>NZ_JACHIP010000001.1 GCF_014203275.1 Granulicella aggregans
GAACACGACGACCCTCACCCATACCTGACTGCAGCATGCCGCAATCTTCAACCACGATCAGGAAACATAGCCAGAGGGAGTCGACGTACGCTTACAGAACATATGGCAGCCTAACCAAGACAGAACCTCCACCTTAGAACCAAAGGAATCTGTTCAAACAAACCGAGCCACCTCTCTGACCTGTAGATCCGGAACCGCATCAACAAAGGATTGTCTTCCGTATCGATTTAGGCTGAAGTTAAGCCGGTTAGGTTCGGCACGCAACACTGAGCTTACTTGGGCGCGGCGACGCGCTTCAGGCGGTCGCGCAGAAGGAGTCCGATGACATACCAGGGTTCGATAAGGTAACGAGAAGCTAGCCGCCTTGGTTCAGCAAACAGTCGGAAGAGCCACTCTAGACCCATCCTGCCTGCCCATCGCGGCGGAGTCGGAACCGCACCCGCGATGTAGTCGATTGCCGCGCCGCAAGGAAGGATCACACCCACTTCGATATCAGCGTGGTTTTCGGCGATCCACTGTTCCTGTCGCGGCATCCCCATGCCCACCATCAGAATGTCCGGGGCGAACTTTCGAATACGGCGGACGAGGTCCTGATTGGCCGCCCCCGTCCTCGTCATATCGAAGTAACCATTTGTGGCTTCCCATTTGATGCCTGGGTAACGGACTCGCACCGCTTCCGTCCCGGCCACGCAGGCTTCGGGACGCGATCCGATATAGAAGATTCGCCAATGTTCCTGATTCGCCATTTCAAGTAGCGGAGGCGAAAAATCGACGTAGGTGATTCGCCGGTCGCGGGAAACGTCATACCCATACTTCCGGGCGATCCAAACGAGAGGCATCCCGTCAATGTGCGAGGAGTGGACAAGCCGATAAAACTCTCGGAGACGGAGGTTCCGATGGAAAAGAAAGAGGCTATGCAAATTGTGGTTCGCGATGATCCGTCGGTCACGGGCCCCTACTCCTTCGCGCACGGCTGCAAGCAACTCGGGAAGCGTGTAGTCGTTAAACTGGATGTCAAGTAAAGATATTGTGCTCTGCGCTCGTTCTTCCAAGTGCGACTCCAATCAAGCTCCGGCTAGGCTATGACAATCAAGTGCTTTCGGGCACATCATCGCGTGCACAACGAACAGGCCAAAATAAAGAGGTGTGGATGGTTTCCATGTTACCCCAACTTTGGGCGGAATTCCTTCTCGGTCGCACAGCCTGAAAGCCCCAAAGCTCCGTAGGTTCAAACGCGCATTTTAGTAGAATCATCGAGATAGCACAGTGCTGTTAGATGAACCGCTGTGGGTCGTCCGGCTTGATCTGTACCAGTTGTCATCATAGGAATTCGGTAAAAAAAGCTGGATACGTCGAGGAAGCGACGAGCCCCAGCGCCGTCACCCTCTCGTCTGCCTCTCCCTCAAACATCGATATCGCGGAAGCTGCTTACGCTGACGGTTTGTCCGGCACCGGCTCCGACGCGCAAAACTCGTCCAGAAAACGAGCACCATAAGAGTCGACCAACGACTCCACGCGCTCAGCCGATGCCGACCTGACAATTAGCCCGGCATGATGGTGCTTCTTCAAGCGAAGCACGACTTCAGGATCGCTATAACCACTCAGGTCCGGCTCCTCCTGCTTCGCCAGGCAGATCACGCTCCCCGCATACTCCTCACGCACTGAATTCGGCAGACAGTACTCCATCTTCAACAGGGTTGCGACTTCAATCCGTGCCCACTCGACCCACGGGTTGACCCCCTTCGAAGACTCGACCAGTTCCGCAATGTAAGCGCCGCCAACCCGCGCTGCCGTCTCGAGGAAGTAGAACTTACCATCTGCCTTCGACTTGATGAACTCCGTATGCGTCACGCCGGAGTACATCCCCAGTGCCTTCAGGGTCGCCGCATGGATTGCCACTAGTCCCTTCGCATCGTCAGACTCTGGAGGCAATGATCGCGTCGTGAACACGCCGCCCTTGTGCATCGTCTGCATCGGAGGATGCCCGTACTTGTGCGGCGCAGCGAAAAGGACATCCCCCTTCCAGCTCACCCCTTCAACGTGATAGACCTCGCCAGCGACAAACCGCTCCAACACATAGTGGCTCTGCAGGTCGCCGAGCTGGTCGAGGATGGGCCAAAGCTCGTCCGGATGATTTATCGGCTTGATACCAATCGCCGACGCGTTCGTCCTCGGCTTGAGCAGCCATGGTCCCGGCACTGCCGCCATGTACGCTCGAACTTCGTCGTAGTTGAAGACGCCGGTAAACTCTGGCACCGCGACTCCTGACGCCCGCGCTTGAACCCGCATCGCTAATTTGTCGCGGAAGAACCGGGTTGCCGTCTCGCCCATTCCAGGCAGCCGCATGTGTTCACGTAGCAGCGCAGCGACCTCGAGATCGAACTCGTCGAGCGCTACGATGCGATCGAATCGGTGGCTCCGCGCCAGGTAGCAGACGGTGTTCAAAACCTGCTCCGGCGTTAGACCCTCAGGCATCGTGATCAATTCTTTCAGCGACGCGCGCGGCCAATCAGCGTTGACCAGCCCATCGACGGTCAGCAGCGTTACCTCGCACCCCAGCCGCGCGGCTTCCTTCAGGAACGCCTGCCCCTTTTCATACGTGCTGATACATAAAATCCCCGGCGCTTCAATCATTTCGACCCTCCGAACTCATTTCAGATCGCACTTACGAGCAACGCCCTAGCTCACCGGTTCGACTTCAAACGTCCTTCTTACGCCCTCTTCGAGCGGAGTAAACGGCTCCGCATATCCCGCTTCGCGCAGGCCCGCTGTATCCGCTTCGGTGAAGTGTTGATACCTGTTCTTCAGATCCCCGGGAAACGGTATGTACTCGATCTTTCCGGGCCCATGCACCTGCATCAACGCATCCGCCACAGCCTTGAACGTCCTCGCCTCGCCGGTTCCGGCGTTGACTATGCCCTTCACCGGCATCTTCGGGCTCTCGGGCAGCAGCCCGGCGAAAAACCGGTTCATCCGCGCCAGGTCATCGACAAAGACGAAGTCCCGGCGCTGCTCTCCATTCGCATAGCCGCCCGAGCCCTCGAACATCCGTATCGTACCCGACTCCTTCAATTGCTTCGTGAAGTGGTGGATCACGCTCGCCATGCGGCCCTTGTGCTGCTCCCTTGGCCCATAGACGTTGAAGTACCGAAGCCCTACGACGGTGCTCTGGAACTGCGGCGCTAGCCGTCGTACAAAATCATCAAACACCAGCTTGGAGTATCCGTAGACATTCAATGGCCGCTCGTTCTTCGCCACCGGGGCAAACTTCAGGCTGGCCCCATACACCGCTGCCGTGGACGCATAGACGAACGGGATCAATCGCTCCACCGCGAATCGCAACAGCTCCTTCGAGTAGGTGAAGTTGTTGTCCATCATGTAGCGGCCGTCGTCTTCGAGCGTGTTCGAGCATGCACCCTGATGCAGGATCGCCCGCACCTTCACGCTCTCGAACTCCCCTGCCTTCAGAGCGGCGCGGAACTCATGTTTGTCCATGTAGTCCATAAACTTCGCGCCGTGGAGGTTGAGAAACTTCGGCCCACTCAAAGTCGCAGCAGGCGCGAAGTTGTCCACCAGCAGAATCTCCCGCTCGCCTGCTGCGTTGAGCTGATGGATCAGGTTACTGCCAATAAATCCCGCGCCACCCGTGACAATGATCAACGCAACACCTCGGCCAGTTTAGCCGCCGACTGCTGCCCACCTTCCGCCATCTTCCTGACGATGTTCGTCGTCGAAAATCCTTCCACTGTCGGCACGATCTCCACCCGGCCCCCCGAGGCGATCACATCCTCGTGCCCCACAACCGTCTCCACCGAATAGTCCCCACCCTTCACCAGCACGTTCGGCTTCAGACTGCGGATCAACTCGAGCGGTGTGTCTTCATCGAAGAGCACCACGACGTCGACCGCTGCCAGTGCGGACATCACCTTCGCTCGCTCTCGCTCGCCCACGATCGGCCGGGATGGTCCTTTCAAACGCGACACCGAAGCATCGGTATTCAGCCCGAGGATCAGCTTCGTTCCGAACCGCCTGCAATCTTCCAGCAGCGCGATGTGTCCTACGTGCAGCAGGTCAAAGCAGCCATTCGTGAAGACGATCGTCTCGCCCGCCGCCCGCCACTCCGCGACACGCTTCGTCACGCGCTCCAGATCAAGAACCTTGTCGCCTGACGAGATCCCTGAGCTTGGCGTGAGCGCCGCGATCAACTCGTGCCGCGCCACCGGAACCGTACCAACCTTCGCCACGACGATCCCAGCGGCAAGGTTCGCAAACTCAACCGCCGTCCTCACCTTCAGCCCACCGGCGACGCCAGCAGCGAGCGTCGCGATCACCGTGTCTCCTGCGCCAGAGACATCGAAGACCTCACGCGCCCGCGCCGGAGAGTGATAGCTTCCCGACGGCTCGACTACGGTAATTCCCTTCTCGCTCATCGTGACCGTCAGGAAGCTCAGGTCATGCTCGGACAGCAACCCCGTGGACGCCGCGATCACCTCGCCCGTCTTATGAGCCGCGATACCTGTCGCCAGCGCCAGTTCCTTCAAATTTGGGCACACCGTCGTCGCACCAGAGTATTTCCCAAAGTCCGGCGTCTTGGGATCGACAAACACTGGCACTCCCGCTTCCTTCGCCGCGCGAATCACCGCCTCGCACAGCCCCGGTGTGAGCGCGCCCTTGGCATAGTCCGAAAGGATCACCGCGCTCATCTTCCCGGCAAGCTCGACCACTCGCTCCCGCAGACGATCGTTCTCTACTTCAGGCCGATCGTCCTGGCTCTCGATGTCGAGCCGCAGCAACTGCTGCACCCGCCCGACAATCCGCGTCTTCGAGATCGTAGGCAATGTCCCCGAGACGACTCCAACTGTATCGACTCCACCCTGCTCCAGAATCGCCGCCAGTTCTTTCTTCTCGCCGTCATCGCCCCAGAAGCCTGCCAGATACGCCTGGCACCCCAGGCCGGTGAGGTTCATCGCGACATTCGCCGCGCCTCCAGCCCGCTCATACCGGCGTGCGTGCCGCAGCACTGGAACGGGAGCTTCGGGAGAGATACGGTCCACCTCGCCGAAGATGTAACGGTCAAGCATCAGGTCGCCGACGACGAGTATCTTCAGCCGGCCAAAACCACCTTCAAGTAGGTCCAGAATTGCGGAGAGTTCAGGCAACATTTGCGTCGAGTCTACCACTCCAGCCCTCCGCAATTCCGCCACCAAGGCCTTCTAGCTCCGTCCTAGAATCTCCCGCACCGCGTCCATCACCTCGTCCACGGTAATGGACGTAATGCACTTCTTACGCTCCACCACGCATGTCTCGAGCCCACACCCCCAGCAATCGACCTGGTGATAGATCACCTTATGTTGTCGTCCGTAGGGAAACCAGACCCGAGGCCGGTTCCGCGCCGCAAAGATCGCCACGCAGGGCGTCTGCACCGCCGCCGCCAGGTGCATCGGGCCACTGTCGTGGCCGATGAAGAGTCTCGCCTCCGCGAAGACTGCCGCACTCTCCCGTGGCGTCAGCTTACCGCAGAGGTTCACCGCCATTTTTCCGCCTGCCTGCCGCCAACCTTCAGCCGCAGCCTCGCTCGCGTCGAACTCCTCCGCAACTCCACACAGTACCAGAGCATGTCCCGGCGCTGCCGTCGCGACCTGTCCCAGAAACTCTCGCCAGTTCGCCGCACCCCAATCCTTCGACTGCACCTTCGTCCCCACGCTCACCGCAATCACGGGCATCTTCCCGGTAGTCGCCAGCGCCTCGCGGGCTCTCGCCCTTTCCGCCTCGGTCAACCGCAGGTCCCAGCTCTTCGGATCATCGACACTGGCATCGCCCAGCTCGGCGATATTCCGCGCCAACCGGCTCGCTTCAGCCTCCAGCGCCTGATCTTCCTCGATCCACCGATTCTCCTGCATCGCCCTAGTCAGCGGAACTCCGACTTGTCGCCTGATTCCGCACAGGGAGAAGAACCGGCTGTCCCGCATGACCGCAGCCTCGCTTCGAAACGCCGCCAGGTAAACCACCACCTGCGGCCGCCACCGCGCCAGCTGCCACCACAACGAAGCCAGCTCCCGCAGGCTGCGCGTCCCCACCTTGTAGTTGAAGTAGCCGTCTACAAGTCCGGTCCCGCGAAGAATCGCCTCCGCCGCGGGCGCTTTTGAGTTCACCGGGATGTTCGTCAGCATCCTCCGCTCGGCGTTCGGATACGCCCGCGCCACCAGATGAAGCGCAGGCAATGCCACGACCGTATCGCCAAGACTGCCCAGTCTGTAGATCAACACTCGCTTCTTCGATTCGTTCGCCAATGTACTCAAGCTACTCAGTTTGCTTGATTGCTAGGCCTTGCGGCAACTCACTCCCATCACGCTTGCCCGCCCAATGCTGATACAGTTTTTGTTGCGGACATGTTGGCCACGGTCCGCAGACTCAACGCCGGTGGATTTTGAAAACACCGGTTCAAGACAAAAATATGATTGATGCAGTTCAGATAATTCGGACCCAGGATCACGCTACGCTCCTCTGGCATGATCATGCGTCCCACTTCGAAGTCGGCGACTATCATCTTTCGTTGCCAGACGAAGAAGCCGGAACAACCATCCCTCTTGACGGCATCATGGCATCGATCATCGCCCAGCATCGCGCGAACTTCGACCTGTGGCATCAAGAGGACCTGGCTCGCGACGCCAGTGCCACCGCTGAGAACATCGCCACCGTCAAACACGCCATCGACCTGCTCAATCAGAACCGGAATGACCTGGTCGAGAACATCGACCAGACGTTGCTGTGCGCGGTGCCGCAGGAGCATAAGGACGCTCCGCTGAACTCCGAACCCCCGGGGCTGATTATCGATCGCCTCAGCATTCTTTCGCTGAAGATCTATCACACCCGCGAGGAGGCCCAGCGCGAGACCGCCACCGATGCGCACCGCTTCCGCAACCTCGCCCGCCTCAACATCCTAGAAGAACAGCGCACCGACCTCGCCTGTTGTCTCGATACCCTTTGGAAACAGGTTCTCGCGGGCGAACGTCGTTTTAAGCTTTATCGGCAGATGAAGATGTACAACGACCCACAACTCAATCCCGTCCTCTACGGCGGCCCCGGAGTGTATAAGGGTTGTTGACCGCGCCCCCTCTTCTGCGTATAAAACCGGAACGGGCTTGCGCACGTTATACAACCAGCCCCGGGAACTTTCCGGCGACCGGTTGAACAAACTAACGGATTCAGTCATCATGCTGGCTGTAGAAGAACAAGAAGGAATAGGAAGAGCATGACCCAGGCGAAATCGGCAAACACCCTTCACGCCAAGCGCGCTCCTCGAACGCTTGCTGGTACCGTGCCTGCGGCCCAGGACGACTCGCGCAATCGTTCTCTGGCGCACTATGAGTCCGCGTTGCGCCTGATGCAGACCGGCAAGTACGAGGCTGCCCACGAAGCCTTCGACAAGCTCCTCGCCGAGGGGCCACCCGAACTTGCGGACCGCATCCGCATGTACATCAGCGCCTGCCTGCTGCAGGTCAGCAAGGGCAAGACCCAGTTCAGCAGCCACGAGGAGCGCTACGACTACGCCATCTCCCTGTTGAACAACGGCCACTACGAAGACGCCCGCGAGGAGTTTAAGGCCATCCTCGCCGAGAAGCAGAACGCCGACTACGCCTTCTACGGCCTCGCCGTCCTCGCCAGCATGACCGGCGACTCGCATACCTGCCTCGAACACCTCACTGAAGCCATCCGCCTCAATAATCGGAATCGCATCCAGGCACGCTCGGACTCCGACTTTCAGGACATGGCCGACGATCCCCGCTTTACCGACCTCCTCTACCCCGAGGTCTAGAACGTCGCGCCGGACCTCAGCGCAATCCCTCCGCTTCGCATAAACTGGATAAGGTCCGGCGCGCCACCAGAGCCTCTGCGCGTCGAACACTCGGCCCTCGGCCTCCAGCGAACTGCGACAGACCACCTCTTGCCTACGCTTCCCGTCTCCACTGCCTCTCGCGCGCCCCTCCGTGTCGTCGCCATCGGCGGAGGCACTGGCCTCTCCACACTGCTGCGCGGCTTGAAGCGCTACGTGGCCGCGCCTTCCGGATCTTCGGCTGTCTCCGATTGCGCCGATCATCTCTGCATGATCCGCGATCTCACAGCGATCGTCACCGTAACCGACGATGGGGGCTCTTCGGGCCGTCTCCGAGAAGACCTGAAGATGCTCCCTCCGGGCGACGTCCGCAACTGCATGGTCGCGCTCTCCGAAGACGAACTTCTCCTCTCGAAGCTCTTCCGCCACAGGTTCGATAGCGGCGATCTTCAGGGCCACAGCTTCGGCAACCTCTTCGTCGCCGCCCTCACCGAGATCACCGGAGACTTCGCCCAGGCTGTCCAGATGTCCTCGCAGATTCTGGCGACGCGCGGCCGCATCTATCCCGCTACTAACACCAATGTCACCCTTGCCGCCCAGATGGACGACGGTACCCTCGTCGAAGGCGAGACCAACATCACCGCCAGCCGCCGCAGCATCGTCGAGTTGATGCTCAACCCGCCCACCGCTGAACCGCTCCCCGAGACGCTCGACGCGATCGCTCAGGCTGACCTCATCACCCTCGGCCCCGGATCTCTCTACACCTCGCTCATCACTAACCTGCTCGTACGCGGCATCCCGGAGGCCATCGCCGCCTCCAAGGCCACCCGCGTCTACGTCTGCAACCTGATGACCCAGGCCAACGAGTCCCTCGGCCTAACCGCGTCACAGCACATCGAAAAAATCCTCTGCCATGCCGGCGGACAAAAGCGTCCCCTCTTCGATTACGCGCTCATCAACACGGCACCGATCTCGCCCGCGCTGCTTGAACGATATGCTCGCGAGGGCCAACAGCCCATCGAGGCGGATCTTGACCGCGTCCGCTCGCTCGGTGTCGAACCGATCACGGGCAACTTCGTTCACGAAGGCGACGTCCTCCGCCATGACCACGACCGCGTCACCGAACGCCTGCTGGAACTTGGCTTGGCCGCCCGCTCAGCGAAGGTGCCCGTCGCCGCCACCCCGCGTCAGTTCCACAGCAGGGCAAAGTAGAAGTCAGTCGAATAGGCCATCATGTTGAAATCAGTGCTCTCTGCATGATGAGTACATCCACTGCTCTGCCGAACTTCTCCCCCACTTCACACAGCACTCCAACCTCTTCAAAGCCGAGCGAGCGATGCAGCGCAACCGAAGCTGTGCTGCCTGAAGGCTCAGCGATCACTGCGATCATCTGACGCATGCCCGCTCTCGCAGACTGCTCGATCAGCTCTCGCATCAGATGGCGCGCTACGCCACGTCTCTGAAAGCGCTTTGCAACGTAGACGGAGTTTTCGACGGTGAAGCGATACGCCGCGCGCGGCCGGAACTGACTGGCATAGGCATAGCCAGCGACCTCCCCGTCGATCTCCGCAACAAGATAGGGCAGCCCAAGCTCCAGCACCGCTTCCCTGCGCCGTAGAATCTCCGCAACATCCGGCACCACTACCTCGAAGGAAGTTACACCGTTCAGCACATGCGGCGCGTAGATGGCAGCAATGGCCGTTGCATCCTCTGCTACCGCTGCGCGTACAAGGATGCTGTCTGCCATAGAACGATAATATTCAGGAACTTCGCTTTCGAGAGCTATCCGAAACCAAGCTCCCTAAGATCCCGACCGCGCTGCGTCCAAATCCCTTACAAGCTCCCCATGCGTGCCATAGATCTCAGTCGACCGCAGATCACTCGCAAACTCGATCTCCGTATCCACCGCTGCGGGCTTTCCTTCGATCGCGGCATTCTCCCGCATCAACTCCACCTGCGCTTCGATTCGGCAAAGATCGCTCTCGTTCTCAGCGAGCAACGTCTCCCGGTTCCTCAGATTCGCCATCCGCCGCTCCAACAGGTCCAGCGTAGCCATCTGCGACCGCTGCAGCCCTGTTGAAGGAGCGGCAGCCCCGGTGCCATCCGGAAGCTGCTTCCGCAGCGCGGCAATCCGCCCATCGAGACTCTCCGCTGACTCCAAACCGAGATCGTTGACGAGGTGATCCCGCGCGATCAGCAGCTTCAGACAGATCCACTCCAGCTTGTCGAGGCTTGCCTGCGTGCCTGCGATCGTCTCAGGCTCCGCTCCGAGCTTCTGGCAGATCGCGATCACTCGCGTGGCGGTCTTATGCAAGGCGACCAGCCGCGCATTCAGGTTAGCGGGTAGCGCGGCGATCAACGCCGAACGCTTGTCCGCCTCAGCTTTCACTGAAGCAGGAAGCGCCAGCGCATCCACAACATTCTGGAATCGCGAATTGAATGCAAGCGATGAGACGACAGCCGCCTCGATCCCAAGCCCGGCCAGCCACACGCTCGGCTCCACGAAGCCCAGAGCGGCCACAGCGAACGCTGCCATCGCGTTGATGGGTAGACGTCCCACGCCGGGGACATCTACCCCCACCAGGAACGCTGCTTTGAAGTAGCGCCACATAATTGCGGGCCCGGAGAACCCGGACTACCGCTTCCTCACGTCGTCCGTCGCAAGCGTCGTCGGCATCACCTCGGGCACGGTCTCTACGCCGCCGCTCACCTGCTTGGGAGCCTGTTGCGCTTCGAACGCTGCCAGAGCCTGCTCGGCCAGAGCGCTCTGCTCGGCCTCCTTGATGTGCACATCGTGCAGGTCGAGGCTGTCGACCGCAACGCGAACCCGGCCAGAGGCCTTGTACCGCTCTTCCTGCACCATGGATTCGAGACGATTCAAGGTATCGCCCGATCCGCCCAGCTCCGTCACCATTCCCGAAGCCATCTCGGTGATCTCGGCCATCGCGCGCTTCATCTTCAAGTCGCTGATGCCCGCCTTGAGTGACTCAATCTTCTGCCGCGCGATGGAGAAGGCAACATCCCGAGCCCGTACCAGCTCCTTGTACGTCGTCTCCGCCTGCTCCATCTGCTTGCGGTTCTCATCGAGCTCGCGGTCGATCGTCTGCAGCCGCAGAGCGTACTGCCCCGCCGCGTCGCGATTGCCGAGCTTCAGGTTTGCCGCAGTCTTCGCGCGCAGGTCCGCCTGGTCGCTCTCCAGCTTTCGCACCTGCCCAATCAGCCGCTCCACCAGACCTGCATGCGCTGCAAGTCCGCTGTTGAACTTGCCTACCTGCTTGCGAAGGTTTTCCTGCTCGACTTCGAGCAGAGCTGCGGGGTTCCGCCGCTCCAGACCCGACACGAAGAGTCCCAGAAAACCTTTGAACAGATTGCCGATCCGACTGAACATAAAACTCCTTATGTAACTCGTGCAGCTACAAATCTACCTACCGTGAATCTCTCCTCTGCCAGCTAGCCAGCAGATTCGTCACAACCTCCGCCTTCGGCGGAGGGCATATCTTTCCCAGATCGATCTTAACCCCATTGTCCGCAAACCGAGTCCATGGACTGTCCGGCGTACGCATCGGCACATTCGTATTTGCCGGCCGGAAACCGTGGACGATCGACTCCTTCTGTACCGGCTCACTCAGCAGAAAGTCGAGGAATTTCCCCGCCGCCCGCTGTTGGTCATCGCTGCTCCACGACGCGTTCAACACATAGTACGGGCTATCGTTCCAGGTGTTGTACTCGGGATAGATGACGTGGATTGCCCCCCATCGGCCTTCCGCGTTCTTTAGGTAGTCGATGGCGACACTCTCATAAACCAGCAACGCGTCGTAGGAAGACGGCCCCTTCAATACCATCTCCTTCATCAGGTTGCCGGTGCTGTTCGAGTCGCTGTTCGTCGCCGCCTCCAGCTTTCCTAGCCAGCCCTGAAAGCCTGCGTCCGTTACATTGCTCACTGTCAGCTCGCTCGATTTCTTGAAGTAACTATTCCCCGCCAGCACCAGCGTTTGTATGCCGGAGTTCGACTCCCCTGGATTTGTATGCCCGAACTTGAACAACCCCCAGTCCGGATGGCTACCGATCGTCTGCCACCCGCCAGTCTCATGCAGCGCCTTGTTCACTGTGTCGAAGTCGACGTTCCCGTAGTGCTTCTGAAACGCCTGGTACCGTTCCTCCCACATCACGAAGACCATCGGTGTCAGCGCCAGCGGCTCTTCCCGCACGATTGGGTTACTGCCATACTTCGCCTGCCAGTCCTCAACAAAGGTGTCTTTGTAGACAGAGCTCGCCGGCGACCATACCTGGATCCGCTTGTCGCCCGCCACTGCCGCATGCGCGCCCTCCATCGACCCCATTGGGATGAGATTGATCTTGACGTTCTTCCCCTCGGCTGTAGCGTTGTACTGACCGACCGCCCACTCCAGCCAGCGCTGCTTCTCGGTCCCATAGGCGATGCCGAACTCAACCGCCTTCCCGCCCCCGCCGACCGAAGCGAGCCCGCTGCTCGACATTGCATCCGGCAGCACATGCCGCTTATTCGCCAGCAGATACGCTCCCGCGACGCAACCCACCACGAAGATCGCGATGACCACTTTGCCCAGCCACGTCAATGAAGGTGTTCCCGAACTTCCAGCCATAACTGCCTCAAACCCTCAATAGCCTTTAGAAAAACGTCGAAATATCCCGGAACACTTCAACGATATTCCCCGGCGTTCCCTCATAAGCCTTGCCCTGCGTCGCAGTCGCAATCTGAGTCAACACAGTCTTCTGTGCGTCGCTCCCGTACGCGATGGTGAAGATGCGTATCGTATGCGTCTCGCCGTCGGCATGAATCTTCTTTATCAGATCACTCAGCGCCTCTTTGCTCGTGTTGTCGTCTCCGTCGGTCAGCACGATCAGCGCCCGGATGTGGTCGGCTGGCCGCTCCTGCAAGTGCGTGTAGGCCTGATCCACTGCATCGTAGAGCGCCGTCTGTCCTCCCGGAAACAAGGAGTCCACCGCGCGATTCGATTCCTTACGAGACTCGCCCAGCGACTGGTCTTTCGTCGCCCAACCCGCCGTATCGCTGAACTGCAGCAGCGAAAACTCGTCCTTGTCGCCTAGTAGCGACACCAGTTGCTTCGCTCCCGCCTTCGCGTTGGTCAGCTTGTTATCGTCCTGCATGCTGCCCGAAGTATCCATGACCAGCGCAATGTCCGCGGACTTCTTCTCGGTGTCATCCCACTGCGACTGGATCGCCGCAATGACATCCGGCGATGGCACCTCCAGTGTCGTCGTTGGCTGCTTCGGGTCGACACCGTGGGCTTCGTCAATCGGATTGTCCACGGCGACATCCGTCGATCCTGGCCGGAAGCCATAATCGAGCGCCTTCTCCTGCTGCGCCTTAGCTAACAGGTAGTCGATGTAGATTTGCGCGGCAGCTTTGCGCTCCGGCGTCACCCACTCACGGTTCACGATGCCCACGGGATGGTCGCTCCAGAACGTCCCTTCCTTCGGGTAAATCGCCACAACCGGGAACGGCATCGAGTTCGGCTGCTTGTAGCTCTCAACCACCATGCTCTCGTAGAGCACCGCCGCGGAAAGATACTCCGGCCCGCTGTCGAACAGCTTGCGCCCGAAGAACCCGGTTGAGCTGCCGTAGTGGACGACCGAGTTCTCAATCCCCTGCACAAATGTCTTGGTCTTCGGGCTGTTCACGTCGGCCAGCGTCAGCCCGTGAACTTTGCCCGTCGCCGCATAGTTCTCCGCAATCAGCGAGATGATGCCGCTATTGCTATACGCCGGATGTGTGTGACCGAACTTGAAGGCTCCCCACTGCGGATAGCCATAACTCGCCCATCCCTTCTTGTCCCGCGCCAGCGCCAGAATGTCGTCCCAGCCAATCGGCTTCTTGCCCCAACCGATCGCCTCCGCCATAGGTTTCCACATCGCGATCACAACCGGCGAAAGGAGCAGATTCTGCGTGCTTCCAATCAGGTCCTGGCCAGTTGCCGCCTTCGAGCGCGCATTGCCGAGCTTCACGAAGACTCCGGAAGCCGGACTCGTTACGTCGGCGTGGTCGCGCCCGCTGAGCAGGTCTTCAACTACTTCGCCTGAGCCCTTCGGAATCCCCTGCACCGTAATGTGTTTGCCGGTTGCCGACTTTGCTCCGCTGTTATTGAACGCGGCAGTCACATCCTCAACCCACTTCTGCTTCTCGGAACCATAAGTGAAAACCAGGCGGATCTCGTCGGCTCCGGCCGGCTTCAATGCGTCTCCATTCCCGCTCGACGGAGCCTTTGCCCGCTTGCATCCCACCGCAAGCAGCAGCACACAGACACCAACAAACTTCGATACCCGCATCGGAGACCTCGGCCGTCGCAGCTTCAGCATACAGCCAGTTGCTTCAGCCGCGTCCCTGCCGTTCTCTTCTACGCAGCCCACGCGTAAAAGTTCCACCTATCGTACGATCAACGTCTCGCCCTCACGCGCCGCCACAGTGGAAGGAAACTTTGACCGCGCGTCCGCAAGGATCGCCTCCATCTTCAAGTCGTCATGGCTAGGATCGTGATGAAACAGCACCAACTGCTTCACCCCCGCCGCTGCCGCGACCCGCGTCGCCTGCAGCCACGTGCCATGTCCCCAACCCATCCGGTGCGGATACTCCTCGGGCGTGTACTGCGCGTCGTAGAAGAGCAGATCTGCCCCTCTCGCCGCATTCAGAAGTCGCAGGTCTGCGTCCTCCTGCCCATGCTCGTGGTCGGTCGCGTAGACGATCTTCTTGCCGCGATAGGTAACGCAGAATCCGCTTGAGCCCTGTGGATGGGTCAGGCAGAAAGAACTCACCTCGACCTCCCCCAGCACCAGCGGAGCTTCTAAGATCTGGACGAAGTGTACTGTCGCCGCAATGTCGCTGAAGCGCACCGGGAAATAGGGCGTTACCATTTGGCCCCAGAGAATCTCTTTTAGCTCTTCGGGTGTCCGGTTGGAATAGAAGGTGATCTTCGTTTCCTTCCGGTAAAGCGCCTGAAAGAATGGCAACCCCTGGACATGGTCCCAGTGAAAGTGGGTTAAGAAGATATGGAAACTGGTGTCCGTACACTGCGACTTCAGCAGGTGCATCCCCAGATTCCGAATGCCGGTGCCGGCGTCGAAGATGAGCCGCTGACGGCATCCGGCTTCATTGCCGAACTTCAGTTCCACGCATGGAGTGTTGCCGCCAAAACCCAATACTTCCAATGACGGTGTCGGCAACGAGCCGCGAACACCCCAGGCTCGAACCTCGATCCTGGGGTGTTCTGTAGATTCCGCATGCAGCAAAGACTCAGGCGTGACTGTCTCGCTCAAAGGGCACAACTCCCGTGCAGTGCTCGGCTACTTCTGTCCTTTGGCTGCTGCTGCCGTATCGGCGTCCGCCAACGGTTGAGTCGCGGGGAGTTGATCGTACAACTGGGCGCGAGCCGTTCGATACTGGGACATGTCAGGATGCTTTTCGATCAATGCCGTGTACTCCGAAAGGGCGTCGAACCAAAGCCGATTATCGACATAGATCTTCGCCGCGTCGGGTGAAGGCTGATCGGCCACGACCTTAGCGCTCGATAGAGCACTAGCCACAGTATCCCGGTTGCTGCCGCCCACGATGAGCAGGCTAGCGGAGGCCATGCCGCCCATCAGGTCATTCTCAGGCTGCACCGACCACACGTAAGTTTCGGAGGGTTTCAGAGCTGGCGCGTCAGAGGGGTAGGTGAACTTGCCGCCCGCAACTTTCTTCACGTAGATTGGGCTCTCCTGCGCCGACATCGCCGCCAGCTTGAACGTGAACTCCGCCCGATCGTCCTCTGCGCTCCAGAAGAATGTTGGCGTCAGCGTGTAGGCCTTGGCCAGCTTTGGCGCATACAGTGTCAGCGCGCCAAGATCGCGCGATGCTCCGCCAATCTGGTTTGGAGCTTTGCCCGAGGTCGGCGCGATATCGAATCCATCGAGCTTGGCGCGCACGCGCGTGCTCTTTGCCGGGGGCGGTGGAGGGCTCTGTGATTGTCCCGCAACTCCGTATAGCAGAACGCAGCAGATCGCGCCCGCGACAATCGATTGCGTCGTAACCAAGCGCAGCAAGGAAACTCTTCCGTTCTTGATGGGGTGGCGCATGGCAGCAAGCTCTCCAACAGTTTTCATTGATGTACCCTCACGTTCTTATCAATCAAGGCCCGGTACTTCGGCTCCATCTTCGGCTGCGGATCGACCGTGAACACCTCGATCTGATCCTCAAGCCCTGCGACACTTGTCATCCCCAGCGACCTGACACCTACGAAGTCCCTGGCAATCATATCGCGCGTCGCCTGGCTCATGAGTATCTCTGTCTTGAACGGCTTGTTCAAGCTTTCAAGACGGGAAGCCAGGTTTACGGTAGATCCAATTACGGAATACTCCTGGCGGCTGGCCGAACCGATACTACCAGCCATCAGGCTTCCCGTATGCATCCCGATTCCTATACGCAACTGCGGTATCTCCGGATTTCCCGCGTTCAACTCGTTCAGTTTCGTGACCGCCTCGAGCATTGCCAGCGACGCCTCTACGGCAAGCCTCGCGTCTTCACTCGGTCCATGGCTCAACGGCAACCCGAAGATGATCATCAGGCCGTCACCGATGAATTTGTTCAGGAATCCGTCGTACCTACGGATCACGATATCCATCGCAGTCAGGTACTGATTGAGCCAGCTCAGCACCTCCGCCGGAGGCCGCCCCGCGCTCATCTTCGTAAAGCTTCGAATGTCGGTGAACACCACCGTCGCAACACGCTCCTCGCCGCTCAGCGAGACCTCGGACCGGCGATCCCAGATTGTGCTGGCAACCGCCGGGTCGACGTAGCTTGAGAATAGTTTCATCAACTGCTTGCGCTGCTCGCGCGCCTCGTGCGAGACCAGTTGCTCCAGCACATACTGCAGCCCGAGCGACATCGGTAGCGCGAGTCCCACCCCGGTCTGCACCGGGAGAAACGGCAGCCAGTACCGATACTTCGCATATAGCCACACCGACAGGACGCTCGGCAGCACCGCAAGCACTAACGTAAAGCCCACCCCCACGGTCGTCCGCAGCGCAAGGATCAAGAATGCCGACAGCCAGCACACAATCAACACGACCGTCCATCGCACCAGCGGAATGGCCGGCCGCACGACCTTGCCCTCCAGCAGGCTGCGTATCGCCGCCCCCAGAATCTCGGTCCCACCCAGTCGCAGCCTGGTTCCATCCGGCTCCGCATGACGAAACACCGGTGTCAGCAGGCGGTCCCGGGCGGCGTCGTTCGTCTGCCCGATCAGCACCAGCTTCCCAGTCAGCGCATCGGCTGGCACCGCACCCGACAGCAGCTTCCAGGCAGGTATCGTCGGCACCGGCTGGTGTGACCACGATCCGATCAACGCGGTGCCATTGCGATAGTCAGCAAAGTAGAACCTGCGCCCAAGAAAGGTCAGGCCATTGCGATCGGCCTGACTAACCGAGTCCCCGGCATACTGCTCCGCCAGGAAGAGCGGAAATGACTCACTCCGTGGCGGACCCGCAAAATAGAGATGCATCTGCCGGATATAGCCATCCTGATCGAACGGCAGGTTGATCACGGCATACCCTTCAGCCCCCGGTGCACCTTCCGTACAGAACCCGGACGCCGCCTTCGCATTCTCCGGCTGACAGAACATTAACAACGGCAACAATGGCGGAAGACCACCCGCCGAGTTCTGGCTCGCCACAACCACCACCCCCGCCGAGGTCAAGGCCGTCTGCATCGCGCGGTTGTCCTCCGGCGTCCGTGCCTCCGAGAGAAGCATATCCAACCCGACAACCTTCGGCCGTTGTGCCCCGATCTTCGTGAGCAGATCCGCGACCGTGGTCCAGGGAATCGGGTACTTCCCAATCCGCGCAAAGCTCTCCTCGTCGATGTCCACCAGCACTACGTCCTTGGAGACGGAGTCGTCGCCGCCCGTAATCGAAGTAAAGTCATAGGTCCACGCATCCAGGTCGGTGAACGAGGTAAACCTCGAAGCGAAGAACACGGCAACGCAGGCCGCCACGGCGATCGCCGCGGACTGCCATACAAATTTGAAATACTTCCTGCGCCGGCTCAACTCATGCTTCATTCGATTGCGCCCATCATACTAGGCGGCAATCGTCGGCACGAGTTACGAATGGGCCAATGCCAATCTCTCCCACTCCGTCGACACGTGCAAAAACGCTGGGCAACCTGCCTGGGATCGGTTAAGCTGTGTGCGACCCAACGGAGCCATTTTTTGCCTATCCGTCATACACTCATTCGCGCCGCTCGCAGACGCGCTGCTACGCTGCCCTTCGATCGCCGCACCTATACCCGTGCCACGTACGCGCTATGTCTCGCGCTTAGCCTTACGGTCATCTCCTGCGGCAATGGAACGAACTCCAAGGCCATTCCGCCGCCGGTCGTGGCGCCGCTCTCGAATCTGCTCACACAACTTGATGTCGAAAATATCGTCCAGGCAGCAGCCGGCTCCATCAACGTCCCGCTTACCATCGCTATCAGCGACCGCCGTGGCCAGATCATCGCCGTCTACTCCAGCACCTTTGCTGATCCCCACGCGCTCGTTCCGGCGAACTTCGGCATCCTTCGCCCCGCTGATGAAGTCGCCGCCGCGCTTGCTCGCACCGCCGCCTTCTTTTCGAACGACCAGGCCCCGATTGGCAGCCGCACTGTGCGTTATCTCAGCGGCATTCATTTTCCTCCGGGCATCATGAACACCGAGTCCGCACCACTCTACGGAATCGAGAACACCAACCGCGGATGCGGCTTCAACACCACCTATCTCCCCGGACAGAGCTTGCCCGTCCCCACGCTGCTGAACCAACCCACGCAGCCTGGCCTGGGAATCCTTACCGGCAAGGCCGACCTCTTGGACTCTGACCCCAACGCCGTCAACCCCGGCGGAGTTCCCATCTTCAAGAACAACCACGTCGCTGGCGGAATTGGCGTGGTCACTGCGTATCCGACGGCGAACTATAACGCCGTCGTCGAATACGCCGCCGTTGTTGGCACTATCGGCATCGGTTTCACACCCATCGTCCCTTATCCCGGCGCCGTCGTCCTGGGCGGCGTCACGCTCCCCTTCGTTATGCAGACCACCATGCCCGACGGCTATTTTGCCGGCAACTCGCAAGGCACCTTCAGCGTCGGTCCGTCCGCAGCCTCCGGCGCTGCCCCCGAAGGCGACCTCATCGAGGAACGAGGCAGCACGCTTGGCGGCCTTACCCAGGCGCAGGTCGAACAGATCGTCGCCAACGCAGTCGCAACGGGGAACCTTACCCGCGCCGCCATCCGGTTGCCCGCTGGCGTCCGCGCACGCTTCGTCATAGCGGTCGCCGATCTCGACGGCTCGCTCCTTGCTCTCTATCGCATGCCGGATGCAACGCTCTTCAGTGTCGATGTGGCTGTCGCGAAGTCCCGCAATGTCGTCTACTTCAGTGGCACGCCTGTGGCTACAGATCTCCCCGGCGGCCCACCTGCGGGAACTGCGATCACCAATCGTACCCTCGACTTCGCCGCGCAGCCGTTCTATCCGGAAGGTATTGACGGCACTGCGCCTGGGCCTTTCTATCCGCTCTTCGTCAACGACGTGAACAATCCTTGCACCAACGGGTCGCAGCCGAAGAGCGCCAACCAGAACGGGATCGTCTTCTTCCCAGGCAGCACGCCGCTCTATATCAACGGCAAGCTGGTTGGCGGTCTTGGTGTATCAGGCGACGGTGTCGACCAGGACGACTTCGCTGCGGCTGGTGGAGCGGTTGGCTTCGCGGCACCCACCGCCATCCGCGCTGACAATTACTTCGATCGCAGTGTCCGTCTCACGTATCAGAAATTTCCACCGAATCCGACCGACTGATCACCCGCGATTGCGGAGGCCGGTATAAGAGCGCTCAGCCGTCCGCCTTCGCCCCCGGCAGCCGCTTCAGCAGGAGATCGATCTGACCTGCATGATGCGACTCGTGCTCGCACACATGGAACCATTTGCAGTAGTTGTTGGTTGGTCCCCAGCCCCACTTCTCATCGACCGCCATGAGCCAGGCATCGTCCCGCTTCTTAAATTCGGCGAGAGAGACTTCGCGGGTCGCTTGCAATTTATCCAGGTAGAAGTTCAGGTCGTGCCCTTTAATCGTCTTCCGACCAGCGTCGCCCAGGTCCATTGCCGCGCCCCAGGTTTCGTCATAAGACTTCGGCAGATGATCGAGGTCGGTGACACCTTCGAACGTATTGAGCTGATAGAGACGCTCCGTAGCCGCGAGGTGCAACAATAACGCGCCGATGCTGTTGGCCTTCGGATCCAGCAGCACATCGAGATTAGCCTGCGTGATCCCCTTCAAGTACCTCGTGACGGCTGGCCGCATCCAGGTCAGCATCGAGACGAGAGTCCCTATCTGCGGAGTATATCCGGGCTTCGGTCCAAGCACGTTGATGCCGTCGCTTGAAGTTGCAGCGGAAGCCATTGGAGCAAACATTCCGCCCGCAGCAGCCAGGGAAGCACCTAGAAATCCACGACGACTCGTTCGCACAATATCGTTCATCGGAATACCTCCATCGCTTCCGCCTACCGAACCGAGTTCCCCACCCGCTTCATCGACTCCGCGAACATCGGTGCGTTGTAAGCCGAAGGGTTCTTCACCTGAACAAACAGCGCATCAATCGCCGACCGCGTCTCCGCATTCGTCGCTCCAGCCTTCGCCGTCGCGATATAAAGCGAGTCCACGGTCATCGCCGCCTGTTCCGCCGCCCGCTCGCCCTGCTTCGAGATTGCGTCAGCTTCGCTGGCAATGCTCTTGATCAGCCGCTGAGTCCGCGCGCGATCGTAGGAGGCCGCCTGCACCTCGCCCAGCAGCTTGTTCGAAAGCTCAGCCGCGCGGTTCGCCGCTGTCTGCACCGCCTCGCGATCCGGACTCATCGTCGTAATCAGCATCGCGACTTTAGCCGTAGCATCTGCCAGCTCGTTATTTGTCGAAGGATCGATCTCCTCCGCGAACTTCCGGAAGACGATGTACCGCGAGACGTTATACGGCGCATCGCCGGGCCTATGTCCCGCGTAGCCTTCCTTCTGCCGCCAGCTCTCCGGCCCGGTAAGCGAGTGGTGGCACGTAATGCAATCCATCTCGCTGAACTCAGGCCACGGCCCGCTCTTGGCCGCGCGCGAGACCCGCAACATGCTCTCCCGCAGCTGGACAGCCTGTCCAATTCCCCACGCCCGCATCCCGAATAGAGGATCGGTGTTCTTCTCCACCCAGTGTGGCGGCTCGATCGCCGTAAACGAATCCAGCTCAAATCGCAGGTCGGGATGTCCAGCGGCGATCAACTCATGATCGACCTTCAACCCCGGCGCTCCCAGGTGGCAAGTCAGGCACTTCTCGCTGCGGATGGTCAGGTTCTTGCTGTCGACAAGGCCAAGCCGCACCATATCGGCATGCTTCGCGGTTGGCTGGATATGCGGCCCCAGCCACTCCGACGCGGGCCCATGGCAGCTCTCGCAGCTCACGCCTTCGGAGCTATCGAACTCGCGCGCCTTATGCGATGCAGGCTCGCTGATCGCGTGACACACCAGGCACCGCTGCGACTTCTCCGCCGGGCCGATCTTCAGAATCGCCGACATCTGCCGCCCCAGGCTCCCCGTCAACGAAGCATAAGCCCGGGCATGACTGTCTTCCGTCACCCAGGTGCTGTACTCGTTCTGCAGAACTTTGGTTGCGTTTCTAGGCGAAATAGAACCGTGGCACGCGCTCGCCGAGCACGATCCCGGCCCGACATATTTGCCCACAGCAACCGGATCGCTCGCCGACTCCTTCAACATCGCATGAAGATGATCCGGAGCCACAACCTGTGCCCCGGCCTGCACGCCCGCCGCATACATCCAGCCCCACACGAACACCGTACTCAGGAAGCCGATCTTTTTCAGCGAACGCACAAGCGCCGTCCTCGCAAGTTGATTTAGTTGCAGCCGTTATATCCTGAGCACCGCCCTATTGCAACCAACTTATTTTTCATTTCCCTCGCAACGATGGATAGGAAACGAACACTTAAGTTAGTAGACTCGCACCCGTCTCTCTGCTAAATTGACCCGCAAGCCCAGAAGAGAATTTCCCCCTCGCCGAAACCTGTTGGAGCGTATGCACGATGAGCGCCATGCCTGAAGTCCTGACCAGCATCGAACCAGGACGGAACAAACTCGGTGTCTTCGAAGACCTGCGCCACGTGCAGGAACAGATCGGCTTCGTTCCCATCCGAGAGATCGAGCGCATCGCAACGCGCCGTAACGTCGGCGTCAAGGACGTTCACACGGTCGCCAGCTTCTATCCGCACTTCCGCCTGAAGCCGCCGATCCGCGTCGACGTCCGCGTGTGCGACGACATGAGCTGCCATCTCAACGGCTCGCGCCAGCTTAAGAAGTCGCTGGAACTGCAGTACGCCCACGCGACCGACCTCGTGCAGGTTCGCGACATCTCCTGCGTCGGTCGCTGCGATCACGCTCCCGTCGTCAGCATCAACGAGCACTACAAGGAACATTGCAACTTCCGCGACGTTGTGGCGATGGTCGACAAAGAGATACTGGCTCCGCGCGAATACGGCCATAGCCCAGCTCCGCGCAGCCCGGAAGAGCGCGGCCTCGCCATCCAATGCGACCCTTACGCCACCGAAGAAGAGCACTACAGCATCTTTCGCAAGCTTTTAGCCGAGAAAAACTTCGACGAGACCCTCGGCAAGCTCAAGACCGGCGAGCTTCGCGGCATGGGCGGCGCTGGCTTCCCGGCTCACATCAAGTGGGAGGGCGCGCGCAAGTCTCCGGGCAAAGAAAAGTTCGTCGTGTGCAACGCCGACGAGAGCGAGCCCGGCACCATCAAGGACCGCTTCATCCTGCAGTACCTTCCCCACATGGTCTTTGAAGGCATGATGGTCTGCGGTGCGATTGTAGGTGCGCAACGTGGCTACCTCTACATCCGCCACGAGTACGAACTGCAGACCGAAGTCCTCGAAGAGGAACTCAAGCACATCTACTCCCTGGGACTACTCGGCAAGAACATCCTTGGCACGGGAATCGACTTCGACCTTGAAGTCTTTGTCTCGCCCGGCGGCTACATATGCGGCGAGGAGACGGCACTCATGGAAGCCATCCAGGGCAATCGCTCCGAGCCGCGCAACAAGCCGCCGCGCACGGTCAACTCCGGGGTCTGGGGTAAGCCTACGGCTCTCAACAATGTGGAGACCTTCTGCCACGCCATCACCATCCTCGGGAAAGGCGGCGACTGGTACCACAACGCCGGTCTGCCCGGTTCACCCGGCATCAAGTTCGTCGGCGTCACCGGCCACGTCAAACATCCCGGCGTCTTCGAGGTTCCCATGGGCACCTCGTATCACGACCTGGTCTATAAGTACGCAGGCGGCCCGCCAGATGGCCACGAGGTCATCGGCTTCGCCCCTTCCGGTCCATCCTCCGGCTATCTTCCGGCAAGCATGCTCGACATCGAGATGAACTGGGACAAGCTGAAGGCGCTCAACTCCATGGTGGGCTCCGGTGCCGTCGTCGTTGTGGCCGACCACGGCTGCATGCTCGACATGGCTCTGAACTCGACCGCCTTCTATCGCAACGAGAGCTGCGGCAAATGCTCCCCTTGTCGCATAGGCACCCAGAAGCTCGTCGATCTCCTCGAAAACTGGACGAACGGCAACGTCGGCGCGGGTGATAAAGACATGCTTCGCGATCTCTCGAACGTCCTCCGCACGGCATCACTCTGCGGCCTCGGCCAGATCTCGCCCGCTCCCATTCAGTCCGTCATCAAGCACTTCCCGGAACTTATCCGGCAGCATCTCGAAGACGGTTACTGCAGCGCGAATATCTGCTTTCCGAACGGTGCCCCGCAAAAGCGTGAACTTCAACGGAGCGCCCAGTGAGCGAGCACGCGACTGGTACACCGCACCAGCACGAGATGATGACGCTCACGATCGACGATCGCGAGGTCACCGTTCCGCACGGCACCTCCGTCTTCGACGCCGCGCGCATACTCGGCATCACCATTCCCGTTCTGTGCCACCAGCAGAACCAGACCCCCGTCGGCGCGTGCCGCATCTGTCTCTGCGACGTCGGCGAGCGCGCCCTACAGGCCGCTTGCGTCTTCAAGGCCGAGCCCGGCATGGTCGTCCACACCAACACCGAGCCCATCAAAGCCGTCCGCAAGACGCTCTATGAGCTGATGCTCACTGACCATCCGTCCCCCTGCCTGCGCCAGCAGCAGAGCGGCGATTGCGAGCTCGAAACTCAAGCCGCGGCAGCAGGCATGTTGCCTCCCGACGTGCGATTCAAGAAGCGCGCCGTCCCCGTAATGAGCGAGGACGATACCTCGCCCGCCATCCACGTCGACTACGCGGCCTGCATCCTCTGCGATCGCTGCATCCGCGGCTGCTCTGAGATTCGTCACAACAACGTCATCGCTCGCCAAGGCAAAGGCTACTTCACCACCATCGCCTTTGACGCCAACGAGCCCATGGGCAACTCCTCCTGCGTCACCTGCGGAGAGTGCATGGTCAGTTGCCCCACCGGCGCGCTCACCAACAAAAAGGTCCTCGGCCAGAACCTCCTTCAACAGCTCATCGAAGAGAACGGCCCGAAGGTTGAAGCCTTCTCCGTCGAGACTGAAGATCTTCTCGCGTTGCCCATCTTCAAAGGCGTCTCTGGAACCTTCCTGGAGCTGAACGCCGGAGCGGTCGTCCGCCGCAACTACTCCGCCGGCGAGATCATCGTTCGCGAAGGCGACAACGGCTCGACCGCCTTCTACATCCTCGAAGGCACGGTCGATGTCTTCCTCGGCAGCCCGCGCGCCCACGTCACCACCTCCAGCGAACCCGAAGGTTTCTTCAGCAAGATGCGCAGCGCGCTCATGCCGATCAAGACCAACAAGCGCGACGAGGAACGCCCCGAAAATCCCACGCATATCCGCATCGACGCTCCCGTCGACCTGCCCTACGACAATCCCATCGCACAGCTCGGACAGGGCGATCTCTTCGGCGAGATGACCTGCATGAGCTTCTATCCACGCTCTGCCACGGTCCGCGCCAAGACCGACTGCGTCATGCTCGAGATGCTGCGCAACGTCCTCGACGTGATGCAGAAGAACAAGACCTTCCGCAGCCAGCTCGAAGCCAACTATCGCGGCCGCGCTCTCGGCACGCACCTACGCAGCGTACCCATCTTCTCGACCATCAGCGAAGACTTCATCGATGTCCTTCGCGACCGCGTCGAGCTCGTCCGCTACGCTCCCGGTCAGGTCATCTGCACCGAAGGCGATCCCGCCGACTCCTTCTACCTCGTTCGTATCGGCTTCGTCCGCGTCAGCCAGATGCGCAACGACGAAGAGATGGTCCTCGCCTACCTTCCGCGCGGCGGCTACTTCGGCGAGATGGGGCTTCTGCGCGACGTGCCACGCACCGCGACCTGCACCGCACTTGATCACGTTGAAGTCGTAAAGATCTACGCGCCCGACTTCGCCGACATGTTGACCCGCTTCCCCGAGGTCCGCATCCAGATCGAGAACGTCGCCCGCCAGCGCGACCGCGAAAACCTCTTCAACCTAAAACGTTCCAATGAGCGCGCCAACAACGAGCCACTGCACAGCTTCCTCGCCCAGGGCCTGATGGACGCTCAGAGCCTCCTCATCCTGGACCTAGAAAAATGCACTCGCTGCGATCAGTGCGTCAAAGCCTGTGCCGAGGCCCATGACGGAGTTACACGTCTGCTCCGCGACGGTGTCCGCTTCGACAAGTATCTCGTCGCCACATCCTGCCGCCAGTGCCGCGATCCGCTCTGTATGGTGGGCTGCCCAGTCGGCTCCATCCGCCGCCGCAACTCGCTCGAAGTCATCATCGAGGACTGGTGCGTGGGCTGCGGCCTCTGCGCCAAGAACTGCCCTTACGGCAACATCACCGTGCATGAGTTTGATCGCGACGGTAAAGACGCCGGCGACCACGGCAAGGTCCGCAAGGCCACCTCCTGCGACCTCTGCCACGACCTCGAAGAACCAAGCTGCGTCTACGCCTGCCCCCATGACGCCGCCCACCGCGTCAATCCGACCGAGTTCTTCTCGAACCTCCTCGGCCAGGACATCCACACCGGCGTGCCCATCGGCATCAACTCGGCCCTAAGCTCAACCGTAGAGGTCAAGAGATAGATGCGCATCGACGAGACGCACCGTCCGTGGCTTTGGTTCTCCATCGCGCTCCTCGCGGTGTCGACGGCGATCTATGTTCCCTACGCGAACATGACCACGCCTGCGGGCAGCACTGCCGTCGGCCTTACCTTCGGTGTCATTGCTCTCGGGTTCATGGTCTTCGCGGCGCTGCTCGCCGTCCGCAAACGCTTTCGCATCATCCGCATCGGTTCCGCTCGCGTCTGGATGAAGGCCCACCTCTGGCTCGGCACGCTCGCCCTGCCCATGGTGCTCTTCCACGCCGCCTTCCACGCCCGCGGCTTCCTCGCCTTCATCCTGATGACGCTCACCTTCATCGTCGTCTTTAGCGGCATATACGGCGCGTACCTCCAGCACACGCTGCCCACGCGCATGTTCCGCGAAGTTCCGTACGAGACCATCTACGATCAGATTGGCGTCATCCGGGAACAACTGGTAGCGGAAGCCCGCCAACACGCGACCAACGTGACGCAGATGCTGGCCCCCGCTCGAGGCCCTGGCGCCACCGTCACCATGACGCTCGTCGAGGTCCCCGAGTACAGCGCCGAAGTCGCCGCCTTCGATGGCTTCTTCGAGTCACGTGTCGAACCCTATCTCCGCGCGGAAGGAAAAGACTCGAAGTCTATGGATCTCCGCCACCGCGCTAACGCCGAGCGCGAGTTTGAAGACTATCGCAAACTCTTCCCCGCGACCGCTTGGCAGCCGATCTCCGCGCTCGAAGAGATATGCAACGAGAAGCGCCAGCTCGACCACCAGGTCCGCCTTCACCACTGGCTCCATGGGTGGCTCTTGATCCACCTACCCATCTCCGCCGCGCTATTATTGCTTGCCTTCATCCACGCTGTAGTTGCCCTGCACTACTAGCTGCTTCTCGCTGCCTTTAGCTGTCTCGAAGAAAGGAGGTCACCGCATGGCAATCCGCAAACGCACTACAAAACTGCTAGCCAAGCGGCACGACCTCAACTACTTCAAAAAAGGTTCTCCCATCCGCATGTGGCAGTGGCGGCTGGCCGGCGCTGCTCTCATCGCCGCCGTCGTCTGGATCATCGCCTCTTCCGTCCACAGCGCACAGGCCTTCTCCTCTGGTCCCATCTCCTCATCGCACGCCGTCTTCGGCCAGAAGTGCGAGACCTGCCACAAGCCCGTTATCGAAGGTGCGAGCTTCCTTCCCGTAGGATTCGGCTCCGCCCGCAAAGTGCCTGGCTCAGCCTGCGAGAGCTGTCACACCGTCGGCCTCCATCACGCGAACCAGACCGTCGCCTCCAAACAATGCAGCACCTGCCACGTCGAACACGTTGGAGCCATGCACCTCGCCGCCGCTCCCGTCACCGGCTGCACCCAGTGCCACGCCAATCTTGAAGTTAAGAACGTTCCCGCCACCGTCGCGACCAACATTGAAGGCTTCACCAAGGGCCACCCTGACTTCCGCGTCCTCCGCACCGCTTCACCGGAACTTCGCGACGCCGCATACGGACTGAAGTACAACCACGCCGTCCACCTGAAGAAAGATCTCACCGGCCCGAACAACACCAAGACGACGCTCCAGTGCTCCTACTGCCACCAGGTCGAAGATCCCGCCGGCAAGGACACCGCCCATTCCGGCCGCATGGCCAACGTCAGTTTCGAGCGTTCCTGCCAGTCCTGCCACTCGCTCGACTTCAGCACAAAAGTCAAAGAGCAGGCACCCCACGCCGAGGCCGCCAAGGCTCTCGAATTCGTCCGCGTGAAGATGGCCGAAGCCGCACCAGGAGACAAGGCCGCGCTGGTCAAAGCCGAGACCATCCTCTTTCGCCAGAAGTGCGCTCTCTGCCACACCGTCTCGAACGCCGGATCGCTCCCGGGCATGGTCGCCGCCGCACCCAACGCAGCCGCCCCAACCTTCTCCAACGCACGTCTGCTCAACGCGAGCCTCGAAACCTCCGCCCCCATCGAGACTCCGATGATCGCCCCGTCTCACGCCCCGCAGCGCTTCTTCTCCGCCGCGCTCTTCAGCCATACCGCGCATAACACCGTCCAGTGCGAAGAGTGCCACACCCCGGCGCTCACCAGCACCAGCGGCAAAGACAACCTGATGCCCAACATCGCCGTCTGCCAGAAGTGCCACGACGGCCAGAGCCGTCCCCAAGGCCCGGCTCTCTCATCAGGCCATGCCGAAAGCGGCTGCAGCCTCTGCCACGAGTACCACGAGACCCTCAAGGCCGAACTACGCACAGGCACTAACGACGGCCATCAGCCCAGCTTCCGCATCGACCAGCTCAGCAGCAAGTAATCGTCGCCCATAATAGAAATGGCCTCTCCCATGGAGAGGCCATTTCCATTCCCTACTATTTCAAACTAGACTCGCCCTGATGACTACCAGGTCACCGGGTGAAACGACACCAGCAGCGTAAGAAAGATCAATCCAAACGCGATCACGAATGCCTGCCAGTAGTTCTCCCACCACGGGGTGGACTTGTGCGAAGACTCCATCTCGAAATTCTCCCTTCCAACACTCAAATGCTACCGTACATCCCGCCTTTGCTCAATGTGCTGTGCGCCGTCGAACCAACCTGCGCACACCGCCTCGGGCCAGCCGGTATCCCCACCACATCAGTCCAATCCCACCAACCGCCAGCGCAATCACAACCGCCGCGCCGGTCATCGGATGATGCACCGCCACCCAGCTCAAACCCACCGCTCCCGCATCCTCCGCCGTGCTTAGCGCGATGTTGGATACTGGCTCCGGGCTCGGAGTCACCGCTACACGCGCCGCGGACTTCGATCCATGCGCAATCGCAGCAAACCCCGCGCCCATGCACGTAGCCAGCACATGCGCCGCTGGAGGCAACTGCGACCCCGCCGCATAGGCCATCAGAGCTGCCACTGGAATACGCACAAACGTGTGCAGCGCATTCCAGATCAGGTCGAACCCTGGAATCTTGTCCGCAACGACCTCAATCGCGAATAGTACGCCGCTCGCCGAGAGTATCCACGTATTCGCCAGCAGCTCCAGGCCGACCGGCAGTTCGATCCAATGCAGCCGCGCCATCGCCCCGAGCGCAAGCGCTGTCGCATATACGTTCAGCCCGGCGGCAAACCCCGTTGCCACTACGAACGCGAGGATGTCGCCCTGCGAGAACTCAGGCATCTGCATATCGAGACCCTAGCACCAAGCCCGCCCACAACGGTACCGCCGCGCGAAGTGCTACTTCCAAAGTGCCATTGTTAGCCTCCATCGCGGAAGCCTATAACCGCCCCATGACCATGACGATCCTAAAATGCGTCGCCTGCGGCAAAACCATTCTGGTTCGCGATGAACCCAACGAGAAACGCCAAAAGACCTGCACCTGCAGCGCCTCGATGGTCGAACGCAACCGCCTCCGCCCCGCCTGCTAAATCGCGTCGCTTTAAGCGAGCGTCTCCGCCACGTCACTCTGTGAGCCGATCGCACCTGGAGCCATCTGGACCTGGACCAGCAGATCTTCCTTCCGCATCACCAGGTTCGTAGCATTCAACGTAGCAAGCTCAAATCCATGTCCGTGCGTGATCGCATCCGTCGGGCAGGCTTCCACACAATAGCCGCAGAAGATGCACCGGTTGTAGTCGATGTTGTAGACCTTCGCGTAGCGCTCCGCGCTTGAAATCCGCACCGTCTCGGTGTTCTCCGCCGCCTCGATGTAGATGCAATTTGAAGGACAGGCAGCCGCGCACAGGAAGCACGCCACGCACTTCTCGAGGCCATTCTCATCGCGCTGCAACTGGTGTTTGCCGCGGAAACGCTCCTGGAACTTCGCCCCGCGCATCGGTCCCTTGCCGTCCGGGTAGTTCTCGACCTCGGTCGGCTCGAACATCTGGCCGAAGGTGATGCTCATTCCCTTTGCGATAGCGGCGGCGTTCTTCAAGATAGACATAGCCCAAGTATAAACCGCACCCGCTCAGTCCTGTGCCGGTGCCAAGCTAAAATGGCACCATGAAAAACCTCTGCATCTTCCGCCTGCGGGACGCAACCGTAGCCCTGGCACTCATCGTCTCGCCGCTGCTCGCCTCCGCCCCCGCAATGGCGCAGGACGGCCCCGGCAACAAGCCCGAGATCATGGCGCCCATGCACGAGGCCAAACCAAAGGTGGCATCCACCAGCTTCACCGTCAGACTTGGCGACAAGAGCATCACCATCTCCCCTGCAGAGTTTGCCACGCTTCCGCACGAGACTGTAGCCGTCACCAACGGCCACACCAAGGCCGCCGAGACCTACACCGGCGTTACCATCGCGACACTCCTCGACAAGCTCGGCCTTCCCTTCACCAAGACTAACGAGCATACCCTGCTCAAGACCATTCTGGTCGCGGAAGGCACAGACGGCTACAAGGTCATTCTCTCTACCTATGAAACCCTGGCCACAATTCGCGGCAAAAAGGCCATCGTCGCCGACACCCTGGACGGCACCCATCTCGACAAAGATGGCGCCTTCAAGCTTGTCATCCCCGGCGACAGCCGCCCTCAGCGCTGGGTCCAGAATCTGAAGTCTCTGACCTTCAAAACAGTCGAGTAGATCGACGCACAAAGACTAGGAAAGCCCTCGCATGAAACTGTCGAACTCACGCATTCTCCTGTTTTTCAGCGCCCTCTTCATGGCTACGCTTGGCCTTATCGCAACCTTTGCCCCGGAGAAATTCCTTGGCCCAGGCGCAATCGGCTTTATGCCAACCCTGGTTGCACAGGTCGCCGGAGCTCTCTATCTGGGCTTCGCCATCCTTAACTGGATGGCAAAGGACAACGCTATCGGAGGCATCTACAGTCGACCCGTTGCCCTGGGGAACCTGCTTCACTTCTTCGCCGTCGCGATGGCCCTGGTACGTCTGGTCAGCGCCGGAGACCACCAGGGCATCCTGCTGATGATCACATTGATCTACGTAGTCTTTGCAGCCGGATTCGGTCTCCTCGTCTTCGGAAAGAGTCCAGTTCAGCTTCGATAACACCTGCACGGAAAATGCCTAACGCCCAAAGCTGTAGCTCAGCTTGAAGATCCCGCTGTCCACGCCCGGATTCGTATCGGCGGTGTAGCCATTCGAGTAATGCTGCAACTGGTACTCTAGCCGGACCGACCGCTTGGGCGCAAGGTAATACTCCAGCCCCGCGCCAAGCTCAAAGGCAAAGTTGAACGATCCGGCACCAGCTATCGGCAGCGGCTTCGTCGAGAAGATATATCCCTCCAGAGTGCTGAAGGTCGGCTGCAGCCGGTGCCGGGGACGAAAGTTCACTCGGAACCCGGCCGGCGACAGCCCTTGTGCGAAGTTCGTTTGCCTGCCGCACGTGGTGATGATCTCAGAGGCGTAGATGTACGGAGGTGGGACCGCCGGGGGACTAAATTTGACATCCCCGGGAACGCACCTGGCAGTCAGAGAAGGCGAATCCGTAAATGTCTGGGGCGGTATGGTCGACCCTCCGAATACCTCAGTAATTGTGAGTGTCTGCGTCGGAATGCTCTCCAGTATCACCGGGCGGAACTCCGCTGCATATGAAAAGACAAAGTAGCGCGTAGCGAAAAGCCGCCTTTGATACTGCACGCCCACAGCCCCCAGCTTGATGTTCTCCGACTGCCCCAGGATGATGTGGCTCGAATCGTTTGAGTACTCGGCCATCACGCCGAATTTGTTCTTCGCTCCGTAGATGTCCGGCCCGTCCGGCTTCACCTGCGCTTCAACTCCTTGTAGAGAAACTCCAAGACATAAAAACAAGACAGACCGCTTCAACAGCTCAGCTAGCGTCATTCAATCCCCAGTTTTTTCCAAATAGCGTCAATCTTAGACTTTACCTCCTTGTCCATGGTGAGCATCGGCGGCCACTCTCTGGTAAATCCTTCGGCGGCCCACTTCCGCGTCGCATCGATTCCCATCTTGCTCCCGTAGTTCGGCAGCCTTGAAGCATGGTCGAGCGAGTCCACCGGCCCCAGCGTGAACTGGATGTCGCGCTCCGGATCGATGTTGTTCGCCACCCGCAGCGTGACTTCCGCCACGTCCTGCACATCGCAGTCTTCGTCCACCACAATGACGCACTTGGTGAACATCGCCTGCCCCATGGCCCAGATACCGCTCATAACTTTTCTCGCCTGTCCGGCATAAGACTTTCTTATCGCCACAATCATCAGGTTGTGAAAGACGCCTTCAGCCGGAAGGTTTACATCCACGATCTCCGGCATGGTGAGTTGCATCAACGGCAGGAAGATCCGCTCCACCGCCTTACCCATCCAGGCGTCCTCCATCGGAGGCTTGCCCACCAGCGTCGCGGCCCACACCGGGTCCTTGCGATGCGTGATGCATGTGATGTGGAAGACCGGGTACTCATCCTGCATGGTGTAGAAGCCGGTGTGGTCGCCGAACGGTCCCTCAGTCCGCAGCTCGCCAAGCTCTACGTAACCCTCAAGAATGATCTCCGCGTGCGCAGGCACTTCGAGATCCACCGTCTCACACTTCACCAGTTCCACCGGCTTCTGCCGTAAGAAGCCCGCGATCAGGTACTCCTCGACATCCGGGGGAGCGGGTACGATCGCCGAAAACGTCGTCGCCGGATCGGTCCCGATCGCCACGGCGACCTCCATCCGTTCACCGCGAATCTTCGCCTGCGCCACCGAAGGAATACTACCGGTCGAAACCGCCGCGGCCGTTCCGCCTGCCGTCAACGCCATCAGGTCCACGCCCGCCGCCACATCTCCCGCAGCCGCGCGGAGACGCTCGCGCATATGCTCCGCTGCGACCTTCTGCCGCTGCCAGTGCATGCCGGTCGTCTGTCCGTCGTAGACCTGCATCCGGTACATGCCGACATTGCGCTTGCCGGACTTCGGATCTCTCGTCACGACGCAGGGCAGCGTGATGAAGCGACCACCATCCTGCGGCCACGTCTTGAGCACCGGAAAGCTCAATAGGTCGATCACGTCGCCGCGATCCGCCCGCTTGATCACCTGTTTGCACGCGGCATCGCGGCTGCTGATCACTTTGGGAAAGAAGCTACCTATTTCTGCCAGCATCGGGAGCATCTTCAACTTGTCGAGCATTCCCACCGGCATCACCGGCTTGATGAGGACTCGAATCCGCTCGGCGATCGCATCCAGCGAGTCAGTCTCGAGTGCCAATTTCATCCGGTCGAGGCTGCCGAACTGGTTCATCAGCACCCGCGCCCCGGGGTAGCCCTTCACATTCTCGAACAGCAGCGCCGGCCCACCCGCCTTCGCCGTTCCCTTGCCGAGCTTTGCCGTGCGGTCGGCGATCTCCGCCATCTCCAGGATCGGGTCCACCTCCACCTTGATCCGTTTCAGTTCCCCAGCCTTGTCGAGCCTCTTTATCCAGTCGCGCAGATCGTCGTAAGCCAATGCCATCTCCCGCCGCGCTATCGCCACGGCACAGACTCCATGTTACCCGCCGTCGCGGGCCGCACTGCGACCGGCCCCAAATCTCAGCACCAGACGTTCGCCCGTCGCAACTCAATCCGCTCCGGGAACCATCCACACCCCACAGGTGTCTAACTCAACAACGGACGCCTTCTCGCAGAGGCGCACCTGATCCGAACTCAAGCAGTTCTCTGGAGAGGTGCCTCAATGTTTGAAGACAGTCTCATGGAGTCGCAGAACCGTCTCTCGTCGCCGAATCAGCGCTGGACCACGATCGTCTCTTTCACCCTGCAATGCTCTCTTGTCGCAGCCGTAATCGCCCTGCCCCTACTGCATCCAGACGTCCTCACCTTCCACACCGACGCGCCCATCATCACTCTGCCGATCAAGCCGCCGATGCCTCGCGCTCCGCACATCGAAGCTACGCACTCCGCGAACACATCATCCACTCCAGCAGCGCCGCCAGCTTCAGGCACCCCAATCCCCAACGTGCGCAATCTCGGCCCGATCAACTCTACCGTCGACGATGCCCCACCATTCGCCAACATTGGCAGTATGACCGGCCCCGGCGAGTTCCCCGGTAGCATCGGCACATCCCCGACAGGCACCGGAACCAGAGTCTCCCTAGCCCCCGCGTCGACCGCTGGCCCCATCCACATCTCGCGCGGAGTCTCCGCCGGCCTGCTGCTCGCTCCCATCAGGCCGGTATACCCGCCCATCGCCATCAGCACCCGAACCGAAGGAGTCGTCGTGGTCGAGGCGATCATCTCGAAGGCGGGCCACATCGAAAGCGCCCACGCCACCAGCGGCCCGCCACTTCTCCGCAACGCGGCGCTCGAGGCGATTCGAAACGCCCGCTACTCACCTTATCTTTTGAATGGACAACCGACGGAGGTCGAGACGACCATCACGGTCAACTTTAAGCTGGCTGGTTGACCGTGGTCTCCGACTCAGTCAGAGCGATCTGCACCAGCGAAGCAGTCTCTGCTGGTGCAGTGTCATCGACATAGTCGATCAGAGGAAACCCGGCAACCTTCCACCCGTCGAAGCCGCCGCGCAGCGGTCGCACGCGATTGATTCCCATCCTGTGAAGCTGCATTGCTACCTTAGCGCTGGTCTCCTCGCTTGGACAGGTGCAGTACAAGATCACATCGCGGTCACGAGGAATTCGGTCGCTATGCAAAGCCAGCTCCGTCGGGCCAACGCGCACCGCCCCAGGCAGAACCCGAGGATCGGGCAGATAATCCAGCGGATGGCGGAGGTCAACGATAAATGGAGCAGGTTCGCCCATCTTCGCAGCCTCGTCGATCATCTCCATCAACTCACCAGGTTCCAGCCGCATCCTTTTCACGCTGGCAAGGAAGCGGCGCTGCTTCACGACGCGGACGGTGAAGAAGCCGAGCACCATCACGATGAACAAGGCACCCGCAAAGTGGCCCAGGATATGAAGAAACGGCGCGCTCTTCTTCGCGATGTCGCCGAAAAACCGGCCCGCCAGCAGATACGCCTCGGCCCAGATAATCGATCCAACAAGGTCGTAGAGCAGGAAACGTCCAAAAGGCATTCCGGTCTGCCCGGCAATTGGCGCAGCGACGGTCGAAAGTCCTGGAACGAACTTCGCGAAGAGGAGCGTCACCGGTCCGCGCTTCGTAAAGTATCCCTCGGTTTTGGTCACGCAGGTGGAAGCCTCCAGCGAGAACCGGCAAAGTAGCTTCAGCACACGATTCCCATAGCTCCGTCCCAGCAGGTACCACATGCTGTCTGAGACCATGCAGGCAGCCAGCACGCACAGCAACGCTATGAACGCGCTCAGTTTGTGAGTTGCAGAGAGGGTTCCCGCCGTCAGGAGCAGAGGTATGCTCGGAATCGGAACGCCGAACTGCTCCACCAGCACCCATACGAAGAGGATGAGGTAAGCGTATTTAACGAATAATCCGAGCGCAATGGGCATGGCCTGATAACCAGTAGATGTCTCACTTTACCGCTTCGATTCGGCCACGTAAATGCCAAAGCAAACGGGCCGGAGAAATTGCCTCCGGCCCCTAAGTTTACTCTTGTCAGCCTTCGACGAGGTCGGAGGATCTGCTTTTCGCTCTTACGAGGCTGCCGTTACTTCAAAATCAGGGGCATCTCCACCAGATGCTGCCCGATAAACCACGACTGAAGCTCGTTCGCCCGTAAAATGTCGCTCACCACCATGTCGTTCGTGCCATCGTCGCCGGCGTCATCCGCTGCCTCGGCAATATCGTGGCACTCTTGCATGATGTGCTTGTGGGCTTCAAGCAGACGCGAAATCTGCACCGGAACCTCTTCGCGTCCCTTTGGGGGGGCCGGAATATGCGAGAGTTGTGCCACGTCGCCGCCCATCGCAATGCTCACTCCGCCGAGAATCTGGATGCGCTCGGCAATCGTGTCCACTAATTCCACCTGCTCGTCAAAGTGTTTATCAAACAGCAGATGGAGCTGGTAGAAGGTCGGCCCCGAAACCTGCCAGTGGTGTTTCTTGTACATGTCCCGCAACGTGATCGAGTCTGCAAGTAGCTGGTTCAGCTTCCCCACCATCTTTTCGCGGACAGATGCCGTCAAAAAGTGGGGCATGTCGACAATCACAGTCCCAAACTTCTGTATCTCTTGTGCCTTTGCATGCCAGCGCGGCGCATCATTCGCCGGAGCAGACTTCAATCCCTTGCTTCCCTTTGCCATTCGAAACACCTCTTTCGCGTTCAGATGCGAGGAGGCCGGGTGCGGTTTCCCGTATCCCGGCCTCTCTCGCCTGCAAACAATATATGCCGCCTGATGCTATCTGAACGTTATTGCTTCACGGTCACAATCGGGGTCACCGAGAACCCCGGCCGAAGCTTGAAGTCCCCGTTCTCCTTGTCCAGGTTCGTGAAGTCAATCCGCACCGGAATCCGCTGAACCACCTTCACATAGTTGCCCGTTGCATTCTCCGGAGGGAACAGGCTTAAGCGCGAACCGGTCGCTCCGCCAACTTGCGTCACCTTGCCCGAGAACTTGCGGCCACCAAGCGCGTCAACCTCCAGCTTGACTTCCTGTCCAACTTGCATCTTGTCGAGCTGCGTCTCCTTGAAGTTCGCCGTGACCCATAGGTTCGTGACCGGCACCACCGTCAGCAGATCCTGTCCGATGCTCACATTGACGCCTACATCGACGTTCTTCTTGCTCACGATGCCCGCCACGGGCGCGATGATATGGCAGTATCCAAGGTTCAGCCGAGCCTGCTCCAGCTTCGCCTGCGCCTGCTTCACACTTGCCAACATCGATTGCGCCTTAGCCTCCTGCGCTTTCACCTGCTGCGGCCCGTTCTTCGCTGCCTGCTGCGCCTGGAATCGTGACTGCGCGACCTTCTGCTGCGCCTGGCGTACCGCTTCCTGCGAAGCAATTACGTCCGCCTGGGACCCGAGCACGGCCGCGGTGTCCGCATTCGCCGTGGCTACAGCCTGATCGTACTGCTGCTTCGAGATCACGTCCTTCTGCACCAGTGGCGTGTACCGCTCCACGTCGAGCTGCGCCTTCAGCGCATTCGCCTTGGCCTGAACCACGCGAGCATCAGCGGCCTCCTTCTGCTTCTCCGCCTGCGCAACTGCGGCCGACGAAGCCGTCACATCCGACCCTGATGTACTGATCGACGTTGAAGACGTCACGCTCGTGATCGGCACATTTACGTGCGCCTGCTCGTAGTCGGCCTCAGCGCTCGCGAGGTTCGCCTGCGCTTGGTCGAACGCGACCTGATAGTCCTTCGGATCGATGTCCGCGATCGCCTGGCCTGCCTGCACGGTCTGATTGTCCTGCACGTAGACCTTGACTACCTGTCCGGTCACACGCGAGCTAACCTCGTACAGATCGCCATCCACCTGCGCGTCGTCCGTGTCCTCTGAAAACGTGGAGTGCCAGTAGAATAGCCCGCCGCCGATGACCAGAAGGATCAGCACCGCGATCACAATAAACTTGCGCCGCGACTTCTTCTCCGGCGTCTCCGGCGGAGCCTGGTTCTGGTCTTTATTCTGGTCCTGATTCTGATTCTGATTCTGCGTTTGATTCTCTTGATCTGCCAAGGTCATTTCCCTCCGAGATAATCCTTGTAACTTGTCTGCGCGACGCCCAGCGCCCGCGCCAGTGAAAGCTTGGCAACGTTGTGCTGGTAGAGCGCGCTAATGTATTGATCGTTGGCCTGTTCAAACTGGCTCTGAGCCTGCGATACCGGCAGATTGTCCGAGATGCCTTCATGGAATCGCTGCTGCGCCTCGTTCAGCGCCTCGGTCGCGAGATCGACATTCGACTTCGTCGCCTCAACCAGCTTAGCCGCTGCCTCAATATCCAGAATGCTCGAACGAATGTCCTGGTTGACCTGCTGAACCTGATCGGACAGCTTCGCTTGTGCCTGCGTATAGGCAGCGCCCGCCACCTGCTCATCGCCGCGTGTCTTGGCGATCTGCAGAATCGGGGCCGTCACTTCGCCGGTCGCCGAGTACACGCCGTGCGAGTGACCCAGCGTCGTTCCCTGGTCGCCGAAGAAACCATTCACGTCCGCAGTCGGCAACTGCTGCTCCCATGCTGCCTTCTTCTGCGCTTCGGCAGCCTTCACCGACTCGTCAAGCGACTTCAGGTCCTTGCGGTTCTTGAGCGCTGAATCGAAAGCCGTCTTCGGGTCAACGTGGTCCATCGCCGCATAGGGGGCAGAGTCGGTCAACGCAAACTTCTGGTCAAGAGGCAGACCGATCGTCCGGGCCAGAGCCAGCTTGTCCTTCGCCAACTGGTTCTCAGTCGAGATCAGGCTCTGCTGTTCATTCTGATAGTCCACCTGCGCACGAAGCACGTCGAGCTTCGGGCTTGTCCCCGCGTCGTGCGCGGAGACCGCCTGATCGAGCGAAACCTTCGATGTCGCCATCTCGGCCTTCACCGCTTCGACCCGAGCCGCATCCGCGACACACAGCAAGTAGGCATTGCCGACCGTCAAGACCACCATGTCCCGCGCATCTTCCGCAGAGAACTTCGCGCTCTTGAAGTTGTGCTTCGCCTGAAGATAGTTCTGCAGAGCGGGCAGATTGAACAGCGTCTGCGAGAGCGATGCCTGAAAGTCCTCAACCTGGAACGGTCCAACGATCTGCTTCAATCCCGGAAAGCTGATTCCATAGGCGGCAAGGTTCACCTGCTCTACCGTGTAGCTGCCTGTCCCCGTCACTGTCGGCAGCAGCGCCTGCAACTGCTCCAGCCTCTGCCCATTCGCATTCAGCGTCGAGGAGCTCTGCAAGATGATGCCAAGGTTGGTGCGTAGACCGCGCTGCATCGCGTCGTCAATCGTCAGATCGATCACGCCGTCTGTCGCGACTCCGCTGACCACACTTCCCTTGAAAGAGTCGGAGGTGACCTGGCCGCTCGAGCCGCCGGACACACTTCCCGTCGTCAATTGCTGCTGGGCCTGATTCACCTGCGCTGTGCTCAGCCCGGAGCTGGAACCCGAGGTAGATCCCGGACCTCCCGCCGCCTGGCCGTACGCCGCGGTGCCGGTCGCCATCACCGCCAGAAGGCCCCATGTCGCACTCTTCACGGCAAGCGGCGTTCGCGCCACTTCTACATTTCTTCTTAAACCCATATTCGGTATCGTAACCTGCACTCGCTGCTTCAAGTCTGAGGACCTGAATTTCGGAACCTTACCGGCCCACCTGGTGACCGGCCGCTGCCGGACCATCGTTCCAGATCGTCAATACTCGATTCGATGCAGTTAAGGTGCATGAGTGTGCAAAAAAGACGATCACTGATCGAGGGACGCCCGTTAGACCATGTCGGTCGAATACCGGCATCGCGATTTCTTTCTCTCTTCTCGCATAACTAAACGATTTACTATTGGCATTCAGAATTTTTCAGGGAGAAGTTGGTCATGTTACTGGGCATTGACGTTGGCACCGGCGGCACCCGCGCCGTATTGATCGATCGGGCAGGCACAGTCGTCGCGTCCCACAGCACTGAGCACGCTCCTATCCACTCCGAACACATCGGCTGGGCCGAACAGCACCCCGACGACTGGTGGCGTGCCGTCCAGGCTGCCATCTCCGGAGCCATCGCAGCCAGCGGCCAACCCGGCTCCGCTATCGAAGCCGTCGGACTCACCGGACAGATGCACGGCTGCGTCATGCTCGACGCCAGCGGCAGCGTTATTCGCCCCGCCCTCATTTGGTGCGACCAGCGCACCCAGCCGCAATGCGACTGGCTCACCGAGACCATCGGCTACGCCCGCTTGATCGAACTCACGGCCAACCCCGCGCTGCCGAACTTCACCCTGACCAAACTCCTGTGGGTCCGCGAGCACGATCCCGAGAGCTTTGCGAAGATCGCCCATGTCCTCTGCCCCAAGGACTACATCCGCTACAAGCTCACCGGCGAGTTCGCCATGGACATGCAAGAGGCCTCCGGTACCCTATTGCTCGATGTCGCGAATCGACGCTGGTCGGAGGAGGTAGCAGGCATTTCTGGTATTCCCATGTCCTGGCTGCCTCCGCTCTTCGAGGGCCCCGAGATCTGCGCCCGCATCTCAAACGACGGAGCGAGTGTAACTGGCCTCGTGGTCGGAACTCCAGTAGCGGCAGGAGCAGGCGATCAAGGCGCAGGTGCCGTCGGCATGGGCATCCTCAAGCCCGGATCGGTCTCTGCCACCATCGGTACCTCGGGCGTCGTCTTCGCATCGACCGACAAGCCCACCATGGATCGCCTCGGACGCCTGCACACCTTCTGCCACGCCGCTCCAGGCCTATGGCACGTCATGGGAGTAACTAACGGAGCGGGATTGAGCCTCCGCTACTTCCGCGACACCTTCGCGGCAACGGCCAGCTACGATGAGCTATCCGCCGAGGCAGCACTCGTTTCGCCTGGAAGCGACGGCCTGTTCTGGACGCCTTACCTCTTCGGCGAGCGCACCCCGCACCTCGACGCCACCGCCCGCGCCGCATTCGTCGGCATCACTGCCTCGACCACCCGCGCCCACTTTGTCCGTGCGGTGCTGGAAGGCGTCGCCTTTTCGTTGAAGGACACGTTCACCTTGTTTTCAGAACTCGGCATCCCGGTCACCGCTATCCGTCTCGGCGGCGGCGGCGCCCGTGGCCCGCTCTGGCGACAGATTCAGGCCGACGTCTACGGCCATCCCGTCGATCTGCTCGAAGCGGAAGAAGGTGGAGCCTTCGGAGCGGCATTGTTAGCCGGAACCGGAATTGGCGCGTGGCCCTCGGTCGAAGCCGCATGTGAAGCCACTATTCGTATTGCCCAGACGATCCAGCCGAAGTCCGCCGAAGCTATGCAAGCCGCCTACGCCGAGTACATCAAAATCTACCCTGCTCTGAAATACATCGGCCGAGCGTAACCGGGTGCCCCACCCGTCGCAGTTTCACCGTGATGGGTGGGGTTTCGAGCGGAGTTCGAGCGCTTCCTAAGCCGTGACTGCCTCGACCTTGTCTCCCTCACCCGGCGCAAGGAAGAGGTTCGCCTCCAACCCATGCTGCCGCGTGTAAAGGTCATAGTACCGCCCGCCCAGCTTATAGAGCTCGTCGTGCGTCCCGCGCTCGAGAATCTTTCCCCGCTCAATGACAAGAATCTGATCGGCCTTCCGAATCGTCGACAACCGGTGCGCGATCACGAACGTCGTCCTTCCCTTCATCAGGAAGTTCAGCCCATTCTGGATCATCGCCTCCGACTCCGAGTCCAGCGAACTCGTTGCCTCATCCAGAATCAGAATTCGCGGGTCAGCCAAAATCGCGCGCGCAATCGAAATCCTCTGTCTTTGCCCACCCGAGAGCTTCACGCCGCGTTCGCCAACGATCGTCTCGTAAGCCTCCGGAAAGCGCTCCGCGAACTCGTCCACGCGAGCGATCCGGCAAGCTTCCATCAACTGCTCATGCGTCGCGCTTGGACGGCTGAAGAGCACGTTTTCACGAATCGTTCCATCGAAAAGAAACGTCTCCTGCAGCACCACGCCAAGCTGCTCACGATAGCTGCTCAACCGTGCCGTCGCCAGGTCCACGCCATCAACGAAGATTGCTCCGCCGGTGGCCGTATGGAATCCGCAGATGAGACTGATGATCGTCGACTTACCCGATCCCGACGATCCAACCAGCGCCGTCACGGTCCCCGGCTTCGAATCGAAGCTGATGCCATGTAGGACCGGCTTGTCCTTCTCATACTCGAAGAAGACGTTATCGAAGGCGACATCGCCCTTGATCTCCGGCAGCGCAATGCTGCGGCTCGGCTCGCTGTCCTCCTGCATCTCGTTCATGATCTCGGTCGTGCGATCAAGCCCCGCAAGCGCTTCGGTCAACTGAGTCCCAATCGAAACCAGCTGCACAATTGGCGCGATCATGAACGCCAGCAGCATCGTGTACTCAACGTAGTCGCCGACACTCAACCGTCCAGCAACATGCTCATGCGCGCCGAGGAACATGATGATGCCGCCCACCACGCCCAGCACCATCGTCGAAGACAGCGTCATCAACGACTGCGCCGTCAGCGAACTGATGACGTTCTCCAGCAACCGCGTCACGCCCTTCGCGAAGACATTCGCCTCGCTCTCCTCTGCGTGATATCCTTTCACCACGCGCACACCGCCGAGCGACTCCGTAAGCCGCCCCGTCACCTCGGCATTAATCTTCGCGCGCTCGCGGAATATCGGGCGAATTGTCTTGAACGCCCGCTGAAGAATCACGCCAAACACCAGCAAAATGACGAAGGTCAAAAGCGTCATCCGCGGGTTGATCTTGATCAGGATGGCGAACGCGATAACAGCGGTCAGAATGCCACCCGCAAAGTCAAGCAACCCCGTCCCCACCAGGTTACGCACGCCTTCGACATCCGTCATGATGCGCGCAACAAGCGTTCCCGTGCGGTTCTCGTCATAGAACGCTACCGGCAGCCGCCCGATGTGTTGCTGAACTTGCTTGCGCAGATCGGAGATCAGCCGCTGGCCTTCCGTCGACAACAGCTGCGTCAGCGAGTACGAGCTCACACCCTGCAGAAACGTCGCTCCTGCTACCGCACCAATGATGATGGGCAGCTTCTTCATATTGCCGCCGTACATGACGTCATTGATGAGAAACTTCGCCGAAACCGGCAGCACGAAGCTGCAAAGCCGGTTCACCAGCATCAGCAAAAAGCTGCCGCTGATCAGCCAAAGCCGAGGCTTCACCAGCTTCCAGACTTCGGGCATCACCTTCTTCAACGGCGGCTTCGGCCTCTTCGCCGAAAGCTCCGCAACCGTCGCTCGACCTGCCCCACGCAAAGGTTTATCGCCACTGGGCATCGCTGAGCCCCCAAGTTTTGTGCTCGTAGACATATGACTCGATTCTACGCCGGGGCCTCAGCAAGACGCTCCTAGACCAGCCGCGCCCGCCTTGCCGCGATAAACGACCGTACGCACAGCAGCACGTATACCAGGCAAATCGTTCCCATGATCGCCTGCACCTTCGCCGCTTCGGGTCGCAAAATGCTATGCCCGGAAGCCATCTGCAGCACGCCAAGAATCCCCGGAATCGTCCCTAGAAATCCCAGCAGCCCCACCGTGACCGCGATGTGCATGAACAGCATCCGCTTCTTCGCCACGGGAGTGTTCGCCAGCGCGCCAAAGATCACCAGCAGCAGCCCAAAAGCTCCGGGGATCAGCGAATGAATCCCATGGGAGTGCTGCCCCAACTGCGTGTAAGCCACGGCACTCAACAAGATCAGCACAACACCAAATCCAATCGTCAACTTCGCCATTACCCTTGACTCCTCTAAAACCCCTTACGTTGAAACTCTGTGCCCCATTCACCGCAGCATCTTCGCGATGAGTGAGACCGCCACAAATCTACAGCTCAGGCAGCCGCGTTTTTCACAGCCGCCACCATCTCACTCGGCACCCAATCATTCGTCGGATACCACGCGATTACCTTGCCATCCTTGCCGATCAGCACCGTTGAAAGGGAGTGCGTCAGCGCCTTTCCATCCGGCGTCACGCCCACGTCGAAGAACTGAGTCATCTCCGGCAGTTCCTTCACCGGTGGCGCGGCAAAGTCCCAGTGCGCGAACTTCTCTTTCGTATAGTTGCCCGTGTACGCACCGCCGTAACTCTTCAAGACCGCAGGCGTGTCATACGTTGGATCGAAGCTCACGCTCAACAGATGCGTCTTGTCGTACGTCGCCGGATCGCCCTGCAATGCCTTATCGATCTCCGCAAAGTTCCGGCTCATCCTCGGACAAAAATCGGCCAGAGTGCAGCGCGTATAGATAAACGTCATCAGCACCACCTTGCCCTTGAACTGGTCGAGATGGATCGTCTTCCCGCTCTGGTTCAGCAACGCAAAGTTCGGCACCTGGTCACCGGCTGTAGGAACATGAAACTGCACCGCCGGCTTATAGTCCGGTTTCGACTGCGCGACTACGACGACATCCGTGAGCCGCGCATTCTTGTATCCGCCCGCCGGATCGGCATCGATCTGGTCGACCAGCACATCCGCGACGATCTTGTCGCCGGGGTGCAGTTCGCTCATGATGCTCGGGTCGGCAAGCTTGTAAGGCATAATCATCGCGTCCATGAACCCCGGCACCGCCTCGTGATCCAGCGTGATCTTCCCCGCCGCAACGTCAGTCGCTAGGACCTTGCCGCGGATCTTGAAGTCTCGTGTAATCCCCGAGGCAGCCGGCGGCGCCGCAGCCTGCCTGCAACCGGAGACCATCGCCGCAAGAAACAACACCACGAACAGGCCCGCGAAACGCTCCCATCTTCCTTCGACAACTCTCTGCATATCTCTGATGATAGAGCCTTCTCCCATGCAGGAAGTCACGGCGCTCTTCTCCACCATCCCGCAGCGTATAAACGATGCATGGAGCCACAGAGCAGTCTGCCAGCGGAGATCCTCAAAGTCCTCGCTCGCGGCGGCACAATCCTGACCGGCAACCAGCGCGCCGCACGCACCCTGCGCCTCGCCTACGACCGCGACCTGCGCAACTCCGGCCGCCCAAGTTGGCAACCCCCCGCGATCCTCCCTTGGGAGACTTGGACCTCCACCCTTTGGCATCAACTTCTGCTAGAAGGCGCAGCCACCCGCCTGCTGCTGAATAGCACCCAGGAACTCCACGTCTGGCGCTCGATCATAGCCGCCGACTCCGCCCACTCCAGCCTCCGATCCGTCGACTCGTTAGCCGCCATGGCCTCCGGCGCATGGCAGCTTCTCTGCGCTTATCGCGGCCAGTCGCGGCTCCGAGACCTCGGCGTCAGCGAGGACACCCGAACCTTCCAGCGCTGGGCACAATCGTTCAACTTTCGCTCGAAGTCTGACGCGTATCTTTCTCCATCGGAACTAGAAAACGCAATAATGCTCACTCGCGAAAAGCTTCCCACGGGCGAAGTTCTGCTCATCGGCTTCGACAGAATGACTCCAGCGCAGTCCGCTCTTCTCGCCGCCCTCAGCGATGCTGGTGCGGTCGTCAAAGAACTCCCTGCATCGCCCATCGCCGACCGCAAGCTACTAGCCGCCGCCGAAACTCCCGAGCTAGAACTCACCGAAGCAGCAATCCGCGTCCGTGAGTTTCTCGAAGCCCACCCCACAGCCCGCGTCGCGGTCATCCACCCCGACATCGCCTCCGAACGCGGTGAGATCGATCGCGCCTTCCGCCAGATACTGGCCCCCGAGCTCGACAGCATCGCCGCCCACGCCGACGGCCCCTACGAGTTTTCCCTTGGCCAGAGGCTCGCACAGGCGCCGATGGTAGCCAGCGCCATAAGCATCCTCCGCCTCGCCACCGGCCCGCTCTCCATCGGAGACCTTAGCCGCCTTCTCCTCTCGCCGTGGTTCACCCCTGCCAGCGATCTCGACCTCCGCGCGGAGTTCGACGCCCACGAACTCCGCACCTCCACCCTCCTGCATCCCGAGCTCGGCCTCAACACCATCATCCGCATCGCGGAGAACTCCCGCGTCCGCGCCGCCCGCCTCGGCGGCCTTCTTCGTCAACTTCACAGTCTGCATCGCGCCGCCGAACGCAACCTCCCCGAGATCACCAAGCAAAAGCCTTTCGCCGACTGGACCGACGCCATCCGTGACCTCCTCCGCGCCGTCAGCTGGGCCACCTTCACCCGCGACACCAGCGTCGAGTTTCAGACCCGCCGCAAGTGGGAGTCAGCCCTAGACGAGCTCGCCACCCTCGACTTCGAAGGCACCCGGCCCACCTTCGCCGAGGTCTTCGGCCAACTTGAAGGCGTCCTCGACCGCACCCTCTTCGCGCCCGAATCCCGCGACGCTCCCGTCCAGATCATGAGCCCACAGGAAGCCGCCGGATCGCTCTTCGACGCTGTCTTCTTCCTGCGTTGCAGCGACCTCATATGGCCACCATCCACCGGCACAAACCCGCTCCTGGGATGGAAGATCCAGCGCGAATTCGGCATGCCGGGCAGCGATCCGGCGCTCGACATCGCCCACGCCAGCGCCATCACGCATCGGCTTGCGTTTTCAGCGCCCCATATTGTCTTCAGCTACGCGCGGCAGACGGAAGACGCACACCAGCGCCCGTCGCCTCTCCTCGCCATACTGAATCTCACCCCTGCAGAAATACTGCAGCCGTCAACGCCAGTCGCCGTCGTTCCACTTGAAGAGTTTCCCGAATCAGGCTATATCCCACTCATTGCCTCCAAGGTTCGTGGCGGATCATCCATCTTGAAGAACCAGGCGGCCTGCGGCTTCCGCGCCTTCGCCGAAGCGCGCCTCGCCTCGAAGCCGCTCGAGGCTCCAGCCTCCGGTCTCGACGCCAGCGAACGCGGCAGCCTCGTTCACTCAGCCATGGCGAGCCTATGGGATGCACTCCAGACTCAGTCCGCCCTTCGCGCCTTACCACTGGCCGAGCGTCGGGCCGCAGTAGACCTCGCCATCACCCACGCGCTCGACCGCATCTCCGACCCCGGACACCCGTTCGATCCCATATGGGACCCGGCCTACCTGGGAATCCAGCGCGAGCGCCTGCACCGCATCATTGGCCTCTGGCTGGAATCCGAACTTGCACGATCTCCCTTCGCCATCAAGGCGCTCGAAGAGAAGTACGTCGACCTCGCCATCGGCCCGCTCACGCTCGACGTACGCATCGACCGCATCGACACCCTGCTTGACGAAGAAGGCAACCCCGCAGGCAAAGTCCTGCTCGACTACAAGACGGGCGATGCCCTCACCAGGCACTGGCAGGGCGACCGGCCCGACGACCCCCAACTTCCGCTCTACGCCGCCCTCTCTAATCCCGGCGCACTTGCAGGAGTCGGCTTCATCCGCTTGCGCCCCGGTACTGGCATGAGCCTCGCCGGCTATGCCAGCGAACCCGGCCAGTTGCTCAACGCCTCCGTTCCCGACATCGGCTCGCTCGATGCCCAGATCGAAGCGTGGCGGCGCGTCCTCACTGCTCTCGCCGAAGACTTCGCGGCAGGCGACGCCCGCGTCCGCCCGAAGCAGTACCCCAATACCTGCGCCTATTGCGCCCAGCGAATCCTATGCCGCGTCGACCCCGAATTGCTCGAATCCGCCACGGATGAAGACGAATCGCCCGTGACCGTCGCGGAGGAGAGCTATGGCTGAGCTCTTCGCAATCGACGAACACAAGTCCACCAAGCCCCCGCTGCCCGACGCCGCCGAGCGCGAACGCGCCCTCGACATCCACCACTCGTGGATCGTCGAAGCCCCCGCCGGCTCAGGCAAGACCGGCCTCCTGATCCAGCGCTATCTCAGGCTTCTCGCCGACGAATCCGTCACCAGCCCGGAACAGATCCTCGCCATCACCTTCACCCGCAAGGCAACCGCCGAGATGCGCGAGCGCGTCCTCTCGCAGCTTCAGAACGCGACCAGCGAGAGCGAACCGGCAAACGACTTCGACCGCGAGACCCGCCCCATGGCACTCGCCGCGCTCGAACGCGACCGCAAGCTCAACTGGTCGTTGGTCGATCAACCCAACCGTCTCCGCATCCGCACCATCGACTCCGTCTGTTCGGAGATCGCGAACTCGCTGCCTGTGCTGTCAGGCACCGGTGGCCGCCGCGATGTCGTCGACGAGGCCGGCGAGCTCTACGCTATCGCCGCCCACCGCACCTTTCTGCAACTTGGCGGCTCCGATGTCCCCTTGAATAAGGCTCTCCGCGAAGTGCTGCTCCATCGCGACGGCGACCTCGCCAACTGCGAACGCCTCCTCGCATCCATGCTCCGCCTTCGCGACCAATGGGGCGCACTGGTCCCACTCGGCCGCCGCGAACTCGACGACACCTACCTCGACACGCACGTCCTGCCAAAGCTCGAACGAGCGCTGGACAACGCCATCTGCACCGCGCTGACGCAGGTCACCCGCCACTTCCCCGAGCACCTCCTCCGCCAACTTACGCTCGCCGCCACATCCATGGCCCACATCGCCGGCTACAAGGGAGCGACTTCGCCTATCGCCATCTGCGCGAACCGCAATCTCTCCCCCGGCGAACGCGCCGAAGACCTCGACCACTGGCGGGCACTGATTCACCTCCTGCTGACAAAAGAAAAGACCTTGCGTAAAGCGGTTTCCGCAAACATCGTCAAGTTCGAGCTATCGAAGTCCGAACAGGCCAACCTCAAGGCGCTCATCGCAGAGTTCCACGACCGCGATGATCTCCTCGCCGCACTCTGCAAACTCGACGAGCTTCCCCCCGCCAAGTATCCGCAGGAACAGTGGCTCATCGCCAAGCATCTCTTCCGCGTCCTCAACCACGCCATGGCCGAGCTCCAGATCGTCTTCGCCGAACGCAGCGAGTGCGATCACGCCGAGATCGCACTCGCCGCCAAGACCGCCCTCAGCGCCGACACCGGCCCGGACGACCTCGAAGCCGCACTCGGCCTCCGCCTCCAGCACATCCTCGTCGACGAGATGCAGGACACCTCCTCTTCGCAGTACGAACTCATCCAGATGCTGACCGCGCACTTCGACGGCCACAGCCAGACCGCCTTCCTCGTCGGCGACCCCAAGCAGTCCATCTACCTCTTCCGCCAGGCCCGCGTCGAGCGCTTCCTCCACGCCATGTCCACCGAACAACTCGGCGACGTCCATCTCGGCCTGCTGAGACTGACTGCGAATTTTCGCTCGCAAGCTGGTTTAGTAGGCGACTTCAACGACGACTTCAGTCAGATCTTCTCCTCACCCACCGCGCAAACTCACTCGGGCGAAGTCCAGTTCGTCGCCGCCTCCGCCATGCGTCCGCGCGATGAAGACAGCGGCGACCGCGTCTGGCACGCCGACGTCCTCCCTTACGTGAAACCAGGCGAAGCCTCCAGCGAACAGAAGAAGCACCGCCAGGCAAGCGCCCTTGAGATTCGCGAGATCATCGAGTATTGGCGAGCCAGCCCGCTCCCTGAAGACCGGCAGAAGCCGTGGCAAATTGCTGTCCTCGTCCGCTCCCGCAGCCACCTCGAAAGAATCGTCGCGACGTTCAAAGAAGTACCTGCAATTCCTTATCGCGCCGTCGACATCGACCCGCTCAAGGAGCGCCCGGAGGTGATGGACCTCTTCGCCCTCACCCGCGCCCTGCTTCATCCCGCCGACCGCACCGCCTGGCTCGCCGTGCTGCACGCGCCGTGGTGCGGCTTCGACCTCTCTGAACTCCACACCCTCACCGGCGCGGACGACCCCGCCTTCTCCGACTGGACGATGCACGCGCTCATCGCCGAGCGCGGCGACCTGCTTCCTCCCGAGGCCATCACACGCCTCGAACGCATCTGGCCGGTCTTCGCGGCCGCCGCCGCACAGCGCCACCGCGCTCCCTTCGCGCAGACGGTCGAGCGCACCTGGCGCTCGCTCGGCGGCGACGCCTACCTCGACGGCTCAGAACTCGCCAACGCCCACAGCTACCTCCGCCTGCTTGAAGATCTGGAAGAGCAGCAAGGCAGCGTCGCCATCGCCGCACTCGAAGCTCGCCTCGAACGCTTGTTTGCCGCGCCGTCGCTCGACCCAACCGCCGTGGAACTCCTCACCATCCACAAAGCCAAGGGCCTCGAATGGGACGTCGTCATCGTCCCCGCGCTTGAACGCACCAGCGGCCGCAACCACAGCGAATTCCTCTCCTGGGTCGAACTCGACTCCTCGGCCTCCACTAGCGATCAAGACGAAGCGGCCCACTTCATCCTCGCTCCCATCGCGGGCAGGGGCGAAGACTCCGCAGAGCTCAACAAGTGGATCGCAGGTATCCACAAGTCCCGCGAGTCCGCCGAAACCAGGCGCCTCTTCTATGTAGCCTGCACCCGCGCCCGCGAGGAGCTTCACCTCTTCGCCGCCCCCAAGCTCTCCGCCAAGGGCGAGATCAACCCCGCCGCCGGCACTCTCCTCAAAGCCGCGTGGCCAGCCGCCGAAGCCGCTTTCGCTGGACCGCTGGCCAGCGCACAATCGCCTTCCAATGTGACGGAGTTCCCTCCCCCCATACCCGAAGGCATCCTCGAAGACATCGCGGCAAGTACATCGGTGACAGATCAAGCTCAGTCCAAGCGCCCTGCAATCCTGAAGCGCCTCCCAATCATCTTCGATCCCGCCACCCGTCTCGCCAATCCACGCCCGCTCCCCTACGGCGATACCGACGAAGCCCCGTCGCTCCACTTCGAACGCCCCGAAGGCTCCGTCGCAGCCCGCGCGTTCGGCAACGCCGTCCACGCCTTCCTCGAACTTCTCACGCAACAGATCGCCACTGGCGAATCCGCCGCGAACCTCCTCCACGCGCTCCCCGGATGGACACCTCGCGTCGCCGCCATCCTGCGCTCCGAAGGCCTGCCTCCGACGATGGTCGAGCGCCTCACTCAGCGCGTGCTGCACGCCCTCGCTTCCACGTTGAAAGATCCCACCGGCCTTTGGCTGCTCTCACCGCATCAAGGTTCGGCAACCGAGTTCGCCCTCACCGCCTGGGCGACCCAGCGCAGCAACATCCGTATCGACCGCGTCTTCCGTGCCGGTGCCGATCCACTTGCAGCAGGCTCCGATCACCTATGGATCGTCGACTACAAGACCACCACCCACGGCCCCGAAGGCCTCGATGCCTTCCTAGCCGAAGAACGCGAGAAGTACGCTCCGCAGCTCGAAGCCTACGCCGCCATCCTCAAGCAAAAAGAAGACGAGACCGTAATCAGACTCGCCCTCTACTACCCAATGTTGTCAAAACTCAACTGGTGGATTCCCTAGTCTCTACCCCGATTGCTGCCTGAGGCCTATAAACGATAGTCGGTGTCGCTTCAAACGCTGGGCTCACCATCAGTCGCTCATACCAGTCAGGTACGGCCAACGAGACGTTGGCCGCTAGAACGACGTTCGCCTCTGGAATGCTCTGAGCGCTCTCTGAGAGCTCAATTTGGCTTTTTCCATCGCTGAAAACCAGCCGTATATCGTCGACCGTAAAACAGTCCTTCTTATAAGCGACTATCCAGGCCAAATCTTTCCAAGCGATGAACAACTCTAACTCATCGAGTCTCTGGGCGATGCCGCTCTCGTCGAGCCTCGCAACCAAGGGACTTCTCGTCCTTGGCTGCATGCTCTTGCGAAGGCGCTCAATCCATTTCATCACTTGGACCTTACTGCCACTAACGCAACCGCCATGTTGCTACTACTCAACGTTGGCGATATGCCGCACATCCGCGCCGCGCACCCAGAAGATCACATCTTCCGCAATGTTCGTCGCATGATCGCCAACGCGTTCAAGGTTCCTGGAGATGATCAGCGCATTCAGGCTCTGCGGCGTGAGTTCCGGACGCTCCTTGATCAGCGAACTCAACGAATAGAAGGCGGCATCGTTCATCTCATCCACTTCGTCGTCCATCTTCAGGACCGACTGCGCAAGATCCGCATCCGCCTCGATAAACGCCTGCAGCGACTTCCGCACCATCGCTGAAGAAAGCGAAGCCAGCTTCGGGATATCTACCGGCAGATCGAAGTTCGCGAACGCGCCCATCTCCCTCACCCGCACGGCGATGTTCACCGCCTGGTCGCCAACCCGTTCGAGGTCCGCATTGATGCGAATCACGGAAAGAATAAAGCGAAGGTCGACAGCCATCGGCTGTTCCATTGCAAGAAGGTCCAGCGCCATTTGGTCGATCTCGCGCTCCAGCCGATTGATCGAAGGTTCAGCCCGAAAGACAAGCTCGCAGATGCTCAAATCGCGCGTGCTGTAAGCCTCGATGGAGCGTTGAATCGCCTGCTCGGCCATCCCCGCCATGACGAGCAACTTTTCCTTTAGATCGTCTAAGTTTTGATGAAAGCGAACGCGCATCAGCCGAACCTCCCGGTGATGTAATCTTCCGTTCGCTTGTCGCGCGGGTTCGTGAAGATCTTATGCGTCGAGTCGAACTCGACCATCTTTCCGTTCAGAAAGAAGCCCGTATTCTCGGCCACACGCGCGGCCTGCTGCATGTTGTGCGTCACGATGACGATCGTGTACTGGCTCTTCAACTGAAAGATCAAGTCTTCAATCTTCGAAGTCGAGACGGGGTCGAGGGCCGAAGCGGGCTCGTCCATCAGCAACACCTCAGGATCGACCGCAAGCGCGCGAGCGATGCAGAGCCGTTGCTGCTGTCCGCCCGAAAGACTGGCACCGGACTTCTTCTTCAGATCGTCCTTGACCTCTTCCCACAGGGCCGCAGCTTTTAATGAGCGCTCGCACGTCTCGTCCAGCACCTTGCGATTGCGGAAGCCATTCAGCTTCAGACCGCTCACGACGTTGTCGTAGATGGACATCGTTGGAAACGGATTCGGCCGCTGGAAGACCATGCCGATGCGGCGTCGAATCTCAACCGGCGAGGCATCCTTGTAGATGTCCACATCGCCCATCTTCACCAGGCCGGTCGCGCGCGCGATCGGGTTGGTCTCATGCATCCGATTCAGGCAGCGCACGAACGTGGACTTGCCGCAGCCCGAAGGCCCAATCAGCGCCGTCGCATGGTTCGCTGGAATATGGACATCGATATCCTGCAGCGTGTGCGTCGTTCCATACCAGGCGTTCAGATGTTCAACTTGAATGCCAACTCCCACTAGCTACCTCCCTTGAGTACGCCGCGGTTGGCAAAGATGCGGACCAGCGTTACCGAAACCATAATCAACATAATCAGAACTAACGATCCAGCCCATGCCAGACGATGCCACTCGTCATAGGGTCCGGTCGCGTAGATATAAATCTGCAGCGGCAGCGCAGCGATGGGCTGAGTCAAACTCAAGCTCCAGAACTGGTTGCCGAATGCCGTAAACAGCAGCGGTGCCGTTTCGCCCGCGACACGCGCAAACGCCAGCATGCAGCCAGTGATGATGCCCGGCGACGCCGTTCGCAGGCTCACCGAAATTGCTGTCCGCCACTTCGGCACGCCGAGTCCAAGCGCCGCCTCGCGAATCGCATGCGGCACCGTCATCAGCATCTCTTCCGTCGTCCGAGTGATCGTCGGCACCATCATGATCGCCAGAGCGACTCCGCCCGCGAAAGCCGAAAAATGCTTCTGCTGCATCACGATCAGCGAATAGATCGCGATGCCCATCACGATCGAAGGCACACCATTCAACACGTCAGCCGTAAACCGCACTGCGTTGGCAAGCATCTTCCCTCGGCCAAACTCCGCCAGGTAGACGCCTGCGGCAATACCTACGGGAATTCCCATTAGGCTTGCCAGCGACAGGATCACGCCCGAACCCACAATCGAGTTCGCCATGCCTCCGCCGTCTTCGCCCACTGGCTTCGGGATCTGCGTGAAGAAGGCGAAGTTCAGCGAACTGGCACCCTTGTAGATCAGGTAGCCGAGGATCATCAGCAGCGGCGCAATCACGACCACCGTACTCAGAATCGCCAGCCCTGATACCAGGTTGTTCACGAAGCTGCGACGAAGCTGATCCAGCTTCATTCGCTTGGTGTTGAAGTTCGTCGGCTCACGCATCGGCGGGACTGGTGTCACAGGTTTTGTGCTCATGGTTATGCCACCCTCGCCGGAGCGCCGCGCGTCACTGCCCATACCAGCAGGCGGGCAATCGTATTCACCACAATTGTCACCAGGAAGAGCGCAAGCCCGATCTCGATCAGCGCGCTAAGATACACATCGCCCGTTGCCTCCGAGAATTCGTTCGCAATGACGCTGGCCAGCGTGTACCCCGGCGCGAAGAGACTCTTGTTGATCTCCGCGTGATTTCCGATCACCATCGTGACGGCCATCGTCTCGCCCAGCGCGCGTCCTAGTCCGAGCATCACTGCGCCGACGATACCAATGCGCGAGTTCCGCAACACGCCTACTCGGATCATCTCCCACCGCGTCGCGCCCAGCGCCAGCACCGCTTCACGCTGGCTGTTCGGCACAGCGTTCATAATGTCGCGAGTCAATGACGAGATGATGGGCAGGATCATGATCGCGAGGATGATGCTCGCTGTCAGTAAGCCAACGCCAAAGTTCGCGCCTTCGAAGAATCCCGTCCACCCAAGCGTCTTCACCAGGAACGGCCCAAGTGAGTCGCGCATCATCGGCACGAGAACGAACACCGCCCAAAGCCCGTAGACAACGCTCGGTATAGCGGCCAGCAGTTCAGTCAGGAATGAGATCGGTGCGCGCAGCATCTTGGGGCAGAGCTCTGTCAGGAATACGGCCACACCCAGCGCTAACGGAACCGCCATCAGCAACGCGAGGAAGGACGTCGCAAGTGTCCCGTAAATGAACGGAAGCGCGCCGAAGTCGCCACTGACCGGATCCCACGCCTGGCTGGTAAAGAACTTGAAGCCGAAGGCATGCAGGCTTAGCTTCGAGCGCAGCACAAGGATCGTTGCGATAAAGATAACAATCGCGAAGATGCTCAGAGCGCAGGTCAACATCAACCCGGCAAACGCCTGGTCGGCGATCTTGCCACTGCCTCTGGAAGATAGAAACTGGCGTACGGGCGATGGTGGCAAGTCGGCCATCGCGGGACCTGTCGTCACCGGCGCGGACGGCAGAGGAACATCGAGGGCGCGAACCGTCGAACGCGGCTCGGATGGATTGGATTCGGAGTTGGTCGTCATTTGTGTAAGCGACACGGTCTTTCCTGAATGCCCACGCGGTATCCTCCCTGAACCACTGGAAGGAGCATGAACGCAGATGAGATGGAAGTAGCCGGGGACGCGATGCGCGCGTCCCCGGCCGAGTGAAGCAGGTTACTTGACCGTCTTGATCGTCAGCTTGACCATCTCCTGCACCTGCTTCGGCAGCGGAGCGTAGGTCATGCTGGAGGCTTCGCCCTCGCCAGTCGTGATCATCCACTCCAGGAAGCCCTGCAGCGCCTTACCCTTAGCCGGGTCAGCCGACTGAACAGGGATCAGCAGCCACGTGAAGCTTGAGATCGGGTAGGAGTCCGGACCATCGGCATTGGTGATCGAAACCCGGTAGTCCTTGGGCATCGACTTGGCAGCAGCCGCAGCAGCGGCCGTCACGCCATCGGTCGTCGCCTTCAGGAACTTGCCGGCCTTGTTCTTTACCGCCCCGAACTGCATGTTGTTGGCGCGAGCGTAGATCAGCTCAACGTATCCGAACGAGTAAGGAGACTGGCGAACCATTCCGGCAACGCCCTCGTTACCCTTCTGGCCGATACCCGTCGGCCACTTCACCGACGTGCCCTTGCCGATCCTGCCCTGGAAGTCCGAGCTGACCTTGCTGAGAAAGTCCGTAAAGATGTAGGTCGTACCCGATCCGTCCGAGCGATACACCGGCAGGATCGCCTTGTCCGGGAACTGCACGCCTGGGTTGTCCTTGGCGATGCGGGGATCGTTCCACTTCGAGATCTTGCCGAGGTAGATGTCAGCGATCACTTCGGACGAAAAGTTCAGATCCTTCGTATTACCCGGGATGTTGAACACCGGAACCACCGCACCCAGAACCGTCGGAATATGAATCGTCTTGATCTTCGAATCGGCGATCTGCTGATCGTTCATCGGACCGTCGGTCGCGCCAAAGTCAACCGTGCCTTCCGAGACCTGGCGGATACCGCCGCCCGAACCGATCGGCTGGTAGTTGATCTTTACCTCGGGGTGAAGCTTGTTGTATTCAGAAAACCAACGCGAGTAGATGGGATTCGGAAAAGTAGCACCGGCGCCATTGATGTTCTGGGCGATTCCCGCGCTTGCGGTCAATGCCAGCAAGCCTGCTGCAATAACGTTCAGTTTCACTCGTGTACCTCGGTAAGATATAGATCTTGGGTTTGCCACTCCTCTTTAGTGTGATCGGACGATGTTACGGGACAGTTACATCCCGGCGAAATACCCGATAAACCACCCGCAATCACTGCAATCTTTAGTTAGTTACCGGATACTGCGCAACCGGCAGACTGAAGATGAACGTGCTGCCGCGGTGTAATTCGCTCTCTGCCCGGATCGTTCCCCCCTGCGCCTCCACCATGTGACGGGCGATTGCCAGCCCCAGCCCGGTGCCTCCGGACTCCCGTGACCGCGCTTTGTCGACCCGGTAGAACCTCTCAAAGATCCGCCCCAGATGCTCGAATGCAATTCCCTGTCCAAAATCCCGCACCCGGAACTCCACCATCTCGTACGGCTCCGAGATCTCGTTCGCCGAGACCACCACCCGGGAGAACTCATTGCTACGCGTCCGTCCGTACTTGATGCCATTTTCGATCAGGTTGCTCAACACCTGCATCACCGCATCATGATCGGCAAAGACCTGGCGGCTGGTCACCTCGCCAATCTCCAGGACCGCCTCCGAATCCTGCACCAGGCCGCTCATTGCCTCAATCGCCTCACGCACCAGCGAATCCGCAGGAATCGGGCTAGGCTGGAGCTTCTGCTCCGTCGACTCGATCCTCGCCATCACCAGCAGGTCTTCCGTCAGCCGGTTCATTCGCGTCGCATTCTTCAAAATCGTCGACAGAAACTCCCGGGCCACCGGCGTTAAGGACTCCTCGTGATCGAGCAGCGTCTCCACGTATCCGGTAATCGATGTCAGCGGCGTCCGCAGCTCGTGGGACACATTTGCGACAAAGTCGCGCTGCGTCCGCTCCACCTGCTCAATTCGGGTCACGTCGTGCAGTACAGCAACCGCGCCTCCCCCCGGCATCGGCGACGCATTGATTTCAAACGTCTTGCCCGGCAACAACGTCGTCGACTTCCGTTCGCAGACCGTCCTGCTATCGAGAGCCGACCGGACGCACGCGAGCACCTCTGGGTCACGGATCGTCTGCACCAGGGCGTGTCCCACCCGCACCGAACCGCTCCCGAGCGTGCCGCGTGAAGACGCTCCCGGCATCAGCCGCTGCATCTTCTGGTTGCTCCACTGGATACGTCCGGCAGCATCCACTGCGATCACGGCATCCTGCATCGAGTCGAGTAGAGCCTCAAGTTCGCGACGACTCTCCTTGGACTGCTCCAGGGACTGGTCCACCTGCGCCGCCGCGCCCGCCAACGCCTTCGACAGCCTCTCGAAGTCGCGATATCCGGGCTCAAAGTCGCCGCCTTCTCCGTCGGAGAGCGTTCCCTCAGCCACCTCGTCCGGCCGATCGGCGATCGCTCCCGCAGCTCGTTCAAGTGGCGATATAGCCTGCCGCACGGAATAGGTCGTCCACACCGCCGCGAGCGCTGCCCAGCCAATTACCGCAAGGACAGTAATGTACCAGTCCTTTTGCGGCAACAACGCGCGCGTCCCCGCCACGAAGGCCATGGCGAGGGTCAGCCGTAGAAAAACGGTAACGAAAAAACTACGCTTCAACCAGACTGCTCCGCTTCGGCTTCATCACGCATCCCATCGACTCGCAGCTACGCCGGGACGACTTTGGGAATCTCAAACCTGTAGCCGGCCCCGCGCATCGTCTTCAGGAACCGTGGCGTTTCGGCGTCTGCCTCAATTTTCTCGCGAATTCGACGTACATACACATCGACTGAGCGAGGTGTCACGAAACGAGCATCGCCCCAGACCGCATCCAGAAGATGGTCGCGGCTGAAAACTCGTCCGGGATGCCTTGCCAGGTAGTCCAGCAGGCGGAACTCGGTCGCCGTCGTGGTCACCAGTTCGCCACCGACGCGCAACTGCATTGCGCTGGCATCGATCTCGATATTCTCGAACTTCAGCACCGAAGGCGCAGTTGGCCGCTCGAACCGCCGCAATACTGCCTTAACTCGGGCGACCAGTTCCCGGGTCGCGAAGGGCTTGGTGATGTAGTCGTCCGCTCCAAGCTCCAGGCCCTGAACGCGATCGTTCTCCGCCGCGCGGGCGGTCAGGAAGATGATTGGAATCGAGCTCAGGTTCGCATTCTGGCGAAGGCGCCGGCAGAGATCCAGTCCATCGCCGCCCGGAACCATAATGTCCAGCAAAAAAAGCGAAGGTGGCTGACGTTCTGCATCTGAAAGAATCTGGCCGATTGCGAGATACGAACGGACCGCATATCCTGCGCTCTCCAAGTGGTACTGGACGAGCCGCGAGATGTCCGCATCGTCTTCCAACACGAAGATTGTCTGACTCAAATTTGTTGCCCTCGTATTCCATGCGCTGCCCAAATCGGTGTCTGGATGATCGAGAAGTTGGCGCATAAGCTCAGAGTACCCTATTACTTTTCAATCAATTGCAAACAGAAGATGAATGTATTGCCCCTGACTCACGGCGCCGCCGAAGATACACAACAACCTGTCCGGGCGCTGGCCGGACCGAAAGTTGCATCCTTTGTTCCACCTTCGCATGCGACCCCAATCCCCCTTTAAAGCGTCGTACTGTTAAGATAGTGAAAAGGGGGGGGCGCTGAGCTTGAACAACTTCACTCAAGATGAGAGGACTCCTGTTCCCGAAGACATGCCTGAAAGTGAGGCGCCGACGCGCAAGATGAAAACGCCGGTTGTCCTTTGCATCGACGATGAGTTGATTGGCCTCAGGGTGCGCAGAATTCTCCTTGAACGGGCGGGCTACACCGTCCTCGGGGCCCTGGATGGCAGCGAGGGCATCGAACTCTTCTCCCAGCACCCCATTGACGCCGTCGTCCTGGATTATGCAATGCCTGGCATGAACGGCGCTGAAGTCGCCACCCGTCTTCGGGAGATGCGTCCCGAAGTTCCTATACTTTTGCTCTCCGCCTACCTTGGTCTTCCCCCCGAGGTCACCTCGCTGGTTGACGTCTATATGACCAAGGGAGAGGGCGCCCCCATGTTACTGAAGAAACTCCGCGTCATGCTCACCTTGACTCGTTTAGAGGACGGCCAGGGAAGGCACGACCACACCTCCGAATAACACAGGCGCTGCCAAACCTGGATCTCGATTGAGCTTTAGTGACCGGATTGCATCGTAGAAGTATAGGATGGGGCATTGAACTTAAGTCACTTCAATCGCATTGTGCGTCAGGTACTTCTGTTCCCAGTGATCTCGTTGGTGCTTGTCGCGGCCGCCTTGTCCTGGCAAATTGTCAGTTCCACAGATACCGTCAGACTTATCCAAGACTCTGACCAGTCCATCCAGCAGACCAATCTGGTCGGACGTTTGATCGTTGATCAGGAGTCAGGACTTCGCGGCTTCGAGGTCACCGGCGAACGGAGCTTCCTGGGCCCCTACGATCAGGCCTCTAATCTCCTGCCCGCCGCTTTCGACAAGCTGGAAGCTCTCAAGCTGAACCGCTCCGAGCACCAGTTGATCGCACAGCTTCGTTCCGATCACGAAGTCTGGATCGAGTCCTATGCCCGGCCCGTGATTGCCATGACCCAGGCCAGCGGCCAGGAGGCTGGGCTGCACGATCTCGATCTAAATCAGCTTGGAAAGCAGCACATGGATAAGGTGCGAGCCGATCTCCAGGCCGTCGTTATGGCCGATGAGGCCCATCGCGCCTACCGCGTGGACCGTTGGCGCGTTCAAGTACGCGACATGGTCATCGGCCTCGGCCTCTTCGCCATCGTGACCGGAATCTTCATTGGACTCTTCACCCGCAACCGCCTTCACGTTGTCTCCGACGCCTACGAGACCTGGGTAGACACGCTCCGCGTCAAGAACGAGGAACTCTACCTCTCCGGGCAGCAGCTTCGTACCACCCTCGCATCCATTGGCGACGGTGTCATCACCTGCGATGCCGATGGCCGCATCCGGATGATGAACCAGGTCGCCTCCGACATGACCGGATGGAAGATCGATGATGCCCTGGGCCGCCCCCTGGACACTGTCTTTCACATCCTGAACGGTGAGACTCGCCAGCTCATCGAAGATCCCGTTCACAAGGTGAAACGCCTCGATGCGATCGTCGGCCTCGGTCCAGATAAAGCCGGCAACACGATCCTCGTTCGCCAGGACGGTACCGAGATCAACATCAGCGATAGCGGAGCGCCGATTCGCGATCAGGACGGCACAATCACGGGTATCGTCCTGGTCTTCCGCGATGTCACCGTAGCCCTTCGGACCCAGGAAGCGCTCATCGCCAACGAGAAACTTGCTGTCGCGGGACGACTCGCAGCCAGCATCGCTCACGAGATTCACAATCCTCTCGACTCCGTCTCCAACATGCTCTATCTCATGAGCTCTGGCAGCACGGAGGAAGAAAACAGGCAGTTCCTGGAGATGGCACGGCAGGAGATCGATCGCGTAACCCAGATCAGCCGCTCCATGCTCAGCCTCTACCGCGAGTCCACCGCGCCCATCCCGATTAACATCCGCGAGATCCTTTCCGGCACCTTGGTTTTGCTGGATCATCGCGTTCAGGATCTTCAATCAACGGTCCACCTCACCGCGCCCGAAGATCTCACCATCCACGGCTTCCCCGCCGAGCTTCGCCAGGTCTTCACCAATCTCGTGATCAACGCCGTAGAAGCCGCCGGTGCCAGCGGCCACGTTGAAGTCACTGCCAAGCACGTTTTGCCCGCCGATTCCTCCGCAACGGAACGCCACGCCGACGGCGTCCTTGTAGAGATCCTCGACAACGGCCCGGGCATCTCCGACGCCGCCTCCGCGAAGCTCTTCCAGCCGTTCTTCTCCACCAAGGGCGAACAAGGCACAGGCCTCGGTCTTTGGGTCAGCCGCGGAATCGTCAGCAAACACGGCGGCATCATCAACCTCGAAAGCCGCAAAGATACCCGCGGCGCAGTTGCCCGCGTCTTCCTCAGCACCCAGCCGGTGATCTCACCCGGCGGTGCCGACTAGCACTCTAGCTCTTCCACCGCAATCTCTGCGGCTCGCTCACAGGCACCGCGATTCACATCCAGGTGCGTGACGAACCGCACCACATCCGGGCCGATTGCGCTCGCGAGCACTCCCCGTCCCTTCAGCCGCCCCACATACCCTGCCGCATCCCCCGCGATCAGCCGGAAAATTACGATATTTGTCTGCACCGCTTCCAGATCGATCTCCACCAGTCCCGACTCCGCAACCGCCTCGGCCAGAATCCGCGCATGAATGTGATCCTCAGATAACCGACCCGGTCCTTCTTCGAGCGCAATCAGCCCGGCCGCCGCAAGCACGCCCGCCTGCCGCATTCCTCCGCCCAGCGCCTTGCGAATGCTCCTTGCTCGCGCCATCAGATCTTTCGATCCCACCAGCATGGAGCCTACCGGCGCGCCCAGCCCCTTTGAAAGACAAAACATCACCGTGTCGAACCCGCTCGTGAGTTTGGCTACCGGCACACCCAGCGCCACAGCCGCGTTGAAGACCCGCGCCCCGTCCAAATGCACAGGAAGCCCAGCCTTCTTTGCCTCCGCCCAGATCTCCTCGAACACTACCACCGGCGTCACTGTCCCACCCGCCATATTGTGCGTATTCTCGACACAAATCAGCCCCGTCTGCGCCCGGTAGTAGATCGACGGCGCGATGACGGGAGCAATATGCTGCCACGTCAAAATTCCCCGCTCGGCCGCCACCGTCCGCACCTGGCATCCGGCAAACGCGGCAATCATGCCCATCTCCCAGTCCAGTACATGCGACCGCGCCTCGCAGATCACCTCTTGCCCATGCTGTGTATGAAGGCGGATCGCCGTCACGTTCCCCATTGTCCCGGTCGGCATAAAAATCGCCGCCTCGCGCCCGAAGACCTCCGCTGCCTTTGCCTCAAGCAGGTTCACAGTCGGGTCCTCAGCGTAAACATCATCTCCGACCTCAGCCGCTGCCATCGCCTGCCGCATCTTCTCGGACGGCTTCGTAACCGTGTCACTCCTCAGATCAATCACTTCCACTTCACCCCTTTTGTAGGTCCTGCCCACTTCAACCCTTCGATTCAAAACTGAAGAAGCTCCAGTCTTCGCCCTCAACCTGAGTCGCAATGGGCTGGACCTCTCGCCCCGCAAACTCCGCTATTGCCAACTCCCAGAAACGCAGCGCCGGAAGATTTCGGTCCCGAACGCGCACTCTCCATTCGCCCGGAAACCTCGACCACACCTCTTTCGCCGCGTGTTTCGCAACTCCCTTTCTACGGTAGGCACGCAGAACGAAGAACTCCGCAATGTCCCACACTTCTTCCACCTTCTGCACCAGCGCGAGCCCGGCCAGCTTTCCATCCTTCCTGATCAGAAACGCATGTCGATCAGATTCCGACCAATAGAGCGAAAGCCCCGGATAATCAAACCGACCACTCTCTCCGACCTCCAAGTTAAGCAACTCGCTGAAGTCATAAACGTAAAACTCCAGCAGATTCGCTAGAACTGCATGGTCTGCCTGAACCGCCTCAACGACATCGAGATCATTCACACCGCAACCCGCAGCAACTCACCAAAGACCTCATTGGAGATCATCCGCCCCCGTTCGCTCAACATCACCCGCGCTCCATGCTGCTGGAGCAATCCATCCTTTGCGAGCTCCCCAGCCATACCCGCAAACGTTTCGACCCGGCCACTTCCGAACTCAGCCTTCAGATCATCCAGGCTGACGCCCACATTCCTTCGCAGACCCAGAAATAGCGCCTCCTCAAACGCGCCGTCCTCATCCACTTCGGTCACCTCGCGCTCCGCTCCCACCGCATACGCCTCCAGCGAATCCGCATTGGCGAGCCGTACTGCGCCCTCACCCCGCCGCAGCATAGAGTGCGCATCTACCCCAAACCCCAGATACGGCGCTCGCTGCCAGTACTTCAAGTTGTGCCGCGAAGCGTGACCATCCCTCGCAAAGTTCGAGATCTCGTACTGCTCCAATCTCGCCTCGCCGAAACGCTCGATCGCCCACGCATAAAACTCCGTCATCGCCTCATCGCTAGGCACCGTCATTGCCTGGTACCGAGGCCCGCCCGCGATCAACTCCTTGCCCAGCCGCGACTCCTCATCGACTTCCAGCATGTAGACGCTCGCGTGTGGAACTCCGGAGTCGATCACAGCATCGACTGATAACTCCCAGCTCGCCGCACTTTGCCGAGGCAGACCCGCAATCAAATCCAGGCTGATCTCAGAGATCCCCGCCGCCCGCACCCGCGCAATCTCCGCCCGACACTGCTCCGCCGTATGCAGCCTTCCCACAGCCGCAGCCTCTGCATCCACAAACGACTGCACCCCGAAGCTGACCCGGTTCACCCCTTGCCGGATCATCTCGTCCAGCGTCGCCTCGGACATCTGCCCCGGCGCGCACTCCACCGTAACCTCGGAACCGGCCGCAATCGCAAACTCCCCGTGCAGAGCTGCGAAGATCCTCTGCAACTGGACCGGCTCAAGCAGGCTAGGCGTCCCACCGCCGAAGTAGATCGTATCGACCACACCCGGAAGCTCCGCCCTTAACTCGACAGCCCGTGCCCGAGCCGCCGCAATCTCAGCCACCAGCCCGTCAACATAGGCGTTCATGCGCTCCAGCCCGAACGCCCCCGAAGCAAAGTTGCAGAACGTACACTTCGCCTTGCAGAACGGCACCGAGATATAGATTCCCAATGACTCCATGAACGAAACGGCCTCGCTTTAGATTCTTTCACGCAAGCGCCGCCCACGCACCACCGCAGCCCCCCACCGCAGACTCATCCACCGCAGCCCGAGTAGTATCATCGCATCTAATCGATGGCCATCTCTTCCAAACCGCGTTCCACCGCAGCCGGGGCAGACCCGATCACGCCCCACGACCGCTTCGAAGGTGACTACCGTCCCGCATCGGCAATCGAGTCCGGCGCTGAGCCCTTGGCGAACGTCTCCGCCCGCCTCGAACCCCTCCAGATCGACTTCCTCCTCCGTCTCGCTGACGCCCTCAACACCACGCTCGACCTCAACACCCTGATGCACCGTGTCGCCGACCTCGTCCGCGCCGTCATCGACTACCGCATCTTCGCCATCCTTCTTCTGAACGACAAAACAAATGAACTCCGCATGCGCTTCCAGACCGGCCACACCCCCGAGGCCGAACGCATGCGCATCAAGATCGGCCACGGCATCGTCGGTCAGGCCGCCCTGCAGCGCAAGTCCATGCTCATCGACGACGTGAAGAAGGACGAGAACTACATCAACATCCACGATCAGGTGCTCTCCGAGCTTGCCGTCCCGCTCATCGTCAAAAACAAGGTCATCGGCGTCATTGACATCCAGTCCGAACACGCCGCATTCTTCACCCAGGAACACCGCCGCCTGCTTGAGCTCACCGCCTCCCGCATGGGCGTCGCCATCGAGAACGCCCGGCTCTACACCCGCGTCTCCCGCCAGGCGCAGACCCTCACCGTCCTCGCCGAGATCTCCCGCGAGATCTCCAGCATCCTCGACCTCGATGACCTCCTAGAGCGCGTCGGCCAAGTCCTCAAGCGCGTCGTCGACTTCCAGATGTTCTCCATTCTCCTCTGGGACGAGCGCACCCAACACTTCGAGCATCGCTTCAGCTCCCGCTACGGCGAACGCGTGATCCGTGAACGCGCCGTGCCTCTCGGCTACGGCATCATCGGCACCGCAGCGGAGACCCGCCAGCCCGTGCTCGCTCCCGATGTTCGCAAAGACCCTCACTACATCGCCGTGAACCGTGAGACTCGTTCAGAGCTTGCGGTTCCCTTGATCTACAAAGGCAACGTTATCGGCGTCATCGACCTCGAACACACCCGGGTCAACTACTTCAACGAAGACCATCAGCGCACTCTTGCAACCCTTGCCGCGCAGCTTAGCGTGAGCATCGTCAACGCTCGGCTTTACCAGCGCATCTCCGAAGAAGAGCAGCGCATGGAGCGCGATCTCGAGATGGCCCGCGAGGTCCAGCTTCGCCTGCTGCCTTCGGAGCCGCCGCAACCCGCCCACGCCGAGATTGCCGCGAAGTTCCTCGCCGCCCGCTCCATCGGTGGCGACGTATACGACTTCCTCGACTACGGCCACGGTCGTACCGCCCTCGCCATCGGCGACGTCTCGGGCAAGGCCGCGCCCGCTGCCCTCTACGCCGCTCTGGTCAGCGGAATCCTGCGGTCACTCGCGACAAGGCAACTATCGCCTGGAAAGATGCTCGCAGCGCTCAACAATCAACTCCAAGAACGCAAACTCGACGCCCAGTACGTGACAATGCTCATGGCCGTGTGGGACGACGAGAACCAGACGCTCCAGATCGCCAACGCCGGCTCGGTCCAGCCCGTCTTCGTCACTAACACCAACTGCGACGACCCCGCCGACCGCGTCGTCAAGACCATCGAAGCCGAAGGCTTCCCGCTCGGCCTCTTTCCTGACGCGGAGTACGAAGAGTTCACCTTCTCCACCCAGCCCGGCGACATGATTGTCTTCTTCTCCGACGGCATCGTCGACGCCGAAAACGCAGAGCACGAGATGTTCGGCACCGAGCGCCTAGACCACGTTCTACAGCAGCAACCTTGCCCGACTGCTGCGTCCACCGTCGAAGCCATTCTGGATGCCGTCACCAAATTCCAGGCCGGGACAGACCACTTCGACGACGAGACGGTAGTCGTCCTCCGCGTCATCTAACGCCGACTAGCCGACGAGCTGGTTCCACACCAGCACCAGTGACATCGCAATCACGATCCCCGCCGTCCCCCAAGCCACCACATTGAACCACCGCGAGTTCGTATACTTCCCCATCAGTTCATGCTTGTTGATCAGCCGCAGCATGAAGATCATGATCAGTGGCAGCAGCACGCCGTTCAGCACCTGCGACAGCACGGCCACCTGGTACATCGGGAAGTTTGGGATTAACACCGTCGCTGCTCCCAACACGATCAGCAGCGTGTAGAACCAGTAGAAGAACGGTGCCTCGCCAAAGCTCTTATCGACGCCATGTTCAAACCCCAATCCTTCGCAGACTGTGTAGGCGGTCGACAGCGGCAGGATCGAAGCCGCAAACAGTGACGCATTGAACAGCCCCGCCGCGAATAGGATGAAGGCGTACTGTCCAGCCAGCGGCTTCATCGCCTCCGCCGCCACCGAAGCGTCGCTGATATTCCGTATCCCATGCGTATACAGCGTCGCCGCGCACGCCACCACGATGAACCACGCCACGATGTCCGTGAACACTGACCCGACGATCACATCCAGCCTCGATGCCTTGTACTGCTTGATCGTCACGCCCTTCTCCACGATCGAAGACTGCAGGTAGAACTGCATCCACGGAGTAATCGTGGTGCCAATCACACCCAGCGTCATGTACAGATACGTCTTGTCCTTCCACGCGCTCACGGGCGGCATCTTCACGGTCTCGGTCAGCGCCAGATGCCAGTCCGGTCCGCTCAGCACGCCCGTCACGATGTAGGCGATGTAGAAGACGCTCGCCGCCAGGAAGACCTTCTCCACGCTCTTGTAGTCGCCCTTCACCACCAGGGCCCACACGATGACCGCGCAGATCGGCACGCTCAGATACTTGCTGATGTGGAACAACTGCATGCTGCCCGCAATGCCGATAAACTCCGTCACCACGTTGCCGAAGTTCACCAACACCAGCAGGATCATCATGCCGAAGGTGATCCGCAGCCCGAACTCCTCGCGGATCAGATCGCTAAGGCCCTTGCCCGTCACCACGCCCATCCGGGCGCACATCTCCTGCACCACGATCAGCGCCAGCGTGATCGGAATCATCGTCCACAGCAGCGTGTAGCCGTACTGCGCACCCGCCTGCGAGTACGTAAGAATTCCGCCCGAATCGTTGTCTACGTTCGCGGTAATGAATCCCGGCCCCAGCACCGCAAGAAAGAGAAAGATGCGCGTCCGCCACTGCCGCCAGAACGTCATAGCCGCGCCTCAGCGAGCAGGCAGGCATCAACGATCTTCGAAACTGCATAAAGCACGCGACCGATCATCGGCCCTCCTCCTTCTCCTGATTTTGTTTAGCGGGCAAGCCTTGCGCGCAGGCGCAGACCAAAGCCGGACAGCGCCGCCTATGTAGGTTAGCTCACGGCAGCAACGGGTGACTTCAACGCGCCGCAGCTTTCACATCGGGTATCGTTGCCGCCACCCGCTCCAGAATCAACTGCATCTGTCGATCGTTGTAATATCCGTCCCTCTCCGCCCGAACCCTACCTGCAGCCGCAATCCGCCGCCGCGCAGCCTCATCCGGCAGGTATCGCCGAATCTTCGCGACAAGCTCTTCATATCCGGTGAAGAAGACCGCCTCTTCATCCTCAACGAAGCGCTGCATATGCCCCTCCGACCGCTCGGCGAGCAAAAATCCCCCACTGCCAGCAATTTCGAAGCTCTTATGCACGAACTCGTCCTGATTGGAGTGCGTCAGAAAGCTCAGGTTGATCTTCGACTTCCAGATCGCCTCGCGATACGCATTGCGGTACAACTCCCCATGTCGGAATATCCCCGCGAACGCCTCCGCGTCGAACGCTCGCCGCCAGGCCCTCTCATTCCCCGATACCGTCACGGCGAAACCGGCCTCTCTCCACAACCGAGTCAGCGTCTCAGCCCGGTCGTCATAGGGCGTCCCAATAAATGAGACCTCGCGATCGCAATCTTTATCGCTCCATTCAGCCGGCGGCGGAAAGTTGAGCGTCGGCTCGTACGCCGTCTGAATCTTGATCACATCCCGCGCACCCCGCGCCTTGTAGTCCGAAATGTTCTTGTCCCGCTGTACAACATGTAGGTCGTAGAACGGGATGTCCTTCATGTACAGCCGCCAGCCCGGATCCTGCCTCGTCCCAAATGGGTTGTCGATCATGTAACTGACCGTCGCGATGCCCATTGCCCGCAGCTTCTTCAGCGTTGACGGTCGAATCCAGAGCATCTTGTCGCCCCAGAAGATATCCGGCCGTTCTGTCTCCGCCAACCGCAAGACATCCGCATTGAGGCGATCCACTCCCGGTCCCACACTCAGCCGAAAGAGTACCTTCCGCAGCACCGGATTCTTTGCTTCAAATCCGGCGAACGCCAGCGGCACCACCGTATGTTCCAGTCGCTCCAACGCCCACAACCGATGCAACGCCGTATCGTTTTCCGTCAGCGTCCCTGCATACAAAATCTTCATTCCCAAATCGCATCATCCTTCAGCGCCAAAACCTTGTCATTTTTCAGCCACAAACCTTGTCATCCTTCGCGCAGCGGAGGATCTGCTTTTGCTTCTGCCGTTGCCTGTTCCATCCTTCGCCCTACCGCTCCCGCAGCTGCGCAATCACATGCTCGGCCAGAATCACGCCCACCATCTTCTTTTCTTTGTCCACCACCGGCAGCGAGCGCAGGTTGTACTTATCGAATAGCTCCGCCACCTTCTTAGCCCGCTCGTCCACATGAGCCGTCACCAGATGCCCGGTTGTCAGCGTCGCCAGCTCCACGTCGCCGCCAGTCAGGACCAGCTTCACCAGCGGAACAATCCCATGTAGCTTCTCGTCCTCGCCTAGCAGGTAGATGTCTGTCAGCGTCTCGACATCGCCCTCATACTCCTGCAGCGCCGCAATCGCATTGGCCACGGTCGCTCCCGGCCCCAGTGCGACGTAGTCCGTCGTCATCCGCCCGGCAGCCGAGTCCGCCGAGAACTCCAGCAAATCCTCGACCTCCTGCCGTTCCTCCGGATCCATCTCTTCGAGGATCGCGTCCGACCGCTCCTCCGTAAGCTCAGAAAGCAGATCCGCCGCCGCACCAGGATCCATCTCCTCAACGATCCCAGCCACACTCTCGGAGTCCAGGTCCGCGATCAGGAGCTTCTGCATCTTCGGCTCAACTTCTTCCAAAGCCTCGGCAGCCACCTCTTCATCCAGGCTGTTGAATAGAGCCTGCCGCTCCGCCGGCGCCAGCTCCTCCAGGATCTCGGCAATGTCTGCGGGATGCATCCGCGACAGCCGCTCCTGCTCAATCTTCAGTTTCACCCGCCGCCCCGGATCGCGGTCGATCAGGTCTACGAACTCCCATGGGATTACGCTCGACTTCACCCGGCACGCCAACCCATCTACCGCGCTCGCCGGAAGCCCCTTGAGCAGTCTGCGAATGGCCCCGCGAACGCCGACTTCCACCTCTGCGATTCTCAGCTTGATTCCGCCTGAGCCGTCCTTCTCCGGCTCCCACACCAGGTCGACATCGTTCACCCGCACGACCTTATGCCCATGCACGTCGATAATCTGCTGATCCAGAAGATCGCGCTCCAGCAGAAGAAACTCGTCATCTCCCGGCACCAGAAGCGATGCGGCATCTCCCTTCAACTGCATCTCGCCCGTCTCCGTAAGATGGATCTCAGAGATCGGCAACAGCGAAGGCTTCGTTTTCCTTCCCGAACCCTGCAGCCGCACCAGCACGCCGCGAACGTGCCCCGAGTCTTCCATCGGACTCACGGCAAACTCGCTCACCCGACCCATCGTCGTACCGCGAGCGTCCATCACCGCCGCTCCCATAAGCGTCGCAACACTCGTCCGGATATTCGCGTTCATCGTCATGCGGTCTTATAACCTGGTCTTTCCTTCATGTACCGTTACCAGACCTTACAAGCCTTCGCCCGCACCATCGGCTGCCCAGCCTTACAGCTAAAGGCATTCGCAAACTCCGGCATATTCGACACCACGCCATTGATCCGCGCAAATCCCGGTGAGTGAGGATCAGTCAGCGCCTGCACCCGCTGGTTCTCCGGCCGCGCGTTCTCGCAAGCCCACTGCGCCATACCGACGAAGAACCTCTGGTCCGGCGTGAATCCGTCGACTGGCTTCAGCCTCTCCGTCTGGGTCGCCTTCTTCCACGCCATGTAGGCCAGCAGCGTCCCGCCGAGATCCGCGACATCTTCGCCGCTGGTCAGCTTGCTGTTGATGTGAATGTCATCGACAACGACGAAGCCTGCATACTCGTCCCGCACGCAGTTGATGCGCTCTTCGAAGTGGGTGGCATCGTCCTTCGTCCACCAGTCCTTCAAATTGCCCTTGTCATCGAACTGACGACCTTCATCATCGAAGCCGTGTGTCAGTTCGTGCCCGATCGTGGCTCCCGTGTTGCCATAGTTCGGAGCGTCGTCCAGCTTCGGGTCATACAACGGTGGCTGCAACACGCCTGCCGGAAAGTTGATGTCGTTCATCTGCGGATTGAAGTAAGCATTCACAGTCGGCGGAGTCATGCCCCACTCGTCACGGTCGACCGGCTTGCCCACCTTGGCCCACTGCCTAGCCCGCTCGAACTGCAGCGCCCGTTCTACGTCGCCAAAGTAGTCGTCTGGCTTCACCGTCAGCGAAGAATAATCGCGCCAGTGATCCGGATATCCAACCTTGTTCCGCACCGCGTGCAGCTTGCGCAGCGCCTCTTTCTTCGTCGCGTCGCTCATCCAGTCGAGGTGTTCGATCTCCACCTGCATCTCGTCTTCGATCTGCCCGGTCATCAGGACCGTCTTTGCCTTTGTGTCTGCGGTAAACGTCCGCGCCACAAACTCCTGTCCCAGCGCCTCCCCTAAATGGTTATCGACGCCATGAACGCACGTCTTCCAACGTGGAGGCTGCTCCTTTGCTCCACGCAGATAGCGGCGGTAGAAGTCGAAGTCTGCCGTCGCAAGGGGCTCCGACAGCGCAGGAGCGGCATTCGTCACGAGATGGAAGCGCAGGTACGCTTTCAGCGCATCGACTGGTTCGTTCGTCAGCTCGGCGTCGACCGCCTTCATGAACTCCGGTTGCGCAACGTTCAAGGTCGTTAGCCCCGGCGCTCCCTGAATCTCAAAGTATCGGGACCAGTCCACCACCGGATCGGCAGCGCTCAACTGGGCCACCGTCATCTTGTGAAATGTCTTATAAGGGTCGCGCAGCTCCACGTTCGTGAGCGATGCTTTGGCAAGCGCCGTCTCGATCTTCAGGATCGCATCGGCATCGCTTGCCGCCTTCTCCGGAGTTTCGCCGCTCAGAGTCAGCATCTGCGCCACATAGGCAACGTACTTTGTCCTGTTCTCGACGCTCTTCGGATCGGTCTTCAGGTAATAGTCACGGTCCGGCAGACCAAGCCCACCCGCGTTCACCTCGACCAGGATCTTGTTCGAATCATCAGGATCCTGATCCGGACCGGAGCGAAAGAAGTAGTTCCCGGACGACAGATGCTGCAACCGGGACAGCACCGCAATCACCGCAGCCCGGTCCGGAAGCGCCGCCAGCCTCGCCATCCCCGCCGCAATCGGCGCGTCGCCCCGCTTGTCGATCGCCGCCGTGTCCATGCACGCGTTGAAGAAGTCGCCAATCTTCTGCTGGACTGGCGTCCGCTGCTTCATCGCTGCGTCTTCTTTCAGGATTCCCCAGAGAAACTGGGTATTCTCATCACCCAGCTTGGCGTAGACGCTCCAGCCAGACTGGTCCGCCGGAATCGGATTGTTCTTCTGCCAACCGCCACACGAGAACTTGTAAAAATCCGCACACGGGTCGACACTGCGATCAAGATTCGTTAGGTCGAGACTCGGAGAATAGGGCATCGCCGTCAGCGGCTGCGCCTCTGTCTTTTGCTGGCTCCAGCCGCTTGCAACACACCCCGTCAGAATCGCAGCCGACAGAGCTACCCCTTTGAAGAAACCAAACATGAACTCGACCCTCGTAACCGCATCCTATCCCAACCCGCAAACCACGAGAAACCGGGTGGCCGCCACATCGCTTACAACTTAGCCAAACCTGTCTTCTTGACTTTCCCCCTTTCCACAAGCAAACTGCCAACATCGGATGAATTCGTTGACATCCGGTTGACCAACACGGCAACGCAGAGCGCAGTCCGCGCAATTCGAAAGACGCAATTCGAGAGACCCGGGGGCAGGGATACTTTTGGCCGATTCCACTACAAGCCGTGTCAGCTACACCCTCGACTCGTCGATCGAGAGCGTCAATAAAATTGAGCAAACGGCAGAGCTCTGCGCAACAACTGCCGGTTTCGACGAAGACACCGTCTCCAACATCTCCATGGCGATCCGCGAAGCCGCAGTCAACGCAGTCCTCCATGGAAATGCCTACGATGCGAACAAGACCGTAAAAGCCTCCTTCGAGACCACCGCGGAGGCTCTCACCATCAAGATCTGTGACCAGGGGCCAGGACTCGATCCCGACACCATCCCTGATCCACTCGCACCGGAAAACATTCTGCGCGGCTCCGGACGCGGTATCTTCCTCATTCGAGCGTTCATGGATGAGGTAAAATTTCGCCAGTTGCATCCCGGTACCGAACTTACTCTCATCAAGCAACGTCCCCCCGCGCAATCGGGTACATAAGGAGAACATAGAAAATGAGCATGAAGGTCAGCACCCGCCAGGTTGATGGGATCACGATTCTCGACATGTCCGGCCGTATCACCCTCGGCGAGGGCAGCGTTACCCTCCGTGATGCCGTCCGCGACGTTCTCGCAAAGGGAACCAAGCAGATCCTGCTCAACCTTGGCGAGATCACCTACATCGATAGCTCAGGCATCGGAGAACTTGTGAGCGCGTTCACCACCGTCAAGAACTCCGGCGGCGAACTCAAGCTGCTCAACCTGACCAAGAAAGTCCACGATCTCCTGCAGATCACCAAGCTATACACCGTGTTCGACGTAAAGGACGACGAAGCGTCGGCGATCGCGTCGTTCACGAAGTAAGCGAGAGAGCAGCGTAGAAGCAGCAGTTAGCGAGTTAGCGAAAGTCAGCAGCTTGCGAAAAGGCCAGCGCCCCGATCCTCTGGAGGCGCTGGCCTTTTCTGTCTTTCCGCTAATTCGCTACTTTTCGCTAACCACTAGTTATTGAAGTCCACCTTCGGCGCGCTTCCGTTCTCAGGATTTCCCTTGAAATACTCATCCCGATACTTGAAGTTCGCCATCCCCGCCCAGATGCTGTTCGGGAACTGCTGCACGTAGATGTTGTAGTCCTTCAACGTATCGTTGTAGCGCTTACGCGCAACCGTGATCCGGTTCTCCGTCCCCGCCAGTTCGTCGGTCAAACGAATGAACTGCTCGTTGCTCTTCAGGTCGGGATACTGCTCCTGCAGACGGAAGAACGGTCCCAGAGCGACATCAAGCTTCGTATTCGCCTGGATGCTCGAAGCACGGTCCGGCGCTCCCAGAACACCCGCGCGTGCATTCGCAATGTTCGTCAGCACGGTCGACTCTTCCTTGGTATAGCCCTTTACCGTCGCCACCAGGTTCGGAATCAGATCAAGCCGTCGCTGCTGCTCGACATTCACCGTAGAGTAAGCTCCGTCGACATCCTCATTCTTCTGCACCAGCGTATTCTTCGCGCCGATGTAGCTTCCCCCGACCGCCAGCAGCACCACCACGATCAGCCCTACGACGCCCAGCGCAATCCATAAACCTTTCATCTGTCTTTCTCCTCGTCCTTCAAACCTGATGTTTGTCGCCCCCGAAGGGGATCTGCGTTGCGCTTTTACTTACCGTCTACATGTCCACCTCAAAAATCGCCACTAGCCCCTCCGCCGCCCGAACCGCCACCGCCGAATCCGCCAAAGCCCCCACCGCCACGGTCATCCCTGCCTCGACCTCCACCACCTCCGCCCATCATCTGCATCAACAGAACGAAGATCCAGCCGGCATTGCCGGTACTGATCAGAAAGATCAGCACCACCAGCAAAACGCCCCCGCCGATCACCACCTGCCAGAAGCTCAGATGGACAGGCGTGCCCACCTGCTGCTCATGATAACGATGAACGGGCTGTGCCTGCGTCAAAGTCACGCCCGCATCGGTCGCGATCACCTGGGCGATCTTCGATACTCCCAGCGGAACCGCCGTGTTGTAGTCATTCGCCTGCGCCGCCGGCACCATGGCGCGACCGATATCTCCCACCTTGGCGTCGTTCAGAATCCCTTCGAGTCCGTACCCTACCTCGATACGCCCGCGCCGCGGATTCATCACCAGCAGCATCAGCACACCTCGGTCGGTCCCCTTCTTACCCACCTTCCACTTCTCTTCCAGCGCAACCGCGAACTCTTCTATCGAGGTCTCGCTACCGTCATTCGCTTCGATCGAGTTGACCGTAACCACCGCAATCTGCGCCTTAGCCTTCTGATCCACTTGGGTACACAGGGCTTCTACCTGCTGCTTCGTCTCCGGCGTTAACACGCCCGCGAAGTCATTCACATACCCTGTCGGTGCCGGCAGCTTGGCCACTGTCTCGGCGTGCAAACAGCCCAGCGAAACCGACAGCACCGCAGCGAGAGCAAGCAAGCGCCGAGAAACCATCCCCCGCGAAGACAACGTCTTGCTTAAGGACACGGCTTCAGCCGTGCCATGAACGTCCCCAAACACTTGCGGCTTTAGCCGCTGAGGTACGCCTTCCGCTCTGTCCGCCACTCGCTTCAAAAAACTCCCAAAGAAATCCCGCAACATCCCACCCGATTCTACGCGCCGCCCATCAACTAAGTTCCGCCCTCTATCAGACGCGATATCCTCATCCCATGACTCTCGCCGTAACCACCGCCCCGCCTGTAGCCCGCATCGAGCCCACCGTCACCCCTCTGCACGGCGTCGATCTCACCGACAACTACGCCTGGCTCCGCGATAAGTCCTCCCCCGAGACCCTCGCCTACCTGAACGCCGAGAACGCTTACACCGAAGCCGCCATGGCCCCTACCGAGGCGCTCCAGAAGCAGCTCTACGACGAGATGCTCTCCCACATCAAGGAGACCGACGAGTCCGTTCCCTACCGCATGAACGGATTCTGGTATTACTCTCGCACCGTCGCCGGCCTGCAATACCCTCTGCACTGCCGCCGAGTCGCCACCAGTCCCGCATTCGACGAGAGCCAGCCGGAAGAGATCCTCCTCGACGTGAACAAACTAGCCGAAGGCCAGCCCTTCATGTCCGTCGGCGGCATGGCCGTCACCCCATCCGGGACCATCCTCGCCTACACCACGGACAACACCGGCTTCCGCCAGTACACACTGCACATCCGCGACCTCGCCACGGGACTCGATCTACCCGACACTGCCCTGCGCGTCGGCTCCCTCGTCTGGGCCGCCGACTCAAAGACGCTCTTCTACACCACCGAAGACGAGACGACCAAGCGCCACGACCACCTCTTCCGCCACACCCTCGGCACCCCAACCTCTGAAGATATGATCGTCCTTCACGAAGAAGACGAGCGCTTCAACCTTGGCGTCGGCAAGACCCGCGACGGCAAGCTCCTCATGGTCGAGATCGGCAGCCACACCACCAATGAGTGCCTGATTCTTTCCTCCGACACCCCCACCGATCGCTTCCAACTCATCGCCCCCCGCATCGACGATCAGGAGTACTACCCTGACCACCGCGACGGCGTCCTCTACATGCGCACCAACGACACTGGCCGCAACTTCCGCCTCGTCACCGCGCCCATCGCTACGCCTGGCCGCGAGAATTGGCAGGAACTCCTGCCCCTCAACCCCGACGCTCCCCTCGAAGACTTCGACCTCTTCCAGACCTTCCTGGTCACCTCCCGCCGCGAGCTCGGCCTGCCGGTCATGGACGTCTTCCCGCTCAGCGGCGACCGCGATCTCAGCCAATCCGCCCGCATCGCCTTCCCCGAACCCACCTACTCCGCAGGCACCCACGTCAATCGCGAGTTCGACACCACCGTCTTCCGCTACGGCTACCAGTCCCTCGTCTCGCCCGCCTCTGTCTTTGAGTACGACATCGCCTCCGCAACTTCTACCCTTCTCAAGATGCAGGAAGTCCCCGGCAGCTTCGACCCAGCCCTCTACGCCTCCGAGCGGGTGATGATCACCGCCGCCGACGGCGTAGAAGTCCCCGTCTCCCTCGTCTACCGCCGCGACACCTTCAAGCGCGACGCCACCAACCCGCTCTACGTCTATGGCTACGGCTCCTATGGCTACGCGCTTCCCGTCAGCTTCAGCGGCGCCCGCCTATCCCTCCTCGACCGCGGCCTCGTCCTCGCCTATGCCCATATCCGCGGCGGCGGCGAGATGGGCGACCCCTGGCACGACGCCGGAAAGATGATGCAGAAGCTCACCACCTTCACCGACTTCACCACCGCCGTCGAGCAGCTCACGCAAAAAGGGTATGGTGACCCCACCCGCGTCGCCATCGAAGGCGGCAGCGCCGGCGGTCTCCTGATGGGAGCCGTCGTCAATCAGCGCCCCGATCTCTTCAAGGTCGTCCTCTCGCACGTCCCCTTCGTCGACGTCATGAACACTATGCTCGACGCCACGCTCCCGCTCACCGTCGCCGAGTACGAAGAGTGGGGCAATCCCAACGAGGCGGATGCCTTCGCCTACATGCTCTCTTACAGCCCTTACGAAAACCTCAAACCCGGTCCGTACCCGGCCATGCTCGTCAAGACCAGCCTCAACGACTCGCAGGTCATGTACTGGGAGCCCGCCAAGTACGTCGCCAAGCTCCGCACTCTCAAGCAGAACGATGCGCCCCTCCTGCTCCACATCAACATGGACGCCGGCCACGGCGGAGCCTCCGGCCGCTACGACTACCTCAAAGAGGTCGCCTTCGACTACGCCTTCCTCCTCACCCAACTCCATGTGGTCTAAGACCTTGTTGAGAGCCCTCGTTTCGCCCAAGCGCACGGCTTCAGCCGTGCCACAAGTGGCGCAGTTATAGTGCGGCTCTAGCCGCTGAGGCACGATTCGCAGCCTCGTGCGGCAACTTCGCGCCGGCAACATAGTGGCTAAGGTGGAAGTGAGACCACCTCAGCCCAACGCAGTAAAGGGCCCTCCAAGAGGACCCTTTACTGTTGCTCGCATGTCCAAAAATCTACTGTGGCTTCGGCTTGCCTTCCATCTTGTCCCCAACCTTGGCAATCCCCGAACCGGTCTTGTGATAAGCCTTCTTGGTGCCGTTCTTGGTCTTGTGATAGCCCGTCTTTGTGCCCTTCTTGATGCCGTGGCCAGTGTCCTTCGCAGCCTGCTTCGTCTCATGACCGGCATCCTTGATGTCCTGCCCGGCGGTCTGCGCCATCGCAGATATCGAACCCAGAACAAGAGTGGAAGCAAGCAATCCAGTCCAAATCGTCTTCGTCATATTCATCTCCATGTTGCCTTCAGTTAGGTAGTGATCTACAAAAGATACCCGCATGCAGCCAGAGTCGCCTAGGAAACCGCAGCAAGCTGCGCCTTCGGCTCATCCGGCGCAATCTCGTACCCCTTGAAACCGTAGTAGATGATGAAGATGTAGCAAAGGAACGGCAGCACCATCGAATGGTGTACGCCGAACCGGTCCGCACACGCACCCATCATCACCGGGAAGATCGCTCCCCCGACAATCGCCTGCACCAGTAGGCCCGATCCTCGCCCGGTCAGCGGCCCAAGCTCGGCCACTGCCAACGTGAAAATGGTTGGGAACATGATCGAGTTAAAGATGCCTACCGCCAGAATCGTCCACAATGCGAAGTATCCCGTCCCCAGCAGCGAAGCCAGTACCAGAACGCACGCTCCAACTCCCGCCCATCCCAGAATCTTGTTCGCCGCAATCTTCTGCATCACCGCCGAGCCGATGAACCGGCCCACCATCATGCCGGCCCAGTAGAAGGTGACCAGCTTCGCGCCCTTCTCTAGCGGCAATCCAGCGATCAGAGGATCGTTGAAGTACTTCACCAGGAAGCTCCCGATCGAAACCTCGGCTCCCACATACACAAAGATCCCGATCGCCCCCAGCCAGAGGTGTGGATGATGCCAGATGCTGTCCTTAGAAATATCGAGGCTACCTGGCCGATAATCCTGCGTCGTCTCAATCCGCGGAAACTTATACAACGCAATCGCCAGAGCGAGCACAACGACCACGCCCGCAATAGTGAGAAACGGGAGGCGGAAGACGTGAAGCGGATTGGCGGCTGCCGTGCCGCTGAGAATCAGCGCTCCACCGACGTACGGAGCAACGGTATCACCTAGTGTGTTGAATGCCTGGGTTAGGTTCAACCGGCTCGACGCCGTCTCCGGCGGTCCAAGGATGGTGACATACGGATTGGCGGCGACCTGGAGAACGGTCACTCCGGCTGCTAGCACAATCTCGGCAATAAGAAAGAAGCTGTAGGCACCGACCGCAGCTGCTGGCACAAACAGTACCGCTCCGGCTCCCATGGTCAGCAGACCCACTACCATGCTTTTCTGATAGCCAATCCACTCCACCAGCTTGCCCGCAGGCATCGCAAACACGAAGTAGGAACTGAAGAACGCCAATTGAATCAGCGATGCCTGGAGGTAGGACAGGGTGAAGATCGACTGCAGGTGCGGAATCACCGCGTCATTAATAACCGTGCAGAAGCCCCAGCAGAAGAACAGCGTTGTAACCATCGCCATGGCGCTGTAATTGGTGGATCCTGGAGCTGCGGAAAGTGTCCTGGGGGTGCCTGTGCTTGTCATCGCCATCGGTGTAGGTTCGCTGCCTTCTCAGTGCGGTTCTTGCGCCGCCTGTCTTTATTTTTGTCCAGACTCTGCCCAAACCGGGCCACGCAGCCGGCAAAGGTTTTCGTTGACGATACTACATGATCCCATCCATCTCTGGTGCAACTTCCCGAGCTGCCTAGGAGCCAGCGATCATCATCCCCTCAACCCGGATCGTCGGTGCCGCGCTCGCTCCCCGGAACACCAGGTCATTCCCAATGGCCACGACATTCTTGTACATGTCCTTTAGATTCCCCGCTATCGTGATCTCCTCCACGGGATACGCGATCTCGCCGTTTTCGATCCACATCCCGCTCGCGCCCTGCGAGTAGTCCCCCGTCACCAGGTTTACCCCGAACCCCATCGTCTCCGTCACATAGAGCCCATTCTTCACGTCAGCGATAATCTCTTGGGGCGTCATCGTCCCCGCCTCCAGATAGAAGTTCCCCGCACCGATCCCCGGATTCCCCGCCAGTCCCCGCGATGCGTTCCCCGTCGACGCCATCCCCAGCTTCCGCGCCGTGTAGGTATTCATCACGTAGTTCTTCAGAATCCCGCGCTCCACGATCACCTTGCGCCGGGTCGGCAGCCCCTCGCCATCGAACGGCGCCGTCCCAAATCCGCCAATGCCGCCGAACCGCTCGTCCTGATGCACCATCGTCCCGTCATCGACTACAGTAATGTTCTCGCCCGCCACACGCTCGCCCAGCATGTCCGCAAAGAACGTCGCATGCCGATAGATTGCGTCTCCATTCGACGCCTCGAAGATGTTTCCCATAATCGACCGCGCGATCTCCGGCGAAAACACCACCGGTGCAGCCTGCGTCTTCACCTGCCGAGCACCCAGCCGTTTCAGCGTCCGCCGGGCAGCCTCCTGCCCGATATCCTCAGGCGACTCCAGCAGCCGAGTCGTTCGCGAGTTCGAGTACCAGTAGTTCCGCTGCATTCCACCCGTCTCGCCCTGCGCTATGGGCGAGGCCGAAAACCCGCAATAAGACTTGCGATACTCCCCAACAAACCCGCGGGAGTTCACCATGATCTTGTGCGATGTCGATGTATCGAAGTCTCCGCCACCGGAGTTGGTAATCCGCGTGTCATACGCCATCGCCGCAGCCTCGCTCCGCCGAGCAATCTCGATCCGCTCCGCCGGCGGCATCTCGTTCACATCCTCAAAGTAAAGATGCTGATCCCCTTCGACCTGCCCAAACGCCTCAGCCTCGGGAAGCCCGGAAAACGGATCTTCGCTGGTCACCTTGGCCAGCGCTACTGCCCCACTGACCAGACGCTCAATAGACTCCGCCGAAAAGTCTGACGACGACGTGCTCGCCGTCCGCTGCCCAAAAAACACCCGCAGCCCCACCGCCCGCGACCCCGACTCCTTCAACTGCTCCACCTGCCCCAGCCGCACAAGCGCGCCAAACTCCTCGCCCTCATACACGACGGCCTCGGCATCGCTGGCGCCAGCCTTCTTCGCCTTCGCGACGACATCAAACGCAAGCTGTTTTAGATCAGAAGATGACGGCGCGGACACAAAGGCAGACATGAATACTCCTCGAGAAGATCAACTCCTCAATCGTATTCGAGATCGCGCAAATCCGCCGCGACCGGCCCGACAGACGCAATACACCCGCACCAGCACGTTCCCTTTCACTCTGCGCGAAGCGGACGATCCCGACCGGCATCTCAAACATCGCACCGTTGGCGGACTGCACAGCATCCTATTTCGCATGAGTACCCTTTCCCGTTCGCTCCTGACGCCTCTGCTCATGATTCCACTCGTCGCGCTGAACGCTCAGGCGCCGTTGCGACCTCACCCCAAGCAGGACAGAGAAGTGTCCCTTAACGTGGTGGTGACGGCGAAAGATGGTGTGCCTGTAGCTGGGCTGACCCAGCAGGACTTCATGCTGAAGGACAACAATTCGCCGGCGAAGATCACGCAGTTCGAAACAGTTGCTGCAGACACAAGCCCGACCGAGGTGATCCTCGTGATCGACTCGGTGAATCTCAATTTTGTTCGACTCGCAGATGAGCGAATACGGATCGAACAATTCCTCAAGAGGAATGAAAGCCTACCCGTGCCCACGGCCTTGGCCTTCTTTACAGATCATGGCCTGCAACTTCAACAGGGCTATTCGACCAATGGAAAGGAACTGAGCGACACACTCGATCACTACGTGACAGGATTTCGAACCACGACACGATCTTCTCAGCATGAGCAGCAGGATCGCTTCAACCTCTCGATGGCGGCCATGACTGAGTTGATAGCGCATGAAAGCCTGCGTCCGGGCCGCAAGCTAGTCTTCTGGGTCTCTCCGGGCTGGCCCTTGCTAACCGGGCCGGAAATCAATCTAACCTCAAGGCAGCAGGACGGACTCTTCCGCGATATTGTTGGCTTCGCCACGCAAATGCTGCAGGCCCAAATTACGCTCTATAGCCTGAATCCACTCGGCACTGACGAAGCTACGGAACGGACGTTTTACTACCAGAATTTCCTGAAGGGTGTGAGCAAGGCCGGCCAGGTGGAGATTGGCGATCTTTCGCTGCAGGTCCTCGCAGCGCAGAGCGGAGGGCTTGTCCTGAACTCAACCAACGATCTTGAAAATGAATTGAAGACCTGTTTCGCGGAAACGAAGTCTTCCTACAAGATCTCGTTTAACGAGGTGCAGGGGGAGTCGGAGAATGAGTACCATCGTATCGAGGTTGTCGTCGCGAAGCCTGGGTTGAAAACCCGGACAAAATACGCTTACTATGCGCAGCCTTAATCGAAACGAGCCGTTACACGGCTTCGTCTAGATGAAGGTCGTCCTCACCCGCACAATCTGTGCATCCCGCGAAAACCAATTCCACTTGAACCCAAAAGGTCTCCGCAACCGCCGCCGAATCTTCGCATCAAGCGAAAGCGTCTTCTCCTCCGGCATAGGCTTCACCATCATCCACTCCGCGTGAGTACCCGCAGGAACGTCATCCATTCCCATGAACGGCTCCTGCGGCGAGCGCCCTTCCAGAGCCATCCGCTCCAGATGAAACTCCAGTTCGTCGTGGATATTCTCCCGCAACTCCTCGAGCGAGTGCCCGATGCTGGAGCATCCAGGGACATCGGGCACGTACGCGCTCATGTGGCCGGAACCGATCTGATAGATGACGAGATAACGACGAATCATAGAGGACCTTTAGTGCGATTCCCGTCAGCGCACGGGAAACTGTGACGGACGAGGTTCCCGTCCATCGGTTGCCTTCAGAAAGTGCAGGCCCGACGGGCAGTACTCGGAATCGCTTTTCAACTTGTGTTCGACATGCGCCGCCGATCCGTTCTCGGCACGACGCTTGTATAGCTTCAACGCTCCACCGCAGTCTTTGCAGCGGAACTCGGTGTCCGCATCTTCAAGAGCTTCCGCTACCGTCTTTACCTTCCAGAAGGGCTCATACCCTCCCGTTGCCTTCACGCGACGACGCTTGACCTGACATACATGAAACTGCTCGCGCTCTGCTGCTGCCATCGAATTCCTCCGGACACTTTAATCACGTACGGTTGGAGTGCTTGGATTGGACGTCTTGAGTCGACACGTCATGGTGTCGAGGAAGGATTCCACCCTCCCGGTCTCAACCCGGACGTTCGTTCGCCCGGGGAGTCAAAGAGGGGAAATCCAGAGCCTTGTTGTAGTGCGGGCAGATGGAAGATCGTTACAGGGAAAATCTTCCTCGAACGAGCCCGCGTTCCGAAAACGGTATTACTCGACCGGCTTCGCCGAAGTCTTCGGCTCTCGTCCGTCGGTCGCCTTCTTGAAAAGAAGGCCGCCGATGCAGAACTCGGAGTCTGCAATCAGCTTGTGCTCTACATAAGGAATAGTGCCTGCCTTGCCGTTGCGGCCCAGCAGCTTTACTTCGCCAAAACAATCCTTGCAGCGAAACTCCGTGTCGCTATCGCTCAGGGCAACCGCGACTTCCTTGACCTTCCAGAAAGGCTCATACCCGCCGCCTTCTTTTACCCGGCGACGCTTCACCTCACACTCGTACATCTTTTCGCGTTCGACCGCCATTACTGTCCCGTTCCCCCGACCGTCATGCGGTCGAGCTTAATCGTTGGCATTCCAACTCCTACCGGAACACTCTGCCCAGCCTTGCCGCACGTCCCGATACCTTCATCGAGCGCAAGGTCATTGCCTACCATCGACACATACTTCAGCGCTTCAGGCCCATTTCCAATCAGCGTCGCGCCCTTCACCGGCCGCGTCACTTTTCCGTCCTCAATCAGGTAAGCCTCACTCGCCGAGAACACAAACTTGCCGTTTGTGATGTCCACCTGGCCACCACCGAAGTTCACCGCGTACAAACCACGCTTCACACTCTTGATAATGTCTTCCGGCATGTCGTCGCCGTTCAACATGTACGTGTTCGTCATCCGCGGCATGGGGATGTGGTGATAGCTCTCTCGCCTTCCGCTTCCCGTATTCGGCGTCCCCATCAACCGCGACGACAACTTATCCGATAGATACCCCTTCAAAATTCCGTTTTCTATTAAAACGGTTTCCTGGGTCGGATTCCCTTCGTCATCCATGTTGATGGATCCGCGACGGTTCGGCATCAACCCGTTATCCACCACCGTGACCTTCGAACTCGCCACCTGTTGCCCGATCAAACCGGCGAACGCCGATGTCTTCTTCCGGTTGAAGTCTGCCTCAAGCCCGTGCCCGACAGCTTCGTGAAGCAGCACGCCCGGCCATCCCGGCCCCAGGACGACTTCCATCTCGCCCGCCGGGGCAGCCACCGCTCCAAGCTGCAGAATCGCCGTCCGGGCGGCCTCGCGGGCAAAGTGCTCCGGGCTCTTATCCGTTTCACCAACGCCCCGGGCGTCCTCAAAAAAGTCCAACCCCACGCGACCGCCGCCGCCGCTCGTCCCTTTGGCCGTATTCGCTCCATCTTTCGCGAGCACAAACACGTTGAAACGAGCCAGGGGCTGCGTGTCCGAGGCAAACGTCCCATCCGAAGCAGCGACCAGAATCCGCCGCAGCTCGTCGTTGATCCCAGCGCGCACCTGCGTAATCCGGGAGTCGAACCCACGCGCAGCTTTGTCCGCCCGCTCGATCAGCTTCAGCTTCGTTGCGATATCGGTGTCGCTCTCAGCGCCGGCAATCGGATAGAGCGACGGAGTCTCCGTCTGTCGGAAACCACTGATCAGCTCCTTCGCCGGGCCGCTCGCGATCAGCGCAGCCGTCCGCGCTGCCTTGAGTAACTTTTCGCTCGACAGATCGTCTGTATAGGCGTAACCAGTTCGCTCGCCTGAGACCACGCGAATCCCGCAGCCGACGCTGATTCCCTGGCTCGCCGTCTTCACCAGACCCTCGTCCATACCCAGCGAGGTCGACGTAACTGATTCAAAGTAAAGGTCGGCGTAGTCTCCGCCTGCCGAAAGTGCCTCGCCGAGGCAGCGCTCCATCAACCGTTCCGAAAGCCCCAACTTCTCGATGAAGTAACGTTTGTGGTCCGGTGCAGGTATAGTCACATTCTTGATTCTAGGCCCTCACTCCGCAAGCAGCAAATGTTGTGCAAACGACACGGTACTATTCAGCGCCAAAACCGTCCGTCCTCTACTTCGCCCGCTCAAAGACCACCTTCCCCTTGTAGAGCGTCATCATGCACTTCATCTCCTTCAGATCGGCGGTAGGCACCGCATACGGATTCCGGTCCCACACCGCCAGGTCCGCCCATTTGCCCGTCTCGACCGATCCGGTCTCCGTCTCCGCGAAGATCTGCCGTGCAGCCCATATTGTGTAGCTCTTCAAAGCCGTATGCACATCCACAGCCTCTTCCATGCCGAATGGATGCGGCCCGAACGTCCCCTTCAATGGCTCCCGCGCCACCGACGCCCACAGTCCATACCGCGCCGCGAGCGGCGTCACCCCATAATCCGATCCGCCGGCAAAGATCATCCCGTTCTTCCGATACGTCGCGAGCGGCATCAAATGTTGTGCCCTCTCAAGCCCGAACGAACCCGGCAGCGTGTCTCCGAGCCACCACAGAAACTCCGCCTGCGTCTCGGGAATCCCGGCGTCGTACTTCTTCTGCATCTCCGCCATCGCAGCGATGGCATGCTCCGTCGGCTCGTGCGCATGGATGATGCTGTGCCGCAGCCCCACCGTCGGCTTCTGTTGCAGTGCCTCCGCATAGGCATCTACAACGAGGTCGATCGTCCGGTCGCCGATCGCATGCGTCCCCACCGAGACTCCAGCGTCGTTGAACAACAGCACCATCTTATTGTAGACATCTGGCTCGATCGTCGAGAACCCATGCCCCGTGGACGCAGGATGCCGCGCATCCACCGGGTAGTCCTCGTACCTCCATGCCGTCCTTCCGGTAGCGCTGCCATCTAGCAGGATCTTCGCCCCGCACACCTTCAAGTCTCCTCCCGGAAGCGTCTTCTCGTCCTTTCGCGCCTGCAAGATCTCGTTCAGAGCCGCCTTTGCGCTCTCCAGCGAATATCCCGCCCAGATCAGGCTGCACGCATGAATCGTCAGCCCCTCCGTCCCGGCAAGTTCCTTATAGGCAGACCACTCGACGGGATAATTGAGGTCCTTCACGCCCGTCATTCCCTCCGAGTGCATGGTCGCAATGCCGCTCCGCAAGGACATCTTGTACTGCTCCGCAGTAATCGCGGGAATGTGTGATGACACCAGCCGCACCGCCGCCTCCTCGCGCAGCATGCCGGTCGGCTTCCCGGTGGTGTCATGTTCGATCCTTCCGCCTGCCGGATCCTTCGTTGACACATCAATCTTCGCCATGGCCAGCGCTGCACTGTTCACGATCGCGTAGTGATGCGTCACGTTCTCCAGCAGCACCGGATGCCCACCCGAGATCGCATCCAACTCTGCCAGCGTCGGGCCGCGATGCTCAGCGAGAATCCCTTCGTTCCAACGCGAACCCTGCACCCACTCCCCCGCAGGAGTCGCATCCACCCGCGCCTTCACCAGCTCCGTCAACTGGGCAAGGCTGGCCGCCCTCCCCAGGTCGACACCCACTATCTCGTCCGCCCCGGTGCTCAGCAGATGAGCATGCGTATCGATCAGCCCCGGAGTCACCGACTTGCCCGCCAGGTCGATCACCCTTGTCTTTGCGCCAATCCACGCACCCATGCTCGTATCCGTACCGACTGATACAACTTTGCCGTCCCGAATCGCCACCGCCTCGGCCACACTGTCCTTGGCATCCACCGTCAAAACCGTTCCGTGTCGCAGCACCAGGTCGGCAGGCTCCGGGGCCACCTGTCCCCACAACACTCCTGTTACCAGAGATAGCCCAAATAAGGCGAATCGCATCGCATCTGCTCCTGAGAAAGGCTCAAATTTTGTAATAAGTACGCTTACGTTACAGCATCTCCGGTTCGCTTCAAGTCGCACCAAAATTCCTTGAGCAGTTTTAGCCACGCATTCTTATGTCGCGCGGAGTACACTCGCCGCAGACGAGTCTCTCATCCGTCTGGATCGTGGGCGCGCAATGCCCCTCGTCTATCGCAATGCCATGCTTCACGCACTCCACCCGGATATCCTCCAACGCCTGCACCTTACATCGTTGATGCTGCCTCTTCGTCGCGACATAGAAGTCCCCGGCACCGAGATGCACCAGATCATCTTTCTCGAAGACGGAGTCGCCTCGATGACTGCTTCTTTTGAGGATGGCTCTCAGGTCGAAATCGGCGTGATGGGCTTCGAGTCCGTCTTATGCGGTTCTTCCATGATGGGCACTGCGCGAAGCCTAAACCGCGTCTACATGCAGATTGCTGGACGCGGATATGCCGCCACGGTCACCAATGCCCGACTGGAGTTTGCCCGCCACGGCGAGTTCCACGGCCTGGCCCTCCGCGCCAACCAGGCTCACTTCCTTCAAACCGCTCAGACCGCCGGCTGCAATGCTCGACATAGTGTCGGGATGCGTCTGGCGCGCTGGCTCCTGCTCTGTGCTGACCGCATGGAATCGTCAGTGATCCACCTGCCCCACGAACACATCGCGGCTATGCTCGGCTGCAACCGCTCCACCGTCACTGTCGCCGCCGGAAAGCTGCAACTCGACGGCCTCATCATCTACTCCCGAAGCAAAATCCGAATCCTTAATCGCCTCGGCCTCGAGGCCCGATCCTGCGAGTGCTATCGAACGCTCTTCGACTACCTCGCCGACGCTTCGAACTTCGCGAATATCCTGCGATCCGAAGATCCGTTTACGGCCCCTGAATTCCGTGCCGATTTATCCACTTTTTCCTCAAAAATAACCACCTTTAGAGATCCCTCCGACGAGCCTCAGTCAGCTACCCTCAAACCAGGGAATGTAAACCGCACGTAAAGCCTGCGCGAATCGGGCTGCGCAGCGATCTTCCACAGCGAATCCGCCGAGTTTCTTCGTCCCATCCGCGAGATCGACCCGCAAAACCCGGTACACACAAGTGCAACACAACCTGTAGTGCTTTATACTTGACATACCCCATAGGGGGCGGTACTTTCACGACTGCAAGGCCGCAGAAATTCATCGTTACTTCAAAATTCCCTCCTCCCGAAACGTCGCCAGAGCCTCTCGCGTCCTCGGCAGAGCATCCTTTGAAGCACGCTAGCGCCCGTCGTCTTCGCCGCAAGGTACGCCCCGATTCTTCGCTCGACCCCCAGGTTCTGAACGGCATCTAGCTTCACCGCAACATCGATTTTTTTGAACGATATTTGATCCATCCAGAGGAGATTTACCAGCATGGCGACCATCCCCACCCAGGCACCCGCAACGTCCGCAAAGCAGGCCCCATCGGCTCCAGCTCCTTCCTCTCCGAAGAACTCCGCCCCCGGCCTCACCTTCAATCGCCACTTCTCGAAACCCGGCGTCTCGCCCTACGACGAGATCACCTGGGAACGCCGCGACGCCGTCATCCAGGACTGGAAGGGCAACCTCATCTTCGAACAGAAGAACGTCGAAGTCCCCTCCGACTGGTCCGTCACCGCAACCAACATCGTAGCCAGCAAATACCTGCACGGCCTGAACGGCACCGCCGAGCGTGAAGACGGCGTCCGCGCCCTCATCACCCGCGTCGCCGAGTCCATCCGCGACTGGGGCATCCGCGACGGCTTCTTCGCCTCCGCCGACGACGCCGCAATCTTTTACGCCGAGCTCGCCCACCTTCTCCTAAACCAGAAGGTAGCCTTCAACTCGCCCGTCTGGTTCAACGTCGGCTGCGACCGCCTCGAGCCCAACTCCGACGCCCAGAACTGGCACTGGAACAAGCACTCCTGCGCCGTCGAGTTCTCCGTCACCGGCTACTCCAAGCCCCAATGCTCCGCCTGCTTCATTAACTCTGTTCAGGATTCTCTCGACTCCATCCTCACCCTCGCCAAAACCGAAGGCATGCTCTTCAAGTGGGGATCGGGCGCAGGCTCGAACCTCTCCATGATCCGCGGATCAATGGAGACCCTCTCTGGCGGCGGAACCGCTTCCGGCCCGCTCAGCTTCATGCGCGGCTTCGACGCCTTCGCCGGAGTCATCAAGTCCGGCGGTAAGACCCGCCGCGCCGCCAAGATGGTCATCCTCAACGTCGACCACCCAGACATCGAAGACTTTATCCAGTGCAAGGTGAAAGAAGAAGAGAAGGCATGGCATCTCGTCCAGGCCGGCTACGACGGTTCAGGCCCCGACTCCGAAGCCTACTCGTCAATCTTCTTCCAGAACGCCAACAACTCCGTCCGCGTCACCGACGAGTTCATGCAGGCAGTCGAATCCGACGGCAATTTCTCCACGAAGACCGTCAAGGACAAGACCCCGATCAAGGAGTACAAGGCCCGCGACCTTATGCACAAGATCGCCGAAGCCACCTGGCAGTGCGGCGACCCCGGCATGCAGTACGACACCACCATCAACCGCTGGCACACGTCGAAGAACACCGCCCGCATCAATGCCTCCAACCCCTGCTCCGAGTACATGTTCCTCGATGACTCGGCCTGCAACCTTGCCAGCTTCAACCTGCTGAAGTTCCTCACCCCCGGCGGCCAGTTCGACATCGCCGCCTACCGCCACGCCATCGGCATCGTAACCACCGCGATGGAGATCATCGTCGACTCCGCTGGCTACCCCACCGAGATGATCGCGAAGAACTCGCACGACTATCGTCCGCTCGGCCTAGGCTATGCGAACCTCGGTGCGCTCCTCATGGCCTTCGGCCTGCCGTATGACTCCGACGCTGGTCGCGACTTTGCCGGTGCCGTCACCGCCATCCTCTCGGGCGACGCCTACTGGCAGTCCTCGCGCATCGCCGAAACCTGCAACCCGCTCGGCGCAGCCACCACGATCACGCAGCGTGCCGAGATCACCGGCGGAGCCTGCCCCGGCTTCTACGTCAACCGCGAGCCCTTCCTCGACGTCATCCGCATGCACCGCGCCGAAGTGAACAACATCGGCAAGTCGAAGACCAGCGCCGAGCCCTTCGTCGCCCCGCAGCTCAACGAACTCGTCTCCGCCGCCAAGCACTCCTGGGACGGCGCTCTCGCCCACGGCGAAAAGTTCGGCTACCGCAACTCGCAGGTCACCGTCCTCGCCCCCACCGGCACCATCGGCTTCATGATGGACTGCGACACCACCGGCGTCGAGCCCGACCTCGCCCTCGTCAAGTACAAGAAGCTCGTCGGCGGCGGCATGATCAAGATCGTCAACAACACCGTCCCCTCGGCCCTCATCAAGCTCGGCTACAACGAGGCCGACGTCAACGCCATCGTCAGCTACATCGACGCCACCGGCACCATCGAAGGCGCTCCCGCCATCAAGCCCGAGCACCTCGCCGTATTCGACTGCTCCTTCAAGCCCGCCAAAGGAACCCGCACCATCTCCTACATGGGCCACATCAAGATGATGGGCGCAGCGCAGCCCTTCCTTTCGGGAGCGATTTCGAAGACCGTCAATCTCCCGCAGGACTGCTCCGTCGACGACATCGCCCACGCCTACACCGAGGCCTGGCGTCTCGGCATCAAGGCCGTAGCCATCTACCGCGACAACTCCAAGGGAACCCAGCCCCTCAACGTCTCCGCGCAAACCGACGACAACAAGAAGGGCACCAAGGCCGTCAGCAGCACCGTTGAAGACACCGCAGCCATCGAACTTGGGAAGCAGAAGATCGCCACGCTCGAAGCCCAGGTCACCACGCTTCAGACCCAGATCAGACAGATCGCCGAAGCCAGCCTCCTCAACTCCGACGCTGTCGACGCGCAGGCCCCGCCTCGCGCCGTCCGTCACCGTCTCCCTGCCGAGCGCGCCTCCGTCACCCACAAGTTCGGTGTCGGCGGCCACGAGGGCTACATCACCGTCGGCCTCTACCCCAACGGCAGCCCCGGCGAGATCTTCATCCGCATGGCCAAGGAAGGCTCCACCGTCTCCGGCCTCATGGACTCCTTCGCCACGGCAGTCTCACTCGCCCTCCAGCACGGCGTTCCGCTGCGTGTGCTCTGCGAGAAGTTCGCCCACACCCGCTTCGAGCCCTCCGGCTGGACCGGCAACCCCGAGATCGGCTACGCCAAGTCCATCATGGATTACATCTTCCGCTGGATCCAGATGCGCTTCCTCTCCGGCACCCAGCTCGACCTATTCGCCGGCATGAAGCAGGCAGCGTCTGTCCCGGTCGCCGGTCAGGTCACCGCTCCCGGCAACACGGTGAGCCTCAACGCCGCCGCTTCGGTGGAACTCGAACCCAACCCGTTCGAAGCCCCCGAGTACGCCGACCGCACCGCACCCCAGCAAGGGATCGCACCCGACCTACAGGCCCGTAGCGGCCTCGAGCCGTCTACACCCTACACCCTGGACCCTACACCCTCGTCTTTCGAAGATCGCGGCATCTACCACACCGCCTCTGCCATGCGCTCCATGATCGACATGGGCGACAGCCCAAGCTGCGCCACCTGCGGAGCCATCATGACCAGAAACGGCTCCTGCTACCGCTGCAACGAATGCGGCAGCACCAGCGGCTGCAGCTAGAACTAGCTGGGATTGTTTGTAAGGACTACGACTAAGGACAGCCCTGGCGAAAGCCAGGGCTGTGGCCTTTGGATAGGCGCTAAATCTTCCGATCGAGTAGTGAGGAAAGTAAATGAAATGTCCGCACTGTAACGTGGCAATAAATTGGGATCCAAGCCGGGTGACGATAATGTACTACTGGGAAAGCCCGCCAGAAGATAACAAATCGGAAAGCACTGATTTTGAGGGAGGATAGGTCGCATGGGAACTTCAAGCCGAACAGTGCCCTGAGTGCGAACAACCAATCATGTTCCTTATCAAGGGCATAGCGGATGTCATAAAAACCGGAAAAGAAGACTCGGTTCTGGTTGACATCGCCTTAGATCATGAAGAGTTCATGGTCTGGCCGAGAGGTGGAGGCCGACAATGCCCGCCTCAAGTTCCTCATTCCTTGCGCGAAGATTTCGAAGAAGCCGCTCAAGTTCTCGAGATCAGTCCTAAAGCGAGCGCTGCGCTCAGCCGACGGTGTTTGCAACATCTGCTTCGCGAATACGCAAAAGTCAAGAAGAGCAATCTCGCCAAAGAGATTGAAGAGATCGTAGCCAGCAATGTTCTATCGTCGCACCTCGCCGCTCAATTAGCGGCCGTAAGAAATATAGGTAATTTCGCCGCACACCCTCAGAAAGAGCAATCTACGGGAGTGATCCTACCAGTCGAACCCCATGAAGCAGAGTGGAACCTCGATGTCTTAGAAGAACTCTTTGATCACTATTTTGTTAAGCCTGAAAAAGATAGAGATCGTAAGAATAAGTTGAACGCGAAGTTAGCGGCGGCCGGCAAACCCCTATTGCCGTAGCAATGGATTGGCCTCACTTTCACGTCTTGCTTAAGGGCACGGCTTCAGCCGTGCCGCAAATCCACTCCCCAGGCAAGGGGCTTTAGCCCCTGAGGTACGCTTCAGCACTCGTCCGAAGCGCCAAAGCTCCTCGCCGTGAGCTATAACCCGTTCCGTCACGAAAGCAAAACGTACCTCAGCGGCTAAAGCCGCACTCCAAACACTCGCCAGACGGCACGGCTGAAGCCGTGCCCTTAAGCAAGACCTTCTTCGCGAAAAATAATCTCACCAGCGACGCAAAGCCTGCGTTACGCTGTTGCCACTCATCATGGCGATTCCGACGCGCACCGCCCGACCCGGCACCTTCTTCATCACCACAGCGACTTCCAATCGCCGCCGCCTCTTCCAGGTCGAAGCCAACGCCTTACTCCTCATCGACACCCTCCAGCACTACCGCCGCGAAGGCAACTACAAACTCCACGCCTTCGTCGTCATGCCCGACCACATCCATCTCCTGCTCACACCTGAAACCATCACCCTCGAACGCGCCATCGGCCTCATCAAAGGAGGCTTTTCCCGACGCCTCGCCTCGAAGCTCCCCGTCTGGCAGCGCAGCTTCACCGACCACCGCATCCGCGACGCAGAAGACTTCCAGATCCGCCGCAACTACATCCACGAAAATCCCGTCCGCGCAGGTCTCGCCGAGTCTGCCGCTCTTTACCCTTACAGCTCAGCATCTACCCAGCCATCTACAAAGCTCCAGCCGCCTCCAGCAAAATCTGCGGCCTCACCGGCTTCTGGAACACCCGAAGTCCCAACTCTTCCGCAGCCTTCAGCAACGTCGGAGGGCTCGTCGAGGTCAGCAACAGGATCACCGCCGCCGGTATCCGGTCCCTGTGGGTCCGAGCGTTCTCGATCAGCAAAAGATCCATAACAACCACATCCGGCACCCACGCCGCCGCAGTTGCAAGTGCCTCCTCGCCCTCCTCCACCGTCCTGCACTCGCAACCGTGCTGCGCGAAGACCAGCCCAAGGCTCTCCCGAACCGATCTTTCATAGTCCGCGATCAACACCTTTTTGGCCGACATAGACTTGACAAGTTCCTTGCGCAAAACGCTTCGCTCCACAGAATAACTCTCGCGACCGAGGTACACCTAAGCTTCTCTAAGAACACCTTGGTATAGCACCACATCCTTCTTATCAATCCTTTGCGCAATAAATAAGAGGGAAGGGATCACCCCGAGTTATTCCAAACTCCTCGCCCAGCGCAGCCTCACCCGCCACTAGCCACCAAAGACCGTCTTGCTTAAGGGCACGGCTTCAGCCGTGCCGCAAATCCACTCCCCAGGCAACGGGCTTTAGCCCCTGAGGTACGCTTCAGCACTCGCCCGAAGCGCCCAAGCTCCTCGCCGTGAGCTATAAGCTGTTCCGCCACGAAAGCCAAACGTACCTCAGCGGCTAAAGCCGCATTCGAAACACCCGCCCGCCGATCCCCTCTTTTCACTTCTGACTCTGGGGCGGAACGATTCCATTCATCCGCAAATACTCTGAAAGCTGCCCGTAGTGGTCTGCGTCGTGCACCATCACGTACGCGGCGATTCCAGCCTTTGTCATTCCGTGAGAGTCTGGAGGCATTTCGCTGGAGTTCCCGGCATTCAGAGTGAGTAAAGCTCTATGTCCGTAAGCGAACGAGCGAGTCACGGCAGAGAGGATTTCGTCCTTGCTCTTCAGGTCTTTGATGGAATCCATGTCCATGTCGGGCTTGAGTCCGCTCATGACGCTATAGATAACGAAGTTCATCTCGGCCACGTGCTTCACCTCGGCAGCGAAGGTTCGCACACCCTTGTAGTCAGCCCCCGCTAGTCCAAGCGTAGCCGGGGTGAAGTCATACTTCTCACTGGGCATCGCCTTCGAGACCGCCACGAACTGAAGTTCAAACTGCGACAGCACCTTATCGAACGACTGGCTCAAGGGTCGGGCTTTGCCGCCGTTTGCGCCGTCACGGTTAGGGGCATAGAAGCAGTCGTTAACAGGATGGTAGCGATCATGAAATGGCGAATTGCGAACATAGGGAATCTCCTAAACGGAAGATAACCCGCCCCGCATCCTCTGGCGTCCCTATGTTGCAGCCCGGTCTGGACGAGGAGTGAAACGGCTACAAGACGTGCGGGACGGCCTGCACGGTTGGCGTCCGTTCGCACCAAACACCCTAAGTTGCCAATCCTGGCTGACTGACGTCCCGCTTCCGTCGTCCGCCCCTCCACCTGGGGTTCCGTATACCGAGGAGCGCCTTATCGATGAGTTGATTTCCGTACTCCTCCGTCAGAGCGGGGTGGCGGAGCAGAAGCCGAAGATACAGTGGCGCGACAATCGCATCGAGGAGGAGTTCAGAGTCAGTCTCAGCCACGAACTCGCCCGATGCCACTCCACGCTCGATGTCGGCAATGGTCGCAGCTCGTCGCGGGCGAATATGGCTCTCGTAGAGCTCCTTCAGGATCGACGGATCGCCCTGCCCCTCAGCGATCAGGTCGGCGACCACCTTTCCGAATAGGCCATTACATTGGACGGTAAGGTGCTTCACCCTTATTCGCAGTGCCTCTTCTGCCGTCGTTGCACCCGGCATCTCGGGAATGACGTTGAACCGCTCATGGAACATGGCCATGATGAGGGCGGCCTTGGAGGGCCACCACTTGTACAGTGTCGGCTTTCCGACTCCCGCTCGTTTTGCGACCGCATCCATGGTCAGGTCGCGAGCGGGTTTCTCTTCCAGCAAGCCGGATACGGCGTCCATGATCGCAGTGTGTGAGACGGCCGCCTCGCTGCGTGGTCTTCCCATCGGCAGCGGTTTGGGCTTCGATTTCGACACAACCTTAACTTACCTGAACGAGGCGTAAAAATAAATGCATCGCGTTGCTTTACTTTACGTCTAGTAAAGTGTGATAGTTCGATTAGCTGAACAAACAGGAGGAACAACAATGCAGACGCTTCGAGAGGATCAAAGTACAGCTTCATGGTTGGTGCAGCATCCATTGAGCGCGGAGGATGAAGCGGCCATGACCGCCATGCGCGCCATCGTCGAGCCCAACAAGGGCAAGCTTCGGGGAGTTGCCGCTCGCGTTCCGTTCAACGCCATTATGGAGCGCGTCTCTGCCCCGGCTGGCGTCGTCTACGAGGCTGACTCTGTAGGGGGTGTCTCGGGATGGTGGTGCCGGCCCGAAGGCGCGCGCCCCGGCGAGGCCGTGATGCACCTCCATGGCGGATGGTTCAACTGGGGCTCCGCACAGGCGTTTCGCCACCTCGCAGGCCATATCGCGCTGAGTGTCGGAGTAGCGGCTTTCGTGCCTGACTATCGGCTTGCTCCGGAGCATCCCTTCCCTGCTGCGGCTGAAGACGTACGAGCCTGCTACCTCGGTCTGATTGAGCGAGGTTTCACGAAAATCGCCGTGACGGGTGATTCCGCTGGTGGCAACCTCGCCCTTGGCCTGCTCGTTTTTGCTGCAACAAGCAATGAGCCGGGGCGGAGAGCGCTGGTTGGCGGAGTGGCCCTATCGCCGGTGACCGATCTAACCCTGTCCGGAGGCAGTTGGTCGACGCGGGCTGTTGCCGATCCATACTTCATCCAGTCGCAAGCCGACGAACTAGTGCGGTCCTATCTGGAAGGAAATCGTCCGGACGACCCACTTGCCTCCCCGCTTTACGCTGATCTCAAGGGACTACCACCGCTCCGTGTGCATGTCGGCAACGATGAGGTCCTGCTTGACGATTCGATCAGCCTGGTTGAGCGGGCGGCGGCGGCGGGAGTCGACGTTCGACTCGACGTATGGCAAGGGATGGTCCATGGATATCTGGGGGGCTTGGGACGCTTGGCGGCCTCGACAGCGACCCTTCAACTTATCGGGAACTTCCTCATGGAGCGCTTTGCAAATGCGGCCAATGAAGAGTGAAACAGTCGACGCCATTGTCCACCCAGAACAGGTCGCTTGCCGCAAAAGCCGCCGAGGAACTTGCCGAGGTGTTCGTCGCCTCGGCAAGCGGGACAAGCTCTCCTGATCGACTGCTATCGTGGATCAGAATTCCTGGAACGAACGGCTCTCAGCAGCTCGAGTCCGCAATCTACATATACCTGCGACAAGTTAGATCTCAATCGCCGGAATCGGCAAATTTCCGACTCCCAAGATGGCGCTTCCACAAAAGCAGAATACCCACAAATAAAGCGCAGTTCAGGGCTGTACTGAGAGGCAGTCCAAGGTTCAGGCCATTGCTTAATCCCGGTTCCTCGCGGAAAGCCATCCAATCGCCTGCTGTTGTTCCGGCAGCCCGAACGGCAACAATCGCAGACCAAAAAGCCGATTTGGTCGTCCATCTGGATTCTCTTCCGATGAGGAGCACGACAGCGAAGATTGCGCCTAATGCGATCGTGGCATAACCGGTACCGAGATGGAGGGCGTCAGCGGACCAATCTCCGATTGCGGTGCCCAAAGTCCCGGCGGTCAGTAAAGAGAGCCAGTACCAGCCAGTCGTCGCCGGCCTATTCGTTGGATCTCCCTCTGGCAGAAGTGATCGAGGCAAGACCGGCCAGATCACAAGTATCTGGAGGACAGTCAATCCAAGGATGACGCGCACATAGGGCCACTCAAATGTATGGGTGGCGAGATCGGCCAGGTTCGTCGCTGCGGCGCGAAGCACAATCACGACAGTCCAATACCACGCCTGTGTTGCACGCGTTGACCGGCGTTCACCTCCGACCAGTAGGGCAAAGATCGCCGCCAGAGGAGCTAACCCGATCCAGTGATTCCAATGGGCGTAGAACGAAAGACAATCACCGAGGTTGCAACCGAAGATGCTTGCGAGTGTGATTGCCGACCAGTATCGAGCATCGACCGTGGGGACGTTCGCACTGCGCATGGATTGGACAAGCGAGGACGGCTTCTGGCCTATTGCCGGCTCGTTTAGATCTTGTACACCCTCATTCATGATTCGAGCCTTTCAACCTACTCTTTTGCTTGCCTGATCCGGAGCAGCGAGTGATCAGCGCTGCTCCGCCCACGCCAGGCCATCGACCCTAGTACCGGCCTTAATGAGCTTCGTCACCGTCCAGTCCGAAACACGGATTGCCGCAACCTGCTCATTGGCTGTGCAGGACACGTAAGCTGTCGTTCCATCAGGCGACATCAGAATTTCGTGTGGTGATTTTGGAAGATCGATTGTCCGTACGACCTTGCTCAGTTCGAGATCGACTACTGCGACCTGAGACGTACTTTGGATGCCGATAAGCAGCCAACGTCCATCTTTGGTAGTGGTGAGGGTATACCCAATCGCCGGAAGCGGAATCCACGATGCAACCTGGCGAGTCGCCGTATCGATCACCGCGACTCTCGGTCTTGTCTGATCGGTTGTGAAGATTTTCTTGTCGTCTGCAGAGATTGCAATCCGCTGGATCTTAGCCGCCACGGGGAGGATCGCCAGCAGCTTCCGTTCATGCATGTCGAGCACGGAGACGCTTCCCGGCTGAATGTTCGCCGTGTATCCGAATCGCCCTTCGTGATCCATCACCATCATGTGGCTCAACGCCTGGCCGGTTGGAATGGTGCCCACAATTTTCATATTTTTGGGGTCGATGACCGTTATCGTCTGGTCCAGTTCCGTGGTGACATAAAGCATGCCGTCGTGCGGATTGAGCGTGGGCTGGTGTGGCCTCACACCATGGCCAAAATCGACATGCCCCACGATCATGTGCGTTGCCAGGTCGATGGCAACCAACTCGCTGCCATCCGATCCCGGCTCTCCTGCGCTTGAGTCGCCATAGATGGGGACATACGCTGTCTTGCCATCGAACGAAGCCACGACCTCATGGCCAGCGACTCCCCCCTCCGCGACCCTGCCTATCTCCTGGCCGCTCTTGGGATTGATGATCGAAAGAGTTGATTCTCCTTCATTGATCGCAAGGATCGTGCCCGCCTGCGCGGACGCCTTTTCAGGGAGGAAGAAAGGAATGGACAAAAAAGCAGCTCCAAGTAGCGTTGCGGCTCTGAGCTGTCTGACTTGAGAGCAATTGAAGATAACGTTAGAGTAGGACATGAAGCTACACTAGACGCAACGAACCGTCTAGTCAAGGAGTACGGTGACTACAAAATCGAGCAAACCACGTCGAGCTGCCAAAAAAGTCCCCTCCCCGGTTGAACATCGCGGGAATCGCCACGGGAGAAGTGAAGAGGCTCGCACAGCGATCCTTGAAGCTGCCGACAATCTGCTGGTCGAGCGCGGATTCGCTGGTGTGACGATCGAAGGCATCGCAGCTGCGGCAGGTGTCGCGAAGCAGACAATCTACCGTTGGTGGACATCGAAGACGGACGTGCTGATGGATGCTTTCGTGGAAGACATGGCACAGGCCTCACTTCCTCCAGATTCAGGGAATTTGGAGACTGATCTTAAGCATCATCTCGTTGGGCTGGCAAAGATGTTGGCAGAATCAGATACGGGAGCCGTCTTCCGCGCCCTGCTCGCAGAGGCACAACACGACTCGGAATTGGCTATCCGCCTTCGAACTCAATTTATCGAGCCTCAACGTCTTCGAGACCTCTTCCCTTTTCAACAAGCGGTCAAGCGCGGCGAGCTCTCCCCGGAATTCGACACTGAGGCTGCCGTAGAGCAGTTACTCTCACCGATCTATTATCGCGTGCTGGTGAGTGGACAGCCTATATCACCGTCATATGTTGAAGGCCTCATTCGACGCTTACTACTAAAGTAAAGGAAGCGATTTTGGGGCGGAGCCGTTCCTGCGTCAGCTCTACTCCCAGACATCTCTATGAGGGCTTGTCACGCGCTCAACTGCGACTCAAGTTGAGAACATAAGGCAGACTTGCATTCTTGAAGTTCGGATCACCGGCAATCGCGAACACTCTGCCGACTAGCCGATCGCCGCTTGAAAGGAGCTTAAGTTTGAGTGTTTTGGCTCCGACTCTGATCGCGTCTGGCGAGTCAATCCGACCACTGCAAGTGCCTATAAACGCTTCTCCCTCGGTGCGCATTTCGGTGATCTCTTCGGCTCGGTTGCTCCCGATGGCCAGAGTCGCAGATTGACCTGACCCAATATCCAGGACAATGGGCATGTTTGCACCGCCATCTTCGAGAACTCCGATCCATCGTCCTCGGTATGAGGTATCCGCGATAAAGGGAGTGCTGGGAGAGCCGCAGTCTTCTATGGGACGGCGCCACTCCGGCAGCTTGCTCGTCATCACCTCGTCACAGACGCTGTAAGCCAGTTCGCCCGCATTCGATTGATTTGTGACAACCACGCAGGCCAAGCCTTTTGAAGGGACGAAAAACATTCTGTTGGCAACTCCGGGGTCTCCACCGATCTTGAAGAAGAAAGGAACGCCGGAGGCGGTGTGGCTCGCAAACCAGCCGAAGGTGGACGCAACACCGGATGGCCCGACGAAGACTGGTCGATGCAATTCATCGATGTCAGTCTTGCTCAGAATCGTTGCCGGGCTATGAACACGATGGCCCATGTTGAAGAGAATGAATTGAGCAAGATCGTGAGCGCTCGCATACAGTTCACCCGAAGCGGGCGTAGATGTGGTGCAGTGCGGTATGGCGTGACCAAGCGGATCATATCGCTTCGCAGCGTTTCGCACCCGGACGTTATCACTACCGAAAAAGCTGTCGTTCAGTCCGAGTGGGGAAAGCACAGCCCGATGCATAAGCGGCCCAAATTCCGACTGCGTGAGACCTGATGCAATTGCGCCAAGCGCCGCGTATCCAATGTTGCTGTACTCGTAGCACGTTGCCGGTGGGTACGCGAGTCTGCCGTATTCTTCAAGAAGAACGTTCGGACTACGAACGAGTTTTGCTTCGTCATCGCCATAAGACTCGTACATGCCCGGAAGACCGCTAACGTGCGCACCGAGCATGCGGACGGTTGCCGCATTCGCGTCACCATTTTTGCCGATGATCTTGCTTCCCAGAAGAGTTCCGTTCGCGGGCGTGTCAAGGGATAGTCTGCCTTCAGCAACCAGTGTCATGAGAGTGGTCGTAGTGAAGGGCTTGGTGATCGACGCCATGCTGAATGGGGTATGCGATGTAGCTTTCAGAGCCGCTTCCCGATTGGCCCATCCGAATCCCTCCTCCCAGACGATGCGGCCGCCTTCAATCACTGCAATGGCTACGCCGGTGGCATCGCCCCGCGCGATCGCCTGCTGAATTCTGTCCCGTACCGATCCAAAGTCTGCGCTGGAATGCGCACCATGGAAGTTCGCCGTGCTGGCGCTCAGCCTCTCCGCCGCAAGGCTACCAATTGAAGCTGAAAGCATCCACTTTGTTACTTCGCGTCGATTCACCCTTGCATCCATGTATGAGCCTTCTAACGCCATGTTTGCGGCGCAACATCCTATGTATAGGACGGTACTCTTTCGTCAAACATCGCGCGACGAATGGGGTGAGCAGTCCTCTCTTCGCAGAGGTAAGCGCTTCGTTCAAGTTATGTTTGGAAGAATCTGGGGCTCTGCAAGCTCTTGATCTCACTTGTTAGCAAGTTTGACTAGCGTAGGACTACGAGACCGCGCATGTCCTCGTAGCGCATGGCGAAGCCCCACCCGTAAGCGGTTCGAGATCGTGCGTCGTCGTGGACTGAGCTATACAGAGCAATCATGATTTCATTGTGGCCACGATGTAGTGGAATCATGAAGGAGCCATTGTTCAGAGAGAGGCGACCGTCCGGGCTGCGCCGCTCTGACTCCGGGTAGTAGAAGTTCTTGCCAGACGTGATCAGAGATCCATTCACAAAGACCCATGTCTGGCCGATCCAACCTAGAGAGATCCGTTTCTGCTGATCTTTATCAGAATCTATCGATGTCTTAACCCAGGTGAGCGCAGGCGCCTCATTGGAACCCTTGAATTGTCGATTGAGGTTCACGATTCCAAATCGCTCGGAACGGATATGCTTCCATGTTTTCGGCTCCTGCGGGGATTCTGCGTATCTGGGAGTAGACCCGTAGTGCAGAGACGTCAAGGGTGCTAAAAGCCAGTCGTGCACGATGTTGGTATCGCTTCCCGTGCTGTCGGGAAGTGGGACAGGAGATAACCCGTCCGTCTCACCAGGTGAGACCACGAGGTTGGCGAATGCAGCGGGACCGTGCAGTTCCAAACCGCCTTGCCGAGTGTTTCCGAGAAGTTCTCCAATAGCGAGCGTCGGCTGAACGGAGTCGTTGATGAAAACGTTCATTCGCTTGCCTGAGATGACAAGCCGGATGTGATTCCAGCCGTCGAAGACGACAGGTGCCCGTCTCTGATACTGGGGATAGACGTTCCAGAGCATGAAGCCATTGATTACCGGACTGTACTGGATGCAATCATTTTCGGCCCGACAATCAGGGAAACTCCGAATATAGAACTCCTCACCATTCTGAGAGTCACGCTGCCGGAAGCGCATACCCGGAATGTCTTGAGCGAGCGGCTTCATATCGAACTCAAGGGTGCCGTCACGAAATGAGAGATCGTTGAGGGCGAGATCACCCGACTTCAGAACGATCATCCCATCGGGGAATCCTTCCTTCATAACGTATTGCACGTCAACTTTCTCGCCGGCCGGATGCCAATGATTTGCGGCCATCGAGATCACCTGGCCTGCTTTGGCATCGGGCCCCGCTCCGCTGACGGATGCAGGCAGAGAAAGGCAAAGAGTGATGAAGCCGAAGAGAATGAAATGAGGGTAAACCCGAGGCCGTGGCATGTAACTACTCCGGTCGTACAGTTGGGTTGGGTAAGCTTTGGCCATTAGTCATGCACGAACGGCTTAAGAAATGTGTGGATTTGATGAGTAGGTCACGGCCGCTATTCTCCAACCGTCTGGACCTTTGACTAACACCCACGTCTCGCTTCCCCGATTTTGCTCTTTTCCGTCGATCAGGAACACGTAATCGAAGTACACCGAGGCAATCGTCCCATCGCTATTCAGCTGCAGATTCGTGTGCGTCGGGTTGAAGCTAGCCTTTGAGTTCGAGACCATCTTCGCAAAGTCTGTATAGCTTCCGACACGAATCTTTGCCGCATCGGGCGATTTGGCTTTGACCCGAGCGAAAGCGTCATCGGAGAGCACGTTGAGCCACATACCGCCTTGAGGAATGAATAAACTCGCGAGGCGAGGACCGTCGTGAGCAAGAACCGCTTCATGGTAGGCATCGATCACATGCTGAACATCTACAGTGTCCGATGTGGTCCCAGCAGATACAGTCTTATTGCCCTCAGTAGTTGATGGACTTTGGGCAATGCTGACGACGCCTGCCGGAATCGTTAGAGCAAAGAGCAGGGTGCGGATGAAATGCTTCATTTGTTATCCCCTCAAAGACGACGCCAGCCATTGCGAGCAGGGATCTTTAGCGTGAATTTACTTACATCCGAGGCCCAGTTGGACATTATGTTCTGAAACGGTCCCGGCTGGTGCAGGCCGGTATTCAGATCAAATGAGCGGGACGCGGAATAAAGCACAAGGAGATCCGAACTCTCGCAACTGACCTTCCCGGGCCACGGAGACGATTGTGATCTGTCAGAATGGCTGGAAGAGCCATGATGAAAACTTCTCTCAAGTGGTCGGTCGTCTCAGTCGTCTTTTGGACGTTGGTTGCGGCGATCTTCGCTTTACCTCAGCTAGAGCGGAGCCGTGACCTGCACCGGATATTTATATCGGCTTTGGCTCAATGGTGGTCTTGGGGAATCCTGGTTCCCGGCATCGTCGCCGTGGATCGTGCACTTCCTTTCGCGGTGCAACGAATCGTTCCCCGCGTCATCACACTCTTCGCTTTAGGGCCCTTCGTATCCATCCTCTATGGCTATGTCGAGTCGGTTCTAAGTGCGGCGCTCGGTGCAGGCAAATGGTCCAGGCTATCCGGGATGGCAGTCATCAAGGAAGCTTACATGGAGATGTTCTGGAGCATGCTTGTGTACTGCCTGATCGTGGGCGTGTGGGAAGCCTACCGTTATCACCAGCGGTTCGTATCCGCCGAACTGCAGATGGAGCGCCTGCAGAGAAACTTTTCAGAAGCTCGTCTCAATTCATTGCGTATGCAGTTAGATCCACACTTCCTCTTCAATGCGCTCAACACCGTTTCCTCACAGGTCGAGCGGGAGCCCAAGCTCGCGAGGAAGATGATCGAACACCTGGGCGACCTGCTACGGCTTTCTCTGAACTCGCAAGGAGTTCAGGAGATATCACTCGCTGAAGAGTTAGCTTTCCTCGACCACTATCTAGCCATCCAAAGGATCCGCTTCGGCGATTCCCTGAAGGTCGAGATGCAAATCGCTCCAGACGTGAGAGATGCTCTGGTTCCCAGCCTCATCATCCAACCCTTGGTGGAAAACGCCATACGCCACGGCATCTCCAAACGAGCTCGGGGCGGGGCGATTATCTTGAGTGCGCAACGCTTCGAAGAGACACTTGTTCTTCAAGTACTGGACGATGGTGTGGGGTTGCCCACTGGCTGGTCGTTCGATACGCATAAGGGAGTGGGCCTGTCTGTGACGCGCGAACGATTTGCCGGACTGTACCCTGACGACGCGAGTCACTTCGATGTCCGGCGAAGAAGTGAAGGTGGGACAGAGGTATCCATGTCATTTCCGCTGCACAAACGAAAGGAAGCTGATGACAGCTCTATCGCGTGATGGCATCAGGGTGCTCATCGTGGATGATGAGGCGCCCGCCCGCCAGCGTCTCTCCGACCTGTTGACTCAGGATCCGGAAGTGTCTTCCGTCCAGGAAGCAGGGGATGGAGAGACCGCAGTCCGAATGATACTGAGCGAAAGGCCCGACCTGGTGCTACTCGATGTGCAGATGCCAGAGCTGAATGGCCTTGAAGTGATTGAAGCTGTTGGGTCCGAGATCATGCCCTTTACGGTTTTTGTAACAGCCTATGATCAGCATGCAATGCGCGCCTTCGAAGCGAATGCCTTGGACTACTTGCTTAAGCCCTTCAGTGATGAGCGATTCGAGACGATGTTGGCTCGCGCGAAGAGGCGGACGGACGACCTTCATCTTTTAGAATTCGGACAAAACGTTGCGCAGGTGCTCAGCTCCCAAGCGATCGAGACGCGGCACCTGGACCGCTTAGCGATCAAGACGGATGGAATTACAAAGTTTGTGAGATTGAAGGATGTCGACTGGATCGAAGCGGCCGGAGTCTATGTCACTCTTCATGTCTCCGGAAAAGAGATGCTTTACCGGGCTTCGTTGGCTGATCTGGAGCATCGCCTCGACCCCATCCGGTTTCTCCGTATACACCGCTCCGCAATCATCAATATTGAAAGTATTGTGCAGTTGGAGGCTCTCTCCCATGGAGAGTTCGAGGTTCTCTTGAAGGATGGTTCCCACCCTCGCGTCAGCAGAAGTTATCGCAGTTCGATGGAAAAGCGACTCGGGCAGAAACTATAGACCTGCGATTTAGCACACCGTCACGTATGAGAGCAGGATGGCTGCGACTGCGAGAACTGTAATACGCAGGCGATGTCTCCCATCCCAAGCCCGATGGATCTGCTGCCAATCAGAGTCACCTGCTGCAATGCGGTTATTGAGAGGGACGAGAAAGATGATCCCTCCAACCGACGCAATCACCCAGAGCGTATCTGCGGCAAGTAGAATTCCCGAATCCGCCGTATGCCAATGTAGCCAGGTCTGAATGCCTAACAGCAGGGCGCAGGCGGGGTACCAGATCGGCATCACTTTCCCAAGCACGACAGCCAAGCGGCTCAGCAGCTTCAACTGCGGTTCGGGGTCAAGTCGCCACGCGGCAGGGTTCACGAATGCGGATACAGAAAACTCAACGCCTACTAGAGAAAGGACGATGAAGAGTGTGGCCAGGTTGACGATGTGCATAAACGACTCCTATTGATTTCTCTGGTAGAGGGAACCCTAGCATGGATGACCGCAATCCTAGCCTCACGGTCGTTGAGGCCGGCAAGGACCACCTTCCTCATAACTTGGCCCCACATGGAGTGAGTACACGAGGGTGAGGCATCCTTTGGCGAATTTGCCTCAAAACGCGCGAATCAGCAGTAGGCCGGCGAAAAGCATTACCGCGCAGGTCAGGCCATGAACGAAGAACGCGGAAGCCTTTCGGCCGCCCGACATAAGAATGGTGGACATATCGCCGCAAGGGATGATGGCAAGAACGAGGAGAACGATGCCTACGGTGCGGTTGTTCGTGGTCAACATCAGGGTTAGCACCGCCAATCCAGACGCGATGTCCCGAGTACCTTTTAGACGTAGCCACGCACGGGTGTCAGCATCGTGTGCGGGTGGCTTAAGACCGAAACCTCCCAGTATCCGTTCCGGAGATGCAAGGTAGAAACAACCAATCACAAGGATTGCAACCGAGACGAGAATGGCAAGAGCGAGTGGAGTAACGGTGTACATGGCGCATCTCCGTGATACTTAATCTAGCAACGCTATAATAGATGCGAGACGGAAGAGATAGGTGCGGCAATTTTCTAGCGGCGCTATAATTTCTTTAGGGCGACAGAGACAACTCGTGACGAACCGAATTGCAGAACGAAAGCTGCGGGACAAGCAGGCTCGCCGGGCACAAATCATCAGTGCTGCTCGACGAATCGCGGAGCTTGAAGGTTGGTCGAATGTCACCGTTCGGCGGCTGGCTGACGAAATCTCCTACAGCCAACCCGTTCTGTACGCTCATTTTGGAAGCCGCGAAGGAGTTCTCGCCGCAGTTGCGACCGAAGGATTCCAGGAACTTGGCCAGGTGTTGGAGAAGGCACGGAGACGGGTCAAGCGTGGAAGTCCAGTCGAACGGGTAGCGGAGGCCTATCTCGAATTCGCGGCATCTTCACCTGCACTTTATGAGGCGATGTTTTCGCTGAGCCTGAGCGTCCCGTTCGGTGAGGCCGCAACTCCTTCGGAGTTACGATTCGCATTTACGCAGTTCATGGAGCTGTTTCATGGGCAGAGCTCTAAGCCAGAGCTTCTCGCCGAGATGCTTTGGGCGAGCCTCCATGGCCTCGCCGAGCTTACAAGAACCAGGCGACTTCCACCCAGCCGTCAGAAAGAGCGCGTGAAAGCGCTCGTGGAGCTCTTCAGTTTTTCGAAAGAGGAGACTGCATAGGCATCGGCGTTCCTCGACGCTTTGGGTGTTTGATAAAGCAGGAACGCACCGTAATGGGTCTGAACTAATCGGCCGGGAACAGAAGGCTGGAAACTTCAACCTTATGAGTAAATCCATGGTGGAACTTCAGCCTTATGGGGTTCATTTGGTTCAACCTTATGGGGTATGCATGTCGCTAAGTTGCTCAAAGATATAGCAGCCCGACTTCATCCTTATGCGCAAGCCAACATTAGACTAGACCGTCAGCAGCATGGAACTTCGGTTCTGCAAACAGCGGAGCCCAAGTTCGTTCACTTAGTGAGGAACGTATTTTCAACGCCACTCCTTACTTCAAGGAATGGCTAAGCACAAGGTTCAGATTTCTATGTTGCGCCGTGTATATCGCAAGATCGGACAGCTTAGAGACATCTGGTCGGAATATAGATCTCTGCAGGAACTAGGCAGAACGAGGAGATTGCCGCTTTGCTAAAGTGCGCACCGCATAGGCAGTCTCGCTGGCACAACAATCAAAGCCTCGACGATCCCATCAAACCGCATCCCGCCAACTAGCTCGCAAGCGCAGTAAAGTGACCCGAATGGACCGGCTTCGATGAAGGGCTTTGAGCCGCCTTTATCTCAAGGGAGAGCAGAGCGGACACGGCTTCCGGAGCTAACGGCCTTGACAGCAGATACCCTTGAACAAAATCGCAACCGAGATCGCGCACACAAGCCAGTTCCTCCGCCGTCTCAACGCCTTCCGCGATCGTCCTCATTCCAAGAATTGCCGCCAGCTCCACAATCTTCCGCACAGTCTCCGAGCGCCTGAAGTCGTGATGAATGTGAGAGACGAAGCTCCGATCGATCTTCAGGATATCGAAGGGGAAGTTCATGAGGTAGCTCAAAGACGAGTACCCGGTTCCGAAGTCATCCAGGGCGATCTTTATGCCCGCACTTCGAAGCTCGGACAACATCTCTCCTATCCCGCCATATCCTCCGAGAAGCACGGTCTCCGTTATCTCCAGCTTCAGCAATTGCGGCCTCAAGCCGGATGCTTCAAGAGTTTCGGTAACCGTCCGGATGAATCCTCGGTCCGCAAACTGTCGGGCCGATACGTTCACGCTGATCGCCAGCTCCCGTCCAAACTGCACGTTCCACGCATGGCACTGAGCGCATGCTATGCGCAGGACGTATTGCCCCAGCTCGACAATCAATCCGGTCTCTTCCGCAATAGGGATAAAGTCCCCAGGAGAGATGTACCCTCGTTTCGGATGGCGCCACCGCACGAGCGCCTCGAAGCCCTTTATCTCTGCGCTCTCACAGCCGTAGATCGGCTGGTAGTGCACCGTGATCTGTCCATCAGCCAGCGCCTCTCGCAGATCGGTGTGCAGGGTATGCGCGCTCTTTGCCTTGATCAGAAGCTCCGGCGTGAAGAGTTCGATACGGTCCCTGCCCAGGGATTTCGCGTTGTACATAGCGCAGTCGGCATCCTCGAGCAGCGTCTCTCCACCTTCGCCAAATCCACGGCTGGCCAGACCGACGCTTGCGCTCAGATGAACGGTCTTGCCCGCTATCTGGATCGGCTTCCTGATCATCGTTCCAATTCTGTCCGCGACCTCCTGGGCGCCTGCTAGATCGATGCGGTCCAACAGTACAACGAATTCATCTCCGCCCTGCCGTGCAATCAGGTCCTGCTCTCGGGTGGCGAGCCGCAGTAGGTTGGAGACCTCCTTGAGTACCAGGTCGCCGAAGTGATGCCCGAACCCGTCGTTGATAAGCTTGAACCGATCTAGGTCAATGAAGAGGACAACAGTCTGGCGATCGGAATTGCGGTTCTCTACTTCATCTCGCCCCACCAAAGCGCGTTCAAGAGCCGTCCGATTGGCGAGCCCCGTGAGTGGGTCGCGCAGAGCGAAGTCCTCCAGTTGCGTATGGACCCGGTGAAGTTGAAGCTCGCGCGCTATCGTCCGCGCCGCAAGCAGACAGAACGCCACGAAAACGACCCAACCTCCAAACAGCGGTCGATGCCTGGCCAGCAGACCCGACGCCGTCAGCGACATCGTCGCGAGGCCGAACGCACAGATTCCGTGCAGCCCGGAGGAATTCAGGAGCTGACTTGGCCTGCTCTGCGGGTACGTCGCCAGAGAAGGCTGCATCGCCAGCAGCGAAAGTAAGGTGAACGGGACAGTCCAGCAGAGATCCATCAAAGAACCAGATGGAAAGCCATGATCTTCCGCCACGTACCCGATGATGGAAAACACAGCGTAAGAGATGGTAAAGACCGCTGCATTTCTGTAGAAGAGTCGCTCTTCTCCGCGAGCCGACACTGAGAATCGAAGCGCAAACGCGAGCGCCAGTGCGACACTCTGCACTTCGTAGGTTTGCGACAAGCTGATGATGCTTGGATGGCTGAAAACCAGCGCAAACAGGGTGCAAAAAAAGAGAAAAGCCTGTGCGAAATCGAGCCAGCTGGCTCCGTCACGCCGTTCTCCCGGCGATCGAACAAACGAGGCAAGCAAGAATGGAAAAGAGAATAGAAGCCACAGGATATTACTGGCGTTCTCCCATAATCTCGCCTGGGGCCGAATCAAGGGAATCACGAACAGCATCTGTCCGGCCGTCCACAGGAAAATGGAACTCGCCAGAAGCCCCCAGGGAAGCAGAAAACCCGCTCGGGCGGACTCCTTCGCCTTGACCAGGCAAACTACGGTGCAAAGTAAGGCGATGACAACCTGAACCACATTCGAAGCGAATGTGGCGTCTTTCAAAACAAGAAACATCCCCGCATGCGCCAACTGCGCAACGATTGCGCTGAAGAACAGGGCTCGATGTGTGCGGGTCATTTGCATTTGGACATCTATCGAGCATCCACCTACGTTAGCGGTGAGAGCACACATGCCTCAATCGATGTGCATGAGCGCTGGGCTTCCCCCAAGCCTACTAAGGACGGCTAGGGCGACAAATGACACAGAAGCGTCAGGAGACGGACTCATGAAGGAACTCAGGTGATCCGTTAAGGAGTACCCCGATTCGCGGAAGCCTTTCAACACTTTGTTCACGTGGGGAGCCGTAACCCGCCACCTTTGAGCAATTCAACTGACAAGTTCGACACTCCGGAGACGGTCTGCAAGAATCAAGTTGCTGCAGACACTTTATGAACCGTCGCCAGATTCTCCTCAATTCAGCGCAACTCGGACTAGTCCTCGCCGCTCGTAAGGCTTTCGGCCAGACAGCCGGCGCATCGACTGCACGGGCTCTTCCCTCCCCCGATCAGATCGCCTGGCAGGATCTCGAAGTCGGCATGTTCGTCCACTTCGCCCCCAACACCTGGCAGGACGTCGAGTCCGACAACCTCTCTACGCCGCTCTCCGTCATCGACCCGAAGCACCTCGACACCGACCAATGGGCCCGCACCGCCGTCGCTCTCGGCGCAAAGTACATCGTCTTCGTCGCCAAGCATCAGGGCGGCTTCTGCATGTGGCAGACCCACACCACCGACTACAGCATTCGCAACACCCCCTGGCGCGACGGCAAGGGCGACGTCCTCGCGGACGTCGCCGCCTCCTGCCGCAAGTTCGGCCTTAAGCTCGGCGTCTACGTCTGCCCCCGCGACGACCACTTCGGCGCCAAGACCGGCGGCATTTGCGCCACCCCTGAGCTCCAGCAGCGCTACAACGCTATGTACCGCGAGCAACTCACCGAGGTCCTCTCCCGTTACGGCGGGATGGTCGAAGTCTGGTTCGACGGCTCAACCGCGGCCCCCGTCTCCGACATCCTAACCAAATACCAGCCCCACGCCATGGTCTTCCAGGGCCCCTCGGCCACCATCCGCTGGGTCGGCAACGAGGACGGCTTTGCCCCGAATCCCTGCTGGAATGGCATCAGCCGCACCGACGCCAAATCGGGTACCGCAACCTCACTCAACAGTGACCCCGACGGCGACACCTGGATGCCCAACGAGGTCGACGTCTCCATTCGCCGCCCAGACTGGTTCTGGAGCACCACGAACGAGAAGAAAGTCCTCACTGTTGATCAGCTCCTCACTATCTATTACTGCTCGGTAGGCCGGGGCTGCCAGCTTCTACTCAACATCCCTGTCAACCGCGACGGTCTTCTATCCAAGCCTGACTGCGATGCCGCGGCCGGCTTCGGAACCCAGCTTCGGCAACGATTCGCCAAGCCCATCGCGGCCCTTTCAGGCAGCGGCGAGGAGATTCTCCTAAGTCTTCCCGTCCCGGCAAAGATCGACACCGTTGTGCTTCAGGAAGACACCTCAAAGGGCGAACGCATCCGTGGGTATCGAATCGATGGACGAACCAATGGAGTGTGGACCGAACTGGGCACCGGGACCTCGATCGGCCACAAGCGCATTCAACCCGTAAGACCTACTACGATCGATGCCCTTCGCATGGTTGCGACGGTCCATAAGGGAACTCCCTGGCTGCGCACCTTCGCTGCATACAACATCGGGGTCGCTCCTCCTGCAGGCTGGGACGCTAAGCCACAAGTGTGGGCCGCTAATCTGGCCGGCTCATGGAGAGACGGCAGATTCTCGCTCGATCTGACGTCAAAGATCGACAGCGCCAAGCAGTATCGACTCCGTTTTGTTCCTTCATCGGGTGAAGTCGACGCTCTAAGATCTGTCGTCCTCACTCTTCACGGCCTCTCCCAACCCAACCTGGTCAAGCCGGTTGCGGGAAAACACGATGAGCTGATTCTCGACATCACCGAAGTGGGCGGCGCCGTCCAGATCACGGGCACGGTCGAAGGTGCAGTTTCAGGCCAAGTCCTTCTGCAGAAGCTCTAGCCGAGTATTGTCCGAGGTTCATCGGAGATAATTCTTAGAAGACCCTTGCGCTTCGCCTTTTATTCGCTACAATCAATCGCATGGCAATTACGAAACGGCAAAAAGAGGTCCTAGACTTTCTCTCCAGCTTCACCCATAAGAACGGCTACTCTCCGTCTTACGAGGAGATTGCCGCCGGTCTTGGGCTCAGCAGCCTTGCCACCGTGCATAAGCATGTGACCAACCTGCAGAGTAAGGGCCTCCTCCAGCGCGCCCATAACCGCAGCCGCTCGATCGACGTCATCCCTGTGCGTCCGCCCAAGAAGACTACCTCTGACCGCCTCCCATTGATGGGGCGCATCGCAGCCGGCCAACCGGTTGAAGCCATTGAATCCGCCGAGAGCATCTCTCTCAACGACATCATCGGTAACCGCGAAGTTTTCGCTCTCGAAGTCCGCGGCGACTCCATGCGCGACGAGCACATTGTCTCCGGAGACTACGTCCTGGTTGAACGCACGAAGTCCGCGCGCGAGGGCGAGATCGTTGTCGCTCTGATCGACGGAGCAGAGGCCACCTTGAAGCGCTTCTATCGTGAAGGCACCAATATCCGTCTCCAACCCTCGAACGCTGAAATGGCGCCGATCTACGCGCCCGCCGCCAACGTCGCCATACAGGGCCGGGTGCTCGGCATGCTCCGCAAATACTCCTGAAGCCTCACTTCCCTGTTTATTCACGGAACCATCCTTCGAGCGTCTGCGTAACAGCATGTGAAACGTAAAGACTTGGAGGATTTCGTTCATGGCACAACGCAAACGCAGGAACATCTGGCTCTGGGGCGGACTAGGCGGCTTCGTTCTCCTCATCGTCCTTGGTGTAACCCTGGTGGCGAAGGGCAAGAAGACAACCTTCGAGCCTTCTCAGCTCGCCAAGGCAGAGAGCGGTGACATCGCCCGCTCGGTCGTCGCAACCGGTAAAGTCCAGCCCATCACCAAGGTGGAAGTAAAGTCCAAAGCCAGCGGTATCGTCACCCGCCTCGATGTCGATATCAATGCCATCGTCCACAAAGGACAGGTCCTTGCCCAGCTCGATCAACAGGAGGTGCTCGACCAGGTTGCCGCGCAAAAGGCGACCCTAGAGGCAGCTGAATCGAACCTCCGTGCCGCCGCTGCCGCCATTGAGTACGACAAGGTCAATGCCGAGGCTCCCGATCTGCCCATGTACAAGCACACCTACGAGCGTGCTCTGGGGATGTCGAAGGATGGCGTAGTCTCGAAGCAATCGCTCGACGACGCTCAGCAAAAGTATCTCGCAGCCGCCAACGTCCGTGATCGCGCCGTGTCGCAGATTGCCGTTGATACCTCCAAGATGCACCAGGCGCAGGCCCAGGTCGCGCAAGCCCAGGCCTCGCTCAAGCAGCTTGAAGATCAACTGAGTTACACCACCATCGTCTCGCCCATGGATGGTGTCATCCTCTCCCGCGACGTAGAAGTAGGTGATGCGGTCAGCTCCATTCTCGTCCTGGGTTCAACCGCAACCCTGGTCATGACCATCGGCGACACCCACCAGGTCTACGTTCAGGGTAAGGTCGACGAAGGCGGCATCGGACAGGTCTACATGGGGCAGCCCGCGCGCATCAAGGTCGAATCGTTCAAAGACAAGACCTTCCAAGGTAAAGTGACGCGCATCGCACCCCTTGGCGTAGAGAAGGACAACGTCACGACCTTTGAAGTCCGCGTGTCCATAGACAACCCCGGCGGAGAGCTCAAGGCCAACATGACCGCTAACGCCGAAATCATCCTCGACGAGCATAAGAACATCCTCACCGTCCCGGAGCAGGCCGTAATCTACGACAAAGATCGGAACGCCAGCGTTGAAGTGCCCGATGCCCAGGAGAAGGCCGGGAAGCGCAAAGTCTCGATCAAGGCCGGTATCTCAAACGGAACGAAGACCGAGATCCTGGCTGGCCTCAAGACCGGCGACACCGTCATTCTTCAGCAGTAAGCTGGCTATCGAATATCTTCTAGGAGGCACCCCGTGAACCTCAAGAATCTTGCTCTCGTCATCGCCCTGGCAGGCGCAACGTCAACCGCATTCGCTGCTGAAGGCACCTTCGCGAAGACTCTGAATGTCAGCGGGGCTCCTGCGATCACCGTCTCGACTGGATCGGGGTACATCCACGTAAGTACCGGATCGCAGTCAGAAGTCCGTATCAACGCGAAGGTAAAGTCGCAACACGGATGGAACTTCGGCAGCCACGGCAATGAAGAAGATCGCGTGCGCGACATTACCTCCAATCCTCCCATCGTGCAGAGTGGCAACACCATCACCATCGGCGAGACACACGGCGATTCAAACCGCTTCCGCAACATCGAGATCGACTACGACATCAGCCTTCCCGCTTCGACCACGTTGAAGGTCAACTCGGGCTCAGGCGATCTCGACGTCTCAAACGTCGCTTCCGTGCTGTCGGCTGACACAGGATCAGGCGACATTCGCCTCAGCAATGTCGGTCCCACACCGCATGTTGTCACCGGCTCCGGAACTATTCGCGCTAACGGAATTCACGGAGCTGCCAGCCTCGAGACGGGATCGGGCGATATCGAGTTCCATCAGCAGGTTGCCGGCGATGTGAAGGCGGGAACTGGATCAGGATCGATCCATCTTTACGGCGTAAACGGCGGAGTTCACGTGCGGACAGGATCTGGCGATGTAGAGATCGATGGCAATCCCTCCACCGACTGGAAGCTCGACACCGGATCGGGTTCCATCCATCTCAACCTTCCCTCCGACGCCCACTACAACCTCAATGCCGACACCGGCTCTGGCTCGGTAAGAGTCGACGCACCCATCACGATGCAGGGAACCCTCAACAAACAGCACATCGTCGGCACGATCCACGGCGGCGGCCCAACCGTCCGCGTCAGCACTGGATCGGGGGACATCTCGGTCCACTAGCACTCGATCTGCTACCTTAAATTGAGTGTCTTCTTCCTCTCCAAAGCTCCTCGTATTCGATCTCGATGGCACACTCATCGACTCTCGCGTTGACCTCTGCAACTCAGTCAACGCGATGCTCAAGCACCTCGGCAAGCCTGAGCTTCCACAACAGGTCATCGCAAGCTACATCGGAGATGGCGCATCGATGCTGGTGCGCCGCGCTCTCGGTGATCCCGAAGGCGATTCGACCGATGAGCAATATGTAACTGCGGCGCTTACATACTTCCTCGACTACTACCGGTTGCACAAGCTCGACTTCACCTACGTCTACCCCGGAGTCATCGAAGCTCTCGAAGCCATCCGCGCGGCTCATCCCACCCTGCCGATGGCCGTCCTGACCAACAAGCCCGTCGTTCCCTCAAGGGAGATCTGCGCGCACTTCGGGCTCGACCGCTTCTTCTTTCAGAACTACGGCGGCAACAGCTTTCACACCAAGAAGCCCGACCCACATGGACTGCTGACGCTGATCGCCGAAGCATCGAGTCTTACCGTCCACACCATCGAGCCGCCTCAGACCATCATGATCGGCGACTCGGACGTCGATATCCTCACAGCCCACAACTGCGGTGCCCGCTCTATCGGCTGCACCTTCGGCCTCGCGCCGCACACACTTGAAGCGGCTGTCCCGACACACATCGCGCACTCGCCCAAAGACTGGCCATTGCTGGTGGGCCTCTAACGCCAGCTACTTCGCCGCTTCAAAGCGCTTGAAGAAGCTCGAATCAAGATAGTGTTGCGTTGCAGGATCATTCGCCACCGTCCGCGCTAGATCGGCAAGAAAGCTGTTGAACTGCGCCGCAGCCGCGTAATCGACAGGCTGCGTCAGATCGTCGTCGGTCGAGTGATACCGCTGCGCCAGCCACGCCCTCCACGCCTTGTACTCGGGCGAGCCCATCGTCCATCCAAACTTGAACGCCAGCGCTGGAACTCCCGCCTGCACGAAGCTGTATTGGTCGGTGCGAATGAACGAGTTCCGATCGGGCTCAGGATCGACTGCAATCTCAATCCCATGGATTGCACCGACAGCCTTTGCATCATCCGCAAGCGTCGACTGCTCCAGACCCTGCACATGCAGCTTCTTCAACGGAAAGATCGGCATGAACATGTCGAGATTCAGATCGGCAGCAATCTCTTTCTCTGGCACCGTCGGATGCCCTGCGAAGTAACGCGAGCCGAGCAGTCCCTTCTCCTCCGCCGTGAAGACAACAAACAACATCGACCGCTTCGGCCGTACCGGGTTCGCGGCCATGCTACGCGCCACCTCCAGCACCGTGGCCACGCCGGAAGCATCGTCCATTGCGCCTGCATAAATCGTCTTCCCATGAATCGGAGCGCCTACACCGAGATGATCAAGGTGTGCGGAGACCAGAACATAGTCGGCAGCCAGCTTCGGATCAGATCCCTTCAGCTTCGCGACGATGTTCGGCGACTCCACCTGCGTGATCTCCGTTGTCACCGTCGCCGTAAGCGACTTTCCCAACGCAAATCGCGGCAGCGGCTTCTGTGCATCCGCCAGCGCTAAGACCTCAGCGAATGTATGGCCTGTTCCCGCAAATAACTTCTCTGCCTGGGTCGGATTGAAGGTCGCCGCGAAGAGTTCTCCGTCGATATCCTCAAGCGCAGGATGCCTCGTCGCCAGCGCCTTCGCATTCGGATCGGTTGCGAGCCGCATTCCCGGCTGCGAAGCTCCACTCGCCACTCGGGCCCAGCCAAAGTCCATCGACTTCGGCGTCGGTATAGAGATCGCTCCCACCGCGCCCGCATCACGCAGTGCCTTGCGAAAAGGCGCGGTACGAGCGTAGGACTTCAGCGGCCCGGGCAGGTCTGCCGGTCCTCCGTTGATATAAACGACAATCTTCCCCTTCAACTCCGAAGCCGGCAACTCCGGCGAATTGAAGTCATCATACTTCGCCTCCGGAAGATGAAGCCCGTATCCGATGAAGACCAGCGGCGCGTTGATCGTCTTCGGTTGCGGCGAGCGTGTCCCGAGGATCGCGTCCTCTCCCAAGACCAGCGGCGCGGTCTTCCCATCGACCGTAAGCGCAATCGACGATTTCTCCGCCAGCACCCGCTGCACCTCGAACTTCACCGGCTGGTAGAAGCTGCCGTCCTTGCCCGCAGGCTCAAGCCCGTCGGACTTGAACTGATCAACGACATACGCAGCGGCATGAAGATACTCAGCGCTGCCCGTCTGCCTGCCCTGCATCGAGTTATCCGCCAGCACCTGTACGTGGTGCCACCACGCACGACCTGCAACGGCGTCATTGTTTGGAGTCTGGGCGAGCGACGCTCCAGATGCTAGAAAGCTTGCGACAACAAGGCTGACACTGCGGTGAAGGTTCACTCAAACGCTCCTGGAATCATCGATACAAAATCTTCACCTATCCGATAGCTCACTGGCCGTGCAGTCCCAGCGCCTCTGCGACACCCTTGTCGACTGTAGTCTTTCCATCAGCCTTGGTCACGATCGCAAAGCCACCCTGGTAGTCCCACATGGACCAGCCGATGTGGTGGGCCTCGAACGCAACCCGCATATCGTGCAACCACGCGTCCCGCGCCGCCGGATCGGAGTAAGTGCGGTACACGCCAAACTCGCCACACCAGACTGGGACATGGTGCTTTGTTCCCCAGTCCGCCATGGTCGCAATCTCTTCGTCGACCTTCTTTGCGTCCCAGTGCTGCTTGCCGTACCAGGCAAGGTCCTTCTTGCCCTGCTCCGTCGATTCGAGACCCAGCAAGGGCGAAACGTTCTCTTCAGTGGAAGGATAAGGCACCTTGCGCAGCGGCTTGAGAGACTCGCCCGCCCAGGTCGCGCCCTGGTGCGTGAAGGTCATCGGATCGTAGTCATGGAAGCTGTAGATCACGTTGTCGTCGCGGACGGGCTCCAGCAGCTTCAGCCCCTCGACGCCACCCCACTTCGCTCCGGTTGCGATGATGGTGTGTCTCGGCGCGATATCCCGAATTGTCGGAATTAGGCTCGCCTGGATACCGGCCCATCGGTAGACATCGTCGAAGTGCGGCTCGTTCAGCACCTCAAAGTAGACCTTGTTCGGATCGGTGCTGGCGTAGTGCGATGCGAAGGTCTTCCAGAACGTGATGAGGTTGGCGACAGACTGATCGCCTTTGCCGAGCGCGTCCATGAATGGCATATCAGGGTGAATGTCGAGGATGACGATGAGTCCCGTCGCGGTGATGTCAGCGACCGTCTTATCGAGCCGCGCAATCGCTTCAGTATCCAGTGCGTCGGGCTTACCCGCGGCCATCAATGGCTCGGGATTAATGCTGAGCCGGGCGTGATCGAAGCCCAGCGACTTCACCAGCCGAAAGTCGTCGGCCGTGGTGTACTCCGCCAAGTGTTTGGCTGAGTAGTCCGAGTCCTGGGCGTACCACATGCTCAGGTTGATGCCGCGCTTCAGATGAGCCGCCCGGAAGAACGCAATTCCGCTGCCTGAACCGGAGCCCAGGCTCTGCGCCTCAATACGCTCCGCACCGGTCATCACCACCAGCGCGCAAAGCAGCGCTCCCAAAAACTTTTTCATCAGGCCCGTCCTCGCAGTGCTTCTTACTCCTCGAACTCGCGATTCCAGCTCTTGATTACATGCGTCTCGCGCTCAAATCCGAGCACGCTCAACGATCCCGTCCCCAGGGCCAGCAGACTTCCGCCCGTAGCCGGCAACCCGATCCATCGCGCAGCCAGAATCCGCAGAATATGCGCATGAGCGAACAGAGCCACCGTCCCTCCATCTCCCGCCGCAGCAAGCGATCGCGCGATCACACCATCCGCCCGTTCACCCACGTGTTCAGCCGTTTCGCCGTCGGTGATCGGGTCAATCCACACCGACCACGCGGGATTCCCTGACTCGGCGCGAATCTCCTTCGTCGTCTTTCCCTCGAAGATGCCGTAGTCCCACTCGCGCAGTCCTTCGTCGACAACGGCCACGTCCCCATATCCAGCGATTTTGCACGTCTCCCGCGCCCGCTGCATCGGGCTGGTGAAGACAGCGGCGAACGTCTTCCCCTTCAGATACGCCTTCAACTCCTCTGCACGCACCCGCCCATGGTCAGTCAAGGAGATATCCGTGCGGCTGGTGTGTGCTCCACTCAAACTCCACTCTGTTTCACCGTGTCGAATCAACCAAAGCTCAGCCATCAGAATCTCCCATTTCTTCGCTTATTCTTCTATCCTGTAAGGATGGACTTCCAGCTCACAACATCGTACAAGCCCCAGGGAGATCAGCCCCGCGCCATCGCCGAACTCGTCTCCGGAATCAACGCCGGCGAGAAGGACCAGGTGCTCCTGGGCGTCACCGGCTCCGGCAAGACATTTACGATGGCCAAGATTATTGAAGAGCTACAACGCCCGGCCCTCATTCTTGCACATAACAAGACCCTCGCCGCGCAGCTTTACCACGAATTCAAAACCTTTTTCCCGAACAACGCCGTCGAGTACTTCGTCTCCTACTACGACTACTACCAGCCCGAGGCCTACATTCCCTCCGGCGACCTCTTCATCGAAAAAGAAGCCACCATCAATGAGGAGCTCGACAAGCTACGCCTTTCTGCCACACGCTCGCTCTTCGAACGCCGCGACGCTATCATCGTCTCCTCCGTCAGCTGCATCTACGGTCTCGGTTCGCCAGAGGCCTACTACGGCATGTTGCTGCTGCTAGAGAAGGGCCAGAAGATCAAGCGCGAAGACATCACCCGCCGCCTCGTCGAGATCCTCTACGACCGCAACGACGTCGACTTCCGCCGCGGGACGTTCAGAGTGAGAGGCGACATCATTGAGGTCTACCCTACGTACGACGAGAACGCCTACCGCATCGAGCTCTTCGGCGATGAGATCGATTCCCTCTCGCAGATCGACCCCCTCTTCGGCACCGTCAAGCAGAAGTACAGCCGCTTGCCGATTTACCCGAAGTCGCACTATGTAGTGCAACCGGAACGCAAGAAGGCCGCCTCCGACTCCATCCTCGCCGAGCTTTTTGAGTGGGAGGCGCAGCTTGAAAAAGAAGGCCGACTCGTTGAGTCTCAGCGCATCCACCAACGCACTCGTTTTGACCTCGAGATGATCAAGTCCGTCGGCTACTGCCACGGCATTGAGAACTACTCCCGCCACTTCTCCGGTCGTCTTCCCGGCGAACCGCCACCGACGTTGCTCGACTACTTCCCTCGCGATTTCCTCCTCTTCATCGACGAGTCCCACGTTACCGTCCCGCAACTTCACGGCATGTGGCACGGCGACCGCAGCCGCAAGCAGAACCTCGTCGACTACGGCTTCCGTCTTCCCTCTGCGATGGATAACCGTCCCTTGAAGTTCGAAGAGTTTGAAGGCCGCACCGGCCAGATCGTCTACGTCTCCGCTACGCCTGGCCCATACGAACTAACCAAGGCCGCTGGAGTTGTCGTAGAACAGATCATCCGCCCGACGGGTCTCGTAGACCCGCCCGTAGAGATCCGTCCGGTCAAGGGGCAAATCGATGACCTGCTCGCCGAGATTCGCGACCGCGTCAGCAAAGACCAGCGCGTGTTGGTGACGACTCTCACCAAGCGCATGTCCGAAGACCTAGCCAACTACTACACCGAGGTTGGCGTCCGTTGCCGATACATGCACTCCGAGATCGAAACGCTCGAACGTATCAAACTTCTTCGCGACCTGCGTAAGGGCGAGTACGACGTCCTCATCGGCATCAACCTTCTCCGCGAAGGCCTCGACCTTCCCGAAGTCTCCCTCGTCGCCATTCTGGACGCCGACAAGGAAGGCTTCCTGCGTTCCCAAGGTTCTCTGATCCAGACCATCGGCCGTGCCGCCCGCCATCTCGAAGGCCGTGCCATCCTCTACGCCGACAAGATGACCGACTCCATGCAGCGCGCCATCAACGAGACCGACCGCCGCCGCGAAAAGCAGGTCGCGTACAACGAAGAAAACGGCATCACCCCGATGTCTGTCATCCGCCCACTCGAGATGGGCCTGGCCGGAATCCTGAAAGCCGACTACGCCGACCTCACCGACGAAGCCGAAGGCATGCCCGACTTCTCCACACAGCAGGAGCTCGACGTCTACATCAGTAAACTCGAATCCGACATGCGCGAAGCGGCGAAGAAGTTCGAGTTTGAAAAGGCGGCGAAGCTTAGAGACACCGTCAAGGAACTTCGCACGAAGGAGTTTCTCTTCTCATAAGTAACCTAGCTGCGCGTTCCTCTGGAGTCAGCATATGAAATCTGCTCTAATCGTCGTCTACGGCATAGCTCTGTCGCTCAGCAGCTACGCCCAGTCAACACCCGGTAACAACGATCTCTCCCGCCACGACTTCCTCTACGCCGGGGAATCCCATGAGCGCCGGATCTTCATCATCCGAGGCGGCAAAATCGTATGGTCCTACTCCGACCCAGCAGGCAAGGGTGAGATCAGCGACGCTGTCCTGCTTTCGAATGGAAACATCCTCTTCGCTCATCAGTTCGCGGTCGAAGAGATCACACCGGAGAAGAAAGTCGTCTGGCGCTATGACGCGCCCGCAGGCAGCGAAATTCATACCGCCGTGCCGATCGGTAATGATCGTGTTCTATTCATCCAGAACGGAGCACCGGCACTTATACGAATCGTCAACAAACGAACTGGCATCTTTGAAAAAGAGATTCCGCTCAAGACCAAACTGCCAGTCAACGTCCATCCGCAGTTCCGTCATGCTCGACTCACTTCCGCCGGCACTTTGCTCGTCGCTCACATGGACCTCGACAAGGTTGTGGAATACAACTCGTCCGGCGAAGAGGTATGGTCGTTTCCCGGAACGCACGTTTGGGGTGTCACGCCTCTCGCGAACGGCAACGTCCTCATCACCGACAGCGTCGGAGTTCGAGAAGTGACGCATCGTGGCGATGTAACGTGGAGCTTCACTCCGCAAGAAGCACCTGGATGTAAGTTCGACAATCTCCAGCAAGCGTGGCGCCTGCCGAACGGGAATACAGTGATCGACAACTGGGTGAACGAATGGAGTTCCTCCCCAACTCAACGGAGCCTGCAGCTACTCGAGGTCACTCCCGATAAGAAGGTGGTCTGGGCTCTCCACTCGTGGCAGCCACCGCTTGACCTCGGTCCAGCCACCACCTTTCAATCGCTCGATACTCCCGCCGAGCTCGAAAAACTTCATTTCGGGGAGCTTTACTAGATTTGCGCCACTCATAGCATCTGGTTACGCTCGGGTAAGACCATGGTGCAAGGAATAACCCAAATACATGGTTGTTTTCTGAAAGCTGCGTGTACGGCATCCGTATTCAGAAATCATGGAGATGTTTCGATTTCGAATCTGCGTTGCCGCTGTCTTGTGCCTCTCCGTAGTCCCATCACTTGCTCCGAAGCAGAAGCGGATCACCGTGATGCCGTTCAAAGAACGGACTGGTTCGGCCCCCCGTTGAAGACGTCGGCAGGAAAATCATGGCCCGTGCCGCCCTTGCCCCCGGCGGTGGCACCTCCGCCGCACCCGTGCTGCCCAATGTCAAGCCTGCCTGGGAGGAAGACGTTGGCCGCTACGACGCCGACAAGGTATTCCGGAAGCGTATCGAAGGGACTATCAGCTCTGGCGGTCACGCGCTGCGGCCGGAGATCCGCAGCCTCCTGAATGGAGCGCAAAAAGACGTCCAGACCGGCAGCTATGCCATCCAGACTCTGGACACCTCACCTTGCAGGGAGCGCTGACGACCCTCAAGGCGAAGCTCGACAAGCTCGACAAATATCGCTGAAGCCGCCAAAGCACACTTCATCAACCCCGCACAGGCTCCTGCTAAGCTGACTTTGTGAGACTAGTCTGGATCTTTTTTGCCTTGGTGCTCCTCGCGAGTGCCGCTGTGGCCATCAATCGCGCCACCATCCCCAGTCACAACACCTCCGCCACCCACTTCGACACCCTCATCGTCCTGGGCTACCCCGCCAACCCTGACGGCACGCCTTCGCCGGACGAACGAGAGCGTGTCCTCGAAGCCGTTCGCGAGTACAAGGACGGCGTTGCCTCGTCCATCATCATGACCGGCGGCGCGGCCCACAACCGGTTCGTCGAAGCTCACGTGATGGCCGCCTTCGCCGTCAGCCAGGGTATCCCAGCAGCGTCTATCACGGAAGAGCGACAGGCCGAAAATACGATCCAGAACATCTTCTACTCGTCAGAGATTATGCGGTCCCATCAGTGGCACACCGCAGAGGTCATCAGCTCCTCCGCGCACCTTGGCCGTGCCGCCATGATCCTTCAGGCCTTCCCAAACTCCCACCTTGACCTCGCCTTCGACTGGCGCACCCACCCTGCTTCATGGCCCGCCGAATACAGCCTCATCCGCCGCGCCTTCACCTACTCACTCGAAGCCTCGCGCTGCCTGCAGATTCGCATCTTCGGCTTCCCCAGGTCTCGCTTCCTCCCCAAGGGATAGTCCGCAATCTCCGCCATATACAATCGCTCTGCGAAAGAGAGGCCCTAAAAATGATCATCGTCAACGACGAGTACGTCACCCTCGATACCCCCGACGGCCCCATGCGCACGCACATCGTCCGCCCCGCAGCGCCCGGTCGCTATCCCGGCATCATCTTCTATTCAGAGATCTTCCAGATCACCGCGCCCATCCGTCGCACAGCCGCCATGTTGGCCGGCCACGGCTACATTGTCGCTATGCCGGAGATCTACCACGAGTTTGAAGCCCCCGGCACCGTCTTCGCCTACGACCAGGCCGGCTCCGACCGCGGCAACGAACTGAAGACCACCAAGAAGCTCGTCAGCTACGATACCGACGCCCGTGCCGTGCTTGACCACCTGGCCTCCCGCCCAGATTGCACTGGCAAACTCGGCTCCATGGGCATCTGCATCGGCGGCCATCTCGCATTCCGCGCCGGGATGAACCCCGACGTCCTTGCCACGGCATGCTTCTATGCGACCGACATCCACAAAGGTTCGCTCGGTGCTGGCATGAACGACGACTCGCTTGAGCGCGCCAAAGACATCCAGGGCGAACTACTGATGATCTGGGGACGCCAGGACCCGCACATCTCCCTGGAAGGCCGCATGAAGGTCCTCGCCCGTCTCAACGAACTCGGCACCCGCATGAGCTGGCACGAGGTCAATGGCGCACACGCCTTCATGCGTGATGAAGGCATCCGCTACGATCCCGAACTCGCCTACTCGCTCTACGGACTCGTCTTCGACTTCTTCCACCGCAAGCTCGGCGAAGGCGATCTCTCCGCCTTAGCGCCTGCCAGCACGGAGACCCGCCACTAAGTCGATTACCGAATAGCGCGATCACAAAGGCAAGGCACGGGACCTGCGCCGAAACAGAACGCGCTATTCTTGAAGGAGTGGCAGCTTCCGTGACAACCCGGCCCGAACGCGATCTTGCCGACCGCGAACGCGAGGGCACGCCCTTGATTCAGCAGCTTGCAGAACAGAGAAAGGTCTCTCTGCTCGCCGATTACGCCACGCTGCTCAAGCCCCGCGTCTCCTTCATGGTCGTGATCACGGCCGCTGGCGGCTTCTATCTCGGCAGCCTTCGCTCCGGCATCAGCCCCTTCCACCCCGGAGCGCTCCAAGCACTCGCCGGCATCGCGGTAGTCACCTTCGGCAGCAGCATCCTCAACCAGGCGCTCGAACGCCGTACCGACACCCTGATGCGCCGCACCGCCAACCGCCCCATGGCTGCCGGTCGCATCGGCCTGGCCCACGGTCTTGTCCTCGGCTTTCTCGCCGTCTTCCTCGGCACCCTCTATCTGGCCGAGGTTACAAATCCCATCACCGGTACACTGACACTTCTTACCGCGGTTGGCTACGTTGCCATCTACACCCCGCTCAAGCGCTTCACCACCCTTAACACTTTCATCGGTGCATTCCCAGGAGCTCTGCCCCCACTCATCGGCTGGACTGCCGCTCGCGGCCTTATTGAATGGCCCGGCGTAGCGCTCTTCGCCATCCTCTTCGTCTGGCAATTCCCCCACTTCATGGCCATCGGCTGGATGTACCGCGAAGACTACGCCGCAGCAGGCATCAAGCTCACCGCGACGCAGGAGCCCGCAAAGTTCGCAGCGCAGATGGCCGTCGTCCAGGCGCTCTTCTATGCAGTCCTCATGATTCCAGTGAGTCTCTGGCCGGTCGCCCTTCACACGACTGGGTACTTTTACGGTGCAGCGGCGGCGGTCCTCTCCATCGGCTATCTCTGGTACACCCTCCGTTTCGCCCGCATCATGCGCGACCCCGTTTCCACTGAGTCCCGCATCTACGCACGCGAACTGCTTCGCTACTCGGTCATCTTTCTACCCCTGCTGCTTGCCGCAATGACCCTCGACGCCAAAGGACGACTGCTCTTCTAATGCAAGCCACGCTGCCCAAGCCAAATACTCTCCGCACTCCCCCCACCATCATCGCGGCGATCATCGTCGCCAGCGCCCTAGCCAGCGCGCTCATCTGCTACCTGGTCTACTTCCACGCCCCGTCGGATGTCACTGGCACCCATCTGCGTTCGCTTCCCTTCCTGAACGCCGTTTTGAACGCCTGCGCTACAGTCGCTCTTATCGTGGGCTACATCTTCATCCGCTCCCGCAGGCTCGCCTCGCATCGTGCAGCCATGTTCTCCGCATTCTTCTTTTCTGCGATCTTTCTAGTCTCATACCTGACCAACTTCACGCTTCACGGTGAAACCCTCTTCAATCGCCTGAGCCCCTGGTGGCCTTTCTACTGGAAGCTCCTCACCTCACACATCATCCTTTCCATCATCGCGCTGCCACTGATCCTGATTACCTTCTTCCTCTCGCTTACCGGCCGCTTCCCCGCCCACCGCAAACTCGCCCGCTACACCTTCCCGATCTGGCTCTATGTCTCGATCACCGGCGTGATCGTCTACATCATGCAATCGGCGTTGCGGTAATGGCCATGCAGCACGACACCCGCGCTCTTCTACGCACCGGCTCCGCACTCTTCTTTACCGGAGCGATCTCGGCGCTGCTCATCTTCGTCGCCTTCGGCGGCATCACCCGCCGACAAGGCCCTCACACCAACCTGGGGTGGCTAGCCCTCATGCTTGCTATGGGATGCCTGCCGATTGGCGGGCTCACCCTCGCGCTCGGTCTTTCAAAACTCGTCGGAGACCGCAAAAAATAACGTGCTCGCGATGCTGCGTATTTGAATTCGTAGAACCGCAAACTTGCGGGTCACTGCATGTCTAGCATCACTCCGTCTATGAAACACCAACCCCAGGTCTCGCCCGGCTCGATGCTCCTCATGATCGCGTGCTTGGTGCCATGGAAGTGTTTCGTCGCGTGCTTCCCTATCGACGAGTCGCAACACCCCACATGCCCGCACTCCATGCACAGGCGTAGATGGACCCATTCCTGGCCGATCTTCAAGCACTCCTCACATCCCTTTGTGTTCGCACTAACGTCCCGCATCTGCCCCAGGTGCTTGCACTGCATGGTTCACCTCGCTCGCTAACAGGTATACCGCATCGACCGTGAGGGTCGCGAATCGGTCTTGGTCTATGCGATACTGGCATCTACGGACGCGACTTTCGACCGACGCGAGCCAATCTGCACCGGCCAGGCCCAGTTCAGATTGAAGATGCTGGAGTCGTTCCCGTCGGACCGAGCCGGGATGGCGGAACAGGCAGACGCAGCGGACTCAAAATCCGCCGAGGGCAACCTCGTGGGGGTTCGACCCCCCCTCCCGGCACCAAGATAACATCCACGAAATGAATAGGTTGCGAAGACCAAAGCCTCTCAGTCCGAGAGGTTTTTTCATGCTCAAAAAGCGCTGGTGCCGGTTTTGGTGCCGGTTTGTACCTGTTTTGCTATCGTCGATTTGAGGAGGATAGATCGATGCCAAGACGAAGGGTGGTTCGTAAAGAGCGCGGCGTATTCGAGAAAGTGCCTGGCTCTGGTATCTGGTGGGTTCGCTACATCGTCGATGGTCGCGAGCACCGGGAAAAGGTCGGCAGGCAAGGCGACGCCGTCGACCTCTACCGGGTCCGGCGCGCCGACGCTTTACGCGGCGCGAAGATGCCTGCGAACATGAAAAATAAGGGCGTGAAGTTTGAGGTGATCGGCAAGCATGCTCTTGAGTGGTACATCGAACACGGTCGCAAGGACGTCAAGAACTTCCGCATTCGGATGAACATCATCCTGAAAGACTTCGGAAATCGAGTTGCTGATGAGATCAAGCCATCGGAGATCGACGATTGGCTGAAGAAGCACGATTGGTCCCCGGCGACGAAGAACCGCTACAAGAATGTCTTCGGGAAGACGTTCAAGATCGCATTCGCTGATGGCAAGGTCTCAGGCAATCCGGCTCGCCTCGTAGAGCAGCGGCCAGAGAAGAATGCGCGACTACGCTTCCTGTCTGCCGAGGAGGAAGCGAAGATCCGGGAAGCCATCAGCATCCGCTGCCCTCGGCATATGCCCGAGTTCGATATTGCCCTGAACACGGGAATGCGAAAGAGCGAGCAGTACAGTTTAGAGTGGAACCAGATCTCCTTCCGGCGCAAGCGCATCCTGCTCGATGAGACGAAGAACGGGAGCAGCCGTGAGATCCCGATGAACAAAACTTGCGTGAAGGCGTTTGAAGAACTGCACGCAGATCGCCCACATGAGGGACGGATCTTTCAATCGAAGTACGGTCGAGATCTGAACGACTCGCGTGCTTGGTTCGATCGGGTGGTCGAGGATTCCAAGGTATCGAGGCTTACTTGGCATGCATTGCGACACACATTCATCAGCCGACTGATCATGGCAGGAGTCGATCTGAGAACTGCTCAGGAACTCGCGGGTCACAAGACAATTTCGATGACTGTTCGATACGCGCACCTCGCACCCGAGCACAACCAGGCCGCAATCGAGAAGCTGGATCCCAGGATTGGATGATGGGCTCTGCTGGAGCGACCCGGCCATAAAGGGTCAACGGCGGTCGATTGCGCGCCTCAGCCTTGCAGCTTCGCTCTCCGATCCAGCCTTTTGCAGCGAGTAGATAGCATCCCATACGAGCCGCTCAAGAAGTTCGATCCTCTTGTCTCGCTCCGCCACCGCCGCATCAGAACCGCACCACTGACGGATGATCGCCCACGAAGCACGGTATTGGTTGAGTAATGGCACCAGATACTCATTTCCAGGGCGAGCAACATCTACTGACCAGTTGCGCTCTGTGGTCTCAATACTGATCAAGACTGGGGCAGGTTCGGTCCGGCAGAAGCTGCGCGCGAGTTCTTCCGCCTGATCCTGCGGGAGTCGCAGAGAGCCATCACGACTTTGGAACGCGGGAGACCGAAGCGCGTACTCTGAGAGGCCGCTGCGTGTGCGGAGACGATTGAGAGGGGCTAAGGTCGTCCGAAGAACCCCGTGATCGTAGCTGAGCTCATCCTGCACGCTTTCGAACACCTGTTGAAGGGCCTCGCATATAGGAAAATTGCCATCGTATCCGTGTTCTAAGTTGTATTCGCGTAGCTCTGCGAGCTCCTTTTCTTCTCGGAGGAAGCCCTTCTGTTCACTCCATGGCGCAATGATCTGGGCGGTTGTGACGTAATCGACGAGACCTGGATGAGTGTCGATCCATTTAGCCTTCCACCGATTGCCCCTGACATGGGCAATCAGCTTAATTCGGGCAAGAGGGCATCCCAAAACCCGCTTCTCGCGAAAAGCATAGTCAATACCGGCCTTGAGTTCTGATCTGAGCATCAATTATCTATACGTTTGTCTTTCGAAGACGATGACTCCGTCTGCAATGGATCGAGATAGCTCCCGGTCATTCGTGGAGGTGGTCCCCAGTCCAGCAGTTCGTCGATCTCCGCGCCGGTCGCCCGATCGAATTCCCAGTCATGATGGGAAGGAGAAGCGTTCTGTCAGCTTCAACCCTGCAGAGTTCCGGCAGTTCGACCACGGCTACGCCGTCACCTCGCACAGCTCCCAGGGACTCACGGCAGACCGCGTGATAGCCAACATCGACACCGATTCTTCGCGCAGCCTCATCAACAACCGCCTCGCTTATGTCGCCATCTCACGCGCCTCCCAGGACGCGAGGATTTACACGAACGACGCTGAAACGTTGGGTGCGCGGCTCGCTACGGATGTAACCAAGACGGCCGCGCTCGACTTCACAACCAAGGTTGAAAAGGCCGAAGTCGTACAGCCCCCCAAAGCTCCAAAGGTCGTCCAGGTCCACGAGTACAACAATGCCCACTCACGGCTCGCCGCCGTTGCCAGCGAGTACGTCAGCCGTCCAGAGCGTAGCGTGATCGTCGCTCCCGATCGCACGGAACGCGACGAGCTGACGCAGCTCATCCGTGCCGACCTCTACGCGGAGGGCAAACTCGGCCGGGACGCGCAGGCTGTCCCGGTTCTAGTGGAGAAAGACACCGGCAGCAAAATGCGCGTGGAGAGCTACGAACCCGGAGACAAGATCCACTACAAGACCGGCAGCCCCAGCCTTCATGGCATTCCCCACGACAGTGAGGCCACGGTCGTATCCACGAAGCCGCGCGGCAACGTCCTTTCGGTTCAACTCGACGCCACGCGTGAAGAAGTCTCCTACAACCCGGCGCAGCTCCGCACGCAAACACGCGAGAGCCGGACTTACCAAGAGGAAACCCGCGAAATCGCACAAGGTGAGCGCATTCGCTTTACCAGCTATGACAAGGAGATCGGCATCCAATCCGGTGACCTCGGCACCGTAACCCGCATCGGTCAGGACCACTCCATGACAGTGAAGCTCGATTCCGGCAAGACCGCAGAGGTTTCTTCAGAGAAGTCCCGGAACATCGACTACGGCTACGCCGTCGATGGCCTGAAGAACCTCCGCGCGGAACGCGTGATCGCAACAGGCGATGGCCTTTCGCAACAGACTTTCCAGTGCGTTTCTCCGAAAACGGATCTCGCTTTGTACACCAACCAGCCGCAGCACGCTTTCTCTGCTTCGAAAGAAATTGCGGCGCCTGAACTTGCACAGCCTGTCCGACAGCAGCACGATTTCGGCATTGGCTTCTAACCATCGCATCGTCAAACATGAAAGAGAGGTTGCATGTACCGCTCTTCCGGCCCAGTTCTATCGCCATCGCTACTCTGCTACTTGTCCCGCCCGCAACATACGGCCAGAACGCGCAATGGCAACGAGATCAACAGACTGAGAGCAAAGTAAGCACAAGCTGTCGCCGCCGCAAATTCGCCAGATCAAAGCTTTGTGGGCGGGCCGGAAGGAACCAAGGTCGATCTTGCGAAGTCGTTCGGGGTGTCCATCTCGACAATCGACAGGATCGTCAGACCAAAAAGCCTGGAGGACCACAGATAAACATCTCTGCCAACCGATGAATCGCATTGATAGGCCTAGAGATCTTCAAATTTTCGAGTTGGGTAGACTAGTTCCCAGGAAGGCAAACCACCAGTTTTGAGCGTGATCCTAAACCGTTCCGGCGCCTGGGCGGGCCGCTCTGAGAGTGCAATTTCCGTAAGGTCTATCTCTTTGGGGAAGCGGGTTCGGAAGCAGTAGGCGAAGAATTCTTCGACAAAACAACTGACACGATCAAGCATATGGGTAACGAATTCAATCGTTGGCTGCCCATCGATCAGGGGTTGATGGGCCACCACGCGCTGGCCGTCCAAAGGTTCGTAACCAACACGCGGCAATGTCCAGCCATTGTGGTCTAGATCGTTGCGGGCCTTTATCAAACGCTGTGACCAATGATTGCGGGTCGCCTCCATGTAAGCCGCAAGCACTGGATCGGTAGCGCGCATGGCTGCAAGGCCTTTTTGATAGGGATTCTCTTTCTGAAACATGAATCCGATATCTTTACCGGCACTGGTGCCGACTTTCTGGCCTCCCTCCTTCAAGGCTTTGGCGGCGTCATAAAGAAACGCGTTCACTTCGCGGCGAAAACCTCGATAGAAATCCCCTACCACTTCAACGGTCCCGTCTTTGACCTTAACCGCCGCTCCTGACGCTACAGCTTCAGAGTGGCTTCGCCACGATTCTTCAATCTCTTTAGCTGCCGTACGCGCGGCCATGAGCGGGGTGAGTGCCTGATCAAGAAGCGCGTCGAACTGCTGGCGCTCTTTGAGATCGCGGAATGCAGTATCCCGTAGCTGCAAGAGGCCCATGAAAATACGCGCCATGAATGGTGTTCTGGTGCCTTCGTCAGCCATCTTTTCCATGACGAATTTAGACTCTTCCCGCCGAACGATCATGTTGGATTGGTTGCGTAGCCGCGTCATCATCAAAGCAAAATCGGCAGGCGTGATTGGCAAAACATAGGACTCCTGCGACTGTGGGCCGCTTCGGATCGTTCCGCCTTTTTTCAAGGCGTCTTTGCCAAGGAAGATCATCAGCCCTTCGAGGGGCAGTTTTCCTTTGAGGAGAATAACGCCGCCATCCTGCCACGGTAGGTAATTGAGCGTGGCAAGCAGCTCCTTGGGTTTTGCTGATTCCACCAGGTATGGCCGGGGCAACATCAACCGCCCCACGTAGTGTTCAGGAGGGACAGGTCGAATATCGCCGCTGATGTTGTACTGATAACCAGGAAGGGTGATCGCCGTCTGACAAACACCGTTCATCAGCTCTTGCCATCCGTCGACCCGCACACCGGGATAGTAGAAAACGGTATAGGCCGAGATGAACGAGATGATCTTGTTGAATGTTCCATCCTTGCTGGGCATCATCGTCGGAATGGTGTAACAGGCCGGTGAGTAACTGTCTTTTGCGCCTTTGGCAGGCGAAAACATGCCGCCCAACTCTGACCGTCCCGCGAATTGGCAGGCATACGAAATGACCGCAATAGCCGATACGGCCACCATCTCGATCCAATCCGAATGCTCTAGACCCTCGTTCAAACACCGGAATTCATCAGCAAGAACGTCGATAGACACGCCCGCGCGGCGAGCATAGATAACGGTCATTGTCATCTGAGCAATAGGCGTCTTGTCGTCTTTTGGCAGCTCGGCTCTCTGAAGCCGCTTCACCGCAAGGCAACGGGCATGTGCGGATCGCAGCTCGTTCAAATCCAGGTCTTCAATCAGATCGATGACCGCGCAAGCGTTATCTGCCGGTATGTTTTCACCGGTAGCAACCCCGCTTCTTGCTGCATGAACCACGCAAGCAAAGTGATCTGAGACGCTGCCAGCGGAATCTATGAGCTTTCCGGGAGAGCAGGAAAAAGGGAATTTGATGAACTCGGCAACACCGCTATTGAGCGTGGCCCCTACGTCTGCCGTCGCTGCCTGATGAACCGCTTTGCCAATCTCACGAAGACGGTCAGCTCTCGAATTCGCACCGCTCATAATTCAACCCATCTCTACGCGTCGCCCCGATTATATTGAGGGATCATCTAAAAGTGTGGATCGGATGACAGGAGCTGTGATGCCCAGGCCCGCACGGTCGACGATGTATTTAACGGTGTCGGTATAAAAAAGGGGAGCCTGGGGAGCAATGTGAATGTTCACGATCAGAGCGTTCATATCGCAGGGAACCGATGTCCCGATGCCCGGTGTTGGCAACAGGATTGTTGCCCGCAATTCCTGCTCGTGAGCGAATGAATTTCGCTTGATGAAAAGACCGTAATGGCGATGGCCTTTCTCGATCTCGTCTTTTTCAAAATCCATGTACCGAACCCGATCCACAATGATGCCGTCTGCGGTCAACAAGCCTCTCAGCCTATCTTTAGTGGACTCGATAGCAATTCCACTGCCCGTAGTTGCGTAGAGCCGCCACATGGCTTCCGACTCGCTCTCGTTTATATGCCAGCAATTCAGGCCAAACTTTCGGTTCACTTCCTGATTGACCTTCGTGAAATCCAGCTTTTGCCGAGCATCTTCAACGATGGCGTCGAGTGTAGCCGGATCACCTCGAAAATTCGGTTGAGCCAGTATCGTGTCGCAGGTATTTCTCAACTGATTGATATAGGAAGCGTTTATCCCATCCATCGCTGCGATATGGCTGCGCGGCAACCAGCCTTCATAGGGGTCTGTCATCTGGGTCGTGCAGGCGAAGTACAGTGATTGGGTCGCAAGCATGTGGGTGAATTTAGCTAGGTCCATATAGCGCCAGATTTTCACTGATCACCTCCGTTTTTTTTCTTCGATCTTGGCTTCTTCGCCGCTCACCTTCGTTCGGTAGCGGTGCAGAGTCATCCGTGAAATCCCAAACTCTCGCGCAAGTGTTGAGGGTTTTTCTCCGAGCTCCAACCTCTGCACGAGCGAGGCGACTATCTCCGCACCCAACGTTCTCGGCCTGCCCTTGTACACACCCCGTTTCTTCGCCAGCTCAATTCCCTCTCGCTGGCGTTCACGGATCAACTGCCTCTCGAACTCTGCAATGGCTCCCATCACGCTCAGAAGCAGATTCGCCATCGGCGAGTCCTCGCCGGTAAAGATGAGATTTTCCTTCCGGAACTCGACGCGTATGCCGCGCTCGGTCAGGCCAAACACCAGCTTGCGAAGATCGTCCAGGTTGCGGCCGAGTCGATCCATCGAGTGACACACCACTGTGTCTCCCTCACGGACGAACGAAAGCATCGCCGTCAGCTGAGGACGCTTTACGTCTTTTCCTGAAACGTGATCCACGAAACGGCGGTCCACCCTCACGCCTTCGAGCTGCCGATCCTCGCGTTGATCGAGTGTGCTTACGCGGATGTACCCCACGCACTGCCCCTTGGCGGGCCGAACCGATTTCAAGGCTTTGGTCGGCTGCGCGGATCGAGCAGGTTTCGGAGCCTTCGTCGGCTTCGTCCGATTCACGCTCCTTTTTGTAACAGTAAGCTCTTTGACCCGCGCCATTCGTCGTATCATAAAGGAGATTCTCACCTTTCCGATACGGGTGTGACCTTCAATGATTGGTGGCGGTTGTTCTTCAGCGCTATTTGGCGGCCCACGGGTGTCCTGGGACTCCGCTGAGTTGCGGTACGAGTCGAACTCGGATCTCGCCTCAACGAGTGACTGGGCCTGTTCTCAACAATTGTGAGCTCCGCTCCGGCTACTGCTATAAGTCTCTTTACACCCAAAGATAATATGGATCAGTAAGATACCGTTGTTGCAGAGTGCGGGAGATGGGAAGGTAGCGTCATCTAACGGAGTGATGCCATGCGAATGTTGATAGCTTTTGTAATTCTTGCCACGACTTCGCTGCCTCTTACAGCACAGAGCGATCCAGTCCGGGAGGTCATGGCCGTCCGAGCAGGGATCGGCCCCGCCATGCGCGCAAAGGATCCAGCAGCACTTGAAAAAATCTGGTCTCCTCAGATGAAGGTCAACAGTCCGGGTAATACGATCATGGATCGGACCACCGTCCTGAAGCTTTTGGGGCAGGGCAACATAAAGTACAGCGCCTTCAAGGACATAATTGAATCGAGCTCCGTATTTGGGGGTGTGGTGATCCTGATGGGGCATGAGGAGTTGACGGAAGCCGTTGGTCCGGATGCGGGCAAGCCGAAGATTCGGCGCTACACCGATGTCTGGCAGCGCAACCAGGAAAGGGCCTGGATGCTGATCGCGCGGCAAGCCACGTATATCGCAGCGCCGTAGAAGTAGAGCGCCGCTGCTGTTTCAGCCCGGTAGGCGCTTCATGTCTCTATACCTACCGCCGCGCTCAGGTCCTTGTATGACAGATCCTGACGGGTGAAGCGGCACTTTTCTGGCTATGGCTTGTCCACAACAATCTCTGTAGTCATCACCATGAGCCACTTCCCATCGCGACGGAGGAAGGCATCGGCATTGATCGTGTTCGCGAGTTCTTTTTCTCCGCCGCACGTGAGGTCGCGGTGAATCTTATAAAGAAGTACCGCAGACTCTGCCGAGGTGCGACGCATTTCAAAGTCTTTCAGAGTGTACGTGCCCAGTTCGCAGTGTCCCAAGCCGTTGAGCGTAACGGCCCGCGAGCGGTAGCCACCGGGACCTGCAAAGATGAACTCTGGCGCAAGAAATGACGACAGGGCTGTCTTGTCCTGCTTTTGCCACGCAAGCATGAAGTCATCTGCAATGACTTGTAGTCCCTTCTGAAGGGCCGCATCATCGGCAGGCACTTGTGCGTGGGAGATAGGAACCAATGCGAAACTGAGAACAGCTGCTGTGAACACTCGTGAAATGGACGCCATGGAACCGCCTTGTTTCTGCAGAGTTGACTTCACGGTAGTATAGCGGCGAATGAAACCGCGTCCTGAGAACTGTGCGAATAAGAAAAAGCTCTAGATTTATTCCAATCGGGGGCCGTACATATCCCGTCAAACGTCAAGCGTATAAACCGGGATTGGCTCATCAAACCAACTACGGTCACGATAAAAATTGCTAATTTGCGATTCAGCCGAGTATGTCCTCGGTTTACGCTACATCGCCAGAGCACTCCCCGAGCACTCAAGCGAACCGGGCTAAGGGCCTTCCAAACATTGGCAAAAGCTCCGCCTGCAGCTTGATGGGGCAGACTTCACGGACACACAGGCGGTCGCGAGCATTGCAAGGATTACAGGAGGAAACTTTCGCCTTCTACGCAGGCTATTCCTGCAATCGAGCGCGTTCTCCAAGTCAACGAACTGACCGTCATCACCGACGACGTGGTCAACGCAGCCCGCAGTACACTCGTAATCGGCGTCAGTTAGCCATAGCAGAGACCGATGTAGCGCTCTTTGCGGACGACATTGGCAAACTCCGCGAACCGGCAGTATCGCTTAGCTGAAGAAGCCTGAAGTAGGGTGCACCGTATCGCCACGTTGCAGGAGGTGCTCAAGCCGCGTGGCGCATGGAGGTTTCCCTCAAGCGCTGATGTGGCTTCGGCGCTACCGTGCCCTACGGATGTATCGACTTACTCGATTCGCGTCTAGATGCCAGAAGTGGAAGAACAGTCAATCAGAAACAATGAAGGATATGGTAGTGCATGAGCAAAACAGCTTTCACTGGTGTGGCGTTTCCATGGCGAACGAGAGGATGGCTGGCAATTGCGAGTGGGGTCGTCGGTCTCATTGCCTTCGCCTTACTCATGGCTGCCGTGACGAGTCGGACGACCTGGATTCCTTCAGGTCGAGTCTATCTCCTGTTCAGAGCTCACGATGTTGGAGTCGTTCTTCAGTTCATCTTGTGGATACCTCTTGCATTTGGATTACAAACACTGTCGCTTCAAAATGCTCCCAGCCTTAGTAGGGGCACGATCACTTGGGGTATTGCTGCGATCTCTCTTGTTGCTGTTCTCTTGTTGCTTTCAGTCGGCAAGATCGTAAACGACATGTTTTACATGCTTCCCCAAGGGGTGTTTGGTGCCTGGCTCATCGTTGTAAATGTGCGCTTATCCAGATTGCTTCCACGCTGGCTAAGGTATTTTGGAATCGTGGTTGGACTGGGCTTGGTGTTAGTCGGAACCGTTTTTCCAGGACTAGCAGTCTTTGTTTACCCAAACATGTTGAGGGTACCTGCCGTCCCCGTGGATGACGAAACGCTTCAGCAGACCGAGATCAATCGCATACTGCATCTCGTTCTCGCTATCGGCTCGCTTCTCGGTGTTGTCACCTTGCCTATTTGGACGCTTTTGCTGGGATCGCGACTCCTGAGGGTCGAAGACCCTCCTGCTTCTACAACTGATGACCAGCTGATCTGATGTTGACCAACAGTGATCTTCTGCTGCGTTCAGCCGATGTTCCGCAACAATGTGCGGTAGACGGTCGGACGGGAGATGGAGAACAACTCCGCCAGATCGCTAATTGTATATTGGCCTGTTCCATGCATGCGCCCCAGCTCCTTCTGCTGCTTGTCTGACAGCTTGGGCTGTTTGCCCCGGAGTCTGCCTTTTGCGCGAGCGATCTTCATGCCTTCCCGGGTGCGGAGCCGAATTAAGTCAGCTTCGAACTCCGCGAACGTAGCCAAGATGTTGAAGAACATCTTGCCCATGGGGTCGGCCGGGTCGTAGCGGCTTTGGCCCAGCGCTAAGGTCACGCCCCGTTCTGCCAACTCATCTGCAATTGAACGTGCGTCTGGAACGGAGCGGGCGAGCCGATCCAGCTTCGGGACGACCAGCGTGTCGCCTTTGCGGACAGCGGCGAGTGCCTGGTTCAGCCCTGGTCGGGCCCGGTTCGTTCCGGTCAGTCCGTGATCGACATAAATCCGTTCCGCAGCGACGCCCAGTTCAGTGAGTGCTTCCCGCTGTGCAGAGAGATCCTGTTTGTCTGTGGAGCATCGCGCGTAGCCGATCAGGGTCTTGGGCATAGAAAGTGGCACGTTTGGGGGGCCTCGCGTGAGAATATCACCGTACCAGGTTAATGAGACAAGCTTTGCTGTATTTCCGCGATCCGGTGATCCTCCGCACAACGTCCGTTGAGGGATCGTCTTACGGACACGTTTCCGAGTGTAGTCCAAGGGTGTCGCGATGCGCTTGGAAGATAAATCGCCTACTTTAGCCGAACTCACCGACGCCCAGCGTGAGCAAGCGATGACTCGCTTCCGCGTACTCCGCTTCCACACAGAGCGGGGTGTTCCACTTCCGAGAGCGGCGCAGGCAGCGGGCGTCGGTTTGCGAACTGTTGAGCGGTGGCTAGCCCAATATCGCGCCGATGGTTTGACAGGCCTCGTGCGGCGGACCCGTGGGGACCGCGGACGCCGTAAGCTGCCGATAGAAGCGGTGGGGTTGATCGAAGGACTGTTCCTCAAGAAACCGCGACCCTCTGCAGCAGCTGTCTATCGGCGTGTTCTCACACTTTGCAAAGAGCGGGAATGGCCTACTCCTTCGTACAGCACCGTGTACGCCATCATCTCTCGGGTCAATCCGGCCTTGACGACGCTAGCTCATGAAGGTCCTGCCCGCTTCCGCGACAAGTATGAACTGGTGCATCGCCATCGTGCCGTTCGTCCAAACGCCGTCTGGCAAGCTGATCACACGCAGCTTGACCTGCTCATTAGAGACGCAAGCGGCAAACCGGTAAGACCTTGGCTGACCACGGTCATTGACGACCACTCTCGTGCTCTGGCCGGATACTCGGTCTTCGTAGATGCTCCATCGGCTTTTCAGACATCGCTTGCGCTCCGCCAAGCGATCTGGAGAAAGGCTGAGCCGTCCTGGGCTGTGTGCGGTATTCCGGACGCGCTCTACGTCGACCACGGTAGCGACTTTACAAGCAAGCCCCTTGAGCAGGTCGCTGTGGACCTGCATTTCGAATTGGTCTACTCAACAATCGCCCGTCCTCAAGGACGTGGAAAGATCGAGCGTCTGTTTGGAACCCTCAACACTGAACTGCTGCCAGAGTTACCCGGCTACCTCATGCACGGCAAGCCGGCAACTGAACCCAGGCTGTCCCTGGCAGAACTGGATCGCACCCTCGGAATCTTCCTTATCGGTAATTACAATTCCCGGACGCATCGCGAGATCCGGCTTGCGCCGCAAGTCGCCTGGGCTGGCGACGGCTGGCTGCCTCGCATGCCGAACAGCCTTGAAGCTCTGGACTTGCTGCTGATCTCAGTCGCGAAAGCCCGCACTGTGCATCGGGACGGCATCCACTTTCAAGGAATCCGGTACATGGACCCTACCCTGGCGGCGTACGTCAAAGAGGCCGTCACGATCCGATACGATCCACGCGATGTTGCCGAAATCCGCGTGTTTCACCGGAACCGCTTCCTCTGCCGCGCTGTCAGTCCCGAGCACTGTGGTCAGGTCATCACGTTGAAAGACATCGAGGCGGCGCGCTCAGCGCATCGCCGCACGCTTCGTGGGCAGATCAGGGAACGTGTTACGCCGGTCGCAGAGTTCCTCGTCCCGCAAACCGAAGCGGCAGTAATACCTGTCTCACGGCCCGCCGCCACCGAACCCAAAAAGGCGAAATTGCGCACCTACCGGGAGGACCTATGAGAACAACTAAAGTGCCCCGCCGTGCGGAGCCCTTCATCGTCACCAAAGAGCACCGACGGTTCTTGGAATTTGCAAACGCCGTTCGCAAAGATCGCTACATTGGTCTCTGTTACGGCCCGGCAGGCGTGGGCAAAACTCAGTCGGCTAGACGGTACGCTCACTGGCAGACCGTGGAGCCGCTCCTTACCCGCTGGGGACCTCGCGAAGAAACGGACAAGAAGGTCTACGCAACGCTCGCGAAGTCACGCGTCCTCTTCTATACACCGGATGTTGGAGCTAATTTCGGTACGCTTCGGCATCAGCTCGACGAGCTGGTAGGCCGCATCAATGTCTGCATCGATCAGCATACGGGCAAGACGATGCGCGCTCTGCCCTGGGAGTACGTGGAGTTGGTCATCCTCGACGAGGCGGAACGCCTCAACACGATCGCCCTGGACTATCTGCGTGACCTCTTCGACCGTAACGATATTGGCTTGATCCTGATCGGCATGCCAGGCATAGAAAAGCGTATGTCTCGCTACCCGCAACTCTTCAGTAGGGTAGGCTTCGCCCACCACTACCGGCCACTGCTTGGAGACGAACTGTCGTTTGTGCTCACACGGCACTGGCAACGGCTCGGTCTGCAGCTCGATGGAGCCGACTTCACAGACGCTCAGGCCATCGCGAGCATCGCCAGGATCACAGGAGGAAACTTCCGCCTTTTGCGAAGACTGTTCCTGCAGATCGAGCGCGTTCTCCAAGTAAATGAGCTCAAGGTCATTACAGACGACGTGGTCAACGCCGCTCGGAGTAACCTTGTCATAGGCGTCAATTAGCGCTGGAGAAAGCCCGCCACATAGCTCTGAAGATCACACGATACGGGATTTCGAGGAAGCTGTTACGTATCGTTGAGGTATAGCTCAACAAACAGTCGGGCATCCATCGCAACATCATTACCTAATTCCGCCGCACCCACCGCTGATGTTGCAGTGCCTCGCCTTTCGTAGGCGAACGTGCCTTTGATCAAGGGTGGTAGGGGCAAATAGGCTGACGCAGCTCTTTTGGACGTGAGTATGACGCGGGGTCAACCATATGCCAACCGAAAGCCTGCTTATATATGGGATCTGAATTTGGACAGGGCGTGGTATTCGACAATGCAGGCAGCAACTTGATGAGTGCAAGCTCTTCTGTAACTTCATTTGCGTTCCAATTAGAAGACCTTAGAGTGAAATAGTTCTTCAAAGTCGTTTGAGCGGAAGGAGGCACCGGCCAAGCGGGAAAACTCTTCTGTGTTTCGGCCAAATCTGCTAGCCACTTCTGGTGAATCCTATCACTTAGATCGTATGTTCCGGGAGTCTCGGCAGTACCGGTGTCCAGGTTCATGTTCGGCAGAGCGCCCGCAATGCCAGTTGCTGGATCCGCAGGCCACAAGGGCTGAAAAACGGCTGCGTGTGGGTCGATTGCTGCAATCATCACTTCAAGCTTCTTTAAGGTCACCATCAGCGACTTCGCATAATACTCCTGCGTCGTAGAACTAGGAGGCATCGCTTTTGACTTCGCCGAAAGTAAGAGAAGCAGCCTTGCCAGCGGGCGCGGCATCCACCCGTAGGGCTTACTTTGCTTCCATTGCTCGGCGACGACTACCCTGTGTATTCGTGCTTGAAGTCCTACCGCATCTGGCTCCTGAGTGGGGCTGTCTCTGTTTGCCCGAGCTCGAAGGTAGGTTCCCGTGGGCAAAATAAAATGGGAGCTGGCATAGAAAGCTCGTGAGCTGAACCCGTCCCTTGTCCAGGTGAGATCCCTGTGCATTCCGTAGGTGAGATAGTACGCGTAAGTTAGTTGCTGAAGTGACAGATCCGGCTTCTGGCCTTTGAACTGCGATGGTGGGCGAAGACGCATCAACTTCGCAGCGTTCACGTCGAATCCGAACTCCACTTGCAAGTGATCGGCGGGCAGCTGCTCATAGGTTACTATGTGGTAACCGGGGAAGTGATTCGCGAACGACAGCGGGACACTCAGGTTCGTTGCAAGCGAGTGGCCTTCGATATCACCCATGTAATGGGTGAGGGCACCAAGGGCAAACGCAAGCTCATCCACATCCGTCGCAGTCGCAAAAAGATTCGTCACAAAGTCGCCACTACGCGCATAATGCGTCATGTCGGAAAAGTGCTCTACCTCCTCAACAGCCTTCGCGCTACCTCTGTAATAGTAGTAGCCGGCATCCTGCAGTACGGCTCCACTGTAGGCGTAACGCCGTGCCTCCCCTAATTCCTTCCCAGTAGTGTTCGGAAATGCGTCCATGAGCAATTTGGAAATTGTTTGATCCCACAACAGATCCACGATCAGCAAATGCGTTGCAAGGCCATAGGCCTGAGCTGGCCGTGGCGAGGCGAAACTTAGCAGCGCAAGAAGAGCCATGGCAACAAGCCGCCGAAGTGTTTTCATGTTCGCAAGAATAGCAAGAGCTTTATTGTATGCGGTAAGAATTTGTCAGGTTGACCTCAAAGTCACAAGCGTGACATGTTGAAGACCGGAATCGCGATTTAGGGTATCTGGACTGCCAACCGCAGCATTGAAGAACTGAGCCTTCGTTTACAAGACGCTTTCGTTAGCGGGCCCAGTGGAACGCCCTGTCAGTCGACCAACACTTGGAACCGAAAATAGATATACGATTCTTGTCATCGTTGCACAACATCTCTCTATAATTGCGCTCACCGAACAGTCAGCCAAGGATGTCAAATGCGCCTCTACCCGATATTGTTCACAGTGCTTCTCTGCGCCTCCCCTGCACTTCAGCTTGACGGGCAAACTCTCGGGCAAGGGGTAGCAGATGCGGCCAAGACGATCCTAAGCAGCGACACATGCAAGTATTGGCCGCCTATCTTGGTCAAGCCCAAGGACGCCATCAAACCGCAAGACAAGCTCACCTTAAAAGACCAGGTGAAAATCAAAGGGGCCCAAGACGCCTTTGTTGCTTGGCTGGATCAAACCCTGCAAGTCAAGGGGGATCAAGCCACCATATTCTATGCTGACTCCTTCCTTCGCCTCTTCGATACACCCAAATCAGATGATAGCGTCACTATGTTTCCAAGAGGCGACAACTCAGACTTGATGGGCCTCTCAACGGTCCCAGATGCGAAGGCTCTCTCTATTTGGGGGACAACTCAGATAGCCATCAAATATGACTGCGAGAGCCTTGGCAACGCTTACGCCTCAGCGAGCCCCAGCTTCTCCATGCCTCTTTACTCCATCAAGGGAGGCGTCAGTCTGAAATCAGATACCAAGCATGATCAGACTGTGAACTTCCTCATCACTACTGCCGAATCTCCATTCGACATGATGTTTTACGACACCTCGGGCGACTCGTTTCGCTGGCTATTTGCGAGCATGACTGCAGCCGAGTGGACACTTCGCCATCCTAGTAATCTCTACTATGTTAAAAAAGCCACCCTACTTTCCGTTGAAACGCTAAGTTCTTCAGATGACTCCACCTCGATGCTCGCGAGCGCGAATTTTGCCACCTCGTTCCCGATCGTCAGTGCCTCCGCGGACATAAAAACGCAGATCACGCGAGATCTGCAGTCGAGCGCCCACACCTTCGGCACCTATCTCTATAGCGGCACCCCATCTCAGATTATTTCAGCAAAGCTGCCCGACCTCAGCGCCCTTCTTCTTCAGATGAAGCGAGGCATCACGCCCATTCCCCCACCTGCCAATCCCATCAGTGCCGGAGTGAGTCAACAGAGCGTCGTTGCCGAAGAGGGTTGGCCCGCATCACTATGCAAAAAGACAGCCTGGACAGCAACCGCCACAAATACCCTGTACGGCGTGCCAAACCTTGACTTTCTAACGCTCCCCACGCCCAACGCCGCCAGCTACCCAGTCTGTCAGATCACCGTTTCCTTTCAGCTCAATGACTCTGATGCAACGACAACTGCCCTCACTGCTGACCCGACGAAGTTGAATGACCCGGGCATCACTCTGACAGATCCGCAGTTCCCAGCTATGACCTTTAGCTTGCCTATGGGGAAACCACTGCAGTGGGCGGGTACAACGCAGGTCCGGCTCGCCTCTCGTACCGCTGGCTGGAGCAAGCTTCCTGTTACCTCACCCACGATGCTCACTTGGGTCACCGACGCAACTGTTGCGACGCCCGATGGCACAGCAATCACGGGTTACAGTATTGACACCGGAGGATTCAAATGCGTCGTAAGCCCAGGCGGAACCTCTTACCCTATTAGAGCCACCTTTGCACCGGCGACAATCACGCCCGATACGCTAAATCCTGCTGTCGGTGAACTCTCCACCGTTAACAGAGCGTTCAGCTTGATTTTTTCCGTTGGAACCTTAGAGGTATCACCCTCCTACGACCCGGATTCGCCCTCAAAAACCCAATGCATCATTACCGGGAATGTCAAGATAACGACAACCTCCAGTGGAGTGATTCAAAAGCGTACCCTGGCCCTCGTCTCCAGCAACACGATTGTGTTTCCAAGTCAGCTGAGCGGAACGGCGGTATCCGCCGTGGTCTGTAGTGATATTAAGAAAAACACGGGCGGTAACTACCTGCTAGCTAGCGCGCCGGCGTCTGGCATGTCTTGCACTCTCATAGGGAGTGGTCTACAGACCATAGCGAAGGTGATGCTCAGCAGCAAGACTAGCCCGGGGTCGTTCGCTGCAATTGTGACCCCAACCGTGGCTAACGGCGGGACTACAGCCACGATACTGTTAGACTCAGCGGCAATTCGGTCCATGGCCGAGCAGGCCTACACGCTACTAATGACGGACAATACTGCGGGGCACAACATCTCGTCGCTCGCGACTGATATCAACGTCGCTCCGCTGCCAGTTGTTACCGTTTCGCCTGCTTCGTTGCCCATAACGGCCACAGCAATAGGATTTACCCTTGCATTGCAAGGTGCCAACCTAGATCAAATAGTCCAGTTGCGCATCAAGCCTCAGAACGGGAATTCCATCGCAGCCACTGGCACTTTCGCCGGCACTGTTACGACAGGAAATGCTGTTTTCCCCGGAACTACTCTTGCTCCGGGCATGTATGCGATATTCGCGGTCGTGGATCCTACAGTTAAAGCGGAGATCGACCTTGGCAAGACCTTGAGCATAACCAACTAACATCAGAGGTTAGGATAAAGGGGGCGGCACTTGGGACCTCAGGAAAGGGATACGAAGACGCCCGGCATTCGTTGCCCACTGCGATTACGGAGTCTGGGTCTAAAGGTAGGATCTGACTTAGATGAGTCCGTCATAGAAAGTGACGAAGCTGGCTTTCTCAGCGCAGGCATGGCCACATGTTACTGGGCGTCACCACGCTGAGCAATAGCTTTCACTTGCCAGTGCAAGCAAGAGCGTGCGGCGAGAATTAGCCGCGGAACCGTATTACTGTTTGCAAGTCCCCTTTCCAGAAGGATCCTTCAACCATTGATACTTCGCGTCTCCTGCTGGAAAGGCACACTGACGCGCTACTTGTATTGGTTCTCCCCCTTTACTCAACAGCGCGTACCTCCAAAAGAGTATCCCACCAGAATGATTTTCGGCATCGAACGAAGCCAGAGATGCAGCCGTCCCATACTCGTCATAGATAGGTCCGGAACCCGACATGTAGCCAAATGTGACATGGGGCTGCTCTGTGTCATCGCGCTGATTTCCAAAAACGAATGTATTCGGTTCGGTTTCGAGCTTCTTGACATCTTTTACAGACATGTTCAGCCACTGGAAATCGTCATCAACCTCATGCTTACTTGCATCGAGCTTCTTCAATTGCGTCACAAACTTGCCTGTATCGCCAGCTTGGATTTTCCGTCTGTCCTTAGCATTAGACAACTGAATTGCTTCTGCCGCGTAAATAGCATTAGCTTCCTCGATAATTGCGGCGCGATGTGCCGCGTCGAGAGTCGGCTTGTAGCCGGTGCTCTCTTTGTCTTCGTATTGCGAGTGTTGCCTCGCCAGCTTTAACTGCTCAGCCGTGAGCAAGATTGTGCTGCCATCTGCCAGAACAAGTGAGGTGCCGCGCTGGGTCGTGAGTTTGGAAAATGGCCCGGTTGGCGTGTTCACACCGAAGGTAGCGATGACCCACTTGGCCACCGCGACGCTTGGACAGTTTTTACCTGTCTGCTGGAATGAGCCGCGAACGTCCGCAGCTGATGGATGGAACTCCTCTTTCGCTGCTCCCTGTGAGTGAAGTTTATGGGCAGAAGCTGCCATACCTAAGCTCACAGCAAAAAGCACTGCACGCGTTTTGATCACGAAACCTCCTTGACGTGCGGATCCTGACGATCAGTCCTATCGCACGGCTATCATAAATGCAAGTCTGTATGTCTGAGCAGAGATCACACGGACCACAAGACTTTACGGCCGTAAATTCGGAACCGCCTTCGAGGCGGAAAGTCTCAACTCTCCTACAACATCCTCGGGTGGTCTCCCGAGCTTAGGAAATGGGCTGCTAGCGTTTCCGCCGATGTAAGATGCGTCATCGCCTTTCAGGAGCAATATATGGATCGGGCAATCCAGTACGAAAGGCTGCTCTTCTCTTAGACCGGGTCGTGCGAGCAAGCGAGGCCAGGACAGGGGAGGCGTTTCCGCAGTAAACTCGTATGCAACACCGCTTTAGGGTATACCCCAGTGGCACAGGCATTAAGAAGCTTCGTGGATCTCCCGTTTGAACGCCGCTCGCGTCGCAGTGCATTAGCCGCGAGAAAACTAACGGCGGACTATTTTAGTTTTTAGTCCTAAATCATGGGTGTACCTGTCTCGCCAGGTGTAACCACTCAGCGAACTGCTCAATGCTTCCAATGTTTCTGCCGAGATTGCAAGCGCGGTGCGTCAACTGAGTGTTTGCAAGGCTGTAGTGGCCGTCGTCATTATCAATACGGTCAGCCGAGGGCAGCAAGAGAGGATTGATGGTGTCTAAGGGAATGGAGGCACCGCAGAGTCGGCATAAACCTTGTTGCCGCTGCCATAGTTCTCGAAGTTGAGCTTTCGTGATCTCTATGATCCTTAATGGAGCTTGGCGGCTCTGCATTGCCCCACTCTGCTGCGCACGCGCCAGAAGCCGGGCAAGTATCTGGTTCAGTTGACGATCCAGCTCATCTTGGGGAATCAGCAATCCAGCTTCCTGTAGTTGCGGCGTAGCGATTGGGATTCGGGTGATAAGCACCGCGTTGAGCCGGGCAATACGCTCACGTGGTACTTCCACATACGATTGTCGCGACGTGCCTTGTCCAAGGTGAGAGTATGTATCTCCGAGAAGTTCGCGAGCGGAAGGGAGTTCGGGAAGACCCCACGCCACACTGGCCGGAAGAGAGTGAGCAAACCTATTCTTATTGCCATCTTGAAACGACGCGAGTGCAGCCGGATCCACCACCAGGCCCGAATCGATAGGCGGCCCAGGATAGACGTGAAAGATGCACATCAGTCTTCCCCTATAGTGTTTGGGCGTGGGCTCTGACTGTGTGCCGGAAAAGAGAATTAAGTCCTGATCCACTTTCATATCGGCCGCAAGTTGCTGAGCATATTGCGGATCGCTGAACGATGCGGCTGGCCAACTTTGGGACACGGGACCGTACTCGGCCTTTAAGAATACTCTGCTTTTCGGAAGAAGCAGATCACCAATGGTGCGCTGCGGCCGGTCTCTCCGGCTACGTATTTCCTGGACCAAGCTGAAGATGTATGCGGAGCTCCCCGTTCGGCGCTTCACCTCGTCGCCAGAGACTTCACGCGCGGCGTACCCGTCTAACATTCCAGCTAATTCTTCAAAGTTCCGCTTCGAGATCTTCCTTGGTTCACCAGAAGGAATAATGATGGTGATCGAGTCGGCCGTCAGTTCTTGCAACGTGAATGTGCCATAGGTATAACCCCGAAAGGGTCCCCAATAGCGGACAGGTTCCCCCTCTTCAAGAGTCGTCCTCAAGTCACTCCAAATGGTGTCAGCCATCGGTAAAGTTTACAGGCCTATGACACTCGCTTCATAACATCCTTGCCATCGAGGCGTAGTCCACCTCATCGCTAAATCGTTGACTGAATCCGTGGCGATCCGAGCAAGACGTTGTGTACCTCACTCATAACGTCATCGCTTAACCAATCGCAATAGAATTGCGTTGAATGGGCCGTAGCTAAGATCTTCGATAGCTCGATTTGAGCCCGCTTCACAGCCTCAAGGTCAAATGTCATCACCCCAAGCGGTATCGGGAAACCTTCCTTTTGACCGAGAGGACCATGAACAGCCATGTAAGCAAGCACTCCTGGCACAATCAGCAGCTCAAGGCCGCCGGGCAGATCCTGAGGCCGTGTATGCAGCACGCTTCCAAAGACGTGCTTCAGCGCGTTTGCAGCACGTTTATCTTCAGTTCCGATGACCACCGACCTAAGTGTCCTGTTGGTGTCCTCGCCTTCGCGCATGAAAGTTCGGTTGACCGCTTCTATGGTGTCCTGCAAGCGAGTTGTGGCACCCCAGTATGGAGTCGCCGGTTTCAGCCAGATTAGTAGCTCCGGAAGAGTGCGCTCCTGGACCTTAGCGTAGTGCAACGCTGAAGCTAGTCGAGCGCGGTTCGCGTTCGTCCAAACCTGCCCTACTACTCTTAGAGTGGGGCGATCAATCCTGAACGCCCCCACCTGTTGCATAGTGGCCCGGAAGAAAGCACCAGAGTCGAAAACATGACCCTTGACGAATCCGCTCATCTGTAAAGGCGCACACTCTTGCAACGCATCCACTGACGCGGAGCTGATTTGATCACTTCGGAACGTAATCTCTTTAGCGAACTTCACGCAGCTTTCAACTACTGACCCGCGATCATCTAGTTCCGCCCCAGTCTTCCAGCTAAGCAGGTCAGCCTCAAGAAAGCTTGGTTCATCAATTCTCACCGACAACGTTACTGGAACAAGCACACTGAAACGGAGATCGGCGTGTACGGCATCGACCGTGTAAAGCTTGCGTCGATCAAGCTTAGGCCCCCCTTTTCTTTGCAAGAAGATCTGAAAATACCTCTTAAATGCTCGTAAGACATGCTCTGAAGTATTCTCGCCAGCTGAATGTGAGGCGATGGAGAGCTCGGGCAGCTTATTTTCAAATTCGCCCAGACGGTTCCATGTGTCTGCGGGCGTGTATGAAACAAGGTCGAAATCGAAGCGTTCAAGCTTTGGTGTCACTTCGAACAATGCAGGCTCTTCGCTCCCCACAAAGAGGCTGCGTCCTCCACTTGTGAGGGACACCCTCCCATTCCTACGCTGTGTGTAGCCTTTGCCCTCAACATAATCAACTACGAACTGCGTCTCGTCTGGCGTAAAACCAAAGAACTCACTAATCGATGTTTCGGGTAAGCCGTCCGCTAACCGCAGCAATCGCAGGAGAAATTCGGTTGTTAGGCTTAGTTCGCCAGTTTCCGCCACCTTGTAGGCTATCTGAAATGCGCGGCAAGGGAGCCGCAACTGCAGAATCCCCACATCCACGATGTTGTTGTCCTCAAGCGCGGCTTCTGACGGCTCTTGAACCTCTGGAATATTTTCAGCGTTTGCGGGCATGGAAGGACTTTCCTTTCCACGTTTTCTTGGGTGCGGCCTTGCGCTTTTCTGTGTGATCTGTTGTTTCGATCTCAGCGGTTGCTTCAACGAGGTGAGCAAAACCCTCTTCCATCATTTCCTGATAGAAGGAAGTCACGCGGTCCATCGTGCCGCCGTTAGGCCATCGCTGAAAAGCTCCAACTATAATCAAGCGATCCATAGCTCGTGAGAGTGCCACATTAATCCGGTTCGCTCGAGACATAAAGCCCGGAGCAATTGTCTTCTGCCCGGCCTCCATTTTTCCATCGTCGTTATGCCTGACGAGTGAAAGGATGACAATCGGATTCTCCTTGCCTTGGTAGCTATCAACCGTGTCTACCTTGCAGGAATTAAGCATCATGGGGCTGAGGCCGATCGCACGGAGCTTTTGTCGTATCAGTTCGCTTTGTGCCCCATAGGTGCAGATGATACCTATTGCTTTTTGCTCTGAGTCAAAGGTCGCCAGCCATTCTAGGAATGGTTGGTGATTGTCTAGGCGTCGGAGCAGATCGGCTATCGCATTCGCCTCCGTCGAGTTACATAGACTCATGCCACTCTGGCCTGCCACTTTTTGATAGGCTTTGCTGCCAAATCGATCTGTTGCGTGCCACAGCAGTTGATGTTTGAGTTCTTCAGGGAGAGCAGAGGCGGGGATCATTGGCTCGGCTCGACCATGACGCAAGCTCCTCCTATAGAACGCCCTCGATACTAGCTCCCCGATGTTGAATAGCATCCGGTACTGTACATCTAATGTTTGGCCCACCTGTCTTCCGTAAGGTGAAGCAAAAGCCCGCTCGAAATCGCTTTGGATGATCTCTCTTTTTGGGACCTGTAGCCGGCGCTGTGTTTCACGAATGACTTCCGGCTGATGAAAAGGCTCAAGTTGAAGATGATCACCCACTAGCAATATCCACTTACCAGCTTGCATGGGAACCGCAAGCTCGCTTGGAGTGCACCGCGCCGCTTCATCGATAATCACCAGATCGAAGCGGGCCGTCGATAACCCCAGGGACGATCTTCCGAGACCAACGCACGTGCCGGCCACGATTTGACGGGTATTTGCCAGGAACTCTTCGAAGCTGCGAGCCCGAGATGTGACGCTGCCCATCCAGTCCCGTGCTAGGCCGGCAACGCCTCGCAATTTCCTCACCTGTTCTGCGGATGTAATGGCATGCTTCTTGAGGAGAAGCGCAATCGCGTCTTCGTAGGCCTCCGCGCTATACCAGTTAACCTCCTGACCAGAGCGCATCTGTAGCTTCTGCTGGAGGTTAAAAAGTGTTTGCTGTAGCGATGTCACTCGGCTATGTGTTTCCTCATGCTCTTGTTCATCATTATGGGTCAACGTGCTCTGTAGCTGGTTCCATACCGGCCACACCGTCGATTCCATAAGAAACAGGTCGTCGGAAAACTCAACCGTTAGGCCAATGTGTTGTGCTGCGGAGCGGAACCGCTGCTTAAGCCCTGCTCTAAACTGCTCACGATAATGTGCTTCCACCTTGGCTGAATGGTATGGTTTCAGCGTTTCTGATATTTGTCCTTCTTGCCCAACACGAACTAGGCTTGGCTCCGAATCACCTGACCGAAAGAGGCGCAATACCCCTTCGGTCGCGTTATTCACTGCCTCATTCGATTGGCTAGCCAGCAACACGTTCCGGATGACACCGTGAGTAAGCAAGTAGTGAATTAGCGCAGCTATGAATTTGGTTTTGCCTGTTCCTGGAGGCCCCTGTAAGAGCCCCAAGGGCTTGCTTGTGCAGACCGTCAAGAATGCGTTGGTCTGCGACTCGTTAAGAGCATACTGCTTTGCAATGTGCTCTGCAGTTGATCCAAACGGCGCAGAAGTTGGTTCAGCGCTGCTACTTGCTTTGAAAAAATCAATCAGATCAGGGTAGACGGATTTGCGTTCCAGAATCCGTTTCGTAGCCACCGTTCGTCGTAACCGGTTTTCTGATTCCAAAGTGCTTCTAAATCGCAACTCGGCACCGGCTGCACACAACATCATGCCTTCTGCAGCGCGATAGCGAAACGCGTCCACTGCTACCTGATTGTTTCGACTAAGGTCAAGATCGAGTACTCCAATTGGCACCCAGGTTTTGCTCTTGGTAAGCAGCTCAACTCGCACTTCTTCGTCACGGCCAAAATCACGTGCTGAAACAGTCAACGCATGGACCTAATGCTGTGGAAAGGCTGCTGAGATTTAGTACCTGGAAAAGTTTGTTAGCTCTCATGAGGGCTTACCCGATTGAAGACGTGCTCAGAGAACACGATCGGCTTATCGTCTGGAAGACTGCTGAAGGTAAGAATCAAGTTCTCGTAAAAGCATGGCGGCGCTCCTGCTGGGGGGACGAGACTTTAGAGTCGCCTCGGCTTGCGAAGTTCTGTGAAGACGCAGAGGATTTTATCCTCACCCAGCCGGCCGGTCTTAATCATCTGATCGATGTAGGATGGCTCGGCCACCACTTGGCTCTAGTTCAGGAGTATGTGGACGCCTACACCGAGTCTCAAAATCCACCCATCCTGCACAGGAAGGAGACCTTTCTGGACCCACTGCATCCACGTTTTGCCGAGTACGCACAGCTTTCAGCGCGTGAAGAAGAGCTCGAACTGCTTTCTCGGAACGACATAGGCACTCGCCGTGGCTGGGAAGAACTCCTCCATACCCGTGGTTTGCGATTAGAGGGAACCTCCATTGTCCCTGTATCTGATTCGCCCTCTATCTAGCTCGGACCTTTGGCAACTCATCCCACCGTGTGGTCCAGCGTGGTGAACGGTACTCTGCCCTGAGCTTCCACGCGGCCTCCTTTGGACCTGCACCGAGGATGCGGACGGTATCGCGCCCGAGGGTTGCGTTGAATCTCCGCTTTCTTTCAACACACCGTAGATGATGCTCATCACGCACCCCACTTAACAGCGTTCCAACACCTGGAAGATCTCCGCAATATAGGGCTTGTCATTGACGACCTGTCCATCGACTTCGACCCATGCGTGGGAATGGAATGGAAGCAGTTGCGCGCCGATCACCATCTCCGCGCTCCAACCGTGACGGCGCAGCAGGATTGCCGTCGCTGCGGATCGCTGAAGGCACAGCACGCGCTTGAAGTAGAAGACACAAGCAAGATCGATGGCGTCCGAGAGCTCGCGTTGGCTCGGCTGTCGATCTGCCACAGCGTGAAGTCGCTGCTTCCGCACCACCGCGTGTATCCGTTGAAACCCGCGAAAACGCATCAACCAATCGCAGTACAGCAGTAAAAGCCAGCTTTGAACGACATGTCGTGACATGAATCCTCCAACTCTTCGATCAAACGGAGAGTGCCCTGCACAGTGCTGGCTCCCGTGCCGCCCGATCCATCGAACGGGCAACGCTTCGGACATAGGCTTGTCGTCGTGGATCGTCTCGTAGCGGTGTCCGAAACCAGTCTCCCCGGGCATAGATCGCCGATCCAGCAGCCACGACAGGTGCCAGGGCAAAACCTTCTTCGAGAATCCTTGGATCGCATATCCCGGACATCGCCCCTCTGTACCTCTGTTTGAGGTGTTTGTCACAGGCGAGTTTGAGGACTTCGTCTTCGATTGGATTGAGCAGAAGGAGATGCTCCAGGGTGACAAGCGGGTTCCCCACATACGTCTCACACCAATCGATAAAGACACAGTGGTCCTGCGCCACGACGATGTTGCCGAGATTCATATCCCCGTGCAGAACCATGTCCGGGACATTCAAGTCCTCCATGCAACTGCAAACATTCTCGAAAAGCTTCTGAAGCTCCAGCAACCGCTTCGCCTCGATACGCGGCACCTTGGTGGAGGTCTGATTGGCCATCGCCTCTTCCATGTAAGAAAACAGCGCATCCACTTCGCTCCGCAACACATGCGTTCTGTGGTCCACCGCGCCAGCCTGGAACAAATCCCATTGCGACTCCACCGTGCGGATCTGTAACGCGGCAAGGGTATCGACTGCGGCTTCTAACACACGTAGAACCCCGGATGCATCGTTCGGCAACATCGCGATACCGTCGCCTTCCCCACGCATGAGCCAGGCATTCCAAGCGGGAATCTCCGCCACGACTTCAGGAACAAAGCCTCGGCAAAGTCTGGAGAGCAGCGACAACACCACGCGTTCGTGAGTGTTGGGCGCTCCGGTCGCTTTGAGCCAAAAGTCGCCTTCGTCTGTCATCCGAAAGCGCACAAGGGAAAAGGCTCCGCCCGCGTTGAATTGATCCACATCCGCCACGGAAGACACTTTCCTGCCTGTCGACTCCTCCAGGTACGCAATGGCTTCATATATCCAACCGATGCGGGCGAATGGGTTCGCGATAGCGCCGTCGAGCATCGCTTGTAGGAGGATGCGCTCCTGTTCCGAAAGCTCGCAGCTTGGAATCTGTTCGGATCGGACACTTCTGAATTCGTGAGGAACGTCGCTTTGCAGGAGTTCCGCAATCGCACAGGGCGACACGCTGTCGCTCGTCTCCAGGATGTCCAGTATGACAACGGCAAGCCCCCACTCGTCACGAAGTCTCACCTGCAACTGTCTGGCGGGACGTGTCCCTTGCTCCACGAGGATACGCACCAAACAAACATGACCTTCACTGTCCAACGCATACAAGCCGTGCGATTCTGGATGCACGAGAACCACGCGATATGGGTTCGCATCTTGATGGGTTGCTGCTGTCATGGCGTGCATCCTCAGTGAGACAACAACCGCTGCGCCCGTAATGCCGCAACGAAGCCGGCCACATCGCGTGCCACAACCTCAAGTGGCTCTCCCGTGTCGCGGGACAGGCTGTCAATGATGCTCTCCAAGCTGTCCCCTCGCTCCAGCCCTTGCCATACGTAGGCTCCGGTCGAGTTGAAGGTTGCGATGGACCCCAATTGGGTGTCGAGCACAGCCGCTCCATCCTGGTTTGCGATGGTTCGCAGATGAGAGTTGTCGTTCATGATGGCCTTCGGTAGGCGCGTTGGTCGTGAAGAGAGACCGGCGGTGAAGACGAGCTTACCCCTGCCGCATCCCCTTGCAAGGGGAAACGTGCCTTTTGGCCAAACATACTTCGCCCTCAGAAAACACGGGGTTTCCAGACGCTGAGAGCCCTATTCTGTGTGCAGGAAATAGGCTGTTTCGCTTCATCGGTTGATAGCAAACGTTGAGCACAAGATGAAATCAGAGGCACCTGCTGACCTTTCCTATGCACGCGGATGGCTAGATTGGGCAAGAGCGGAAGCAACTAGCCTCGATCCAACATTGGGAAGTTTGGACGAGTTTTTTGACCACTATCGAACGATTGGACAGACAACATTGCCTGACGATTTCGATGATCTCTGACGTTTACCCCTCGTTCTTGTGCTCTGGCAACGTGTTTCTGATTGCCGTTGATCGATAGCCAAGTTCTATATCGAACAAAATATTACAAAAAGTGTAATATTGCTTGTGAGGCGATTTATATGACCGGACTCGCACTGGAAACCGTCCGCAAGCGACAGGGTGTCTCACAGGTCCAGGCAGCGAAGCTCCTCGGGCTTTCGCAGCCCATGCTTTCCCATATGGAGACCGGGAAGAGGAATGTCAGCCTTGAAGTGGCGCAGCGTGCGGCAGAGCTCTTTGGTGGAGAACCGACGGCCTTACCATTGAACCCGCTTCCGAGGCACAGCGACGAAACGCTCGCCTCGGAACTTGGAAGGCTGGGGTATCCGGGATACGCACACCTGTCTGGCCGTCTTCGCAATCCGGCCGAGTTTCTACTCGATGCGTTGGATCACTCCGACCTCGATGTGCGCACCACGGAAGGTCTTCCATGGGTCGTGCTGAAGTATCCACATCTCGATTGGTCTTGGCTCCTCAGAGAAGTAAAGCTAAGGAACCGCCAAAATCGCCTCGGCTTCGTCGCATCGCTGGCGAATAGGATGGCACTTCAGAACGGCCCACTTGTTGTGTTAAATGTCTTAGAGCCCGTGTTGCGGGAACTAGAGGACGCACGCCTTGCGAAGGAAGACACATTGTGCCAAGAGTCGTGGCCTCTGTCTCGCAAACAACATGTCCGAGCCGTGAGGTCGAAACTTGCTGCGCATTGGAACCTAGACACCCGACTCTCGGAGGTGGACCTTGCGAACTACGTTGCCTGAGCCGTGGTTGTCGTTCTTAAGAGAACTTGATCCAATCGCCGGCGAGCCGACCAAGATCCCTTGTATCGGCGGTTTCGCTGTCACGCAGCACTACGGCTCCTCACGGACGACGGTTGACTTGGACGTCATCGATGTAGCGCCCATCGCTTCACGCAATCGGCTGCTTGAAGCTGGCGGGAAGGTTCTTCTTTAGCAAGGAAGCACCGAGTCTACCTGGACTTCGTCGGCATTGCACAAGTTCCGTACGAGTATGAGGAGCGGCTCGCCCCGATCTATGAAGGTGTCTTCGAAAACATCCATCTGTTCGCAATGGATCCCTACGACATCGCCCTCTGCAAGTTGAAGCGTGACAATGATCGCGACTTTCAGGACATGCTCTTTCTTGCACGGACTACGCCATTTGATCTTGAAGTGTTCGAGCAGCGCTATCGCGAAGAGCTCAGGCCTTACCTGTTTGGCAGTGTCGGCGAAGCCGATTTAACTTTCGCGCGTTGGATGGAGGCGATCAAGGAGGACCGAGGGAAGGCAGAGGACTAGAACCGAGAAGTACGCCGCAGTTCCGCATCTTCGCGCTCATTCTCGAGCATCAAGTCATCAAGAGTGGGCCGCTTACTCACTGCGACCTGAAGTTTAAACTCCAAGCCGAGCGCAATCAGGATGTTGTTTACCTTCGTGTATCCGAGGTCACCCATTCTGCCATTCTCAAGAGTGTCCAACGTTGACCGGCTAACGCGCGCCATCTTCGCAAGCTCGGCTTGGGTCAAGCCGGCTGCCTTCCGTCGCGTCGCAATCTGTTCACCAACATCGATCAGGAACAACATGGTCGCTAAGTATATCGGGCGAAGCTAATCATCACGAAAGTTGCGGTCGCAAAGCCAAAGTAGGCCCTCTCAATCTGCGTTCGGCAGCTGACAGTGTATCTTCCGCTGCAGCGGTGCTTGCAAAGGCATTCTTCGCAATAATGAGCAATATAAGACACATAGAATACTGTTTGGTGTATTTTATTGCTTGTTATGGGGAAGACAACACCATCGCTCGTACCACGGGTTGCCCGCTTGCTCGATGGGGTCGGCGCTCATTTAAAGCTTGCACGGCTCCGACGCAAGTACTCGGCGGAGACCGTGGCGCAACGCGCAGGAATCACGAGGCGCACCCTATCTAAGGTAGAGCAGGGAGACCCGGCGGTTGCGCTGGGGGTGTACGCGCGGGTGATGCAGGTATTGAGGTTGGAAGACGATTTGGCACTGCTGGCCAAGGACGATGAACTGGGTCGAAAGCTGCAAGATGCCGGAATCACCGCCAAACTTAGGGCCCCTAAACGCCTCGCCGCTGCGAAGAATGAGACCGCACTGGATCAAGCAGAAGGACGTGGGTGATGGCGGCTATAGAGACGGTCGAGGTCTACCTGGATGCCGTCCAAACGGCCGAGCCAAATCTTATGGGAACGCTTCACTGTCAGCGGAGCGGTAAGGGGGAACTCTTTTCTTTCAAGTACGCCAAGGCCTGGCTTGATCAGGCGGAGGCCTTTGCCTTTGACCCTGACCTCACACTAGGCGAAGGTCGTCAGTATCCTTCTGCGGATCGATCGAACTTCGGCATCTTCACCGATTCGTCTCCGGACCGCTGGGGACGCGTACTGATGCAGCGCCGGGAAAATGCTCGTGCGCGTCATGAAGGAGTTCGTCCGCGGACGCTGACGGAGTGTGATTTTCTGTTGGGCGTCCACGACGAAACGCGACTCGGCGCACTGCGATTCAAACCGCCAGGCGGCCCTTACGTCGATAGTGATACAAGATTCGCCGCGCCGCCTCTTACTTCGCTGCGGGAGTTGCAAGCAGCGAGCCTTCAGTTTGAGCGGCACTTGAACGACGAGGAACATCCCGACTACGCGAAGTGGCTAGCTCAGCTTATCGCCCCAGGGAGCTCTCTCGGAGGAGCTCGTCCCAAGGCTTCCGTCCGAGATGAAAAGGGAACCCTCTGCATAGCCAAGTTCCCGAGCCGCCAAGACACGCGAGACATCGGAGCTTGGGAGCTGGTGGCTCATTCACTTGTACGTAAATCAGGTATTCAGGTTCCAGACGCCAGAGCACTCCATTACGCAGAGAGTGCATTCACCACCTTTCTCGCTAAAAGGTTTGACCGAACGGCGAAAGGGGGGCGTGTCGCTTTTGTCTCAGCAATGCCTCTCACACAGAGGAAGGACGGGGAAGCAGGAGCGAGCTACCTGGAGCTTGTTGAACTCCTGCAATCCAGAGGTGCTGACACCCATGCCGACTGTGAGCAACTGTTCCGGCGAGTTCTCTTGAACGTTCGCATTCACAACACGGACGACCATCTCCGCAACCACGGTTTCTTCGTCGACGCACAGGGGATTCGTCTTTCGCCGGCATACGACATCAATCCTTCCGTCGATCGCGATGAGCTTTCGCTTGCTATCGACGAAACAGAGAGCACATGTGATATTTCCGTCGCCATGAATGCCTACAAGACCTACGGGATCTCCTCCGCTGAAGCAGACGCAGCGCTAGAGTCTGTTGAAGCGGCTGTGGTCGGATGGAGAACAGAGGCTACCAGGTTCGGAATTTCCAAAGCGGAGCAGGACGTTATGGCAGCCGCGTTCGAATAGAGGTACTTTCGAAGCGGGGCCGGTTGCGGAAGCCGTATCTCTCGCAATGGCCGAGCTCTTCGCGCACCGTACACGCATCATGGCATGGAGGGAAGGGCCGCGTCACACGCAGCGGACCGCCAATCCGCTGCGGATCCCAACTCACCGACCGATAAGTTCGTGTGACTGAGATGTGCGCACTCGCTCTCGATATCCGTTCCCAGCACGGTATTGGGCGATCCGGGCCGACGGAGCACAGATACTCCGATCAAGGGGTAGCTTCTCTCTAGAACCTTGGGAATCTTGATTCGACCGCGAAAGTCGAGAATATGCCCACTGATTATCCGCATCCAGAGTTTTATCAGCGCGAAGACGAAGCCTTCAAACTGTCTCGCATGGACTGCTCAAGATTTTGAAGTCTTTGCTGAGTCTCGGAGGTGCAATCTCCACTTTTTCGCAGTGCCGCAATCTCAGCAGAGATTGCATTTCGCTGATCGCGCTCGTGCAGGCTTGCCGGCGAGGCTTCCGCAAACCTGGCACCGAGAGATGGTCGAAAGGGCGGCAGTTCACCATAGTCAGCCTCTGCCGCTCCCTGTCCTTTAAGCTCACGCACTACCTGCTCAAACTCAACCCTGCCAAGGAACTTTACGCTGTCCTCGGGAGAAAACTCGAGCTTAGACAACAAAGCGTGAGGAGTGGCGACGCCCAGTGAACGCAGCTTCTCACATGTGGACGCGCCAACTCCAAGCTTGTCGATGTATTCATAGGCCATAAGGGACCCTCTTACTCCAGAGAATACGCCTCATGTCCGTAGGTTGTCAGATAGCTGTAGGGCATACTGCCATACCCAACTCCGAACTCTCCCGCAACAGCCCAATAGCCGTTCCAACTGTTCCTAAGGAGGAAGCGCCCATACCCATTCGGAGCATCGTCCGGCAGGTCCTGATACCCCACGAGACAGACAGCGTGACCCTCGTGAGTGACCGTGCCCGGAAAAGGCAGTGTCACCCGACCGCTGTTCCTGATCTCGTCTGTCTCCCAGGAGTCGCGAAAGTAGGCCACTGCGACAGCAACACAACGCCCTTGATCCAGCTCTGCCTTTATCTGGGAGATGTCAGCGCAGTCCAACATATTCACGGCTGTTGCCCGATAAGACAAAGCCTCCGTGGCGGCGCCTGCGGGAGGAGGGTCCTGCCCCTCGTTTCCAGCGATATCGTTGCGAACGTATGGCCAGGTATTGTCCAGGCAGGTGCCATCGGTCTGAAGCAAAGGCATGGCGTATTCGAGAAACGTGCCAGGCTGGTTAGAGATCCCATCATGCTGTTTGTCGTTCCAGTAAGCGAATTGCTCGGACAGAGCGATCTGATCTCTCCTGCTCTTGAACAGGGCGTGTTCCAGACACGCAACGGAAGCGAAGCCGACACAGGTGCCGCGGTACGCCTGATCACGAATCGCCTGCATCTCCGGAATCAGGTTGACGTCCGCATCCCCTGGATTCGCAGAGGGCAGCGCGGCCGCGGTCGCAGGCGGCGGCGGCAGAGCAGCAGGCAGGATGGCCTGCGCAGGTTGCCGCAACCTCGCACCGTGGCGGTACCTCGCGCTCCTGACCGCGAAGGGAGCCTGGGGTGGAGCGATCCCCGCGAATTGCTCCGCAATAATCTGACTAACGGGAAGGCCCAGCCTTTCGTCGAGTTCATGCCCAAAAAGCTGTAGGACCGAAAGAACCTGTTCGACGGTATGGTACCCAAGCGCGTGGAACGTCTCTTGGACAAGCTCGGGGAGCGTGGAGGTTGAGATGCGATGGCTCCCTTTCAGCAGGGGCAGCCGGCGTAAATTGGAACTCTCTTGCAGTTGTGACATAGTATTCTCCTGGCTTTTCATAGGTTGATGTAAGAAGAATTGCGAAGGCCGTTGAGCTCTTGCGGATCGAGTGGAGCTTGGCCGAATCCTATTTGCAAGAAGTGGGCTATTGCTGTTCGGTGATCATTACTGGAGTGCTCGAAGTGAGCGTCGGATTGCTGCTCGAACGCAGTGTCGCGGTTGTGGTTCCCGGTACGTAATCAGCCGGTAGGTGTACCATCGCCGATGCGGTCTTGCCGTCGCTTGTTGTCACGGTGCCGAAGACAAAGGACTTAGTGCCACCTAGCACGACTTGGGTGTCGCCCTGCGCGATGTCCGTTCCTGTTAGAGTCATCGTGACCGTGGTGTCTGGTTTAGAACCTTTTGGCACCGTCGCTGTGGACAATGCCGGTGCCGGAATCGCCGTTTGGATGAACGTTCCATCGACGCAGACATCAGCGGTGTAAAGCATGTTTACTCCACCGGTGAGTCCGGCGTACTCAAAAGGATCGCGGAGGTACTGCTTTTGATCTCCGCGATTCATTACTTCATCGAGCGGGATAAACATTGCGATGGCTTTGCTGCTCTTTTTATTGATGATCGTATTCGTGATGAACGCACTATCGCTTAGCCGGTTGAGTTGTGTCGCAGTGTGGTCGGGAAGCATGTTGGTGTAAGCGTTGATGAAAGGACCGTTGAATTGAGCCACCGCGCTTCCCATTACGTCAGAGAATGAGGTCAAACCACTGATTCCCGCAGCCACCGAACCTATTCCCTGAAAGATGTGTAAGTACCGGTTGCGAGGATCGTAGTCCTGGCCCTTTTCGGGAACCCCGCGCAAGAGGGTGAGATCCTGGCCCGATGCAGAGAACCGGTACGACCCCGGCGTTCCTGCGGGGGATAAGTAAGGACTGAAGTCGATACTCACGTCCTGCAGCATGTATTGAAAGTCGGGGCTCAGGTTCTCGACGGTAACCTGATAGACCGCAAAACGTCTGCCGAGCCGATAACCAAAATCGTCTTCTGCCGTGTCCGGCGTCAGAATCTCGCGATGCACGCGAATCAAGGACACCGCTGGAGACGAACTCCCGGTTCCACAGGTCGTAGGAGTACTGGATGCCGAGCCGCCTACGTATGGAATCTCAGTAGCGTTGGCTACCGCAGTAGGAGTCGGAGCCGAGTTTCCAGTCCCAGCCCCAGCCCCAGCGCCCAACCCGGCAGGGTTGTTCTGTCCCTGGCTTGGCGGCTGCGCTGCGACCACCACTGCCATGCGGCTTGCGGCAACGCTCAAGGAGCGTTCAACCAACGCCTTTTCGCGAAGAATACGCTCTGCGTTCTGCAGACAGCGAACCTGTTTCGCGAGCTTCTTAGGATCCGTCTCACTCTCATCCACTTTGCACGACTTTTTTGCCGCCGCTGAGTAATCGGTTGCCGTAGGCGTTGATATCTGTCCAGCATGTATGGGTCTTGATTGCATCGTGAGAGCTGATAGCACGAATAGGATTGAGATGGAGATCCGCTTTGTCATGGTCTTTTCCTCTGAGTAACGATTTCGTTATCTGGGGCTCTGCCCCCTTGTTTGTCATGAGGTACAATCAGGAGCCGCCCGTAGGGTCTTCCGAATCTGGACGCGGCCCATTCGGGCGGTGCCATCCGAGCAGTGGCTAAAGGTTCACAACCTTCGGGTCGCTCAGGTGGTAGTCGGCGGCTACCCGCGCTCTGGCCGTATCTTCTTTGTCGATCTTGACCGCCTTGATCAGATCCAGTGCGTGGTTCCAGAAGGCCGAGCCTCCAGCCGATAACAGCCCCATCACCCCGTACGAGAGGACCGGATGTGCTCCCGCGCTCGCGCCAAGAGAGCTCAAAATATCGATTCCCGAGAATTTCGCAATCGCACCGCCGATCAGCGCCGACAGCAGATGAATTGCGGTGCATCGCCACGACTCCATCTGCGGATTCGTGCTCGGAGCAAACAGCCACGCGAAGAGCGGCGTTGCTCCCACGCTCTGTTTAAGTATCTCGATCACACGCTCAACGGCCACGCTAAGCGCTAAGCTTGTCGCCACCAACGATTGCAGATTCATATCTCTCCCCTTCAGTAGCTGATATCAGGCTCTGGCGGGTTCTGCATCATTGGTTTGGCGACTCTATTGCGTCAGGACGCACTTAGGGCAGAACCATGCTTGCGTGGAACCTTGAGCCTTCACATTGCTATGCGAGGAAAAGAAAAGTATTTCTAATTTATTCTTGGGAGATAGATCTTTTTGGAGAAGAGTCAGGTCGAACTTCGGAGCCAGCGGTAAACACCGTAAGGCTTCGGATCGCGAAGTTATCCCTCGGTCTAACCTATGCACCGTCGACGAGTTCCATTCCTAGAGGACGGACAGACTACTTCGCACTTGAAACTTCAAACCAATAAGAAGTTTCTCCCGAGCCCTGCTCCTTCACGAGGATCCGGCAGCGACCATACGGCACCGCGGAAGCAGGAATGTCCAAAGCCAGGACAGCGCCGTTTGCCACCCGTTTGGCTTCGACAGAGTCGCTGAACCAGAAGACCGTTCCACCCTGTTCTGCTTCTACCCTCAGCTTGTTCGTGAGAAGAGAGCTGGTCAGAGCGATTGACACGTGCAGTCTAGCAGTGGACTTAGCCATAGTGATCTGTGGCACGGCTTCCCGCCCACGGCTCAATCCGGGCCGAAAGAGCAGCAGCGTCGCTATCTCAGTGGGAGGCGCGGCGGTCCACGTGCTTGCCTTGGGGAGCACTTGAACGGCCATCGCAACCTGGCTTTGCTCCTCTGCGATATGCCGCTCGTGTTGCTGGTTCCAGAAGAACAGCGCGCTTGAACCCAACGCGAGCCCTGCGGCTATCTTCAGGAAGACTCTTCTGTCCGGCATCGTCAGGACTGCACCGCGCCACCGCGAAGCTACGCCAGCATGGGCCGCAGTCAGCCGCGGCAACCGACGCATCAGCAGCACCGATCGAAGTTGCCGTTGGCGCTCAGGCGGCACCAGGAAATGGCACTCCATCGCGTCAGAGTCGGCAGCCGTCATGAGACCATCCGCGTACTCTTCAAGGAGGTCGTCTTCCAGAGAACCCACATATTCGGAAAAGTAGGGATCGAGCAGCATCTTCTCATCAAACTTCTCCGACAGTTCGTCTTCGTCGGGAATCTTCCCCAGCAGGTAGGAACGAATTGTCGCGTCATCATATGTAGAGTCGTACATCATCGTCACCATCAGGAATCTAGTTATAGGCAGAGCGTTGCAAGCAGCCTGTAATGCAGTCGCGTAGCTTGAGGCGAATCCGGTGAGCTGCAATCCGCAGACTGTTGAGTCCGCCGTTTTGCACGGCAAGGTGTTTACGCTTCTCGATCTTTTCGCGTCCTTGAAACTGGTGATATTCCAAAATAAGCTTGCGCTCTGAATCCGAAAGTTTGCCCAGGCAGTGGCTCAAGCATCTGTCTTCTTGTTCCGTGAAGTCTTCATTTATATGTTTGCCTGCCGGGATACAGTCATCTTCCAGAGACACCGGCCTTTTCTTGAGCTCGTCCAAATATTCGCGCCACATGTTCCGTGCCACGCCGTAACAGAGGCGAATCGCCGAAGGATAGTCCTGTGACTTGGAGTACACTTGAGCGGCTCTCTCAAGCGTCTTGGCAGCAAGGTCCTCAGCGTCCACACAGCCTTTCCGAACAAAAAGCTTTGTAAGTTGCCGCTTGATATCCAGATATTCGACCCCGGCTTGCCCGTGGTCCGGCGAGAGCCATCGTAGGAAGAAATCGAAATCCGTCTGAGGCATATCTTTTTGTTGCGGAGGACCAGGATCGTTCATAGGATGCTTCATTGTAAGGTCCATCGTCTTTCCCGCCTGCCTTATTGGAACTCACCTTCAATAAAAAACGCTGCCCAGAAGTATGGATCGTGGAACTTTTGATTGCGCGCCATCCTGAGCTGCGCCCGATTAAGTGCCGCTGCCGGACTCCTTCCGTCTTTGAGCTCTCGATAAAAATAAGCCATCAGGATCGCCGAAGCTTCGTCGTCCACCTTCCACAGGCTGGCAATGACCCGTTGCGCACCAGCATAGAGAAACGCCCGCGGCAGTCCTACGATTCCTTCTGAGCCCATATCTTTGCCGAGCGCTGACTCACACGAACTTAACACCACCAGCTCCGCTGACAGATGCAGACTGTGAATATCGCCCATCCGCAGATATCCGTCCTGCGGCTTTCCCTGCGCATTGAACATTGCCAGCACCAGCCCGGAGTTCTCGGGGCGCCGTGCATCGAGCAGGCCATGGGTGGCAAAATGCACCACTCGGGCTTGCGCGAATGCGCCTCCCAGCACGGTGTTGCGACTTGCCTCAGCGCCTAACACCAATCGCGTACCTGACACGCCGATGATCTTCTGGATACTCGATGCTTCCAGGCGTGATCCAGGAAGGCTTGGGATCGTTCCAGGCAGGTGCAAATCGGTCAGTGCCCGCGTCAACTCTCTGGATCGCAATATCGTCCGTGAAGCGATGGCGTTTGGGCTCGACTTACCGTTTATACCCGGCAACTCATAAAGTGGATCCGCGATCACGACGACCTTGTTTTGTGGCTCCGGGCGGCTGGCAGTGCTCTTACGCAGCGCCATGAGCGCCGAAACCGAAGGAAGTATCGTGATGTCGTTCTGCTCCACCAGCTTTGTTCCATCTGCTGTCGCCAAAGCGCCAAAGGGAAGATACTGCAATGCCCCGTCGGGGACGATGATCAACTCCTTACCCTTAAGCCGGGGCATGTCAGCAAAAAGAACTTTTCCAAGTTGGACCGATAACTCTTGCGCCACCCGCCTTTGCGTCTTATGCCGCTCTAAGAACCCCTCCGGCGTCTCGCCCCCGAGCGACTCCGGCGGCTCCAGGGCTCTCCTGAGTCTCTCCACGCGCGTCTGTATCCACGCGCTGTTCGGAAGTTCAACCGCTGCTATCCGGCTGCCATCCACGAACCACGCGAAGCTGCGCTCCTCTCCCAGCGCGAACTCAACCAACGCCGCCCCACTCTTCTTCATCTCCGCCTGAATCTGCTCCGCGGTTAGAGATGATGCTACCGGGTTCGCCGGCGCGGATAGCGGGTCGGCCCCGGTCAAGGCCGGTGCCAGCTCTGGCTGGTCGGCCTCCTTGTGAAAAACGGAGCAGCTCGCATCTTGCGGAGTTCTGACCAACTCGTCGATGAACGCGCGTACTTTGCTACGCTCAGACGATTCGAGGGCGAGCCTTGCAAACTCCTCTGCCGACTCGGACCGCCTCAGCGTCATCAGAATCCGAGTGTAGAGCGCGTAATACTCGTGTACCCACGCGAAATATTGCGCACGCGACTCGAACTTGGCGATCCGCAGGCGCTGCGATTCGATCGCTGAAATGGTCGTCTTGATCTCGGATAAGGCGCGCCGTGGGTCGCCGCGCGCAAGATAGATCCGCGACCGGAGATAGTGGGTTCTCGCTACATCTTCTGTCGCTCCAGCCTGCTGTTCCTGGATCAATGCCTGCGCGTGAAGGTTGAGTGCTTCCTCCAGATCGCCCATGGCAACGGCGGCTCGCGCAAGGCGACCAAGTGCCAGGGCTATCTCCAGAGGGTTCCGCGCCTCGCGGGCCGCGTCAAGGCTCTTCCTGTATGTATCACGCGCAGCCCTGGCTCGCCCTTTACTCAGGTCGATGTCGCCCGTACCCACAAGTGCTGTTGCCAGCAACGCCTTGCCGTTAGTGGCCTTCGCGATGGCGCGTCCTCGCGCATAGAGTTCCGGACCCGCGCTGCGAAGGTAGTTGCTGGCAACTGAAAGTTCCATCAACCCGGAGATCGCATCTCCTTCACCAAGCTCGTCGCCGGCAGCCGCAAACAGCCTTCGCGCCCTCGTATAAGCCACGATAGCTGCGTCTTCGTCGCCGAAGTTCCGCGCCACCATTCCGAGGTTGTTGTAAGCTATCGCGGCATTGTCGCTGTCCGCAATTCTTTCGAAGAGTGCAAGCGCGCTTCTTGCGGCACACTCCGCGGCGGCGTAGTCGCCTTCACGTCCGGCAAAATAGGCCGCCACAAGCTCCGCCCGGGCGGTGCCATACCGGTTGCCGTTCCGCGACCAGAGCTCCATCGAACTCGCAAGCAACCGCCGCGCTGCCACCGGATCGTCAGGATGGACGTTGTAGGCCAGCATCATCGCACTCAACGCCTCTATTTCCATATCGCCAGCTCCAGCTGCAAGCTCTCGCGCCCGTGTCAGGCTTGCGGTCGCCTTGCCTACCTGCCCGGACCAGAACTGGGCTTCACCCTCCGCCTCCACCGCGCGGGCATAAGCCGGTGCATCGTCGTCTTTAAGGTGAACACATTCCTGCACCGCATCTGCGGCATCACGCAGTGAGTCGGCGCCGCTGCCAATATTTGCCTCTGTCCAGGCCAGTCTGGTCAGCGCCGCGCAACGTACGGGCTTCGCGTCGCCACTAAGGACAAGCGCACGGTGATAGGCACTGATCGCCTGCGCAAACCCGCTCATCATGCTTCTAGTGTTCCCAGCCTGTATCACTGCGGATGCAGCCTGCTCCCGCATTCCTGCTTTCAGGAATTCAGCGGAGCTCGCACGGTAAAGCTGTATAGCTTCGAGCAGATCCCTCCGTGTCAGCTTCCCGCGAGACGCATCCGCCTCAGTGTATTCCGCCTCCGCTAACGCTCGATCGCCGGCCTTGGCCACCCGCGGCGCCCCACCCAGAGCCGGCATTTGCGGATACCCCACGTGTCCCGAAAAACTTAGCGCAAGCGCCGCGACCAGCGCAAATGCGCCCTCGCGGCTCCTCTTGCTGCCACAGTGTCTCTTGATCGCCGTTCTTCGAGTCAGACACAATCGCACCATATAGCTTCTCAAGTCAGGCCGGAAGCTCCTTACACTTAGGGGTGGCTCGGACCTTTGACTCCCGGCAAACGTTCCGGGCGGCCTGGGTTGCGGAGTACACGACGTTAAGGTCTCTCGATGCCATCCTCACCAGGATCGGGGTCCATTGCTCCACGATGAACTTGTACCAGCCAGTATCCTGCGACAATGCCAGGTCTTCATAGTAGGACTCCGTGTTTTTGATCAGGGTGTGCCGAGCGTGAAGCAACTGCTGCGGTGCCACGTCATTCAATACAGAGGAGAAGTCTTTGCCCCCGCGTGACGGGTCTCCGCCTTTGAACATGGGCCTGCTCATGTCAATCCACTGGTCGTTGGAAAGATACGGCATGTAGAGCGATCCCCCGTTACACGCACCGTCCGTAGAACAGTTTGCCAGCACTAGGGCGCTGCTGTGTGTACCGTCAGTATCTTCCTCCAGCGCTTCAATGATCTTTTTGCTGGCTTCGTAGATGGCATATCGCCAATAGCTCACATCTCCAGGGGCAGGCACCTGACCACCGTATCCACCCTTTGTCGTGTTGGCTCCAGCATTCAGTATGTTCATCAGCTCTGCAGCTAAATCGGCAAGGTCCACATACAGGCCGCTGACGAAGTCTCTCGTCCGCTCCCGGGCCGCGATCAACAGCGCAGCAAGGCCGGATTCCTTCTCAGCCTTACCAAACGCGCGCACCAGCTCGCACAGTGCATCTTCCAGTTGACTGCAGTTCACAAGACGCAGGGCGGTGAGCGTTGCCGGCGTCATCTCCGTGACGGCGTCCGTGATGTAGTCGATGTAGGTTTGGATGTACTTGTACACGCCCTGCCGCAACATCTCTTCAACGTTGTCTCCCCCCTGCCGGAACAGAGAGACGATCGTATCGTAGGGGAAGCTCAGGTCCGGAACTTCTTCCTGGGAGGCGACCATGTATTTAACGTGTTCGCGCAGTTCGTAGGCCACCTCGACCAGACTCATCGAACATGCGTCAAATCCTATTAAATCGAACTTGATGCCCTTGTGCGGCGTCGGCACCACGGCAACTTTCTGCAGAGCGTCACGCAGATCGCCCGGAGTCAAATAGAGGCTGACGTCCTGACATCCAGGTGCCGGCGGCGGCTGCATCAGCAGTTGCGGCCCATGCCCCCACAGGATCAGCGCATAGTGGTCAGCTATTTCCAGCTCGGCGTGTTCGGAGGCCCACTGCAAAAAACTGACCAGAGCTTGCTGCTCCGTCATACCCTTTGGCGCGTCGAAACGACCAGCGACGAAGTCAGAGAGACGCTCTCCCTTCTTCCCTGGGCCGAAAATATAGCGCGGAATCGCCTTCTGGCCGGACGGCGCATCCACCGTCATCTGGGCAGCCACCCAAACTTCCGCCTTATCCGCACAATCAATGTTCTTGCACGCTGAATTTCTCAACTGCTTTAAAGACTCAATTCCAAAGTTTGCCAGTTGTCCGTCTGCTGCGATATCCAGAAGGATGACCCAGCGCTTCCTCGAAGCCGATGGAGCGGAACCATAATCTTGGGTCACAGGGACACCTCCTGAAGGTTCCCGCAGCTCTCGACTCTTTCTTCGTTGCGTGTCTTCTGCCGACTTATGCCCGTCCAGCCTGTTCTTGCCTGACCGATTTTCGCCCTATGCGTCGTCATCGAGATTTTTTCTCCTGATAGATATCCAGCTGATTCTCGGGTTTCACATTTGCGACTGCCCAAATCCCTCGCGCGCCACGCAACAAGTCATGAACAGTCTGCTATCGCTTCCCTATAGAGTTATGGGTTCATGAACAAAGCATTTCAAAGCTTTCGCGGCAAGGCGAAGAGTGGCGAAAAAGAGAATGTTGGGGCCGGTTAGGCTAGGATGAACGTCAGCCCCGAAAGAATCAAGAGAATTCTGCATCTAGTTCGCGCTGAATCGGCGGATGTATTGCCTGTAACGCGACATCGATTATGGTGCAGCTTAAGCTCGGCCATCGCCGCGATTGGAGCGGAACTCCGACGGGTGCGATTTCGAAAAATGGGCAGAACTCTGGTGCCGGTTTTGGTGCCGGTTTGTACCGGAATTTGGTGCGATTTGGTGCGATCCCATGCAACATGCCATAGTTACTAAAACCCCTGTGGTTGCTGGCGATTTGCGAGTTTTTGCAACGCTATGCGAAGCCCTGCAAAAGGGCAAGAAACGGACTCAAAATCCGCCGACCGCAAGGTCGTGGGGGTTCGCCCCCCTCTCCCGGCACCAAGATAAGCTCATCAAAATGAATAGATTACGAAGATCAAAGCCTCTCAGCTCGAGAGGCTTTTTCATGCGCGAAAAGCACTGGTGCCGGTTCGTGCCTAAGTTACTAATTTAGATTAGGAGGTGCTGGAACATGCCCAGGAAGAGCATGAAATGGGAGCCGGGGCCGCTTCCGATCGAACCGATCCCGTCGTTCGGAGGGGATCGGTTCGATCGGAAGCGAGTGAGTAGGACGGAATTGCCCGGTCAGCAAACCTTTGGCAGCTTGCTAACTTGCGCTAGCTTTCAGTCCTGAAGCGCTGCACGATATCCAGATACCGCGCTGCCTTGGACGTGATTTCATGTGCTCTCCCTTGAGCCATGGCTGCCGCATCCACGAGGTCCGCTCCTACTCCCAGAGCGAAGGCCCCCGCATCCAGAAAGCTCCTGGCTGTTTCGAGACTCACCCCGCCGGTAGGAATCATTTCGACTTGCGGAAGCGGGGCCTTGATGCTCTTCAGATAGCTCGCGCCGCCCATTGCATTTGCAGGGAAGACTTTGATGACATCTGCGCCCGCCTGCCATGCCGTTACGATTTCGGTCGGAGTGAGCGCACCTGGAAGCACCGCGACGTCGTACCTCTGGCAGATCTCGACGGTCTTGATGTTCAACGAAGGACTGACAATGAACCTTGCTCCCTCGAGCATGCAGATACGCGCAGTCTCCGGATCAAGTACAGTTCCCGCGCCAATCAGAACATCGGGCCGCTCTTTAGCGAGCCGAGCCATCACACGAATGGCTCCGGGAATCGTCATGGTCACTTCGAACACAGTGATGCCGCCCATGTACATCGCTGAAACCAGTTCAAGCGCCAGCTCTTCACTATCGGCGCGAAGTACGGGCACCAACCCCACCGATCTCATCTGCTCCATCACTGCGTACTTCGTCATAGTTTCCTTCCAGCCTAACGTGAGGTTGCTGCGTGACCACCGCTCATCAAGTGTTCGACCTCTGCGAGCGAAGCCATCGAGGAGTCTCCGGGAGTCGTCATGACAAGTGCCCCGTGCGCGATACCGCAATTGAGAGCATAGTCAATCTCTCGACCTGCAAGAAGCCCGTAGATAAGCCCTGCGGCGAAGGCATCTCCGCTGCCGACCCGATCCAGAACTTCAAGCATAGGGCAGTGAAGACCGTCGACCGCTCTACCGTTTGCGAATGCGAAGCCGCTCCAATCGTTTCTGGTGGCCGTCTGTGCCCTTCTCACGCTGGAGGCGATCACCTTCAGATTGGAATACTCTTCTTGCACTCGCGCGGCCATCTCGCCGAAAGAATCGAGCGTGTGCCAGACGGGGCCATTGGAAGACGCTGCGGCTGTTCGAGCGACGTCGCCCTCGTGGCCTAGCAACACGTCGACGAGTGGCATCAGCGAGCGGTTCACCTCGATTGAGCCCTGGCGGCCACCGCGAGAGCTCCAGAGCGATGGGCGATAGTTACAGTCATAGCTCACGATCGCACCATGAGCTCGCGCCGCGAGCATCGCCTCTTGCACGACTTCTGTCGCACTCTCGCTGAGGGCGGTCGTGATGCCACCGGTGTGAAACCAACGAACGCCACGGGAGAAGACTTGACTCCAATCCATGTCGCCAGGCTTCAGTTGAGCCATGGCTGTGTGGCCGCGGTCCATCATGCCCAGGCCGCCGCGGACTCCGAAGCCACGCTCGAGGAAATAGATACCATTCCGAGCATCGCGGCCTACGCCGTCGAATGTTCGCCACTGAATGTGGTCTGTACTTACCCCACCCTGCAAGACCAGGTCTTCGATCAATCTTCCAATGGCGTTGTCTACGAGTGCACTTGCGATGGCGGTTCGTAGGCCGAAGCAACGGCGCAAGCCGCGCGCCACGTTGTACTCTCCGCCTCCTTCCCACACCCGGAAGCTGCGTGAGCCGACGATGCGACGTTCTCCCGGATCGAAACGAAGCAGTATTTCGCCGAGAGAGACGAGATCGTAGCCTTCACCTTCGGACGGCTTCGCTGAGAATCCATCTTCCAAAGCAACTTCCTCCTTTGGACACGCTCAGTGTCAATGTTCAAAATGCCTAAGAGAGACGTATCTTGTCAAAGAACGGCATGCCAAAGGGAGTCGGGAGTTCGCGCATTACAGCTTGTGAATTCGAGTGACACTCCGCCGTCGGCACTTGCCTGGAGATTACAACCGGGCACTGAACTTCGGAGCATGTAGTCGGGCGCAGCTCGGCAAGACTCACCGCAGAGTACTCTTTGCGGTCATAGACCCGCATGCGGTCCATCCCATCTTCCGCCAGCTTCTGGAACTCCAAGCCGCCTTTGAAATCCGGCACATTCTGTGTGCTGCTCTCGCTTGTCACTCGGTCCGCAGTGCTGTCGACTACCGCAATCCACGTGAAATCTCCAGGAGAGCGCTCGGTGAGGAATTATTATCCTTCGACGCACAAGCCCACCAGCGCGATAGGTCCGATAGGCGCAGAGAGATACCGCGATCCCTTCGAGAGCGCGAACCCTTCCGCGCGGACACCCTTGCGGAGTTGCCGCTCTTAGGTCTTTTGCCCTAGACACTTACCCGGCAACAGACCCATGACATCTTTTTCTGGCTGTAATCCAATCGTGACACTCAAGTAACAACTAACGCCCGTTCGCACCTCTTGCCCGTAGCGCGTGTCCGGCAAAACGGTCGATCTGAAATGATTCGCCAGTTTTCAATCAGGAGACCACCATGAGAAAAGCGTTCCTCTACTGTCTTGCATACCTGTTGACCCCTCTCGCCCTGCATGCGCAGATCGCCAACAACACGTCTCTGGTAGGAACCGTGGTCGATGCGGGCGGAGGCGTCATCGCCGGGGCACACGTTGTTGCGACCGACGAGCAGACCCATGTCGCGACCGAAGGAACGACCAACAACGAAGGCTACTACTCGATCAGCTTCATCATTCCGGGCACGTACTCCGTCTCGATCGAGCAGAGTGGATTTTCGAAGTCGATCAAGACCGGTATCACCGTCACGCTCAACCTCGCCGTCCGCAACGACTTCACGCTGAAACCCGGCGGCGTGAGCGATGTGGTGTCAGTCTCCGCCACCACGCCGCCCCTCTCGACCGACGATTCGACCCTGGCCGAGACCTTCAGCCAACAAGCTGTTGAAGAGCTTCCCGTGAGCAGCCACAACGCGCTCGATATTGCGGCCGTTTCGTCGAACGTCTACATCGGATCGAAGACCAGCTACCAGGGCAATCCTCCGGGCGAAGACATCGAAGGCGCGGGCCAGCGCGAGATTCAGAACAGCATCTCGCTCGACGGCGTCTCCATCATGAACAATCTCATCTCGACGACGCCCGACCATCCCGCAGCAGATATGGTGTCCGCGGTGCAGGTGCAGAGCGGCAACTACTCCGCGCAGTACGGCTCGTACCTTGGCCTGCACGTCAACATGACCAGCAAGAACGGCACCAACAAGCTGCATGGCGCTGTTTACGACTACATCGAGAACACCGCACTCAACGCATATCCCTTCACCGCGAAGCCGGGTTCGGCCAAGCCGATCCTGCACTTCAACCAGTACGGATTCAACCTCGGCGGTCCGGTCTTTATCCCGCACCTTTACAACGGCCGCGATAAAACCTTCTTCTTCGGCTCCTACGAGAAGCTGAACCAGATCGGCCAAAGCTCCGGGGTCTCTTCGGTACTGACACCAGCATTTGAGGCAGGCGACTTCAGCGCCTATACCGGGACGATCTACGATCCCGCCACGGGCCTTCCGTACCCGAACAATCAGATCCCCGCCAGCCAGCTTGCGACTCCCGACGCGGCCATCGCGAAGAAGTACGAGGCGTACATGGTCGCGCCCAACCAGTCCGGCATCGCGAACAACCTGAACAACTCCTACCCCAGCGACATCGTCATCAAGCAGTCCATCGATCGCATCGATGAGAACATCGGCGACAAGATCAAACTCTTCGGCCGGTACTACTGGCAGAACCTGACCTTCGTCTCCGGCACCTCCTTCGCGGCGAATGCTTCGAACGGTCCGACGAACAGCCGCAACTTTGCCTTCGGGTACACCCATATCCTCACGCCCGCGCTGGTCAACGATCTGCATATCGGTGTGAACAAGCTGATCGCTGAGAATCTGAACTACTGGTATACAGCGGGGCAAAAGAGTGCTGGCACCGACCTCGGCATCCCGGGCTTCAACGCGGACACGCTCTACAACAACCCCGGTGTCCCGGTACTTACCATCGCGAACTTCCAGGGCGTAGGCAATGCGGGCAGCAACTGGTTTCAGGATGACCGCACCTACGATCTGTACGAACAGCTCAGCTACACGCGCGGCAAACACAGCATCACCGTCGGCGGTGAGTTCCGCCGCATCACGTTGGGCCGCGAAGCCACCAATAATCCGCTGGGAACGATCGGCTTCTCCTCGACAGCTTGTACGCAGACGAACGGGGCCTGCACCGGCCCGCTGGTCAGCACTGGATATGCTCCTGCGGACTTCGTCCTCGGTCTCGTGAACAACGTAACCACTCCTATCGACACGATCAAGGGTTCTGTTGGCGAGTGGCGCGACGGCTTCTTCGCGCTGGATAACTGGCAGGTCACACAGAAGCTAACGCTGAACTACGGCTTCCGCTACGATCTGCCTACAGCACCCTACAGTTTGAATGGCTATGCCCGTATGCTGAACGATTCACAGACGGCGCTCATCCCGGTTTCGACAGCGACCCTTGGCGCCAGCTACACGCCAACCCCCGGCTACAAGCTTGGCAAGGCACAAACGGACAACCTGGGCCCACGCCTCGGACTCGACTACAGGCTCACCGAAAAGACGGTCTTCCGCGGAGGCGTCGGCTTCTACTACAACCCGAACCAACTGAACACCTACACGCTGCTCACCTCGAACTATCCCTTCGCGGCGGCCGTCACTTACAGCACAACCAAGGCTGCGCCTCTCTCCTTCACCAATCCAACCAACGGAGCAGGCAAGACCTCTCCGGTGGCTGGCGTGGCAGGAACCTACGTCAATGCCTACACACCCGAGGTAAACCTAAAGACCCAGCGCAGCTACCAGTGGAACGCGGACATCGGCCAGGAGCTTTGGAAGGGAGCTGCTTTCGAACTGCAATATCTCGGATCCCATTCTCTCCATCTCGACCGCAGCTTCTACAACAACGAGCCGCTCAACCCGGTTAACACCACTGTGAAGTCACTCAACTCACAGCGGCCGAACCAGCTCTTCGGCTCCATCCGCACCTTCCAGGAAGATGAATACTCACACTACAACGCGCTCACTGCAGTGCTTCGCCAGCGCGAGTTCCACGGCCTCTCCGGCCAGGCGAGCTACACATGGTCGCATGACCTGGACCTCTCTCCCGACTCGAACGCTGGTGGAACGACCTCACAGCAATACAACATCCGCGCTGACTACGGCAACGCGAACTGGGACATTCGCAATCGCTTCGTTGCGGAGTTCACCTACGCTCTGCCAAAACTAACCACGGCAAACCTGCTCACCCGCGAAACGCTCGGTGGATGGCACACAAGCGCGATCGTCAACATCCAGGCGGGCATGCCGTACACCATCCAGATGAGCAGCAACACCACTTCTGCGGGCGTGGACCAGGGGACACAGCGTCCCTCCTGGGTTCACGTCGAGAAGGCAAAGTGCAACCTACATAACGCCTACTCCGGCTTGAGCGGGAACACCAACTCGTGCATCGACACAACCGCCTATGCCCCCGCTGTCAACTACAGCCAAGGGCTGGTCGGATACGGCAACCTCCACCGCAACAGCCTCGTCGGCCCCGGCTTTCAGTACGAGAATCTTGCGGTCTTCAAGGACTTTGCCGTTGGTGAATGGGCGAAGATTCAGTTCCGTTCCGAAGCGTTCAATCTCTTCAACCATCCCAGTGGACAAAGCCCCAACACCAACGCAAGTGGTGGAAATACTGTTGGCCTTGGAATCAACACCGCCGGGGCTTGCGCCGTAAACTCCTGCCTGAGTTTCCCTTCAGGATTCGGCCAGATCACAGCGGTCCAATCGGTCCCCGGTACCTTCAGCGGAGCTCGTGTGCTCGAGCTCTCCGGCAAAATCATCTTCTAACCCATTACTCTGGCAAGAGAGGCGCGATCGCAATCCATGCGCCCGCGCCTCTCTTCTTTTCGCCGTAGATGTTGCCGCATGTACCTGTCAGGGAGTAAGCCATGCCTTCTTCAACCACTATCGATCCACTTTCGCGCCGCAGTTTTTTACGCTGGTCGCAGGGACTTTTTGCAGCGTTAGGCGTTGCCCCTGCGTTGCCGGTCTTTACCGCTCGCGCTGAAACTCCGAATGATTCCGACGACTACTACGCCAAACTCGGCGTCGACACCATCATCAATGCCGCCGGCACCTACACCTATCTGACCGCCGCTATCATGCCGGCGCAGGTGCAGCGTGCCGTCGCAAAGGCCGCATTGCATCCGGTCGTGCTCAAGGATCTGCAGCAGGCCTCCGGAGCATATCTCGCCCGCAAGCTCCGCTGTGAGGCCGCACTCGTTACCTCAGGAGCCTCCGCCGCTCTTACGCTCGCCACCGCGGCCTGCATCATGTCCGCCAACAACTGCCGCCCTGACCAGATCCCTCAGGAGGTGTGGCCGGGCAAGGATCATCCCGGCATGAAGAGCGAAGTCATCGTGCAGAAGGCCCATCGCTACGAGTACGATCACGCCATGCAACTCTGCGGCGCGCGCATTGTCGAGGTCGTCACCATCGAGGACTACAAGCGTGCCTTCTCGCCCAACACGGTGATGACAAACTTCTTTAACTCCGCCGAGGCAGGTGAGATCGACCGCAAGACCTGGCTTGACATCGCCCATAGCCACAGTGTTCCCTGCCATCTCGACGCCGCCGCAGACATGCCGCCAATCGAGAACCTCTGGAAGTACACGGGCATGGGGTACGATCTCGTATGCTTCTCCGGAGGCAAAGGCATTCGCGGTCCGCAGAACGCCGGCTTACTCCTCGGCAAGAAACATCTCATCGATCTCGCCAACGAAAACGACAGCCCGAACTCTGACGCCGTCGGTCGGGGCATGAAGGTCGCCAAGGAACAGATCGTCGGCATGGTCGCTGCCGTCGACTGGCTGCTCGAACAAAGCGATGAGGCCAACCAGGCCGAGTACCTGCGCCGCGCCAACACCATCTCCGGCATCTTGAAAGACATCCCCACGCTGAGCAGTGAAGTCTTCATGCCGGAGATCGCGAACCACGTTCCGCATCTTATCCTTGCCTACGACCCCAAGGTCGTCGGTATCACTCCAAAACAGGTACAGGCGCGGCTCCAAACTATGCGGCCGCGCATCGAGCTGAACCCGGCCACCGGAACGTCTGGCCGCCTCGGAACGCACTCCAACGAGAACACCATCGTCATCGGCACCTGGATGATGCAGCCCGGCGAAGCAGAAATCGTCGGCCAACATCTCAAGACCGTCCTCTCCAACCCCAAAGCCTGACCCAGCTCTACAAGGAGATCAAGATGTCCAAGCTGTCCGAGAATCAAACCTCACGCCGGGGCCTGCTGAAGAACGCCGCGAAGGCCGCTGCTGTAGCTACTGGCGCAGCCGTACTCGCGACGCCAGCCGAAGCTGCAACTCCGAAGCCCGAAAAGAAGTCCTACCCCGCGAAGAACTCGGACAACCCGAACGCCGCGCCGCCACTCTTCTCGAGCGCGGTCTCTTATGGCAATATGCTCTTCCTCGCAGGCGTCGGCTACCACGAGCCCGGCACGATTGAAGAAGCCACCAAACACGTACTCGATGAGCTTGAGAAAAACCTCATCGCCGCTGGCTCTTCGATGGAAAAAGTGCTCAAGGTGAACGTCTACCTGAACGACATCAAGGACTGGCAACGCATGAACACTTCCTACGCGAATCGCTGGGGCAAGATTCCCCCCGTCCGCACAACAATCGCCCCCGCTGGCGGCATCCCCGGAAATTCCCTTGTCGAGATCGACTGCATCGCCTATATCTAAATTCACCACGAGGTTTGAGATCGATGCTCTCCAATCTCCCCGACGCGCCGGCCGTGATTGAACGCGGCGACCCACGCTTTGAGACGCTCAAGCGTGGCCACAACTTGCGCTTTCCCGCGACCGGCGCCGAGGCGGCGAGCCGTATCGTCATCTGTTCGAACGAAGATGAGATAGCCGCCGCGCTCCAGCACATCGTCGCCTCCGGCCTGCGGCCCACAGTCCGCAGCGGCGGCCACTGCTACGAAGACTTCGTCGCCAACAATCCCGGCGGAGCAATCCTCGACCTCTCCACCTTCAACCTCGTCGACCGTCACGACGGCGCATTCCGCATCGCGCCCGGTGCCCTGCTAGGCGATGTCTATCAGACACTCTTCAAGCGTTATGCGGTCACTCTTCCTGCAGGCACGTGTTACATGGTCGGAGCAGGTGGCCACATCTCCGGCGGCGGCTACGGTCTGCTCTCACGACTGCACGGCCTCACCTCCGACTGGCTGTCCGCTATTGATATCCTCACCGTCGACGCCCATGGCCGCGTCCTTCCGCGCCACGTCGACGCGCAGCACGATCCCGATCTCTTTCGCGCGTGCCGTGGCGCGGGCGGCGGCAACTTCGGTGTCATCACCCGCTTCCACTTCGATCATCTACCGCCAGCCCCGCGCGAGGTTGCCGAGGCGAGCCTCTGGTTCTCTTGGTCTTCCATGACGGAAGAACGCCTGATCAAACTCCTGACCACCTATGGTGACTACTGGAACACGCGCGGCCGTGACCCCGAGACCTGGGGCCTCTTCGCCATCCTTTTCCTCGTGCCGGACGACCACGCAGGTGCACGCTTCGGTATCCACACACAGTTCGTTCAGAGCGACGGCACCGCAAGCGATCTCTCTATTCAGCGAGAGTTCCTGGACCGTTTCTCCGGCTTCAACCCGGATCCAGCATCGACCACGGCACCGGCTTATAAGATCGAACGCCGCCCCTGGCTCAACGCCACCCTCGCAGGCGGCGGCAGTGGAGGAGGCAGCCGCGCCAAGTACAAGTCCGCATACATGAAGCAGAATTTCACCGCAGCCGAGTGCAAGGCGATCTATCGCTACCTCACGAACTCCGGCAACCAGACCCAGGGAACCTACCTCAGCATCGACTCATACGGTGGCGCCATCAACCGGCCCGAACGAGGGCGCGACACAGCCATCGCGCAACGATCATCGATCATGAAACTGCAATGGCAGTGCTACTGGCGCACCCAGGAGGAAGACGCAGCTCGCCTGAAGTTCACCGATGACTTCTTCACCGCCGTCTACACCGGACCTCATATCCCACCCGAATACCAGGGCACTCCGCTCGGCGAAAACTTCGAAGGCTGCTACATGAACTACGCCGACTCCGACATGCTGCGCTACTCGCACTGGCCACAACTCTTTTACGGCACGGGCACGCTCTATCCCTTCCTGCAGTCGGTGAAACAGCGGTACGACCCCCACAACATCTTTCATAGCTCCATGAGCATCCGCGCCTGAGCATCCGGAGAAGCCATGTCTCATATGCCCTTCACACGTCGCCGCTTCCTCTCAACCGTGGCGTTTGCAGCGCCCGCGTCCTCGCGTATCGTGCGAGCGATGGCCCCGGCGAACGCAACGCGACTCGCCTTCGCCGGAATTGCCGCAGCCGACGATTCAGAACCGGGACGCATCGAGGTTCATCGCGTCAGCAATGGCCGCTGGCGGCTTTCCTCCTCAACCGCTGCCGCTGCTCCACGGGCCATCGTTCTTCATCCCACGCTGCCTGTTCTGTACGTCGCCCATTGCATCGCTGAGCATCAGCATCGTCCTCGCGGCTCCGTCTCCGCGTTCCGCATCGACACCGCCAGCGCAAGTCTTTCCCTGTTGAGCGACGAACCGCTCACGCTTGCCGCAACGCTGCCAGACCGCATCGCGATTGCCCCGAACGGAAGGCATCTCGTCATTGCGTCAACAACCTCGACGATCTTCAACCTCTTTCCGATAGGTAGCGATGGAGCCTTGCTTCCGACGCCTTCTCCACTCAAGCTTGCGGGGCTGGCTTCATCGCAATTCAGCGTCGCATTCCAGGCGTCATCGTCCGTGATCCTTGCCATGACATCCGACCACGTGGAGCACCTCGAGATACAAGAGAATTCCTCACTTAGGCGCGTCCTCACGATCAAGACCTCGCCGGAGAAGACAGTCCAGCGTGACAGAGCTGGCGCGGCCCTTAAACGAGAAATGGCCGCGCAACACGCGGCCAGTCTCGCTCTGCTCGATCTGTAATTAGTCTCTACTTCGGAGTCGCAGGGACCGGCGTACCAGCCGGTGTCGAGAGCGGAAACTTGCTCTTGCCGATGGGCCGCTCGTTGAACGTCGTCCAGCGCGATGCCTGCCGCACATCTGCCGAGTGCTGCTTCGCATCCCACGTATCTGCGGAGATACCGTTCAGGTCGTAGACCACCTTGCCATCGCGCAGCGTCAGTTGGCACACCAGCTTCTTCGTGCCCGTCCGCTTGGTGTTGTACATGTCGACGAAGCCGAAACGCCCCGTCTCTACCGACAGCACCGCGACATCGGCACCGGAGCCGATAGACAGATTCCCCAGCTGATCCTGCTTGATCTCATGCGCTGGAGCCGAGGTCATCTGCTCGATCACCTCGGGGATGGTCTCGCCCAGAACCATCATCTTGTCGGCCACATTCAGCATGTCCTTCATGCCGTTGTTCATCGACGTGATATGCAGGTCGGTCGAGATCGAATCGGGCTTGTATCCCGTCGCGACGATCGGCCCAGCCACCGTCCATGAGAACGATCCGCCGCCATGTCCCACGTCGCAGTAGATGCCACGCTTGCGCATCACGACCAGCGCTTCCGAAGGCCCGCCGGTCTGAGGATTCTGCTCGCCGCGCAGGCCAGAGAAGCAGTGCGTATAGATATCTCCCGGTCGCAGATGCGTTGACACAAGCTGCAACAACGGCCGCTCAGGCCGGTTCGCGCCGTAGTCGATCATCACAGGAATATCCGCGACCGTACCTGCGATGACAGCCTGGTCGAAGGGCTTCCACTCCGGCCCGCTGAAGTGCGCGCTCTTGATGCCCACCACTACGCCGGGATACTGCTTCGCCTTCTCGCCGGTTAGCTTTCCATCCATGTCGTCGAGGTTGTCTTCGTACTTGGGTCCACGCATGCCCGCGCCTACGATGTTGAGTTCAGCCAGCACGCGCGTCTTTGAGCGATCGATCACGCGGTCCTTGAAGTCGTCGAAGTTCTTCCGGCCCGAGCTACCTGCATCGACGACCGTGGTCACACCGGTGCGCAGGGTGAAGCCGTCGGGGTACACCGAGTTGTCGCCCGCGTAGGAGTTCTTCTCGCCAGTCCCAGCATAGGCATGCACATGGATGTCGATCAGTCCCGGCGTCACGTAGAAGCCATGAACATCGACGGTCTTCAGAGCGTCTTTTGCCTCAAGATGCTCACCAACAGCCGCGATCTTTCCGTCCTTGATGCCTACATCGCGCAGCCCATCGATCTTGTTCTTCGCGTCCAGCACATGGCCGCCCTTCAACAGAAGGTCATAGGCCAGAGGATTGGGCGGAACCGGCGCTGCCGGGCCACCCTCCTGCGCCGCAATACATAGCGACGAAGCTGACAACAGAACTGCAGCCGTACAGATGCCCGCGAGACGACGACGAAGACCCATGATTCCCATGTCACTCCTTAGTGTTGTTACGCCCGAACAGCCTTGAAAGTAGCTGTGCCGTACTCGCCAAGCTTTACGTCGCCGGCGAAGGTGTTGCCAGCGACAACGCCGGTGAAGGTATACGGAACTTCGGTGCCGCTCACCTGCATCGTTCCCGACAGCGTTGCGTGATCTGCAACGACCTTACCCTTGAGTTGCGAGTTGTAAACCTCGCCCTTCTGCGTGCCGCTCAACGCATCGCCATCCTGGCTGAGTTCCAACTGCTGCAGCCCGACGCCGCGAGAGTAGTTGATGGTCGCATTCCAGCTTCCCGCAAGGTTCGCGAGCGGCCCGGTGTAGACGGGAGGGTTGTCATAGTGGCCCGGATTGCGCAGATACTTCGCGATGGTATCGGCAACGGTCTTGTAGTCGCCCGGCTGCATCATGTACGGCATAATGCCGATGGACGATTCCATCATCTCTGGCCGGCGTCCACGTCCGCCGTCAACCAGAATCCGCGGCGTCCCTTTATCCAGCTTCTCGACGAGCTCGGTTCCGGTGATGCCGACCTTTGCGCCATCCCAGCGAATCTGCAATGTAGGCGCGCGGTTCGAGAGGTCCGCGCTCGGCATGCGAATCTCCGTCGTCACCGTCGGAATGCCCTTCACCGTCTCCGCAATATACTTGTCCCACTCCAGCCACTGGTGCTGTTCTGCTTCGTGATCGCGCTTGTACCACGCGCGCACAGCGGCGAGCATGCCCATCGCCTCTTCCTTGCCCACCTTCAGCGCGCGCCCCCAGTTGTGATGGGGCGCCGCGTTCCAGAAAGCCGCAGCGCATAGATCCTTCGGCCCAAGCAGAACGCCAGCCGTCTGCGGGCCGCGCATACACTTGCCGCCCGAATAAGCAACGAACGTCGCCCCTGCAGCGAGATGAATGTTCGGCACGAGAGGCTCTTCCGCCGCAGCATCCACGAATACGGGGATGCCCTTCTCTTTCGCGATCGCGCAGATTGTCTTGATCGACAGCGGCTCTTCGAACGCGCGCGGGCCGGAGAGGATATAGATCATCGCCGTCTTCTCGTTGATCTTCGATCGCAGCTCATCATCGCTCTCGACCTCGACGATCTCCGGCCCGGACATGCGCACGCCGAAGTCATACGGGTTGCGCGAGTGTTTGGGAATAATCACCTGGCTGCGCTTCTTTTTGTACGGGAGCGACTGCGACAGCTCCGGGTCGGTCCCGCAGATACAAGCCACCGTTGCAAGGGCGATCGCGGCCTCACACCCTACCGTAACGATCGCGCTCGGCGCTCCCATGTGGCTTGCGATCTCCGCGCCTACGGCGGGCATCAACTCGTCGAGATGCACGTAGTGATGGGATGCCTCGAACATCGCCTGCTTCACCTCCGGCAGTGACTGCGAGCCTGTAATGATGGTGAACGTGCCTCGTGCATTGATGAGCGGCCTCACGCCGATCTTTGTGTAGAGATTCTCAGTGGCCGTTCCGGTGTTGACCGGCATGGCACCCGGTTCGCCCGTCAGCAACGCCGCCGAAGCGCTGACAGGAGCCGCAGCAAGCGCCGCCGATAGAATTCCGGACTGCTTCAATACGTCTCGTCTCGACCAGTTACCACGCTTCAAAAGGCGCATCGTTGCTTTCCCGTCTTTCCTGCTTCTCTGATATTGGCTTTCGATGGAGCTTCCATTGCACTCCGTTGTAATGGTCCTGTCATCGGGCGGAAGCCCCGTACCCTGCTAGGTCAAATGCCCTAGATGCTTCGCAATCAAATTCGCCCGAACTGCTTCACTGCTTCCACGATGGAGTGGAACTTTTCGATATACGGATACATACTGTGCTCGCTCTCATCCAGCTTCTGCGCGCGCAGCAGCACCTCGACAGCATGAGCCCGCGGCACGACGACCACGCCATCCTGGTCAGCTACGATGATGTCTCCGCCACTTACCTTTGCACCCGCGACATCGATGGTTCCGTTCATCCCACCGAAGCGATAATGCGAGACCGAGGTCGAAGGCACCGGTCCCGTCGCGTACACAGGAAAGCCGATCCGCTTCAACTGCGGCAGGTCGCGAACTCCGCCATCGACGACTGCTCCGGCAAATCCTCGCGCGAACATGGCTGTCCCCATCAGGCCGCCCATGCCGGCGATGTCTTCGCCGTCCTCCACCTTCATCACGTAGACAGAGCCGGGGCCACCGCTGTCGATCGCGCTCAGCATCCCCGCCAGCGCAGCCGGATCGTTGTTCTCTTCCTTCTTCAACAGGACCGTCAGCGCGATGCCCGCAAACTTGGTGGGGAAGATCGCCTGGACCTTATGCGACATGTAGTGCTTCTCGTGAAGAAGCTGCTCCTCCGCATCCGAGACCGACGCCGCTTCAACATGCCGATACGCCTCGAGCATCCGCGCCGTATCGTGTTCGTAGTCCGCTGCCGTCAGCGGAGTGTCCGCACGGACTCCCGCTACGACAAACAACAACGCCGCGACGCTACCAAAGACAGTTCGTCCGCCGATTCTCATCTCTCACGCTCCTCATCTAATCAAAGTGAACCAAGCCACGCTGCAGAGCGTAGATGGTCGCCTGGGTTCTATCCCGCGCGCCCATCTTGTCCAGCACGGACGACACATGAATCCGCACCGTCTTCTCTGCAATTCGCAGCGCCTCGGCAATCTCGCGGTTCGATAGCCCCTGGGTAATACACACCAGCACCTCACTCTCACGAGGTGTCAGTTCGACTGCGGGAGTCCTCTCCGCCAGACGATCAAGCGCGACCCGCGGAAGATACCGAAGGTCACGGGCCACGTTGCGAATGGCGTTGATGACCTCCTCTCCGCTCGCATCTTTGGTCAAATAGGCCATGGCACCTGAGCGCACCGCGCGATAGATATCTTCCGATCCGTGATAGTTAGAAAGCACCACGATTCGCGCCGGCTGGGCCATCTTGCGCAACGCAACGATCACTTCGAAGCCGCTTACCCGCGGCAGTCGCAGATCGAGCACCACCACGTCCGGCTTCAGCGCGCGAAACTGCTCGATGCCTTGCTCCCCATCCGACGCTTCACCGACGACCTTGATCTGGGAGTGACCCGCAAGCACACTCTGCAAGGCCATTCGCGCCAGGAAATGATCTTCAATCAGCAGGACCCGGATCGGCTTCAGTCCCGAAGTTCGTACCGGATATCCTGGCCGTTCCGTAGCGCTCTCAACTTCCTGGTCTCCGTACATAGTTACGTCCCCTTGATCAACTTCCCAATCCTGCGGTTCCCTGGCCTGGACGCCGAGCTTAGACCCCAATCCAAGGCACCACATCCCTTTGCTTCGACGAGCGATCGATTGCCTGAAAACTAACCGTCACCGCAACCTCAGTCCCTACCTGCGCCGAACTTGTCAGCCGCAGAGCTCCGCCAAGCTTCCTCGCGCGTTCCTGCATGACCGGAATCCCGAAGTGCCCGGTCCGGGTCGATGCGTCCGACACATGAAATCCGCTGCCATCGTCCTTCACCGAGAGGTTCAGCGAATCGGTACCAAACCGCAGTGCTATGTGAATATTCGTCGCCTTCGCGTGGCGCACCGCATTCGTAATGGCCTCCTGCCCGATGCAAACGAGGTGGTGTACCGCCCCGGGCGCAATGGGAGTCTCGTCGCCATACACTTCAAACGTCGTCTCGATTGTTTCCCGCGTGCGGTGAGTTGCCAAAGCGCGTGTCAGCGCCTGCGAGAGGTTGTCGGTCAACTCTTCGGTGTCGCGCAGGTCCCAGATAATTCGCCTCGCCTCTGCCTGGCAGTGCGAGACCATGCTGCGTGCCAGTTCACAGGACTTCGCCGCGGGCGTCAGATCTGCATGAGTATCCCGAAACAACTTCGCCGTCGCCTCCAGTTGCCAGGAGATGGCTGCAAATCCGGCCATGAGGGTGTCATGACAGTCGCTCGCGATCCGGTTCCGCTCTTCCAGCACAATCCCCATCTCGCCTTTCAGTAATTGATCTCGCTGGCTCAGTAGCTGCGTCCCAAGCAACACCATTCCTACCCCAACCAGGACGTAAAAGTACCACGTCTGGTAGAAGAATCGCCGTTGGACGACCTTGAGAGTCGCTGCGGTTCCGGGCCACTGTCCGCCTGCCTGACGGGCTTCTACTTCCATCTCAAAGTGCCCCGGGCCAAGTCGCCGGTAGTGGGCAAGTTTGCTCCGTGTCACGGTCCAGTCAGGGTCATATCCAGTCAGGCGGTAGCGAAACTCTAGATCGACGTCATGTTCCTGCGCCGCACCGAAAAAGATCACCAGGTCGCGGTTCCCTGCGCTCAAGACCAGCGGCTCCAGGCTCACGCTTGTAGGCCCGGTCTCGGACCCCAGAGACCAGCCTTGGATCACGACCCTTGCCGGCGAAGTTCCATCCAACACGACCGTTCCGGTCCGGTCTCGACCTGCGGATGTCGTCATCTCCGTGGATGGCGTTGGATAGGGCACGATCTGTGCCTCCACACCTCTGCCCGCCAGCAACATTGCGCCAGCCAGCACGAAATACAGCGGCCTCCTTATGCATGCCATCGCTGGAGAAACACCCTGGTTGAGAGTCAATAGGTCATTATTCCACGAGATTCTGAGTCTTCTTGACTCCGTCAGTCCTCAAGCGCCCGCTCCGGATGCACCACCAGCCAGCAGAGTGACCCCACGACAGCCATCACCGCAGCGACACCGAACGAAGTCGTCCAACCAAACCTTTGCGCGATCCATGGCGTCATGGTTGCAGTCAATGCTCCGCCGAACTGCCCTGCCATGTTCACCAGGGAAGAGAATACGCTCGAGCTTCGACCCGCAATGTCTACCGAGACCGACCAGAAGCTGCTCTGTGACATATAGAGCGCGCCGGCACCCCCGGCGAGGATGATTCCCGCCCACTGCGGGCTGCTTACCTGGGAACCCACTATCAAGAACACTGCCGTCGCCAGCAATGACGCCGCCGCCAGATAGCAACGTCCGAATCGCAGACCGAACCGCTTCGTCAGTCGGTCCGACAGCGAACCGCCTACTAAGCAGAACACTGTCATACACAGGAAAGGCAGCATCGCGTAGCGTGCGCTCAGTTTTAGATTCACCCCACGTACCTGCGCCATGTACAGAAAAAACCAGCTAAAGAAGACCCATGCGATATATCCAAAGCTGAAGTACCCAGCCATCAACGCTGCCAGGTCGCGCCGGGCAAAAAGCGCCTTCCAGGAGATGACGCTCTCTCCCGTTCGCCTGCCGTCACGCGAATCGAACGTCAGACCCGACCGGATCTCCTTCAGCTCTGCTCGCGACACGCCCGGATGCTCCTCCGGATTGTCGCGTGCGAACACCCACCAGACCATGCCCGCCGCGCAGCCCACGAACGCGCTGAACCAGAACGCAGCCCGCCAGCCTTCGCCAAGGATGATCCACGTCAACAGTGGGGGTGTCAGGCCGCTTCCTGCCCCAACGCCCGCAAAGATCAGGCCGTTCATCACCCCGCGTTCATTCTGTGGAATCCATGACGCGACAAACTGGTTCGCTGCGGGATAAATCACCGCCTCGCCCGCACCCAGCAGGAACCGCACCGCGATCAACAAGCCAATCGTGTGTGCATGGCCGGTCGGCAGGGCAGTAATCAACGCCGTCGCCGCTCCCCACCATAGTACTCCGAGGGTCAGCACCCACCTGGGCCCGAACCGTGCCGCCAGAATTCCTGCCGGCAACTGGAACCCGGCGTACCCGATAAGAAATGCGGAAAACACCCATCCCAGAGACTGGTTGTTCAAGCCATAATCCCGGCTGATGTCCAGCCCGGCAATCGAAATGTTCGTGCGATCGAGAAAGGCAACGCCGCTCAGAACAAATAGCCAGAAACCAAGAAAGTACCGGACTCGGATTCGAGGTACGACCTTGATCATCGTTCCCCCTGCTCTACAGGCTCGCGCCGAGAAGGCCCATACGAAATGAGAAGTGCTGTCATTAGACTGACATCCATCTTCCCGGAGAAAGGTGCCCATAGCCTAGGGCATATGTCCCACGAAGATCGAATTCTTGAAAGAGCTCAAGCAAAATGGGCAAGCGGACGAGGCGCGGCGTCGGTGCTCCGGCGCTCCTCACCAGAATTCGCTAAGCTTATAGCAAATTATTCGGCTCTCTCCGTTTCCAAGTGAGTCGAAGATCCGATACGCTCCAATCACTGCTGCGAGGGCTAAAAAATTGAGATTCGCGAAAACGTATTCCCTGCTATTCATGGCTTCATTGATCACCCTCGCCGCCCTCTCAACTGACCTCACCTGGAGCCAATCGCCCAAAGTCCCGTCTCAAACCATCCTCTTCGGCGCAGCCTACTACGAGGAGTACTCCCCCACCGACCGCCTCGACGAAGATATCCGCATGATGAAGGCGGCCAACATCACTGTCGTCCGCATCGCGGAGTCCACCTGGGGCACCCTTGAACCGCAGGAAGGCGTCTTCGACTTCAGCCATGTCGATCGCGTCCTCAACGCCATGGACAAGGCTGGCATCAAGGTCATCGTCGGCACGCCTACCTACGCCTTTCCCACGTGGCTCGCCCGCGAGCATCCCGACGTCCTCGCCATCACGCCGCAAGGTCCCGGCATCTACGGCCGTCGCCAGAACATGGACATCACCAACCCGAACTTCCGTGCCGCTGCACAGCGTGTCATCGTCGCACTCATCGACCACGTCAAGGATCACCCCAGCGTCATTGGCTACCAGGTCGACAACGAGACCAAGTACTACGACACCAGCGGCCCTAACGTGCAGGCCGCCTTCGTGAAGTGGATGCAGGCCCGCCATCCCGACCTCAACAAGCTCAATCACGACTTCGGCCTCGACTACTGGAGCAACCGCATCAATCGCTGGGAAGACTTCCCCTCCGCGAACGGCTCCATCAACGCCAGCCTCTCCTCCGCCTTCGCGGAGTTCCAACGTGGCCTCGTCACGGAGTATCTCGGCTGGCAGGCATCGCTCATCCGCCAGCACGATCGCCCCGACCAGTTCCTCACCCAGAACTTCGATCTCGACTGGCGCGGCTACTCCTACGGCGTTCAGACAGAGGTCAATCACTTCGACGCTGCACGCGTTCTCGATGTCGCCGGCATCGACATCTATCACCCCACGCAAGACCACCTCACCGGCACCGAGATCGCCTTCGGCGGCGACATCGCCCGCTCCATACGCGGCGGCCAGAACTATCTCGTCATGGAGACCGAAGCCCAGGGCTTTCCCGAGTGGACTCCCTACCCCGGCCAACTCCGCCTCCAGGCCTTCAGCCATCTCGCCTCCGGCGCCAACATGCTTGAATACTGGCACTGGAGCACCACCAACAACGCCGCCGAAACCTACTGGCGCGGCCTGCTCAGCCAGGACGAAAAGCCCAACCCCACCTACGACGAAGCCGCCACCATTGGCAAAGACCTCGCCCGCCTAGGCCCCGAACTCGTCAACATGAAGAAGCAGAATCGCATTGCGATCTACGTCAGCAACCAGGCATTGACCGCATTCAACGCCTTCAAGTTCGGTTGGACCTCGCGCACGACTTACAACGATGTCATGCGGCCCTTCTACGACGCTCTCTATCGCATGAACGAAGAGGTCGACTTCATCGATCCCTCAACCACCGATCTCTCCCGCTACAAGCTCATCGTCGTCCCGGCCCTCTACGCCGCGTCAGACGCCGAGATCGAACACCTCAACGCCTTCGCGAAGTCGGGCGGTCATCTCGTCTACACCTTCAAGAGCGGTTTCTCCGATGAGAACGTCAAGGTCCGGTCTGGCCCGCAAGGAGGCGCTGTGGCAGAGGCTGCGGGCATCCACTACAACCAGTTCACCATCCCTGAAGGCGTCTCGCTCGATGGCGATCCTTATCACGTAGGCACCGCCGACAACTCCGCACGCTGGTGGATGGAGTTGCTAACGCCCACGACTGCCACAATCCTGGCCCAGTACCATCATCCCGTCTGGGGCAAGTACGCCGCGATCACCCGCAACACCTATGGCAAAGGAGAAGTCACCTACATCGGCTTCATGCCCAGCGATGCTCTCGCCGAGAAGATCATGAAGGAAGCCGTCGAGCGCGCCAACCTCTGGGGACCGCAGCAGACGCTCCACTTCCCCACCATCATGCGCAGCGGCGTGCTCGCGAATGGCAAAGCCGTCCACTACGTGTTGAACTACACAGCCGCGCCAGTTCAGGCCAGCTACGGCTTCCCCACAGGCAAAGACCTGCTCTCAGGAACTACCGTCCAGAAAGATGGCACGATAGCACTGCCTGCATGGGGAGCCGCTATCGTGGAAGAAGGCACCCAGACCAAGCCCTGACTACGCCAGCTTCACTTCGCAAAGAGACTACCGAAGTCGTCGAATCCCTTGAACTCCAGCGCGTTCCCCGCCGGGTCGAGCAGGAACATGGTACCCTGCTCACCCACCTCACCCTGGAACCGAATGTACGGCTCAATCACGAACTTCACTCCCTGAGACTTCAACCTCTCGGCAAACTCTTTCCACCGAGTCATCGTCAGCACAACCCCGAAGTGCGGCACAGGCACGTCATGCCCGTCCACGGGATTGGCGTAGTTCTCGGTCGCGACCTTCGGCTTGAAGTGAGCAACAATCTGGTGTCCAAACAAATCGAAGTCGATCCAGTGAGCCGCACTCCGACCCTCCGGACATCCAAGAACGGTGCCATAGAAATGCCTCGCGGCCTCCAGGTCATCGACAGGAAATGCGATATGAAACGGTGTCAATTGCATCAGGCTTCAGTCTCCCTAAAGCCCTAGTCTATGCGCATCGGCGACAAGCCTAAAACCTGCGGACCGACAGCATCGTAATGTCATCGGACTGCGGCGCTCCATCGACGAACAGCGCTACTCTGCGCGACATCTCACCGATCAGCGCGCGGCAGTCCAACTCGCAATTCGCTCCAAGGCCCCCGATCACACGCTCGTCGGAGAAGTCCTCTTCCGCGATGTTCTGAGCCTCGGACACTCCATCCGTATAAAGGAACACAGCATCCCCCGGCATCAATTGCACGCTGCTAACGATATACCCCATCCCGTCGAACAGTCCCAGTGGAATTCCCCCAACGTCTGCAAGCGCTTCCACCTCTCCACTAGCCGCGCGCGTCACATACGGCGGATTATGGCCGGCGCTGCAATACTGAAACTCCCCCGTCACCAGGTCCAGCAGTCCATAGAAGCAAGTCGCGAACATCGCGCTCACACGCTCCCGCACCAGCACGCGATTCACCTCAAGAAAGCACTCCGCAGGCGACATCCCGAGGATAGCCGTGGACTTCACCTGCATCCGCGTCAACGCCATATACAGCGCCGCCGGAATTCCCTTGCCCGACACATCCCCAATCACCACGCCGAGCCGATTCTCATCCACCAGGAAGAAGTCGAAGAAGTCCCCGCCAACCGCTCTCGCCGAGGTCATCTGCGCATGCAGCTCAAACTCTTTCCGCTCAGGAAATGGCGGGAAGATTCGCGGCACCAGAAGGTGCTGAATCGTCCGCGCCGTCTCCAACTCATGCTGCAGCGCGGCAAGCTGTTCGCGGTCCCGCACCGCTCCCACCATGTCCGCGCACAGAAACGAATTCTCGATCGCAGTCGCCGTCTGCAACGCAATCGTATTGACCAGCTTCAAATCGGCCGCTGAATACGAGGTTCCCGCCGCAGTGTGGGCCAGCGCAATCACGCCCACTGACCGCTGCCCCGCCCGCAGCGGAGCGCAGATCACCGCATTCAGTGCCCGTTCCGAATCAAACAGCCTCGCATCACTGCCGCAATCATTCACGACCTCCGCGATGCCGCGATCAAGAATCGACTGTGCAAACTGCGATCCGGTCGCGAGCGGCCCACCGTCGCCACCCTCAAGCCTGCCGAAGAACGCCGCCACACGCAGCGGGCTATCGTCCTTCTCGCGGACAAGGATGCACCCATGCGTTGCGGAGATCAGCCGTTGTGCCTGCGCCAGTGCGGACTCGCCCACCGCATTCAGATTGAGCAGCGCGGCAAGCTGCTCCGAGAGCTGTTCGATCAGGTGGACCTCGCGGTAGAGATGCAGCACCTCCGCCGCCAGCGCCCGTCCTTCAGCCTCACGCGAAGCTAGATGCGCCAGCAGCAGAGAGAGCGCCTTCGCGGCCTCTGGCGGTCCCGTGACGTATCCCAGCGTCGCATCGTCCAGAAGCACCGGCACGCCGGCACTCAACCTATCTGTGCCCGGCAACTCTCCAAGCAAAACCTTGCCTGATGCATCCGTTACGCAAACACTGCCGCCAAGCGCCTCGCACATCGCAACCAACGCGGGATAGCTGCTTGAACGACGGCTCGCAATCGTCTTCAGGCTTAGCGCGGCCATGGCAGTCTCACTGTTCCAGGCCCAGCACCGACCGCGCTTTGGCCACCAGAGCGTCCGGATCGAAGGGCTTGGTCATGTAGAGATCAGCGCCAACCTCCTGCCCGCGCTGCCGATCGAACTCCTGGCCTTTTGCGGTCAACAGGATGATGTGAATATGGTTCAGCTTCAGCTCGTTCTTTACCGCGTGGCATACGTCGAAGCCATTCTTCTTCGGCATCATCACGTCCAGGAACACCAGGTTCGGCTGCTCTTCCTGGATCATGTCAATGGCCTCCTCGCCATTGCTGGCCATCAACAGCTCGACGCCTTCATCTTCCAGCTCTTCCAGGGTCTGCTGGATCAGCATCCGCAAATGTGGCTCGTCATCAACGATAAGAATCTTCATAGAGGTCACTGGTAGATCAGGAAAAGGACGTTCTCCATACCCTTCTCGAAGCGCAGCGCACGCACCGCTTCGTCACTGGAAAGCACCGAGTTCAGTATGATGATGTCCGGTTTCGACAGCACCGCTCGCGAGACCAGCTCCGAGCCATTCGACTCCACCACCGTGTACCCGCGCGTCTCCAGAACATCCGTCAGCGTGCGGATCGTCGAAGCGTCCTCATCGACAACCATCACCTTCTTCTTCGACTTGCCCTGGTCGAGCAGCGTATCCACCTCGTGGAAGAGCGACGCCGTATCGATCGGCTTGGTCAGATAGCGATCCACACCAAGCCGGAAGCCGCGCTCCTTGTCTTCCACGATCGAAAGAATAATGATCGGAATATCCATCGTCGCGGGATCGTTCTTCAACACCGCAGCAACATCGAATCCATTCATCTCCGGCATCATCACGTCGAGGATCACGAGTCCCGGCGTCTCCTCGCGGATCAGCGCCAACGCCTTGCGCCCATCTTCAGCGAGCCGCACCTTGTAACCCGCCTCAGTCAGCTCCTGCTGCAACAGCGACCGGATATTCGGATCGTCATCGACCACAAGGATCGACTTGTCATGAGGCTGGTGCGTCTCCACGCGCTCGCGAAGTTGCTTCACCAGCGACTCGATATTGATCGACCGTCGCACCGGCAGCAGATCGAGCTGTGTCTGCGCCGCAATCGGCAGGCTGAACGAGAACGTGCTTCCCTGCCCTGGCGCGCTCTCCACCCAGATACTGCCGCCGTGATACTCCACGATCTCCTTGCAGATCGGCAGCCCAAGCCCCGTACCCTTTGGCTTGTCCGTCAACGTATCGCCGACCTGCTTGAACTTTTCGAAGACCTTTGGCTGGTCGGCTGGAGCAATCCCGATCCCCGAATCCGTCACTCCAACCACGATCTGCCCGTCCTTCAACTCCGCCGAGCACGTAATCGATCCCTCATCCGTAAACTTCACCGCATTCGAAATAAGGTTGATCACTACCTGAATCAGCCGGTCGGAATCGCCCGTGACGGTCGGCAAATCGGGCTCAATCGTCCGCACCAGCATCAGCTTCTTCGCTTCAAACAACGAGGCCGTCGCCGCCACCGCGCGATCGATCACCTCCGCGACGGAGACAGTCCCCATGTTCCACGTAAACTTGCCCGCTTCAATCTTCGCCAGGTCGAGCACGTCGTCGATCAGCTTCGTCAGCCGCTCGCCCTCGCTCACCACCACTCCGAGGTTCTCAATCACCTGGGTCTTCGTCTGCGCGATCTTCTTGTCGTCGTTTGAAATCAGTGGGAACAGACGCTCTTCAAGTCTGCGGCGAATGATCTTCGCAAAACCCAGCACTGATGTCAGAGGCGTGCGCAGCTCATGGCTGACAGTGGAAAGGAACGAGCTCTTTGCCGCATCGGCCTGCTCCGCCGCTGCCCTGGCATGACTCGCATCCTCAAACAGGCTCGCATTGTGGAACGCAACTCCTACCGCGGATGCAATTGTCGAAAGCAGTCGCTGATCCGCCTCGGTAAAGCGGCCTTCCTGTTCGGTGGACTGCACGCTGATCACGCCGATCATCTGTCCGCCTGAAGGAATCGGCACGCCGAGGTACGATGCCGTCATCACGCCAATCTGCTCGATGCCCAGCTTCGACCGGTTGCGCTCCATGTCCTCATTGATGAGGAGCGGTCGTCCCGTCCGGATGATCTGCGAAGTAAGCCCTGTCCCAAACGGCCGCGGCTGAGCCTCCTCACCGAACGCGTACGGAAAGTTCAGCATCATCGTCGCCCGGTTCAGCAACGCCACATATGCAATCGGAGCGTGGAAGAGGTCGCGCACCTGGTCGCCCACCAGTTGCACCAGGCTGTCACGATCGAGCTGCGTGGCCAGTGCCTGTGTAATCCGATTGATCGTCACCAGCTCCGCAGCGCGCTCCCGCACCTCGTGCTCGCGCTCATTGATGACCATGTACGCATTCGCGTTATCCAGCGCGATCGTCGTATAAGCAGCGAGGTTTTGCAGCAGGCTCAGATGCTGTTCCGTATACGCATTCTTCTTGAAGCTCTGAATGCTCAACACGCCCAGCACCCGCTCCTGCGCGATCAGCGGTAGATAGATCATCGAAGCCGGCGGCCTCGCCTCGGTCCCGTCCTCGAGCGCCAATCCATTGTGCTCATACGCAGGAATGTACTTCGCATACTCTGTCGCAACGTCGTTCAGCAAAATCGGCTTGCGGTTCTCGATGCACCACACCGGAAACTGGTTCTTGTCCTCCGTGCTGCGCGTGTAAGGGGCATACCGCTTCCCATTCTCAATTGCCAGGCTGTACTCAATCAGCTTCTTCTCCGGCCGGTAGAGCCCCACGCCAAAGATGCTCGCGTCCACAATCTGGTTCACCCGCTCATACAGCTTGAAGAGAATCGTGTTCAGATCCAGCGAAGCCGTGATCTCTTTGCCAATCTCGCTCAGCAGCTCAATCGAGTCTTTCTGCGCCGCAATCTCCGCAGCCTGCGCTCGCACCTCGCTGGTGCGCTCATCGACCGTTGCCTCAAGCTGCCTCGCCTGGGATTCAAGCTCTTCCGTCTTGCGTCGCGCCTTCTGGCGTTCATAGCGACTGATCAACCGCCAAGCAAGGTACGTAATCAGCAGGAACAAGATCGCGTATGCGGCATAAGCGATCTTCGTCCGGTACCACGGCGGCAGAATCGTAAACGCGAAGTCGCCTTCGGGGCTTACACGTCCGCCATCGGCCTGCGAGCGAACGCGGAAGCGATACTCGCCTGGCCCTAACCCGCTGTAGTTTGCCTCCTTCTGCTTGCCCCACGCCGACCAGTCCTTGTCCGCGCCTTCGAGCAGATACTGATAGTTCGTATTCGTGGAGTTCCCAAAAGATAACGACGCAAATTGAAACGTCAGCGCGCGTGTAGCTGGAGGCAGCCGAGGTTCTTCCGTGCCTACAGGGCTGCCGCCAAAGACGACCTTCGTTCCGGACATGACCTGCCGGACGAGTGGTGGAAAGTTCTGCGTCTCCGGCTGCTTTATTTGAGGATTCAGACGTAGAAGGTATTCACCGGTTGCCCAAATAGAGCCATCACCATCAACGAACGGCCTGTTGATTTGAAAATGTGTGAGCGGACGATAGGTATCTTCGTCCACGCGCCAGGTTCCATCCGGCTGCTTGAAGAATCGTCCTATACGGGCATTGTCGAATGTAGAGGTAACCGACCATACGCTGCCGTCTTCATCCTGATACGCAGTTGAGCTTGCGTCTGGGGCATCCAGCGGGAGCACCCAGCGATTGTCGGTAACGAACTTGTGCGCTGCAGGGTCCCAGCGCAGCATGTCCTTGATGAGACCTGGGGAGGCATAAAGGGCGCCGTCGATGAAGGCCGGGAACACACTTCCCTCCGGCACTCCCTCGGCTTTCGAGATCACCTCAACCTTCGCCTCGCGCAGTCCTGACGCCGGCACCTCGACTCTTAGCAGCTTTCCGTCTGTGCCGCCTACCCAGAGCACTCCACTGGGGTCTTCGGCCAGCACTCTCGCCTCATAGACAATGGGCAGCCGGCCTTCGTCGATCCACTGGTGTCCGTCCCAGCGCATGGAACCGACGCCGTCGCCATGCCCGATAAAGACGCGGTCGGGTCTCTTTACCGATTGGCGGATCGTATAGCTCTGCTCCCTGGCCGCCTCGGCGGCAGGCGTGGTGCGCACCAGTTTGTCGCCTTCGACTCTTAGTACGCCTTCGCTCGTGGCTACCAGCAACTGGTCCGGCGTCTTGCCTTGGGGATCCTTGAAGACCCTCAGCCGGAACGCTTGAGTCGCACCAGAGATCTTCTCAAACGTGGGGCGGTTCGTACGCGGATCGGAGACCAGCTTTTGTACCGAGTCCGCCCCGGAGGCCGTTGCAACATAGATAGAGCCCTGAAAACGAACCGCATCTTCCAGCACGAATGTAGAAAATATCGAGAGCGGTGAATTCGCCTCGACGCGCGTGATGCCGTATCCCGTGCCGATCCAAACTGCGCCGTCCCGGTCCTGAAAAGAGCTCAAGGCACCGGAGTCGAGCAGACCGTCCGCCTTGTCGATGATCTGACGAAGGGTACCGTCGTGCCCAATGATGACTGCTCCGCCATCCAGAGTAGTGATGCACAGACTGCCGTCCTTCAACATCGTGGATGTGTAGATCGGATGCTTCGCGAGGTACTCGTCGGCTTGGCTCTGAAACGGCGTTACCTTCTGCCCGTCGTAGAGCGTAAGGGTCCCATTGCGCGCGGAGACAAGCATGCGTCCATCATCGAATGGGTGCAGGAAGAGCTTCCGCGATGCCTTATAGAAGTCTCCCCCCGGCATACTGCGAAGTTCGTCGCCGACGATCTCCTGTAGCCCAACTCCATCCTGGGACGTGTAAATGTGCCCGTTAGCCTCTGAAAGCGCCTGAAACTTGGCCTTCGCATCAGGAGTCCACACGTGCATATTCTTGCCGTCCCAGCGAAAGAGGAGTTCATAGGACCGGAAGAAGACGCCTTGAGGAGTTGGCAGCGCCTGCCACACATCCGTAAAGCCACGGTCTTTGGCCGGCACATGGTCCAGAATCGAGACGAAGTGCGTTGAGCCAACTGCGTCCGGCTCCAGATAGCCAAAGTTTCCGCTTCCGCCCACCCAAACTCTACCCGTGCTATCAAGCATCAGAGAACGGATCACCGACATAGGCGTCTGGATCTTGCGCCAGCTTACCCCGTCGTACTCCAGAATGTCGCCCGCCGATACCCCTATGTAGATCACGCCACGGCGATCCTGCGCCACCGTCCAGACCTGGCCGAAGTCTTTGTACTCCTTGTAGGAGTGCGGCTGGATGACCGGAATGCCTGTCTCGGTTCCCTTCTTCTCTATGGCGGCAGCAGATGCTCTCACCTCGGTATGAAGGCAAGTCAGCAACAGAATCATCGGAGCAAGCATCACTCCACATACGTGCGTGAGGGAAGCGAAACGTCGGACCAAGTGATTTCCAGGGGAACGCGAGAGCCGGATTTTAGGGGTAAACCAGTTCGTGCTCCGAACCGGTACCCTTTTCTAACACGCGACTTACGCACATGCAATGTGATCGGGAACCGCAGGCCGAGAGAAAGACTCCGGAGGTACTTCTTTCCGGAACCTAGGTCACCTCGAGCGTAACCAGCATCGTCCTGAACCTGATCACAACTCCCGTTTCGACGAATCTCTCACCATCAGTTCGAAGTCGACATGGAAGTTCCTGGCCGGCAACTCCGGGTTCGCAACCCGATCGCGCATGGCCATCATGGCGGTTGCTCCAATCGCGAGACCCGGCTGACGTATGCTCGTCAGCGGCACCTGCAACAGGCTCGCATACTTCAGATCGTCCATCCCTGTCACTCGCACGTCTCCCGGGATGCGCACACCCAACCGCATCAGCGTCGTCAACAATTGAACAGCCGTAACATCGTTCGCGCACAGAATCGCGTCCGGACGATGCAGCTTCAGCATGTCCTCGACCACGTCCGCATCCGTTGGATCAGCGAAGCAAACCATCTGAACTGACTTTTCTAGTCCTCGAGCTTCCATCGCGCTTCGGTAGCCGATAACTCGAATGTTGACCGTCGGCGCCGAGTACGGTCGCGCAAAGAAGACGATCCGTTGAGCCCCCGCATCCAGCAGGTGCTCCGTCATCACCACTCCCGCCCTGTGATTGTCGATCCCGACAACGTCATAGCGGCTCCTCTTCGGATACTCGACGATGTCGCGGTCGAGCAGGACTAACGGGATCCCTGCATCCTCAAAGCGCTTAGCGATTCGAAGATTCGTCTCGTCCTTGCCCTCCGTCAACTCCAGCGGCGCAAAGAAAACACCAGCGGGTCTCCGCGCGAGGTAGTGCTCACAGAGACGCTCGGCCTGAATCTCCTTCAACGCATCACGGTCAAACAGCGGTCCCCAGATCAAATCGTGATGATCGCCATTTTGCCCCTGCGAGATTCCCTGGCAGATCGGCTCGAAGATCTCAGTCACCCCAAGATCCGGGATCAACAGCCCGAAGCTCGGATTTGGCATCGCCCCTTGACTCGAGACAAACGTCCCGGAACCAGCCCGCCGCTGGATCAATCCCTCGGACTCCAGTTGCGCGAACGCCCGTCCAATCGTCGGCCGGCTCGCCGAAAGCCGCTTTACCAGCTCATTTTCGCTCGGGAGCCGCGTCCCCGCAGAGTAAGTCCCGTCCTCGATTGACTGTCGCAGCAAGTGATAGATCTGCTTGTATTTGGGTACACCTGGTGGGTTCGTAAGCGGATCATCTAGCGTCACGTCACGTCCTCGTCTTTCGTTTATGCAGCTCGTCTAACGTCCCAGGTTGCGCCGTCCTTATTATCCATTGACGGCCATTGGGCGGATGGAGACTCCGCAGCGCAGGCATGGCTTTCGCACACCTCATGCCTGCAAAAAAGCACAGTCCTCTGACACTAAGGGGAAGCCGTCAAGAATGCACATCCCATCTTCTGGTTATAGGTATCGTTAGACTCCTGGCGTTAAGCTGCTCTGCCCACTTCGCCTGCCGCGCAGATCAGCGGCTCACCCTGCGGACCTGGTTCTCTCCGAACCTGTTCACAGACTCAGCTCTGGCGACGGGACCACTCACACTGGCGTATAACTTTCTTGACCTGAAAACTGCTGTCATCCCTCGGAGATCCTTTTGAATCGTTACCTCATGAAAGCCACCATCGTCGGCGCACTTGGCGGCCTGCTCTTCGGATTTGACACCGCTGTCATCGCCGGCGCCGAACAGCAACTCACCGAAGTCTTCAACCTGACCCCGTCCACCTTGGGACTCACCGTCTTCATTGGCCTCGTCGGCACGGTCATCGGAGCCATGTGCTCAGGCGTCCTTGGGCAGAAGATCGGCGGCCGCGAAGCCCTCCGCATCATGGCGATCCTCTACACCATCTCCGCCGTCGGCTGCGCCTTCGCCTGGAACTGGGACTCTTTGATGGTCGCCCGCTTCATCGGTGGTCTCGGCATCGGCGGATCCTCCGTCCTCGGCCCCGTCTATATCGCGGAGCTCGCCCCCGCCAAGTGGCGCGGACGTATGGTCGGCCTCTTCCAGATCAACATCGTCATCGGCATCCTGCTCGCCTACCTCTCGAACTTCATCATTACCCTCTTCCATCTGGGCGCGAACGAGTGGCGCTGGGAGTTCGGCGTCGCCATCCTGCCCTCCGCGCTCTTCCTCATCATGCTCTACGGAATCCCCCGCAGCTCGCGTTGGCTCGTCACCACGAACCAGAACCTCGAAGCTCAGCAGGTTCTCGAGATGATGGGCTCGCCCAACTCCGCCGCCGAGCTCCAGGAGATCATCGACTCCGTCCACGCCGAGCTTCATCAGAAGCAGGAACCCATCTTCAACGGCAAGTACAACCTCCCCATCTTCCTCGCCGCCTCGATTGGCCTCTTCAACCAGCTCGCCGGAATCAACGCCATCCTCTACTACCTCAACCCGATCTTTAAAGCCGCTGGCTTCAGCAATAGCTCTTCCGCGCTGCAAGCCGTCGCCGTAGGCCTCGTCAACCTTTTGGCCACAATCCTCGGCATGACTCTCATCGACAAACTCGGACGCAAGACCCTGCTTCTCATAGGATCGGTCGGCACCGCCATCGCCCTCACCGGCGTCTCCGCCATCTTCTACACCCACACTCACCAGGACCTGCTCGTCTGGCTCCTGGTCGTCTTCATCATCTTCTTCGCTATCTCGCAGGGATCGGTCATCTGGGTCTACATCTCGGAGGTCTTCCCCAATCGCGTCCGTTCGAAGGGCCAAAGCATCGGCTCCTCAGCCCACTGGATCAGCGCTGCCGTCATCACCCTCTACTTCCCCGTCGTTGTCGACAAGTTCTCTCAGGGAACGCCCTTCGCCTTCTTCGCGGTGATGATGCTCCTTCAGTTCTTCGTCGTCCTCTTCATCTATCCCGAAACCAAGGGGCGATCCCTCGAACAGATCCAGACCCAATTCGGCATCCACTAATCCTTCGATCGAATCCAGGTCCCACATCCGCCACGGGGATGTGGGACTTGGATTCCTCTACCCATTTTGTGCCATACCGATCACTCCGCCACTTTGTACACTGGATGAGAACCGTGGGCCAGGTCTGCACGCCTCGCAATACCCGCGCAAGGAATGTCAGTGGCTGCCACCTCGATGTCAAGATCCCTTAGGACCTCCCTTAGCGGACACTTTCACGGCCTCGGCGGTCTGAGCAATCGCCTCGCATACAAAGGCTATCGAGCTATCATCGGCACCTGCACCGCCCTGGGCCTCTCGCGCCTTCTGCTCAACCAGCCCTTCAGTGCGGAAGAGCGCCCCGACCTCGTATCCAACTTCAAGCTCCTCCACCCGGCGGAGACCATCGATCTCAACACCGTCGGTCGCCACTATACCTGCGATCCCTTCCTCCGCTCTTGCCAGGACATCGTCGAAGGTCGCCTCTCGCGCGCGGCCATCTTCACTTGTGAGATAAATTCAGCCAAGTTCTCCCCCAAAAACGGCCTCGTCTTCGATGCTCGCTGGCACAATGTCGTTGAATCGGTCCTGGACTATAAGCGCTACTACACCTTCCGCAGAACCTTTCGTCCTCGCAGAATCACAAGCCGCTCCGGGATATTCTCCTCAGTCCAGCACCCGTGGCACTACAACAACTGGCACTGGACGGTCGACAGCCTTCCCCAGCTTCGCTCCCTTGAAGTTCACATGCAGGGCCGCCCGCTCACCCTGCTCATGTCATCGGAGATCGGTCCGGTACACCGCAGCTCCCTCGAAGCCATCCTCCCGGAAAACTTCACCCTCGAATACGTAGATCCCAACGAGTGGTTCGAACTCGAGACTTTCGTTCTCCCCTCCTACATCTCCGCTCGCGCCAGCGCATGCTTCCCGCCGGATTACTTCGACTTCATCCGCCGCCGCACCCATCTCAGCCTGGGAACACCTAAACTCGACCTCGCAACCGGCCGCTACTTTATCTCCAGAGGCCGCGCCAAGCACCGCCGCTTGATCAACGAGGATGAGACCGCCGCTCTGCTTGCCCGCTTCGGCTTCGCGAAGATATTCATGGAAGACTACACATTCGCCGAGCAGGTCGCCTTGCTGCGCAACGCCGAAGCCATCGTCTCCCCGCACGGAGCCGGCCTGGGCGCAATCATCTACGGCGAGAATCTCAAGGTCTGCGTCCTTTACCCGGAAGCGCGGCCCGCCGGCTACTTCTACACCCTCGCCCTCGGAGCAGGTCACCAGCACTTCTGCACCAACGCGAACGTCACCGAACACGATGACTTCACCGTCGACCTCGCCGCCCTCCGCCGCGTTCTCACCAACGAGATGAGACTTTCCCCGGTCGCTTAGCACTGACCGATCGAGGTTGAGAAAGAAGCGTCATCTCGACCGGATCCGTGCAGACTCATCGCACGGCGCAGTGTAGAGACCGCGCATTTCGCTTTATACGCCCTTCGCACTCCCAATCTGTGCCCCATTCATCGCAGCAGCATCGCGATGAGTGGGGCGGCCACCACCGCTCCCCGTCATCCACCAATCAATCCTTGTCATCCTTCGCCGAAGGCGGAGGACCTGCTTCTCGCTCCTCCCCCGCAGACGAACTCCCCTTTCATCCTGCATACTTGCAGACCATGAAACTCCCCGTCCTCGCCTTCGCTCTAATCCTCACCACATCCGCTTCATCCCAATCACCGCTTTGGCAACTAGGGCCTTTTACCCGCCCCCTGTCCGCCCCGGTCATCTCTCCCGATAAATCCTCCACATTCCACGACCCCATCCGCCACGAGGACGTCCACTGGGAAGCTCTCCACACCTTCAATCCCGCCGCCATCGTCCGCGACGGCAGAATCTTCGTCCTCTATCGTGCGGAGGACAACACCGGCGAGATGAAGATTGGTCTCCACACTTCCCGCCTCGGCCTCGCCTCCAGCACCGACGGCATCCACTTCACCCGCCGCCCCAACCCTGTCTTCTACCCCGCTCACGACGCCCAGCAATCCCGTGAGTGGCCCGGCGGGGTTGAAGACCCACGCATCGTCGAATCGCCAGATCACACCTACGTCATCACCTACACCCAGTGGAACCGCGTCACCTACAGCATCGGTATCGCCACATCCAAAGACTTAATCCATTGGACGAAGTTTGGCCCTGCATTTAACGGTAGTGAAAGCGGTAAATACGACCACCTGCAGTACAAGTCTGGCGGCATTGTCACCCAGCTCATAGGCGGTCACCTGATCGCCGCCCGCATCCAAGGCAAATTCTGGATGTACTGGGGTGAAGGAGCAATCCACCTCGCCACCTCCCCCGACCTAATCCAATGGACACCCGTAGAAGACACCTCTGGCAACCCCATCGAAGTCCTCACCCGCCGCCCCGGCCACTTCGACAGCGGCTTTCCCGAGACTGGTCCCCCGCCCATCCTCACTGCGGCAGGCATCGTCATGCTCTACAACGGCAAGAATGACCCTGACCACGGCGATCCCACTCTCGGCGCGAACGCCTACGCCGCAGGCCAGGCCCTCTTCGCCGCCGACGACCCATCAAAGCTCATCGCCCGCGACGATACCCCATCCTTGAAACCCGAAGAGCCCTTCGAGAAGACAGGCCAATACGCCGCCGGAACCACCTTCGCCGAGGGCCTGGTCCACTTCCACAACCGCTGGTTCCTCTACTACGGTTGCGCCGACTCCGCCGTAGGTGTCGTCCAGTCGCCGGCCGCGCCATGACCTTTATAATCGGAGGTCGAGACCAATCCTGAAAATGCCTGAAGTAATCGAAACTCCCGCCGCCCCCATCCGCGTCCGCATCGCTCCCTCGCCCACCGGCGACCCCCACGTAGGCACCGCCTACATCGGCCTGATCAACTTCATCTACGCTCGCCAGCGCGGCGGCCAGTTCATCCTCCGCATCGAGGACACCGACCGCGCCCGCTTCGTCGCCACCTCCGAACAGATGATCTTCGACGCCCTCAAGTGGGTCGGCCTCACCTGGGACGAAGGCCCTGACGTCGGCGGCCCCTATGGCCCCTACCGCCAGTCCGAGCGCACCCAGATCTACCGCGACCACGCCGAAATCCTCCTCGCCAACGGCACCGCCTACCGCTGCTTCTGCACGCCGGACGAACTCGAAACCTCCCGCAAGCAGCAGATGGCCGCCAAGCTACCGCCCCGCTACGCCGGAACCTGCCGCAACTTATCGCCTGAAACTGTCAACACAAACCTTGCCGAATCAAAAGAATACGTAGCGCGCATGAAAGTCCCACTCGAAGGTTCCACAACCTTCCATGATGAACTACGCGGCGACATCACCTTCGAACACACCAACGTCGACGATCAGGTTCTGATGAAGTCCGACGGCTTCCCCACCTACCACCTAGCCAACGTCGTCGACGACCACCTCATGCTCATCACCGACGTCATCCGCGCCGAAGAGTGGATCTCCTCCACGCCCAAACACGTCCTGCTCTACCAGGCCTTTGGCTGGCCCGCGCCACGCTTCTGGCACATGCCACTGCTCCGCAATCTGGACAAATCCAAGATCTCCAAGCGCAAGAATCCCGTCTCGCTGGTCTTCTATCGCCAGGCCGGCTTCCTTCCCGAAGCCGTCATTAACTTCCTCGGCCTCATGGGCGGCGGCATGTCCGACTCCGTCAACCCCGAAACCGCCGCCGTCGCCGCCGTCCCCTCAGGCAAAGCCAGCGAAGCCGACATCTTCTCCCTTGAAGACATGCTCGCCCGCTTCCGGGTCGACAAGATCCGCCTCGGCGGCCCGGTCTTCGACCTCACCAAGCTCAAGTGGCTCAACGGCGAGTACCTCCGCCGTATCACGCCCGAAGACTTCTACTCCCGCCTCCGCGCGACCATCCTCTCGGACGACTACTTGAAGCAGATCGCTGTCCTGATCCAGGCCCGCATCGAAACCCTCGGCCAGTTCGGCGACCTCACCCACTTCTTCTTCGCCGAAGACGTCCTTCCCACCGAAGCCGTCTTCCTGCCCAAGAAGCGCACGCTCGAAGAGACACTGGCCTTCGCAGCCGAGCAGCTCACCGCCCTTGAAGCCACTGCCTGGAGCGTAGAAGCCCTCGAACCCGCCCTCAAAGCCCTTGGCGAATCTCACACGTGGAGCGTCAAAGAGAACTTCATGCTCCTCCGCGCCATCATCACCGGCAGCACCATGTCGCCGCCACTGCTTGAAAGCCTCATCGTCTTCGGCAAGCCCCGCACCCTCGACCGCATGAGGCGCTTCCTTGATACCCAGAAGAAGCTCGCCACCGGCAAACGCTAGCGATCAATCCTCGTAGCGCTTCTCTCCCGCCTTCACTGCCACGGTCAACCGATTCTCCGGCGAAGCCAGCGGGCAGGTCGCGTAGGGAGAGTAAGCGCACGGCGGATTCACCGCCTCGTTAAAGTCGATAACGAGCGTACCCGGCTTATCCAGCCCAGCCGACGGCGCGCCCGTTGAGAGGAACCGCCCGCCTCCGTCTGTCGTAGTCTTCGCCGTCACATCGCGGAAGACGAAGAACAGGCCGTCCTTGTCCGCGTCCATCGGCGTAAGCCTGAGCTTCGCTCCATCCAGTTCAAACTCGACATAACCCGGCACCTTCACCGGCGTTATCTGCCCCAGCTTGTTCAACACCCGCAGCGTATGCGGTGTGGTATATGGAACCCATCGCGCTTCCACGCGATACTGCCGCTCGGGCGCGTACCAGCTTAGTCCGTGAAAGTGTTTCAGCGCAGGGGCTCCCGAATCCTTCACCCGCAGATACCGTTTGCCGCCGCGATCAATCGCCCACATCTTCAACGTGCCGGATGTCAGCGCAGCGGCATCGTCTTCGCCATCCCCGAAGATAGCCCCCGAACCGACCGGCTTGCCCTGATCGGTCAACGACGGATCCGCCTTGAGCAGCATCACCTTGCCGTCCTTCTGCTCCAGTGTGAAAAGATGAGCCGGCGCACCGGGCAAAACAATGGAGTTGTCCTTCGCCGAACCAACCGTGCTGGTTCCCGGCTTCAACCAATCCAGCGCAATCAGCGAGAACCAACCATACGGTCTGGTCAGCCCCTGCGCGCGCTGGGCACGCTCCTGAGCATAGTCTGGAGCCTGCCCCCGTACTGCGCCGGCAAATAGAACTACTGTAGTGCTTAGTGTCAGGATCTGGGCGATTCGCCGAACGTCTCTCATGCCTTCCAGAATAAACCTGGAATGACCGGATCTAAATTCGTCCGGCTTCCCTCAGCGCCTCGATCTCACCAGCACTGAACACCCGCGACCGCGTCAGAAACCGCACGCCCTCCGGCCCTTCCAGCGAGAACATCCCACCTCGCCCCTTCACCACATCCAGAATGATCTGCGTGTGCTTCCAGTACTCGAACTGGCTCTGGTGCATGTAGAACGGCGTCCCCGCCAGCTTCGCCATCAGCACATCCTGCCCGCCGATCAGGAACTCTCCCCTCGGATAGCACATCGGGGAGCTGCCATCGCAGCAGCCCCCCGACTGGTGGAACATCAGTGGCCCGTGCTTCGCCTCGAGCTTGGCTATCAAGCCAAAAGCGGCATCAGTCGCAACCACCTGCTCCGGTACAACCTCGGTCTCCGTCACTGTTCTCAACTCCTGCAATCTAGAAGAACCCCAACGCATTCGGACTGTAGCTCACCAATTGGTTCTTCGTCTGCTGGTAGTGGTCGAGCATCATCTTGTGATTTTCCCGCCCAATTCCCGACTGCTTATACCCTCCGAACGCCGCATGGGCCGGATAGGCGTGATAGCAGTTCGTCCAGACCCTGCCTGCTTCAATCCCCCGCCCAAATCGGTACGCCCGCGTCATGTCACGAGTCCAAACTCCCGCGCCCAAACCGTAGAGCGTATCGTTCGCAATCGCCAGAGCCTCTTCATCGTCCTTGAACGTTGTCACCGAGAGCACCGGCCCGAAGATCTCCTCCTGGAAGATCCTCATCTTGTTATGGCCCTTGAAGATCGTCGGCTCGATATAGAAGCCGTTCTCCAGACCGCCCTCAAGCTGCTTACGATGTCCGCCAGTCAGAAGTTGCGCGCCCTCCTGCAGCCCGATGTCGATGTACGACAGGATCTTCTCCGTCTGCTCTTGCGATGCCTGAGCCCCCATCATCGTTGAAGCGTCTAGCGGATTGCCCATCCGTATCGCCTTCACCCGGGCCAACGCACGCTCCATAAACCGGTCGTAGATCGACTCATGAATCAGCGCCCGAGACGGACACGTACAAACCTCGCCCTGGTTGAACGCAAAGAGCGTGAAACCCTCCAGCGCCTTGTCGAAGTAAGCATCGTCCTCCGCCATCACGTCGGCAAAGAAGATGTTTGGCGACTTCCCACCCAACTCCAGCGTGACCGGAATAATCGTCTGCGAGGCATACTGCATAATCAGCCGCCCGGTCGTCGTCTCGCCGGTAAACGCGACCTTGTTCACGCGCGGACTCGAAGCCAGCGGCTTGCCCGCCTCCACGCCGAAGCCGTTCACGATGTTGAGCACGCCCTTCGGCAGCAAGTCGCCGATCAGCTCCATCAAGATCAGGATCGACACCGGCGTCTGCTCCGCCGGCTTCAGCACAATCGCATTGCCAGCGGCCAGCGCCGGAGCCAGCTTCCAACACGCCATCAGCAGCGGAAAGTTCCACGGAATGATCTGGGCAACAACGCCCAGCGGCTCGTGATAGTGATACGCGACGGTATCCTGATCGATCTCCGAGATGCCGCCCTCCTGCGCCCGAATGCAGCCGGCGAAGTAGCGGAAGTGGTCCGAGCACAGCGGAATGTCCGCGTTTATCGTCTCCCGAATCGGTTTGCCGTTGTCCCACGTCTCCGCCGTCGCCAGCAGTTCTAGGTTGTCGTCGATTCTCTGTGCAATCTGCTCCAGAATCCGCGCCCGCTGTGCAACCGGCGTCTTGCCCCAGGCCTTCTTCGCCGCATGTGCCGCGTCCAGTGCGCGGTCGATGTCCGCAGCGTTCGATCTCGCCACCTCGCAGAAGACCTCGCCCGTTACGGGAGACACATTATCGAAGTACTCACCAGAGATCGGCGCGACCCATTCGCCTCCAATGTAGTTGCTGTAACGCTTCTTGAACTCCACGGGGAATCCATACTTGCCGGGCTGCAGTTGCGTCAGTGTCGCGGTCGACATAGCTACCTTCCTTTTCTATCTCTTGCGTTATTCGCTTCTATCGCGAAGCGTCTGAAGGACCCGCCAGCCAGGGAATCTGTCGCCGACGGAATTGAAGCACGCGGCATCCTAAACCTCCGCACCCAGGAAAATCCAGTCGTATCGTCCTGCTCGTACCCCTCCCGGTCAGCTTCGGCACCGCTTGCGTGTTATTCCTTTGCTTTCCAAAGCGTGAGATATTGCGCAAGTCACTGCATTACCTGAAGAATCGGCCCGATTATTGGCTACACCCGAAGGCGAAGGTCAGGTATCCTCGGGCCGGGGAAATTTTCAACTCATTCTCTTGACATAAAAGAAGTTTGGGAGTGAGACGGTAGAGACTCACCAGGCAACGCATGAAGCACCAATATGACGTCGATCCGCCGGACACAAGCAACATCTCCTCTCCGGAGACAAGCATCGTCGCGTCTGCGGCCTTCTCGCGGCTCAACTTATGGATGATGGATCGGCCCACCCTCTCGGGCCTCGGCATACTCATCCTCACAGTGGTTGGCTTCAGCCTTGGCAATTGGTTCTTTGAGAGCATCCTCCCCTCAAACGACGGCTGGTCCATCTACTGGCCCCACAACGCCATCGGCCTGGCTCTTCTCCTCATCACGGAAAAAAAGCGCTGGCCGTGGATCATCGGCGGCTTCACGATGGCCTCGTTCCTAAACGAAATCGCCGCGCACGACTCAATCCCGGAGATGGCGCTCGCCACCCCGTGCAACCTCGCCCAGGTCCTCTTCTCCGCATTCCTTCTGCCGCGCTTCCGCTCGCTTCGGCAATGGATAATCGAGCCACACCTCGCCATCCGCTTCGCCGCGTTTGCGATCGTCCTCGGCCCGGCTCTCTCCAGCATGCCCGCCGCGTGGTACTTCTCCCCAGCCCAGGGAAGCTTCTGGTCCATCATGATGAAGTGGGCGCTACCGGACGCCGTCGGCACTGCACTCTGGACGCCCCTCATCGTCACGTTCGTCAGCCGCGAGACCTATGACCTCTTCCGTCCAAAGGCACTGCCGCAGACCCTCGTGCTTCTCGCCGGACTCTTTACCGTTTCCTTCTTCACCTTCAATCAGGCGCGCTATCCTCTCGCCTTCGTTCCCTACCCCGTGCTCCTCTTTGTCGCTCTGCGGCTGGGCTTCAGTGGAGCCGTCATTGGGGCCAATATGCTCTCGCTGGTCGCCGCATATTTCAGCGTCCGCGGCCTCGGTCCCTTCCACTTGCAGGCTGAAGGCTGGACCGACCAGAAGGAATTCATCCTTCAGACCTACTCCACACTCGCCGTACTCTTCGTCTTCCCTCTAACCGTCATCCTCGTTGAACGCCGCAACTTCGCCGAGAAGCTACAACAGGCGCTCGAAGAGATGAAGAACCTCGCCACCATCGATCAACTCACCGGCGTGGCCAACCGTCGCCGCTTCGACGAGATCCTGGACACCGAATGGAAGCGCGCCATCCGCGACGCTACCCCCATCTCGCTCCTCATGATCGACGTCGACCACTTCAAGTCCTTCAACGACCACTACGGCCACGTCGCCGGCGACGACTGTCTGCGCGGAATCGCCGCAGCCCTCAGCGCGAAGCCGCTACGCCAGCACGACCTCGTCGCCCGGTACGGAGGCGAAGAGTTCGCCGCCATCCTGCCCGGAGCCCCAGCCGGCATCGCCGAGGAACTCGCGGAGCAGATGCGCGGGTCGGTATCCGAAACCTGCGTCCCTCACGAGGGAAATCCGACCGGCTGTGTCACCGTCTCCATCGGCTGCGCCTCGATCGTGCCAGCCAAGGGAATGTCGCCGGCCGAGCTGATCGCCTCCGCAGACCGCGCACTCTATCTCGCCAAGGAAGGCGGACGAAACCGCGTCTGCACCGCAACTCCAAAGCTCGTCGAACCAATGCGGCGCCCCGCCTAGTGTCCTGAATCTCCTGCCATTCAAGAGATATCCGTCATCCTGAGCGGAGGTTGGCGCGCTCTTGCGCCAACCGAAGTCGAAGGACCCCGACTAAGTCCATGTAGCCACCGCCGCTCGGACCTTTCCGCCACAAATCCGACAGAACACCGAGGCACAAGTTCGCCTAGCCCGCCTTGAACATCGCCTTGATGCCGCGCAGCGCCTGCCGCGTCCGCTCCTCGTTTTCAATCAACGAGAATCGCACGTGCCCGTCGCCGTGCTCACCGAAGCCCACACCCGGGCTCACCGCGACCTTTGCATCGAGCAGCAGCTTCTTCGAGAACTCCACCGATCCGAGCGATCTGTACTGCTCAGGGATCTTTGCCCAGGCAAACATCGTCGCCTTCGGCAGATCGACCGCCCATCCCAGCTTGTTCAGCCCTGGAACCAGCACATCCCGCCGGCACTTGTAGGTCTCGACGATATCGGCGACGCACTCCTGTGGTCCTTCAAGCGCGGCAATCGAAGCCACCTGGATCGGCGTAAAGGTCCCGTAGTCGAAGTAGCTCTTGATCCGCCCCAGCGCACCTACCAGCTTCGGGCAGCCGACCATGAAGCCCACGCGCCACCCAGGCATGTTGTAGCTCTTCGAGAGCGTGAAGAACTCCGCGGCAATCTCTTTCGCACCGGGAACCTCAAGCACGCTCGGCGCACGATAGCCGTCGAACACAATGTCCGCGTACGCAAGATCATGCACGATGTAGATGCCTAGTTCTTTGCACAGCGGCACCAGCTTTTCAAAGAAGCTCAGTTCGACACATTGCGTCGTCGGGTTCGCCGGGAAGTTCAGGATCAGCAGCTTAGGACGCGGCTCCATGCGTGGCAGTTCGTACTCCAGCTTCTGCCAAAGCGCCTCTTCATCCGTACCATCGAGCGCGATGCTCTGCACCTTCGATCCTGCAATCACCGGCCCGAAGATGTGGATCGGATAGCTCGGGTTCGGCACCGCAACGGTGTCGTCGTCATCCAGCATCGCCAGGCAAAGATGGGCGATGCCTTCCTTCGACCCAATCGTGACGATCGCCTCGTTCTCAGGATTCAGATCGACATCGTATCTGTGCTTGTACCAGTTACAAATCGCCTTGCGCAGACGCGGTATACCTCGCGACAGCGAGTACCGATGCGTCGCCGTCTTCTGCGCCGCTTCAATTAGCTTGTCGACGATATGCTTCGGCGTCGCTCCATCGGGATTGCCCATCCCGAAGTCGATGATGTCTTCGCCGCGCTTGCGCGCCGCAGCCTTCAGCTCGCTCGTAATGTTGAATACATACGCGGGCAGCCGCGTCAGCCTTCTAAACTCTTCCATCTTGTCTGGACCTGTCCCTACTCCATTCAATCACCGCGCGGCGAGGGAAATCCTGCATAAAACAGGGCGCGAACAAAACTCTTCCCGCTCCGAATCCATCTTGCCAACACCGCGCCTACTTGGCGGTAAACATCACCTGCACCGGCAGCGTCTTCGGCGGATAGCAAGCCGCATGGTCGCAAGCCTGGTACCGCAGCGTTCCGGTCAGCACATGCTCACCTCGCGTTGCCATCACCGGCAGCTTCACAATGAACGCGCCCTGATAAACATCCAGCTTCTCGTTCGGCTCGAAGCTGAAGCTGTACGGCACACCCGCCGGATACTCCAGCGCCGCAGCCTTCACACCATCAGCCGCATCGAGTTTGAGGTTCGTAGGAATCAGCAGCTCCGACTTCGGAGTATGGCTGTTCACATGGAAGCCGTCCTGCACCTTGAAGTGCAGTTCCACCACTGCCCTCTTACCCGCCGCAATCGTCTGCGGCTCGGCGGCGTAGACGAGATAGGTCTTAGGCTTTGACGCGTTCTCAAACGCCACATCTTGCGCCCGTCCCATCGGGACAGCGGAAGCCGCAAGAAAGGCAGCCAGCGCGAACAGTTTCATCGCCCCGGACCTACAGGAAGCGCAGAGCTAAGAGATGCCGTCGAAGCGCCATCCGGCCCCAGCAGTTTCTTGATATTCGCCTCAACCTCGTCCTTCGAAGCCAGCCCAATCGTCTCCGTAGTCACAAGTCCCTTCCGATCGATGTAGAACGAGGTCGGCAGCATATCCACGCCGCCATAGGCGGGAGCTACCTTGCCGTCCGTCAGTAGGATCGGATAAGTCACGGCAACCTTCTTCGCCGTCTTCGCGATCTCGTCCTTGCCCGCGTCGTCCTCTGCGATGCCGAGAATCTCAAATCCCTGCGCCTGGTACTTCTGCCGGAACTCCTCGAACCACGGCATCTCCAGCTTGCACGGAGCGCACCACGTAGCCCAGAAGTTCACGACCACAGGACGGCCCTTGTAGTCGGCCAGCGAGACTTTCTTGCCCTCAAGATTTACTAGCGTAAACGCCGGGGCGGGCTTGCCTTTCAGCGGAATATCCTGGGCCGTCGTCTCACCTGACGAACCTGCGCCATCGCCCAGATTCGCGGCGCCATCTTTCGTCAACACGATGTGGTTCGCCTGCGCCTGCTGGGCCTTAAGCTTCCGAGCCCGCAGGCTGTACACACCCGCCCAGATCATCAGGCTGATACCAAAGACCATCATCGCTACAAAAAACGCACTCTTCTTCACGCCAGCATCCTCCGGCAGGCGCACCCGCGCACCGCCAACTTCAAGTCTACTGCGTTGGATAGAAAATCGGTGCCTAGGATACATCTGACGATACAAACTCTATAGCCCGGGTGGGAGACTACAGCATCGCTCTGCTAGCATCGACCTCGATGTCTTCCAGCCCGTCTGATCTCGTCCGCGTCGAAGCCCGCGCCCTGCTCTCCCTCGCCGAACGCCTCGATTCCGCCATGTCCGAGCCCTTCGCCCGCGCCGTCGACCTCCTGGCCGCCTGCTGCGAGACGAAACACCGCGTCATCCTCCTTGGAGTGGGTAAGAGCGGCCTCATCGCCCGAAAGATCGCCGCCACGCTCACCTCTACCGGAACGCCCGCACTCTTCCTTCACCCCGCCGAAGCCCTGCACGGTGACCTGGGAATCATCACGCCGGGTGACATCGCCATCGCCCTCTCCGCCAGCGGCGAGACCGAAGAGATCCTCCGCCTGATTCCTGTCTTCAAGCGCCTCGGTGTGCCGCTCATCAGCTTCGCCGGCGCGCTCGGCTCGACCCTTGCTGCAGCCAGCCAGATCACGCTCGACACGAGCATTACGGAAGAGGCCTGCGCTCTGAACCTGGCGCCTACAGCCTCGACCACCGTCATGCTCGCGCTCGGCGACGCACTCGCCATCGAGGTTAGCCGCCGCCGCAACTTCCAGCCGGAAGACTTCGCCAACCTTCATCCCGGCGGGCATCTCGGCCGCCGCCTGACGCCGGTCCGCGATCTCATGCACTCGGGCGAAGCCCTGCCTCACGTCTCCGCCGATACGCCAATGACCCAGGTCATCTACGAGATGTCGCGCAAGAAGCTCGGCATGACAACCGTTCTGTCTAACGACAGACTCCTCGGCATCGTCAGCGATGGCGACCTCCGCCGCCTGCTCGAACGCGAAGGTCCCCATGCGCTCGAACACACCGCCGCCGAGATCATGAATCCCCACCCCGTCACCATCGCGGAGACGACGCTCGCACCTGCCGCGCTCGCCTTAATGGAGCAGAAGAAGATCACCTCGCTTATCGTCACCGATGCAGGGACGCGGGAAGTGCTCGGAGTCGTCCATCTGCATGACATCTGGGCGCTGGAGATCGCTTAGTTCCAAAACCCAAGACCTGCCCTAGATCCGTCATCCTGAGCGAAGCGCGCAGCGCGAAGTCGAAGGACCCCGACGAGGCTCACATCACCCCAACTGCTCGAACCTTTTCGCCACGCTCTAGAGAGCGTCGGCAGAATACACATCCGAACTACTGCGGTTGCGGAACCATGAGGCGGTTCGTCTGCGGCAGCAGCGGCTCAACTGCCATCAAGTTGCCGAGGGTCACTCGCTCCTGGGGCGACAGCTCCCGATGCAGATATTCAGAACTCAGATAAGCCTGGCGCTGGTTCAGAGGCATCACTCGCAGATCGCGGAACGCCCGCGCCACGATCTTTCGGCGATCAGCCGGTAGACGACCTAACTCCGCCATCGCTCCCCGTACCTGCTGGCGCTGGCCTGGGTTGAGATGTTCCATCTCTTCGGCCCGCTCTAAGACTCGCGTTCTCTGCTGGGGCGCCATGGCATTCAACTGCGCCAGCCGGTTCAGCATGCGCTGCTGGGTATCCGCAGAAAGCTGGCGGAACCCAGGCTCGCTCTTGAGAGCCTGCTGTTGCTGTTCCGGCGTCAGGTCGCGGTGCCGATCCATCCACTCCGGAAGATGCTCCTTGTACGGATTCGTCGGCTTCGGTCCAGATGGCGGCTGAGATCCGGGCGCCGACTGCGGCGCAGGCGCCTGCCTCACAATCGGAGCCTGCCCGCCAGCAGCAGACGCACAGCCGGCGGCGGTTATTAGCACCGCCGCCAGTATCGCGGATACACCTGCGCGAGTTGAGATCGAAACCGCCATCACTCTGTAACCAGAAACTCCTTCAGAAGACCCCGTCGAGGGGAAAGCAAATCAGGGGAAATCAAACCAGTGCCGCAGTACCTATCCGAATCGAACAGCTCCCACCGGAACATCCATCAGCTCGCCGGCTGGTCCGAGCCATCAGGACCCGGCCCATCGTCGTCCAGCAATTGATCCATCTGCTGGATCGCCTGTTCGTTCCGGTCGAGGATCTGTAGATCGTCAACCGCCGCCGAAGCCTGCACCTGCTGGTGTTGCTGTGTCAGTACAGTCACCCCAGCATATCCGCCGCCGCCAAGCAGCAGCGCCAGGGCCAGCCCTCCCGCAAGTGCGGGACGAAACTGCCGGCCGGTGCTCAACAGAAGATACTCCCGCATCCGCTCAAAGAATCCCGCTGGAGCCTTCGCCTGCTCCTCGCGCATCAGCACCGTCATCTTCTGGTCAAAGTAAGGCGACGGCTCGGGAGCCTTCCACGTATCCAGCAGATCCATCGTGGCCCGCAGCCCCTTCGCCTCTTTGGCACACTCCGCGCACTCCGCGATGTGCTTCGTCAGCTCAGCCGAAGCCGTTCCGCCAAACAAACTCTCCGCCAACTCGTCTTGGTAATTCTTGCAGCTCATAATTTCCACTCCCAACCGGGCGGTCACTTGCCACCCAAATCCCAATCTCTAAACAAAGTCCTTCAACTTCTCACGCAGCGTCTGGTACGCCCGAAAGAGCAGTGACTTGGTCGCCGACTCGCTCAGCTTCAACACCTCGCCAATCTGCTTGTAGTCCATACCTTCGTACTTGTGCATCAATACCGCCATCTGCTGCCGCTCCGGCAAAGCCATCACATGCTGCTTGATGGCGGCCATCCGCTCGCGCCGCAGAATCTTGTCCTCAACGCCGGGGGTCGAGTCGGCTACATCCACCGACGTCCCCGTCTCCTCGTCCGTCTCATCCAGGTAGACGGTCGAAGCGGCCCGTTCGTGGCGTGTATCCCGGGCATGATTCACACCCAGGTTGGTCGCGATCCGGTAGAGCCAGGTGCTGAACTTGGCCTCTGCCCGGTAGCTCTCGCGTGAGCGGTAGACGCGGAGGAAGACCTCCTGCGCCAGTTCCTCGGCAACAGACTCGTTATGCACCATCCGGTACATGAAGTGGATGATCGGCCTGCGATACCGCGCCAGCAGGTAGTCGAACGCCGCCATATCGCCGGCCCGAAGCCGCAACATCACCTCGGAGTCTTCCATGCCTTCGTAGCCGCGATCGCTGCGGAGGAACTCCAGCACCGGCAGCGCGTTCGGCGACCGCCCATTACCAAGATCCGGATTGACAGCCAGGGTAGCCATGTCGTCATCGCCCTCACCCGGTGTAACCCCAAAATCCTCGTCCTGTTGCGTCTCCGCGCTCGAATCTTCCGACTCTTCCCCCGATTCGTCCAGAATCTCGTCCGGAATTTCGTCCTCGCTGGCCGTTCCATCCGCCTTGCCGAAATCATCGGACTCCGCTCCGCGCGGGGACCGCTTCGCCGAATCGGGTTTGGATGAGGACAGGGCCATGACTCCCTACCATTCTAATCATCGGAAAGTCCTTGGCTCCCATCACACAAACCGGCCAGCTCAATTGACGACCAAAGTAGTCGCATATAACATCAAGAGGTTGACTCTATGAGCCAAACAGCGTGTCCAGTTGTTCACGCCACGATCGCGTCCGAACCGAGGCTTAGAAATGTTTCAAGCGTTCATCATCACTCTCCGCGAAGGCGTTGAAGCCGCTCTTATCGTCGGCATCATCTTCGCGTACCTCGGTAAAATCGGCCGCACGGAGCTGAAAAAAACCGTCTTCTGGGCGCTCGGCGCCGCTGTTGCAGCGTCTGTCGGAGTCGCGGTCGTCATCGCGCGCACCCAGTTCAACTCGGACATCTTCGAAGGCTGGGTCATGCTCGCCGCCGCCGCCTTTGTTATCAGCATGATCTGGTTCATGCAGAAGACCGCCCGCGGCATGAAGGGCGACATCGAGACGAAGATCGCCAACCTCACCGGCGCGAGCAGTGAAAAGGGCGTCTCGAAGCTCGGCCTCTTCTTCTTCGTCTTCCTCCTCGTCCTGCGCGAGGGCGTAGAGACCGTCCTGATCCTCTCCGCCGTGTCTCTGAATTCCACCGAGATTCTCAGCTTTACCGGGACCCTGCTCGGCATCGCCGTGGCCGTTGTCTTCGGCGTGCTCTTCATCCGCGGCAGCGTCAAGATCAACCTGCAGCGCTTCTTCAAGGTCACCACGGTGATCCTCTACTTCGTCACCTTCCAGCTCATCGTCAGCGGGCTTCACGAACTCTCCGAGAACGGCGTCCTCCCCTCCAGCGCGGCTGAGATGCGTCTCATCGGCCCGATCGTCCGCAACGACCTCTTCTTCTTCGTGACCATGCTCGCGCTGGCCGGCCTGATGGTGCTGATGGAGTACAAGCGCCGCGTCCCCGCAGTCCTGCCCGCTGATGCTTCAGCATCCGACAAGCGCAAGGCCGCCTGGACCGCCCGCCGCGAAAAGCTGTGGATGAACCTCGTCGTCGGCACCAGCTTCCTCTTCATCTTCCTTTCGACCGCCGAGTTCATCTACGCCAAGAGCACCACCGCCCTCAGTCCGACCGCATCCGTCACCCTCGTCGGCAGCCAGGTCACCGTTCCCGTCGCCGACATCAACGACGATAAGCTCCACCGCTACGGCGTCATGGTGGACGACGGCAACGGCGGCAGCCGCGAGATCCGCTTCCTCCTCTTCAAGAAGCCCGACGGCAACCTCGTCTCCGTCGCCGATGCCTGCCAGATCTGCGGCCCGGTCGGCTTCTACATCGGCAGCCAGGGCATCACCTGCAAGATGTGCGCCTCGCCGTTGAACGCCGCGTCGATGGGCCAGCCCGGCGGCTGCAACCCGGTCCCTCTGAAGTCCACCATCGCCGGAGGCCAGGTGACCATCGCCGCCGTCGACCTGAAGGCGCTGACTGACGTGTTCAAGAAGTAATGTTCCTCCGCCTCCTCTACGAGAGCTTTCGCCGCCAGCGCCGCCGCAAGCTGCTGGCCGGAGTCGCCATCCTGCTCGGCACTACGGCGGTGACCGCGATGCTGGCGCTGGCCACGACCATCGGCGACCGGATTCACCAGGAGCTGGCGGTCTACGGGGCAAACATCGTCGTGACGCCGGTTGCGGACTCGCTCGATGTCAAGGTCGGTGGCGTGAATCTGAAGCCTGCCAACGGTGGGGCTTACCTCCACGAGAGTGACCTCATCAAGCTGAGGGGAATTTTCTGGGCAAACAATATCACCGGTGTAAGTCCAGAACTCCGCGTCGACTCCGTCGCGATAGTTGGAAATATGAACTCCGCTCCAATCCCGGTCAAAGAGCGTGGATTATGGTTTGATCATGATCTCGGCGGACTTAGAACAGGCGCTCCACAACTTCATCCTTGGTGGAAGCTAACCGGGCAATGGCCGCAACTTTTCAAGGGAAGTGACACATTTCAGGTCGTGCTCGGTGCGTCCCTGGCTAAACGTCTCAACCTCAAGGTCGGAGATGGCTTCATCCTGAATGGCCCGACACAGCAAGCGGTCGATGGCCATGGCCAAGCGAGCGCGGTTGGTATCGTTTCGACTGGCGACGATACAGACAATGAAGTTCTGGTCCCCCTTCAGATAGCACAAGGTGGATTGGGTGCGGACAATGCCGTCTCCCGAGTAGAAATCTCCGCCCGCACCAAGCCCGAGGACGCCTTCGCCCGCTCCGACCCCGACAAGCTCACCGGCAAGAAACACGACCTCTGGTACTGCAGCCCCTACGCCAACTCCATCGCCTACCAGATCCGCGAGGCCATCCCCGGAGCGAACGCCGAACAGGTTCGCCAGGTCGAGCAGAGCGAAGGCACAGTCCTCTCCCGCATCAGTGGCCTCATGTGGCTGATCAGCGCGGCAGCCCTGCTGGCGGCAGGCTTCGCCGTCTCCGCAGCCATGGCAACCGCCATCCTCGAACGCCGGGCCGAGATCGGCCTCATGCGTTCGCTGGGTGCCAGCCGCTCCGCCATCGCCCTCCTGTTCTACTCCGAGACCGGCCTGCTAGCGGTCTTCGCGGGAGCCTGCGGCTACCTCATCGGCTCCTCACTCGCCGCGTGGCTAGGCGCAAAGATCTTCGCCACTGGCACCGCGACCACCTTCGCCTCGATCCACATCGCAACGGTCCTCAATCCCGTGCTGCTGCCCATCGTCGTCGGCCTCGCTCTCATCGTCGCCATCGCCGGAAGCACCCCTGCTATCCGGCAGGCGTTGCGCATGGACCCCTCATCCATCCTGCGAGCGGACGCATGACGCTCAGCATGAGCACCATCCTCCGCCGGTCGCTGATCCATCGCCGCGCCCGTAGCCTCTCCGCGCTCGTCGCCCTAACCGTGTCGGCGGGAGTTGCCACCGCCCTCCTCACCCTCTACGCTGACCTCGACGCCAAGCTCCACCACGAGTTCCGCAGCTTCGGCGCAAACATCGTCATCACCGCGCCAGCATCCAGTGCTCTGCCGCAAGATGCTCTAGCCAAAGTGCGGCAGGTAGCAGGTAGCGATGCTCTCGTCGCGCCCTTCGCCTACGCCATAGCCACCACCGATCGAGGCACTCCCGTAGTAGTCGCCGGCACCGACTTCGCCGCGGTCAAGAAGCTTGATGCCTCATGGGCGATTGAAAACGGCGCATGGCCCGATCCATCCGACACGCAAGCCGCACTGATAGGCCAGCGCGCCGCCAACTTTATCGCCGACGAGCATGCCGTCAAGCTCACCTTCGCAGGCAAGCCTCTCACTCTTCACGGCACCGGGCGAATCAAGACCGGCGGAGATGAAGACAGCCGCATCTACATACCTCTCCCAGCCTTCACGGCATGGACAGGCACAACTACCAGCGTCATCGAAGTCCAGATCTCCGGCAACGCGCAGAAGATCGACGCCGCCATAACGGGCCTCAAGTCCGCCCTCCCCGGAATGCAGGTTCAGCCCGTCCGCCAGCTCGTCGAAGGTGAGTCGCGCATCGTCGACCGCACCCACACGCTGATGTACGCCGCCGTGCTGCTCATCGCGCTTACCGTCGGGGTCTCGGTGCTGGCGACGCTCTCGGCGAGCGTCCTCGAACGCCGCCGCGACTTTGCTCTTATGAAGGCACTCGGCGGCTCGCAATCGCAGCTCATCAGCCTCTTCCTGCTAGAAGCTGCGCTCCTCGCCTTCGCGGGAGTCATCGCCGGATACATCATCGGCTCCGCGCTTGCATGGGCGATCAGCGAGACAAACTTCGGCACCGCATCGCTGCCGCGCATCGAAGTCCTTCCACTTGTCTTACTCTTGAACATGGCGATCGCGGTGATGGCAGCTCTCTTCCCCGCCCGCGTCCTGCGCGGCCTGCAACCAGCCGCGCTCCTGAAGGGTGAATAAGAACGTGCGAGTGCTCGAAGAGACGTTGTCGACCCCCGGAACCGAATCCGTCATCTCGCTGAACGCAGTGACGCGCGAGTATGCCAGCCACGGCAACGTCGTCCGCGCCCTCGACTCTGCAACCTTCGCCATCAACTCCGGCGAGTGGGTCGCCATCACCGGCCCGTCCGGCTCCGGCAAGAGCACTCTCGTCAACATGCTCGGCTGCCTCGACCGCCCCACCAGCGGCACGCTCAAGATCGACGGCACAGACGTTGCCTCCATGTCCGCGACCGAACTAGACCGTTTCCGGGCCGACAAGATCGGCTTCATCTTCCAGCAGTTCCACCTCATTCCTTATTTGTCGGCGATCGAGAACGTCATGCTCGCGCAGTACTTCCACTCCATGACGGACGAGTCTGAAGCCCGCGTCGCGCTTGAGAAGGTCGGCCTCGGCGCACGCATCTCGCACTTACCCAGCGAGCTCTCCGGCGGCGAACAGCAACGTGTCTGCATTGCCCGCGCGTTGATCAACAATCCCCCGATCCTGCTGGCTGATGAACCGACGGGGAATCTTGACGCCGCCAACCAGAAGATCGTCGCGAACCTTCTCGGCGAACTTCACCGCTACGGCCACACCATCGTGATGGTCACGCATGACCCGGAGATGGCCGCGCTCGCGCAACGCAAGATCGCTCTCAGCCACGGCAAGGTCTTCTGCCACCCCACGTCGTCGTCAAGGATGATCCGCCTGCAGCGCTAACTTGAACCCACCCCACCTCAAAGCCGTCATCTCGACCGAAGCGAGGCGTAGTGGAGAGACCCCCGCATTTCGCCTTTGTCCTAGTTAGAACCCACCCAAAACCTGTGCCCCATTCATCGCGCTCTTGTCTCACGCGATGAGTGGGTCTCGCCACAAACTCAACCCCACTTCAGCTTCGACCGCAGCACATTGAACAGCCCGTTCGGCCGCAGTCTCAGCAGCCTGACGCTGTACTCGGACTTACAACAACTGATGCTGTCCCCGCGATGAATCTCCACCGCCTCCTGACCATCCACTGTCAGGAAGGTCTGGCTCGGCACACCCTCGAGATGCACGCTGATCGTCGACTCTCCCGGCACCACGATCGGACGAATCGTCAACAGATGCGGACAGATCGGTGTCACCATCATGGCATCGACACTCGGCATCACGATCGGTCCCGCCGCCGCAAGGTTATAAGCAGTAGAACCAGTCGGTGTAGAGACGATCACGCCGTCCGCGCGGAACGAAGCCACAAACTGATTATCCAGCGCGACGATAAAGTTCGCCATGCGGGCGATCGCGCCCTTCGCCACGACCGCGTCGTTCAACGCGTCCCACTTCTGGTAGAGCTGGCCGTTGCGGAAGAGTTCAATGCGCATCATGCTGCGCAGCTCAATCCCCGCGCAGTTCTCGCACCATGCTTCGAGCGTTGTATAAAGCTCGGCGAGCGGAATCTCGGTTAGAAAACCCAGCGACCCAAGGTTCACGCTGAGAATCGGAACCGTCGTTTTGGCGAACGCGCGCGCTGCGGAGAGCAGCGTTCCATCGCCCCCCAGCACGATCACGAGATCGGGATTCTGCTCCGGCATCTCTTCGCGATCAATCGGGTCCGAGGCATCGATGTAGTGCGCGCTGTCCGGGTCAACGATGGAGTTGTACCCACGGCGGGCGAGCCACGCGATCAGATCAGGAAGGATCGTCCTGAGCTCAGGCTTCTGCGGTTTTGAGATGATAGCGGCCAGGTGCATCTGCATTAGTGTAACGGCTTTCAGTCCCTCTGCACGTCAACCTCGGTGCCCGTGAACAACACATGAAGCAGATATTCATGATTGCCCTCCATCCCGCGTATCGGCGAATCGATCACCTCAAGCCCGGTTCCTCCCAGCGACTCCGCGCACTCCCACACTCGCTCGATCGCATACTTTCGCGCGTCGGGATCGCGCACGATCCCTCCCTTGCCTACGTTCTCGCGCCCCGCTTCAAACTGCGGCTTCACCAGCACGACCACCTCTCCTCGCCAGCGCTCGCCAGGCAGTGCGAGGGCCCCAAGCACAGCAGGCAGCACCAGAGTCGCCGAGATGAACGAGACGTCCATCGCAAGAAACACGGGAGTATCGGCAGCGTCCTCACGCACCAACTCGCCTTCATTCAACAGCCTTGCATTCGTCCGCTCGCGTAGCGTTACGCGCTCATCATTCCGGAACTTCTCGGCGATCTGTCCATAGCCGGTATCCACCGCCAACACACTGCGGGCTCCAGCTTGCAGCATGCAGTCCGTAAAGCCTCCCGTTGAGGCTCCCACATCGATGCAGGCGAGCCCCGTGACATCAATCTTCCAGTGCTCCAGGGCCTTCTCGAGCTTCAACCCACCCCGGCTCACGTACTTCAAATCGTCGCCCAGCATACGGATGGTAACGTCGGCGGCAACCGACGTTCCGGGCTTATCGATGCGCTGCTCATTGACCAGCACGCGTCCAGCGATGATCATCGCCTGCGCCCGTTCCCGCGACACCACATGGCCGCTCTCTACCAGCAGCTTGTCGAGCCGCATCTTGTTCGCTGTATCACGAATACCCTTATCTCCTCTAAACCGCGCTCTGTGAGCGCTTGGATAAGGCTACACTGCCGCACTTTCTATAACGCCTTCCAACGATTGCAGTTATCATGGTCTGGTTGCTGACACACACGTGACCTTTGCGTCATCTCTTCGATAACCGAAGTTGCAGACGTTGCACGTCTTTGCAGATTTCAAGGCAATCCGATCCTTTTGTGGGTGCGTTCCTATGTACAGAGACACGGGTTTGTTGAACATCCCTCCACCGTCGATGCAGGAGGACGCTCATCTCCTCTCACTCGTTCAGCGGGGTGATGAACGAGCCATGGCTTCGTTGTACGACCGATATTCGAAGGTCGTCTACTCCGTCGCGCTCCGGGTGCTGCGCGACCCGGCTGCGGCAGAAGATGTATTACAGGAAATTTTTATGCAGGTCTGGCGAAATCCCGATAGCTTCATCGCGACAAGAGGTAGCCTTGGTGGCTGGCTTGCAGTCGTCTCGCGGAACCGCTCGATCGATGCTTTGCGCAGAAGGCGGCCCACAGAGAACGTCGAAGACGTGGCTCTTGCCTCGCCCTGCGACCTCGGCAACGAGGCCGAGCGGAACGTCATGATGGAGAAAGCCCGGCTCGTCATCCACAAATTGCCCGCGGAACAACGCAAGACCCTGGAGATGGCCTTCTTCGATGGCCTGACTCACTCCGAGATTGCAGAGATGACTGGCGACCCCCTGGGTACCGTGAAAACTCGCATCCGCAGCGCGCTCCTCACGCTGAGAAAGGCCTTCCAGTCATGAGCGTAGACAATCAGAACGTAAACAATCATGTCGAACACGATGATCTCGCGCTCTACGCGATGCACTTCCTGACTGAGCAGGAGGCCGAAGCCATCGAGTCCCATCTGGAAGTCTGTGCCGGTTGTACCGACGCCATCGCCCTGCTTCGTGGAGACCTCGCCGCTCTTGCCGTCACTGCGGAGATGGTCGCCCCCCCTCCACCGGCCCGCCAGAGACTCATGACCCAGGTCGCCCGCGAGAAGAAGATCATCCCCTTCGACCGGCCTGTGCACCAGGATCTCGGCAGCCCTCTCGTAGACCACATCTCCATGGACGGCGAGGTCGCTGCTCAGCATACCTCCGCCGCGCGAGTGCTTCCGTGGGTTAGTTGGATCGGATGGGCAGTTGCTGCGGGAGTTACGATCCTGGCAACCGATCTCTATCGTGATCGAGACCAGTTGCGCGCCGCCGTCGCTCAGCAGGCTTCTGAGATGGCATCTCTATCAGCGTCCTCAGAGAAAGAACGCGCCATCATGGGCGCTCTTACCGATCCGGACGCGATGCGCGTCACCCTCGTGAGGACACCCACGAAGACGACGCCCGTAGGTCGGGCCTCCTATGTGGCAGGCAAGGGCGCGCTGCTCTTCACTGCGAGCAACCTCGACCCTCTTGAACCGTTGAAGACCTACGAACTCTGGATCATCCCAGCAGACGGAAGCAGCCCCGTCCCTGCGGGCACCTTCGTCCCCGACGCGCATGGTGATGCCACCGTCATCATGCCGGAGATCCCGAAGGGCATCATCGCCAAGGCCTTCGGAATCACCATCGAGGACCAGGGCGGCTCGCTGAAGCCAACGCCACCTATCGTCCTGCAGGGCGAATAACTAAGCCAGTCAGGTTCAAACAAAGAAGGCCATCCGCGAGGATGGCCTTCTTCTGCTTCTAACTCAAAACGTAAAACTTACTGCGCCGTCATTCTCACCTGGATACCATATCCCTGCAGTGAGATCGTCGTATCCACCTGGTTCGTATCCGTACGAATCACGGTCATGAACTTGGAGGTCGTTGACGTCACGTAGACCTTGCCCGTCGGTGTCCCCGTCGTCACTGCCAGGAAGGTCGGGTTCGGGGTTGCAGGAACCGGGATCGTCGCCGACACCGTGTTCGTCTTCAGATTGATCACCGAGACCGTGCTGTCCCCTTGGTTGATGACATAGGCCTGGGTGCCGTCCTGCAGCACGCCCACCATCAGAGGATTCTTGCCTACCTGGACGTTCGCTACCAGCTTGCCGAAGCCCGTAGCATCGATCGGATTATTTACGTTGCAATTCGGATTGCCGGTCGGCGATAGCGCCGAGCACAGCGGGATGCTGAAGATACTCACGCTTCCGTTATCGGAACCCGTTCCCTCGTTCGCAACGACCAACTCCGACAGCGTCGGCGCAAAGTCCGCCCAGATCGGAGCAACGGCGTTTGGATCCTGGATGATTCCGTTGGTCACGCCCGTGTCCAGCTGATTGTTCTGAGCGTCGATCACGGAGACGTTGTTTGAACCCTGGTTCATGACAAAGGCGCGTCGCGCATCCGCAGTCATTACGCCGTAAACCGGATTCACGCCGGTCGGCAACGAGGTAGTGATCGTATTCCCAGCGGTCTCAATCGCCGATGCCGTCCCTGAAGAGCCGGTCGTCGCGCTCGGACTGAGCGCGTAGATCCGCGGTGCCGAAGCCACGCCCGCAATATAAACCGGGGTTGGGCCGACTGGCGCAAGCTCCTGCTGTAGCGTCAAAGGACTGCCCGAAAGCTCAGCCACAGAGCTACGCCCAGGCTGAGTGATATAGGTATATGTTCCTTGAGGGAAGATGCTCGCCGGAAGCGGCTTGTCTGCGGGTGTCGCCAGCAGAGTCGTCTGCAAGACGGCGCTCGACAGAAGACTCGTCGAGATCCCGAAGGAGTTCACTGTTCCATCCTGGTTCAGCGTCAGACCGGTTGATCCGCTCGCCCCGAGGATCAGGTAATAGGGCTTAACGCCGATGTTTGCCGTGATCAGCACGGTGTCGCCGGAGAAGTCGACAAACGTCACCAGCCCGGGCAGCGTACCGTTCACGTCACCCAGGTTCGGATCGGAGATAGCCACCGCGTACTTCGTCGGCTGGCCTGCCGGTCCCACCGGATTGATCGCCGTAATGACCGGACGATAGTTATTTCCGCATCCTGCAACAGCCAATAAACTCATGGCAAGTGCCGCTACTGCCGTGCGACGACCATAACGCGTGGCTGCTGGCCGCGAACTCTGCGACACCTGGTTCCCTGCCGACATCTGATTCCCTGCTAATTGCAAAAGTGCTCCCACGGTACCGCTGGTGTTGGCTATGCTCAAGTCACGATTGTAAATCACTGAACAGGACTGCCGTGGCATGAAGCGTGAAATGACCGACCGACCCATCGTTGGCACCGAACCCGTTGTCCCACCGGGAGGTCTGAAGCTTGTCCCTGCCTCGCGCGACCGCAAGCAGAGCGACCTGCTCACCGGTGCCGTCGGCATCCTGTTGATCCTCAAGCTGGCAGTCGAATCGTGGCGTCTGCACGCCGCCGGGCCGTTCCACAAATCCTTCTACGCCGCCTGCGTCTTCAGCGTCGTCTTCGCCCTCTTCGTCTGGCTCATCCGCTCCGCCACCGCACCCGCCGCCGCTATGGGCGGTGTCATCTGCATGAACCTGCTTTTGCGGCAGGCGGATGGCTTCGACGCTCAAAACTCCGCAATCTTCTCTTTGATCGCGCTATTCATCCTCACCTTTGCCGCAACCCGCTTCGGCAGGTCGCGCAAAGAATCACTCGGCGTCGCGGAACTTCGAAGCGGCAGACGGGCCTCCCAGGTTATCGCCAATCTTGGTGCGGCTGGCTTGCTCGCTGCGACAGGTCGTCACGGAACTCCTATCTCGACCTTCGGCCTCGCCGCCTGCGTAGCGGCTTTGGCCGAGGCCACCGCCGATACCGTCTCCTCCGAGGTCGGTCAGGCGCTCGCCAGCACTCGTCTAGGGGCGACGATCCTCATCACATCAGGTCGCCCGGTCCCGCCAGGAACCGATGGAGGAGTCAGTGTCGCTGGGACTCTAGCCGGGATGCTCGGCGCTATGCTCGTCATCATGGCAAGCCCCTTCGCCTACACGTACGGCCCCGCGCTCTGCATCTTCGCGGGAGCCGTCGGCGGCCTGATCTTCGATAGCATCCTTGGAGCGACCGTCGAGCGCAAGGGCTGGCTCAATAACGATCTCGTCAACTTCGCGTCGACTGTCTTTGCGGCCATAGTCGCCTGGACCGCTCACGTCCTGCTCTATCCGATCCTCTCAACAAGGCTCTAGGGCCGGAATCCGCGAAGTTAGAGTTCGTCCTTATTCTCCAGCCACCGGTGCATCCAGCTCGCGTGGAGATTCAACCGCATCGACGTGTAGCTCAACATCTCGTGTACGTAGCGTCGAAGCATCTCGAAATCACTCACATGCCCCACGCTCGGACGAGGAGACGTATACACATTCAGCCCTGCGGACCTGCACAACTCCCGAATGCGGAACAGGTGCGTGCCATCCGACACCACCACGATCTTCTCCAACCCATCCGCCTGCGCAATCGCCGCCAGCCGTTGCACTTGCTGCTCCGTGTCGACCGACCGCGTCTCCGCGACGATCTTGTCGTACGGAACACCGTTCGCCAGCAGATAGTCCCTGCCGACTCCACCCTCGGTCGTGCCGGAGTCCTTATCCCCGCCACCGCCCAGCGTGATCACCAGCGGAGCAATCTGCCGCTTATAGAGCGCTACCGCATGATCCAGCCGCGCATGGAGCACCGGCGAAGGATGCCCCGAATACTCCGCCGCCCCAAACACAGCGATCGCGTCCGCTGCCTGCGCATGGTCCTCGCGAGCCACCATGTCGATCTGCAGATACACCCAGCCAAACCAGCCAAGCGCCACCAGCAAAACAACGCCAATCACTCTCCGCAGAAAATTCCCGGAGGCGCGGCTTCGAGTTGAACGGATGGGAGAAGTCATTCAGGTAAGCCTTGAGTATAAGTTCAGAGCTCTTGACCAGCTACGCCTCTAATGCTGCAGCGCCAGAGCAATCTCGTGGGTTGCAATGGCTCCCTCGCGCACGATCATCCACGAGTTCCCGCCGCCCGAAAGATCCACAATCGTCGTCGGGACGGCCCGCGCCGTTGGGCCTCCATCCACAATCAACGGAATCTGGTCGCCCAGTTGGTCCCGCACGCAGTTCGCATAGGTACACTCCGGGAAGCCGCTCAGGTTCGCGGAGGTCGCCGTAATCGGCAGCCCTAGCTTGGCTACCACCGCCCGCGAGATCGCCGCCTCCGGCACACGCAACGCCACGTTGCCCGTATTCGCGGTCACCCGCAGCGGCAGTTTGCCGCCGGCCTTGACAATAATCGTCAGCGGCCCCGGCCAGAACTTCTCAGCGAGCCGGTCGAACGCCGAGTCAAAGCCTCGCGCCAGCTCATAGGCCTGCGCCACCTCGGAGATGAGCAGGGAAAGCGGCTTGTGGCGAGCACGCGTCTTGATCTCGTAGATTCGATCGACCGCGCGTAGATTGACCGGATCGACCGCAAGCCCATAGAACGTATCCGTCGGCAGCGCGACGACATGGCCCATGTTCAGGCTATCCACAACCGTCTTGATGAGCGCCGGTTCAGGCTCGTCGGGATGAATCCGCAAAATTTCAGCCGTCAATCGCTACTCCTTGTTGGGCGTCAAGCCAGAACCTTAGCATATCGCCCTTGGCACTGATCGGCCACGGCCTCGTCCTGCGTGCTCCGAATCTGAGACCATAACAACATGAAGCTTGCCATCCCCGACTACCCTTTCAAGGCGTATCTCTTCGACTGCGACGGCACCATCGTCGACTCCATGCCCCTCCACTTCGTCGCCTGGGGCAAAGCCCTTCGCGAGTGGGAGTGCGCCTTCGCCGAAGAGCAGTTCTACGCCTGGGGCGGTCGCCCCGTCGACGAGATCATTCGCGCGCTCAACGAAGTAAACAACCTCCACATGCCCGTCGATGAAGTCCTGCGGCGCAAGGAAGCGCTCTTCGTCGAGATGCTCCCGCAGCTACAGGGGATACCGGAAGTTCTCGAACATATCGAGCACAGCTACGGCAAGATTCCCTTTGCCGTCGTCTCCGGCGGACCGCGCCGCTCCGTAGAAGCCTCGCTCAACACCCTCGGCATCCGCGACCGCTTCGATCTTCTGGTCTGCGCCGGCGAGTACACCAAAGGCAAGCCCGACCCCGAGCCATTCCTCAAAGCCGCCAACCTCCTTGGCATCGCCCCCGAAGACTGCCTCGTCTTCGAAGATGCCGACCCCGGCATCGCCTCCGCCGAAGCCGCCGGAATGCAGTGGGTCAAGATCGACTCCCCCACAGTCCGCGCCGCACGATAGCCACCCAAATCCGGGTGCCCCATCCATCGCGCCGGTGCTTCACGCGATGGGTCGGGGTTCGGGCAAAGCACGAACTACTTTCCGACACATAAAATCCCTCAATGCATATTCGCAACGCCAAGCAAGAAGACATCCCGCACATCGTCCGCCTCGAACACCGCCACGAGTTCCACACCTTCATCGGCACCTGGCCCGAAGCCAAACACGCTAAAACCTTCGCCGACGAAGACTCCGCCTACCTCGTAGTCGAAGACGACGAGCAGGAAGTAGTCGGTTACGCCATCCTCCTCGGCGTCGCATCCACCGACCAATCCATCGAACTCAAGCGCGTCGTCATCTCCGCCCCCGGCCAGGGCCACGGCAAGCAGCTCCTTCACTTCATCGCGAACCGCGTCTTCAACGAGTACAAAGCCCACCGCCTCTTCCTCGATGTCTATGAGACCAACCCGCGCGCGAAACACGTCTACGCCACCTTCGGCTTTGCTGTCGACGGCGTCCTCCGCGAAGCAGCCTTCCGCGACGGCCACTTCTACTCCATGACGCTCATGTCCATCCTCGACCGCGAGTACCACGCCCGCCACTCAACAGGCGCGTAAACTTGGGAGATGGCCTTCTCCGAAAGCGCGAGCGCAGTCATTACCAGCCGCTCCAACGCCCGCATCAAACAACTCCGCGCCGCCTTCGCCGGGCAGGCACGCCTCTCGGGCGGCCTCGTCGCCATCGAGGGCGATAACCTCCTCAACGAAGCCCTGCGCAGCGGCATGGTACTCAAGACCATCTTCATCAGCGAGCGCCGCGAACTCCCCAGATCAGTTCCGAAGAGCGTAGAAGTCCTCTGGCTGGCCAACGACATCTTCGCCAGCGTCGTTGAAACCCAGTCCCCGCAGGGCATCGCCGCCCTCCTCGTCCCGCCCGTGCACAAACTCGATGCCGTCCTCGAAAAAACTCCCCTCATTGTCGTCGCCGCAGGCTTACAAGACCCCGGCAACCTCGGCACCCTCATCCGCTCCGCCGAAGCCTTCGGCGCAACCGGCATCCTCTCCACTCCCGGCACCGTCAGCGCATGGAACCAGAAGGCCCTGCGCGCCTCCGCCGGCAGCGTCTTCCGGACACCCGTCGTCGCAGCCACGCTCGAAGACCTTTCCTCGCTCAAGTCCCAAGGCATCCAGATAGCCGCTGCCGTCGCCGAAGATGCTTACAAAGTCATCCCAGCCCACAAAGCCGATCTATCGCAACCAACGGCGATCCTCATCGGCAACGAAGGCTCCGGCCTCTCCGATGAACTCCTCGCACTGGCGGACATCTTCGTCACGATTCCCTGCCCCGGTCGCGTAGAGAGCCTCAACGCCGCCATCGCTGCCTCGCTGCTCCTCTATGAAGCAGCGCAGCAACGCGCCGCATCATCGAAGACCAAAGCATGAGCCTCTTCGACACATCGCCAATCGCAGCAGCCGCCAACCCGCGCACCACGCCGCTCGCCGAGCGCATGCGCCCCCGCACCCTCGAAGAGTACGTCGGCCAGGATCACCTGCTTGGTCCAGGTAAGCCGCTGCGTCTTGCGATAGAACACGACGATCCCACCTCCATGATCTTCTGGGGCCCTCCCGGCACCGGCAAGACAACTCTCGCCAAGATCATCGCCCACCGCACCCAGGCCAGCTTTATCGAGTTCTCCGCCGTCCTCTCCGGCATCAAGGAGATCAAGCAGGTCATGGTCGACGCCGAACGCGCCTCCCATATGGGCTCCCGCACTATCCTCTTTGTTGACGAGATCCATCGCTTCAACAAGGCGCAGCAGGACGCCTTCCTCCCCTATGTCGAACGCGGCACCATCCGCCTCATCGGCGCAACGACTGAAAATCCCTCCTTCGAGATCAACGCCGCGCTGCTCTCCCGCTGCCGCGTCTACACCCTCCAAGGCCTCTCTGAATCGCAGGTTATCGGCCTCCTCACACGCGCCCTCGCCGACACCGAACGCGGCCTCGGAGCGTCCGGCATAACCACGGATGAAGAAGCCCTCGCCACCATCGCCGCCTACACCAGCGGCGACGCCCGCAATGCTCTCAACGCTCTCGACGTAGCAGCTAAATTAGCCGAAGGTCGTGGCGAAACCACGCTCACCAAGGCCCTCGTCTCCGAGGCCATGCAGCGCCGCGTCCTGCTCTACGACAAAAAAGGCGAGCAGCACTACGACATCATCTCCGCCCTGCACAAGAGCGTCCGCAACTCCGACCCCGACGCCGCCCTCTACTGGCTGGGCCGCATGCTCGAGGCAGGCGAAGACCCGATGTATTGCGCCCGCCGCGTCGTTCGCATGGCCGTCGAAGACATTGGTCTCGCTGCACCCGAGGCGTTAAATCTCTGCCTCTCCGCGCGCGACGCGATGCACTTCCTCGGCGCTCCCGAGGGCAATCTTGCCCTCGCCCAAGCTGTCGTCTATCTCGCGCTAGCGCCAAAATCGAACGCCGTCTACACCGCCTACGCCGCAGTTCAGTCCGACATCGAAAAGACCGCCGCCGAGCCCGTCCCGCTGCATCTCCGCAACGCGCCGACCAAGCTGATGAAGTCCCTCGACTACGGCAAGAATTACCAATACGCGCACGACGTAGAAGGCCGCGTAGCCGACATGCAGTGCCTGCCACCGAGCCTCGCCAACCGCCGCTACTACCACCCCACCAACGAAGGCCGCGAGCGCGCCCTCGCCCAGCGCATGGAAGAGATAGCCCGCATTAAATCCGCCAAACGTGAGTAGCTCCGCTTGTACCCCCAAAAATCCCGTCATCTCGACCGGAGTCGCGCAGTCTCATCGCGCGGCGAAGTGGAGAGACCCCCGCATTTGTTCTTCTCTCTCTACGGATGCTTCCCCTGTTTCGCCGCCTGCTTCTCCGCTTCCTCGATAGCCTTCCTGAACTCCACCACAGCAGGAACATCGTGCGAATGCAACCCCTCTCTCCTGACCCAGCGCCACCCAGCATTACCATCCAGCGGATGATCCACATTGCCCGCATAAACAATGAAGGAGTCGTCCGTCTTCCCAACCTCAAGCTGTGGAGCGGACCCTCTAGTACCATTGGCCGGTCCGTCCCCAGCACCTCCCATGCCTCCCGGCTGTTGCCCCTGCTGCCCCCCGATGCCGATCCCATCCTGCGTCGGAGTAATCACACCGGGACGACTGTTCTGCCGTGGTGCCGGCACCGTCTCACTGACCGCCTTCTCGTTACCCTTCCGCAGCACGATCACCAGGTCAGCCTGTTCCGGCCCAAGTACCGTTGTAAAGCGACCCCAATTCGCAAGTGCCGTCTCGACATCCTTCCGAGCCGTTTCATTGGCTTGCGGATTATCCAGGGACATACCCGCGTCAGGGTCAATCACCACGGCCACTGTGTGCGCCTGCAGTACGTAAGTCGGCACAATCGGCTTACTGGTCCTGGCCCCCGCCAACGGGGCTATCGCTATCGGAATCATGGCGCAGGTGAAAGCAAGCACCGTACCTTTGAGAATCTTCGCGCTCTTCATCGCATCTCCTTTACACGTCGTCTGCACGGGCCTGCTTGCAGCTTCCAGCGTCCGGAAGCGGCTGCTGGTTCGACGTATGTGCGACCCACGCAGGCGTGGTAGGTTGAAGATAATTTTCTTTATGAGGTTTCGCTATGGCGTATCCGCCCCTGATCCCGTATCTCGTCGTCTCCGACGCCGCCGCAGCCATCGACTTCTACAAGACCGCATTTGACGCCATCGAGTTGACCCGCCACACCGCAGGCCCCATGCAGCAGATCTCGCACGCCCACCTGCTCGTGAACGGCGGCAGCATCATGCTCTCTGACGACTTTTCCGGCATGATGGGCGGCCAGTCCATGGTGCCCGAAGCCCTCGGAGGCTCGCCCATCACCCTGCATCTTGTATTGGAAAATGTCGACGCCTTCTGGGAGCGCGCCGTAGCCGCCGGCGCTCTCATCAAGATGGAGCTTGCCGATCAGTTCTGGGGAGATCGCTACGGCCAGCTCGTCGACCCCTACGGCCACATCTGGTCACTGGGCCAGACCAAGGCCCAGCTCAGCGACGAGCAGATCAAGATCGCCTCGGACGCTTACTTCGAAGGCCGCGCCTAGCTCGAAATGCTCGGGTGCCCCATCCATGCGGCGTCCGGGGTCCCCGGCGAACGTTTTTGTTCGCTGGGGTGGCAGAGCATGGGTGGGACGTAAACCGCTCACACTAGCGTTTTCTCGATCAAGCAGACCTACTTCGCCGCGTCCCGCTTGATCGCGTCCAACACGAGGCCCTTTTCAAGTAACTCCGGCAGCACATCCGGCGCCGCGTCCTTCGCACTCGGATAGATCACGTAGGTCGGCACGCCGCTGCGCCCCAGCGAAGCCAGTTCCTTCGTGATCTCCGGATCGTACTTCGTCCAGTCAGCCCTTAGCAGTACAACATTCCTGTCGCTCAACTGCTTCTGAACATCTGCAGCATGGAGCACCAGCTTCTCATTCACCTGGCAGCTCAAACACCAGGCGGCCGTGAAGTCGATAAATACCGGCTTGCCATCCTTGCGCGCCGCATCCAGAGCCCCCTGCGAGTAAGGAGCCCATACCAGATTCGTATCCTTCGGCTGATACAGCGGCACAGCCAGAGCGAGCGCAATCAGCGCCACTGCCGCAGCAAAACTGCCCCACTTAGCCGGCCACTTGCCCAGCACCCATCCTGCAACCGCCAGCACCAGGAAGCATCCCAGCAGCAACGACAGCTTATAGACTCCCTCGCTCGGACTGGCCGCTCCACCCGAATTGAGGCTGCCGTACACATAAGCGAGCCAGATAGCCGTCGCGAACAGCGGCACTGCGGTCAACTGCTTCAGCACCTCCATCCAGGCACCGGGCCGAGGCAGAATCTTCGTCCATGCCGGCTGGAAGCTCAACAGCAGATACGGCGTAGCTAGCCCCAGCGCCAGCGCCGTGAAGATCGCAAACGTGATCCATGCAGGCTGCACCAGAGCGAACCCAATCGCGGCTCCCATCAGCGGAGCCGTGCAAGGAGTCGCTACTACCGTCGCCAATACGCCGGTGAAGAAGCTTCCCGTATAACCCTGTTTCTGAGCAAGCTCTCCGCCAACGCTCGTCAGCGACAAGCCAATGTCGAACATTCCCGCCAGCGACAGCGCGAAGAAGAAGATAAACGAGGCCAGAACCACGATGAACGCCGGCGACTGCAACTGGAATCCCCACCCTGCCTGGCTCCCGCCCGCGCGCAAGATGAGCAGCACGCCCACAATCGCCCAGAACGACACTAGGATCCCCAGCGTGTAGACCAGCCCGTGACTACGAAGCGCCTTCCGTTCCTCGCCCGACGACTGCACCAGCGCCAGCCCCTTAAGGAACAGCACCGGAAAGACGCACGGCATCAGGTTCAGAATGATGCCACCGATAAACGCCAGCCCAATCGCCCCCAGCGTCGTCACGCCCGAAGCCGCAGCCTGCTTCACCGGCGCAGCTTCCACCACACCCGGCACCACCGCAGCCGTAAACTCATACGACTCCGTATCCGACATCTTCAGCAGCCCGTGCAGTTCCTTCGGCAGCTTCTCTTTCTCATCCGCCCGCACCACCCGCATCTGGAATCCATCGGGTGTTGCCGTCACAACCTGGTCCGCCGCATTGGCGACCTGCTCCTCGTCGATTGGATAAAACTCCACATCATCCAGATGGAGGTTTGTAATCGACGAGCTCTTCAGCGTGATCGCGAGCTGCTTCTTCCCGCCCGTCACGGTCACCTGCGCATCGGCAGGCAGAGGCTTAGGAAGCAGGCTCAAAGCTTCACCCAGTGCACCCGCAGGAGCAATGGGTGCCCCCGCAGGTCCAACCGTCAAACTCAACCCAAGATGCGCCTTTCCCGGAATGCACACCTGCGCGCACACGATCCAGTCGGTCAGCGCATCGACATGCACAGGGCCCTGTTTCATCTTTGGCGAGGCAGTAAACGTAAACGGATACGCGACCGTATCTTCATAGCCGTAGTTCATCAGCGGCCCAAGTGGCAGCCGGCTCGGAGCAGGAAACATCAGCGGCCCAACGGTCAACCCCGCAGGCAAAGTCCACTTGATATGCGGCGGCTCACCCGCATCTCCTGGATTCAGCCAATAAACGTGCCAGTGCTGCTCCATCGTCAGCACCAGGCCGGCCTGCAGCGTGCTGCCCGGAGCGATCGTCTGCCCGAGCGTCACCAGCTCAGCCGTCAGGTGCTGCGCCTTCACCGGACCAGGGCCGCCATCGCCAATCGCAGTAAGTTGAGCCTGCGCCGACACGGCAATCGCACACATCGCGACGAACAAGATGGAGAGATAGCGACGAATCTTCATGAACCTCGATTGTAGGCTGAATCTTGAAATCCAGAGAGACTAGGCCAGCCCCGCACGCCGATGCTCGACCATGATGCAGCGGTCCATCACGACATGCATGCCGTTGGCCTCAGCCTTCAGAGCAGCTTCCTCGTTTATGATCCCCAACTGCACCCAAAGGTTACAAAAACCTAGTTGCGCCATCTCCTCCACGATTCGGGGAATCACCGCCGCGCCACGAAAGACATTTACCAGGTCCGGCTTCTCCGGCAACTCGCTCAGGGACGCATAACTCCTTTCGCCCAGGACCGTGTCCGCAGCAGGATTCACCGGAATGATCCTGTACCCATGCCGCTGCATGTACTCCGACACGAAGTGGCTTGGCTTCTCCGAATCTGCCGAGAGGCCCACGACGGCAATCGTCTTGGCATTCAGGAAATCACGAATTGTCTCCGGCTCGTTCATTTCCAGATCCCCAGCAGCCGTCTCAGCACCACCAACTCCCCAAGATGATACGCATTGTGGTCTGCGATCAGCATCGCCTCGCGCAGCAGGTTCTGCCCATCGCCCCATCGAAACGGCTTATACAAATCCACTCCCGGCTTCTGCAACAGCGCCTCAAACGCTTTCTGGTCCGAACGAATCGCCGCCAGTGTCTGGTCCCACGATCCCGGATACGGTGGCTCCGCAGACTCCGGCCAGTACGCCTTCGGCCACTCCATGGGCTGGTACCCGCCCGTAGGCGGCGCGCAGAACTCCAGTATGTCCCGCTGCGTAATCCGCAGATGCTCCACCAACTGCCACGCCGAGTAAGGTAGCTTCTCCGGCACGACCCCGCGAAGCTCCACGGGAAAGTCCTTCACTGCCTTCTCAAAGTCCGCATGCGCCTGCTTCCCTTCAAGCAGAGCGAGCAGCTCCTTTACGACTTCCGCACTCTGGTTATCAACCGCCATCTTCCGTTCGCCTCCAGACTCTAGTGACGTTTGGATGCAGGACGTAGTCGCCGCGAACGCAAAATCCTTCAACTCACCGGCTTGCGAGCCAACACAACAGCGAGCGGAGGAAATGTAGCCCACACATTTCCCCGCTTCTTCACCACTTCGAATCCGGCCTCGCGAAGGTATCGCGCATACTCGGACGTCAGCTTATAGTCCGAGATCAGCGCCTGGCCGCCCGGCTTCAGCACCCGCACAATCTCCGCCAGAGCCTGCTGCCGTGTCGCCTTGTCGTAGATATTGTGCAGGCAAAGGTTCGACACAATCACATCGAACGAGGCGTCGGTAAATGGCATCTCCTGCGCGCCTCCGCTTATCAACGAGCACCGATCCGACACTGCCTCGAGCTCGATGTTTTTCTGTGTCGCGGCCATCGCGTTGCCGCCCATGTCCACCGTCGACCAGATATCGATGCCCGTAGCGTGGCCGCCCGCGCCCAGCCGCTTCGCTGATCCAATCAGCAGAAGTCCGCGCCCGCAGCCCACATCCAGCACCTGCTCATCGCCGCGCCACGCATGAAACCTGAGAATGTAATCGCGGTGGTGCATCTTCCCCACCTTTACATACAGCAGGTAGAGAAACCCCTCCAGCACCAGCGCCACGCCTGTCCACAGAAACATGCCGTGCAGATAGAGAATCACGTTGCCGATATGGATCGGCCCATGAATCAATCCAGCGGCGAACAGGCACGCAGAGCCGAACAGAAACAGGTTGCGCAGCACCGTCGGCGCATCCACGCCATAGTCAGGTTTCGTCATCACTCCTCCACCCGGTCATACCGGCATGGAAGGAGTATCCGCCAAGCGTCCCTGCAATCAAAGGGGCATCTGTCACCCATGCGAGTGACAGATGTCACACCTACAGATCGTCGCCGTCTGCCCCTGCAGCCGGGAAGTTCCCCTCGCGCCGCATCCGCAGATAGCCGCGGATGAATGGCTCAAGATACCCATCCAGCACGCGATCGACATCGCCCACTTCAACCCGCGTCCGCAGGTCCTTCGCCATCCGGTAGGGCTGCAGCACATAGCTCCGAATCTGCGATCCAAACCCGATATCCAGCTTCGAGTCCTCGAGCTTCTTCGTGATCGCCTTCTTCTTATCCAGCTCGTACTCGTACAGCCGCGATCGCAGCATCTTCATCGCGCGCTCTTTGTTCTTGTGCTGCGACCGTTCATTCTGGCAGCCCGCCACCAGCCCCGTCGGAATATGCGTAATTCGTACCGCGGAATCGGTCGTATTCACATGCTGTCCGCCCTTGCCGCCCGAGCGATACGTATCGATCCGCAAGTCTTCAACCTTGATGTCGATCACAATCGTGTCATCGATCTCCGGCGACACGAAGACCGACGCAAAGCTCGTATGCCGCCGCTTCGCCGAGTCAAAAGGAGAGATCCTTACCAGCCGATGCACGCCCGTCTCGCCCGAGAGCAGCCCAAACGCGAACTCCCCCGTGATCGTGAACGTCGCCGACTTGATGCCTGCCTCGTCGCCATCCTGAATCTCGTTCAGCTCCGCCTTGAAGCCTTCGCGCTCCGCCCAGCGGATATACATCCGCATCAGCATCTCGGCCCAGTCCTGGCTCTCCGTCCCACCCGCGCCCGGATGCACGACGACGATCGCATTTAGCGGATCGGTCTCCCCCGAAAGCATCGTCTTCGATTCCAGCTTCTCGGCGAACTCCACCAGCGCGGGAATCTCGCGTTCAAGATCGGGCTCAGTGTTCTCACCTTCTTTCGCCAGCTCGAAGTACGCTTCGATGTCGTCAGTTCGCCGAGCCAGATCGGCATCATCGGCCAGCAGAGTCTCCAGCCGCTTCCGCTCCCGCATCAACGGCTGCGAACGCGAAGCATCCGCCCAGACACTCGGGTCGGCGGTCTTCTCTTCAATGGTGGCTAGTTCACGTCGTAGGCGGGGAGCGTCAAAGATACTCCCGCAGGTCACGAACCTTGTCGCGCACTGGGGAGTAAGAGTATTCGAGATCGCTAATCATCTCTCTAGTTTACGGCAAACTCACCGAATACTTCCTGACTCATCCCCGCCTGCTGCCGCACGCAGCCTATCCCTTTAAAAACGCCAATAGGTCCGCATTGATTGTCTCCGCATGCGTGGTCGGCATTCCGTGAGGAAAGTCCTTGTATGTGATCAGCCGTCCGTTCTTCAACAACGCAGCCGCCTTCGGACCCGCCGCCACATACGGCACGATCTGGTCGTCTTCACTGTGCATCACCAGAACCGGCACCGTGATCTTCTTCAGGTCCTCAGTAAAGTCGGTCTGAGAGAAGGCCACAATGCCGTCGTAGTGCGCCTTTGCGCCACCCATCATGCCCTGCCGCCACCAGTTCTCGATCACCGCCTCCGACGACTTCACGCCGAGACGGTTGTAACCGTAAAACGGTCCAGACGGCAGGTCGCGATAGAACTGTGAGCGTCCCGCCGCAAGCTGCGCCTGCAAACCGTCGAACACATCCTTGGGCAGCCCCTCGGGGTTCGCCTCCGTCTTCACCATCAGCGGCGTTACCGCGCTGATTAGCGCAGCCTTGCTCACCCGGCTCTCCCCATGCCGGCCCAGGTAGCGCGTTACCTCGCCTCCGCCCGTGGAGTGCCCCACATGAATCGCATCCTTCAAGTCGAGATGTTCGGTAAGCGCGGCCAGGTCATCCGCGTAATGGTCGAGATCGTGACCATCCGCAACCTGCGACGAACGGCCATGCCCACGGCGGTCATGCGCGATCACCCGATACCCATGCTGCAGGAAGAACAACATCTGCGTGTCCCAGTCGTCGGACGACAACGGCCATCCATGGCTAAACACGATAGGCTGGCCCGTTCCCCAGTCCTTGTAGAAGATTTCGACGCCGTCTTTCGTCGTAATAGTGGGCATGAGTGCTCCTTGGAAGAATGTCGAAAGCGAAATTAGTAGACCACATTCACCATCACCACCGAGCGAGCACAGCGTGACTGCCCTTACCGTATCTCGCGCCTGTCCGTTGCCACGCACCCCATGCAAGTCCGGCCAGCGTCACCAGCAGACATCCATACGCAAAGAGGTCCCCATACCGCGTATAAAACGTCACATCGTCCTCATATCCAAACGCCGTATGCAGGCTCGTCCTCACATGCCGTGGCGCAGCCGCCACCACACGGCCCGCTGGATCGATCGCCGCCGTCACTCCGGTATTCGTCGACCGCAAAATCCACCGGTGATTCTCGATCGCCCGCATCCGCACCATGTTCAGGTGTTGCCACGCCGCGCCCGTGTCTCCATACCAGCCGTCGTCGGAGATATTGACCAGCACCTGCGCACCGTTCTTCACAAACTGCCGTATCTCATCGCCAAAGATCGACTCATAGCAGACGAACGCCGCATACGTGTGTCCGCCAACCTGGTAGACAGTTCGCTCCGTCCCCCGGTCCATATCGCCTGCTCCGGCCGTCAACTTATGAGCAAATCCCAGCAGACTCTTGAACGGAATATATTCGCCAAACGGCACCAGGTGGATCTTGTCGTACCGCGATATACCCGCATCGTTCGGTCGAAAGAACGCCGCCGAGTCATACAGAAAATATTGCCGCCCCTCCGCCGGATCAGGATTCGGCGCAAGTCCCAGGCTGCCAATAATCAGCAGCGACTTGCTCCCATCTGCCAACTGGTGCATCGCACCCAGAAACTGTGGGTCGGTCGTATAAAAATCCGAGGGAGCTTCCGGCCATACGATCAGATCCGTCTTAGGCGTCCACGTCTGCGTCTGGTCTTCCGCTTCGGGAACCTGCTGTGCATCCTTGCCTCCGCGATGCAGCATCACCACCTCGGGGGTTCCGGCCATCTCCGGAACTCCCGCGAGAAACGTCGGTGAAGGATGCGTGCTGAAGTGCGTAAACGAATCAAGCTTCTCCGCCTGCGACTCCGGCGGTCCCTTGCGTTCCGCTCCCACCGAAAGATTCTCCTGCACCAGCGTCGCCGTTCCTGTCGGCGGACTTACCTTCACCTCCGGCAGCGCATGGATCGTGATCACATAGCCCACAAACACCATCAAGGCCGCAGCGGCCAACGCGGGCCTTACGAACCGCGCACTCTTTACCTTCACCCGCACCAGCCAGAGCGCATTCACCAGCGCCACCACAAACGAAAGACCATAAGCTCCCGTTAACGGAGCGAGCCTCGAAAGCAGCGGACTATCCACCTGCGTCATCCCCAGCAGGTCCCATGGAAACGACGTAATCCTGGCCCGCGCCAGCTCAACCGCGACCCATGCAAACGGCACCAGTAGCAGCACCGCGTTCCGCCCGAACCCTGCACGTCGCAACCCTCCCACTACCGCGCCAAACAGCGCGTGATAGAGCCCGAGGTACAGCGCAAACAGAACCAATATCCCCAGCGCCACCGGCTTCGGCAGGCCACCGTATAGATACATCGTCTGATAGATCCAGTAGCAATTCCCCGCATACCAGATGACTCCACTCAGGTAGCCGATCAGCGCGCCCTGCCATGGTGAAAACCGCTCACCCCGGCGGTCATCACCGAGCAACGCAAAAAGCAAAGGCAGAATCGCCACCCAGGCAAACGTAGTACGCCAAAGTGGGATTGGCCCCGCTATTGGGAATGGCAGAATCTGTAATAGTCCCGACAGGGCCGCAAGGGCCCACACCCGCGCAGGAATGGATCGCATCGAGTACTAACTTATCACTGGAGATTTGACTGGAGTTACAATCGATGTACATGGATCCGCTTATCCACATCGTCTCGAAGATTCTGGTGCCGCTCTTCTTTATGGGACTTGTGGGATCGGCCGTCGTCGTTCTCATTAGTTTCGTCGAAGATTTGACGGAGTTGATCGGCGAAGAGGAATAGTCTTGAAGTTACCGATTCCTCTCAGAGTTTCTTTCGTATTCGACGCGCCAGCGCGTTTTACGGATCCCGCATAATCCATGAAGACCAGTCCGCCAGCCCCGCAAAACTCCTCTCAAACTGTAAACCGCCCTCCCTCAGGCCGCATCCGCCTCGTCGTCGCATCCTCCGTGATGCTGACGTTCATCTCCTTCTGGCGCGCAGCCGCCATCGTCCTCAACGACCTCGGCTCCTCCGCTTTCTACGCCGGTGGCATCGCCGAAGAGGCCGTCGGCAAGTCCGCCCCCTGGTTCATCCTCGGCGTTATGCTCTTCAGTTTCGCCGTCCGCGCCGTCTACGTCGAAAGCTGCAGCATGTTCACCCGCGGCGGCGTCTATCGCATCGTCAAAGAGGCCCTCGGCGGCACCTTCGCCAAGCTGAGCGTCTCCGCCCTGATGTTCGACTACATCCTCACCGGCCCCATCTCCGGTGTCTCCGCCGGCCAGTACATCGTCGGCCTCCTCAACGAACTCTTCCGCCTCGGCTCCGATCATCGCTGGCTCCACGGCGCCTTCACCCACGCCAGCGGCGCAGCTCGCCAGTTCCCCACCGACGGAACCTCGGCCGTCTTCGCTCTCATCGTCACCATCTACTTCTGGTGGCAGAACATCAAGGGCATCGAAGAGTCCAGCGACAAGGCCCTCAAGGTCATGAAGATCACGACCGTCATGGTCGTCATCCTCCTCTCATGGGGATTCTTCACCGTCCTTCGTAATCACTCACCCTTGCCTCCACTCCCCATTCCGTCCAACCTTCAGTTCAGCAACGACGCCCTCGGCTTCCTCAAGAACACCAGCTTCGCCAAGACTCTCGGCCTCTTCGGCGTCATCATGGCCTTCGGTCACTCCGTCCTCGCGATGAGCGGAGAAGAGTCTCTTGCCCAGGTCAACCGCGAGATCGAGCATCCCAAGCTCAAGAACCTCAAGCGCGCCGCCATCGTCATCGCAATCTACAGCTTCATCTTCACTGGTATCGGCTCGCTGCTCGCGGTCATGATCATTCCCGATGGCGTCCGCGTCTCCGTCTATCGCGACAACCTGATCGCCGGCATGGCGATGTTCATGGTCGGTCCGCTTGCTGCACGCATCGCCTTCCGCATCTTCGTCGTGATCGTAGGCTTCCTCATCCTCGGCGGAGCGGTTAACACCGCCATCGTCGGCTCAACCGGCGTCCTCATGCGCGTCGCGGAGGATGGCGTTCTCTCCGACTGGTTTCGCAAGCCGCAGCATAAGTTCGGCACCAGCTATCGCATCGTCAACCTCGTCGTCGTGCTGCAGTTATTCACCATCCTCGTGACGCGCGGTAACGTCATCATGCTCGGCGAAGCCTATGCCTTCGGTGTCATCTGGAGCTTCACCTTCAACTCGCTCGCCATGCTCGTACTTCGCTTCAAATACCACGGCGAACGCGGCTGGAAAGTCCCCGTAAATATCAAGGTCGGCAAGACAGAAATTCCCCTGGGACTTCTCTCTGTATTTCTCGTCCTTCTTACCACCGCCATTGTCAATCTCTTCACTAAATCGGTTGCCACAGTCAGCGGTATCTTGTTCGCCGCGACCTTCTTCGTCATCTTCTCGTTGTCCGAACGGGATAACAAAAGACGTCACGACGCCACCGCCCGGCAGATGAAAGAGCACTTCCAGCTTGAGCATCGCGACGACATCGGCACGGAGGCTCTCGACATTCGTCCCGGCTCCGTCATCGTCTCCATGCGCGACGCCAGCGCTCCCTTCGCGCTCAAGTGGGCGCTATCCCGCACGAATACGGACGAGCAGGATCTCGTCGTCCTTGCCGCGCGCATGATGGGCGCGGGTGGCCCGGACTATCTAAGCCCCGACGACCAGCTCTTCAGCGAGCACGAGCAGATGCTCTTCACCAAGGCCGTCTCCGTCGCCGAAAGCTTTGGCAAACATATCTCGCTGCTTGTCGTTCCTGCTGGAGATATCTTCGCCGCGCTTGTCCAAACCGCACAGTCACTCGACGCTGGCGCGGTCGTCTGCGGGCTTTCTTCAAAGCTCACAGCTCAGGAGCAGGCATACCACACCGGCCAGGCATGGGAGCAGCTTCCGGAGCCTAAGCGGCAATTCACCTTCTATGTCGTCAGGCCAGAAGGCGAAGCTACAAGCTTCCACATCGGCCCTCATGCACCGGCTATCGAACAGCGTGAAGTACAGGTGGTGCATCGTATCTGGCTCAGTCTTCGCAAGTCGCCCGAGATGCACGACCTGCATCATAGCGACGTCATCACCTATGCATTAAGCCGCATGGCTAAAGAGTTTTCGCGCGATCGCGAAGGCACCCTTCGCGATCTCCGGCGATCCATTGAGGAACACAGCAGGTTCCAGAGACTCGGTGATCCGCGCTTCGAGATATTCGATAAACGCAGCGAACACCTGATCGAAGCAGTGGACGAAAACGATGAATCCATCGAAGAAGGCGACGTGGATGACATCGAATCAGCCGCGATTATTCCCGGATCGAAAGAATAATTCGTTTACTTCTTAGTATCTTTTCCACTTGACAATTGCAAAGCTAACTCTATTTCTGTATCTTCTTCAAAGAAGTCGCGATACTTAGCTCTTTGCTGGATAACTTGCGAGACGCGATTTTTTAGGAGGCGTCAAGTGGATGTAAGTCTGATTCTTGCGGAAATTGATTCTCAGATCGCGAAGCTGCAGCAGGCGCGCGATATCATCTCTGGTACAACATCGACACCCGTACCAGTCAAGACCGGAGCAAAGCGTGGACGGCCAAAAGGCAGCAAGAACGCCTCCACAAAGATCGCTTCAACCAAGATCATTGCAAAGGCTCCGCTTAAGGCAACTGCCAAGGCGACCAAGCGCAAACTGAGCCCTGAAGGCCGCAAGGCCATCGCTGACGCGATGAAGAAGCGCTGGGCTGAACGCAAGAAACTGGCAGCAAAGTAACTTTTCCCCAAGATCTGCATTCGATATGTATCCAATATGTATTCGGCCCCGCAAATCAGGCTCGTACTAAGGCAACGCGATTGAGAAAAAAGGCACCTCGGATATCCCCGGGTGCCTTTCCGCTTTAAGTCTTTGCGTTTCCCCGCAGTCTCGTCAACGAGTCGCGAGCACTTCGCTCAAATTGTCCTTCGCCAGAAAAAATCGATATCCGCTGAAGGCGTGTAACAGCTTCTCGATCTGCCGGTTGTTGTACACATGCAGGATAGGATGCGCCCCCGTCCGCTGAATATCAATCGCGTCTGTCGCAGTCAGGTGATAGCGCGAAAATCTAACCTCGCCTGCATTCGACTTCGAATGAAAGAAGCCCAGTAGGACGCCGCCCGGCAGCATCACCTCATGGATCCGATCGATCACCGGAGCCAGCAACTGCGCAGGCAGATAATCTGCAGTGTCCCAGAAGGTCACCACGTCGAACATGCGTCCGGCAAAGTCCAGGTTAGCCTTCACAAACCGCTCTACATCGAAGTGCTTCGCCTCGCCACCCTCGCCAGCGACCATGTACTCAGGCTTCGCCGCCTCGTCGACAAGGTTCGCCATATAAATACTGTGGCCAAGGCTTGTGATGTAGTTGATGTTGATCGCAGAAGTAGGCCCGATGTCGAGAATTCGCAGTCCCTCGTGAGTTGCAAGATGCTTCTGCAACTGTGCCCACCCGCTCGACTTGCGCGACTCTCGGACGGCTTCTTCGCGTTCGCTTGTGGAGCCGTGACTGCCAAAGAAATTGAGCATGGGGATCTGTTCACTAGTCTAGAGCCGCGCACGCCGCCGGTCTAGTAGCACTCTAGTGCCGATCCCTACTAGACCTTTGCGTCATCGTTCTAGACCTTTACGTCATCGAACAATGGTGACTCCGCTACGACTGCAGTCGCGCTCTTCGCAGCAACCCCGCCCGGCGCAGAGGTTCCCACATCCACACGTCCGCGAATCGACGCCTTCTCCTCGATCGACAGCCGTGACGTCAGGATGTCTCCCGTCACTTCTGCCGTCTGTCTCAGGTCCACTCGCCCCGACGCCTTGATGTTCCCTTCGACCCGCCCGTACACCACGATGTCGCGCACTTCAAGGTCCGCAACGATGTGCGCGTTCGGCCCCACCGTCAGCCGGTTTCCCGCCAGCGTCAGAGTCCCCTCCACCGAGCCGTCAAGGTAAAGATCTTCGCTGCCCGTAATCTCGCCGTGGATCGTCACCGACCGCCCAATCACTGTCGTCGCTTCTGCTGGCTTCATGCTTGTGGCATCTCCGTTGGCTTTCTCTTGTTAGCCCGAACTATACCCAAGCCAACCTCAACAGGCAACCGCAACCTTGTCCTTTGAAAGAACGTCTTACCTCATGCGATGCTTGCATCATCGCGACAGGCGCGCTCGCCATACTCCTGAGAGGTGTCGTATTCCAACCCGAAACACATCGATGCGCATCGCCTTCTTCACTATCTGCGCTGCGATGGCTCCGCTGCTCCCAGCCCAACACACCTCCTTCGTCTCCGCGCCAGCAAAATCCTGGGCCGTCGATGCCGCCGCCAAAGAAGTCGATATCATCAATCACTCCGGCTCCTACATCCGCTATCGCCAGCGCGCCATCGACGACAGAGGCGACGAGCTCCGCGACGTCATCGAGTCCAAAGACGGCGCTGTAGCTCGCCTCATCATGCGCGATAACCGGCCCCTCACGCCTGAAGAGGATCAGGCCGAGCGCGACCGTCTCACCGGCCTTCTCGATCACCCCTCCGACTACGCCCGCCACGTGAAGAACGAAAACAGCTCCAAGAAGATGGCCATCGACATCATCAAGGTCATGCCAGATGCCATGATCTACACCTACGCACCCGATCAGTCGCCCAGCCATGAAAGCTCCGCGCCCCAGGTCGTCATCGACTACGTCCCCGACCCCGCATTCAATCCACCCAACACTACCAGCGTCGCCCTCACAGGCCTGCGCGGACGCATCTGGATCGACGCGAACGCGAAGACCATCGTCCACATGACCGGCGACATCTTCCGTCCCGTCAACTTTGGCTGGGGCATGCTCGCCCACGTCTATCCTGGCGGCAAACTCGACTTCGAACAGGCATCCGCAGCCGGTTCACGCTGGAACATGACCAGCTTTCATGAGGACGTCACCGCCCGCGCCCTCATGGTGAAAACCATTGCTGTCAAAAAGGAGTTTCAATCCCTGGACTTCCAGCCCATGCCCAGCCCCATGAGCTATCAAGATGCCATCCACCTTCTGCTCAACACACCGCTGCCGAAGTAGAGAACCAGCTACACCAGCTCCCGCGCACGAGCCTTCATCGTCTCTCGCCGCACGGTCAGCTTCTCAATCCGCTCTCGCCGCACTTCGAATCCCATTCCTGGCACCTGCGGAACCACAATCTCACCTGCGCTGCTCACCGTCACCTCAGGCTCAATAATGTCTTCCGACCAGTAACGCTTCGAAGCGGATACATCCCCCGGCAGCGTGAAGTTCGGCAGTGACGACAGCGCGATATTGTGCGCCCGCCCAATCCCCGTCTCCAGCATTCCACCACACCACACCGGCACGCCTCGCTCCGCCGCAACGTTGTGTACGGCAATCGCCTCGCTGAAACCGCCTACACGCCCATTCTTGATATTGATGATCCGGCACGACTCCATATCGATCGCCGCCAGCGCATCTCTGCGATTGCGAATCGATTCATCTAAACAGATCGAAGTCTCCAGTCGCTTCTGCAGCATCGAGTGAAAGTAAAAGTCGTCGTACCACATCGGCTGCTCGATCATCAGCAGGTTGAACGCGTCCCACTCGATGAGGTGATCGAAGTCCTTCATCCGGTACGCCGAATTCGCATCGCAGCTCAGCGTGATGTCCGGCCAGCGGTTCCGCACCGCCTCGAACATCTTTGTGTCGTTCCCCGGCTTGCACTTCAGCTTGATCCGCTGATACCCGGCCGCCAACTCTGTTTCAATCTTCTCCATCAATTTCGGCAGCGAGCTCTGTATCCCAATCGACACGCCGCACGGAATCATCTCGCGAACCCCGCCGAGCAGGGAGCTCAGACTCACGCCCTGACGTTGCGATTCTAGGTCCCAGACCGCGTTCTCCAGTGCCGCCTTGGCCATGCGGTGACCGCGCACCTGGCCAAAGATATGGGGACAGTTCCCGCCGCCTCGAAGCTTCTCCCCCGCGTTCAGCAGGCTGGGAACCAGCTCGCCCGTCATCACGCCCCATGCGGTATCAACCGTCTCGTCCGAGAAGTAGGGATGCTCGCCCGCGACACACTCGCCCCATGCAGTCAGTCCTTCAGACTCGATTTCAACCAGCAGTATCCTGCGCGCGTCGGTCACCCCGAAACTCGTCTCAAAAGGATGCGCTAATGGAAGATTGATTTCGCGAAGGTGGATGGCATCGATCGTGATCGTCGACATAGTTCCTGTCCTGTTGTTTCGTGGCATTAACTGCTTTGATTACGTGCAATCGGCGGCAACAGCTTCGAGGTCGACTCAGGTGCGAATACGATCTATCCTATCGGACATCCACGTCCAGGGTTGTGGACTTTTCCAATTCCCCCAGCAAAAACACGCCATTTTTCTGTTCGTCACGCTCGTACCCGAGAATCGCCATCCCCCTGCTAAACGCGTCCTGCAGCGCCAAGCGGTTTGCCGTCTGCACTGCCGCCGCGTGGGCACGCAGGTCAGCCGCAGCTTTCCACTCCGCAACCTCCTTCGGAACAACGACTCTTTCCAGCGGCTCAAACGTTGCTGCTTCGCCACTTAGAGCCCTCTCCACCCGCTCCGACCGCAGCCACCACTCAGCATAAAGCCGGTCCGTCGGCAATCCGCCCTGCAACGCAGAGGTCGACGGTCCATAGAAGTTAGCCTCGTACCTCCGCGAGATCGCTCCCAGCTTCGCGATATTCAGATACGCGTTCTTTGTCTCGAGAGGATCGTACGTCCACTCCATCCGCTCGATCCCCCGCGAAATCGCGTCATCCCTTTGAGCCAGCTTCAGCCGCCGGCCCAACCCCGCATTGCGGTACTCCGGCAGCACCGCCAGCATGTGCGAGTGCAGATAGGGCTTGCCGTCGCGATAAGCCGGCAACGCCATGGCAAATCCGATCATCTTCCCGTCGGGAGCAAACGCACCCAGGACCTGTCCGCCAATCTTCATCGCCAGCAGGAACATTCGCCGCGGAACGATATCGCTGTCGTCATATCCCCAAACCGCACCTTGGATATCGACGCACTGCTGAAACTCTTCCAGTCCCACCGCCATCCGTATCAAGACATCGCCGTTCCGCCCGTCCATCGAACTCCCCTACTCTCGTTTTGCAAAGCCGTCATCTCGACCCGAGCCGCGCAGCCTCATCGCGCGGCGGAGTGGAGAGACCCCCGCATTTTACTTTTCATTCTTAGCAGTATTTCCCGGCCGTCCTTCGACAATATCTCCCTGTCATCCTTCGACGAAGTCGGAGGATCTGATTTCATCTTCCTCGCCGGACCCATTCTTGATTGAAGAAGCACCTTGCCTCTTCGCCTTCGCCCAAAACTCTTCCAACTCCGCCGCACTCTTCCCACGAAGTCCTTCATCGCCCGCCTGGGCTTCCATCCCCGCAAACCGTCGCCGGAACTTCGCATTCGCCCCACGCAGAGCCGCGTCCGGATCTATCTTCAAATGCCGGGCCAGATTCACCGCAGTGAACAGCACATCGCCCAACTCATCCTCCGCTGCCTCGCGCGACGAAATGGCAACCTCCGCCTTCAACTCCTCAATCTCCTCATCCAGCTTCTGGAAAAGCTCAGCCGCCCGGCCATCCGCATTAGGCCAGTCAAACCCCACCTTTGCCGCCTTTGACCCCAGCTTTCCCGCCTCCAGCAAAGGCGGCATCGACCGCGGCACTTCATCGAGCAAAGAAGCGGCCTTCACTCCCGCAGCTTGCTTCTCCTCCAGCTTGATCTGCTCCCAGTTCCGCAGCACGGCGTCCGCGTCGGTAGCCGTTGCATCTCCAAAGATATGCGGATGCCTTCGGATCAGCTTCGCATTCAGGTTCACAGCAACGTCATGAATATCGAAGTACCCCGCCTCCGCCGCCATCTGCGAATAGAACAGCACCTGCAGGAGGAGATCACCGAGCTCATCCTTCAAATCAGGCCAGGCCCGCCGCTCAATCGCGTCAAAGACCTCGTAGGTCTCCTCCAACGTATGCCGCTTGATGCTGTCAAAGGTCTGCTCGCGGTCCCACGGACACCCATCCGGTCCGCGCAGCCTGGCCATAATCGCAACGGCCTCAGCAAACGCCGCTTCTTTCTTTTCCATCGACTCCACGCAGCAGTCCTCCCCAGCTACGAAAAGCCTACAGTATCGCCATCACTCGCAATGCGGGGATCCTTCACTTCACTTAGAAGGGGGAAGCTGAGAGGCTTCACCCCACCCATGCCACAATAAGTCAGCGATGCCACCCAGAACCCAATCCGGAACACCGCGAGCGTGGAAGCTTCTTCTACTCCTCCCCTATCTAGGCCTCTGCTTCCCCCAGCTGTACACCCGCGCCGCCCCAGCGCTCATCGGCTTCCCATTCTTCTACTGGTACCAATTCCTCTGGGTCGTTCTAACCTCAGCTATCCTCGCCCTCTACTATCTCCGCACCCGCCGCGACACTACACCCTGAACCCCTTCCCCGAAACCCTACCGTTAAAGAGGCTAACGGAACCCTATAAAAGCGGTTCCGTCGCGGTGGGAGGGAAAGCGGATCCGGATGGTTCCCGATTCGCCCCGAAAGCGGGTTGGTCGTGCGGAAGTAAGGCGAGGTTTGGTGTAGCAGCTTGTTGGCGATGTCTACTGCCCACCGCTCGAATTTGTAGTTGCCGGTCCTTGAGATTGCGGGCCCATGTTGCTCATCAACTTCACTTCAACTCGGCGATTCTTTGCGCGTCCCGTAGCTGTCTTATCGGATGCAACCTGCTGATCTTTACCAATCCCGATTAGATAAAACTTGTGCGGCGGAACGTTGTATTGAGTCGCTAAGTAATTAACTACAGCATCTGCGCGCCGTTGGCTGAGCTGATAGTTGTACTGAGCGTCCCCAGTAGAGTCAGTTCCGCCCGTAACTTCCAACAAATAGCCCTTTGTGCTGCTCAAAGAAGCTGCAAAGTCGTCCAGCTGCTTCTTATCGCTCGCAGTGAGCACGGACTTATCGAACGCAAACGTGACACTGACATCCGAGACCGGCTTGTAGTTATCCAGGTTTGCGACGACGCCGCTCAGAGTATCCACGCGGTTGTAAGCATCCTGTGCATTCTGGCCGGCGGCATTCGCCGCTTCGCCCGCCGCGTTCGCATGCTGATTCGCAGCGTCCGCCGAAGCCTGCGCACCCGCGATTCCCTTTTGGGCGCGTTCATCCGTGTCGCCGATCGCACGGTGATCCGACGCAGTCTTCGCGTCAAGTTCGTTGGTTTGCTGAACCAGGGGGCCAGTCTGCGCTTTCACATAATTCTTTGACGCGCATCCCGTCACGCCCAGACCCATCGCCAGAACTCCGGCGGCAAAGATCCCCGCCGTATACATCGCGCGCGATGCTCCCTGCACCCGCACCCTACCAGAAGCGTAAGTTGTCATAGTCGTTCTCCACTTTCAGTATTACTTCCATTTAGATGCAGCCGTTGCCCCGTCGTTGGCTGGCTAGACTAAGCAGCTTCTAATCAGGAAGATGGGCCTTTTCCACAAAAGACACGGAAAAGCCGTGAAAAGACTTTCGGTAATTTTTCCCCGTGTTCCAGTCAATTCTTCCCGGTCTAGCGCCAGCTTCGACTCGCTGTATCCACGTCGCGCCAGGCACATCTACACTTGAAACAGGCGCATGGATCTCCTCGCAAAAATTCGCACCATCCCCACCCTTCCCGGCTGCTATCTCTACAAGAACGCCGAAGGCGAGGTCATCTACGTCGGCAAGGCCAAAAACCTCCGCGCCCGCGTCCGCTCCTACTTCCTCGAAGCCAGCCAGATGAACGCCAAGACCGGCTCTCTGATGCGCGAGGCCGTCGACGTCGAATACATCACCGTCGACAATGAACGGGAGGCCCTTGCCCTCGAAAACAATCTCATCAAGCAGCGCAAGCCGCGCTTCAACATCCTCCTCCGCGACGACAAGACCTACCCCTACATCAAGCTCACGCTCAACGAGCGTTTTCCCAAGGTCTTCGTCACCCGCCGCCTGCGCAAGGACGGCAGCGCCTACTTCGGGCCGTACTTTCCGGGCAATCTGGCCTACCGCCTCGTCGACCTCATCCACCGCAGCTTCCTCATCCCCAGCTGCAAGATCGACCTCAACCGCTACCACCCCCGCGCCTGCCTGCAGTACTACATCAAGCGCTGTCTCGGCCCCTGCGTCGAAGGCTTCGTCACGCCAGAGGCCTACAAAGAGACCGTCCGCGACGTCCAGCTCTTCCTCGAGGGGCGCACCGAAGAGCTCGAGCGCAAGCTGACCGCCCGCATGTCCGTAGCCGCCGAGGCCGAGCACTTCGAACTAGCCGCCCGCCTCCGCGACCAGGTCGTCACCGTCCACCAGATGCAGGACAAGCAGCGCATCGCCACCGCCGACAACGAAGACGCCGACGTCTTCGGCTTCCACTTCGAAAACCAGATGCTCGCCGTCAACCTCTTCCACATGCGCGGCGGCAAGATCGTCGACCGCCGCGACTTCTTCTGGGAAGACCTCCCCGAAATGAACGCCTTCTTCGGTGAATCGTTGAACGAATCGACAGGTGAGGCGCTGGACTCTGAGGCGGAGCAGGAACTGGGTGCCCCATTCATCGCGCCTCTGTCTCACGCGATGAGTGGGTCTGCCACCGAACCCGACCCCGCGCAATCCGCTCCCGAGATCAACGAAGCTAGTCCGATCGCCTTCGAAGCCTCCCCCATCACGGAACCCGGAGAAACCTTCAGTCCCTCCGCCTTCTTCTCCGCTCTCCTCAAGCAACTCTACCTCGACCAGTCCTACATTCCTCGCTCCATCCTTCTCCCCGTCGACTTCCCCGACCGCGCGATCCTCACCGACGTGCTCTCCGAGAAAGTCGGCCATCGCATCGAGATCGCCGCCCCACGCCGCGGCGACAAACGCTCCTTGGTCGACCTAGTCGGTCAAAACGCCCGCCAGTCCTACGACCAGCGTTTCCGCGTCCTCCAGCCCAACCAGAAGGCCATCCAGCAAGCCCTCCAGGACGCCCTCACTCTGGAGGAACTGCCAAAGCGCATCGAATGCTTCGACATCTCCCACATCCAGGGCGCCGAAACCGTCGCCTCCATGGTCGTCTGGGAAGACGGCGCGATGAAGAAGGCGGACTACCGCAAGTTCCAAGTCAAGACCGTCTCCGGCGTCGACGACTTCGCCTCCATGCGCGAGATCATCCACCGCCGCTACAAACGCCTGCTCGACGACAAGAAGGACTTCCCCTCCCTGATCCTCATCGATGGCGGCCTCGGCCAGCTCCACTCCGCCGCCGACGCTCTAGCCGAGATCGGCGTCACCCTCCAACCCCTCGCCTCGATCGCCAAGAAAGAAGAGATCATCTACGTCTACGGCCAGGAGAACGACCCCGTAGTCCTCGACCGCCGCAGCCCTGTCCTGCACCTCGTCCAGAAGATCCGCGACGAGAGCCACCGCTTCGCCGTCACCTACCACCGCAAGCGTCGCCAGATCCGCGACCGCGAAAGCGAACTGGACGCCATCCCCGGCGTAGGCCCCCGCACTCGCCAGCGCCTAGTCCAGCACTTCGGAAGCGTCCGCGGCATCAAGCAAGCGACCCACGACGCCCTCACCGCCGTGGTCTCCCCAGCCATCGCCACGAAGATCAAATCCCACTTCGCCGAAGATGCCGCAGAATCAACGCCCTCCCTCGTCCAAATCTCCTAACTCCGAATCATCCTACCGGAACGAATTCTCAAATCAGGACGTATCCTCCTCCACATGGCCACCACAGTCGTCCGTCCCGCCGACCCCACCCTCCGCGCTGCCCTGCGCCTGGCCCTCCTCTTCGCCGCCATCAAGCTCGCGATCCACGTAGCCGCCAACCTATGGGAGGCCCACATCGGCTACGGCTACTTCCGCGACGAGTTCTACTACATCGCCTGCGGCCGCCATCTCGACTTCGGCTACGTCGACCACGGCCCCATCGTCGCCCTCCAGGCCCGCGCCTCGGAGCTCCTCTTTGGCCGCTCCCTGGCCGGCTTGCGTTTCCTCTCCGCATTAGCCGGAGCTGCCCGCGTCTTCCTCACCGGCATGCTCGTCTGGGCCCTCGGAGGCCGCCGGCCCGCGCAAGGCCTCGCGATGCTCGGCGTCCTGCTCGTCCCGCAGTACCTCGGCACCGACAGCTTCCTCTCCATGAACTCCTGCGAGTCCATGTTCTGGATGACCTGCCTCCTCGCCCTCATCCTGATCCTCAAGAACGAAGCCGACGCCAGTTCGCAAAAGTTCTGGCTGCTCTTCGGCATCTCCGGCGGCATCGGCGTCCTCAACAAGCCCTCGATGACCTTCTTCCTCATCGCCCTCCTGATCGCCCTCCTCCTCACCCCGCAGCGCCGAATCCTCTTCACCAAGTGGGCCGCCATCGGCACCGCCGTCCTCATCCTCATCGCCCTTCCCAACCTTCTCTGGCAGATCCACAATCACTGGCCCACCCTCGAGTTCCTCCGCAACGGCCAGCTCGGCAACAAGTCCATCAAGCTCTCCCCCATCGCCTTCACCCTCAAGCAAGTCCTCAACATGGGCCCATTCCTGGCCTTCATCTGGGTGCCTGGATTGATTCGCCTCCTTCGCCGCAAAGAAGCCCGCTGGCTCGGCATTACCTTCGTCCTCTTCTTCGTCATCATGATGCTCGAGCACGCCAAGGACTACTACGTCTCGCCCATCTACCCCATCCTCTTCGCCGCCGGCGGTATCGCCTGGGAGACACAGTTCGCCGCTCGTAAATGGGTAAGACAAGACCGCGCCATCGCCTTCCCCATCTACGCCACCATCCTCATCCTCGGAGCCATCTTCATCCTCCCGCTCGCACTTCCGCTCATGCCGCCGGCGCAGTGGCTTGCCTACACCCACGCCACCGGCCTCGACCACATCAGCAGCAACTCCGAGCGATTCTCCAGCGGCCCGCTCCCGCAGTTCTACGCCGACCGCTTCGGCTGGCAGGAAGAGGTCGACCAGATCCAGCACGTCTTCGACTCGCTCCCTCCCGAGCAGCAGAAGATCACCGGCATCGTCGCCGAAAACTACGGCGAAGCCGGTGCCGTCGACTTCCTCGGCCACAATCTCCCGCCCGCCCTCTCCGGCCAGAACAACTACTTCCTCTGGGGCCCGCACGGCTACAACGGCGACTCGATCATCCTCGTCGAGCGCACCAACCGCGAACACCTTCTGAACTTCTTCGACCACGTCGAGGTCGTCGGCCACATGGGCACGACCTACTCCATGCCCTTCGAACACAAGCCGATCTTCCTCTGCACCGGCCGCAAGCTCGACGCCGACGGCCACAGGTTCAGCCTCCTCGAACAATGGCCCTCCAAGAAGGACTATTTCTAGGCTTCTTTTGCTTGTTCGTCAGCCGCCTTTTGGTTTGTCATTCCCGAAGGGAATCTGCGTTTCGCAGGTTTACCCTCCCCCATACTTTCGTGCAAAATATTCAAACGTTGGGAGTTAGCCTCTAATAGCGAGTTAGTTAACAGTGAAATCGGCACTTTTATTTGATCGATGGTGGAGCATGCGAGCAAACGCAGATTCCCTTCGGGAATGACAAAGGGTAGGGTGCCAGCGGGGGAGCGGTGGCGAGGGGAAATCCTTATGTGCCCCATTCATCGCGCCTTTGTCTCTCGCGATGAGTGGGAACCGCTACTTCTGAGCGTCCACATACGCCCGTAGCACAGCGTTCATCCGAGTCAGGTGGCCCTTGCCGTTTGCCCTGAACCACTCCACCACATCGCTATCCAGGCGAAGATGAACGGATGTCTTCACGCGCGGCATCACCACCCGAGCCTTGCTCCAGAACTCCGCTCCCAGCGACTCCGCCTCCGGAGCCTTCGCGCTCGTCTTATCCGCGCCGCTCGACCGCAGCCTTTTAATCTGCGTTGCCGAATGTCGCACGATGGTAGACCTCTCTTTCATCTCTGCTCGCTTTCTGTGCGCTGATCATGCGGATCACGTCTTCACCGCGCCACGTGTAGACGACCCGGTACACCTCTTCATCGATCCTTCCGAGAGCAATCCATCGCACCTCGCCGTAATCTTCCCGGTCGTCGATGCGCTCCAGCATCTCGTTCTCGAAGACGGCTGCAGCCGTGAGAAACGAGACCAGATGCTTCTTCAGATTGGCGTTGGCCTTTCGCTCATCCCACTCGAATGCGAGGTCCACGCGTCACCGTTCATTCAAATAATACACAAACGTGTACACGTTGCGACAACGGTGCCCCATTCATCGCGCCTTTGCCTCTCGCGATGAGTAGGCATTTGCGCAAATCACGGCCGCTCATGATCGGCGGCTTCATGGCAACCCACCGCCCCACATCGAATGTCTAGTCGGATACGGCGATCGTGCATGCCCTTTCTTCCAGTCGTCTCAGCAGCTAATCTGTACTCTTGAGTTCGTACTCGGAAATGAAGGTCGATCATGAATTACCGCCAGAAAACGCTAATCGGACTGCTCAGCGCCTTCGGTGGCCACCTACCTAGCACGGACTTCCAGAAATATCTGTTCCTGTTCACGCAGGAGTTCCAGCAAGAACCTGACTTTGAATTCGTGCCCTACAGATTCGGCGGTTTTTCATTCCAGTCCTACGCAGACAAGCGCCGCCTTGTCGAGATTGGAGCGTTGGAAGACACCGAAGATTGGCGACTACAGGACGGGTTTCTCACCGAAGGGCTATTCGGCGGGTCAGCCTTTGATCGTTGCTACGTCAAATACTCCCATCTGAGTGGCGCTAGGCTGATGCAGGAAGTTTACCGGCGCTATCCCTATTACGCGATCAATAGCGAACGCGCCGCGAAGATCATGAACACTCACGAAGTCAACGCAATTACGGCTGCTCGCCCCGCCGCCGTCGCCCCCTGTTTCTTTACGATCGGCTACGAAGGGTCTTCTCTTGAGGGTTACCTGAATCGTTTGATCAAGAACAATGTCAAGACGCTCGTAGATGTGCGCCGCAATCCCCTTAGCCGAAAATATGGCTTCTCTAAAAAGACGCTTTCCGAAACTGCCAAGAAGCTCGGAATCGGCTATGTGCATATTCCGGAGCTTGGCATCGCTTCTGACAGACGGCAGGATTTGATTGTCCAAGCCGATTATGATCGGCTATTCGATTCCTACGAAAAGCTTGAGTTGAGGCAAAATGGAAGAGCTTTACAAAGCTTGTTCGAGATATTCCTAAAAAACAAGCGAGTTGCGATTACATGTTTTGAGGAAGCTGTCTGCATGTGTCATCGAGGACGCGTCGCAAAAGCATTGTCTGCACTTCCGGATTGGGATTACGATATCCGTCATATCTGAGGCCGTATAAAGAGCATGCCAAAGTGAAAGTCCTGATCGCCGTCAAAACCTATCCGACGATTTCGGAGAAATATACGGAACTGGCCTGCACAGCCGGCTTTCGTGAGGATGGCTCGTGGATCCGGCTCTATCCCATTCCTTTCCGCCTACTCGACGAAGAGCAGCAGTACAAGAAATATCAGTGGGTCGAGGTAGACATTGCTCGCAACAAGGGAGACCAGCGACCCGAAAGTCACCGTGTTCTCAAGACAAGCGGCATAAAGCTACTTGATGAAGTTGGCACCGAGCGTCAATGGGCGGATCGCCGAAAGCTGGTTCTTGGCAACCAGAAGATCTACACAAACCTGAAAGAGATCATCGATCAGGCGCACGACAACAAGATCTCGCTTGCAGTGTTTAGGCCGTCGGCGGTCTTGGAGTTCGTCGCAGAAGCTGCGGAACCCGAGTGGCCGCGCGATAAGATCACTGGAATTCTCAACGGCTTGAAGCAGGGTCACCTTTTCGAAGATCAAAACCTCGACGATTTCAGGATCATGCCGAAGCTGCCATACAAATTCTCGTATCGCTTCAAAGACGACGCTGGCGTAGAGAGCAAACTGATGATCGAGGATTGGGAAATTGGCCAGCTGTATTGGAATTGCGAAAAACTCTATGGGAAAAATCAGGCCGTCCAAAAGGTGCGCCAGAAATACATGGACGATTTTGTCAAGACCAAAGATCTATACCTATTCCTTGGCACAACCTACGAATGGCACGTACGTAAGGCAAGAAATCCTTTCGTTATCATCGGCACATTTCACCCGCCGCACATGACTCAGGAAAGCTTGTTTTAGATTTTCGCCCGTACTTCTTGTGCTACCCTCCACACAACCCACATGCCCCAGTCACCCTCCGACCACGAGCTCCCGCGCGTCCTCAACGCCTCCCACGCCACCTCCATCGTGGTCGGCATCATCATCGGCAGCGGCATCTTCCTCGTCCCCCGAGAGATGATGGCAGCCGTCGGCTCCTCCGGCATGGTCTACGCCGTCTGGATCGTCGGCGGGCTGCTCTCGCTCTTCGGCGCCATGACCTACGCCGAGATCGCCGCCGCCCGCCCGCTCTACGGCGGCGAGTACGCCTTCATCAAGGCCGCATACGGCGACCTCATGGGCTTCCTCTATATGTGGTCGTGGATCTCGATCGGCAAGCCCGCATCGCTGGCCACGATCGTCGCCGGGCTCACGCGCGTGCTTGGCTCGTTCGAAGTCTTCAGCTTCTTCTCGCAGCCCGCCTTCGGCCCTCTGCTGTGGAGCCAGGTGGTCGGCATCGGGGTCGTCTGGGCCATCACCTTGCTGAACATCCTCAGCACCCGGGAGTCCGCCAACGTCCAACTCGTCCTGACATGGCTGAAGGGTTTGTTGATCCTCGTCATCGCCGGATTCTGCTTCTTCGCCGTCGGCCATCACGGCGGATGGAGCAATTTTGCAACTTCGTTTACCGGCGCGAAAGGCGGCCTTACCGGCTTCATGGTCGCGCTGATCGCCGCTCTGTGGGCCTACGACGGCTGGTCCGACGTGACCCAGATGGCTGGCGAGGTGAAGAACCCGCAACGGTCAATGCCGCTGGCGCTGGTTGGCGGAATCGCCATCGTCGGAGCGCTCTACATGCTGACCAACGCGGCGATCCAGTACGTCCTTCCCGCCACCGCGATCGCGCTCGCCGACCGGCCAACGGTCGACGCCATGCGCCTGGTCGCCGGTCACTGGGGAGCGGCGCTGGTCACCATCGGCATGTCCGTCAGTATGGCCGCGACCTTCGTCGGGTCGTCGCTTTCAGGAGCCCGGGTCACCTTCGCCGCCGCCCGCGACGGCCTCTTCTTCGAGGGCCTCGCCCACGTCAACCGGCGATTCAAGACGCCCGATACCTCGCTCATCCTTCAAGCGACGCTGACCTCGCTGCTGCTGCTGTTCATCGGAAGATTCCAGGCGCTCTTCTCGCTCGCCATCTTCGCGATGTGGCTCTTCTATGGGCTGACCGTGTCGACGGTATTCGTCTTCCGCCGCCGCGATGACCCGGCTACCCGTCCGTTCAGCATGATTGGTTACCCGATTCTGCCGGCGATCTTCATCCTGGCCGCCATCGGCATCGCGGTCTTCTCCATCTACAACGATCCGCGCAACTCCCTCATCGGCCTCGCGATCATCCTCTGCGGCATCCCGATCCACTACGCACTCAGGAGCCGCTCGGCGACTCGTTAGTTCCGGTTACTCACCGCCCGCTCGTACACCCGCACGTACTCCTTCGCCGGATGCTCCCAGCTGAAGTCCTGCGCCATCCCGCGCTGCATCATTCCAGTCCACTCTTCCTTGTTCAGGAAGGTCGCCAGCGCCCGTTTGATCGCGTCGAGCAGGTCCTCGGGGTCATATCCCCAGAACTTGAACCCATTCCCCTGCCCGCCATGCCGCTCGTCGATCGTGTCTTCGAGGCCGCCGGTTGCGCGAACCACCGGAACCGTCCCATAGCGCAGGCTGTACATCTGGTTCAGGCCACTCGGCTCATACCGCGAAGGCATCAGGAACATATCCGATCCCGCCTCGATCTTGTGCGCGATTACGTTGTCGTACTTCACCTGCACGCGGACTTTGCCCGGGAAGCGGTTCGCCGTCTCCGTCAGCAGGCGTTCGTAGTACTCCTCGCCGTTGCCCAGGATGACGAGCACCATGTCCTCCTGCACCAGCCGATCCATGATGGCGACGATGAAGTCGAAGCCTTTCTGCGTAGCAAACCGCGACACCACGCCGATCACCGCCGTCGTCTCCGCAACGTCATTCAACCCGAACGCATGCAGCAGGTCTTCACGGCACTTCTTCTTCCCTGCAAGATTTTCCGCCGTATAGTGCGCCGCAATGTTCGAGTCATGCGCCGGGTCCCACTCCGCGTAGTCCACGCCGTTCAAGATCCCGAACAGGTCCGCATTCCGGCGCTGCAGAATCCCCTCCAGCCCATTGCCAAACTCGGAAGTCTGAATCTCCTCGGCGTACTTCCGGCTCACGGTGGTGATCGCGTCCGCATACAGCACCCCGCCCTTCAAAAAATTCACCGAGTCATAGGTCTCCAGCTTGTCGAAGGTGAACATGTCCCACGGCAGCAGCAGCAACTCCATCGTGCTCGGCGGAAACCAGCCTTGATAGCCGGCGTTGTGGATGCTCAAGACCGCAGGGACGCCCTTCATCACCGGATCGAAGAAGTAGGTCGACCTCAGCAGAACCGCGAGGATTGAAGTCTGCCAGTCATGCACATGGAAGACATCGGGAACGCCTAGAACCTTGGTTGCTTCGATGACCGCCCGGCTAAAAAGCCCAAACCGCTCCGCATTGTCGAGATAGTCGCCGCCTGGGGTCGCGTAGAAGCTCTCGCGGTCGAACATCTCCGAGTTCGCGACGAAGTAAAGCTGCACGCCGTCGGTCACTCCGCCGTCCAGAATCTGCACAAACCGGTTGTAGTGCGGAAACGGAATCGTCACGCTCGGCAGCACCACCGGGCACTCCGGAGCCAGCTTCGCCACTTGCCGGTAGTAAGGGATAAAGACGCTGACCTTATGCCCCAGAGCCACCAATGCCTTCGGCAGAGCCGCGACCACGTCCGCCAATCCACCCGTCTTCGCCCAGGGTGCGCACTCCGATGCTGCAAACACGATATACATGCACTTCATCCTCTACGCTTTCGCGCTGTCCTTCAACTCTGATGCAGCGCCGCTCAGCCCCGCCGCAATTGTTGGCGCCGGGCTACTCTATACACAGCAATGTCCAACAAGCGCAAACCGAAATTCGGCCAGAACTTTCTCGTCGACGACAACGCCCGCCACGCCATCGTAGACGCTCTGGGCGACATCTCCAACCGCACCGTCCTCGAGATCGGCCCCGGCCACGGAGCCATCACCTCGCTGCTCGCCCCGCGCGCCCAGCGCCTCATCGCCCTTGAGCTAGACCACTCCCTCGCCGCCGAACTTACGTTCAAATTCCGCGACCAGCCTAACGTCACCATCGTCCAGGGCGACGTTCTCGAGACTGATCTCGCGGCTCTGATCCCTGAAGGCACCACGGCGGATGTGATCGGCAATCTGCCCTACTACATCACCTCGGACATCCTCCTGCAGCTCTTCGCCGCCGGCCGCGCCGGCTTGCTCAACCGCGCCGTCCTGATGATGCAACGCGAGGTCGCCGACCGCCTCTCCGCCTCTCCCGGCGTGAAGGAGTACGGCCTGCTCGCCGCCACAACGCAGGTCAACGCCGAGGTCGACAACCTCTTTACTCTTCCGCCCTCGGCCTTCAATCCGCCACCGGACGTCTTTTCCACCGTCCTCCGGCTGCACTTCGCCCCGCGTTTCGAAGAGTTGCAGGTCGACCCCGCCGGATTCGACAGCTTCCTGAAACAGATCTTCGCCCAGAAGCGAAAAACTCTGCATAACAACCTCCGCGCCGCCAGTTACGACCCCGAGACCCTCGCCGCCGCCTGGCCTGCAGAGATCCCTCCACAGGCCCGAGCCGAATCGCTCGCCCTCGAACCGCTAGCGGCCCTCTACCGCGCGCTCGCCCAGCACCCACGCGGTCTGTAGTATCCTCAACCTCTGAAACCAGCAGAAAATTGGAGCACATCACCATGGCAAAAGGCGTCAATAAAGTTCTTCTTCTCGGCAACGTAGGCAAAGATCCCGAGATCCGCGCCACCGCAGGCGGCATGACCATCGCAAGCTTCACCCTCGCCACTGCCGACCGCGCTAAAGACGCGCAGGGCAACTGGGCCGATAAGACTGAGTGGCACAACCTCGTCTGCTTCCAGCGCACCGCCGAAGTCGTCCGCGACTACGTCAAGAAGGGCACGCAGCTCTTCATCGAAGGCAAGATCCAGACGCGCTCCTGGGACGACAAGGAGTCCGGCCAGAAGAAGTACCGCACCGAGATCCTCGTCAACGAACTCACCCTTCTGGGCAGCAAGCAGGGCGGCGAATCGAGCGGCGGCTACTCCAAGTCCTCATCCACGAGCTATAACCAGTCCGCCCCAGTCAGCGCACCCGACTACGGCGACACCGGCATCACCGACGACGACATCCCCTTCTAACTCTGAAACCCCGGGCGCTGTCCGACCGTCAACCCTTCATCACTGATTTCTCATTGGGAACTCGCTGCGACCAGGCATCATTCTGAGCGCAGCGAAGAATCCCCGCATTTCGCTCTAGCCTTGCTTAAGGGCACGGCTTCAGCCGTGCCGCGTAAACTCCGTTTCGATTTGCGGCTTTAGCCGCTGAGGTACGCTTTAGCTTCTACCGCTCAACCGGAGGCACCCTCTTGATCCCCGCCCGCGTCGCCCTCTGCCTTCTCTCCGCCACTATCCCCGTCGCAGCCCAGTCCGTCCCCGACCTCGTCATAAAAAATGCCACCGTAATGACGGCCTCCCACGGCACCATCGCCAACGGGAGCGTCTGGGTTCACAACGGCAAGATCGCCGGGATCGGCGCCACGGTCAGCGCCCCCGCCTCAGCCACGGTCATCGACGCGACGGGAAAATACCTCACGCCAGGTATCATCGATCCCCACTCGCACTCTGCTCTCGGCAACGACGTGAACGAGGCCACCAGCCCGGTCACCCCCAGCATGATGATGATCGACGCCTTCGACAGCACCGACAAGGCGCTCTACCAGGCCCTGGCCGCAGGCGTCACCACAGAGCTTCTTCTCCACGGCTCCGCCAACATGATCGGCGGCCAGGCCGTCGTCATCAAGAACAAGTTCGGCCTCAACCGCGAAGATCTTCTATTCCCCAACGCCCCACGCTCCATAAAATTCGCCAGCGGCGAAAACCCCAAGCGCGTCTATGGTGGTCGCAACCAACTACCGTCAACAAGAATGGGCAACTTCGAAGTCATGCGCCAGTCCTTCGAAGACGCCAAGGTCTACAAGAAGGAGTGGGACGACTACAACACCAAGCTAGCCAAAGGCGATAAGGACCTCGTCACCCCGCACCGTGACCTCAAGCTCGAAGCCCTCGCCGACATCCTCAGCGGCAAGCTCTACGTTCAGATCCACTGCTACCGCGCCGACGAGTTCCTCACCGAAGAGGCCATCGCCAAAGAGTACGGGTTCAAGATCCGCGCCTTCCACCATGCGCTCGAGATGTACAAGGTGGGCGACAAGATCGCCAAGGACGACACCGCCATCGCCACCTTCGCCGACTGGTGGGGATACAAAGACGAAGCCTGGGACGCCATTCCCTGGAACGCCGTCATGTCCATGCGCGAAGGCGTTCGCGTCGCCTTGAAGAGCGACTCAAACGACCACATCCGCCGTCTCAATCAAGAGGCCGGCAAGATGGTCCACTACGGCGGAGCGACCGAGGATGAAGCGATCGCGATGGTCACGCTCAATCCCGCATGGGTCATCGGTGTGCAGGACCACACCGGCTCCATTGACCTCGGCAAGGATGCCGACCTGGTGATCTGGAACATGGACCCGCTCTCGACCTACGCCCGCGCCGAGAAGGTCTACATCGACGGCGACCTCTTCTTCGACACCAGCCTGAAAGGTTTCGGCACACCGCACTTCAACGGCGTCATGCACGAAGCCGAATCCGGCGGCTCCCACGACGGCTCCGACGAAGGAGGCAACTAATGCCATTTCTTGTTTGTCATTCCCGCTTCTCTCTTTGTCATTCCCGAAGGGAATCTGCGTTTGCTCTTGCCCTCGCCGTTGCCTCTCTCATCCCCGCCACAGCCGCCCACGCCCAGGCCCGCATGGTCGACACAACCCCTCCCGCAGGCATCACCGCCATCACCAACGGCAAGCTCCTCACCGTCACCCACGGCACCATCGAAGACGGCACCCTGCTCCTGCAATCCGGCAAGATCCTAGCCGTAGGCACCGCCGCCTCCATCAAAGTCCCCACCGGCGCAACCATCGTCGACGCCCATGGCCTCACCGTCTATCCCGGCCTCATCGCTTCCGAATCCACACTCGGTCTCAGCGAGATCGCCTCCGACGACGTCAACAACGACCTCGTCGAGACCAGCGAAGAGATCTTCCCCAACATGCACGTCTACGACGCCTTCCACGCCGAGACCGAGCACATCCCCATCGCCCGCTTCAACGGCATCACCAACGCCATCGTCGCCCCCATCGACACCGACACCATGCCGGGCCAGTCCATGTTTATACAGCTCGCGGGGCGCGACCGCGACGCCATGATCCTCACGAAAGACGTGGCACTGCCGATGAACTTCGGCGCGGACCCTAAGCGCAAAGACAAGTTCCCATCAACGCGTATGGGCGAGATCACGCAACTCCGGCAGGCGCTCATCGACGCGACCGAGTACATGCAGAAGAAGGACGCCGCAGCGAAGAAGTCCGAAGCAAAAGACAGCAAAGATAAAAAATCCGACCCACCCAAGTTCGACCTAAAGAACGAAGCCCTCATCCCCTACCTGAAGGGCGAGAAGCCCGTCATCGTTACCGCCGACGAAGGCCACGACATCGAAGTCGCCATGGGTCTGGCGCAGGAGTTTCACCTGAAGATCGTCCTCGCCCACGTGACTCATAGCCAGGACATCCTCGACAAGATCGCCGCCTGGCATGTGCCCGTAATGTTCGGCCCCATCTACGAGTTCCCCCGCGCTAACGAACGCTTCGATGCCGTCTACACCCTGCCCGCCGAGCTCACCAAACGCGGCGTCAAGGTCACCCTCCTTCCCGGCGACTCCGGCGGAGCAGGCAGCGCGCAATCTCTACGCAACCTTCCCTACGTAGCCGGCATGGCCGTCGCCTACGGCATGCCCTACGACGACGCGCTGAAGTCCATCACCCTGAACCCCGCAGAGATCTGGGGCGTGGCCGACAAGCTGGGCTCACTCGACGTCGGCAAGACCGCCAACATCGTAATCGCCAACGGCGACCCGCTGGATGTCCGCACCTCCGTCAAGCAGGTCTTCATCGACGGAGTCTCCATCCCGATGGAGACCCGCCAAACCCGCCTCCGCGACGAGTATGCTCCGAAGACCGGTACCGCTAAATAGGAGAGTCAAATGCACAGATTTGCGATGCTTCTGCCCCTACTCCTTTTTGCCTCAGTCGCATTTGTAAGTGCATTTTTCCCAAGAGTCTTGCCGACCCTAACGAATCGCTGGTATTCAATGATCGGCATGAAGACCAGAGTGTCCGAAGAAGACTATGCGAGGGTCAGTACACGAAGCGCGTGTTTTGTCATTTTTGCTTTAGTCGTCTTCTGGATGGCGAAGCAAAGCCTTTCTAAATAAAACAGCCCTAGCAAACCCAAAGAAAGAATCAGGCCAGATGACATCTCGTCACTATCTCCTCGCCGTCGTTGCAGTCTTCGCCACTTCGCTGGCATCCGCCCAGACCACCCTCAACGACACCTTCGCCCGCGACCCCAAACAGCCCATCGACGACGCCTACACCGCGAAGATCCACGAATACACCACCGATCCTCATTTCACCTCGCACCTGGTCGACTACCTCCCGGCTTCGAAGACCGTGCCCACCCCGGAAAAAGTTCTCGGCAACATCGCCGGAGCGCCCGACATGCTCCCCTACGCCGAAGATGTCTACAAGTACATGCGGATGCTTGAGGCCTCCAGCCCGCGCGTGAAGGTCACCACCATCGGCCACTCCGAAGAAGGCCGCGAGATGATCGCCGTAGCCGTGGCCGACGAAGCTCTGCTGAAGTCTTACAAAGAGAACGAAGCCCGCCTCGCCAAGCTCGCCGACCCACGTACCATCGGCCTCGACGACGCCAAGGCCAAGCCGCTCATCGACGCCTCCTACCCCGTCTACTACATCACCGGCACCATCCACTCCCCCGAGACCGGCGCGCCGACAGCCTTGATGGAACTCGCCTACCGCCTCGCCGTCGACGACTCGCCCTACATCAAGTACATCCGCTCGCACATGGTCGTCCTCATCACGCCCGTCGTCGAAGTCGACGGCCGCGACCGCATGGTCGATCTCTACAAGTGGCACAAGGCCCATCCCGGCCAGATGTATCCACGCTTGCCCTACTGGGGCCACTACGTCGCGCACGATAACAACCGCGACGCCATGGGCATGACGCTGAACCTGACCCGCAACGTCCTCAACGCCTACATCGACAACCACGCGCAGGTCCTGCATGATCTCCACGAGTCCGTCCCCTTCCTCTACGACAACACCGTAGGCGACGGCCCTTACAACGCCTGGATCGACCCCCTCCTCGCTGATGAGTGGGCCGACCTCGCCTGGAACAACGTCGCGCAGATGCAGTCCTTCTCCATGCCCGGCGTCTTCACCCACGGCGACTTCGACACCTGGAGCCCCGGCTATCTTATGTTCCTCGCCGGGTTACATAATGGCATCAGCCGACTCTACGAGACCTTCGGCAACGGCGGCGCGGACACCGAAAAGCGCATCCTCGATCCCGAAGAATACAGCCGGACGTGGTATCGCCAGAACCCGCCCCAGCCGGTCGTCACCTGGTCGCAGCGCGATAACAACAACTACGAAGAATCCGCGCTGCTCTCGACCATCAGCTACTTCTCGCACAACACGCACCACTTCCTCGAGAACTACTACCTCAAGAGCAAGCGCAGCGTCCTCAAGCCCAGCATCGAAGGCCCATCCGCCTACATCCTCCCCGCCTCGCCGGAAGAGCTCAACCGCCAGCTTCAACTTCTGAGCGTCCTCCAGCTTCAGCACGTAGAGATCAGCCAGCTCAGCGAGTCCGTCACCGTCGCCGTCCCCGTCTCGAAGAAGTCCGAGAAGCCCTCAAATAAAACCGAAGATAAAACTGAAGATAAGCCCGAGGCAGTAGCCGATACCCACAACAAGACGGAAGAAAAAACCTTCCCCGCCGGCAGCTACGTCATCCGTCTCGATCAGCCTTACTCCCGCACCGCCGACGCTCTCCTCGACAAACAGTACTGGGCACCCGACGACCCGCAGAAGCACCCCTACGACGACACCGGCTGGAGCTTCTCCCAGCTCTTCAACGTCAAGACCTTCCGCGTCGTCGACCCCGTCATCCTCGAGTCGAAGATGTCTTCGGTCACTGACCTTAGCGCAGCGGCAGGAAATGTAACCGGCACAGGCACAATCTATGCCATCGCCAACACCGGCCAGACAAGCCTCCTCGCGCTGCTCTATGCGGCCAAATCCGCCCACGTCGAAGTCACCGAAAAGGCCTTCGACGCCGAAGGCCACACCTTCCCCGCAGGGTCACTTCTCATCTCCAGCGTGTCGGACTCCAACCTCTCTCCGATCCTCAAGAAACTCTCGCTCAACGCAACGAAGCTCGGCTCCGCCCCGTCAGCCGCGACCCATGCAGTCACCGCTCCCCGCGTAGCCTTCATGCACACCTGGCTAGGCACCCAGACCGAAGGCTGGTGGCGTCAGGCCTTCGATAAGACCGGCGTCCCCTTCGCCTACATCAACACCCAGACCGTCTCCGCTGAAGAAGATCTCCGCAGCAAGTACGATGTCATCGTCTTCGCTCCCGTAGGCCGCGCCTCCGCGCAGCAGATCATCGACGGCGTGCCGATCAACGCCAGCACCAACCCCATGCCGTGGCAGAAGACAGACCTCACACCCAACATGGGCCTGCTCGATTCCACCGCCGACACCCGACCCGGTCTCGGCTACGAGGGTCTAGCCCACCTCAAGGACTTCGTCGCCAAAGGCGGCCTCCTCATCACCTGCGAAGACACCGCCCAGTTCGCCGCCGAGACCGGCCTGGCCCCCGGCGTCAGCATCGCATCGACGAACGATGTCCGCGTCACTGGCACCGTCCTCTCCAGCGTCTTCGTTGCCAAGGCCAGCCCCATCGCCTACGGCTACGGCAAGACCCTGCCCGTCATGAGCGCCAACGGCATGGCCTTCAACGTCTCCAACACCTACGGCAGCCGAGGTGGACGCACCCTCTTCGACCCCTACGAAAACCGCCCCACCGGCCGCGGCAGCGCCGACGAGTCCGACACCCCGCAAGGTCGTACCAACGTCGCACCAGATATTCTTCCCAAACAGGAACCCTGGCAGCCTCGCCCCCTCAACGAAGAGCAGATGCGCAACAACCCGCAACTCATCCCCACCGCCCTGCGCCCGGAGGTCATCCTCCGCTTCAACGACGGAAAGAACCTCCTGCTCTCCGGCCTACTCGACAAATCAAGCTCCATCGCCGAACGAGCCATCGTCATCGACGCCCACCTCGGCACCGGCAACGTCCTCCTCTTCGCCAACAACCCTGTCTACCGAGGCGAAACCATCGGCAGCTACAACCTCGTCTTCAACGCCATCATGAACTTCGACCACCTCACCCCAACAACGAAGTAGCCTCACATCGGGTGCCCCACCCATGGCTCGCACTTGGCCATGGGTGGGACATTGGTACGAAGCACGAACCGTCTTCCCTTCCCCTCGCCCAAACCCCCGTCATCCTGAGCGAAGCCACTTGCAGCCCCATCGCGAGTGGCGCAGTCGAAGGACCCCGAGCGACTATGCATCGCCCACGCGTCCCGAATCTTTCTGCCATGGAACTCCCACCTCACCATCCCCGTATCACCCCACAAATACGGGAGACCAGCATGCCCCTCAAAATCACCCTCGGCATCACCGGCGTCATCTTTCTCGCCCTCGCCTACCCGATGATTCTCTTCATCCGCCAGCAGCCCGCGCTCTCCATGATGCTCAGCCTCTACGTCACGCTCGGCGTCTTTCTCCTCCTCGCCATCCGCAACCCTTCCGCGCATCGCAGCCTCATCGCCTTCACCGCATGGTCGAGCCTCGCCCACGCCGCCCTGATGGGCACCCAGGCCATGCGCGACATGATCGCCCACGGCGAGCTCATCGGCGTCGCCGTCCTCGCCTTGATCGGCGTTCTCCTGATCGCCCTCGCTCCTGCGAAGCCCCTGTCGACGATTGCCTGAGCCCCGAAATTTCCGCGAAATCTGCAACCCCCTTCCTGTATGCTGGCCGGGCTCTGAAACTCAAGCCCCAGTTCATGCCGTAACCCAACGGCAACCTCAGCGCTTCGAAGGAGAACCATGGCCACCGTCCTCATCACAGGCTGCAGCAAAGGCATCGGCTACGAGACCGCACTCACCTTCGCCCGCGCCGGACACACCGTCCTCGCCACCATGCGCACGCCAGCCAACGCTCCGCAGTTAGCTGAGATCGCGAAGGCCGAATCCTTTCCCATCACCGTCCTCACCATGGACGTCGACTCCGACTCCTCCGTCAGCACGTGCATCGAAGCCCTGCTCGCCAATGGCCCCATCGACGTCCTCATCAACAACGCCGGCATCGAGATGCTCGGCTCCGTCGAAGAACAATCGCTGGCCAACTTCCGCGCCGTCATGGAGACCAACTACTTCGGCGCCATCCGCTGCATCCAGGCTGTCGTCGCATCCATGCGTGAGCGGCAGAGCGGCTGCATCCTCAACATCAGCTCCATCGCCGGCCGCATGTCCTGCCCACCCATGACCCCCTACTGCGCCTCGAAGTGGGCGCTCGAAGCTCTCACCGAAGGCCTCGCCGGAGAGATGAAGGCCTTCAACGTTCGCGTAGCCCTCGTCGAGCCCGGCGTCATCGACACCGCCATGGCCCAGCGTATCGGCGTCTCCGCACCCGCGTCGCCCTACCACCAGGGGGCGCGGTTCGCGGCCATGTTCGCCAACTCGCTCCAGCAGCCCGTGCCGCCCTCACTCGTCGCCGAAGCGATCTTCGACGTCTATAACAGCGGCACCTGGACCCTGCGGCACCTGGTAGGCCCCGACGCCGTCCCCTTCATCGCTCTCCGAGGCTCCATGTCCGACGAAGAATGGGTCACCCTCAACGCGGGCGATGACGCCACCTTCTTCGCCCGCCTAAGCGGCAACTGAACAGACTGCGCAAAGATCGGGCGCCCCATTCATCGTGCCTTTGTCTTATGCGATGAGTGGGACATTCGTGCGAAGCACGAACCGCTTTCATCTCACCAAACCCCATCCACCCCCACCCGGCGACTCCACCCGAACCACATCCCCCGCCTTCACCGCCACCGAACACTTCCCCGGCAATTCGCTCACCTCTTCACCCGAGACCAGCGAAGACCTCCCCAACGCCCCGGCACCACCACCCTCTAATCCATACGGCGCAAAGACGCGACGGTCCGCCAGCAGCGTAACCTGCGCCTCGCCCAGCATCTCGATCTCCCGCACAATTCCATCCCCGCCACGAAACTCCCCGTCTCCGCCCGACCCATTGCGATACCCATACCGCCGCACCCGCAGCGGATACGCATACTCCAGCGCCTCTACCGGCGTATTCAGCGAGTTCGTCATGTGCGTATGAATCCCCGAGACCCCATCCGCCCCAGCCCGCGCTCCCATCCCGCCTGCGATCGTCTCGTAGTACGCAAAGCTCCGGCCTGTGCGCGGATCAACGCCACCAATCGTCAGGTTGTTCATTGTCCCCGAACTGGCCGCCGGAATCCTCCCCGGCATAGCCAGCGCCAGCGCTCGCAGCAGCACATCCACAATCCTCTGCGAAGTCTCAACGTTCCCGCCCGCCACCGGCCCCGGCAACCGTGCATTCACTATCGAACCATCGGGCGCAATCACCGTCACAGGCCGCATAAGCCCCGCTGTCGCCGGCGCGTCTTCTGCAAGCAGACACCGAAACACGTAGTACACAGCCGAGTACGTGATTGCATACACCGCATTGATGCTGCTCCGCACCTGCTCGCTCGATCCGGCAAAGTCCACCGCGACGGACCCCGCACCTGAATCGAAGGTCACGGCCACCGCAATCCGTATCGGCTCATCGCTAAACCCATCGTTATCGAGAAAGTCCTCCGCCTCATACTTCCCTGACGGCACCTTGGCAATCTCTGCCCGCATCAACTCCTCGGAGTAGTCGAGCAGCCCCCGCATCAACTCACGCAGCCGCGCCACGCCATACTTCGCGATCAACTCGCCCACCCGCTCCGCCCCAACGCGGCAGGCCCCGATCTGGCTCATCAGGTCGCCTTCGCGTTCCATCGGCGTCCGGACATTGTGCAGGATCAGCGCCATTACATCGCGCACCACCTCTCCCCCGCGCACAATCCGCACCGGAGGGATCCGCAACCCCTCCTGGTAGATCTCCCGGCAAAGCCCCATGGACCCCGGATACATCCCACCGACATCCGCGTGATGCGCGCGCGCGGCCACATACATCACCGGAGTGGCCTCGCCTTCAACAAACACCGGCAACACCATCGTCAGGTCCGGCAGATGCGTCCCTCCCGCATAGGGATCGTTCAACACGACTACATCCCCCCGCTCCATCTTCACAGCATCAATCGCCGCCCGCACCGACATCGGCATCGACCCCAGATGCACCGGCATATGGTCGCCCATCGCTACCACGGCACCATCGCCATCAAACACAGCACAGGAATAGTCCCGCCGCTCTTTGATGTTCGGCGAAAATGAAGTCCGCCGCAGCACCGCTCCCATCTCCTCCGCCACCGAGTGCGTTGCGCTCTTAAACACTGCTAGCCCCACCGGATCGGTTCTGCTAAGAGTCATTGCTGCACCTCGATCACAACATTGCCGAACGTATCGATAGACACCTCGCATCTGGGCGGGACGACGGTAGTCGCGCTGTACTCCGTGATCAGCGCAGGCCCCACGAAGCGATCTCCGGCTCGCAGAGCATCGCGGTCATATGCCTTGCTCTCCAGCCACCCGCCGTCAAAATGAATCAAAGAATCCTCCACCACCGCCTGCGACCCATCACCCTCTCGCACCAGATGCACCGGGAGGTCAAGTGCCTCAGTCCGAGCCGACATCCGTACCCGCACCGTCACTACCTCCACCGCCCGCGAAGTATCCGCATATCCAAACCGCTTCCGATGCAGCGCATGAAACGCCTCCATCATCCCCTCACCCGCAGCCACGTTCAACTCATACCCCTGTCCCACATACCGCAGGTCGACCGTCCGCTCACTCTCCCCCGTCAACCCTTCCTCGCGAAACTCCTCGGCACCCTTCGCCTCAAGCGAATCGAAATGTAACTCCAATAGTTGCAAATCTGAATCACCCGACACCGAAGACATCACCGTCCGCGAATAATCCCGCACCACATCCGCCATCAGAATCCCCAGCGCAGACAGCGCTCCCGGCATCACCGGCACCAGTACCCTTGGAATCCGCAACGCCCGCGCCAGCGCGCACGCGTGCAGTGGCCCCGCTCCGCCGAACGCCACCAGCGTAAACTCCCGGGGGTCATGCCCCCGCTCGACAGAGATCATACGGATGGCCTTCTCCATCGCCGCCTCGGCCAGCCTTAGAATTCCTTCCGCATACCCCTCTATCCCCAGCCCACGATTCCCTTTGGCCATCTTTTCTCTCGTTCGGTCTACATCCAGGCGGACCTCTCCACCCAAAAAACGATCGGCGTCCAGCCGCCCCAGCACGAGATTCGCGTCGGTCACCGTGACGTGCTCACCCTTGCCGTAACAGATTGGCCCCGGCACTGCGCCCGCCGACTCCGGCCCAACATGTAGCACCCCGCCCGCATCGAACCGCGCCAGCGAGCCGCCACCGGCTCCAACCGTGTGGATATCCAGCATCGGCGCGCTCACCGGAAGCTCCGACACCACAGCCTCATTCGTACTTTGCGGCCCCGTCTCATCGATCAGACAAACATCGGTAGAAGTCCCACCCATATCGAACCCGATGATCTTCTCGAAACCCGCAGCCCGCGCCACCCGCCAAGCTCCCATCACCCCGCCAGCCGGCCCGGAGAGCACCGTCCGCACCGGCTCCCGAGCCGCCAGCCGTGCTGGTACGATCCCTCCCGAAGACTGCATCACTCCCAACGAAGCACCCGGAAACTTCGCCGCAAGCCCAGCCTCCAACGCCGTCAGATACCCGCTCATCTTCGGAGCAAGATACGCATTCACCACCACCGTCGCGCCACGCTCATACTCGCGAAACTCCGGCAGGATCTCGTGCGAGACCGACACATGAACTCCAAGTTCGCTCAGCGCCTCCGCCACCTTGCTCTCATTCACCGGATTCGCAAACCCGAAGAGCAGCGACACCGCCACTGCCTCCGCCCCACTCGCTCGCACCGCTGCCACCAGCTCACGCAACTCCGCATCGGTCGGAGCACGCAGCACCACGCCTTCCGCAGTTATCCGCTCATTCACACCGAACCGTAACTCCTTCGTCACCACGCAAGGCAGCGGCGACCGCATCCAGTCATACAAACTCGGCCGCGCCTGCCGCCCAATCGCGATCACATCCTCAAACCCCGCCGTCGTCACATACGCTACCCGAGCCCCCTTGCGCTCGAGCATCGCATTCGTCCCCACCGTCGTCCCATGTCTCACCTCCGGCACCGAACCCGACTCACCCACCGCAGCCATAACAGCCGCAAGCACCGCATCCCCCGGCCGCTCCGGCGTCGAGAACACTTTCAGCACCTTCAGCTCTCCGCCATTCAGATACACACAATCCGTAAATGTCCCACCGCTATCGATCGCAACCCGCATCCCACCAGCCTAATGCCTCACCTCTCGCCACCAACTCGGGTGCCCCATATCTCGACTCTGAGATGTGGGCATCGAGCGAAGCTCGAGCGCTTTCCTCTTACTTGCCAACGAACTTCCGTTACCATCCCCATAACCCATGCCCACCGAGACCTTCCTCGAACTAGCGAAGAACCCAACCCGCCGCAACACCCTCATCGCCGCCTCTCTCGGCTGGATGCTGGACAGCATGGACGTCATGCTCTTCTCGCTCCTGATCCCCGCCATTGAAAGAGACCTGCAAATATCAGCCGCCACAGCCGGCGGCATCATGTCGCTCACTCTCATCTCCGCCGCCATCGGAGGAGTCTTCTTCGGCTTCGTCGCCGACCGATTCGGCCGCACCCGGGCCCTCTCCGCCAGCATCCTGATCTACTGCCTTGCCACCGGCCTCTGCGCCTTCACCCACTCCGCTCCACAACTTGCCGCATGTCGCATCCTTCTCGGCCTCGGCATGGGTGGCGAGTGGGCCGCCGGCGCCGCGCTCGTCGCCGAGACCTGGCCCACCAGCCACCGCGCCCGCGCTCTCGGCCTCGTGCAAAGCGCCTGGGCCGTAGGCTATGCGCTCGCCGCCGCCATCACCGCGATCGTGATGCCCCGCTTCAGCCCGCACCTCGGATGGCGCGCCGTCTTCCTCATCGGCATGGCCCCCGCCCTCGTCACCCTCTGGATCAGAAGAAGCGTCCACGAACCCACCACCCAGGAAGATCCCAACCCAGCCATCAACTCTGTGCCCCATTCATCGCAGCAGCATCGCGATGAGTGGGTCTCGCCACAACCCTCGCCCCCAGCGACCTCTTTCAAGCACCTGTTCCACGCCCCACTCCTCCGCTCCACCCTCATCATCACCAGCATGAACGCCGCCAGCCTTTTCGCTTGGTGGGGACTCTTCTCCTGGGTCCCGGCCTTCCTTTCGCTCCCCAGCGCCCAGGGAGGCCACGGCCTCAACATCGTCCGCACCTCCACCTTCACCATCCTCATGCAGGCCGGAACCTTCCTTGGCTACACCCTCTTCGGCGTCCTCGCAGACTGCTTCGCCCGCAAGCGCGTCTACATCACCTATCTCGTCATCGCCGCTGCTCTTGTCCCCGTCTACACCCTCGCTGGCAGCGCGACCGCTGTCCTTCTGCTCGGCCCGCTCGTAGGATTCTTCGGCACCGGCTTCTTCTCCGGCTTCTCCGTCATCGCCGCCGAAGCCTTTCCCACCGCCCTCCGAGGCCGAGCCATGGGCATGGCCTACAACCTCGGCCGCATCGCCAGCGCCGCCGCGCCCTACACCATAGGCAAACTCTCCCAGACCCACGGCATAGGCCCCGCATTAGTCCTCACCTCCGCCGGGTTTCTCGGCGCAGCGATGATCGCATCCAGATTGCAAAACGTGCCGTCATCGACGCGCCCATCCTCTCCCATCTGTTGACCGGTTATCGCTGCCCTTGAGGATGCTGACCGCATAATGGACTGATGGACGTCAGCACTTTCACGAGGCATTTTCCTCGCCTTTATCACCTTACTTTCGCCTCCAATTTGCCCAGCATCCGCGAGCATGGTCTCCTCAGCGCGCAGGCTCTGGCCGACCTATACAGCTTCAGCTCGGAAGAGACCGCTGCCGTCCTGAAGCAACGACGCCGCTGCATCCAGCAATTGCATGGCATCACCCTGCGCGATCAACATGCCGCGCAGGAATCCAAGATGAAATCCTGCCTGGTGGGCATCACCGTCCCTGAATGGATCACCCTGCTGAACAGCAAAATCTTCTTCTTCGTCTCAAAAGAGAAGGCGGAAGTGTTAGCCAGATCCTATGCCGCGTATGACAATCTCTTGCTCGACGTCGACACCGCGGCACTGCTCAGCACGCACGGCGAACATGCTTCACTATGCCGGATCAACTCCGGCTCCTTTCTCTACAATCCCCGCCCCCGCGGTCGAGCGTCCTTCATCCCGCTCCACGCCTATAGCTACAAAAACAAGCGTGACACCCCGGCGGAATTGAGCATCGACAAAACCATCCCAAATGTCTTACAGATGTCCAGCATCGCCTTGTAGCTCAATCCAAGCGGTCGAGAAACGATATTGGAAGAGTGGTCCGCTAAACTGGAACCTGCCCTCACGGGAAGCCGCATGCCATCTGAGATCATCCTCCAGCAAACTCCGAACGCCGCTGTTCTCCTCACGAGACGCGAGCAGCTCGCCGCCGTCCGCTCCACGCTTGCGGAGCGCGAATCGGAGCTCGCCCAGCTCCGCGCCCAGCTCACGACCTTCGAAGGCCGCTATCTCCGCCAGGTCGGCATTCTCTACGCCGAACTCGACGATCTCGAAGCCCGCATCGCCGAACGCGAAGTCTCACTTTACGACTCCGAAGCCGCCCGCCGCCGCGCCGAGGAGACCCGACGCCAGGCGCAGGAGACCCACGACGCCGCATTCGGCGAGGCCCGCGAAGCCGAAGAGTTCGATCCGCCGCCCACTCTCAAGACCCTCTTCCGCGAGGTCGCCAAGCGCATCCACCCCGACTTCGCCCGCGACGACGCCGAACAGAACCACTTCACCCTGCTGATGGCCCTCGCCAACCAGGCCTACAAACGCGGCGACACCGACACCCTGCAACGCCTGCTTGACGACCACCGCGAGATCAACGCCCTCATCACCGGCGAAGACGAGGCCGCCGAGCTTCTCCGCATCACCCGCCAGATCCAGCACGCGGAGCGCGACATCGCCGCCCTCGACGCCGAGCGCTACACGATCCTCTCCGGCGACATCGCCCAACTCCACCTCGACGCCGAAGCCGCCGCCCGCGAACATCGCGACCTGCTCACCGAGCTCGCCGCCAGCCTCCGCGACCAGATCGCCGACGCCCGAACCCGCTTCGAGCGCATCGACCGCCAGATCACCGCCCATGGAAAATAAGACTGGGCTGCAACATATCCCCACCGGGACGACGCTGGCGCTGAACTCCACCCGCTCCAGCATCATCGCGCGCGGTCGCCGCGACGCCGCCAACGCCGCCTCCAACCCGCACTACCGGCAAGCCGTCGCCGACTACAACGCCCGCAACTTCACCGAAGCCGCAGCCAACTTCCGCCTCGCCGCCGAGCAGGGCCACGCCGAGTCGCAGTATCTCCTCAGCACGATGTATGACGCAGGCGAAGGCATTCTCCCAGACGACGCCGAAGCCGCCACCTGGGAGCGCAAGGCCGCCGAGCAAGGCCACGCCTACGCCCAGGCCAATCTCAGCTTCCGCTACTACGCGGCGAACGACTTCGCCGAGGCCTTCGCCTGGTGCCAGCGCGCCGCCTACAGCAACCTCGCCTGGGCGCAGTACAACCTCGGCCTGATGTATCGCAAAGGCGAAGGCGTCGAACCCAGCAACGCCGAAGCCGCCTACTGGTATCGCCTCGCCGCCACCCAGAACTTCCCCGAAGCCCAGCAGAAGCTGGCGGACCTTTACTACATCGGCCAGGGCGTCCCGCTCAGCTACACGCAAGCCGCCTCCTGGTATCGCAAAGCGGCAGATCAGGGCAACGCCGAGGCCCAGTTTCAGCTAGGCCACCTCTACGCCATGGGGCAGGGTGTGGAGCACGACTATACTCAGTCCCGCCATTGGACGCGACTGGCGGCGATGCAAGGGCATGAACAGGCGATTCGGGAGCTCAAGCGGCGCGAGTACCGCGACCCGTAGCGGAGGAGCTTCGACCAGGGAGCACGCACTCCCCACGAGCTAAAGCAACACCGATCCGCCGTCATTCTGGGCGAAGCGAAGAATCCCCGCATTTGGGCTGTCTATACTGCCAAACCCTGATCCTTGTCATAGACTTTCGCTATGTCTGAGCCCGTCGACGTAAACCACTATCCGCCTCTCGGTCTCGACGACGCCGGTCTAAAGAAGGAGCTTGAGGCTCTTCTAACAGCCCGCGCTCCGGGCAATGCCTATAGTTCTGACGGTAGTTTTTCAGCGACCTTGGCAACACTTCCCGTGGGTCTGAGGGCCATGGCTGCCACTCACTGTCTCGATATCAGCCTTACGCTGGACAGCATCATTTGGCACTTCGGCAACTTCGGCGAACCCGGTCTGGTCGAACAAACCGAAGCAGGTCTACGCGAACTCGGTTTACACGAACTGGCAAAGTGCTTCAGCGACGCGAAGCACATGATGCTACCGCTTCTCGCCCATAGAAAAGTGGAAGACGGCAACCCGTATGAGATTCTCGAACGTGCCGGCCGGCGCGACGAAGCGGACAAGATCAAGCGCCGCGCCTGGGATTTAGACAATCTCGGCAGGGGCAAATCTGTCATCTACGAAGCATGGATCCGCTACACGCGCGAACATCCGGATCGCGTCTTCGCGACATAATCGACCTCATTTCCCACATCCAGGTTTGTACTCCCACCCGTTTCCGCATACCATTAACCAAGTGGCAAACTTCCAGTTTGCCGTCGAACCTGATTCACGCTGTCGCGGGAGAGATCGAGCTTCTCCTCACTAGAAAAGCTCGGCGCCGAAGGAGCAACCGCCCCGGAAACTCTCAGGCAAAGAGGACCGCGACCAGCTGTATCAACCTCTGGAGAGAGGCATCCATCGAGATGTCCGCCGACGGGATAACAATCTCAGGCACACGGACAGAGGGGGCGCACCAGGCAGGCTGATGACTCAGCCGCAAAAGGATCGCGCCCCATGAATCTGACGCCCTCGACTTCCGACCAGACGACCCTCGAACAAGACCAGCCACAAGACCAGACCACCGGCGCCATGAACGACGCCTCCGCGAACGACAGCAACACCCTCGAAGTTCCGGCCACGGTTTCGATCGCGCACGACACCTCCGAAGCCTTTGCGCGTCGCCACATCGGCCCCTCGGCCGCCGATGCCGCCGCTATGCTTAAGATCCTCGGCGTCAGCAGCATTAGCGAACTCATCGCCCAGACCGTCCCAGACACGATCCTCGCCCCCGGCCAACTCACCTTCGGCCCCGCGCTCACCGAACCCGAAACCCTCGCCTACATGCGCTCGGTCGCCGCCAAGAACAAGGTCCTCACGTCGCTCATCGGCCAGGGTTATTACGGCACACTGACACCCGCCGTCATCCAGCGCAACATCCTCGAAAATCCAGCCTGGTACACGGCCTACACGCCCTACCAGCCTGAGATCAGCCAGGGCCGCCTCGAAGCCATCATCAACTTCCAGACCATGGTCGCCGACCTCACCGGCCTCGACATCGCCAACGCCTCTCTGCTCGATGAGGCCACCGCTGCCGCCGAAGCCATGGCCATGGCCAAGCGCGGAGCGAAGTCCGCAGCCGCAAAATCCAGCGTCTTCTTTGTAGACCAGGATTGCCACCCGCAGACTATTGCCCTGCTCGAAACCCGCGCCAAGCCCTTCGGCTGGACACTCGTCATCGGCGACGCCGCCACTGAACTCCAGCCCGAAAAAGTATTCGGCGCGATCTTCCAGTACCCCGGCACCAAGGGCGACATCGTCGACTATCGCGAGACCATCGCCGCCCTCCACGCGGCAGGAGCGGTAGCCGTCATGGCGACTGATCCCCTCGCCCTCACCCTGCTCGCCAGCCCCGGCGATCTCGGCGCGGATCTCGCCATCGGCACCACCCAACGCTTCGGCGTCCCGCTAGGCTATGGAGGGCCTCATGCTGGGTTCTTAGCGACAAAGGATGAGTTCAAGCGCAACCTCCCCGGCCGCCTCGTCGGCGTCTCCATCGACTCCCGCGGCTCCAAGGCCTACCGCCTCGCCCTGCAGACCCGCGAGCAGCACATCCGCCGCGAGAAGGCCACGTCCAACATCTGTACCGCGCAAGTTCTGCTCGCCGTCATGGCCGGAATGTATGCCGTCTATCACGGGCCTGAAGGGCTGAAGGCGATTGCAAACCGCATCCACACCAAGACCGCAAAACTTGCCGCCGGTCTAGACTCCTTCGGCTACAAGATCACCACCAAGCTCTACTTCGACACCATCACCGTCACTCTTCCCGAGGCAGAAGCCGAAGCCATCCACACCCGCGCCGTAGAAGGCGGCATCAACCTCCGCAGAACCAGTGCGAAGGAAATCGGCATCTCGCTCGACGAGACCTCCACAGAGGCCACCATCAAGGCCGTCTGGGAGGCCTTCTGCCCCGGCAAGAACCCCATCTTCTACTCTGACGCCGCCGAGCAGTCGCTCCCCAAGCCGCTCCTCCGCACCAGCGCATTCCTCACCCATCCCATCTTCAACCAGTACCACTCCGAGACCGAGATCCTCCGCTACATGCGCCGCCTCGCCGACCGCGACCTCGCGCTCGACCGCGCCATGATCCCGCTCGGCTCCTGCACCATGAAGCTCAACGCCACCACCGAGATGCTCCCCATCTCCTGGCCGGAGTTCGCCAACATCCACCCCTTCGTCCCGGCTGATCAAGCGCTAGGCTACGCCGAGATGATCGCTGATCTCGACAAGCGCCTCTGCCAGATCACCGGCTACGATGCCTTCAGCTTCCAGCCCAACTCCGGCGCGCAGGGCGAGTACGCCGGCCTCCTCGCCATCGGCGCGTACCACGCCAGCCGTGGCGAATCGCAGCGCAAGATCTGCCTCATCCCCGCCTCCGCACATGGAACAAACCCTGCCTCTGCCCAGATGGCCGCCATGGAAGTCGTCGGCGTCCTCTGCGACGATCACGGCAACGTCGATGTCGACGACCTCCGCGCCAAGGCCGAAAAGTATTCCGACACCCTCGCCGCTGTCATGGTCACCTACCCATCCACCCACGGCGTCTTCGAAGAACGCATCCGCGAGATCTGCGAGATCGTCCACGCCCACGGCGGCCAGGTCTATCTCGATGGAGCGAACCTCAACGCCCAGGTGGGCCTCGTCTACCCCGGCAAGTTCGGCGCGGATGTCTCGCACCTCAACCTGCACAAGACCTTCTGTATCCCCCACGGCGGCGGTGGTCCCGGCGTAGGTCCCATCGGCGTCCGCGCCCACCTCGCGCCATTCCTCCCCGGCCACCCGAGCCTCGACTCAACCAGTCCCGTTGGCCCGGTCTCTGCCGCCCCATACGGTTCGGCCTCGATTCTCGCCATCTCCTGGGCTTACATCCTGTTGATGGGTGGTGAAGGGCTCACTCAGGCTACCGAGACGGCGATCCTCAACGCCAACTACATCGCCGCCCGCCTCGACCCGCACTTCCCCGTTCTCTATAAGAACGAGCATGGCCGCGTAGCCCACGAGTGCATCCTTGATCCGCGCCCGCTGAAAGCCACCAGCGGCGTCAGTGTCGATGACCTCGCCAAGCGGCTCATCGACTACGGCTTCCACGCTCCGACGATGAGCTTCCCGGTCGCGGGAACCCTGATGGTCGAGCCCACAGAGTCGGAATCAAAAAATGAAATAGATCGCTTCTGCGACGCCATGATCGCCATCCGCAACGAGATCCGCGCCGTCGAGGAAGGCCAGCACTCCATCACCGAGAGCCCTCTCCGCTTCGCGCCCCACACCGTATTCGATCTCACCGACGACGTCTGGGACCGCGTCTACACCCGCAGCCAGGGCTGCTTCCCGCCCACCTCGCGCCGTCAGGATAAATACTGGCCGCCGGTCAACCGCATCGACAACGCCTACGGCGACCGCAACCTCTTCTGCTCCTGCCCGCCCACAGCGGAGTACGCCGAAGCCATCAGCGAATAGCCCACCCTTTTTACTTGTTTGTCATTCCCGAAGGGAATCTGCTTCAGCAACGCCACAAATCCGGGTGCCCCATCCATCGCGCAGTTGTTTTATGCGATGGGTGGGACATTCGTGCGAAGCACGAACCGCCTTCCCCATCCCGCCCACAAATCTCCGTCATCCTGAGTGAAGGTCCTTGCAGTTTCACCGCAAGGGCCGCAGTCGAAGGACCCGCCACCACTTGCCTCCGCCACTACTGCCAAGAACCTTTCTGCCCCAACCGCCGAAGGCTCAGACCACCGCCACTACTCCCCCGGCAAAACCCTCTCATACGCCGACTTCACAATCTGGTAGCACTCACAGCTAGCGCCCTCCAGCTTCGCCCTATCCGCGATGTGGATCTTCCCCCGCTTGTAGTCGATCATCCCCTGCCGCTGCAGCACACCCGCCGCCACCGTCACCGTCGACCGTCTTGACCCCAGCATCTGCGCCAGGAACTCCTGCGTCAACATCAGCAACTCGCTCTCGCTCCGGTCGGCCGAGGTCAGCAACCAGCGCGCCAGCCTCGCCTCCACCGCATGCAGCCGGTTGCACAGTACGGACTGCGACATCTGCACCGTCTGCAGATAGATAAAGTCATGCACCAGAGTTGCCAGCATGCCGCCCTTCAGGAACTCCTCACGCAGCACCGACAACCGAATTCGCAGACCATGCCCTGCGCCCTGTACCTGTACCGAATGCTGCATCTGCGGATGCCCGAGCAAACCCGCCAATCCGGCGAACCCCTCACGCCCAATCACGCCCACCTCGACCGACTCGCCTGAAGAGGTCAGCGCATCCGTCGAGATCAATCCCGTCAGCACAAAGTAGGCATGCTCCACCGGCTGGTGAGGCTCGGAGAGCCGCATCCCCAGCGGGAGATCCACAGGCACAAGGAATCTTCCCAATGTGGCAAGCTGGCCTTCAGGCAATCGCGACAGGATCAAATTCTGTGGCACTTTTTTCTCTGCTACGTGCCATCGTTCGATTGCCAACTTTAGCTTCCTTTTGCGAGTCGTGACTTTGCTTCCCAGGAACGCCCGTGTCTTGCTGCTGCATAACTTGGGGATAGTGAGATAACACTAAATCGAGGTTTTGCTGCATGTCTGTCGGCTAAGCTACATATAGCGAAGGACTTGTCGACTTTCTCGCGTTCGTGAACCATACCGGCCACGGCGACTTCCCTTCTCCCTCGATTCGCTCCGCTCCATCGCGTCTCCCGCCAAAGTAGAATGGACAGGCAGCTTCGCCCCGCCCACCCGGGCGCTGAAAGGTATCACCTAAAAAATGCAGCAGGCTCGAAAGCAAGTCGTCCACCGCTGGTCGCAACTCTTCATCCCCACCCTGCGTGAGGCCCCCACCGACGCCGAAGTTGCCAGCCACAAACTGCTCCTGCGCGGCGGCTACATTCGCCAGCTCGGAGCCGGTATCTACAGCTATCTGCCGCTCGGCCAGCGCGCCATCAACAAGATCATCGCCATCGTTCGCGAAGAGATGGACGGCATCGGCCAGGAGTTCCTGCTGCCTACGATCCACCCCAAGGAAGTCTGGGAGGCCAGCGGTCGATGGACCGTCATGGGCGACAACATGTTCCGCCTCAAGGACCGCAAGGGCGCGGAGCTCTGCCTCGGCATGACCCACGAAGAGGTCATGACCGACATCGCCCGCAACGAACTCCGCAGCTACAAGCAGCTCCCCCAGATCTGGTACCAGATTCAGACCAAGTTCCGCGACGAGCCTCGCCCCAAGTCCGGCCTCCTACGCGTCCGCCAGTTCATCATGAAGGACGCCTACAGCTTCGACATCGACGAGGCCGGGCTCGACGCCAGCTACATCAAGCACGACGCCGTCTACCGCCGCATCTTCGACCGCTGCGGTCTTGAATACGTAGCCGTCGAAGCCGACTCCGGCTCCATGGGCGGCTCGCAGTCACAGGAGTTCATGGTCTACACCGAAGCCGGTGAAGACCTCATCGCCTCATCCGCATCGGGCTACGCCGCCAACCTCGAAAAGGCCGTCTCCGTCCTCTCTCCGGTAGAAGACCTCGCCCCCACCGGCGACGGCCTCCCCGAGCTCGTTCACACTCCCGGCAAGGGCGCGATCGCCGACATCTGCCAGTTCCTCGGCATGCTGCCCTCGCAGGACATCAAGTGCGTCGCCTTCATGGGCACCGTCGCCGCTCCCACAGCCGACACTCCGCTACGCCCCGTTGTAGCCTTCCTGCGGGGCGACCACCAGGTCAACGAGACCAAGCTCTGCGCCATCGCAGGCGTTGCGGAACTCCGCCCCATGCTGCCTGCTGAACTGGAACTCCACATCGGCGGCCCGGCGGGATTCCTCGGTCCCGTAGGCATCGCCGAAGTCATGACCCAGGGCTCGCTCAACGGCCTTAATTCCGGCAAGGAACTCGCCAAGCTGAAGGGCGTCTCCCGCGAGACCACAAGCGAAGGCCTGAAGACGATAGTCATCATGGACCTCGGCCTGCAGGGCCGCAGCAACCTCGTCGCCGGAGCCAACAAGCTCGATTACCACTTCCGCAACGTCACCCCATCGCGCGACTTCACCGTCACCGCGACCGCCGACATCCGCAACGTCCTCGAAGGCGAGCTCGATCCGATTGGCAACCAGCCCCTGCGGCTCGGCAAGGCTGTAGAGATCGGCCACATCTTCAAGCTCGGCCGCAAGTACACCCAGAGCATGGGCGCGACCGTCCTCAACAAGGACGGCAAGGAAGTCACGCCCATCATGGGCTCCTACGGCATCGGCATCGAGCGCATTCTTACAGCTGCCATCGAGACGTCGGCCGCGAAGTTTGCGTCTAACCCTGAGAGCAAGCAGGAAGGCTATGCTCTACCCTCTGCTATCGCCCCCTTCGAGGTCGTCGTCACCATCACCAACATCAAGGAAGCCGACCTCTTAGCCGCAGGCGAGTCCATCGCCAACGACCTCGCCGCCGCAGGCTTCGATGTCCTCCTCGACGACCGCGACGAGCGCGCCGGAGTAAAGTTCAAAGACGCCGAGATGATCGGCATCCCCTACCGCATCAACATCGGCAAGAAACTCTCAGAAGGCAAAGTCGAGTTGGTAGACCGCTTGCTCAACCAGACCCACGACGTTGCCTTGGCTGACATCGTCTCAACTCTTCAGCGAACTATCTAACCGCCACGTCCAAAGCCGTCATCCTGAGCGAAGGCTCTCGCAGCCTCATACGAGAGCCGCAGTTGAAGGACCTGCATCTCGGTTCGCCCAACCCAAACTGTCCGAACCTTTCAGCCCCGAATCCGTACTTGCTCTAAGCATCCCGCACCACCCAAACTAAATGCCCGTAAAACTCAAACTCGGCAACCGCACTCGCAAGACCTTCGGCGGCACGATCCTGCGTGGCGCTCTCATCGCCGTCCTCGGCGTCGCGATCCTCTTTGCCTGCATCTTCGGCGTCCTCTACTTCAAATATCAAAAAGTGGTTGACGACCGCCTCGCCTCCGGCCCCCTCTTCGCCAACACCGCGCAGATCTACTCCGGCTCCCGCGAGGTCCGCCCCGGCCAGCACCTGACCGCCGGCACCATCGCCCGCGAACTGAAGTCCGCCGGCTACAACGGCAATCCCGCGCTCGGCACCTTCCAGCTCTCCGGCGACAGCATCCAGATCAAGCCCGGCACGGAGTCCTTCCACTCGACCGACGGAGCAACGATCGCTACCGAGGACGGTGTCGTCACCTCCATCACCGCCGAAAACGGAGCGTCGTTGCAGGGCTACAAGCTCGAGCCCCAGCTCATCACCGCTCTCTCCGAAGACAAGGGCCGCGTCAAGCGCCGCCTCGTCAAATACGACGAGATCCCCCCGCGCATGGTCGAGGCAGTCACCTCCATCGAGGACCGCCGCTTCTTCGAGCACGGCGGCGTCAACTACCTCCGCCTCATCAAGTGCGGCGTCACCGATCTCGTCTCCGGCAAGAAGCGCTGCGGCGGCAGCACCCTGACGCAGCAGCTCGCCAAGAATCTCTTCCTCTCCCCAGAGAAAAGCTACAAGCGCAAGATGATTGAGCTGCTCATCACCTTCCAGCTCGAAGCCCGCTTCAACAAGCAGCAGCTCTTCGAGATGTACGTGAACGAGATGAACCTCGGCCACCGCGGCAGCTTCGAGATCAACGGCGTCGGCGAAGCCTCCCAGGCCTTCTTCGGCAAGGACTTCAAGCAACTCGATCTGGCAGAGTGCGCGACCCTCGCCGGCATGTTCCAGCGCCCCAGCTACTACAACCCCTACCGGTCACCAGAACGAGTGGTTGAGCGCCGCAACGTCGTCCTCGACTCCATGATCGAGACGGGCGCCATCACGCAGACCGAAGCCACCCGCGCCAAGGCCGAGCCTCTCCGCCTCGCCCCGCCCAACGTCGATGCCAGCGAGGCACCCTACTTCGTCGACCTGGTCCACGACCAGCTCGTCCAACGCATCGGCGATCAGGCCCTCGGACAACAAAGCCTTCGCATCTACACATCGCTCGATCCCGACCTCCAACGGTCTGCATCCGAAGCAGTTGAAGCAGGCATGAAGAACGTCGACGAGCTGATCCGCAAGCGTCACAAAAAAGACGACACAAGTATCACCTATCCCCAGGTCGCTCTTGTCGCGATCGACCCCCATACCGGCCAGATTCTCGCCCTCGTCGGCGGACGGAACTACACCAACAGCCAGCTTAATCACGCTGTCGCCGAACGCCCCACCGGCTCCATCTTCAAGCCATTCGTCTACGCCACCGCGTACAACACCTCGCTCAATGGAACCGAGCTCGACGGCGGCGTCTTCACCGCTCTCACTAAGCTCAATAATGACGCTCAGGACTTCGGCACCGGTGGCCAATCCTACATCCCCGGCAACTTCGAGCACGGCGAATATCCCGGCATGGTCACCGCCGTCCAGGCCATCGCCCACTCGCTGAACATCGCCACCATCGCCCTCGCGCAGAAGGTCGGCTACGAGAACGTCGCCGCTCTCGCCCGCTCCGCCGGCATCGTCAACGCCCGGGGAACACCGTCGGTCGCCATCGGCACCTACAACGCCACACCCATCGACATGGCCGGCGCGTACACCGTCTTCGCCAACAACGGCGTTCACCTCAAGCCCTGGCTGCTCGCCAGCGTTCGCAATCCCAACGGCGACATCGTCGCGGACTACGCCCCCGAAGCCAAGCAGGTCCTCGACCCGCGAACCGCCTATCTCACGCAGTCCTTGATGGAAAACGTCATGACCTTCGGCACCGGTGCCGCTGCCCGGGCCCACGGCTTCACCGCTCCCGCCGCAGGCAAGACCGGCACCTCGCACGACGTCTGGTTCGCCGGCTACTCTTCGAATCTTCTCTGCGTCATCTGGGTCGGCAACGACGACTACACGGACGTCTCTCACGGTCTCAGCCGTCCCCTGCAGGGAGCCGATGCCGCCGCCCCCATCTGGGCTGAGTTCATGAACCGGGCCATCAAGCTACCGCAGTACTCGGACATGAAGTCCTTCACCGCCCCATCCGGCGTCCAGGCGGTACGCATCGACAAGGAATCCTGGCTCGCCGCCGACCAGTCCTGCCCCAACGACTATTACATCTCCTTCCTCGCCGGCACCGCTCCGCAGAACACCTGCAGTCACATGGGCGAGTCGCAGCAGAACTTCTTTCAGAAGCTCTTCGGCATCGGCGGCGACAAACAGCCCGAGCCTCAACCTACTCAACCCGGCCCCAATACCGACGGCAATGCTGCCCCGGATGTGCCTGGCCAGCAACCTCAACAAAAGAAGAACATCTTCAAGCGCATCTTCGGTGGCGGCGACAAACCCAAGACTCCCCCACCAAATCCTGATCCCAACGCCCCACCCCAATAGCATCTGCTTGGCCAGCCAATTCAAACCGGGTGCCCCATCGCAGTCTCATCGCGATGGGTGGGAAACGAAACGTTCCCAGTACTGATCCGGGCCATCATCTTCATCCGCTTCTAGCCACCGACGCGAAAATCGCTGTCAAGCCCGAAAACCCCGCAACCGAAACATTCCAGAAGAGATAAAAGTTGCCCAAAGGATACCCGCAAATTGATATCCTTAATTTAGATCGAAAAGCGAAAGGCCCGGACGGTGTCCGGGCCTTTCGCTTTTAACTCGTCTCCCTCAGCAACAAATTCCGCTATTTCAAGACCTTAGCCGAAAGCCTCACGCCAAACCATTCATTCTATGAAACTTACACAAACATCCAAAACCATCCCTGGGGGTGGCTAAAAAAGAACGAAGGAGTCGCCATGTACGCTCTCTGCACCCAAATCAAATCTTCCGACGGCAAAGTCTGCCAATCCCCTGCCCTCAGAGGAACCGACCTCTGCTACTTCCACTACCGCTGGAGAAAGCAAAAACCATCCGCGGTCCGTGCCGTTCCACCGAACAGGAAGACGGTCTCTCCCAAAAAGGATCGCGCCCTCCCCTTCGTCTTCGACGACCTTGACACGCCCGAGTCCATCCAGACCGCGCTCTCGCTCGTAGCCACCGCCATCGCGCAGGACAAGTTGGACCACAACCGCGCCTCCGCCATCCTCTATGCCATCCAGATGGCCAACGCGAATCTCTCCAAACTCCACTACGCTCTGCCCGCGGAAGAACAGCAACCAGAAGAGGAGCAGCAGGAGGCATGGGAGCTATACCTCAAACAAATAGAACCCGAAGCAGTCGGCGACCCGTTCTCTCTTACGCCCTGAACCCTATCCCCTACACTCTGCCTCTAGTAAGCCTGCGCCTGGTTCAGCGGCAGCCGCACCTGAATACAGGTCGCCCCCGCCTTCGATTGCACGGTCATACTTCCCGAGTGCTTATTGACGATCCGCTGCGCCGTATCGAGTCCCAGCCCCAGCCCGCGTCCCGGAGCCTTGGTCGTGAAGAACGGCTCGAAGATCCGCGACCGCAGCTCATCCGGAATCCCCTTCCCGTTGTCCCATATCTCCACCAGTGCCGACTGGCCGGAGATCGTCGTCTTCAGCCTCAACGTGGGCTCCTGATCAGCCGTCTCCTCCATGGCCTCCAGCGCGTTCTCGATCAATGCCGTCCACACCTGGTTCAACTCGCTGCCATAAGCACTGATTCGAGGCAGGGCGGAATCATACTCCCGGACCACCGAGATCCCCTGCAGCCGCGACTGCAGCATCGCCATCGTCCGCTCAATCGACTCCGCCAGATCTACATCCTGGATTGGAGCCTGGTCCATATACGAATAGTCCTTGATCGCCGAGATCAGATCGAAGATCCGTACCGTCGAATCGATCACCGTCTCCGCCATCCGCTCCACCCGCAGCGACATCGCAAACGCCGGAATGCCCAGCACCATCAGTTCCGGCGACGCAATCTCCGCCAGATCATCCAGTTGCGCAATGGTCAGCGGGCTCTCCGCCAGTGACGGAGCCAGCGCCCAAGCCTCGGGAATCCCGTGCCCCTCAAGCCACTCCGCCAGCGCGTCCTCGCGGTCCGCGACCACCAGCGGGCTGAAGCGTGCATTCGATATCTCGGAGAAGTCCGCCATCTGCTCGCGAGTCCGCTCATACCAGGCCTTCAGGGCAATATTCTGATCGTCCGACTTGATCGCTCTTCCAAGGTCGTGGCGCGACTGCCCGAACCTCTTCAAATCCCCAAACAGGCTTGCCGCCGCCCGCTGCGCCGCCGAAGCCGGGTTATTCAGTTCATGTGCGAGGTTCCCCGCCAGCTTGCCTAGCGCCAGCAGCTTCTCGCCCTGCTGCTCCATGCGGGTGACTTCGCGCGTCCGGTCCAGCAGCACGGAGACGCACCGCTGCGTCATCGATGGAATCGCCGCCAGCATCTCCGGAAACATCGATTCATCGATATTCAGCGACCAGCCACACCCCACGCAGTACCCGTCGCCGCCATACGTCTTCATCCGCGAGTACGGAATCTTCCCCGTCATCTGTCCCGCACGTCCAATGAAGATCTGCGCCGCTGATCCCTTCGCCCTCCGAACGTGGATCTCGCCCTTGAGAATGAAGTGCATCTTGTCGACCGGACCGCCGTCCACGAATACAAGGTTGCCGTCTTCACCCGCCCACTCGGTTCCGCGGGTTGCAAGCCATTCATACTCGGAGTCGCTCAGCCCCTGGAGGGGATGCACACTCTTCAGAGCCGCGACAATCTGGTCCACCGGCGTCGGCACCTGGGGCTCGGCCATGAACACCCGTGGCGCAGCCGGCGGCATCGTCGCCAGCAGATCGTAGCTACTTTGAGTGCCCATTCATTCCCTCCCGCAGCCCCATCGGCCTCGCGTCCATCCGTTCAATCATCTCTATTGTGACAGGTACATCTCTGAGGGAAACCTCAAGATGAAACGTCATCCCGGGCATCTGGTTGAGCATTCATGTCCCATTTCATCGCAGCGCAATAGCGATGAGTGGACCCGCCCCAAACTCCCAGGCCGAAACTCCAAAAACACATTCGTATGCAGAATAGATGACAACAACCCGCTCAACGTTACAAATCAGATCAAAAGTGTCCGTATTTCTTATACGCACAACTCTTGCGATCCGTTCCACCCGCTTAGCTGCCTTATCCCTCGGCTCCGCTCAGGGTTCGCAGCCCTGAATTCTCTACCGGCAGCCAGATCGAAAACACCGTGCCCCCGGGGCCAGCGCCAGCCCGGCGCGTTCTTACCGCCACCGTTCCGTCATGCTTGTCGACGATTCCCTTGCTTACCCACAATCCCAGCCCCGTCCCGGTCGCATCTTTGGTCGTGTAAAACGGCTCAAACAGGTGGCTCATAATCTCCGGGCTGATTCCCTCGCCGGAGTCCGCAATCGTAATCCGTACACCTTGCCGCCCTGCACCGTCGCGTGCGGGCCGCAACCTCACCGCCAGACGCCCTCCACCAGACATGGCGTCAATCGCGTTTCGGATGAGATTGTTCAGCACCTGCCGTATCTCGCCCTCCAGGCAGAATACCTTCGGCGAAACCTCAAGCTTCCAGTCCACCCCGATCCCGCGCACCAAAAATCTTCCACTGTAAAGCGAAATGATCGACCGCAGCAACTCCGCCAGATCTACACTTTGGGGATTGTTCTGCTGACGGTGGAAACGCAGCGTCTGAACCGTGATCTCGCTGACCCGCGTCAACTCTTTCTGCGCGATCGACGCATACTCCTGGATATCTTCAAGGCTCTCTGTCTGCCGAATCAGGTACAGCAGGTTCGTCAGTGACTCAAGAGGATTGTTGATCTCATGCGCGATCGCCGACGCAAGCTGCCCCACTGCAGCCAGCTTCTCGGACTTCCGCAACATGTCCTCCTGCAGCCGGTCCTGGGTGATATCGGTATTTACGGCGACCGCTCCTATGATTTTGTCCTTCAACACGATCGGCGCAGCGTCGCTCTGGATCCACGTGTTCGCCCGGCGGATCGTCTTTGTGCTCGCCTCTCCCTTGAGCGCGCGATCCATCGTGTTCAACTGCGAAGGGAACGCATGGCCCGACATCTCGAGCGCCCGCCGGTTTTGCCGTGTCTTTCCGTCGGTAGTCCGGATGAAGATCGCATGGGGAATGCTCTCAATCACCGCATCGAGCTCAGCCGTCCGTCGCTCGGCAAGCTCATACGCCTTTTGCAACTCCTCCTGCTGCTGACGGATGTCGCTGACATCCCGGAACGTCACCACCACACCCACGATCCGTCCATCGACCTTCACGGGCTGCGCCGAGATCTCTGCCAGGAACGGACTGCCATCTTTTCGGAACATCGATTCCGTAATCTGACGCAGTGCCCCTTTGTTGCGGAACACCCCGTACACAGGGCACTCTTCATCGGGATATTCGCGACCGTCGGCATAGTGATGGTGGGTCAGGGCGTGCATATTGTTGCCCAGCATCTCTTCGCTCTCGTAGCCGAAGATGTTCGTCGCAAGCTGATTCACAAACGTGCAGTTCCCATCAAGATCCAGACCCCATATGCCTTCGCCGGCGGAATCGAGCAGCGCCTGCCAATGCCGATCCTGCGAGCCTTCCACCATGGAAACCCTGCCTTCCACCTCTGTTTGTACCAACTGCCCCACCCTTCAAAACCCTCAGCACCGGGCAGCTTACCGTCCGCTTCTGGTGGGTAGGATGCAGGTTGGCGCAAGATGGCCCCCTCTGCGACTTGCATTCGTTGGCACTGCTGAAACACCTGCCAGTGGCCCCCGCAATACTTCTTGGCGCAGCGATATACGGCGAACACGCGCGAACAGATTGACTTGTGATCGAATCTTTTTCCCACCTACGAGCCAGAGCCGCATGAACAGCGGTCTTTCCGCATACTGTGGATGCGACCCACCTTCTGCCGAAGCCCCACCGCGTTGACCTCGCAGCAACGAGTAGCTATACTTCATTACAGGTGAGCGGGAGTAGCTCAGTGGTAGAGTGCTTCCTTGCCAAGGAAGATGTCGCCGGTTCGACCCCGGTCTCCCGCTCCAATCAGCGCCAGTTCGCGCTATCATTCTCGGCAGCTTGCTGAGAGTCCTTAGATTGCGATGGGCCTGTCTCAGCCTGCCCGAGGCGCGGTACCCAAGTGGTAAGGGAGAGGTCTGCAAAACCTTTATGCGTCGGTTCGATCCCGACCCGCGCCTCCAATTTCCTAAAAACTTACACCGATCTACACCGCGACTTATGGACTCTAGGAGTCGGCTGATCCTCTATGTTTATTGCGAAGATGCTCATTCCAATATGGGCATCGCTGCAAACAGCGAGCCACACGTTCCCCTCCAAGTCTTTGGCGACTTCCCGCTACCTTCAGGATCCGCCAACAGTTTGAAGCCCAAGAGTGAATCGGCTTACTCCCAGCCACATGTGAACTTCGACAAGTTGCTCAGGAACGAGCGTTGCGGCTTATATCAGCCGCCCAGTTACACTGGGCACGGAATGATTTTCTGGAGGCACCTGTGCGAAAGATCTACCTGATGCTGATGTTGTTGGTCCTGAGCGGCGTGGCTGTGGCTGATGCCGGCGCGCCCGTCTACGATTTCAAGCTGAACTCCATCGACGGTGACGCCACCACCCTGGGGGCCTATAAGGGCAAGGTGCTGCTGGTGGTCAACGTCGCCAGCGCCTGCGGATTTACGCCTCAATACACCGCGCTCGAGGCCGTCTACGAGAAGTACAAGGATAAGGGTCTGGTGATCGTCGGCGTACCCGCGAACAACTTTGCCAACCAGGAGTCCGGCAGCAATTCAACGATCAAAGAGTTCTGCAGCGCCAAGTTCCACGTGAAGTTTCCGATGATGTCGAAGGTCTCGGTAAAGGGCGACGATAAGACGCCGCTCTACAAGTACCTCACTGCGGCACCCAACGTTGGCGGCGAGATCAAGTGGAACTTCACCAAGTTCCTCATCGCCCGCAACGGGCAACCGATCGCTCGCTTTGAACCGGCCGTGACCCCGGATTCGCCAGAGGTGATCTCGGCGATCGAGTCTGCGCTGAAGTCCTAGGCGCTGCGATGCCTGAGGCCAGTTCCTCATGAGCCAATGACCGGGCCGACGCCTGATCGCTGAGTCCTGCCTTGCAGATCACCTCGGCGATCAGGTGCCTATTCGGGTTGTCCTGGCTCCGCGCGTATCAGGAATCTTTCCTTAGGCACCCAGGTAGATCTAGTTTTAAACACGATGGGCGATCCAAAGGCTCTTGGATCGCCCATCATGAAACCGTGTCCTTGTTTCACAAGAATCGGACTATTCGGCGACGACCGTGATACCCGTGTTGCCCGACAAATAGACCTTCCGGCTACCAAAGTTGACGGCAACGTAGTTGGCGTTGACTCCGCTAAGAGTCGCCGTGACTGCGTTCGTCTTGCCATCAATCACCGTCAAGTTGCCCGTCCCCGTGTTGGCAACGTACACCTTGTTCGTAGTGGGATCGACATCCACACCGTACGGATTATCCTGCACCGGGATCTGAGCGAGGACCGTGCCATCCTTGTCGAGCACTATCGTGGTGGCTACGCCGAGGTCATCATTGGTGACGAAGACGTGGCCGGTGACCAGGTTGGCCGCAGCGAAGATATTGGTATCGCCTACGATGACGTCAGCGATGCGAGTGTGGTGGCGAACATCGAAGACCTCCGCCTGGCCGGTCACGAAGGGGATGTACAGCCTTTGATCGACGGGGTTGAAGGCAATGCCGAACGGCTCCAGATTGCTGGTGTTGATGTTCTCTACGATCTTGCCGGTCACTGCGTTGATCACATCGACACGAGAATCGCTGCCGTTCGCGATGAAGAGTTTGCGGCAGATGGGATCAAAGGCAACGCCGAGAATGCCGTCTCCCGGGTGCGTGAGGATCGTCTGGGTGGTGACGACCGCATCTGTCTTGCCATTGATCTCGGTCTCCAGGCAGGAGAAAGTGGCCGAGTAGTTGTCGCAGCCAACCGCGTAGACCAGGTTGCGAAGATAGTCGACGACGACAAAGTTCGCGGCGCCTACAGGGACCGGAATCTGCTTGATGACCTTATCCGTCTTGCCGTCGATCACGAGGATCGCGTCCGCAGAGCCTCCGAACGTGGGGGCGGCAACATAGATCTTGTTGGTGATGGGATTGGCTCCAAGTCCCACCGTCGGCTGGGCGGTCGGGATGGTGGCTTTGATGGTTTGGGCGGGCGCGGCCACGGCAACGGTGGCTGCGAGAGTTGCGAACGCAAGCGACTTCAACATTTTCATTTCCCTTTCAAAGCAGGTGGAAGGTCTGGAGTGGTGCCAGCTTTCGCTGACTGGGCGCGATGCGAGTCCGGCTGCAGTTACCGGATCGTCTGGGAGGTGTGAACAGAAGGTGCAAACGCAAGGGGTCGAGCCGTCCGCCAGACGCGGAAGGAAAAGATACTCGAACAAACCCTGTGCGGGAACGCTCAGAAGCGGCGCGCCGCACAGGGGAAACTCATTGCAGGGTGATGGTGAGGTTGAGTTGATTCATCACCGTGGTCCCATCAGGGGCAACTCCGCTGCCGGTCACCTGAATCATCGAGGTGCCTGGTTGGGAACCACTTTGCGAATTTTTTCCGTTGCCGCCGCAGGCGATCAGCGAGGACAGTGGAAGTAATAGAACCGCGCCGAAGAGGATCATCCGGCCGGCCCCACGATGTGCAAATCTCCTTCGGGCGAAGACCAGGAGGAGACCCCCTGTCGCCGCTGGAAATAAGAGTGCACCTGCGAGAACCTCCTCTGGACCGTGCTGTAACGAGGCCTGGGTTCCCGCCGCTACGATGGTCAGAACTCCCGTGGCTGGTCCAGGCCCGGATCCATTCGCGTCGGCAACCGGAGTCAGCGATTGGGGATTCATGGTGCAGGTAACTCCTGCCGGAAGCGCGCCGCAGCCTACCGTCACGGATCCGGCAAAGTCGTTTAATGGCGTCAACGTAATCTTCACCGAGGCGCTCTGGCCGATTGGGACAGTCAGGGCCGAGGGCGTCGCTGAAAGGGTGAAGCTGGCAGCCGGGAGGATGGTCAACGTCCCGTTGATCGGCTGCAGCGTCCATACGGGCGAACTGAACGTTCCCTGGGTTACCACGATCGGATAGTCGCCAGGCGGAGAACTGCTGTCAGCAGTTGTCGTCAGCTGTGGCATGCCCGAGTAGGTATTGGCCGCGATGACTGCGCTCGTGCTACCCGCGAAGTAGTAGGTGAAGTTCGGATTTGCCGCTCCAAACGCTCGCGTCATATTGTTTGCGTTCACCTGAAGCTGAGCCCGCGTGGTTTGGAAGGTCTGCGTGACTGGGGGAGCTGCCGCGTACAGATCGTTCCCGGGCTGAATTGCAGTCACAGTGACCGTGCCAATCACGGCGGAGTGGTCGGGAGGAATGGGAGAGAATTCGATCTGGTCATAGGTGATTGGACCGGTGGCGGCGATGGCCACTGCCAGACTGGAGCTCGCGGTCGCCTTCCAGGGAATCACGGAGTTCCCGTACGGAGTGTCGGCGACCTGGGGAAAGGTAATCGTCTGCGCCGCCTTCGTAATCGTGAGCGTGCCTGGAAGGAAGTTGAAGGTGTAGTTGGAGGCAAACAGAGTACCGCCGCTTGGGTCCAGACCGAGAGGATACTGGCCGGGAGCCGAGCTTGCCGCAGGTGGAAGGAAGGCCGGAGCTCCGCTTAGCACTGAAGGCCCATCACCATTTACGAAGCCGGTGGCCGTGTAGCTGAAGGCAGGATTGGTCGCTCCATAGGCTCGAGTGGCATCATTCGCCTTGATGCTGAGTATCGCGGGCTTGACCGTGAAGATCTGTGTCACCGGTGTCGCGGCGCCGAAGTTTTCGTCCCCCCCCTGCGCCGCGGTGACGGAAACCGCCCCGACTCCGTTTACGACCAGCCGCGAGCCAAGAATCGTTGCAGGACCGGAGACGGTATAGGAGACCGCAAGACCCGAGCTCGATGAAGCGCCAAGCGTTATGGCCGAGACACCATAGGTCACGTCAGGCAGGGCGCTGAAGCTTATGGTCTGCGCCACGCCGCCGGTAATGGTGAGCACTCCGTTCTGCGGCGTCAAAGCGTAGTTGACCGAAGCCAGCGTGCCTAGCGCAGTCGTGATCGGATAGGTTCCGGAGGCGGACTTCGGCGTGGCGCTTGTTGTGAGCACCGGCTGGCCGGTGACAGCCGTTGCCGCCGTCTCACCGAGCACCAATCCACCCAGGTGATAAGTGAGTTGCGGCAATGTAGAGGAGCTGTTGTAGGTGAAGAAGAGGTTGTCCGCTGCCACTGTGAGCGGGGCTTTCTGCACGCTGAGTGTCTGTGTAACGGGCGTGGCCGCCATGTAGGTCGTGTCGCCCGGTTGGCTGGCTGTAATCGTGATGTTGCCTGCACCGGTGATGGTGAGTTTCGATCCGCTTATGCTCGCTAAGTTCGCCGGGCTTACCGCGTAAGTGATCGTCAGGCTCGTGGGATTGCTATCGGGGCCGATCGACTGGGCCATCAAAGTGATCGGCGCGGTGCCGTAGGTGACAGTCGGGAGGGCCTGAAACTCGATGGTTTGCGCTAGCTTCTGGGCAGGGCCATCTACTTTCCAGATCAGGCTCGTGTCCGCGACATTGAGACCGCCGGTTGAGTCGATGAATGCGAACGAAGGGTTGGTCAGCATCAGAGACGAAGCCGGGCTGCCGTCTAGCGCAGCTTCCTGGGCCTGCGTAGCCGATGGGCTTGCGGTGATGCTGCCGGCGATCGTGAAGATCATCTGATCGCTGTGACGCACGGCGCGGATCGCGTTGTCAGCTTGGTCCGTAATGATGAGATTGTCATTGGCATCTACGCTGATTCCAATCGGGGAAAACAGAAGAGCCGAGGTCGCCGGACCGTTGTCGCCACAATTCGAGCCTCCACAAGAGGAGCCGATCACGCCTGCCACGGTGTGGATGCTGCCGTCCGAGCCAACCTTGCGGACTACGTTCGTCTGAAGCTCAGACAGATAGAGATTTCCAGCCGAATCGAGCGCGATGCTGTACACGCCACCCAACACGGCACTGGTCGCTGGGCCGCCTTCGCCGCAGGTGGTGTCACTGCAGAAAGTGCCGGGCTGAGTGATGTCGCCAGCGATAGTTGTCGTCGTCCCATCCGTACCGATCGCACGGACAAGGTTTGCGCCTCCATCGGCGACATAGAGAACACCATTGCTTAACGCAAGCGAGCTCGGCGAAACGAATGTCGAGTTGGCCGCGGTCGTCCCATTCGCCGATGCGGCGCTGATCGTATGGTTTGGATCGCCCGCGATGGTGGTGATGAATCCTGTGCTCCGATCGATCTTCCTCACGGCATAGCTGGATTCATCCGCCATGAGGAGGCTGCCGGTGCTATCGAAGAGAAGTGAACCGATGTAGCCGAGGGTGGCGTTCACCGCAAAGGATCCATCTCCGCACGCGCCACCGCCGCAACTCAGCCCTGCATTGTTGCCATTGCCGGCGATAGCATAGACGTTTCCTTTCACTGGAGTGAAGGGAGTCGACGCGTTCTGAGCGGCAAACTGGAGCAGGGGCGGGACGGCGCCTGAGATGTCCGCCGTGTAGTACATGTCGATCTCATAGGTGTTTGCGAAGTAGAGGTTCCCCGCCGAGTCCCTGACCATCGCGTCCGTCGTAGCCGCCAAGTCAGTCGGCGCTACGGCTCCGAAGGTCCCGGCGTATAGAGTCGTCGCCGTGCCCGAGCCGATCGTGAGATGCGCCGTGCTGTTCGCGTAATCCGCGACCGACTGCGCATGGGCAGGCGGAACGCTCGCCAGCAGGCCAACGCAAAGCAGCCACGCGAGGGCGAAGGATATATGCGAATAGAGTTTCCGGTTCATGAGTCGCTCCGTTGTTCTTCTTGCCGGTTCTTCTTGCGGGTGTTCTTCTCGTGCGCACAGTGCTGATGGTTATTGCTGATAGAGATAAAACTGAATGAGCTGGGTAACGTCTGCCGAGCCCGAGTTCGAAGCATCGTAGGAGCTGAAATAGATCACGTACTTGCCGGCGATCTTGCTTGCGATGGCCACCCCACGGGAAAGACATACCGGGCTACCCGACGGGTTGAATCCTGCCTTGATGAAGGGTGCAGTGCCCGCATCCTGCGCCACCCTTGGACAGACACCATTGGGGTCCAGGACTGAAAGTTGAGCGGACGTAAAGAGACCGTTCAGTGCGGCATCCTGCGTTCCCAGCGTGATCGTGTACGTAGTTGCGGGAGTCTGAGTCAGATTGTCGTTGGCATACATGCCGCCAGCCAGCGTCGACGACTTATCCGTTGGCGGAGTAAATGAGACCGCGTGGGTGCGGGAGTCACTCGAAGGATCGAACTCGTATACCAGACCGCGATACGTCCCGGTCGCGAGGTCCGTGGTGCTGATGGGAAAGTTTGGAACGGCCATGCCGATCTCCCCATACAGCGCGGAGCGGGTCATCGCCGGAGCCTGAGTGGGTGACCGGTCTTCGACGAAGAGGCCGTTGGGATTGAAGTGAAATGTAGGATTGCTCGCTGGCGAGTCCTGCGGTGTGACGAAGACTGCCGACGGATTGGCGGCGATCGTGCCCACTCCGTTGCTGCTCGCGCAGGTAGCGGCATAGGTCAGCGGATCGGTTCCGTTCTCAGTCTGCGCGGAACCGGCTCCGTAGTAAGGGATCTGGTAGCCATGGTTGTCGCCGAAGGTCCAACTCTTTCCATCCGTCGACGTGCTGGTGGTAAATGTTCCATAGGCCGGGGTAAGTGAGGACTCGTCTGCGGTTCCCGACGCCGCGTGCGGCCCCATCGTCAGGTAGATATAGCGCAGCCTGCCGATGATGGCGAAGCAGTCGGATTGAGCCACTAAGGGCACGGGAAATGCAGTGACATCCCCCGGCCGGAGCACCCCTGCGGAGCCCGGCTGCTCGACCGCGAGTCCGCGCTGTGCCCCGCTGGTATTGCCGAAGTTCATTACGCCATCGGTCTCGTTGAAGTAGCCTGCCTGCGCCGCAGCCGGAAACGTGATGGCCTGATAGCTGAACTGCTTTTGAACATCATCCAGGATGACGGAGTAATAACCGGGATTGTCGACCCCGGCATAAGTCGTCGTACTCGCCGGTGTTATGACCGGTGGCAATGGCGATAGGTTCGCCGAGTTGTCGGGCGCTCCTGTGCCGCACCCCAAGAATCCTGAGGTGACAGCCAGGGCGATCCATCGTGAACCACGAAAAGTTGTCTGCATAAAGGTCCTCAGAACGCCAGCTTCAGCGCGAGTTGAAGCGTGCGGGGCCGGTGCGCATCGACGGGATGCAGGAACGAACTTCCGGTGAGGCAGCTTGTGCCGTCACCGCCGGCACCGGAGTAGCCTGTCGCGTAGGGTCCGAAGCAGCTAAGCGTGTTCTGCGCCTGGTTGCCGAGCAGCGGATCGTAAATGCGAAACTGGGTCTGGTTGAAGACGTTGAACGCTTCGCTGCGGAACTGCAGGCTGTAGCGTTCACTGATTGCGAAGTTCTTCACCAGCGAAACATCCGAGTTGGTGCGTCGCGGATTTCGCAACGAGTTGCGTCCCGCGTTGCCAAAGCTCAGGCCTCGCGGCGCAGCGAAGGCGCCGGGATTCAACAGCAGCGGGCCGACACTCTGCGCGTTGGTCCCCCCCGTTGGCCTGCGGCCATAAGGATTGCCAATCAAGTCCGGGTAAGAGCCCGCGCCCTGGCCGTTTGCGACGCCGGCGTTATCCAGCGTTGAGATTCCTGCGGGACTGCCGTTGTTGATGACCGTGAACGGAATGCCGGTCTCAAAGAGCGTTATGCCGGAGAGCTCCCAACCGTTCAGGATCTGCTTCGCCACGGCGCTGTTGGCATAGGCCGATGGTGGACGGTCCGGCACGGTAGCATCTTCGGGATCGGGATCAGCATTGATGTTGCTGACGAAGTGCTGCCACATGGCAAGCAGAGGCACCTGGTAGACGTAGCTCACGTGCAGCAGATGGCGCTGGTCGAAGTTCGAGCTCGCACGATTGGCGCGCACATCGTAGGAGTTGACGAAGGTCGCATCCGAGCGGTCCGAGGCATTGTCGAACGAATGGCTATAGGTATAAGCCACGCCGAGCGTCAGGTTCGCCGCTGTGCGCCGGGCCGTCGCCTGAAGTGCACCATAGTTAGAGTTTGCAATGTCCTCGAGCGAGTAGATCTCGCCCAGCCCCGGTGCGAACTTGCGCAGCGCATTAGGCTGCACCGCGACGGGGTTCGCGGCGAATCCCGTTCCGTTATTCGATCCCGTCCCAAAGCACGCCGCCTGCATGTTGGGGAAGGCGGCATCGGACGCCCCCACCACAGTGCCGTTGGTGGTGACGAAGGACAAGCTGTCGCCGCTGCCGGTGTAAGAGCAGTCTCCGATGGGAGTCGTTGGCGCGAATGCGTTGTATCCGCTGCGGACCAGCGGCTGCCCCGCGCCGAACGGATTTTGGCCAGCGCTGATTGGCTGCAATTGATTCAACTGCCGCTCCAGGGCAAGGTGCGTGCCCTTGCTTCCGACGTAAGCGAGACTCGCCAGTGTGCCCTTCGGCAGCTCCTGTTGCACGCTCACGCTCCACTGCTGCACATAAGGCCAGATCTGCTTGAATGGAATCGCAGTGACGTTGAGGGGATAGGCCACGTTGCGTCCGGCGTTGCTCCAGCTGCCGACGTTCAACGCGGTCATATCCAGCACGATCGGAGAGCTGCCCTCGAGCGATCCGGTGTTGGCTTCATCCGCCGTCCCGTGCTCGAAGAAGACGCCATAGCCGCCCCGCAACGAAGTCTTGCCCTGGCCAAACACGTCCCACGCGAAACCAATGCGAGGCGATGGATTGAACCAGTGGCTTGAAGCGCAGCTTCCCGGAACACCGCCCGTGCCGCAACGCGACAATCCGTTGAATACCCGGGGATCAAGGCCGCTCTGTGGATTCGCGGGATTGAGGGCAAACGAAATCCCGGTGGACTTGTCGACCAGTTCGCCGGTAAGAGGATTTACCTGCAGGCTCGCGGCGACCGTGTTGCTGAAGTACTTCTGATTCCAGTTGTAGACGTTGTCGTTCGCGGTATGGAAGTTTCCGAAGAGACTCACACGCAGGCCGGCGTTGATCGTCAGCCTTGAAGAGACCTTGAAGTCATCCTGCAGATACGGCTCGATGATCTGGTAGCGCTCACGGTATCTCGTCTGGCCGCTGTCTTGTTGGAAGCTGAAGACCCCGCCCGACGATTCCCCGGCGGCGTTGAAGCCGGGATCGCCCGGCAACGGAATGTTCTGCTGCGGCCGGTTGTAGAGGAAGTCCGCGAAGGAGTTTCCCGTTAGGCCATACTTTACGTTGTTGAAGGTATAGATCCCCTGCGTCTCTCCGGTTGCCGCGCCGATGGGCGTGTTGTCCTGGTTGCGCTGATAGATGACCCACTGCGCGCCGAACTGCAGGCTGTGCTTGCCGAGCACCTTGGTGATGTTGTCCGCGAAGCTGTAGACGGGATTGGTATGGGTCCACGGAAGATAGGCCGGGTCCGCATTGAATCCCAGGCCGCCGTATTCCGCGTTGTTGCCTGAGATGGAGATACCCGGCAGCTTCGCCACACCGTCCAGCCCCTTGCTGCCATTCGCGAAGATGGTCGTCGCCGGGCACTGGATCAGCACGGCTGCCGTCTGGCCGCTGTCAAAGTTCGGGTCCACCGCGCAGGGCGCATCGAGTGCGGCTGGCCGTTGGATAGATACGTTCGCTCCGTGCACGTTCGAGAGCTTGATGCGCGAGTTGGTAAAGCTCACCACAAACTCGTTCAGCAGAGTCGGAGTCAGCGACGCGGTCACTCGCGCCGCCATGCTGAGGCCAGGTCCGTAATACCGACTTTGTATGGTCGGAAAGCTATTTTGTAGGAACGAGTACGGAGGCACCGGAGTCGTCTCGTCCCATTCGTCGTGTATGTAGCGAAAGCTCGCCTGCACCTTCGAGTTGATCGCGTGATCGAAGCGAAAGAGCTCTTCGCGATAGTAAGTGGGCAGCGAGACATCCACGTTGTAGCAGGAACCGACGGTCGAGTTGCAGCCGGAGGTCGCGTTCGGCGCCGGAATAATACCCGTGTTCAGAATCGCTTGCGCATTGCGATTGATCTGCCCGATGGCTGCGCCGTTGAATCCCGCGCCCACAACAGGGCAGTCCGGATATTTGCTCTTGTCGACCGTAACGCTGGTGTCGTTGTATCCCGCGGGACAGACGTCGCTGAAGTCCCCCAAGCGTTCTGCATAAGAAGGCACGGCCTGGCGATATGGGGTCGGAGACTTTTCGGTACGGGCCTCTTCCGAGAAGAAGAAGTGTGTCTTTCCGCGGCCATCGTAGACCTTCGGAATCACGATCGGTCCGCCGATTGTGCCACCGAAGTCGTTGCGGCGATACAGTGGCGCGCCCTTGGTTACATCGAAGTAGCCCTTGGCGTTGAACGCTTCATTGCGAAGAAACTCGAATAGATTTCCGTGCAGCTTATCGGTGCCCGACTTCGTCGTGACGATCGTGGTTCCGCTGCCCGTGCTCGGGTACTGCGCCCCATAGTTCGAAGTGAGTACCTTGATCTCCTGGATGGCATCGATGCTCGGCGTCACGATCAGCGTGCTGTGGTCCTTATTGATGCCGGTATTCAAGGTTTCAGAGCCATCGATGGAGAAGCTGTTGTACTCCGTGCGTCCGCCGTTCACCGAGTAGGCGACGCTCCCGGCTTGGCCCACCTTGGCCTCGTCCTGTTGCGTCTGGTTCGACACTCCCGGCACAAGATCGATGAACTGGACGAAGTTGCGACCGTTCAAGCCAATGCTCGTCACTTCGCGTCCCGTGATCGTCCCGGCAATCTCGGCGTTCTGGGTCTCGACCTGCGTAATAGCGCTTGCCTCGACACTGACGTCTGTCTTGAGGTTGCCAACCTGAAGTTGCGCGTCGTACACAAAGACCTGCCCGACGCCGAGCGTGATATCCGCGCTGCTGACGGAACTGAAGCCGTCCTTCACTACATCCACGCGATAGTGCCCGGCCGCAAGGAACGGCACGGTGAAGTGACCCTCTCCGTCCGATCGTGCGGATAATATCGTGCCCGTATCCAGGTTCAGCACCTGAATCTGAGCGCCTGTGATGACCGCTCCCTGGGCATCGGAGATCTGTCCGCTGAACCGGGCTGTCTGTGCGTTCGCTGCCACGGCGAGCAGCAGCATCAGCCCACAGCTCAACATCTGAATCCATCGCTTCATCATCGGTCTTGGCCTCATTGCTCTTCGTTGAAGGCGCACCTTCGGAGTTCGGTTACGGACGGCGAGCGGCGTTCGCGTTCAGCGCGGTCGATGAAGCACCGTTTTTGATGTTCATGGAAGATTGCACCTGCGCCTCTAGCCCCGGCTGTACACGGGCCAGTTGTTGCAGGAGAGCAGGCGCATCGTCCTGCTGGCTGGCGGCACCCGAGAGCAGACGGAGGCAGATCGCTGCATTCTGCTGCACCTCATCGCTTAGCGAAGATGAAGAAGTGGCCTCGGTCCGTGTAGAGACGTGCAGCTCGTTTAGAAGCTTGGCCTCAGACCGGCTGGCCCTCGCAATTCGTTCCACATAGATGCGCCATAGCTCCTCGTAGTCTTGCTCTGCCTCCGGGCTCAGTGAATTGGTCCGGCCGTCTCCGTCAATCTGCGCAAGAGAGCTCTGCCCCTGCCGTAGCGCGCTGACCGCGTCGAATAACACGGCATGCAGCCGTGTGACATCGTCTGTCGCGTAGTGCTGGCTAAGCATCCACTGATCGAAGCCGGAGATCGTTCCAGTGGCGACCGATACAGCGAAGTGCTCTTCTGTCGTTTTGCGGGTCTTGCCCTCCTTCGCTTCGGCTTCCTCGAAAGTGCGGAGGTGGACACTCAGGTGTGGCAAGTCAGCCAAAATTACCCGCAGTTCGTTGCGGCGAGCGGGGTCCGCAATCAGTCCCTCGACGGTTACCGTCTTCTCTCCTCGAGTGATAGAAAGCCGCTCGTTCAAATCACTTCCGCTGCGAGCGAGCGCCAGCCTCGCACTTAGCTCCGTTGCCGCAAGCTCGCTGGCAGATGGAGCAGTGTCCAGCTTCTTTCCGAGGTTCGCGGGTATGCGGATAGTTGGCCGAGCATCAGACTCGAACCACTGGATCGAGCTCTGCTGCCATGGAAGGACAACGTCTTCAAGTTCCGCGACCTCTACTATTTCGCCATTGGCGAAGTGCGTTACGCGTGCGATGGGGTGCCAATCGGACTCGCGAACGCTCAGCGCCGAGCTGCGTACCGCGCCTGAAGAGAGCTTCGTCGCCACGGTAACGACCCCGTCTTGTTCGGAGATCGAATCAACAGGGTGAACCTGCTTGGCTCGCCAACCTTCAAAGACACCCGCGGACAGCGGATCCGACCAGGTCATACCCGCCTCTGCCAGCTTCGTATCGACAGCCAAAGGCATCTCCGGAACTGCTTGCCGCATGGGAGTGTGCTTATGCGAGCGGTCGCGGTGCAGCGTAACGACTGTCCCCGCACCAGCCAATCGAATCCGGATCGTCTGCTGCTCGACTCCATTACCCTCAGTCGCCGCAATGGAGTGCTCCAGAACGGTCTGAGCGCTGGGCAGGTCGTTGGTCATACGACTCGTCGCAGGGCGGAGCCCAACGAGAACGCAGGCGAGCAGAGTCGCCGCCACGGTGGCGAAGACGGGCAGGCTGACCGAACCCGCTAACGCTCGCAGGTGAAGAAAAAAATCGCTTAGCCAGCCCGATTTACACTGTGGTTTCGGGGCGAAGCTTCCCTCATCCATCCGGCTCATCCGGGCTCCGAGCACGGGATCAACATAACGAAGGTGCACTTCGCATCCCGCATCGTCGATCCGCAAGTCGATCTCCATCGAGCGCTCATCCGGGAAGGTGGCGCTGAAGCTCTGCTCGCCACCGCCCGCTCCTACCCAGGTGCTGAGGAGAATGAGTCCCTGCTCGCTGACGACCTCCAGGAACTCGGGGGCAGTCTCTTCGGGCAACTCGACCAGGAGCTCGTTCACGTCCGACCGAACGTCGCGCGATGCGATGGCACGGCCATCCACGAACAGCACCAACCCATGCGGCCGGTGCTGTAACGCCTCCTCGCAACGCAGGCGCGCCATCTTCAGAGACTGCTGATGAACCGCCTCGGCAACAACCTGGCGGGGTCCGGGCCGGGTGGCCCGCGGGGCCGATGCCAGTGAATCGTCGAGCGACCGCGTACCCCGTGGCGGAAGCTCGAACTTCTCGATCAACACGTCGAGACATCTCCGGCAACTTGCCAGATGCGCCAGAAGATGATGATCGATAGGTACGCCGGCACCCTGCCGGTAGCGTTCGAGTAATTCACGCTGCGATTTGCATTTACTGCGGCATGAATCGAAGATTCCTTGCATCAGGTCTTCAGCGAATTGGTCGTCCGGTAGCAAGGTGCTGGGCTGCAATACTGGCGGGGCTCCACGATGCATTTCCAGAAGCTTTCCAGGGTCCTTCAGGTAGGACTTCGTCTCCTGGCGCGCGTAGTCAATTGCGTCATAGACGGCTGTCCTCGGAAGAATCGCAATCTGTGCGATCTCCGCAGGAAAGAACCCATGAAAGAAGCGGAGGATCAGCAGGCTGGCGGACCGTACAGTCTCTTTTCTCCAGCACAGGAAAGCGACGACACAACGCAGGTCATTCTGCCACTCGACTTCATGTCCGCGCGTCTCTCGTGCGCTCACGACTACCGATTCGAAGTCCACCGCGGTAAGCCCTTCGAGGACGATGCGGCGGCTCAGCCTTCGCTGGCGAAGAAATCCGTAACGCAAGCAGCTATAAAGAAATTGCTCCGGCTGCTCGAGATTTCTAATTCGATCCCACGAAGAGAGCATTTGAGTAAATGTGTCCTGTACCAGATCTTCGGCGGCTTGCCGATCGTTTTCGCAAAAATGCAGGGCCCATCGCATGAGCCAATCAAATCGAGAGGTATAGACCTCTTCCGGAGTTATCTGACTTGTTATCGGGTGCGTCTTGTTAGGCAGCACTTGATCCTCACGACGAAAACATTTGTTCAAGAGAGATATAGGTCAATTGCGGCAGTTTATGGTGACAACCTTTGAATAATTTCGAAGGTGCGGGATCGGCGGATATTTTCGTTATCTGTAACAGATGGGTCCGCAATCCTGTGGATTCGGAGTAGCGCAACAAACAATTCATCGAGCTTTATTTGGTTGGTAATTTATTCAGTATTTATCCCTCCTTAACTTTCGGGCGCAGAAAGAAGCGCATGGTTCCAGTGGCTGGCATTGAACGCAATGTCAGCTAAGCGGGCCCTCCCTAATCACTGGGCCGGCAGTCACCGTCCTTGGAACGTTGCTGAAATAGATCGACTTTGTCTTTCGAAAAGCTGTACCGCTTCCACCCATCATTTCCGGGTGCCGCCCCCACCTGCGCGATGTAAGACCGCGCGAAAATCTGACGGCCTCCTTGCGTCTTTCGTAAGGTGCGCTAAAAAACGCTTTGAAGGAGTTGTTCGCATGAAGATGTTCAAATCACTTGCCATGGGCTGCCTCGCTGGGGCCGCTCTATCGTTTACCGGAACCGCGCACGCCGCTTCGACCTATCAGTTGAAGGTTCTGGAAGCGGGATCGTCCGCGCAGTACGGCGTCTTCGCCGAAGCCGCCTATCAGCTTGCCAAGCTTGATGGCAGCGCCAAGCACTATACCGTCAACAGCGTCGCCAAGATCCATGACGCTCGCTCCACCAGCATCGCGGATGAGGGCGGAAACATCTGGGTCGTCTGGAGCGAGACCACCGGAAACGTCTGGGCCTACATCAGCGTCGACTCAACCGTCGGTGTCCGCGCCTTCGAAGCCCTCGCTATTCTCTCGTTCCCCACGCCCGCGCCAGCTGCCGGCAATGCCCTTCCCGTATGGGATGACGCTTCCGCCGACACCGTTCTCCCCGCGCTGGTGACAACCCTCTTGCATGCCGGACCGCGTATCACCGCCGCCAACACCGACATCCGCCCCGAGGACGCACTGTTCGCAACCAAGCGCTCCCTGGCGGCGCTTAACACCACCGACTATAGCGGTCTCGGCTACGCTGGAACGGTGGCTGGCATCGGAACCCCGATCAAGAGTGGCGTCTCGGGAAGCACCTCAACAGCTACGCCGGTGCTCTTCGCGCTCGGTGGCACTGATCCCATCAAGTCGTCACAGACCGCTCCCACCCCCATCACCCTTCCCATCGGCGCAGCTCCGATTGTCTTCATCGCCAACAAGAGCAACACCGCGACGGGACATCTCGGAAATGCATCGGTGGCCAACGTCGCCGTCAAGACCACCAACAAAGCTCTGACCCTCTTCGGTGGTGATGAGTGCGACGCCAGCGTGGTTGGTGGCGCCGCCTCCGTTCCGGTCACGGTTCTGCTGCGTGAACCGCTATCCGGCACTATGAACACGACGGAGTTCACCGACTTCCGTTTCCGCACCACAACCAGCGGCGGCACCACCTCTCAGGAGAAGGGCGTCAATCCCGCGGTTGCCGGTAACAACGGCCTGAACAAGGCTTGCACCACGGTTGGCGGCGTTGCTGGAACGCGCATCCGTGCCATCGGCACGGGTCAGGTTGTAAGCCAGGTAAACACGGTCGCCGACTCCATCGGCTACGCCTTCTTCTCTTATGAGGCGCTGAACACCAAGACCGGTGGAAACGCCGTCAACGTCAAGTACTTGACCCTCGATGGCGTCGATCCGATCCAGGCCACCTACAGCACCGGAGCGATCCCGGTCTGTGGGACCTCAACCACGTTCAGCTGCCCGAACGCGTCCCCCAAGTCCACCTTCCCCAACCTGCGCAATGGCACCTACCGCTCCTGGTCAACCTATCGGGTCATCACCGACTCCACCGACCAGGCTAACGTCCAGGCGATCGTCAACAAGGCTGAGACCGTAGCAGACACCGTCCTGCCTGACTTTGTTCCCTTCACCCCGCAATGCGGCACCACCTCTGCCAAGGACGATCCCGGCCTGGGCATCTACCGCGCTCACTTCTCCCTCACAGGCATCACAACCACACCGACCGACGGCCCGTTGGGCTCGAATGTCACCTGCACCATCGGCGGCACGCGTACCTTGAAGACCTACGCGCTCGGTGGGACCACTGAGGCCGGTGGCGATGTCGGCGGAGCAGTTGTGTACTTCAATCCTGCCAGCGGCGTTCAGCCAAGTGTTACCACCAACAACTACACCAACCAGTACGAAGGTCAGAGCTCGACTCTTCCGCAGCTACCCTAGTCACAACAACGCAAGCGTGCAGGCAGAGGGCCGGGAGAAATCCCGGCCTCTCTTCCCTGGCTAGCAACTTCGACCCCATCTACTTTGACTCTTATGACGTCTCCTCTTCGTATCCTGCTCCTCGTTGTGATCGCGTTGCCGGCGGTTCTCTTTACAAAGCGCGGCTCCGCGCAAGCGGTCGCGCTCCCGCCGGAGTATGCTGGCGTGGCCGAACCGCTCGATCAACTTTCAATTAGGGGCATCTCCTTTCCGGCTACCAACCCAATCTCTGGCGGCGTAACCCAGGGCACTGGATATACCCGTGAGTTGGTCCGGGTACAGTGGCGATCCGGTGACCCAATCGATCTCTTCATCGTCAAGCCCGATCTTCCCGCGAAAGATGGCTCGGCGAAGCCTCTTCCAGCAATTCTTTACCTCTATAGCTGGCCTTCCAGCAGCGATCGTTTCTACAGCGATGCCTGGTGCCGCGGCGTTACGCAGCGCGGATTGGTGGCTGTCGGTTTTGTCTCGGCGCTCACGGGTGAGCGTTACCGGAATCGTCCGTGGAAGCGATGGTTCGTCAGCGAGCTGCCTGAATCACTCACAACATCCGTGCACGACGTACAGAAGATCTTGAACTATCTCGCAACCCGGCATGATATCGACTCCACTCGCATTGGAATGTTTGGCCAAGGTTCTGGAGGTACCATCGCTTTACTCGCCGCTTCTGTCGACCCGCGTCTTAGGGCGATCGACGTTCTCGATGCATGGGGCGATTGGCCTGACTGGTTCGCCGCGTCCCCCATCGTTCCCGAGTTTCAGCGCACTGAATTGATCCAGCCCAACGCGCTTCAAGCTCTCTCGAATCTTGACCCGCTGACTACCCTTCCTCATCTCGCAGCCTCGCGGGTCCGCCTTCAACTCGTCACGCCCAATCCGTCGAATCCTCCTGCTGCGGTTGCTAAAATGCGCGATGCCGCGCGAGGCTTATTCCAGGTTGAATACGCAACCGAGATCGAATATCGCGAACGAGCGATGAACGACGGTGCGATTCTGCAATGGCTTTCGGACAAGTTGAACCGGTAGCTATTTGGCGAGAGAAATGCGAGCAAGGCCTCCGATCGGTCTTCCGAAAGACCGAGATCCGATTCCTGACGTGCCAGCCCCGCACAGTGCCATGAGCTCGCAGTACGTCGACGTCTCGGAGAGACTTTGGGTCTTGGCAGTACTTTCGTGGTCCGCGCTGATGCTATCCGTTGAGGCTAAAGTGTGACTTGTCTAACAACACGGTACGCCCTTGCCGGTCGATATATTGATCGCTCTGTTGGTATCGGGTCAGCGCGAGGCCGTCCACAAAACGGTCTGCCCGGTCGAAGTGAGGGGGGATAACAAACTGAGCAGACTTGTCGATGAAGCCCCAGGTTGCATGCGGGCGAACAGGACAGAGGCCATCCGCAAACGCTCCGGCCTCTTCGAATGTGCAAGGGATGATAAGTTGGCCATTCCTGGCGATAAAGCCCCAGAGACTTCCAATCTTCACGGCCCCGGATTTCTCATGGAAGGTCTCAGCCAGGGAAAACTGCATAGGGATGACGATCTTCCCAGCCTTGTCGATGTATCCCCATGAACCGCCCTTCTGGACAGGGGCGAGTCCTTCACCGTAACCTTCGGCACCCAGATAGCGTGGTTCGATAGCGAACGATCCATCTGTCCGAATGTACCCCCATAGCCTGTTGAGGCGTACGCGGGCACGCTCATCCTGAAAGCTCCGCGCCACCTCAAATTGAGGTGGAATGCTGAACGTCGCATCTTTGCGGATAAAGCCCCACTTCTCTCCCGATCGAACCGGGCTAAGGCCGTAGCAAAAGTTACGCGCCTCCTCGAACTGGGGCCGAATCGCGACGCCGCCGTCTCTCGCGACATAGCCCCACAGATGTCCGATCCGAATCGCCGCAAGATCCTCGGAGAAGGTCCAGGCCTCATCGAACTGCGGCTTGATCAGCACTCGGCCCATGCTGTTCATGTAACCCCACTTGCCGCAGATCTCAACGGGATAGAGGGGAGCAGGTCGATTCGAGGCACGAGCGATGCCACACTGCGCGGCCGATGCCATCGCGGCCGTGACAAGAAATCTCCGGCGTGTGGGCATCGGACGCCCTCCCTATGGATTGCAATACCGGTTTCATTATCGAGAACCGGTATTGCAGACCCATTAAGAAGGCTTCTTGTAGTCTCCTGACGAACTGCCTGAAGGGCAATCCATCTTCTGCTGCCACACTGTCTTTGCGCTGTGGTCGAGGTAGATCGACTGCGTCCCCTGCTTCGCTGCGACCAGGCCATCTGTAAAGGAATCCATCTCGTCGTACTTTGGCGGCATGATCACCTTGCCTGCCGGGTCGATGAGCCCCCACTTGCCATCCATCCTGACGGGGCAAACGCCTTCGCTGAACTCGCCGGTCTTCTCCCAGGTGGGTTCCAGTGCGACCGAACCGTCCTTGCGCAGAAAGCCCCACTTAGGACCGGCAGCGAAGGCCGCAAGACCGGAGTTGAAGCTGGCGGCGAGGTCATGCTCGAACGGGATCACTGTCTCGCCCTTCTTGTCGATGTAACCCCACTTGCCGCCAAGCTTCACCGGGGCGACGCCTTCGTTGTATCCGTTCGCGCCATCGTACTTCGGCGCAATCGCCATTTCGCCGTTGGCATCGATATATCCCCATTTACCGTGCAGCGTGACGCGCGCCCGATCATCCTGAAAGCTGCGTGCGAGTTCGAAGCGGGCAGGAAAGGCATACTTCCCATCGGGACGGATGAAGCCCCACTCACTGCCCTTGCGGACTGGGCTGATCCCGGAGTGGAAGTTACGGGCCTCGTCGAAGCGCGGGGTGACGACCACCTTGCCCTTCCGATCGATGTAGCCCCAGCGGTTTTCGACGCGCACAGCAGCGAGATCGCTGGCGAAGCCGAAGACGGCGTCATACCTGGCCGGGAGCTTCATCTGTCCTTCCTGATTGATGAATCCCCAACGGCCACAGACGTTCACAGCGTAAAGGTTCTTTCGTTTGCCTTCAGCGAAGGAGAGGCCGGGCATAAGGCTGACAGCGGATGCGAGTTGTACGAAACGGCGGCGGGAAAGCGAAGTCATGAACAGAGGTTCTCCTTGGTGTCGACGTGCGGATAAGGTTTTATCGGATGACTAATAGCTGAGGCGGACGCTGAGCTGAAACACACGCTGCGTGCCGGTTCCTGTGGCACCTGGCGTCAGCTGCGTCGTAATCTGGCCGAAGTTCGACGCAGAGACGTTGGTGGCCGGCAGCCCGTATTCTGCGTGGTTGAAGATGTTGAAGCCGTCAGCACGAAACTTGAACGCAAAACGATCGCCGGTAAAGAGGTTCTTCTCAAGCGACGTGTCGATCTGCCATGTGCCCGGCGCGCGCAGCAGATTTCTTGGTGCATTGCCGAAAGTGCCTGCGGCAGGTGCTGTGAAAGCGGCAGCGTTGATCCAATGCTGCGGAGAGCGGCCTTGAGCCGGAAGGAGGGAGACGCCGGGGACAAGGTTTGGTCTCTGCGGCGAGGTCGAGTTTCCATCGGGAATGGAAGCGGCGCTGCGCGAGATAGTTACGTTAAGCGGCAGGCCTGTGCGGGCCAGACCAATTCCGCTCAACTGCCATCCACCCAACACCTGGCTTGCAACTCCGTGGTTGAGATAGGTGCGACCGTGACCGAAGGGCAGTTCATAGATAGCGCTTGCCGTGAAGTTGGAGCGGATGTCCTGATCACTGCTCGCGCGTTCGCAGATGCGGCAGGCGACGTTCTCTGGATAGTCCTGCTCGCCTCCGCCGGTCGATCCGTCGTTGGTAGAGTGCGACCAAAGATAGGTGGCCGCGAAGTATAGGCCAGAGGAGAACTGCCGGCTGAGAGCGGCGGTCAGACCGGCAAAGTTCGCGTTGTTGCCCATCTTCTTGAAGTCGACCTGGCCGAACGCTGGCAGCGGACGTGTCTTCGTCACCGGATCGAGAACGTTGAGGTAAGTGCGAGAAGGCAGGTGCGCTCCATGGCTCCCGATGTAGCCGATATCTGTGAGGATCTGGAAGGGCATCTTCTGTTGCACGGAGAATCCCCACTGGTTGATCTGCTCATTGACGCGGCCGCGATAGAGGCCACGCGGAGCACTCGCGATCGTCGCCCCGAGTGCCAGGAACGGATTGACCGGATAGCTCAATCCCGGAATCTGTGCACTGGTTAGAGCAAGACGAGAGGTCAGGTTATTCAACGGTCCTGTCAGGTCGCCCAGTTGTCCTTCACCGAAGTAAAGACCATAGCCTCCACGCAGAACTGTCCGATCATGCAGGAACGCAGGGGCCCAGGTGGCCGCGACCCGAGGCCCGATGTCCTTGGGGTCAGAGTTATAGAAGGAGCTGCCCGACGTGCAGAAACCTCCGCAGGTAAGCGGATCGAAGGGCAAGTCGCGGCCATGCACCTCGTTGAAGACTCCGAAGTAGTCGTACCGCAGGCCAAGGCTGAGCGTAATGTTTGGCCGCAGCTTGTACTGGTCCTGCACGAAGAGGTTGTACTCCGTCTTCCGTACGCCCTCGGTTGGAACTGCCGCTAATACGTTCGCGGCGTCCATTGCATTCGCAGCGAACTTCGCAATGCTTGTGTAGGAGAACTGTGTTTCGGCAGAATTGCCGAGATTGATCTCGACCCGCCGCAATCCCCCGCCGAACGAAAGGCTGCTGCGCCCGAACGACCAGGAGGTCGTATCGCCGAACGAGTAGGCAGTCGAATTCTGTATCTGGTAGAGGTTGTCGTGGAGTGTGGTGAAGCCCGTGACCGCCAGTTGTGTCGTCGTCGGACCAACATTCTGCGTCGTGTAAGGAGTGCGATTCACGGAGATCTTTGCGTCGCTCAAGAGCGTCGGGAAGAACGTGTGCTGCACCGAGACCACGCCGTTCTTAGGGCTGTTCTGCGTACTGATGGAGTCGAGAAGAGTCCCTGTGCCATCGCCGTTCGGAGCGACAACACGCCCCTGGTCGAAGTTCACTCGAACGAAGGCAGAGGTCTTAGGGCTGAACTGCTGGTCGAGTCGAAAGAGACCGAAGTCTTCGCTCTGGGTCAGATTGCCGGAGCCGGTCCAGTTATAGACGTTTGCATTGGTCGTGCTCTGCGTCTGGCCGGTGGGATAAGCCTTGAGGAGCGGGGCAATTGCGGGTGTGCTCTGGATTGTCTGCTGGAGGAACGCGGGGCTCGGAACGAAGCCGGTTAGTGGCGTGCTCACGCGCTGGCGCAGACCTTCGTAGTTGAGAAAGAAGAAGGTGTGGTCCTTCACAATTGGACCGCCGAAGCTGCCGCCGAACTGGTTGAGGCGAAGCGGTAACTGGCGGGTGGAGAACAAGGCACGCGCATTCAGTCTGTCGTTGCGCAGAAACTCGTAGACGCTACCGTGAAATTGATTCGAGCCGGTGCGTGAGACGACATCGCCCTGGCCGCCACCGGTTCCACCGAACTCCGCCGAATAGAGCGCTGAGTTTACACGGAACTCGGCGATCGACTCGGAAGAGATCTGGATACGCAGATCGGATTTCTCCGACTGCCGCAGAATTCCGGTCGCATCCACACCATCGAACATGATCTTGTTGTCGTCCAGTCCGTGGCCCGCGAAGCGAATGCTGGTCTGGTTTCCGCTACCGGTGTTGATCGCTCCGGGAGCAAGAATCATTAGCCCCGCCCAGTTGCGTCCGTTGATGGGGAGGTTCTGCACCTGCTCGTGCCCGATGACCCCGCCCGTTGCCGCGCTCTCCTCGTCAAGCGTGGCGGTCGAAGCCGAGACGCTGACACTCTGTTCGGAGGCGACCCCCAGCTGCACATCCACGGTACGGGTGTCGCCCACCGTAAGGGCGACCTTGTCGATCTTCTTCGCAGCGAAACCGCTACCAGTCGCTGTGATCGTGCATTGGCCAAGCGGCAGCCCAGGGAGCACATACTCCCCGGCGGCGCTGGTATGCACTGCCCGGGTGAACCCCGTGGCTGGAATAAGCACCTGCACCTCGGCCCCGGGAACAGCCGCTCCCGTCGAATCGGTCACGGTGCCCTTCAAGGTCGCCCGATCAAGCTGCGCGTGCAGAGGAAGAGTCATCAGAGCGACAAGGAAGAATGAGAAAGACAAAAGCCTACGGCGAGCGTTCACGATTCGAACTCCTGATCGATGCAGCTTGAAGCTGGTTACCCTTGCGGGTAGAAGGAAAGATGGCGTCGCTCTTAACACGAGACCCATCTCTGGAAGTCTTTCGATAACTGGAGAGTAGGCGAGCTGTCTAAAGGCAATCTAAAGATTCGCCCCTGTAACCCGATATTCACAGTCCACCCATACGCTTCGGGAATGCGCGTCCTGATTGTTGAAGACAAAGTGCGGATGGCGAATCTGCTGCAACGCGCAGTCGAACGCGCGGGCTATTCGACCGTCGTCGCTCACGACGGGGAAGCTGCTCTCAATCTCGCCACCGACTACCGTCTCGATGCCATGATCCTTGATGTACTGCTTCCCAGGATGAATGGCTACACCGTGCTGGAACATCTTCGCCGCGATGACAACAAGGTACCGGTCATCATGCTGACTGCCCGTGACAGCAATGAAGATATTGTTCGAGGCCTCGATCTCGGAGCAGATGACTACCTCACGAAGCCGTTCGACTTGAGCGTCCTATTGGCCCGGTTGAGAGCGCTCACCCGGCGAGCACCCGATCTTCATCCCAGGAACCTCCGCATAGGGAACCTCGAACTTCGCAGCGATACGCGCAGCGTCGCGGTTGGAGATCAGTCAATCTCTCTGACCCCGACGGAGTTCGCCTTGCTCGAAGTCCTGATGCAGCGTGCTGGCCACGTCGTGCCCAAAGATACTCTCGCAGAGATAGGTTGGAGGATGGACTCAAACTTCAGTGAAAGCACTCTCTACGTCTTCATGGGATCCCTGCGAGCCAAGATCCACTCCGATCAACCGACGGCATCTCTCCATACCGTGCGCGGGGTCGGGTACATGCTGAAGACGGTGAGCCCCTGACCCGGAGCTTCTCAATCAGCCTGCGGCTCACTACCTGGTATGCCGCAATCTTATGCCTGGGACTTATGATCTTCGGCGCGGTGATGTGGTTCGTTCTGGCCGGCAGCTTGCTTGCATGGAAAGATCGCACACTGGGCATGCGCGCCTCGCGGGTAGAAGCGCTGTTGAGCTCTCTACCGGATCAGCGCATCGATATGCTGAATCTCCGGCTCGACGAACTGGTAGGAATTCTGCCCGAAGGCCAGCTGATTCAGATCTTCAACAAGGACGGAAAGCTGCTCTTTCCGATGGCAGCTTCTCCTGCGACAGAAGTTCTTGGATCGACGCCGTGCGCCTTGCCGTACATGCATACCATCCGGGTAGGGAAAGACGAATATCGCCAGCTGTGCCACCCAGTGGCCTATGGCGGTGCACCGGCTTATTTAGGAGCCTCCTCGACCATGCTTGAAGACAAGATACTTCTCGACACCTTTACCTCTGCTTTGTGCAAGATGATCCCCGTGATTCTTCTTGTGTCAGGTGTTGGCGGTTACTGGCTAGGCCGGCGCGCTCTGCGACCCATCAACAGCCTGATCACCGAGGCACAAAACATCTCGACCAGCGACCTCTCCCGCCGGCTGCCGGTGCCAGCGGCCAACGATGAACTGCGTCAGCTCGCCATTGAGTGGAATAGTCTTCTGGCGAGAATTCAGACCACGCTTTCGAGGATTACGCAGTTCACCGCCGATGCCTCACACGAGCTCCGCAGCCCCATCGCCTACATTCGAACGACCGCCGAGTACAGTCTCGCGAATCCTGGTCTCGACGGGGAGACCCGCGAGGCCCTGCTTGAGATCGTCGACGAGACCCGCAGCACAAGTGACCTGCTCGATAACCTGCTTACCCTCGCCCGTGCCGACGCCGACTACGTCTTCGTTGAAGCGGACGAATGCGATGTGGAACCCGCGATCCAGGAAGTATGTGCGAGATTTGAGCCTCTAGCGAGAGACAAACAACAAAATCTCCATTGGGAGATCGCGGAAGATGTAGGTCCGGTCCTACGCATGAACGCGTTTCATCTTCGCCGCCTGCTTACCATCTTGCTGGACAACGCCATCAAGTTCACCGGCGCCGGCGGCAACATCGTTGTCCGTTACGATACGACCGCCGGTGCACGGCTTCAGGTAGCGGATGACGGGATCGGGATCGCGGCTGGCGACTTGCCTAAGGTCTTCGATCGCTTCTACCGCGTAGACGCGGCTCGTTCTGACACGCGCGATGGTGTCGGGCTTGGGCTATCTATAGCCAAATGGATCGCCGAACTTTACCTTGGCACCCTCACCATCGAAAGCCAAGCGAACAAGGGTACGGTTGTCACATTTCACCTTCCCAGCTTCGATCCGGGAGTGCCGTCCCGGCATACAGCCCGAAAATAATCAGGTGCCATGGGACGCGTCAGGAGGGTACAAGCTATGTCTACTTGTGTTTGAACAATTGCGATATCCAGCTCCTTGTACCCAGTTTCTATGACTACAACTGGTATCCACTACCGTCTCGACTGCGGAATCCGACCCAAACGTGGATCGTGGCTCAGAATGAGATCACATGCGTGAAGGGCGTCTCGCTCGAACTCGGGATCATCGACCGGAAGGAGAAGCCAGTGACCGATTTTTCCGCCTAAGCCGTGAATAGAGCGAAGAGATGGCAAGTCCTGGTGAAGACCCACGTCCTTTGGATCAGTTCCTTGAGAAAGTACGAGCCAGACGCCGTTGTCCTGCGGATATTTTGCGTGATCCAGCAGCATCATGAAGAGGTGATTGCCGACATAGACGGCCCATCCGGAAAACATCCTGCGCACTTCTGGATTCAGGGATGCGAGGGCCTCTAAAACAAACGGATGAGACGGTCTCGGTTTCAGCTTGGCAGGACGCGACATCGCGATACGTGACCTCTATTTGTCGGGCGTCTTTGTCTATCGTCTATTTTCTATCATTGGAGTGACAAAGCCTTTGTGTGGACATTTCTTTACTCCGGGCCAAAAGGATTGGGAGCTTCCCTGGACGAATGCGTGCCTACGAGCTTTGCGCAGATAGCGAACTCGCGCTCTGCGAGGTCAGGCTTCGATAGCTTCTTATAAACCTGCGCCAGGCGAAAGTGGAGTGACGAGGTCTCCGGCGACAAGGCGACCGCCACTTCCAACTCGTGTTGAGCCTGGACGAGATCGCCCTGCTGGACGTAGGCCTTCCCCAGTTCCTCGTGCATTCTGGGATTGGCGGGGAACAGAGTAACCGCCTCCTTCAAAAGATCCACGGCCTTTACAAGATCGTTCTGCTCGAGGAGCAAGGTCCCAAGGTTGAAGTAAGGCTGGGCATCTGTTCCGGCAGTTCCCTGCCAATCGATCGCTCGTTGAAACGCCTGCATGGCGGAGTCTTTCTTCTGGAGAGCGGAGAGTGCCAGACCTCGATTATTCTCTGCTTCCACATAGCGCGGACGAAGAGATAACGCATGTTCGAATGAAGCGATGGCGGCTTCGTACTGGCCTTCTTTATACTTCGTTCGACCGAGAAGGTACCAATAGCTTGCCTCACCCGGATCGTGGACAGTCGCTTCGGTGAACCAGCGGTCGGCGTCGAAATAGTCTTCCATCAGGACGTAATCGGACGCGATCATCCCAAACTCACGGGCGTTCGGATTTCTTCCCTTGGCCGCCGCTGTGAACTCCGCGAGAGATTCTTTCGCTCGCTGCTCGCGAAACAAGATCTCCGCGCGAAGATAGTGACCTTCGACGGAGCCTGCATCTGTCCGAAGCACGGCGTCGACCGCTGTCTCGGCCTCTTTAGTAAGGCCGCGCGCCAGGAGTCTTCTCGGCTCCGATAGCGGATCGCTCTGCGCCGGCGTCGACGCACAGGCGGACGCAAGCAACAGCAACGCTACGGATCGAGCTTTGATTGCCATCTTGAGCCTTCGCATCATCGTACGTTCGTCGCTGGGCAGTGCGACATTTGAGTATTTAGAGACTCTAAGCTTTCGAGGCCAGGGTTATAGAAGAGCGCTTCCTGCAGGACCTTCTTTGCCGCGTCGGAGTTCCCCGCCATGCAGTCTACCCTGGCCACATTCGATGCCAGACCCGGAATATCCTGGTTCCTCGCAAACGCGGCATTCAGAAGACTCTGGGCCTCTTCTAACTTCCCTTCCTTGGCCATGATCGTCCCTAGATTGGACAGGGCTGTTAGGTCATTCCCATTGATCGATAAGACTTTTCTGAATAAGTCCGCCGCCGACGGTTCGTCTCCTCGAGCAGCGGCCATCACGCCTAACGCATCAAGCGCTTCGGGATCTCCGGCCAAATCGCTGCGAACACCGTTCAACTGCCCCCAGGCCGTCGGCTCCAGCGCCTTATCTCCGGCGAGCATTGCCTTGTAGTAAGCCATCGCCAGATCCCGCTTCGTACCGGCCTCAGGAAAAATTGCGGCGAGTTCCTTTGTTGCCGGCGTGCGCTGAGGCTGGGCCACCTCCGGGATTCGGAGTATTCGATGATCGGTCCAGGCAACATGCGGGATATTTTCCGCGCCGGTTTGTTTCATGTGACAACTGGTGCAGTCCTTAGTCTCGGGGTGATGCGATTCCGCGAACTTCGCATTACTGTGGCAGGTAAGACACTTGCTCCGGTAGAACGCAACGCGCTGTTCCTTGTCAGGAGTGAAATGCGGATCGTGGCAACTGGTGCATGACATCGTCTCTCCCGAGGCCCGCTTGCAACCACTCTGTGCGAATTGTTCGACCTCGCTTACCGCGCGGGCTGTAGCAGCTTTGCCGCCATACACGTAGTAAGAGGCGAAGTCCGTGATGGATTCTCCCGGGACGAAGTCGAGGGCTGAGCGGCCAGCGCGTTCGACCAGTACGTCGCCCTCCAGATGGCAATTGATGCAGATAGAATCCCGCTTCGCAGCATCCAGTCGCGCGGGATTTATTACCTTGATCTTGCCACCGCTGGAGACGTGCCCAGTGCTATCGCCGTGGCAAGCCTCGCAGGTTACACCGGTATGGAGGAAGGCTGAGTTCTTGTAACGGTTGAGAGTTCCAGGATCGCTACGCCTTACTTCGCTCATGTGACATCGAAGGCATCCGCTTTGCAACGGGAGCGCTGGCACCACACGTGACATCCCTGCAAGCCCAGGCTTCATATCAAAGTTCCCGGAAGCCGCATACCAGGCGATAGGAGACTCGAAGAGAAATCCATTGGCTGCGTAGATGTAGGTTGTACCGAGATGTCCTGAGCCAAGAAAGTAGTCCAATGAAACAGTCTTACTCTCACTTTTACTAGTCATGCTGAGAAGGCTCGCCCTGCCTCCCGTAACGTCGCTTGTGATGGTGTACGACACTCCGGCCCGGCTTTGCACAGTGCTCAAGGGGTGCGGTCGTTCACTTGCTGCACCACTTGCATTCGCCATGGGAGTCATCAAATATTTGTTACAGATCTCCGCATGACATTTCGCACAACTCGCGTCCGCAATCCGCACCGGCGTCGGGACCTGCGCCAGCGAACGCCCGGCCAGCAGCAGTAGAAACAGCCATAGAGATAGCCCGTAAAATCGCGCCGTTACTTTACTGAGCATCCTTCTTCACCCGCACCACATCTGCTGCCTGGGCGGCCACAGCCTCGCGGGCCTCACGTTGAAGACGCGCGTAGATCTTCGTCTCTTCCGCGGCCTGCGCCTGATCTCCTGCGGCACGGTACACGGACGCGAGGAGGAAGTGGATCGATGGCTCCCGGGGATTGTCGAGCAACGCCAGCTTTAGATCAGGCAAGGCCTCTTGCTGGCGTTCGAGACGAACAAGCGCGCGAGCGCGGTCTACCCGGGCCTGCATCAGGTTAGGGCAACGTTCCACGGATTGATTAAGTTCAGCCAGCGCCTTGTCCGCCGGCTCGTTCAGCTCGAGCATGGAGTTGGCGAGCTTCCATCTCGCGCTGCAATTGTTTGGGTCGATGGCCAGCTCTGCGGCAAACTCCTTTTCAGCCGGCTCCCAGTTGGTCATTAACCAGTATGTATTTGCGACGTGCAAGTGTATTCCCGGCTGGTTCGGCGCAAGCTCAATCGCCTTCTTGTATTCCACCAGAGCCAGTTCGTAGTTATGCATACTCTCGTCAATTTCGCCGGTGATTTCATGGGCTACGACAGAGTTCGGGTCGATCTGATTGATCTTTCCCAGCGCATCCTGCGACATCTGCAGATAGGTCTTTCCGAGCAGGTACCACCCGTTCTGGTCCTTCGGGTTTCGTTCTAGAAAGTGGTTCAACGTGGCTGCGGCCTGTTGATATTCACTCTGTTTGATCTGTACTTGCGCGAGAGCCAGCTCAAGCTGGTCGTCGTCGGGCTTGCCAGACAAAGCCTTCTTGATCAGCGGTTCGGCCTTGGCGTTCTGGCCAAGCTGGTAGTAGCTGAGGCCAAGCATGGCCGTCGCGGTAGGCATGCTGACATGGAGTTTAAGTCCGTGGTCTAACGTTTCGACGGCGTGCTCATAGTCGCGATCATTGAAGTACAGCATGCCGAGGTTGTTGTAGGCTGCGGCAAGGTGAGGAGCCAGCTTGATCATCGCCTGATACTTTGCGATAGCTGTGGCTGTGTCGTTAGCTTGTTGGGCTTGGGTCGCCTCGGCGTAAAGGCGCTCTACCGCGGGCGAGACCTCATCGCCCTTGGCCTGAGGTGACGCCGATAGAGGCACGAAAAAAACAAGCAACAGACTGAGCGAAAGATTGAGCCGGAGGGAGAGACGGGCAGCGCTCATTTGAGGAGATTATAGAAGATGTTATGCGTCATTGGCTCGTATCCATGGTGTGCAAGGCATCATCGTAAAGTGAAGCAGGGCTGCCCGAAGGCAGCCCCGATGGATGCAGCGTGAATGTTGTAAACGGCGGAATGTCCGTTTAAAACTCGAGCCGGAACTGCGCCTGCCCTTGTCGGTTGGGGATCTGTGAGCCTGTACTGATCACGTACCCGAACTGACCTTTATCGTCGACATTGCTATCTGGACCGTTGAAACGCGTTCTATTCAAAACGTTGAAGTAGTCGATCTGCAAGACACCGGTAAAGCGGTCCCCGAAGAAAAACTTCTTGGAGACGTTTGCGGCCTCGTTGTAGTTCGCTGGATTTCGCAGTTCACTAAAGTTCCTCTTCGTGTCGGTAAGCACGTATTTGGGTGCATCAACAAATGACGTGGGGTCGAAGATCGGCTTGGATACTTTGCCAGCGAATGAATCGCGAGCTCTGCTGTAGCTGGCTGTCCCAAGCGGTACTGAACTTACACGGGTTGGACGATAGAAGCCATTTGGGAATGGCTGTCCATTCTGGGTCGCCCCAAAAGGAGTACCAGATTGGTACGAAGTGATCCAGCCTATCTGCCAACCACCGGCGAGTTGACCCGTTACGCCGCGATTGTTGAGGAACTTCTTGTTTGGGCCGATGGGCAGCTGATAAGTTCCACTGACCTTCAAAGTCTCAAGTTCATCGGAGCTCGAGACGGCCCATTCCGGCTTCTGGTCATACTTGTTGATACCGCCATTCGTGAAGGTGGAAAAACCGCTGCTGGCATTATCCATCTGGTGGGAGAGAGTGTAGCCAATCAGAAACGACAGACCGTTGGTAAAGCGCTTATCGACTTCAATCTGCGCACTCTGGTAGTAGTTCGTTCCGTAGCCCTCAAAGTTATTAGCGATGTAGGAGTATTGAGGGTAGGGAGCGAGCGCCTGGGCCACCGTCGCCGAACCGCCGAAGTCAGCGACGAAGTTCTGGTAGGGGACGGTGTATCCCTTTGCCTGAGCTGTGCCATCGTCAAACTTGAGGTTGAGGTCATCTCCCAGAGCGAGGTACTTGGGGTCCAACTGGTCAATTCGGTTGATATTGCTTGGGAGGTGGATGACGCGATTTCCGATCCACGCCGCTGTCAGGAAGAGGTTGTACGGAAGTTCGCGCTGGTAGTTTACGTTCCATTGCTGGGAGTAAGGCGCAAAGCCGCTCTTCTTGCCGTCAAAAGCTTCGATCTGGGTGCCGGCGCCAAGTCCGGTTGAGAACGGTGTGGCGGGAGGGTTGGGCAGGATTGGAGTGCCAGTATCCCATTGACCCACGGCTGAGGACGTGGAGCCAGTTGAGTTACGGTTATAGGTTCCTACAAGAAGGTTCCCGAAGTTGACGGCTACCTTGTTCGTTCCATACTCATACGCACCACCATTAAGGAATGCCACAGCAAAACCGGCTTGAATGACACTCTTGTTATTCAGCTTGTAAGCGAACCCAACGCGCGGACCAACGTGACCGAAATGCGTCTCAGCCCTCGTGAAGCCAGCGCAGCCGTCGCAAGATCCAAACTTTGTGGCAGCACCGGGAATTGGATTACCAGATGCATTGGCAAAGTGGGCATCGGTACCCTTGGGGTTGAAGAAAACAACCTTGTTGCCATTTTCTGTAAAGGGGACCTGGATGTCCCAACGAACACCCACGTTCAATGTCAGCTTCGAAGTCAACTTGATGTCATCCTGCACATAGGGTGATATGTCAAGATTGCGCAGTTTCAGTTCCTGGCTGTTGGCGCGGTTATCCGAGTCCGGGATCCCAAGCAGGTAGCTCGCGAACGAACTGCCGGTGGTACCCAAAGCGTCTGGCGTTGCGGTCGTACGCTGACTGAAATTGAATGCGCCGCCGGCGGTCTGCTCTTCGTTATCGTCCTGGTAGGCACGGCGGAACTCGCCACCAATATTAAAGGTGTGGCGTCCCTTCGACCAGAGCCAGTTATTGACAACTGCAATACCGAGCTTCCGATTTACCGATCCCGTGTTTGCACCATTCACACCCCACTTTGTCAGTGAGTGCTGGCCATCGAAGATCATGTTGGGGATGACCGGAATCGCACCTGGCTGTGCACCCGCGAAGTCATAACGGTTGTTGTTGAATTGGTTGTTGATCTCTCCGATCCAACCAATACCGGCCGTCATTGCAAGGTGTGAAGTAAGCGCGTTGTTATACGTCAGCAGGTACCCGCTCCCTTTGTTTGGGTAGTCACGAAGACTGCTCAACGGATTCGGTGCGACTACAAAAGGAGGGTTGTCGAATCCAGTGTTGTGGAAATTGTTGTGCCACATGCTGAAGTGAATGCCCTGCGACTGCGTCAACACCTGATCAACTGTGAATCCCCAGTTATGCTGAATGTTCGGGATAGTGTTTGGAGTGGGACTCTTGTTTTTATCCAGCCCGGGAAGATCCGGATCCGGAAGAAACGGGAGGAGCGTGGCCGAAAGTGGGCTGATGCGGTCTGGACAGATCACGTTCGCCACGCCGTTGCAGACGAACTGCTGCCCGGTTTTAGGATCGTAGATCTTAATCAGCTGCCCGGTTCCATCTACGTAATCTGTGAAGTCGCCAGTCTTCTCCCTCGCAGTCGGCACAGTTGCCTGGTCAGTGTCTGAGTTGTTCTGCTTGTACCACTCCTGCGAGTAATGCCCAAACGTCTTGTCGCGACCATCATAGAGATGGGGTATGCGGATCGGACCGCCGATTGTGAAGCCGTAGTTATTCTCGTGGTCGGTCGGGGCGTGATCGTGCGGGTTATTTGCGTTGTAAGCTTTGCCGTTGAAGAAGCCCACTGAATCGAACAAGCTATTGCGATTAATTTCGAATAGATCGCCGTGATACTTATTCGTGCCCGAGGCCATTTGATAGGTGAGGGCGCCCTGTCCGAGGCCGAACTGGGCAGCAAAGGTGGAACGCTCTACACGGAACTCCTGCACCATCTCGAAGGGCGGATTGAAATTCTGCGTGTAGCCTTCGGTCTCTGGTTGAGCGACCGGTATGCCGTTGTAGAGGATTTCCTGCTCGAAGTCCGCACCGCCGCCATCACGGTGAGAGAAACTGTCGCCCGTAACTCCAGGGGCGAGGAACTGGAGCTGGTCGATTTGGCGGCCACGACCGGAGACCTGTACAGGAAGCGCGGCCACAACCTCCGGCTCAATTGTGCTGCCAAGCTGTGGTTCGGTTGTGTTGAGCGCGATGGCACTCGATGTGACCTCGACCGTTTCGCTTGCGTCTCCGTTGGAGAGAGTGATGTCCAAGGTGGCGATGACGCTGACGTCGACGTTCACGCCAGTGAGGACCGCCTTCTTGAAGCCGGGTGCGTCGACGGTAATTGTGTATCTACCAGGATTCAAGCCTTTGGCTGTGTAGGAGCCTGCGCTGCTTGACGTGAGATGGGAGGCGACAGAGGTACCGTCGTTGGTGATGGTCACGTTGGCGCCCGATACGACCGCGCCAGTGGCATCTGTGATCGTTCCGGTGACACCGGCGTTGGCCTGGGCCAATGCCAAGTTTGGGTGAGAGATTGCCAGAGCGAAAATCGCTAGTAAAAATGCGACCGGTTTAAACCAAAGACCGCCTCGCTCTGAACGATAGGGCCGATTCAGGTGCATCATAGTTCCTCCCCAAAGTCATACGTGGACTTGCCACGCTGACGTAGAAATAAGACAACGTTGTCAAATTTTGATCGAGGCGAAAGTTACGCCCGCAATGATATCGTTGTCAACAGGTTTTTTACACAATTTACCTTAGCCATCCGCCGCTTCCCTATCCTGCGAAACATGCTGTGGCGGGCCATTGCTGCGGGTGGCTGGCCGCCCTCACTTAGGCTCGGCGAGACCGGCACGGAGTGATCCGAATGACTGTCGACGCGCGGAGATCTTCCACTAGATAAGTAATTAACGGGCTATCGACACGGAATGATTTGGCTTAAAAGTCGAAGCAGCCCATGGCCCATCTTCAGTTCGGCGCAATCGTACCTCTCGCCCAACTGGCATGCTAGCGCAGCAAGAAGTGAGCAGCCCGGGTCACAGAGCACCCGAACCGCTCAACCTCTTGCATCGCCAAAAGTACACTTCAGGCGCTTACTTCGTTCCCACCGGAAGCACGTCATAGAGCGGCCGAGCGGCCATAACCTTCGGCCCCTCTTGCGCGACTGATACTGCCATGATGCGGATGTTCTTGTTGTTCGGCAGTTTCAGCGTCTTTGCTCCTTCGGGGAGATCTATCTCATACGCAAACAGATAGGAGTATGAGTAATCCACGTTCTTGCCAGCTGCATCGTGATGGTGGCTGCAGTACCAGGCCAGGTCCGCGCGCTTGATGAACCCTGGCTTCAGCCCGGTCATCTCGCCATAGTTGTCGTTCTTGTAGTCGGCCTTGCTCCACTGCCGATCGTCCCACTGACCGACGAAGCCGCCCCAGTCCTGGATCTTCAGCTCCGTCTTCGCTCCGCCTGCCTCGAAGACTCCCTGTTGATCGCCATCTGCCGCAGCTGCCAGCACATAGACACGGTTGTACTGTCCCGAAGGAAGCTTGATCTCCTGCCCTTTCGCGACAACAGCGTTCGCCGAGCCCGTCTTCGCTGCGCCAAGCTCGAACTTCACGTCGTTGAACTTGATCTCCGTCGGAAGCATCTCCGCCGGAAGCGAGTTCCCCTTGCCATCGAATCCGCCAGCAGACTTGCTTCCATCGGTCGTCGCCGTAGCAAGATCGTACTTCAGCGCCACCGTAGCCGACTTCACGCTGTCGCCAGCTGTTGTTGAAGGCGTCAGCTTCAGAGCGAAGGTTCGCGGCTGATAGCCACCGAACGATGTCACCAGTGCTCCCTGCTCTACTGTTGCCGGTCCAACCGGCTGCTCCTGCCCATTCATCTCGCGAGCGCTTGTAATCGGAGCAGCGAACGACACCGTCACCTTGTCCTGCGGCTTGCCGTCGAGCTCCACCAACCGCACCACTACCTCGTCGCTGTGCTCGGCCTTCTTCACTGCAAGGACACGAATGCGTGGGTTGTCCACCTTCAGCAGCGAGAACGTCTTGCCCAGCGATCCCTCGTGCTTCGCCGTTTCAAAGGCGTAGAGCGGCGAGTTCAGCCTCTGCCCCTGCCAGTCTGTCTGCGCCGTCCGCCAGTCAAGCGAGTGTCCCGCAATACCGTACGTGAACTCATGATGTCCAAAGTCCTGCGTTGCCTGGTCTTCGTATCCGCCCGCAGTTCCCGGGGTCACGATCAGTGTCAGCCTAAGCGTGTTGTCCGTCGGCTTGTCGGATCCATTCTTGCTGTCCGTCAACACCGTCGCACCAAACTTGCCACTCTCGTCCGTCAGGTCGATCCACTGGTGCGAAGGCACCTCGAACTTCTTCGGCTTCGCCGTCGGCCGTTGGACCGTCCCAATGTCCCAGTTGTAGGTCGCCATCTCGTTGCTCGCCGTGAGCGGGAAGCTCGCCTTCAGGTTCGACTCCTTCGTCTTCCAGTCGATCACGTTGCTGAACTCGACCCGCTTGCCGCCATCTCCCGCAGACAGGCTCACGGTCTGTACAAAGTGCGATCCTGCCGTGTCACGCGTCACTTCGATCGCAACGCGGACTGGTCCATTCTCGACCACCCTGATCTTCGCTGGCCCCGAAACGTATTCCTTCGGTGCAGCCTGCTCCTGGTCCCAATCCATGTTCCAGGCTGGCCACTGCTTCGGGTTGTCGTAGGAGATCGCGAGCTTTGCAGGGGATGCCAGCAACTCCTTGTTCGCTGTCTTGTCGAAGATGCTCGCCACATCTCCATCGTCGTTGAGCTTCACAGTGTAGTAGCTGTTCTCAAGCTCCTTATCCGAAACTTTCAGCGACGCGCTTGCCTCAGTCTTCGTCTCAATCGGCTGCACATCGTAAACCGCGTACCCAACCGAAGGAAGGCTAGCGACGAACAGCACCTTGCCGTTCACTATCTGCGACGGCACTTCCGTACCATCGGCAGCCGTCACGCGAACACCCTGCGGCATCGCACCTTCGAAGTTCACCTTCGCTTCGACGACATCCTCCCGCGCAATGTTCAACTGATTGAAGACCACCACGGGAACGCCCTTGGTCCGCGTATCCATGCTCGATGCGATTCCCTGTACCGCGTTGCTCAGCACGCCCGCAAACTGGTTCAGCGCAATCACGTCGTCGTTCCACGCAAACTCATACGAGCGCGGTGTCGCCGTTCCCGCAGCCAGGTCGTGGAAGTGTGCTCCCATCGCCAATGTCCATGCGCCATTCAACCGCTGCAGGGGGTAAGGCCGTGCTCCAAGCCACTCCGCCGCGATGGACGACTTCTCCGCCGCATCGGCCAACAGCTCCTGGCGACGAATCCACCGCTTCTGGTACGCCTCCGAGGTCAACGACGCAGCCGAGTGATTCGTGAGCTCCATCTCACCCGTGTAGCGCGGCAGCTTCGCAGCCTGCTCCGGCGTGATATCGAGGAACATCTGGTCTGCTGTCGCGGAGACAACATGCACCGGCCCCTCGCCCACCTTCACCGCAGGTGTCTCTGGTTCGGTGACCCGGTCGTCGCCGAAGCGGTCGGTCTTCCGGAAGCTTACGCTGCCCTTGGTAACGATTGCTTCCAGTGCCTTGACAGACTCTTCACTTGGAGCGCCACCGATATCGCCCGTGCCGAAGTAGTGATAATCCGTTGAGACCCCGGTCACCTTGCCGTTCAACTGCACACGGGCGGCCCAGTCTCCCTGGTGCCGGTCAAAGCTTTGGTCTTCCCTCTGGCGCACGAGATCGCGATGCTCGGCGCGAAGCTTCTCATATTCCTCGATCAGCTTCGGGTCGATCGGCTTGTGCTCTTTCTGCAAAGCCTCGCCCTGAGCCTCCATCTCCTTGATCTTCTTTTCGTCTTCGGCGATCTTCGGGTCTGGCGCGACCTCCGGCAAAGGAGCGCTCAGATCCGTAGTGATGTGCCCACCGTAGCTGCCGGGATTTACGCCGGCCAAAACGCTCTCTCCATCTGGCCCCACCCACACGCCAACATTGAACGGCGTCCCCTCAGGCGTCTTCTCGAGCGATTCTTTGCCACCCGCGTCCGCCGAAGATCCCCACACCAGCTTCTGCGTCGAGAAACCCTTCACGCCCGAGTGCGCCAGGATCGTAGGCAATGACGCCGGGAAGCCGAAGCAGTCGGGAAGCATGTACTCCGCGCTCGCCTTGCCAAACTCCGTGCGGAACCAGTCGTTCCCGTAGAGCACCTGCCGGATGATCGCCTCCGCGTTTGGTGCGTTTACGTCGCCTTCTTCCATCGAAGAACCCGCCGGGAACCAGCGCCCCTGATCCACATACTTCTTCATCCTCGCGAAGTCTTCCGGGAAGTACTCCTTCATCAGCCGGTAACGGTTCGCTCCGCTGAAGTTGAAGATGTAGTGCGGGTACTTATCGATCAGCTTGAAGTTGTCTTCCATCGTCTTGCGCAGATACTCGTCGATGACCTGCGGATACTCCCACCGCCATTCGGTATCGAGGTGCGCGTATCCGACAACGTACAGCGTCGGGTCTTTGCTCAAGTCCGGGGCGTCTTTCTTCTGCGCATTCGCAAGGCTCGGGAAGGTCAAAAGCATCAGCAAGCCAGCGGGCATCGTTTTCCAACGGAATCTCATCGGTACTCTCTCCAGGGCAAAAGGGGTGACGCAGAGGATTGTTCCTCACTTCTGACATCGTTGTCAATCGGGCATCAAAGATCCTATTTGCTGCCCACCACAACCGCTCCCACCAGAGCATCCAATGCGGAACTCTGCGCTCCCGCGTTCGCGGCAACATAGGGGCCGGACCAAGTCTCTCCCAGCCGATCCTCCGGACCGCGAGCCTTAGTCCACACCGCCTCTGCATTTCCCTTCACAAACGCTGCAAACTCAGGCTCCTGAGACACCCGGTAAAGCTCCGCGAGGTTCCGCACGAAGATCCCCTTGAACTGCACCCCATCATCGCCACACTTCGGCTCGCATGGATCGTGCAGCACTCCATCCTTGTCCGCCAGATGCGCTATCGCCGAATGCGTAATCTCGCGCGCGAGCTTTAGCTCCTCCGCTGCGTGCCCAGCCTTCGACATCTCGGCCAGTCCGCCCAGGATCACGCCCTGGTTGTACGTCCACGTAGTCTGCCCGTTGTTCGCGCACCCGGCTCCGCTCGTCTGATCTTTGGCCTTACCCAGCCCATCGTTGATCAACCCCTGGCCATTGATCATTCCTGTGCCGCGAAACCACTTCAGCTCCCGCCTGCTCCAAGCCGCATACTGCCGCCTCTCTGCTCCGCGCGTTCGGTTAGCCAGATGCGCCCCTACCGACAGAAACAGTTCATTCGCGATCGCGTTCTTGTACTGCCGATCCTTGCTCCACCAGATGCCGCCCCCGCACGTATCGTCCCATCCACCAGCCATGTCCTTGAAGATCGACTCCGCCATCTCCAAATAGCGCTTGTCACCTGTCAGGTCGTACGCATCGATCCAGGCCAGAGCCCACCAGCCCTCATCGTCATAAAACTTGTTGAGGAATCCCGCACCCTGCTTCTGCGCCACCGTAAAGGTATTCGCGAGTGTGACTTCGTACTCGACGCGCTTACCGCTCACCCGTGCATAGTCGGCTACTGTCGTCGTAGCATTCGCGGAGTTCCACCACCCCGTCGTCTCATACAATCCCGTCGACGGAACATACGACCGCAGCAGCGCAGCCATCGCATCGCTGGCCCTTCGCAGATCGCGATTGTCCACTTGACGTACGGCAGTGGCGGTGTTTTTCAATGTATGCGAGGCACAGCCAATAAGAGAGGCTGCAACGAGCAAGAGAGATCCCGCTCGGCGAGTTAGGTCCTTCATCGTTCCAATGTCTCCCATCACCCAGCTAACATCCGCAAGATTGCCTGATTACCAGCTTCGCTGGCAAGACCACTGACCGGAAGCTTCCTGTCCTTCCGTTCAACCGCTCGAACAGTAAGCTCGCGCCGGCCCGGCCAATCTCTTCGGCAGGTTGCACAACCACGGACAGTCCGGGAGAGATCAGATCCGCAAGATCAAAGTCGTCGAAGGAAAGCATCGCAATATCCTTTGCTATAGACTTCCCGAGCTGCCGCAGTCCCCGCAGTGCCGCCATCGTGCAGACCCAGTTCAGCGTTAGGATCGCGTCCGCGTTGTGCAATGCGAAGATGTGCTCCGTGAACCACTGCGGCGTGAGCACATTCTCGTGCTCCACCATGCAGATTCGCTCTTGCAGGTTGGCCGCGCGCATCGCCGCGCGGTAGCCGGTCACCCGTTCCTTCATGGTGTAAAGATGTGGTCGCGCCCCAATTGCCACCACGCGGCGCAATCCATGTCCCAAAAGATGTTCAGTGGCTTCGCGTGCGCTTCGACGATTCGTGACGGTAACGGAGTCGAGCTTGGCGTTCTTCAATACCTGGTCGAGCGCAACCACGTGGACGTCCGCCGGTATCACGCCGGTAAACGTATCGTGACGGCTGTCAGCGGGAGCGATCACGAGACCGTCGATCTGTCGTCCGATCAGGGCTTGAATCTCTGACCGTTCCAACTCGACATCGCCGCCTGAACTTGCGAGGATGACCGCATATCCGCACTCCCGCGCTGCTGCCTGAAGGCCGTGCACGGAGTTCGCGGTGAACGGGTCGGAGAGATTCGGAACGATCATTCCCACCGCTGCCGATCGTTGGGCTTTCAAGCCGCGAGCCAGCGCGTTGGCGCGATATCCGAGACGCTCCATCGCTGCCCGGACCTTGGCTGCCTTTTCCTCTCGTACCTCGGGAGAGTTGTTCAAGACCCTCGATGCCGTTTTGAGTGATACGCCAGCTTCCAGTGCGACATCCACCAGCGTCGGCACACTACTTTTCGGTATTGCCATATGTTGACCAATCTGAGACCGGCTTGTGACGGCGACCGTCCGCCGGCCTCTCCACCCTGAAACGTTTTCGAGAGAACCCGCGATCCTCTCTACAAAAAGCCGCAAGTATCCAAACTAAACGACACAAGGATTGCCGAAAGTAAAATGCCGTGCCTATGCCCCAAGCGCTGCTGAGGCGGAAGCGAGTTCAGAATAGCAGTCGCCATTTTGATCCTAGACGTGGCAAAGCAACCTGCAACCTTGCAAGGAGACGAAGCAGACTTTCAAATCTGCCCGAGTTTCTCATGGAGGAAGACTCTCATCGGGTACGGTCCAGACCCCTTCAAAGTTCCAGCGCGCACTCAAAACTCTTGCATCCTTCCGCGATCACATGAATTCCCGACCCTAGGTTCCTCGACCGCCAAGCCCACGAAATCCATTTGGCTATACGATCAGTAACGAACTTTCGAACCGCAGCGAAGGATGCGAGTTACCCATGGACCGTCGAAAATTTCTCAGTGGCTCCGCTATGACTGGAGCCGGCATCATGGCGGAGTCGCGGGGATTCGCCTCTGCCGGTAACCTTTTCTCCCGGTCGCCGATATCACCACAACTCAATGGCAATCGATTCGTGACCTTCTGCATCATGATTCGCACCACGCCCTGGGAAGTCTCTCGCGACGTAAAGCTGTTGGACCGCGACGAGTCGACCTGGCACACACTCGATGGCGTCAAGTCTATGCGCGAGGCGTTCTCCCGCTCGAACCCCGACGGCAGAATGACCTGGGGCTTCACCCTCAATGCACTCGAAGACAAGCGTACGAATTACCGTCAGATTCGCGACTACGCCGTTGAGTGCCACGAGCGATATGGTGATGAGGTCTCGTACTTCCCGGGATACTTTCCGGCGATGTATCTTCCTCGTGAGCGAGTCAATCGCGAGATGACGGAGGCGATCCAGATCATCTCGAACTTCGTCGGTAAGGGGTATCGTCCGCAGGCCATCATGGGCGGTTTCCTTTCCGCAGACAACCTCGCCTATCTCGCGCAGAAGGAGGACATCCACACGGCACACGCCGTCATCTGGTCGCAACATGCGATCGATGGAGGAGGCGCGGATGGTTCCCCATCATATCCCTTCTATCCCTCGACGCAACACTTCTGCAAGCCCGCGCAGTCGGCAGCGGACTTTATCGACTGCGTGAATCTCGACGGTTGGACGATGGACTTCATCTGCGCCCGCAAGAGCGGCGCTCTCGATCACAAGATCACGGGCTACAACAGCCGGCGTGGTGTCGGGCCGATCGAAACCTATGTCGGATGGGGCATCGATCTTGGACATCGCGAGGTCATGCACACGCAGTCGATTCACTTCGACGAAGGTTTTGTGCGCAACAAGTTTGGCTGGGTCACCAACATCTGGGAGGCACAGATGGTTCATGAGTTCGGCAAAGACCTCGTCTGCTCCGCCCTTGAGCTTTGGGTTACAGACACCAAAAAACGTTGGCCGGATACTAAGTTTGTGAGCTTCGGCGAGTTCGGCTCCATTTGGCGAGAGGCGCATCCAACGAACGAAACATGGAACTACAACTTCCTCGAACGCGGCTCCGGCCTCGGCGACTCTTATAACAATCTTGAAATCGAGTGGTTCATGAATAAGCACTTTCGCCTAGCGCTCCTTCGCGACTGGCACGAGAACTCGCCACGAAAGGTCATCGACTTCACACGCTACGATCTCACCGCGCATGAACCGCCCGACCCAAGTCCCGAGAGGCCAGAGAAGTCCTGGGACCTGATGAACCGCATCAACCAGAAGCAGCTTCGACCGCAGGACAAACCCATCTCGATCGCCGAGCTATCTCTCGAAGACCGGGCGTTCATCTTTAGCAATATCCCGGAGCTCAATATCAAATGAGTCGAGATTCACGCCGTTGACTTAGCCGATGACGGTATTACCGCATTCCGTCGTTGTCGTCTCGCTACGCCAACGCGATAGACTCGGCAACTGTGGTTTGCACGTCTATTGCGCGTGCACTGAAATGATGCAGGAGTTCCGATCGATGGCTTTCCGTTTGAGTAATGTTTGTGTTGCCGTAGCTGTCTCGATGATGCTGTGCTCGTCGGTTCGCGCGCAGAGTCCAGTGGATGAAGTCGATCCGACCATCGGCAATGTCAGCATCTTACTGGAGCCGACGCGGCCCACGGCGTATCTGCCAAACAGCATGGTCCGAATGTATCCCATGCGCAAGGATGCATTGGATGATCAGATCCAATACTTTCCGCTCACGATTCTGTCGCACCGGCAGCCCGAGTTGTTTGCGGTGATGCCCGGCGAAGACACGCCCGCTACGTATGACGCTGAGCATGCAACGCCCTACTTCTACTCGACAAGATTCGACGAGTCGATGATTCGGACAGAGTTTGCGCCTGCCCACCAGGCTGGCTACTTCCGCTTCAGCTTTCCGAACGGCAAAGCTGAGTTGCAGGTGAGGAACCTTCACGCAGGTTCTCTCCAGGTTATGGCAAAGAACGCCATTGCAGGCGAAGAGAGCGTCATGGGCATGGCCGCTTACTTCTACGCAGAGACCAACGAGCCAGTCTCAGTAGCGACGACACACGAGAACGACGGCGATCACTTGACGCTATCGGCACCCGGCGCAAAGGTGCTTGATTTCCGCTATGGGGTCTCGTTCATCAGTCTCGACCAGGCAAAGAAGAACCTCCAGCGCGAGATTCCCGCGTGGGGGTTGGAGCATGTGAAAGAGAATGCCCGAGCGCAGTGGAACGAAGCTTTGGGTCGCATCGTGGTGGAGGGAGGCACACCAGCACAGCGCCGCGTCTTCTACACAGCGCTTTATCGCTGCATGGAGCGCATGATCAATATCACTGAGGATGGTCGTTACTTCAGCGGATACGACCACAAGGTGCATGAAGATGCCCGTCCCTTCTACGTGGATAACTGGCTGTGGGATACCTTCCGCGCAATGGAACCGCTGCAGACGCTACTCAATCCAGACATGCAGGCGGATAAAATCCAGTCGTATGTACGGATGTATCAGCAGGGCGGCATCATGCCGACCTTCGCTCTGACCTCCGGGCCAGCGGGAATCATGAACGGCAACCATGCTGCTCCGTGGATCGCGGATGCGTGGAGCAAAGGCATCCGTAACTTTGATCTACCGGTTGCCTATGAGGGACTGCGCAAGCGGTCGCTTGAGCAGACCATGCTGCCGTGGCGGCTCGGTCCGAAGACCGTGCTCGATGACTTCTACAGCGCACATGGCTATATGCCCGCGCTTCAGCCTGGGGAGAAAGAGACCGTTGCAGAGGTGGCTTCTTTTGAGAAGCGCCAACCTGTGCCAGTGACACTGGAGAACAGCACCGATGACTGGTCCATCGCGCAACTGGCCCGTGTGCTGCACAAACCCGACGACCATGCGCTGTTCATGAAGCGTGCGGCCAACTACCGCAATCTATATCGCGCGGACAAGTCGCTGATGTGGCCCAAGGATGACCAGGACAACTGGATCGAGCCGATGGACGCAAAGTTCGGCGGCGGACTAGGCGGCCGCGAATACTACGACGAGAACAATGGCTGGACCTACACGTGGGACGTGGCGCATGACTACGAAGGGCTGTTCACGCTAATGGGTGGCAAAGCGAAGGCCCAGGCCAACCTGGACCAGTTGTTTCGCGAACCGCTCGATCATTCGCGTTATGAGTTCCAGGCAAAGTTCCCGGATTCAACGTCGATGATCGGTCAATTCTCGATGGCAAACGAGCCCAGCCTGAACATCCCTTATATCTACGACCGACTCGGCGCGCCGTGGAAGACGCAGAAACGCATTCGGATCATCCTGGACGCGTACTTCCGCGATGATCTCCAAGGCATTCCGGGTGATGAAGATGGGGGCGGAATGAGTGCATTCGTTGTCTTCTCGATGATGGGAATCTATCCGGTGACACCCGGTGTTCCCGTGTATGACGTGGCCAGCCCGGTCTTTACAAAGGCGACGATCCATTTGAAGAACGGGAAAGACTTCGTGATCGCCGCACCCGCGTCTTCACACGACAACAAGTATGTGCAGTCCATCCGGTGGAACGGCACAGCTTTGGACCACCTCTGGATCGAGCACAAGGACGTGCTCAATGGAGGCACACTCGAACTGACTATGGGCGATGTTCCGAACACATCATTGGGATCGCAGGAGAGATCCTTGCCGCCTGCTTCGATGGAGGTGGATCCGTCGCTCTTCGAGTAGATAGGGCATATGACCATCGATCGACTTCAGCCATTGCTGTAGTCTTCTCCGGGCGCACTCGCGCGACAGCATGGGAACTGACAAGAAAGGTAAGACAACTTGAAAGCTTTCACTTCGACTTATATGGGTGTACATGCGTGGCCGCGTTTGGCAGCAATCTTGTTAGCGTTTTCACCCCACTTCGCCGGCGCACAAGTCGCGCACGCGGCAAAGTTCAGAGATGCCCATGTTCCTTTGGAAGAACGCTTGAACGACCTACTCTCGCGCATGACGCCCGAGGAGAAGGCCCGCCAGCTTGATATGTATTCCAGCGCGAGAGAGATTGTGAGTGCCCACACTGATGAGACCCATGCGGCGCTGGATGCTGCTTTCGTTCCTGAGAAAGCAGAGGCCATCTGGGGGAGCCTCGGTGTCGGTGCTGTTCATGATCTGAACCCAACGGCCGAGCAGGCGAACGCCATCCAGAAGTGGGTGATCACCCACAACAGGCTCGGCATTCCCGCACTCTTCATTGAAGAAGGCCTACACGGTTACGACACCGGCACCGTCTTTCCAGCGCCCATCGGTCTCGCCGGCACATGGGACCCCCAGGTGGCACGCGAGACAGGCGCGGCCATCGCTGCGGAGGCGCGGTCGCACGGCGTCGATATGATCCTCGCCCCCGTGCTCGACCTGGCGCGCGATCCACGCTGGGGCCGCGTCGAGGAGGACTTCGGTGAGGACACTTACCTTACCGGCCAGTTTGGCCTGGCTTACGTGCAGGGCATGCAGGGTGATTCGCTGGCCAGTGATCACACCGCAGTGGCCGAGCCGAAACACTTTGTAGGGCACGGCTCCCCGGATGGCGGCGAAAACACATCGCCCGTCCACATGGGCGAACGTGAGTTGCGCACCCAGATGCTCGCAGCCTTCGAACCCGCATTTCGCGAAGGCCACGCCATGGCCACCATGGTTGCATACCACGAGATCGACGGGATTCCGATGACTGCGGACCCCTTGGTTTTGAAGCAGATTCTTCGCGGAGAATGGGACTTCAGTGGCTTTGCCTTGTCCGATCTCGGAGCCATTCGCAGACTCTACGAAGATCACCGCGTCGCGTCATCGCCTCAGGCGGCAACCTGTCTTGCCATTCGTTCAGGCGTCGATATGCAGTTCTACGACTTCGACCATGCCGTATTCGAAAAGGCTCTGGTCGATTGCATCAAAGCGGGCACGCTTCCGCCTGCGGATCTCGATCGTGCGGTGCGCGGCGTGTTGCGTGTGAAATTTATGCTGGGCCTCTTCGATCATCCCTTCGTCGACACCACACTTACGTCTCGCACCGAACGCACCTCGGCGCATCTTACCGTCTCTTTGCGTTCTGCCCGCGAATCGATGACACTTCTCAAGAATGATGGCAACCTTCTGCCTCTTACGAAGACCACGAAACACATCGCTGTCATTGGTCCGAACGGCAAGATCGCGCGCTATGGAGACTATGAGCGCGAGACGAACGGCAAGCATATCAGCATGTTCGAAGGCATACAGGCAGAGGTGCCGGATGCGACTGTCACCTTCGACGAAGGAAAAGATATCTCCGCGGCTGTCGCTATGGCGCGACAGGCCGATGTTGTCATCCTCGGAATGGGAGAGTGGCAGGGAGTCGAAGGTGAAGGTTTCGATCGCACGAACCTTGATCTACCTGGTAACCAGGAGCCTCTACTGGAAGCGATCGTCGCGACCGGCAAGCCCATTGTGCTTGTCCTTGAAAATGGCAGGCCTCTAACCATCCACTGGGCCGCGCAGCACGTCCCCGCCATTCTCGAGTGCTGGTATCCCGGCGAACTCGGTGGCCAGGCGATTGCGGAGACACTCTTCGGCGACAACAACCCAGCGGGCCATCTCACCGCCACCTTCCCAAAGAGCACTGGCCAGTTGCCCGTCTATTACAACTCTGATCCCTCCCGCGTGCATAAATACGTCGACGATGACGGCAAGCCTCTGTTCCCTTTCGGATGGGGCCTTAGCTATACAACGTTTCGCTACGACCGCATGACGGCAACGCAGCCAACGCTGAAGAACGGGCAGAACATAAACGTAACATTGGAAGTTACAAATACGGGATCGCGCGATGGAGACGACGTAGTACAGCTCTACCTGCGTCGTGACTTTAGCAGCGTGGAGACTCCTGAAAGAGAACTCAAGGGCTTCACTCGCGTCCACCTCAAAGCTGGCGAGACCCGAACGATTTCCTTCGAAGTACCACAGCAGCAACTGCAGATTTGGAACACCGAGAACAAATGGGTTGTCGAACCGGGAAGCTACACCCTGTGGGCCGGGGGATCATCCGAAGCCGCTCTGAAGACAACCTTACAGCTCAAGTAGATCCTCATCCGATCCGTCCTTGTCGACTACGGATCGGATGAGGAATGGCGCTAACCCGGCTTGTATCGATGGCAGCTGGGCTCCAAATTAGCCCGCTCCAAAGCCTGCCTTGAGGGCCCGCCGGTCATCCCTCAGCGTTGCTCTGCCGACATATGCGAACCGTTGCTCCTCGCGATTTATCGTGACAAACAGGTTTTAGAGCATATGCTTGAATTATCCGAACCAAGTTCGGATTTAGAGGCCGCCTAAGCGCGCTGCTTTTAGCTGATGATTCGATCCAGCTTGAGACTTCGGGCAACCAGCCAGCGAAGTCTCCACGTGAGATACCCGCACTTCACCCGCGTAAACCGGCAGGTTATGGCCATAGCGCCGCAAGAAACCATGGAGTTCATTGTGCGCTCAGAACTGATCTTTCGTGCCCGGGAAACAATCGACAACAAATATAAGCTGTGTCAGACGACCGCAAAGTCAACTCGTTTACTTCATATCGCAACGAAGAATACGACCGACACGATCAATGACGCGCTTACGCGAATAGCTGGCGACCATGTCTCCCAGATACTCACGAGCCAGGTCTTCGCCGTGGTGCCACGATAGCTCGGTGAGCTTTAACAGACCATCTGCTCACTCAACGTGGCAGCGCAGTGGAGAGCTTGATGTCGTTCGAGGCATCTCCAAGCATCACGTTCACAGAGTCAGATTCAGTCTTGAACGCGTTTTCTTTCTCATCCCAATACGCAAGCGATGAGACTTTGAACGAGAGCTCGACCGTTCGCGTCTTTCCGGGCTCGACCGCAACGCGCTGGAACGCCTTCAGTTCCTTTACGGGGCGTTCGACCTTCGACGCCATGTGCTTGACGTACAACTGAACGACTTCGTCACCCGCGCGATCGCCAGTGTTGGTCACGTTGACGCTGACGTTGTAGTAGGAGCCATCCTTCGCGGGCTGCGGCGGGCTCACCTTCAGGTTCGAGTACTTGAATGTCGTGTAGCTGAGACCGAAGCCGAAGGGATAAAGCGGCTCTCCCTTGAAGTACATGTAGGTGTCACCGTGGCGGATGTTGTAGTCCATCTTCGGCGGGAGCTGGTCGAGCGACTTGGGCCAGGTTGCGGTGAGATGACCGCCCGGGTTGTAGTCGCCAAAGAGCACCTTCGCGATGGCCGTGCCTTCATCTTGCGAAGCGTGCGTGATATGCAGTATCGCGGGAATGTGGGCCTGCGACCAGTTGATTGCATAAGGGAAGCTCGAGACGAGGACGACGACGGTCTTCGGGTTTACGGCGTAGACCTGCTTGATGAGCTGTTCCTGCTCGAGGGTGATGCTCTCGCGGTCGCGGCCTTCCCTGCCATCGCTGGCGACCGAGCAGGCGAGCGTGCCGCCGCCATCGACGGTGTCGTGCCAGTCTTTCGCCATGTCGGGTCCGCAGGTAGGATCGTTGCCAACGACAACGATTGCGACATCGGACGCCTTCGCGGCATCGATCGCGGCCTGGTGAAGTTCGCTTGCCGCGTAGTTGATCTTGATGCCGTATCCGGCCTGATGCGTGATGCCCTGCAGAGGCGTGACAGCATAGGGTGGGAAGCCGCCGTACCAGTCCCAGTGGACGGAGTCAGCCAGTGGGCCGATGACGGCGATGGATTTGAGGCTCTCGCGCTTGAGCGGAAGGAGCGCTTTCTCGTTCTTGAGTAAGACGACCGATTCCAGCGCTACCTTCTCGGAGATAGCCTTGTGCTTCTCGGTGGCCCACGGCTCGGGCGAGTCTTTGATCTTCGAGTAAGGGACGAGGTCGTCGGGATCGAGCAGGCCGAGACGAATCGTAACGCGGAACTTGGGACGAAGGAGATCGTCGATCTCGGCTTCGGAGATCAGGCCTTCCTTGACGGCGGCCTTCGTCTCGTCCTGGTAGGTATCGAGGAACTGATTGATGCCGGCTTTGAGGCTGGCGACGACAGCCGACTTCTGATCAGGAAAGGCGTGGCGCGGATCAACGAGAAGCTTGACGGCACCGCCGTCGCTCGATAGCACATCGACGCCCCACTGCTTCTGCAGGATGCTCTTGAGGATGGGATTGACGACCATGGGTGTGCCGTTCCAGCCGTTGTAGGAGGCCATCACAGCCTTCGCTCCGCCATCGAGAAAGCCCATGCGGAAGGGCACGGAGTAGTACTCCCAGAAGAGGCGCTGATCGAAGTCTGAAGAGGACGAGGTTCGGAAGTCTTCGTTGCTGTTGGCGAGGAAGTGCTTGAGCAGCGCAGCCGAGAGCCAGTACTTTGGATCGTCGCCCTGCAGGCCATGGATGAAGGCGGTGGCCATGGTTCCGTTGAGGAACGGGTCTTCGCCGTAGACCTCTTCGGTGCGGCCCCAGCGAGGATCGCGCGCGAGATCGGACTGCGGGCCCCAGAGCATGAGGATCTGGCGGTTGTACTTCGCCGTCTGGGTAATGTAGCGGGCTTCGTAGCCTTCGACGCCAGCGGCCTGCTTGACCAGCTCCGGGTCCCAGGTCTCGCCCATGCCGGGAGGCTGCGGGAACTGTGTCGTCTCGATCGGCGGCCCGCTGTATCCGCCACGCTGAACGACACCGTGGATGCCTTCAGAGCTGCCAAAGCTCTTCACGCCGAGACGCGGCACCGCTGTCTTCGTCCCCAGGCAGGCAATCTTCTCCTCGAGCGTCATGTGCGAGAGCAGATCGGTGATGCGCTGCTCCATCGGGAGATCGGGGTTGCGGAAGGGCTCGGTCGAACCTTGAGAGAAGGCCGAGGCGGCGGTTCCGAGGCAGAGGCAGGCGGCGAAGATCTTTGCGAAGACTTGTCTGGTCATGGCTCTCGTCTGGCGTTGCTGGGTCAATCGGTTTATCAAGCAGAAGAAGTGTACAGAGATCGCGTTACAGAAAAGAAGCCCTGACACCGTCACCGGAGCCAGGGCTTTGGAGGGAAAGTTATCCGTCTAGAAGCGGTACTTGATCGCAAGCAAAACGGAGCGTTGACCGTACTTGGCATCCGTGATGCCGCGATCTGCGTTCGAGACCTGCGAGGTGAAGGTGGAGTTGTTGGGGGTCTGTAGTTTGAGGGCGACCAGATCGGTGGTGCTGAATCCGGGCAAAGGATGATTGAGGAAGTTGAACATCGTACCGCGCACTTCAAGAGACTGCGACTCGGTGACGCGGAAGGTCTTGTAGACGCCGAGGTCTGAGTTGAAGTAGGAAGGAAGGCTCAGGTACGGAAACTGGCGAATGCCGACCTGGCCAAGCTGCGGCGCGGTGAAGCAATCGAGGTTGATGTGCTGGTACGTCTTCAGGCCAGCAGTAGGGTTGCAGGTGAGGATGGGAAGGACAGACTGAACCGGCGTTCCGTAGTAGGTGGAGGAGCCGATGGTATGGTTCAGTGTCGTGTTCTGGATGGTGAGACCAAGGTTCTGGCTGGTGTTGGCCTGGATGTTTCCACCGGCCTGCCATGTGGTGGTACCGGTGACAGTCCAGCCATTGGTTGCGCCTTCGACGATCTTGTTGCCGTTGTAGAGCTTGCCAAGATCGAACGCATATGAAGTGTTCACAACGTGGGGGCGGTCGATGTTCAGAACGCCGTAGTTGTTGCGCACGTTGAAGGCATCGAGCGTACTGGAGACGATGCCGAGCGACTTGGACCAGGTGTAGTTGGCGTTGAAGGAGGAGCGTCCCGCCTGCTTGATCAGGCTGAACTGGGCTCCGTTGTAGTTGGCGTAGCCTTTGTGGGTGTCGACGTCGATGGCGTTTGAGCCATAGCCCTGATAGTAGGGGTAGTAGTCAACGACGTTGGGGGTGTTTTCGGGGTCGGTCGGAGCAGCCGCGCCAGTCACGGGGTTGGTCTTGAAGAGACCGCCGAGAGGAATCTTGTTCTGGTTGATGATTCCGGTTCCGCCAACGCCGGAGCCATTGCTCTGGCCACCAAGCAGAATGTTCTGGCTATTGTTGCCGACGTAGGCCACCTCAAGCAGCATCGCGTGGGGAAGCTGTTCGGAGATGGTGAGGTTGTAAGCGTAGCTCACGCCGACCTTATCGTCAGTGGCATCGGTGGCGTAGACACTGGAAGGAAGCGATCCGAGTGAAGCAGAGTTTGCGCCGAGGCCGCTGATCTCGCTGAGCGTGATGGCATCGCCGCTGGTGGAGTTGAAGGTCTTGATGCCGAGAGCGGTACCGAGCGGGCCAGCGTAGTCGTTGTACTGGTCGTTCCAGCGATAGGCCGCCCAGCCGCCGCGAACGACGGTCTTGCCGTCGCCTCTGACGTCATAGGCGAGACCGACACGTGGCTCGGCAAAGAGGTAGGTGACGGGCGAGCCGCCGTTGGGAACGCTCTTATCGATGGCATGCCAGTAGACGCCGGGGAGGTTCTTTCCAGCGGCTACGTCATCGGCGTAGCGGGTGGGTTCCCACGTAGCGAGGCCGGTGCCGGAGGCATCCTGCCAGCGGCCAAGGTGTTCGAGACGCACGCCGAGGTTGAGAGTGAGCTTCCTGGTCGCCTTCCAGTTGTCGAGAACGTAACCGGCACCTGTGGTGTAGTGCATGTCATCGACGGGATTGGTGTTGTTCTGAGTGAAGCCACTGCTGATGCCCAGCAGGAAGTTAGCGAGGGGGTTGGTGGTTCCGATGGTAAGGCCGGTGATCTGGTCGACCTTCGCACCGCTGGCGTAGGAGAGCGAGCCGTTCACAAAGCCGTAGGTTCCCTGCTTGTTTCCGGCGCGGCTCCAGTAGGCACCCGCCTTGAAGGTGTGGGTCTTGTAGACGTAGGTGAAGTCATCGGAGACCGAGGGAGACTTCTTGTTGGAGTTGAAGGTGCCGCCCTGCTGATAGAGGTCGGGCTGCGAGATGTCAGGCAGCGTGCGCGCTCCGGGCGAGTTGATCGAAGGCACGATCGCCGAGGCTCCGTTGTAGACAGTCCCGTAGGGATAGCCGAGGGTAGAGATGTCAACTGCCGAAAGGTTTGAGGCTTTGTACGGATTGTCGAGCCAGCCGGCCGAGATGCGGAGTTCGTTCGTCGCGGCGGAACCGAAGGAGTGGATGTAGCTTCCGCTGATCACGTGCGAGTGTACCGGGCTGACGAGCGGACCGCCGGGGTAAGCAACGGAGTTCGACGGGGTGTAGTAGATGTGGGAGACGGAGGTCTCGGAGTCGCTGCCGTATTGGTAGCTGACGAAGACCTTGTCCTTGTCGCTGAGGTTATAGTCGACGCGGCCGCGATACACATAGCCGTCGTGCGTGTTGGAAGGCTGCAGGAAGTAGTTGTATCCGGCGGAGTTGGTGGAAGGATCTGTATTGGCGGCTGGGAAGAGCTTCAGTAAAGCGAGGGCTCCGGCGTCGAGGTACTGGGTCGGAATCTGAGTCCCGGTGAGCGGAGTTCCGTCCGGAGCGAAGCCGCCGGTGAGAGACTGGCAGAAATCGTTCCCGGTGCTGGCCGCGCAGAGCTTTGCGTTGTCCGGGTCGGTCAGGCTGAAGTTTCCGGCGCGCATCGCGGTGGTGGGGACAAAGGAAGTCAAAGGCGAAGCAGCTGGGAGGGTTTGACGGAAGTCTTCAAATCCGGCCCAGAAGATGAGCTTGCGGGCGTGATTGAAGTGGGTATGGGGGATGAGAATCGGGCCACCGATGCTGCCGCCTGGGTAGTAGTAGGAGGCGTCGGGGCGAGCGGTAGGAGTGGAGCTGTGCTTGTCCTGCCAGGTGTTGGCGTTGAGCACGCCGTTGCGGGCGTAGAAGTAGGCCTGGCCGTGGAACTCCGCGCCGCCGGAGCGGCTGATGTTGTTGATAACGACAGGCCCCTGGGCCGCATCGGCACCGAAGTTGGAGGTTTGGACTTTGACCTCCTGGGTCATGTCCGGGTTGACGGTGGCGATGGAGTAACAGGCGCAACCGGGATCGATGATGCTCGCGCCGTCGAGCAGGTACGCGGTACCACCGCGATACGGAGCGCCGTTAGTGCTGAGACCGACGCCGACCGCCGACCCGGAGGAGCCGTTATCGGAGAAGTCAAAGCCAGGCCCGTTGCCGGTGCCGCTGGCGGTCGTGGTGACGCCGGGAAGAATCTTGAGGAGCTCGGAGAGGTTACGACTGGCGATGGGAAGGCGGTCGATGTCGTGGGTGCTGAGCAACGCGCTACGCTCGGCGGAGTCCTGGGGAGCGATCTCGTTCACGCTGCTGGCGACGGTGACGGTGTCGTTCGAACCGCCGATCTCAAGGGTGAGATTGGTGAGCGCGCGGACGTCGCCGGGGTTGACGGAGACGTCGGACTGGCGGAAGCCGCGGAAGCCGTTCGCGGTAATGTCGACCGTGTAGGTTCCGGGGATGAGACCGGCGAAGGTGAAGTATCCCGCGCCATTGGATTCGATCTTGCGCTGGTCCTTGCTGGCGTTATTGGTGATGGCGACGGTTGCGCCGGGGATGACCGCTCCGGTGGCGTCCGTTACCGTGCCCGAGAGGCTGGCGGTGGTCTGAGCGGAGAGTAACTGAACGCTCATACCCACAAAGGTGAGCAGGAGGACGAGCAGAGTCAGGCTCTGCTGCCGGATGGCGTTTCTTAGGGTGGATCGCATTGTTGGCCTCGTTGAAGGGTCGGTTGTACAACCGGCTGATTGAGTAAATCGATTCAGTAAACCGATTTAGCTTTGACCGCCTAAACACCTGATTAGAAAGTCGTAACAGGGCTTTAGGAGGAGTAGGTCGTCATGGGGTGGCTGGAGATATACCCGCCGAAAGTGATTCAGGAAGCCGGAGGTACCGGCGATGCGGGTGCGGCAAAGAAGCGGAGCGCGCGGAATCGGGGACAACGCGAAGCCGGGCGCAGGAATGCGCCTGAATGGCTTGCCCGGGATATGCGCAAATACTTCCGAACTTCATGGTGATCTTTGGACTGACCTTTGGATGCCGACGTCTACTACACGTGAAACATCTTTTGCATCCATGAAACCCATGTGATACATGAGTTAACTAACGACTGTCAAGGACTCTTCAGCAGCCATCGATTCGGCGGCAGGAAAAGCCGCTCACGATTCGCGCGAGGTATGATGCAACGTCTGCGCAAAGTGTCCCTTATGTTCACTCCTCCCCTCGGTGGGGGGCGTGGCGGTTGTGTGGAAGTGATTGATAAGGATGTTCGTAAGGAGGATCGTGGCAAAAGAATTGAAAGTAGCAAACTATGCGACCCCTGCGCTCGACAAGGGGTTGGACGTGATCGAGCTTCTGGCGGGTCAGACCGAGGGCATGACGAAGAGTCAACTGGCCCGCGCGCTAAACCGGACGGTCTCGGAGATCTTCCGCATGCTTCTGACGTTGGAGCAACGCGGATACATTGCGCAGGTGGGGAACGATCGCTATTCACTGACCCTGAAGCTGTTCAAGCTGGTGCAGGAGCATCCGCCAACGGAGCGGCTGCTGGCGAGCGCGCTTCCGGTGATGCAGCGGCTGGCGCATCAGACGCTACAGTCCTGCCATCTCGGCGTTCTGGAGACCAGCCGGGTCGTAATCCTCTCGCAGGTGAATGCACCTACAGACATAGGTTTCTACGTAAAGCTGGGGTCGACGGTAGACCTGATGGCCGCAGCTAGCGGATATGTGATTCTTGCTCACCAAAAGGAAGAGCAGCGGCAAAGAACACTTGCGGATTGGGTTCGGGAGACCGGGAAGGCGCTGCCGCGCGATCTAAACTCTCACCTGAGTCGGATCTGCAGTGCGGGATACGAGAAGCGTGAGAGCTACCTTGTAAAGGGAGTCGTAAACATCAGCTTCCCGGTCTTCGATGACCGTGGCTCAGCTCTCGGAGCTCTTACAGTACCGTATATCCATGCCTCCCAGGGCCTTGCGATCGACGACATGATCAAGCCGCTTGAGGCCGCTGCGGGAGAGATTACGGCTGCGATCGGCGGTTTGATTCCCTGACCCGCCCTGTATCGGCGGGGTGGATCAAGGCCGGTTGATGCTTTGGTGTAACGGCTGGTCTCTCGAGTCGGGGCCCGCTGTAATGGTGTAGGTGCCGGGATCGACACTGAACCTATGACCGCTCTCGTTCCATACGGCGAGTCGTTCAAGCGGTATCTCCACTGAGAGACGTTTCTCTTCTCCTGGCAGCAGCGAAGCCTTCACCCAGCCGATGAGGCGCTGCGGTGGCTCGCCGGTTGATGCTGGCATGGCCGCATAAATCTGAGCCGTCTCGTCTCCGGCGCGTGTCCCGGTGTTCTTCACCGTGACGCTGACAGAGAGGGCGGAGCCGGTTGTTACGCTGAGATTCGTATACGCAAACGTGCTGTAAGAGAGGCCGAAGCCGAAGGGAAAGAGCACGGGCTTATGCTCGGCGTCGTACCACTTGTAGCCGACCTTCAGACCTTCGTCGTAAGTGACGTCAAACGATGGAAGGCCTTGCAGTAGCTTGAGCGACATCTTGTCGGAGTCCGTCCAGTCCTCCTGCGAGGCAGGCGGTGGCGTGATGAGTTTGGGATGCGGCAGGTCGGCGTCCGCGAGTGGAAAGGTGATCGGCAGCTTGCCCGACGGATTGCTCGCGCCGAAGAGAACATCCGCAATCGCGGTTGCTCCCATGCTTCCGCTGTACCAGCTTTCGACGATGCTCGATACATCTTTGACCCACGGCATCAGGACCGGACCGCCGGTCTCCAGCACGACGACCGTATGCGGATTGGCTTGGGTGACGGCGGCGATCACGGCATCCTGTCCGTCTGGCAGGCCGAGGGTCGGCAGGTCCACGCCCTCTGCCATCCACTGGTAGGCGAAGAATAGGACTGCGTCCGCGCCCTCCGCTGCTGCCGCGGCGGCAGCGGGGTCTGAGCCATCGTTGAAGGTCACCCTCACACCAGGCGCAGTTGCCTTGATCGCAGCAAGCGGCGCATCCGGGAACCATATCGCGCGCTGCCAGTCGGCCTTGCGTTCGGCCTCCGGAATATCGCCAATGGCGTTGCCTCCGGGCGGATCGACCTGCGCCGAGCCGCCACCGGAGATCATGCCCCTGTCGGCGTTGCGGCCAATCACGGCGATGGTGTGAATATGCCCGGCGTCGAGCGGAAGCAGATGGTCGCGGTTCTCCAGCAGCACAATCGACTTCTGCTCTATCTCGCGTGCAAGCTGCGCGTGGACGAAGACATCCGGCACCTGTTTCTTCGGCGGGTCATCCACTACGCCTGCGGCGAACATAGTCCGCAGAATGCGATGCACGTGGTCGTCTACTTCAGCGAGCGGAACCTTGCCACTCTCGACGGCCTGCTTCATCGCCGGGCCATAGAAGGTGTTCTCGGGCTCTTCGTTGTCGAGACCCGCATGGGAGGATTGCACCGTCGAGTGCGTTGCGAGCCAATCCGAGATGACGAAGCCGGGGAACTTCCAGTCTCCCTTCAACACGGTCTTCAGCAGGAACTCGTTTTCGCACGCATAGGTTTCGTTGACGCGGTTATACGAACACATCACCGCGCCTGGATGACCTATCTCAATGCCGAGTTGGAAGGCCAGCAGATCGGTCTCGCGCATGGCGCGTTCGCCGATGTTTGAAGAGACGGCGTGACGACCGCTCTCCTGATCGTTCATCGCGAAGTGCTTGATGTCTCCGATGACATGAGTCGACTGCACGCCCTGGATGAGGTTGCCCACCATCGTGCCCGCAAGCAGTGGATCTTCGCCGAGATACTCGAAGGTGCGTGCATCGCGAGGCTCGCGGGCAAGGTTCACGCCCCCACCGAGCGTCATATTGTATCCCTGATCGCGCAACTCCTGACCAATCATCTGGCCGTACTTCTGCGCCGCAAGAGGGTCCCAGGTTGCAGCGGAAGCGAGATTGCACGGCAGCGCGGTGGAGTAGCGGCCACTGCCTGCGGAGTATGCGACTCCATAGGCGGAGTCGTCTATCTGAATGCCCGGAAGGCCTATCTCCGGCAGACCTATGACAAATCCGGAACCGCCATTGCTCTCGGACGCGTGAGGATCGACCGGACCTTCGTGAGGATCGCCTGTACCGTGCATCAACTGGAGCTTCTGGTCGAGCGTCAACTGTCGCAGCAGAAGGTCCGCGCGCTGATCAGGCGAAAGTGACTTGTCCATCCACGCCCCGGGTTTCTTCGCTGGGGGAGTCTGGCCCGGGAGCGCGAGTGGAAGAGAACAAGCCGCACATAGAAGCAGTGTCAGAAAGCTTTTCAACTGGCCTTCCCTTTCTTCTTGCTTTGCCGCAATGCGGTTGAGCTTCTTACGATCAGCTCTGGCGAAGCCTTTACCAGCAGCGACGGCTCAGAGGTTGGAGAAGTCTTGACCTTGACGGCGTGGAGGATGTGCTCCGCCGCCTTCAGACCCATCTCGTTCAGTGGCTGACGAATGGTGCTGATGGAAGGTGTAGCGACACGCGCGGGGAGCACATCGTCGAAGCCCATCACGGAGCAATCCTCGGGCACGCGGACACCTGCCTCCGTGAGTCCCCGGACTACACCAAGCGCTGTGAGGTCGTCGAAGGCGAGCACTGCGGAGAAGGAGCGCCCCGAAGCCAGCATCTCTCGTGCCAGCCTGCAGCCGCCCTCGAAGCCTGACTCCGGGTCGGCGAGCGCGGGCAGCTCAAAGACCAGGCGAGGATCGAGCGTTGTGCCGCTTTGATCCGCTGCGCGTTGAATGCCCTGCCAGCGCGGCTCACTGTCACTCATGCCCTGGGGGCCGCGGATCACGGCAATCTTACGGTGGCCGAGGTCGCTGAGATGCTGCATCGCCAGAGCTCCGCCCGCCTCGTTGTCGACCAGGATCGAGCTGATACCGCGTGAGGTAAGGTCGCGGCCGACGATGATGATGGGAACGTTGTTCTTGCGAACATCGGCGAGCAGGTTGGTCTCTTCGAAGACCCAGCTTGCAATGACGATCAGGCCCTCCGCGCGGCGCTCCAGCAGAAGATTCAGGTAGCCGTCGAAGAGCTTGCGCTGGGTCTGCGCGTCCATGACCAGGGGCAGATAGTCCGCGGAGTGGAGGCCGGACTGGATGCCGCGCATGATGGGAATGCAGAAGGGGTCGGAGAGATCGAAGGCGAGCACGCCGATGGTCTGGGTGCTGCGGCGGCGAAGCGAGCGAGCGTGTGCGTCCGGGTGATAGCCAAGCTGGCGGGCCATCGCACGAACGTGCTCTCGCGTGGCGGCCGCGACATTCTGCGAGAGCGGAGCTTCGCTGAGGACGATGGAGACGGTCGAGACGGAGAATCCGCTGGCACGCGCAACGTCCGTAAGGGTCACATGGCCAGACTTCTTTTGCGGCATCTTTCGTTACCTCGCTGGCCTTAGCGCATCGTTTGTTTCGGCCCGGAACGGACTCCGGTCGGCATGTAAAAGATTTTTCCCTTGACATGCCGAAGAGCGAGTCCTATACCTATCACTCAAAGACCATTCAAACGTTTGAATCACAATAATTGGCCGTGAATCCCACGTCAATTCAAATCCCATCGATGCGGAGGCTTTCATGTTTCTTGGCCGGTGTAACAACTCCCCTTCCCTGCGGAGGCTGTCACTGTTTGTAAGCCTTCTTGTTTTGAGCGTGATCCCGGCATTCTCCCAGGCTGGCCGAGGCGGCATCAATGGCACCATCACCGACCCCAGCGGCGCTGTCGTCGGCGGTGCCGCGGTGACTCTGCTCAACAGCGCAAACGGGGCGACCCAGCGTACACGAACCACGGCTGCCGGCCTCTATACCTTCGTCTCCCTGAACCCAGGCCAGTACAAAGTTACGGCGAGCAAAGACGGCTTTGAAAGCGTTGCACAGGAGAATGTGACAGTCACGGTCGACCAGGTCAGCACTGTGAACGTCGCGCTCCGCGTGGGCTCGGCGTCGGACGTGGTGAACGTGACCGAGACGAGCGATCTTGCCGAAACGAGCAACTCGACCGTGGGACAGTTGATCACTGCAGAGACCATCGATCGTGTTCCGCTGCTTACCCGCAATGTCTTCGACCTCATCCAGTTGAGCGCCGGTGTCACAGCAGCCAACGGATCCAACAACTCTTCGAGCTCCTTTGCCATCACGAACATCTCGAGCGGACGGCCCGGAGTCGATGTTTCGTCGTACACGATCAACGGAGCGATCGTCGGATCGGTCTATTACATGGTGGACGGAAGCCCCGTGGGCATCGCGGAGAACAACGCGGCAGCAATCATCCCGGCGCTTGAGATTCCCGAAGACGGTGTGGACGAGGTACGCGTGGAGACACAGAACACCCCAGCTTCTTACCAGAGCGGCGGAGCAGGCGTGATCAGTCTGGCGACCAAGTCCGGCACTAACAAGTTCCACGGCGACGGCTTCGTTGTCATTCGCCCTGATGTCCTGGCGGCCAACGAGTACTTCAATAAGCAAAGTCAGCTCGCCGCCGGCCAACCCAACACGCCTCCGTCGTTCCATCGCTACCAGGAAGGCGGTGCGATCGGCGGCCCCATCAAGCGCGATAAGCTCTTCTTCTTTGGCGACTATGAAGCGACGCAGCAGCAGCAGTTCGACGGCTCGAACATATTTACTGTGCCCACCAGCGCGGAACGCACCGGCGACTTCTCTGCCGACTCGTTCACCATCTACGACCCAACGCTACCCGACAATGCGGATGGCACTCGCCAGGCATTCGCCGGCAACAAGATCGCCAATCCTAATCCGATCGCCCTTGCGTTTCTCGCGAAGATGCCGAAGTGCAACGTGGGAGCTTCCTGCGATTCGGCCACCAATGGCGCATTGAACAACTTCTACGCTCCGGGTCTCGATCCAACCACTGCGCAGCGTTTCGACGTCCGCGTGGACTGGATCCAGAGCGAGAAGCAGCGGATCTTCGGGCGCTTCTCCTTCGACCGCCTCTTCACCTCCACCTTCAACGCGTTCGGCAATGCCTATGACCTGAACTACGCCCAGAACGTGACCAACGGCCGTAACATCCTGCTCGCGGATGACTACACGCTGAACGCGAACACGGTGCTGCAGCTTCGCTATTCGTTTACCCGCCACTTCGAAAATCAGGGCGGGGATCCGGCGCAGAATGGTACTGATCTTACTGCTCTGGGCTTTCCTGCTTCGTTGGCAGCAGAGCAGGTCATCAAGGGGCTTCCCTTCATGACCTTCGGCGACGTGGGCGGCGGCGTAGGCGGCACGGCCGACTACAACACCTTCCGCTTTGCCAGCCAGAACAGCGACGTCAGCGCAACCCTGACCAAGGCGCTGGGCAAGCACGAGATCAACTTCGGATTTGAATACATGAAGCGCTTCCTGAACGTGGGCCAGCCACCTGCGGCCTCCGGCTCCTATGCCTTTGACATCAGCGGGACCGATCAATCCATTGCAAGCAGCTCTGGCGGCAGTGACTTCGCGTCCTTCCTTGCAGGCATCGGAACCATACCTGGGTCGGAGTCAGGCGATTATCCCAACTTCACCAAGGACATCTTTGCCGCCGAGTCCAGCCCGTACTACGCTTCTTTCATCGAAGATACCTACCGGCCCACGAAGACAATCACGATTACTGCGGGACTGCGCTGGGACATCTTCGGCGGTCGGACCGAGCGCCACGACCGTCTCGAATACTTCAACCCGAATGCCGCGAACTCCATAGGTGGCCTCTCCTATACCGGTGCTGAGATCTATGCGAGCAGCGGAGCACGTTCTCCCTTTGCGACGAACCTCAAGGACTTCGGCCCTCGCCTCGGATTCTCGTGGCAGCCGATGGATCACCTCGTGGTACGCGGCGGCGCGGGATACTACTACGGCCCCAGCACTCACATGGTCGCGGGGACAGGCCAGGACAGCGACGGCTTCTCGTCTCAGACAACCTGGAACGCCACCTGCTATAACGCCGACGGCAACACGACCTACAACGGAACCTCCGGTTGCCAAGGAGCGGCAGCAGGCGATCCAGGACCCAGCACCACCGGCATCTACTCGTTGAGCAATCCGTTCCCCAATGGCGTGGTGCCACTGATCTCCTCGCCCACCGGTCTGGCCAACAACCTGGGCACAACCCTACAAACGGTCTTGCGCTCGCAACGCACGCCTACGACCTATAACTTCAATCTTGGGGTGGAGTATGAATTACCACATCAGGTGATTCTGAGTGCCGGCTATGTGGGCAGCCGCGGGCTCTTCATCCCACTTGGTTCTGCCGACCTCAATCAGCTCGACCTCGGCACAATCGGCAAGTACGGGGCCTCCCTCTGTGTAGATACCTCGGATCCAGCCTGCACCATGGTTCCGAATACGTATGCCAGCCTGGAGCCCGCGACCAACAGCAACTATGGAGCTGCAACCATTCCGCTATGGGCATCGCTGCAGCAGTTTCCGCAGTTTGGCAGTGGCGGCTATGGCGCGGGCAATGGAGTTAACATCCACGGCTATCCCGGTGGCGATTCCGAATACAGCTCGCTGCAGACCAAGGTGCAGAAGCGCCTTACCAAGCACTTCACGACGCTGGCCTCCTTCACCTGGGCGAAGCTGATCACAGATGATGGGAACCCGCCGCTTGGATTCGTTGGATCTCACGCTGGGAGTCCGCAGGACTGGAAGAATCTGAGCCTTGAACATTCCATCAGCCCGCAGGATGTGAAGTACCAGTTCACCGGGCATGTCTCATACGATCTTCCTATCGGTCAGGGCCGCGCGCTGGACTTGGGCCGCATTGGAAACGGAGCGCTCGGAGGCTGGACAACGAACGGAATCCTCTACCTGAGCACAGGCGTTCCCATCGCTTCGCCAGGCTCGGGCAACCTGATAAACGCGAACGTTTCTTACTTCAACCAGCGATCGGATCTAATCTGCGATCCCAGCAAGGGAGCGCCCCACACTGTCGAAAAGTGGTTCAACTATAACTGCTTTGCGCAGCCAGCTACCTCGTTTATACCGGGTACAGCTCCAGCGTATCTCGATCATGTCCGCACGGAAGGATCGAAGGATGTTGATCTCTCCCTCTACAAGGCGTTCACTATGGCCAATGAACGTGCTATACGCTTTGACATCTCCTGCTATAACGTCGCGAACAGGAAGCAGCTCGCTGCCCCGAACGTCCCAGGCGTCAATGCTATTTTGACGCAGTCGGCCGGCCCCGACGGCAATTTCAACCCAGCGTATGGACAGGCAGCACTCTTCGGATCGAGTACCGCTACCATCAACACCCCACGTCAATTCCAGTTCGGTGCGCGTTACACCTTCTAACCCGCATTCACCGTATCAACCGGAGCCATTCTCTTAGGAGGATGGCTCCTTTTTTCTTTAATGAAAGTCGTGTGAGCGTACTTCAATTGCCGCGGCGTGAAGGTGTTCCAGTGATTCAGCCTTCACATGCACGACACCGTCCTGGTTTTGCAGCTTGCCATAGACCTTGAGAAACCTGCCTCGCGTAACGAGGACGCGCTCGCGTTCGTAGAGCTGCGGAGTGATGATGATGTTCGAGATTCCTGTCTCGTCTTCCATCGAGAGAAAGATGAAGCCCTGCGCCGTACCCGGACGCTGACGCGCAATGACCGAACCGGCGGCGATGACCCGGCGGCCATCCTGCTGCTGACGAAGTTCAATAGCGGAGGATACTCCCATGCTTTTCAGTTCGCGGCGACGGTAGGCCATGGGATGCGGGCCAGTGGTGAGGCCGGTGCCGGAGTAGTCCGCGACCAGCCGCTCATCGGTCTTCATCTTCAGCAATGGCGAATGCGTGGAGCGTGGCGCAGCTTCACTCTGTTGCAGCAACGGGCCGACGGGACGGCTTACCTGCTCGATCTGCCAGATGGCATCGCGCCTGTGCTCCACACCGCCAAGCGAGTTGAGAGCTCCGATGCGCGCCAGTTGCGCGAGGTCACCGCGATTCAACGCGGGCACACGCAGTGACAGGTCTTCGACACTTTGAAAGGGGCCGCGTGAGTGGCGCGCGCTCACCAGTTGCAACGCTGTAGAGGCTTTCAGGGAACGGGCGTAGTTCAAGCCGAGGCGTAACGAAAGCGAGCCGCTGGGCTCACGCTCCACCGTGCAACATGTCTGCGATATCTGCACATCAATGGGCTTCACACGGAGGCCGTGAAGCTGAGCATCCTTCACTAGCGTGGCGGCTGTGTAGAAGCCCATCGGCTGGTTGTTGAGCATCGCGCAGGTGAAGGCCGCAAGATACTTCACCTTGAAGTAGGCTGAGGCATAGGCAATCAGAGCAAAGCTTGCGGCGTGCGATTCAGGAAAGCCATAGAGCGCGAAGGACTGGATGCTTTGCACGATCAGTTCCTGTTTCTCTGCATCGATTCCATTCTCGCCCATGCCCCTGCGAAGCTGGATCATCAACTCGCCCATGCGCTTGACTGATCTGCGCATGCCTACAGCCTTGCGGAGTTCTTCAGCTTCAGCACCTGAAAAGTTTCCAACCACCATGGCCATCTTCAAAAGCTGTTCCTGAAAGAGCGGGACGCCGAGTGTGCGCTTCAATACTTCATCTAGCTTAGGGTGAATAGCTTCTGGTTTCTCGAGACCTTGTCGGCGGCGCATATAGGGATGCATCATCTTGCCTACGATCGGGCCAGGACGGATGATCGCCACCTGTACGACGAGGTCGTAGAACTTGGTTGGAGCATTGCGGGGAATGGAGGCCATCTGGGCGCGGCTCTCCACCTGGAACATTCCTACTGTGTCCGCACGACGGAGGGTCGCGTAGACCTCTGGATCATCGGCGGGAAGCTGTGCCAGGTCTATATCTTCTCCATAATGTCTTGGGATAAGGTCAAGGCAGTCCTTCATCACGGCCATCATGCCTAGGCCGAGCAGGTCGATCTTGACCAAGCCAAGCTCGGCGCAGTCCTCCTTGTCCCACTGCACCACGCTGCGGCCCGGCATGGAAGCACGCTCCAGCGGAACGACCTTGTTCAAGCTGCCCTGGCAGATGACCATACCGCCAGAGTGCTGGCCGAGATGGCGCGGCAGGTCCTGCATGCGTTCGCACAGCTCAACATACTTGGCGATACGCCAGTGGCCGAGGTCGAAGCCTGCGTGGCTAAAGTTGTCGCTGAGAGTCTCGTCCTTCTTTCGCCACTCCCAATGGCCGATAAGACTCGATAGTCGGCCCAGCGTCTCCTCATCGAAGCCAAGCGCCTTGCCGACCTCGCGTGCCGCAGACTTGCCGCGATAGGTGATGACGTTCGCAGTCATCGCAGCGCCAAGCTCGCCGTAGCGTTGATAGACATACTGAATGGCCTGCTCGCGCTTGTCGCCCGAAGGGAGATCCAGATCGACATCCGGCCACTCGTTGCGGTTCTCGTTGAGGAAGCGCTCGAACAGCAGGTCCATGCCGACTGGATCGATGGCCGTGATCTCGAGCGCATAGCAGACGACCGAGTTCGCCGCGCTGCCTCGCCCCTGGATCAGGATGTCGTTGCCCTTGCAGAAGCGGACGATGTCCCAGACGATCAGGAAGTAGCCGGCGAAGCCGAGCTTTTCGATGAGCGCGAGCTCGCGCTCGGCCTGCTTCTTCGCGCGCTCATGCAGATCGGGGTCGCGCTTCGGCAGGTAGCGGCTCTCGATGCCTTCGGCGACTCTCTTGCGCAGGAAGATCTCCATTGGCTCGCCGGTCGGTGTATCGAAGCGCGGGAATTCATAGCCGAGGTCGTTCAGTTCGAACTGCAGACGTTGTGAGACCAACAGTGTGTTCTCGATGGCTTCGGGAAGATCGCTGAAGATGCGGCGCATCGCTCGGGCGCTGCGAACCTGCCGCTGCGAGTTGGACTGCAGCAGACGGCCTGCTTCATCGAGCGAGACATGATGGCGGATAGAGGTAAAGATGTCGAGCATCTCACGCTCATACTGCGTCGCATAACGGACTCCGTTAGTGGCAAGGATGGGCAGGTGCAGGCTCTCGGCGATGCGAAGCGCGGCCTGGTTGCGGACTTCTTCGGCGCGATCGCCGTGGCGTTGCAGCTCGACATAGACATTCCCGTGACCGAAGAGTTCGGTGAGCTGTTCGACACAATGACGCCCTGCCTCTTCGCCTCCTGCGTGAAGAGCGGACGCGAGAGGACCTTCATCCCCGCCGGTAAGACAGATCAGGCCATCGCGAAACTCCGCAAGGTCATCGACCCGCGCCGCGCCTTCGCTCTTGTGTGGCTCACGCATTTTGAAGCGCGTAATGAGCTGGCAAAGGTTTTGATATCCGGCGCGCGAGGTGCACAGCAGAGGGAGTCGTACCGGCTCTGCCCTGTGCTGATGCGGCAACCACTCCGGCGGCTGCAGGCGATCTCCAAGATCAGTGACAGCGATCTCCGCGCCGATGTGGGCGCGCACTCCATTCTCCTTCGCGGACGAATGAAATCGTGGGGCACCATAGAAGCCGTTGCGGTCGAGCAGCGCCATGGAGGGCATATCCACTTCGACGGCAGCTCGAATAAGAGCTTCGGGTTGCGATGCGCCTTCAAGAAAGCTGAACGCGCTGGCAGCATGGAGCTCGATGTACTCCGCAGAGGGATCAGTCATAGAGCGCGTCCATCTGCCAGCGGTCGCCGAGAAGATCATGCGTGATGAGACACAACAGCGAGTTGCCAGGATCTGCCGCAGCTTGAATGTCCCACTCTTCGCGCGACCACACCTCAGACGACCACCAGTCGCCACTTCTACGCCACGGGCCGTATGCCTGCTGCACCTTGTAGAGCCTGCTGTTGAACCAGAACGAGGCCAGGCTGCGACCTTCACGTTGAACCGAAAGATTGACAGGAGGGCGGCAGCGCCGAAGCGCAATCGTATGCCGTGCCGTCTCCTCTTTCACCACCGACTTCGGAACCGTGAAGCGCTCCATCTTGAAGCTGTCCGGCCGATGCCTGTCGAGCAAAACGGCCTTACCTACGCGATCCTCGCCGACCAGCGCGGCGATGCGTGCCAGGGTTACGTCGAGACGCGTGGGCTCCGGCAGTTGTGGCGCGAAGAGTCCCATCTGCACCTTGCTCCGATCTCCGGGCTCGGCGTGGAGGAAGATGTTCATCACCCCCGCCGATGGAGGATGCGCCTGGAGATCGAGGTACAGCAGCTTCAGCAACACCTCTCTTTGAGCCACCGGCAGTGCTGGCTTGAGGGTACGTTCATGCTCGGCACCGCCATCGAGGCCGAGCTTGATCGTCACGCTTGCCAGCGCGTAGCAGCGGTTCTGTGCGCGGGCAAGCAATTGGTCGAGCATCGGGCCAACTACGAAGAGCAGCGAGTCAAGCATCTCTACAGGCGCATCGAAGGCGATGAACTCTTCGAGCGAAAATGCCGGCTCTTCAGGGACCATCAGGTGTGGATGTTCGCCACGGGCAAGCAGCCTTAGTCGCTTGCCTTCCTGCCCCAGACGCACGACAAGGTCTACCTCCGGCAGAGCGGCAAGATCGCCTAGCGTATGCAGCCCCCATAGCGATAAGGTCTCTGTCTGCTGCGCGGTGAGAGGAAGCGCGGCAAGCGGCAGGCGGCGCAGATGCGCTTCCTCCTGTCCTGTAGGAATCACAAGGTGCTGCCTGCGCGCAGACGGTGCTATGCAGACAGCCGCATGTAGATTGGCGCTTGCCGCCAACTGCACGAAAAAATGTAGCGGCTTCATGGCGCGGGCTATTGCAGCTATCGATCGGTCAGCCGGGCCAAAGATCCGCGACGTGCCAGTCATATCGAGCGCCATCACAAAAGCCGTACCGGCGGATCGTTGGATCTCGATGCGCGGTGTGAATCTCGCAGCCGTCTCCAAGAGAACCGAGCGCGCGACGCGCTCCTCGACCGCCGAACGTCGAAGCACAGACACGCCCGAAAACATCTCCAACTCCGCCCCCGTCATACCGTGTGCGACACCAAGCTGGATGGCACGCACGTTCGCGCTGCTGACCTGCTCCAAAGGCGGATCGCCTTCCACGACGACGACCGGCGACTGCGACTTTTCCGGTCGCAGACGCAGCAGCGCCTGTACCGGAAACTCCGGTATATGGACGCAGATATAGAGTGGGTCTTTCACCCCGGCGGCCCCCATGCGGCATGGCTCGTCCATTGGCCTGGCCGTTCGCGCTGCATCGGTTTGCGGATGGGGATCACGCGGGCGGCTCTCTCCTCAGACCGGCTGCGGTCGATGGCGGCGCGGTAGCGGATGCCAGTCATGACGCGAGTTTGCGCTTCCATGGCTCCGGTCTCAAGCCGCACGACAAGCTCTGCACTACTTCTCGCGCAGGGATGCTGAGTCAGAAGCACAAGGCTCGTTCGTGATCGCTCGCAGGCGGCACGAAACCTGAACCACGTCGCCAGCGGGATGCGCCATGCGATCTCCGGCGGGGTGCTCCCGAGATCGAGCACGATGGCACCGAAGCCACCTCCCTGCAACAGCAAATCGGTAGTGCGTATCGCCTGGTCGAGCGCAGGCCAAGGGCTACGAACATGCGATGCATTCTGTGCGGATGCTTTTTGGAGCAGCATCCGCTCGCTGGAAGCCACTTGCGGCACACGACGGGGCTGCGGTTCCGCGCAGCGGGGAGCGATGGCCAGATTATCCCCGCGCCTCGGCGGCAGGCGATCGGAGTTCACCTGCTCCTCGCGTGGACTAGGACGCTTGTCCAAAGGCCGATTCGGAGCTCCCGGCGTACCGATCATCTTCCTTTCGCGGCGAAGCTGATGGTCGAGCAAGCCACCATGGGCCTGAAGCAGATTGCCGATCGCCTGCGGCATATCCCGGCCCTCGGAGCGCGGATGCGGGCTTCCACCGCCGGTGTGACGTGGTTGTGTGTTGCAGGCTTCGACACGGCTGGGAGCACTCGGACGTGGGGGAGCGAAACTCTGCAATCGCGGCTGTCCACATCGCACCCAGAGCAGGCGTTCGAGATCCATGCCATTGGCGGCCACGCTTTCGATGCAGAGTGCATCGGCCACATCGACCCAGGCGCAGACAGTATCCGTCCGGGCAAGGGCCGCCAGATAGGCCAGCGCCAACGAGGTGCGGCCCGAGCCCTCCTCGCCGACCAGCTCGGTTATGGCACCCTCCGCAACACCGCAGTGCAACAGACCGTCCACTGCGCTAATGCCTGACAGAAGTCCAGGCCTGACTGTCCTGGCTGCCGGAGTCAGCGCGGCTGGCACCTTGGCGGCGAGAGTGGCTTCGATCTGTTTACGGAGAGTCTGAGCGGAAGGCATATCTTCGCCTTATATTCGCCTTATTCTCCTCTTTGCGCAATGGCACTGCACAGCTAGTAGTGCAGCTTTCGGCAAAAGTAGAGGCAAACAAAGGCCTTAGAATTTCTCTACTACTGCTTCTGAATCCGAGCCGGAATCCAGAATGCACATACGCCATGCTCTAATTCGATCTATGTTGCGGGAATTGATTCGGAGAGGGTGGCTGGTCTTCGCTGCGATTCTGCTTGTGGCCGCAGTCGCCGGAGTCTACTTTTCCAGCCATCACGGCAAACTGGTGCTGAGCTCGCGCGACGTGACGCTACCCGCCGATGGCGGGTGGCACCAGGTGGCAACTCTCCGCGCGCCGCCTACTCGCGAGATCCATCCCATCGGACCGCAGCAATCTGACAGCCCGGCCACATTCTCCGACCTCCAGACCCGCGTGGAGATGCAAGGCGGGCAGACCATTCTGAAGGTTGTCAGCCCCGTCCTCCCCGGTATGCGCAGCCTCGTAGAGTTCTCCGCAAACACCAAAACGACCATCCACCTCCACTTCACCGAAGACGACAACGACTCCTTCGGCGACGGAACGCCCGATGCCCTTCGTCTGCACAGCGCAGCCGACCGCCTCGCCTTCCGCGAGTGGATCTCTGCGCTCGCCGATACGGCAGCATCGCTTCCTCCCGACCGGCTGCCGGGCGAGATTGATGACTGCGCGGCGCTGCTGCGCTGGGCCTATCGCGGATGCCTGCACGCGCATGACGCGGCGTGGCAGTCCGAGCAGCCGTTCGATTCCCTGCCGCCCATTCCGTCGGTGCAGCAGTATGCGTATCCGTTCACGCCGCTCGGCGCGAACCTCTTCCGGGTTACTTCGGGCAGATACTTGGCTGACGATGCCCGCAACGGCGCCTTCGCGCAGTTTGCCGACGCGAAGACACTGATGCAGCGCAACACCTTCTTCGTCTCGCGCGATCTTCGCACCGCAAAGACGGGCGACCTGATCTTCTTTCGCCAGCTTGAACAAAACTCTCCTTTTCATTCGATGATCCTCACCGGTTCAGGGCATAATTGGGCGGTGTATCACACGGGTCCGATCGGCAGAGAACGAGGCGAAGTGCGCAGGGTGTTGCTCCACGACCTGCTGAACCATCCTGACCGCCGCTGGCGGCCAGTGCCGGAGAACTCGAACTTCCTTGGCGTCTATCGCTGGAATATTCTGCGCGAGGACTCCCGATGAAGCTTCGGCTTTTTCTCATGTTTCTTCTGGCAGGGCTGATGTCCGCACACGCCCAGGATCGCGACAAGGCTGTCTCTTTTAACCTGAGCACCAGCCGCAGCTACGCTCCTGGCGAGCAGCCGAAGATCCATCTCTACACCCATAACGTCGATGCGCTTGAGTTCCGCGTCTATCGCGTCAACGATCCTGTCCGGTTTATCGAGAACCTTCGCGAGTTGCACTCCTTCGGCGACACCGGCCCGTTCGGGCCGTCCGAGCAGATCGACGAGCGCACATGGATCGAGAAGTTTCATGACTGGAAGGTAGAGCTCTGGGAGGACATCCGCGACTTCTTCCGTGGCCAGTTCTCGCACGCCGCCCGGTCGGCGCTGCGAGAAAAGCAGGCAAAGCTATCCAGCCGCAGCCGCATCGTCAGTGCGGTGCAGTTCGCACAGATTCCGCTGCTGAACGATCGACAACTCGTGGCGCGCTGGCGGCAGATTGTACCCGCGACGTACATTTCGGACTCGAACGATCTTGCCGTCAAAGATCTCTCTTCCGGCCTATACCTTGTCGAAGCGACCGATGGCCAGTACAAGGCGTACACGTTACTGATGATCAGCAAGAACGTCCTCGTCACGAGGACCGGCCCCGGTGGCGTGATGGCCTTCGTCGTTGACCGCGCTACTGGTGCTCCTGTTGAAGGAGTACAGGTCGCAGCAGGCTTTGGCCAGAAACAGGCGGACACCGCGACGACCGACAAAGACGGCGTAGCGGTGCTCTCCATCCCAGGCAGCAAGACACAGCAGGATAACTTCTGGGTGGTAGGCAGCAAAGGCGCGGAGGTCGCCGTCGCAACGCCTCAGAGTTACTCGCTGAACTATTCCACCAACGATAAGTTTGCCGGCTATATCTACACCGACCGACCGGTCTACCGGCCCACACATACTGTCCACTGGAAGGCGATCCTGCGCGAGCACCAGGGCAACCTGCTCATGCTTCCCAAGCCGCAATCCGTTCACGTCACCGTTGTCGACGACCAGTCGAAGACCATCTTCGAGCGATCCATTCCGACCGATCCCGCAGGTTTCGTCGCTGGCGACTTTGATCTGCCCAAAGACGCCGCGCTCGGCTACTACAGCATCAGCGTCGGCGATGGCGACGACCGCATCTCCGGCGGCGACTTCCACGTCGAGGAATATCGCAAGCCCGAGTATCGCGTGCAGGTGACAGCCGTCAGCAAGCGCGTTCTACAGGGCACAGACATGGCCGTCACCATCGACTCGCGCTACTTCTTCGGCGAGCCGGTCGCGAATGGCAAGGTGAAGTACCGCATCTATCGCGAACGCCACTACTGGTGGGGCGAGGACGAAGACAACTCCGGGCCACCGTCCGACGATGCCAGCTCAGACTCCTACAGCTACGCGGGCGACGCGCAGGACGAGAAGACCGGCAAACTCGACGCCCAGGGCCGCCTCGTCATCCAGGTCCCCACGCCGCCCGACGACAAGGGGCATGCCGACTACGATTACACCGTCGAGGCCGGAGTCACCGACGAGGCGAATCGCGAGGTCACCGGCCGGGGCCGATTCCTCGCCACCTACGGAACGTTCCGCGTCAACGTCGAGCCTGTGTCTTACGCAGTTCATGCAGGCGAGTCTGCAAAGTTCCGCATCACCGCCATCGACTACGACGACAAGCCGGTGCAGACCCACGTCCATATCGCGCTCGTCTATCGCCACTACGAGAACGGGAAGACAGAGGCCACGCAAGGCGGGGCTGTCGATGTAACAACGGATGCAAGCGGCAACGCGACCGGACAAGTCCTCGTGCAGTCGAAGCAGTACAGCTCCGCCGAACTCGAAGCCGCGGCCAGCGCCGTGCAGCCCGGCACGCGCGATGTCAGCGATGACACTTACCTCTGGATCATGGGCGCAGGCGAGTCTGCCTATGGCGAAGACTCCACGCAGACCTCGCAGATCGTCGCAGACAAGAAGTCCTACGCCCCCGGCGACACTGCCCACCTCAGCCTCGTATCCGAGACCGCTGGCTTCCATGCCCTCATCGTCGTTCAGGGCGATACCGTCCTCCGCCGCGAGGTCATCACCTCTGACGGCCGCACCCTTGCCTTCGACATCCCCATCACCTCCGAAAGCCAGCCGAACATTACTGTCGACGCCATCTACGTGAAGGACGGCGCGCTTTACCAGGCCAGCAAGATCATCAAGGTCCCGCCCGCACAGCAGCAGCTTCAGGTACAGATTGTGCCGACCCGCGACACATTCCAGCCGCAGCAGAAGGCCGACTACGACGTCACCACGCTTGACTTCGCGGGCAAGCCGGTGAGCGCAGACTTGAGCTTCGGCGTCGTCGATGAGGCGATCTACTCGATTCATCCCGACGCCAGCGGCGACATGCTTACGCGGCTCTATCCGCAGCGCTATGACAACTCCTCGGTCGACTCTTCGTTGAGCTACTACTTCAGCGGCGAGGCAGGGACAAAGTCTCCTATGCTGGCGCTGCGCAATGCGCGATATCGCCCGGAACTTGCCCAGGTAAAGCCGGGCAATGAAGACAAACCGCGGGCCCGCAAGGCCTTCCCTGACACCGCTTTCTGGGCACAGTCAGTCCGCACTGACTCATCCGGTCACGCGCGTGTCACGCTCACCTTCCCGGACTCGTTGACCACATGGCGTGCAACCGTCCATGCGATCACCGCGGACTCGAAGGCTGGCTCCGCAATGAGCCGCGTTCTTGTGCGCAAGAACGTCCTCGTAAGAATGGGGACGCCGCGCTTCCTGGTGCAGGGTGATGAGATCGTCATCCCGGTTATCGTTCATAACTATCTGGACTCTGCGCAGCAGACGAAGCTTTCTCTTGACGTGGAAGGTCTTGATGTTCTGGGCGGATCGGAGCAGACCGTCAGTGTGCCGAGCCGCGGCGAGGCTACTGCACAGTGGAAGCTTCACGCGGCGCACATCGGTACAGCGAAGCTCACTGCCTCAGCCGTCACGCCCGTCGAGTCCGACGCGCTCGAGATCACGCTGCCCGTCGAACCTGCAGGCGTCGTACAGACGGTCGCGCACGGCGGCGTCATCCCACAATCTGCGGATCACGCACAGACCAACATCCTCTTCCCCCAGACTACCGACGCTGCTGCACACTCGCTCCGGATTGAAGTGAACTCCTCGATCGCAGGCTCCCTCGTCTCCGCGCTCGACTATCTCACAACCTTCCCCTACGGCTGTACCGAGCAGACTATGTCGAGCTTCCTGCCGAACGTGATCGTAGCCGAGACGCTGGGCAAGCTACCCTCCGCAAAGCGCGTCGATGAAGCCGACCTGCGCGCGAAGATGGAAGCCGGTCTCGATCGCCTCGCCGACTACCAGCACGACGATGGCGGCTGGGGATGGTGGAAAGAAGATACGAGCCAGGTCTTCATGACCGCCTACGTCGTCGGCGGCATCGGCCAGGGCGCGAAGTATCTTCCTCTGCACGGCAAGCAGTCGCAGATGCTCAACAGGGGCCAGCACTACCTCGCCACGGCACTCCACGAACATCCAAAGATGCGTCCTGACCTCCGCGCCGCCGTGCTCTATGCTCTGGCCGAGGCAGGCGATCCTCCGTACGATTCTGAGGCCACAGCGACACGCAAGGCGGCGATGGAGTTGGAGTGGGACCGCCGCAAAGATCTGCAGCCCGAGGGCCTAGCCATGAGCGGCCTCGCGATGCTCGAGTGGAAGGACGACCGCGCCAACCAGATTGAGGCGCTGCTCGAATCCTCTGCGGTCAAGCAGGGCGATCTCGTCCACTGGATCGGCTCATACGTTCCGCTGCTCGACTCCGAACAGACCAACGACGCCGAGGCCACCGCGTACGCCGTCCGGTTGATCGCGAAAGTGCATCCCGACAGCCCGTTGCTCGCGCCCGCGGCGCAGTGGTTGATGCTCGAACGCAACGGCGACGGATGGTGGCAATCCACCGAGCAAACGGCTATGGTGCTATTCGGGCTGGTCGACTACATCGCGGCATCACACGAGCTCGAAGCCGACTTCACCGTCGAAGCCCTGGTCAACGGTCACTCCGCCGGCCAACGACACTTCACGCAAGCCGATGCTCTCAGCGGCACGACATTCGCGATCGACCTCGATACGACGAAGCTCCAGCCCGGCAGCAATGATGTCCAGATCGTTCGTCGCAGCGGCAGCGGACGCATCTACTGGCGCGCCAGCGGCCGTTACTACTCCGCCGACCGCAGCCAGTATCAGGCAGGCACACTCTCGCTAAACCTGACCCGCGACTACTACAAGCTGCAGCCAAAACAAAAGGATGGCAGGCTGATCTACACTCTCGAACCGCTTACCGGCGAAGCTCAGATCGGCGATGTCCTCGCCGTGCATGAGGCCATCAACGGCAGCCCCATGAAGTATCTCCTGCTCGAAGATCCCATCCCCGCCGGAACCGAGTTCATCCGTAGTGAGGATAGCTATCCCATCGAGACCCGTCCCGGCGGCTGGTACTGGTGGTACACACGTCGCGAGTTCCACGACGATCGCGCCGCCTTCTTCTCGTCAACCTTCAGCGGTCGCCAGGAAGTCTTCTACCTTATCAAGGTCGTCAACCCGGGCAGCTTCCACATCAATCCCGCGCGCGTCGCTCCTATGTATCAGCCTGGGGTGCAAGCTACCAGCGACTCGCTATCGCTGCACGTTGCCTCTCTCAACGGAGGTGCCCATTGACAGCCATACTTCGTCGTGCGCGCGGCCTGTTTCGCCTTCGCCTGCTGCTGCAACAGCTTGGTCTCGCTGCCATCGTCTCAATCCTGTTCGTGCTCTGGCTGCGTGTGCCGGATGCCAGCGTCCTTGAAGAGGTGCTTTCTCTGATCATGGCGCTTGTCATCGCGATCCTCGCGCTTGGCGGCGAGTCGTTTCTGCTGCTACAGACCTGCCCCATCTCCTACAGCGACGGCCGCATCCGCATCCAGATCGGTGCCGTGGCGCTTGCCGTATCGCTTCTGCTCTGGTTTGCGTGGAGCGCTCTCCTCGACCATTGGAGCACCAACAACTCCCTGCTGGCTGGCTATCTGAACTCCCGAACTTCGGCTCATTATCGGAACTTCCTTAGCTACAACCATCTCTACGACTGGCTCGAGGATCTATGGACCGTGCTGCGTTGGTTTGCATCGGGGCTTTTGCTGGCCGCTTCGCTCGCTCTGCTGCTGGCGCTTCGGCGGGGACGTGCTGCGTTGCGACTGGCATTCTCGTTTACCTACTGGATCGTCTTCGCGCTCGCCGCAGTCATCGGCTCGCACCTCACGCATGCGCTGCTGCAGTGGACACCTGGCCATGGCCTGCCGGTGGAGTCCATCAGTCTTGTCTTGCGTCTGGGCGCGGTCATGCTGGTCGATCTCAGCCTCATCTGCCTATCGTTCACGACAGCCATTGCGGTCATCGAACGGGTGGAGACGAAGGCAGCCTAGTTAGCGTTTGCGGGCACACCAGAACCGAGCCAGCTTCGTACCTGCGCCAGGCCGTAACGAGAGATCATCGCTTGCACTCTTGCACCGGCGGCTCGATGCGCCTGTTCGCTGGCCTCGCGGGATGTGGGACGGCTCAACTCAGACTCGATTGCCGAATCGCTCGGCATGTTGCTTCCGGCTTGACCGCCGAGTGCCTCAACCAGACCTTCTCTTAGCCATAGCGGGATCTTCGCCGACGTCTCCGACTCCACCAGCACATGCAGCATCTCGTGTTGCAACGTCTTTTGCAGTTTCAGGCCAGGTGTAGCTTTCGCGTTGATGACGATGCGTGATCCGCTGGTGCTCGCAAGCATCCATCCCGGCTGCGAGGTCATCTGGCGGAAGAGTTCGGCAGAAGGCGCGAAGACGATCTCCGGCGTGACAGAGGCGCGCGGCACAAACATTGTCTTTGCCTGCTGCCATGAAGCTTCGGTCTCTTCCCTTTGCTGAGGAGTGAGTTGCCGGGCACTTCGAACCGCCACTCCAGCGACGCTGTCCGTGATCCAGCCGCCGTCATCCGGGCCGATACCGGCGCGTGTTCCCGGAAAGTAAAACGCGAGTATCTCGCGGGCGGACTTGTGTTCGACGGCCATCTCGGTCGCGCCAAACTGACATAGTCCCACACCGTGGCCGAAGCCTCTTCCATCAAAGATCAGCGCTCCATTTCGGACACCGATCTCATACCAATCAGAGCGCACCTTGCTCCATCCGAGAGCTCGTCCGATCGCGAGACGAAGTGCACTCGCGCTGACCTGGGACCGGTTGCCGCTGGGCCCGGCGAACTCCAAAAGTAGCGCGCGATGTCCGGCGCCTCTTTTTGTAACCTTTACCGCTACAATCTCCGTGGGTAGTCGCCAATGCTGCGTCGTAGCAATCGCAGCCAGCTCACTTGGCTTTATCTCCGTGTGCCATCCAGATGCGTTTCTACGCACGCAATAAGGATCGGTGTGGGCATTGAGGTACGGCGCTGCATGAACCGCAGCCCACGCCGCGTAAGCCTCTTCCGTCATACCTCCACAGCTCTGGCTGAAATAGACCTCCGCTCTTCGTTGGCCGAACCACAGTGTCTCGCCCGCTGTCTGCCACACGACCTGCTCGATGCTGCTCGAGACCGCCCCAAATCGCGCGGCCTGGCACTCGGTACTGTCGCAGAGATCGGCCTTCAGATGACCCGCAGGCACAGCGTAATGTGGACCGCTAAGCGCATAGGTCCGCGCGACGACAGCCATTGCACGCAATGACTCCTCTGGCTCTTTGGCATCCGTCTCCGCGCTGAGAACGGCGGCGACGTAGCGCTCGCTTGGCAACGTCAACACGATATCAAGCGTCCCGGCAATGGACTTTACATGCCACAGGCCGACGGCGGTCTTCTGCTCTCCGGACGCGATATCGGTGACGCGTAGGGTACCGCCGGCGAAGAGCTCACTCTGGCCGCTGAAGTGCATCGGGGCAGTGAGGATGCGATGCGCGCACGTGGAGCACTCCGCTATCCATGCGGGTGCGCCTATCGGAGTCAGGGTCAAGTCACGAACATCCCGCGTCGAGAACAACGTGACGGTAACATCGCGGCCGCCTGAATTGTCGATACGGAGGTTTTGCGACTGTGCTCCCGCGATCGTGATTAGTGCGAGCGTCATCGCAAGAGCGAGAAGGACTCTCATTGGCGAACTTCCGCATTGCGCATCGCAACGAAGAACTGTCGCGCGAGCGCCGCTGCGGTTCCACCGTCGCCGTGCGGAACGAAGACGACGACGACCATGCGCCCAGGCAGGACTCCCCCAAACCAGCCGTGTGTCCACGTCTCTCCGCGATTCTGTGCTGTGCCGGTCTTGCCGAGGATCGAGACTCCTTCGACCGCCGCTGGGTGCGCCATGCCGTAGTCCACTGACTCTCGCAAGCCTCGCTCGACCGGGCCGCCCGCAGGCAGCTTCAACATGAGTTCGCGATAGGCTTCGGCCAGCTCAAGTGGCGTGACCGTGACGTTCTCCAGGCCTAGCGCGGTCAACTCGCGCACCTCCGCTGAGGCGTTCGCGACCGAATGATGTTCGAGGTGCGCTTCTCGCAACGCCTGCTCCAAGGAAGGCCCGGTAAAGCGCCGACCAAGCTCTGCGAAGTAGCGATTGCAGGACTCGGCCAGAGCGCTCTCCGCGTTAAATGTGTTCCTGTCAGCCGGATGCGTGCAATCCACATTGCGGCCGGCGATGCGAAGATGAAGGTCGCAGAAGACCTGTGTGCCGCTTGTGATAACGCCGTGATCCAATGCAAATTCCAGCAGCAGGGGCTTGATCGAAGACCCGGGAGTCGCCCGCTGTTGTCTGCCCATGAGGGCCAGCACTTTTCCAGATTTGCTATCAATTACGATCCCAGCCGCCTGGGTTCGGCGCAGGGCCTTCGCCAGCGCGTCTGACTCAATGTTCGAGGCGGCGGCCGAACCTTGAAAAGACGCCACAAGCAGAGCTGCGGCATAACAACGCGCGATCAATCGGCCAGCCCGCACTCCCATCCGGCTAGTTTAGATTGTAAAAATCGGTGTGGTTAGCCGGTCCTTCGAGATCGGCCCAACCTTCCATCCGGCCAACTTTATGTCTGCCGTGCCGGTCGCTCCTACGCCGATGTCCGGCGCAGTCGAATCCGGATAGTAGAAACGCTTCGTGTAACCAATGCGCTCGCTGATGATCAGCTCAATCACGGAACCATCGACGTAGGCGTGCAGCGAGGGCTCGTCAGAAGCTTCAAGCTGAACCTCTTTGCTGTCGACCACGAACTTGTGAGTCTCCGGCGTATAGGTCGCCTTCAGAATCTCTTCGCTCTTCATATTGATGGTGAATTCCATACGCGCACCCTTGCGGCCAACGCAGAGAACCTCACCCGAAGCCTTTGGCAACATAGTCAGAAACACGGGCGTGTCTTTCTGTCCAACCTCCAATCCTTTGGAGGGCAATGTTCCGGCCCGTAAACCCACGGCCTCGGGCAGGACTCTAACCCGCAGCGTTCCATCCACATCCAAACTCAACACTCGCGGCAGGCTCATCATTCCCGACCAACCCGCGACTTTCATCTCAGCGTCGCTGCGCTTCTCCTGAATCCATCCCCACAGGATTCTTCGTCCCTTCGCATCGAGTTGCGTCTTTGGCGCGTAGAACGCACCGAGGTCGAGTTCTCCGGTCTTTTTCTTCGTGAAGGTCATCGTCGCTTCGTCAAGGTGGCCCGACTCCCAGATAACTTTACCCAGCGTCGAATAAATCAACACATGGCCGCCATCGAGCGCAAAGAAGTCCGGGCACTCCCACATCTCGCCGTCGTCGCAGGGGTTAGCCGTCTTCTTGCCGGTCCACTCGCCGCTGGTCAGCTTGTGCATGTACTCCCATGACTTCGGGTCAACAAGGTTCTTCGTGCGATAGAGCAGCACGCAGCCGCCCACTTCAGCCTCGCCGGAGCCCACGGTCATGTAGTACCAGTCGCCCTGCTTCCACGCCGAAGGATCGCGAAAGCCCGTGATCTTCATCCCCGGCGGCGGCAGCGGGATGATCGGCTCCGGAAGCTTCGTCCACTTCACCAACGCGGGATCATCCGACCACGCGATGCACTGCGACTCCTGGATCTTGTTCTCGCCATCGCGAATGGTCGCGAGCTCCGGCGATGAGAGCTTCGTGCCGGTGTACACCTGGTACACACGCTTGCCCACCTTGATCGCTGAACCTGAGAAGCATCCGTACTCATCCGGGCTGCCTGGCGTAGGCGTCATCGCCAGCGGTTTATGGTTCCAGTGCAGCATGTCGGGGCTTTCGGAGTGGTACCAGCTCATGTCTCCCCACACCGCGGCCAGCGGATTGAACTGGCAGAACATGTGGTATTTTCCATTGAAGTAGACGGGCCCATTGGGATCGTTCATCCAGTTCTTTGCCGGAAGCAGATGGAACTGGGGTCGGCGCGGATCGGTGGCGATATTGGCAGCGGAGTCCTCTGCCATTGCCCAGCGCGGAAAAAGACTCGCGGCGGCAGAGGCTGCCGCGGATGCGAGCAGCCTGCGACGGCTGAGCGACCTACCTTGAATCGGATCGGAACTCTTCATAGACTCGCTCCTCTGCCGCCGAGCGAAGGCCAGCAAGCCAAAGGGTCTTTCACTCGCACACAAACTGTCAAGCAGGTTGCTATACAGGCGACGTAATACTTGTCCTGTAAACTTCTACGAACTCACTATGCCGACCACTGCCGTTCTGCTCATCGATTGTCCTGACCGCAAAGGCCTCGTCGCGGCCATCGCGAACTTCCTCGTCGACAATTACGACGCCAACGTCCTGAACGCAGACCAGCACCAGGATGCCGCGCTCGGCCTCTTCTTCATGCGCGTGGAGTTCGAGACGGAACTCCCCTGCGATGACGCGCAGTTCCGCGCTCTCTTCGCTCCCCTGGCCACGTCGATGAACCTCAACTGGAAGATCACCTTCCCGGCCCGGCCACAGAAGGTCGCCATCTTCGTTTCTCACTACTTGCACTGCCTCGCCGACCTGCTGCATCGTCACCAGACCGGCGAGTTGCCCTGCGAGCTTGCGCTGATCGTCAGTAACCATGAGAGTGCACGTCCGCTGGCCGAGTTTTATGGAGTTCCGTTCCACTTCACGCCCGTTACGCCGGCTACCCGGCAGGCCGTCGAAGTGCAGCACCTTGAACTACTCGCCGCTAATAACATCGACCTCATCGTGCTCGCCCGATACATGCAGATCTTGTCGCCGCGCTTTGTCGAAGCCCATCCGCTCCGGATCATCAACGTTCATCACTCATTCCTCCCTGCCTTTACCGGGGCGAAGCCTTACCACGCGGCCTTCGCGCGCGGCGTCAAGCTAATCGGCGCGACCAGCCACTACGTCACCGAAGAGCTGGACGAAGGGCCGATCATCGAACAGGACGTCACCCGCGTCGCCCAGAGCGACCAGTTGCCCGACCTCATCCAGAAGGGCCGCGATCTCGAGCGCCTCGTGCTCTCGCGTGGCGTTCGCTGGCATCTCGCCCACCGCATCCTTTCGTATGCGAACAAAACCGTGATCTTTTCCTAGACTGAAAGCCGCGCGCGAAATGTTCATCGCACGATACTCACGCTTTGGCAGTCGATAGCCTTAGAAGATGGCCATCTTCGCCGAACAGATTCGCCTCGCCTACCCCACTCCGCAGGACCTGAAAGACCGCCGGTGGATCTACGTTCCATACGACCGTTTCACCGATCGCACCGGGCCGCTCACCGAGCAGCCAGCCTCTGCGACCGGGATCGTCATCGTTGAGTCCACCGCGAAGGCCCACCGCCGTCCCTATCACAAGAAGAAGCTCGTCCTGCTCATCAGCAACATGCGCCACTTTGCACTTGAACAGGCGGCTCGCGGCTGCAAGGTGATCTACCAGTTCTCTGAAGAGAGCCACGCGCGGGCCTTGCTCGAGTTGCAGCGAAGTCTCCCGCTTCCCGAACTGTCCATGATGCAGCCTGCGGAGCGTGAGCTTCGACTCGACATCGAAGCGGCAATTCTGGACGGTCTCAAGATCAAGCTCGCTCCCGATACGACCTGGCTGTCTACCATCGAAGACTTCCTTAGCGTCTTCGGGCCCTATAAATCGGGCCGCTCCTATGTGATGGACCGCTTCTATCGGACCCAGCGGCAGAAGACGGGGATTTTGATGGACAAGGGCAAGCCGCGAGGTGGAAAGTTCTCCTTCGACGCCGAAAACCGTAAGCCTTACAAGGGCCTGCCGCTCATTCCTCAGCCACCCGTGTTTGCTCCTGATGAAGTTACAAATGAAGTCATCACACTTGTCGAGCAGACCTACCCGCACCACTTCGGTTTGATCTCAAACTTCAACTCACCTGTAACGCAGCAGGATGCTGACCTAGCATGGGCATTTGCACTCGAGCATCTGCTGCCCCACTTCGGCCCCTACGAAGATGCGATGCGCGACGACGAACTTCAGCTCTTCCACAGCCGCCTTTCGGGACTCATCAATCTCGGACGTCTACTGCCGTCACAGATGACCGCCGATGTGGAAGCGGCCTGCGCGGAGGGCCTCATCCCGCTCGCCAGCGCCGAGGGATTTATTCGCCAGATCCTTGGATGGCGCGAGTTCATGCGGCATCTGCACCAGCAGACAGATGGATATCGTCTGCTTGCCGGCACTGTGGCTCAGGAAGCAGGGTCAAAGCCGTCGCGAGATGTCTATGCCGGTGCCACACCCTCTGCCCTGTCTGCCTCTTTGCCACTTCCGGCGGCATACTGGGGCGTCAAATCAGGCCTGCACTGCCTCGATACCGTGGTTGCTCAGGTCATAGAGGAGGGATGGTCGCACCACATCACGCGGCTTATGGTGCTCTCAAATCTCGCCACGCTCGGCGGCTTTTCCCCGCGTCAGCTCACCGACTGGTTCTGGTTCGCCTACGTCGACGCCTATGACTGGGTAGTCGAGACGAACGTTCTCGGCATGGCCACCTATGCCGATGGCGGACTAACGGCAACCAAGCCCTACGTCTCCGGAGCCGCGTACATCAACAAGATGTCGAACTTCTGCGGCCACTGCCAGTACGACCCCAAACGCTCCACGGGTGAAGGCTCGTGTCCCTTCACCGCGCTCTACTGGACCTTCCTTGAGCGCAATGAATCCGTGCTTGGAAACAACTTCCGCCTGCAGATGCCATATACCACGCTGCGCAAAAAATCCCCGATCGAACTGGTGCAGCTCCGCGCCCGCGCACAGAAGGCAATTGACGAGCTTCAGCAGCTTCCGCACCTGGAATATTGACGTTTGCAAATGAGGTGACACGATCGCCTACTCTGACACACAATAGTCCGCTGAAGAAAATCTCTTTGGCTGACTTTAGGCCCCGCAGCTATCTCAATGGAAACAGGAGAGTCCATGGACCCCCGCAGTGAAACCGCCCTCAGCAGTGTCTGTCCTGAGTTTGCCACCAAGGTTCGCGCCGCGTCGGACGCGCTGAACGCCGACGGAACCTTCATCCTTGTCGTCTCCGGGCTGCGTTCGGCAGACGAGCAGAATGCGCTCTACGCGCAGGGCCGCACGACAACCGGGAAAATTGTGACCAACGCTAAGGCTGGCCAGTCGATGCACAACTACGGGCTCGCCGCGGATATCGTTCCCTACACGACGGGAAATAGCGGGCAAGTCAACTGGAACGCCTCCACGCCGCAGTTTCAGCACATGGTCGCCGCCATGAAAGCGCAGGGACTGGAGTGGGGCGGAGACTGGAAGGGATCGCTGGGAGACTTCGACCACTTTCAGCTCACCGAGCTTCCTGCATCTCCCTCAATCGCTATGCGCACCGACTACGGGGCTGGTCCCGCAGATCTCAGCGCGATCTGGGATAAGGCTACGACAGGCGCTTACGCCGTCTAGTTCACCTGGAACAAACGCTCCTACGCAGTCCGGGTGCCCATCCATGCAGTTTCATCGCATGGGTGGGACATTCGTGCGGAGCTCGAACCGCTTCACACCTTCGTCAACCCGGAAATCAACTCCGCCCACTCAGGCCATCGTTCCGTCAGCTCCGCCTGCTTGCCTTCTGTGTAGTCGACAAACTCAAATCCGGGACTGACGGTGCACCCCAGCAGCGCCCACCTTCCGCCAGGCACCAGCCGCGATCCCTGCCAAACACCGCGCTCCACTAACACCTGCGGTCGCTCGCCAGCAACAAAGTCATTGCCGATAACGACTCGCTTGCCCGTGCCATCTGCAAAGAGCTGCAGCATCTCCAGCGCGTCGCCCGCGTAGAAGTGAAAGATCTCGTCGGACTGCAACAAGTGCATCTCGCTGAACGTCTCCGGTTCCAGCAGATAGTAGATCGCGGTCGACATCCTGCGCGGGCCGTCGTATCGGCCATCGACGAAGTTTGTTGCGGGCACCGTCTCTGCCGACTCGTACGTTCGCACGTACCAGCCGCCCTCCTGGGGATGAGGCTTCAGCCCCAATAGGTCTTTCACTTCCACTGCAGTCATCGAATCTCCATACGAATCCTTAAACCTAAGTTATCCTTCCACTATCCCATGCAAGCTCTCACCCCGTATGAGCAGCAAAGCCTGCAAAACGAACCTTCCAGCAATGAAGATGTCTTGTGAACCGGCAAGCCTAGTCCTCGCATCCTCGTTCACCGCTCCGGTAACACGCTCTTCAGCAATCGCAATAGGAAACTATCCATGATTCCCGTCACCTCGCTATCACCCTATACAAGTCTCTTCAGCTTTCTGGTCGGTCTCCCCACACTCGTTGGAACTTACTACCAGTCCTGGAAGGCCCGCGAGGAGGCGAAGCAGGCCCGCGCGGGGTTGAGCTACAGCGAGAACTGCCTGGAGTTCAACCTTGAAGACGGCACCACCGTCAATCTGGTGCCGCTCGAGACGCTGCACACGCTGCCCGAGCCCGGAGACATCGTCCTGCTGCCTGGAGACGCTTCGCCAACCCAGCATGCTGCGTATCGCGTCAGCCGCATCGAGCACATCTACGTCCGCGTGGAGACACGCTATGCGCAACACGGCCAGGCGCGGCTCGCCAAGACCGTCGCGCATGTTGACCGGGTCGGCGGCGCGTAGCGGCCAGCTGCTGTGCAGCCATCCGTCGCTGGCTCGCGAAATGCTCTATTCTTGAATTAATCACTACAAATTTATTTCCACGCGAGAGACCTGCCCTTAATGCGCCAATCCCTCGAACGCTACTTCGGCTTTGAACGGCTGAACACCAACTGGCGCACCGAGTCCCTCGCCGGCCTGACCACCTTCATCACGATGGCGTACATCATCTTCGTGAACCCCAGTATCCTCTCGCAGACCGGGATGCCGCTCGCCGCCGTCACCGCCGCAACCTGCCTGTGCGCTGCCTTCGGCAGCATTCTGATGGGAGCTGTCGCGAACTACCCGCTGGCACTTGCGCCGGGCATGGGGCTGAACGCCTACTTCACGTACACGGTCGTGATGAAGATGGGCATCAGCTGGGAAGCGGCGCTCGGCGCAGTCCTGCTCTCCGGACTGATCTTTCTCGCGCTTACGTTCACCGGCGTCAGACAGAAGCTGCTTGAATCCATCCCACACCAGCTTCACGCTGCGGTCGCCGGAGGTATCGGACTCTTCATTGCCTTCGTCGGTCTGCGGAACGCGAACATCATCGTGCCCAGTCCCGCGACGACCGTGACCCTAGGCAATATGAGTTCCCCCGAAACGGCGCTCGCGCTGTTCGGCATCATGCTCATCGCCGTCCTGCAGGTGCTCCGCGTGAAAGCGTCGATGCTGATCGGCATCCTGGGGACCCTGCTGCTGGGCATCGCGCTCCACCGTGTTCACTGGCAACCGATGCCGTACAGTATCTCCGCGATCAGGGCTACGGCCTTCCATCTCGATGTTCGTGGAGCGCTGCAACATGGAGCACTCGAGATCATCTTCGTCTTCCTCTTCGTCGATCTCTTCGACAACATCGGCACTCTCGTCGCAGTGGCAGAGCGCGCGGGCCTGATGTCGAAGGACCACACCATTCCCCGGCTCGAACGCATCTTCTTCGCCGATGCCAGCGCTACGGTCTTCGGCGCACTCTCCGGTACCAGCACCGTGACCAGCTATATCGAGTCGGCTGCTGGAGTCGCGGAGGGCGGGCGCACCGGCGTTACGGCCATCGTCACCGGCCTGCTCTTCCTCGTCGCGATGTTCGTCGCTCCTCTGGTCGGGGCGATTCCGACCTTCGCTACCTCACCCGCTCTGATCATCGTCGGCGGCCTGATGCTGGCGGGCGTCGGCACTATCGAGTGGCACGAGCCTACGATTGCCATTCCGGCGTTCCTCACACTTGTAACCATTCCGCTTACATATTCCATTGCAGACGGACTGAGTTTCGGTTTGACCAGCTACGCCGCACTGCAGATTCTTACAGGTCGCGCCCGCAAGAAGGACTGGATGCTCTACATCCTCGCGACGCTCTTCGCGCTGCGGTTCGTCTACGTCGCCAAACACTGAGCACGGAGACTGTATGCCGCCAGCCGCGCTCATCACGGAGTTTCTTGTACTGTTCGTGGCGATGCCACTCGCCTACCGATTCGCACCTTGGACGGTCCCCGCGCTGCCGGTGCTATGGATAGTGGCGCTCTACTGCTACTGGCAGCTTCGGCGTGATGCAACCTTCGACAGGTCGCGACTGTGGAATCCCCATCCGTTCGCGGCACAATTCGTCTCCATCATCGCGCTCTTCCTGACAGGTTCGCTGTTGCTCTATGTGGGAGTCAGGCTCTTCGCGCCCGACCTGCTCTTCAACTTAGTCCGCGCAAAGCCACGAGTGTGGGCGACGTTGATGGTCTTTTATCCCATCCTCTCCGTCTACCCGCAGGGCGTCATCTACCGTAGCTTTCTGATGCACCGCTATAACTCGCTGCTCAGTTCGGAGTGGACGCTGATCCTGGCAAGCGCCACAGCTTTCAGCTTCATGCACATCGTCTATCAGAACCCGATCGCGGTAACGCTGACGTTTTTTGGAGGCCTGATCTTCGCTTGGCGCTACCGTGTGACGAACAGCCTGCTTACCTCGTCGGTCGAGCACGCGCTCTACGGCTGTTGGCTGTTCACTGTGGGTCTGGGGGACTTCTTCTATCACGGGCGAGCGCAGCTACAGTGACGCTACTCCGGAGTCCAGTGGACGTGGCTGGTGAACAGGCCATCCACGAAGCCGAGGTGATAGACAAGGAAGAGGCCGAAGCAGACGCTGACCAGACCCGAAGCCGTCGTTAGGACTTTCATCGATCCATTCGTGGTGAGTGCGACCGGAATCGCCATTACGGTGGTCATCAGCATCATGCCAGCGACGGTTCCCAGGCCAAAGATGACGAGATAAGCAATGGCCCACGCTGGACTGTGAATCATCGATAGCACCAACAGCGCAACAGCTGCTGAACCCGCAAGCCCATGCACCAGGCCGATGGCCAGCGGCCTTAGCAGGTGATAGTAGCCGAAGCGTGAAACTAGACGCCCGATCGCCCCTGAAGATGGAGCCGCGCCATCCATAAGCACATCATTCTTAGGCGCCGGGGTGAACCGCTCCGTCAATCTCCGCAGCACGCCTGTAAGGTTCAGGACGCCCAGCAGAATAAGCATCGCGGCAACTGCCATCTCCATCGAGAGACCGATGCGCGGCGGGATGGTGAGGTTGAAAAGGATGATCGCCGCGCCAACGATGAAGATGGTCAGCGTGTGCCCAAAGCCCCACATCATGCCGATGATCGCGCCCTGTTTCACTGATCGCTCGCGGCTGACGATGGTCGAGACGGCGACGACATGGTCGGGGTCAGTCGAATGCCGCATCCCTAGCACCAGGCCCAAAGCGACGATCGCGACGAACGATCCCGCGTGCCCATCCGTAAGCGAGCTCCAGTGGAAGGAGATGCCAGTCGCCGGAAGTGCAGTGGCGGCAATCGCCAGGCCCGCGATGAGCATCGCCGAGGCAGAGGCCATCGGGATGTACCGCTGAATCCACGGGGAATCGCTCTTCCATTGCGAAAGCAGCGTGCGCGCGCGAACCATAGCAATGCCAATCGCGATGAGCACGATCGCGAGGCCGAGGCTGAAGCAGACGATCAGGAAGAGTCCCAGGCCGATGCGATGCAACGAGACCGCGCTCAGCAAAACTACCAGTGCCGCCGGGCATGGAATGATGCCGCCGGTGATCCCCAGCAGCAGGAGTTGCTTCAGGGAGACGGTCTTGTCACTTGTAGCTTGCACGTCGTCGCGCTTCTTCGAGTACCAGTGTGAGTGCATCACGCCGTCCGCATCCTGGTCGGGCTCGCTGACACCTGTCCACGCACGCAGGAGCATGTAGACCGCCATCACTGCGATAACCAGCCCGGAGAAGATGCTTAGCCAGGGATAGATCTGTTCCGGGATGACGTACTTCGACGCATAGAGCACCACCGCTCCGAGCAGATACACCCCAGCTGTATGCGCAGCAGTTACCAGCACGCCAAGGCCGACCGCATGCCTAGTCTTGCCGCGCGAACCGACGAGGTAAGCGGCGACGATGGTCTTTCCGTGGCCCGGCTCGAGAGCATGCATCGCTCCAAGCCCGGCCGCGAGAAACGCAGCCGTGAGCAAAAAGCCCAGCCCCAACCCTGGTCTCGTCATTAGTTCAGTGAACTTGTTGCGCGGGGTGGCCTGCTTATTCGCCTGCAGCTTTAAATCCGGCTCGGGCGCGGCTACGACCGGCGCGAGTGCGGAAGGCTGCGCTGGCGCTGGCTTCACGATCGCGTCAGTGTTGGCCGACGACTGCTTTGCCGATGCCGAGGCCACGGATGGAGTTATAGGCTTGCTCTCGGCGATAAGAGGCGCTGCGACCGAGTAGTTGAACTCCGCCTCAAGGTCCTGCGGAGGGCTATTCAGCAGATTCGTCGGATAGTCGGTTAGCTGCGCGCTGCGATCAACCTTGAACGGCTGCGGACCTTCGAGCGTGATGCCGCTGCCGGTGGTAACGACGATCTCCTTCCAGCCCGCATGTCCCTCGTAGTTGCCATCGGAGTAATGTAGCCGAAGATGACCGTCGCCTGCAGCAACCTTGCCGCGATAGACCACGCCGATCTTCATCGTCGGCAGACCGCCCGCGCCCGGCGGAAAGATCACGCTCGGCTTGCCCAGTGATAGCTTCACGGCCTCGCCATTCACTGCCAGCCGAAGCCCTTTCTCCCACGCCGCAGCCTGCTGTGCAAGATAAGGTCGCAACGCCGGATCGTCCGCACGAGCCGAGATGCCCGCGTTCTGAATCTCCTGGTAGGTCGGGATTTCGGCGATGTCGATGATGTAACGCACTTCAATCGCGTCGCGCTCGATGTGGATGCCGGAGTAGTGATTGATGCTGAAGTTGCCCATGGGATGGGCCAGGCACGACCCCGCCCAAACCATCATCAGCACGAGCGCTGCAGCACGGGACACAAGCGCGCTCGTCCGAATTCTAGTTCTGCTTCGCATGATCTCTTCCTGCATCCATCCCTGCGGTTGTCTGGCTTTCGGCCTTCAATGCCGCAATCGTCTTCTGCGCCTGCGGAGCAAAGAGAACGTGGAACCGTGGACTGATCGCAAGCGCGCGCTCCAAATGCTCCGATGCCTTCGCCTTGTCGCCCGCGGCTGCGTAGATCATGCCTGCGTGATACTCCATGATCGCGTCCTTCGTCCCCATCCGCATCGCGCGCTCGATCTCCTGCTTCGCATCCTGCGTCTGTCCATTCTTCAACAACGCCCACGCCAACGCATCGGATGTATAGACATCATGCCGCACATCGAACTCCTTGCGCGCCAACTTCAGGGCTTCGGGAAGTTGGCGATCATGGTCAGCATAAAACAGCGCCAGCTCACGGTTGTAGACCTGCTGGTTGATCTCGTTCAAACGGCCGATGAACTCCACCGTCGCGTATTGTTTCTCGGCGTTCGTCTTGTCGCCGCTTACGGTGTACACATCCCCCAAGGCCGCGAGATAAAGCGGAAGCGGGATGATCGCGATCGCCTGCTTGTAGAAGTCTATCGCCTCGGGAAATCTCCCCTGCGCGGCGCGGATCTGGCCCATCGCGGCCAGCGCCCGATGATACTTCGGGAAGTCGCGCAGAGAGTTTGTCTCGCGCTCCTCCGCCTTGGCAAGATCGCCTAATTGGAAGCTCTGCTCCCCCAGCATGAACTCCGTCCAGGCAAGGTTCTCGGCGGGCATGTGCATCTCCTGCCCAAGTACGATCGCGCGCTCGAGGTCGTCAAATGCCTTCGACGTATCTCCCTTGATCCAGTGCAGACCGGCGCCGTGACTTGCCGCCAGAAACTCGATCCCCGGATGCTGCGTGCCATCTTCGGGAGGTTTTACGTAGTCATAGAACTTCTGCGCCGCTTCGTAGTTGCCCTGCTCGAGCTGAGCGTCGCCAGCATAGGGATATGCCGCGAGGTCGGTAGGCAGCAGCTTGATGGCCTTCTCGGCGTCCTCTCCTGCCTCGCGGAACTTGTGCTCTGAGAGATGTACCGTCGCCAGTTGCGCGAAAGCCGGCGCCGCTTCTTTGTGCGTCGATTCGAACTTCAGAGATTGTTCAAGCGACCCTTCGGCGAGTTGGAAGTAGCTGATATCGCCGGTCTCGCGCGCCTTCTGCGCATAAGCGGCGGCAAGCTCGTTGTAGCTGCCCCAGTATTCGATATCACGCGCTACCTGCATCTGCCAGAAGCGGATCCGAGCATCGGAGGCTTTATCCGCCGAAAGGGGCTTTTCCTGTGCAAATGCAGCAGAAGATATTGCCAGGAAAACAACGAGGGCCTTCAGGAAGGCCCTCGTTTGGATCATCGAAGCATGTTGTTTCATACCAAATCCCCGTGATCAATTGCTCGACACAATTCTACTGCTGCGTCGGGTAATCGATCGTCCCTGCGGCTCCTGGAAGCGGATGCGGTGCAGGGATATACGGGAAGGTCGCGAGGAACGGATAGTCATTGCCATCGAGATAGTTGACGATGGTGTTGTCGGGCTTGATGAACTGTGTGCCCTGCAGCACCACGAGAACGCGACGGTCCTGGCATTGCGGGAAGGCGGTGCAGTTCAGAGCCGCCCTGCCTGTAGCTGTGCCGCCACCTGTGACGCCCGACGGGAACTGAACGTCGGCAAGTTGACGGATGAGCTGAAAAGGAACATCGATGGTCGAGTAGTCCAGCGGCCGACCGTTCTGAAGGCCGAACTGGCCGATAGCGAGCGTACCGTAGGGAATATCAAGGTCGAGACGTTGCACATCCGGCAGCAGAGCGATGCGCAGCAGGTCCTTGCTGGTGTTGCCGAAGTTCGTACCGAGAAGCAACGGAGCTCCGTTTGGAAGGGCGGCGACACCCTCAGCTTGTAGCAGGGCTGCGCGTCCAGCAGTGGTGTTGCCGGTGCCGTCGTTATCGGTGGTCGTCAGAGCATCCGGGATCAGGCTGGAATAGGCGGCAACGTCATTCTCAGGGATTGCGAAGTTGAACGCGTCACGCTGAGCGGCCGGGACGAAGACGGTCGCAATCGCCTGCTGACCCATCCGCTCGAACTGATCATAGGTGTTCTGACCGTGGCGGGTGGGAACCAGCTTGCTCACCGTCGCCCAGACGTTGATCTTGGAGGTGCTTCCGCGCAACATCGCCTTCGGCACCGAGACTGCGATGGAGGTGACGTTGAAGCCGGCGAAGGTGTCGACGCCGCTGGTTCCATCGGCGCGAACGGGGCGACCGCGGAAGGGGCCAACCGCACGGAAGAGGTCCTGGCTGCCGTTCAGAATACGGGTGAACTGGGCGAAGTCGAAGACGAAGGGATCGTCGCGAAGTCCTACATAAGCCTGCACCGCACTTGCGCTGCCGAAGACGGTACCGAACTTGCCCGTCGCCGTGGGCGCGCTGGTCACCAACGTGTTGCGAGCTCCTGTGGTTGTGGGTACAGCCGGGCCGTAGACTGAGGCCGTCTGCCCCTGGCCGGGCTGGTCGAAGACGATCTGGATGACCTGGTCTTCGCGGGCGTCGCCGGTGTTGTCGATCTTGAACTGGTAGAGCATCTCGGGCGAGAAGGCATAGCTTCCGCCTTCAGCTGCCTGAGCGAACGGGTTCACATTCACTATGAAGACGACGCGCGTGGAGTCGTTCGGATCGGTAAAGGAATACAGGTCGGTGATGTCGCCCTCGGGCAGACCGTCGACTGTTGGCGCCTCGCGATGGTCGGAGCCGTAGACTTTCTTCATCTGCCTGGATGGCGCCAGGGTCAGGAAAGCGACCGTACCGGCCATCACCGTAAAAGCTACCGCTGCGCGCATCCAGTTCTTCGTGTGCTTCATGTTTCCCCCATTGGCCCGCAGTGCAGGCCGTTGTTCCAAATGTCTATTGTTTGGTCGCCGGAATATATAGAAGGTTCTGCTCATTGAGTCCAAGCATGAGAATCTGGTTTGGGCCGACCACGTAGTAGGCGAGATTACTTCCGACCAGCGCCGCCTGTCCGCGACCGCTCGTCATCGGCGTCGCCAGGAAGCCGGTCACTGTTGGGTAGCTAAGCGATGTCTGCGCGTCGGTGAACGTCAGGTTGCCACCGGTGAAAGTCCCACCCGTCCCGGCAACAAACTGCCCGCTGCCAGTGATCGTTCCCTGTCCTTCGCCAGTTACCGAGAAGCTGTACGTTCCCGGCGTCACAAAGCCTGAGGTGGTCTGCTTATAAAGCATCCCGCTGCCTGAACCGTCGAAGTTCTGGATCGGCGTCGTTCCCGAGACCGCGAGGTTTGCCGAGAAGGAATCCTTGACCGAACCGCCATCCGTAAGGTTGATCGTTGCGGTCCCACTGGTCACCGTATAAGTCCCGGTCAACGCAACATTCGGATCAATACCCGAACCCAGGTTATAGTCCGCGACGGCACTGGTGATGTTCCCTTTTCCATCTGCGACGAAGCTGCCCAGCACGGAGTAGTCCCCGTCGTTCGAGTCAGTCCCACTCGCGTGGAAGACGTAGTTGCCGCTTACGTCGTCCAAACCGGAGACCGGCGTTTTAGTAGACGAACCCGAATCACCGCATGCGACCAGCACCAGGCTAAGCGCGGAAGCGCAGAGACATCTCGCTGCCAGATCAAATTTAAGTCTGCTCATGGGTCTGCTCATAGGTTTTCCAATCTGATTCACTTACGTGAGAAAAACAATTCTGGTTTTCAGCTGGCGAAAATTATTTCCAGACTTCTTTGCCGCAAGACTATAAGGCATAAAGGCACCTCGCCCGATCGAGCGGTGCATAAGGGGACGCTTGCAGCGACGCCTGCCATCATTGCGGAAATAGTGGGGGAAGTAAAGGAGGAATTTCATAAAAAATGGATGGCTGTCCGGCTTTGTCCGCTTTTGTCCAAAGCGGGAACGCCGAACCAGTCCATCCATTCATCCACAGCATGCAGATTGATCTGCGGTTCATTTTCCGGGAATCTGCTCCCGATAGATGTCCCACTCTGTCACCAATTTATGGACGACCGTGCTGCCCACCAGCCACGTCGATTCGAAGGCCGTCGACTTAATGTAAGGCGCGCTGACGCTCTCAAGCGCTGTCCTCCCCGGACGCGGCATGCTGTAGTTGCTTCCTACGCGCAGCACCATCAGCCGCTGGTAGTCCACGCGATGCAGCCGGTCGAGCCGCTGCATCGCCTCGGCGATCGCCGAGTCTTCCATGTTAGTCATCGCAAAGGTGCCGCGACCGCCAGTCCATAGCTTCACCCAGTCCTCGGCATACCCGGTCATCACCTTGCCGTGCCAGTACGTGTCCGACGCAAAGCTGTCGCCTTCAAGCACCACCGGCAGCTCGCTCGCCTTTGGATATCCCGTCCAGCCGGCCCGTGACTGCTGCATCGCAGCGTTATCGGGAATCTTCACATCTTTCGTCTCGAGAAACGCCCAGTGCGCCAGCTTCCCATTCAACTCATACAGGTTGTTGGACATCTGCGTTGCAGGCAGGACATTGGGCTCATGAGCTCCGATGACGAACATCCCATACGGCCAGCTTGCGGGAGCCTCGCGGCTGTCGATCTGTCGAGAGATATCGCCCACCACGTAGCTGGCCCAGGCTGCCGTGCTGATCGAGCCTACCTTGGGATCGACGCCAGCAATCCCCGCTACGAGAAAGTACGCGTGGCTGAGGTCTAACCTCGGATCGAGGCCCAGGGCCATCATCGAGGGGCCGGCGTTCGACAGCGTCATCCCAGTCACGATGCCGAGCACGTCATGCGACTTGTTAATACGGAGCGCCCTGACTCCGCCAGGAAATTCGATCTTCTCGTCGAGGTGCTCGCGTTCTACCCAGTACTGGAACTCCCCAGGAGCGTCGCCGGTGTCCTCACCCGGCTCGAACGTGGTGACGATGACGACCTTGATCGGCCACGGCTTCTCCTGCGCGGGCAACACAGCAGCACAGAGACACACCACCGCCACTAACAAAACTCGCAGTTTCATCGCACACGCTCCAGGGAAAGTCTTCTTTCCCCTAAGTGTACGTGAGCCTAAAGCGCGAACTCCTGCGCCAACAGCTCGTAGCTCCTGATGCGCGCCGCGTGGTCCCAGGCGATCGTATTGACGATCAGTTCTTGGATACCGAGGTCAGCCGCCATCTCCCGTAGCCGCTCTCCCACCCTGGCCGGAGTTCCCACGAAGTATCTCGGCCACTCACCCTCTTCAACGGCGATGTCGCCAAAGACCTGCAGCTCGCGCAACGCCGTCTCCGGTGATGCGACGGGGCGGCGATCTCCAAGCCTAATCCGGCGCTGCAGCACACGCACGCTCGAAGCAAGATAGTCGGCCTCTTCGTCGGTCTCCGAGCAGATCACGCCAACCGCCACCGTCGCCTCTGGAACTTCACGACCGTCTGCACGCCTGCTGGCCAGAAATCCTCGCTGGTAGGCCTCGATCGCCGGACGCGTGTGAACCGGGCTGAAGAAATGGGCAAACGCATACGGCAGGCCAAACCCAGCGGCGGCGGACGAACTCCACATGCTTGAGCCCAGCATCCATACATCAGGGGCGCCGGGCATCTCGGGCGAAACCCGCATCTTTGCAAAAGGATGACGCTCCTGGAATCCCTCTCCTAAATAGGCCAACAACTCGTTCACCTGGTCCGGAAAGTCGTCCGCCATACCCGTCTTGCGGTCTCGCTTCAACGCGAGCGATTCCACCGGCCCACCACCCGGAGCGCGGCCAATCCCGAGATCGATTCGTCCGGGATACAGCGCATGCAGCGTACGGAAGACCTCCGCCACCTTAAATGCGGAGTAGTGAGGCAGCATGATTCTGCCAGACCCAAGCCTTATCCGCTTCGTCTCCGCACCGATCCGGGACAGCATGATCTCCGGAGCCGTACACGCCAGCGTGTCCATCGCATGATGCTCGGACATCCAGAAACGCCGATAGCCCAGCTCGTCGACCCTCCGCGCTAGTGCAATCGAGTTTTCGAGCGCTTGTCCGGGCGTGCTTCCCTCGGGTACCGGCGATTGATCGAGCACCGAAAGCTTAAGACCGTGTTTACTGTTTTCGTCCACACTCTATAGATGTGTCACCGCGCCGAACGACCCACGCCTCGCCAACCGGGCTCCGAATAGTTCATACTTTTAGCCGTAGACGCACGTCTCCTGAACGTGGGCGTGCTAACCTCCCCGCAACACTGAACGACCCGCAGGAGCTCCATTGAACACCGTTGCTATCTCCGATCTTCCCGCATTCGACGCCGCAGCCTTTGCCGCCCATACACTTAGCTCCCCAGCCAACCTTGCCGCGGTACTCGATCACACCCTGCTGAAGCCCGAAGCGACACGCTCTCAAGTCCTCACACTCTGCGCCGAGGCCGCCGAGCACCGCTTCGCCTGCGCCATGGTCAACCCCACCTGGGTCTCGACCGCCGTCCACGCGCTCGCGGGAACCGGCGTTCCCGTCGGCGTGGTCATCGGCTTTCCTCTCGGCGCAACGCTTTCCAGCTCCAAGCGCGACGAGACTGTGCGCGTGTTGAAGCTAGGCGCACATGATGTAGATATGGTCCTCAATGTCGGCCTGCTCAAGTCCGGCCAGAAGGAAGACTTCGAGGCTGTCCGCCAGGACATTCGCGGCGTGGTCGATCTCGCTCACGCTGCCGGAGCAATCGTAAAGGTGATCCTCGAGACCTGCCTGCTCACCTTTGAGGAAAAGCTTCGAGCCTCCGACCTTGCCCTCTCCGCCGGGGCCGACTTCCTCAAGACAAGCACCGGCTTCTCGACCGGCGGAGCCACGACCGACGACATCGCTCTGCTACGCGGCGTCGCTGGAAATCACGCCGGCGTAAAGGCCTCAGGAGGCATCCGCTCGCTGGCTGATGCGACAGCCATGTTGAACGCGGGTGCCACGCGCATCGGAGCCAGCGCCAGCGTTCGAATCATCGCGGAGCTTAGCGGCCAGGCAGCCACTACGCCTCCGTCGACCGGATACTGACGCCATGGTAAAATTCGCCACGTTCGCTGGAGTGATATTCGCTGCGGGCGTGGCGCTCGCTCAGGTCCGGCCCACGCCGCCCGCACGCGACCCGCTTACTCCGGGATATCCCGCTGCGGTCGAACTCGCGGATGGCCAGCTTCCTCCGAAGCATGCCGATGGAAATTTCATCCTCGGCCCCACTCACACCAGCGTCCCCGAAAGCCTGCCTCAGACCGGCGTGCCACAAGGCACCATCGCCGAGTTCACCCTGAACTCTGCCGACAGCAAGCTCTACCCCGGCATAGCGCGCGAACCCGGAACCTTCGGCATCGTCGACCCGAGGGAACCGGGTAAACTCATCGTCACCACCAGCCATCCCGCTCCGTACAGCCGCAAAGTGACGGTCTATATTCCGAAGCAGTATATGGCCGGAACCATTGCTCCGTTTATCGTTGGAGCCGACGGCCCGGACCGGACGCTCTTCACCGTGCTCGATAACCTAATCGCACAGAAGCGCGTTCCAGCGATGATTGCCATCTCGATCAGCAACGGTGGCGGAGACGCACAAGGCAGCGAACGCGGCCTCGAGTACGACACCATGTCCGGCCGCTATGCCGAGTTTGTCGAGAGCGAAGTCCTGCCTGAAGTCGAAGCCAGGTATCATGTCAAACTGACGAAGGATCCCGATGGCCGCGCCACCACGGGCGGAAGCTCCGGTGGATCATGCGCTTTAATTATGGCGTGGTATCACCCGGAGCTATATCACCGAGTACTGACTTACTCCGGCACTTACTTGAATCAGCAGTGGCCGTATTCGCCCGAAACCCCGCACGGCGCATGGGAGTTTCACGAGCACCTGATCCCCGGCGCACCACGCAAACCGCTTCGGCTATGGCTCGAAGTGGGCGACCGCGATCTGCTGAATCCAAACATCATGCGCGACGACATGCACGACTGGGTGCTGGCCAACGAGAAGATGGCTGAAGCACTGGCTGCAAAGGGATATCACTACCAGTTCGTCTTCGCCCGCGATGCTGGCCACGTAGACCCGGCGGTGCGACGGCAGACGCTCGCCGAGGCGCTCGAGTATGTGTGGCAGGACTACAAACCCTCGTCGCGCTGACTCTGTCTGAAATTGGACTGCGCTTAGCCGGCCTCCACAAAGGCCTTAAGACGTACCAGCGCTCCGTCCCACTGCTGCGACACCTTATCGAGATACTCCCGCATCTCCATCACCGGCCTGGAATCGAACTCGAAGAGACTCTCTCGGCCTTCTTTCCGGCCATGCACCACCCGCACGTTCTCCAGCACGCGCAGGTGCTTGGTCACGGCCTGTCGAGTCAGCTTCGTTCCTTCGGTCAACTCGGCAATCGAATACCGCCTGCCGCTCGCCAGCTTCGTCAGCAGCGCTAGCCGCGTCTCATCGCCCAGCGCCGCAAACACTGCCGCGCGCTCACGCTCACTTCTATATCGTTTTGTGGACATACGCCTCTATATTCTTCATCTGCTGCGCCCATCCACCGTCATTCCGCAGGAATGCCTCTGCTCGCCGCGCTGCGGGCACTTTCTCAAAGCCGGACTCGGTCACCGTCAGCAAAGTCCCCACCGCAACCGGCTCAAGACGAAACTCCACTAGCGTCGGTTCCTCGGTCGAGTAGTCCACCTTAGGGTCGACCGCATACGGATGCCAAGTGAATGAAAAGTACGTCTCAGGATTGATCATCCCGATGACAATCTCCAGCCGCACGTGCTCATACCCCGGGTGCGTGATCTGCCCGCCGATTGGCTGCCCCGCCGAGAAAGGCCCATTAATCCTGACCAGGAACCACTCGCCAAACTGCCGCGAGTCCGTCAATGCAAGCCATACGCGAGATATTGGTGCAGAAATCTCAATCCGCTTTTCGATCCGATCATTCATGAAGTTATGCTCCGCATAAGCAACTCAATGGTTGCATATTCGAAAGCATAAAGAACAGCGTCGCGATGTGCAACCAAAAAGCTGTTAAATGGGATTGCCAGATTTATCTCGAATCCATCTCGGGCGCACTAATACTTATAAATCCGCGCCTCCCAAGGGTTCAGCGACAGCCGTCCCTTTCCAGTTCCATGCAGGCCGGGCAGATTGTCCAGTACGAGCCTCGCAGCCTTGACTTCATCCGGCCATGCAAACTCGATGGAACTCCCAGAGAAGTTCAACACCACAAGGAACCTCTCGTCACCAAGCGTTCTCGTGTAGGCAAAGACCTTGTCGTTCTCCGGATCTAGATCCTTATAGTCGCCATAGACAAGCGCCGGATGAGCATGATGCAGCGCGATCAACTGCTGCGTATACGCGAAGACAGAATCCTTGTCCTCGACTTCTGAAGCCGCGTTGATCTGCGCGTAGTTCGGATTCACCGCGAGCCAGGGTTTGCCGCCCGTCGTAAAGCCACCATTCGAAGTCGCATCCCATTGCATCGGCGTGCGGGAGTTATCTCGGCCAAACTGATGTGCCTCCGCGACGAACTGCTCCTCGCTCATCTTGCCGGTCAGCACCTTCGCCTTGTACGCGTTCTTCACTTCGATGTCATCGAACTGCGAGAGCTTGGTGAACGGATAGTTCGTCATTCCCAGCTCATCGCCCTCATAGAGAAACGGCGTACCGCGGAGCGTAAGAATCATCGTCTCCAGCAGCTTCGCCGAAGGGACGCGAAACTCCGCCGAGTCGTCGCCGAAGGTCGAGACCAGCCTTGGAGCATCGTGGTTTGAGAGGAAGACCGTGTCCCAACTTGTTTTGCTCAATACGTTTGCATGGTTGGTATAGATCGCCTTGAACTGCGGCAACGTCCACTTGCGCGCCGAGTAACCGTCGCCGCGACTGATCCGCATCGCGTCGAAGTTGAACACGAGATTCAACTCATGGCGATTGTCATCTATGATCTTGGGCTCTTCGGCAAGCGTGATGCCGATCGCCTCGCCGACAGTCATCGTGTCATACGGGCTAAGCGCCTTCTTGTTCATCTCCTGCAGGTACTCGTCGCGATGAGGGCCGTTCGCCCAGAGCTTTACGAAGTCCGTCCCCGGCACCAGGTCAGGCAAACCCGGCTGCTTCGAGATCAACGGAATCACATCCATGCGGAAGCCATCGACTCCCTTGTCCAGCCAGAAACGCATGAGGCTATAGACCGATTCGCGCACCTTCGGATTGTCCCAGTTCAAATCCGGCTGCTTCACCGCGAACAGATGTAGATAAAACTGCTTCGTAGGCGCACTGTACTGCCAGGCCGAACCCGAGAAGAAGCTCGGATAATTGTTCGGCGGATCGAAGCCATTCGGCGCCGAGGGGTTAGGCTTGCCGTCGCGCCAAATGTAGTAGTCGCGATAGGGATTGGTCTTGCTCTTCGCGCTTTCGACGAACCACTTGTGCTCGTCAGATGTGTGATTCACCACCAGGTCGATGATCAGCCGCATGTGCCGCTGCTTGATGCCCGCCAGCATACGGTCGAAGTCCGCCATGGTGCCGAACTCTTTCATCACCTTTTCGTAGTCGCGAATGTCGTACCCGTTATCGGCGTTCGGCGAGTCGTAGTGCGGGCTCAGCCAGATCACGTTCACGCCCAGCTTCTGCAGGTAGTCGAGCTTCTCCGTGATTCCGTTCAGGTCGCCGATGCCGTCGCCGTTCGAGTCTTTGAAAGACCTCGGATAGATTTGGTAGACGACGGCCTCTTTCCACCACTTCGGCTCGTATCCATTGACCTCAGCGACCGGCGCGCTCTGCGCCAACGCCCGATTGGGCTGGTTCAATCCACCTAGAAGACACGCAAGCGAGAAAACTCCCGCAATCTTGAAAACACGTTTGGCCATGATCTACCCTCATCCTGCGAGCACTCATAATACCTGCGGAGCCGTTGCGCTGGCAGTTATTCGAGGTTCTGAATCTGTTCGCGTGCACGTTCGATCTCGACCTTCATCTCGAGGCCCAACTCTGTGATGCGCAGGCCGTTCTGCGCCGTCGCTCCACCGGTCTTCGAGAGTAGAGTGTTCGCCTCGCGATTCAGCTCCTGCAAGAGAAAGTCGAGCCGCTTGCCTACCGGGCCGCCCTCGTCAAGCATCGTCAGCAGGCTTGCGACATGCGTCCGCAGTCGCACCAGTTCTTCTTCGACGTCGCTGCGATCGGCCATCAATGCAGCCTCCGAAAGCAGCCTGTCTTCGCTGACGCCGAGGCCATCGGTCAGCTCCGCAATGCGTGCCCGCAGCCGTTCGTAATTCGCCGTTCGCACACTCTCGCGAAGCTCCGCCACCTCGACGGCAGCAGCATCGAGCCGCTGCATCGAAGCTCGAAGCTCCGCGACCAGCGCCGAGCCTTCCTCTGCACGCACCGCGTTGAAGCTGGCGATCAAGTATGCCAGCTCCGCCATCACTGGAGCCTCAAGCATTACCGCCTCATCGCGCGAGTTGCTCTGGGTGCTGGTCATCATGCCCGGCACGCGCAGCACCTCGTTCAGGTCCGGCTCGGATTCAAGACCATGCCGCGCTACGCAGTCGCGAAACGCCGCGACGTATGCGGCAATCTGCTCGTCGTTGAAGTACAACCCCGTGCGCGTCTGTCGTTCCAGCGTGAGCGAAAACTCCACATGGCCGCGATGAATCTGCTCCTTCAGCATGCGCCGCAACTGCCCTTCGAGAGCATCGCATCCCTGCGGTAGACGAAGCTGCAGATCGAAGAAGCGATGGTTCACGCTCTTCAACGACATCGTAAAACTTGCCCGTTCCTCAGCATCCACACGACGGCTCGCATAGCCGGTCATCGAGTGGATCGGCAAACCCTTCTTCTCGCTCACGCAGCTCCCTCCACCGAGTCTTCATCGCCTTCCGCAGCATCCGTGCGGAACTGAAGGTCATGCAGCCGCCGGTACGTTCCCGAGAGTTCTAGAAGCTCATCGTGAGTCCCAATCTCGGTAATGCTGCCCTGCTCCATCACCGCGATCCGCGTGGCATTTCGCACCGTCGAAAGCCGATGCGCTATGACGAACACCGTCCGCCCCTGCATCAGGTTCGCGAGCGCCGCCTGCACAAACGCCTCGCTCTCGGTATCGAGCGCCGAGGTCGCCTCGTCGAGAATGAGGATCGGAGCGTTCTTTAGGATCGCCCGAGCAATTGCAAGCCGCTGGCGTTCACCGCCACTGAGCCGAACACCTTTTTCACCGATCACCGTGTCGTAGCCGTTTGGCATGCGCAGGATAAAATCGTGTGCCAGCGCCATCTGCGCCGCCTCTTCCACCTTGCTCAGCGGTACATCCGGCTGCCCATACGCAATGTTGTTGCGGACCGTATCGTTGAAGAGCACGACTTCTTGCGTCACCTTGCCGATCTGCCGCCGCAAGCTCTCAATCGTCACGTCGCGCAGGTCGTGCCCATCGATCACAATGCGCCCTTCATTCACATCGAAGAACCGCGGAATCAGATTTACCAGCGAAGACTTCCCCGCTCCGCTTGGTCCGACAAGAGCGAGCACCTCGCCGCGCGGCACGTTCAAGTCGATGCCGCGGAGCACCTGCTTGATCTCACCTTCGCTCTCGTAGGCGAACCCAACACCTTCAAACACAATGCTGCCTCTGAAGTCTTCCAGCTTATGCGCGCGCTTCTTCTCGCGAACATCGTCCTGCGCATCCATGAACTTGAAGATGTCTTCGCTCGCACCCAGCGCCTGCTGAAACGAGTTGTAGAACATCGCGAACTTCCGGACCGGATCGTAGAGAGAAAATGTCGCGAAGAGAAATGCGATGAAGTCGCCCGTCTTCATGTGGTGCGCGATGATCTGCCGCCTGCCGATGAAGAGCAGCAACGCAATCGCGATCGAGCCAATCGCATCCATCAGCGGCGAGCTGATTGCCTGCACCGACACCGACTTTAGGTTCGCGCGAAAGAGCCGCGTGGCCGCGCGACGGAAGCGATTCATCTCCCACAGCTCCATGCCGAACGCCTTCACGATGCCGTTGCCGGTAATGGTCTCGTGCAGGATGTTTTGAATCTCCGCAAGCTTGTCCTGCCCCTTGCGTGTCGTCCTTCGAACCTGCCGTCCGATTCTTCGAGCGGACGAGATCACGACCGGTATGAACAGCAGCAGTATCCAAGCCATCTTGCCGCCCAGGCTGATCACCGCAACGGCCATGAAGATCAGCGTGAAGGTCTGCTGCAGGAATTCACCGAGCACGCTGGACATCGCAGTCTGAACTCGCTCGATGTCATTGATGAGCGTGGAGAGCAGCGTCCCGGTGGTGTGCTTCTGAAAGAAGCCTACCGAGCGCCGCAGCACGGCGTTGTACAGATCGTTGCGCAGGTCTGTGATCATGCCGAAGCCGGCGTAGTTGATCATGTAGGTGCCCGCGTAGTCGCATACGGACTTGATGATCGCCGACATGACGAGCGCATAAGCGACGATGTCCCACGAGTTGTGAAAGTGGCTCGGGACGAGGAAGCGCAGGCTGAAATCGCGATCGAAGTAAGGCACGTGGAACTTCAGCACATCGGCGTAAGGCGCATCCGGGCTCAGCACCTGATCGAAGATGGGTTTGACCAGGAGGATTCGCAACGCAGCCATCGCCCCGACCGTCGCCATCAACAAGACAGACGCCAGCGAGTAAACTGCGTAGGGCCGCACGTAGAGTAGAAGCCGCCAGATACGCTTCATGCGCTCCTACTTCGGCCATATGCCTTGGTCTTTATTGATAGTTCCATCTCTTCCATTCTACGGCGCTATGCGAAGGCAGAGGCTCGACTCAGTCTAGCTCCACCCGGAAGCTATACCCGTGCCGGGTAAATCCCAGCGCATCATAGAACCGGTGCGCCCCTTCGCGCATCCGGTTGCTCGATAGCGTGAGCTTGTAGCAGCCCGCAGCGCTGCACCGGTCCATAGCATCCTGCATCATCGCCTTGCCGACACCGCGCCCGCGATACTCCGGCAGCACCATCACATCTTCCACAATGCCCGACCTGCGCCCGCGCTTGGCCATGTTCTCCATGATGAGCAATTCGTAAGTGCCTACGACCACATCGCCATCGCACGCCACATAGACGCGAAGCGCCGGGTTCCGCTGCATCATCTCCAGGTGCGCGACACCCTCATCAAGCGTGAAGGCCTCATCGCTCGCACGATCGCCAAGCTCATAGAGCTTTAGCATCGCAGCCACGTCGCTCGCCACCGCTTCACGAATCGCCAGACCATCCATATCCGTTGCCTTAACGCGGCATGTCCCGATGCGCTGCCTTCACGCGATATCCTTCGCCAGCTAGCCGCTTCTTCATCTCTTCCGCGATAAAGACAGACCGATGCTGCCCGCCCGTACATCCGAACGCCACGGTCAGATAGCTCTTGCCCTCCTTGATGTAGTGCGGCAGCAGGAAAGTCAGCATGTCCGTCGTCTTGTCCAGGAACTCCTTCGTCTGCGGAAACTGCCGAACATATTTCGCGACCTTGGGATGCTTGCCAGTCAAAGGCCGGAACTCCGGAATGAAGTGCGGATTGGGCAGGAAGCGAACATCGAAGACAAGATCGGCCTCCGCGGGAACGCCGTTCTTGAAGCCGAAGCTGATCGAGGAGATGGTGAGGTTGTGTTCAGCGTCGCCGCGCTGAAACTGTGCGTTGATATGCGCCCGAAGCTCATGCACATTGAAGCGCGACGTATCTATGGTGATGTCCGCCACGTTGCGGATCGGGTCGAGCCGCTTGCGCTCCGCCTTCAGCGACTTCAAAACCGTCTCACCGGTTCCGTTGCCACGTCCCATCATCGGGTGTGGCCGGCGAGTCTCGGAGAAGCGCCTGACCAGCACGTCGTCCGTGGCTTCGAGAAAGACGACTTTCGTCGCGAGCACCTTCCGCACCTGCTTCAGGATCGCCGGGAAGCTGTTCAACTTCGCGCCTTCACGGACATCGACGACCAACGCCGCGCGGTCGATCGCGGCTGACTGATGCACCAGGTCCGCGAACCTGGGAATAAGCTCCAGCGGCAGGTTGTCGACAGAATAGAAACCTAGATCTTCGAAGGCCTTCAGCGCGGAGAGCTTGCCTGACCCGGACATTCCAGTGAGGATCACCAACTGATCCGGGATCGGCGCAGGGGCAGCGCCTTTCGCGGCTACTTTGCGCGGTCCTCGTGACGGCTTCGCTTTGTCCCGCTTATCTACAGCTTTGACTGACTTGTCAGCAGTCTTCGATCGCATCCAGAGATCCTAGCATCCACTAGCAGGCAGGCGCGTTACAACCTTGTCGCAACGCGCCTGCTCCGCAGGGGAAGATGCGACTACGGAATGATGATCAGCTCCATCTTGCCGTCACGCTTGCGATGCAGCACCATCACCTGAGCATCGCGATCGCGGAAGACGAAGACGTCCTTGTCGCGAAAGGCTGCTTCCTTCACTGCCTCCTCAAGCGACATCGGCCGCATCGACGACGAGTCGATCGACCTCACCACGTGCGGCTCCACCAGCGGCGAGCGGGACGGGAACGAGTGCACCACCATCGGCACCGCCTTGCGCACGCTTCCGTTAGCGCCATTGCCATTCTTTGCAGCGACAGACTTCACAGACGCCTTCTTCAGAACCGCCTTCACCGGCTCGCCTGCCTCGCTTTGCAGTTCGGCATCCTTTGCGGTCGACTTCGGATGCCGCTTTTCTGCCGTCTTCTTCTGGTTGTGACGGATGGCCTGCTTCTCCAGCTTGGCCAGCGCATCGTGCAAGGCGGCCTCCATCTCTTCCGACTCGCATGTCGCGACCATGCTCTGCTTGCGCGTCTTCAACGTGACTTCTGCGATCCTCCGGTACTTGTCGGTTGTCAGAAATACATGGGCGCTCGCAGTCTTACCCACCAGCTTGGCTATCCGGGCAAGTCCTGCTTCAGATTGTGTCTTGAGTTTCTTCCCTACAACGGTCTGGCGACCTGTGTACTCGATATCCATCTTCACCTCGCGAACTCAACATCTCGCCAAAGTACTTTACTCCGCACACGAGGCTAACGTACACGCCTCTGGTGGGTGCTGGGAATCTGCATGTCTTCGCGGTACTTCGCTACCGTGCGCCGTGTCACCTGTATGCCCTGGCGCTGCAGCTCAGCCGCGAGCTGATCGTCGGTAAGGGGCTTGCGAGAGTCCTCATCTTCGATCAGCTTTTTAACCTTACGCTTAAGCAGGACCAACGGAAGATCGCCGCCCTCCGGTCCGTTCACGCCCTCGGAGAAGAAGAAGCGAAGCTCGTAGACGCCCTGCGTGGTATGCACGTATTTGTTCGCGACGGCACGGCTGACAGTTGAAGGATGGACGCCAATCTCCTCGGCGACTTCCTTGATCATCATCGGCCGCAAGGCGGATTCACCGTGTTCAAGAAACTCTGCCTGGCGCCGTACGATGACTTCGCAAGTCCGCACAATTGTGTTCTTTCGCTGTTCTATATTTCGGAGGAGTTGAATAGCGGACTTATACCGTTCTTTCACATACTCGCGAACGTCCTTCTCGGTCTGTTTCTGACGCAGCATCTTGCGATAGCCCTGGTTCAGCCGCAGCGTGGGCATCTCCTCTTCGTTCATCAGCACGACGTACTCGCCGTCGCGCTTTACGAAGGCGACGTCCGGCTCGATCAGCCGGGTCTCCGAGTGGTTGTAGCGCTGGCCCGGTCGGGGATCAAGGGTGCGGATAAAGTCCACCGCCGCCTGCACCTTGTCAGCTGAAGCGCCGCAGCTTCGTGTCAACTCGCGCATGTCCTTCTTCTGCAGCAGCGCGAGGCAGTGGGACACGATATGGAGGGCAATCTCGAAGACGTTTGCGCCGGTTCCGGAAGCAGGTTCCGCTGCAACGGCTACATTGAGCGCCGGCTCTTCGCTCCCATCAAGGTCGAAGCCATTCCTTTCGTTCAGTATCTGTTGTCGGGCGTAGCGCTCACGGCGCTTCAGCGCGATCCCTGCCTCGCGCTGTTGCGCCTCAATCTGCAGCAAGAGGCACTCGCGAAGATCACGCGCGCCCACCCCGATCGGATCAAGCTGGTGAACCACATCAAGCGCCGCGTGAAGGGCGTCATACGCTCCACCGGTGTGCTGTGGAACTGAGGCTGCAATCTGAATCGTCCCACTCTCGAAAGCAGTTGCCACCGCGCCGATCAGGTCGCTCGTCTCAAGCTGAGCGGCCGCTTCGCCCTGCGCCGGCCAAGTTTCGAGTCCGGCCTCGCTGTCGTCTTCGGCCGGACTCGTCTCGGTTGGCGCTGGCCAGTGCTTCTTCCCCCGCTCAATAGAGATGGGTTCCAATCGTCCCGGGGCCACTGGCCGCTGAAGAAACTCCACCAGCTCCTCATCAGTCGCCGTTAGGTAGCCATCCGCGTTCAGGTTTCCGATGATCAGGTCCGCTGCGGCCCGCACCGCAGGCGTCAGAGGGAGCGAGCCAAGCTGCCAGGTCAGGTGGTCCGTAAGCGTGCTGGGCTGCGAGAGAAAGTTCTCAAACGAAGGCTTGTCATACTCCTCAAAGTTCGAGGCCGTCTTGAAGCCGGGATCCAGATACTCCTGGAAGTAGCTGCCAAAGTCGATCTCGTCGAACGGGTCCTTCTCGACTCGCTCGCTTTCGGCGGCAACCTCCTCGGCGGAGCGCTCCCGGTCGCCTTCGAGGCCGGACCGCTCTTCCAGCGTCGAGACGGACTCTTCAAGCTCCTCAAGCACCGGATTCTCGATCATCTCAGTGTTGATCATCTCGCGCAGCTCAAGCTTATTGAGCGCGAGAACACTGACCATCTGTACCAGGCCGGGCGTCAGCGCTTGTCTTTGCGAGACCTTCAGGTTGAGCTTGGGTTGCAGCACTATATCAAGGCCCTCGCAGGAGTGAATCAAGACCGGCAGATAGGGGGTTTCCGTCTTCTACCGCTTTGCCAACGGCTTCTAATTACCTCGACGGATATCTGAATTACCGGCTTGGCCCCAGTCTACACTCGGCTGCCAGAAACTGTCCGGCGAAGGCGGGTGTGGAACCGATATGGGAAGCCCTTCCTCTCAGGAGCCTCTTGCTACCTAATCCATCGAAAAACTCTCGCCCAGGTAGATCCTCTTCACCTCGGGATCACGTCCCAGCTCGCCCGGCGTACCTGTCCTGAAGATCTTGCCCTCGGCGATGATGTACGCGCGGTCCGTGACGGAGAGCGTCTCCCGGACATTGTGATCGGTGATCAGCACACCGATCCCACTCTTCTTCAACCCGAAGATGATCTCCTGCAGATCCAGCACCGCGATCGGGTCGATGCCCGAAAACGGTTCGTCCAGCAGGATGAAAGCCGGCTCGATGCAAAGACAGCGCGCAATCTCGACACGCCTGCGCTCGCCACCGCTTAGCGCATAACCGCGAGTTTTGCGGACGTGGCCCAGGTTCATCTGCTCGATCAACCGGTCTGTGCGGATACGGCGACTCTCCCAGCTAAGCGGCTGCGCCTCCAGCACGGCCATGATGTTCTCCTCGGCCGTCAGCTTGCGAAAGATAGAAGGTTCCTGCGGCAGATAGCTGATGCCGTAGTTCCGCGCCCGCAGGTACATGGGCAGCCGGCTGATGTCGCTGTCGTCGCACAGAACCCGCCCCGCATCGGGCCGAACCAGCCCCACAATCATGTAGAAGCTCGTCGTCTTACCGGCGCCGTTCGGCCCCAGCAAGCCCACCACTTCGCCTTGCTGAATCTCCAGGCTGACGCCGCGCACGACCTCGCGACCGCCGTAGGACTTGCCGATTTCTTCTGTAACCAGTCTCCGCATCGCTACTGTTTCACCCTCGTCTCCGTCTCCACCTTGCGCGCTGGAGCCTCGCCGTCCGTTCCGGAGATCACGACATTATTGTCCCCTGAATGAAACCGCAGCGCCGCTCCAGTCGTCGAGCCTTGCTGCGCATCGACCACACGGGGCGGGGCCGATGCAGTCCCGGTGAGCACAAACATCTGGTCGCTTGCCGTGTAGATAAGACGATCGCCGGTAGCCTTTCGACCCGGCTGGGTCAGTTCGATCTGGTGGTTCGCTACGATCCTGTCCAACTTTCCACCCAGCAGTCCGCCTGCGGTTGCAGCGTGGCTGCTGGCGCCCGGCGAAGAAGGTGTGGCTGCTGCGAGATAGACCACCGCGCTCAGTGCCTTGACCTCGCCCGAACCATCGATCATCCGGACCCCGCCGGTGAAGTCCACTCTCTTCTCCGAATCGGAGTACACCATCTCGCTGCTCACGATCCGCGCTACGCCGGTGCCTGAAGTCTTCGCCAACTGTCCCGCAGGCTTCGCACCACCGCCTTTGCTGGCGTTGCCTTCGGCGAGAACCGCGTGGACCATGCCCGAAGTCCCAGCAGTCTCCGCCCGCGCGGTCAAACGGCTTTCCTTGCGCGACTTGTCTTTGTCGCTCCCGCCCGTCTCTTCAAACACCAGCACGGGAGCCTCGACCTGAGAGCCTCCCTGCCCTCCAGTGCCTGCCTGCCACAAGCGAGCCGCTCCAGCCCCCGAGGGTCCACGCCCATAGAAGACGGCTTTGCCAGAGGAACGGCTCAACTCCGCTCGCGCCGCGAGCACATGCGCCGGTTCAGCCGATCCCGCCTGCTGATAGGTCGCCTTAACTCCGCCATCAGCCGTCGCATCACCCGAGCCCTGCGCAATCACCACCTTCGCTGCCAAGATCTGTCGCCCCGGATCGTTCATCGCGACATCGCCCGTCAGCGTTAGGTGATTCGTCGCAGCATCGAAGGCAGCCTTCTGCGCGGTAGCGTGCTGTACGTCAGAGGCCGCTCCAGCAACCTTAGCGGGCACAGTACGCTCGATCGCAACGCCACCCTGCTGGATCGCGCTGGCAAGCTCTGGGCTGCTCTTCCCTACAGCGCCCGCGATCTGGTGAAATATCGCGTCCAGCGTATCGCCGGTGCTCTTCTGGAAGATTCCATCTGCACCCTTCTGCTCGATCGCCGTGTGCCCGCTGCCATGCACGGTTGAGATCTCCGGACTCCCGTTGACTGGCACCATATGCGCCGTCAATAGGTCGCCCGAGAACTTTCTCGCGGCGGCATCGGAGGCGCTGCGTCCGCCTGCCGTCAACATCGACACCGACCCCGTCGCCTTCATATCCCGCACCTGTGACCGCGCGCCTACACCCGCCGAAGCAAGCCACACCTCTAGCGCGTCACTGGCCAGTGTCCGTTCCGGACTTGCGGCATTCGCCTCAGACGCACGCAGATGCTCGACTGTCTTCACCCGACCCTGCATTACCGCGTGGCTGAGATCTCCATGCTCGTCGAACTCCAGATTGGCCCGCTCCGACTCGCCCTGCGCCTGCCGCTCCGGCCTCTGCTGATCGAAGCGTACGCCACCGGTCAGCACCGCCGCCTTCAGGCGATTCGTCGCGGAGAGCGAGATCTCGGCGCGCTGGGAGTTCACTTTTCCCTGGACGCCGTCTTCAAGCGCGACGTTGTTCATGCAGTCTATCCGCTCGACGCTGTTGTCCTCACGAAGGTGGATCTGTGCCATGTCGGCCTGTGCCACTTGCCCTGCCGAGCTGTATCTTGCGTCTCTGAAATCCGCTCTCCGCGCTGTCCGATCAAGCTCTCCGTGCGACGCTCGCAGCGAGATCGGTCGCCCCTTGTCCACGCCGCTGAGAGTGATCGCCGATTGCAGCACGACTTGCCCGGTGGATGAGTTGTACACCGCACCAACCGCATGTCCGGTGTATCCACCAAACGCAAACTCCAGCCCCTGGTCGGTCGTCGCGACCCCGGTCTGCTTCGTATAGACCAGGCCGCTGGTCTTCACATGAATGACATGGCCACCAAGCGTCGCGTCGTCGTGACCCGACTGAGCCGGACCAGAGAGGTGCTTCCTCGCATCGCTGTTGGGATCGCCAGTAGGAGCCGAAGCATCGAGGTCTAGATGTACGACTCCGATCGCCGTCACCACCTGCGCCTTGGTGTCGTATTCGAAGTCGTCTCCGGAGATACGGTCCGCCCGGTCGCCACTGTGCCCGTAGAGGATCATGCTGACGTCGTGTAGCGTCAACTTTCCGTCGCTATGCTGCATCGCTTTTGCGGCATGGATGGTGAAGATTGTCCGTTTGCCGTCAGACTGCGAGTAGGTATATCCGTTGAACTCTTTGGTGACCGTCGCGCCCAGTTTACCCGGCAGGTCCGCGATCACCTTACCCACCCGGTACCGCGCATACCCGAGAAACGCCGCGATCACCAGAACCAACAGGCCCGCGCCCACCAGCAACCCTATTCGCAATCGTTCTACTGAGGTGCGCATCGCTATGCTTCTATCTTCTCACCCTCCGGTCGCAGCCCGGTCGGCAGCGTCCAAACCAGCGGTCGCGCATCTAAAAGAGTGCGTTTAAAGATTAGGATCGAATAATGGCAGATCAGCTTTATCTCAGTCTCTGGTTCCCAAACTTCCGCTTCGCCACGCTTCCCGAAACACTGGCAGGCGTGCTGCGCCAGTTCGCCACCGTCAGTGGCGACAAGCGTGTCGCAGCCGCCTCCGCCTATCCGCTAGGCTTCACCGAATCGCCCACCTACCAGCGCCTCTACGTCAACGACGACCGCAGCGAGACGGGTGAAGAGTCCAGCATCGAAAACGCTGTCGCTGAGGCGACCGAGCAGCTTTACGAAGACATGGCCTACGAGTTCGAGATGAAGTGGAACCTCTGGTCACCGACGATCGAAGATACCGAAGAAGGCCTCGAAGCTGTGTGGAAAGAACAGCCTTCCACGGTCCGGATCATGGGCTTCGGCCCCCAGTTCGACGACGCCAGCTTCGACCAGAACGGCCATATCCGCGTCGACTTCGGCCTGGACACCCCGTGGATACTCGACGATGAGGTTCTCGAAGCTGCTGAGAGTTCGACCGCGAACAGCGATGCCGCCGCGACTTACATCCAGAAGAACGTCGAGATGCTGCTGGCCTTCACGCTACTGGTCGAACGCCACTGCGGCATCTCCAGCCGCCTGCTCTGGACCGAGTCCGGCGAGCCGCTGGTGCAGAAGCTGATCGACCGGCTCCAGCGGGTCAATTAGTCCTCTCTTCGCCTCGAATAGGGAGTCGTCATTCTAACTCCGGGCCATTGCTCCGACTGGTGCGGACAGAGAACGACCCCAGCAGCGACCGTCTGCGACGACAATCCATCGAACAGTTCCAGTGTTTCTTGTTGCAACGAAAGTTACTTTCGTTCCCCCTTGACAGTTACCGAAGAAGGGCTAATACTTCTGCCTGCAGTGGGCCTCCTCATTAGTCACACAGAGAAAAGGAGAAACATATGTCAAACGTCGTGGAAGCAACTCCGGAACTTGTCAGAACCCTTGAAGGCCCGTCAATCGACGACCAGCCCTTCATCCCCACCTCCGCTCCCCTACCCCGCCCCGCCGGGGAAGAACAGAAGACAACCGCCGTGGCGATGTACTATCTCCAGGCCGAATGGAAAGACGATAAGGGCAATCTCGTTAGCGGATACACCTACCCAGTAGGTGTCAATGCGTCCACGTCCTTTTGGGACTATGTCGTCTTCGTGAAGGGCGGGCCGGGCTCAAACGCACTGAAGTTCTATCTGGGACCTCCGGATAAAGACGGATGGTCCACGTGGCATATCAAGGATGACGATTCGAATAGTAGCTATCATCTCGATTGCAAAGCCACAGGATGGCTTTACAGGGGCGACCACTACGGCACGAAGTTTCAGATCGTCGACAACCATTTGCATTGCAGCTACTGGAACGGCCCCGCCGGTTCCGAATATCGATCGACACTGGTAAGCGCCGGCCAATATCTGGGAATGGACTTACCGGCATTCACCTGCTCCTTGAAACCCGTATAGCCTGATGCCCCATCCATCGCGCCTTTGCTTCACGCGATGGATGGGGGCATCACTCGTTTCAGCGCCGCTTCTACCCCGCGACCACAATCTCCGAAAAATCCGCGATCCGCGAAAAATCGCCGGTGATCCGAGCGAGCAGCGCCAGCCGATTTGCGCGAATCTCCGGCTCCGGAGCCATCACCATCACAGCATCGAAGAACGCATCCACCTGCGGCCGAAGCGAGGCAATCTCTACAAGAGACTCGTCGTAGCGCCTCTCGTCTTGCAGAGCTTCAACCGAAGCCGCAACCACAGCAGAACGTTCCGCTAACGCCTTCTCCTCCGGAGCATTAAGAAGTGCCAAATCAACGTCCTGCATCTTAACTTCGCTCGCCTGCGCAAGGATGTTCTTCATGCGTTTGAATGCGGCCGAGATGGCTGCGAAGTCGGCTGAGGAGCGAGCACCGGTCACGGCCTCTGCACGGGCGATGGCATCGCGAACATCGTCGCCGCCGACGGCGAGTACGGCCTTTACAACGTCATACGCTTGGCCACGCGCCTCGCGAAGATAAAAATCTACACGTTCCGCAAAGAAAGCGATAATGCGAGGTTTTACAGCATCAGATGCTGAGCAAAGCGCGATCTCGCTCAGCGTGAGTGGCAGTTTGCTCTCCGCAAGAATCTTCACGATGCCGTTCGCAGCGCGACGGAGGGCAAAGGGATCTTTTGAACCAGTGGGTTCCAGGCCAAGGGAGAACATGCCGGCGATGGTGTCTGCTTTGTCAGCGAGGGCTAGAATCTGTCCTTCGACGGTGCGTGGGATGGGCGAATCCATCGATGTGGGGAGATAGTGATCGTAGATGGCGTCGGCAGTTACAGGGCTAAACCGCTGAGCGCGGGCGTAGAGGCCGCCGACGATGCCTTGGAGCTCGGTGAACTCTTTCACAAGCTCGGAAGTAAGGTCGGTCTTAGCGAGAGAAGCGGCGTCCAAGAGAGCGTTGTACTCAAGATCCATAAGCCGCTGAATGACTAAATTTGCCAGCCGCTTGCAAAGTTCACTAACGCGCTCGCTTTTGGCCGCGTAGCTCCCAAGTTCCTTCTGGAAGGTGACCTTCTTCAGCAGCTCAACCCGCTCCAAGAGCGGAACACGCTGGTCAAACTCCCAGAAGAACCGAGCGTCGTTGAACCGCGCCCGCAGCACGCGCTCGTTGCCATGACGAATGACCGCCTCGCCCTCGGGCTTGGCAACCGTATTCAGCACCGCTAGAAAGTGCGGTGCCAGTTTGCAATCCGCCGACTCGACCGCGAAGTAGTTCTGGTGGTCGCGCATTACGGTGACGAGCACCTCTTCCGGCAGCGTCAGATACTCGACCTCAAACCCACCCGCAATCACCGACGGCCACTCCGTCAGGTGCGTCATCTTATCCACCAATTCATGATCTTCACGCCAGCGTGTATTTGGAAGCGTGCGGCAAACATGGTCGAGCGCCTTGCGAATCTTATGCCGCCTCGCCTCAACATCTGCGAGCACAAACGCCTTCTCCAGCGTCGCAGCGTATTCAACAGGCTGCGCGAGCGTGATCGCATTCGGTCCTGCCAGCACGCGGTGGCCATAGGTCGCGTTCGACGCCGTATATCCAGCGAACTCCACCGGCACAATCGCGTCATCGAGCAGCGCCACCATCCAGCGCACCGGCCGCACGAAGCGCTCCGACTTGCCCGGTCGCCAGTACATGTTCTTCGCCCAATAGATGCCCGCAAGCTCCTTCGGCAGAGCTTCGGCGATCACCTCCGCCGCCGTGCGTCCTGGCTTCAGCGAGGTGGCAGCAAGGTACTCGCCCTTCGGCGTCTCGACCGTCTTCAACGCCTCGACCGTAACGCCCGCCTTCTTCGCGAAGGCCACAGCAGCAGGGGTTGCCACACCATCTTTGTAGGCAATCTTCGCGGAAGGGCCAAGCATCTCTTCGGCCAGGTCTTCCTGCTTCGCTGCAACGCCGGACACCAGCACCGCAAGCCTGCGAGGCGTCGAATAACTCTTCACTTCCGCACCGGCAATGATCAACCGCTCGCGCTCCAGCAGCGTCGTCACGCGACGAGCAAGCTCCGCTTCCGCAGAGGCGATCATTCGGGCGGGAACTTCTTCAAGACCAATCTCAAATAGGAATTCAGACATTTTCTTTACTCAATTCAGTACTGGTGCGAAACGGACAAATGCAAAAGAAGAAGCAGATCCTCCGCTTCGCGAAGGATGACAAGGTATGTGGTTAGGTGACTTTCGTGGCGAGCGATTGTCCCTGCGCCGCATAAGCCTTGGCAACGCCCACTACGAGGTTGCGAATCCGCGCCATCACGCCCACGCGCTCGGTCACCGAGATCGCTCCCCGCGCATCCAGAAGATTGAACAGGTGCGAACACTTCAGCGCCAGCTCATACGCTCCCAACACCGGGAATCGCTTGATCTTCAACGCATCGGCACTCTCATCCGCATCAAGCAGCTTAGCCTGCTCCAGCAGCCCAAGGCACTCCTTCTCGTAGAGATCCAGATGCGCCCAGAGCGAAGCCACATTCGCGTAATCGAACCCATACGCCGAATATTGCTCTTCCTCCGGCAAACGCATGTCGCCATAGGTCACTTTTTTACCCGTGTCCGGCTCAACCGCCCACACGATGTCGTAGATCGAGTCGACATCCTGCAGGAAGCCCGCGATGCGCTCCAGCCCATACGTAATCTCGCCGCAGATCGGGTCGAGGTCCATGCCGCCGCACTGCTGGAAGTAGGTGAACTGCGAGATCTCGAGGCCATCGAGCATCACCTGCCACCCGACACCCCATGCGCCGCCAACCGGCCACTCCCAGTTGTCCTCTTCGAACTTAATGTCGTGTTCGCTGAGGTCGATCCCTATCGCCTCCAGCGACTCCAGATACCGCTCCTGAATCCGCACCGGTGGCGGTTTCAGAATTACCTGCAGCTGCGTGTGCTTGAAGAGCCGGTTTGGGTTCTCGCCGTAGCGCCCATCGGCTGGCCGCCGCGAGGGCTGTGCATAGGCGATCCGCACCGGCTTCGGCCCGAGAACGCGCAGGAAGGTGTCCGGCGACATGGTGCCCGCGCCGACCTCAATATCGTAGGGCTGCTGCAGCACGCACCCCTGGTCCGCCCAGAACTTCTGCAGCGTAAACAACAGCTCCTGAAACGTCAGCGCTTGTTTCTTTTCAACGATTGCACTCATGCGTCGCGTACATCTCTCTCAAAACTTCAGAATCCCTTGATTCTATCGTGCCGCGGTGCCTTCCTGCTCTGCCTTCCGCGTAGAGGTGCGTGCGAAGATTGAGGGATGAGTGAAGGACTGGGAACGATCACAAGTGCGAGGGCAGAACTCGAGTCACCGCCCTCAAAATCGATCTTCGACCAGACTCTTATCCTTTTGCTTACTGCGCTTGGCGGCGTAGCGCTCATTTTGATCGTCCTGGTTCCGCTTCACTTCCTGCCTGCGGAAGACGCCGCCATCCTGTTCCAATACAGCCGCAACCTTGCCTCGCATGGCGCTATCACCTTTCTGGCGAATGGGCCACGCGTAGAAGGAGCGACGGATTTTGCATGGATGGCGCTGGTTGCTGCTGGGATGCGAGTGGGGCTCGCTCCTCTGTGGACGACTACGCTCTTCAACGTCGTCTCCATATTGACGATTGCGGCATTGCTCCTGAGGCTCGCGGACCTTCGGCTCACGGTGCGCCGCCTGCTGCTCATTACAGGATCGATCGCGCTGGTCCCTCAAATCCTTGCGGCAGCATCCGGATTTGCCGTCCTGACTGATGCCGCGCTGCTGACCGCGCTGGTGTTTTGTACGGTGAAAGGCCGCGTCGCGCCCGCCGCACTCTTCGCGCTCGCGCTATGCCTCTTTCGACCGGATGGAGTTCTCTTCGTTGCTCCCCTCCTCGCCGGGCTCATTGTGCAGAGTCCGTCGCGAGGGCGCTCTTCAGCAGTTATCGGTGGCTTCTTTGTCGTTCCGGGGGTGCTCTATTTTCTGTGGCGCTGGCACTACTTCGGGGAGTTCTTGCCGCTGCCATTCCTGGTCAAATCCGATACGCCCCGATTTGCCGGTCTGTTCGTGCCAAAGTCCATTCACGACAGCCTTGTCTATCTCGAGTTCGCAGCCATCCTGATCGCGCCGCTGCTGATCCTGCGCCGGGCAAAGCACCTTTGGCTGACGATCCCGCTCGTCCTCTGCCCGACCCTCTTCTACTGGGCCATGCGACTGGATCAGAACGTCGGCGGACGCTTCTTCTTCTACATTCCTCTTTTTGCGGCCATCCTCCTTGCCCTCAACTGGGTTGAGCTTTCAACGAGCCAGGTGGTCGTACTCCGCACAGGTCTTATCGCATGGCTGGTTCTCTTGGGGGGTCCACAATGGCGAGAGATTCGAACCTTCCGCGATGGCCAATTCACAGAGGTGAAGGCAATCTCCGAAGCTCTCGGCAGGCTCCCGGTACGAGGCACCATCCTCACCTCGGAGGCTGGCTTTCTTCCCTACTTCTCAGGCTGGACGACCTACGATGCCTGGGGGTTGAATACGCCAACGTTCGCCCACCGCTTCTTCCAGAGCTCAGACGTAGTCGCACTTGCGCCTGACCTGATCGTCTTCCATCCCGACTGGACTGAGAGTTGTGTCGCATCACCTTCCTCGTCTAACTACACCGCCCGTACATGGCAGCACCTTACGCGCAATCTCGTCTTCGGAGCCGCTCAAGCCCACTACGAGCTATGGCTCACATCCTACGGTTCAGAGTTCTACCGTCAGCGGAAGCATTGGCAGTACGGCGAGGGTGACCGGGAGTGCTGGCTGGTGCGCACCGATTCGCCTCTGCATGGGGAGATCGCCCAGATCCTGCAACAGCATCATGGAATCGAACCCGAACAATCCTTGAATTTGGAAAAACTTCACGATCAGGTGCAAAGGTAGCGTCACCGCGCCATGATCGCCGCGGTGCTGCCCTTGTCCGTACGCCTCATATAGATGCGGTAGCCATACGGAGTCAGCAGCCGGCTCCAATAGTGGGTTGGCGCTTGTGGACCGCTCTGCTTCACCATGTCAAAGTTTGACGCTAGATAGCTCTGAAACTCCGGCCATCGCGCATACTTGTCGAAGCTCCGCGCACCCTCGTAGCAGACCGAGTCTGTCACAACAACCAATCGCGGCGGGTCAAGCGCCATCTCCTGCCAGAAGTGACGGCGCAGATCGTCAATCACGACTCCGTTTCGGTCCGCACCCCGCCCGCCCAGCAGGTAGCAGTCATAGAGAAATCCGGTGCTCTGCACAATCCCGCCAGCGTAGAGCGCGTCCAGGCAACCGCCTATCGTGTCCATGCACTGCACATGGCCGGAGAGACTCGACGGCGGTCCAAACGCCGAGAGATCGTTCAGAAGAGGCCGCTGAGGCTCGGCGCGCTCGAAACCTGCCAGGCGAACCACGCACAAACTCGCCAGCACAATGCCAAAGACGAAGCCTGCAATCCCAATTAAGCGCGGCCACGACCGGTCCTTCACCAGCCTGCTGAAGTCGATCATGAAGACCGGCAGCAGAAATGCCAGCAGGGGATAACGCTGGTACCAGAACCCCTTTCGCTGTAGCAAGTACGAGAGCAGGCCGCATACGGCGCAGAAGATCAGCGCGGTACGTTCAGGATTGGATGACTGCTTTCGCAGCATCCAGGCTGCGAGCAACCAGAGAAAGAACAGCCCAGCTACTGGCGAAAGGCAGTTGTCCAGAAGATAGCCAAAGCTCCGCGGATCGATCGACGCGTGGTACGGAATAAGCCCGTGCATTTCGCTCGAAAATCCCAGGAGAGCACCTTCGCGGAGCAGAAAATCAAAGCATCCAAACACCGGAAGTAGCAGCCCCGTTGCGATCGGCACAAACACCCGGGTCACGGACTGCGAGCGCTCCCGCCGCATCCACTCTGTCCAGATCAGAAGACAGATTACCATCGGGATGAACGTCGGCTTAATACAGCAGGCAAGGCTCAGCGGCGCCCCGAAACCCGCGCCGAGCGCCATAGCGACCGCAGAGATGCGTTGCAGTCGCATCGCCGCAAACAGGCATGCAACCGCCGCAAGCAGCAGCACAGCCCCGGCGAAGTCGCGCTCGCCGGACATGAGAATGCCGTCTCTTCCGTGGATCAGGACAAACAGCGCGGCGGCCAGAATGCCGGCCAGACCTCCCTCCCGGCGGAGGATCGTTAGGAGTGAAACCGAGGCCAATAGCATCAACGCAAAGTCATACAGACGCCAGCCGATGGAGCCTGGCCCCAGCAGTCGCATCTCCGCCCCTTCGAGCAGGTAAGAACCCGGGAGGTTCATATCGACGATGTCGCGATAAGGGACCATTCCATGCTTCATCAGGAAGATCACATAGTGCATGAACGTCGCGTCCCCGGCCATCGGCCAATGGCGGGTGATCAAGACAAACGTGGCGACCAGGGCAAGCAGCCAGAGACACAGGCCGCGCTCAATGACCTGTTCGGCAGTCGCGGAGAGAGCATAGCCGTGCCGGTTCAACTCTTCTCCATCCTTATCCGCTCAAGCGTTCGCGCACTCGCTAGCCGTCGCTCCAGATGTCGTTCCAGCAGTTCCAGCGCGAACCGCCGCAGATCAGCCGCGCATGCCTTGGGGAAATTCTCTCCGCGAAATGTGCTTAGAGGAGCGCGGAAGATCCTCTCCGCCAGCGCAGCCGATCCTGCCGAAAGCGCAACCGCTCCGGGTCTCCGGTCGTCCGCGCAGGTGATTCCATCGCTCGTTGCCGAGTAATACAAGGTCTGTCCACGCAGGTATTCGCCGCACACGACGCAATGCCCAAGCTCCGGCATCCATCCCATGAGGCGATTCATCCATAGCGCGAAGTAGGTCACCGGCAGCCACACCCATCCCACTTGCAGCTCTTCCATCACCGAAAGTGCCAGCCGAAAGACAGCATCCTCCGGGGCCTGCTCCGGCAGCGCCTCTTCGATCACCTCGGACACCAGTTGCAGGGCCGCAGTCCGTGCGTAATCCACAGGTCGCGACAACGGCGAAGAAATGATTTCGAACGCATCCAGCCGCATTAGCTCCTGCTTTGGCCGCTCAGCATAGGTGGCCCGAACATAGGTCATCGGCTCGAGAGCACCGCCAAACCGCCGCCGCGACCGCATTGCATGACGCGCTACACCCTTCACCCGTCCCTGCTCCCGCGTAAACAGGCTCACGATCAGGTCGGCCTCCAGGAAGGGCCAGCTTCGCAGCACAATCGCCTCGCCCACTCTCTGGATCATTCCCTATGCCTCTGCTCCCTCATCAACAGAAACAGCGACGCGCAACCCGAAGGCTGCGCGCGCTTTTAATATCCAACCGGTACGGTTAGCGTCCGAAGTGTTCTGCGTTCTTTTCCTGGTAGCTTGCCCACTTCTCCGGAAGATCGTCACCGGCATAGATCGCCGAGACCGGACAAACGGGAACGCAAGCGCCGCAGTCGATGCACTCAACGGGGTCGATGAAGAGCTGCTCGGCTTCGCCATGACCAGTCTCGTCCTTCTTAGGGTGGATGCAGTCCACCGGGCATGCGTCGACGCACGCTGAGTCCTTCGTTCCGATGCACGGTTCTGCGATTACGTATGCCATTCGATCTTCTCCTAATGTCGTTTGAAATCCCGCTCCTCGATTCTAGCAGCAGACTCACTATGAGCGAATTCCCTCGCCCGGAAGCGTCTCACAGGGTCGGCCGTTCCACGTCATCCTGCATGCGGTGTCTGCGGCCGTCACGGTCTCCGGAAAAGCCAACGCGTCCGTTCATCTCGCGAATTGCTATCTGCAACTCCACTTCGGTCTGTACTTCCGTCCCGTCAAGCCTGCTTGCCGCATCCTCCGCTACCCCTGGATGGTCCAGCGCGTAACGCTGCAAAATGGACGACACCGAATCGACAACTCCGTTCAACTGGCCGAATCCATAAAACTCCAGTTCCCCATTGTTGAACGCCTCAGGCTCAAGGTCCTTGGCCAGCGCCCGTCCCAGCGACAGCGACCGGTTCGCCTCTTCCACCGCCGCAAACACCGCGTTATCGCGTTCTTCCCCACTCAAACTCGTCTGCCCGATCTTCTGTGACAGTTGCCTTGTATGCGCGTATGTCTCCCTTATCTGCGCCGCCAACCGGGCCTGAACCTGAGCCCGCGCCGCTTCGAGCTGCGCCTTCTCCTCCGCCGTCGGCTGCTCCGCGTCTACCGCCGTCTTTGCGGCTGAAGTGGCCGCAGTGGCAGCCGCTGTTGATGCCGCAGCCAACGCCTGCGTCAACTCATCCGCCTTCTCCGGGGCATACTGTTGCATCGCCTGCATGTACTCCGTCGGCTTCTCCGTCAACGCCAGCACCGTCGGATCCTGCTCCTCCAGAAATGCGTCCCCGATGAACGTATACAACGTCGTCAACGAATCCGCCTCCAATGCCGAAGCGCTGAGATTTACCTTCGACTCGCGCCGCCCGCCATCCCCCTTCTGCAGCTTCAGCAGCGCGAATGCCGAGGTCACAGCCAGCGGATCGCTCGCCGGATCGATTGTCTTCAGCCGGAAGACAATCGCCGCTCCGAACAACTTCGCCGCCCCGGCGTCGCGCCTCCGCAGCATGTCATAGCCAGCCACCACTGCCGGGGTCACCCCAAACTCCAGCTTCCGTGCCGCAGCATCGCGAACAAGATCGATACCCTTTGCAGATGCGCGGTCCGACGCAACCCGGTCGAAGACTTGCCGCTGCAGCTCCATGTCGCCATCCGCCGTCTGCGGAGCGGCGAGCAACCGCAGCGTCTCCCCGGAATCGATCCGCAGCACCTGCAAAATCGTCGACCGCCGCCCCATCTCAAGCTGTCGCAACACCGCGTCATCAACCGTAGCCGCCGCTCGCGCCGCGACCTCCGCAGCGTCGATATCCGACAACGCCCGCTTCAGCAAACCTACCGCCTCAGCCTTGTCTCGCTGCGCCACCGCGCCCGCCGCCTGCCGGTACAAGTACGCCCGGTTTAGAGGGAGATGAAGGTTCCCCGTCCGCTCCACGGCCTGCTCAAACTTCTTCCCCGCAGGTGAAGTCTCAGACCCAACTGCCGCATACCCCCGCTCTCCGCTCGCAATCAGCGCCAGCAGCACAACGCCCGCAGCAATCGGAGAGAAGCGCTTCATATCCACTCACCCTTTGCACTTAGACTCGCCCGCGCGCCAGACCGTCTACTTCGCTGCCGCAGCCCGCTTCGCCGCAAACTCTGCCGGAGTCGGAATCCGCTCCAGATCTCGCCCCGCGAACATCTCGGTGAAGATATGCTTCATCTCCGGGAAGATGAGGCCGTTCGTCGCCAGCACCTCGCGGCTGTCCAGCGTGAACTTCCCGCCGTCGAAGTGCGTGATCGTCCCGCCCGCCTCCTGCACCAGCAGCATCCCGGCAGACGTGTCCCACGGATTCAGCTTGAACTCCCAGTAGCCATCCAGCCGCCCGCAAGCCACATAGGCCAGATCAAGCCCAGCCGACCCAGCCCGCCGCACACCGTGCGATCGCAGCGTGATCTGCTGATAGAAGTGAACGTTCGGATTCTCATGGCGCTTCTGACTGGGAAACCCGGTCGCTGTCAGCGATTCCGCCAACGTCGCGATCTTCGACACCTTGATCTGCCGCCCGTTCAGCCAAGCACCCCGGCCCTTTTCGGCGACAAACATCTCGTCGCGCAGAGGATCGTAGACAACGCCCGCCACAATCTCCCCGTCAGCCTCATCGGACAGACCCAGCGGTCGGTGTTCCAGCCCCAGAATTACGCAGAACGAAGGAAATCCATGCGCAAAGTTGGTCGTCCCATCCAGCGGATCGACATACCAGCGGTACTCGCTCTCCAAATGCTCCCGCGTCCCCTCCTCGCCATAGATTCCATGCTCCGGGAATGCCGCCTTCAACTTCGACACGATCAACTGTTCGCTGGCGCGGTCGGCCTCGGTCACCAGGTCGACGTCGCCCTTGTACTCGGCGGTCACGCCCTTCTCGTAAAACCCTCGCAGCAGTGCTCCGGCCTGACGAGCGATTCCTTCGGCAACGTGCGCAAACTCAAACTTCCTCATAGACCGCGTTTCCTCCACTCAAGTCTACCGCCAGGCGTACCCTTAGGGATGTTGCGAACGATTCCCTCAACCGCGTATGAAGCCATGAACAGCTCCGATCCTTATAACCTCAACCGATTCCTCGATGCCCAGAACGGCATCTATGAGCGCGTGACCAGTGAGCTTCGCGCAGGCCAGAAGTCCAGTCACTGGATGTGGTTCATCTTCCCGCAGATTCGTGGGCTAGGGCACACGGAGACATCGATCTTTTTCGCAATCTCATCCTTTCAGGAAGCCGAGGCGTACCTGGAACATCCCATGCTCGGGCCAAGGCTGCGTGAGTGCTGCGAACTTCTTATGCAGATCGAAGGAAGGTCCATCAGCCAGATCTTCGGCTCGCCCGACGACCTCAAGCTGAGATCGTCGATGACCCTCTTCGCCCAGACCTCCGGACAGAACGCTCTGTTCAAGGACGTGCTTCAGAGATATTTCGACGGACGCGTCGATCCGCGCACATTGGAACTGCTTGGGGCAAAGTAGCTGAGGCATCCCTAGCGCCCTTCATCGTAGTAAGTCTTCCGATACCTCAGTTCGCTCTTCTCCGCCAACCCCGCATCCTTCAGCTTGACCGAAACCGCATGCAGCTTCACATCCGCATCGCGCTCTTCATCCCGAGGCGGCGCGTAGTATCCCAACAAATACTGCGTCCTCAAATCATCCGAGACCCGCCTAAGCGCCGGTTCAAGATCGCGCGGGTCGGAGACGTAGTAGTACTTCCCGCCCGTATCTTCCGCCATCTGGATCAACGCGTGTTCGCCACCGGTATTGCGACCGGCATCCGCATAGACTGGCACGATAATCAGCGAGTAAACCATCGCGCCCGCACGCTGCGCCTGCTCCATCGCCTGCGTGTAGCGCGAGCCCTTCACTGTGTCGGTCCCGTCGGTGATCAGCACGATCACCCGGCGACGGATGGCAGCCGAATCGGCATCGTCAACCGGTGCCGCATTCGTGCGACTGCCCTTCTTCTTCGCCAGGACTTCCTTATGTGTCTCTCCCAGCCGTTGCGATGCCAGGTAGATCGCGTCATAGAGCGCCGTCGCGTCTCCACGCTGCAGGTTACCTAGCCCAGCATCGATGCGCTTTTGATCGTTGGTGAAAGGCACGATCTCGCGTACGGTGTCAGAGAAGTCCATCAAATCAAGCTCGTCCTGCTCGCGCAGCAGCGCCTTGATGAAGTGTTTCGCAGCGCTGCGCTCCAAGTTCTCGTCGCGCAACACACTTTCGCTGGCGTCGATGGCAAGCACAATAGAAAGTGGTGTGGTTGTGGAGCGCTCGAACAACGCGATCTTCTGCGGCTTACCGTCCTCGGCAAGCGAGAAGTCGTCTACTGTTAGGCCTGCGATAGGCGCGCCATGCCCGTCCTCCACATTCATAGGAATGTTGACCAGCCGCGTCTGAACCTTCAGCGTCTGCATCGGCGGCCGTCGTTCCACAGGAGCCTGCCCGGCTAAGAAACTCAATCCAACCATTACCGCCGCGAGCTTCATCCCAGCGCCACCGTAGAAATCTCATCCGGAAACGGCTCGCCATCGGCCCACACAGCGCCATCGACGAAATGCTCCTTCTTCCAGATCGGCACCGTCTTCTTCAGCGTGTCGATCACCCATCGACATGCCTCGAACGCCGCCCCGCGATGTGCCGAAGCCACCGCGATCAGCACACTGCTCTCGCCAACTTCGAGCTTCCCTAGCCTGTGCACGATCGCCACATCTCTTACCGCAAACTTCCCCAGAGTCTGGTTCGCCAAACCTCGCATCTGCTCCAGCGCCATATCTTCGTAGGCTTCATAGACGAGATACATCGTCTTTCTACCGCGGGTGTTGTTGCGCACAATGCCGTCGAAGACCACGAGCGCCCCATCCTCGCCCGCCTTCAGCGCCGCGACAACCTCTTCGCTGTCGATCTTTTCCCGCTGCAGCGCGACCTTCACTCCCGCTCCTCCACTGACCGGCGGCAGGAACGCAACCTCGTCACCATCGCGCAGCACGGTCGCAGAGCCTGCATACTCCCGGTTCACCGCGACCGCCATGGAATGCCATATCGCATCACTCCCGTTAGACGCACGTGCCCGTAGAAGGCGAACCACATCCTCCACCGTAGCCGCATCGCCGAGTTCCAGCGACTCCCGCTCCTGTCCAAGAGTGTCCTTCAATATCCCGAAATAAAGCAGTCGAATCCGCACATCACCAGAATACCCTTGCGGGCAAACGGCTTTCCTATTGGCCCTACGAGTCACCCTTCTCGCCGTGATACTCCTCCAACAGTTTCCGTCCCTTCGCCGCCAGCTTCTTCTCATCCGCCTCCGTCTTTGGTACGGGCTCGCCCCACGCCGCCGCCTGGAGCGCCTGCCGCGTCGCCTTCCCGTTCTTTACCACCGGGCCACGCGGAGACGTGAAGTGCCGCGTCAGAAACGATCCCTTCCGCCTCTTCTTTTCCGGAGTGTCCGCCGCTCCCTTCACTCCCGGCTTCAGGTTGCTTCCCGTCTTCTTGTTGTAGGCATCGCGTCCGGCCTGAGTCAGGCCACCCTTAGGGTCTTTACCTTCCTTCTTAATCGAAACCGAAGCCCTCTTCGAACTGGCCTTCTTCCCCGCTGTCTTCTTTGTCGCTGCTTTCTTAGTCGCCATGTCTCCATCGCCTCCGTGAACTGAACCGCTCCACTTCAGCCCTTCGATGCGATCCGAAACTCAACCGCCTACCCTCCCCGGCAAACCGTCTTCACGAAACAAAAAAGCGGCCGGGAGATATCCCGGCCGCCTTCATCCTTGCAAAGAAGCGATTATACCTCGGCTGCGTGCAATATCTCCTCGCGCACAACCTCGTCGATCACGGCTTCCTGCTCTGTCCTGGGGAGGGCAATCGCCAGCACGTCTTCGATCACGCTCGCATAGTGGATATTCACGCCCTCGATCTGCTCCGGCGTCAGGTCTTCTTCAACCTGCTGCCTGCAGTCGACCGGTAGAATCACGTCGCGAACACCAGCCCGCTTGGCGGCAAGGAACTTCTCCTTTATTCCGCCAACCGGTAGAACGTTTCCGCTCAGCGTGATCTCGCCCGTCATCGCCGTTAGAGGCCGAACCCGGGCGTCGGTAAGGAGTGACACGAGTGCCGTAGCCATGGTCACGCCCGCCGAAGGACCGTCCTTCGGGATCGCGCCCGCCGGCACGTGGATGTGGATGTCCACATCCTTCGTGAAGTCCTCCTCGAGCCCCAGCGAAGCCGCGTTCGAACGGACCCACGTCAGCGCCGCCTCCATCGACTCCTTCATCACGTCGCCAATCTGGCCGGTGATCTTGAAGCCGCCCTTGCCCTTCATTTTGTTGGCCTCGATGAAGAGGATGTCGCCGCCCGCCGGTGTCCATGCCAATCCGACGACCACGCCAGCGCGCTTGGTACGCTCCGCAATCTCGGTGTCGACGCGAACCTTGATGCCGCCAAGGAACTCGTGCACGATCTCCTTCGTGATGACCAGCTTGTCCGTACGTCCTTCAGCGATCTTCCTGGCGAGCTTGCGGCACACCGTTCCAATCTGCTGCTCCAGCTTGCGAACACCCGCCTCACGCGTATAGTGCCGCGCGATCAGGCTGACGCTCTCCTCAGGGAACTCGATCAACGCTGGGTCGATTCCGTTCTCCTTCGTCTGGCGCGGGATGAGGTACTTGAACGCAATCTGTACCTTCTCTTCCTCGGTGTAGCCGGTCAGCTCGATGATCTCCATGCGGTCCAGCAGCGGAGCCGGAATCGGGTCCAGCTGGTTCGCCGTGCAGATAAAGAGCACCTTTGAAAGATCGAACGGCTGGTCGAGATAGTTGTCGCGGAACGTATTATTCTGCTCCGGGTCCAGCGTCTCCAGCAGAGCGCTCGCGGGGTCGCCACGGAAGTCTCGGCCCAGCTTGTCGATCTCGTCCAGCATGAAGACCGGATCGTTCGTCTCGACGCGCTTCAGGTTTTGGATGATCTGTCCGGGTAGCGCGCCGATATATGTACGGCGATGTCCGCGAATCTCCGCCTCATCGTGCATGCCGCCCAGCGAGATGCGGCTGAACTTGCGTCCCAGCGCCCGCGCGATGCTGCGGCCAAGCGAGGTCTTGCCCACGCCTGGAGGTCCAACGAAGCACAGGATCGGCCCCTTCATGTCCGGCTTCAAACGCCGCACCGAGAGGTAGTCCAGGATGCGGTCCTTCACCTTGTTCAGACCGTAATGGTCCTCATCCAGGAAGTCCTTCGCCTTCGGGATGTCGATCTCGCCAGCGGACGACTTCGCCCACGGCAGCACCGCCAGCCACTCGATGTAATTCCGGGTCAGCGAGTAGTCCGCTGCCATCGGCGACATGCGAGATAGTCGCGAGAGCTCTTTCAGAGCGTCCTTCTTCGTCTCCTCCGGCATGCCGGCGTTTTCGATCTTCTCCTTCAGATCGGCCGTATCCTTCTGCGAGTCGTCTAGGTCGCCAAGCTCTTTCTGGATCGCCTTCAGTTGCTCGCGCAGGTAGTAATCCCGCTGCGACTGCTGAACGGAATCTTGCACCTCGGTCTGGATCTTGTTGCGAAGTTGCTGGACTTCAAGCTCCTTGGCAAGGTGCTTGTTGATGCGCTCCATCCGCGCCAGAACGCTCGGCGTCTCCAGTAATTCCTGCTTATCTGTCGTCGTCAAAAACGGCAGTGAAGACGCGATAAAGTCCGCCAGCCGGCCGGGTTCTTCAATGTTAATGGCGATCGTCTGCAGATCATCCGACAGCGTCGGCGAGGAGGTCACGATCTGCTGGAACTGGCTGACGACGTTCCGCTGAAGTGCCTCAATCTCGGGTGAGACCGTGACCTCCGTCTCTGGAACCGTCTCATACTCCGCGGTCATGAAAGGCGAAAGCTGGGTAAACTCGCCCACGCGAACACGCTCGTTGCCTTCAGTAAAGACAAAGAGGCTCTGGTTCGGCATCTTCACGACCTTGTGTACGGTCGCGCGAGTGCCGATTGAATAGAGGTCCGCGCCTTCAGGCGTGTCCTGACGTGCATCGCGCTGGGCAACGACGAGAATTGTCTTGCCCTCGCCAAGGGATTGGATTAGCTGAATCGAGCTCTCTCTGCCAACCGTGAGCGGCAAAACAGCATGTGGAAACAGCACGGTATCGCGAACAGGAAGCACAGGAAGGGGTGACTGACCGCCGTTAGCGGAAGAACCTTCGCCTGAGTTCTCGCTTCCCCGGGGATTGATTACGCTTACAAAGTCATTTGGCATTGAGTGTCCTTCTGTCATATTTCATGCTATTCGATGCCGAAGATTAATAAAAGTCGCAACCGCCGACTCTCAATCTCCGGACTCACCCAGCCACATCCCGTTCTCATCGGCGTCAATAGCGCCCTCGTCAGCCTTGCCCCTACCCCTTGTGCGGCAGGTTTACCAATCTGACCGCGCCGAAAGCATATACGATGCGGGCTATCGCCGTCAGGCGGCAAGAAAGCGCCCCAACTCCTTCACCATGTGGCAGTGGGACGCAAGCGACGAGAGCGCCGTCTCCGCCATCGCCACATCCGTGAACCGGAACTCCACATAGAAGACATACTCCCAGGGCTGCCCCGGTACCGGGCGCGATTCGATCCTGGTCAGATCCACACCTGCCGAAGAGAGAAGTTGCAGCGCCTCAACCAGGGTTCCCGGACGGTGTTCGACCGTGAACGCAACCGTCATCTTGCTTACTTTCTCCGGAATCAGCCCAGCCGGCAGCGTCGCAACCCGATCTTCCCGGCAGACCAGGTGGAACCGGGTGAAGTTCGCGGCATGGTCTTCGAGATCTCGTGCGAGAATCTCGCCGCCATACTGCCGGGCCGCCAGTTCCGGAGCGATGCCCGCCGTATCCCGAAGCTGCATCTCCATCACATGCTTCACACTGCCGGCGGTATCGTAGAAAGGGATTACTTCGAGCGAGGGATGAGCCGCCAGATATCTCCGGCACTGCGACAGCGCAACCGGATGCGACATCACGCGCTTCAAATCCCCTATCTGCACTCCCGGCATTGCAATCAGGTTGAAGCGTATCCGCAGAAAGCTCTCGCTGACGATCCGAACCCGGTTCGCCGCGATCAGGTCGTAGTGTTCCGCTACTGCTCCGTGCAGGCTGTTCTCGATGGGCAATACGGCGCCGTCGATTGCCCGAGCCCCATCGGTCTCCATCAACCTTTCAAATACGATCGCCGAGACCGCGCAAGGCACGATCTCGACCGGCACTCCGCTCGCGGCGAGCAGCTCCAACGCGGCCATGTGGCTGTTCGATCCAAGTTCTCCCTGAATCGCGATGCGTAACTTCGACTCCACCTCTACCCCACTCTCAAGATCGTTCCATCAGCGCATACGCGAAATAAAATGTTTTCCGCAACAGCGTTTGGCAACCTCATTCTTACACCTCGCACCTTATGAAAGGTAGGCGGTTTATAAGCACAATCGCCCGGCCGCATCAAGGGCCCGGCAACAGGAGACTCACTCAAATGCTCTGGACGATCACCATCATCCTCTTCCTTCTCTGGGTTGTCGGCTTGGTAAGCGGCGCGGCTCTCGGATCGTGGATTCACATTCTTCTCGTTCTCGCAATTATCGTTTTAATCTTCAACCTGCTTCAGGGCCGGCGCGCGCTTTAGATTTATTAGGCGCAGTAAACGCTGAAAGCGAACTCCAAGTACATTTTTTTGAAGCATATCTAATAACCTCTCACGATTTATCTAGGAGTAATCATGGCCACCGAAACACTCACGGGTAAGTTTGATCAACTCAAGGGTCAGGTAAAGCAGTCAGTCGGCGAAGCTACCGGGAACGAAAAGCTAGCTAACTCTGGCGCCGCCGATCAGGTAAAGGGCGCAGCCAAGGAGGCATGGGGCAACACTAAGGAAGCCGCCCATGCTGTCTCTGACGACGCGCATACCCGCGCTGAGGCTCGCCGCGCGGAAGCCGAAGCGGAAGGTCACGAGAAGGCGCACTCGGTCCGCGATAGCATTGTAAACTCCGCACAGAACCTGAAGGATAGCGTTATTCGCCACACAGACAATGTGAAAGCGAAGCACTAGTTATCTGCCATCAAATAAAAGCCCGCTCAATGAGCGGGCTTTTATTTTGCTCTTCTTAGCGGCTCAATAAAACATCAGTAGCCACAAAGACGAAAAGCACCACAGAGATCACACCATTAAGGGTAAAAAAAGCTGCATTCATTCTTCGCAGGTCCTTCGGCGAGATGATCGCGTGCTCATATATGAGAAGTCCTGTCACCGCCCCTATTCCGACCGTCGCGATCTTCCCTAGCCCGAATAGCTCAACAAGCCACAAAAGCACCAGGATCATCATGAAGTGCATGACGCGCGCCATCCAGAAGGCGCCCTCAATTCCGAACGACTGCGGCACGCTATTTAGTCCGACGCGGCGGTCGTGTTCGAAGTCCTGACACGCATAGAGAATATCGAAGCCACCCACCCATAGAATTACCGCAAGCGTCAGCACCGCGATCCGGGGATCGAAGCTGCCTCGCACGGCTATCCACGCAGCCGATGGCGCAATACCCAGCGCCAGTCCCAACACCAGATGAGACCACCGCGTCACTCGCTTCATGTAGCTGTATACCAGCACTACTCCAAGGGCAGCCGGCGCAAGCTCCAGTGAGAGCCGGTTCAACATGGCTGCGCCCAGGAAAAACACGACCGCGGATACGGCGACAAACCCGCCTACGAATCCCTTGCTCAACGCGCCTGCAGGAATCGCCCGCGCGGCGGTGCGAGGATTCGCCGCGTCCAGTTCCGCATCGGCCAACCGATTGAACGCCATCGCCGCCGTCCGCGCTGACACCATGCACACTACGATCCATAGAAATACAGATACCTTAGGCCACCCGCCAGCCGCCAGCACTGCTCCAGTCAAAGCGAAGGGCAGCGCAAAGATGCTGTGCTCCCACTTGATCATCTCGAGCGCAACGCCCGTCCTGCTCATCAACGAACTCATACATCCATTCTATGAGCTTTCAGGCAAAACGATGGCCGGGCACCTTTGCCCGGCCATCGCCCCGTAGATCCACCGAGATCCTTACTTCGACGCCGAGTTCGACGATCCCTCGACCTGCAGGTTATTCGTCACCTTGAACACACCCGGAACAGAGTTCGCGCGAATCCCCGCAGTATCTTTGTCGGCCTTACTATCGACCACACCCGACAACGTCACGTTGCCGCTTACCACGGTGATCCTGATCGGCTTCGCCGGATCGATCGAGTACTTGTTCAGCGAAGGATAGCCGTAGACCGCGCGAGCTGTAGCTATACGAATTCGGTCATCCATTGGCGAAGGCGGCGCTACTTCAATGTTGTCGACGACATCCTTCACGCCGGGATAATTCGCAGCCTCGCTAAGCGCAGAGTCCTTATCCATCGGGCCGTACGCTACGCCGCCAAGCGTTACCACACCATTCTGTACTCCAATGGTGATGGCATTGAAGGCCGTCGTTCCGTATCCCACGCGGTCATACGCGATCTTCTCGCCGATCTTGTCCCGCAGGGTCGAGTCTTCAACCGTGGGGCCGGCCACCGTGATCTCATTGCGCACGCCAGCGACGTTCTTTCGATGATGTGCCTTCTTGTCAGCGTCTTCCTTCTCGCTGTAAACATCGACGGTTCCGGTCAGCGTCACCATCCCGCCCGAGACATCTACCTTTACATTGGCAAAGTGCTTGTTGCTCAGCGCCTTCATCACGTCGGCTTGAATCTGCGCGTCTGCCGGGCTTGCGCTCTGCGCCGCTGCGAATCCTGCGCTGCCAACAGCTAATAGAGCGGCGACTATCGCCGCATTTGTTGCACGTTTTACTCCATTGCCGTTCATCGTCGTCTCCGCTCTGCCCCGCGGCATGATCGCCGAACTAATGGGCATCCTTACGCAGATAAGACGCAAAAATCAGGGTTAACGATAGCGTTTGCGAATTTTATATACGACGCTGAAGACGCCCGTCTCATCGCGCGTCGCCACGATCGACATGTTCCGGTTCAGTTGGTACTGAACCTGGATCAACTGCTGCGCCGTCTGATTCACATTCTGCGCATAAGTCAAAGTAAGCTGCTGCGTAAGTTGCTGCTCGACCGTGATACGCGCCGATGAGTTACCCAGCGTACCCACGAACGCCGGATCGATCTTTACACTGCCTACGCCGAAGAGCTTAGAGACTCGGTTACTCACCGTAGCGTTCAGAGCTCCGCCCAGCAGAGCGCTGGTCGTAGGATCGGTACCGGCCTGTACCTGCTTCTCCTGGTAGATCTGCGCCTCTTCCTGCGTACGCCCCAGTGCCAGCAGATTGAAGACGTCCGCCTCGCTAAGCGGCGGCTCCGAGCGATACGTCGGCTTCAGGTTTGTCGACGTCCCATGCAGGCCAACGGTGATGTCATAGCTCTCCACGCGCGCCGTCGCATCGATATCGATCACCGGATCGATCCGCACCGGGTTCGAGAAGTAGATATCGCCACGCTGCAACTGATACGTCGTGCCGGCGAAGGTCGCGCTGCCATCGGTCACCTGGATGCGTCCCAGGACGGTGGGCGAGGCGATTGTTCCGCGTACCGTCAGGTCCACCGTTCCGGCCAGCTTCGCGTACGAGTTCTGGAAGTCCAACTGCGGCGAGCTGGTCACATGAACGTCGAGCACAATCTTGTCCATGATCGAATTTGGATCGGGCGGCGCGGCCACTCCCCCTGACCCCGCAAACGCCGCAAAGTCCACGTTCGCGCCCACGCCGAATCGCGTAATGAGCATGTTGCCGCCCAGCCGTAGACTGTCCGGGCCGCCCTGTAGCTTCAAGCTCGCGTTGGCCGTCGCGCTCAGCCCGTTGTAACGCACGCGCACTGTATCCGCGCCAAGCGTCAGGTCAGCGAACAGCCCATCGCGATAACTGAAAAATCCGCCGATCGTCACCTTGCCGCCGCCGGTCGTAGCGGTCAGACTCTCCACCTGCAACCGGTCCTCGTTGAAGGCGAGGGTGCCATTCATATCGGTCAGACCGTTCGGGATGCTCTCCATGCTGGCGTTCACATGCTCGAACTTGATCTTGCCGGTCAGTTGCGGGTCCTTCATCTGACCCACGGTCGCCACGTCGAAGCTCACTTTGCCGCTTGCCTGAACCTCACGGTCGACGACGTGCGCCAGCGCCGGGCTGACGCTGCCTGTCGCATGCAGATTCAGCGCGCCGCCCTTTGGATCAGTGGCACCGAAGACCTGCGCCGTTCCTCCCGCATGCAGATCCGTATCGGTCCCGGTGATGTGCAACTGGTCCAGTGTCGCCACACCACTCTTGAGGCTCACACGGATGGGCTCCGCTGCTTTCAGGTCGATGCCCTGCAACTTCACGCTGAAGTTGTTCAGCGCCGCATTGCCTTCGAGCTTCATCGGCGTCTTCAGAGGTCCGTTGACCGTGACCGTTCCATCGATGTTTGAGGTCGCCTTAAGCCCGGTAGTCGAGAACATATCGACCGCCTTACCCACATCCAGTCCGGCAAAGTTGAGCTTTGCCTGCGTCGGATAGTCCCCTGTCAACTGAGTCTGTCCGGTAGCGTCTATCTTCGTCCCAATCGCGGTAGCGTGGGCCGTCAGGTACATGATCTTGCCTTCGCTGTGAACGTCCGCCGCGACCTCGCCCACAGCCTTGCCGCTTACGGTCACATTCGCCAGCCGCAACTTCGCAGTCAGCCCTGGCTGCTCGATCGTTCCATTCGCGTCGGCCACCAGCGTCAGCGTCCCATCTGCCGCGACACCCGACTTCTTCACCGTGTCCAGCTTCGACAGCAACAGATTGTCGCCCTGCAGATGGGCATGGAATCGCTCGCTTCCCATGTCATAGCCCCCGTTGCCGGTCACCTGCATGTCGTGCGCCTTCAACACGACGTTTTTGCCTTCGATCGCCTTTCCCTGCATGGTAAGGTCGGCGTTCACTCCCTGGAATGCCTCTCCATACGCAACCCCGTTCGCCAGCGCGACATTGCCGCTGCCGTTCAACGCGCCAAGGGTCCCGTTCACGTTTCCGTGCAGATTCAAAGTGCCGGTCACTGGATACTTCCCTTGCTGTCCGGCGATCTGCAACACGTCCCCCATCTGCGCGTTCGCGAGCTGCACCTGTGCGTTCACGGCCGTGTCGTCGTCCCACACATAGCTGGAGGTGCGCCGCTTTGAAACCAGCTTATGCGGCTTCACCGAACCTCCCACGTTCAGCACGGCCGTTCCGCGCGTGATTGTCGAACTTGCAACCGCCAACCCGGAGTACGGCGAAAACTCAGCGTCCGCGATCACTGAATCCACCAGCACATCCGCTTGCTGCGTCTCTCCCGTACCGAGCTTGACTTCTACCTGCTGCGCCTGCAGATGTCCCTTCACATCGAGGTCTGCAATCGCCCCCGAGGCCGAACCCTGGAACTCCAGCCCTCCATGCAGCACCAGCGGTATCGCCGCGCTGCCCTTCTTGCCATTCGATTCCAAGCCCAGCGTCTGTAACAACTGGTCATACTCGCCCAGATCGCGCACCGAAAGATTCACCTGCAGCGCCGTCAACGGGTCGCCAACATTCACGCCCAGTACACCACTCGCATTAAGCGTCGACTGCGGCGTGAGCAACTGAATCCTCGAGATGCGCACGACCTCGGACTTGCCGTCGTAGTGCGCCTGCGCCTGTCCGCTGACCGGGATGTTGCTCGCCGCACCCGCGCGCTTCGAGCCTGATGGCGCGAACTTCAAGTCGCCATCCACCTGCACCGAAGCCGCAAGAGCGCTCGCCGGTCCGCTCCACTCCGCCTTAATCGGGCCGCTCACTGTGGTGTCGAAGCCGAGATCGCCATAGCCCTTCGGTGCCGCCACGTCCATGATCGTTCGCAGCGGAATTCCCTTCGCCGTGGCCGTCAGATACGCATGCGCGGGCTGTACCTTTGCGATAGCGACAGAACCCATCACCGGCGGAGGAGCGTTCACCATCGCAGCAGTTCGGTTCGCCGTCTTCGCAGCCGCCACTGTAGTTGGAGACTTGGAGGTCGTATCCGAGGGCACTTCGCCCAGCCAGTTCGTGATGCGAAGGTCGCCCTCCGCGCTTCCACCGCCCGGCAGATATCCCGTCAGCGTAGTCAGCAGTAGGTCCGCCGGTGTGATTCTCAGGTGCGCCGATCCATCGATGTCATGCAACCGCACATCCTGGTCCTCATAGCCAGCCTTGTGGATCTTCACCTCACCAACCAGCAGGTAGCCCGCCTTACAATCCGGGTCAGGAGGCAGCACTTTAGAGCTCGGTGCCTGCTCCGCCTTCGGATGTCTGCGCCGCCAGAATGGAAGATGCTTCTGCGCTACTGCCGGTGCGACTGTGCAGTTATGTCCGCGCAGGTTCAGGTCCGCCACTCCGCCGGTTAATCCATTGAACCCGGCAAGGATCCCGATCTGCTTCAGTTCCAGCGATCCATCCACCGCTGCCTGCCACTCCGGCTGCGCGAAATGCTCCAGCGATGCGTTCGCCTTGACGAGGGTGCTCTTACCCGTCGTCAACTCCAGCTTGGTCAGCTTCGCCGCATCGCGGCCCAACTCAGCCTCAACGTGCAGCTTCGACTGCGCTTCGGGATACGTCGTCATCTTGGTGCGTAAGTCTTTCAGGTCGACCGTAGCCCCGTAGCGATCGCTCGACGAGATGTAGTGCACCTCTGCATCCAGATCACGCGCCGTTAGATCAAACGGAATCGCACGATCGTTCAAGAGCGCGACGCCATTCACCAACTCCACCTGGCCAGCCTTTAGGTCGAGCAGCGTGTCGGTCAGCGGCTCCTTGCTCGTGCTCGGATGCTTTGGCACGGGTTGGTTCGTCTTGCCATCCTTATCGATGATGAGATGAATCTGCGGATGCTCGACACGCAGCAAGCTCAACCCGACATGCGAGGCCAGCCCCACCCCGGCGGTGTGCGATAGGAAGCTTGAGATCTTCAGCCTTACATCGATCTTGTCGATGGCTATATAAGGCGTTTCGCTGGGCCCTTCCGTCCCATGAATGATGAGGCCGTCGGCCTCAATCGCAAGATGCCGCAGACTGAAGCGCATCTGCCGCAGTTCCACCTTGCCGCCGGTTGCGTCTTCAAGAACTTTGACAACCTCGCTGCCGACGCGACGCTGGAAGTCTGGTGTCGTCGTGTACCACCAGCCCGTGCCAAGCAGCGCTACGATCAGCACCACCACAACCAAAATCGTCCACGCCATCGCCTTCGATATTCTTATCGCGATGTGGGGCCGCTTCTTACCCTTCGGAACTACCGGCTCTTCAGGCACGCTCATCGCGTCACCTCGTCCGCCGTCACCATCCGTACATCGCCCGACGCGCGCAGCGCCTTCAGCCAGTCCTCAAGCAATGCGCTCACCTGTTCCTGCAAAAGAATTTCGCGTATCCGGTCGCTGATGGAATCCAGCTTCGGCGCGGTCGCCTTACGCGCCGCATACTTGGGCAGCAGCGTCTTCGTGTAGTAGTCCTGCACCTCTTGATCCGAGATGCGGATCCCCATCCTGAACCTGTCCTCAATGAACTGCAGCGTCTCCATCCGGTCGCGCCAGTGACGCAACAACTCCTCTTCCGTGAATCCGTTGTCCTTCAAGAACTGGTGCCAACCCTCCGGGGTCTCGCATTTGTACTGCTTACAAGCAAGAATGTCCTTGCGCAGGTCCGCCAGGTTTGCCTGCACCTCGGTGTCGGTGATCGGCTTCCTCGGCTGCTCCCTTGCCTGCTGCAGGATCAGCGTGCGATCGATCAATCGCTGAATCGCCTGATCCCGAGAGAACGAGCCCGTCGGCTCGCTGTAGGGCTGGAAGACTGCAAATCTGCGCTCCTCGTCCACATCGCTCTCAAGAATCAGATCGCCATTGACAATCCCAACAACGCGGTCAAGCTGCGTCGCGCCGGCATCCTTCGCAGCGGTGCTTTGCGACTTAGCCTCAGCCGCATTCTGGGCGAGCATAGGGACACAAAGGAGCATCAGCCCCATCGGCACCGCGACCCGCAACAGATTTGCCTCGCTATCTTTCATCGATCTCCTGCGAATGCTGTTGTCTCTGAACACTAGAAGCTCTGTCCGATGCTGAAGAAGAAGTTGAACTTGCCCGCCTTGCCCTCATACGGATCGCGACCGTTGAAGTCCGCAATCACCGGATACTTGGGCGGATTCAAGTTGTAACTAAAATCGACGCGAATTGGTCCCACAGGAGTCTTGTAACGACCGCCGACTCCAAGATCGTGCGAAAAGTAATTGAAGTTACAGGTCCCGAATTGCTGATTTACTACCGCGCAGGTCTCTTCATTCGGCTGCCTGAAGCGAAAGAAGCTTGGGAACATATCGCCCACGTTCTGGAAGACATTTCCCATGTCATGAAAGAGTACGAAGGCCAGGCCATCACCGACATAAGGCAACGTTGCCGCAGGCAGGCGCAGCTCGGTTGAATTCACAAACGCCGCCGTTCCACCCACCGGAAATCCTGTCTGCAGGTCCCTTGGACCGGCCCCGTTCAGCGGAAACCCACGGTGTGAACTGGCCCCACCAGCGTACAAACGTTCCGGCAAAGGAACCGCGTCGCAGGACGCGTTCGTATCGAGCAGAATGCCTGCGCAGGAAGCGTTCCCTACGTTCGGGTTCTTGCCGAACTTTGTCTCGAATCCGAGCCGGGTATTGCGCGCCAGAACGTACTTACGCTTGCCAAAGGTGTAGTAGGTAGAGTTCGTGAGGTCCAAGCGGTTGAAGTCGGATTGCGACCCGAACTTCGACGTTGCCAGAAACTCGGACACCGAGGTGTACGATCCTTTCCCCGCATCGAGTGGGCTTGGATCGCGCGTGTCGTGGAACCACGTAATTCCGGGGCCGCCCACGCGCACAGGCTGTGACAACAGCGGAATCAGGTTTGCCGAAATCTGCAGACTGTTTGGATCGACCGCAACCCGACGATACTGGAAGTCGTAAATAAACGTGTCCGTGCGCCGGAACTTCTGCGTCACACGGAAATCGAACTGCAGCGTCGACGCTTTGAACGTCGTAATGTTCTGCACATTCGAATACCCGCCTGAGACCGACGCCGTCAGCAGCGGATTCCCTAGAAGATGCGGATTCACAAAAGTCAGCGTCGCCACCTTTTCGAGCAATCCGTAGGTCGTATGCAACGTCGCCGATTTATCCGTGCCGAAGAGATTGATGCGCGAGACATCCGCCGAAACTCGTGGACTGACGCTCGCCGACCCTTCAATCTTCGTGGGTTGGTTCGGGTCGACACCGAGCAGAATGGCGGAGGCCTTCGAGAGCGTTCCAGCCGCTGGCGTACCTGTCTGCGCCTCAATCCCGAAACCGTAAGTCACATCCCAGCGTTTCGCCTCGCGCAACTGGATCAGCACATTCTTTCGTGCAGCATCTCCATCAGGGTTCTGCACCGCCGCATTCACCTCGTTGAACAGCGCAAGGTTATAGAGCTTCCGCTGCGTATCGAGCAGAGCGCTCTGGTCCAGCGGGTCGCCCGGGTGCAACTGCAAGGTGTTGTCGATCACCTTCGGCTTGGTCCTCGTATCGCCCGACACCAGCACATGATCGACGAATACCTGATGGCCTTCCATCACGTTGATGGCGACGTTCGTCAGCTTCGGATCGTTCGCATCCTTCGCCTGCTTCACCTCGACACGCGCCTGGTCGAAGCCATTGCTCAGGTAGTAGCTCAGCACCGCGTCGCGATCGCCAGAGAGCGAGATCAGGCTGAAGGGCTGTCCCTGCTGCGAGTTCAAAAGATTCTTCACCGCCGCAGAGCGTGCTGTATCAACGCCCGCCACCTCGATCGCGCCGAACTTCTGCTGCGGCCCTTCGACAATCGTCAGCGTGACCTTGATCTGCGCAGCCTTCAGAGGCTTGCCATTCGGGGCATTGTCGATGTCATCGACGACCGACGTGACCGTCGTCTCGTTGAATCCGTTGGCGCGATAGAGCGCCTGGATCGAACTGATGTCGGAGTCGACCAGCGCGGGGCTGTATCGCCCGCTGCGCAGATACGCGTCCGCCTTCTGTACTCGCATCCGTTCCTTCAGCAGGTCGGACTCAAAGTACTTGTTCCCCTTGAGCGTGACACTTACAACCTTGTGCTTCACCCCACGGTCGACCGAGTAGACCACCTGCTCGCTCGGCGTATCTTCCCCAATCACCTTTACCTCGACCGTCGCGTCGAAGTATCCCTGCTGTTCAAGGAACTCCCGGATATTGTGCGTCCCCTCGTTCAGCAGGTCATTGTCGATCGTGCCTTCCTCAAAGATCGGTACTAGCAGATGCAGCCGGCTCGTCGAGACCTTCGCCCCTTCGATCGACACCTTCACCACGGGACCCTGGTTTGCGTGGAAGTCGTAGTTCAACCGCTTCTTCGGCTGGTCGTAGGTGGACTTTTGCAACGCCACCGTCGCTTCCAACCGGTCCTTCTTCTGATACTGGGTCCGCAGCCTGCTCAGCGCATTTGAGGTCGTCTCTCGCGTGACCTTGCGGCCCTCTTTCAGCTTGCTCTTCTTACGGAATTCTTCGAGGGCGAGGCCAGGATCGTTGCCCTGCATCGCGACGTTGCCGATTCGCGCTTGCGGCCCGATATCAATCCGGAAGGTAATGTTGATCTGCTGGCTCGCATCGTCCGGAGTCGTCGTCACCGATACGATCGGCTGATAAAAGCCGTTCTGCGCCAGCGTCTGTTTCACCAGTGTGGTCGCCGTCGGGACGGCCGTTTCCACATAGGGAGCGCCGGGATTCAAGTTCGTCGAATACTCCAGCAGCGACGAAAGCTGCTCGCCCTTGACACCCTCAATGTTCACCCGTCCAACGAAATACCGCGACGGGCCGCTGAAGATCAACGTCACCAAGTCACCGTTCCGAATACCGTTCACGCCAATCGTGCGATAGCGCCCGCTAGCGAACAACCTGCGCAAGCTGTTACGCACCTTCTCTGGATCGAGCGGCTCACCTGGCTGCTGCGGGAGTTGCTTCGGGAGAGCATCGTTCGGGCCGAAGGTTACTCCCTCAAAGCGAATCGCCGCGACCTTCAAGCCGTTCCACTGGAAGATCGTCGTCTTCAGCGCCGGTTCATCGGCGACCTTGGTTCCGCCAGCCTGCAAGTCGCGTTGGGCCGTGGTGGGAACAGCCGGTGCCCCCTGCGCTGCGTCTGGAACCGGAGCGTGCTGAACGACCGCAGGCGCGGGAGCAGTCACCGGCGGGACGCTTTCGGACGCTGGGTTCGCAGCCTGTCCGAAAGCGACAGCGCTCGGTGAAGTGGAAAGAGCGACCGTCATCCCTGCGATCCCGAGCACGGCGTGCAATCCCCAGCCAGCGGCACCGGGACACACCCTCCGAATCTTCACCAACACACGCTCAAAAACCACTCGCAAATTCCTCTTGATGGGCCCGCAGAATCTTCGAGCAGTCCAACTTCCTTTGCCTCATCCTCAATGTCTTGATCCTGGAAGGGAGACGCGATGGGCCCGCGTCCGATTGCCCTTTCCATGCGCTCGAAGCCCACGTCATTCCGATTCAATTGTCTAGGATGCAAATTTTCTTGCGAAAGTCAGACCGTAAGCCGAACCGCTTCATCCTCTCTATACTACGTAGTAAGAGTTCATCCGTCGCCGGTCGGGATAGCGATCTTGTGGCAGGATGGAAACCGACATTTATGGCCGCATCGCTGCAAATTCCACTCGTCAATCCGCCCGCCGCTGCTCCCGGCGTCCCTGCGGATAACGAACGCTACAGCCGCCAGATCCTCTTTCCCGGAATCGGCGAATCCGGCCAGCAGCGGCTTGCCTCGGCCCACGTGGCGATCGTCGGTTGCGGAGCCACCGGGGCGGCATCGGCATCGCTGCTCGCCCGCGCCGGCGTCGGCCATCTCACCCTGATTGACCGCGACTTTGTGGAAGCCTCAAACCTTCAGCGCCAGGTGCTCTTCGATGAGGCCGACGCCGCCGACGCTCTACCTAAAGCCGAAGCCGCCCGCCGAAAGATCGCCCTCTTTAACTCCACGATCACAGTAACCCCTCAGATCGCCGATCTCGTCCCCGCAAACATCAACGAACTCCTTCAGACGGCCGACATCATCCTCGACGCCACGGACAACTTCGAGACTCGCTACCTTATCAACGACTTCGCCGTTCAACAGGGCAAGCCCTGGATCTATGCCGCCGCCATCGGCGCCTACGCGGCCACGATGAACGTCCTTCCCATAAACGAAGATCGCACCCGCGCGGAAGCTACCGCCTGTCTCGCCTGCATCTTCCCCAAGCCGCCCGCCGGCACCACCGAGACCTGCGACACTGCCGGAATTCTCTCCACCGCCGTCAATTTTGCTGCCTCAATTCAGGTCACTGAGACTCTGAAGTACCTGACCGGCCAGTCGGCTCTCATGCGCCGCTCACTCCTCTCCTTCGACCTCTGGACCAACGACCGGTCGGAGATTTCGGCAACTAAGCCCGATCCGTCTTGCACCGTCTGCGGCCAGCGTGAGTTCACGCATCTTGCCGGAACCGCCCGGCCACACATCACGCTCTGCGGCCGCAACTCAGTGCAGATCCACGAACATCACCGCCCCGTTGATCTCGCCGCGATGCACGCCCGGCTCGCGCCGCATGGCCTCGTCCGCTCGAACGACCTGCTTCTGCGCCTCGAACGGCCGCCGCACACGATCACTCTGTTCGCCGATGGCCGTGCGATCATTCAAGGTACGACCGACCCCATGATTGCTCGCTCGCTCTACGCCCGTTTCGTCGGGTCATGAGCCTAGGGCCGTCGGCACGACCATTGCCCGATACAACCTACGGGTTTGGTTGCGCGTCATACGCATCAGTCCCGTAGTGAACACTTTCTTCCAACCACTCAAGGAAGGCTCGAACGAAGCAATGCAGGAAACGACCCTAGAACAAGCCAGTCCGGCTACCGCACCGGTTCCTGTTGAGTCCACACAGGGAAAACCGAACTCCGGCCTCTTCAAGAGGAATCCGCCTATCGCGGGCGAAGCAGATGCCATTGAGCGCGCGAAGGCCGGTGATCCCGAAGCCTTCTCGAAGCTGTATGCCCTGCACAAGCGCCGCGTTTACACACTCTGCCTGCGGATGCTGGGCAATGTCTCCGAAGCCGAAGACATGACCCAGGAGGCGTTCCTTCATCTCTTCCGCAAGCTCGGCAGCTTCCGCGGCGAATCTGCGTTCTCCACCTGGCTGCACCGTCTGACGGTCAACCTAGTGCTGATGCAGCTTCGCAAGAAGGGGCTGAACCTGGTCTCGCTCGAAGAGACCATCAATCCATCAGAAGAAGATGCTCCTAAACGCGACTTCGGCAAGCGCGATCCGCAGCTCTCGGGTTCGCTCGACCGCGTTGCTCTCGAGCGCGCCGTCGCTCTTCTCCCTCCCGGATATCGTATGGTCTTCGTACTTCACGACGTAGAAGGCTTCGAACACAACGAGATCGCGACGATGCTCGAGTGCTCCACCGGAAACAGTAAGTCGCAGCTGCACAAGGCCCGCCTCAAACTCCGCGAACTTCTTCGCAAGGCGGAGCCACAATCTGAGCCTGGCCTGCTCAAGGAAGCCGTCTAATGACCCAAACGTCCAATAGCACCGAGAAAATGACCCTTGCGGAGTTCGAACAGCGACTCCCTGAATTCTTCGCCACCGGCACGGGAAGCATCAGCGATGATTCCCGGCTCCAGGCGTTCCTGCTTGAAAATCCAGACGCCGCAGCCCTGGTTCGCGACTTTGAAGCGATTGTGGAAGCTGCTCGCGGCATGTTCGATGACCCTGTCGAAGAGCCCAGCGACGCCGTTTGGCAGAACATTCAGAGCGGCCTCAAGTCGGCATCCATCGACCCGGAAACTCCGTCTGAGATTCTTGCGGCAAAATCAACACAGTAAGCTCAGATAATCTTTGCCACCCGCTTACTGCGGGTGTACATTCTTTCTTGACGTGACGAACTGCTTCCAGCCCGTGTCGTTTACTAGCTCCTATTGGTGCCCTCGCGCGGCCAGTGGAGCCTTCGCATGTCCCTCTGAAACCTGATAACCCCTCAGAGAACTTCGAACTTTCCGAGCCGCGATCCCAAAAGGATTGCGGCTTTTGTATTTTCACCTCATACACTACGGAGAAGTCATGAAGACCGCCAGCCATTCCGAAGCTGCTTTGGAAGAGACAATGGAGTCAATCACGCCATCACAGGCGAACGTTCACCCCGCACTTCGCCGCATAGTGCTCACCGGCTTCATGGGCTCTGGCAAGACCACCCTCGGCCGTCTCATTGCCGCTCGTCTTGGCTGGAACTTCCTTGACCTCGATCACTACATCGAATCGCGCACCGGCCTCTCCGTACCGGATATCTTTGCGCTCCATGGCGAGCCCCACTTCCGTCGCCTTGAATCCACCGCCCTCGTCTCAGCGCTTGGCAAGTCCAACACCGTTATCGCTCTCGGCGGCGGTACCCCTGAGATCCTCACCAACCGCCTGCTACTCGAACAGACTCCCGCCACCGCCACCATCTTCCTCGATGCTCCATTTTCTGTTCTCTTCGACCGCTGCGTCCTTCAAGGCATCTCGCGCCCTGTCCTGGCCGACCCCACCCTCGCGGAACTCCGCTTCGCCCAGCGCCAGCCCGTCTACCGCGCACTCGCCCACCACACCATCGACACCTCCGCCATCGAGGCCAACGAAGCCGTCGAAGCCATGGTTATAGCCCTCACCATCGCGCCAAAGCGAACCCGCTGAGCGACACCGTAACCTCTCGACGCATCTCACTCGATGTACCTGAAATCATCCGAGCTCTGAAGGAGCGCACGCTGAACGACCTCACCTCAGAGCCCGTCTCTCCCCCGACTGCTGAACTCGCCGCAGCCGAGATTGCTTCCGCCAAAGCCGTCGAAGCTTCGGCCAAAGACCATCGTCGTGCCATCGTCTTCTTCTTCGCCGTCCTCATCTCCCTCGGCCTGGCGTGGAAGCTTGCCAAAGAGCTCGAGATCCTTTACGTCAGCGCCCTCTTCGCTGTCGTGCTGATGCCCATCGTCAACCGCATCTGCCAGATAAAGATTCGCGGCTGGCAGCCCTCGCGCCCCATCGGCATCGTCATCATGCTTCTTGCCGTCGGCCTCGCACTCTCACTCTTCTTCCTCATCGCGCTACCGCCCGTCACCCGAGACCTCAGCCAGTTCCTCACCGACCTCCCGCAGCGCATACCACTCGCCGCCGCCAAGCTGAAACATCTCCCGATGGCGGACAAGCTCGGCCTGGACACCATCGCGCAGAAGGCCCAGGGAGCGATCGAAGCCACCGCCAGCTATCTATTGACCTCGCTGCCCATGTGGCTCGCCCACATCTTTGACATCCTCACCGCTGCCTTCCTCTGCCTTTATTTCATGCTCGAAGGCGAACACGCCTACGAGTTCTTCCTCTCGCTCATCAAACGATCTGAGCGCGGTCGCCTCGACAACACCCTTCGCAAAGCTGAAGCCAAGATGAGCAAGTGGCTCCTCGGCCAAGGCCTGCTCATGCTCTGCCTTGGGGTCACCAGCACGATCGTCTTCCTCGTCTTCCACATCCGTTACGCCGTCCTGCTCGGTGTCCTGATGGGCCTCTTCAACATCATCCCGGTCGCCGGTGGCATCATCACCATGGCGGTGGTCTGCGTCGCCGCCGCCATCGACTCCTGGACCAAGCTGTTCGAAGTACTCATCTTCTATCTCATCTACGTCAACCTCGAAAACGCCCTCCTTACTCCCCGCATCATGAAGTCGAGCGTCGACCTGATGGGCCTCACAGTGCTGGTCGCATTGCTCGTCGGTACCGCTCTTGCAGGTATCGTCGGTGCTCTCGTAGCCGTCCCCACTGCCGCGCTCATCGTCGTCCTCCTCGACGAATACGCCGTCAAAAAAACCTAGCAAGTCTGCAGTGCCGAACGTTCAATCCATACCCGCCTGGGGCAACGCCCCAAGTCTCCAGCCAGCGAAGGCCCGCCCTATGTCGCCCTTTTCCCTCGAAACTATCTCCAGCCAAACCCGCTATCATCGATAGCGGAGCACTCGCATGGACCTCTTCCCGATCTTCCTCAAGCTCACCGGCCGCCGCTGCCTCGTTATCGGCGCGGGCAATCTCGCCGAGTCCAAGATTGAGTCGCTCCGCGCCGCCAACGCGAACGTCACCGTCATCGCTCCCGACGCCCGCCCGCGCATCCTCGACCTCGCCGTCGGCGGAGACATCACCCTCCACCAGCGCCCCTATGAGCCCGGCGATCTGACCACGCAAAAATACTTCCTGGTAGTCACCGCGACCAACGTCCCCGCCGTCAACCGCGCCGTCTATCAAGAAGCCATCGCTAACGAGATCATGGTCAACGCCGTCGACGACCCGCCCTTCTGCGACTTCTACTTCCCCTCCGTTGTCCGCCGCGGCGACCTCCAGATTGCCATCTCCACCGCCGGCTCCAGCCCTGCCCTCGCACAGCGCCTGCGCAAGGAGATCAACGCGCAACTTCCGCTAGACGCCGGTGATTGGCTCACCGACCTCGGCAACCTGCGCCGCGAGGTCACCCAGATGGAGCCTTTGAACGAAGAGCGCAAGCTCCTGCTCCATCAACTCGCACAGCGCGAAGTCTGCGGCTTCGACCAATGCCCCTCGCGCGTCCTCGCTCGCGAGCACGCCAAGACCAATCCCATTCCCGAACCAGAGCCTGCCTCTTGAACACCGAAGCCATCCCCGGCACCGTCTATCTGGTCGGCGCAGGTCCCGGCGATCCCGGCTTGCTGACCATCCGCGCCCATCGCCTGCTGCAGACCGCAGACGTCATCCTTCCCGACGACCTCGTCTCCGACGCCGTCCTCGACCTCGCCAGCCCCTCCGCCCAGATCATCCCCGTCGGCAAGCGCTGCGGCCAGCCCCGCATCACGCAGGCAGAGATCCACGTCCTCATGCTTCATCATGCTCGCGCCGGCAGCTCCGTCCTCCGCCTTAAATCCGGCGACCCGCTCATCTTCGGTCGCGCAGGCGAAGAGATCGCCGCCCTCCGCGAAGCGGAAATCCCCTTCGAGATCGTCCCCGGCATCACCACCGCCTTCGCCGTCGCCGCCAGTCTGAAGACGCCGCTCACCGACCGTACCTCAGCCTCAAAACTCATCCTCGCAACCGCGCATCACGCCGCCGGCAAGCTCACCCTCTCGCCAAGCTGGTCAGGCGCATTCCCCGACGAATCCACTCTCGTCATCTACATGCCCGGCCGCGACTTCGCCGCCCTGGCCGCCAGCCTGGTCGACTCCGACATCGCCCAGGATACTCCCTGCGTCGCCGTCTCCAAGGCCTCGACCATCGAAGAAAAAGTCACCGCCACCACCCTCGGCAACTTAGGAAGCGCCCAGATCGGCCCCGCCCCCGTCATCCTGTTAATAGGTCGCGCCATACGCCTTCAGTAGACCCCATGCCCACAAGGGCCGTCATTCTGACCCTGAGCAATGCGAAGGGGAAGAACCCTCGCATTCCACTCCCACAGCTAACGCGCTTAGACTCCGCTGACGCAAGCCAGTAAAGCCTCCTGCACGGTCACAATCCGTCCGCCATCGAAGGTCGAAACCGACAAGAGAGTACGATCTCCTGTAACGACAAGAGGAGCTTTCGCAGCGATCGCTGTCCCATTCACCTCATCGTCGTCAGGATCAGGCGCAAGCCGCGGCTTTCGCAGTCTCCTGAGCAAGCTAATCCGGCAGTGTAATCTCCACGGTCGTCATATATCTCTCCCGATCAACAAACTGGATCCCACTAGCAAAGGTTATCGCAAAGCCTTACTCGTTCGTCAGGCAACTATCTCTTCGGCTGTCCACCCGCATTCCAACTAGGCTTGAAGTCACTCGTAGCCAGCCATCGCATCGGCTCCACCAGCGACTGAATCGCCCCGGTCATGAATCCCAGATCGAGATGAGCCAGGTCGTCGTTCGCCTGGTGATAAGTCGGCGGCGTTCCCCACCCCGCAGCCGTATGAGCGACAACCCCCTGCAGCGCCAGTTGGTAGTTGTCCGAACGCTGAAAGAAGTGCTGTTCCGGATACGGATCAGGCCCCACCAGGGCTCCGTGCTCCTTCAGAGCCGGTCCAAGGTTCGACCGCTCCCAACCCGTAAAGAGCAGCGTGCCCTTTGGCATCTTTGGATCCTGCGACCCGATCATTTCGAACTCGATATTCGTGACGAGTTGCGAGAGCGGAATCGGCGGATGCTTGCCGAAGAACTCCGATCCAAGCTCACCTGCCTCTTCGCTTCCGTAGCAGACGAAGAGCACGCTGCGCCGGGGCTGCGGTCCGGCTGCCAATGCGTGCGCCAACTCCAGTACCGCCGTCGTGCCCGAAGCATCATCGTTCGCTCCGTTATAGATCGCGTCGCCGTTCGCTGGAGTCGATACCGTTCCCAGATGATCCAGATGCGCCGACAGCAGGATCGTCCCGGCTGCCGGATCGCTTCCCACGAGGTATCCAATCGCGTTGTAGGTCTTCCTTGGCTTCGCCAGCAGCGCGTGGACCGTCAGCGTGGCGACGGTTCCCGGCTTCTCTGCCAGCAGCCGCGCCATGGCAGTCGCGCTTACTGCCGCAACCGTCGCCGGCAGGGGCGTGGTGTCGCCCAGCTCCTGGTCCAGCCGCATCAGTTGATGCGGGTGAGGATTCTTGGCCAAATACGCACGCAAGGCATCGTTCTCAGCGAAGAGCACTACGGCAGCACCCGATCCGCGCAGGAAAAAGGAGTTTCGCAGCCCGTTGGTATTCGGGGGAAGGTCGGTCAGGAGCACGATAGATCCCCTCGGTATATTCGCCTGAGGGGCGTCGGCCGCGGCCAGCCGAATCAGCGGTCCGTTCGCCCCGACTCCAGACGGGAACAACACCCGCAGGTCGGTTCCCTCGGCAAGACTTACGTCCCCCGCCGTCAAGGTCGCTTTGCCATCCAAGTCAGGAGCGACAACATCGACCGCCTGGATCATTCCAGACATCCCCGGCGCGGGCTTCAGCCCATACGCCACAAACTCCGAAGCCACATACTCAGCCGCGATCTGCTCATCGCGGGTCGCGCTCCCGCGTCCGGCAAGCGCATCGCTTGCCAGGAACTCCTCATGCGCCCGGACCCACTCCGGCCTTACCACCCAGCCCTGCTGCGCCCCTGCATCTACCACGCTCGCCAGCAAAGCAACCGCAAGTAAACGCTGTATCGAGCGGAAACCACACCCTGCAACAATCTTCATCGACACCCTGTACCTTTATCCAAACCACGAATAGCTATCGATATTTATCATAGGCGTACGCAATGCCATCTGATTCACACTTGTCTGAAGCTCCCTGGAAGCCAAGCCACAATCCATGGGCCGTAGCTTTGACCGTCACCCTCGCCACCTTCATGGAGGTGCTGGACACGTCGATCGCGAACGTTGCCCTGCCACACATCGCAGGATCACTAGGCGCGTCGGGCGAAGAGGCCACCTGGGTTCTCACCAGCTACCTCGTCTCGAGCGCGGTCGTCCTCCCCATCTCCGGCTGGCTCTCGAACCGCTTCGGCCGCAAGCGCTTCTACATGACCTGCGTCGCGCTCTTCACCATCTGCTCGTTCCTCTGCGGAATCGCGACCAGCCTTCCCCTACTCATCATCGCCCGTATCCTGCAGGGCGCTGGCGGCGGAGGCCTAGCGCCCTCTGAACAAGCCATCCTCGCCGACACCTTCCCCATCGAAAAGCGGGGCCAGGCCTTCGCCGTCTACGGCATGGCTGTCGTCGTAGCCCCCGCCATCGGTCCAACGCTGGGCGGCTGGATCACCGACAACTTCAACTGGCACTGGATCTTCTTCATCAACATCCCCATCGGCCTCTTCTCGCTCTGGCTCTCGAACCGCATGGTCGAAGATCCACCGTTCCTGAAGGTACGCCGCGAGGCCGCCAAGCACCTGAAGGTCGACTTCACCGGCCTCGGCCTGGTCGCCATCGGCGTCGGCTTCCTCGAGTTCACCCTCGACAAGGGCCAGGAAAAAGACTGGTTCGGCTCGGGCGAGATCCAGCTCTGCGCGATGATCGCCGCCTGCACCCTGATCTTCTTCTGCTTCTGGGAGTGGAACCACCCGGACCCGATCGTCGACCTCAAACTCTTGAAAAATCGTAACTTCGGCACCGCCGTCTTCCTCCAGCTCATCCTCGGCATGGTGCTCTTCGGCTCGACCGTCCTCATACCGCAATACCTGCAAGGGCTTCTGGGCTATACCGCCGAGCGCGCCGGCGAAGTCCTCTCGCCCGCCGGCTTCGTCATGATGGCGATGATGATGGTGGCCGGTCGTTCGCTCGGTCTCTTCGATCCCCGCATCATGGTCGCCTTCGGCTACGCCGCCACCGCCGCCGGAATCTACAACCTCACTCGTCTCGACCTCAACACCGCCTTCCACACGGTCACCGTCTGGCGCATGTTGCAGGTCATCGGCCTGCCGCTGATCTTCATCCCCATCAGCACGCTGAACTACGTCGGTGTGCCACCGTCGAAGACCAACCAGATCTCAAGCCTGTCGAACTTCGCCCGAAACCTGGGCGGAAGCGCGGGCACCGCGCTGCTGACCACCTTCCTCGCCCGCAACGCACAGGTGAATCAGCAGCGGCTATCCGCTCACGCCTATCCCGGCAGCTTCGGCTATCACTTCTTCACCGACCGTATCCGCGAACTACTCATGCGCGGGGGAACCTCGTCCGCTGCGGCGGGCCAGATCGCCATGGGGCAGGCGTATCAGCAGTTGCTCCGCCAAGCTTCCATGTTGAGCTATCAGAACGCCTTCTTCCTGCTCGCATGCACGCTTGTCTGCCTGATTCCATTGCCCTTTATCATGCGTCTGCCCGCGAAACGCGCCAAGCCCGATCCCGAGGCCATGGGCGGACATTAATTTATCCGCAACCTTTTCCCTGAACCGTGGTTCAAATACATAGGAGCTACGACTAAAGTAACGTCGAGTTCCTGCACGGCTGCTTCGCTCCTCGGTGTCGATCTCCCCGAAGTCCGAGCAGACTGGCTGAAGGGAGTATCAAATGCGGTCTTTCAAATATCTTGCTCTACTCGGGGCACTCGTAATCGCACTGACGGCGACGGCACCCACTGCAAACGCCCAGGTTGCGGTCGGTATTGGCGTAGGCGGTGGCCAGGAATACTACGGCGGGGGCTACGACTACCCGGCACCGGTCTGTGACTACGGCTATTACAACTATGCGCCTTATGCCTGCGCGCCCTACGGCTACTACGGCCCGTCATGGTTTTCCGGCGGTATCTTCATCGGTGCTGGTCCGTGGTTCCGTAGAGGCGGATACGGCTACGGCGGATACGGCTACCGTGGTGGCTACGGATATCGCGGCGGATACGGCTATCGGGGTGGGTACGGCTATCGCGGCGGATACGGCGGCGGATACCGTGGCGGCTACGGCGGAGGCTTCCGCGGTGGATACGGTGGCGGAGTTCACCCAGGTGGCGGCGCGGCGCGCGGTGGTTTTGGCGGCGGTGGAGGATTCCACGGTAACGCCGGCGGCGGATTCCATGGCGGCGGTGGTGGCGGAGGCTTCCACGGCGGTGGCGGGGGACATGGTGGCGGCGGTCACCGCTAACACCTAGACCCTCCCCAGATCAAGAACAGAAGGGCTGCCGAATCATCGGCAGCCCTTCTTTTCTTTGCACTCGTCTCCGGACTTTACCAATTCGTCCTCTCGACCGAATCCACGCAGCATCATCGCGTGGCGTAGTAGAGAGCCCCCCGCATTCGCCTTTTGCTCTGGCCTACGCGATTCTTACCTGGCACCGACCTACTTCGGTTCGCCATAAAGATGCTTGTGCCACTTCCAGGCGCTCTCAATAATCTGGTCGAGCTCAAGATACTTCGGGCACCAACCCAGCTCGCGGATAATCTTCGCCGAGCTTGCTACCAGCACTCCCGGATCACCCGGCCGCCGTCCAAACTCTTCGACCACAATCTCGCGACCGCTCACACGCCGCACTGAATCGATCACCTCGCGAACCGAGAATCCCTGCCCGTTGCCGATGTTGTAGATCAGCTTCGAATTCTCTTCTAGCCCCTTGAGAGCAAGCAAGTGCGCATCCGCAAGATCGGCCACATGGATGTAGTCGCGGATGCAAGTGCCATCCGGCGTCGGATAGTCGCTGCCATAGACGCGAATGCTCTTCCGGCGACCTAGCGCGACGTCGAGAATCAAGGGGATTAGATGCGACTCCGGCTCATGCTTCTCGCCGTAGCCTTCGATCGCGCCGGCCACATTGAAGTACCGCAGGCTCGCGTAACGGAAGCCATGAATCTGGTTGAACCAGCGCAGCATGTGCTCGACCATCAGCTTCGATTCGCCATAAACATTGGTCGGCTGTAGCTTTGCCTCCTCAAAGATCGGCGAAGACTCCGGCTCGCCGTAGCAGGCCGCTGTCGAGCTGAAGACCAGCTTATTGTGCCCGGTCTTCAACATCGTCTCCAGCAGGTTCAGCGTCGAAGCGGTGTTGTTGCGGAAGAAGATCTCTGGCTTGACCATCGATTCGCCCGCCTCGATCAGCGCCGCAAAGTGCAGCACGCCGTCGTATTTCTTCTCCGTCAGTACCTTGGTCAGCAACTCCGCGTCGCCAATATCGCCCTTCACCAGCGTCGCGCCCTCGGCCACAACCGAGTCCTGCTTATGCCTCATGTAGTCGTACACGGTGACCTTGTGGCCGGCCTTCAGCAGCAGCCGAGTTACCGTTCCACCGATGTATCCCGCTCCACCCGTTACCAGAATCACCATATCTCTCCTTCAGCCTCGAATTCGTCCACCCTGCTGAGTTGCCCGCTTTACTGCATAGACGGCCTGTTTGAGCCCGTCTTGCTTATGGGCAAGGCTTCGGCCGCGCCATAAAATCTCAGCGCCTCGCGGCGTTAGCCGCTGAGGTACGCTTTGCCTCGATCTAGCCTGTTATACGTGAACTTCCGGCAAAGCCCGCAACCGCTCCGCAGCCGACTCCGGCGTAATATCCCTCTGCGGCATCCCCAGCAACTCAAATCCGACCATGAACTTCTTGATCTGCGCCGACCTTAGCAGCGGCGGATAGAAGTGCGCATGGAAGTGCCACTCGTCATGTTTCGCACCATCCGTAGGGGCCTGGTGAAAGCCCATCGTGTAAGGAAAGCTGGTGTTGAAGAGATTGTCGTACCGAGTCGTAAGCCGGATCAGCAGGTCGGCCAAATCCGTCCGCTGCTTGTCTGACAACTCGGGCATCGTCCCCGCATGAGTCTTACTCAAGATTAGCGTCTCGAACGGCCACACCGCCCAGAACGGCACCACCGCCGCAAAGCTGTCGTTCTGGCACACTACGCGTTCGTCCAGCTTCAACTCTTCAGCAAGATAGTCGCAGAGCAGGCAGGTTCCATACTCCTTGAGATACTCAAGCTGCGCCTCACCCTCGAGCGCGGGCTCGTCCGGAACATGCTCCGTCGCCCAGATCTGGCAGTGCGGATGCGGCAGGCTCGAGCCCATCATCGCGCCGCGGTTCTCGAAGATCTGTACGTAGTTGATCTCCGGCATCGCGCCCAGTTCCGTCGTCTCGTCGGCCCAGGCGTCCACGACCAGCTTCAGGTCAGGAACCGTCATGTAAGAGAGCGACAGGCTGTGATTGGGATGGAAGCAGAGCACCTTCGCCGTGCCAGCCTCGGGCTCGACCTTCATCAGCCGCGATGCGATCGAGTCCGTCACCGGCCCCGCAGGAATCGGGTCGCCATCGAGCCTCAGCGCCGGAAAATCATTCGTAAACGAATAGACATTCTTGTAGTCCGGATTGACCACGCCACTCGTCCGCGTATTGCCCGGACAGAGATAGCAGTTCGGATCGTGTACCGCCCCAGCAACTGGCTTGCTCGTATCCGTCTCTCCCTGCCACGGGCGCTGCGTTCGCTGCGGCGACACCAGCAGCCACGACTTCCGCAGCGGGTTATAGCGGCGGTGCGGTCTCTTATTCAGCACTTCATTCATTGCCACGTTCTTTCCTTCCCAACAACCCTGTAATCGCCCAGCACTTGTCATCCCGCGCCCTGCACTTGTCATCCTTCGCGAAGCGGAGGATCTGCTTTCACTTCGAACCCGCAAGCCCTCTCATGCAGATCGCCCCTAACTCAACTCTCCCGCCCCATCCGCCGTCGCGCAAACATACACTTCAGGATGAATGCTGGTCTGTGCCATGTACTCTGCCTTGATCGCCGCAACAAAGGCATCGCTCGCCTCGGCCTCGACCACACTCACCACGCATCCGCCAAACCCGCCGCCGGTCAGCCGCGAGCCATAACAGCCCGGCTGTGTCTGCCCGATCACCTGCAGGATGTCGCACTCCGGGCAACTCGCCTCGAAGTCGTCGCGGTAGCTCCGGTGCGCGTCGTTCAGCATCTCGCCGAAGCCTTCAATGTCTCCCTTACGCAGCATCTCCGCACCGTCGAGCACGCGTTGGCTGTCCGAGATCACGTGCCTGCTCCGCTTGTACGCTTCAACAGACATGTATGGCTTGCAGACCTCAAGATCGGCAAGCGTGGCATCCCGCAACTGCGTCGCGCCGGGCTTGTATGCTGCAATCGCCGCAGCGCCTTCCTCTACTTCGCGACGCCGCGAAGCGTAAGCTCCGCCGTCGGCGAGCGAATGCTTCACCATGGAGTTCGCGATCACCAGCCGGAGATGAGGTGGAATCGGCGCAAGATCGAAGGTCAACGCCCGCGTATCGAGAATCAGCGCGTTTCCCGCCTTACCGTTGGCCGAGACGAACTGGTCCATGATGCCGACGGGCGCTCCCATGTAATCGTTTTCAGCGATCTGACAAAGACGCGCCAGCTTGGCACCCGTAATCGAGTTGCCGCCGAGGGCGAGCAACGCTGTGCCGGTCGCAATCTCAAGCGATGCCGAAGAACTCAGTCCGGCACCCAGGGGAACGTTTCCCGTAATCGTCAACGAGGCTGCCGGAACCTCGATCCCGGCCTGCCGCAGGCTCCATACCACCCCGATCACGTACCCGCTCCAGTGCTTCTGCCGGTCCATGGGCAGCGTGTCCAGGTCGATCTCCACACTATCGCCGAAGTCGACGGAGGTCAGCTTCAAGATGCGGTCGGCACGGAGTGAGGCGGCAATCAAAGTCTCAAAGTTGATCGCGGCGGGCATGCAGAAGCCGCCGCTGTAGTCGGTGTGTTCCCCAACCAGATTGACCCTGCCCGGCGCCCGAAAGACGCGCGCGGAAGTTCCCTCTGCGGATTCATGGAATGTCTTTAGCTCTGTAGCGTTCAAGGCGATCTTTCTCCCCGCTTATCCTACGGCACGAAGTGCGGCCCGGCAAAACCTGTTGATTTGAGAGACAATGGCGTGATGAATTCGATTACACGGCGCGCCTTCCTCGCTACCTCCGCTGCATCGACTATTGCCTTGCGTTCACCCTTCGTATCCGCCCAAAGCGCCATCCCCGGAAAGCTGTTACTCGTGGGCACCCAGACCGGCGCGACCAGCAAGGGCGTCTACGCCTATGGCTTCGATTCCGTCTCTGGCGAGCTAAAAAAAGTAGGCCTCGCCGCCGCCGCCGCGAATCCGACGTTCCTCATCATGACCCCCGACCGCAAGACCGTTATCGTCGCTAATGAACTCGAGGAGTTCGGCGGTCAGAGGAGCGGCGCCGTCTCAACTTTTTCCCTAGATCCCGCCACTGGCACCATGACCCAGCTCAGCCAGCAAGCCTCCAAAGGCGGCAGCCCCTGTCACGTCACCACCGACCAAACCGGCGCCTCCGTCTTCGCCGCAAACTACTCTGGCGGCAGCGCCATCTCCTTCAAGCTCGAGGGCGATCGCCATCTTAGCGATCCCGTCTCGTTCGAGCAGTACACCGGCCATGGCCCCAACGCCGAACGCCAGGAAGCTCCGCACGCCCACCGCGTCACGGTCTCGCCGGACAACAAATATCTGCTCGTCAACGATCTTGGCCTCGACCTGATCCACGTCTACGCGCTCGACGCCGCCACCGGGAAGCTAACTCCCGCCGATACTCCCGCGTGGAAGGCACCAGCCGGAGTCGGCCCGCGCACCCTGCACTTCCATCCCAACGGCAAGTTCGCCTACTGCGTCACCGAGATGGGCTGCCAGATCATCGTGCTCAAGTGGGACGCCGACACCGCCACCCTGACCACCGGCCAAATACTCAAGCTCCCCACCCAGCCCCATCCCGGTGAGGTCACCGGCTGCGACATCGTCCTCGATAAGACCGCCCGCTTCGGCTACTACATCAATCGCGGCGACGACTTCATCGCCACTATCGCCGTCTCCGCCGACGGCAGCCGCCTCACCTTTCAGCGGCGCAGCTCCTGCGGCGGCAAGATTCCGCGCCACCTCACGCTCGACCCCACCGAGCGCTTCCTGCTCGTTGCCAATCAGGCTTCAGATAACATCGCAGTCTTCCCGAGAGACGTCACCTCCGGCCAGCTATCGGAGATCGGTAAGAGCTACCCGCTCTCGAAGCCGCAATGTCTGCTCTTCCCGCGCGGCTAGAGCGTGCGACACGCTGGGTGCCCCATCCATGACTCGCACCTGGTCGTGGATGGGACATTCGTGCAAGGCACGAACCGCCCTACGCTTTTGCGGCCGCTAGCGCCACATGGCGATACGTCGGCTCGAACCCCAACTCCCGCGCATAGCTAAGAATCCGCTCGAAGTCCAAACTGATCGTAGCTCCGGCCTTCTGCGTCACCTCATCCTCGATCGGCAGATCGAAGTCATCCGCTCCATACTTCAACCCCTCGAGCGCCTGCTGATTCTGCGTCAGCACCGAGGTCCGAATCCGCGGGATATTGTCTAGAAAGATCCGGCAAAGCGCGAGATGTTTCAGATACTCCGCTGTTGTAATCTCGATCCCGCCAATCTGCGTGAAGTAAGGCTTGAACGTCCAGCAGAGAAAGCTCGCCAGCCCGCCCGTCTCGTCCTGAAACTGTCGCGTGCGATCGAGATGTTCCAGCCGCTCATCGAGCGTCTCATCAAACCCGATCACCATGGTCGCCGTCGTCTTCAACCCGGCCTCGACGATTGCCCGCTGCGCTTCAAAGTATTCCGTCACCGTGTACTTGAACTTCGAGTGCCGCGACCGAAAATCTTCCGTCAGAATCTCTGACCCGCCGCCAGTGATCCACCGCACACCCGCAGCTTTCAGCCGTTGCGCAGCCTCTGCGTTCGAGATCTTCGCATGATCCGCAAGATACATAAACTCCGCAATCGTCAGTGCATAGAACTCGACGGAGTCGCCGTATCGCGCCCGTATCGCTGCAAACAAGTCGCAGTAGTAGCTCAGCGGAAGTGCCGGATTGAAGCCGCCGTTGAACGCCGCGAGATCGCCACCCAGCGCGATCAACTCATCGATCTTCGCGAAGACATCGTCATGCGACATCACGTATCCGCCAGCCTGACCGGGCAGTTTGTAGAACGCGCAGTAGTCGCACTGCGCCACGCAGACGTTGGTGTAGTTGATGATTCGCATAACCATGTACGTGCATTCGCCCGGCGCGTGGAACCGCGCCCGCACTTTATAGGCAAGCTGTTGTAATTCCTCCGCCGAAGCGTTTAGCCAGAGCCACCGCGCCTCATCCACATCGATGCGAGTTCCCTCATCTATCTTTGCGGATATCTCCGCCAACGTAAGCCTTGTTTCCACCGCGAGCGCCATACTTACAGTTTAGCCCCGCCAGACCGAATGCTATACTTCGCTCGCACTTGGGAGGTCTCTCATGGCGCGTCGGTCATTCCTTCGTCAATTAGTCGCGTTACCTTTTGCCGGAGCAGCGTCGGCGCTAGGCCAGGGAACTCCACATAAATCCCTGAACATCATGATGAAGAGCGCCTGGGGATCGGATGATCCGACCAAGGCCGCGTTTCCCTTCCTGCACGGCCTCGCTCTCTCTGAGGCAGGACACACGGTGCAGATCTTCCTGCTTGGAGAGGCAGTCTCGCTTATGCGAAAGTCAGTTGCCGCCGCAGTTGTTCCAGTTGGCTGGGCGCCGTTAGAGCAGACCCTCACGAAGATTGCTGAAAGGCATGTTCAGATCTACGCCTGCGGTGCCTGCAGCCGTGCACGAGCAGTCATGCAAACAGACTTAGACCAGTGGGGCGCGAAGTTCGGCAGCCCGCCCATCTTTGTCTCGCTCGTCGAATGGGCCGACCGCGTCATCACGGAATAACCCGTGCAAGCAACCCGATCTACTTTGCGACTGATTCCGGCCGCATCTTCCGCAGATCCTCACTCAACAGGATCGCCTCCGCGATCTCGCGCATCGACTTCCGCCTCTGCCGGCTCTCGCGCTGCATCATCCGGTAGGCGTCGTCCTCGCTGATCGTCATGTCGCGCTGCAGAATTCCCTTCGCCCGATCAACCGCCTTGCGCGTCTCGAGGCGGCTGGCCAGTTGCAGGTTCTCGCTCTCCAGCCGCGCCCGCTCAATCTCTGCGCCCACAAGAAAGCCCAGCATCGAGAGCAGACGAATCTCAGAAGTCTTGTGCTGGTAGGGCAGACGATGCTGCAGGTTGATGACGCCCACGACCTTACTTGCGGTCATGATCGGCGTCGAAAGCATCGCCTCGAAGTGGTCCTCCGGAAGGTTCTTGAACGCCTTGAATCGCGGATCGATCGAGGCGTTCGCGGCAATCGCCACGGGCTCGCGATGCTCCGCGACCCACCCCGTAATGCCCTGCCCGATCGGCATGCCAACGCGATCCACCTCGGAGTGCGGATTCTTCGAAGCCCGCAGCACCAGGTTCTGGTCTTCCAGCACGTAGATAAAACAGGAGTCGCACGGGACGGCCGTTGTCACAAACTCGACGATTCGCTCCAGCACCGTGTGGAAGGAGTCCGCCGCCGCGATCCGGCTACTGATCTCGTGCAGAAAGTCCATCGGCCCCAGCCCATCGCGGAAGCCTGCCATGGTCGGCGTAGACGCCGCCACCTTACGCACCGGCCTTGCAATGGCTACCGCTTCTCCATCCCCGTTTTGATCGGTCTTCGCGGCACTGGATGAAAACGTGAGTCCGGCCAAGCGTGTAGCCAGCGCCACATCTACTCCACTCTTCTTCTGCCGCAGCACTTTGCCAGCGTACTGCGCTGCCTCGTTGATGACGAACCCCATCTTCGGTCGCGAGGGCTCGAAGTCCGGCTGCACGCCGTAGTGCAACAGCACCTCCGTGGTAGTGGGCCCGATTGAGATCACCACAATCGTCTCCATTCCCGCGCGCAGGTCGTCTACACATCCCATCTGCTCCGCGATCTGAAAGAGGTGGATCACCTGCACCGCCGACATGAATACCACGACGTCGACCCCGGCGTTCGCAACCGCCAGCACCGACTCTCGCAACGGTTGAAGATTCTCGGGCAGCGCCCATTGATACACCGGCACCCTGGTGACCTGCGTCGTCATCTCCGACAACGCCGCCAGGAACTCCGGATTTGTCGCACCATACTCCTGCACGGCGACGCGCATCTCCGGAAGGACATCTGCAAACTCGTTCTTGATCGTGTCCAGCAACTCGCGCCAGGTCGATGGTTCAGGCGCAATGGCGGAGCTCGGCACATTCAACTCCCGCAGCGCCGCCTGCGGCTTCGGCCCTCTAGCTACCACCCGCGTCTTGCGCAGCGCCGTCAGAAACTCCACCGAAGAGTACTTCGTCTCGATGATCTGCATCATCGCCTTGACTCCAACCCCGGTGAAGAAGACCACCATATCGAACTCGCCGGCGATCAGCGATGCTGCGAAATCGAGGACAGGCTGTGGAGTATCCAGCGGCACCTCGCGCACGGCAGGGACGACAAACGCCTCTCCTCCGTACGTTTTGATCAGCTTGGCAACCTCTTTGGAACGGCGCGACTCCAGCGACAGAACGCGTAATCCGTCGAATGAGGCATGTGCCATGTGTATCTCCTTCCGAGTCCTGCCGCGACGTGGCGGACAGGCTCTTGAACGCCCGAAGAAACTGCGCTGAACTGGCTAGACCTTGCCCACGGTTGGACTAGCGTCTTTTCACAGAATTTTATTTAGCCTGACGCTCACAATGTTACCCGTTTCGAGTAGGCACGGCTAGCGGAGCCACTTTCAACCCCGCATCCCCACAACCACCTTGGCCGTAGTCACCGTCTGCCCCGCATGCCTTTGAGTGTGTTCAGCGCAATGCACCAGCAACCCTCCCACGGTGCTTGGCAACATCCCACGCCCCACGCCTCGCGGTTCTTCATATGTAGCCTGAGAGGTCGCCCGCACCCGCTCCGTCGCGGTCTTCAAACCCGCCCGGAACTCCCCAAGCACCTCCAAAGCCACCGCCCCTGGCTCTAGCTCGCTCCGCAAAGTGCTCATCTGAGTATCTGAAAGCTGCCGCCCCTCCGCATACGTCATCAGCCGGTCGAGACTCCTCGCAATATGCCGCAGATGAAACGCCACCGGCGTCAGCCCGAAAGGCCCCGCATTCATCTCCACATCACTCAGCCCGGAGCACCATCGCTCTACATCTTCGCCCGCAAGTTCCAGCGCATGGAGCACCTGCCTTCGCACCGCGTCCACGTCAATCAGCGTCCCCCGCAGCCACGGCTCAACCATCGGAATCTACCTTCCTTTCCACGCGAAAATCGAAGCATCCCGCCTTCAGATCCCGAACCATTACATAGCGGACAGCCACATCTTCGAACATCTCCACGATCATCGCCTCATGGCCGCCGTCGGCAACCTTCCGCTGCGCTACCATCCGCTGATCGCCATCATAGCCATCAAGAACCGCGCCATAGGCCACCAACTCAACCGGATACCCGCTCGGCTGCTGAAATCGTTCACAGCGCTCCGTGTGGATAAATACCGGCCCTGGCAACGGAATCATCCCATTCTCACGAAATGGACTGTAGGTGAAGAGCGTCCGCTCTTCTTCGCCAATCCGGAATGGCCGCAGGCAATGCCGGCATGGCCCGTGTCCTTTCGCCAACGCGTTCGACGCCGGATGACCATACCCCGGCGAGTTCATCGTCTTCCACACCCGCTCCGCAACCTCAGTCGGTAAAGCGATCGCTTGAATCTCCATTATTCCCTTCCTCCTCGGCCATGACGATCAGCCGTCAGAAGAAGGATCGCCTTTCACGCCCCATCTGACACTCCGCTTTGTTCAAGCGAACTTACAATCCCTTTTGCCTGCGGAACTCCCGCACGACGTCGCCCACGTCGCGGTGCTGCCCATCGACCGCATCGTTCATCGTCTGCACCTCGTCCGCACCCACCTGCCCCGCCAGTCGCGTAATCGCCGTCTGAATCTCCGGATGCTTCGCCACCGAATCTTGCCTCAACAGCGGGACCGCCTCATACGGAGGGAAGTAGTGTTTGTCGTCCGCCATGATCACGAACCCAAGCGCCCGTATCGGCCCGTCGGTCGAGTTCCCCGCCACCATATCCACCTGCTTGGCCGAAAGCGCCCGATACAGCAGCCCAAGATCCATCACCCTCGGTGCGCCATCAAACTTCAGCCCATAAGTGGACTCGAGCCCCTTCAGCCCATCCGGCCGCTCCTCGAACTCATACCCAACTCCGAGCCGCTCAATGCCCGGGTCCCCCATATCTCGATTCTGAGATGTGGGGTCAGCCCCCTGCAGCCGAGCCACATCGGAGATTGTCTTCACGCCCAGCCGTTTCGCGTCGTCACCTCGAACCACCATCGCAAACGTATCCTCAAAGCCCAGCCCCGGTCCAACCTCGACCTTGTACCGCTCGCGATAGATCCGCGCAATGGTCGTCGCGACCGCCGCTGCATCCCGCTGCCCCACCGGCGGCAGGGGCTGCTTCAGTATCGCCGTAAGCGCCGTCCCCGAGTACTCCACATAGCCGTCGATCCGACCGCTTACCAGAGCCTGCTGGCAAATGTAACTCCCCGCCAGGTAGAACCGCCGCTCGACGCGATAGCCAGCCTGTCCCTCCTGTGCAAAAACCGCCTCAATCTCCTGCGCCAGCAGCTCCCCGAGCACCACCTGCTCAGTAAAGTTCTTCGCCCCAATCGTAATCCGCGAAGACCTCGGCGGCGCACAGCCAATCAGCAGAACCAGAAGAAGAATCAGACCCCACCCAGCCGCCTTCCCCCTTCTTGCCGGTCCCTTCTCCCTCCGCCTCACCTCTTCACCGCCAGCCGCTTCTCCAGCATTCCCAGTCCGGTATCCGCCGCCAGTGCCAGCAACGCCGCCGGAATCGCCCCAGCCAGGACGAGCCCGTTATCCACACTCGCGACTCCCCGGAAGATGAGTTCGCCCAGCCCTCCAGCTCCAATCGCCGCAGCAATCGTCGCTACCCCGATGCAAGTCACCATCGCCGTCCGCAGCCCGGCGAGAATCACGCTCGCTGATAGCGGAAGTTCTACCTTCATAAGTCGCTGCAATCCATTCATTCCAAGTGCATTGGATACATCGATCAACGCCGGATCGACGCTGGACACACCAGCATAGGTATTTCGTAGGATAGGCAGAAGAGCGTATCCAGTAAGCGCCAGAATCGCCAGCCGCGCAGCATTTTCTCCGAGCCAGGTCACCGGTAGCAGCAGCCCAAACAGCGCCAGCGAAGGCACCGTCTGCACCACATTTGCGAAAGCGATGACCGGACCTGCAAGCTTCTGCTTCCGGGTCAAAAGTATGCCCAGCGGCAGTCCTATCGCAACCGCAAGCAACATCGCGCTTAAAGTCAGCCAGAGATGCTCGAGGGTGAGACGAGCTATCTCCCAGCCGTGCGAATGCAGGAATTGCTTAAATGCCATCAAGCTTGCACCGCGCGATGTACAGCCGAAACATAATGTTTTACATGAGTATTGGCCGACGCGAGAACCTCACTCGCTAATACATCAGCAACGACCTCGCCCTGCTCCAGAAAGACGACCCTTTGCGCCAGATAAAGCGCCTCGTCAAGATCATGGGTGACGAGAAGAACGGTCTTCTTCATCCGCCCGAGGAGATCCTGCAGCATGGTCTGCATCTCGGCGCGTGTCATGGGATCGAGCGCCCCGAAGGGCTCATCCATCAGCAGGATCGCCGGATCGGTCGCCAGGGCCCGCGCCAGCCCGACTCTCTGCCGCTGTCCGCCAGAGAGTTGCCAAGGATACCGTCCGCGAAACTCATCAAAGTCGAGGCCCGCGAGTCCCAGCACCTCGGCCACACGCCGCGAGATCTGCTGTTTCGACTGTCCCGCAAGCTCCAGTGCCATACCTGCGTTCCTTTCCACAGTCATATGTGGAAAAAGCCCCTCCTCTTGGATGACGTAGCCGATAGATCGTCGCAAAGTATCTAAATTTGATTGACTTACTGCGTTTTGTTGAACCAACACTTCGCCTAATGTCGGTGAGACCAATCCATTGACCATCCGCAAGAGTGTTGTCTTACCGGAGCCGCTGCGGCCAAGCAAAGCGGTCGTCGTTCCTGCTTCGAGCCGCAGCGATATATCGCGCAAAAGAGAACGCCCGGGCAGGTTCCCCTGTCCGGGCAGTGTGTAACTGATATTTGCGAACTCGACGCCAGCCTCGGTCAATTCGTCCCTCTCGCGATGGAAGAGCGTTAGAATCCGCGCCGATATGGCACCGAAAACTACTCGGTCGCCTGCTCCGCAATCGGCTCCATCTCTGGGGCCGCGTCGGGTGCTTCCGGCTCTGCGGAGGCCTCGGGTGCGGCGTCAAGTCCGCTCCCCGGCTGTCCCTTCACGCGGACGACCGTAATCTTGTCGAAGCCTTCCTTGAACGAAGGCGGCCGCAGACGTTCCGCCATCTTCAGCATGACCTCATCGGTAACGACGCGCTCGCGCTGACGGTTCCGCTCCATGCACACGGCCAGGGGGACGTCGAAGAAGACCGCCTGAACCTCATACTGGAAGCTCTTCGCCATCTTGATCCACTGCTTGCGCTCGTGCGCGGAGAGGTTTGTCGCGTCGACATAGTTCCACGGCATCTTGGCGATCAGCCGTGCCCGCAGCAGTGACCTCAGCGTCGAGAACACCAACCCCTGGTAGCGCTGCTCGGTAATGTCGTCGAATAGCAGATTGCGCAGAAGGTCGCTCGAAAGCGGTGTGACGCCGCGGCGCTTGTACCAGGTCGTCTTGCCGGAACCCGGCAGGCCGATTGTCAGCACGACATACCCACGAGGCGACTTGGCAGCTGCAGCCGCCTGTTCAGCCGATGGCGCAGCCGCGCCCAGGCTCTCCGGCTGCGTCTCGACCACAATCTTCTCTTCGCCCGTAGCCGGAGAAAAGGGCTCAGGAATCGGGGTCAACGGCGCGTCAAATGACTGACGAACGGTCTGGGGAGCCTCCGCCTGAACCGGCCGGGGAGCGATCGGTTCCGGGTAATTGGGCCTCAAAGGAGCTTGCTGGCCTGAGGGCAGTTCCTGGCCGCTCTTGCCTGTGGACTCCGACTCATTCGGTCCACGTTTCGTCCGTCTTCTCATTTTGTCGCTTATCCATTCGCGCAACTCGCGCATGTGGAGGTTATAACAGGGCGCTCCGCGCCGCCGCAAATGAGGCGCACCTTCCCCGATACCCGTTCAAAACTCCGGATCACCCCATCTCGATCTTGAGATGGGGTTCTGTCCACCTCTCTTCATGCAGCGAAACTCCCCTCGCACTACAATTGGAACCGGAAAGAACGACGCACCACAGGAGCTTATCGACTTATGGCAGTTAAGGTTGGCATCAACGGCTTCGGCCGTATCGGACGCAATGTATTCCGCACCGCCCTCGGCAATCCAGATATCGAATTTGTCGCCGTCAACGACCTCACCACGCCGGCCACTCTTGCCCACCTGCTCAAGTACGACTCCATCCTCGGCAACCTGAAGAACGAGATCTCGGTCGAAGGCGACAGCATCGTCGTCGACGGCAAGAAGATCAAGGTTTTCGCCGAGCGAGACCCCGCCAAGCTTGACTGGGCCTCCGTCGGCGCGGAGATCGTCGTCGAATCCACCGGCTTCTTCACCGACGCCGAGAAGGCCAAAGCCCACCTTGGCTCGACCGTAAAGAAGGTCATCATCTCCGCCCCGGCGACCAACGAAGACATCACTCTCGTCCTCGGCGTCAACTCCGACAAGTACGACGCCGCAAAGCACAACGTGATCTCGAACGCGAGCTGCACGACGAACTGCCTTGCCCCGGTCGTAAAGGTTCTGCACGACACCTTCGGGATTGCCAGCGGCATCATGACCACGATTCACAGCTACACCAACGACCAGGTCATCCTCGACACGCCGCACAAGGATCTCCGCCGCGCCCGAGCCGCTGCCTTGTCGATGATCCCGAGCTCGACTGGAGCCGCAAAAGCACTCAAGCTAGTCGTCCCCGAGATGGCCGGTAAGCTGGACGGCTTCGCCATCCGCGTCCCGACCCCTAACGTCTCGGTCGTCGACCTAACCTTCGTCTCCGAGAAGCCGATCACAATCGACACCATCAACGCCGCGATCAAGGCGGCAGCAGAAGGTCCGATGAAGGGCATCCTCGGCTACACCGACGAAGAGCTCGTCTCGACCGACTTCCGCGGCAACCCCCTCAGCAGCATCTTCGACTCTCTTCTTACGAAGGTGGTTGGCACCAACACCGGCAAGGTCATCAGCTGGTACGACAACGAGTGGGGCTACTCCAGCCGGGTGAAGGACTTGATTCTGTTCCTGGTGGAAAAGGGCCTGTAGTCATATTTCGTATACACGAGAGGCCGGAGCCCAGCTCCGGCCTTTTTGTTTGCTGATACGAATTCTGAACCTTAGGGCCGACTTTCGAATCTCAATCCTAGGCAGCGAGTCCACCTGCCCGGAACGAGCACCGCCGCCATGAGCCGTCGATTCCCCGAACTGGCCTTCACTCCTCTCGTCAAAGCCCACCAGAAGCAGCACAACAGCCGCGCCCAGTATCAGCGCATGGAAGAGTCCGGGCCGCCCGACGACTCCCTCGGCGTTAGCGAGCGCACCTTCATCGCCCTTCGCGACAGCTTCTACATGGCCTCCGTCGGCGAGACCGGCTGGCCCTACGTCCAGCATCGCGGCGGCGAGAAGGGCTTCGTCCACGTCATCGATCCGAAGACCATCGCCTTCGCCGACCTGCGCGGCAACAAGCAGTACATCTCGGTCGGCAACCTCGAACACGACGCCCGCGTCGCGCTCTTCTTCATGGACTACCCCAACCAGACGCGCCTGAAGATCCTCGGCCGCGTCGAAGTCCATGAGAACGATGCCCGCGCCTTAGAACTCCTCCAGGCCCTGCGCCCAGCAAGCCCAAAAGATGTCGCCGAGCGCGTCATTCTCATCCACGTCGAGGCCTTCGACTGGAACTGCCCGCAGCACATCACGCCGCGTTACACCATCGAAGAACTGGAACCGTCGCTCGCACCCATTCGTGATCGTATCAAGGCGCTAGAGGCCGAGAACGCAGCCCTTCGCGGCAAGCTTGACGCTATATCGCCTCGCCGTACCGGAACGGCCGGGTAAACCGGCTCTTCCAGAAGTACGCCAGGATAACGACGCTCGCGACGGCTGCATACGCGCACCACAACGAAGTGAACGCATACCGCTTCACCGCCATCACTGTCAGCAGAATGGCCAGGTTCGCAAGTCCAAAGATGACCATGTCGCGCACCTTTGAAAAGAAGAGCGATCCGCAGGTAGCGATCACATACGCTATAGCCAGCGTTGTGTAGTTCGTCCCTTGGTTCACGTAGACGATACTGTTCCCGCGCACCGAAATCTCCAACGGATACGTCATCAGCGCCCACAACATGTAGAGACTCGTCACCGTCCCGATCGCTACAAACGGCAGCATGGCTCTGCGTCGCGTCGCTGTCGGCTCGAACAACCACACACTCAACGGCAGAAGGAACGGCAACAATCCCTGTGCGTAGAGAACGAATGCCTCCCCCGCGCCGTGCGTAACAGCAGGAGACAGAACGCCATCGAGCCCCAGCCACACAAACCCTTCGATAAACTGATGCACCGCAAACATCGTCGGCAGCGCGGCAAAGAGCAGTTCGCGCCGATGCTTCACCTTTGTGAAGGTCAACACTCCAAGACCGGCGAGCACACCGCTCCCAACAAAATTGGCCGTAGCCGAAAAACACATACGCACGCTCTCCTGCTTTTTTGCCGATCATACTCGACTTCCCGCCAAAGCCGGGTGCCCCACGTCTCGACTCTGAGATGTGCAATATGCCGCCAATACCTCCTCCACTGACATCAAGTATCCTGATCCCATCATGCCGAAGCTCTCGATTCGCGATCTCGATCTCAAAGACAAGCGCGTGCTCATCCGCGTCGACTTCAACGTTCCCCTCTCGCCCGATGGCGCCATTCTCGATGACACCCGCATCCGCGAGACCCTTCCCACAATTGAGTACGCGCTCCGCCACCACGCCAAGGTCATCCTCTGTTCGCATCTCGGTCGCCCCAAGGGCAAGCCCGTCGTGACGATGAGCCTGCGCCCGGTCGTCGACCACCTGCGCGGCCTGCTCGACCATGTGCTCGATGAGGACGAGAACGTCGCCTTCGCTCCCGACTGCGTTGGCGAAGTGGCCACCGAGATCGCCATGAACCTCGAATCCGGCCAGACGCTTCTGCTCGAAAACCTCCGCTTCCACGCCGAAGAAGAGAAGAACGATCCCGCCTTCGCCAAGCAACTAGCGAACCTCTGCGAGATCTACGTCAACGACGCCTTCGGCAGCGCCCACCGTGCCCACGCCTCCACCGAAGGCATCACCCACTTCGTCAAGCAGTCCGCCGCCGGTCTGCTGATGGAGAAAGAGCTGACTTACATGGGCAAAGCTCTTACCGAACCCGACAAGCCCTTCGTCGCGATCATCGGCGGAGCCAAGGTCTCGGACAAGATCGGCGTGATCGACAACCTACTCGAGAAGGCGGACGCCATCATCATCGGCGGAGGCATGGCGTACACCTTCCTCAACGTGCAGGGTCAGAGCACCGGCAAGTCGCTCGTCGAAGCCGACAAGCTCGACATCGCGAAGGCCGCACTCGCCAAGGCGAAGGAGAAGGGCGTCCGCTTCCTTCTTCCCACCGACCACGTTCTCGCCGACAAGTTCTCCCCCGAAGCCACGACGACCATCTTCTCCGGCGACGGAGCGTTTCCCGCCGACCTGATGGCGCTCGACATCGGCCCTGCCTCCATCAAGCTCTTCGCCGATGAGATCGCCAACGCCCGCACTATCATCTGGAACGGCCCCATGGGCGTCTTCGAGATGCCCGCCTTCGCACACGGCACCAACGCCATCGCGGCTGCAGTGGCGCACAACGAAGAGGCGACGACTATCGTCGGCGGTGGCGACTCGGTCTCAGCCATCCACAAGTCCGGCTTTGCCGATAGGATCACGCACATCTCCACCGGCGGCGGGGCGAGCCTTGAGTATCTGGAAGGCAAGACTTTGCCGGGAGTTGCGGCATTGACAGATAAATAGCCCACGCCAAACCATGTCTCTCAAATGAACTCGTTATCTCGACCGGAGCCTCTCGCAGCTTATCGCGAGAGGCGTAGCGGAGAGGCCCCCATTTCGCTCTTGCTATACAAAGTGGGACGAGCGAAACTCTTCTCTCCTGATAGCCTGCTGCTCATGAACCCTGTAATCCTCGCCATATGGTTTTCGTTTGTTTCGACGCACGCCACCATTCCTCATAGAGCCATCGACAGGTGTGCTCAAGACGGTGCGTATTTCTATGCGATGGATGACGATCCTGCTAAGCCGATAAGGGTCGAGCGGGACGGAGTTGCAATTCGAATTGAGCGTCACGACCCCAAAAGCACAGAAGCTGTACTTAGCTTTCAGCGAGATGGCAAGACCTTAGTTCAGAACATTAAGGACTTCGAAGCAGCGCAGGGTTGGCTTACGGTCTCCCGAACGGGGGCGTTTGCCACGACATGGAAGGAGAATGCATCGAGTGCAGAAACACAGCTCTTTCGAGTTGCCTCCGCCGGAAGCATCATCGAAGATAGGACTTTGGTTCAGCTCGCGGAAAACAAGTTCGTGGCAGATGCGAAGCTCGTTTGCAAAACTCCTGGGATAAACACCACAGCGATCAAGTGGCTGGATGATGATCATCTCCTGCTTGCGATTAATGCGTGGTCTTCGGGAGTCTGCTCTTCCGACTTCACTGAGGGTTTCATCATTTCGTTGTCAAAACATGAGGTTGAGAAGAAACTTACAGAATCCGAGCTCCTCAATCTGCCAGCCGTATGCACATGGAATTTGGTACCTGTCAGAAAGCAGTGACCAAATCTGATTTTGATCGTCCCGCTGAATTTTCCCCGAGTACAGTACACTCAGCCCATTCGCAAAGTTGCCCGCTTACTCTCAGGAGCCTCCATTTGGCACGTTTCACCGGTCTTCTCGGCCTCATCGTCTTCCTCGGCCTCGCTTATGCCTTCTCCACCAATCGCCGAGCGATCAAGTGGCGCACCGTCGCCTGGGGCCTTGGGCTGCAGATCCTCTTCGCCTTCCTGGTCATAAGGTGGAACACCGGGCAGGTGATCCTGCACAGCATCTCGACCGTGATCACGTCGCTGCTCGGCCACGCCGCGGACGGCTCCTCTCTGGTCTTCGGCCACATCGGTACACCGGGCGATCCCCTTGCCACGCTAGCCTTCGCCGTGCTGCCGACCATCATCTTCGTCAGCGCCTTCTTCGCGGTGATGTATCACATCGGCGTCATGCAGCAGGTCATCCGCGCCGTCGCCTGGATCATGCAGCGGACGATGGGAACCTCGGGCGCTGAGTCCACCAACGTCGCCGCCAGCATCTTCATGGGGCAGACCGAAGCTCCGCTGACCATCCGGCCATTTCTCGCCGGGGCCACGCGCAGTGAGCTGATGGTCATCATGACCTCCGGCATGGCGCACGTCTCGGGCGGCATCATGGCGGCCTACATCAGCTTCGGCATCAACGCGCAGGACCTGCTCTCGGCCGTCATCATGACCGCCCCGGGAACGATCCTGGTCGCGAAGATGCTCGTACCTGAGACCGAAGTTCCCGCCACCGCTGGCACGGTCAACATGCCACGTGAAGAGGTCCATGAGAAAGACAACCTCATCGGCGCGATCGCGCGCGGCACCATCGACGGCGGCCAGCTCGCCTTCAACGTCGCTATCATGTTGATCAGCTTCGTCGCGCTGGTTGGCTTGGCAAACGCGATCATGCTCGGCATCTCGAACTTCGCCTGGGCCCATGGACACATTCCGTTCCCACACTCGCTCAACGCAATCCTTGGCGTTGTCGGAGCGCCGGTCGCGTGGCTCATCGGCATCCCCTGGCGCGAGGCGAAAGTGATCGGCAATCTCCTCGGTACACGCACGATGATCAATGAATTCGTCGCCTTCACTCAGCTTGGCGCAATCAAATCAACCCTCGCGCCGCGCACCTTTTCTATCGCGACCTTCGCCCTTTGCGGCTTCGCTAACGTCGGCTCGATCGGCATGCAGATCGGCGGCATCGGAGCACTCGTTCCCAACCGTCGCAACGATCTTGCCCAACTTGGACTTCGCGCGATGCTCGCAGGTACGATGGCGAACCTGATGTCGGCAAGCATCGTGTCCATGCTCATCAAATAGTTTCAGGAGATCAGCTTGCGATACGGCGGCTCGTCAGAGATCTGGCGATAGATAAACTTCCGCTCGATCTTCGCGCCCTTCAGCAGAAAGATTCCCGGCATCTGGTGTCCGTCGCCCTGGATCTTTCCGATGCCGTGCTTGAAGATATTGCCCTTCAGCCATCCGAACCATACAAACGGATTGACCAGCGTCAGCCATGGGCTACTCCGGCCCAGCCCAAAAGCCGGACTCTGGTAGATGCTCGCCTGCGGGTCGTGAATGCGCTCGACCTCGGAGATCTTGTAGAAGTCGAAGTGCGCCTTCGCAATCTCGCGGGTGCCGAGATGTACGAAGACGGGCCTCACCCCTTTAGCACTCAGTTCAGGGTTAAGATCGGCGACATCGCTGATCGCCTTCCTGCAGAACGAGCAACCGAAGTGCCGCAGAAAGACCAGCAGCACAGGCGATTCCGCCGTGAGCGAAAGAAGATCCTTGCCGGATTCGGTATGGATCCCAGCAAGCATCTTCGCGAGATCGCTTTGATTGCCCACCGACGATTGCGCCGTCGCCACAACTTCACCTCGATCAAAACTCTATGCACAGTCCGCAAAAATAGAAAGCAGGAAATTTCGCGCGGCGACAAGGATGGCCACCTTGCCATCTCGCGGTAGGCATACGCCGATCTTTGCGGCAGCAAGTACACTTTACTGACCTCCTATGACCGACCAATACACCCTCGCCACCGCCGCCGTTGAACACATCCGCAGCCTAAGCCCGTCTGTACCTGCCATCGGCATCATCCTTGGCTCCGGTCTCGGAGCCTTCGCCTCGCAGGTCGAGGATGCCGTCACGATTCCTTACGCCGAAATCCCCCACTTCCCGCAGTCGACCGTCGTGGGACACTCCGGCAAGCTGGTACTCGGAACTATCGGCGGAGTTCCGGTCGCCGTCATGCAGGGTCGGGTTCATGCCTATGAGGGCTATCCCGTGGAGGAGGTCGTCTTCCCCGCGCGCGTCCTCGGGCTGCTCGGCTGCAAAACGCTCATCGTGACCAACGCCGCCGGCGGCATCCGCACGACTCTGTCGCCAGGCTCACTCGTCGTCATCTCCGACCAGATCAACCTGACCGGCATGAACGCAGCTGGTGGAGCGAACGAGCCTCGTTTCGCCATGACTCCCGGTGCAGGCCAACGCTTCTTCGACATGAGCACGGTCTACACGCCTCGGCTCCGTGAACTCGCCGTGCACGAGGCGAAGGAGCAGGGATCCGTCTTGACTGAGGGCGTCTACCTCGCCGTGCTCGGGCCAAGCTTCGAGACGCCTGCGGAGATTCGAGCCTTCCGCACGCTCGGCGCAGACCTTGTCGGCATGTCAACGGTGCATGAGGTAATCGTGGCGCGCCACATGGGGCTCGACGTGTTGGGCATCTCTCTCGTGACCAACATGGCGGCCGGGGTGGTCGATCAGGCGATCGACCACGAGGATGTGCTGGAGATCGGTAGGAACGTCGAGAAGAAGTTCACGTCGCTGCTAGTAGCGCTGGTGCCGCAAATTGCAGGCTGAAGAATCTTAGGCCGAGATTGCGACTTCGCGATGAATTTGCAGATTCGCGGTAAAGACGCCCTCCGCAGCTAAAGCTGCGTAGCTCTCCGCCACTCGCGCCTGCGCATTCTCTGAAAGAACGAACCGGTCCGCACCTTCAACCGGGGTGTCGTTGAAGTCAATCTGCGCTGCCAGTCCTTCAAGCCCCAGGCACTTGAAGATATGCGGGCCGAAGTACGCATCACCCCACCAGCACACGTCATCCGCTACGATCGCCGCGCCATTCTCTCCGTGGATCGAAAGCCGCAGCGCCGCAGTCCGCATGACGATGCCGTTATTCAGTACTGAGTGGAAGAGCCCGCGCCGAAACGGCAGCACACCTTCGCCGTTGGTCGTCGTTCCCTCAGGGAAAAAGAGCACCGGCAGGCCGCGCTGATACGCCGCGGCCATGGCTCGATTGACCGCAGGGTAAGTCGGCGGCCCACCGCCGCGATCCACATAGACGGTCCCCGCCTGAGCGGTCAGGCGGCCCAGCAACGGCCAGCCTTTGATCTCACTCTTGGCCACCATGATGAACGGCCGCGTCGCGCTGTACAGAAGTATGTCGAGGTAGCTGAGGTGGTTCGAGACTACAGCGCCGGACTCCGGTAACCAACCGGTCACGGTGACCTTGATGCCCATCGCCGAGACGATCCTGCGGCACCACCCGTGTATCCAGATGGCACCGCCCGCGCCATACTTTGGCCGTCGAATCCACAGATCCACCGTTGCCGCCAGCAGCAGCGCCACCAGCAGCAAACTCCGTGTCAGACTCCGGAAGAACCGTACCACCATACTCGTTAGCGTACCTCGAGGAACCGTGTCGCCACGCGCGGGTGCAGCGTCTGCAGGTCGAGCAGTGTAAGAAAGTCGATGGTCTTGAACTCGCGATCAATCGCCGGGCCGCTGCAGATCTTCGCCCCAATGGTCAGGTAAGCCCGCAGCAGTTTGGGCGCGCGCTCCTCAGAGGCCGCGCATGTCCGATCCGGCATCCGGAACTCGCCCTTCGCCTCAGTCTGTAGCGCACCTTCAACCATCCAGTTCTTCAGCGAGTCATGCACGGCGTAGCCCTCGTCGGGATTCTGCGAGGTCAGCGAGCAGCAGCCCATCATGTATCTTCCGCCGTTCATCAACGAGTAGCGCGCGATCCCGCGCCACAGAAGGTTCAACACCTCAGGCGAACGATGGTCGCGGCGAATGCACGCGCGGCCTAACTCCACGATCTGCGAGCGCATCGACTCATACGGAGCGAAGCAGAACTCCTGCTCGCTGTAGTAACCGAAGTTGCGGCCCGCCACGTCGCCCATCTGGATGCGGTAGGTCCCGACGATCTCGCCCGTCGCCTTCTCTTCGACAATCAGGTGGTCGCAGACATCGTCGAACTTGTCCTTGTCGTAGCCGTCGACATAGGCCGACTGCAAGCCTTCATTCAGTTCCAGATTAAAGACCATGAAGCGCAGGCGGTAGGTGTCGTTCCGCTCCTGCTCGGTCACCGCTAGGCGCGCCACGTAGGCGCCTGCCTCCAGCCGCAGGTCCTCCTTGCGCGGAGCGCGAACTTCGGTCGCGATTTGAAGATTGGAGTCTACCGCCGGATCGAGCACCGCAGGCGGGGGCATGAGTACGGAAGGGGACGCGGTCACTGTGAGCATCGACTCTCCGAAGACTTCAGGATCTGACTTCGACTCTGAGTCTGCGGCGCGATTTGTTACAGCACGTCTACGTCACGTAAACATTTGTTGAATCGAAAATGGTGCACACTTTTCGATACAACCCCGTATTCACAGGCTATTCACGCACTACTCACGCACGAGGTCTGCACCGGCAACCACCGGGTTGTCGAACTCAACCGGAATATCGCCTCCCAGCGCGGCGACCGCTGCCTGCGCCTCCACCGACGCCGCCTTGCGATGCAGCCGGTCCTGAGAGAACTCAATCGGTGCATCCCCAAACCGCACCTCGGCATGGACACCGCGCAGACCCAGGAAGCCGAAGACGTGCTGCCACAAGGACTTGTCGCCCCAGCAGACATCTTCGCCCACGGTGACTCCCGGATCATTCTTCTCCTTCAGGCTGTAGCGGATAAACGCCGCCGTCATGGGCGCATTCGCCGCCAGCGCCTGCCCCAGCAGGCCAGAGTGGAACTTCAACAGCTTGCGCCCATTCGACGTGGTTCCCTCCGGGAAGAAGACGACGGGCAAGCCGTCGTCCATTGCAGCCTTCATCGCCTTGCTGGCCCGCAAGGCAGAGCCGCCACGGCCGCGTTCGACATACACAGTTCCAGCCCGCGTCGTCATCCAGCCCAGCACCGGCATGTCCGCAATCTCGATCTTCGAGACAAAGACACACGGATGCAGCGAGGCCAGGGTAACGATATCCAGGTAGCTGAGGTGGTTCGAGATGACGGCGCCATGGCTGGGAAACGTGCCCACCAAATCGACCTTGATGCCCATGCCCTTCATCGCTCTCGAGCAGAAGAGGTGCAACCACTCCGCGCGGCGCTGCCTGGTCTCCGGCTGGTCGACGATCAACTCACCCGCCGCCTGCATAAAGTACCCCATCAACTTGATGCCGCGCGCTACCGCCCGCAAACTCCCCATCCTCTGCCTTGCTCCTGCACTTCAAACTCGGAGTTCCCGGTTCGTAATTGGTACCTTAACCAATTCCTACGCAGCTTTAATCGTTTGCCACTGTTTTGCAGTCTATCCTGTCTGCTGTGAGCCTCCCCGCCCATCCCGAGCACCGCCATCCGTTTTTGTATCGCAGCATTGTGCTGCCCGTGCTGGCCCTGCTGCGCATGGGCGCCAGCCCACAGAAGCTGGCGTGGAGCATCGCGCTGGGACTCGTCGTCGGCGTCAATCCGTTGCTCGGCTCCACGACGCTTCTATGCCTCGGCCTCGCTCTGCTCTTTCGGCTGAACCTGCCGGCATCGCAGCTCGCCAACCACCTCATGTACCCGGTGGAGGTCGTGCTGCTCTTCCCGTTTCTGAAGTTCGGGGCCTTCGTCTTCCAGACCGGCCCCATTCCTCTGGCTCCCAAAGTCCTCTTCGCCGAGGTCCGCTCCCATCCGTGGACTCTCATCAAGAGCGTCTGGCTGTGGGAGTGGCATGCGCTCGCCATGTGGGCAATCGCTGGGGCGATCCTGCTACCGCTGATCGCTGCGATTCTGACTCCCGTGCTTCGGCGCATGCTGGTCCGCGCGGAGGCCCATCACGCGGCCTTAGCGACACCCATTTCGACTTTTTAGGAAAGATATGTCAATGACCCTTGACATTGTCGTCACTATATAAGTAAAGTCTCCTTGTCACTTATTCAAGGAGACTAGACATGCTCTTTTCGACCTGCTCCCCCAACATGACCCGCCGCGAGCGTATCCGCGCGATGCGGCCGTTCTATATCCTCTACGCCATCTACATGCCGTTCTGTTTCCTGCTCATCTTTTCCAAGCCGGTCAAAGATAGCGTCGGAGCATGGACAATCGATCTTGCCGCTGGCGTTTCGATGGTCGCGATGCTGATTGCCGCCGCCGCCGGCTTCGCCCGGCAGCGCGACGAGTTTCAGCGCAAGTTGCTAACCGAGGCCATGATGTGGGGAGTAGGCGGTCTGCTCGCCATCACCTGCGTCTGGGGTCTGCTGGAGGTCCACACCAGCATTCCGCGGATGGACGTCCTATTCAACTTCCCCATCTTTATGACGATCACCGCTATCGCCAAGGTTGCGATCTTCCGCCGCAACCCCGTAGGCAACGAATAGGCATGGAAAACCGCCTCCGTGTCCTCCGCGCAGAACGCCGTTGGTCCCAGGCCGATTTGGCCAAGGAACTCCGCATCTCGCGCCAGTCCGTCAATGCTATTGAGACGGGCAAGTATGATCCCAGCCTTCCGCTGGCGTTCAAGCTTGCCCGGCTCTTCGAGACCACCATCGAGGCCATCTTTGACGGCCACGAGCAGGCATAGGCTACTCGTACCGCAGCGCTTCCATCGGCTCGATCTTCACAGCGCGGCGGGCGGGAATTCCGCTCGCCACCAGCGCAACCGTTGTCAGCACGACGATCGCCAGCAGAAGTGCCAGATACCCCTGCTCCGTGTCCGATGACAGATGTGCCAGCAGCTTATGCAGCGACAGCGCCAGCAGCACTCCAACCGCAACGCCGCCGCCTACGCTCACCGTCATCGAGCGGAAGACCAGGCCCAGCACATCGGCATGCAAAGCGCCCAGCGCCATCCGGATGCCAAACTCGTTCGTCCGCTGCGCGACCGTGTAGGACACCACGCTGTACAGACCCACCGCAGCCAGCAACAGCGCAAGCGCAGCAAAAGCTCCGAACAGCCAAGATACCAGCTGTCCCTGCGCGTACTCCGGCTCGCGCTGGATCCAATGGTCGAGGTCGAAGATGCGTCCACTGATCTGTTGATCGGCATCCACTGTTTGTACTTGCTGGCCGATGCTGTGGATCATCGGCAGCGGTGAACCTGCTGCTCGCACGAGAATCTGCGTATGCATCGGTTCTGCCAGCGTGTAGGGGATAAAGATCTCCGAAGTGACCGGCTTCCGCAGCCCGTTGTTCAGCTTGTCCGCCATTACCCCAACGATCTGCAGCCAGCTATCCGCGCCATCAGCGGTAAGAAAAAAAGGCGGCTCCGCCTTCTGGGCCGATACGCGAATGAAGTGGCCCAGCGCGTCACCGTGAGGAAAGTATTTATCCGCCATGGTCCGGTTGATCACGGCGACCTTGGCTGCGTTGTGGGTTTCCGTCCGTGTCCAGAAACGGCCCTGGCTGAGCGCTATCTGCAATACGGGGAAGTAGCCCTCACCTACCCAGTTCACCCATATCGGCTGACCCGCCGCCGATGGCTGCCCCATGATCTCGAACTCCAGCTTTGAGCCGTTCGAGGGCGGGGTCGCGTTGGTCGAGATCGTCGCCATCTGTACCCCTGGTGTTTGCTCCGTCTTTTCGAGCAGCGCCTCGAAGAATGCTGTCCGTTCCGCGATCGTCTTGTGGGTGTTCTCGTGAACCGGTATGCCCACCGACATCACGTTATGCGGGTTGTATCCCAGCGGCCGCTGCAGCAGCTTCATAAAGCCCTGCACGGCGTCGCCCGCAACCGCCATCATCAATAAGGTCAGGGCGATCTGGGCTCCGATCAGCGCGTTGCTGGTCGCCTTACCACTGACCGAGCCAGCGACCTTGCGGCTCCCCGCCTGCATTGCCTCGCGCACATCCGGTCGCGACAGCCGCAACGCGGGCATCATGCCGAAGACGATGCCAGTCGCAATCGCCACCACCACACTGAAGACCAGCACCGGCAGATTGATCGCAATCACCGCCTCATGCGGGAAGGCACCATCAGGCAGCAATGCCACGATGACCGCCAACAGCTTGATTGCAAGCAATACGCCGAGCGCAGCTCCTGTGAGCGAAAGAATCAGCGACTCGGTCAGGAGTTGTCGCATGATCCGCCAGCGCGAAGCTCCGATCGCGGCTCGCAGAGCGAACTCGTGCTCCCGCGCCGTTCCTCGCGCAAGCAGCAGGATCGAAACATTGCCGCAGCCGATCGCCAGCAACAACAGGACGGCTCCAAAGAGCATCGCCAGCGTCCCGCCGATCTGCTCCAGGAACATATCGTTCAAGCCCTGTACCAGCACCGGCCCCGGCTTCAGCGGATAGTGCGTCGGAGAGTCCTTCGCAAACTGCGTCACCATCCCCTGCAACTGTTGCTCGGCAATCGCGTGACTTACACCTGGCTTCAACCGCGCCTCGAGATCATAGGCATGCGCTGTCTCCTGCGTAATCTTCAGCGGAACATATACGTCCGAGTCGTTCCAGGTGAACCGCGGTGCCGCGACTCCAATCACCGTATACGGTTTGCGCACCATCTCGATCGTCTTGCCGATGATCGACGGATCAGAGTTGTAATGTCTCTGCCAAAACTTGTAGCTCAGCACCACCACCGGCGACGGTTCCTGCCCATCGATCGCATCCGAGGGTTCAAAGTTGCGGCCAAGCGCGGGCGCGACTCCGAAGAAATCGAAGCCGTTGGAAGACATGAAGCACCCGCTCACATCTTCAGGAATGTCCTGTCCCGTGACCGTAAGGCTCCAGTCATCGGTGATGATGGCGTCCTCGATAGCTGGATTCTTGCGGAACTGCTGCCACTGCGATGCCGTCGTGCCGAAGCCCTGCTCGCCCCCCGGCCGCGCGCCACGCAGATTGATATGGACCATCCGGTCGGCGTTCGCGTAAGGGTACGGGTTCATCAGCACGGCCCAGATGACGCTGAAGACCGCAGAGGTCGCGGCAATGCCGCAGGCCAGCGACAGGATCGCCGTAATCGAGAATCCGGGGCTCTTTACCAACTGCCGTAACGAGTAGCGAACATCCTGCAGCAAGACCTTCATATCGCCTCCCGGCTAATCGCGAATCTATCCTGGCCCGATATCCGTAACTGGGAAAGGCAATTCCATGCCCAACAAAAAGCCCGTTTGCTTGGCGGACCTTTTCGTTTGTTTCCAGCGATTTGCGAGACCCTCCACCATACTGCGTTCGAGCGTAGAGTTCGGCGACTGTCCAGACGCGGACAGCACCTCCCATCAATGGACACCTAAGCCGGAGGTCTGCCCACCCGTCGACCTTCTGAAAATAGCCTCCCTGGAGATACGGGTCTGCGGCAATTCCGTTCATCGGAAATTATCGAAACCCGCGTCCGCAGCGGTCGGGAGTTGATATTCTGGTAGTGATATGACAACGAAAAAAGAACTTCTCAGCCGCCCCATCGTTCACCTCGACATCAAGCAGCACAACGTCGTCTCGCTGGTCGACGCGATGGCCGATATGGCCTTCAGCTCCCGCGACGTACACCGTGCTTCCTCCATCTACGACATGATGCTCCGCGACACCGAGTGCGGCGTCATCCTCTGCATCGCCGGCTCCATGGTCTCGGCGGGCATGAAGCAGATTTTCATCGACCTGATCCGCAACAACATGGTCGACGCCATCGTCTCGACCGGCGCGAACATCGTCGACCAGGACTTCTTCGAGGCTCTCGGCTTCAAGCACTACATCGCCGAGGACCAGTACAAGTACGGCAACGAAGACGCCACCCTTCGCGAGCTCGCCATCGACCGCATCTACGACACCTTCATCGACGAAGATGAGCTTCGCATCTGCGACGACACCATCGAGCAGATCACCAACTCGCTCGAAACGCGCCCCTACAGCTCGCGCGAGTTTCTCCGCGAGATGGGCGCATGGCTCGAGAAGAAGGGCCACACCCTCGCCGCCGGCGGTGTCGACTCCATCGTTCACGCGGCCTATGAGAAGAATGTGCCGATCTTCATCCCGGCGTTCTCGGACTGCTCGGCCGGTTTCGGCCTGGTCGCCCACCAGCATGCACGCCAGGGTCAGCCGGTCGTCTCAATCGACTCCGCCAAGGACTTCTACGAGTTGACCAAGCTGAAGATCGAGAATCCCTCCACCGGCCTGCTGATGGTCTGCGGTGGCGTTCCGAAGAACTTCGCGCAGGACATCGTCGTCGCCGCCGAGATCCTTGGCTCCGATGCGCCGATGCACAAGTACGCGATCCAAATCACGGTCGCCGACTCCCGCGACGGCGCTCTGTCGGGTTCCACACTTAAGGAAGCCAGCAGCTGGGGCAAGGTCGACCTGACCTACGAGCAGATGGTTTACTCCGAGGCCACCCTCGCGCTTCCGCTGATCACCGGCTACGCGTACCACAAGCAGGCTCACGCCGCCCGCACCGCCAAGAATTGGACCTCGGTGCTGGACAAGGTAGCCGAACCGGTAACTGCCTAAAATTTAACTGGACAAACAGAAAAGTTGGGCCGGCTAGACAGCCGGCCCAACTTTTTTTCTGCATGTGGTGACTTTCTTCCATCAAATTTGTATAGTCAGGTTACTAAAGCGTCTCCTGACGTTTCAAATTACCCGCTCGCGCAGTATTAATGAGGGATGGTGATTTCGATACCGGCACCGACTGCAGTTGTACTTCTGATACTGCTACTGATCATCGGTATCCTTGTTGGCGTACTCGTCCAGACGCGACGCAAGTCGTCTGAACTTCGCGTCCGGCTTGATGCTGCGCGACAGCGGCAACAGGAAGATGAGCGCGAACTCACCCAGCGTTCCGCCCTCGACACGCTCAAAGACGAGTTTGTCTCGACCGTCTCCCACGAGCTGCGAACGCCGCTCACCAGCATCCGAGGGGCACTCGGCCTGCTGTCCTCTGGTGTCTTTGGTAACCTCGACGTCAAGTCGCAGAATCTACTTCGTATAGCCCTCACCAATACCGATCGCCTGATCCGGCTGATAAACGACCTGCTCGATCTTGAGCGCATGGATTCCGGCGCAGCTGTCTTACAGATGCGACGCTGTTCCCTGCCTGAACTGGTCAACCAAGCCATGGAGACGATGTCTGCCCTCGCCGATGCCGGCCAGGTCAAGCTCCTGGTGTCTCCCGGCGCGAAAGCCCTGATGCCGAACGTCTTCTTCGACGCGGATCCCGACCGCATCCTCCAGGTGCTGACCAACCTCTTCTCGAACGCGATCAAGTTCGCGCCTGCCTCCTCGAGCGTCACCTTCGAGGTCGAAACTCCTCCCGACGAGCTGATCTTCCGCGTCGTCGACCAAGGCCGGGGCATCCCTGAAGACCAACTCGAATCCATCTTCGAGCGCTTCAAGCAGGTCGACCATCCCGATGCCCGCGCCATCGGCGGCACCGGACTCGGTCTTGCCATCTGTCGCAGCATCATCCAGCAGCACGGCGGCAGCATCTGGGCACAGCGGAATGTGGCGAAAGGCGCGTCGATCTGCATCCGACTCCCGCGTCACCAGAGGACCTACGACGCATCGGTCGGAGGCGCCTATACGGCATCCATAGAAGTCCCATCGATTGTGGCGGCTCCACGCCCAGACACCGTACTCGACACTCCGATCCTGATCTGCGACGACAACAAGGCCAAGCGCACGTTGATCGTCACCCAACTCCGCGCGCGCGGACATTGCGTTCTCGAGGCTGGATCTTCGGACGAGGCGATCGAGATCGCCAAAAACCGCCCCGCTCAAAGTCCGGTCCGCGCCATCCTTCTCGATCTGCAGATGTCCGACATGAAGCGATGGGAGATCCTGAAACTCCTGACGAGAAACGGCTCGACCGCAAGCATCCCGGTCGTCTGCCTCAGCATGGGAGCCGAAGCCGACGATGCCCTCCAATCGCCCAACGCGCTGCGGCCTACCTCGTCTCCGTCGCTCCTCTCCGAGGACTATTTATTCGCCGAACTCAGCCACGCTCTGCTCTCCGATCGTGGCCCCGGTCGCGTGCTCCTGGTCGAGGACGATCTCGATCTTGCCAACGTCGTCCTCGGCGGCTTCGCCAAGACGAACGTGTTGGTTGAACACGCCGCGACTCTCTATCGCGCCAAGGTATTGTGCCGCGAACGCAGGCCAGACCTGCTGATCCTCGACCTGACTTTGCCCGACGGCGACGGCTTTTCGCTAGTCGAGTGGCTTCGCAGTCTTCCTGAACTCGCTTCGCTTCCCTTGATCGTCTACTCCGGCCGAGAACTCGAAGAAGGCGACCAGTCCAAACTTCGCCTTGGCCCCACCAAGTTCCTTACCAAGGCAAGAGTGCAGTCACGCGATCTGGAATTGCTAGTTTTGACGATGGTCCCGCAAGGTCGCGGCAATAACAAATCTGATCCGGAGGATCGCGGAGGACAGCAACGGTCCACGGGCCTTCCTGTAAGTTGAAATTCCCTTGTAGAGCTTGCACGTCGGCTCACAACCACCATCCGGAAATGGACCGCAACCGCGCCGGGAGAGCGTAACCCGGTAGCGTCGGCAAGCCGATCGACATGAGATGCTAGTGACTGTGCGACACATTCTGATCATTGATGATGAAGACGACATACGCGAAGTAGCTTCTCTCTCGCTGGAGGCGGTCGCGGGGTGGAAAGTTTCGACGGCGAACTCAGCCTCGCAGGGCATCGCCGTAGCACCGGGACTTCAACCGGACGCCATCCTGATGGATGTCATGATGCCCGGAATGGACGGCCCAACAGCATTTCGCGCCATGCAGCAGGTCGCGAGCATCGCCCACATCCCCGTCATTCTCCTGACTGCAAAAGTCCAGGCCCAGGACCAGAGGCGTTTCGCCGATCTCGGCGTCGCAGCCGTCTTATTCAAACCGTTTGATCCGCTTCAACTCGCCGCGCAAATATCCAAAGCTCTTGGATGGCCCGACTAGGACGTTCAGGCATACTTGAGAGCATGAGGCGGACAGATGGCGGATAGTGGGGCGTCAAGTCAACTTCCTGAGAAGACGCGGGCCCTGTTGCAGGAGATGTGGGAGCGCAACCTCCCCATCATCCATGCCCGCCTGAACCTCCTCGATGAAGCAGCCAACGCCGAGCCGCTCCCTGACTCGTTACGCATCGACGCCATGAACGTCGCCCACAAGCTCGCAGGCTCTCTTGGCATGTTCGGTTTCAACGAGGGCACGCGGCTTGCTCGCCAGCTCGAACTCGCACTCGACGTGCCCGCGCCGGACTCCGCCTACGTCGCCCTGCTCAGCCGCCAACTCCGGGAAGAGCTCTTCCCTTCGCCGTCACCCGCTGCTCCCTGAACATCCACCGCTTCGAATCTCCGCGACGCCTTTGGCCTCCCTCACTTAGGGGCGGTATAGTTCAAGTGCATCTTCGTACACCCCATAAGGATCGAGACTTACCATGCCGACATCGAACGAATCCGCCCAGCCGGGCCAGCTTCCTCTCGCCTCCCAGCTCGTCAATGTTCCCCGGCTCGTGACCGCGTTCTATGCGCTGCATCCGGACGCCTCGGTCCCCGCGGAACGCGTCAGCTTCGGCACGTCGGGCCACCGCGGAAGCTCCTTCAAGACGGCCTTCAATGAAGACCACATCGCCGCTATCACCCAGGCGATCTGCGACTACCGCAACAACAAAGAGACGGATCAATCAGTCACCGGCCCGCTCTTCCTTGCTCAGGACACTCACGCACTGTCTGAGCCAGCCTTCGCGGCTGCGCTCGAGGTGCTCGCGGGCAACGGCATCGAGACCATGGTCGACGATCAGCTTGCGTATACGCCGACGCCGGCGCTCTCGCACGCCATCCTGACCTACAACCGCGGCCGCCGCTTCAATCTGGCGGATGGCGTCGTCATCACGCCGTCGCACAATCCACCGGAGGATGGCGGCTTCAAGTACAACCCGCCCAGCGGCGGCCCCGCCGATACGACCGCGACGAAGTGGATTGAGAACCGCGCGAACGATCTCATCGCCAACGGCCTGAAGGACGTGAAGCGCGTCCCCTACGCACAAGCGCTCAAGGCTTCGACGACCAAGCGCCACGACTACATCACCGCGTATGTGAACGACCTCGCCAGCGTCATCGACTTCGATGTTCTCAAGGGCACCACGTTGAAGCTCGCCGTCGATCCCCTCGGCGGCGCAGGAGTCTTCTACTGGCCGCGCATTGCGGAGAAGTACAACCTGCCCTTCGAAGTCCTGAACCCCAACGTCGACCCAACCTTCCGCTTCATGACCCTCGACTGGGACTCGCGCATCCGCATGGACTGCTCCAGCCCCTACGCCATGGCGTCGATGATCGCGAATAAGGAGAAGTTCGACGTGGCGTGGGCGTGCGACACCGACCACGACCGTCATGGCGTTGTGACGAAGTCAACCGGGCTGCTGAACCCGAACCATTACCTGGCTGTCTGCATCAACTACCTATTCACCAACCGTCCGGGCTGGGGAGCGGAGACGGCAATCGGCAAGACGCTGGTCTCATCGAGCATCATCGATCGCGTCGCCAAAGGCATCGACCGCAAGATCCTCGAAGTTCCGGTTGGCTTCAAGTGGTTCGTCGACGGCCTCATCGACGGGTCTTTAGGATTCGTCGGGGAAGAGTCCGCAGGCGCAACCTTCCTGCGCAAGAACGGCGAAGTCTGGACCACAGACAAGGACGGCCTCATCCCCGGACTGCTCGCCGCCGAGATGACTGCGAAGCTCGGCAAAGACCCCGGCCAGCTCTACAACGAGATCACCGCAAAGTACGGCGCTCCCGTCTACCAGCGCATCGATGCTGCCGCGACCAAGGAGCAGAAGGCAAAGCTCGCGAAGCTCTCTCCCGCGCAGGTCACCGCGAAAGAACTAGCGGGCGAACCCATCACCGCGATCCTCACCGAAGCCCCCGGCAATGGCGCCTCCATCGGAGGCCTCAAGGTGACCACCGAGAACGGCTGGTTCGCCGCGCGTCCCTCCGGGACTGAGGATGTCTACAAGATCTACGCCGAGAGCTTCCATGGTGAAGACCACCTGAAACGGATTCAGACCGAAGCTCAGGCGCTAGTCACGGCAGCGATTGCTTAGGTTTCGGCGGGGCTACTCGAAACAAATCGGTCCTTCGTTAGCCGAAGCCGCTTCAGTCAACTCTCTCAATTGCTGGAGGAACGTCCCCACATCAGCATCCCGCACGACTTGAATCATGGCCTCAATCTCGGACTGAAGGGCCGCGACCCTCTCGAAACCAATCTCATCGCCGGAATGCGAACCGCTTCTTATGCAGAACCAGAGTGGACCATCCTGATCTATACCGGCTTCCAGAAGGTGTTGGCGAACATATCCGACCATCGCGATGTTTCCCAGCCGCACCTCTAATACGGGGTCTTCACTCCCTTTTGCGTAGACGGTAGCATCGAGTCCCATCGGATAACCCTAGCAGAGCTAAGTCTCCGTTCCCAGATCACGGGGTAGCCCCTACAGACGCTATCCTCCGCACTTCGGGATTCGAATCCGCAACAGCAGTCGCGGATCCGCTTCTGCTTTATCCTTGTACCTGCGCAATGAAACGAATCCTTACCGCCGTAGTCCTCATCGCCGTTGTCTTCGCCATCATCTTCTTTGGCCAGCTTTGGCTGATCACCCTCTTCGCCGCCCTGGTCGCTGAACTCGCCGCCTTCGAGTACCTCCAGCTCGCCAAACACTCCGGAGCGAAGATCCCGATCTGGTGGATGGCAGCTGCCACGGCAATGGTCTTTGTCGCTGGATACGCTTGGCCCACCGACGCTCAACTCCCGCTGTTGAGCGCTCTCGCCCTGATCCTCTTTGCCGTAGTCGGCTTTCGGGCGCGGTTGGAGCGCGTCCTCTCCGACGCCGCCATCGGCCTCTTCGGTCTCATCTACATCGCCTACTCGCTCGCGCTGATCCCTCCCATCTGGAACCGCGACGACGGCAAACCACTGCTGCTCTTCCTGATGATCTGCGTCTGGGCGGGCGACATCGCGGCGCTCTACATCGGCAAGAACTTCGGCAAGCGCAAGCTCGCCCCCCGGCTGAGCCCTGGCAAGACCTGGGAAGGCTCGTTCGCCAGCCTTGCCGGTTCGATGCTCGTCGCCGGGCTGCTCTTTTGGCTCGGAAGCGCCCTCTCCAATCGCGGCAACATGGTGCTCCATATTCAGGAGCCTTTCTGGCAGTTGATGCTGCTGGCGGTTATCATCAACGCCGCCGCCCAGGTCGGCGACCTGCTCGAGTCCGCGATCAAGCGCGGAGCGGGCGTAAAGGACTCCGGAACCATGCTTCCGGGACACGGCGGCATCCTCGACCGCATCGACGCTCTCCTGCTGGCGACTCCGGTGCTCTGGTACGCCCTTCTCATCAAGGACTGGCTGCACCTGGGACGGTTTTAGGGGACGCTTCTAGCGGCAGACTCCCGCTTTTGATCAAGTCCCACAAAAGTGGGAGATTTAAGCACTGATTTGCGTGAATCTGCGAAGATAGAGACTGTGAAGAACAAGAAGAAGCTAGCCATTTTAGGGTCGACGGGTTCCATCGGGACCAGCACCCTATCCATCGTCGAGAGCTTTCCGAATCGGTACGAGGTGGAGGCTCTTGTCGCAGGTAGAAATCACGCGGCGATCCTGTCGCAGTGTCTTCGCTGGAAGCCGAAGGTCGTCGCCGTCGCGACCGAAGAGCTCGCAGCAGAACTTTCCATCCAGCTTCGCGCCGCGGGCCAGACCGAGATGCAGGTCCTGTGGGGAACAGCGGGAGCCATCTACGCCGCAACGCTTCCCGAAGTGGACTTCGTCGTCTCCGCCATCGTGGGCGTCGCCGGGCTCGAAGCAACCTACGCAGCGGTCTGCGCTGGCAAAACGATTGGCCTGGCCAACAAGGAGTGCCTGGTCGCCGCCGGCGAGCTCATCATCGCCGCCGCCCGAACTCACGGTGCAGCGCTTATCCCCATCGACTCCGAACATAACGCCGTCCACCAGTGCATGCGCGGAGGCACCCACGCCGAGGTCCGTCAGATCTGGCTCACAGCATCGGGCGGCCCTTTCCGCAGCACCCCGGCCGTCGACTTCGAGACCATCACCCCGGCCCAAGCGCTGAAGCACCCCACATGGGTGATGGGCCAGCGCATCACCATAGACTCCGCCACCATGATGAACAAAGGCTTCGAGGTCATCGAAGCCTGCCGCCTCTTCCAGCTTCCGCCGGAAAAAGTTCGCGTCACCGTCCATCCGCAGTCCACCATCCATTCACTGGTCGAGTTCGTCGACGGCAGCATCCTGGCACAGCTCTCCGTCACCGACATGCGCCTGCCCATCCTCTACGCCCTGGCGTATCCGGAACGCGTGCCCTCCGACCTCACCTTCGACCTGGCCAGCCTGAGCTACCTCAACTTTTCTCCGCCTGATCTCGACCGCTTCCCCTGCCTGCGCCTTGCCTACGAGGCCGCCGCCGTGGGCGGATCATCCTGCGTTGCCCTGAACGCAGCTGACGAAATAGCCGTAGCCGCGTTCCTAAAGGGGGAGATCCCCTTCATGGGCATCCCGCGTACAATCGAAAAGGTGATGACGGAGACTCCTGCAACCCATCCCGCATCGATCGCCGAGGTTCTCGCGGTCGACGAATGGGCCCGGACATACGCCACGGGAGTCGTTCAAAGCTACAGGGCTGTTCGCGTCTGAGTTGCATCACGAGTAGCTGGCAAGGGCTTCCACTCCGGAAGCCAGAGGTTTAACTTTTTATGGTCACTGTCGTTGAGCTGTTAGTCGTTCTTGGAATAATGGTGCTGGTGCATGAGTTTGGGCACTTCGCCGTCGCCAAGCTTTGCGGTGTTCGCGTCGAAACCTTCGCCATCGGCTTCGGTAAAAAGATCGTCGGCATCCGTCGCGGCGGCACCGACTACCAGATCAACGTCCTTCCGCTCGGCGGCTACGTCAAGATGTCCGGGGACACGCCCGGCGAAGCCCCCAGCGGCGACCCCGGCGACTTCAACGCACACCCTCGCTGGCAGCGCATGCTGATCGCGCTCGCCGGCCCGGTCGCGAACTTCATCCTCGCGGTCTTCATCCTGACCATCGTCGCGATGTTCCACCACGAGATCGACGACTACCTCTCCGGCCCCGCTATCAACGACTACACCGTCCGCGACACCCCCGCAGCAAAGGCCGGCATCGGCCCTGGCGACCGTATCGTCCATTATGTGGATGTCGACAACCCGGACTGGGAAGCTATCGCGATGCGGTCGCTGTTAAACATGAACCGCAATGTTCCCTTCTCGTACATTCACGACGGGAAACAGGTCGACACCACCATCCAGGTAGCCGCCACCGAAGCCGACGCTTCGTCGGGCGACATCATCGGCCTGCTGCAGCACCTCGGCGTCGTGCCACGCGCGCAGAACATGCCCGTCACGGTCGTAGAAGTTGTTCCGAACATGCCTGCCGCGAAGGCTGGCCTGAAGCCGGGCGACCAGATCGTCTCCATCGATGGTGTGGAGGTCCACAGCGTCTCCATGCTGCTCGCCTACATGCAGGACGAGAAGGGCAAGCCCGCTCAGTTGGCGATCCTGCGCAACGGCGCGTCGCAGATTCTGCCCGTCACTCCGGAGCAAACCACCTCTGACGGCACCAAGGGCTACCGCCTCGGTTTCACCTTCGTCCGCCCCCCGGTCCACGTCGATCGCCTGCCCTTTGGCCCCGCTGTCGCCGAGTCCTCGCAGGAGAACCTGAAGTCCGCCCTGATGATCCGCGATGTGCTGAAGGGCATGGCCCAGCGCCGCGTCTCACCAAAGTCTCTGCAAGGTCCCATCGGCATAGGCCAGCAGGTCGGCATGGCCGCCCGCGACAGCATCTGGACGCTGCTACGCCTGATGGCGATGATCTCGATCAACCTGGGCATTTTCAACCTGCTACCCATTCCGATCCTCGACGGCGGCATGATCCTCTTTCTGCTCATCGAGTCGGCCATGCGACGCGACATCAATCAGCAGTTGAAAGAGCGCGTCTACCAGGTGGCCTTCGTCTGCCTGCTGGTCTTCGCGGTGATGGTGATCTTCAACGACGTTACGAAGCTGCCACTGTTCAGCAAGCTCAAGCCCTAAGGCATCACCAAAATCCTAACCTTGTCCTCCTTCGCAGATAGGATCATAGCCTCATCGTGATCCTATCTGCGAAGGATCTGCTTTTTGGGGGGTTACGAGACCTCAGCCGCCTTCAACTCCGCCGCAACCTCAGCCGCAGCCGCCCTAGCCTCCGCCTCCTGCTCCGGCTTGAAGCTAATGGCTCCCACACGCGCATGCCCGCCTCCGCCATACCGCTCGCAGATCGCGGCCAGATTCACCAGGTGGTCCGGCGACAGCTTCGTCCACGGATTCGTCCCCACCGAGATCTTCGTCCTGAACGACGACTTACTCAGCCCCACCACATACGTCGCCTCGGGATGCAGATAGTACGGGATGAACTTGCTGTATCCCTCCGTCGGCTGGTCGGTGATGTCGAAGGTCAACACGCTCTTCTCAACAGTCGCACGATCGCGAATCAGATCGATCGCACCCAGATGCTGCTGCATCAGAGGTCCTAACGCTTCCTGCATAAATGGCATGTCGACAATCTGCTGCAATGGCAACTGAGTCAGCAGCGGAATCAGTTTGGGGATGATCGTCTCATCAGGCGAGCTCTCAATCACCAAGGTCAATTTCATCGCCGGCTCCGCCATCTCGACCGCAGACTGCGCGCTCTCGTACTTCGCCCCGTCGACGATGTTCGCCCAGTAGATCAACTCCTTGAGCGGAGCGATATCGAATCCGAAATTAGTCGACGCAATATGCGCGATAAACCCGGTACAGGACACATAGTTGGGATCGAAGAACTGCCGCATCTTCTGCGATCCATCGGCCTGCCCTGCTTCAAAGTGAGCTTTGTACTCCGGCGTGAGAAACGCGCTCTGGTGATGGTCAAACCACCACGTCAGCTTCGGCGAAGGCGCGTACTTGAAGTCGACGATCGCGTTCTCATCGCCCGTGAACTCGTCTTCGCTCACCACGCCGTTCGCCTTGTGAACCAGCCCTTGGTAGGAGAAGCTGTCAACGGTGCGGATGCACTCACGATGGAAGCGCGTGAAGAGCGACGCGGAGCAGGCTCCGTCGAAGCAATGATCGTGATAGAAAACCTGGCAATTCAAAATGTCTTCCTTCCCATCTCACATCCTCCAGCCCGAGTGAACGGTTGCAAGCCGGGATGCGTATACACTCCCATCATCATAAGGAAGAGAAGACCTTGAGCGAAGAAGTCATCCTGCAAGACAGCAATGCTGCCCCCATTATGCCCGTCCAGGAACAGACCGAAGTGGCTTCCGGCGACGCATTTACTGCGCCCGAACCACTGCACCGCCCCATCTGGCACCAGATTCTGTTCGGCCCCTCGGGACTGCGTCCGGGCTGGGGACTTCTGCTCTTCATCGCTTTGATCATCGGACTCTCGGCGACCACAGGTGCCATCGTCCACAAGTTCCATCACCCTGCAAAGGCAGCCGCCCCGCATAGCGGCACGGTCGTCCCGCAGAGCGCCGAATCGTCGCTGATCACCGAGGGAATCTCGTTCTCGCTGGTCGCGATCGCTACCTGGATCATGGGCCGGGTAGAGAGCCGCCCCGTCGGCACTTACGGCTTCGGCGGCAGCCGCAAGGTCGTTCCCTTCCTCGCCGGGCTGGCGTGGGGAGCGGTCTTCCTCTCGATACTCGTCGGCGCGCTCTGGAAGGCAGGCCTGCTCGTCTTCGATGGCCGGCTGCTGCAGGGGCCGACCATCCTGCGGGATGGCGCGATCTGGGCGCTGGGCTTCCTGCTTGTTGGCCTCTTTGAGGAGTACCTTCTGCGCGGCTATCTCCAGATCACGCTCTCACGCGGTCTGGCTTCGATTTACAACATGCTCTTCGACACTACTCATGGCGAGGCTCTGGGCTTCGGAACCGCCGCCGTGATCCTCTCCTTCGTCTTCGGCCTCGGGCATGGCAATAATCCTGGGGAATCGCCCATCGGCCTGCTCTCCGCCGGGCTCATTGGCCTGATCTTCTGCCTCACACTCTGGCGTACGGGTTCGCTATGGTGGGCGCTCGGCTTCCATGCCTCGTGGGACTGGGCGCAGTCCTTCCTCTTCGGCGTGGCCGACAGCGGCACCATAGTGGAGGGCCATCTGTTCGCAAGCCACCCGGTCGGCAAGGTCCTTATGAGTGGCGGAGCGACCGGCCCGGAGGGCAGCATCTTTATCCTGCCGTTGCTTGTGGTCGTCACCGGCGCCGTCTTCCTGACGCTTCCATCACAGCGGGCATCCGCCTCAGCAGCTCTCTCCACTGAACCCGCAACCTCGGCCCCATAGATCCGTCATCTCGACCGAAGCCTCTCGCAGTCTTATCGCGGGAGGCGCAGTGGAGAGACCCAGCATTTCGCCTTGCCTAGTCCAATCCAGACGACAGCCATATAGACTTTGGCTAAGCCCATGGACTCCAACTCACGCGCTCAAGACCTTCCTGCCTCCAACAGAATCTCGCCGCGCAAGCCCCGCCGCGCGAAGCTCTGGCTCACAGGCTTCGCCGTCCTCCTCATTCTCCTCGTGATCCTTGGAGTCTGCGGCTTCTTCTACGGGCGTCACTGGATGCAGGCCGCACTGCACGACAGCCTCCCGCAGGTCGACGGCCAGCTTGCCGTCACCGGCCTCTCCGCGCCTGTCACCGTGGCGCGCGACGCCCACGGCGTCCCCCACATCACCGCCGCCACCGTCGAAGACCTCGTCTTCGCCCAGGCCTACATCACCGCCAGCGACCGCCTCTGGCAGATGGACGCTCTGCGCCGCCACGCCGGCGGCACCCTCGCCGAGATCCTCGGCAGCGGCCTCGTCGAGCACGACACCATGCAGCGAACCCTGCAACTTCGCGCCGCCGCCGACCGCGCCCTCGCCGTCCTTCCCGCAGACCAGAAACACTGGCTCGACATCTATGCCAGCGGCGTCAATGCCTCCATCGCCGCCCAGCACGATCACCTCCCAATCGAGTTCAAGATACTCCGTTACACGCCCGAACCCTGGACGCCGCGCGACTCCCTGCTCGTCGGCATCGCGATGTTCCAGGACCTCACCACCACCTTCCCCGATGAACTTGACCGCGAAGCCCTTTCGGCAAAGCTTTCGCCTGACCTCCTTGCCGACCTCTACCCTGTCGGTTCCTGGCGCGACCATCCCGTCGGTCAGCCCACCGTCGATCTCACTGCCCCGCAGCCCGAGATCGAGCAGGTCCCGCTCGACGAGTCGCAAAGCAAGCTGAACTTCCCAAAACAATTCGAAGACCACCTCCGCGACCTTCAACACGCGAAGGCCACGCTCGCCCAGGTGTCCGCCCGTTACGCCTGCGAGGGTTGCATCTCTGGCTCGAACGGATGGGCCGTCTCCGGAGCAAAGACCGCCTCCGGCAAGCCGCTGCTCTCGAGCGACATGCACCTCTCACACAACGTCCCTGGCATCTGGTACATGGCCAGCCTCGAATCGGGCAGCTTCCACGTCTCCGGCGTCACCCTCCCCGGAACGCCCTTCGTCATCGTCGGCCACAACCAGCACATCGCCTGGGGGTTCACCAACCTCGGCGCGAAGGTGCAGGACCTCTACGTGGAACAGACTCGCGGCACCGGCTCGAGCGCGGAGTTCCAGGCTGCCGACGGAAGCTGGCATCCTCTGCTGCACCAGTCCGAAGTCATCAAGGTAAAGGGCGGCAAGGACATCGACCTCGATGTCTCGCTGACCCAGCACGGCAACGTAGCAACGCCCATCCTCTCGCCCATCTATCCGCACGATAAGCGGTCCGTCGCCCTGCGCTGGACCCTCTATGATCCCGCCAACGTCACCTCGCCCTTCTATGCGATCAACTCCGCCAGCGACTGGAAGAGCCTGTGTGCCGCCACCTCACTCTTTGGCGGTCCAGCGCAGAACTTGCAGTACGCCGACGACCAGGGCCACATCGGCTATCACGCCATCGGTCGCGTACCGGTGCGCGGCTCCATGACTACTCCTACGCTGCTAAGCCCGGTTCCCACCGACGGCCGCGACCTCCTCGGCGAATGGGCCGGCTACATCCCCTTCGACGCTATGCCGCAGTCTTACGATCCCCCCGGCGGCATCGTCGCCACGGCAAACTCCCGCGTTACCCCGGATGGTTATCCATTCCCCCTCACCCTCGACTGGGCCGAGCCGTACCGCAACGAACGCATCTGGAAGGTCCTGCAGGCGAAGTCCGGCCTTGTTCCTGCGGACATGCTTATCCTTCAGACCGACGTCTACTCCGATTTCGATAAGGTCGTCGCCCAGCGTCTCGCCTACGCCATCGACCACGCCAACGTCGACGCAAATCACGACGCCGCCCGGGCCAAGCGCCTGCATAAAGCCGCCGACATCCTCCGCATCTGGGATGGCACCGTGGCCATCGACAGCTCCGCCGCCGCCATCACCGACAGCGCACGCCGCGCCTTCCTGCGGCTTGTCCTCGGCTCAAAGCTCGGCATCACAGATGACGTGGCCCTTAGCCTGGGCAAAGACAACCCAGTCAATCTCTATAGCTGGGGTGAGAGCTTATACGCAGAGGAACAGATCATCGTCCACCAGCCCGCGCGCTGGCTTCCCGCAAAGTACGCGGACTGGAATGCCCTGCTCACCGCCGCCGTCGAAAAGGGCCTGGCCGACGCCAAGGCCCCCTCGGACCTCGAGAAGTGGCACTACGGCAATGTCCGTCCCGTCGATATAGAGCACCCCATCCTTTCGCAGTCCCCTGCGCTTCGCCTGGTCCTCGGCATGCCTGTCGGCACGGGCGTGCAGCCGCAGAGCGGCGATAGCTCGACGATCAAACAGGTAGGCCGCAAGTTCGGGCCATCCGAGCGCCTGACGGTCGACTTCGGCGATCTCGACCACTCCACCCTGAACGTCGTGCTCGGCGAATCTCCCAATCCTGAGAGCCCATGGTTTATGGACCAGTGGCCTGGCTGGTACCACGGCACGACCTTGCCGATGCCGTTCTCGCAGGCGGCAACTTCCGCAGCGACAGCACACACGCTGACGCTGGTGCCGTAAATCGGATGTCCTGCGTAGTCTCAGTAAGCCTTAGTGGCAAACACACCTTCAGCAAGCAGGGCGTGGACCGGATCGCTCTCCTGACCGGCCTCGGCGTTGAAGGCGATGCGCACTGCGGCGCTCTGGTAAAGCATCGTTACCACCTAAGAAAAGATCCGACGCGGCCTAACCTCTGCCAGGTGCACCTCATCCACTCAGAGCTGTTCGAGGAACTCGCCTCGAAAGGCATCGTCATCGCCGCCGGAGATATGGGCGAGAACATCACCACCTCCGGCCTCGACCTGCTAGGCCTGCCAACCGGCGCGCACCTGAAGATCGGCAATGACGCGGTCGTCGAGGTCACCGGTCTCCGCAACCCCTGCGTTCAGATGAACGATCTACGGCCCGGCCTGATGCAGGCAGTGATCGAGCGAGTGCCCGGCAGTAAGCCGCGTATGAAGGCAGGCATCATGGGCATCGTCGTCGCGGGCGGCGTGGTGCGGCCCAGCGACACCATCCATGTGGAACTGCCACCGCAACCCTGGCGTCCCATGGCATGCGTGTAAGAACCGCCCAAGACTGCGATACCCTTTGACTCATGCGCCGCGGCCCGATCCCACTCGTCTTTTACCTGATCCCCACCGCAGCGTTCCTCGCCGTCCTTCCGCTCATCCTGCACGGCTGCTCCTGCGGCCACGACTTCGACTTCCACCTTGTCAGCTGGATGGAAGCCGCGTCGCAGTTCAAACGGGGCAACCTGCATCCCTCCTGGGCGTTCTCTCCCGCATGGAACGCGGGTGAACCGCGCTTCGTCTTCTACCCGCCGATATCGTGGTCGCTCGGCGCAATCCTCGGCCTGATGCGCTGGTCCACGGCTCCCATCAACTACACGTGGATCGCCCTCACCGCATCCGGCTTTGCCATGTACTCTCTCGCGCGAACTCTCAAAGTCAGCGAGCACGCAGCCCTCATCGCATCGCTGGTCTATCTCGCGAATCCTTACATGCTCTTCACCGCGTACGAGCGCACAGCGTATGCCGAACTCCTCGCCGCCGCGTGGATACCATTGCTGCTCTCCGCTATCCTGCGCGATCGCATCACGCCCCTCCGCATCGCCGTACCCGTAGCTCTCCTATGGTTGACCAACGCTCCCGCCGCCGTGATGGGCTGCTATGCGCTCGCCGTGCTGGCTGTGCTTCGCATGCTCTGGCAGTGGCTCGACGACCGCAGCGATTCGCGACTCAAGGCTACTAGCGCTCTCGCGCTGCGAATCTTTGCCGGGCTCGCCCTCGGCCTCGGCCTCGCCGCCTTCTATATCCTGCCCGCGGCCGATGAACGCCGCTGGGTGCAGATCGCCATGGCCACCATCGAAGGCATGAGGATCGAAGACAACTTCCTCTTCCACCACACCACTGACGCTCTGCACGACGAAGTCCTGCACACAGCCTCGCTCATCGCTGTCGCCATCCTCGCCGCAGCGTTAGTCATCCTCGCCACGCTCCTCGTACGCCCCACGCGAGCGAATGCGTCGCCGGACACGCGCCGCCATGCGATCTCCCTTAGCATTCTGGGCATTCTCATCGGAGTTCTGCTGATACCAGCCAGCGCCATCTTCTGGCGTATCGCGCCGGAGATGACCTTCCTGCAGTTCCCCTGGCGACTCACAGCCGTGCTCGCTGCGATCCTCTGCTCCGGACTTGCTCTGCTTCTTGCGCGCGTCAGCGTTCAAAGCCTGTGGCTCGGCATCTTCGCCGTCATCGTACTTCCCTGCGTCATGTGGCCTGCTGCGAAAGCCTTCACTCAGTCATGCGACGACGAAGACAACGTCGCCGCCCGACTCGCGGTCTTTCGCACCCACATGGGTACCGACCCAACCGATGAGTACACCCCCACCAACGCCGACAACGAAGCCCTCTCCCACGTCAATCCTCCCTATTGGCTAACCGAAGACGGCAATGGCCTTCCGTCAGCCCGGGGAGAACGAGAAGGCACGTCGCCGATGAATTTCGCGATTACCACACCTCGCGACGCCGTAGTCGTCCTGAACCTGCGTGTTTTTCCCGCATGGCTGATCCGGATAAACGGCAACGTCAGCACGCAACGAGTCGACCGTGCCGACGGTCTCATCGCGGTTCCGATCAAAGCAGGCCGATCCGATATTGCCATCTCCTACGCGATGACTCTCGACCGCAAACTCGGCGACGGCATCACCCTCGTCGCACTCTGCGCGGCAATCGCCATCGCCGCGCGCCGTCGACGCATCTCTGCCTCCGAGCCGAGTCCATAGCCCCTCGCGTATCATCGGAGATTGATGAATTCGATTGTTCAATCTCTTTTACGTTCCGGTGCCGCCTCCACCGACGCCGCCCTGGAACACCTGCTGCCTGGTACGGATGTCCTTCCCCACTCCATCCATCGCGCCATGCGCCATAGCGTCTTCGCCGGCGGCAAGCGTCTTAGGCCCATCCTTTGCATGGAAGCAGCCCGTATGGTGGCAGCCCATTCCAATCCCGCTCTCATAGACGCGATCCCTGAAGGCGTAGCCGAGCTAGGCGCGGCGTTGGAGATGCTGCACACCTACTCGCTCATCCACGATGACCTGCCGGCGCTCGACGACGATGTTCTCCGTCGCGGCCAGCCGACCTGCCACGTCGCCTTCGGAGAGGCCACAGCCATCCTCGCAGGCGACGCCCTTCAGACACTCGCCTTCCAGACAATCGGCAACCTCCGCCCGCCGCCAGCAACGACCGTCGCCATCCTGCGCGAGATCGCAGCCGCCGTCTCCACCGGCGTGGGCACGGTCGGTGACATCCAGACCGGACTTCCCCCGGGAATGATCGGCGGCCAGGTCATGGACATCGAAGGCGAAGGCCACACGCCGACGGCGGAGCTCGTCGAAGCCATCCACCGCGCCAAAACCGGCGCTCTCATCGCCGTCAGCATCGTCGCTGGCGGCCTCTACGGCGCGGGCTCCGCTTCAACCGAATCGACCGCATCGTCCGACACCATCGGGCGGCTGCGCTCCTTCGGCGAAAAGGCAGGACTCGCCTTCCAGATCGTCGACGACGTCCTCGACATGACGCAGGACTCCGCGCAACTCGGCAAGACCGCCGGCAAGGACACCGCAACCGTCAAAGCCACCTGGCCCGCCGTCTACGGCATCGAGCGCTCGAACGAAGACGCAAAGACTCTCATCGCCGATGCCTTCGCCGAACTTGAACCCTTCGGCGCAGCCGCCGATGGCCTCAAGGCAATCGCGCAATATCTTGTTGAGAGAACGAACTAATCTGCGATGAATCAAAAGATCACAGAAGACTCCATCCGCGACGCCCTCCGCGACTGCTACGACCCCGAAGTCCCCTGCAACATCGTCGACCTCGGCCTTGTCTACAGCGTCGCCGTCGCGCCTGATCCCGACGCTCCCGGCGCGGGCATCCCCGGCGTTCCTCCACGCCACAAGATTCACATCAGCCTGACCCTCACATCAAAGGGCTGCCCCGCCCACACCCAGATCATCGCGCAGATCGAAGGCCGCCTCAGCGCCTTCGAGACCGTTAGCCAGACCTCGGTCGACCTCGTTTGGGAGCCGGCATGGAGCCCCGCACGCATCTCCCCCGAAGGCCGCAAGCTTCTGGGCATCGAACCTTGAGGGCGGCCTAGTGGCGAAGCGAAAGAGCGCGCCCGACCCAATCCATCCTTTCGACTCCATGCACGGCGTCGAGACCAGCGGCCTCATCCCCGCCGGCGACCTCATCACCGGCCACAGCAGCGACAAGCACGTCACCGCCTACTACGGCGTCGCGCCATCCATCCTGCGCAGCCTCGTCGAGCTCTGGCTCGACACAGCTCCTGCGCATCCCATCGAGCGCTACAGTTTCATCGACATCGGCGCAGGCAAGGGCCGAGCTATTCTCGTGGCCAGCGAACTTCCCTTTCGCCAGGTCATCGGCATCGAGCTCAACCCCTCCATGGCCGACATCGCGCAGCGCAACGTCGACCACTGGATCGACACCCACGCCGCCGATCCTACCGCATTACCTCACGCTCCCGTCCGCCTCGTCGAACAGGACGCGCTCGAGTTTGACTTCCCGCGAACGCCCTGCATCGCCTTCATGTTCCACCCCTTTGAAGCTCCCCTGATGCGCAAGCTTCTTACTCGAATGGAAAGCCAGTTCGCTCACCGTCCCGGCGACCTCGACATCCTCTACGTCAACGCCGAGTGCGCCTCCGTCTTCGACCGCAACCCGGCGTTCACGCGGCTCTGGTTCGGCAAGGTCGCGATGTCCGCGGAAGACCACGCCGCCGATCTCGAAGCCATCGCTCAGCAGCGCGATTATGGATCGACTGGCGATGAAGAGTGCGCCATCTATCGCTATGTTGGGCGTGGAACTACGGCAAGAGCTGCTTAAGGCGCCCTGCGCGGGCGGCGGTCACTTCGTGACTTGTATACCGCTTTGCGTGGTGCTCCTTTCGGTCGCAATATCTTCATCCCGACCAAAGGGAGGGCCATGCGAAGTCCAATACACGTCACGAAGTGACCGCCCCGCGCATAGCGGGCTTTTACTTACTTAACTCCGATCACCATAAGCCGTTCGTCGCCGCCAAGGTTCTCCATCGCCACTTCACCGTTCGCCATCTCCACCACGCGCGGAAACTTCTCACCCCACTCCACCAGCACCAGAGCGTCCGGCTCCGCGATCATCTCCTCAATGCCCAGCGTCGCCAGCTCTCGCTCCGTCTCCAGCCGGTAGAGATCGAGGTGATAGATCTTCACCTTCGTACCCTGATACTCATGCACCAGCGTGAATGTCGGACTGGTGACCTCCTCAGGGTCAGCCGCTCCAAGCGCTGCCGCGATCCCCTTCACCAGCGTCGTCTTCCCCGCGCCCATCTCCCCACGCAGGATCACCAGCCGAGGCGTCGGCATCAGGATCTCCGCCACGCGCTCCGCAATTGCCATAGTCCCATTCACAGACCGTGTCTTAAACCGCTTCTCGTGCTTTGCGTCAATCATCTCTTGTTCAATCCCGTAATCCAGGTAAATCCGTCCTCATCACGCGTCCGATAGCGAAATGCGTCCGAAAGATTCGCGACCGTGTCCGTCGCCAACACCGTGTGTTCATCCATGGCATGGGCCGCGAAGTCGCCAGCAAGCCCATGCAGATACACTGCCGCTTCCACTGCCTCGGCAATATTATCCGGGAACTGCGCCAGCATCGCGGCGACGATGCCCGTAAGGATATCGCCGCTCCCACCCTTCGCCATCGACGGATTTCCGGTCGTGTTCACCGCAATACTGCCATCCGGATGTGCGATCAACGTCCGCCATCCCTTCAACACTAGCGTGACTTGGTGCTTCGTCGCGAAGGCTCGCGCAAGGTTGATGCGGTCAGCCTCAACCTCCTTCACCGTCAGCCCGGTTAGCCGCGCAAACTCTCCCGGATGCGGTGTCAGCACGATGGTGCGGCCAACGCCATCAAGAAAATGGGTGCGAGTCACGTCAAAGGCGTTCAAAGCATCGGCGTCGATCACCATCGGCACCGTCGTCTTCGCCACAAGCTGCCGCGCAAACTCCGAAGCCTCACCCTTGGTCGAAAGCCCCGGCCCAATAGCGACCACCGAGATGCGTTTCATCAACACATCAAGCCGGTCGAGGTTCCTCAGGTCAACCGCCCCCTCGTCGCCTTGCGTCAGCGGCGCAATCATCAACTCCGGAGCAATCTGGGCAACGAGATTCACAATGCTATCCGGCACCGCAGCCGTCACTAGTCCGGCCCCGGTCCGCATTGCCGCGAGTGCAGACATCGAAGGCGCGCCCGCCGTTCCATACGACCCACCCACCAGCAAGACATGTCCAAACTTGCCCTTATTCGAGTTGACGTTCCTGGGCATCTCCGCGATCGTCTTGGAAGCTCCGCCCCAGTGCAGATTGCCTGAACTGGCAATGACCGCATCCGGCGATCCAATCCCCGCCACCACCACCGGCCCGAAGACGTTCCCTCGCGTCAGCGCACCAAAGACATGCGCGAGCTTCGGCGCGGTAAACGTCACCACCGCATCCGCCCGAAACGCATCAGGCGACTTCTGCTCTGTCGAGTCCGCATCCCAGCCGGAGGGAAGGTCAACCGCGACGACAGGCGTCCGCAGCAAAGCAACGCGGTCGCGAATCTCTGCTCCCAATCCCTTCAGCGGCGGCTTGAATCCCGTGCCCACAATCGCATCGACGATAAGGTCGAAGCTCTCAGCCTCCGGAAGCGAACCTTCCTTCATGCCCACAACCGTCACGTGAGGAGCAGCAGCCATCAGCGCCCGTAGCTCCGCAGTCGGCGTCTCCTTCAGGTCGGAGACCTCGCCCAAAATCGCAATCGTAATCTCACGATGCCCCGTCACCGCAAGCACCTTCGCAGCAACAATCCCGTCGCCGCCGTTATTGCCCTTGCCGCACAAAAACAGCAGCCGACTCGCTTCGGGATAGCTTCGTTCGATGAACCGCGCTACGGCAGTGCCCGCGTTCCCCATCAGCGTGGACATCGTGATATCGCACTCGACGATCGTCCGCCGGTCAGTCTCAGCCATATCGGCCGCAGTCAATATCTCGTATTTTCCCATAACTCTCTGATGTAAGAGTACGGGAGTTCGCCGCTTTAGCGGGTGCCGGTGGTAGTGTCCGTGACAGCCTGTACCTTCGGCTGGAAGTAAGCGCGCTCCCACATTCCGCGATAGAACTGACCTGTCAGCTCCGCCGCCTTGGGGCCGAAGGTTGGCCGACCGCCTTCAAGGAAGATCACCGTAACGATACGTCCCGTCGGTGTATCAGCGAACGAACCAAACCAGCCATAACGCACGCCGTTATTCGAGCACGTCCCTGTCTTCCCCATCACGGGAAACTCGGTGAAGTTCGCCTTCAGCGACCGCGCTGTCCCATACTGGACCGCCGCCGCCATCCCGACGTGCATATCCGGCAGCAGAGGAGCGATGTCGAGAATCCGCTTCACCTTCGGGTTGAAACTTGCAATATCTTCTGGCGTCTGCGGGTGCTGCAGATAGTAGAGCGTGCCGCCGTTGGCGATCGCCGCCACCATCGCTCCAAGTTGCAGCGGGGTCATGGAGACACTCTCTCCGAAGCTGCACATCCGGCCCACGCCGCCTGCCGAGGCAGGAAGTTCGTGGTCGGGATAGGTGCCAAGCTGCTCGCCTTGAATGTTGTAACCAGCGAGCTCGCCCAGGCCGAACTGGTTCGCGTAGTGCTTCACCCGCTCGAAGCCAAGCGAGCGGCCAAGTGTCTCAAAATAAAGGTTGTTCGAGTGCGCCAGCGCCTCGGTCAGCGTCAGATGATAGTGACCGCCGAGATTCACCGGCGTGTCGCGGGTCACTATTCCCTCTTCAAGCGCCGCAAGCGCGACCGAAAGCTTGATCGTCGAACAGGGTTCCGCGCCGGGCGAGAGTGCCAGCTTCTGGTTCACCATCGCTAGGATCCGACCACTCGAAGGATCGATCGCCAGCGCTGTCCCATTCATGTTGCCTAGAGCTTCAATCGCTGCCGCCCGGACCACCGGATCTTCTCCCTGGGTCACATCCCCGAGCGTTAGGTTGTCGATGTCAGCAAAGGAGTTACCGGTAAAACGCTCGGTATAGCGTGTGCGCCGGACAGCGAGTTTAGTCTTCACTGCCCCACGGCGACCAGAGCGAACAACCGCAACCTTGGCCGTGGCGGCCTTTGCGGTTGAAGCGCGTGCCACCCGATGGGAGGTCTTCGTCGCGGCCACATGGCCCTTCGTCTTCGCAACCGCGTGTGGGTGATGAACCACCTTCGCAAAGGCGGTTTCACGTCCGATCACCAAGGCGAGCACAAACAGACAAAAAGCAACAAATCGGGAAGACTTAACCAAGATTGACTCCTCTTTTGACACCAGACGCCATGTCTGCACGGTGGATGCCACCCAAACCTTGCAGGGAGTGATCACACTTTAATCTTACGTTCATCCCGCGCGGCACGGCCATTCTTCTTCTGGGGGATATCTGCCCAGCCACTTGCCCGTTTTGAAGCCCCTTCCCTTTGACTCTCGCCAGCGTCAGTGGATAGAAGAACACCATCGTTTGCGCAACCTGCTCGTCAACGCCCGCGACGCAGAAATGCTGGAATATCAAGCTCATCCGAATCGGCAGTCTCTATCGTTTCGACCGGGGCAGGCTTTCTGCCAAAGAAGAAGGAACTGCGCGCAGGGGCCTCTTGCCTGGGCCTTTCGGGCGCAACCGGTGCCTCAATCTCAGGTTCAATATGACGTTCGACAAGGCGCTCAACCGGGCGCTCGATGGGCTGCGCTTCGACGTACTGTGGCCGCAGAGGTGGAGCGGGCCGTTCATGACCTGCGGCGAGCTCGTAACCGCTTGCCTCACTCGGACGTGGAGTTGGCGGGGTCGAGGTTCGGAACGCCGGGCTGCTCAAGAAGGAGGAGACAGGTCTCGGCTCCTCAACCCGTTCTTCCTGCCGCGCAGGGGCCGGCGAGCGGAAGAACTCGTCGTCGAAGATGGAAGCCGGAACGGAACGAAGCTCGGGCTCGGGCGCGACCGGGGGAGTTACTGCTCGTGGCCGGGGCGTTACCTCGGCCGCCGAGGTGGTCAGCGAAGAAGCCGCCACAGGCTCTCTTGGCACCTGGGCTGTAACTGGAGCTGCGACCGGTGTCGCGACCGGGGTTGTCTCATCCGGAGCTGCTCCGACCTGGGGAGCTGCGGCAAAGACTGCCGGGGCCCAGCGATGCGTCTCGGCCATCGCCGCCGACACCACGGATACTCGGAAATCCGGCTCCTCGGCCTCCGAGGTAACCGTTGGCGGAGCGACCACCGCAGGCGCGGCGACCACGGGCTCTATCGCCGCTGGAACTGATGCGGGTATTGGTTCAGGAACTGGAGTCGGCACGGCGAAGGCCGTCACCGAAAAAGTCGGCGGGGGGGGAGCAACGGGAGTTACAGCGACGGGTGCTGGAGGCTGGGCAACAGGCGCAGCAGGTACCGTAGCCGCGGGCGGAGGAGGTGCGACAGCAGCCGGAGCGGGTGGAACTGCCGGAGCTGCGGATGCGGCATGTTCTGCGGCGAAACGTTCCGCTGCTGCACGCACACTTGAAATCCCACTCACAGCCCGTGGCTGCACAGGAACCTCATCATGGCGGATTGTGGGCAGCGCGGCATCGGCGAGCATGCGCTCACGCCGCTCCGGCCGGAAGAATCGCTGCTCTTCGACCACGGGCGTTGGCTCTGCTGCCGGAGCGACCGCAACCGGGGGAGCTACCGGGATTGGCGGCGGAACCGCAGCCTCCACCACTGGAACCGGCTCCGGGAGAACCGGCGCTTTGGGGGCAGCGGCGGCGATTGGCACCGGCTCCGACGCGGACACCGGCGCAGCCGGCCTCGCGTGCGGCATCTCGCGGAAACCCGTCGCGATGACGGTAATCTTCACCTCGTCGCCCAGCCGCTCGTCGAGCACCGCGCCGAAGATAATGTTCGCGTCTTCATGCGCTGCGGACTGGATGATGGTCGAAGCCTCGTTCACCTCGCTCAGCTTCAGCGAGCTCGATCCGGTCACGTTGATCAGGATGCCGCGCGCCCCATCGATCGCCCCAGCCTCAAGCAGCGGCGAAGCCATCGCGGCCGCAGCAGCGTCCTTCGCGCGAGTCTCGCCCGAACGCGACGCCGTACCCATCACTGCATAGCCCATGCCCGCCATCGTCGTCTTCACGTCGGCAAAATCGCGATTGATGACGCCAGGAATCGTAATGATGTCCGAGATCCCCTGCACCGCTTGGCGCAGCACGTCGTCGGCGATCTGGAAGCTCTCAAAGAATCCCGCGTCCTTCGCGACCGCCAGCAGCTTCTCGTTCGGGATCACGATCAGCGTGTCGACCGCCTCCAACAGCTCCTGCAGGCCGCGCTCCGCCTGCGCCATCCGCCGCTTGCCTTCAAAGCCAAAAGGCCGCGTCACGACCGCAACCGTCAGCGCTCCCATCTCACTTGCCAGCGATGCGATCACCGGAGCCGCGCCCGTTCCCGTGCCGCCGCCCAGTCCAGCGGTGACGAAGACCATGTCCGCACCCTCAAGCGCCTCGATGATCTTCTCCGAGTCTTCGAGCGCCGCACGCCGGCCTACATCCGGATTCGCACCCGCGCCCAGGCCGCTCGTCAACTTCACCCCAAGCTGCAGCTTGATGGGAGCGTTCGAAGCCTTCAGCGCCTGCACGTCGGTGTTGGCTGTGATGAACTCAACGCCCTCCACCCCGGCTGCGATCATGCGATTGACGGCATTGTTGCCGCCGCCGCCGACACCAATCACCTTGATGCGTGCGCCATGCGGAGGATCTTCGTGATACTGAATGCGGAGGGGATCTTCGGCTTGAATGGTCATCGGAAACTCCTTGCTGCCTTGAACTGCCTGAATGCTGATTTCTTAATTCGACAAGCTCATTCTCCCACCGTGGGAAGAAGAAAGCCGGGTATTTGCGCGTACTTGAACCAAAGGATGTTCGAAATTGGGACACCTGCGGGGGAAGGACTGCGGACTACAGAATCGGCCTCTGCTAAAAACTCCCGCCAAAAATAGACTTCAACTTCGACTTCAATCCTTGCTCTTCGTTCGCTCGCCGCACCTGTGTCCGATGCGTGTAAAGCAGCATTCCGATGGCGACCGAAAATTCGGGCCGCACCAACTCCTCCGGCATTCTCGATAGCGGCACCGGGCGGCCTATTCGCGATGAGACCCGCAGCAGGCTCTCCGCATTGTCCTGCAAACCCTGCAGATTCGCGCCGCCGCCCGTCAGCACCAGACCCGCGCCCAGCGCCTCCAGCACGCCGCCCTGGCGCAAGTTGTCGCGGAGCATCGTAAACAGTTCGCGCGCCCGTGGCTCCAGAATCTCCGCCAGGAAGCGCTGCCGCACCATCCGCGCGGGATGCGCGTTCGGGTCCGCGACGTTGCCGCCAATCTCAATCTCGTTTAACTGTGGCACCGCCGTCACCACGCAGTTGCCAAAGGTCTTCTTCAGATACTCGGCCTCTTCGACCGAGATATGCAGCCCGACCGCGAGGTCGTTCGTAAAGTGGTCGCCGCCAATCGGAAGCACGGCCGTATGCGCGATCGAACCCTCGAAAAAAACCGCAAGCTCCGTCGTGCTCGCACCGATATCCGCGATGCACACGCCAAGCTCCCGCTCGTCGGCAGAGAGCACCGCCTCTGCCGCAGCGATGCCTTCATACACCGTGTCGATCACCTCGAGCCCGGCGCGGTTCGCGCACGTCACCACCGACTGCGCGATCCCTCCCGAGCAGGTCGAAAGATGAAGGTTCACCTCAAGCTTGTTGCCGACCATCCCGATCGGATCGTGAATCCCCTCCTGGTCATCCAGGATGAACTCCTGCGGCAGCAGATGCAGCACCTCGCGATCGGGTGGCAGCGCAATTGATCGCGCACGATCGACGCAGGCGCGAACCTCCTCGCGCGTGATCTCCTTCATCCGGCTGCCCATGCTGATGCCGCCCCGGCTGTTGATCCCCTTCACATGGGTTCCGCCGATGCCCACCACGCAGCTCTCGATGCCCGCCTTGGTCAGCCGCTCTGCTGTCAAGGCAGCCTTATTAATCGCCTCGGCTGCAGGCTCAAGCTTCGAGATCAGCCCCTTGCGCATTCCGCGCGAGACCTCGATGCCGTGACCGCGGTAGCGCAGCACGCCGTCATGAAGCTCCGCCACCAGCACCACCGACTTCGAACTCCCGGCGTCGAGCACCGTGATGAGACTGTCAGGCTTCTGGGTCACTGCCGGCTCGCTTGAGGAGAGTGCGTCGGCTTCGCCTTCGCTGCAAGCGACGCCGCAGCCTTAGTATGCGGCTTAACCACGACCATGTGCCACTCTTCGGCAGCCGGTTTCGCTGACTTCTTGCCCTGCGTCAACGGCTTGGCGGGAGCCTTCCCAGGTGCCTTTGTGGCGGGCTTCACAGGATGCTGCGCCGCTGCTTTCGCGACAGGCAAGATCGGCTTGTGCGGTGCAACACCCGGGACCTTCACTACGGTCTTCGCTACCGGCTGACTCGCTAACTTGCTAACCGGCTTTGCAGCTGCCTTTCCGCCCTGCTCAACTACAGGCGTAGTCGCCGCCTTGATCGGCACCTCGCTGCCCGGCTGCATATCCAGCACCACCTGCCGGTCGTAGCGCATATCGACCGACGAGAGCTTTGGATACTGTGTTCGCCACTCCGCCAGGTGTTGATCGAACTTGCGATAGCGATCGAGGAAGTCCGAATCGCCAAAATGGACGAGAACGTCGTTTGAGCCCTCGAAGAGCAGCGCCTTCACGTCCTCAGGATTGGAGAGGTCAACCTCGCTGATCTTCTTCGAGACTTGGTCTCCGCCGCTGTCGAGATCCCCCATGAACTGGCCGAAGATCTTCATCCGAGCGGCCCGCGTAGAGAGGGGCTCGTCCGCCCCGATGCCTCCTGTAATCACAGGAAACGAGTAGTGCGGATCGCTCGGCATATCGGCTGGGATATCCAGCAGCACGCCATTCGCATCCACCATGCTGAGCTGCGTTCCTTGGCGAACGAGCGCAACTGGTGTCCGCTCCGTGATCAGGATGCGAATGTGGTTGGGCAGCAGACGCATCACCGTCGCATGCTCTACCCAGGGCATCCGCTCCAGTTGGACGCGGCGCTCCGCCAACGGAACGTTGAAGATGTTGCGCTCGACATCTTCGCCGAAGACACTGAGTAGCTGCGCCCGTGTCACATGCGTATTGCCAACGCTTTCGATGGCGGAAGAGGACTCGATCACGAAGCGGGGATCGTGCAGAAAGAAGCTTCGAACCGCGAGAATTCCCGCAGCCACGACCGCGAGGAACAGCAGCACTCCGGCAGCGCTGAAGACCCGTCCCCAAAGCGTCTTCGGCAGGCGCACGGGACGGCCATTGAAGCGGAACCGCCTCCCGCGCTGACGGCGCGAACTGGCCGGAGCCTCTTCAACCCGTTCGGGCAGGCCATCGGCAAAGTCGTCGTCGAAGTCTCTCCCGGAGTCCACGCGAGGTTCGGCTTCCGTCAGCCGTGGACGGCGTCGGGCGGTGGTTGGCGAAGGAGCATACATCTCCTCCGGCGCATCAAGCACCGCACTTCCGCGCTTCGAAAATGGATCGTTTTGTCGCAAACCTGAGCAGGGTCGCGAAGAATCGCTTTCGTGACTATAAACCGCCGCAACTGGCTTGCGGCGAAGAGATAGCGCAAGGGGTATCGGTTCAGCAACTCACCCATCGGAGGCACGGCGGGGACTCAGACTTGGAGTTTCCCATATCCCCGTTTTCGAGGATCGGCACACTGACGGCAACGATATAAGCTTACCCAAACGATGACAGATGACATCTTCAAGCCTCTATTGGGCTTTCTATCCAAAGTCCCATCGATTACGGGAACGATTGGTTGTGGTGTCTCAGCCAAGGGCGAATGGTGGGCCAAGTTCACAATTGATATTACCCATCCACTGGCATGGAACGTGGTGCAAGAGTTTGGATTCGTACTCAATTACCTGTCCCTAGAGGAAAGGCTTCCAACTATATTCAAGCCGGTATCCCCACCCCCGTACATGAACGGAGGGCCGCAGGATTTCCTTTCCTGGGTGATCGAATGTGTCAGTTCGGACTTCACTCCCGCGACCTGCACCGAGTGGTTAGAAGGACGACTCCCCAGCCCTGTAGACGACTTGAGCCAGTGGCATGAAGAGGAAGAGGGCGACTCCGAGTAATGCTCCGGGGGCGCTTGACTCAATACTCCACCATGATTCGTTGTGCAGTTGCTCCCGCAAAGTCGGTGTTAGCGGAAACTTCAGTTCCGCAAACAAACTTCAAGGTACGATCGTTTCAAGCAGGCTCCGCACATGCACGCCACTCTCACCACCATCCTGATCCTCGCCACAGCCCTCCAGTCCCAGGCCCCGATTGCGCCTGTTTTGGACCCACCGAAGACCTACCCCTGCCACCGCACCGAACATCCTCCACGCATCGACGGCAAGCTCGACGACCCAGCATGGCTCCAGGCCCCCTGGACCACCGATTTCGTCGACATCGAAGGCCCCGCCAAACCACTCCCTCGTCTCCGAACCCGCGCCAAAATTCTCTACGACGCCACGAACCTCTATATCGCCGCCGAGCTTGAAGAGCCCGATGTCAAAGCCACCCTGACCCGGCACGACTCCGTCATCTTCCACGATAACGACTTCGAGCTCTTCCTCAAGCCTCCCCTCGCCAACCCGGGCTACTTTGAGTTCGAGATCAACGCCCTCAATACCAGCTGGGACCTCTTTCTCAACAAGCCCTACCGCGAAGGTGGCCTGCCCGACAACTCCTGGGCCATCCCCGGTCTTCAATCTGCCGTCAACGTCCAGGGCACCCTCAACCAATCCACCGACACCGACCACGGCTGGACCATAGAGCTCGCCATCCCATGGCAATCGTTCACCACCCGGCTTCCCACCCCCGACCCCACATCAGGCTCCGACTGGCGCATCAACTTCAGCCGCGTCGAGTGGACCACCGGCAAACCCAGGGAAGATAACTGGGTATGGACCCCTCAAGGCATCATCAACATGCACGTCCCCGAGCGGTGGGGCTACCTCCACCTACTGCCCAGCTAAGCCAACTCTCAGCATCGCTGACGCTATAGATCCTGCCCTCGCCACCCCCATGCAGAAGGCGTTTGCCGCTCGAGATTTCCTAGAACGCCGTTTCGCGGGAGACAGTGAATTAGGGCAACGCCGCGCCACGTTGCCCGCGCCATGAAAGCGAAACTCTCCGCTTCGGGCACAGGTTGTCACACACCGACAGTTCGAGTGACGGCGACGAGGCTAATGTCGTCTTCCTGGCCGAAGAGCTGGGCTGCGTCTGCAAGCGCTTTTACCGCACCGTTGTTCCGGAGCAGTTCAGCGACGCGGTCGAAGCCGAACAACTCTCCCTTCTCGTTTGTGGCTTCGAGGATTCCGTCGGAGACCATGACCAGCTTGTCGTCGTCGGCGAGGTTGAAGTGCATGACGGAGAACTCCGCTCCGTCGATCATGCCGAGCGGGAGAGCGCCTTCCATGTCGAGCGGCTTGCCGTTGAGATAAGGCGGCAGATGGCCGGCGTTAGCGAGCGTGCAGGAGCCGTCGGCGGCGATGCTGAGCGCAAGGCAGGTGGCTTGCGAGGACTCGCGGCCGATAAGCCGTCGGTTGAGAGCTTCGAGGACGATCAGAGGGTCGGAGTTCAGTTCCGCAGTGCTCCGGATGGCTCCGATGAGCAGGGCGACGGTCATGCCGGCCTGGAGTCCCTTGCCGGTCACGTCTCCGGCGACGATGAGCGTGCTGCCAGTCTTGTCGCTTCCGTCCGCAGGGTGCGGGATGATCTGGAAGAAGTCGCCCCCGACCTGGCGGGCAGCGCGGTACTCGGTCTCGATGAGCAGGCTGGGGTAGACGGTGCGGGACTCGGGAAGGATGACCTGCTGCACCTCGGCGGCCTGCTTGATGTCGAGCGCCTGCTCGCGCTGCAGGCGCAGCGAGACGAACATCCGGCGCAGCAGAAGGACGAAGAGCGCGAACACCAGCAGAAGCTGCGCCACAATACCAAGGTTGACCTGTATCCCGAAAGGAAACCAACTGCGCTTGATATGAAGGACATCCAGTTCATGCTGGAACCTGGACACGCCGAGCATGAGGACGGCGGGAAGAGCGACCCATCCCTCGCGCCCGTGCTTGCGAACGCCGAGGACGACGATCAGCACCAGAAGCGCGAGGAAGGCCAGCCGAACCGCTGCCGAAAGCAGATGAAACTTCACCGCGACCGGGTGCGGGACGAGGCCAAAGACGATTTCTTCGCCGAGCAGGTTGCCCGCCATGTAGAGCAGCGTGAGCAGAACGACCGCCTTCGGTAACCGGGTTGGTCGCTTCAACTGGAACCAGACCCACCAGACCATCACCCAGACCGCGAGGATGAGCGGGATGAATAGAACGTCCATCAATAGGTTGTAAGTAAACGTGCTGATGGACTGGCCTAGGGAGCCGACAGCCTGCACTCCTAAGCCAGCGGCTGTGATCGCGTAGACGGCTGCGATCCAGTAGTAGACCTTGTCGGAGCGGTCGAAGATGGAGAGGCTGATGGCCAGCACCGCCAGCAAGAAAAAGAGAGAGGCTTGGACGATGTCTAGCGCATAGGAGCGAATCTGTTCCAGCCAGCGCACCTGGTAGCTGGCGGAAACCGCTCCTGCCTGGCCCAGCAGAGGAGCGGTGTGGAAGCCGCCGGCATCGGCGTTGTAGTTGAGCGTAGAGGGTTCCATCCAGAGGCGGAAGGCGAGGACTTGGGTGCTGTCGGCGGAAGGCGGCATGGGGAAAAGCGTCGGCTGAGAGTTGTAGACGATGGGATGGCTGGTGGAGAAGTCGCCGAAGCTACCCAGAAGGTTGCCGTTGGCAAAGATCTGGAAGCCATCGTCCACATTGCTCGAGCCGGCGAGGGCCAGCTTGCGGCCAGCGAGGCCCTCGACCTTCACCCGGATGCGGTACCAGGCGTACCCGGAGTAACCTGGATGGCCCTTCGCCGTCCATCCAGGGACGAAGTCGGAGAGGCCGTAGACGGGGTCGAAGGAGCCCTCGGGCGGGGTGAGGTCGACGTTCTCCCAGTGGGAGTCGTCGAAGCCGGGCTCGGCCCAAAGCGGCTGGCGCGTGGCGGGGTCTAGCGGCGAGTCGCCGATGCTGAACTTGTACGGCCCGTTGAGCGGGAAGACGGACTGGCCGAGGGTGATGTGGTCGATACCGTCGGAGACTGGGTCGCCGGGCTTTGGCTCAGCGAGCTTTGGCGCAGGCGATTGCGCGAGGGTGCTGAGGCAGAGGAAAGACAGAAAAAGAACAGAGAGCTGCTTCAGGCTGGGGCGTGCGAGTGCGTGCAAGGGGTTTGATCCTCATCCGTACTATAACTCCCTAAAGATCGACAACAGTTCGATCCTGAGAGGAGTGAATATGCCTCGGAGGACTTCCGTAAAGTCGTTGTTTTCGGAAACTGGGTTGGCAATCGGCCACTGGACCGATGTAGCTGTAGTTGAGCGGACATCAAAAATCAACCAAATGGTTGAGTGACAACGCGACTGCGGGCCGGGTATACCTTTCATCATGAAACCCGCACTCGTAAATCTGTGGTCAAGGCTCATGGTGATCAGGTCCCGATGCCCCATCGCAAGGTACTACGGCGTATCCGCCAGAAGCCTGTAGAACCTGGATCGGCCTAACGGACAATTCGTTGAAGCGGACAGTCTGATGCGCTCCCGAAAGGGAGAACTTCCGGAGACCGTCGGCATAACGAACTCGTTAGGTGCAGCTTATGAGGCCAGCGCCTCCAGCAGCAACGGCGCCGCCTGCGAGACACTCCCCGCCCCTAGCGTCACGATCACCTCACCAGCCTTTGCCTCCGCCACCAGCGCCGCAACCGCAGCCGGAATGCTCGCCGCATAGCTCACCTTGCCCGCATGATGCTGCTGAATTGTCTCCGCGAGCGACTCGCCGTTGATGCCGGGAATCGGCTCCTCGCTCGCGGCATAGATATCCAGCACCTGCACTGTATCGGCATCGCCAAACGCCCCGGCAAACTCCGCCAGAAGATCGCGCGTCCGCGTATACCGGTGCGGCTGAAACAGAAGATGCACCCTGCCGTAGCCGCAGTCCTTCGCGGCTCTAAGGGTCGCCAGGATCTCCGTCGGATGATGGCCGTAGTCATCCACCACGGTGACGTCATTGACGACGCCCTTGATCTGGAATCGGCGGTCCACGCCACGAAATGTATCCAGCCCCGCCATGATTTGCTCCGGCGCAACCCCTAGCTGCACGCCAATCGCGATCGCCGCCGTCGCGTTCAAGACATTGTGCCGTCCCGGGACATGCAGGCTGAACGGCCCCATCGTTACGCCGCCAAAAGTGACCTGAAAGAACGAGTGGCAATGCGGCTGCTTTGCCAGAGGCTTGAGCCGAAAGTCCGCAGCCTCCGACTCACCATAGGTGTAGACCTTCCGGCGTACACGAGGCAGCAGAGCCGCAAGCTGCGCGTTGTCGAGGCACGCTGTCGTCGCTCCATAGAACGGCACACCATCCATGAACTGCAGGAACGCCGATTCCACGTCCTCCATGTCCTTGTAGCAGTCCATGTGCTCGCGATCGAGGTTTGTCACCACGCCAAGAATCGGCGACAGCTTCAGGAACGACCGGTCGCTCTCATCGGCCTCTGCAACTAGATACTGCGAGTTCCCCAGCCGCGCATTCGATCCCATCGAATCCACGCGTCCGCCGACTACCACCGTCGGGTCCAATCCGCCGCCGCCCAGTACCGCTGCGATCATCGACGTGGTCGTCGTCTTGCCGTGCATGCCCGCGACAGCGATGCCGTACTTCAGCCGCATCAACTCCGCCAGCATCTCTGCTCGCGGAATCACCGGCACCTTGCGCGCGCGTGCTTCCAACACCTCTGGATTCTTCGGCGATACCGCCGAACTCGTCACCACTACATCGCACGCCGACGCATTCGACGCCACGTGGCCCTCGAAGATGCGTGCGCCCAACCCGCTCAGCCGGTCGGTTACAGCCGAACGGCGGAGGTCGGAACCGGAGACCGGATATCCCATCGTCAGCAAAATCTCGGCGATCCCGCTCATGCCGATCCCTCCGATCCCGATAAAGTGAATGCGCTGTGTCGGCCCGAAGTGGAAGTGTCCTGGCAAAAACATAGATGACGTGTGCTCCTAAAATTGGCCCGCTTTAGAGCCCAAACATCCACTCTAGCAGCGCGGGCAGGCTGACGCCTTCGTCGTCCAACAATCCCACCAATGGGGGTTAGGTCCCCCGTTTGTGCACTTCAAACACATTACTTTGGTTGCTAACTTCAGGTTGTAGTCGGCACGTCGCACATAGCGGTCTCTGAAGCGGGGGTTGCTAATCGGCGCTCTCTTCATGCTCAGGAATGATGAAGTCAGCGTTGACGCGGACTCCGTTCTCCTTTCGCTGTCGGCGATCCAGGCCCCGAAGGAGTATCACCGCACATGCGCATAGAGAGTTCGAAACCCGTCTTCCCGGCAAGCATCTTTCCCGCCATCAAGCCGTCAGGCGCCGGACGAACGACTCCACTCCGGGTCATCCTCTCGCTGTTCTTTGCGATCTCCGCGGTGCTCGGACTGGCATCACCTGCCTCCGCCCAATCAGGCTTCTCCTTACCTGCTTCGATAAGAGTCGGCAGCACCTCCTCGGTTCAACCGATAACGGTGAACATCCAGGCGGCAGGCACCGTCGGCTCGATCAACGTACTCACCCAGGGCGCTCCAAACCTTGACTACTCCGCCGCCTCAGGCGGCACCTGCGCCACCGGCGCAACCTACTCCGCAGGCGCCACCTGCATCCTCAACGTCTCCATGACTCCGCGCTATCCCGGCATCCGCGATGGCGCGGTCGTCGTCCTCGACGGTTCCGGCAATCCGATGGGAGTCCAACTCATCCACGGTGTAGGTGTCGGTCCACTCAGCGTGCTTACCGCCGGTGAGATCACCACCGTCGCCGGCAATGGGCATCTCTCCGGCTCCACACTCAGCACCCAGGCCACCGACGCCGTTATCCGCGAGCCGCTCTCCGAGGCCCTCGACGGCGCAGGCAATCTCTACTACACCGACTCCGGCGACAACCGCATCGGCAAGGTCGATCCCTCAGGCGTACTGACTTACATCGCCGGAACCGGCTCTCCTGGCTACAGTACCAACGGCCTCGCCGTCATTGCGCAGCTCAGCGAACCAGCCGCCATCATCGTCGATGGAGCAGGCAACGTCTACTTCACCGAGATCGGCAACAGCACCGTCCGAGAGATCGTCCAGGCCACCGGTCGCCTCGTCACCATCGCCGGGACCGGCACCCAGGGTTACACCGGCGACGGCGGGCTCGCCACCTCGGCCCACCTGAACATGCCCCAGGGCATTGCCCTCGACGCGTCCCAGAACCTCTTCATCGCGGACACCGGAAATAACGTCATCCGCAAGGTCAGCGCCGCCGACGGCACCATCTCCACCTTCGCCGGAAACATCAATCCGGGCTTCGCAGGAGATGGCCAGACCGTCGCCAACGCCCTCTTCAATCAGCCGTACGGAATCTCTTTTGGCAGCGACGGAACCCTCTACATTGCCGACTTCCTCAACAATCGCATCCGCGCCATCAGCCCCGCTGGCATCGTCTCCACCGTGGCCGGCAACGGCGCGGTCGGAGACACCGGCGATACCGGCGAAGCCCTAAGCGCGACCATGGATCACCCAGCCGCCGTCGCCGTCGACGCGGGCAACAATCTCTACATCTCAGACTCCGAAAACAACGTCGTCCGCAAGGTGAACGCAGCAAGCGGCAGGATAACTACCCTTGCTGGAAACTCCGCCGCCGACTCTTCGGGAGATGGCGTCAACGCGGACAGTGGTCTGCCCGCGATGAATAAAACTTACGGCCTTGTTCTCGACTCCGCCGGCGATCTCTTCATCGCGGACCGCCTTGGCCTGCGTGTGCGCGAGGTCTACGGCAACGTCGGCCGCATTGTCTACAAAGACATCAAAGTCACCAACACCTCGCCGTCTGTCAGCCAGACCCTCGACAACGATGGCAACGCACCGCTGCAGTTGACCAGCATCGCGCCCGTCTCAAACGCCGCCATTGACAACGCCTCGACCACATGTAACATCACCTCCGCCATGGCCCCCGGAGCCGAGTGCGTCATCGGCGTCGAGTTCAAGCCCACCGTCGTCGGCTCGCCCGTCACCGGCTCCATCTCTATCGCATCGAACGCCGCAAACTCCGCCGACACCGTCTACGTCGTCGGCAACTCGCTCAACATTGAGCCCACCACCACCACACTGGCGTCGAGCGTCAATCCCTCCGCAGTGGGCCAGACGGTGACCTTCACCGCGACGGTCTCCAGCCTGGCAACACAACTGACAGGAACGGTCAGCTTCTACGCCGATGGGACGTTGATTAGCGGCTCCGCGCGAAACCTCAACTCGAACAGCCGCACCGCGTCCGTGCAAACCAGCAGCCTCACCCTGGGCTCGCACACCATCACCGCCGTCTTCTCCGGCGACGGTTCCAGCGCCACCAGCACCAGCGATCCTCTCACCCAGGTCGTCAAGCAGACCGCCGCGCTCGCCCTCTCCTCGAACGAGAACCCGGCCCACGTCTACGACGCCATCACCTTCACAGTCGCCGTCACCGAGACGCCATCCGGCGGGACGCAACCCGCAGGCAGCATCGTCTTCTCGGCTGACGGCTCCCTGCTTCCCAACGGGACCATCGCGATCGCCAACGGAACGGCCACTTACACGACGTCGCTGCTCGCGGCTGGATCGCACACCATCACCGCAACCTACACGGGCGACATCAACAATCTGCCCGCGACCTCGAACGCGCTGATTCAGGTCGTCAACGTAGCGACGACGACGACGACGCTCGCTACCTCAAACGCCAGCGTCCTGCTCACCGCTCCCGTCACCTTCACCGCCCAGGTCACCGGCAACAGCTCTTCGATTCCCACCGGCAACATCGTCTTCAAGGACGGCACCTCCACCATTGGCACCATCGGTGTAAACGGATCAGGTATCGCGACACTCACCACGTCAACTCTCAGCACGGGTACGCACACCATCACCGCCACGTATCAGGGCGACACCGACTATAGCTCCAGCACCTCCGCCCCGCTCACTCAGACCGTCCAGAAGGTCGCGACGACCTCCGCCGTGATCTCCAGCGCGAATCCCGCCAACGCTGGCGCGACTGTCCGCTTTACCGTCACCGTCACCGCTGCGAACAGCACCTCACCGAACGTCACCATCACCGGCCCGGTAACGTTGATGGACGGCTCAACCGTGCTCGGCACCGGCGCTCTCGCAGCGGGCGGCTCCGGCCCCGCGACCGCAACCGTCATCATCCCTGTATCAAGTTTCGGCACCGGATCGCACAACGTAACCGCTGCCTATGGCGGCGACACCAACTACATCGGAAGCACCTCGAGCGCCCTCTCCCAGAGCATCGTTCTCGCCACCTCGAGCCTGATCCTCAGTTCCAGCGCATCGACTGCCATCGCCACCAAGCCGCTAACCTTCACGGCCACGCTGTCCAGCACCGGCGGGACGCCCAGCGGCTCCGTCACCTTCATGGATGGCGCATCCGCCATCGGCTCCGCCAATTCCAACAACGGCATCGCTACCATCACCACGACCGCCCTCACCGTCGGCACGCACACCATCACCTCCGTCTACCAGGGCAACACCAACGACAGCGCCGCAACGTCCAACGCACTCACCATCACCATCACCGCTGCGACCACCGCCGTCCATCTCGCGCCCTCGCAGAACCCCACCAACTTCGGCCAGTCGCTCACTCTCACCGCAGCCGTGACCGGCAACGGCGGCACGCCCACCGGCTCTGTCACCTTCGCTGACGGCGGCAGCAACGTTCAGACCGTCCCAGTCAACACCAGCGGCGTCGCGACCTACGCTACCTCGACGTTGACCGATGGCACCCATCCGTTCACCGCAAGCTACTCCGGCGACAATAACGATCTGCCTGCGACCTCGTCAGTACTGAACATCCAGGTCCTTCAGACCGCCAACCTGACCTTGACCAGCACCAGTCCGAACCCCTCCATCGCACGCTCGAACGTCCACTTCGTCGCGACGATCACCGCGCTCCAGGGCATCCAGCCGACCGGTACGATCACCTTCAAGGACGGCGCGACCGTTCTCGGCACGGGCCTCATCAACGGCGGAACAGCAACCTTTGACACCGCCTCGCTCTCGGTCGGTACTCACTCGATCATTGCCTCCTACGCTGGGGACGGGAGCACCCAGGCCATCACCTCCAGTGCCTACCCGCAGACCATCAACGCAGCGGGCACTTCGGTCGCACTGGCCTCGAGCGCGAGCCCCGCCACCTTCGGCAACCTGCTCACCTTCACTGCCACGGCGACCAGCACCGCAGGACCTCTTACCGGCACGGTCAAGTTTGAGGACAATGGCACCACCATCGGCTCAGGAGCTCTAAGCTCGACCGGCGTTGCCACCTTCTCCACCTCGACTCTTGCCGCAGGTAGCCACAACATCGTCGCTGCCTACCAGGGCGACAGCAACGACCAGCCCGCCAGCTCCTCAACCCTGGTGCAGGTGGTCGAACGCACCTCCACCGTAACTCTTGCCTCCAGCCAGAATCCGCTGCTCACCCTCGCACCCGTCACCATCACAGCAACCGTCGCAAATGGCGGCGGCGCCACGCCGACCGGCACCGTCACCTTCCTGCAGGACTCCGTCGCCGTCTCGACCGTGCCCGTCACCGCCGCCGGAACGGCAACGCTCGCGGTGACCTCGCTCTCTGCCGGGACGCACTCTTTCACAGCGACCTACTCCGGCGACGCCATCAACTTCGCCAGCACCTCGACCGCTCTCAGCGAAATGGTTCAACTCCGCTCCACCACGGACACCCTAACCACCTCTGCCTCGTCTCTCACCGGCGGCCAGCAGCTTACTTTGATCTCAGTCGTCCGCTGGACCGGCTCGGCGACACCCACTGGCACCGTCAGCTTCATCAACGGAACGCAGACACTCGCAACAGCGCCGGTTGACAGCACCGGCGTGGCTACCGTAACTGTGCTGCTCTACGGAACCTCCGCTAACCTCTCCTCGATCTATAGTGGCGACGCCTCCTACGCCACGTCTACGTCTTCTACGGATCTCGTCACCATCGGCCCAGCGGCCAACTTCGACTTCATCGCCAATCCCCCGGTCGTCAACGTCGCGACGACGCAGCACCAGATGATGACCGTCACCCTCTCCTCGCTGAAGGGCTTCACCGATACCATCTCGCTCGGCTGCCTCGGCCTTCCGCTCGCCGCCACCTGCACCTTCTCGACCGACCAGTTCATGCTCACCCCCGGTGGGATGCAGTCCGTCCAGCTCACCGTGGATACTGGCAACCCGCTGCTCGCGGGAGCCCAGGCAAAGAACGAGGCCCCCGGGGCCATCGGCAGCTCCGCGACGAAGCTCATAGCCGCCTGCTTCCTTCCCGGCGGCCTGCTGCTCGGCCTCGTTGGAATGCGCTTCCGCAGGCTCCGCAGCTTCGGCGGCCTGTTGATGCTCTGCCTTCTGCTGGCCGGCATGTCGACGGCCCTGACCGGCTGCGGCACCATCAAGCTAACCAGCACTCCTCCGGGCGTCTATAACTTTGCCATCACGGCCACCGGCAAGACCGGCGTCAGCCAGTCGATCCCAGTCACCATGACCGTGACGAAGTGACGCGGCTGCCAAACCGCAATGAGATGATATCCAGATGACCAAGTTCGGTATTCCGACCATGCTGAAGCTCGCTCTCGCGATGCTCGCGGTCGCAGCTTCAGCCGCTGGCCAGAAGCTGCCCACTGCCACGGCTCCGGGAGCCTCCATCACCGTCGGCGGCACGTACTCTGCCTTCGAGGCAAAGTATCCGCAGGGCGTCCAGGGCGGAGCTGGCATCTACGTCGATCTCAACTTCCGTCATTACGTCGGCCTTGAAGGCGAGATCCACTACCTTCGCCAGAACACCATCGCGGGCTCAAATCAGACGACCTACGTTATCGGCCCGCGCGTCGAACTCCACTATGGCCGCTTCTCACCCTACGCAAAGGCATTCATCGGGAACGGCAAACTCACCTTTCCCTACAACCTCGGCTACGGCAACTATGTCATCGCAGGCGGAGGCGGTGGTATTGACTACCAGCTCACCGAAAATCTCAAGCTCCGCGCCATCGACTTCGAATATCAGTACTGGCCGAACTTTACTCTAGGCTCCATCTCGCCCTACGGCGTCAGCGCCGGTCTCAGCTATCGCATCCTCCACACCGGCGGCTGGCATCACCACCACTACCGCTAGCCAGCACCAGCAGTGATAGCCTTCTACCCAGATGGCCTTCACCTCCACAATCGGCAGCCAGCGTTACACCTTCCCTACACTTGCACGGCTGCTCGCGAAGGCCACGCCCGCCCGCTCCGGGGACGAGCTCGCAGGCATAGCCGCGACCAGCGCCCAGGAGCGCATCGCCGCCCAGCTGGCCCTCGCCGATCTCCCCCTCAAGCACTTCCTCACTGAACCCGTCATCCCCTACGAGACCGACGAGGTTACTCGCCTCATCGTCGACTCCCATGACCCCACCGCCTTCGCCCAGATCGGCCATCTGACCGTCGGCGAGCTGCGCGACTTCCTACTCTCGGACGAAGCCACCGGCGAAGTCCTCACCTCGCTGAAGTGGGCCTTCACCCCGGAGATGGTCGCCGCCGCCTCAAAGATCATGCGCGTGCAGGACCTGATCTTCGTCGCCCGCAAGATCCGCGTCGTCACCCGCTTTCGCACCACCGTGGGACTGCCCGGACGCTTGTCGACGCGCCTCCAGCCCAACCACCCCACGGACGACCCACGTGGCATCGCCGCTTCCATGCTCGACGGCCTGATGCTCGGCTCCGGCGACGCGGTCATCGGCATAAATCCGGTCTCAGATAGCGCCCAGCGCGTCACCCAGCTTCTCGAACTCATCGACAGTGCCCGCCTGCGGTACGGAATGCCCATCCAGTCCTGCATCCTCGCCCACGTCACCACGCAGATGGAAGCCATGCGCCAGGGAGCTCCGCTCGACCTGCTCTTCCAGTCTGTGGGAGGAACGGAGGCTACCAACACCAGCTTCGGCGTCTCGCTCTCCTTGCTCGAAGAGGCAAACCAGCAAGCGCGCTCGCTGAAGCGCGGCGGCATTGGAGAAGAGACTGGCGGCGAGAACCTCTTCTACTTCGAGACCGGTCAGGGTTCGGCGCTCTCTGCCAACGCACACATCGGGGCGGACGGCCTCGGCATTGACCAGCAGACCATCGAAGCCCGCGCCTACGCCATCGCCCGCCACTTCAATCCCATGCTGGTCAACACGGTGGTCGGCTTCATCGGGCCGGAGTACCTCTACGACGGCAAACAGATCGCCCGCGCAGGTCTCGAAGACCACTTTTGCGGCAAGCTCCTCGGCCTGCCCATGGGCTGCGACATCTGCTACACCAACCACGCCGAAGCTGACCAGGACGACATGGACACACTTCTCACGCTGCTCGGCGCCGCAGGCGTGAACTTCATCATGGGCGTCCCGGGTGCGGACGACATCATGCTGAACTACCAGTCGACCAGCTTCCACGATGCGCTCTACATCCGTGAAGTGCTGGGCCTGAAGCCTGCTCCGGAGTTCCAGGAGTGGATGGAAACGGGAAAGGTAATGGGGTTGGCGGTCCAGGGGTTGCTGGCAAGATAGAGACTGTGGCGCGAGCGATTTACTTTCACCCCATACGATAAACCATCAGGGATGGGGCACCCGAGCGTCTGGCTGGGTATCGTGGCGTGGAATGACAGACGTGTGATCGACGATCAGGATGCTGCCCTCTCGTACGAACGCTGTTCCAAAGGGTGCATCGAGATGTTCAATGATCGCTGAGTCGTAATTAGCGATCGTGTTTACATCGTACAGGCCCAAATTCTTAGGCGTGTTCGCATAGTCGTCGGATTCATCACCAGCTAGAAATCTCCAGCCGCTGTCATATTGATCATCCGGTTGTTCGCGATACATAAAGCCAACGAGAGCGCCGTCAGCGGTAATACGATCGGAAGCGATGCAACTTCCAAAGCCCACGGCGATATCGTTGAAAGTCGACCCGTCTCGAAAGTATTTCTTGGCCATGCGTTTCCTCGTCTCACGGTCAAGCAAACCAGAGTGATGAGCTTCCACGGCTCTGTCTCCCTTTAACTCTTAAAGAAGTTCTTCACCAGAAAGATCACATTGGCCGGTCGCTCCGCCAGCCTTCGCATGAAGTACGGATACCACTCCGCCCCAAACGGCACATAGACCCGCACGCCAAAACCTTCCTTCACCAGCTTCCGCTGCAGATCCCGCCGAATTCCATACAGCATTTGGAACTCAAACGAACTCTTCAGAATCCCCTGCTGCTGCACATAGCGCACCATCGTGTCGATGACGCGTTCATCGTGCGTCGCCAGCCCGCAGAAGACAGGCCGCTTCAGATCCGGGTGGACGAACGTCGTCATCCGCGCCATCAACTTCACGTAGTTTGCGTCGACCTCGGCTTTCAGCGGGAAGGCATGCTCCGGCCCTTCCTTGTACGCTCCCTTGCACAGCCGCATGCGGATGCCCTGCGCCAGCAGCCGTTCCGTGTCCTTCTCCGTGCGATAGAGATAAGCTTGCAGCACTGCTCCTACGCGCCCGAACAGACCCGGCTTCGCGTGAATGCGTTCGACCAGCTGCAGCGTCGCCTCGGTCAGCGGAGTTCCCTCCATATCCACGCGCACAAACGAGTCCGCATGGGCCGCGTGCTCCACCATCTCCTGCACGATCGTCTCGGCCAGCGCCGGGTCGAAGTCCATGCCCATCTGCGTCAGCTTCACGCTCACATTCGCGTTCAACTGGCGCTGCTCAATCGCGTCCAGCAGCTCGTGATAGATCGCCGCGGACTTGCGCGCCTCCACCTCGGTCATCACGCTCTCTCCCAGTGAGTCGAGCGAGACAGCGATCCCTTCGCGATTCAACGCAACCGCCGCACGCAACGCGTCATCAACCGACATCCCTGCAACAAAGCGGCTCGACATTGTCCGGCCAAGCGATGACTTCTCAGAGAACGAGCGCAGGGCCTTATTCTGCGACAAAGCTATAAAAAACGAACGCAACACAGCACAATACCTCGAGGGGAAACAGCAACGTGCGCCGCCCGCATTACTCTCAAATGATCTTGATTGGGTCTTGTCTCTGAAATCGGAAGCAACAGACTTCAAGGTCCACCGCAGCTTCCATGATACCCGCCGCGCCCCTCTACCGGCTGGCCTTGCCGACCTTCCGGATGGAGATCGGAACCACTGGCGTCGCCGTCTGGCTGCCCTTCACCTGTGGCGTCACCATGCCGCTCGTATCCTTCCGCGCGGCGATCCCCCCGTCATACCGCCCAAAGAGCGAGTTCCACCGAATCAACGCCAGCTCTTCCAGCATCTTTATGCCGTCCTTCAGATACGAGATCCGGCTTCGCTCGTCGTGCCCCCACGTCACCGGCACCTCAAAGATTCGGAAGTGCAATTTGCGCGCGATGAACAGGATCTCCGGATCGAAGCCCCAGCGCTCGATCCGCTGCAACCGGAATATGACCTGCGCCGCAGGCCTCCGGAACGCCTTGAACCCACACTGCGTGTCTTTGAAGGGCAGACCCATCACCGTCCGCGTCAGCCGGTTGAAGCACCGCCCGAAGAACCTCCGGTACATCGGCTGATGAATCGTCTGCCGCGTCCGGTCCATCCATCGCGAACCGATCGCCACATCCGCCCCGCCTTCGATCGAGTCCATCAACCGCTCCGCCTCTTCCATCGGAGCGGACAGATCAGCGTCGGTAAACATCACCACATCACCCGCCGCCTGCAGCAGCCCGTTACGAACCGAATACCCTTTGCCACGATTTCCAGGGTTTTTCACCAGGTTCAGCCGTGAGTACCGCCGCATCCATCGCTGCACGATCTCCGCCGTATCATCGCTGGATCCATCATCGACGACCAGCACCTCAGCGTTCCATCCCCGCATCTCCACGCACTCCATCACGCGCGCCAGAGTCTCTTCAATGCGCGCGCTCTCGTTAAATGCCGGGATCACGATGCTGAGGTAGGGATGTGGCATGCCGTACGAAGACTCTCAGGGGAGAGTCGCCTTTCAAAAGACTTGAAGCAATACCGGGCCGGGGAATGATCGCGGCAATCATACTTCAATCGTTGGACTATCGAACAGTGCAATAAGTCGCAATTGCTTTCGAGCTACCCGAAGGCACAGCGCCCGGTCGATCACCTTCCGCCCAGCCTGATAGACTCGATGCCATGACGGAAGATCCGAGCAACCAGCCGCCTCCACCTCCTCTGCCACCCCAGCAACGGCCGGCTCCGTATCCGCCGCAGTATTCGTATCCGCCGCAGTATTCGTATCCGCCGCAGTACGCTGCTTCCTACGCCATTCCGCCGCGCCCACGGCGCTCGGCCTGGTTCTATATTTCCATCATCGCCGCGTCTATCTGCATCTTCGGCATCATGCTCTGGGCGGTCGGACGCAGCGTCGGCAAGAGCCTCAACGGCGACATGACCGTCACCGGCTCCGGCAGCGACCAGATCGGCGTCATCGACGTCTCCGGCGTCATCATGGACGCCGACAAGCTCGACACCCAGATCCGCAAGATGGCAGAAAACGACTCCGTCAAGGCCATCATCCTGCACATCAACTCCCCCGGCGGCGGCGCCGCGGCCTCGCAGGAGGTCTACAACGAGGTTCTCCGCATTCGCAAGGAGAAGCACAAGAAGATCGTCGCCTCCATCGAGAGCGTTGGCGCCTCCGGCGCGTATTACATCGCCAGTGCCTGCGACGGCATCTACGCCAACGACGCCTCCGTCGTCGGCTCCATCGGCGTCATCATGGAGTGGACCAACTACGGCGAACTCTACCGCTGGGCCAAGCTCAAGTCCGTCGTCATCCACGCAGGCGAACTGAAAGACGCAGGCGACCCCACCCACGACGTCACCCCGCAGGAGCAGGTCTACTTCCAGGGCCTCGTCGACAACATGTACGGCCAGTTCATCCACGACGTCGCCACCGGCCGCCATCTCCCCGAAGAGAAGATCAAGCCGCTCGCTACCGGACAGGTCTGGACCGGCCAACAATCGCTTCCTCTCGGCCTCATCGACCACGTCGGCGGCTTTCGCAGCGCCCTCATGGACACCGCCAAGAGCGTCGGCATCTCCGGTGAGCCTTCCATCGCGCGCCCGGCCAGTCAGAAGAAGGGCCTCATCGCCATGCTTACCTCCGACGGCGAAGACATCTTCCCCAACCCCAGCCAGCTTCTGAACCACTCGCCCGGTTTCTACTTCCTCTGGAAGTAGACTCGCGATTTTTCCTCGCCGGGTTCTCGCTTAGCCACTGACGGATTCCCGTATCCCGTCTACAATCAGCCTGTGGGCCTCTGTGACCTTCTAATCGTCTGACTCGTCAAGCATCAAGTAAGCTGCACCCAACATACTCAGGAGCAGTCTCCGATGACCAAAGCCGACCTCGTCGACAAAGTGACCGCACTTGGCGACCTCACCCGCCGCGACGGAGAGATCATCGTCGATACCCTCTTTGAGTCCGTGATTGGCGCCCTGAAGTCCGGCGACAAGATAGAGATTCGCGGCTTCGGCAGCTTCCGCACCCGCCAGAGAAACTCCCGCATCGGCCGCAACCCCAAGACCGGCGAGAAGGTCGACGTTCCGGCGAAGAAGGTCCCTTTCTTCAAGCCATCCAAGGAACTCCGCGACCTGGTCAACGCCAAGCCCGGCACCCATACCGAGCCAGCCGTAGACCCCGACCACATCGACCCTCATCACCCGCCAGCTATGTAGACATGACGCAACGTCATCTCTGAACCCTGCAAGAGAAACGTCCTCTCGACCGCGCATTGCGATGATGCCGCAATGCGCGGTCGAGAGGCACCCGCATTTCACTTTTTGCCTCGTTCCCCAGAGCCACTAATTACCCCCCGACAACTCCGATCACGCTCATCATCCGCCCCGTAAATCCATTCTCACAACGGTGCGAAAAATACCTCCTGCGCCCCGGCAGCCCCGCACACCCCGAGCACTCCCCCACCAACTCAATCCCCGCCTCCGGCACACCCGCCTTCAATAACTGCCGCCGATTCGCCTCCCACAAATCGAGAAATAGATCTTCACTCCGCGACTCAAACAACTCCCCCGCGTAGTCGAAACGATCGGCAAAAGCCTCGCGTACTTCATCCCCCACGCTGTAGCAGCAGGCTCCGATGGACGGGCCAACCGCCGCGACAAGGTTCTCCGGACTGCTACCGAAGTCAGTGGACATCTGCGCGATCCCCTTCTCCACAATCCCAGCAACCGTTCCGCGCCACCCAGCGTGGAACCCCGCGACGACCCGCAGCCTCGTATCCGCCATCAACACAGGAACACAATCCGCCGTCTGAATCCCAAGCAAGACGCCCGGAACCTTTGTCATCAACCCATCCGCTTCGAGAGCCGCTCTACCTTGGTCGTTGAAGAATCCGGACACATCCTCCGGCACCACCAGCGACTTCGCCGAATGCACCTGCCGCACCGTCACCAGTGTAGAGTCACCACCCGCGACCGCCGCAATCAGCCTCCGCCGGTTCTCCACCACATTCGCCGAATCATCCGTCGCAGTCCATCCCGTATTCAGATCGCCATACCCGCCTGTTGCCTCTTGCCCCTGGTAAACCGTTGATACCCCGCCACTTCGTGTGCTGAACCCATGCCGCAGCCACGAGAAATCCTTCCACCCAGGTATCTGCACCACGGAGCTATCCGCCAGCAACGTCATCTCGTCCCTCTTCGCTTCATAAACAATCATCCCGACGATTGTACGAAAGCGCCGATCTCCACTTGCCGCCTGCAAACTTCAGCGTATGATCGTCGAGATTCTCCGCCGCTCTCGAATTGCATCTCCAAGGAGTCCAAGCTCAGGCTGCGCCGTCTCAAGGCAGTTGCAATGAGACGGGCACAGCGTTACTATCACGCGATTGCCTTATGAAAACAAATGTACTCAGCACGACTCCACAGATGATCCGCTCCCGCATCGGTAAGATTTGCGTCTCCATCACCGGCTCGACCGTGGCCGAGATGATCGAGCGCGCCGCACAGGCGACCAAAGAAACGACCTTCCTAGAGTTCCGTCTCGATTACCTCGACAAGCCCCTGGCGGCGCTGCCGAAGCTCAAGCAGTTCCTTGCCGAACAGACCGCCGTGACCGCGATCGCCACCTGCCGCCGCGCGCCCAACGGCGGCAAGTTCGAAGGAAATCTCGCCGCTGAGCTTGAGATCCTCTCGAAAGCCGCAGCCTCCGGCTTCCATCTGGCCGACCTCGAACTCGAGTCAGCCGAAGCGCTCAAGAAGGCCGACTTCCAGCACCTCCGCGAGACCGGCATTGCCTTGATCGTGAGCTATCACGACTTCAAGCAGACCAAAGATCTCGACGCCATCTTTAAGCGCATGGAGCCCTTCGAGCCCGACTTCGTCAAGATCGTTCCCACCGCTAAGTCCCTCACCGACAACGTCACCCTCATGCGCTTCCTCGAACGCATGAATGATCACAGCAACATCGTCGGCGTCTGTATGGGCGATGCGGGCATCATCTCGCGCGTCCTCGGCGTCCGCGCCGGTAGCGCATTCACCTTCGCCGCCGCTACCCCCGGCGAAGAGACCGCCCCCGGCCAGATCGCCGCCCGCACCCTCATCGAAACCTACCGCATCGACCAGGTAGACGCCGCCACCAAGGTCTACGGCGTCGCTGGAAATCCAATCCGCAGTTCCCTTTCGCCGCTGATGATGAACGCCGCCTTCCGCCGCGAGACGGTCAACGCCGTCTATCTCGGCCTTCAGGCCGACAAGCTCTCCGACCTGCTCACGCTGGTCAACGAGATCCCCATCCAGGGCCTCAGCGTCACCATGCCGCATAAGCAGGAGATCATGGCGCACCTCGAGAAGACCGACCCGCTCTCAGCCAAGATCGGTGCCTGCAACACGGTCCTCCGCGCGCAGGACGGCAAGCTCTACGGCTTCAACACCGACGTCGCCGGAATCATCTCCCCGCTGGAGCGCCGCATGCCGCTCCGCGGAGCGAAGGTACTCGTCTTGGGCGCAGGTGGCGCCGCCCGCGCCGCCGTCTTCGGCCTGCGCGACAAGGGAGCCGAGGTCCACATACTCAACCGCACGCCTGAGACCGCCGCGAAGCTCGCAAAGCAGGCTGGAGCGAAGGTCATCAAGAAGGAAGCCGTCGCCAAGACCGCCTTCGACGTGATCGTCAACGCCACTCCGATTGGCATGGCCGGCAATAAGGCCGCGCAGATGCTTGAAGCCAAGGACCTGAACACCAAGCTGGTCTTCGATCTCGTCTACAACCCTATCGAAACACCGCTGATCGCCATGGCCCGAGCCAAGGGTATTCCTGTGGTCGCGGGTGTGGAGATGTTCGTCCAGCAGGGAGCTCGACAGTTCGAGATCTGGACCGGCAAGCCCGCTCCCGAAGAAGAGATGCTTCGCGTAGTCCTCCACGCATTGAAGCAGAAGGCCGAAGAGCCGGAAGCGCCAGCAGAAAAACCCAAAGCGAAGGCCAAAACAGCAAAGTAGGTTAGCATAGCAACAAGAAACGTCGGCAGATGTACAAAACGTCGACAGCTATTAGAAACGTCATCTCGACCGGAGTCCGCGCTTTTGCGGACGCAGTGGAGAGACCCCCGCATTTCGTTCTTTCCGCTTCCAGCTCCTTGACCAAAGAGAAAAGCCCGGCTCCATGAGCCGGGCTTTTACTTGATCTCAACCATTGTTATACCGCTTTGCCCTCGGCACTAGCAATCAACGCCTCAGCCTCACGCGTAACCGCATTGGCCTCGTCGTATTTATGCGCGTCGTCGCCAGCCTCAGACCACATCTTCTGCCCCTGCTGCAGTTCTTGCTGCGCCGCAGCGACGTCAATGTCGCTAGGCGGCAGAGCCGTCTCCGCCAGAATTGTCACCCGCTCTGGCAGCACCTCGACGAACCCCCAAGCCACAAAGAACTTCTTGTCGCCCGAAGTTCCGCCGTGCAGCCGCACCTCACCCGCGCCCAACTCCGCCAGCAGCGGAGCATGCCCATAAAGCGCCTCAAGGTATCCCGAAGCCGAAGGCAGTTCGACAGCATCCGCAGTCGCATCCAGCAGCACCCGATCCGGCGTCACCAGCCGAACCTGCAACTGCCCCGAATTGTTTGTAGTCTCCGCCATTACCGTCCCATCGAAACTGTTGGGGTAGTTGCAGTCTCCTACACCCTACCCCTATTCCCTGCTCTTACGCCGTCTGCTTCATCTTCTCAGCAGCCGCGATTACGTCTTCGATACCGCCCTTGAGGTAGAACGCCTGCTCCGGGATATCATCGTGCTTGCCTTCGATGATCTCCTTGAAGCTGCGGACCGTATCCTCGACCTTGCAATACGCGCCAGGGATGCCGGTAAAGATCTCAGCAACGTGGAACGGCTGCGAGAGGAACCGCTGTACCTTACGCGCACGCGCGACGGTCGTCTTGTCCTCGTCCGACAGTTCATCGATACCGAGGATGGCGATGATGTCCTGCAGGTCCTTGTAGCGCTGCAGGATCTTCTTCACACCCTGCGCCACGTCGTAGTGCTCCTGGCCAACGACGCGCGGAGACAGAATGCGCGAGGTCGAAGCGAGCGGGTCTACAGCGGGGTAGATTCCCAACTCAGACAGCGGACGCGAAAGCACGGTCGTCGCATCGAGGTGAGCAAAGGTCGTCGCCGGAGCCGGGTCGGTCAAGTCGTCGGCAGGAACGTACACAGCCTGCACGGAGGTGATCGAACCCTTCTTGGTCGACGTGATGCGCTCCTGCAACTCACCCATCTCGGTTGCAAGGTTCGGTTGGTATCCGACGGCCGAAGGCATACGGCCAAGCAGCGTCGATACCTCGGAACCTGCCTGCGTGAAGCGGAAGATGTTGTCGATGAAGAGCAGCGTGTCCGCACCTTCCTCGTCGCGGAAGTACTCCGCAACCGTCAGGCCGGTCAACGCCACGCGCAAACGCGCCCCTGGAGGCTCGGTCATCTGGCCATAAATCAGCGCCGCTTTGCTCTTGGTGAAGTCGTTGATGTCGATAACGCCCGACTCCTGGAACTCGTGCCAGAGGTCGTTGCCCTCACGGGTGCGCTCGCCCACTCCGGCGAACACCGAGAAGCCACCGTGCTGCTGAGCGACGTTGTTGATCAGCTCCTGGATGATGACGGTCTTGCCGACGCCAGCGCCGCCGAACAGGCCGATCTTTCCGCCCTTCAAGAACGGCTGGATCAGGTCGATGACCTTGATGCCGGTCTCGAACATCTCTTCGGACGTCGACTGCTCGTCAAACGCGGGAGCCTGGCGATGAATCGGCCGATGCTCCTTGGCGTTGACCGGGCCAAGCTCGTCCACAGGCTCGCCGAGCACGTTGAGCACGCGGCCCAGCGTCTCGCGACCCACGGGAACGGTGATGCCAGCGCCGGTGTCGATCGCCTTCATGCCGCGAACCATGCCTTCGGTCGCAACCATGGCGATGCAGCGCACACGGCCTTCGCCAAGGTGCTGCTGCACCTCAACCACCACGTCGAGCGGCGCAGGAACCACAAATCCATCGCTGATAATACGCAGCGCCTGGAAGATGGGCGGCATGTGCCCCTCTTCGAACTGAACGTCAACGGCCGGGCCGCTGATCGAGATTACTTTTCCAATATTCTCAGCCATAGTCTCTTTGTCTTTCTCTTCGTTACAGCGCTGCCGCGCCGCTCACAATTTCGATAATTTCCTTGGTGATCGCCGCCTGACGAACCCGGTTCATGGTCAAGCTCAGCGAGTCGATCAAATCTCCAGCATTCTTCGTCGCCGCATCCGTCGCCGTCATACGCGCAGCATGTTCCGCCGCCACGCTCTCAAGCAGCGCATGGAAGATCTGTGTCGTCACATATCGCGGCATCAGGTTCCTGAAGATCTCTTCCGGCGACTGATCGAAGATGTAGTCGACATCCGCGGTGCCAAACTTCTTGGCTTCCTCTTCGGCTTCCTTATCCTCGGATGCGTGCGTAGAGATTCCTTCAGACGCTGCAGCCTTCACGGCGGCCTCGCGCTGCTCATCGGTCATCTCTTCGGAAGCGGTAATCTCATGCGAACCGAGCTTGCGAATAGGCAGAAGTTTTTCAACGACGATGCGCTGCTGAATGACCGACTTGAACTCGTTGTAGACGATGTAGACAGCGTCGATTTCGGAGCGCTCATAGCGGGCGATGATGTCGCGAGCAATCTCCGCGACCGCACCGAAGTCCGCCTTGAGCAGAAGGTCGAGGTGTTCGGCAGCAACTTCAATCTGCTGCGCGCGATGCCGGATCGTCTCGTAGTGCGTCGAGAGATCGTTGTCGTAGTGCTCTTCCGTCTTCTCGTAGTTCGCCGCAGGAAAGCGCTTCTTGTAGAAGCCGATGGCCTTCTTGCCGACCGGCTCGAGGTCGACGTTCTGTCCCTTGCCGGTTCGCTCTGTGATGAACTTCTGCGCCGCCTTGCCGATGTTCGAGTTGAAGCCGCCCGCAAATCCCTTGTCGCCCGCGATGACGATGAGCAGGACGTTCTTCTCTTCCCGTTCGACGAGCAGCGGGTGGATAATCTCGCCCGTCTCGTTGTTGTAAAGATCAGTCCGGCGGACCAGCGATTCAAGGACGTTCGAGAGCATCTCCGCGTACGGGCGCGCACGCATCGTGCGGTCCTGCGCACGGCGCAGCTTCGACGCCGAGACCATCTTCATGGCCTTGGTGATCTGCCGCGTGTTCTTCACACTGCGGATGCGTCTGCGTAGATCGAGTACGTTTGCCATGGTTTACTTTGCGGCCGCCGCAACTGGCTGCTTCGACTTCAGCCCGTCCAGAAAGTCTTTCTTATAAGCCTTGATTGCATCGCCAAGCCGCTTCTTGATGTCGTCATCAAGCGCCTTCTTGGTCGCGATATCCGTCAAGATCGCAGGAGCCGCCGACTCGAGATACGGATAGTAGCCATCTTCAAACGCGCGCAAGTCGCGAACTTCAACATCATCCAACAGACCGTTGACGCCGGCGTAAAGAATCGCCACCTGCTTCTCAAACGGAAGCGGCTGGAACTGAGGCTGCTTCAGCAACTCAGTCAAACGCTGTCCTCGATTGAGCTGGTTCAGCGTCACCTTGTCGAGGTCCGATCCGAACTGTGAGAACGCAGCCAGTTCGCGGTACTGAGCAAGATCAAGCTTCAGTGTCGATCCGACCTGCTTGGTTGCCTTGGTCGCAGCCGAGAAGCCGACGCGCGATACCGAAAGTCCGACGTTCACAGCAGGACGGATGCCGGAGTTGAAGAGGTCCGTCTCGAGGAAGATTTGTCCATCGGTGATCGAGATGACGTTGGTCGGGATGTACGCCGAAACGTCGCCCGCCTGGGTCTCGATGATCGGCAGAGCGGTCAGCGATCCGCCGCCCAGCTTGTCAGAAACCTTGGAGCTGCGCTCAAGCAGACGCGAGTGAAGATAGAACACATCGCCCGGGTACGCCTCACGGCCTGGCGGACGGCGCAGCAGCAACGAAATTTCGCGGTAGCTGGCAGCGTGCTTCGAAAGATCGTCGTAGATGATCAGCGCGTGCTTGCCGTTGTCGCGGAAGTACTCGCCCATCGCCGTTGCGGCGAACGGAGCGAGGTACTGCATCGGAGCCGGCTCGGAAGCAGTCGCGGCCACGATGATCGTGTACGCCATCGCACCGTGCTCTTCAAGCGTCTGCACAACCTGCGCAACCGACGAACGCTTCTGTCCAACCGCGCAGTAGATGCAGATCAGGTTGTTCTTCGCGGAGTTGATGATCGTGTCGAGCGCAATCGCGGTCTTACCCGTCTGGCGGTCGCCGATCAGCAATTCGCGCTGGCCACGGCCAATCGGAATCATGGTGTCGATGGCCTTGATACCGGTCGCCATCGGCTCCTTGACACCCTGGCGATCGATAACTCCAGGAGCAAGGCGCTCAACGGGAAGGAACTCCGTCGTGTTGATGGGTCCCTTGTCGTCGATCGGCGCTCCAAGTGCGTTCACAACGCGGCCAATCAACGCTTCGCCTACCGGCACGGACATGATCTTGCCCGTCCGCTTTACCTGATCGCCTTCGGAGATCTCAGTGTAGTCGCCCAGCAGCACCGCGCCCACCTGGTCTTCGTCCAGGTTCATCGCGAGACCGGCAACGCCGTGCGGGAACTCAATGAGCTCACCCGCCATGACCTTGTCCAGGCCATGAATACGCGCAATTCCGTCACCCAGCGAGATCACCGTGCCGACTTCGTCGACGGTGATGCGCTGGTCGTAGTTCTCAATCTGCTGGCGAAGCAGTTCAGTTATCTCATCAGCCTTGATCTGTGCCATGTCTTCTCTTTACCTGGTCTTTTCTCTGTGCCGTATCCGGCACGAAATTCTACGCGTTGATAAGTCTCTGCTTCATCTGCTCAAGCTGGCCGCGAACGCTGCCATCGTAAACCGTGGAACCCATCTTGACGATCACGCCGCCAAGCAGCCCCGCATCCTGGGTATAAACCGCCCGCACCTTGCCGCCTGCGAGCTTGCCAACCTGCTCTTCAAGCTGAGCGCGATCGTCGTCATTCAGCGCAAGCGCCGTCGTAATCTCCGCATCCGAGATTCCAGCATCGACGTCCGCAACCTGCGCGTACTCGTTGATGATTTCATCCAACTCGTGCAGCCGGTCGTGCTCCGTGATCACAGCAACGAAGTTACGCACCTGCGGATACATCCCGATCTTCACGCCGATCGCATCGAGCACCTTGAGCTTCTGCTCTTTCGGCACCGAAGGATCCATCAGCACTTCACGAAGATCAGCGCTGCCCGCAAAAGTTCCAGCAAAGTCCCGCAACTGCTGAAGCGCGGCGGCTCCATCGAGCTTGCCCGACACCACAACCTGCTCAAACGCATGCGCGTAACGAAGGGTAATGACAGCCATTAGTTCTGCCCTTCCTTCGAGTCGTCCGCACCGACGCGCCGCGCAAAGTTCTGGATCAGCAAGCGGTCGGTCTCAGCAGTGATGACCAGCTTCTTAGCGGCCTGCTCGATTGCCAGCTCTGCTGCGTACTTCTGAATCTGTCGCTGCGCGTGCGTCGTAGCCGCTGCAATCTCCTGCTCGGCCGAAGCAAGAATCTTCTTCTTCTCTTCCTCGACGTTGGCCTTGATGCGCTGCTCGTCCGCCACAGAGTCCTGATCGGCCTTCGCGCGCATGGCGGCAATCTCGCCGTCCAGCTTGGCCAGCCGCGCTTCAACGCCACTCAAGCGGCTGTTCGCCTCTTCAGTAGCGGTGCGCGCATCGACCAGATCTTTCTGGATCGTCGCATTGCGTCCACGGAAGGTCTTCGGCAGCGCCTTCGCCAGGAACAGTCCAATCAGGATCGCCAGGACCGCGAAGTTCGCGACTTCAAACGCCGTGGCAGCCTGGTCCGTGCTCATGCCGAGCATCGATCCAATCTTCTTCACCGAAGCCGAGTGCTTGAACGAAGCCGTCTCGTCTTCTTCTTCTTCAACGCCCTTAGCCTCACGCGACTCAGGCGTGGACGTAGCCGCTACCTTGCCGTTCGAGGGTTCCTGCGCCCTGATCGAGTGCAAAGGGCTCGCCAGCAAAGCGGCAAACATCACTGCAAAAAATAGCTTCTTCAAACCGGATAGCCTCACTGAATTGCCTCCGGAGGCACGCCGGCCGGAAGGATCGCGCGCAGGATCTGCGTGCTCAGCGCCGCGCTCGCGCCTTCAATCTGTTGCCGCGCGCTTGCCGCAGACTGCTCAATCTCGTTCTTCGCGACCTTCAGCCGCTCCTGTGTCGCTGTGCGCGCCTGCTCCAAACTGGAGTCTCGCTCGCTGTTCAGCGCCTTAAGCTTCTGCTCGCGGGCCTGGAAGATCTCAGCTTTCGCCGCGCGAAGCTTGTCCTCATACACGGCCGTCTCAGCTTCCGCCGCGGAGATGGCACCGCGCGCCTGCTCTACTGCTCCAGAGGTACGCGCCCGGCGCTCTGCCAGCACCTTATTGAGAGGTCCCTGCACCAACACGCTATAAGCGGCAATTAGCAGCAGAAACAGCAGGATAGTCGGCACGGAGCCGAGCATAAGTCCACCAAGTTGATTCAGTATTTGTTCCATAGTGAGGTCGGCTAGCGGGTAGATCTATGCCGTTATGATTCCTGTTGCCTGGCTGGCCAAGGCGGGGGGTGTGCGCCAGCGTTGAGTGGAAGAGCTTTATTACAGTCGTGTCCCTATATTTTTAGCAAAGCACTCACTAGAGTGTCAATGAATCAAACGACGGTAATCGCACAAGTATCGCGATTACCGGACGCACGAATTTTGTTCAATTCTCCGCCGATAACGGTTGACTTTCGCCGTCAGCAGCCTAAAATAAAACTCATCTGAAGGCCCTATGATCTGGGTCGCACAGGCCGCGTGACAGGGGACACCACCTCCGCTCCCCTTCAGGCGGCCTGTTCTAATTTCAGCTGCACTTCTCCTGATCTGACCCACGAATAGTACACGGAAACATCATCGCCCGTCAGCCATCACGCTGTCGCTGCGCGAGGAGAAATTTTAGCTTCCCGAATTGATCGCTTCAGCATGCGCCGACAGGTGAATGCGCATCCCCGCAAGCGGGGACGCGAACCGGTAGCCGAGGCACAGTGGACCTCAAGGGAAATCAGAGATAGTACGAAACGTCCCGAAATGAGACGCTAATCAGCCGATCATCCGACGACTCACAGGCAGTGGTGTCCTAGCGATCGAGAGAAGCGGCACCATCGGCGTGCATAGCGCTCGCCGAACCGACGTGGCCGCCCGACGAGGGCACCACCCGGCCTTCCGCCTTCTCCGGGCGAAGGTCAAGATGCATCCCCGCGCGCCCGCTCACCACCGTAGAGATGGCGTGCTTGAAGATGAGCTGTTCCTGGCTGTTGTTCTCGAGCAATACCGAGTACTTGTCGAAAGAGCGGATCTTTCCCGTCAGCTTCACACCGCTCACAAGATAAATCGTGATGGGACTCTTATCCTTACGGACCGTATTGAGAAACGTGTCCTGGATATTCTGTGCCGGCTTGGAATCCATAGTGCCGATCTCCTCTATTCAATTCCTTCTGGGGTTGAATGCGAATCTTGCCAGACCGTAAAAAGTCCTTCTACCTGGCAGTCATTGGCAAGGGCGTTTGCAGTTAATGCAACTGGACGTCACAACGATACGGGGATATACAAGAACTTTCAACTGAAGAGACGGAATCTCTTCAACAAGGTATGCGATCCGGCAATGCCACTTTCGTGGTTGTACCATTGTACTGTGACCACCGCGACCTCCGCTCCTGTTCCGATGCTCGACTTCAGCCGCCAGTTTTCCGCGATTCGCGAGGAGGTCATGGCCGCCGTCGAAGAGGTCTGTGTTAGCCAGAAGTTCATCCTCGGCCCTGCCGTTTCCAGCTTCGAGCACGCCGCCGCCCAGGCCTGCAATGCCCCGTTCGGAGTAGGCTGTGCGAGCGGAACCGACGCCCTCTGGCTCGCCATGGCCGCCGCTGGCGTAGGCCCCGGAGACTTCGTCGTGACCACGCCCTTCAGCTTCTTCGCCACCGCCAGCGCCATTCTGCGCTGTGGCGCAACGCCGGTCTTCGCAGATATCGACCCCGCCACCTTCAACCTCTCGCCCGTCGCTGTCAGAGATGCAATCCGCTTCATCCAGGGCAACCTCCCCGGAACTCGCGTAGCCGCCATCCTACCCGTTCACCTCTACGGCCAGTGTGCCGACTGGGACAGTTTCAGCACTATCAAAGAAGAATTTTCGCTCCGCCTGATCGAAGACGCGGCCCAAGCCTTTGGAGCAAACTGGAACGGATCGCCCGCAGGATCGCTCGGCGATGCCGCCGCATTCAGCTTTTATCCCACAAAAAACCTCAGCGCTTTTGGTGATGCCGGCCTGGTGACCACGGTCGATGCGGCGATCGCCGATCGTTCCCAGTTACTCCGCGCCCATGGCATGAGGCAACGGTACATCCACGAGGAAGTGGGCTGGAACTCGCGCCTCGACAGCATCCAGGCCGTCGTCCTCGAGGTAAAGCTCCGCTACCTTCCAGCCTGGAACGCCGCCCGCCGCACCTGCGCCGCGATTTACGATTCGCTCTTCACCGCCGCCGGTCTAGCCGCTGCCGACACCCAGAACGGCATCGTCCTCCCCATCACCGACCCACGCGCCGGACACGTCTTTCACCAGTATGTGATCCGCGCTCCCCGCCGCGACGCCCTCCGCCAGCACCTTACCGACCGCCAGATCGGCACCGAGATCTATTACCCCATTCCGCTGCACCTGCAGACCAGCCTGGCCTCGCTCGGCTACAAGCCCGGCGACTTCCCCGTCACCGAGACCGCCGCCGCTGAGGTCCTCGCTCTCCCCATCTACCCCGAGCTCCGCGAAGACGAGCAGCGCACAGTAGTAGACGCCATCGCCAGCTTCTACGCCTGATCAACTTACCTGGCCGTCATTCTGAGCTAACGAAGAATCCCCGCATTTCGCCTCTTACCGTCGCTTCGCCTTCTTCTTATCCTTCTTCTCCGTCACCGGCTCCGGATGCGCGAGATCCGGCAAAGCGACACCCAGCGGCGGCACCATCCGGCGAGTGATGTTCCCCTCCAGCCGGTAGGCCTTCGTCACCGTGGCTCCCGGAACGATTGATCCCGTCATCGGGTCTGGCACCACCGGCGGAGCGTCAGCCCTCAGTACTCTATAGCTGAATCCCGGCAGCGGTGTCGCTGAGTTCGCGGCCTTCCCACCTGTATCCTCCATCATCTTTAGCTCGACCGGCAGATACCCCTCGACATTCTTCTCGCGAAACGCCGTCTCGTACCGATGCTTCTTCACGTTCCAGATGAACACTCGGATCTGGTCAAAGTCATAAGGCAGCCCAGCCTTGTACGGGCTCATCACCGTCAGATATTCGGGAATATTCTTGTCATCCTGCGGCGCATCCGGGTCGTAGACCTTCGCCAGCAGGTACGCCCCGACGATCCTCTGCCCCTCCGCATACCGCAGCAACGAGTCCGGCGCGTCCACGTCCATCAGCCGGCTCAACATCCACCCCGCACGGCCATGCGAGTCCCGCACCAGCCACCAGTCTTCCATCGGCGGTGGCGGCTCTGGCTCGGCACCTGCCGCCTTCTCGGTCGACGCACTGGTAGCACTCTTACCGGCCTTCGCATCCGACGCAGGTGCCGCAGGTGCCTTTGCCGCTGGGGTGGACTCGGTGCCAGCCTTCGGAATTCCCGTAGCCGCCCCCGGAATCGCAGCCTGCTTCGGATTCCGGGCAGGCGCCGGCTTCGCATTCGGATTCGGCCCACCGCCCTTCGGCAGCGACGCCCGCGCGATCAGGCTCAGCCGCTCGCCCTCCGCCAATCGGTAAAACTTCTCCGTCGACCGCCCCGGAGCAATGTGCAGGTACACCTCGTCCCGCACCACCGCCGACGCCACGGTCGGATCCTTCGCATGATCCTGATCGAGTTTCGTGAACTCGTCATAGATCTGTTGCGTCGCGACTGCCTTCTCGTCGATCCACCCGGTCTCGTTCTTGTCCGTCTGCACCCGCAGGAACCGCCGTCCGCGCTCGAGCACCGCTAGACGCTGGCCATTCTCCACCGTGCCGGTACGGTTCGAGACGGCGGCAACGCGGTCCCGGAGAAACGTCTGCTTCGCCGTGACGTAGACGTACACCGCCTCCGGCTTGCTCTTGAACCGGGAGCAGCCCCCGACCAGCAACACTGCAAACCCCAATGCCAGTCCCCGCCCCACCATCCATCCGAAACGCTTCAATAGGCCTCCGGGCAGCGCTCCGCACACCTGCTGCCCTGAGACTCATTATCGCGCGCTGCATCGTCCCAGCGTATTACTCCGCTGGATCACCTGCCGAATTCATCACGCAATCGGAACTAGTGAGTCAGGGCGATCGCCACCGCTCCCGCTGGCTCCGTCGGATCGCCAGTCGAAGCCGTCGTCGACGTATCCAGCTTGCCCGCAGTCGTCGCATCGAAGCTGAACATCTCTAGGTCCGGGCTTCCTCCCGACGCCGTCGAAAGCAGGTAGTCGCCCGTGCTGTCGTACCCCAGCGCAGTCACGGTCGTTCCCGCAACATAAGGAGACCCGCTCAACGCCGTTAGCACGCCTCCCGTTGCGATCGAAAAACCGGAGATCGACCCCGCAGTCCGATTGCCCACGTAGAGATACTTCCCTGTCTTGTCGATCAGGATCGACGCCGGTCCCGGAATCGTATCCCCAGTCCCAAGCGAAAACGGTGCTCCGCTCACCTGGGTCAGGGCCCCTCCACTGCCGATCGTGTAGGGATACACGCCAGCGTTCGTTCCACTCACAGCAACGTACAGCGTCGAACTCGTCGAATCGAAGACCGCTGCCTGGTCCGCGCTCGAAGATGTCAAAGCCGTAAGCTGACCCGCCGGCGTCACCAGGCCCGTTCCCGTCGCAAAGGTGAAATCCACCAGCCCGCCCGTTCCCAACGAAGCAGCAAGATAGTCGCCCTTCGGAGATATAGCCAGGTTCGATGCCACAATCGTCGCCCCGCTCGTCAGCGCTTGCGTGGCTCCCGCCTCCAGCGTCAGAAGTCCCGTCGAGGTATCGATCCCGAACTCGTCGATCACCACCGCGCTCTGATTGACGTCCAGCCCCAGCAGCCACTTACCGTCCGGCGACACCACCATCGAGACCATGTTCGCATTCGCCAGAGCCTGTCCGCTCGTCGCCGTCAGTACCTGCGTCAGCGCTCCGGTAGTTGCGTTGATCGCATAGCCATAGATCACTCCCGACCCGGCAACGTAGAGGTAGCTGTTCGTCGGCGTCACCGCCAGCGTCTGCGGAGCAAACAGCAGCGACTCGGTCGCTCCGGAGATCGCCGTCAACGCGGCCGAGCCAATCGCGAATCCAGTAATCGAGTACACGGAACTCGTCCCGCTCGACGTACTGGTGAAAGAGCTCGCCACGTATACGAAGTTGCCCGTCGTCGTGCCGGATCCACTCCCGCTCCCGCTGCTCAGCGGCGGGAAAAACCCGGAACATCCCGTCATGCAAGCCAAGCCGGCCAGAACCGCAAGGGCGCCGTACATCCTGAGGAAACTCGCTTTGGAACTCATCTGAGCAGTCAATCCCTTTGCCACCGGCCCACACTCCTGAACTTGCCTATCCATCTTCTCAACCACAGCCGCTTCCGGGAAGTCCCCAGACGAAGACACAGGTATTTGACGGACGCCATGTTCGACTCCCGCCGTCAAAAAATGGCACACGGAAAGCATGTGAAAAGCTCGCAACTTCCCTCATCCAGGAGGCTGTCATCGCTCTGGGACCCACGACGCTGTGCCCCATTCATTGCGATGAGTGGGTCGGCCACAAGTCTCCCGCCTCCCGCTCCCCCGTTCCCCAATACATCAGCTGCGCCCGCGCCTGCACCCGTCCATCCAGCGACGCCGACAGCAAGCTCGCAATATGTTGAATGTCGCTGGCAGACCGGTCCGCCGTCTCATAGAGCTGGATAATCGGCTCCGCAATCGCGCGGTTCGGCGAATCACCACGCATCTTCGCCCATCGCTCCAACATCAGCTTGTGCAATAGATCCCGCGGAGTCAACGCATCGACCAGGAACAACAGTCGGTCTACTGGATAGTGGTCCACCAGTTCGCCAAGCTCATACGCGCAACCCTGCCGCTCGGCCGAAAATCCGCGCAGATCCATCAGCACCACATCCGCAACCGACAGCATATTCCGCACCGCTGGTTGCCACACATCGTCGTAGCAGAAGAACGGCGACCCGTGATAATCCGTCTCCAGACTGAGCGTCGATCGACTCACCCGCTCCACGCCCGCAACCGCCTGCGCCGGCGACTTCAAAAAGTGACGCCAGATATAGACCAGCATCGGAATCACGGCGATGACCGCCAGGACCAGGTACAGGACAGCTCGGACGCGAGTCAGGAGCTGATCCGGAGGCAGTGAAGCCCAAGCCGTCGGAATCACCTGCGGAAGCATCAGCGGCGCAAAACGTGCCCCCTGGTCGGCCAGTGCCGCCAGCGTACCCACCGTCAGCGTCACACCCAGCGACCGGCCCTCACTCCCCCTGGCCAATACCGAGAACCGATGCCGTATATAAGCCGGGTCCACGATCGTCAGAAACGACCCGATGAACCGCCACTGCTCCATCAGCTTGCCAAACGTAAACGCAGTATTCTTGTCCGACCCAAAGACCCGAAGGATCACCAGTTTTCTGTTGCCATCCTTCCGCGCATCCCCGCGCAGCTTGCGGAACCCCTGAACCAGGCAAGCAATCTGGACCACCGCTGGAATCACGAGAAACACTGGAATCTTTTCGCGCAGCCCAACCACGGTGATCGCAATCGTCGCCACCACGGAGAGCCCCGCCAGCAGTTCCACCAGCCGCGCACCCTGCAGCCACGTAGTCCACGCATAGAAGGCCAGCAGGGCGTCGATGACCAGCAGCGCCGCCGACCCTATTCCGATCTGCATGATGTCGGCCGCAAAGACCGTGGGCATCAGCCACGCGATCAAACCTACCGCACACGCCAGCCCGCACACCTGCACCAGCAGCGACAACTCAAAGATCTTCAGCTTGCGTCCGCTTGTTCCTTCAGCGCGCAGCACCCGCGCCTCCGCCGGACCACTCAGCAGAATCCCGTTCAGCGTATTCATCTCCAGGAAGCCGGGCATCACCTCCGGCGTCGGCCCCGGCTCTTCAACCGGCGCTGTGGCCAGCTTCGGAGCCCCACGCCGCATCATGAAGAAGTGAACCGTTCGCACCGCAAGCTCGCGCAACACAAAGAAGCCCGCAACCGGAAGCACTACAAAGAAAAGCCCCACCAGGAAGGTGCGAATCTGCGCCTTGATATCCGGAGGCTGAGGCTGAGGAGCCTGGCCGCTGTCAGAGACTTCCGGCTCCTGCTGCGGTTGCAGGTACGGGCTGCGCACCGCATTCGGATTGGCGTGCAGTGGAATCTCCAGGGATAATCCCGAAGCGCTCCAATTCTCGGTCACGTCGTCATAGCCAACCGCGTGAACAGTGATGGAATAGGTGAGCTTAGGGTTCAGCGACGCGGAGATCGTCCCCGCAGAATCCGTAGTGCCCGGAATCGGCGCAACAGCTCCATCGCTACTTGTGGCCTCAAGATCCACCTGGGTATCCGCAAGCGGCTGGTGCGTCGCATCGTCTTCCAGGATGAAGACGAAGTCCCTCTTGTTTCGTAGAGCGGCAGACGGATCGCTCGCTTTGCTCTGCGCGGCCTCCTGCGTCTGTTTCTGGCTCCGAGCCAATGTTGGAACAAGGCAGAGCAGGCAAACGAGCGCGAGTGAGAGCTTCATCGGTGCACACCTCGGCAAACTGGAGTAAGGGAACCCAGCCGAAGCCTATCACGGTCGATTCAGTTCAGCCGCTCCCGCTCACTCTTGTCGAAGCGCGCGTCCAGCGGCTTCCGCTCGCTGAACTCTTCTTCCAGCCCATGCCAGTGGCTGATGCCCGGCTCGCCGATCTTCCAGCACAGCATCACCACATCCCCACTCACCATGCAGGGAAAGTCCAGCAGCCCATCTTCAAGCGACTGCACCTGCACACCAATCGAGTCGATCTCCGCCAAAGTCTCCTTCGTCGACTCGATCGCCTTCTCCCGTTCCCCACGGCGTTTTGCGGCGGCAACGACATCGACGTGCATCCCACCCGAGAGAAAGATTCGCTGATTCAACTCCTGCATCTCGCTCTCCAGCTCACTCACCCTCCCCGCCATCTTCTGCGCGCCACGCAGCAGCGACTCCAGCACCGGCAGCAGCGTCTGCGCCTCGGACAACGTGAACGTCTTACTCATTTGACCTCCAACATCCTGTCGAGCGCGACCTTCGCCCATTCCTTTACATCGTCATCCACCTTGATACGGTTCACCACCCGGCCCTCGACGAGGTTCTCGAGCGTCCACGCCAGATGCTGCGGCGAGATCCTGTACATCGTCGTGCACAGGCATCCGGAATCGTCCAGCGTGATGACCTTCTTGCCCAGCGGCGCAAACCGCTTAGCCAACCGGTTCACAAGATGAATCTCCGTGCCGACGGCGAAGCTCGAACCCTCCGGCGCCTTATCGATCACATCGATAATCCGCTCCGTCGATCCAATCGCATCCGCCTTCTGGCAGACCTCCCAGCGGCACTCCGGATGCACGATCACCTGCATCCCCGGCTCTTCGCGACGCACGCGATCGGCATGCTCCGGCAGAAACCTCTGGTGGACAGAGCAGTGTCCCTTCCACAAGATCACCTTCGCCGCTTTCAGACGGTCCGGCATCACACCGCCGTTGATCTGATACGGGTCCCAGACAACCATCTCGCTCATCGGAATCCCCATCGCGAAGGCGGTATTCCGCCCAAGATGCTGGTCCGGAAGAAACAAAATCTTCTCCCCGCGAGCAAACGCCCACTCAAAAGCTCCTCGCGCGTTGGACGAAGTACACACCAGCCCGCCACGCTCGCCGCAGAACGCCTTAATATTCGCAGCCGAGTTCATATACGTCAGCGGGATCAATCCGCCTTCATGCGTCAGCCCAACCCGCTCCAGCGAGTCCCAACAGTCCTCAACCTGACCAATCTCTGCCATGTCCGCCATCGAACATCCCGCGTTTAAGTCAGGCAGGATCACTTGTTGCCAAGGCTTGCCCAGAATGTCCGCCGTCTCCGCCATGAAGTGAACGCCGCAGAACAGCATATACTTCGCCTGAGTCTCAGCAGCAATCTTCGAGAGCTTATAGCTGTCGCCGGTAAAGTCCGCGAACCGGATCACCTCGTCGCGCTGATAGTGGTGTCCCAGCAAAACGACATCGGTTCCAAGCTTCGCTCGCGCCGCAGCAATCCGCGCGTCCATCGTGTGGTCGGGTTGGGAAAGATAGTGGTCGAGGGAACAATTCTCCCCTGTAGCTGCGCCTTCGGCTATTGCCGGGGCTTCTTCCAGTAGATCGATCAAAGTAACTCCGCCTTCAGTCCAGCGAGCCCTGCATAGCTGCAGCCGCTCGAGAACGGGGATGTTGAAAGCATTCACTGCGCGGTTGCAGTGGATTCGCTGTACCCATGCTCGAAGTCCGAACACGAAGCACCCAACCCACGGGGATGTTGCAACCCTTTACTCGTCCGTCAGAAGTCCGATGACCTCTGCCGAACGTACACTTTAGACGAGGTCGCCACCGAAACGATGCACGAATCTGGCATTGCCAGCACGCCCACTTTCATCATCGCATAATCTTCTGGCAACACTCCTGCCACATTTGTTGAGTCCCTTTCGAACCCGTATCATAGGAAGATTATGCCGAGTCTCGGCGACAGCGCCGTCATCATCCTCTTAGGTCTTCTGCTCTTCGGTCCCAAGGGCCTTGCCCAGATCGCTCGCCAGCTAGGCAAGCTCATGGGCGAGTTCCGCCGCGCCTCGAACGAATTTCGCATGCAGATGGAAGAAGAACTGCGTCTCTCCGAGCAGGCCGACCGCCAGAAAGAGATCGCCAAGATTGAGGCAGCTGCACCGCCGCCGGCACCCGTCCTCGGAACCGATCCTGTAACGCCAGAGCCTGGTACGACAGCCTACGACTGCCCCGAAGACAACCCGCAGCTCCGCTCTATTCCTACAGACAGCCCCGAAGCAGCGTCCATCGAAGCCACACCCGAAGTCCCCATCGGCGAAGTGGAACCGCTCCCCATTGCCGTCTCGGGTGACCTGAAGATTATGCCGCCCGCCACGGGCCTGCCGCAGCCGCGGACCACAACGCTCGCCTCATCTTCCATCGCACCGCTTGTCGACTCCATCCCACACGAAGAGCCCGCGGCAGCCGCAGAGCATGAGCATTCTGAGCAACGCCCGAACCGCTACACCAACGGCCACACCGACACCGCCGGCCTTACGACCAGCGAAAACACCGCCGAGGAGTCCCTCCATGGCTGACCTCATCGACAAGGCCCGCACCGCCGTCACCGACCGCGTCGACCTTCCCGGCATGACCCTCATGGAGCATCTCGACGAGCTCCGCAAGCGCATCATTCACTCCGTCATCTATCTGCTCATCGGCTTCTGCATCGCGTATGCCTTTCATGAGCGCCTCTACGGAATCGTCCAGGCCCCGCTCGACCAGCTCCACATCAAGCTCAACTTCACCCACCCCACCGACGGCCTGAACCTCTACCTGAAGACCTCGATGTACGGTGGCGCGATCCTCGCCAGCCCCTTCATCCTCTATCAGCTCTGGCTCTTCATCTCCCCCGGCCTCTACCGCCACGAGCAGAAGTATATTGTCCCCTTCATGGGCACCACCGTCACCCTCTTCCTCGGCGGAGCATGGTTCGGCTACCACTTCGTCCTGCCCGGCATGCTCAAGGTCCTCATCGTGGACTTCGGCCGAAAGTTCAACCCCATCATCACCATCGAGGACTACACCGGCTTCTTCCTCGCCATCGTCCTCGCACTCGGCGTGACGTTTGAGCTTCCCGTGCTGATGTTCTTCCTTGCCCTCTTCGGCATCGTCGACGGCAAGTTCCTGCTCAAGCACATCCGCTACGCCATCCTGCTGATCTTCTTAGTAGCGGCCATCATCTGCCCGTCGCCCGATCCAATCTACATGTGCCTCTTCGCCCTGCCGATGCTGGTGCTCTACATGGTCGGCGTAGTCGCAGCCTTCATCGTCAATCCGACCAAGAAGAAAGAAACACCTAAGGCCGCATGATTCTCGCCGTCAGACTCCGCCAGCTAGCCATCTCCCTCTGCGTCCTCTCGACCCTAGCCTGCTCCGCCCAGAAGTCGAAGATTACCGGCGCAATCAGCGGCCAGGCCATCTATAACCTCACCCAGCAGTATGTGAACGCCGCGCCGCATCGCTATGTAGGCTCACCCGACCACGCCGCCGCCGAGGCCTTCATCAAAAGCCAGTTTGCACCCGAGATCGCCAAGGGCACCTTCGAAACCGACAGCTTCGTCGCCTCCACGCCCATCGGCATGGTGCCCATGCGCAACTACATCGCGCGCTACCCGGGTAAGAAGGACGGCGTCATCGTCCTCGCCTCGCACTACGAGACCAACTACCCGCTCAGGGACATCAACTTCGTCGGCGCCAACGACGGTGCCTGCACCTCCGCCCTGCTCATCGAGATCGCCCACTACCTCCGCGCCCACCCACCCGAGGGCTATAGCGTCTGGATCGTCTTCGACGACGGCGAAGAGGCTATCAAGGAGTGGTCAGACTCTGACTCGCTCTACGGCACGCGCCACCTGGCCGCCAAGTGGTCAAAAGACGGGACCATCACCAAGATCAAGTCCTTCCTCCTGGCCGACATGATCGGCGACAAGGACCTCAACATCCCTCGCGAGGGCAACTCCACCCCGTGGCTCAGCGATCTGTTAGCCACCGCCGCGAAGAACACCGGCCACAGCAGCAACGTCTTCAAGTCCTCGACCACCGAGCTAGACGATCACTTGCCCTTCAAGCAGCGCAACGTCCCCGTCCTCGACATCGGCGACTTCGACTATGGCCCCCACACCGCTCAACTCCCCGACGGCTACCATCACACCGCCCAGGACACAATGGACAAGATCAGCGCGAAGTCCCTGCAAACCTCCGCTGACTTATTCCTTGAGATGATCCACCTCATCGACCAGCGCAAGTAATTTGCTCTCGAGATGCCGTCACTACGCGCGAAGCGAAAATTCTCTTAGTTACGATCAAATCTCGCGGGCGATTTCATGTCTGCCTGAAGGCGGTCGACGGCTGCGTCTAATTGAGTCGGGTCGGTGACTTCAATCCATCGTTTGGCCGTGACCACCACGATGGTAGGTGTACGGAAAACACCGACGCGTACCCCGAACGTACAGTCTGCCTGAACCTCGGCGGCACAGCGGCCTGAGGGGTCAACAACGAAGGGCAGTTGCTGGCCGTGCGATTGAAACCATTTGCGCGTGAACTGCTGCAAATCATCTACGCCCGCGATTAGTTGTTGGTTGGCGAAGACGTCGCGGCGGAAGCTCTCCGCAGCTGCGGGCGAGACTTTGTCTTCGAGGTACCGCGCGTCGATGGCGGCGGTCCGCGACCAACTATGGCTCGGGATAAGGAAGTCGTGGTGCACGCGCGGAATCCTATAGCGATCCATGGCGGTCTTGACGATAGGCGAAGCGTGAGCGCAAGCGGAGCATTCAAGGTCTTCGAACTCGACAATGGCGATCTTCGCTCCGGCTGGTGGCTTGAGGAGGGAAGTGTCCTTGAAGTGTGTCGGAGGCAACGAACCCATCGAAGTCTGCGCGGCAAGGGGCAGCGTGCAGAAGATGGCGGCGAAGGCGATGAGGGCACGATACATAGCGACCATTCTATCTCTGCGAAGACATACATCAAGGCGAAGAGCAGGCTTCTGCGGAAAATTGCCAACCCAAGAATCGTCATCTCGACCAAAGCATTGCGACTCATCGCAATGCGCAGTGGAGAGACCCCGCATTTCGCATTTCCATAGCAACGAACCCCACGCGATACCATCAAAGACACATGGTCGCGACCCCGCTAAGCCACTGGATCGGCTTTCACCTCCTCATCCTCGCGTTGCTGGCGCTCGAGCTCGTCTACTCGCGCTGGCGAGGCCCATCCAAAGTCCAGTCCACCTCTGTCGCCGCGACCATCCTCTGGGTCGCCGCCGCCCTCGGCTTCGCCGCCTTCATCTTCCACACCATCGACTCCGCCAGCGGCGTCGAATACCTCGCCAGCTACGCCATTGAAGAAGCCCTATCGATCGACAACCTCTTCGTCTTCCTCCTCCTCTTCCGCGTCTTCCAGATCGAGCCGCACCGCCAGCCCAAAGTCCTTTTCTGGGGAGTCCTCGGCGCCATCGTCATGCGCGGAGCCTTCATCTCCGCAGGCGTAGGTCTGCTCGATCACTTCCACTGGATCGGCTACATCTTCGGCGCGATCCTGCTCGTCGCCGCCGTCCGCCTCGTCCTCCCTCACGAAAAAGAGGAAGAGACCACGCCCGTCTGGATCAAGTGGGTCGCAAAGCTTCACCCCGTCAGTCTGCGGCAGGACCACTTCTTCGTGCGCGAGAACGGCCAGCGCATGATGACCATGCTCTTCCTCGCCCTCATCGCCATCGAGTTCACCGACGTCGTCTTCGCCCTCGACTCTATCCCCGCCGTGCTCTCCATCACTCGCCACCCTTTCATCGCCTATACGTCAAACATCATGGCGGTCATGGGGCTGCGATCGCTCTACTTCCTGCTCGCGAACATGCTTGAAAAACTCCGCTTCCTGCACTACGGCCTCGCCGCCGTCCTCGCCTTCGCTGCTATCAAGATGCTCGGCTCAGCATGGTTCGAGATTGGCCCCATGATCTCGCTCGGTGTCATCGTAGGTCTCCTCGGCGTCTGCATCGCCCTCTCGCTCTTAATGCCCGCAAAGCCTCATGCCGAAGCTAAAATCTAGTGAGACATGCCATCCAAAGCCTCTACCCTGAAACTCTTTCGCCAGATCCATCTCTACTTCGGCGTGTTCATCTCTCCCGCGATCCTCTTCTTCGCGATCACCGGCGCGCTCCAGACCTTCAGCCTGCACGAGACCACCAAAGGCAGTGACTACAAGCCGCCTGCATGGCTGGTAAAGCTCGGCCAGTTGCACAAGAAGCAGACGCTCGTCGTCCCCGTTCGCAGGCCCCAGCCACCCGCTCCCGCAGCAGCACCCGCGAAACCCGCTGATTTATCATCGCCATCCGCGTCGAAGCCGGCATCGCAGCCCGATGCAGCCGCCCCCAAGCCGAAGAACCTTCTCCCCATGAAGCTCTTCTTCCTGCTCGTCTCCATCGGCCTCGTCATCTCCACTTTCACCGGCATCTACATGGCCTACAAGTACAACCGAAGCAAGTCATGGGTCACCGCCCTGCTCGTCACTGGAATCGCAGTCCCGCTGCTCCTCTTACTCTTCTAACGACCCACCACCAGAAACGAGGGTGTGCCCTTGAACCCCATCTCGCGACGCACCTTCTTCGGGGCAGCGGCAGCCGCAGCCGCAACTCCCCTCGCATCCGCGACCACTATCAAAGCCGCGCCGCCATCCTTCTTCAACATTCTCCGCATCCCTGACTACGCCGCCGTCTACGCCGAATCGTCAACGAGCGCGACTCCCCTCACCCGAAACGCCGCGCTCTGGCAGGCGCCCGGCATCGAACTCCGCACCGAAGCCTCATCCCACGATTTGGCCATCTCCATTACCGCCCCTACCACTCTGCTTACCCGCATTCATCTCCGCTGGAACTTCAAAGTCGCCCCCGACCTTCTCTACCTAGGCGACGCATGGGAACGCAGCTACGGCGACCTCGCCTTCCGCACCATGGTCCCGGAACGAGTGCTCCCGTGGTACTTCGCCACGCACGATCCCGCTGCAAAGACGACCCACACCTATGGCGTCCGCACCGGCGCAAGCGCCTTCTGCTTCTGGCAGGTCGACCCATCCGGCGTCTCACTCTGGCTCGACGTAAGCAACGGCGGCTCCGGCGTTCTGCTCGGCCAGCGCAAACTCCACGCCGCCACCATCGTCTCCCGCTTCGGCATCCCCGGCGAACCCCCAACGGAGTCCATCGCCGCTCTCTGCCGCCAGATGTGTCCGAAGCCACGTCTGCCCAGCGGCCCGATCTACGGAACAAACGACTGGTACTACGCCTATGGCAAGAACACGGAAGCGGGCATCCTCCGCGACACCGCCCTGGTCGCAGATCTAGCGCCGCGCACAGGACCACGCCCCTTCTCCGTCATCGACGACGGCTGGCGCAGCAATCCGGCCTTCCCCGACATGGCGAAGCTCGCCGAAAAGATCCGCTCCCACAACGTCCGCCCCGGCATCTGGATCAGGCCCACCATCGCCCCCGCAGCCGCCAACTCCAGACTGCTACTGCCACAGAAACACTTCCATTCCCCAGGCGACGAGCTCGCCTACGACATCACCATCCCCGAAGCGCACGCGAAGGCCATCGCCATCATGAAAGAAGTCGTCGACTGGAAGTACGAACTGGTCAAGCACGACTTCTCCACCTACGATCTCCTCGGCCAGTGGGGCTCCCAGATGGGCCCATCACCCACCATCCCGGGCTGGCACTTCAACGATCGCACCCGCACCAACGCCGAGATCCTCCTCGACTACTACAAGGCCCTTCGCACCGCCGCAGGCGACCACACCATCCTGCTAGGTTGCAACACCGTCGGCCACCTCTCCGCGGGCATCTTCGAGATGCAGCGCACCGGCGACGACACCAGCGGCAAAGACTGGGAGCGCACCCGCCGCATGGGCATCAACACCCTCGCCTACCGTGTCGCCCAGGACCGCACCTTCTTCTCCGTCGACGCGGACTGCGTCGGCATCACCAACGACATCCCGTGGCAGCTCAACAAGCAATGGATGGATCTTCTCGCCCGCAGTGGCACCGGTCTCTTCATCTCACCCAGCCCCAACGCCATCGGCAACGAACAACGCAATGCCATCGCGGAAGCCTTCGCCATCGCCGCCGCTGGAACCTCTCAAGCCCAGCCCGCCAACGTCATCGACTCAACCACGCCCCAAACATGGAAGTCTGTCCAGGACGGCTCTATGCGCTCCTACAAGTGGTCGCCGACCGAAGGCACCTTCCCCTATTCCGTCTAGTTTCTGGATTCGAGCACACTCAGGAGCCGTCATCCTGAGCGAAGCGAAGGACCCGCCACACTGCTCGCCAGCCACCACTTTTAGACCCTTTCAGCCACGAATCCCATGTGCCCCATTCATCGCAGCACCATCGCGATGAGTGGGATCTCGCCACCCGATCTTTCTACGCCACAAACGACAACTTCCCCTTCTCCATAACAGAATGCAGCCCCACAGCATCCCTCTGCGGAAAGTCGTTCCGATAATGCGCCCCCCGGCTCTCTTCGCGTCCCAGCGCCGAAGCCACAATCACAAACGCCACCGTGAATAAACTCCGAGCCTCCACCGCCCGTCGCGAGTACCCTCGAGGAATCCCTCGCACCAGCGCATCGAGTCGCGTCTCCGCCCGCTTCAAGCCTTCGGCTTCGCGCAGCAGACCGGCATCCTCCCACATAATCTTCCGCACGTCAGAAATCCAGGCCTCCACCTTCGCAGTGTCCAGCTCAACCAACGGCTCAGCCAGCGCCACTTCTCCCTGATCCCTGATCCCCTCTTCCTGCATCATCGCCTCCGCCGCCAAAGCCCCAAACACCAGCCCCTCCAACAGAGAGTTGCTAGCCAGCCGATTCGCTCCATGCACTCCCGTGCAAGCCGCCTCACCCGCCGCAAATAAACCGGGCAACGATGTCCTTCCATCCACGTCGGTCTTGATCCCACCCATCAAATAATGCGCCGCAGGCCGCACCGGAATCAGGTCCTTCGCAAGCTCCAGACCATAGCCCTCAAGGAACTTCGAGATCCCCGGAAATCGCGCCTTCATGTCCCGCTTGATATGCCGCATGTCGAGATACACCGGCCCATCCAGTGCCTCGCGCGTGATCGCCCTTGCCACGACATCGCGCGGCGCAAGCTCGAGCATCTCGTGATACTTGTGCATGAAGCAATCGCCCTTCGTATTGCGCAGCCATGCCCCTTCGCCACGCAGAGCTTCGCTCAACAAAAACCTCGGCGCGCCTTCCTTCGCAAACGCCGTCGGATGGAATTGATAGAACTCCATATCACTCAGCGCCGCCCCCGCACGGTACGCCATGGCGATACCATCACCCGTCGCCACCGCCGGATTCGTCGTATCGCTATAGACCTGCCCCGCTCCTCCGCTAGCAATCAACACAGCCCGCGCATACACGTTGTGCAGCTTGCCCTCGCGGTCGAGCAGCACCGCTCCCACCACCGTCTTCACGCCGTCGATCACCTCCGTGATCAGATCCACCGTCGTCGTGAACTCCATCAGCGTGATGCCCTTCGTCTCCCGCGCATGGCGCAGCAGCGAAACGGCAATCTCACGACCTGTAGCGTCGCCGTTCGCATGAAGAATCCGCGATCGGCTATGCGCTCCCTCACGCGTCCGCAGCAGTCCGCCACCTTCAGCAGCGCTCGCCCGATCGAACTCCGTCCCCCACGCCAGCAGCTCCTCGACACGCCTCGGACCCTGCTCTACAAGCACTGCCGCGGCCTCGCGATTCACCAGCCCATCGCCCGCATTCACCGTGTCTTCCAGGTGCTCGGCGACATCCCCGCCGCCGCCCATCGCCACCGCGATCCCACCCTGCGCATAAGCCGTATTCGACTCCGCCAGCTCTTCCTTGGTCACCACCAGCACCGTATCCACCGCCGCCAGCCGGACTGCCGCGCTAAGCCCCGCGATCCCGCCACCTATCACTAGAAACCCAACCTCTTCCATACCAAGATGCTACTCTGCTTCGAAGATGTGGGCCCCATCCAAGCCGCTGGGTTAAGATGGAAGATACTGTGCCGCAACAAACATCATGCTCGACCTCGGTATCACTCACAACACCCTCCGCCAGCTACGAGATCGTCATAGCCGCAGGCCTCCTCAACACTCTCGAAAAGCGCCTGTTGAAGTTGACCAACGGCAAGCTCCCGAAGGTCTTCATCGTCACCTCTCCCGAAATCTGGGGCCTCTGGTCGAAGACCGTCCTGTCGTCCTTCAAAGAGTCGCCGACCGTCCTCTTCCTTCCGCCCGGCGAGCGCCACAAGCGCATGGCCAGTGTGGAATCGCTCGCCCAGCAGCTAGCCGAATCCGGCGCCGACCGCGACTCGCTCCTGCTCGCCCTCGGCGGCGGCGTCATCGGTGACATCACAGGCTTCCTCGCCGCCATCTATATGCGCGGCATCCGTTACGTGCAGCTCCCAAGCACGCTGCTCGCCCAGGTCGACTCCGCGCTCGGCGGCAAGACCGGCGTCAATCTCCTCGCCGGCAAGAACCTCATCGGCAGCTTCCACCACCCGCTAGCCGTCCTCGCAGACACCAACACCCTGGCAACGTTGCCCCCTGCGGAGCTGCGGGCGGGACTGCAGGAGTCCATCAAGTCCGGCATCATCTACGACGCCAAGCTCTTTCGCTACATGGAGCAGAACTCCGAAGCCATCCTCTCCGGTGACCCCGCCGCTCTAACCCGCGTAGTCACCGCCTCCGTCCGCGTCAAAGCCGACGTAGTGAGCAAAGATGAGCGCGAGTCCGGCCTGCGCATGATCCTCAACTTCGGCCATACTCTCGGCCACGCCATCGAGGCCGCTACCGGCTACAAAAAGCTCCTGCACGGCGAAGCCGTAGGCTGGGGCTCGATCGCCGCCACCTACGTCTCGCTCCATCGCGGCACGGTCACGCAAAAAGAAGCCGACCGCATCATCGCCACCATCCTGATGTACGGCCCGCTCCCACGCTTCACTGCGAAGGCCGAAAAGCTAGTCGCCCTTACATCCAGCGACAAGAAGACCCGCAGCGGCAAACGCGCCTTCGTCCTCGCCAAGGGCATCGGCGCAACCGAGATCGCCTTCGATGTCACCGACGCTGAACTCCTCACCGCAGCCAACGAGATGCTCTCCCTGATGAAGTCCCAAACCACATGATTGCCGCAAAGCCCGAACATGAACTCTCCACCGGCGCCCGCCCCACCGGCACTTCGACCGATCAACTCGCTGCGCAATCAGTCCAGCAGATGTTCGACACCATCGCACCCAGCTACGACAAGCTGAACCACATCCTCTCCGTCGGCATCGACCGGTGGTGGTGGTGGCGTGCGGCCCGCAACTTCCGCAGTATCCTCGCCCGCCCCGAAGCCATCGTCCTCGATCTATGCTGCGGCACCGGCGACATGACCATGGCCCTCTACAAACACCGGCCCAAGTCAACACAAGACGCGCCTATTCTCGCGCTCGACTTCTCCCACCAGATGCTCTCGCGCGGCGCGCAGAAGTTCGCCCCCCACAACATCATCCCCATAGAAGCCGACGCTCTCCACCTTCCGCTCGCCGACAACTCCGTAGACCTCGTCACCGCCGCCTTCGGCTTCCGCAACCTCGCCAACTACGAAGAGGGCCTGGCCGAACTCCATCGCGTCCTCCGCCCCGGCGGCCAGATCGGCATCCTCGAGTGCAACCAGCCCGAAGGCCTCACTGGCGCGCTCTACTCCCTCTACTTCAGAAAAGTCCTGCCCCAATTAGGCGGCATGATCTCCGGCGACCGCAACGCCTACACCTACTTGCCCGAGTCCGTAGCCCGCTTTCCCCGCCCGCCGCGCATGAAACAACTGATCGCCGCAGCCGGCTTCAAAGACGCGCAATGGACCGGCTACACCTTCGGCACCGCCGGCCTCTACCGCGCCACCAAGCCCTAAGCCTCGCCTCACAACCGGGTGCCCCATCCATGGCTCGCCTTTGGCCATGGGTGGGTCCGCCACAAGTTCATCGCTGCCACAAAATCTCCCCCGCCTCCAACGGCACCGAAGCCCCCGCAAAATACGGCACGACCCGGGGAATATAGGCCTCTACCGGCAGATCCGCCGCCACCGATCCGGTAAACACCGTCGCCCCAACGCTTCCCGTTTCCTCACTCCGCGCCAGCAATACTGGCTGCACCGTTACCGCCCACCCCCGTGCTACATACACCTCCACCTTGAACGCATCCGAGCTCAACTCCCCGGCAAACACCTCGATCTTGAAGTCGTACCGAGTACCCACAGCCGTCATCTCAAAAGCCCCAAACCGCAGGCCCGCCCACTTCTTATCGATCTCACTCCGCCACGCCGCCATCCCCACCCCAATCGCCGAGCCATCCGCCGACCGCGACGCATAAGCCTTCGCCGCCGGAATGTAATGCTCCTCCGCATACTCGCGAATCGTCCTCGCTGCCGAGAACCGCTCCGTCATCTGCGCCATGCTCTCCCGCATCCGGGCCACCCACCGAGCAGGCGGCGCGATGCCCTCTCTCGCATAAAAGTCCGCCGCAACCTCCGTCTCCAGCGTCCGGTACATCGCGTCCGCCTCAATCGCGTCCTGCTCTGCGATCACCGCCGGATCCTGGGAGTGCTCCTTGCCATCGCCCAGCGCCCAACCAACTGCGGAGTCATACGCCTCCGCCCACCAGCCATCAAGCTCCGATAGATTCAACCCGCCGTTCACCAGGATCTTCATCCCGCTTGTGCCCGAAGCCTCCCACGGCCGTCTCGGCGTGTTGACCCACAGGTCGATCCCCTGAACCATCTCCTTGGCCACGCGCATGTCGTAGTCACTCAGAAACACGATCTTCGTCCGCGCGTCCTCGCGCTTCAGAAACTTGTTCCACTTCTCGATCAGCGCCTGCCCCGCCATGTCCGCCGGATGCGCCTTGCCCGCCAGCACAAGCTGCATCGGCCGCTCTGGATTCGTCAGCAGCCGCAGCAGGCGTTCCGGATCATGCAGCAGCAAGTCCGGCCGCTTGTACGTCGCGAATCTCCGAGCAAATCCGATCGTCAGCACGTCCTCGCGGAAGATGAACGCCGCCATAGCCGGATCTTCGCCGTCCAGCGCAAGCTGCCGGGCATACCGTTCCCGCAGCCATGCCACCAGCCCCTTGCGGCACTCCGTCCGCATCGACCACAGGGCCTCGTCGCTCATGCCGCGTACATCATCCGCACTGCACGGGGTCCCCAGCCATCTGCCCTGACCGCACGCTCCGCTCCACAACTTGTCCGCCGCCTCAGACTCCCACGTCGGCACATGCACTCCGTTCGTCACCGAGCCAATCGGCACCTCCTCCTTCGGCCAGCGCAGAAACAGCGGCCCAAAGATCTCCCGGCTCACCTCGCCATGCAGCTTGCTTACCGCGTTCACCTGGCCGCTCCCGTGCATCGCCAGGTACGCCATGTTGAACGGCTCCTTCGAGTTCGGCGGCTCCGGAGCCCCGGTGTCTGCCCTACCCATCTCCAGCAACTCGTTGATCGAGATCCCCAGCCGCGAAGCATACGTCGTCATATAGCGCCGAATCAGCTCCGGGTCGAAGCGATCGAACCCCGCCGCCACCGCCGTATGCGTCGTAAACAGGTTCCCCGCCCGCGTCACACTCAGCGCCACGTCAAACCCCACGCCGTGATCCTGCATATAACTCCGCGCCCGCTCCAGCACCGCAAACGCCGCATGACCCTCGTTCAGATGACACACCTCGGGCTGGATGCCAATCGCCCGCAGCAGCCGCCATCCACCAATCCCCAACACCAGCTCCTGCTTTAGCCGCATCTCCGCGTCGCCGCCGTACAACTGGCTAGTAACGCAGCGGTGCTCAGGAGCATTCGCAAAGTCGTTGCTGTCCAGCAGGTACAGCTTCCCCCGACCCACCGAGACCTCCCAGCAGCGCAGCCAGATCGTCACCCCTGGAATCGGCACCTTCAGCCTCAGCCACTCGCCATTCGCTCGCCGCAGTGGCCGAATCGGCAACTGCCCCGGATCGTTCACCGGGTACAGCGCCCGCTGCCGCCCCGCGCTGTCGAACTGCTGACGAAAGTATCCCTGCCCATATAGCAGGCCTACTCCTACTACGGGAACACCAAGGTCGCTGGCCGCCTTCATCTGGTCGCCTGCGACATTGCCCAGGCCGCCTGAATAAATGGGCAGAGCCTCACTCAACATGAACTCCATGCTGAAGTACGCTACCGCCTTCAACCCCGAATCTTTATGCGTCTTCTGAAACCAGGCATCTCCCGCATACGCTGCCCGGGTGCCCGCCAGCACCTCGGCCAGCCGCCCCGAGAACTCCGGCTCGCCAAGAGCCGCCGTAATCGTCTCCTTCGAAACCGTCTGCAGGATCACCCATGGATCTTGCGTCGTCTCCCACAACTCCGCGTCCAACCGCTCCCAAAGCTCGTCCGACGCCCGACTCCACGACCAGTGCAGGTTCAGCGCCAAGTCCTTTAGATCCCCAAATCCCTTGCGTTCCAAATCCCCGTTCACGCCTTCGTTCGTCTTCACACACCCTCACAATCGCTACAGTTGGAACCCAAAACCCGTCATCTCGACCGGAGCCGCGCGGGCCCATCGCGCGGCGTAGTGGATTTAGCCTTTGTACTTCGCGCGACTCTATGGCCTCACCTTGTCTCTCGCCTCGCACATGACCGATACTACGGCCGATTCGGTCCGGTAAATAACAATACAGACCGGACGCCGACTTCTGCCCGGAACTTTTGACCCTGTAACATCGAGCTATGGAAGTGGCTGCGCCGGACAAACTCGCGCCGAAGCCCCCGGCAACTTCGCCGGACTCCGAACGCGCGTCCCACAAGCGCTCCGCCGCCCTGGCCTCGGTCATCGCCGCCCTCGGCATCACCATCCTCAAGCTCGTCACCGGCCTGCTAACCGGCTCGCTCGGCATGTTGTCCGAAGCCGCCCACTCCGGCATCGACTGCGTCGCCGCCGCGCTCACCCTCTTCTCCGTCCAGGTCTCCGACCGCCCCGCCGACGCCGACCACAACTACGGCCACGGCAAGGTCGAAAGCCTCTCCGCCTTCGTCGAGACCGGCCTCATGCTCGCCTCCTGCCTCTGGATCATCGCCGAGGCCCTCCGCCGCATCATCGCCCGCGAGCATCTCGCCGTAACCCTCTCCATCTGGCCCTTCCTGGTCCTCATCCTCTCCATCGCGGTCGACTTCACCCGCTCCCGCAACCTACGCAAGGTCGCCCGCCAGTACGGCAGCGAGGCCCTCGAAGCTGACGCGCTCCACTTCGGCACCGATATCTGGTCCTCCTTTGCCGTCCTGCTAGGCCTCGCCGCAACCGCAGCCGGTGAGCACTATCACCTCCCCTGGCTCGAGTTCGCCGACCCCATCGCCGCCCTCGTCGTCTCCGTCATCATCGCCAAGGTCTGCTGGCACCTGGCGACGCAAACCGTCGATGCCCTGCTCGACGCCACCCCCGCCGATGCCAGCGGACAGACCCGCCGCGAGGTCCGCGACGGACTCATCCGCGACCTCGCCGCCATCGACGGCGTCCTCACCGTCGACCGTGTCCGCACCCGCCGCTCCGGCTCCAGCTACTTCGCCGACCTCACTCTTGGCATGCCCCGCAACCTCACCTTCCAGCGGTCGGAGCAGATCACCATGGCCGCGACCGAAGCCGTCCAGCGCGTCCTTCCCGGTGCTGACGTCGTCGTTCACTCCGTCCCCACCGCCTCGCTCGCAGAGAGCGTCCACGATCGCATCCGCGCGGTCGCCGCCCGTGCCAATCTGAACATCCACGACGTCAGCGTACAGCAATACGACGGCGCACTCCGCGTCGAACAGCACCTCGAAGTCGACGAGACCATGACCCTCTCCGCCGCCCACGCCCTCGTCACCCAACTGGAAGCCGAGATGCGCAAGGAGATCCCAGCGATCGCCACCATCCTCACCCACATCGAAAGCGAGCCCGCCACCATCGAGCGGCCCGCCTCGCTCGACCGCGACCGCCTGCTCGAGAACCGCCTCCGCAACGTCGCCACCGAGTTCCCCGAGATCCTCGACGTTCACGACGTGATCGTCACCCGCCTAAGCGATAACTCGAGCCATGCTGACTCAGCGAGCCCCCATCCCGGCCGCCTTCAGGTCACCTGCCACTGCACCCTCCCGGACGACCTCCCTATGTCCCGTGTCCACACCATCATCACCGCGCTCGAAAACGCCTTCAAACTCGACTCCCCTGAGGTCAGCCGCCTCCTGATCCACCCCGAACCCGCCACCGACAACCAGCGTTGACACTGCCTCGCGCAGTCACAATCTGTGCCCCATATCTCGACTCTGAGATGTGAGAATCCAAACCGGTCCCACAATCACCGCTTCACGATCTTCCCTCCACCGCCTCACCCGGCACGATATCCTGATCCCGACCATGCGTCGCTTCTTCAACATCGCTCTCGGCGCTCTCGCCATGATTGCCGTCGCCATGATCTCGGCCTTCATCACCATGCGCCTCGCCATCCACGGTCGCGAGGTAGAGGTTCCCAGCGTCTCAGGCCTCACCGTGGACGAAGCCCGTGCGCTCGCCGAAGGCCTAGGCCTCAACATGGACCTCGAGAGCCAGTTCTACTCGACCACGATTCCCTCCGGCCACATCCTCTCGCAGTCCCCCACGCCCGGCACCAAGGTCCGCCGCGATTGGGTTCTGCGCGTTGCCGAGAGCATCGGCCCACAAAAGGTCTCCATCCCCAACGTAGTCGGCCAGACCGAACGCGAGGCCTCCGTCACCATCCGCCGCCTCTCCCTCAACCTCGGCACCATCGCCTACGTCCCATCGCCCGGCCCTCCCGGAATCGTCGTCTCGCAATCCCCCACGCCCGACGCCGCCGGCGTGGACGGCCCCCGCATCAGCCTGCTAGTCAGCGAGGCAATCCCCACTCCTAAACCCCGCGTAGCCACCTTCGACGACGCCCCCGGCACAACCAGCTCCACCCAGCCTGCCTCCAGCGACGCTGACGCCAGCTCCTCGGCTTTGGCCGCATTAGAGCCCAACGCCGACGCCTACGTGATGCCCGACCTCATCGGCCTCACCCTCACCGCAGCCTCGGCCCGCGTCTCTTCCATGGGCCTCAAGATCTACAGCATGAATGTCGTCCAGGGCAAGGTAAAATCCGTCGCACCTATTGGCGGCTTTTCACCTGCGGCTCCCACTCTGAACGGTCAGCCAGCCCCCATCCGCCCGATCGCGCCGATAGCTCCTATCACGCCCATCGACACCGTGATCGCGCAAAAGCCCGCCGCCGGTGCCCGCGTCACCGTCAACGACAAGATCCAAGTCACCCTAAGCCATTAGATGGCTCCAGAACGCTCCACCACCACTGCATAGAACCCATCGCACCCATGCACCCCAGGCAGAGTCCTCAAAGCCCCATCCCGCACCACCGACCCTAATTCTCCCGAAACCACACCCGAATCAAGCAATGAACTTACCAACCCCTCCACCGCCACCCGCCTAAATCCGCTATCAGCGAGCACCGCCTCCACTACGCGCTCGTTCTCCTCCGGCTCCAGCGAGCAAGTCGAATACACCAGCCGCCCACCCTCAGCCAGCCGCGACAAGGCCCCCTTCAGAATCAGCTTCTGCCGGTCGGATTGTCTTAGAAACTCCTCAGGCTTGAGCCGATGCCGAATCTCCGGATTCTCGGCCAGCGTCCCCGTCCCGCTGCAAGGCACATCGCACAGGATCAGATCGAACTTCTCGTCATTCTTCAGCACAGGAACCGCCGCATCGAGCACGAAGCACTTCACCTTCTCCGCCACGCTCGATCGCTTCATCCGGCTCTGCATCTGCGCCGTCCGCTTGGTGCTCACGTCGGTCGCAAAGATCTCCGCCTCTGGCTCCCGCAGCGCCAGAATCAGCGTCTTCCCTCCCGGAGCAGCGCAGCAGTCCCAAACCCGCTTCGCCCCCGGCACAGCCGCCGCCGCAAGCTCCGCCACAAGCCGCGACCCATCATCCATCAGCGGAATCTCGCCGCCAACCTGCGCAAACATCGATCCCGCCGGATGCTCCAACTGATCCGCCTCGCAGATCTTCAACGCCGCCTCACGCCCATACGCCGCGACCCACCGGTCCACCAGCCACTTCGGATGCCCGAGACGCTCCGCAAACGCAGCCGTCGATTCAAATATCCGGGCACTCGGCTTCTGTGCAGAAGCCACCTTACGCAGGATCGCATTCACCATTCCTGTCGCATGCGGCTCACCCGCCGCGCGGCAAAGCTCGACACTCTCGCTCAAAGCCGCATGGGCCGGAATCCTATCCATGTGCAGCAACTGAAACGCGCCCATGCGCAGCGCCAGAGCCACCGGCTCCGCCAGCTTCTGATCGGGACGCTGAAGCAGCGTCTTGATCCGAGCATCGAGCGCAATCTGCCACCGAAGCACGCCCATCACCAGCGCGGTCGCAAGGTTCCTATCCTCGCCCGACAACCCATCCGTCAGCGCCGAGTGCAGCAGCTCATCGCTATGTCCCTTGTTCTGTCCCACCAGGGTCAAAATCTCGAACGCCGCCCGCCGCGCCGGCGTTACCTTAGCCAGCGCCTCCTCAGCCGAAAGCGTAGGCCCAGCACTAGCCGGTCTTCCCCTCACCGGCGGTTTTGGCTTCCCCACTCCCTTATCCCTAATCCCTTTTACCTGTTCTTTCATCCCAGCCGCTCGCCACTCTTCACCTGGTATCCGCGCAGAAACTCCGCCGCCGCCATCCGTTTCTTGCCTTCCATCTGCACCTCGACCAGCTCCAGCGCCGAGCCTTCGCCGCATCCAACCATCAACCGATCACCATCCACAAGCAGCTCCCCCGCCGCAGTACCGCCGCCTTCAAAGACCTTCATCTTATGCACAATCAATTTCTTTCCCCGCAAAGTCGTATGCGCTCCCGGCCACGGCTGAAATCCACGCCACCGATCGTAACTCTGCCTCGCCGTCCGCGAGAAATCGATCAGTCCATCCTCGCGCGTCAATATCGGTGCAAGCGTCGCCAACGAGTGGTCCTGCTCCACCGGCGTCACGCTGCCATCCTCCAACCCCGCCAGCGTCTCGACCATCAACTCCGCCCCGATCGCCGCCAGCGAGACAAACAAGTCTTCCGAAGTCTCTTCCTCAGCCACCGGCACCGTCCGCGCCAGCAGCATCGGCCCGGTATCGAGCCCCGCCTCCAGCACCATCGTCGTCACGCCCGTCACCAACTCGCCGTTCGCCACCGCCCACTGAATCGGGGCGGCACCTCTGTACTTCGGCAACAAAGACCCATGCAGATTGATGTTCCCGAACCGCGGCAGTTCCAGCATCCACTGCGGAATGATCCGGCCATAGGCCACGACAAGAATCGCGTCCGGAGCAATCGATTCCAGCCGCTCTCGAAGCTCCAAATTGTTCTTAATCTTGTCCGGCTGAGTCACCGCGATCCCGAGCGCAAGCGCCGTCTGCTTGACCGGCGAAAGATGCACCTCCAGCCCACGCCCTGCCGCGCGATCCGGCTGCGTCACCACCAGCGCAACCTCGTGGCCGGCGGCGATCACCGCCTCCAGCACCGGTACCGCGAACGCCGGCGTCCCACAAAATACGAGCTTCAAGGTCTCACCGCTCTCTCTACACCCTGAACCCTACACCCTAAACCTTGCCCCACTACCACTCGCCATTCTTCTGCATCTTCTTGATCTTCCGCAGTACCAACTCGCGCTTCAACCGACTCAGATGGTCGATAAACAAGACCCCATTCAAATGGTCGATCTCATGCTGCATACACCGCCCCAGCAGCTCCGTCCCTTCAATCTCGAAGGTCTTCCCATCCGCATCCTGAGCTCTTACTTTCACCCACTCGGCGCGACTCACCTTCTCGCGAATATCGGGCAGGCTCAGGCATCCCTCTTCTTCAAGCTGCTTGCCCGTGCGATCGACGATCTCCGGATTGATCAACACGATCTTGTCCTTCGGGTTCTTCTTGAAGCTGACGTCGATCACGGTAATCCGCTTCGAGATATTGATCTGCGGTGCAGCCAGCCCAATCCCTTGCGCGATGTACATCGACTCGAACATCTCGTTGACCAGTGTCTTCAACGCAGCGTCGAAGACCGTCACCTCTTCGCCGCGCTTCGCCAGCACGGGGTCGGGATACTTCACCACCTCATGAATCTTCACCGGATTCTTCGCCATCTTCTTCGTCGTCACTTTAGAAATTCCGTATCTGTTCGCAATACCCGTCGTAGTTCCGCTTCAACTCCCGCAGCGAATCCCCACCAAACTTATCAATCACCAGCCGAGCAATCGTCAGCGCAACCATCGCCTCCGCCGCCACTCCCGCCGCCGGCACCACACAAACATCGCTGCGTTCATACGCCGCCTTGGTCGCCTCGCGCGTCTCGAAGCTCACCGAAGCCAGCGGCCGCCGCAGCGTCGAGATCGGCTTCAGATATCCACGCACCACAACATCCTCGCCATTCGAGATCCCACCTTCGATCCCGCCAGCATTGTTCTTCTCCCGCGAGAACTTGGTGAACGCCTCATCCGCCCCCTCATACGCAATCGCATCATGCACGGTCGACCCCATCGACTCCGCCGCCGTCACTCCGCGGCCAAGCTCCACAGCCTTCACCGCCTGCAGACTCATCACCGCCTGCGCCAGCAACCCATCCATACGCTCGTCCCAATTGACGTGCGTTCCGACACCGGGAGCCAGCCCATGCACAACAACCTCAAACACGCCGCCAACCGTATCGCCCGTCCGCAGCGCGACATCCACCTCGGCCTTCATCCGAGCTTCAGCCTCGGCGTCAACGCAGTTCAAGAAGACCTCTTCCTTCGCATTTGCCGCCGCAATCTCCGCCCACGAAGCATCGCGGCCTAACTCCGCCTTACCCACGCGGATCACATGCGACCCAACCTCAATCCCCAGCGATTTCAGCAAGAGTTTCGCCAGCGCCCCGCAGGCGACCCGGGCCGCGCTCTCCCGAGCCGAAGCCCGCTCCAGCACATACCGCGCATCCTTGAAGTCGTACTTCAGAGCCCCCGCAAGGTCCGCGTGTCCCGGCCTCGGCGAAGCCACGGCCTTATGCTTCTCCGCGTCGCCCGTCTCGACCGGCAGAATCTCCGTCCAGTTCTTCCAGTCGTTATTGGCAAGCGTCATCGCCACCGGCGACCCGATCGTCTTGCCATGCCGTACGCCGCTCAAAATGTGCGCCGAGTCCCGCTCGATCCGCATCCTTCCGCCGCGCCCATACCCCTGCTGCCGCCGCCAAAGCTCGCGGTCCACAAACTCCTGCGCCACCGGAATCCCAGCCGGCAGCCCACTCACCAACGCCACCAGGCTCTCCCCGTGGCTCTCTCCCGCAGTCGAAAAACGAAGCATCAATCTCTCTTATCCCGCCCGCCAGCCGTGCCGGCAAGCCAACCCCAAACTTCAATTGTAACGATAATTTCTGCACACGAAGTCGTTTGCTCGCAGGCAAGATTCCTTTTGCTTCCAGGTAAGCCAAGGCTTTAGCCTTGGCATTTCAACGAGCGAAGAGAGCGGGCTTTAGCCCTTGGGGTAAGTCTTCGGTCGCCATCAAGGCTTGCCCGGCACACCCGTCGCATCCCCATTCGCATACTTCTCAACCCACTCCTCCGGCTCCTCTTCTTTTATCCAGAGCTGCCCAAGCTTTTTCTCCTGCGCCCACCGATATCCCCACATCGGGCCATACTTCGTGACGTAGGTATCCGGAATCGCATAAGCAGGATCGCTCTGCGCCTCAGAGAGCGATACAAACTTATAGCCACGCTTGCGGAATAGTTCGAGCACATCCCGAACGCTGTCCGCGTTCAGCAGACTATCGTGCAACAACATCACCTCAGGCGGCTCATAGCCAAGCACGCGACGGTTCAACGCTGCATAGAAATCAATCTTCGTCGCGCTATAAGCAAGATACTCACGCCGAATCTTCTCGGCCGTCGCCATATCGTTCTTCCCTACGGCCACGGCATACGCTCCAGCAAATACGTAGTCCGAATTATCAATCGTGCAGGCCGCTACCTGGTGGCCGTAGTTGCTCACTTTCAAAAACTCCGCGACGGAGTCGTGCTTGGCCTGCGTGTCTCCCGTGCTGTTGTAGGGAAAACGAAAGAATCTGACCTTTTTCCCCTTCGCAGCGAGAAGAGGATAGAGGTACGAGTCAGCACGGGCGATCTCCGTCTCCATCTCCTCCGCCGAAATTTCGGAAAAGTTTGGATGTGAATAGCTATGACTTCCGAGATCGAAACCAGCGTCCAGCCAGAGATCCAGCGCCTCATGTCCCGACTTGCCAGCCTCCTCCGCGGTCCGCGTAATGACAAAACCTGTCACGGGAGCACCCGCCTTCACCAATCCCGCCACAAGCTTCCGATTCGTCTCCACAAGAACGCCGTGCCGGGGCGTCCCATCCGCGTTCATCGGCGCACAGTTGGCGCATGGAAGATCGTCCACCGTTATCGCAACCGAACGCATCTGTCCCTGCGCCGCGACAACCCCAGCAAGAAGCCAACATCCAACGAGCACCCGCATCCTGCCATTGTAGGCGGCAGCATTCGCAACGTGGGAAGCAGCCACCGCCGCGCGGACAGGCCAAAAGATTGACGCGACCCAACACCTATGAAACTCTTCTCCAGAATCAGCCCGCACCATCCTTGAAGGAGCACCCCATCAAAAAGACCATCCTCATCCTGCTCTCGCTGATCCTCATCCCCGCCACCTCCTTCGCCGCCACCCCCGCCGAACTCACCAAGCCCGTCCACCAGTTCATCGACGGCTTCAACACCGGCGACACCAAGTCCGCCTTCGCCGCCTACGCGCCCGGCGTCATCACCATCGTCGACGAGTTCGCCCCGCACCGCTGGTCCGGCCCCCACGCCGTCCAAGACTGGGCCGCCGACTACGACAAGCACGCCACCGCCACCGGCGTCACCGAAGGCAAGGTCACCGCCGGCGACCCCTCCCGTATCGAGGTCGAAGGCACACTCGCCTACGTCATCATGCCCACCGTCTACTACTACAAGGAACACGGCCAGCCACTCCAAGAGGAGGGCCAGATCACCGTAGTCCTCCACCTCGAACCAACCGGCTGGAAGATGCAGGGCTGGACCTGGTCCGGCGTAAAACCCCATCCCGCGAAGTAGCGGCCCTTACAAAACCTTCGCAAAGTACCGAACCGTCTTGGCTCCGCCGTGAATCGTGTTCTGCCCGACCGCCTCAAAGCCCATTGCTGCATGAAACGCATCGGACGCAGCATTCGGCGGATCAAGATTCACCTCGCAGACGACACGCTCCTGCCCCGAATCCTTCGCGAAGAAGAACAGATCCTCATAGAGCGCTCTGGCGATGCCCCTCCCACGCGCGGCATCGGCCACAATCACGCGATCGATATACACAAACCTCTCGTATGCCGCCTTGAACCACGCAAAGTTCGGATTCTCATACCCTGCTTCCTGGTCGAGCGCGATCAAGAGCGCAGTCGCGCCTCCATCCACGCCACGCGCATAACAAGCCATATCAAGAAGCGCCTTCAGCCTCGACGCATCAAGCTCCGAAGTCTCCATCGCATGTTCGTTGTTCAGCGCCAGAATCGGACCAAAATCCAGCCCGTGCAGATCCTGAATCATCTTCTACTACCTCCTCCAGCAATGGAGCCGGACGCCCAGCGCCCGGCTCCATTCTCTATTGATTGTGCAGGCCCTCAAACTTTCGAGCATCCGGAAAGACCGTCGACAGCGTCAACTCCCGAAACTTCGCCGCCTCTTCCGCGCGCGCGGTTTCGGCACCCTTCACCCAGGTCTCAGCATCGCTGCCCAGGATCAACCGCTTCGGAACATCCTCCGAACTCGCCAGCTTCACCACAACCTCGGCAATCTTCTTCGGATCACCCTCCGTATGGTCGCGAACCTCCGCCAACAGCTTATAAATCGCGCCCACCGAAGGCTCATACTCCGGCAGCAGCTCCGGCGACCTCTCGCCTGCCCTCTGCGCCCAGTTCGTGCGGATGCCGCCCGGCTCCAACGTGCATACCTTCACGCCGAACGGCGCGACCTCCATCGCTACTGAGTCACTGAAACCCCCGACAGCCCATTTCGCCGCGTGATACGGCGAGTTTCCCGGCATCCCAAGCCGACCGCCGATCGACGACACCTGGAAGATATGTCCGCTCTTCTGCTTACGCATCACCGGCACCGCCGCACGCGTCGTGTACACCACGCCGAACAAGCATGTCTCCACCACGTCGCGAAACTCCTCCGACGTCATCTGTTCAAACGGAGCCATGTGGCCATAGCCAGCATTGTTCACCAGCACATCCAGGCGGCCATACGTGTCCACAGCCGCCTGCACCGCAGCCTTCGCGGCATCTTCCTCACGCACATCGAGCTTCACCGGCTTGATGCGCTCGCCGTACTGCTTTACCAGCGGGTCCAACTCTTCCAGCCGCCGCGCGCCCGCAACCACACTGTCTCCCGCCGCCAGCGCAGCCTCCGCGATATCGCGTCCCAACCCATTTCCACTTCCCGTAATCAACCAGACCTTAGCCATTGTTTGGCCCCCTGAAGATCAGATTCATAAATGAGCGAGTGGTTGCTCATTTATTCAGGCAGAACATTCAGGGCTAAAAATCACTTTGCCATCCGCCAAAAGGCGTCGAACCCCTTTTCGACGAGGACCGCCTTCTGCCGCGGCTTCCTGGCGACCGTGTCGATCACGGCATCCTGCATCGCACCCATCGCCGACGCGGCAAACCCCGGCGGCAGATCCTTGAAGACGCCGCGAGCCGCAATCTCGCCCAACGTCTCTTCCACCGCCCCGCGTTGTTGCGACCCGATCCGTTCCCTCGTCGCGACGGTAACCACATCCGAAACGCCCAACTGCACGGACGCCTTGCGCTCCTCCGGCCTCTCGATAGACCAGTTCAAAGACTCCGTCCACACATGTCGAGCGCGTACTTGCAGCGTTGCCTTGTAAGGAAATTCAGCGTTGATCCGTCGGTATACCTCGCCTTTCAGTTCGAGGTAGAGCTCATTGAACAATTCGTCTTTGCTGGCGAAGTAAGTGAACAGCGTCCCTTCAGCGACATCCGCACCCTTCGCGATCTTTGCCGTCGAAGCACCCAGTCCCGACGCCGCAATCTCTCGCGCCGCCGCCTGCAGAATCGCCTGCCGCTTCTCCGGACTCTTAGCCCTAGCCATATCCCGATGCTATCCCAGCCGTCACCCTGTACTCACTTCTGTGCCCCATTCATCGCGGCGTCCGGGGTCCCCGGCGAACGTTCTTTGTTCCCCGGGGTGGCAGAGCGATGAGTGGGTCTCGCCACAGCTCTCCGCTTCAAAGAAAAGTGATCTCGACCGAAGCGAAGCGCAGTGGAGAGACCCCCGCATTTCTTCCCCCACCTCAGCACTGGGTGCCCCATCCATGGCTCGCCTTCGGCCATGGGTGGGTCGGCCACAGCCCCTTACTCGTCCGCCAAAAACGCCTTCGAATTTAGCAGCGGCCGATCCATACTCCTCACCCACTCCGTCATCCCCGAGCCGCTCTTACCATTCGCCAGCTCCTTCGCGAACTCCGCGCGCATGTTCTGCATCTTCGCCTCAAGGTCATCGAGCGCGCTCAGCAGAATCGCCTCAGGCGTCATCGGCAGCTTGGGCGATCCAAACTCATACTTCCCATGGTGGCTCAGGATCATGTGCTCCACCAACACCCGCAGCTTCGCCGGAAACGGCTCAAGCCCAATCAGCTTCTCCCGTAGCATCCCCTGCGCAATCGAAATGTGCCCGATCATCTGTCCTTCAAGCGTGTAGGAGAAACTGCTCTTCCACGCCAGCTCCTTGATCTTCCCAATGTCATGCAGAATCGCCCCCGTCACCAGCAGTTCTCCATCCACCTCGGGATAAAACGGGACTGTAGCGCGGCACACGCGAACCAGCGTCAACACATGCTCCAGCAACCCACCCAGCCACGCATGATGCAGCGACTTCGCCGCCGGAGCCACGCGATACGCCCCACCAATCTCCTCATCGTCGAGAAACGCAAACACCAGCCGCTTCAAATCCTCATTCGCGAACGCCGAGACATACCCACGCAGCTCCGCCCACATCTCGTCCACGTCATACCGCGTCGAAGGCTGATAATCCCCCGCATCGATCTCCGACTCCGCCGCAAACCGCATCTTGCTCAGCGTGATCTGGTACTTCCCCTGGTACTTCGAGATCTGCCCCTGCACCTTCACATAGCAGCCCTCGGCGCAGCTAGCCAGCGAGTCGGCAAACTCGTCCCACATCCGCGCTTCCATCGTGCCGGTCTTGTCGGCCAGCATCAGCGCCAGAAACTGCCCACCCTGCTTCTTCTCTCTCACCTGCAGCGACGACAGCACAAAGTAGCTCGTCACCGACTCGTTATCGAACTTCGCCGCATCCGCAATAAAAAAATCTTTCATAGATAGACAGGATAGTACGTTCGCAAATGTTCGTTGACACCCTCGGAGTAAGGTGCTCTGATTGGATCAGTAGAGGTAGACGGAAGTTTGCCTCCAGTAGTGAAGGCGTGCCCAGAGGTTTTTTATGTCTCTTATTTATGATGGGAAAGTTGCAGGTGTGGCTGGCAGTGTCGCCAAGCTGCCGATTCGTTCAATTGCAAAACCCATAGCTCCGCAATCCGCGAAGGATTTACTCGTCGGCGCGCTCGCTGTTGCGACAGGCCACCAGCAAGCATCCGATATGCTTCAGAATGCGGCCCTCTCTCTAGTTGGAAGCACGCTCGAAATCCAGACCGAGCTTTCAGCGGCTATGCTCCGTCTACTATTCAATGCCCAAGCCATGCAATTAATGCAGTCTGCACTCAAAGAGAGGGGTGGGGGCAATATAACCATCAAGCTCTTACCTGCGATAGCCGACAAAGTAGAGTCGGAAGCTGCAAAAGTAGCAACGCCTTCTCCCGCCCTACTAAGACTTGCAGAGAGTGCGGCCAGACTAAACAAGGTCAGCGACCAACTCACCACCCAAATAGAACAGATTGACGCCGCTCTCAAGCGACTAAACCTTGGCGTTGCTACGTGGGTCACGATTTCTGAAATTGAAGACGAGGATGGCAATTGGTCGCGGGAACAACTAGGCTACGTAAGAATTGGAAGCAGATGGGGTGTAGCCCTGCGGTCTTCCTCCGGGATGCGGGGCGATCCCGGCGAGCCAGATGAAACATTTTCCGCATTCGCGGATGCTCCGCGCCAACTGAGAATCCGGGCTGTCGAACACATCCCCAAATTGCTTGATCAACTCTCAGGGGAGGCTGAGGCGATGATTGCGAAGCTATCACCAAAGGTTGATGAGATTAGTGAGCTGACTCTTGCCTTCCAATCATTCAACCTGCAAGCTGCTTCAGCTCCGATTGCGAAAACGGCACCGGCGGTGAAGAAATGATGGCCTTCATTTCTTCACTTTCCATATGGCTCGGGATGAAATCCTCTATCGAAAGACTGACGTGGTTCTCTCTTATTCTGTATGCCCTGCGTCACAAGGAAAATGTCGCTGCGAAGTTCGGGCACGGAACATTCGAGATTGTCGCAACGGGAAAAGGTTTGAGGAAGGTGCCGTAGGACTAGGTACCAACGTCGACACGTGAGTGGGTGCCGGGTGCCCCATATCTGGCGGTCTCATTGCCAGATATGGGAATGCGACCAAACACACCTCGCTGTATCCTTAACCCACCACCCCAATGAACCGACACCGCCGCTCCATCACCGCACGCTCACTCGCTCTCATCCTCGTCTTCCTTGCAAGCGCCATCGTCGCGCTCGCCCAATCCCCTCCGCCACCGCCCCCCGGCCAGCCTCATCCCCGAGTCATCGTCTTTGTCCACGGCATCCACGGCGACCGCAACAGCTTCCGCGCCGCCAACGGCACGTTCTGGCCCGACCTCATCCGCTCCGACCCCCGCTTCGCCTACTCCGACGTCGAGGTTGCCGAGTACCCCTCCCCGGCCTCGAACGGCAAGATGTCCAGCGTCCAACTCGCCGACCTCCTCTGGAGCAACCTTCAGAAAGACCACGTCTGGGACCATCGCGAGGTCGTCTTCCTCGCCCACAGCCTCGGCGGCATCCTCGTCGAAGAGATGCTGCTTCGTCACCCCGCCGACGCCGCAAAGGTCCGCTTCATCGTCTCCTACGGCACCCCGCACGAGGGGTCTACCGTCGCGCGAATCGCCTCCCTCTACGACAAAGACCCGCTGCTCAACGACCTCAGCGACGCCAGCAGCAACAACTTCCTCACCCAGCTCGAACACAACTGGCGCAGCCACGACACCGTCAACACCATCCACCGCTTCTGCGCCTATGAAGCGCAAGACACCGTCGACGACGAGGGCTTCATCCGCTTCTTCAAGCCCCACACCCGCGTCGTCAGCTACTTCAGCGCCACCTACGGCTGCGACGTCACCACCCCACCCCAGGAGATCCCCGCCGACCACATCACCATGGTCCGCCCCATCAACCGCGCCACCGCCGCCTACGACTTCTTCCGCCGCGTCTACCGCGACAACCCCGTCCTCGACGAGCAGGTCGTCCCCCGCGACATCATCGTCGGCGGCCTGACCGCCACCTGCACCCAGGCCAGCCAGAGCCCCGACCTCCAGGTCCCCGTCGCCCTCGACCCCACCCTCCACGAGCGTGTCGTCTCGGCAACCGCGACGCTGATCGACACCGTCGACGTCCACGACATCAGCCCCAGCCCGCCCGTCGTCACCCACATCGACCCCAACGGCCTCGCCCACATCAACTACAGCTTCAAAGGCCCCAGCAAGAAGCTCCTCGTCTGCCTCGGCACCGGCCGTGCCTCGCTCAAGGTCTCCTTCTCCATCGACCGCCAGGTCCCCCTCCGCGAACCCCAAAACTAACCCTTAGCCTTTGCCTCTTGGTTTGTCATTCACGCAGAAAATCCTCGTCTGCCCTTCACTCCGGCAAAATGCCCGGGTGCCCCATCCATGCGGTCTCATCGCATAGGTGGGACGTACCCCCCTCACCCCGTCCTCAACCCAGCAATTCGTCGCACCACGACGCCACCACCCACGCATTGCTAAAATCTCCCGTCAGCAAAAACCCGCACTTCATCACCCTCAATCGCTGTCGTAAAAGGAAGTTCATGCTCAAGCACCTGATCCTCTGCCTCTCAGCAACTGCCCTCGCCGGAACCGCCCTCGCACAGGAACCTACCGCGAAGCCACCAGATCCAACCCGCCCCGGCTTCACCGACTTCTCCTCCCCCAAGCCCGACCTCAACCCCGGCCAGCCCATCGACCACCGCTCCACAGAATTGAAGGGCGACAAGCCCGCATTTCCCGGCCAGACCCGCGCGCCCTACGTCCAGACCGCCGCTCCCAAGGTCACCCTCATCACCGACCAGCTCCACAGCCCCTGGGGCCTCGGCTTCCTTCCCGACGGCAAGATGATCGTCACCGAGAAGGAAGGCAAGATCCGCATCGTCTCACAGGATGGCGCCCTATCCGCTCCGCTCAGCGGCGTCCCTGAAGTCCTGATGATCAAGCAGCTCGGCCTCCTCGACATCGAACTCGATCCCAAGTTCGCATCGAACCACACGATCTACTTCACCTTCAACGAGGCCGAAGACCACGACACCAGCGCCATCGTCGTAGGCAAAGCGAAGCTCGACGAAGCCAAGCTCGCCCTCACCGACGTCAACGTCATCTTCCGCGCCAAGCCCGCCCTGCCGCGCGACCACGCCGTCAACGCCGGCAGCCGCATCACCATCGATCGCCAGGGCGATCTCTTCGTCAGCATCGGCGACCGCTCCCAGTCCCCACCATGGGACTACGCACAGAAGCTCGACAACGATCTCGGCAAGATGATCCACATCACCCCCGCAGGCAAGCCCGCGCCGAACAATCCGTACCTGCATACACCGGGCGTGCTTCCGGAGATCTGGTCGCGAGGCCACCGCACCCCGCAGGGCCTCACCATCAACCCCGCCACCGGCGAGCTATGGGAGGTCGAGCACGGCCCCCGTGGCGGCGACGAGATCAACCAGCCCCAGGCCGGCAAGAACTACGGCTGGCCCGTCATCGTCCACGGCATCGACTACCCCGGCGACATCATCGGCGCCGGCATCACCGAGCACGCCGGCATGGAGCAGCCCCTCTACTACTGGGACCCCGTCATCGCCCCATCCGGTCTGCTCTTCTACACCGGCGACAAGTTCCCGCAGTGGAAGAACAACCTCTTCGTAGGCGGCCTGCGTTCGGAGATGGTCGATCGCATCGTCCTGGACGGAACCAAAGTCGTCTCCGAAGAGCCGCTGCTCCTCGATCAGCACAGCCGCATCCGCGACGTGAGACAAGGCCCGGAAGGCTTCATCTACGTCCTCGGCGACAACGGCAAGCTCTTCCGCCTAACCCCGCAGTAGCGAAGAAACGGGTGCCCCATCCATGGCTCGCCTTTGGCCATGGGTGGGACATTCGCGCGAAGCACGAACCGCCCTCCCCTCACCCCGGCAACTCATACTCCAGATCAAACGAATGCTTCCCCTCCGCGATCGTGATCACGAACGTCCCGGAGATCCCCTTCAACTCCCCGGTCCCCGATCCCGGAACCACCACCACCTTCATCTCCATCCCCGCCGCACTCATCGTAGCCATCTGCTGCAGCGCAAAGCTCCCATGCTTCCCGCCAAGCGTCCCGGTCACCACTTCAATCGCCACGTACCCTGCCGCACCAGCCTTCGGATCACCGCCCGAAAACATCTCACCCTTGGTCGTCGCCTCAAGGTCACCATGGATCTCCTTGTCGATCGAGAACCGCCCCAACCCCTCCGCCGGTGCTGGAGTAAGCGGCACAATCTTCACCGTAAACGTCCCTCGCGCATGATGCATTGCACTCTCCTTCACCTGTGCGGCCACTCCAATCGGCAACATCGCACAGGCCACCAAAAATAAAATAAGGCTCCGCATGGAGCCTTATCCTACATCACCCAAACCTGCGGTCTTGTGCGATCAGTAGATGCGAAAGTCCACCTGGACCTGGACCTTCGCCTCCACCGGCTTGCCATCCGCAAGCGCCGGCTCAAAACGATATTGCCGCACCGCCTTTTGAGCACTCTCGTCGAAATCATCACGGAGGCTATCCACAATATGCGTCTCTTTCACCGCGCCATCCGAGCCCACGGTCACTCCGACAACGACCGTACCATTCACCTTGTCGACCCTTCCCTGCGCTGGATACTCAGGGTCCACTTGCCCAATGATCTTCGGCAGATGGTTCGGTGTTCCTTGAGCTGAAGCCGTAACTTTTTGGATCAGCGGCTCTCCCTCGGAGTCATCCCCGAGAGAGTAAGTCACCGTCACTGTCGTATCCACCTCGACCGGCTCTCCGTTCAGCAGATACGGCTGCCACCGCCAGTCCTTCACCGCATCCAGAGCGCTCCGATCGTAGTCAGCACGCAGGCTCTTCTTCACACTGATCTGCTCCACCGCGCCGTCCTTGCCGATAGTCACCGCCAGCACCACCGGCCCATTGATCGTGTCCTTCTTCGCCTTTGCCTCCGCCGGATATACCGGCATTTTCTGACTCGTGTGCGTCAACTTCCCTTGGTCGACCTTCAGCGGATCAGCTCCGCCCGCAGCCGCAACCGCCTGCATCTCCGGCCCCACCTCAACCCTTAGCGCCAGCGCCGCAGCGCAAGTAGCCACCACCATCACCGCACACGCAGCAACCGTTCCTACCCGCTGCATGATCCGCATCTCCACAGGCTTCTTCGTCAGGTTCATAACTCTCCTCTCAAAGCTGTTGGCATCGAAGATCCCGATGGCGTGAAGTGTCTTCGCCGGACTTCCATCGGCGACCATAGCGGCCAGCCTCAGCAGCGATCGTGCATAGTTCTCATTCCCCGCGACCGCCTCTGCGGCCATCGCGTCGCAGACCATCTCGCGGCTCTCCGCCACCCGAGCCCGAGTCATCCACACCACCGGATGCCACGCCACGGCCACTGAAATTGCCTCGTACAGGAGGTTCTTCGCAAAGTCCCACCGCCGCACGTGGGCCAATTCGTGCGCCAGCACCGCCTCCAGATCACTCGATTCCACGCTCTCCAGAAACCCCACCGGCACCAACACCGCAGGCTGCGAGATTCCCACCGTCACCGGCCCCGACACCACTCCCGAAACCCTTAACTCCACTACCGGCGCTAACCCGCCGCACCTCCGCCAGGCCCGAGCCGCCTCGCCCTCCAACACCAAAGGCAACGCCCGCCTCCGCATGCTCTCCGTCCGCCACGCACCCCAAGCCAGTCGTGCCACAAAGTAAACCACCGTCGCCGCAAAGATCGAAGCCAGACCCACCAGTAAGAAACTCGGCAGTCGCAGCCCGTCTCCATTAACAGCGCCAGCTCCCACCACAAGTCCCACAGCGCCCTCATGAGCACCGGATCGCCTCGAGAACAGCGCAGTCATCCACTCCCACCCTGCCCTCAAATCCAAATGCGCTGCGGGCAGCAATGCCTCCAGCAACAGAGCCAGCACCCACACCCGGTGCTCTAACGCCGACCCGGTCCGTCGAGCCAACTTTGCCGCGATCCACGCCGCCGCAAATACCAGTGGTACCTGCCAAACCGCATTCGCGAGATACCCCAGCGCCACCCACTCGCCCTGCCGCAACAAGCCTATCAATGAGTCGATCATTTGCCGCCGCCTTCCGTCTCCAGCCGCCTGCTCAACTCCGCAATCTTCTTCGCATCGATCTGCCGGCTCTTGATCAGACTCATCACCAGCTCCTCGCTCGATCCGCCAAACATCCGGTCCACCAGGTCCCGCACCGCCGTCCCCAGCGCCTTCTCCTCGCTCACCGCCGAGCTATACGCAAAGGCTCGCCCCTCCAACTCGCGCTTCAACTTGCCCTTCCGCACCAGGATGTTCAGCACTGTCTGGACCGTCGTATAGGCCAGCTCCTGCTCCAGCCCCTCCTGCACATCCGCCACCAGGCTTGCGCCCCGCCGCCAGATCACCTGCATGATCTGCAGCTCTAGTTTGGTCAAAACCTCGTCACCCATCGCCCGCTCTCCTAACTGATTAGGACACTACGCCCGGCCATCTCGCCATGTCAACTAAAAATTTAGGACTCACCTCCCACCACTCCGTCATCCTGAGCGGAGCGCAGCGGAGTCGAAGGACCCGCCACACCACCCATACCTCCATAGCCTCCGTGCCTTTCAGCCACCGCTGCGGGTGCCCATCCATGCAGTCTTATCGCTAAGGTGGGACATTCGTGCGAAGCACGAACCGCCTTCATCACCAACCCTTACCCGCGAACCCTGTATCGTTCTTACAGGCAACACCCGGAGCTTCCTTGCCCTACATCTACATCGACAAGATCCTCAATGAGCTCCGCCCCGAACTCCTCTCGGCCATGCATGCCGCCGTCGATCGCGAGGTCCGCGCCGGTCAGAAGGTTGACGTCCAGCGCCTCTACCGCGCCTTCACCCGCGCCGCCGTAGGCCAGTGCGCTAATCCCGTCCGCGTCTCCGAGAAGTGCGTCGAAACCAACATGTCCCGCCCCAACAAGGGCGCCGGAAAATCAGGCAATCATGACCACGAAATCTAAGCCCGCTAAAGCGAACATTGAGGCACCCGCAGCCACCCCGGACTCCACTCCGATACCCGCACTCCCAGGCCACGCTACCTACCGGACCGTGCGCGAACGCATCGCCCTCGGCCAGGCCCGCCGCAAGCAGATGAAGCGCATCGCCCACGCCGCCTGGTCCGTTAAAGATCGCAAGCACGAACCCCTCGATCTCCTGAAGAAGTCCACTCGCGGTCGCGTCCCCAAACTCATCGCGTTGAAGAACGAGCGCATGGCCTGCTCGCCCTTCGCCTACTTTCGCGGAGCCGTCCCGGTCATGGCCTACGACCTATCACTCATCCCCAACACCGGACTGCTCACCCAGCTCTGCGGCGACGCTCACGTCCGCAATCTCGGAGCCTACGCCGGCCCGGACGGCCGCCTCGTCTTCGACATCAACGACTTCGACGAGACCCTCGTGGCCCCCTTCGAGTGGGACGTCAAGCGCATGGCCACCTCGCTCATCCTCGCCGGGCGCGAAGCTGCCGTCGCCAACCAGCACTGCCGCGAAGCCGCCACCGCCTTCCTCGCCCGCTACCGCCGCATGATGCAGCTCTTCTCCACCATGCCCGTGCTTGAGGTCGCCCGCTTCCAGGTCCATCGCCTTGGAGAAGTTGGCCCTGTCTCCGCCATCCTTCTCGCCGCCAAGCGCAGCACCCCCCTTACCAACCTCCTGAACCTCACCGAACCCATCCCCGCTCATCCCCGCCAGCGCATCTTCCGCCACAATCCGCCCGTCCTCGAACGGGTCACCGGCAAGGAAGCGGAGAAGGTCATCGCCTCGCTCACTCCCTACGCCGAGACCCTCCTTCCCGAGCGCCGCCGCTTCCTCGCCCAGTACCGTGTCGTCGACGTCGCCTTCAAGGTCGTCGGCACCGGCTCCGTAGGCCTCCGCGACTTCTGCGTCTACCTCGAAGGCAACGGCCGCAAAGATCCCCTCTTCATCCAGATCAAAGAAGAAGCCGTCTCCGCCTACGCACCCTACGTCACTCGAAACGCTCTCAAGACCTATCACCAGGGACGCCGGGTAGTAGAGGGCGAGCGCGCGATGCAGCTCCAGTCCGACCCCTTCTTAGGCTGGACCAAAATCGAAGGCCGCGACTACTTGGTCCGCCAACTCAACGACCACAAGGGTTCGCTCGACATGACCACCTTGAAGCCCGCCGGCCTCATGGAATATGCCTCTGTGTGTGGAGAACTCTTAGCGAGAGGCCACGCCCGGGGCGGCGACTGCGCTCTTCTCGCCGGCTACATCGGCAACTCCGAGCGCTTCGACGAAGCCATCCTCCAGTTCGCCTCCACCTACGCCGACCAGACCGAAAAGGACCACGCCCAGCTCGTAAAGTCCCTCAAGGCCAAAGCATGAAGGTAGTGCAGGCCGTCTTCGGTGTCTTCCACCACTTCGAGCTCGCCCACCAGCTCCGCCGCCGAGGCCACCTTCAACGCATCTACTCCACCTGGCCCTGGGCCCGCCTCAAGCGTGAAGGCCTACCCCACTCCATCGTCCGCACATTTCCTCCGTTCCACACCTCCGAGTACATCCTTGGCCGCACCGGCCACGCCCCTCCCGCGCTCCTCTCCAAACTCGCCGCCTGGAACGCCCTCACCTTCGACCGCTACACCCGCTTCCATCTCTCCCGTGACCCGCAGGGCTATCCCGATGCCTTCATCGCCATATCCGGTGCGGGCCTCCTCACCGGAGCCGAAGTTCAGCGCCACGGCGGGGTCTTTATCTGCGACCGCGGCTCCACCCACCAACGCTTCCAGGATCAAGTCGTTCACGCCGAGTACAAACGCTGGGGTCTCCCTCTGCCCCTCGCCAAGCCCCACATCCTCGTCCGCGAAGAGGCGATCTACGCCCAGGCCAACGCCATCACCGTCCCCTCGACCGTAGCCCGCCGATCCTTCATCCAGATGGGCGTCCCCGCCGAGAAAGTGCACGTCATCCCCTACGGCGTCCGCCTCGACAAGTTCACCCCTGCCCCTGAGCCTCCGTCACAAGAAGAGTTCCACCTGCTCTTCGCCGGCGGCGTCAGCCTCCGCAAAGGCATCCCGTACCTACTGCATGCCTTCGCCGCCCTGCGCCACCCGCATAAGCACCTCACCATAGTCGGCCATATCTCAGACGAGATCCGCCCCCTGCTCCCCCGTCTCCCTACAGAAGACGTCACCTTCACTGGCTCCCTTCCACAGCCCGAGCTAGCCAGCCTCATGGCCCGCAGCCACGCTCTCGTCCTGCCTTCCATCGAGGAGGGACTCGCTCTCGTCCAGGGTCAGGCCATGGCGTGCGGCTGCCCCGTCATCGCGACCCCCGCCACCGGCGCTGAAGACCTCTTCACCAACGGTATCGAAGGCTTCATTCTCCCGCGGACCGAAAATCCCACCCAGGCCCTCGCCGACCGCATGCAGCATCTGGCCGACGACCCCGCCCTCCAACTGGCAATGCGCTCCGCAGCCCTCGCACGAGTGCATCAACTAGGCGGTTGGGACCACTACGGCGACCTCTGGGAATCCCTCCTCCACACCCTCACTCACCTATAAATAAACTTCGACTCTGAGCGACGGCTTCGCCCTCCACGCTTCAATCCTGTCTCCGAGCCAGAAATCGAACCGGAAACCAAATAAAAAGGGCCAACCCATACCGGATCGGCCCTTCACTATACCCTTTTCCCTAAACCCTGCTCTTAGAAAGGATTGATCTTCCCCAATCCCTTCTTCTTCTTGTGCTTGTTCGACGACTCGTCGTTCTTATCGAACTCCGGCTTCGCCTTCTTTCCGTTCGCCGGAGCAGCTGCCGCAGGCGGAGCCTGTCCGGGTTGAATGTCGTTCACGGTGTCCGGAGCGTCCGCAGGCTTTTCGATCGCAGGCAGCGGCGTGTTATTCGCTGGCCCAACCGCCTTCATCCCATCAATCGGAGCACTCGAGCCGGGACTCACAATCTCGATGCCTGCCGAAGCCGCCGGGGCTCCGCCGCCATTCGTTACCGGCGCGACAGTCATCGTCGATCCCGATGCGCCAGTGCTGGTCCCCGCCGCTGGGACATCCTGGAACGCCAGCGGAGCCGCAGTGTCTGCAGCGGGAGCCGGGGTACCCGATCCGTCCGTCACCGGAGCCGCCGCGTCGCCAGTAGCCGCACCACCAGGAGCCGTCGCCGGCCGCGCATTTGGATTCATCGCCAGCGTGAAGTCCTTCACAATCTGCCGGGTCACATCCGGAGCCACCGTCGGCTTCGGATCGACCAGCGTAGGATCGCCCGTTCTAGCTGCCGTCACCACGTCGGGCTGGTGCATGACCAACAGCCGGGCGCGGTCCGTGATCTTGTACTGGGCGCGACTGTTTTCCATCTCTTCACTCCGCGCAATCTGCTCCGCCGTCGGCTTCGGAATGTCGGCATGCAGCGCAATCAGACGATCCTTCGCGTCTTCCACTCCGCGCGAAGCGGCGTGCTCGGTCACAATCTTCGAGTAGGCCGCGATCGCCTGGTCGTCGTACACCTTCTCCAGCCGCGCCTTTCCAGCCTCGGGCAGCTTCAGACTGCGCACATACTTCGCCTCGGCCTCGAATCCATCTCCCAGCCCCAACAGCACGTCGTCCATGTGGCTGTACTGCGGATACGTGTCCGCCACCGTCTGGTAGCGCGCAATCGTCGCCGGCCAGTTCGAATGCGTCGAGTAGAACTCCGCAATCGTGCTCTCACGCGTCGCCAGGACCTCCTGCACCTCGCGCAGCCGCTGCTTCGCGTCCGGCACCAGAGTCGAGTCCGGGAACTGCTGCAGCATCGTCCGGTACTCCTGCTCCGCGTGGACAGCCTTCGCGTAGTCGCGGTCGGGCTTGTCCATCTGCCGGAAGTAAATATCGCCTACGCGCATTTGCGCTTCTGCGGCCTCAGGAGCGTTCGGGAAGAAGGTAATAAAGTCCTTGTACTCCTGCTCGGCCTGAGTCAAGGCTGCGGTACCGCCCTCCTTGTACCAGGAGTCGGCAATCGCCAGCTTCGCGCGCATCTGGTACTGCGAGTCAGGATAGGTGTTCAGCAGCGTCTGCAGATCGAGCCGTGACAGGTCGAATCGGCCATGCTTGGTCGCATCGACCGCCTTGTCATACAGCTGCTTGTCCGGAAGCGACGCGTCTTTGCCCGCCAGCGGATCGATCTTCTTGCCCTTCTTGAAGGCAGCCCGCGTATCCTTCGACTGCACAACCTTGTTTGCCTTGCTGTTCTCTTCCTTCTTTTCCGCCTTCTTCTCTGCCTGGGCCTTCTTCTTGTCGGCCTTGGTCTTGGGGACAATCTGTCCCGGGGCCGAAACCGGCGCCAGCGGGGCATCTGCAGCCGGAGCTTGTGTCGTCGCGGCCGGTGCCGGAGCCGCATCCTGCGCTCGCAACACGCCCGAAGCGCTGATCATTCCTGCCACGACAAAGCCTGCAGCGACCGCTGCTCTCAAACTAGGGAAAAAGGTACGGGAACTCGTCATCCAATCCACTCCATCTGCCCCGCGCGTCGGCGCGAAACATGACACCATTCTAATCTTCCGAGGCAACTCGTGCCTGCCTGCTGAACCGAAAACCCCGACTCCGGTAAAACCGTCAATCCCACAGAACCGTCATCCTGAGCGAAGCGTCGGGCGGCTTCATCATCGGGTGCTCCACATCTCGGCTCTGAGATGTGAGAGTCGAACCACCAATGCTGTGCCCCATTCATCGCCGCCTCATCGCGATGAGTGGGCCGCCACGAACTCTCACCCATGCGAGTGATCGTGCCCATCCTCTTCCTCGTCCATCCGAGCCTCGGCCTCGCGCGCGGCCTCCAGAAAGCTCTTCCCGTTCGCCTCCGCGCCGCCCGGCCCAAAGATCGCCGACCCTGCCACCAGCATCTCCGCTCCTGCTTCGACGACCGAACCCACCGTATCGTGAGCGACTCCGCCATCTACTTCTATGCGAAAGTTCAGCTCCATCTCGTGCCGCAACTCGGCGAGATACGCCATCTTTTCGAGCGAAAACGGCAGGAACTTCTGCCCGCCAAATCCCGGGTTCACGCTCATCACCAACACGTGATGCACCATCGGCAGCACCTCGATCAGCGAGTCCACCGGCGTCCCCGGATTGATCACCACCCCAGGCTTCATGCCGTGATCGGCGATCAACTGCAGTGTCCGGTGCAGGTGCCTGCAGACCTCCTGGTGTACAGAGATCATGTCCGCCCCCGCAGCCGCAAACTCCGGAATGAACGCGTCCGGATTCTCGATCATCAGGTGGCAGTCGAGCGGCAGTTTCGTCACCTTCCGCACGGCCTTTACGACAGGCGGCCCAAAGGTAATGTTCGGCACAAAGTGCCCATCCATCACGTCCACATGCACGATCGTCCCGCCGCCCCGCTCCGCTGCGGCAATCTCATCCGCCAGATGCGCAAAGTCCGCCGCCAATATCGAAAACGCCAGCTCAACCATCGTTCGTACTCCTCAGGAATTCCGTGGAAAACAACTCCTCCACCAACTCCCGAAGTGTACCAGTGGCGTATGAACCCTTCCCACAGCGGTCTGCCCCCACCCCAACCTTTGTCATCCTCCGCACAGAGGAGGATCTGCTTCTTCTCGTTAGCTCATGGACGAACTCTATGCCTGTTCTGCAGGGTGCCCCATATCTGGCAGCTTTATCGCCATATGTGGGATTGCAGCGAACTACGAAACTGCCATCCGATAAGCACGCCCGCCCCCACGCGGCGCGCTCTCCGAACCCGATCCATCCACCAGATGCCCCAGCCCCTCCGCCAACATCCTTAGTTGCTCCGACTGTGCATTCAACTCTTCCGCACCCGAAGCACTCTCCTCTGCCGCAGCAGCGCTCTTCTGCGTCGCCTGCTCCATCTTAAGTAGAGCGCGACCGATCTGATCGATCGCGTGGCTCTGCTCCTGGCTGTTGCCGACAACCTGTTCGACCAGCGGCTTCAACTGCGCAAAGACCGAACTCACTCCCCTGCTCGCATCCGTCAGGACGCTAATCTTTGTCTTGCCATCAGCGGCATTTCCTAACGACTGCTCGATCAGCACCGAGATCTCTTCCGACGCCGCCGAGCAGCGCTGTGCCAGGCTGCGCACCTCGTCCGCCACCACCGCGAATCCCATTCCCGCCTCGCCCGCGCGTGCTGCTTCCACCGAAGCGTTCAGAGCAAGGATGTTGGTCTGGAAGGCAATCTGCGTAATTACCTGCAAAGTCTTCGCAATGTCGTGGGTAGATTGTCCGATCGCGTTCATCGCGGCGATGCAATCCTGCACCGCCCGGCCGGTATGCTCCGTGTTCTTTACCGCGTCGATCACAAGCCCGGTCGCCGCACGCGCATTCTCCGCGCTCTGCGTAGCCATTGCACCAATCTCTACCGCCGATGCCGAGGTCTCCTCGATCATCGCCGCCTGTTGCGACGCGTCCCGAGCCACATCCTGGCTCACCGCCGCCACCTGGGTCGCCGCACCCGAGACCTGTTCTGATCCATCCCGCAACTCGCTCGTCAAGGTGCGCAGGCTCGAATTGATCTGCCGGACAATTACGGTCGCCATCAAGCAGGAGGCGCAGAACCCGGCCAGGAAGATCACCAGGTTATTCGTCATCGAGCTATTCAAGCTCCCGATAATTGTCTTCGTCGAGTTGCCGCTTACCGTCGAACACAACACCTCGAGCTTGCCGGCATCGGCCACCATCGTCGCACCTTTGGCCGCCCATTCCTTCACCTGCGCGTCGTACGCATCGCCGTGCAGCGTGCCAGCCTGAACCATCTTCAGGGTCGCTTCCAGTGGGACTCGATAGGCGTCAAGATCTCTGCCCAGTTGCTCGACGCCGGGCCTCAGCTCACGCAGGTCTTCACTGCCGTTCACGAACGCCAGTAAGTCCTTCTGCTGCTTCTCTGCCTGGTTATATCGCTCCCAGCCTTTGTCCAGAGAACCCGGCTTTTGAATCGTCACAAAGTAGATGAAGAAGATGCGGGCGTTCAGAACGTCGCGCTCAAAGTCGGTCGCCATCTGGGTCGCGGGCACGTAGCTCCGCGAGTGCGCATTCTCGCTGGCCAGCACGGAGCGCATCGTGTGGATCGCCAACCCGCACAGGTTCGCCATAAAGACCAATACCAGAGCGAAGCCAGCGGAGATGCGAAGCGAGATAGACCAGTTTTTCACGCATCTCTATCGGCATTCCTGCCGGGATTTTTCAATCTGGAGCATCAGAAGTCTTCAGCAGCCATGGCGATTCAACGAGAACTCTATCTTCCGCTTGTCCTGCGGCTGGTAAATGCCTCTGGCGACTGGGCGTGTTCGGCGACTTCGATCACCCGCTCCACATCCGGCCGTCCCTCGTGGAGCACTCTAACCTTCGCCCCCGCCTTGATCTTCTTCGCCCCTTCACGGTCGGTATCGGCCATCGTCGCAGGCTCGCCCAGGGCCATGCGCGCCGCACCGCGGAGGATCCTTCGCACCGGCCATCCACCATCCGCATAGGGGAAGAAGACCTCGCCGGCGCGTTGCTTCTCCGGCCGGTAGTACCAGCGCCGCAGCAGCGAGAGATGATCGCTCAGCAGCGCCATATCCGACGGCACACTCGCCTTTGCCTCGAGCCGCGCCAGCACCTCATTGGCCCGCATCTCCGGACTCTCCGCAGCTTCAACCTGCAAGCCCTCCAGCGGCACCGCCTGCAGCATCAACGGTTGCGCAAACAGGGAGCTCCCCACGCTGGTCTGCTCTTTCACCGCCCGCACGCCCAGCGTCGACATCCGCTCCGGCCCGGCGATGCATCCGGCCTGCACCATGAAGAGCGCAGCCTCCTGCAAATCTTCACCCTCTGCCGAAGCAGGAGCGACCTTCTGCACCACAGCGGCCCGCACCTCGAGCACCGGCCTGACGAGCTCGTCTGCCAGCGCAGCGGCCGCCTTTACTTTCTGATACTTCTCATGCAGCGCCGCCGCCTGTTCGAACTCCATCGCCTCCGCGGCGACCTCGCGCTCGGCAGCGATCTTACCCAGCATGCTCTCGCCCCGCGTCGCGAAGAACGCCTCCACAGCATCGGCCTCCGCTTTGTACTCCTCCACCGTGCAGGCGATGTTGCATGGCGCGAGGCACTTCTTCATCTCCTGATACACACATCCCGGATGCTCCGGATAGGGCTGTAGATCCTCATAGCACCGGCGAATCTTGAACAGATCAAGCACCGCATCGCAGTACCGCTCGGCCGCCGCCCGTGAAGGAAACGGTCCATACATCTGCGCCAACCCACGCTTGCTCAAGCGATTCGTCGCATAGACTCGCGGAAACGCATTCTCCGCCGTGAACCGGAGGAAGTAAGGCGTATGCAGCTTCAACCTCCGCCGCGCCTCAGCCAACCCGAAGAGCGCCGCCGCAGCCTCATACAGCACCAGGGACGACTCGAACTCCGACCCGGTCACGGTGTACTCAATCCGCGCCACGCGTTCGCGCAGATTCAGCCGCTTTGACTGCGACTCCGGAGGATCGAGCAGCCGCCGCATCCTGCGCCGCAGGTCCGCCGTGCGCGTCAGGTAAGGCTCGTCCGTCTCCTTGAAGCCACGCAGAGCAAACACACCGGGCACCGCAGGAACAGCGCGCAAAATCTCTTCCGCCCGCGAGGGTTCAAACGACGACGCTACCGCGAATTGAAAGTTCGCTACCACAGACAGATTGTAGCCGCGGTGCCATTTCATCGGCGTCGGCGATAATCTCCTCCAGCATCAACCCGCGCATCTCATGCCACAGACAACTCCGAGGAAACCGATGCGCCACAGCTTCAAGACTCTTCTAGTTGCAATCGCAATTGCGGCCACGTCTTCCATCGACGCCTACGCGCAGGACATTGGCCTGAGCCCCACCCGCCCGACGGTCGCCAACGGGGCGTCCATCCAGAACAAGGGAGTGCTGCAGTTTGAGACCGGCTACGACGCCTTTCCGCAGCGCGTTCCAGGGAATCAGCAGACGGTTGCGGCGGGGCTATCTTACGCCGCGCTTGACCGGCTACGTCTTGACTTTGGCTGGTCTCCATTCGTCCACCAGTCGGACGATGTGAGCAATACAAACGGTATCGGCACCATCACGCTCGGCGGCAAGGTTGAGCTCTTCAAGGAGCAATATCACCTGCCCAAACCCGGCCTCGCGATCCAGTACGAGGCGGAGTTGCCCACCGCTTCGCAGCACTCGCTGCAGAACTACGGCCAGCAGATCACGGTGCTGATCAACCATCACTACTTCAAAGACGGTATTCTCGATGTCATCGCCAACAGCTCGCTGGTCCAAGCGGACTGCCAGACCGCCACCGGATGCACCTATGGCGGGCAGCAGTCGTTTGCTTTGAGCTATCACCTCAACGAGAAGTCCCGTCTCTACGCCGAGGCGTACGGACAGAACAACTCCGCGTCAAACACGCCGCCTGGCACCTATGTGTTTGGCGGTTTCTATCATCAGTTCAGCGATACCGTCGGCATCGATGGCGGCATGCGCTTTGGCGTTTCGGACCACTCCGCCAGCGTGGGGACTACCGTCGGCCTCATCTTTGGGAGGCGGGTTCGAGGCAAGGCCGACTGATTTTTGTCTCCAGTTCTTCGCATAACTCAAGGCAGAAGATGGGCTTGTCGATAGCGTCTCAACGCACAGAAGCCGCCCTGAAGGCGGCCTCTGCGATTGATGGAAGCGGTTTAGTAGAGAAGCGGCGAGATGGAGGCCGAAGGATCGATCGGACCGGAGCTGTCCTTGCCCCAGAGAGCGGTCGCCGCATCGGGCGTTCCCTTGCCCCATAGGGCTGTCTTGCCCCAGAGTGCAGTGAAGGCGTTCGGATCTTCCTTGCCCCACAGTGCCGTCTTGCCCCAGAGAGCCGTCTGACCGTTGACCGTCTCGAAGGCAGTGGCACCGTAGACGCTCGAAGCGCTCCAGATGTCCGCCTTGCCCCACAGTGCCGTCTTGCCCCACAGTGCTGTCTGGTCGGTGATGATGTAGGTGTTGCCGGTGTTGGGATCGAAGCTGGCGATCGGAGACATCGCGGTGCCGGAGGGAACGTTACCATTGTGGAAACGTGCAGCGTTGATGGCTGCGTTGATGTCGAGATAGCCGGCGCCGATGGTGAAGATGTCGTAGTTCGCCGTGTAGAGGATGCCGCTGTCGGTTACGCTGCTGGTCTGCGGGAAGTAGGAGCGATCGGCATTCTGCATCAGCAGCGCCTTCACCTGGTCAGGACCAAGGCTGGGCGCGGCCTGGATGAGGTCGGCAACAGCTCCGCTGGTAACGCCTGCGGCCATGCTGGTTCCGCTCAGCGGGAAGTAGGTCGTCGACGGAGTGGTTGCGCTGCCATTGCGCTGGTAGAACGAGAGCGGCGTGATGAAGGTCGGATTCGCGATCGAGAGCGGATCGTTGGGGAACTTGCTGCTGATGACCAGGTTGCCCGGAGCGACGATGTCGGGCTTCACTACCTGGTCCATGAACGACGGGCCTTTGGAGCTGTAGCTGGCGATCTGGTCGTCCTGCACGGTGGGAGTCTGCATGGTGCGCATCGCGCCGACGGTGATCGCATAGGGATCGTTACCCGGAGCGTTGATGGTGCCGTAGCCTTCGGAGTTCAGGTTCAGGTCGCGGCCATCGTTACCGGCGGCGACGACGACCACGATGCCGGCCTTCCACGCCTGCTCAACAGCCTGGCAGAGAGGGTCTTGCGTGTAGCTCTCGAAGATGGGGCGGCCCAGCGAAAGGTTGATGACGCGGATGTTGTAGACGTTCTTGAGAGCAATAGCGCGGTCGATGGCGGCGATGACCGAAGAGTCGGTGCCTTCGCCGTTCGCGTCGAGAGCGCGCAGGTTGACGAGATGAGCGTTCGGAGCGGAGCCGAAGAAGGTGCGGAAGTAGCGAAGGCCGAGCGAGTTCGAGCCGTTACCAGCGATCAGACCAGCTACGTGCGTACCGTGGCCGTACATGTCGGCGGTGGTCTTCTCACCTGCTACAAAGTTTTCGTTGTAGACGACCCGGCTGCCCAACAGGTTGTTCAGGAACGCCGGCAGGAGCGGGCTAAGCGAGAGGTCGTTGACCGGGTTGATGCCGCTGTCGATGACGGCGATACCTACGCCGGTGCCGATGTATCCCTTCGCCCATGCGGAAGGTGCGTTGATGGGCTCGATGGTGTACTCGGGCGCGGCGAAGGGAACTTCGCGGGCGCTGACCTTGCGGTCGATCGAGATGTAGCTGACCTCGGGATCGTTCGCGACGGACGAGAGCATATAGACCGGAACGTCGGCGGTGATGCCGTGGATGAGGTGAATCTGCTGCTTGACCAAGCCGCCGTTCAGGCGAATGCTGTCGGCCTGCGACTGCGTCGTGTCGTGCTTGTACTGAATGATGACCGGGACCTTCTGAAAAGGCGCGGACGAAGATAGATCACGGGAGAGCTTCGATGCCTGGATGTCCTGGCCGAACGCGATGGCGGTCGACGGGAGAGAAACCAATACAGTCATGGAAAGTAGAAGGCGGTGCAAGCGATTCATAAGTACTCCTGGATATCTGATCCGGATATCTTTGAATATCCGATTCGTCGTGCTGACACGTTGAAGTTTGCTTGCTGCGCGGACTGGAAGGACCAGTGATGCGTTCAGCTACACGTCGTGGCGATACTTAGAGATCGCAACTTACCTATTCACCAGGCAACGAATGAAATCGTTTGCAGTTGCTCCTACCTGTTGCACTCTAGTGCATGCCTGTTGGTGCAACCAATGGCTCCGAGGTGGGAGCACCGCCCCGAAAGATGTAAGTCCTAGGTAGTTTGGGAAATTGCCGGCAGATTTTATGCGGACTTAGAGAACTCTTTTACGCCGCTCTGTCTCTGGCATTCCAGCAGGACATCGACGGGCACAGGAAGAGCGCCGAGGAGCGCGCGCGTCATAGGATGACGCGCCAGCCCAAGGTCTTTTACCGCAAGTGTCTCGACGATCTCCCCAGCGTCGAGCACAGCCATCCGGTCGCATAGTTGAACAACGGAGACGAGATCGTGCGAGATGTAAAGCAGCGCGGTCCCGTGCAGCCGCGTGAGATGCCGTAGAAGCTCGACGATCTGGTTCTGCGTCACCGGATCGAGAGCGCTGGTGGGCTCATCGGCGATGATGATGGCCGGTCGATGCAGCAGCGCAAGCGCTATGAGGACGCGTTGCGCCTGTCCCACGCTGATCTGAGAGGGACGCCGCGCGAGAAACTCCGGATCGATAGGTAGCTGGACTTCAGTGAGCACCGTATTCAGGCGCTCTTTGAAGACCGATTGCCCACCCTTGTTGTGCGCCTTCCAGGCATGAGCAAAGTGGGTCAGCAGGCTTAGCGGGGGATTCAGCGCGGACATGGGGCTTTGCGGGATAAGAGCTATGCGATAGCCACGGCGCTTGCGCCATTCGCGCTCCTTGAGCGTGAGCAGGTTCAGTCCGTCGAGCAGCACCTCACCCTTGACCGTGCCACCGCGCCAGGGCAGCAGCCCCAGCAGCGAGAGGACGATGGTGCTCTTGCCCGCGCCGCTGGTGCCTACCAACGCGAGCGCTTCGCCCGGCTCGAGTTCAAACCGCACGTCCTTCAACACGGCGCGGTCCCCGTAACGAGCCTGTAGATCAACCTTCAGCAAAAGGTGTCTCTTCATCGCGCCCCCTGTAGATGGAGGCTTTCCACGTTCCACACTACTCCGGGATTGAGTACCGCTGCCTTGACGTTTTCGAGCTTAGGCGAGACCGCATAGAGCGCGTTCGGATAGACGAGATAGATGAAGGGCTGCTGGTCTGCGACGATCTGTTGGACGCGATCGATGGCGCGCTTGCGGCCAGCTTCGGTCGGCGAGGTCGCCTGCTGCTGCATGGCCCTATCGATCTCCGCCTCCCATGGCGTTGCCGGTGTCTTCTCCGACGGATTCCACTGGTGATTTGGAGAAGAGCTCAGCCACAGATTCATCGCAGCGTTCGGATCGGGATCGGCGTTCGAGATGCCAAGCAGGCAGGCCTCGTAGTCCTGCGTGTGCATGAGGCGCTCGATCAGCGCGGGGAAGTCCAGCGCCACTACGGTCACGCGAATGCCCAGGGCGGCAAGGTCCTGCTGGATCAGCGTCGCCATCTTCATGCGGGCGGCGTTGCCTGAATTTGTAAGGATCGAAAAGGCAACAGCATGGCCGGCTGCATCCTCGAGATGTCCAGCGTTCATGCGGAATCCGGCATGGGCAAGACCTGCCTTCGCCGCGGCAACGTCGAAGTGTGGCGTGGAGACGCTGTGGTTGTACCAGGCCACGTTCGCTGGCGAGATGAAGTTATACGCAGGTGTCGCGTGGCCTTCATAAGCTACTCGGGCGAGGTCTGCGCGATTGATTGTCTGCGAGATCGCGACACGGAAGGCTTGGCTTTGAAACCACGTCTTCTCCCATGCGGGGATGGGCGAGGCTGCGGCCTGGTTGAACCAGATTTGCTCCGTGTTCAGTGACGGCCCAAGATCGCGAACAGAGGATGGAGACTTCTGCTTTAGAAGGCCGTAGTAGTCCGGCGCAAGCCCGTTGATGACGTCGTACTCTTCGCGTTGAAAGAGACGGATCTCTTTCTCTGCGTTGTCGAGCACATCGAGGCGGATGCTGTTCGCGGATGCAAGCGCAAGCCGATCGCCTTCCCTGCCTTGGAAGTGCTCATTCCTGCGCAGGCGAATGTACTGCGACCGGTGATAGTCGGCAACGAAATAGGGGCCGGAGGTGATGCGACCTTCGCTGGGACGGCCCGCGGGTTCGATGGCGATCTCATCGAAGACCTTACCGATGCCGACAACGGGCTTGGGGAGATGAACGACGACGGTGTGATCGTTGGGCGTCGCGACTGTGACGCCAGCGGGCTCGACAAACTCCTCGGCCACCGGAGCAGCGGTCGCAGGCAGCAACACGCGGCGGATCGACCACGCGGCGTCGTTCGCGGTGAGTCTGCTGCCATCAGAGAACGCCAGGCCGGGCCGAAGAACGAAGGTGATCGTCATGCGGTCCGGTGATAGGCTCCAACTCTTTGCAAGCTGAGTTTCTACCTGCTGGCTATAGCGGTTGAAGCGAAGCAGGACGCCGGCGGTGAGATAGCGCACATGCTCCGACTCCTCTTCATCGACCTTCGCGGGATCGAAGGACTTGGGGTCGTAGCCAATGGTCCACGCCAATTCGCCAGGAAGCCTTGGCGCGGCCTGCGGACTCGCAACCTGCGCCACGACGGCCGTGCAAAGCAGAATCGCGAAGACCTTCGTGAGATGAAGAGTGTGCATCCCTACGCCTCCCTCGCGGTGGATTCGAGAAGGAGCAACGCCATGACGAGAACCGCGATGGGGAGATAGACCCAGGCGGTCTGCATCAGGATGGCGGAGTTGCCGAGCTCAAGCAACATGCCGCCCCAGGATGGAAGGGGTTCGCCAACTCCCAGGCCAAGCGTGCCAAGGTTCGCCTCCGCAACCACGAAAGCGGGCACGCAGATGAGGAACTGCGGCAGCAGCAGAGGCAACAAGTTGGGCAGAACCTGCCGGGGAATCTGCCGGATACGCATGCCGCCAGCGCGCGCATGGATCATCCATTCGGAGTTCCTGAGCCGCAGCGCCCCTTGATAGACCGCGCGAGCACATGCCGGCCATCCCAGCGCCGCGAGCACGACGAAGGTGATCAGCGCGGAGTCCGCTGGCGAGGTGCTCAGCGGCAGCATCGATCGCACCATCATCAGCAGGAAGAGCCACGGCAGCGCGAGGAAGACATCGCAGACGAGCATTGTCAGTGTGCCAACCCCTGCGGTGCTGAAGGCTGCGAGCAAGCCCACGCCTGCTGCTGCGGCGGTCGAGATAAACGATGCGGCGACCGCGCCGGTGAGGCTCAATAAAAACGCTGCCGAGACGCGGACTATCCTGTCCCGGCCCAAGCTGTCGGTGCCCGCAGGGTGCCGATGCGACGCTCCTTCGAGGACAGCATTGCGGTCCTGCTCTGAGATAGCCTTGCCCGAAGATGTGACGATTGCAGTTGCAATCAAGACCATGGCGAGAAGCAGCCAGCCGGCGATGGAACGAAATCTCATGCGGTCTGCCACTCCGTTGCGGGACGCGATCCTGTACCAAATCCGCTGGCGGTAACCGCGATGGCCATCATCACCGTGACTGCAAGCAGGACCGGAAGGTCACGATTCATCGCTGCGTTCCATGCCAATTGCCCGATACCTGGCGTACTGAAGATTACCTCTACCGGGACCATCGCGCCCAGCGCCGTCAAAATCGAGAGCGTCGCCAGCGAGCCAAGCTGCGGCATGATTCCCGGCAGCAGGTGGACGCGGATCAACTCCGGCGTGGACACTCCCTGAGCGCGCGCGTGAAGCAGATGAGGATCGTTCCAGGCTTTGCGCAGCATGCGGTCGAGAAACTTGAAGTCGCGGGCCGCGAGTAGCGTGGTCAAGACTAGCAGCGGGCCGCCGCTATCTGCCAACAGGCACATCGTCGCCATGGCGCCGATCGGGACAGCGAGTAGGACGGTGGATGTGAGATGACATAACCGGCCCGGAAGCGATACCGGCGACCGGCCCCAGTTGGAGATCGTCGCGGTACACCCGGCGATGATCCACGCCAGCATCATCGACTTAAGAAGCAGGCCTACGGTGACCGCCAGGCAAGGCCGGACCAGTTCGACCACGGGGACCTCATACTGGCGAGAGACGCCAAGGTCGCGGCGCAGCAGGCCACGCACTTCAGACCAGAGCATTCCTCCAACCGAGCCGCTGCGGGCAGCCTCCGTTGCGAGCTCATTGCGCGCACCCTCCGCGTAACGCGCGTCCATCTCACGAGCGTCACTGAGGTAGCCGGGGGCAAAGCGGACCAGGACGATGGATCCGACGATCACCAGCAGGACTACCGTCGCCATCCGGAGTAGCCGACGGAAAAGGGAGCTCAACAGGTTCATACTGCAGCGACCGACTCCAACACAGAACTTCGTTCGTCTGCTGAGCGGCTCCCATGGAAGGCCCGTTTACTGCGATACATCTTGCGGTCGGCGACACCCAGCAGTTGCTCCGCGTTCTCGCCATCAGCAGGATACGAGGCGAGGCCGATGCTGACCGAGACATCGTTATAGAGCTTGAGATCGATGCAGGCGCGCTGCACCGCCTTCTCCAGCATCTCGGTGCACGCTTTGGAGGAGGAGCTGTCCATCGCCGGAAACAGGAAGACGAACTCGTCTCCGCCCATGCGGACGACCGTGTCCTGGTCGCGGCAGCACTGGCGGAACTCCTTTGCGACGAGCTTCAGCAGATCGTTGCCCACGAGATGTCCGTGGCGATCGTTGACTGCCTTGAACGAGTTGAGATCGCAGACGACGAGAGCGAAGCTCTGCATGCTGAGCTGCGCAATCTCGATCTGCGTGTCGAGCTGCTGGAAGAAGTGGCGCATGTTGCCAAGCTGGGTGAGGTGATCGACGTTCGCGTCGGACTCGGCCGAGCGGAAGCGCAGAGCGTTCTGCAGCGAGAGCGAGAACTTTGACTCGGTGGCCTGCAGAATGCGCAGATGGTCCTTATGGAATGCGGCGTTGCCTTCGGCGTAGAGCGATAGAGCTCCGAGGACTGATCCATCGAGATTGAAGAGCGGAATCGAGATGGCGGAGCTGGTTGCGGTAAAGAGACCAGTCTCGACGATGTAGTGAGGCTCTACGGTCGGGTTGCCGTTGATAATGGGCCGCTGGTTCTCTGCAACCCACCCGGACAAACCTTCTCCCATGGGAATGAGCTGGGAGGTGAAGGCGCGAGCGAGTTCGCCATCCATATACTGCGTGGTCAGAACTTCGTCCTGCCGGATGTAGACGGCGAAGCAGTTAAACGGAATGAGCAGCCGCAGTTGGGTCGACATCATGGCGCTGGTCTCGCGCGCGCTCAGCGAGCTTCCCAGGACCTGGCCCAGCTCGAAGATCGTGCGGGCTTCGCGGCTGGCCGCGGCGATGAGGTTGAGGGAGTTCTGATGGTTGCCGGCAGCTTCGCGGATCCTGGAGTTCTTTTCGGCTGCGATGCTCTCTGTCTGGGTGGGGGCAAATCCTGCGCCAGGCGCCAGACCGCGTGAGATCACGAGATCTACGTTCAGCGGGGCCATGTCGTTAATCTGTTGCCGCGCAAGCTCTTCGAGCTGTAGATAGTTCGCATCGAGCAGGGCGACGATCTCGGGATCGTAGTGGATACCGGATTTACTACGAACCAGGTCCATGGCCTCGTTCAGCGGCAGCGGCTTGCGGTAGGGACGTTCGGAGGCAAGCGCGTCGAAGCAGTCGACCACAGAGAGCAGCCGCGCACCGATGGGGATGTCTGTTCCCTTCAGGCCGTCGGGATAACCGCTTCCATCCCACGCTTCATGGTGCGACCGGACGATGGGCACGACGGGATAAGGAAAGCGCACACGCTCCAGGATGTCCGCACCCACGACGGGGTGGATCTTCATCTTTTCGAACTCTTCGTGAGTCAGCTTGCCGGGCTTGTTGATGATGTGCTCGGGAACAGCGAGCTTGCCGATGTCGTGCAGGAACGATGCGGTGAGCAGGGCCTGCATCATGTTGTGGTCAAGCTTCAACATCTTGCCCAGCTCGGAGACATAGATTCGGACGCGCATCAGGTGGCGATGCGTGTTCTGGTCCTTGGCCTCGATGGCCATGGCTAGGCCTTCGATGGTGCGGAGGTGCAGTTCCTCGGTCTCCACGGCGTGCCGCTCACGATCCCGGATGATCGCCATCTGCGCGTTATAAGCGCGGAAGATGGTGTAGACCATGGGGATCAGGAGAAGCGAGGTGAGCCAGCCGAAGTGTTCGCCGATGATGTCGACCGCGAAGGCCAGCATCGCGCCTACGAGATAAAAAGGCAGGTACCAGGTGAAGTTGTTCCGCCACATCTTGTAGGGAGCTTCACGGAGGTCCCACGCGATGATCAGCGCAACCGGGATAGTGTTGGCAAGGAAGTAGACAACTGCGGCGCAGGTAAGCGATGGGGCGATGGCGATATGTTTTGCGAAGAGCGCGGAGTAGGTGAGTCGCGCCAGCGCAGTGGCGGTTACGACATTCGATACGTTGAAGACGATCTGGATCAGGGTAAAGGGCTTGAGTACCTTGAACCGGCACTGCGCAAGCACGCTCATCATCGCTAGGATCACGGCTTGCATGGGAGAGAGTTGAATGATGCCTAGGAAGATGAACGGGAAGTTCACGGACATCGTTCCGTCGGAGTTCGGCATGCCGACCTTCATCCCGGAGCTGAGCAAGACGGCCACGAGATAGACGGAGAAGTAGACCCAGTCTCCGCTTGCGCCCCCACGGAACAAGTAGAGGCTCAAGCCGCCGCTTGCGACAATCAGGGTCAGAAGAATCTTGGCGCGGAGCAGCAGGTCACACCTCGGGGAGTTCGTGAGACTGAGATCGTTATCGAACCGCCTTCTCCGTGCGGGACTCTATGGAGGAGAGGCAAGGAGCCTTATATCCCTCAAGAGGAACACAAGGACCCGCGAAATCGAATGTTCCTTTAGTTGTAGGGCGTCGCGACTGCGACTGGCCGACAGGTAACGAAACGCGAGCCGGACGAGACCTTCCTTCACCGCAAACTGCCGCCGCACCTTATACTTAGGCATTAAAACGCAATTCAGCCTGGATCCTTGTTGCATAACTTGTTCCAGGAACAGGTCTTCTAATTTTCCTGGGGCGAGCGCCGGACGTCGTCGTGGAGGAGCGTCCCAAGGAAGTCGCCGCCGGCCACGACGCGCAGTTGGAGAAGGCGGTGCTTGTGGTGCTCGACCAGTTGAAGGAGCATCCCGTGCCGGAGATCCCGATTCCGCCTACGCCGAACTATCACCCTAATGACGGCCTCGGGGTAAGGTGACGCGGGAACCCGCAGCTGAGGACGGTTTGATCGTAAACTTTTCGGGATTTTCAATCAGCATGTGACGCAAGTCACATCTGATGGCAGCGAAGGAGTTTAGACTGTAGACATAACTTCGTCCGTTTCTTCGTTGCGACCTCCACCCTAACCGGCTTTGTGGAGATATATGCCGATTCATCCAGTGTCGACCGGCCTTGCGTTCGCCGTCACCTCGGACTTCCTGCAGAGCCCTACCAGCACCTTTGCGCCTGCAGGCACTCCGGCGCACTCCGTCGTTGGTCTGTCGTGGCTGGTCTACGGCATCACGGGCGGAATCTTCCTAGTCGTTGGCGGCCTTCTCGTCTACGCTTTGTTCCGGTTCCGGCACCGCCCCTCTTCGCCGAACGCTGACCAGGAGCCAGCGCAGGTGTACGGCAGTAACCAGATTGAGCTCTCGTGGACGGTCATTCCCATTTTGATCACGGTCATGCTCTTCCTGGCCACGACGCGCGTTATCTTCAGCACGGAGCACGCGGGCAAGCCTCCGGAGGCCCTCGACGTCACGGTAATCGGACACCAGTTCTGGTGGGAGTATCGCTATCCCAAGCTCGGAATCGTGACCGCGAATGAGCTTCACGTGCCTGTGAGCGACCCGAAACACCCGACACCGACCTACTTGACCATGTCGTCGGCCGACACCGACCACAGCTTCTGGATTCCGCGGCTGGCCGGGAAGATGGATCTGATCCCGAACAAGGTGAATACCATGTGGATCGATCCGGAGACGGCAGGTTTGTACCTTGGCCAATGCGCGCAGTACTGCGGCACCCAGCACGCCAAGATGCTGCTACGGGTCTACGCGGATACCCCGGAGCAGTTCGCGGCGTGGGTCGCGCACCAGCAGCAGACCGCCTCGCAAAGTCCTGACGCCGTCGAGGGCAAGGCAGTCTTCGAGCATAACGCCTGCATCAGTTGCCACACGGTCGCGGGCACGGTGGCGAACGGTCGCTTCGGCCCTGATCTGACTCACCTTGCCAGCCGCGACACCTTCGCCTCGGGCGCTGTTCCCCTCTCGCGCGAGAACCTTCGCACGTTTGTCGACGACCCATCGCACTTCAAGCCAGGTGTCCTGATGCCGCCGATGCACCTGAACGAACACGATCTTGACCTTGTGACCTCGTACCTCGTTACCTTGAAATAGTCGCTAAAGAGAAGTAGACGTTGAAGAAAGGAAGCCCATGGCCACGCAGACTCCAGTACCCGCGGCGATAGACCAGACTACAGAAACGGCTCCGCGCCGCCTTGTATTCGAGGTGCTGCAGGACTGGATCTCGACCACCGACCACAAGAAGATCGGCATGCTGTACATCGGCTACTCGCTGGTCTTCCTGGTGATCGCTGGATTTGAAGCCGTGCTGATGCGCATCCAGCTGGCGTTCCCCAACAATCACGCCGTCTCGCCGCAGGCCTTCAACCGGCTCTTCACGATGCACGGCACGACGATGGTCTTCTTCGTCGGGATGCCGATTCTCTTTGGCTTCGGCAACTACCTTGTTCCGCTGATGATTGGCGCGCGCGACATGGCGTTTCCCCGGCTGAACGCCTTCAGCTTCTGGATCTCCGCGTTCGGCGGATTGCTGCTCTACTTCAGCTACATTGGCGGAGACGGCATGTACGGCGCGGGCAGCGCTCCGGACGTGGGATGGTGGGCCTACGCTCCGCTGACCGCCCATGCGTTCTCGCCCGGGCACAGCACGGACTACTGGACGCTCGCGGTTTTCCTGAGCGGAATCGGAAGCGTGGGCACGGCGCTGAACATCGTCACCACCATTATCTCCATGCGCTGCCCTGGCATGACGATGAACCGCTTGCCGCTTCTGGCGTGGCTCTACCTGAGCATGTCGCTGCTCACCTTCGTCGCTGTTGGCCCGTTGAGCGCCGCGCAGATCATGCTGATGCTCGACCGCTACCTCGGCTCGCACTTCTTCGACGCTCAGGCTGGCGGCTCTGCAGTTCTGTGGATGCACTTCTTCTGGATCTTCGGCCACCCCGAGGTCTACGTGCTGGTCATGCCCGCCTTCGGCTTCGCCAGCGAGATCATCCCGGTCTTCTCGCGCAAGGCCATCTTCGGATATACGGCGATGGTCGCCGCCTCCATCGGCATCTGCTTCGTCAGCCTCAGCGTCTGGGCTCACCACATGTTCACGGTCGGTCTCGGACCTGCGGGCAACGCCTTCTTCACGCTCTCAACGATGGCCATCGGCGTTCCTACCGGCATCAAGATCTTCAACTGGCTCGCCACCATCTGGGGCGGCAAGGTCCACTTCACCACCGCAATGCTGTTTGCAGTGGCCTTCCTCTTCCAGTTCATGCTGGCTGGCCTGACCGGCATCATGCTGTCTGTCGCTCCTCTGGACTGGCAGCTTGGCGGCTCCTACTTCGTTGTCGCCCACTTCCACTTTGTGCTGGTCGGCGCGATCCTGTTCATGATCTTCGCCGCCTTCTACTACTGGTATCCGAAGATGACCGGCCGCCTTCTGAACGAGAAGATCGGCAAGTGGCACTTCTGGATCTTCCTGATCGGCTTCCACCTGTGCTTCGATCTCATGCACATCCCAGGGATGCTCGGAATGCCGCGCCGTATCTATACCTATGAGGCCGATCGCGGCTGGTTCCTGTTGAACTTCCTCGTCTCGACCGGTGCCGGCATTCAGACAATCGGCACGCTGATCTTCGTCTACAACATGGTCTGGTCGTACTTCAAGGGCGAGATCGCCGGGCCCGATCCGTGGGACGCGTGGACGCTCGAATGGGCCACAGCCTCGCCGCCGCCTGCTTATAACTTTGCCACCACGCCGAGCGTTGCCAGCCGCCGCCCGCTATGGGACCTGAAGCATCCTGAAGACACCGACGGCCAATACGAATAGAGAGGAGGTCCCCGCATGAGCCAGAGCGAAGCAGTAGTCATCCCGCAAGCACCAGTCGAAGAGTGGAAGCTGCCCTCGAAGGGCGTCGTCGGCATGGCGTGCCTCATCATCGCCGAAGCGGCCATCTTCATCATCTTCGTGGTCGCGTATCTCTATTACGTGGGCAAGAGTCTCAGCGGGCCGACGCCGAAAGACGTCCTCGAGATCCCGATCCTCACCAGCATCTGCCTGCTCTCGAGCAGCATTACGGTGCACTATGCCGTCTCCTCCCTGCATAAAGGTGCGCGTTCGGCGACCTCGCTGTGGCTGGCGTTGACCGTGCTGCTCGGCGGTATCTTCCTCGTCGGCACCGGCATGGAGTGGCACAAGCTGATTGTCGATGACCACCTGACGATTCGCACCAATCTCTTCGGCACCACCTTCTACTCGCTGGTCGGGCTCCATGCCACGCACGTTGTGGTTGGCCTCATCATGCTGACGCTGGCCTTGATCTTCTCGCTCAACGGCAAGATGAACAGCATGCACACCGAGAAGCTCGAGGTCCTCTCCATCTATTGGCACTTTGTCGATGCCGTCTGGGTCATCGTCTTTCTCGTCGTTTACGTCTTTGGCCGTTAGCTTTACCGGAAAGGAGGCACCATGCAGCACGATCCCCACGATCCTCATGCAACAGACACCAATGTGATCCAGCTTCCGGCGCCCACGGCCTACCCGATGGTGATGTCACTCGGCATCGCGCTGATGTGCACCGGTCTGGTGACCAACATCGTGATCGGCATCCTTGGCCTTGTGCTCACGCTATGGAGCATCGTCGGCTGGTTCCTGCAGGTCTTCCCGCACGAGGCCCACATCCCGGTCGCGGTTGAGATTGAGCCCATCGAGATCTCGACCAGCCGCACCCTTGGCAGGCGTGCTCCTGCATCCGAGAAGCCCCGACTGGTCATCCCGGTCGAGACCTTCCAGATCACCACTGGCATCAAGGGTGGCATCGCCGGGGGCATCGCGATGACCGTTCCGGCGGGCATCTTCAGCCTCATCAAGTACCACAGCTTCTGGTACGCGACGAACCTGCTGGCCGCCGGCGGCTTCGTAAGCTGGGCGGGCGCGAGCGACGCGTTCCTGAGCGAGTTCCACCTGCGCGGAGCACTCGCCGCCCTTATCATTCACGGGCTGACCTCACTGCTGGTGGGACTCCTTTATGGAGCGATGCTGCCCATGTTCCCGCGCTGGCCCATCCTTACCGCAGGCGTGGCAGCGCCAATCATGTTCACCGTCATCCTGCACTCGGGCATCGGAGTCATCAGCCCGATCCTGAACCAGCGCATTGACTGGTTCTGGTTCTTCATCTCACTGATCGCCTTCGGGCTGGTCTGCGGCTATGTGGTGAATCTGCATACCAAGGTCCGAACAGCACAGTTCCGAGCGCTTCCCTTCGCGGTGCGCGCGGGTCTGCACACTGACACTTTCCCGGTGATCCACGTTGACGCACAAGAGAAGAAAGACCTCGATCATAAAGACAAGGACGCCCAGCAATGACGCAACGCTCCATCCTGTGCCTGTTGCTTGCCGGCTCGCTGGCCGCTCTTGCGATCGGCTGTAATGCTCCCGGCAAGCCGCGTCTCGGTACCGAGGAGCAGGTCCGCCCCGAGCAGCAGCTCGAGTTCGCCAAGCTGTACAAACAGAACTGCGCCGCCTGCCACGGAGCGAACGGTCAGATCGCGGCCTCCATCTCGCTGAACAACCCGACGTACCTCGCGATTGCGGGTGAAGCGAATATCACGCACGCGATCTCCGCCGGCATCCCCGGCACGCTGATGCCCGCATTCGGTAAAGGCGCGGGAGGGATGTTGACCGATCAGCAGATTGCCGCTCTTGCGCACGGCATGGTCACGGAGTGGGGCAAGCCGCTGCCGGCTGGAACTCCCACGCTACCGGCTTATGCCGCTACCTTGACCGGTGATGCAACGAAGGGCGAGCAGGCCTTCAACACCTTCTGTGCAAGCTGCCACGGAGCGGGTGGCGCGGGCAAGGGACACACCGGGCCGATCGTCGACCCCGCCTATCTCGCTTTGGTGAACGATCAATACCTGCGCAGCAACATCCTCGCCGGGAAGCCGGAGAGCGGCATGCCCGACTGGAGCCAGCATACGGTCTCCGGCGCGAAACAGATCATGACCGACGCCGAGGTCACCGACATCGTCGCCTGGATCGCCAGCCATCGCGTTGCGAGCCCCGGCCAGCCTTACCAGCAGCACCCGTAGTCGTCACGGAGAGAGATTTATGTCTGAACCGCAGCAACATTCCGGCGAACCTATAGCAACAGTAGTTCCGCACGAAAAGACGGCAGAGGAGAAAGCTGCCGCGCACTCGCGCCGCACCTTCCTCTTTAAGCTCTCCGTGCTGTTGAACGGCGCGGTCGGTGCGGCGTTGGCCGTGCCCATCGTCGGATACCTGCTGGGACCGGCGAGCAGGAAGGCGGAAGCGGAAGGCGCGTGGGTTGGGCTGGGCTCGGCTGATAACTTCCCTGTCGGTGAGACGCGGCTGGTCGACTTCGAGAGCCCGGTCAAGGGTCTCGGCGATGGCGAGACCGGCAAGGTCGCATGCTGGGTGCGCCGCATCTCGGCATCGCAGTTCCAGGTCTTCGCCATCAACTGTGCACATCTGGGCTGCCCCGTTCGGTGGTTCTCGGAGTCGAAGCTCTTCATGTGCCCCTGCCACGGCGGAGCGTACTACGAGAACGGCGATCGCGCCTCCGGACCGCCGGAGCGTGGACTCTTCGAATACAAGTACAAGCTGACCGGCGATGGCCTGATGATCCACGCGGGCGACATGCCTACGCTGGCGACTCAGGCATCGTGCGCGGGCAAAGACAAGCCACTGGTACAGATACAGGCAGCGACCAACCCAGGCGAGGAGGTCTAAGCCATGGCAAGCATAAAAGACCGCGCCACCGACGCTGGCCTCGGAGCCTTCAACTGGGTCGAGAGCCGACTCGGCCTGTTCAAGACGGCGTGGGGCTTTGCGTCGCATCCCACGCCCGAGAACAACGCGAGCTGGTGGTACGTCTTCGGCAGCGCGGCTACTGTCCTGCTGATCCTGCAGATCGTCACCGGCATCCTGCTCGCGTTGATCTATAGCCCATCGGCCGGCGAAGCGTGGAGCTCGCTGAACGTGTTGAACCACAACATCGCGCTGGGCTGGTATGTGCGTGCGCTGCATGGCTGGGGATCGGACTTCATGATCGCCATTGTGCTCATCCACATGGCGCAGGTCTTTCTCTTCGGAGCGTTCAAGTTTCCGCGCGAACTTACGTGGATGGTCGGCGTACTTCTCTTGCTGCTGACGTTGGGCATGGCGTTCACCGGGCAGGTGATGCGCTTCGATCAGGACTCTTACTGGGGCCTCGGCATCGGCGCTTCGATCTCAAGCCGCGTGCCATTGATCGGAGCTCCGCTGGTTCATCTTGTCCTGGGCGGACCGACCATTGGAGCGGCGACATTGTCTCGCTTCTTCACGCTGCATGTTTTCGTGATCCCGGGCATCCTGCTGGCGTCGGTCGGCGTGCATATATGGATGACCCTCTTTCACGGCGTCAGCGACTGGCCTGTACCTGGCCGCATCGTCCGCAAAGAGACCTACGTGAAGGAGTATCACGAACTCACCGCGAAAACCGGTATTCCCTTCGTGCCTGATGCCGCATGGAAGGACGCTGTCTTCGCTGCGGCGATCATCTTCGCCGTGATGGCGTGCGCGTTCTTCTTTGGGCCCTTCGGTCCCGGAGGCCCGCCGGACCCGACGATCATTCAGACGGCTCCGAAGCCCGACTACTTCTTCCTCTGGATCTACGCTGTGCTGGCCTTCCTTCCACCGTCGATCGAGACCCCCGTCATCCTCGTCGTTCCGGTCATCGGCATCGCGGCGATGCTGCTGCTTCCGCTCGTCTCGGGCGAAGGGGAACGCCACTGGGCCAAGCGCCCCGTGGCCGTGCTGATGGTCTCGGTGATCGCGGTCTCACTCGGCATCTTTACGCATCTGGGCACCTACACGCCGTGGAGTCCCATCATGAATGCGTGGTCGAGCGACCCGGTGCCAGTGAAGTTTCTTCAGCACCGTACGCCGCTTGAGCGTCAGGGCGCAGTCGTGCTGCAGAACAAGCAGTGTCGCAACTGCCACGCGCTGGACGGCGTTGGCGGAGAGCGCGGGCCCGCACTGGATGACGTCGCATCGCGCATGACCGAAGACCAGATCATTCGCCAGGTGCTGCAGGGCGGAGGCAACATGCCTGCCTACGGCAATGCCTTGAATCCGTCGGAGACTAAGGCGCTGACGCAGTTCCTCGAGAGCCTGCGCGGCAACGATCTTGCGCCGGCGATCGACGCCTCGCGCGAGCTTACCAAGACCAGCGAGATGAAGGCTCCCGCAGAACCGGCCAGGCACTAGAGGCATGTCCGATGCAGCACTTGCTGTCTTTCGCGCATGGGAGCTTCCGGTCTGGCTGACCGCCTCGATCGTCCTTACGGGCGTCATCTATGTGCGCGGCTGGATCGTCATTCGGAGATCGCGACCGCAGCAGTTCGGCATCGATCAACTCGGGTTCTTTCTTGCCGGGCTGGTTGTGTTGTGGTTCTCGATCGCCTCGCCGATGGATGGCTTCGCCGACACGATGCTGACCGCGCACATGATCGAACACCTGATGCTGATGTCGGTGATACCGCCGCTGCTACTGTTGGGCCTTCCCGCTGTTCCGCTGCTGCGCGGCCTGCCTCGTCCGGTGGTAAAGTTTGTGGCTGCGCCGCTGATCCGCACTCGTCCGCTGCGCCGGTTCAGCCACTGGCTGGTTACGCCACTCATCGGCTTCCTGGCCATGAACCTTGCGTTCCTCGGCTGGCATGTTCCAGCTGCTTATGACTTCGCGCTCGAACACGAGTTCTGGCATGACGTCGAACACATCTGCTTCCTTCTTACCTCCATCCTCTTCTGGCACTGCCTCATTCGGCCGTGGCCAACGAAGTCCGGCAGGCGTGACTGGGACGTCATCGTGTACATCCTGATGGCGGAGTCGATCAATACCCTGCTCTGTGCCTTCCTCGCATTCTGCGGGCGGCCGGTGTACCAGTTCTACTTCACCACGACGAACCCTTTCGGCATGGCTGCGGTTGAAGACCAGACGCTGGGTGCGGTCATCATGTGGGTGCTCGGATCGTTCGCGTTTATGATTCCCGCCATGGGCATCACGATCGAGTTGCTGAGCGGCAACAGGCGGCCCGCAACTCGTCCTCGCTGATCTTCTTTCTACTGTTCCTATTCTTCGATTGAGCCTCTCGCGCTGTGTAGCCAGCCGCGACGAGTGGGAAATCCCTTGTCCAAATGGCACTTTCGTTGCATCTCGGTTAACTATCGTTGATCGTGCGCCACCCCATGCCGACGCTATACTCGCGAAACTGACAGCGCACATTTGTGCGACCACCTGCTGCTGTAATGCACGAATTCGCGGACTTATCCGCATGAACCACTGGAGGCGAGAGTGCTGCAACGGAACTTCAAGATTCGATCTCTGCGACCTCTCCTGATTGCCACCCTGCTCCTGATCGCCGCGCTCTCACTCAGCGGCTGTGGCACTGGTCTCGCTCCCGGCTTCGCATCCTACATCGCCTCCCCCACAAATACGCTTCGCGTCAACCAGACTGTGCAGCTTGCGAACAACGCGGCCTTCACCGGCTCGCCCATGGTCTATTCGGTCAATGGCGTTGCCGGTGGAAATGACAAGATTGGGACCGTGGACAGCAAAGGCGTCTATACCGCGCCGGCTATCGTTCCCATCCCCAGCAACACTGTAGTGATCACGGCCCAGGCGACGAACTACCCGAAGGACACTCCGGGCTCGGTCACGCTGAATGTATGGAATCCCATTCCCGTCATCGCGGCGGCTACACCAGCGAACTTCGCAGAAGGTTCGCAGCTTGTGACGGTGCAGGGCACGCAATTCGTCTATGGCTCGCAGATCTTCTGGAATGGCGTGGCCGTTCCGACGACCTATGTCTCATCAACAGAACTGGCCGCCACGTTCACGGCGCCGACACCGGGCAACTACGGCATTCATGTCACCAACCCTGATCCTGGTTCTGCCCAGTCCTACGAGCTCTCAGAGCTGGTGAAGCCCGGCCAGGTGAAGTTGACGATGATGATCTCCAACGAGACCACGGTACGCGTGACGAACAGCATCTATCTTGGCGTCGCTGTAGACGGCACCAGCAATACAGCGCTGACGTGGAAGCTCAATGGCATGGCTCAGGGCAACGCCGTGATTGGCACGATCGCCCCAAGCCAGTTCGGCGGCGTGATGTATACGGCCCCCGCAGTGGTTCCGACACCGAACAATATCGTTCAGCTCACGGCCACCAGCGTCGACGATCCAAAGGTGTCGATCAGCCAGAACGTCAGCATCTTCAACCCCGTTCCGATCCTCAACTCGGCGACGCCGATGGCGTTCGATCCCGGCCCGGCGACCGTCGTGCTGCATGGCAGCGCGTTCATCACCGGCGCCACCGTGCTTGCCAATGGAGTGCCTGTCCCAACGACGTTCAACAGCGGCAATCAACTGACCGCCAGCCTTAATCTCGTAGATCCTGGCAACCTCGATCTTCAGGTGCTGAACCCCAGCCCCGGCCCGGCGACCTCAACCGACTTGATCGCTCAGATCAATGGCACGCCAACGACGCTCGCGGTCTCGGCTACCGACGCTTCGCGCTTCCTCGAGCAGGCGACCTTCGGGGCGACCGATGGTGACATTCATCACCTCTCGAAGGTCGGCTACCTGGAGTGGTTCAGCGAACAGTTCCTGACCCAACCTACGCTGCACATGACCGATGTCGAAGAGAAGTTGATGGTCAACAATCCCCCATGCGCGGCCAACGACGTGACGTGCAACAGCGCGCTCTTCCTGGCGAATCTTGCCGGCCAAAACTACGTAGCGCAGTCGTTCTATCAGCAGGCGCTGGCGGGTAACGATCAGCTTCGCCAGCGTATGAAGTATTCCCTCTCCGAAATGTTCGTCGTCTCCAGCACCAATGGTGCCGTAGGCAACATGCCACGGGGAACCGCTGACTTTTACGACATGCTGGGCAAGGACGCGTTCGGGAACTTCCGCCAACTCCTCGAAGATGTGACGCTACACCCCATGATGGGCAAGTTTCTCTCCATGCTGGGCAACGATAAGGGCGACTCGACGCGCGACCCTGACGAGAACTACGCCCGCGAGGTGATGCAACTTCTGACCATTGGCCTCTATCAGCTCAATCCCGATGGGACGCAGAAGCTCGACGCAACAGGAAACACGATTCCTACGTACTCGAACCTTGACGTGATGGCGCTGGCCAAGGTCTTCACGGGCTTCAGCTGGGGAGGACCCGGCGATTCCACGGGCACTGGCTGGTACAACTGCTGCTACTACGTTGGGCCGGGCTTCGGTGAAGACATCCTGCAGATGCAGCCTTTTCCCAGCCATCATTCGACGGACGCCAAGAGCTTCCTGGGCGTGAACATCGCAGCCGGCTCGAACCCTGATCCTGTGGGCGATTTGAAGATCGCGCTGGATACGCTCTTCAACCATCCGAACCTGCCGCCGTTCTTCGCGAAGCAGATGATCCAGCACCTGGTGACGAGCAATCCCAGCCCAGCGTATGTTGGCCGCATCGCTGCTGTCTTCATCGATAACGGACAAGGCGTGCGCGGCGATATGAAAACCGTCATCCAGGCGATCCTGCTGGACGACGAGGCGCGCAACGCCGCCACTGCAGCGGATAACGTTGGCTACGGCAAGGTCCGCGAACCGATGCTGAAGTACATCGAGTGGGCACGCGCCTTCACGGCGCAATCGCGCGACGGCGTCTACAACGTGGGCGACGTGGAAGATCCCGTCTACGGGATCGGCCAGATGACGCTGCGTTCGCCGAGTGTCTTCAACTGGTTCTCTCCCGGCTTCTCCCCTCCGGGCACCAGCATCGTGAACGCAGGGCTGGTCGCGCCAGAGATGCAGATCACGAACGTGTCCACCGTCGTCGGGTACATGAACTTCATGCAGTCCGCGATCAACGCGGATGCTCACAACGGCATGGATGTCTATTCGAGTTACTCGACGGAGGTTGGCCTGGCTGCCACTCCCGATGCCCTCCTCGATCGCCTGAGCCTACTGTTGATGGCGGGCCAGATGGACGGTTCGCTGCGGAGCAAGATCATCGGCGCGATCTCGTCGATCGATGTAACAAGTGGTGACCAGGCAGCGATCGATGCGGCACTGCTCAACCGGGTGAAGTTGGCGGTGTATCTGACGATGGCGTCGCCGACATTCAATGCGCAGTTTTAGTAAGGCAGCAAGTTGGCAGTTAGCAAGTAGCGAAGACAGCAGTCAGCGGTTCGCGGAGGCGGCACATGAAGATGATGAATAAGCGGCAGCAATCAAGACGGCAGTTCCTCCGCACCGCCTCCATGGCGTCGATGGCCGGCCTCACCGTCAGCCCGTTCCTGCTCGAGTTGAACTCGGTGGCCGCGATGGCGCAGCAGTCCGGCACATCGGACTATAAGGCACTCGTCTGCATCTTCCTGTCGGGTGGCAACGATGGACACGGTACTGTGATCGCCACCGACGCTGAATCCTTTGCGTCGTTCACGCAGGCTCGCTCCGGAGCTCCCGGCCTTGCCTATGCGCAGAGCAGCCTCCTGCCCGTCACCCTGAAGACACCGCAGAGCGGCCGCACCTTCGCGTTGAACCCGAACCTTACTGGCGTACAGAACCTCTTCAACGCCGGACGCGCCGCCATTATCTCGAACTCCGGCACTCTGATCGCCCCGGTCACAAAGTCGCAGATTCAGGCTAACTCCGTGCCCCTGCCTGCTTCGCTCTACTCGCACTTCGACCAGTCGGCTGCTTGGCAAGCGATCACGGCAACCAGCGGAAGCGCTGTGCATGAGGGCTGGGGTGGAGCGATCGCGGACATCCTCGGCAGCCAGAACGCTAACTCCAACTCTGCCTTTACCTGCATCTCCACTGCCGGTACCGCGCTCTTTCTCTCTGGCGAGAACACTTACCAACTCAACGTCACCTCTGCCGGCCCCATCCCGATCTATGGACTCGCCAACCCCACCTTCGGCACCTCGGCTGGAACCTCTGCGCTCTCGTCGATCCTCAGCGCTGACGAGACCAACCTCTTCGCCAAGGAGTACGAAGCAGTCGTACAACGCTCCATCGCCGCGCAAGCGACGCTCGCGACGTGCATGCTGCCTGCCGGACCTACGGGCGTGGCCAATCCTCCGCAGTATCTCGACCCAACGACGAACAAGTTGGCTGATAATCCGCTAGCAAGTTCGCTCCAGACCGTTGCCCGCATCATCGGCGGACGCAGCGGGCTCGGTGTGACAAGGCAGATCTTCTACGTGCAGCTTGGCGGCTTCGACATGCACGACAACCAGGCACCGCAGCACGCGCGTCTGCTGACGCAGCTTGGTTCGGCGCTCGAATACTTCGACTCGGCGATGCAGACCGCTGGCCTTTCAAATAACGTGACCGCCTTCACAGCATCGGACTTCGGTCGCACCCTGACCGCGAACAGCGACGGCACCGACCACGGCTGGGGCAGCCATCACTTCGTCACCGGCGGCGCGGTCAACGGTCAGGACATGTACGGTCAGTACCCGGTCATCGGATCCAACCAGGCTAACGATATGGGCGCGGGGCGACTGATTCCGACCGTCTCGATCGAGCAGTACGCGGGAACGCTGGCCAAGTGGTTTGGCCTCTCCGATGGCCAGGTCCGGCAGGTGTTCCCGAACTTCGGCAACTTCGGCTCGAACCCTTATATGGGCTTCATGGGATAAGTGCACGACGCATCAGTTACTCTTTCTCAGAGATGACCTCGCTCCCTACCGACGCGCTCCTCGTTATCGACATGCAGAATGACTTCTGCCCCGGGGGATCGCTTGCGGTCGAACAGGGCGACGCGATCGTGCCGCTGATCAACAAGCTAGGCGGGCAGTTCGAGCACGTCATCCTCACGCAGGACTGGCACCCTCAAAGCCACATCTCCTTCGCAAGCGCACACGCCGACAAGCAGCCTTACACGGTCACAGAGGTGGCATACGGGCCGCAGACGCTTTGGCCCGATCATTGTCTACAGGGTTCTCACGGAGCCGCGCTGCACCCCGCGCTCGATCTTCCGCACGCGGAGTTACTGCTGCGCAAGGGGTTTCGCCGCGAGATCGACTCGTACTCCGCGTTCCTGGAAAATGACCACTCTACGCCGACCGGGCTTGCGGGATATCTGCGGGAGCGGGGATTGAAGCGGCTCTTTCTCTGCGGGCTGGCTTATGACTTTTGCGTACGGTTCTCGGCGATTGATGGCACCGCGCTCGGGTTCGAGTGCGTTGTGATCGAGGACGCGAGCAGGGCTGTGGGGCTGCCGGGGTCTGTTGACGCAACCAATCAGGCGCTCGCGGATGCCGGTATCAGGCGAGATTTGGGTAGCCAGTTACTCTAGTTGCGGCCGCATCCATCCAACCATCCGAACGAGGCAAGAATGAAGTGGATCGTCCGAAGTCTTATCGTCATTTTTTCGGTATGCCTCACCATGATCCTGCAGTTCAACTTCTCCAGCACTTCGATGAGCAACCTCGAATCGCTTGCAGGTACTGGGCGTATCCACGAGTCCGCACCTATCAAGGCGTCGGTCGGAGTCGTTGCCGATGCCCCTCCGGATGTTGTCTGGAGGATTCTCACGGATATCAATGACTGGCCCAGGTGGCAGCCCGGCATCACTAAGACCGAGGCGGCCACTCCCTTAGTCTCCGGATCGACCTTTCACTGGACGATAGGCGGCAACGAGGTTCACTCCAAGGTAAAGCTCATCGAGCCGGGCCGCCGCATTGCCTGGGCAGGCTCCGCCTTCGACAGCCGTGCTGTCCATGTCTGGACGCTTGAGCCGCTGCCCGGTGGCAAGACTCGCATTGCTTCAAATGAATCGATGGACGGGATATTGCTCTCACATATGTTTTCGTCGAAGGAACTCGCCGACTCGGATCAGGATTGGCTGAACGCGCTGAAGGCAGCCGCAGAGAAGCAACCTCAGCCCTGAGACTCAAGCCCAAGCAGCGCCGCTCTCTCCTGCATCGCCTTCACGCAGTTTCCGATGTGTTCGTCTACAGACAGTCCCAGCAGCTCCGCTCCATTGATGATGTCCTCGCGCAAGACGGCGCGAGCGAAAGCTTTGTCTTTCATCTTCTTCTTGACGCCGGCGATTTCTACCTCGTGGATTGACTTTGACGGCTTCACCAGAGCGCAGGCGGTCAGAAATCCGGCGAGTTCGTCGCAGGCGAAGAGGGCTTTGTCGAGATGCGTCTCTCGCGGGGTTCCGGAGTAGTCCGCATGGGCGAGGATGGCATGGAGGACGACCTCCGGCCAGCCCTGTTCGCGAAGAAACCTCACGCCGACGAAGGGGTGCTCTTCGAGCGAAGGGTGCTTGTCGTAGTCGAAGTCGTGCAGCAGGCCGGCGATTGCGTAGAGCTCAATGAAATCGTCGGATTCCGTGCCTACCATCCCGAGCCGAGCTGCTTCAGCCACGCCGTAGTAGCGCGTGCAGGCCTCCACCGCAAGGCCGTGTTTCACCAGCGAAGGCGAAGCTGTCCATTCCTGTAACAGTGCCCATGCCCGCTCCCGAGTAAATCCGTCCGCCATCGATTGCCTCCGCGCAAGTTACTACCTTGATTCCACTTCGGTATTTATACCTGTTTTTTCGGTCTATCGACGGCTTTCCCCTTGACTCATCGGTTACCCAGTGTCACTCTAGGCACATCGCATCTTCGAGTTATCGGACATCGAAACTCAAAGGGCGCTGAGGTCCTTGCTCTGGATCCTCCCGCAACTGACAACTATGGCAACTATGATGGCACCCGTCGAACAACGTGAGGTCCTGCGTTGCGACCATTGCAATCTGGTGCAGTTCCGCACGACCAGCGCAATGTGCCGCCGCTGCCGGAAGTGCCTCGAAGTCGAGGAGCCAGTACCTGTCGCTGCTCCCCTGGCGCTGGTTGGCACTCCCTCGACCGTCGAGAGCGGTCTCCAGGTCGCGACTGCTGTCCGGGATTTGCGGCACGTCCGTAATCTCTCGCAGAGACAGCTTGCTGCCCGTATGAACGTTCCCCGCACCTATATCTCCAAGATCGAGAATGGCAAGGCGATGCCGACGCTCTCCTCGCTGGACCGGTTGGCGCGCGCGCTTCAGGTGGATATTTCGACCTTGCTGCGTGACGCTTCGAACCGTCACCGCGATGAGTCGAATGTGCTGATGGCTGACCCTTTCCTGGCGGAGATTGCACACTACACAGCCAATTGGGACTCGCTGCAGCGGTCCATCTTCCTGAACCACGTTCGCGAAGTCGCTGCGGGCCGACGCCGCACGGCGTAGGCCCCGGCGCAGGCTTCGCGTTCGGCGTGGAAAAGCGGGCGTGTGGACTCGCGGATATGCTAGCGTAATCTCTGCGAGGATCTGATTGCGCGCACCACTAAATAGCCGCGTCCACGAACTGTCCCTGGAAGAGGCGGCAATCTATCGCCAGCTCGACCCGGCCCGGATTCCCCAGCACGTCGCCATTATCATGGACGGTAATGGGCGCTGGGCGGGAAAGCGGCTGATGAAGCGCTTCCTGGGCCACCAGCAAGGGGCGGAGTCAGTGCAGTATGTAGTCGAGACTGCCTCGCGCATCAACCTTCCCTGGCTTACGCTTTACGCGTTTTCGCTCGAAAACAACCTCCGCCGCCCCAAGGCCGAGGTGAACTTCCTGATGAAGCTGCTGAAGAGCTACCTGGTAGGTAACGTCAAGCGAATGAACGACAACAACGTTCGCATGGCTTACATTGGGCGGCTCACCGAGCTGCCTACCGAAGTGCAGGACACGATGCAGTGGGCGTCTGAGCAGACAGCCAAGAACACCGGCACCACGCTGACCCTAGCGCTGAACTATGGGGCCCGTTCAGAGCTGGTTGACGCGATGCGGCAGACGCTGCGCGACGCCATTACGGAGTCGGCCGGCGATTTTGCGCGGCTGCAAGAGCTTATCTCGGAGATGGACGAGCATCACGTCTCAAGGCGGCTGTACACGGCGCAGATGCCTGACCCGGATCTTGTCGTCCGCACCAGTGGCGAGCAGCGCATCTCGAACTTCCTGTTGTGGCAGATTGCCTACGCGGAGATCTTTGTAACCGATCGCCTATGGCCGGACTTCCGTGGAATCCACCTGCTTGAGGCCATCGCCGACTTTCAGCGCCGCGAACGTCGTTACGGCGGCCTGGGCGACAGCTTCACCGATGAGAAGATGGAAGACCAGCATGCCGGCGATACGGCGGAGCTGGTGCGGCGATAAGCCGGTTAGTTCGCCCTTTGTAACTCGGCTTCTCTGTTCTTGATCCTGCTTCCCCGCCAAAAGATCGCGCCGCCAACCGCGTTGACGAATAAGGCCGTCAGACTCACCTTCAGCGCGAAGAACCATGGGTTTTTGACGTCCACGACGGGAACCAGCGAAAACGCGATCGAAAGCAGCGTGACGCTGATACCGCAGCAACAGGCCAACTTCAGCAGCCATCCCGCCGGCTCACCGAAGCGCGATCCCGCGACCAGCGGAACCAGGAACATCAGCAGGTAGTAGATGCCGTAGCCGATATTTGCGCTGACGGCGATCAGCTGAAACGCCTCCTGCGCGTTGGTGCCGGCGGAGGCAAAGAAACACATCAGAATGCTGAGCGCGACAATGACGCAGAGCGAGTTTGTGGGCGTTCGGTACTTCGGGTGAAGCTTCGTAAACCAGGCAGGAATCAGGTGGTCCCAGCCCGCGACGAGCGGAAGGCGACTAGTCTCGGCGACGATGACCGCAAACTGAGCGACCAGGGCGATGGCCAGGACAAGGATTGTCGCGCGGCCCAGAAACAATCCCCAGTCGATCTTTCCAGGAGACGAGTCTCCACCTGCGAAGGCGGCAGCGAGGATCTGCGGGATGGGGCCGGTAAGGTCTACCTTGTCGGCGGGGATGTAGGTAAGGATCGATCCGCTCATCAGGATGAAGATGACCGCGATGATGGGGGCGCCGATCCATGCGGAACGCAGGATGGTCTTCGCCGCGTTTCGGATCTCTCCGGCAAAGACGGCTACCTGTTCGAGGCCCGTGAGCGCGTTGAAGCTGAGCTTGCTGAAGAGGTTGATGGTCAGCAGTGTCACCGTCGGCAGAGCGAACGAAAAGGGCCGTTGCGGCGAGATGTGCGGATGCGCTGGCGACGTATGAGGGTGGTAGAGGATGAGCACGGCCAGCAGGAGCGTCACCAGAACGGTCACGGCGGTGCCGAAGTGAGAGACCCAGCGTCCGATGCCGAATCCGGGGATGTTGACGATCAGGATGATCGCGAAGATCCCAACGCTGAAGCTGTTGATGAGAAGGTGGCTATTGGCGACCCAGGCGGCTTTGGGGCCAAGCGCGTAACTAAGACTGGTGGCGGTCTGAATGCCGACCTCGGCCACGGCTCCGAGCGCCCAGAAACCGAAGTTCCACGCGCTGATGAAGCCGGCGAAGGGGCCGATGGCGTGCTTGGTCCACTGGTAGACACCGCCTTCCAGCGGCCAGATCTTCACGCAGAAGCCGACCACGCCGGCGACGGGGAGAAAGAGCATAAGGATCGCGAGCAGCCAGTAGACGACGTGGCCCGATCCCTGGCGCGCGGCCAGCCCCGCCCAGGTGATGCCCACGACGAGGAGAATCTGCATGGGAACGAGGTCGCGCAGACCAAGCTCCTTGCGCAGGGAATGGTCTGTTGCCCGGTCCGATATCCGGTCCGTTGATTCGTTCAAGCTGACGACTCCACTCAGGGATTTCGATGCTCGCTCAGGGATGGTGATTTAGAGACAGAGTAGCACTGAGGCCGCGCGCGACAACTAGACTATCTGCGGACTACCAGGCCGCGCTCTCGCCGCTTTCGACCGGCAGGAAGAGCGTGAAGACGGTCCCACCGGGAGTGTCGTCGGTGCGCTTGCGGCTCCAGACGTCGAGCCGTCCCTTGTGCTTCTCCACGATGTCGCGGGAGATCCAAAGACCCAGGCCGGTACCGGTGATGCCCTTGGTCGAGTAGAAAGCCTCGAAGATGCGGCTGCGAACCTCCGCGTCCATGCCGGTTCCGTTGTCGGCAACGGTGACCCGGACGCCGGGAGTGCCATGGACCCAGTCGTGGCCTGGCGCGGTGCGAAGCTCAAGCTTGCCACCCTCGGGGAGAGCGTCGATCGCATTACCGACCAGATTCGCGAGCACCTGGCGAATCTCCCCCTCGTGCGCAAGCACCAGCGGGATGTCACGGAAGCGCCTCAGAACTTCGACGTCCTGCTGCTTCACCCTGCGGTCCAGGAGGTCGAGCACTGACTCGACGAGATCACGCAGGTCCGTCTTCATCGGCCGGCTCGACCGGCGGTAGAAGCGCAGCGTCTGCATGGTGATCTTCGAGACCAGGTCGAGCTCGCGCTGCGCCATCTGGAGGTAGTTGCGGGAGTCCGGCTCCATCTGCCCCTGCTCGATGAGATAGAGGCAGTTGGTGATGGCCTCGAGCGGATTGTTAATCTCGTGCGCGATCGAAGCCGCGAGGCGTCCGGCGATGGCCAGCTTCTCGGTCTGCCGAAGCACCTCTTCGCTCTTCTTCTGCAGGGTCAGGTCGGCGAGGAACGCCGCAAGCTGACGGTCCTCGGAAGGATCGCCGGGATTGAGTATGGCGACGCCGACAAGGACGTCGACCTTCTCGCCGGATGCCGTCACGCAGGTAGCTTCGAATGGGGCCGAGGGAGCGGACGCGTCGCTATGCTCCAGTTCGATGGTGGAGGGCAGGGTGGGACAGATGGCGTCGAGGGTGAGTCCACCGTCAGCCACGGGCGCGGACGATGGGACGACTGCCTTGTAGCCGAGGAGACGCTCGACCGCCAGATTCGCGTAGACGACGCGGCCTGCGGCGTCGCTGATGAGCAGCCCAAGAGGCATTGCCTCGACTAAACGGTGAAAGCGCGCCTCGCTCGCCGAAAGCGCAAGTTCTGCAGCGAGACGGTTGCGGCGCGCCTCGGCCTCTTTTAGTTCGCGCTCGATGGCGGGAACGAGTCGAGTAAGGTTTTGCTTGGTGACATAGTCTTGTGCGCCGGCGCGCATGGACTCGACCGCCGCCTCTTCCGAGACCGCACCCGAGAGCATGATGAAGGGAAGCTCCAGGCCGCTTGCCCGGATAATCTTCAAGGCCTCCGGACCACTAAAGGTAGGGAGATTGTAGTCGGCGAGCACGACCGCGGAGAGACCACCGAATGCCGGTTCAGACATCGCGCGCTGCATCTCGATGGCGGTCTCCACGCGGACGATGCGTGGATCGAACCCGTTGCGGCGAAGATGACGCTCCAGCAAGAGGGCGTCATCGGCACTATCTTCCACCAGCAACACGTCGAGTTGTTTCAGCTGTAAATCTCCGGGCAATGCAATCCTCCGGCCCGAAGCCAATTGGCTGGCTGACCCCGACATCATTTCGTGGGCCGGGTCCTCGGTCGTCACGGACTCGATTCTAGCTTAGGGGAGGAGCTTCGTTGAGTACGAGCCAGTACATTCCGAGTTGGCGCGTGGCTTCTGCGAAGTCAGTGAAGTTTACCGGCTTGCGGATATAGCTGTTCACGCCAAGCTGATAGCTTCGCACCAGATCACGCTCTTCGTCGGACGAAGTAAGCACGACCACAGGGAGCATGCGGGTGAGGTCGCTCTCGCGGATCCTTCGCAGTACTTCGAGACCTTCGACCTTGGGCAGCTTGAGGTCGAGCAGAATTACCTGCGGCTTGATCGCGTTCGCACCGAAGAGCATTTCGATCGCCTCTTCGCCATCGCGCGCGACACGGATGTCATTGGCAATGTTCGACTTCTTCAAAGCCCGTATCGTAAGCAACTCGTGATCGGGGTCATCTTCAACGAGTAAAATCAAGCGTCCCGCCTCTGCCATAGTGATCATCCTAACGTAAACCAAAAAGTCGCGCCGCTACCGATGACGCTGTCGGCCCAGATCCGCCCGTGATGCCGCCCAATGACTCGAGCGACGGTGGCAAGACCGATGCCGGAACCCTTGAAGTCTTTGTCGCCGTGCAGGCGATTGAAGGCGGTGAAGAGCCGGTCTGCGTAGAACATGTCGAAGCCGGCCCCGTTATCTCGGATAAACCAGGCTGAAACACCGTCGTCCCAGCCGAACTGCACGATCGGTTCGCCTACCTTTGAGGAGAACTTCACGGCATTGCCCAGGAGGTTCTCAAGCGCGACCCGGATGAGCCTGGGATCCCCGTTCGCCACCGGCCCGTCGTCAATGACGAAGCTTACCGAAGTGGCAAGAGCTCCCATCTCTCCACTGCCGGCCTTGCTGGTCCCAATCTGCAGATCGGCGACGACAGAACGCGCAAGGGCGGCCATGTCGAACTCCTCGCGGACGAGATCGGCGCGGGTGATGCGGGAGAGTTGCAGCAGGGCGTCGATCAGCTGTCCCATCCGCTGCACTCCGCTCCGCACCCGCCTGATGTAATCCTTGCCGGTGGCGTCGACAGCTTCGGTGTAGTCCTCTTCGAGGGCAAGGCTGAAGCCATCGATAGTCCGGAGCGGCGCGCGGAGATCGTGTGAGACCGAATAACTGAAGGCCTCCAGCTCGCGGTTGGTGGTCTCGAGTTCGGCCGTCCTGATTCTGACTCTTTCTTCGAGCTCACGGTTTAGCGCTGTAAGCTCGGTGGACTTTGCCTCCACCGCCTCCCGGCTTACTGCGAGTTCGGCCGCCACGCGCTCGGTTTCCAGTCGCAAGGCGCGCTCCCGCCCCAGGTGGCGGAAGATCATGACGAGCAACATCAGATCCAGCGCGCTGGCGAGCCCGATCGTGCCGCGGGCCTGCAAACTGCTCCGGTGCGCTGCTGCCTCACGGATGGTAAGCAGCCTCTGCTCTTCGGCCTCCATAGCATCCGCGACTCGCCGCACGTGATCCATCTCCAGCTTTCCCGTTCCGGTAAGCACCAGGAGGCGAACCTCGTCTTGGGGGCTGCCCTCTCTACGTCTCTGGATACCCTGGGCCAGTAGGCTTAACCTCTGCTCGAGGAGAGCGCGCATCTCTAGTAGCCGTGCCTGCTGCGAGGCGTTGTCGGCGGTTAGGGTTTGAAATGTATTCAGATCGCCAGGAAGCTCTTTGACCGCTTCTGTATACGGAACAAGATAGGTGTCTTCGCCAGTGATCAGAAATCCACGATTGCCCGTCTCCGCGTCCTTGGCGGCGCTCATAATCAGCTCGACCTGGTTAATGACTTGAAGGGTGTGCTGGACCCATCGCTCGTTGTCCACCAGGACGCCTACGGAGCGGAACGCCACCCAGGTGTTTACAATCACTATCAGGATCGCTACCAGCAGCAGTCCGGTAAGGGTGTTCCGCCTTGTATCCTGTGCCTTGATCTTTCCCGCGTTGCCTGGCATGGTCATCGCCTCTGATTCTAAAGCCGTTTCTTCGCTTCGGCAGAGTACGAGTCCCGCAGATACGCTTTCATTCCCATTTATGCCTATCGCCACCATAACCGTCGAACTTGAGATTCCGGGCGCGCATTCCTTGAAAGAGCGCCGCCACGCAGTTCGATCGATCAAGGACAAGCTGCGACACAGCTTCAATATCTCAGTGGCGGAGCTTGACGAAGGAACGATCTGGAACCGGGCGACGCTTGGGATTGCGGCGATCTCCGCCTCGACCAGCTACCTTACCGGACAGTGCGAGCAGGTAGAACGAGCCGTCTACAGCTACTCCAATAAGCTCGGTGTTACGGTGACAGAGATCTACGCCGAGATTGTCGAGCAAGAGAGTCTGGATGTAGCTTCGGGCGAGTGACTTCTCCGGCCCGTGCGAGAGTTTATCCTCACCTCGCGCCGTCGATCGACTACAGAATGGTCGCGATAGCGCTCGTAAGGGCGCATCCAACCATTTACCATCGGTAAAGACAGATGCCAGAGCAACGCGCACGAACCTACCACCGAAACCGAGTCACCAGCACCTTCTCCGACGAGATTGGCGCGATGCTGGAGGGCGAACTCTCCGACCCCCGCATTGCGCCCTGCCACGTCACCGATGTCGTCCTAGCCCCTGGCGGCAAGTCCGCCAGGATATTCATCGCTGTGCAGGGCACAGAGGTCGAGGAAGAAGAGACGCTGGCCGCGCTGATGACGGCGCGCATGTTTATTCGCTCTTCCCTGCGCGAGCGGATGGGAGTGCGTCATGTACCCGACATTACCTTTGCAATCGACCGCTCCGAAAAGATGACGGGGCGGATGGACGAGCTATTGGGGCGAATGAGAAAGCGCGACAAGAAGCGCGAGGCGACAGCACCCGCGCCGGAGCCGACGACCCTCTCATGATCGAGACTCCAAGCCTGCATTCGCTCTCGGACCCGCTGGAGCTCTCGGACGCCGTCCTTAACGAGGAGGCTGCGGCCACTCCGGCTTACGGCGCTCCCATCTCCGAACTCCTGGCCTACTTCCGCGAACAACGACACTTCATCGTGGTCTCGCATGCGCGGCCGGACGGAGACGCAATCGGATCGGTGCTGGCCATGGGTGAGATTCTGAACCAACTGGGCTGCACCACCGAGCTGGTGCTGGCCGATTCGGCCCCGGCGATCTACCGGTCGCTGCCCGGGCTCAGCCGCATCAACTTCACCGGAACCGTCTCCGCGGCTCCCGGTACGCCGGCCATCCTGCTGGAATGCGATGGGATCGAGCGGACAGGACTGAAGGGACTTGAGGGACGGCCCCTGATCAACATCGATCACCATGTCAGCGGACGCAACTTCGGTGCCATCAACTGGATCGATCCGCAGGCGAGTGCGGTCGCTGTGATGGTGTATCGCATCGCGGTGGCTGCCGGGGTCGAAATCACGCCCTCCATGGCGACCTGCATCTACGCCGCTCTGCTCTCCGACACCGGAGCGTTCACCTACCCGAACACGACACCAGAGAGCTTCGCCATTGCGCACGACCTCACGCTACGCGGCGCGAACCCCGCGAGGATCGCCCGCGATCTTTACTTTGCGAGCCCGTTGAGCAAAGTACGCCTGCTGGGCCGGGCGCTCGATCGGCTGGAGATCCGCGGAAGCCTGGCATGGAGTTGGGTTATGCTCTCGGACCTCGAATCCGTGGAGGCGACGGCCGAGGATTGCGAAGGGATTGTAGGGAATCTGATCGCCATCGACGGCATCGAGGCTGCCTTCTTCCTGCGCGAACAGGCCGACGGCCTGATCCGGGCGAGCATTCGAAGCAAAGGAGATTTCGACGTTTCGCGTGTAGCGGAGGCCTTCCACGGCGGTGGTCATAGAAACGCCAGCGGATGCACCCTGGCCAGCCCCATGCCCTCGGCAATTGACGCCGTGCTGGCTCAGCTCTCAAGTGCCGGAATGCCGACAACTTGACCGACGCAGGTAACCTCTTTTCGCGATCCGGCGGAACGTATGCCAAGGCCGGGATTGTGATAGCGTCAAGTTGTTTGGCCTCTTAAAGGTCCAGCATCGCGCACGCTGCGGCGATTAGGGCCAGGACGGAAGCGGGGCCGTCACCTGGAGCAACCCAAACATCTGTGCGCTTTAGCAACTGTGCCCCTGTAACTTAGGCTTACCCCCTGCCGTCTCAGAATCGAACCGTGAACGAAACTCAACAATCCGTATCCGATAACCCGAACAGCCCGGCAGTTCCTGCGCCCGAACCCGGGATGTTTGATCGCCTCTCGCTCGCGTCGCTGTGGGAGGCCGCCATCCTGTTGGCGGTTACCGCGTTCATGCTGCTCTATGGGCTGGTACCGTTCTTTGGAGGCGACCAGCTGGGGCTGGTCGGCGCAGACGAGCCGCGGTACGCGCAAGTGGCAAGGGAGATGTTGCAGGCGCACTCCGATGCCTGCCATGAAGTTCACGCACGCGTGATTCCTCACAGCCTGCGGATCGACGATCTGGCCGCTTCCCTGCACTGCCTGCAGGGTGGAAGCATCACTCCGCTACTGTATGGGCAACCCTGGCTGGAGAAGCCCGCGCTCTATTACTGGCGAGCGATGAGCTTCTTCAAGGAGTTCGGCGTCTCGGACTGGTCGGCGCGTCTTCCATCTTCCTCCGGCGCGGCCTTCCTGATCGCCCTGGTCTTTCTACATCTGCGACGCTTTCGACCCGGCGGCCACCTCGACGCCGCCCTGATTACCGCCTCCTGCCTCGGCATTGCAGCCTTTGCGCGGGGAGCCTCCACCGACATGCAGCTGGCCGCGCCCTTCTGCATCGGAATGCTGGGCTGGTATGCCTGGTATGAGACGGGAAAGAAGTTCTGGCTGTTCGATCTCTACTTCTTTGGTGCCGCGGCCACGCTGGCCAAAGGCCCGGTTGCCCCCTTCCTCGCGCTGAGCATCATCTTTCTCTTCCTTGGACTGCGAAAGGAGTGGGCGGTACTTCGTCGAACGATCTGGTGGCCCGGCATCGTATTGTACCTGGTGATGGTGCTGCCCTGGTACATCGCGGTGCAACACAGCAACCCCACGTTCTACAGGCAGTTCTTCTTAGAGCACAACCTCGAACGATTTGCCACAAACCGGTACATGCACCACCAGCCGTTCTGGTACTACATCGCGGTCCTGTTCATCGCATTGATGCCATGGACAGTGATTGGAATTCGCGCCCTCTTCGATGGCATCGATGTCTCAATCGCCGAGTGGTCTGCGCGACGCAAGCCCCTGCGCTATCTAGGCCACGGTCGCGCAGGCGACGCCTTCCCGGAGTTCCTCGTTCTCTGGGCCATCTTCCCCATCCTGTTCTTCTCGTTTTCCGGATCGAAGCTGCCCGGCTATATCCTGCCCTCCATTCCGCCCCTGACAATTCTTACCGGCGACTATCTGTACCGCATCCGAGAGCGGGGCATGCGACCCTGGCTGCTGTGGTCGCACGCGGCCTGCTGCGCGGTGCTGGTCTTCGTGCTTCTGCTCGCGCCGCAGCACATGAAGTACGACACCCTGGTGCCGCCGAAGTTCTGGCTTATAGTCGCGGCGATCAGCGCCGCAGCCACGATCGCCCTGGTGATCTTTGTCGCCCGCCGCTGGGGAACGCAGCAGCTCTGCAAGGTCTCTCTCGTGCCGGTGCTGGCGATGATGATCTTCCTGCTCGGATTCCACGGGCGCGAGCTTGACCTGAACTACTCTGCTCGTCCATTGGCCCAGGAAATTGCGGCGCAGGCACCCAACGAGAAGACTGTCGCTGTGCTCGGCATCAAACGCGACATGGACTACGGTCTCGCCTTCTACCGCAATGAGCGCCTAGTCCACTACGATCAGCAAGGCGTTCCCGACGGAGAACATCTGCTAGTGGTCCGCGCGAACGACACCGACGAATTGGGCCGCTGGCTTACCGGACGGGTGTATACGCCGCTCTTCCTCTATGACGCACAAGGGTTCGAAGTCTACAAGGTGTTGGCCCGGCAATGATGAAGCTACGCCACTACTTTGCGGATTGCTCCGTCCAGCCATCTCTCCAGGGTGATGGGAAGCCATGCGCGCCGAGCGAGGTGCGGAGATAGATGCTTACCGTTCCGCAGCTTGAAGTCCTCGACATTCGCCACTTTACAGGCAAGCAGTTGCGTCCCTTGCTGGAGCACGAGGCGGTCACATGGGAGCACCGGCTGCGGTGGGACTACCGCAGTTCCACCGAGCTGTTACTGCAGTATCTCGATTCTCGTGTGCTGCCGGGCTTCGTGGCGCTCGATCGCGGCAAGATCTGCGGATTTACCTTCTGCGTCTACGAAGGGCAGAAGGCGGTCGTGGGCGACGCCTATGCCGTTGGCTCAGCTGGCAACTCCGCTCTGGAGATGACGCGGATGCTCTTGATGCATCTGTTGGAAGTGCTGATGCACGCTCCCAACATCTCGCGCATCGAATCGCAACTGTTGCTCTACGATGAAGGCGCCACCTCGACCGTCTTCAGGGCGCAGGGATTCTCAATCTATCAGCGGCTGTTCATGGAGTGCGACCTGCGCTATCCATCGCCTGCCTTGATCTCGCTACGATCTGGTTCGCCGGCGCGGCCACTGCCTGGAGGGCTGCTCTTCCGGCAATGGACGGGCACCTACTACCAGGCAGCGGCGGAGCTCATCCACCTCTGTTACACCTACGCTCCGCATGTCGATTCGATCATCAACGACCAATACCGGTCGCTGCATGGCTCGCTTCGTTTCCTGCACAACATCGTCCGCTTCCCAGGCTGCGGCGTCTTCGACCCCGCGGCCTCGTGGATGCTGATCGACCCGGCCAACGGCCAGCTCCTTGGGCTGGTGCTGGCCTCGCGCGTCGCTCCGCGAGTGGCGCACATTACGCAGCTTTGCATCTCACCGACGCTTCGCGGCCAGGGACTCGCACGCGCTCTTCTTATTCACGCTATGCAGCACTTGACGCATGCTGGATTCGAGGCGATGACCCTCACCGTGACCACCAAAAACGAGCCGGCTGTGCGCCTGTACGAGGGGCTTGGCTTTGTCACCACGCATCGCTTCGACGCCATGGTGCTGGAGAAGACTGGACAGCCGGGGCTTTAGCGAAGCATCAGGCAGTCAAAACTTCCCCCACTCTCGAACGGCGCAGCCACCAGCCGATGCCCATCGCTACGGTGCTAAGGACGAGGCCTCCAGCGGTATCCAGTAGAACGTCGGAGAAGAGACCGGTCCGCGAAGGCAGGAAGGACTGATGGAGTTCATCGGCGCTGGCAACAAGAAATATTGAGAGGACGCCAGCGGCCCAGGACCTCCGGCGCCAGACACTGGTTCGAATCGATGGGTTGCGCGCGAAGGTGAGCAACCAGCCGCGCACGAAGAGCACGCACAGCAGACCATAAAAGCTGAAGTGACCCGTCTTGCGCAGTAGGTGATTAACCTCTTCCCATGCGGGCGTGCTGATGTGTCCGAAAAATCTCTCGGCGATAGGTCGCAGCCAGGAACTGGTGTTCGCCGCTGAGAACGTCGGTGTCGACTCCGTTGCGATAATGGCAACCCCCGCTAGCGCAGGGGTCCATATCTTCAGGAAACGCCGGACAGACCCGATGCGTTCGAGCGACTCGGCCGTGGGACGGTGCACAAAAACTGTCGGCATCTTCTCCTTTATCGCTGGGTCAGTCAGATCGATGCGTTGGATCGCTCGACGTGCACGTCACGGCTGCTACTCAACGTGATAATTCGGGGCTTCACGGGTGATGATGACGTCGTGGACGTGGCTCTCGCGCAGGCCCGCTCCAGAGATGCGAATGAACTTCGCATTCTTCTGCAGCTCTTCGATGGTGGAGCAGCCGAGATAGCCCATGCCTGAACGCAAGCCGCCCACGAGCTGATAGACCATCGCTTCAAGAGGTCCGCGATGCGGCACGCGGCCTTCGATGCCTTCGGGGACGAACTTCGCCAGACGGTTTTGCGTGCTTCCCTCGCGGGCGGTGAGTGATGGCCGCTCGCCGCTCGAGATCTCGTTCATGTCTTCCTTGCCCTGGAAGTAGCGTTCACCGGAGCCCTGCGCCATGGCGCTCAAGCTGCCCATACCTCGGTACGCCTTGAACGACCGTCCCTGGTAGAGGATCGTCTCCCCCGGGCTCTCATCCACACCGGCGAAGAGCGAACCCATCATGCAGACGCTTGCGCCCGCCGCGATGGCCTTGGTCACGTCGCCCGAGTACTTGATGCCTCCATCGGCGATGACTGCAATGCCGCGCTGGCTGGCTGCACGGTAAGCCTCGGAAATAGCGGTGATCTGCGGCATGCCCGCGCCGGTGACCATGCGCGTGGTGCAGATCGATCCGGGGCCAATGCCGACCTTGATGGCGTCGGCTCCGGCGTCGATCAGAGCCATCGCACCTTCGTAGGTGGCCACGTTGCCGGCGAGGAGATCGACGTCCGGGAAAGCCTTCTTCACCTCGGCAACCGCTTCAAGCACACGCGATGAGTGGCCGTGGGCGGAGTCGATAGCGAGCGCATCGACGCGGGCGGCGACGAGCTCGGCAGCGCGTTCGAGAAAGTCACCTGTTGCGCCAATGGCTCCGGCGACACGGAGGCGACCCTGGGCATCCTTGGCGGCGTTCGGGTACTTCAGCTTCTTCTGGATGTCCTTGACCGTGATCAGGCCCTTGAGCTCGTACTCGTCGTTGACGACGAGGAGCTTCTCTACGCGGTGCTGGTGGAGGATGTGCTCGGCCTCTTCCAACGTAGTTCCGACGGGGACCGTGATGAGGTTCTTCTTGGTCATCACAGAGTCGATAAAGAGGTCCGTTCGGGAGACGAAGCGGAGGTCGCGGTTGGTGAGGATGCCGACGAGCTTCCTGTCTTTGGTGACGGGCACGCCGGAGATCTTGAAGCGGCGCATCATGTCGAGCGCGGCGGCGATGGTCTCGTCGGGGGAGATCGTTACCGGGTCGACAATCATTCCGCTCTCCGACCGCTTCACCTTGTCGATCTCGCCAGCCTGCTGCTCGATCGAAAGATTGCGGTGAACCACGCCGAGGCCGCCCTGCTGGGCCATGGCAATAGCGAGGCGCGACTCCGTAACGGTATCCATGGCGGCGGACATCAGCGGCGTGTAGAGAGTGATCTTCTTGGTGAGCTGCGTGCTGGTGCTGACCTGCGTCGGAACGATGTCGCTATAGGCGGGGACGAGGAGAACGTCGTCAAAGGTAAGAGCTTCAGGTATGGGCGTGCTAATCATCGAGATTTGAGTCCCTTGAGTGCCTTAAGGGTTCGGACGCGTGCGGACAACGTCGGATGGACGGGATTTATTTAATTGTAGAGATGCTGTGGGGATGCGGCAAATGTTACGGCTCCGTGTACGGAAGAGGCGCGGGTTCAGGGTGGCTCGATTCCCCTCTTCTGACGGTTCAGCGGCGGATCTGCCGGACTTACATACGACGGGAACCTCGCTTGTCCCACCAGGCGGCGATGGCCTGCACGCGCGTCGCTCCGGGATGGGCGGCGAAGAACTCGCGGAAGTGGCGGTTGTATTCGAGCTGTTCCGGGATTGCGGGGCGCTTATGGCCCGGCGTGACACTATTCTGATAGCAGATGGCCGCCTCGGCGAGCGTCTTACCGGTGCCGTTGTGGATGAAGTCACGTATCTCGGCGTTGAAGTGGAAGCCGCTGCCAAGCTCCTGCCGGAAGAAGCGACCGAGAATCGGGCCGCAGCGCCAGCCCTCGCCGATCACGGTATCTAGGGCGAACTCGGCTGGCATACTGCCGGGACGCTTTGGAGTTGCGGTGTGCCGGCTCGGGATTGCGCCTGAGAGATAGGCGGCGATGCGAGCTTCTACCTCACGCTTCAGACCGACAGTCGAGATGCCGTGCTCGCGTGCGAAGGCAATCAGCTCCTCCTTGAGCCAATACCAGGCAAGGAAGTCTTCGGATGTGAGTGCGTCAGTGAGGCGGGGACGGGTAGCGGACTGCACCTCTAAAGATTACCGAGAAACTGTGTTCCGACGATGGAAGACGTTTAGGCACCAGCATCACAGCCATTGAATCCCATCCCCCATCGGTGTACTATCTAACTTGCAGGCGAATTTGTTCCGTCGTAAACGTAAGATCCGTGAACGCACCGGAAAATGACGGAAGAGACGAGTGGGCGAGAGCCCACTTTTTATTTGCTCTGAAGAAATCCCGCCCAAGCCGGCAGCAAGACCGGCGATAGGCAGATAAATCAACTACTTACCGAGACGACCATGGCAGTTCAGGTAGATCAAATCCGGGCACTAGCCGAACGCGTCGCGGCCTCGCATTCGCTCGAAGTAGTCGAAGTTGAGTTTAGCGGCGGGGCGAAGTTCCGTACCCTGCGGGTCTTCATCGAGAAGGATGCCGAGGCCCGGGCAAAGCTCGCGGAGATTGCAGCATCCGGCGAAGCTCCGGAAGAGCTTGCTTCCCTGCCCAGTGGAGTTCCGGTCGAGCGGCTTTCGGGCGTAACGCACGAGGACTGCGAAGTGTTTGCTCGCGACTTCGGCACCGTGCTCGACGTGGAAGATCTCATTCCCGGCGCGGATTACACGCTTGAGGTCTCTTCGCCCGGTTTGGAGCGCAAGCTTTCGAAGCCTGAGGAGTTTGCACGGTTTTGCGGCAGCTTGGTCAAGCTGCAGACGTTTACGGCGGTCAACAGCAATCGCCACTGGCTGGGCAGGCTGACGAGTTTCAAAGATGGAGAGCTGACGATTGACCTGTCGGCGGTGAAGCAGAAGGGCAAGGCGAAGAAGGCGGCTGCAGCGAAGGCAACGGAGGAGCAGACGGTGACCATACCGTTTGCGAATGTTGAGAAGGCGAACCTGGTCGCCGAGATTTAGGTCGCTGAGATTTGGGAAGTTGAACGAGTTTGTGTAAAGAGTTCGCACATTGAATTTCGTGCGGAAAGACAACTGAATAGCACCGCTGCAACAGCAATGCTGCAGCCGAGAAGGACGAAAAGAAAATGGCAAGTGTTCTCTACCAATCGATCGAGACGTTGAGCCGCGATAAGGGCATCGAGCCCGCAGTCGTGGTCGGAGCTGTTGAAGACGCCATCGCGCTGGCCACGCGCAAGTACTACAAGACGCAGGAGAATATGCGCGCCGAGATGGACAAAGAGACCGGCGAGATCCGCGCTTACGTCTTCAAGACGGTCGTCGAGACGCAGGAGCAGGTAGAAGACGACGTCAACCAGATGACGCTCGAGCAGGCGCGCGAGCTTGCTCCCGATGTCGAGATTGGCGGCGAACTTCGCTTCTACAAGGACACCACGCCGCTCGGTCGCATCGCCGCGCAGATGGCCAAGCAGGTCATCTTCCAGAAGGTGCGCGAGGCTGAACGCGATACCGTATTCCTCGAGTACAACCACCGCGCCGGCGAGGTCCTGAACGCGACCGTGAAGCGCCTGGAGCCGATGGACGTGATCTTCGACCTGGGCAAGGCCGAGGCCCGCATGCCTAAGCGCGAGCAGTCGCGGCTGGAGCAGTTCTCCGTCGGCGAGCGCGTTCGCGTCGTCCTGCTGCGCGTCGACCGCGCGGCCAAAGGACCGCAGGTGATCGTCTCCCGCGCCGCCCCAGCACTGGTACAGAACCTCTTCCAGAGCGAAGTTCCCGAGATCTACGACGGCACGGTCACCATCCGCGCTATTGCACGAGAAGCCGGTGAGCGGACCAAGATTGCTGTCATGTCCCGCGATAAGGACGTCGACCCGGTCGGCGCCTGCGTCGGCATGAAGGGCATGCGCGTGCAGTCGATCATCCGCGAGTTGCGCGGCGAAAAGATCGACATCATCGAGTTCTCGGAAGAGATCACCACCTTCGCCGAGAAGGCGTTGCAGCCCGCCAAGGTCGCGCGTGTTTCCATCGTCGATCTCGCCGACAAGCAGATTGAAGTGATCGTGGACGACACGCAGCTCTCTCTCGCCATCGGCAAAAAGGGCCAGAACGTCCGTCTCGCCGCCAAGCTGCTGCAGTGGAAGATCGACATCAAGAGCGAGGAAGAGAAGCGCCAGGAAGTCGAGCAACAGATGCACGCCATGGGCGGTGGCCCGACCACGCCGGTCGAGCAGATCTCCGAACTGGGCGAGACGATTCTCGAGAAGCTCATCGCCGCCGGAATCACGACGGTCGAAGAGCTTGCCGACATGACGCCCGAGCAGTTGGAAGAGGTTCCCGGCATCGGCGAGAAGACGGTCGAGAAGATCTCGGTCGCGGTTCGCCATTACTTCGGCCAGTACGAAGAGGGCGAAGTAAGGCCAGTCGTTGCGCCGGTAGAGGGCGAAGAAGTAGCCACTCTGTCCGCAGCAGCATCAGAAGATGAAGCTGTAGAGGAGGATTCCGTGGCAAGTGATACCGAGACAAAGACACCCGAAGCTGTTCTCGCCGAACAGCTTGGAACCGGCGAAGTGGAAGAGGTTGCAACCCTCTCTTCCGAAGAACTCGCCGAAATTGAAGATCTCAACTCCGCGAACGACGGCTATTCTGACGCCGACAATCGTGAGGCACTGATTGAGCTGGAAAACGATGCCACCGACGAGCTGGTGAACCAGAGCCAGGAAGTCTCCGAAGAGGGCATCGACACCGACGGGAACGACCGTGGTTAGCAGTTTTCGCCACGCACACATGGATTGCCTGGTTCGCGATACCGCGATTTCAGGGATAATAGAGAATGCACCATATTCTTTCCACGACGAGGCTGATATGAGCAGCTAAGCGGCGCAGGGGAGCGAAAAGGGACGGATGACGAAGGTTCGAATTAACGATCTTGCAAGAGAACTTGAAGTAAAGAGCAAGCCCATTCTGGATGCGCTTGAAGCGATCGGCGTGTCTGGAAAGACGCACTCCAGTTCCATCGATCCCGGCCAGGCCGAGCGGGTCCGCGATTACTTCAAGAACGGCGGACGCAGCAGCAATTCGTCGAAGACTGCCGCGCCAGCCAAGCCTGCCTTCAGTCTTGCTGGAGTTTCAAAGCCCGGCGACGCTGTAAAGGCCATCCTCGAGCGGCGCAATGCGGAAGCAGCCGCAAGGAACGCTCCCCCGCCGCGCGGCCCCGTCGTCGTCGCCAACCCTGTCGCAGGCACCGCTCCCGCCGTGGCTGCAGTTCGTCCTTCGGTCACGGTGGCCCCGGCAGCACCCGTTGTTGCCAGCACTCCAGCTCCAGTAGTTGAGGCTCCGGCGCCGCGCCGCATCGTTCCCTTGCCCAACCAGGGCGCGCGCATCATTTCGCCTGCACCGGTTCAGCCAGCGATTGCCAGCCGCCCGCCTGCGGGTGGTGTGGTTGTCGTACGGCCGCCAGTCGGTGGCGCGGTCGCGGCAGCCCCTCCGGCTCGTCCGGTGGTCGCAGCTCCGGTAGCACCCGTTGCCGCTCCTGTGGCTCCTGTAGCCGCTCCTGCGGCTGAAGCTCCGGCGGCCAAGGTCGTCGCTCCGGTTGCTCCTGCAGCTGCCGCAACGCCTGTCGTAACGCCGCCCGCTCCAGTTGCCCCTGTTGCATCCGCCGCACCTGCGGTCCCGGAAGCGCCTGTCGCTGAAGCCCCCGCCGTTGCTGCGGCTCCGGCTGTTCCCCCACCACCTCCAGGCCCGGCTCCGCGTCGCGTCATTATGCCGCAGACCGGTCCTCGGCCTATCTACACGGCACCGCCGCCAGTTCCTGGAGCACCGCCGCGTAACCGTCCCATCTTCGAGCGCCCGCGCCCCGGCAGCGGCCCCGGCAACTTCTCCGGGCCACGTCCCGGCAGCGGTCCCATGGGCGGTCCCGGTGGCCCAGGCATGGCTCCCGGCGCTCGCCGCCCCATGCACCCGACGCGGCCTGGCTTTGCCGGGCCCGGCGGAGCTCCTCGCCCCGGCTTCACTCCTGGCGGAGCTCCTGGCCGTCCTGGCTTCCCGCCGCGTCCCGGCATGGGTGCCCGTCCTGCAGGCGCTCCCGGCGTAATGCCGGGCCCCGGCGAGGGCATGCGCCCTGCCGCGCGTCCTGGCCAGCGTCGTGGTGGACAGCGCTACGAGAAGTCCAAGGAAGGCCCGATGAAGGGCTTCCAGCCGCCACCGCGTTACGGCGGCCAGCAGATCTCTCGCGAGCCTCTGCCGATCACCAAGACCATCACCGTCACCGAAGGCATCTCGGTCAAGGACCTCGCCGAGAAGCTCGATGTTCGCGGTAAGGATCTGATTGCAGTTCTTCTGATGAAGGGTGTCTTCGTCACCGTCAACCAGTCGCTCGACGGCGAACTCGTCAAGGAAGTGGCCCGCCAGTTCGGCGCGGACGCAACCGTCATCTCGGTTGAAGAGCAGCTTGAGAACGAGGCCATCGAAGGCCTGCTCGAAGACACGACCGGCATGGTCGAGGTCGTCCGATCCCCTGTCGTCACCGTCATGGGTCACGTCGACCACGGTAAGACGTCGCTGCTCGACGCCATCCGCTCCACCGACGTAGCCGCCGGCGAAGCTGGAGGCATCACCCAGCACATCGGTGCCTACAAGGTGAAGATCACCAAGCCGGACAGCCCTGCGTTCGGTCGCGAGATCGTATTCCTCGATACCCCTGGTCACGAGGCCTTCACCCGCATGCGTGCACGCGGAGCCAAGGTCACGGACATCGTTGTGGTCGTCGTCGCAGCCGATGACGGTGTCATGCCTCAGACTATCGAGGCCATCGATCACGCCCGCGCGGCGAACGTGCCGATCATCGTCGCCGTCAACAAGATCGACAAGCCCGAGGCCAACGCCGCGAAGGTCATCCAGCAGCTTGCCGCTCGTGGCGTTCAGTCCACGGCGACTGGCGGGACGACCGAGTTCGTAGAAGTCTCGGCGAAGCAGCGACTCAATCTCGACGCTCTCGAAGAGATGATCTGCTACGTCGCCGACACCAACGAGCAGAAGGCCCAGCCTGAGCGTCCCGCAGTGGGTACGGTCATCGAAGCCAAGCTCGATCGCGGTCGCGGTGCAGTCGCTTCGATCCTCGTGCAGAACGGAACCCTGAAGCTTGGCGACAGCTACATCGTTGGCAACACCTTCGGTAAGATCCGCGCCATGTTCGACGATCGCGGTCGTTCCATCACCGAAGCTGGTCCATCAACGCCGGTCGAGATCCTCGGTCTCGAAGGCATGCCGGACGCTGGCGATACGTTCCTCGTCATGGCGGACCGCGACAAGGCCAAGGGCATTGCGCAGTACCGCAAGATGAAGGAACGCGAAGCTCAACTTGCGAAGTCCTCGCGCGTCTCGCTCGAAGGCCTCGCAGAGCAGATCAAGCAGGCCGGCATGAAGGACCTGAACCTGATCCTCAAGGGCGACGTGCAGGGTTCGGTCGAAGTATTGGCCGACTCGCTCCAGCGCATGTCGACCGAGAAGGTTCGCGTTCGCGTCCTCCACTCCGGCGTCGGCGCTATCACCGAGTCCGACGTGCTGCTCGCGTCTGCCTCGAACGCCGTCATCATCGGCTTCAACGTTCGGCCCGACCGCAAGTCTGCGGAAGTGGCCGATCGCGAGAACGTCGAGATCCGTCTCCACTCCATCATCTACGAGCTGCAGGATGAGATCACCAAGGCGATGTACGGTCTGCTCGAACCAGTCTTCAAGGAGAACTACGCTGGTCGCGCAGAAGTGCTCAACGTCTTCAAGATCACGAAGGTGGGCCAGATCGCCGGTTGCCGCGTGACCGACGGCCTCATCAAGCGCAGTGCACAGGCTCGCCTGATGCGCGACGGCGTGGAAGTGTGGAAGGGCAAGATCTCCTCACTGAAGCGCTTCAAGGAAGATGTCTCTGAAGTCCGTGACGGCGTGGAGTGCGGTATCGATCTAGCCGGCCACAAGGACATCCGCGTCGGCGACGTGGTTGAGACCTACACGACGGAGAAGCTGGCCGACGAGCTGGGACAGAACACCGCCATCCTCAAGAAGCAGCAACTCGCCGAACTGGCTGCTGCCAAGGCAGCGGAGAAGGCTGTAGAGGCCGCGGAAGCGTCAGTCGCCAACTAATCGCTTCACGAACGAAACAAGAACGGCCAGAGGATCGCTCCTCTGGCCGTTTTGCTTTTAGCTGATCGATTTCGCGAGGAACTGCCTCATCGCGGTTGCCACTTCCTCGACGTGGGTCTCGAGCGCAAAGTGTCCGGTATCGAGAAACTGCACAGTCGCATTTGGATTGTCGCGGCGAAAAGCCTCCGCGCCGGGTGGAATGAAGAAGGGATCGTGCTTGCCCCAGATGGCCAAGAGCGGAGGTTTGGACTTGCGGAAGTACTCCTGAAACGCCGGATAGAGTTTCACGTTGTTCGCGTAGTCGAGGAAGAGATCGAGCTGAATGTCCATGTTGCCGGGTCGAGCGATCATCGCTGCATCCAGCGTGTAACCCTCCGGCTTGATGCGTTCGGGGTGCGGCACTCCCTCTGTGTACTGTGACTTCAAGCCTTCAGGGCTCAGCGCCTGATGGACGACCTCCCGATTTGCTGGCGACGGATCGCTCCAATAGTGGCGAATCGGTGCCCATGCGTCGCCAAGGCCCTCCTCATAAGCATTGCCGTTCTGCGAGACGATTGCCGTCACACGCTCTGGATGAGCCATCGCGACACGCAAGCCCGTTGGCGCGCCGTAATCGAAGACGTACAGCGCATAGCGTTTCAGCTGCAAAGCTTCCGTGAATGCAGTGATCGTCTTCGCCAGCGCATCGAAGGTGTACGTGTAGTGCCGTTCCGCCGGGACTTCCGTGAAGCCAAAGCCGGGGAGATCAGGTGCGATGACATGGTAGCGATCCGCGAGCAGAGGCATCAGCTCTCGATACTGGAACGACGACGTTGGGAAGCCGTGCAGAAGGAGAACTACCGGAGCGTCGGCGGGACCAGCCTCGCGATAGAAGACGTTGACGCCGTCGGCGTCGATCCGGTGAATAGAAGTGTGGGGCACTTTGGGACTCTCCTTCTTGACCTCTACGGCTGCACTGCCTGTTACTGACGTTGCCATGGCGATAGCTCCTGTCGTGCTTGCTATGAAATCGCGTCGGTTCATCTTCTCTCCTTCGAACTCCAGGTGATACCGGAGAAATCTCAATTCAAAGGTTACACTCGAGATGTAACTTGTCAATAGAATTTTCTCTGGTTACAATCAAACTCATGAACGCAACGCCACAGACCGGAGAAAAGAAGCTTGTTGAACCGCGGATGATCGCGGATCATCCGGTGCTCGACTTCCTCAATACGGTCGCCGTGGCCGACGGAGAGAAGGTCGACTTCTTCGAGAGCGACGGAGATGTGGAAGGCTGGCTGCAACAGGCAGGCTTCGTCATTTCTCCTCGTCCTAAGCTACGGCCTGGGGAGCTGCTCGAAACTGCACGCGCCGTGCGTGAAACGATCCGCGATGCAATTGAACGCAAGAAAGCAGGCAAACCTCTCTTGCCTGGTCCGCTCAACGAGCTCTTAGCGAAGAGCAGCAGTCATCTCGAGCTCTCCCAGCATCGCGGGAAGGGATTGGAGCTGAAGCGGAGCTGGCAGTCCGGCACAGCCGAACAAGCGCTTGGCCCGCTTGTCGAAGCCGCCGCAGAGTTGCTCAGCACGGGCGACTTCGAGCTGGTGCGTCCGTGCGAGGACAAGACCTGCATTCTCTGGTTCTACGACCGCACCAAATCGCATCATCGCCGCTGGTGCAGCATGTCCACATGCGGGAATCGCTTCAAGGTCGCGGCGTTTCGAGAGCGGAGACGGGCAAGCGGCGCGTAAGCCTACGCTCCCTCTGCATCCTTCAGAAACTGGATCTCTTCCGGGGTCATCAGATGGTCGAATGCATCCGGCGGAAGCACCTTGCCGTCGTACTTCTCGACGATGGCCGGGATCTTCTTCATCAATTCAGCCCTTTGTTCCGCGCTCACCGACGGTGGTGGCGAGGTCCGAGTCGCCACGCGAACGCCGATCTCCAGGAACTGCCGATCAAGCCCGGCAGGAGACACGGTACACATCAGCCGCGCAGGCTTGTCGCTGAGATTATGAAACACATGCGGAGCCCAGCTTGGGATGTTCATCGCTGAACCCGTCGGGGCGAGCGTGCGCGTCTCGCCGCAGAAGACCGCCACTTCGCCCTCCATCACGTAGAACGTCTCTTCGCAAAGATGCGAGTGCGGCATCGGACCGCCGCCCGGTGGAATCCACATATCGATCATTGCAAATCTCTCCGCAGTGTCAGCTCCCTTGATCACAATCGAGTAAGTGCCGGAACCAATACATACGTTCACGCGCTCATCCGGCAGAGAGACCGTAAGCTGGCGGTCTTCCGCAGCAATCTTCGTTGAATCCATCATTCTTTCTCCTCGACATTTAAGGATAGCTACACCCAGGTAGGATGCGGTCGCCACATATTGAAGCAACCGGGCCGGGAAACTCATCTCATCGGGGCATGGCAAGTCTTTAGCAAATTCTCGAATCGCAATCGGAGAGCCTCGAATGACACCGCAACAAATCATGGTGGACGTAGCCATCGGCAACTGGAAGCTAACCATCAAGCGCGCCACCTCGCTCTTCGACGGGCTTACCGAAGAAGAGTTCCTCAAGCCCATCGCGCCCGGTCGCAACCGCGTCATCTATCTGCTTGGCCACCTGACCGCCGTGCACGATTTGATGCTCCCGCTGCTTGGTCTCGGCGAACGCCACCATGTGGAACTCGACGAGCTGTTCCTATCGAATCCCGATGGCACCTTCGCTGAACTCCCGCCGGTCGTTGATCTGAAGCGGTATTGGAACGAGACGAACAGCCTGCTACTCGAGAAGGCCCTCCTGCTTACTCCTGAGCAATGGCTCGAACGCCACACCGCGATGACCGACGAAGACCTCGTCAAAGATCCGACCCGCAACCGCTTTAGCGTCTTCCTCAACCGCACCAACCACACGGCGTTTCATCTCGGCCAGTTGGTCCTGGCGCGCGAGAAGAAGTAGCCGCTCGCTACCAGCGCACCAGCAGCAGCAGGCTCGAAGCGTCGTCGGTCCATGCCTGCACTCCGCTGCGTGAGTTGAGAGGCACGGCAGCTGCAAACTGCGGAACGGCGAAAAGATTTGCGTTGTCCGATACGAGAATCCACGAGGCCTGGAACTCTCCGCGCGGCTCGACAGCCATGCTTGTGACTCGCCGCGCCTGCATGTTGCTAGCCTTGGCCAACGCCGCAATCTCCGGCTCCAGATCTACATACTGGTTCGAGATGTGGAAGGCCATCACGCCGCCCGGCGCAAGCTGCCGTCTGTAGACTGCAAACGCCTCGACCGTCAGCAGATGCAGCGGGATCGCATCACCTGAAAACGCGTCGATCGCCAACACGTCAAAGTTCTCCGGCTGTTCGCCGGCTAGCGATGCTCGTGCATCTCCCTCGGCGAACGTGATTGCAGCCTTCGACTGCCGCAGGTAAGTGAACCAGTTCGCAGCGATGGGCCGGACTGCTGGGTTGATCTCGTAGAATCGGATGCTGTCCCCTGCCCTGCCGTAAGCAGCAATCGTCCCCACGCCCAGACCGACGACGCCGATCCTGCGTGGGCGCTCGCCGCAGCAAGCTGCCAGTGCGAGGCCGACGCCGGAGTCAGGGGCATAGTAGGTCGTTGGCACGCGCATCAAATCGGAGGAAAAGATCTGAGTTCCGTGCACGATGCTGCCATGCATCAGCGTGCGCATGTCGTCGCCAGTCTCAGTTACGCCGCTCTTCACGCGCAGGCTACCGTAGAAGTTTCGTTCGCTGGTGAGCACGCTTTGAGAGTACGCTGTCTTCATCGTGACGCAGAACGACGCCATTGCAATCGTCAGGGCACCCCACAGCAGCTGCTGCTTCCAGCCATCGCTCCAGCAAACGGCAAGCACTACCGCCGCTGTTGCGACGAAGGTCGGCGACAGGTCGTAGTTGCCGCGAAAGACCATCGGCGCGAGCACACCCACCAGGAACGATCCCAGTGCTCCTCCTGCTGCCATGGTTAGATAAAACTCTGTTGTTTCGCTTGCGCCTGAAGGTCGGAGCCTGTAAAGCTCCGTATGGCAGACAAGACATGCGGCGAGCAACTCTGCGAGGAAGAGGCCGATGCCAAGGCCTACGGGCACACGGTACTCTGGCCGAGTGAGGAAGTTGCCGAGCGCATAGAGCAGCACGGCAAGTACTCCGAGCAGCGGCGTTCGTGGCAACCACCGCGAGCCTTGGAAGGCGATCACAAACGTCAGCAGGTACGTTGCCAGCGGTATGATCCAGAGCAGAGGAATCGCCGCGACGTTGGCTGTCATGTGTTCGGTCACGGCGCTCAATTGCATCGCTCCAGCCATCGGAAGCAGCAGCCAGAGCAGCTTTGTGCTCAGCGGCGACGATGGAGTCGGCTCCTCTGGGCTCGCAATAGGAGTTGTAGAGCGCACCCGCCCTGCCAGCCAAGCGGATAGCGCGGCAAACACCGCGAAGCCTGCGCACCATGCGCCCCGTTGCAGTCGCAGGGAAAGATGCGGCTCTATCAATGTTGGATAGGCCGCGAGCGCAAGCAGCGATCCGATGTTCGATAGGCCATAGAGCCGATAGGGAACGCCGCCCGCTTCCACCCGCCGAAGCCATACCTGCAACAGCGGGCTGGTCGCCGCGAGCATCGTGAACGGCAAACCGATAGAGATCGCCAGTCTTACGCAGATGCTTCGCGCGGGATGCTCGGCGATAAACCACCACGGCGCATGCCCGCTGGCCCACATTGCAGCGCAGAGCAAAGCGGCGGCCAGCATAACTCCATGCAAAAGCCGCCATCGCGCATCCTGTTCCCAGTGAGCGAGCAGGTGCGCATAGAGATATCCCACCAGCAGAGCAGCCTGAAAGAAGACGAGACAAGTGATCCAAACGGCCGAAGCGCCGCCGAAGACAGGCAGCAACTCTTTGGCTGCCATTGGCTCCAGCAGGAAGAGCAGGAATGCCCCGAGGAAGACTGCGCTTTGGAAGATCGCTTTCAAGCTGCGGCTAATCGCCAAACCTGCCGCGATACGCCCACAGCCCCAGGCCTGGGTTGGAGATGAAGAAGATCTCTTCTCCATCCACGGTGTTCCACCCATCTTGCAGCACGGAGGGATCATACTTCGCGGTCATCTGCGCGAGGTCACCATACTCGAAGTGGACGCTCTCGATCTCTTCGCGCGTCAGATGACCGGGGCAGTAGCGGATCGTGAATCTTCCCTCGCTTGAACCATGAATCAGGTGAGCCGCCGCGCTCAAATTTGCGGCTAGCTGTGGGTCACTCTTGACGTACTCAAGCGTGGCGGGAGTGCCGCAGTAACCGTACTTGCGGATCAACGAGTCAATGGCCTTATCTTCGCCGAACTCATGCACGCCCGGCGCAAGGACGATGAGCTCGGCATCGTCGGCAAGTGCCATACGCGTGCGGTAGACGCTCTTGTTGCCGAGCCATGTGCTGCGGAACTCGTGTGGATCGAGGAAGACAACGGCCTTGTGAATCTCGCGATCGAGCATCAGGAAGTTGCATTCGAGACTGAGCGCGGCGGCGCGCTCGAAGCACTCGGCATCATCGCCGACAAACATGCCGCGAAGCACGAGGTCTCCCGCTGCGTTCTTCGCCACGACTGTTTGTACGTAGACGATGGGAAGCTGCTTTGCGAAGTGCTCGCTGGCATAGTTCAGCACTCGCCGAACCGGCGTCTCCGAGCGGCCCATCATGCGCTCCATGCCGTAGACCGCGCCGAGGAAGTGCGAGCGGTGAATGCCCAACGGACCGCCAGTGCCTACGAAGATGTTCTTGTTGCCGTTGGCCATGCCCACAACTTCATGTGGGACAACCTGGCCAATCGACAGGATGAGATCGTGGCCACCGTCGCGGATGAGTTTGTTAACCTGCGCTGGCCAGGTGTAATCGAGCTTGCCCTCGCTGACCTCCAGCATGAACTCGCCAGGGACCTCACCCAGCGTGACGACGTCGTTGCGCCAGTCGTGGACACGAAAGAGATCGCGCGGCGTCGCGCCGAACATCGTGGCGATCTCGTGGTCGCTCATCGCCTTGTGTGTGCCCAGCGCTGGCAGGACATCGGTCATCGCATCGCCGTAAAACTCCCAGGCATACTCGGTAAACTCGCCCGCCTTGGAGTGAAAACGCGTGAAGTCCGGCGGCACGGCGAGTACCTTCTTCCGCTCGCCCAGCTTACCGAGCGCCTCGAACAGGTTCGCTTTAGCCTGCTCCGGCGAGATCTCCATCTCCGCCGACCCTACCGCAAAAAATAAGCTCATGCGGAAATCCTACTCCGCCAGACGAATGCCTGAGAACAGGCGACGCACTAAACTCAAAGCAGCGATATGCGCTTCGACATCCTTACCATCTTTCCCGCGTTCTTCACCGGCCCGCTCGATCATGGCGTGCTGAAGCGGGCTATCGCCACTGGGATTGTTGATGTCCGCACCCATGATCTACGCGCGTTTACGCACGATCGCCACCGCACCGTCGACGACCGACCCTTCGGCGGAGGTGAGGGCATGGTGCTTAAGCCCGGGCCCATCTACGACTGCTTCCAGACCCTCGACATCGCCGCGAAGCCCGAACGCGATACGACGAAGGAGACAGTGGTCCTTCTCTCCGCGCAGGGCCAGCCGTTCACTCAGGCTATCGCCCACGAACTCGCCGCTGCGGAGCGCGTCGTCTTCCTCTGTGGCCGCTATGAGGGCATCGACGAGCGCATCAACTTACTGCTTTGCGACCGCGAACTATCCATCGGCGACTACATTCTGTCAGGCGGCGAGCTTGCTGCCGCCGTCATTCTCGACTCCGTCGTGCGGCTGATGCCCGGCGTGCTCGGCAACCCTGACTCTGCCCGCAACGAAAGTTTCGGGACAGAGTCTGCGCCGGAAAAAGGCGGACTTACTGCGGACGGCGTGCCCGACTCGACACATCTCTCCGGCGGGTTGCTCGACTATCCGCATTACACGCGGCCTGCGGAGTTCCTTGGCCTTGAAGTACCAGAGGTGCTGCAGCAGGGCGACCACAGTGCGATTCGCAAATGGCGTCGTCAGATGGCGCTCGCCAAGACCTATCGCAACCGTCCTGACCTGCTGGCAAAGGCCGATCTCACGCGCAAGGATCAAGAGTTTCTGAGTCACTTGCAAGTGAGCGACGACGAAACCTCGACCTAACCCATATGGCGGACCAGCATCTGCGGAATCCGCACATTCGCTGGTTGCATACACGCAAAGACGATCGCCTCAGCGACTTCCTCCGGCTCCATCATGTGTGAGTTCCGGATGAACTCCTCCGTTCTTCCCCGCCCCAATCCGAACTCGCTCTTTACGCCACCTGGGCAGATCACGCCCACCTTGATCTTGTGCTTGCGTAGCTCCGCATCAAGCGCCTGGCTGAAGCCTACCTGCGCGAACTTGGTCGCCGAATAGACCGACTCGCCGCCAATCCCCGTCAGTCCCGCGACGGACGAGATGAAGAGAATCGTCCCGCTCTGTTGCTCGATCATCAGTGGAGCCGCATGACGCGAGAACACGAAGCCCGACCGCACATTCGACGCCATCATCGCGTCGAACTCTTCCACCGGCGTGTCAACAAGGTTTTTGTAGCTACCAACGCCGGCGTTGTTGATCAGGATATCGAGGCTCCCAAAGCTCTCCACGGCAAGCTTGATCGCCGCAACTGCCGTCGCCTCGCTGGCGGCGTCTCCTGCATGAAACACCATCTTGCCGCCCGCCGCGTCAATCTCCGCGCAGAGCTCAGCAAGTCGCTCTTCGCGGCGAGCCGTCACCACCACATTCGCGCCAGCCGCTGCCAATGCCAGCGCCGTCGCCCGGCCAATCCCTGCGCTCGCTCCCGTCACCAGCGCTGTCTTCCCCTGCAATCCCACTAAGCTCATCTACCCTCTCGCGATGCTAGTATCCGGCTATGTCCGATCCTGCTCCCGAAGTGCTCGTAGAAGCCACCGGGCTGACCAAAGAATACCCTCGCACGGGCGGCGTGGCACGCGTGGTCGATAACGTATCTTTCAATATCCATCGCGGCGAGACCCTCGGCCTCGTTGGCGAGTCCGGCTCCGGCAAGAGCACAGTCGCCCGCATGATCCTTCGCCTCATCGAGCCAACCGCTGGTTCGGTTCGCTTCGCGGGCGAAGATGTCCTCACCGCAAGCTCGCAGCAACTAAGAAGACTGCGTCGCCGCATGCAGATCGTCTTTCAGGACCCCTACGCCGCGCTCAACCCGCGCATGTCTGTCCGCCAGATTATTGCCGAGCCCTTTGCCATCCACAAGGAGCGGCCGGAGGGCGGCCTAGACGCCCGGCTCAACGAGATGCTCAACACCGTCGGGCTCGACGCCAGCGCTCTCCCCCGCTATCCACACCAGTTCAGCGGAGGCCAACGCCAGCGCATCAACATCGCCCGCGCTCTCGCTCTGCGTCCGGAGTTCCTGGTGCTTGACGAGCCTGTCAGCGCGCTCGACGTCTTGGTTGGAGCGCAGGTCGTCAATCTGCTTCGCGACCTGCAGCGCGACCACGGTCTGACCTACCTCTTCATCTCACACTCGATGCCGTTGGTGCGGTATCTCTGCGACCGCGTTGCCGTGATGCAGAAGGGCAGACTGGTCGAGATGGGCGATGTTCTCGAAGTCTGCGAGCACCCTCGCGAAACGTATACGCAGGAGTTGATCGCCGCGACACCACAGCTTCCATCTTCAGCATGAAGTTAAATACGACTCTGTGCCCCATTCATCGCAGCAACATCGCGATGAGTGGGACTGCCCAGGAACTTGCCCTCGACGACTACAATGGGAGGTGAATGCTTTCTGCCATTACAGTTCATCTCCACTACGCGTGGCTGGTCGTCGCTTCGTTCTTCGCGGGTGTGATGAACGCCATGGCGGGCGGCGGGTCGTTCGTCTCCTTCCCTGCGATGCTTGCGATGGGTGTGGCGCCGATCCAGGCCAACGCGACGAACACGGTCGCGTTGTGGCCGGGGCAGTTGACCTCTGTAGCCGCGCTGCGTGAAGACCTTCGTAAAGACCTTCTGCCGGTCGTCATCGTATCGTCGATCCTCGGCGGAGTAAGCGGAGCGGTTGTTCTGCTGAAGACCAGGCAGGTAACTTTCCTGCACATGGTGCCGTGGCTGTTGCTGTTGGCTTCCCTGCTGTTCGGGATCAGCGGCCCAGTCTCGAAGTGGCTGCGGGTACGTGCTGAATCGAAGGCACTCGCCGCGATGACCGAGCACGATCGCGACGCAACTCCTGCACTGCTGCCGCTCTTCTGCGTCCTGCTGCCGGTCTGCTTCTACATCGGATACTTTGGCGCGGGCGCGGGCTTCCTCATCATGAGTGCGCTTGCGCTCTTCGGCATTGAAGATATGCGTTCGCTGAACTCGATGAAGGTGCTTGCAGCGTGCCTGTCGAACCTTTGCGCCGTCATCACCTTCATCGTCAGCGGCGCGGTCATCTGGAAGTACTGTTTGATCTCGATGGTCACCTGTGGCGTCGGCGGCTATCTTGGAGCGCAGTACGCGCGAAAGATGAACCCCGACGTTCTGCGCCTCATCGTTGTCGCCACCGGGGTGCTGATGGCGGGATACTTCTTCTGGAGGCAAGCATGAGTCACGAAGGCATTCGCATCCTCAACGCAACCGAAGCCGAGCGCGAAGCTACGCAGGAGCAGTTGAAGTTGCCGCCAGATGCAGTCACGCCTGCTAAGGTTCGCGTCAAAAAATCTGAAGGCACGGGCATGGAGATCGACTGGCGCGACGGCCACACCAGCACATGGAGCTTCCTCTGGTTGAGGCATGGCTGCCCCTGCGCCACCTGCCACGAAGAGCGCGACGCCGCCGGCCGGGCCCCGGGAATTCCCAAGCCCAAACCGCAGACTTTGCTGCCCATGTACGAAGCGCCGATCAAGCCGCTCGAAGTTTCTCCAGTAGGCAAATATGCTCTTCGCTTCAAGTGGAGCGACGGCCACGAGAGCGGCATCTACTCGTGGGAGTACCTGCGGCGGCAGTGCCAGTGTGCCGTCTGTACGGCTAAATGAAGTTGTAGGTTTTACGTAAACTTACAGCGTACAACCTCCACCAAAGGGCCTCCGTTACATGCAAATCCTCGAACAATCCGAAGAACTACAGACGCTCGCCGAACGCCTGCGCCCGCTTTACACGCGGCTTGCGAACCATCCGCTCTACGCGAGCTTCGAGATGGTCGAAGACCTCCACATCTTCATGGAGTCGCACGTCTTCGCCGTATGGGATTTCATGTCGCTGCTGAAGACGTTGCAGCGTGGCCTTACCTGCATCGATGTACCCTGGGTCCCAAGCCGCTTCCCTACCAGCCGCCGGCTCGTGAATGAGATCGTCCTCGGCGAAGAGAGCGACATCTACGGCACACGCCCCATCAGCCACTTCGAGCTATACATCCACGCGATGAAGGAGTGCGGTGCCTGCACGCTGGCTATCGAAAGCCTGCTGATTCATCTCCGCGACGGTTCGGACTGGGCGACTGCGCTCGCGCGCAGCTCCGCGCCGGAAGCGGCTCAGCGCTTCGTTCAGACGACGTTTGGCATCATCGAGCGTGGCAGGCTGCACGAGGTCGCCGCAGCCTTTACATTCGGCCGCGAAGACCTTATACCGGATATGTTTCGCGGCTTCATCCGCGACCAGGACGAGCGTCTCTCTGGCAAGTTGGCGACGCTGCGCTGGTACCTCGATCGGCATATTGAAGTAGACGGCGAGGACCACGGGCCCATGGCACTGCAGATGGTCAGCGAGTTGTGCGGCAGCGACAGCAAGAAGTGGAAAGAAGCCACCGAGGCAGCGGAGATCGCCCTGCTTGCGCGCATCGCGCTGTGGGACAGCATTGCGGCAAGCCTGCACGAAACGCCAGTAAAGATGCTGGTCAATTAAGTTTTCGAAAATCGAACTTCCATCACGAAGAACCTCCGCTTTAGCATTCCGCGTGATGGAAGTTCAGGGGAAGAACGTCTTAGTGGATGCTGAGTGTCGCTCCGTCGAGGTATGAAGCGACCTCCGCGATCACGCTGCCAGCGGTGAGCTTTGGCGTTGCAGTGTTCGCGAGCACTTTGGTGCCTGCAGGCAGCTTCAGCGAAAGCGTGGCGCCGGACTGCACCTTCATGATGTTGTCGCCGACTTTGAGTTCAAGCTGCGATCCCGAGTCGTTGCGGAAGCTGATCTTTACCATCTTGCCATTGGTGAATACGGCATGGACAGGCGAGGAGATGCTGGTGGGTGCCGCGTAAACGGCAGTGGTGGAGATGAGCGCAAGGGCAGCGACGGACGTAGCGAGAATCTGGCGAAGGTGCATAGTGGCTCCGGTCCCTGTAGGGACATTTCGTTCAAGTTCGGCGGGCCACTCTGCCATGGTTCAGAGGGCGGGTCGTGAGGTGAACTACGCAGATAGACGCGAATAGGTTCCGCTCGTTTCTATAAAAAATTGAGATTCAATCCTTATTAATCTGAGAGATAAGTGATTCGCGAAAATGGACATTTTGGACACTGGAATTTCTATAAATGGACACTCGATAAGTCCCAAGTCGGTTGAGTGTTTACCACTGTGAGTCAGACACGAATCGTTCCATCACGTTGCGTGTGATCTTTCGCGCGGATTGAAGCGAGAGCCAAGCACGGAGACCGGTGGAACGACAAATTAGGTCTCCAGCTAAAATAGGTATTGGAGTTCCACACTTGTCTCACCTTCTCGAAAATATGAACCCGCAGCAGCAGGAGGGCATCCGCTCCGTGGATGGCCCGGTGCTCCTGCTCGCCGGCGCGGGCAGCGGCAAGACCCGCGTCGTCACGCATCGCATCGCTTACCTTATCGAGGAGCGCGGCGTGCCTGCAGATGCCATCCTCGCCGTCACCTTCACCAACAAGGCGGCGAAGGAGATGTCCGAGCGCGTCGACAAAATCCTCGGGCACAGTTCGCTCGCGAAGCCCACGCTGGCAACCTTTCATAGCTTCTGCGTGCGTGTGCTGCGCCGGGATATCGAAGCGCTACGAACGAATGGTGTTGGACTCACACGGACCTTCGCCATCTATGATGAGACCGATCAACAGGCGGTCGTGAAGCAGGCATTAAAACGCCTCGGCATTGACGACAAGCAATTGAAGCCGCGCGTGGCGCTTGGTCGCATATCGTGGGCGAAGAACCACATGATCGACCCGCAGGAGTACTTCCTCGCCAGCACCAACCCGCTGGAAGAGAAGATCGCGCACATCTTCGAGATCTATAAGAAAGAGTTGTTCAAGGCCAATGCGCTGGACTTCGACGACCTTCTGCTCGAGACCGTGCGGCTGCTCAAGTCGTCCAGCGAGGTCCGCGAGCGGTACAACCGCAAGTATCGCTACGTCATGATCGACGAGTACCAGGACACCAACCGTCCGCAGTACGAGTTGATGAAGCTGCTTGCGGGATCGCACCACAACATCTGCGTCGTCGGCGATGAAGACCAGTCCATCTATAGCTGGCGCGGCGCGGACATCAAGAACATCCTCGACTTCGAAAAGGACTTTCCCAACTCGAAGACCATCCGGCTTGAACAGAACTACCGCTCAACGCAGATCATCCTCGAAGGCGCTTCGGCGGTGGTCGCGCAGAACACGCAGCGCAAGGGCAAGAATCTTTGGACCGCACGCGAGGGCGGGTCGATGATCGGGTACTACGAGGCACCCGATGGTGAGAACGAAGCCCTCTTCATCGCGGATCGCATCAATACGTATCTGAAGGCGTCCGGCAATCTGGAAGAGCCACCACGCTGCGCCGTGCTCTACCGCACTAACTCACAGTCGCGACTGGTCGAAGAGGCGCTTCGCCGCTATCAAGTCCAGTACCACATGGTCGGCGGCTTCAGCTTCTACGATCGCGCCGAGGTCAAAGACATCCTCAGCTACATGAAGCTGGTGCAGAACACGAACGACTCCATCGCGCTGGGCCGCGTCGTGAACTCGCCGCCACGCGGCATCGGCAAGACGACCATGGAGACGCTCGAACGCATGGCGCTGACCACTGGCATCAGCACCTGGGACGCGATTGGCCGCGCTATCGAAGATCGCCTGCTGCCTGCCCGCGCGCTCACCGCGTTGGCGGGATTCAAACGCCTAATCGACGATGCCCGCGCCATGCTGGGTGCAGACTTTGCCGCAAAGCTGACCGAGGATGTTGGAGGTTTGGCTGCGGAAGACGGAGACACCGGCTTCGATCCGTCCGCCTTCGAAGCAGCAGCACCAGCGGAAGAAGAGGACGACTTCCCTCCCGTCGAGGGCAACGGCTCGGACACCTCCTTCGATACCAGCTTCAACTTTGGCTTCGACTTCGGCCCCAGCGAAGAGGTCTCGACCATCGCCGCAGAGAATGCGACGGCACCGGTTACAGATGTCGATGCCGCGTCGTTCAACCCCTTCGCTCCGGTCGTACTCAAGGCAAACGCTCCGACGTTGAAGCGCAGCGCCGCCGATAACAAACCTGCCTCCGCGCAGGATCGCGCCGCCGAGCGCATCATGTCGGACGAAAAGCCTGCCTTCCGTGCTCCGGGCGATCCAGCAACGCTACCGGAGCTGATCAAGTTCCTCAATGACCGCAGCGGCTACATCCGCGCGCTCGAAGAAGAGGCCACGCCCGAGAGCTTCTCCCGCATAGAGAATCTGAAGGAACTCGCTAACGCCGCGCAGGACGCGCAAGAGCGTGGCGAGACGCTGCATGAGTTCCTCGACCACGCCGCCCTCGTCTCAGACGCTGACAGCTACTCCGCGGAGGCCCGCGTCACGCTGATGACGCTGCACGCCGCCAAGGGGCTCGAGTTCCCACTCGTCTTCCTTACCGGCATGGAAGAGGGCCTCTTTCCGCACTCCCGCACCTTCACCGACCCCGTCGGCCTAGAAGAAGAACGCCGCCTCTGCTACGTCGGCATGACTCGCGCCATGGACACCCTCGTGATGACGCGCGCCCGCTATCGTCGCCGCTACGGCAGCGACATGCCGGAGGCTAGCGTGCCGTCACGCTTCCTCGAAGAGGTTCCGCAGCGGCTGGTCGAAGACCTCGGCAGCCCCGGTCAGAGGCCGAGTTTCAACTCCGGCTATGGCAACTCCTACGGGAATCGTCCCGGCAGCGGCTCAGGAGGTCACGAGAACGGCGAGCGCCACTACAGCTACGAAGACGAAGACCAGAGCGGTAGCCGCAGTCGTCCGGCCGCAACCTCAACCCGGGCTGGCGGCAGTTCCATGGACAACATTGCCAACTTCTTCGCCGCCCGAGGCCAATCCGTACCCAGCTTCAAGGCTGGCCAGAAGTTCTCCCGCCCCAAGCTCGATGTCCCCGCACCCACAGGAAAGACCGGCCTACAGCAGGGAGTACGCGTTCGCCACCCCAAATACGGCGAAGGAATGGTCTTTCGCCGCGAAGGGGATGGGGATGACGCCAAGATTACAGTACAATTTCAACAGCACGGCGTGAAGAAGCTGGTGGAGAAGTTTGCCCAGCTCGAACGGCTTTAGCCCTTCGCTCGCCAGCGACCATTCCGGACACAAATCCGAAATACTTCAAGAGAGATAAAGAGACCCGAACCTTCATGGCGAACACCAAGGCAATTACCGACACACTCGAGCGCAAGAAGATCAAGCGCGCAGCACGCAAGGCAGCACCAGCCAAGGGTCCCCGCGCCGGAGCTCGCGGCGAGAGCAAGCAGAAGCTCAAGAAGGCATCGCGCGGTAAGAGCAAGCGGTAGTCGCCCTTGAATTGTTGAGAACAGCGACGGCCTTCTACTTCAGAAGGCCGTCGCTATGTTGAACCGCAGAGGTAAATCCCTTGGCGTTCCGGACCGCAACGGTGCTTCTCGCGTTTATAGGAGCAATCGGTGCGTCGGCGCAAAGTTCCATCTGGCAAAACGTTCCCACAAATCTCGACCGCTCCGGCAGCACCCCTGCCACTCTGACTCCCAGGCAGATGACCGCAGTTCGTGCCGCCTTGGCCGCGCGCTCTTCCCACCCTGGCGTGTGGGAGTGCGATGACGGGTCGTGGCTGGAGGATCTGCAGTTCTCTCGCGTCTCCGTTGCTCCTTACGCCGTTTTTCTCGTAGAGGCCGGTAGCGGCTGTGCGCGCAGCGGACAAGGCGCGAATGGAGCGATGTGGCTTGTGGCATTCAACGGAACTCACGCGCACGTCATCGCCTCGCCTGACATCGGCCTCAATGGCTGGCTTTACAGCGTCGTACCACAATCGCATCACGGTCTTCACGACATCGTCCTCGGATGGCACATGAGCGCCTTCGAGGCTGGCCTGATTTACTTCGAATTCAACGGAGTAAGCTACAAGGCCGTGTCGAGCGCAACCCTCAAGAGCGAGGACAGCGGCAACGGCAAAATTATTCCTTCCCCCAGACCGTCTAAGTAGTAGAGTTCTACCTATCTGCTACTGTTCAAAAGACCAAGACCGTCGCTCACGCGAGGTCTCGTCCGCTCGACCAAATCAATTCAGAGGGACACGCCACTGCCCCGCCAAATCTTTCGCACGAAGTCGATCGACAAGCTGATCTCTGAGTCGGAACGTCCGGAGAACGCCCTTACCAAGCACCTAGGCCCGGTTTCACTCACCGCCCTTGGCATCGGCGCGGTCATTGGCTCGGGCATCTTCACGGTCATCGGGACGGCCATCGGCGGCAATCCTTCTAAGATCGCCGACTGGAAGGGCTCGCCGATCATCGATCTGATTCTGCACCATGGGGCCGTTGCGGGACGCCCTGGCGCAGGTCCGGCGCTGGCCCTATCGCTGGTGCTTGTAGCGATCGTCTGCGGCCTTACCGGCCTCTGCTATGCGGAGCTCGCCAGCATGATTCCCATCGCTGGCTCCGCCTATACGTACACCTATGCGACGCTCGGCGAGCTCATCGCCTGGATCATCGGCTGGGACCTCATCCTCGAGTACGCCTTTTCGAACATGAGCGTCAGCGTCGGCTTTGCCGCGCATATCGTCGACCTGATGGACTGGCTCGGCATCCACCTCGACCCCAAGTGGCTGTCGCCTGCGTATCTTCCGCTGGGTCTGCAGGATCTCGCCGGTAAGGACATCTTCGCTGCGGGTTGGCACTTCGGCTTCGACATTCCGGCGTTCATCATCGTCCTGCTGCTCACCGTGGTGCTCGTCCGGGGCATCCGCGAGTCAGCCCGCACCAACAACATCATGGTGCTGGTCAAGATCACCGCCATCCTGCTGTTCATTGGCTTCGGACTGTCGTTCGTCCACCCGTCGAACTACCACCCCTTCTCGCCGAACGGCTTCTCCGGTGTGCTCGCTGGTGGATCGATCATCTTCTTCACCTACATCGGTTTCGACTCGGTATCGACTGCCAGCGAAGAGTGCAAGAATCCGCGCCGGGACGTTCCCATCGGCATCGTCGCCACGCTCATCGTGTGCACCATTCTCTACATCGGTGTAGCCGCCGTGCTAACCGGCATGGTGCCCTGGCAGACGGTCGCTGGCGACGGCGCACCGGTGGTCAATGCACTCAAGCGACTCTCCCTCACGCCCGGCGGAGAACGCCTGCACTGGGTGCGGCTGATCGTGGTGCTGGGCGCACTCGTCGGCATGATCTCTTCGATCCTGGTGTTCCAGCTTGGCCAGGCCCGCGTCTGGTTCGCGATGTCGCGTGACAAGTTGCTGCCCGATGTCTTCTCCCGCATCCACCCCAAGTACCGTACGCCCGCGTTCGCCACCTGGGTCGCGGGAATCCTGGTCGCGATCCCTTCGGGCCTGTTCGACGTCGGCACCTTCGCCGAGATGTCGAACATCGGCACACTCTTCGCCTTCGTCCTCGTCTCGATCGGCGTTATTGTTCTGCGCGCCAAAGATCCCGCCCGTCACCGCGGCTTCCGCGTCCCCTTCGGTCCGCTCATCCCCATTCTCAGCACGCTCTTCTGCATCCTGCTGATGGCCGGCCTGCCCGCTATTACCTGGGTACGCTTCTTTGTGTGGCTTGTGATTGGCTTGCTTGTGTACTTCTTCTACAGCCGCAAACGGAGCGAGTTCTACGAAGGGTAGCTACTCCTCGATGTAGCGCCTCACGGTAGGCGCGGGGTCGACACCGCTCTCCCCATTCGCTCCCGCGCCTGTCCGGAATCCCCAGTCGTCCTGAAGCACCAGTCCCTGCGGCTGTACGTCACCGTAGGCCGATACCGTACTTCCCTGCCCGACTACGATCCCCCCATGCCCGTAGATCGGCCCATGTTCCTGCGCGATTACGTCGCCTGGCAGGGCTTCAGTTCGCTGCATCGGCGCCGACCACCCCTTGATGTTAATCTTCGGATCGGCCCACTCATGCGCGCTCGGGTCACGCGGAATCAACCCGAAATGCCCTCGCACGAACGGCCTCGGATGTCCCGAATCGACAATCCAGTCCGCCACCGCCTTGTTGCACTTATTGCTTCCGGGCCGATACCAGCCGTTCCACTTCGCCGCCTCGTAAGCTGTATCGCCCTGATGTCGCAGCGCTATGACGGCAAGTGTCTCGGCGTTCGTCGGAGCATGCTTCCACATGAGCACAACGGTTCCCGCAGTAACCAGCAACACGAGAATCCCAACAGCGGCAGAAGTTCGTTTGCTCCGAACCATCCCGAGATCGTACCCCAACTACTACCATTCGCTAGTGCCTAACCTTGAACGTCCGAGCATCAAGGTTCCCGCATCCACCTTGCAAGATGCATTGCTGTCTGCTCCTTTCCGCGCCGAACCCATTAGACTAAGTTGATGCCGCAGAAGCGCACGAAAGCGAAGCTCGAGATCGATGTCCCCACTTGGCTGAAGGGTCTGCCTAAGGTCGAGCTCCATCTCCACCTCGAAGGCACGATCCTCCCCGCGACTCTGCTCGAACTAAGCAAGCGCCACGACGCCGAGCCGCTCACCGCCGAGGCCGCCCGCAAGCTCTATATCTACGAGAACTTCCTCGGCTTCATGGCCTCGTTCAAAGAAGTCTCCGCGCGCCTGAAGGGCCCGGACGACTACGAGTTGATCACCTACAACATGGTCCGGGAACTTGCCGCTCAAGGTGTCGTTCACGCGGAAGTCTACATCTCCTTCGGCATCATCTACTACTGGAAGAACGCCGAAGTCGAACCATACGTCGAGGCCATCGAGCGCGGCCGCATCCGTGCCGAAAAAGAGTTCGGCACCACCATCTACTGGCTCATCGACGCAGTTCGGCACTTCGGTGCGGAAGAAGCCTCGAAGGTCTTCCGCAAGGCCGCCGAGCTTCGCGCGCAGTATCCGAGCATTATCGGCATCGGCATAGGCGGCGACGAAGCCCGTGGTAGCGCCGACCTCTTCCGCGAGAGCTACGCTGAAGCCAAGGCCGCAGGGCTCCGCCTGACTGCCCACGCCGGCGAGACGATTGGCCCCGAAAGCATCTGGTCCGCCATCAACATCGGCGCGGAGCGCATCGGTCACGCTCTCGCAGCGCAGCACGATCCCGAACTGCTCGAAGTGCTCGCCACCAAGCAGATTCCGCTCGAGCTGAACATCACCAGCAACATCCGGACGGGGTGCTGCCCAGACTTCGACCAGCACCCCGTCCGCGACTACTTCAACTCCGGCCTGATGGTGACGTTGAACTCCGACGACCCACCGATGTTCGGCAGCAACCTGCTTGAGGAGTACATCCTCGCACACGATAAGTTCGGCTTCACCCTGGACCATCTCCGCGAACTAGCCGCGAACGCCGTCGAAGCCAGCTTTCTGCCGCCGGAACGCAAGCTCGCGCTACTGCGTTCCGTGGAACTCTACAGCTAGGGCCAGGATTTACTTTGGCCGTTCACTGAGCGAGAACCAGTTTCCGGAGTCGTCCTGAAAGACGGCCGAGAAGCCATAGAACTCGTGGGCGGGCTCCTTCTTGAAGTGGACGCCCTTGGCCTTGAGCTCCTCGTAGGTAGCGAGCATGTCGTCGCACAGGAAGGTTCCGAAGCCGAAGGTGCCCGCGGCGACAAGTTCGCTCATCTTCGCTGCGGAGCTCTTGTCGAACATCATCTTGTCATCGATCGCCATCAGGGTAATTTCGAGATCGGGTTGCTCAGGCGGGTTGACGGTAAGCCATCGGCCCTTCGGCCCCATCTGCGCATCGGTGTTTACCTTGAAGCCCAGCTTGTTGACGTAGAAGTCGTAGGCGCTGTCCTGGTCCAGCACAAAGATGCTTGTGTGGTTCATCTTGGTGATCATTTGCTGTCCTCCATTGAGTCACGTTCTGGATGACTATAGCGTCGGGCACCGCTACGTCGCTTCTCGAGTATTGCTATTCTCGCGGCCTGAGTAGAGCGCTGCAAAGCATCCGGGAACGAAGCTGAGTGGGGCCTTATCCATCCTCTGCCGTCTTGCGAGTCTCTCTCGCTGGAAGGTCGAAGGAGTGACGCCCGTCCGTCGCTTGAAGAGACCTGTGAACGACCCAAGGCTGTCAAACCCCACAGACAGGCACACCTCGGTCACGGGCATACCGGTTTCGAGCAGGGCCTTCGCCTTATCTACCCGAACGGCGGTCAGATACTGATGCGGTGTCTTCCCGTAGATGTCCCTGAACGTACGGATAAAGTGATACTTCGAGTAGCAGGCCTCGTCCGCGATATCGGTGGCATCGATCCTCTCCGCCGAATGTGCGTCGATGAACAGCTTCGCCTGCACGATGCGGCGATAGAGGTAGAGCTTCGGGAATTCCTGATCCGGCATACGTGCTCGTTTCTAGGCTTGCTACCGCGTCAGAAATTGTAACAAGCCAGACGCTGATTCCTTTTAGTAGGATGTTGCTGATCTCCGGTGCAGCTTTCCAACTGCGCTTGAGGTGCAAGCCGTCTCCTCATTCGAAAGATTCTCATCTCCCCATCAAAAGGCATCTGTGAAGACACTGATCGCGGTAGTCATTCTCCTGCTCTTCGGAGCTTCAGCTTCATCGTTTGGCCAAGCCGATGGGATTCTACGGTCTCTAAAAAACGCCACGCTGACTGCCACCGGTACAGGCACTCTTGTTACCCGCACAAATCATAGTGCGCCAGTAGAAATGACCTTTACCGACTGCCAGGGCATCGGCGTCAACCGCGAGCACGATCAGTGGTGGATCCTTCCCATCAATGCAGCGGGTTCAAGGATTAAAGCCAACAAAGGCCTTTGGATTCTTCCTGTAGACGCTGAGTCAAAAGACAACTCCTGGTATCTCGAACTGAGCGGAGGTGACGTACTTGCGACAAAGACCGAAGGTGGGTTGAGGGTCGTTCTGAACGCCGACAGCGTTACGGCTTACAAGGCAGAGGCTCGACCCCACAGCGATCCCTTTCGCAACCGGTTCTCAATCAAGATAGGCGAGAACACACAGATCGAAAATGCGCTGGCGGGATTCTACTGGGGCACGATGCTTCCCTCCGTGGTGGAGAAGACCATGGCGGCAAACTTCCGCTACAGCAGCGGCTATGTCCTCAGCACGCTGAACACCTCCGCCTATGCAGGATCTTATCCAGCGGTCGATCACGAGTTCCAGATCAAGGGCCGGCTGGCGATGGGCTCCGAGGCCGATCTCGACATCGTGAAGCGAATGATCGAACTTCAGTTCAAGCTGATGGATGACGACCCGGAGCATCTCTCCCGCGCTCCCACTTCGGTGCAGCCGGATGGTTCACGCGAGTACCACGTCCGCAGAAGCAGCATTGGACGACAAGCAGAACGCAGCCATGTTTCCGCTCACGGCAAACATCGAAGTGATCGAAGAGGCGTGGCACTTCTACGAGGCTCGCAAGGATCTAGCCTGGCTGCGGAATCACATCGGCAATCTGGAACGCGCGGCGGCATGGACTCTCGCAAGCGTGGACCAGTATGGGCGAGTCTGGTCGGATGTCTACTACGAAGACCAGGTGATCGAAGATGGCCGCGTGACGCAGTCGCAGGCCTTCGCGGCAAACACCTTCAAGCTGCTTGCCGTCATGGAGAATCTGCTGGGACGACAGGCGAAGGCCGCCAGCTACGCCGCCACGTCGAAGAAGCTCGCTGACGCACTCATCCTTCCAATACCTGATGGATATTGGGACGATAAGAATCAGCGGTTCATTGACTGGGTTGACCGTGACGGGAAGGCTCACGACCACATCCACCTCCTGGCGAATACGGTTCCCGTAACCTTCGGCTATGCGACACCGGCGCAATCTGCCGCCGTGCGTCGGCTGGTTGAAGAGAATGCCGGCCAGTTCGAACGCTTCCCAAGCTTTGTCGCCGCGGACATCGCCGGATATACGAAGTCCGAGATCGGCAACGGTGGTCCCTACGACCTCAGCGCCGCAGGTCGCTACTGGTATTGGGACGCCGCCTTCCGAGCGTCGCAGAAGCAGGATGGTGTTCTGCTCGACCAACTCAAGGCAGTCGCAGCGGAGGGCGCGAAGGACAACTACTTCATGGGCGAGCGCTATGACATGGACTACGTCTACTACATCGACGGCAAGAACGCCCATGGAGCGGGCAAGTACTACGAGTATCCGAATGTCTACTCCGCCGTGCTGATCTCGAAGTTCCTTGGCCTAACCATCCCCGCCGATGCCGATGTCTCCGTCGCTCCTCACCTTAACAGCTATGGCAACGTCGAGTTCAACGAACCCGCATACGCTCTGCGCTACAGCTATGACGCAGATGGCTTTGTGCTGAAGAATCTCTCCAACAAGCGGCGGCGGTTCAAGGTAGATCTGTCCGCACTCGGCGGAACGACCATGCTCTATCGGCTAAACGGCAAGACAAGCGCAGCGTTTGCTGGCCCGATCACACTTGCTCCGCAAGAAGAGGCTCGGTGGGTGCGCGAGAAGTAACTGCCGGGTCATTGTGGAAGTGCTCACCCGGTAGTTCGAAAAAGAGTTGAAGTACCGCCCCGATCCGCCGATGTTCTTCTCGGAGGATCGACTTGGGACTGGCCACGAAGATCCAACCCAGACTAAGAAGCTTCGAAGCGCGGGTTCGCATTTGGGGCCGCCGCCGTCCCTTGCTCCAGACGATCGCGATCGTGCTGGTCAGCGGACTTGTGTACGGCATCGCCTTCCGGCTCGCCATCAGCACGTTCCTGAGGGACAACCTGTCCGTCTGCTGGCCGATTGTGGGCCTCCAGGTAGCTTTCTTTCTGCGCACGCCCCGGCGGTTCTGGCCGCAGATGATCACCGGTATGGTGATCGTCCAGGTCACGCTCGAGTGGTCGCAGCCGATCGACCAGGTCGTCTCCGACACGGTCAGCGATGTCGCCGAACTGCTGATCGCGGCCTATTGCCTGCCTCCGCTGAATGGCGTCTCGCGGTGGATCAAAGAGCGGGGCCTGTTGAAGAGATTCATCGTCTGGCCCGCGTTGCTGGGTCCGGCGATTACCGGCTTTCCAGTCGCCGCCGCGTACTCCCGCGATCTCGACCTGCATGTCTCTTATTGGCCCTACTGGGCGCGCTGGTTCACCGGTGACGCGATCGGCATCGTCCTCTGGCTTCCTCTCGGAGTCATTCTGATCAGCCGCGAGACCTACGCTCTCTTTGCCTGGAAAAACCTGTCCCGGACCCTGGGGTTGCTCGGGACGTTCAGCCTGGTGGGCTGGGCTCTCTTCAACTACAAGCCGACTCCCATCGCCTTTCTCCTCATGCCGTTTCTCCTGCTCATCGCGTTCAAGCTTGGCTTCAGCGGTTCGGCCATCGCCGTCAACATTCTGAGCATCGTCTCCGCCAAAGGAACCTTGCACCGCCTCGGCCCTTTCGGATCGATTCAGGAGCCGTACAGTGTCACCGCGCTTCAGGCCTTTCTTGCCGTCTCCATGCTCATGTGCTTCCCGGTCAGCATTCTCCAGCTTGAACGCGACGACTTCGAACGGGAGACGAGAGAGGCTTACGAGCGGATGGAAAAACTCGCCATCAGCGACGGCCTAACGGGTCTCGCCAACCGTCGCCGGTTCGACGACATCTTCGACCAGGAGTGGCGTCGAGCCATGCGCGAAGGCGAGCCGGTGGGGGTCATGATGATCGACGTCGACTCCTTCAAACTCTTTAACGATTTCTACGGACACCTTGCGGGAGACCAGTGCCTGCGGAACATTGCGGACTCGATCCGGAGCACCGTCAATCGGGCCGGCGACCTGCCTGCCCGTTTCGGGGGAGAAGAGTTTGTCGTCCTCATGCCCGGAACCGACCTATTCGGAGTCCTCCAGGTGGCCGAGGTGCTGCGCTACCGTATCGAACTTTTGCGACTCGAGCACAAGCGCAGCCTGCATCAAATCGTCACAGTGTCTGTCGGCTGCTGGAGCGCCATTCCAAAGATAGGGACTTTGCCTGCGTCGCTGATCGAGGCCGCGGATCAGGGACTATATTCCGCCAAGCTGAACGGTCGAAACCGCGTCTCCACGATCTCCGCAGAGATCGAAGAAGCTGCTGTTCGGGCAAGCTGAGTATTCAGCCGCGTCGTCGCTGCCTAGCGTCCGTTGGGAGCGGGAACCATTACGGCGTTCGGATCGACTTTCGGAATGCCGAAGTGCCCGCTGAGATGAATAAGATCCAGTGGCCTGAGGTCGCCAGCTACCTGAATCACGTTCATGTCCCTCGGCGACCGGATGAGCACCGTCACGTCGTCGATGTCCGCCCCGGAGAAGTGCAGCCACAGATCCGTGACGTTCGTCTTCGGTTGAGCAGAGTTCGCTGGCGACTGGTTGCCGTTCACTAGGTGCTTCCATCCGGCCGCGTGGTACGACTCCACCAGCGCCGCCATCGCCTCCGGCGTGTAGAAAGCCGGCCGGGCGTAGCGGTAAGTATCGAAGCTGATGCTGGTCACCGCTGCCGCCGCGCGTTGCGCGTCGAGGCCGCCAGAGGCCAGAAACCCTTGCGCAACCTGCATCATGGAGCGGTCGAAGACGAAGCCCGTATGCGTCGCTGGCTGGTCGGCAAGATCGCTGAAAGTTGGCGGTGCCACCCGCGTCACCGGAGCCTGGGCCCCGGCAAAGCCCGAAACAGTTGCGAACGTGAAGGCGAGAACGGAGGGCGCAAGGACTCGAAGCATTCGCATGGCAATTCCTTTACAGGATTAGACCCATGAAATTCCGATGAGTTTCCTTGCGCGCTGCATTTTTTGCAGCCGCGACGAATCTCTACTGCGGCTTCGGAGCGAAGTACCCGGAACGCGTCCGCACCTGGTAGCGCTGGTCGAGGGCGTGCAGGTAGATCGTTCGGAACGATCCATCCATCTTGAAGTTCGCGGGCCGGTAGATCAGGAGGTATTGGCTGCGCAGCTCTTCCTCGATGTTGCGGAAGCCCGTCGCTACGTCCTCAATCCTTACCGGGTAAAAGGCTCCGCCGCCGGTCGCCTGCGCGATCGTCTTCAGGACGTCGTCTCCCTTGCCCTTGGTCGCGCTGATGTTGGTGCTGATCGCATAGACAATCGTGTCTGCACGCTGGCACATCTTAATGGCGTCGCTCTCTTCCGCGCGGCTGTAGTTGTCCTCGCCGTCCGAGACCAGAATCAGCGCCTTGCGGACAGAGTTCGTCTCGCGCAGCGTCAGCATCTCGTCGCGGCAAGTCTTGTAGAGCGCATCGAAGAGTGCCGTGCCGCCGCCGGGTCGCAGCTTGCGGATGCCCTGGTTGAGCAGGTCGATGTTATTGGTGAAGCCCTGCGCGACGTCCGTCTGCACGTCGAAACCTTCGATGAAGGCGCGGTCGTTGGTGTGCAGCACCTGCAGGAAAAACTCAATCGCGGAGTCCTGCTCAAACTGGAAACGCTGCCGGATGGAGCTGCTGGTGTCCAGCATGATGCCGACGCGCAGCGGAAGATTGGTCTGCTGGGTGAACTGTTTGACCGAGATGGGCGGACGCCCGTCATCGAGAAGGCCGAAGTTCTCCTGCCTGAGGCCGGTAATGAAGTGGCCCTTCTTGTCGGTGACGGTGAAGATCTGGTTGACTTCGTCCGTCTCAACCTGCAGCGTGAAGACTGGCCCCTGCGACGGCTGGTCAGACTGCGTCTGTCCTCCAGCCGGAGCTCCGCCCGGCGCTGGACTCGTAGTCTGAGGGGCGGTCGGAGTTGGAGCGGGAGTCGTTGGCGCAGGAGCGCTCTGAGGCGCGGTTGACGGCGTCTGGGCGGGCGGCACGGCAGGCGTCTGGGGGTCGGCCGACAAATCAACAGACGGCGCAACGGACACGAACGAATGCGCGGGCGACGTTACGTGCGCGCAGCCTGACAGAAAAACGCCGCACAACGCTGGCAGAAAAATCGTTGCAGGAATCCTGGTACGGCGAAGAAGATCGTTCACGAGTATCACGGGGTTGAGTGTATCAACTTACGCCGACTTTCTGCTCAGGCCCTGCTTCCAATGCGGCAAGGAAGCTAGTCAGCTCGACCGGCAGAGGCGAGCGCATGTCCATGGTTTCGCTCGTCTTGGGGTGAACAAAGACCAGGTGCGCGGCGTGCAGGAAGTTCCGCTCCAGCTCCAAGCCGTCGTCGCCCTTTACCGGCGGGTCGGCATGGATATGGTGCGGCGCTCCATAGAGAAAATCTCCCACCACCGGATGCCCCAGCGACTGCATATGCACGCGGATCTGGTGCGTCCTGCCGGTCTCGATCTTTACCTCGACCAGGGTAAACGGCCCGTAGGGGGTCTTCAGCCGCTTCACCACGGAAACATGCGAGACGGCCGAACGCGAGCCAGGGTCGGACGCTCCTCTCCGGGTTGTCATCCGGGTTCGCCGGATCAGGTCGCGGGCGATCGGCAGGTTGACCGTTACGTGATCCTTCGCAAGATGCCCATGCACCAGCGCAAGGTAGGTCTTCTCGACGCGGCGTTCGGAGAACATCGTCCCAAGCTTGCGGTGGGTGGAGTCGTCCTTGGCCACGAGAATGATGCCGCTGGTCTGCTTGTCGAGGCGATGAACGATGCCGGGCCTCAGATCGCCGCCTACTTCAGACAGCTTGCCCAGATGAAACAACAGCGCGTTCACCAGTGTCCCGCGATTGCGCTCATCGTCAGTCGCGCCGGAGCCCGCATGGACCATCATGCCCGCAGGCTTATTCACCACGGCTAGATACTGGTCTTCGAAAATAATATCGAGCGGAATGTCCTCAGCAACCGCGTGAAGCGGAGGAGGCTGCGGCTCGCCTTCAATCTCAATCGATTCGCCCCCAACCAGCTTCTGCTTCGCCTTGCCATCTTTGCCATCGACACGCACTTGACCGGACTCGATCAGCAACTGCACACGTGCCCGGGAGATGTCAGGAATCGCCTGCGCCAGGTACGCATCGAGCCGCTTCCCAGCCGCCTCCGCAGCAGCGGAAAATGTTCGTACACCATCCTCAAAGGTCGAGTCACCATCGTCCTCAAGATCGAGGACGGGAATTACAACCTCGGGCACCGGTTCCGCGCCGCGTGTCGCGCGATACTCCTTGCGCACCGAGTGGTGCCGCTGCCCCTTAGGCAGCATGTTCTTAGACGGCATCGCTATCCTTCTCTCTCATCTGGCTCATGGATCTGGGCATGGATCTGGGCGTAGAGCCGTGTCACGACGCGATAAAGGAGCGCGCCGCCGACTGAAATCATCGCTAAAGCTATTATCTGTGATGGATCGATGGGCAGGCCCGGCAGCAACTCCGAAGGCAGCCGATAGAAGTCGATAAAGAAGATCGCCAGCCCGCCTGCCGACAGCGCTAAACCCGTCGCTTCGCCCCCACGATAGCCGGAACGCAGTGCGTTAAGCACGGCCAACAAGATCACAAGAGCCGCCACCAGCGTGTACACCTCAACCGGCTGCGGAGACAATGCAGCGCCAACCGGCATACCGTCCCGCGTACCTTCGAGCAGATAGCCCACGTTCACAAACGCCCACAACAGCGCAGCCGAGGCAGAACAGTTATCCATCAGCGGCAGCAGGGGGATTCCACGCCAACGCACATAACCGTACACCAGCGCGGCGCTTACCGCGATGCCCAGCGACGTCAGCGACGGCACTGCCAGCAATAGAAAGGGATATTTCAGAAAACTCTTGAAGTTAAAAGCGACCAGCAGCAGCCGCGAGACAACAAAGACCGCCGCCACCGCGAGCATCGCCGTATTCCACACGCGATCTGCGTCGAGCCCGACGCGGCGCGCGCTCCACTGCGTCAGCGACAGCGCAGCCATCAGACCAACTGCGACCACCACGCCGAAGACAGGAATATGCAGATGGCCGAATTGAAGAAACGTTGTATGCACGTAAAGGGATTCAGCCAAGGAAGGAGTAATGCAAAGCCGACCCACTGGGCCGTGCGTCGAGTCGCTGGTGAACCCGTCTAAGACGGTGGGATCCCGCCGTGGCTCTTTAGGCTTTCCGGACTGGCGGACATAGCACACCGAGCCATATCTACGAGCTGGACCCCTGTTCAATGATTATTGGTTCAACCAGCGTTGGTCGCGCACCTGCTTTGCAGGCCGGCCTCTGAATTGGATGCTAATCGCGACCGCTCGGATTAGCAAGGCGGTCCCGAGCATTCAATTTCATTCCGTTCCCGACGCCATCGCGACTGGCTTCGCTCCCGATGCCTTCGCCTTCGCGATGAGCTTCTTCAATCTGCCCTCAACATCAGAACCGGATCCCATCATCTCTGCGGTCAGAACACCGTCCGCATCGATGGTGAAGTAGTGCGGGATCGATTGCACTCCAAACTGTTTGCCCAGTTCGCCATTTGCGTCGCGATATTGCACCCACGTCATCTCGTGCTTGGCGATGAAGTCCTTCCACTTCGCTTCGTCTTTGTCGTCGCTCACGCTGATCATCACCAGCGGTTCGCCCGCGAACTCCTTTGCGATCTTCTTGAGATGCGGCAGTTCCTCATTGCAGGGCCCGCACCACGTCGCCCAGAAATCGATCAGCACCACGCGGCCGCCCATCTCATCCAGATTAAACTTCGTGCCATCGAGCGCCACCACGGTAAACGCCGGTGCCATCTTCGCCGTGGAGAGCGCGGGATTCTCAGCAAAGTGCTTTGCGCGGACGTACGCCGGGTCGTTTGGAGCAATGCAGCTCAGGCAGGTCTTGAACTCAGCGCTCGCCGAGTCCATACGGTTCAACCGCGCCAACACCTCGCCATCGAAAAAATGCGCGTTCACGTTCTTCGGATAATCCGCGATCGCCGCCTTGAACGCCGCATCCGCAGCCTCCAGCTTGTCGACCTTGTTCTTATCGCCTACTTCGAAGAGGATCGCCCGCCCCCGGTCGCTCTCCGCAAGCGACTTCTCCACGGGAGTCCGTGATGCCTGCTCCATCAGGGAAGCAACGCCGATCGCGTCCTTGTACTGCCCAGTCTTTATCTCCAGATCGTATGCCTCGACCAGGCTCTTGCGGTCCTTGCCTCCGGCAACCTTGTTCGCCTTCTTGTATGCGTCGATGGCGAAGGCGTACTGCCGCTCCCGCGCCAGCTTCTTACCCTCGGCCATCGCCGCAAGGTACTTCGGATCAGAGATTGTGTCGGAGGCGCTTTGTATGGTCGCAGCCCGAGTCGCCGGCTTGTCTTGTCCGTGCGCTGAAGGGAGAGATGCGAAAAGTGAAACGAGGCAGGCTGCAGACGAGGCGACAACAACAATGCGGCGATGGGCGGTCAATGAGGCTCCGGGAGACGGCTAGGGTCACACCATCTTCGCCAGAAGTCGCTCAAAGATCAAGCCAAATACTCAGCCTACCCGGCGATCCTCAAGCACCTCGTCCAGCATGCCCGAGAGCGAATGCGCCCGGCTTTGCATCGAGTTTTCTACACTGTGTTGCGAGCCTGCGAGTTCGTCGTACTGCTGCCGCAGCGTGCAGAGTTCATCGGCGATATTCAGCGCCGCAAGCACCGCCACCCGCAGCGAATCTACGGTGCCGCCGTGTTCCGAGACGGCGCGCATCTTCTCGTTCACCATCGCTGCAAGATTTTCGATGTACTGCGGATCCACTCCGCGCAAGTGATAGACCTGGTCGTAGATCTCCACGCTCACTGCGGGAGGAGCAAAGATCGGCTCTAGCGGCTCGGTCTCGAACTCAGTATCGGGGATCGTCGGACTCTCCTGCATCGGTGTACCTCCGTCGAACTAGAGCAACTCGTCCATCTGCGACAACATGCCTTCGATACGCTGACGAATCGCCTCACGCTCTTGTGTCAGCGTCGCATTCAGTGTGGTCACCTGCGACTCCGTCTGCTGGCTCTGCGCCGCGAGCTGAGCGCGGAGCGTGACGACCTCAGCCTCGGCCGCAGCGCGGGCCTCGCGCTCGCGTTTAACAATCTCCACGGCGCGGAGCACTTTCTGCTCGAGTGCCTGAAACTCATCGAAGCTGATACCGCTGTCACTCATTACTAAAGTATAACGTCGCGGCGCAGGAATTTCATTGATAATTTCCGGTTTCCTTCGAGGCTTCTTGCCGGTTTCTTCGGCATTTGTCCCGGTCTGATCCGGTGGCCAACTGGCCTGATACCTGTCCCGCCCTGTGCCCCATTCATCGCGCCTTTGTCCCTCGCGATGAGTGGGTCTTCGCGCGGGAGCACGAACCGCTCTCTCCCGCACGAACACCATGCCCGTCCCGTCCGTAAAACTCTACTGTCCGTCCCGCAGCACTCCGCCAAGATTCGACAGTGACGCGATGATTGCGGACCACCAGCCCGTCAGTTCGTCCTCTCGCAGCGTCCGGGTACTGGACTGGAAGACGCACCGTAGCAGCAGCGCATAGTGCCCGGAAGCCACGTTCTTGCCCTTGGCATCTCGGAAGACCTCCACTGGCGCGAGGCTTGTCAGCTCTTGAATGCCCAGAGCTTTGATCGCCGCAGCGATGGTCTGCCAATACATGGCATCGGGGAAGATAAAAGAGAAGTCCCGTTCCACGGCCTGATAGCGCGAGAGCTCCCGCGCCATCACGTTCTTCAGCGGCAAGGTGTAGAGAAAGGCGAGATCCACCTCGGCAAGGAATACAGGTTGCCGTAGCTTCCGCGCATCGCGCTCCGTGGCGGTCAATTCGCCAATGACAGCGACGAGCTTTTCGCCAACGTAGAGCGAAGCCGAACGTCCCGCCTCCAGCCACTTCGGAGCCTCGGCTGCGATCTTCACCGCAGCGTGGTCGAAGAGCGTGAACAGTGACTCCACTGCCCCTTTCAACTCATAGAAGCCCGCATCCGCAGCGGGATAGAGCGCGCTCGCGGCACCGGTTCCGGTCAGCCCCAACGACAGGCTTGCCGCCTCGTTCACTGTCTCCGTGTTGCCGGCGAAGACCTGTCCCTGCTCGAACAGCCGCACCTCGCGCACATCGCGATTCAGGTTGTTCGCCAACATCGTCACCATCCCCGGAACCAGCGATGGCCGAAGCAGAGTCGCCTCATCGGAGAGCGGATTTTCCATGGCGATCGTTCCCTTGCCCGCGGTGCTGGCAAAGAACAAATCGCTCTCCGCCTGCGATGCGAATGTGCTCGAAATCGACTCGCTGAAACCGAGAGCAAGCAGCCGTGAACGCACCGCAGCTTCGGCAGCAGCCGTGGGTTGCGCGATTACCACTCCCGGCGAGGGCAGCGTGTTTGCGAACTTGTTATAGCCGTAGACACGCGCAACCTCTTCGACCAGGTCGATCTCGCGCTCCAGATCGAGCCGCCAACTTGGCAGCATCGCCTTAAAGAGATCGCCTGTCTGCGCCTCCAACGTACAGCCCAATGAAGTCAGATACTGCGCCACAATTTCCCTTGTGATGCCCTCGTCCGCAAGAGTCGTGCCTAGATGCCGTTGGACTTCCTTCACCGACAGCGAGATCGCCGTCCGCGACGCAGTCTTCGCAGCGATCTCCGGTACAACGATGTCAACAAGCTCACCCTCAACATATCCGCCCGACTCAAGAATCAGCTTCGAGACCAACCTATTCGCAATAGGCGCGGCGTTGAAGTCCGCACCACGCTCGAAGCGGTGGCTCGCGTCAGTATGCAGGCCGTGACGGCGCGAACTCTTGCGAATGCTCGCCGGATCGAACCATGCTGCTTCGACGAGAATGTTCTTCGTCTCAGCCGTAATCATCGAATCCCAACCGCCCATCACGCCAGCCAGCGCCAGCGCTTTGCGCTCGTCGGCCACGACAAGATCATCAGCTTCAAGGATGCGTTCGGTGCCATCGAGCAGCTTCAGTTTCTCGCCCTTGTGCGCCAGACGAACGACGATGCCGCCCTCGATCTTGTCGAGGTCGAACGCATGTGTCGGATGGCCCATGCCGAGCAGGACAAAATTGCTCGCATCCACCGCGTTTGAGATCTGCTTCTGCTGCAGCAGCGAGAACATCTCCGCGACCACGCCGGTGCTTGGCGCGATCTTCACATCGCGCAGAACCTGCGCGGTGAAGCGTCCGCAGAGGCCGGGCTCCTCAATACGCACCGGGAACGCCGCTGCGCTGTTCGCGGGAGGCAGAGTGGCATTGAGGGAAGCGAGTGGCAGATCGTAGATCGTCGCCGCCTCGCGAGCGATGCCGTAGTGGTTCATCGCGTCGACGCGGTTGGTGGTGATATCCATCTCAAAAAGATGCCCGTTGCCGTCGCCCAGCGAATGCACGCCTTCAACTGCAATGCCGCGCAGCGTTAGGTCTTCAGCAAGCTGCGTGTCATCCACTTCAGCAGGAATATTCGGCACATACGAACGGAGCCATTTGGTAAGAATGTTCATAGTTGTTTCGCTTGTCTAAATCCGTGGAGCTTCGAACAGAATGCGGGGATTCTTCGCTGCGCTCAGAATGACGGCAGCATGAGGGTGGCTAGGCGAACTGCTCCAGAAACCGCATGTCGCCACTGTAGAAGTGTCCGATATCGGAGACGCCGTGCTGGATCATCGCGATGCGCTCGACACCCATGCCGAATGCGAATCCGCTGATCTTCGCTGGATCGTACGCGGGCGACGTCTCCCCTGCCAACGCACGCTGCTCGTTGACCGCTGCGAAGACCGCCGGGTCGACCATACCGCAGCCCAACAGTTCAATCCATCCCGAGTGCTTGCATTTGCGGCAGCCCTTGCCGCCACAGAAGATGCAGCTTATCTGTACGTCCGCGCTCGGCTCTGTAAACGGAAAGAAGCTGGGGAAGAATCGCGTCTTTACCGCCGATCCGAAGAGCGCCTTCATAGCGTGGTCGAGCGTTCCCTTCAGATCGGAGAAGGTGATGTTCGTGTCGACGCAGAGGCCTTCCACCTGGTGGAAGATCGGCGAGTGCGTCGCGTCCGCAGCGTCGTTACGATGCACCTTGCCCGGAATCACGATACGTATCGGCGGAGCCTGCTCCACCATCGTGCGAATCTGCACCGGGCTGGTGTGGGTGCGCATCAGCAGGCGCTCGCGCGCCGGCTTTGATTGCTGGTCCGCGATGATCAGCGTGTCCTGCGTATCGCGCGCTGGGTGGTTCGGAGGGAAATTCAGCGCCTCGAAGTTGTAGAAGTCCGTCTCCACCTGCGGTCCGGTGTTGGTGCCGAAGCCGAGATGATTGAAGACCTGCACAATCTCGTGCATTGTCTTCAGCAGCGGATGCTCAACACCCGGAGCGCGAACCGCTCCCGGCAGGGTGATGTCGATGCCGCGAACCTGTGCCGTAGCCGCGACCGGAGCCTCAAGCGCCGCCTCGATCTGCTGCTTTAGCTGGTTGAACCGGATGCCCAACGGCTTGCGCGCTTCCGCAGGCGCGGACTTCAGCCACGCCTCGCTGATCGTCTTCAGCCGCCCCTGCTTGCGACCCAGCCAGTGCAGCCGAAAAGCTTCGGCGTCCATCGTTGCGACATCGGCGGTCGCCTCGGCCATCACGCCTGTGAAGGCCTGGTCGAGCGTCGCATCGTCATAATTTTCAAGGAGATTTACAGCGTCACTCATGCACTATCAAAGATAAATGATTGACAGAGACTTGTGTCCTGCCGGACGGGCGCCCTGCGCGGACGGCGGGCGCTACGCGCGCCTTTTTAAAGCTTCGCATGGCCCTCCCGTTGGTCGGGATCGAATCTCATTTTGCGACCAACGGGAGCACCACGCGAAGCGGTATACAAGTCACGAAGTGACCGCCCCGCGCGCAGCGGGCCCGTCCGGCAGGACATCTCTTCTCCCAAAAAGCAAAACGCCTCGTGCTTGAAAGCACGAGGCGTTTCGCTTTGGAGATTTTTACTTCTGGTCAGCTTCCACGTCGATCGTGAACTTCACTTCGTCGCCGAGGATCGGCTCGCCGAACTTCGAACCGAAGCCGAAGTCGCTGCGCTTGATCGTTCCGGTCGCCGAGAAGCCCGTCACCAGGCCGCCTTGCATGCCCTTTACCGGGGCCGTCGGGCCGTCTACATCGAGCGTCACCGACTTGGTCACGCCAGCCAGCGTCAGGTCGCCAATGACCTTCAGCTTGCCATCGGCGCGTACCACCGAGGTCGACTTGAACGTCAACGTCTGGAACTTATCGACGTTGAAGAAGTCGGGCGATTTGAGGTGCTTGTCGCGGGCTTCGTTGTTCGTGCTCACCGTGCCGGCATCGATAGTCGCGGTGACGCTGGCCTTCGAGAGATCCTTCTCATCCCAGGTCACGCTGCCGACGATGCCGCTGATCGAGCCACGGACGGTGCTGACCGCAGCGTGGCGAATCTGGAAGTTGACTTCACTGTGGTTCTTGTCGATGGTCCAGGTGGAGGTCTGTGCAAACGCGGTCGTTGCTGAAAGAACAACGCCTGCGACGAGAGCGATAAAGTTGCGACGGTTCATGGAAGTGTCCTCGTAAGAAAGTCTGTGACTGTTACGTTTCGTCCTGGCAACCAGAAAACATGCTGGTGCCGCTTCAGCCAAATCCACCGCGCAGGCTTTATTGCAGGTCGAAGAGGAGTATCTCACTCTTCGGTGTACCCTGTGCGGCAATCTTCAATACCTCTTCGGAGTCCACAGCAACCGCGTCTCCCGTGGAAAGCTTTTCGCCGTTCACCGAGACCTCTCCATGGATCACATGCAACCACGCATGACGGTCCGCGCCGAGCTCGTAGCTCAACTCCTTGCCCGCCTCCAGTTCCGCTACCGAGACCTTCGCGTCCTGGTTCAGCGTCGCCGCTCCCGGCGTCGGCACAGACGAAGCCAGCACCTTGAACCGGTTCTGCTTCTCCTCCGCCTCGAACTTCAACTGCTCATAGGCAGGCGCCGTTCCGCGAGTCTTTGGCTCAATCCAGATCTGCAGAAAGTGCACCGGCTCCGTATCGGAACCGTTGAACTCACTATGCACCACTCCGCTGCCGGCGGACATCTTCTGGATCTCGTTCGGCCCCAGCAACTCGGTGTGGCCCATGCTGTCCTTATGCGCCAGCTTGCCGCTCAGGACATAGCTCAGGATCTCCATGTCGCGGTGTGCATGCGCTCCAAAGCCGCGGCCCTGTGCCACGCGATCTTCGTTGATGACGCGCAGCGAGCGATAGCCCATGTGCTTTTCGTCGTAGTAATTGGCGAAAGAAAACGTGTGGTGCGAATCCAGCCATCCATGATCAGCGTGGCCCCGTTCCTTGCTCTTGCGAATCGTAAGCATCTTACTTCCTTCCTTTCACTGCTCTCACTCTGCTGCCCTTGCTAAGCGGATCGAATCAAGTGACCTTGCCGCCATGGCCCGGCAGCGGTGGCGTTGCCGCCTGCGCCGCGAAGCCAATCTTCTTCAATGCCACGTACAAAACCTTGCGCTCTTCTTGCGAGATCCCGGTGGAGATGTTCTCGAGATCGTCCACATGCTGGGCGAATAAATCCTCGATAAATCGTCTACCGTCGCAGGTCAGGTCAACCAGCCGAACCCGGCGGTCCTCCGCGCTCAGGCTGCGGTGCACCAGCTTTCGCTCTTCTAAACGGTCGATCGCGGAGGTCATCGATGCGCTTGCCAGAAGAACTTTTTCGCCAATCGCCGAGATCGTCATCGGCCCCTTGTGCAGCAGGGCCTCCAAGATCATGAAGTCCGTCAGGCAGAAGCCTTTCAGCCCCATCGACCGCTCGATGAACGTGCCCACCGAAGCCGAAGCCCGCGCCAACACCAGCCATAACTTTGCGGCGGTGATCTTTTCCCCGCCCGTTGTTTCGGCTTGTGTCTCTTCGGATCGCATCTCCCAACTCCTACGACATAAGATATCTCGACATCGAGATAAGATTCAAAACTTCTAGAAGTTCAGAAAGGACGCTGAATCAGTCTCCCGAAAGCTGCCCCAGCGTCTTCATCGTGTCGGCCAGATCACCACTAGGCTCTACGAGGGCTCGGGGCAGTCCGACCGAGATTTCGGCCTCCCGCAGTGCACCCTCGACCAAAGCCTGTGCCGCCGTACGCTGTCCGTCCGGACCAGCTTCGGTGAAGGTCCACCCACGTTTGCCGGCCAGCCCACCCTCGGACAGCAGTTCCAGTAGCGGCCCCAGCTCCTCCGCCACCGGCTCCGAGTGCTCGAGCCCGACTACGACCGTATCCGCCCACTCCAGATCTGCCCTCTTGATCGTTCCATAGGACTGGTGACCCACCTCGGGAGCTCCTGGCGCGGCCAGCCGTCGCAGCCGGATCAGCCCCTCCGACTCGACCGCTCCCACAGCCACCGCAAGCGCGAGCCGCTCGATAGGCTCGGTGTTCGATTGGAAGAGGATCAGTACATGGCTCATATGCAGACGAGTCTACCCTCCTGAAACAGAAAAGGCCCGGCGCACAGATCGCCGAGCCCTTTCGTTCCTTTGCTGCCTGGCTAGACGACAGTCAGCGTCACATCAACGTTGTTACGGGTTGCGTTCGAGTACGGGCAAATCACATGGGCCGCATTCACCATCTCTACTGCCTTGGTGTGGTCCACGCCGCCAACATGAATTTCGAGCGTCACGGCGATACCGAATCCCTTCGCTCCATCCGCCAGCGGGCCGAACGATACCGACGAGTTGATCGAAGTCGCCGGGTCGAGCCGTTCTTTCGCTTCGCCAGCCACGACCTTTAGCGCGCCGAGAAAGCATGCCGCATATCCGACAGCAAACAACTGCTCGGGGTTGGTGCCTTCGCCCGTGCCGCCCATCTCCTTGGGGATCTGCAGCTTTACGTCGAGCTTGCCGTCGTCTGTCTTTCCCGCTCCATCGCGGCCGCCGGTCACTGTTGCATGCGCTGTATAAACTGCCTTCTCAATTGCCATGGTGTCTCATTTCCTTTCAAAGTTACTGGTGTTCGATGCGCCGCTACCGCGTCAGGCTTCGGCAGTGCCCGCACCATCCCACGGTCCATTTTGAAACAAGTAGTAGGCCGCCGCCGTTCATCCTACACTTCCGTTGTTAGACTGGAGCGCATCATCCTGAGAGACAGGACGAGCGCGGCAACTTTGGGGGCAGTGATGGCGAAGAGGGATGACTTCAACGAAGAGGACCTTGTTCTGCTACGGCGCGCCATCGCGCTCGCTGGCGAAGCCCGAAAAGACGGTCGCCATCCCTTCGGTGCGCTCATCGTCAATCAGTGGGGCGAGACCGTGATCGAAGCCCGGAATAACGCCGTGCGCCCCAAGGGCGATCCCACACAACATGCGGAGATGGTCGCCTGTAGCCGCGCCGCGAAGCTGCTTACAAACTCGGAGCTCGGTCAGTGCACTCTCTACACCAGCACCGAGCCTTGCGCGATGTGCGCGGGGGCCATCTACTGGACCGGGATTGGCCGCGTCGTCTACGGTCTGCCAGAAGAGGGCCTGCTGAAGTACACCGGGAGCCACGAGCAGAACCCCACGCTCGACATCCCTTGCCGGGACGTCTTCGCCAAGGGCCAAAGAGTCATCGAGGTCTCCGGGCCGCTGCTCGCTGAAGAGGCTGGTAAGGTTCACGAAGGCTTCTGGACTGCGTAGACGAGCTACGCGACGTCCATCTTAGGCCCCAGCAAGTCCTCAATCCGGACCGGCAGCTCCCGAACCCGAACGCCCGTCGCGTGATACACCGCGTTCGTGATCGCCGCCGCAATTCCCGCCAGCCCGATCTCGCCCACGCCACGCGCGCCAAGCTCGTTCAACACCTTGTCCGGATAGTCGAGGAAGGTGACATCGATGGCCGGCGAGTCCGCGTTCGTCGTCACCATGTAATCGGCCAGATTGTTATTGAGCGGCAGGCCGAACTTCGGGTCGTAGTGCGTCTCCTCGAAGATCGCCATGCCCACGCCCATCACCACGGCCCCTTCAATCTGGTTCTGCGCGGGCTTGGGGTTGATGATGTGTCCGCCGTCGATCACCGTGACGACGCGCGAGACGCGAAGCCGTGCCGTCTCCGGCTGCCACGTCACCTCTGCAAACTGCGCCCCAAAGCTGTGCGTCGAAAACTTCTTGTTCGGATCGCCGAAGGTGCCTTTCGAGCTTCCCTGCCCCGACGCAACGCGAATGTTCGCTTTGTTCAAGATCTCCTCAAACGGCACACCCGTATCCGGCGACTTGTCCTTCAGATGCACGCGGCCATCGGTGAACGCCAGGGCATCCGGCTTCGCGCCGTCGAACTGCGTTCCCTTCGCACTGCCGGCCACGGCAAACAACGTCCCCTTTGCCTTCTCGATCGCCTCCATCACTGCGGGGACCAGCGACGCCGTCGCCCACGATCCACCGGAGATAGGCCCGGCAGGCAGTCGCGTATCGCCCAGCACCACCTCGATTCGATCATGCGGGATGCCCAGCTTCGTTGAAGCCATCTGAGAAAGCGCGGTGTAGGTTCCCGTCCCAATGTCCTGGGTCGCTGTCGACACCCGGACCATGCCGGTCTGCATTAGGTCGACTGCCGCCTGCGCTTCGGTGCGCTCCGCGATCCAGGAGCATCCGGCGACGCCCCAGCCAATCGTCAGGCCGTCCTTCTTCATCGAACCGACGCCCGGCGTGCGCTTGGCCCAGCCAAACTTCTCCGCGCCCGTATTCAGGCACTCCACAAAGTGCCGCGACGAGAAGGGCAGGTTCAACCCTTCATCCTTCTCCGGCTCATTCATCAGCCGAAGCTTGATGGGATCCATCTTCAGCCTGATTGCAAGCTCATCCATTGCGGACTCCATCGCGAAGAGCCCTGGCACCGCTCCCGGCCCACGCATGGAGGTCGGTGTACCCACATTTCGTCGTACGATCGCTGACGTCGCCCGCAGGTTCGGCGTGCTGTAGCTGTAAGGAGTCGCCTCGCTGCAGCCTTCGCTGTAGTCATCCAGAATTGACGTGTGGTTGAGCGAGTCGTGAATCAGCGCGACCAGCTTTCCGTCGGCGTTTGCTCCAAGGCGGAAACGCTGCTGCGTCCGTGGCCGGTGGCCGACGCTCTCAAACATCGTCGACCGAGCGACCACCAACTTTACGGGTCGACCAAGATTGCGCGAAGCCGATGCCGCAAGAAAAGTGTGTGGCCAGGGCCACAGCTTGCCGCCGAAGCCCGACCCAAGGAAGCGCGAGATCACGCGGATGTTCTCCTCCGGCACGCCCAGCATCTGCGACATCACGTTGCGATGATTCATCACCGCCTGGGTCGTCTCGTAGACCGTGAACCCCTGCCCATCCCAGCTTGCAACGCTGGCGTGAAGTTCGATGGGATTGTGAGTCTCGGTGGGCGTTGCATAGGTCTCGTCGATCTTCACCGCAGCGGAAGCGAACGCTGCATCGGGGTCGCCGCGATGGAAGTCCACCTTCGGCTTCTCGTCGGTCTTCAGTTTGTCGCTTACATTGTGGTCGGTCTTACTATAGGTGACCTTCACCTTGTCCGCAGCCGCCGTCGCCTGCTCGAAGGTCTGCGCAACCACCACGGCAACGTATTGCCCGTAGTATCGCACCACCTCGTCCTCGAGCGGTGGCCGCTGCTCATCGAGAATCCCAATAAATCCAGACGGGGGAGCGGCGCGATAGAGGTTGCCGATGTTGCCGTGGCTGTACACAGCCTTCACTCCCGGCATCTTCTCCGCAACGCTTGCGTCGAGCGCCGTAATCTTCCCGCTCGGAACCGTCGCGCAGACAGGAACGGCATAAAGCATCCCGGGCAGGTTGTAGTCGGAGCTGTACATCGCCGCGCCCGTGACCTTGAGCGGTCCATCGACGCGCGGGAGCTTGCCCATGGTCTTGGGCGGCGTATTCAGAGGAAGTGCGGTCGTAGAAAATGTGGACATAGTCTCTCCTCCTTATGCCTGCTGGGTAGCAACTGTAAGTGCGTGGACAATGCAGCGCTTCGCCAGCTCGACCTTGAATCCGTTTTCGCTTTGCGGCTTCGCCCCGTGCAGCGCCGCTTCGGCTGCCGCTCGAAAGTTCTTCGCATCCGCTGCCTTGCCCATCAACGCGTGCTCTGCCTCATGCGACCGCCACGGCTTCGTTCCGACTCCACCCAGCGCTACGCGAACGTAGCTGATCTTGCCGCCATGCAACTCAACGACAATCGCGGTAGATGCCAGCGCAAACTCGTACGAAGCCCGATCCCGCAGCTTCAGATAGGTCTGCTTCGCTCCAGCCTTCGCAGCCGGAAGAGTCACGCTCGTCACCAGGTCGCCCGGCTCCAGCACGTTTTCACGATGCGGCGTCTTTCCGGGCAGCAGATGGAACTCGCCGATGGGAACTTCGCGCTCGCCCTTCGGCCCCTGAACCTGTACTGTCGCCTCAAGTGCCACCAGCGCGATGTTCATGTCGGAAGGGTTTGTCGCAATGCAATCGCTGCTCGTCCCAAAGATCGCTAGCGTCCGGTTGTCGCCTTCAATCGCCGGACATCCTGTCCCAGGCTCGCGCTTGTTGCATGGCAGCGCATCGTTGCGGAAGTACATGCACCGCGTTCGCTGCAACAGATTCCCGCCGGTCGTCGCCATGTTGCGAAGCTGCGCCGAAGCTCCCGATAGCAACGCCTGCGAGAGCACGGCATAGTCCTTCTGGACTTCAGCGGAATGCGCCAGATCGGAGTTACGCACCAGCGCGCCGATGCGCAGCCGCCCATCCGGCAAGCGCTCCACCTTGTCGAGCGCGAGGCCGTTGATGTCGACCAACTGCGTCGGCACCTCGACATTCAGCTTCATCAGGTCGAGCAGCGTCGTTCCGCCCGCGATGAACCGGACATCCGCGCCCTGCTGCGCCGTCTTCGACATCGCGGCCATCTGCACCGCCTGCGGAATCCCGGTCGCCTTCGTAAACTTGAATAGCTCCATGCGCCTGCTCCTTATGCCGTGTGACGAACTGCCTGGATGGCCGCAACAATATTCGGATAAGCTCCGCAGCGGCAGATGTTGCCGCTCATCAGCTCCTTCACGTCGGCGTCCGCCGGACCGCATGGCTCCTTCAGCAAAGCGACCGCCGACATGATCTGCCCCGAGGTGCAGTAGCCGCATTGGTAGCCGTCATGCTCCACAAACGAAGCCTGCATCGGGTGCATGTTCTCCGGCGTGCCCAGACCTTCGATCGTCGTGATCTCATCGCCCTCGTGCATCAGGGCAAGCGACAAGCAGGAGTTTACCCGCCGCCCGTTCACATGCACCGTACAAGCGCCACACTGGCCGTGGTCGCAACCCTTCTTCGTTCCGGTCAGGCTGGCCGTCTCGCGCAGGCAGTCGAGAAGCGAAGTTCTTGGATCGATCTTGAGATCGAGCACCTTCCCGTTCACCTTCAGACTGACTGGGACAGCGTTCTCGATTGCCTCCGGCGCAGGCGCATCCAGCAGTGCCACCGGAGCCGCACTCACTGGCTGTGCGACTGCCGGAGCCACAGTTGCTACGCCGACCGCACCCAGGCGCGACAGGAACGACCGCCGTGAAAGCCCGCTTTCATCACTCATAGGAGATCCCTCAGGAATAACATACTCTAACTGCCCTGCGCCGGCGGCGGTCACTTCTTGACTTGTATTGGGCTTCGCGTGACCCGGCCGTTGGTCGGCAAGAAATATGTGGCGACCAAAGGGAGCACCACGCGAAGCGGTACACAAGTCACGAAGTGACCGCCCCGCGCGCAGCGGGCTCTTGCGCCTTAATACAGTAACTTCACCGAGAACTGAATCTGCCGCGAAGTTCCCGCCGTCTTGCCGATCTCACCGAATCCTCCACCATTGATGGTGTTCGCCGGCAGCCCGAGGTTCGCTATGTTGAAGAGATTGAAGAACTCCGACCGGAACTGCACATCGAACAACTCCCCTCCCGCCGCCCGTCTTCCCACGGGCGTGTCCTTGATCAGAGAGAAGTCAAAGTCGTAATAAGCCGGCCCACGGAATGAATTCCGCCCCAGTGTGCCAAACCCTTTTGGAATCGAAAAGAAGCTACCGTTATTGTTGACCTCTCCTGATCCACGCCCAAAGTAATCGAACCGGACTTTGCGCGCCGTCGAAAGCTCAGGCGTTTCGATCAGGTTCGGCCTGTCCACGCCGGCCAGACCTGCGTCCGTCTGCTGCACGCCGGAGTACACCGTGAACGGCGAACCGCTGCTGATCGTCGAGATGCTCAGCAACTCCCACCCGGCGGTGAACTTGCGATTGATCCCCTGCAGCATGTCCACCTTTTCAAGTTGAAGATCCTGCGCCAGGCTTGCGGTAAATCCATGCGTCACGTCGAAGCTCGATGGCCCCTTTTCCGGGTGCGTATCGAAGGGATTCTGCGGCAGCGGATTCGATACCGCTCCTGTTCCGCCAATGCCTCCCGCCACGCCGCTCGTATCGTCAAGCGCCTTCGACCACGTGTAACTGATCTGCACCCCCGGCCCGCCATGCGGCAGCGGGCCCGAGAGCGAAGTCTGCAGCGCGTGGTAGCTGGAGTGCGCCGTCGCCTCGATCACCTGCTCCGTCCCATACCCTCCAATCGCGTCGCCATTCGCATCGAACTGCGTATACGGCGCAAACGCTGGCCCTGCTCCCGAGTACCCATTCGGCGACGAGATCCGCGGCAGCTTCGCCGAAGCCGTTCCCACATACGCCGCATCCGCCGTCATCTTGCCGAACTGTTTCTCCGCTCCAACCGTCCAGGTCTGCAAATACCCGTTGCCGAACTTCGGGCTTATCGCCGCCAGGTTCAGCGGAGTGAATTGCGCTCCCGGCGTCAACGCCGCCAGGTCCTTCTGGTATCGCTCCACATCGAGCACCGTGTTGGCCGCCACCGTCTTCGTCTTCCCGCTCGCGAAGACATCTTCTCCGGAAGTCGAATAGAAAGTGGGCAACTGCGCGGAGGTGATCTGGAACCCGTAGAGAATCGGTGCAGCGGCCGTCGCCGTTATATGCGGGTAGATCACAAACGGCACCGCGCCGGTAAGAAAGTTATCCTGCCAGATGTTCGGCGGAATCGTCGTGATGCCGCCACCCGCGTGGAGATGCAGCGACCCCGTAACCCGCCAGTCCACCTGCACCCGGGGCGCAAATCCGTTCTTCTGTGTCCGATACCCTGGCTGCGGATTCACAGCATATTGCGTTCCACCGTCCGGGCCCAGGAACCCCGCCGTCCGATGCGCCCGCTCCACGATTGGCGTGTAGATCTCGTAACGCAAGCCATAGTCCAGCACGATCCGTGGAGAGATCTTGTAGGTGTCCTGCAAATACACCGCAAAGCCGTTGCGCGAGATCGCTGCTGGCCCAATGTGCGATCCACCCGAGATAAACGGCGGAGCAACTGCCGTTGTATAGACGTATGCGCTACCGGTCAGCAGAGCGGTCAACGTATCCGGCAGCTTGTCCCCCACATGAATGTCATGAGTGTGACTGGCAGAGGTAATCTCAACCGGCGAATACTGTGGATGCGTGTCCCCACCGCCGCCAAAGTCATATTCGCCGTTCGGACTGGTCCCGAAGTACGTCGTGTCGCGATTCACGCGGACCTCGCCGCCCCCCTTCACCACATGCTTCGAGGTCGTCCACGTAAACGCCTGCCGCGCCTGGAAGAGGTTCCCAAACGCTGCGGCCACCGAACCGCCCGCCGAGTTGAAGGCCTCATACCGCCCATCGTTGAACTTGATCGCCGGGTCCGTCCGGTTCGGCGTCGGAAATTGTGGCGTCGTCCGCGTCACGCTGATGCCGCTCTCAAGATCGAACTTCGGCGAAACCGTCTTCGTGTATGTCACCGCAAAGTTCCGTTGATGATCGACATAGACGATGCCAAAGCTGGGATCGATCGCGGTCTGGTCGGGATTCGTCGTCGGCCCAAACAGGTTGTTGAAGTTGAACCGGGCCGTCACATGCTGGTTCTTCGGAAGCACCTGGTCCAGGCGCAGCGAAAACTGGTTCGCATTGGTTGTAACCTTCGACGATCCCGCGAAGGTATACACCCCATACGTTCCCGTCGGATTGTTCGGCAGCGGATAACGCGCCAGCACTGCCGCAATCTTCGGATCAGGCGTGACCGTCAAGGTATCGCCCGCATAAGCCGTCGTATCGATTCCCGCCCGCTCCTGCGCCGTCGGCACAGGAAACACCTGTGACGTTCCCAGAACCTGCCGGAAGCCTTGATACTGCCCAAAGTAGAACGTCTTCCCGCTACCATCGTAGACATGCGGAATCACGATCGGCCCTCCGTTGGTGAAGCCGAACTCGTTCCGACGGAACGGCGGGATCCTTCCCGGCTCAGCCAGCGTGGGATGGTCGAAGTAGTTCCGCGCATCGAGCGCCGAGTTCCGCAGAAACTCAAACACCGACCCATGAAATCCGCCGGCTCCCGAACGCGTGATGACATTCGTGAATCCCGCAGCGCCGCGTCCGATCTCAGCCGGCATCCAGCCCGAGCTTGACCGAATCTCCTCCACCGCATCCACGTTGAAGTTGCTGAACGCCGCGCCGCCCATCTCCGGGTCACTTGTGTCCGCGCCATCCATCGCGAAGGTCGCCTCCACTCCGCGCTGCCCATTGATGGCAAACTGTTGCGTAAAGTTCGTCTGACCGTTCGAGTCCGTCATCGTCCCGGCGGCCAGCAGCAGAAGCTGGCTGAAGTCCCGTTTGTTCAGCGGAATCGCGCTCACGGTCTGGCTGGAAAGCTTCTCGCCACCCGTCGCTGTGGCCGACTCCTCTGGCCGCGACGCCACCTTAACCTCGCCCGACTTCGCAACCGTCACCACCATCGGCAGCGACTCCGTCGAAAGCTCGAGAGTTCCCGCGTACCTATGCTCGACTCCGGCAATCACCACCACCATCGTGTACTTGTCCGCAGCCAGTCCGGCAAACCGGAACGTTCCGTCAGCGGAGGTTGTCGCAACGATCTCGCCATGACCACCCAAAAGGCGCACCGTTCCGCCATCGATCCGTGCCCCATTGCCGTCCCGCAGCTCTCCGCTCCACCCGTGCGTGACCAGCTCCTGCCCGAAAGCATCGGCAGCATCTACAGGAAAGAGACCCGGCATGAGGACCAGCAAAAAGATACGAAACAGGAGGACGGCCAACTTTTTCATGATCGCCAATTATATGCAGCACAACCACTTCCCGGCTCCGAGGCGATCTGAAGACGCATCACCCCGGTACCGAAGCCGAACCCCGGCACCCCACGGCCTGCAGGGCAAGCCCCGTTTGTAGTACCGTCGAGAGCGTGATCACGGACTCGACAAATAGCGCCGCGAAGGAGCAAACGACCCAGGCAGCTTCTCAGCGAACATTCGCAAAATGGTCACTTGCCGTCGTCAGCTTCGGCTTCATCATCCTGCAGAGCGCATGCACCTGGGTGATGGCCGTCAGCGGAGCACGCCTGCTCATCGGACTCGGCGCACTTGCAGCAGCCTCCGGTCTCAACCGCCCTTCAAGCGGCTTTCATGCCGATGTCATCCGCGTTCCGATGATGATCGTCGCCGTGGCCGGTTCGCTCATCAATCTCTACGTGATCTGGCGAATTCGCTCTCTCCGCGCACGCCCGTCCTCGCAGTGGCGCATGGCCGCCGCACCTAAGGGCAAGATTCGTGCGGAGAACTTTCAGATCGCTCTGGCGATCCTCACCCTCATCCTCGTGATCGCCGAAGAGGCTACCCACCTGATCGTCCACAACGCGTAGTTCTATTCGGTGCCCAGAAAGAAGATCCGTCATCCTGAGCGAAGTCTCTTGCAGCCTCATCGCAAGAGACGTAGTCGAAGGACCCCGATAAGGCTGACATCACCCAGGGCGCTCGTCCCTCTCAGTCCAGAATCCCTAATCTCCACCCTCGGCCCCACGCAACTCTTCATCCAACCGGTTATGCAGCCGTTCGCTGTAACCCAGCGGCAGCTCAAAGACCCGTTCGTCCGCCGTCAGGATCAGAATATTCCGCGTCGAATCCAGGATCGCCGAGCAGATCTCGCAGTGCTCCAGATGTTCCTGCACCATCCTCAAGACCTCCGGCTCCAACGTTCCATCCAGGTATCCGGAGATGTGCTCCCAGACGTGCTTGCACTCTATGACCATGGGAACCACCTCCGTTTCGAGTCCATCTGCTTCAACTGCGGCGCCAGGGTCTTCTGTAATGCCACTCTCGCCCTGTGCAGCCTTACCTTCACCGAAGCAACCGTAATCTGCAACACATCGGCGGCCTCGGCAATGCTTAGTTCCTCAATATCCCGAAGTACGAAGATCTCTCGGTAGATCGGCGGAAGTCCCTCTACCGCCTTCTGCAGCAAGCTCCTCATCTCGCTTCGCTCCAGCGCCTCCGAAGGAATCTCCTTCCAGTCCCGCAACAACGCTGGCGATACATGGCTGCCATCGTCGTCCGGCGCTTCAAGCGGCTCCATCTTGATCAGCTTCTTCCGGCGAAGCCTGCTGCGCGCCTCGTTCAATGTGATGCTGATCAACCAGGTCCCGAACTTCGCCTCGCCACGGAAGCTCGCAAGGTTGCGAAACGCCTTCAGGAACGCCTCCTGAGCGATATCTTCCGCGTCGGACTCGTCATGTACAAACGAAAGCGCCATCACGTATACGCTCCGTTCGTACGGTCGGATGAGATCGTGAAACCGCTGCGATTCGCCTGCCAGAATCGCCGCGATCATCCCCGCTTCATCTCGTGATTCGTTTATCTCAGGCATTTTGTTGCGAACTTGTCTCCATCCAGCGGCGCGCTTCTACTCGTATCAGACATTAGAACCTTTCATGCTCAGGAAGTTACAGTCTCGAACCATCACCGTCCATGTATCCAGAAGCGCTCCGCCGCGTCTCATGGGTGAGTTCCGGAGGCATCGATGCACCTCTTCCCCATCAAGTCCGCAGCAGCACTCCTCGTATTAGCATTCACAGGCACAATCGTGAGCCAGGCCCAGGCGCCCGCAGCCAAACCTGCCGTGGTACTCGTCGAGCTCTTCACCTCCGAGGGCTGCTCAAGCTGTCCGCCTGCCGATGCTCTGCTTCGCCAGATCGACCACACCCAGACGGCCGCAGGTCAACTTATCGTCGGCATCAGCGAACACGTTACCTACTGGAACTCTCTGGGCTGGCAAGATCCTTTCTCCTCATCTATCTACACCGACCGCCAGAACAGCTACGGTCGGCGCTTCAATCTTGACAGCGTCTACACCCCACAGATGGTCGTCAATGGCAGTGAACAGTTTGTCGGCAGCGACAAGGGCGGCCTGGTCCGGGCCGTCAAGGAGCAGATCGGCCGCTCCGAGAGTGTCGCGCTCAATATCTCCTCAGTCAGCCGCAGTGGCAACTCTCTATCAGTGAGCTTCTCGGCCAACGGAGCAATCCCTTCAACCGGCGTCGACATCATCGCCGTCGTCGCCGACGACAGCGACCAGTCCAGCGTCCAGCGCGGGGAGAACTCCGGCCGTACCCTTACCCACGTCTCCGTGGCCCGCTCGCTCACCCGCGTTGCGACGCTTAAGTCTGCGGAAGAAAAGACCGTTTCAGTAGCGATCCCTGCTTCCTTCCAGCCCACCCAGCACCACCACCTGATCCTGTTCGCGCAGGCTTCCGGCTATGGCAGCGTCCTCGGAGCCGACAGCAAACCGCTCTAGCGTCGACGATGTGGGCTAAGACTTGCCGCTAGAATAGCCCTCATGGATCTGGCGGCAATTCAATCTGCACTCTCCGACGCCCACCTCGACGGCTGGCTCTTCTACGACCACCACTACCGCGACCCGCTCGCCTACAGCATCCTAGGCCTGCCCCAGGGTCAGCTAGTCACCCGGCGCTGGTACTATCTCATCCCCGCCATGGGTAAGCCCAAAAAGCTCGTCCACCGAATCGAGAGCGGCCGTCTCGACACGCTGCCCGGCGAAAAGTCCGAATACTCCTCCTGGCAGGAGCTCGAAGCGGGAATCGCGGCCTTGACCGCAGGCCACACCAAGCTCGCGATGCAGTACTCCCCGCGCAACGCCATCATGTACGTCGCAATGGTCGATGCCGGCACCGTGGAACTGCTACGCGATCTCGGCAAAGAGATCGTCACCTCCGCCAACCTCGTCGCCAGCTTCGAAGCCGTGCTCACCCAAGCGCAGATCGCCACTCACTTCGCCGCCGGAGAAAAGGTCGACCGCGTCCTCGCCGCAGGCTTTCAGCAGATCGGCAACCTCATCCGCGCTGACGGACACACACACGAACAAGCCATCGTCGACTTCCTCCAGGAGGGCATGCGCCGCGAGGGCCTCGTTTGGGACCACGGCACCAACGTCAGCGTCGGCCCCCACTCCGCCGACTCCCACTACCATCCATCGCCAGAGACCTCCGCCCCCATCCGCAACGGCGACTTCGTCCTGATCGACATCTGGGCCCGTCTTGATGAGCCCAACTCCTGCTACTACGACATCACCTGGACCGGCGTCGTTGGCCGCGAACCCAGCGATCGCGAGCAGCATATCTTCACCACCGTCCGCGACGCCCGCGACGCCTCCTGTGCCCTGGTCACGGCAGATTTTGCCGCCAGGAAACCGATCGCAGGCTGGCAGGCGGACGACGCCTCCCGCGCCGTCATCCGCTCCGCCGGTCTCGGCGAATTCTTCACCCACCGAACGGGCCACAATATCGGCAACACACTTCACGGCAGCGGAGCCCACCTGGATAATTTGGAAACACATGATGAAAGGTGGCTGCTCCCAAACACCTGCTTCTCTGTCGAACCGGGCCTCTACTTTCCCGGCGAGTTCGGTGTTCGCAGCGAAGTCAACATGATCGCCCGCGCAGGCAAAGCAGAGATCACTGGGCGGATCCAGAGCGAACTCGTCCGCATCTGAGACAGGCGCATCCCATCAAGCGAACGATCCACGGAGGACAACATGGCAGCAGCACAGACGCTCATCGAAACGATCTATTCTGCATTCAATAAGCGAAACATCGAGGGTGCCTTGGCGCTGATGAGCGAGAGCGTCAGTTGGCCAAAGGCATCGGAGGGCGGCCGTGTCGTGGGGAAGGAAGAGATTCGTGCCTACTGGAGCCGCCAGTGGAAAGAGTTTGATCCTCGCGTCGATCCGACGGAGGTCATCGACCGTGGCGAGGGGAAGATCGATGTCCGAGTCCACCAGGTCGTCAAGAGTCTAGCCGGCGAGGTCCTTTCAGACAGCGAAGTATGGCATGCGTATAGCACTGCGGACGGCCTCATCGAGCGGATGGACCTCGGAGAGAGTGGAACAGCCTCTGAGCAGGCCCCGTCCTCAGCGTTTTCGCACCGCTAACGGAGGCGGATAGCTACTCTGACCCGCAGCGACTTCATCTCCCATCCCAGTCGACAATCTCGACTTTGCCTTATGATGGAAGTTGCATGTCTACAAACCCACAGGCCGCGCCCCCCGCGAAAGTCCAGATGAGCAAGGCCGACCAAGCTCTTCTCAACCAGAAATCTGGCGTCTCTCCCGCAGTCGCTCTCTTCGCCGGATGGCTCATCCCCGGCGCGGGCCACCTGCTGATCAAGAAGCCTATCCGCGCGGTACTCCTCTTTGTCTCCATCGTTGCCATGTTTTCTATCGGCATCGCGCTCGAAGGCAAGGTCTACACGCCGAACACCGGCGACCTGCTCGACATTCTCGGCTTCGCCGGCGATCTCGGCAGCGGCGTGCTCTACATACTCGCCCGCGCCTTCGACCTCGGCCACTCCTCGGTCCAGATAGCCATCGCCGACTACGGGACGAAGTTCATTGTGGTTGCCGGGTTGCTCAACGTTGTCTCCGCCGTCGACGCACACTCGCTGGCCAGCGGAAGGAAGCTCTCATGACCGTCACCCACTTCGGAGCTGTCCTTCTCTTCGCCTTCTTCACGTCGATCGTCTTCGGCATCACCCAGCGTTCGGAACCAAAGATGATGGTCCGCTTTGGAGCCTTCTGCTTTGCGCTCTTCGTCTTCGGAACGATTGCCGCTAGCTGGGGCATGTGGCTCATCAAGCACTAGGCATCAACACGCGAAGCGATATACAAGTCACGAAGTGACCGCCGCCCGCGCAGGGCGCCCGTCCGGCAGGACAACTTCTATACAGCTTTCATCTCCAACGGCAGCGCCGCGTCGATCGCCCCCCGAACTGCCGCCATCAACTCATCGCGGCTGGCATACTCGCCCGGCTCAATCGCCTTCAAAAACTCCACCCTCGCCACCCCCGGCGTGATCGCAAAGCTGCCTTTCCGCATCATGTCCTGCGTGCCCGAAATGGCAATCGGCACAATAGGTGCCTTCGTGTCCTCCGCTAGGAAAAAGGGCCCTTTTTTGAATGCCTTCAACCGCCCATCGCGCGACCGCGTCCCCTCAGGAAACACGATAATGTTCAGTCCAGAACGAAGCGCACTCGCCGCCGCCGCGATGCTCGTCTTCGCCGCTTCCACGCTGTGCCCGCGCTCCACCGGCACAAACTTCGCCATGCGCATCGCCGTGCCCAGGATCGGAATCCCCATCAAACTCTTCTTCAGCAGGATCGAGCTGCGCCCCGGCAGACTCGGCATCAGCACCGGCGGGTCGAGGTTCGACACATGGTTCGACATGAAGATGCAGCTCCGATCCACCGGCAGATTCTCCCTGCCGACGACCTCAACGCGAATCCCGCCCGCCACCACGCCCGCATGCATGATTCGCATCGCCAGCCGGTAAAGCGGCCCAATATCATGGATCAAAAATGAGTAAGGAACTCCCAGCACTCCGGCGATTCCGCCGAACACCAAGTACACGAACAACATCTTGAAAGCAGCAAACATAACGTCTCAGGATACCCCGGCAAGCTCGACCGCAAGCGCCGCTGGAAGCTTCTCGTAGATTCCTCCAAAGCCGCCGTTCGAAAGAATGGCGACGACGTCGCCGGATCGCAGCTCAGGAACCAGCGCGTTCACAATCGCGTCGGCATCCTCATGCAGCACCGCCGGAACCCCACGCGCGTTCAATCCCTGCACGACCTCTTCCGGATGCAGCCGCTCCGCCACAGGTATGCTCTCGGACTTGAAGACCTCCGCCAGCACCACGGCATCGGCCAGCGCCAGGCTATCCACCAGCGCCTCCGCAAAAACATTTCGCCGCAGGGTATTCGATCGCGGTTCTAAAACTGCCCAGATGCGGTGGCCCGGATAGGCCTCCCGCAACGCTTTAAGCGTCTCGCGAATTGCGGTTGGATGATGTGCGAAGTCATCGATCACGGTCACGCCCGCAACCTCCGCCCGAACCTCCAGCCGCCGCTTCACGCTGCGGAAGGTCGCCAGTGCCTCCACGATCGCCTTCGCCGGAATGCCCTGTCCGGCCGCGAGCGCCGCAGCTGCCGTCGCATTCATCGCATTGTGCTCACCGGCCATCGGCAGAGTCAGATCGGCGAAGAACTCCCCGCCTCGATCCAGCCGCCACGAACTAACGCTGCCCGCGTGGCGCAATCTTGAGACCCGCCAGTAGGATTCGGGATCAAGCCCATATCGCTCGACAAAGCAGAACGCCTTCGTCACACACTCCGTCACATTCTCGCTGCCATCAAAGGCCACCAGCCGCCCGCGTCTCGGGATGAGATTCACCAGCCGCTTGAACGCCGTTTTCACCGCCTCAAGATCGACATAGATATCCGCATGGTCGAACTCGACATGCGTCAGAATCGCGGCGTCAGGAAAGTAGTGCAGAAACTTAGGCCCCTTATCGAAGAAGGCCGTATCGTACTCATCGCCCTCGATCAGGAAGGGCGGCCTCGCGTCGCCCTCAATCGACCGCACCATGAAGCTGGCGCCAAAGTTCTCCGCCACGCCACCGATCAGAAATGACGGAGAAAACCGCGCATCCGTGCGCGATGCAACCTCGTAGATCCACGCCAGCATGCTCGTCGTGGTCGTCTTGCCATGCGTCCCTGCAACCACCAGCGACTCCCGCCCCGCGATGAACTCATCATGCAGCAGCGCGGCCATGGAGCAGAAAGGGATCCGCACATCGAGCACATGCTCCAGCTCAACATTGCCCCGAGAGATCGCATTGCCCACCACCACCAGGTCTGGCCTCGGGGCGAGATTGGCCGCAGCATAAGGCTCGGCCACATGAATCCCCATCGTCCGCAGCTGATCGCTCATCGGCGGATAAGCCGCCGCATCTGACCCCGTCACCCGGTGCCCCTGCTGCTGGAGCATCCCGGCGAGCGAAGCCATCGCTGTGCCGCAGATGCCGATCAAATGAATATGCTTTGAAGCCGTACCGTCGGTCGTATACATGAGCTGTTAACTCAAGAATAAAGCACCGGCGGCAACGCGAAGCGGTATACAAGTCACGAAGTGACCGCCCCGCGCGCAGCGGGCCCGTCCGGCAGGACATTACCTCTACGAAACCGCCCCGAAAAAGTCCAGCCTCGCCTCGGCACTCAAATCCAGCCTCGACTCGACCCCGAGCGGCAAGGTCAAGTTCCCCGCCCCCACATGCCCACTCCGCAACCCAATCCCCACCGGCCCCGCAAAATCCCACAGCGCGTGAAGGATCGCGCGTTCCAGCAAATCCTGCTCCTCCGCCGGAACGCATTGCGTCATATCCCCCAGAACAATCCCCTTCACGCGATCCAGTTGGCCGGCGTAACGAAGATGCAGCAACTGCCGGTCCCACTGATATGGCTTCGTCCCGATGTCCTCCAGAAACAGAATCCCGTTGGAAGCCTCCGGCGTATACGGCGTCCCCAGCGACTCCACGAAGATCGACAGACATCCGCCATCGAAGACGCCTTCGGCCACCCCAGGCTTCAGTACCCGCAGCCCCTCCGCCGTACCCACCGACCAAGCCCCGCCACCGCAGATCGCAGCATTCCAACTGGCCACATCCGCCCCGTCCGCCCGCGAAAAATCTGCCGCGACCATCGGCCCGTGGAACGTCACTAACCCGGCAAACTTCCTCATCCAGATATGCAGCGAGGTATGGTCGCTATACCCGACAAACACCTTCGGATTCGCCTTGATCAGCTCCGCATCGAGATAAGGCAGTAGCTCCGCGGAGCCCCATCCGCCCCGCGTACACACGATTCCATCGATGCTCGTGTCTGCGAACGCCGTATGAAGATCAGCAACTCGCTCCGAAACCGGGCCAGCGTAATAAAGCGGCCCCCGGGCCAGCGCATGCGGCATCAGCACCGGCTCATACCCCATCCCGCGCAGCCGGGCCATCCCTGCCTCAACCAGCTCCACCTTCGCCGCGCTCGCCGGCGAGACAATCGCCAGCCGCGCCCCCGGCTTCAGCGCCTTGGGAAGGATCACAGCCCCGCCACCTTGCCCGCACAGATAATCTCCGCCGGCCCAGTCAGCCGCATTACCTCTTGATTGCTTGGCCACACCGTCCGCTGCGCTCCGCCCTGCGCAATTGCGGTCAATTCGCGATCCACCCCACGCAGCACCATTGCCGCCGAAGAAGAAGCACAAGTCCCCGTCCCTGAAGAGGTCGTCGGACCGCAACCGCGCTCGAAGATCCGAAACTCAATCTCGCTCTTCGACAGAACCTTCACAAACTCCACATTCGTCCCGTGCGCAAACATCGGGTCGGTACTGATCTTCGCTCCAAGCTCCTGCCAGCTCATGCCATGCGCGCTGAAGTCGTCCGTATGCACAAACAAGACAAAGTGCGGATTGCCCACGTTCACCATCGCGCCTTCGACGATCCCCACGCCGGGCAGATCGATCGCCCGCGCCATCACCCGGGGCACGCCCATCTCGCTCTCAATCGTGTACACCGGATCGCTTGCCTCAATCACCGTGCAAGCCCGCTTGCCGGCATGCGTGCCCAGCGTCACCTGCGTCAGTCCCTCGCTCTGCGCCAGCCACGCGGCCACACACCGCGTTCCATTGCCCGAAAGCTCCGCCTCGCTGCCGTCCGCATTGAACAGGCGCAGGAAGAACTCCCCGCCCGCACGCCGCTCCAGAAACTCAATCCCATCCGCGCCAATCGACGTGTTCCGCGAACATAGCTTCTTTGCAAGCTCCGCATGACGCCGCTGTGCCACAGCCTCTTCCAGAATCAAAAAGTCATTCCCACACGCATGGGCCTTCACAAAATCCATCACTTACTCTTCCTCTTCATCCTGAAATGCAATTACAGAGTCCGCAGCATCCGCAATCTTCAAATTTGCCAGCAGTTGAGCATGCCGCTTACGATCCGTGTTCACGATAAACGTGACACGTTCGAGCTCCGCCACGCTGTCCTTGTCGATCACGTTCATGCGGACGCCCATCCGGTCCAGCACGCTCAAAATCGCTACATAGATCTTCGTCTGGTCGGTCCCACGTACCTCGTACAGCATCGGGAAGTGTTTCCATCCGAGCTTCGATTCAAGCGCTCCTACCAACTGCAACGCAAACAGCACGATGACCGTAGCCAGCACCGCCTCCAGATAGAGGCCCGCCCCACACGCCATCCCAATCGAAGCCACTGCAAAGACACTCGCCGCGCTGGTCAACCCCAGCACCCGATTCCGAGTGTGCAGAATCAGACCAGCGCCAAGAAACCCAATCCCCTGCACGATGTTCGCGGCAACGCGTCCCTTGTCTGGGTTGCCCTCACCCGCGAGCACAGCCGACAGCAGTGTAAAGAACGCGCAGGCCATGCAGATCAGTATGTTCGTCCGCAGCCCGGACGCTTTATGCCGCCACTCCCGCTCGATTCCCACCACGCCGCCGAGAGCGCACGCCAGAAGCAATCGCTTGGCGGTTCCGCTCGAAAGCAGCAACTGATCGATATCGCTGAAGTGATAAGAACTAGGCGCGTACATGCTCAAACGATTCTACTTCCAGCCCACCCAACCCCGTCATCCTGACCAGAGAGCTCTGTGCCCCATTCATCGCGGTCTCATCGCGATGAGTGGGACGGCCACAAATGCGGGTGCCCCACATCTCGCCCCTGAGATGTGGGAGTTTGAGGAACTACGGCTTCCACACATCCGACTTGTAGATCCGAGCGCACGGTTGCCCCGTCGTACAAAGCACCGTCAGCTCCGTCAGGTTCTCCGGATGCTTATGCACAGCCATGTCCACGGGGTCGCCAGCGATCGCGACCACGTAGTCCGCCTTCTCAGCCGGAGCGTCGAGCGCCGCCTTCCAGCTGTACCACTCGCCCTCATTGATCGTTTGCTTCAGAGGAATCCCAGCCTGCTGCAGCGCTCCAATGTGGTCGCCATTCGTCATCAGGATCGGCACGCCCACCGGGAACGACTCTATCTGCCGCGCAACCGACGTTTCGAATGCCTGCCGCGTCGTCGCGTTGACCATACCTTCCTTCAGCACCAGTGGAATCGTCAGGGTCATCACCACGCAGTTCACCACGGCCAGCGCGATCCCGGCGCGAGGGAGCCACTTCGAGACTTCAGGCTTCGTGATCTTCAGGTACACATCAAGCGCAGCGATCGCGATAAACGCGAAAAGCACCAGCCCCGGCAGCATCTCCATCCCATACCGCGAGTTATAGAACGAGTGCGGATAAAGCTGCGGGATGAAGATCGGCACTGACCCATACGACACCGAGTAGACATAAAACGGTATCGGCATCCACAGCAGCGTCGCCGCCCGCTGCGCTCCGGTAAAGCCTTTGCGCAGCGTCAACCAAAGCCCCGCCACTGCCCCCGCCAGCAGCAGAAATCCCGTCTCCCACATCGCAGCATCTACCTGCGACGTTCGCGTATAGAACAGCAGCGCCCATCCGGGGTTATGCCATCCGCGATAGTGCTTCGCTCCCGGCGGAGATGTCTTCTTATCGATCGCGGCAGCAGAGTAAGGCCCACGCATGAAGTCCAGCGGATCGTGCATGAAGTGCTGGTTGTACCAGAGCCACAGCACCGGCCCAGCCACTGTAATCACCGTGAACAGAAGGAATGCCGGCGTCACCTTCGCGAAGAGCTTCCGAGTCCTCACGATCTTCAGCGTGAGCACGCACCACACCACCGCGCCTGCAATCCATCCGTCGTACCGCGTCATCACCGCAGCGAAGATCAACAGCGAGATCACCAACAGCTTCGGCCCAATCGCCTTCGCCCGCGCCGCGCGTTCCTTCAACGGCGCATCGTCGATGCGGTCGATCGCGTCCACGCACTCCATCGTCAGCAGCGTCAGCCAGATCAACAGCGCAAGGAACAACGGCTCCGTCATCGCCGTCGTTGCCAGATAAAGAAGATTCGGGTTCAGTAGATAAAACACGGTCGCAGCGAAAGCCCACCGTGGCACCAGCATCCTTCGCGCCAGCCGGTAAAACCCCGCCGCGCCGATGATGAAACAAATCAGCGAAGGCCATGACCCGGCCAGTCCGGTCTGCCACCACAACATTCGCTGCACAAACGGCAGCATCAACAGGTGAGGCAACGGCAGCCATACTCCACCCAACTGCGACAGCCCCGGCGCCCGCGAGTCCAGAATCCTACGCGCAATCCCCAGGTGCGCCACCGCATCGCCATACAGCAATACGTAACCGCGAGTGAAGCAAATCAGCAACGCCATGAAGCCGAGCACCACCGCCATCAACGCGATCGGTACTGTCTCCTGCCGCGTCGCGGGAGCAATCACATTCGAATCAACATTGGATGACTCCGACACAGCCCGGATCAGGCTCTGCCGTGCGCTCGAGGTTCGTCTACGTCGCAAGCTCAGGCTCCTGCCAACGCGTCTTCGAGATGCGAGATCTCGCGGAACAGCTCGAACCGCTCATTGATCTCTTCGCTGGTCACCGAAGCGAGCCGGTCGGTTCCAAACCGCTCCACCGCGAACGAGCCCATCACGCCGCCGTAGAACATCGCCGTCTTGAAGACCGCAGGTGTGAGCTCCGGCTGCGACGCAATGTAGCCATAGAATCCACCGGCAAACGAGTCGCCAGCCCCGGTCGGATCGACCACCTCGCCCAACGGAAGCGCCGGCGCACGGAAGGGCCGTGAAGCTTTCCCACCAAACGCGCGTTCGCTGAAGTAGCCCGTCGCTCCATACTCGCCGTGCTTCACCACCAGCGACTTCGGCCCCAACGCCATCACCTTCTCCGCCGCCTTGACCGGGTTGTGCTCACCAGAGATCATGCGCGCCTCGCCATCGTTGATCAGCAACACGTCCAACACCGCAAGCACCTTGTCCAGGTTCGCGCGATGGTCGGCGATCCAGTAGTTCATCGTGTCGCCGCAGACCAGCTTCACATCCGGCATCTGCTGGCGCACCTGCAGTTGCAGCACCGGGTCGATGTTCGCCAGGAAAAGATACTCGCTGTCCTTATACTGCTCGGGAATCTTTGGCGCAAACGTCGCGAACACATTCAAATCTGTACCCAGCGTCTTCGCCTCGTTCAGGCTGCCGCTGTACTCGCCGGTCCAGTGAAAAGTCAGCCCGTCTGCGCGCTCGATACCTTCCGTATCAATCCCGCGCTTCTCGAAGACCGCCTCGTGCTCCGCCGTAAAGTCCTCTCCGACGACCCCGATCACGCGCACATCCGTAAAGTAGCTCGCAGCCAGCGCGAAGTGCGTCGCCGCCCCGCCCAGGATCTTTGTCCTCTTGCCGGAAGGAGTCTCAATCGAATCAAACGCCACCGAACCAACTACAAGTATCGACATCAAGCTCTCTTTCTAATTGCAATTCCAAAAGTTACAAATACTTCCCCAGCAACAATCCCAGCCGCTCCTTAGCCGCCTCCGGAATCGCCTTCTTGTCCGTCAAAATCGCATACTTCAGCGCATCCGCACAAGCGCACTTGCGCTCCGTGGGCATCGCCGCAATCGCCGCCTTCACAACCTTCGTTCCGTTATCGGCATTCTGGTGCAGCACCGCGACCACCTGGTCCACGGTCACGTCATCATGACCCTCGCGCCAGCAGTCGTAGTCGGTCACCATTGCGAGCGTGGCATAGCAAATCTCCGCCTCGCGAGCCAGCTTGGCCTCCTGCAGATTCGTCATGCCGATCACGTCAGCGCCCCAGCTACGGTACAGGTTCGACTCCGCCCGCGTAGAGAACTGCGGCCCCTCCATGCACACATAAGTCCCGCCGTTTTTCCCAACAACACCAACCTCGGCGCAGGCGTTCTCAAACACGCTGCGGACGGTCGAGCATACCGGATCGCCGAAGGCCACATGACCCACGATACCGTCGCCGAAGAACGTCCCTATGCGCGCAAACGTGCGGTCGATGAACTGGTCTGGAATCACGAAGTCCGTAGGCTTGTGCTCTTCCTTAAGCGACCCCACAGCCGACACTGAAAGAATCCGCTCCACGCCGAGCATCTTCATCGCGTAGATGTTCGCGCGAAAGTTCAACTCGCTCGGCAGGATGCGATGCCCGCGTCCATGTCGCGCCAGGAACGCCACGCTACGACCGCCCAAATCGCCCAGAATAAATGCGTCCGAAGGCGCTCCGAACGGTGTCTCAAAGCTCTCTTCACGCACGTTCGTCAACCCGGGCATGGCATACAAGCCACTCCCGCCAATGATGCCAATCTCAGCCTTCTGCAATTCTTCTGCTCCGTTCTGACTCTCTTGCTCTTTGTTTAAGGACCCGTCAGTGAGTATATCGTCCGGCCAGCGCCGCCTTCATCACGCCAAACTGCCCCATTACATGCACCAAAGACATCGCCGGGCCTATCTCCTGCGTAGACGCCACTTGTAGCGGCCCGCTCGACTGAACCTCTTCCACGCTATCCCGCAGCTTCCGCGCCAGCGCCAGATCGAAGCCCTCGGCCACAAACACCTGGTCGTCCTTTAGCGCTATCAGCACATCGCCTTCGTTGGTCGAATAAACCTGTTCCTCGTCGCCTTTTTCGTCTTTCTCGCGCCGCTTAAGCCCCGAATACTTTCGCGCAAGCTGCCCCGAGTAGATCCGCATAAACGACCGCGCCGAATCCTCGTTCTCCCACTTCGAGTAGTAGAAGATCCCCAGCGAAGACGGTGTCTCTTTCTGCGCTGCCGTGGCGCTCTTGCGCTGCGCCGCATAGTAGATGCCACCCTTCCACGCTGGCGAAAGCGCAGCCGCAATCTGCTGGCCGCCAAACAACTCCGCAATGATCCGCACATCCAGTTCGCCCATCACGCCCTCGTCATACGGCGTGTACTCGGCATCAATCAGAGGATGAATATCCGGCATCCGCAGCACCGGCACCGGCGTATGCGCGAGATACGCATCCGGATGAATAATCTCGAAGCTGGACGAGGGCGGTCGCGCCAGCACACCCGCAAACGCCGCATCCCTTCCGGCCTTCACCAGCACGCGATGCTCAAACGCCAACCCATCGCCATACGGAAACAGCAGCGACTTCTGCAACAGCAGCGGAGCCCGCGCCAGCAGCGGTGATCCACCCGTGTCCTCCGTCATCTCCTTCAACTTCGGCCCCATCTCCGGCGCGTCGGCGATCGTCTTGCCGGAGTCCTTCAACCCGTAATCAACAAAGACAGCCATCGCCTGACCCTCGGTCACAGCCTCGCGCGCCGTATCGCCCTCGTCGTTCCGGATATGCTCACTGTCCTCCGCACTCGTCTTCGCAATTCCCTTTGCGCCGACCTCAGACCACTTCGACAGGTCCACCTTCTGGTCCTGCAGCGCGTGCGTCAACTCATGCGCCAGCACAGACTTCTGCTCGTCCGGCGCGATCCAGTCCAGCAGGTTCACCGTCTTCGTCTTGTCGTCGTAGTAGCCGGCGATCTGCTCCGTCAGCAGCGAGACCAGGAACGTCTGCAGATGAAAGTCGCGATCCAACAAACCAAACTTCTTCAGCACAATCTCAGACCGCTCCAGGCGCTTGGTGCTCTCGTCCTTGTCGAAGCGCTCGCGCAGAAACTTGTTTACCTCGTCGCGCGAGATCAAAGTCCGCTTCACGCTGTGCTCGATCGGCAGCTTCGAGTCCTTGCTGGCGAACGCCAGGATGTCGTCGACGGATTTGAACAGCTCCTTCGCCTGATCCTTGGTCATCCGGGTCTCGCCCGTGGTCGCGTCTTTCTTGTCCTTATCGGAAGCCGAGGCGGTCGCCACCGCAGTAATCAGAACGAATCCCACCTTCGCCGCCCACCGTCCACCCAGCTTCAACCCAGCCATAACCCTCCGCATCAGTCGCTATAATCAGTGTACGCAGTGTCTTTCCTGCGTGTCCGGTCGTGTAATTACTTATGACTGCTATCGCCTTCCCGCCCGCACAATCCGCCACCGCGCAGCAGCAGTTCACCGCGCTGCTTGAATCCTCTGCCGTAGCGCCGCTGTCGAGCATTGGCTGGATTAAGGTCACCGGCGACGATCGCGTCCGCTGGCTCAACGGGATGACCACGAACTCCATCCAGGCGCTTTCATCCGGCGAGCTTAATTACAACTTCTTCCTAAGTTCGCAGGGCAGAATCCAGGGCGACGCCGTAGCGCTAGCGCTCGACAAAAGCATCCTGCTCGGAACCGCAGCAGGCCGCGTTCCCGCGCTCATCGAGCTCCTCGATCGCTTCATCATCATGGACGATGTCGAACTTGCGCAGCATTCCAGCTTCGGCCTCGTCATCGCCGGTCCACAGGCCGCATCCACACTTGCTACCATCGGCATCGCGACAGACGATGTTGCCCCGCTGCACTTCACGGCAATCGACGACTGGAAGGGCCATAAGCTCGCCGTCCTCCATGCTTATAGTCCTCTGGTCCCACGCTTCGAGCTTTGGTCCGAATCAGCAGATACCGTCGCCCAGCTGACTGAAGCCCTCGTCGCCAGCGGCGCGACACTCGTCAGTGACGAAGCCCTCAACCACCTCCGCATCCTCGAAGGCACGCCGCTCTACGGCACCGACATCCGCGACAAGGAACTGCCGCAGGAGACCGCGCAGCCCCGCGCCCTGCACTTCGCCAAAGGCTGCTACCTTGGCCAGGAGATCGTCGAGCGCATCCGCTCGCGAGGCAACGTCCACCGCACCTTCCACGCCTTTCAGCTCGCAGGTGAGCTCCCCGTCGCCGGTGCCATCCTCGAAGCCGACGGCAAAGCTGTCGGAGAGCTCACCAGCGCAGCTGCCATCCCATTAGCCTCCGGTCCCATCAACCTGGCCTTGGGCTACATCCGCCGCGAAGCTCTCGAACGCAATCTGACCGTCACCTATCCCGGCGGTACCGCAAAGCCCATCACCACCCCAGTTACGATCCCCGAAAGGAACGTCTAAGAGATGGCTGAACGACAGGCAGCGAAAAATCCCCGCGCAAGCGAAAGCGGCTTGAGCTTCATCGCTTCTTACCTGACAATAGCCGCAGTCTGGCTCTTCGCCATCACTTACATCTTTCAAAACTTCTTCATCCCGTCATCCTCCATGGCGAGCACCTTGCTTGTAGGCGATCACGTCCTGGCCGACCGCGAGATGCTGGCTCCCGCCACAAAAGGAGCGTCCTTCCTGCCATACCGCGAGGTGAAGCGGGGCGACGTGATCGTCTTCTACAAGCCCCTCGAAGAGAATGGCTCCCATATGAATCTCGTCAAGCGAGTGATCGCCATCCCTGGCGACCGCATCCACCTTCGCAACGGCGTCGTCTTCCTCAACGGAGTTGCCCAGAGCGAGGCTTACGTAGCAAAACCCGATCAAAGCCGCCCCTACGATGCGTACGTGAATGACTTCCCATCAGTCGCCCCAGACAGCGAACCGGAGGTCTCAGCACAGTGGTCGCTCGCAATTCCCTCTGCCATCGAAGGCGAGGACATTGTCGTCCCGCCCGGCAAGTACTTCGCCATGGGAGACAACCGCACCAACAGCATCGATAGCCGCTACTGGGGATTCGTTCCCCGCGAAAACATCATCGGCCGTCCCCTGCTTGTCTACTGGTCGATCAACGTTCCGGAAGTGAGCGACACCGATCCCTCTTTGGCCACACAAGCGCAGTCCACAGTTCACGAATTTCTTCACTTCTTCAGCGACACTCGATGGAGCAGAACACTTCATCGAATCCAATAAGTCCACGCGCTGGACTCGTCATGCTTCACACAGCATCATCAAGCCTTTCCCGAAAGAGAAATCATGTCCGAGCAGAACAAGCCCTTCGTCATCACCGACCGCCGCAAGTTCAACCTCGACGGCGAACCCCGCCCCGACGCCGACCCCTCCCCTGAAAAGATCCGCCCCGTAGTCCCTCCCGCTCCAGCCCCCGAAGAATCAAGCGCCCGCGTCATTCCGCAGCCCGAATCACCGCAGCCCATCGCCGCCGCACCCGAGGCCTCCGCCAGCGACTTCGCCGAAGAAGACCCAAATGCCCCGCCAGCCCCCACCGCCGAGCAGATGGAGCAGTCTCGCATCGCCTTCGACGCCACCGCCGAGCGCCTCGACATCGCCATCCGCTCCGCCAACCCTGGCATGGAGCAGCTCCCGAAGATGACCTTCGAGCGCCTCGTCCAATCCGTCTACATGACGGCCATCATGCAGCTCGGCGGCAACACCCCCGAAGGCCAGAAGCCGCAGGTCGACCTGCTCGGCGCGCGTCAGAGCATTGACATGCTCACCGTCATCGCCGATAAGACCACTGCCAGCCTGACCCTGGACGAACAGCAACTCATCGACAGCGCCCTCTTCGAGCTCCGCCTGGCTTTCCTCGACATCACCCAGGCACTCTCTCGCAACGCTCAGAAACCCCAGCCACCCGCACCCGGCACCCCCGGCTTCGGCCCCAGCATCGTCCGCTAGCTCTCCTGTTCTCCCTTCTCTCTTGACCTTTCTCCCTGAATGAACGCCACACTCACCTTCCTCGGCACCGGCACCTCGATGGGCGTCCCCACGCTGGGGTGCGGGTGCGCTGTCTGCACATCCGCCGTCACGCCGCCGCCCGCCGGAGACCCGCGCAACCGCCGCACGCGTCCGTCTGTCCATATCGCCTGGCATAGCGAAGGTGCCGACCACGCCGTCCTCATCGACACCGGCCCGGACTTTCACGCCCAGGCCATCCGCGAGCGCGTCACCCACGTCGACGCCGTCTTCTACACCCACCCCCACGCCGACCACATCCTCGGCCTCGACGACCTTCGCCCGCTCACCTTCGCGCTCGTCGACCCCCTCCCCCTCTACGTCGACGAACAGACCGCCGCCGTCATCGAGCGCATCTTCGACTACACCTTCCGCCCGCCCACCCGAGGCACCACCATAGCCCGCGTCGCACTCAATCGCCTCAAGGAGAACGAGGCAATCCACCTCTTTGGAGCCAGCTTCCAACGCATTCCCGTCAACCACGGCAACCTTGTCATCAGTGGCTACCGCTTCGGCTCCGCAGCCTACTTGACGGACATGAGCTCCATCCCGGAAGCAAGCATGGCGCAGCTCCAGAATTTAGACATCCTCATTCTCGACGCCCTCCGCATCACGCCGCATCCGACGCACTCCAATGTCGAAAACTCCCTCAGGATCGTCGAGCAGCTCAAGCCAAAACGAGCCTTCTTCACCCACATGGGCCACGACCTCGACCACGCCACTACCGACGCCACTCTCCCGCCACACGTGCGCCTCGCCTACGACGGCCTCAAGCTGGGCTTCGACCTGAAATCGGAACCATCCGCATGAACATGCTCTTTTCTGCGCCTCGAACGAACACTCTGTGCCCCATTCATCGCAGCCGTATCGCGATGAGTGGGTCGGCAACCGAACTCCAGGGGACGGCATGAAGATCTACCGCAGCCTCGCCGAACTCCCTTCCGATCTAGGCCCCACCGTCGCCACCATCGGCAACTTCGACGGCGTCCACCGCGGCCATCAGTGGGTCATCGCTGAAGTTATCGCCCGCGCAGCGGCTCTCGGAGCCACATCGCTTGCGATTACTCTGGATCCCCACCCCGCCCGCGTCCTCGGTAAGCAGACCAACCTTACGCTCATCACCCCGCTCGAAGAAAAGCTAGCGCTCCTCGCCGCCACCGGCATCGACGCCGCCTTCGTTCTCCCCTTCGACCTCGAACTCTCCCGCCTCACCGCCCGCGATTTCGCCTCGACCATCCTTCGCGACGCCCTCCACGTCGTCGAGGTCCACGAGGGCGAAAACTTCCGCTTCGGCCACAATGCCGAAGCCGGAATTGACGGTCTGGAACAGCTAGGCCGCGACCTTAACTTCGCCGTCAAGACCTACAGCCCCAGCGTTCTGCGCGGCGAGGCCGTCTCCTCCAGCCGCATCCGCAAGCTCATCGCCGCAGGCGAGGTTCACCGCGCCCGCCCGCTCCTCGGCCGCCCCTTCAGCATCGTCAGCACCCCGGCCTCAGGCCGAGGCTACGGCACCAAATACACCGTCCCGACGATCAACCTCGCCGACTACGCGGAACTCCTTCCCGCCGCCGGAGTCTACATCACCCAGATCACCATCGATGGCGAGACCTTCGACGCCGTCACCAATGTCGGCACCCGGCCCACCTTCGGCCACGTTCCGGGAACGCCTGACTTCACCGTCGAGACCCACATCCTCAACTTCCACCCCATCGACCTCGACGAAGGCACTCCCATCCGTCTCGCCTTCCTTCACCGTCTCCGGCCAGAGATAAAGTGGCCCAACCCCGAAGCCCTCCGCACCCAGATCGGCCTCGATGTCGCCCGCGCCAAGCGCTACTTCTCTCTGTGTAAGAGCCTGGGAAAGACTGTCCTGCCGGACGGGCGCCCTGCGCGGGCGGCGGTCACTTCGTGACTCGTATTGGGCTTCGCGAGCCCCTCCCGGTTGCGACCAGCGGGAGCACCACGTGAAGCGGTATACACGTCACGAAGTGACCGCCGCCCGCGTAGGGCGTTCTTCCGCCTCTAATGCGGTATAGTCTTAGGCTTTCCCGGGGTCTCAGCCGCATCCTCCGGAGCTGCATCCGCAGGCATCACCGACGTTCCAGCAGCAGCCGCCGGAGCATCCTGGTCCTCATCCGCATCCGGTTCCACAGGCTTCGCCTTCCTCACCGGCTTTGGAGCATCCGTCCCCACCGGTACTTCCAGCTGCTTCTTCGGCGCTCCCTCGCTGGGGAAGACCTCATCCGGCCGCGTCGCAATCACTGCCCGCATAAAGTCCATCCACATGGGCAGCGCCGCCTTCGCTCCGGTCTCCTTCTCGCCAAGCGACTGCCGATCGTCGAATCCAATCCATGTGCCACAGGTGACACCCGGCGAGAAGCCCACGAACCACGCGTCCGTATAGTTGTTGGTCGTCCCCGTCTTGCCGCCCAGTGGATGGTTCAACTGCCTCGCCGCGGCTCCCGTCCCATACGCAACAACAGCCCGCAGTAACTGCATCATCGTCCGCGCTGTGTCCACCGAGATCACTTCCTTCACTTGCACCTCAATCTCGTGCATCGGCTGCCCATCGGCCTGCGTCACGCGTCGGATGTAGTGCGGCTCAATCCTGATCCCATCGTTCGGAAAGACGCTGTAGGCTCCCACCTGCTCCGCCAGCGTGATGTCCGCCGACCCGATCGCCACCGGCAGAAACGCCGGGATGTTGCTTGTCACCCCGAACCGGTGCGCCGTCTCGATGACCTTCGTTATTCCCGCCTTGGCCGCCAGCTTCAGCGCCGGGATATTCCGCGACTCCGCAAACGCGTTGATCAGCGTCATCGCGCCCTTGTAGTCGCCCTCATAGTTATGCGGCGTGTAGGGCCCGTTCGGCGTGTAGAAGGAGGTCGGGCCGTCCACAACAATGTCGGTCGGCTTTGCTCCCGCCTCCACCGCCGTCGTATACACATACGGCTTGAACGATGACCCTACCTGCCGCAGCGCCTGCGTGGCCCGGTTGAACTGCGAGAGTGCATAGTCCCTGCCGCCCACCATCGCCAGCACCTCGCCGTTCACATTGTCGATCGCCATCATCGACGCCTGCGCGCCCGAGTCCTGCTCCAGCAGCGCGTGCATCCCGCCATCCGGCAGCACCTTGTCTACCTTCACGTAGACCAGGTCGCCGGTGCGCAGAAAGCTGTCCGCCGTCGGAAACTGTGTCCACGCCCAGTCCGCCTGCTTCAACACCGCCCGCCGAGCGCCCATCTTCACGATGACATGGTCCGCGGCCACCTCGCCCACCAGACCATGCACATACGTCCCTTCGATCACGGGCTGCGCCCAGTCCGGATGCTTGTAGAGGTCAGGATCAAGCCCTGCCAGCACCACGTTCAGCAGATGCCCCTGCCACCCGCGCCGCCGTTCGTAGGTTGCCGTGCCATCGAGCACCGCCTTATTCGCCACCGCTTGCAGATCCAGATCAAGCGTCGTATCAACCCGCAGCCCCGCTCCATGCACCTCTTCGACGCCATATTCTTTTTCCAGCTGTCGCCGAACTTCTTCCACAAAATAAGGAGCGACATTGTTCGAAGGCGTCTCGATCCGCAGCCCCAGCGGCGCTGCCTCCGCAGCCTTCGCCTGATCCGCGGTGATCTTCTTGTCATGCAGCATCTCGCTCAAGACAAGATTTCTGCGCTTCAGCGCCTTCTCTGGATAGCGCAGCGGCGAGTACGCCTCCGGCCCCTTCGGCAGCGCCGCCAGCAAAGCCGCCTCCTGCAGGTTCAAGTCCTTCACATGCTTGCTGAAGTAAAACTCGCTCCCCGCCTCAAATCCATACGTTCCGCGTCCCAGGTAGATCTGATTGGCGTACAGCGTAAAGATCTGCTCCTTGGTAAACCGTCGCTCGATCTGCATCGAGAGCAGCACCTCCTGCAGCTTTCTGCCGTATGTCTTTTCTGACGAGAGAAACAGGTTCCGCGCCAACTGCATGGTCAGCGTCGAAGCCCCCTGCGCCCTCCCCTTGGCATGAAGATCGCGATAGGCCGCACCCACCGCCCGGAAGAGGTTTACTCCCCAGTTCCGTTCGAAGCTCTTGTCTTCAATCGAGATGATCGCGTCCCGCAGATTGACCGGGATATCGGCATACTGCACCACCACCCGGCGCTCCAGCGAAAAGCTGCCAAACGCACGACCGTGGACATCGTAGAGCGTGGTGGTTGTATTCGGGCGGTACTTCACCAGGTCGTCGATCTGCGGCAGGTCGACCGAGTAGACCAGCATCAACCCACACATCACCCCAAACAGAGCCGACAGCAGCAACAACACACTGAACGTAGCCCGCGCCACGGCCTTGTGGCTCTTCGGCGGCTCCCACCCATTCTTTCGCTTCTCTTCGAGCTCCCGTTCGCGGTCGGCCTGCGTCTCGGCCTCCCACCGCGCCTCAAGCGCAGCCAGACGCTCTGCTTCGGCGTCATCTACGTCTTCACGATCTCGGGAGGGTCGGCTGCGGAAGAGGCTCAACACGGCAGTTTCAGCCTAGCAGATCACCCCGCGCCCCTCGAACACACGTAAACGTCTGAAACCCACTCCGGAACCAACTCCCCGGCCACAAATCTGTGCCCCATTCATCGCGGCACCATTGCGATGAGTGGGCCTGCCGCAATCAGTGGGTCCGCCGCGCAATTGTCACTTCGAAAACCAATCCGACAAAGATCCGTCGTCCTGAGCGAAGTCTCTTGCAGCTTCATCGCAAGAGACGCAGTCGAAGGACCCCGAGCGACTATACGGCCCCCATAAGCTTTCAGCTTTCAGCCACAAATCACTTCGACAAGGGGCGTACCAGTCCCGAAAATGCCAGTCCCGAAAATCCTGTCAAGCCCCCACCCACGCGCTCGACTTTATTTTTCTCAAGTAACCCGCATTTTATCAATCACTTACGAGCCATCTCGAACGCGAAGAAATGTGCCCAATTACCCCACGCGCTTCGTTACAATTAAGTCAGTATAGAAAAAAACGCGCATCTTCTAGACGGCAGGCTTCTTTACACGGGCTATCATCCCCGGAATGAGAGCTTTATCCGGAAGGCCACCGCCAACTCCCTCATTTCAGAGAACATAGGCGCATATCCAAAATAAGGGGTGGGGGGCAAATCTTTAAAAAGATCTAAGCCGCCTTCGCCTTCAACAGATCCAGCGCCTTGGTCAACTGCTCATCTACCGTCACCTGCGGCTTGGTCACCACCACCGGAGCGGGAGTTGCTCCCATAGGCTGTGCCGCAGGCGCTTCGTCATCGACGTCCGCCTGCACCGCGACCGCCGAAGCTACCATGACTCCCGGCGTAACTCCCTCATCCTGAAGCTTCTTCCCCGAAGGCGACTCGTACTTCGCGACCGAAAGAATCAGCGCCGAACCATCCGGCATCTCAAAAGTCTTCTGCTGCGTTCCCTCGCCGAAGGTCTTCTCCCCCACCAGATCCGCGCGCTTGTTGTCGAGCAGCGCCGCGGCTACCAGTTCGGCCGGCCCGGCCGTACCATGGTTCACAAGCACAACCGCAGGAGCCGCCGGAACGATTGCCTTGGACGGATCAGCCGTGAACGTAACCTTCGCCACCTGCTGCCCTTCAAGGCTGCCGATAGTTCCCGACTTCAGGAGGAAGTTCGCCAGACGCTGCGCCTCGACCATATCGCCCGCAGCCACATCGCGCAGGTCGAGCAGAACCTTTTTGTTCCCCGCACCGCGCATACCCTTCAGCTTCGATTCCAACTGCTGTACATGCTCGTGATCCAGGATGCCCGGCTTCAGGTAGAGGATGCTGAACCCGTCATACATCGCGTCCTGCACCGCGGGAATCTGTGTCACCGAGCGAGTCATATCGATCTTTTCGGGCTCCGGCTTCTTCTGCCGCACCACGGAGACCGAAACCGCGCTTCCCGGAGCACCTTCGAGCATCTTCTGGATGATCGCCAGCGGGATATCGCGTGTGTCGTGCCCGTCAATCGCCTCAAGAATGTCGCCGTCCACGAGACCAGCTCGGTCTGCCGGGCTACCCGGAACGACCGACACGACATTGGCATAGCCAAAGCGCTTGGAGACGTTGATCCCGACCTGCGCCTTGCCGCCCTTATCCATCTTGTAGAGCTTGTAGTCATCCGGAGAGAGGTAGCTCGAGTCTGCATCCAACGACTCCAGCAGCCCGCGCAGCGCCCCGTTCGTCACAGAAGGAATGTTCGGTTCCACTACGTAGTCGCTCTGGATGTGCTGCAAGACCTCGCTGTATACGTTGATCTGCTTGTAGGCACTGTCCTGGGCGGTGTCAGAAGCAGCGCTCACGCCGCTCGCGTTCACACCCATGAAGATCGTCAGTACAAGAACAGCAGAGGCAGCAAGCAACAGGATCTTCGAGGTCTTCGGCATAGTCGCGGCAATCTCCAGATACAGCTTCGCGGACAAGCACACGCGCCCGTCAAGGTTAGACGTATTCTATCCCCGCCGGGCACCGGTTAGCTCCGGAATTCGTCATTCTGCCTTTTGCTTTGTCATCTTTCGCGAAGGGGAGCATCCGCTTTTACCGCCCGAACGACGGGCCATCGCCACATCGCGAACGCCATCACCGCGCACGCCACCAGGCTTAAACACCCGTCCCACAAATACATCCCAGTCAATCCACTCACTCCGGCAAGCCCCGCGTATGCCCGGCCATCCAGCACACCCATATACAGAATCGGCAGCACTGTCGCCGAGGTCAGCAGGGTGAACTGGGTCGCCGCCAGCGGATTGTCCTTCCCGATCGTCGACAGGCAGATCGCCACTGCGGAAGTAAAACTCAGCGCCTGCACGACATTCTCCGCCATAAACGCGACGGCAAACGCCGCCGGAGTCTTGGGCAGGAGCAGCAGCCCCAACGTAAACAGGCTCCCAACCGTCCCGATCGTCAGATAGAGCGGCAGCGGCTTGACCCACCGGGCGAAGACCGGCAGCAGCAGGCAAACCGTCGCCCCGGCAAACGAGAGCACCGCGCCGCCCATCCGGCTCACAAACGCGTCCGAGGCGTGAAAGTCCCGCGCCACCCCGCCAAGCTGGTTGGTCAGCGCAAACGACCCCGTCGGGGCAAGGAATAGCGCCATCATCCACCACACTTCGCGGCGGGTCAGCAACTGTTTCAAGTCGCGAAACAGCTCCGCAAAGCTCTCCACCGCCGTCCGCCGCCGCACCCCATCCGCCTCAACAGGCAGAGGAATCCATGGAAACACCGCCGCCGGAAGCATCACCAGCAGCCCTAGAAGGACCGCCGCCAAACTCACCGGGAACAGCCGTAGAAACTCGCCCGCCAGCACGGCGATTGCGCCGCCGCCAAGGAAGCTCCCCACCTGCGTCCAGGCTCCCAGCCTCACCGCCTCGTGATTCGACTCGTCGTGCGCGCCCTCCACCACCTGCGGCAGGATCGCCCCCAGCCACCCGCCCAGCGCGTTCGAACTCAGCACCGCCGCTGCATAGGAGATCATCACCGATGCTTCCAGAATGGGCAGGTGCGCCTTCATCACAACAGCAAACGCCAGTCCGAGCCCAGCCAGGATGGCGAACAGGCCCGCATAGAAGCGGCGGCTGAACCTGAGATCGAGCAGCGGCCCCAGCAGGAACACCCAAAATCCCGGCGATAGACACGCAGCGCTAATTGCCGCGATCTTCGCCACGCCGACGCCCTCAGCCGCCAGCAACTGCGGCAGCGGCAACACAATAAAGCCGCCCACCAGACCGAAGGTGGCATTGGACAGCCCCATCAGCCATACAGGAGGCCGTCGTTTGCTTGGTGGCATCCCCTAAGTCTATGGCAGAGTTCGGAGCGGGGGATCTACTTCGCTGGAAGGGAGTTCGGCGTGATCCGCGCATATTGCCTTGAAGAACATCCCATGACCCGGCGAAAAGCCTTGCCGAAGGCGCTCTCCGATTCGTAGCCAAGCGACTGCGCGATGGCAGAGAGGCCATCTGAGGAGTTCTTCAGGCGGTCGGTCGCCAGCACCATCCGCCATCGCGTGAGGTACTCCATCGGCGTACTGCCAACGGTTTCGCGGAAGCGCAGAGCGAAGACCGATCTCGACAGGCCGACGCGTTCGGCCAGCGACTGCAGCGTCCAGCCATAGCCGGGATCGTGGTGCATGCTCGTGATGGCAACGCTCATGTGCTTGTCCGAGAGCGCGGAGAGCCAGCCCTGGCCTGCACTGGCCGTATCCGTCAGATGAAGACGCAGAGCCTGCACCAGCATCATGCAGGCAAGTTGCTGCGTGATCAGCGAGCCGCCGGGTTGAGGATTGCGGAGCTCCTCGCGCATCCGCTCCATCGACCAGCGCATCGTCGCCTTGTCCGATTCGCTGCGAATATGGACGATGGGCGGAAGCGACTGAAGCAGCATCTCGGCATGGCTGCCGGTCAGCGCGAAGTGGCCACCAGCGATGTACCGCGCTCCGACGGTGACACCTGGCGCCTCATTGCGCATGCCGAACTGGGCGATCGCGACGGTGTAGTGGACGGGCTCCAGCGCAAGATCGGTCGCAAGCCGGAACGGCATCCCGCGCGGCAGCAGAAAGCAATCGCCTTCGTTCAGCAGGATAGGCCCAGGTATATCGTCGAATACCAGCCAGCATTGGCCAGCGAGCACGGCATAGCACTTGATTCCCTGGTGCTTCGGGAACTGGATGGCCATGTCGCCGCTCACCGCGAAGCCACCAGAAGAGTAACTTTGCGGCTTCAGCAGGGAGATCACTTCAGAGAGCGGGTCCATCTTTTGATCGGGCCTCTGATCAGGGTTCCGAACGAACTGCGAGACTGGCGAATCTGGGACGATTGGACTGATCATACGGACTTTCAGTATAGATCGTCCGCGATTCGCGACCCATCTATTGAGCTATGAGTGCCGGATCAGGTCCGCCACTCATTCGAGAAGGCAAAGGGAGAGATCATCATGCGTATTTTTGTGACCGGAGCGACAGGGTTCATCGGTTCGGCTCTTATTCCGAAGTTGATAGAGGCGGGGCACAGTGTGCTGGGTTTGACCCGGTCGGAGCCGGGTGCCGAGGCCCTGCGAGCAGCGGGAGTCGACGTGCTTCACGGCAATATCGAAGACCTAGACAGTCTTCGCGAAGGAGCGTCCAAGGCGGACGGCACCATCCACCTTGCCTTCAACCACGACTTTTCGCAGTTCCAGAAGAACTGCGAGGACGACCACAAGGCCATTCTGGCGATGGGTGAGGTATTGCTCGGCTCCAGCCGGCCGTTCGTCATGACCTCAGGTACCGCAATCGCAGCCAACATCGATGGAAAGCCGTCGACGGAGGACGGTCCCACCTTATCCTGGAATCCGCGCGCGGCCTCGGAGGCAGCGGTAAAGGAACTGACCGCTCGTGGATTGAACGCCACGGTGGTCCGGCTGCCGCAGGTGCATGACACTCGCAAGCAGGGTCTAGTCCCCTATGTGACCGCCGTCGCTCGCGAGAAAGGTGTGTCTGCCTACATCGGCGATGGCAGCAATCGCTGGCCTGCGGCGCACATCTCCGACGTGGCACGTCTCTACCACCTGGCGTTCGAAAAGGCGGAGCCGGGCGCGATCTTCCACGCGGTAGACGAAGAGGGCGTGTCGATGAAGGCAATCGCGGAGGCGCTTGGCCGAGGGCTGAAGGTGCCGGTAATCAGCATCAAGCCTGAGGAGGCCGACGCGCACTTCGGATGGCTTGGGCGCTTCGCCGTGCACGATATGCCCTCTTCGAGCGTGCTGACGCAACAGAACCTGAACTGGACGCCGACCGGGCCTGGCCTGATCACCGACCTGGATGGAATGGATTATACGCAGCCGCCCTTCTAAGTTCAACAGCCGCAGAAGATCAAGCGCACCGGTGATGCCTTCGGGCTGCCGGTGCTTTTTTTGTCATGAGCGAGCCCTGAGCAAGAACACTTGGGCTCTTCAAGTCTTGGTGGCGGTGGGCAGAATCGAACTGCCGACCTACGGGTTATGAGTCCGTCGCTCTAACCATCTGAGCTACACCGCCACGGTGTGTTGGGATAAAGGGCTTGATCGCCAGGCGGCCCGACGCAGTGAAAGTCGGGAACCTCGACAATCGCGGGGGATGGAATAACCCTGCGGCCATCTCCGATGATACTTGATTCACCGCGCCCGGTAAATGGCTGCGGGCACCTGTACCCTCGCCGCTGGGTACTCGCCTCAAACCAGCCACTTGCCGCGCCGCTCCCGCAAGGGCATCATGGGAGGACATGCCTGACGCTCCCGCTAAAGCCGGTTCGCCGCAACACTCCGCCGGCGACGCCGCCAGGGCGGTCGCTCACTCCGTCAGCGACACCGTAAATCACGCCATGCATTCCGCCCCGGAGCGCGACCCCGAGCCGCGATGGCCCGCACTGCTCGCTCTCTTCGCCATTGGCGGCCTTCGCCTCGCTCTGCCGGACTCGCTCGCGGTCGGCCCAAACTGGCTGGTGCTGGTTGTCATCGTCGTGCTGATTGTGCCAACGGTCATCGCCCGCCGCATGAGCAACCACACCATGAACCAGGTGCTCGGGTACATCACCAACGCCGTGATCACGCTCGATATGGCCTGGTCGCTGTGGCTGCTTGTGGCCGCGCTCCCCGCGCACAAGGAGAGTCCCGGAGAACTCCTCCGCTCCGCCGCGGCGCTTTGGCTGACCAACATCCTCGTCTTCGCGTCGTGGTACTGGCGACTGGATGGCGGCGGCCCTAATGCGCGCGACCTGCGCGGAGCACACACCGACGGGGCCTTTCTCTTTCCGCAGATGACGCTCGCTCCAGACGCCCGGCGCGATATGGGCGAAGATTCCTGGAGCCCGGGGTTCGTCGACTACCTCTTCATCGCCTTCAACACCAGCACCGCCTTCTCTCCCACCGACTGCCCTGTGCTCTCGCGCTGGGCCAAGGTCCTGATGATGATCCAGGCGATCATCTCCTTTGCGACGGTCGTCCTGCTTGCCGCGCGCGCCGTCAATATTCTGTAAGCACATGCGCGCAACCACCCGCACTCTCGCCGTCATCCCCGCTCGCCTTGCTTCCACGCGGCTGCCGCGCAAGGTGCTGCGCGAGATTGCCGGCCGGCCCATGCTGGCGTGGGTCTACGATGCCGCGCGCGCCTGCCCGCAGCTCGACGAGATCGTGATTGCGACCGACTCGGATGAGGTCTCCGCCCTGTGCGAGAGGAACGGCTGGCCGTTCGAGCGAACATCGCCCGACCTTCCCAGCGGAACGGACCGGGTTCATGCCGTCGCCCAGCTCCACGACGCGGCAATCTACGTCAACATCCAGGCCGATGAGCCGATGCTTACCCCCGGCCACATCTCCGCGCTGCTCGCACCTTTCTCCCAGGCGCATGTGGACGTCACGACGCTGAAGGTCGTCTGTGCGACGGAGAACATCGCCAACCCAAATGCCGTGAAGGTGGTCACGGCGCTAGATGGCAGAGCTCTCTATTTTTCCCGCGCAACCATTCCTTATGACCGGGATGGCAGCGGGTCGGCCACGTATTGGAAGCATATCGGCCTCTATGCCTATCGCAAAGCAGCTTTGAACCATTTCGCGGCTCTGGCTCCGTCGCAGCTTGAGCAGACTGAACGCCTCGAACAACTCCGCCTTCTTGAGAACGGCTTCAACCTCTATATCTCCCCGGTTGAACAGGACACTGTCGGCGTCGATACCGAAGACGATCTTCAGCGGGTCGAAGCTCTTCTCCTCAAGTAGTCACCGGTACGTCGGACTTAGATCACCCCGTAAAGTGGTCAGGCAGATCGACCAGGTGCCACTTCTGCGAGGGCATCTGCTTCCAGGGCGCGACCGTGACACGGAGATCGCCGTGACCGTCGCTGTCCACAGCTGTAAGGACGCCCGCGTTCCCCTGAACTTCGATCTCGTAAAGATCGCCTCCCAATGGAATGAAGTGCAGTGTCTCATTCTGACGCTGTTCGGCGGAGGCAGGCTCCTGAACCAGCGCTTTACTGCCGGAGGTTCGGTCGACCTCAAACGACTTGCTCGTGAAGTAATTGATCAGCCGGACGCCGTCCTGCGAGCTTTCAAACCGCCATGCCATGCACTTCCAGGGCTGATACGGATACAGGACGATGGGTTCGCCGGTTCTGTTGCTCGCATCGCGCGGACGCAGGAAGAGACCGTACTGATCGTTGCGGAGACCATGCGATCCGGCTGGCTGGGCATGGGATGTAGTCTGAGCCGCAAAGAGGCCGGCCGCCAGGAACTGCGCCGCGATGAGTATCACCAAGCCGAATCTCATGCCTCGACTAGAAAACAGCGTCCGACGTTTGTCAAACCGCGTCCATCGCGTAGAGTTAGATACATCCCTGCTTCTTTTGCACTGTCTGCACCCGCCTCCCCGTTCGAGGCAAGCTAGTTGCAGTGGAGATGTATCTTAGTGGTTCATCCAGACTGTAAAGATGGGGGTTCAAAGATGAGGCAGTTGTATCGTGTGGGTCTTCGCAGTTTCGCTGTCCTTTTGGTGATGGGAATTATGCTCTCAGGAAGTTCTTTGCTGGCGCAGGTATCCAGCACTGCGGCCTCTCAGCCCGACCGCCTTGCCGCGCTCGAAAAGGCCTCCGCCGACCAGACCGCTGCAATCGCCGCCGCGCAGACTGCTGGCGACAACGCCTGGATGCTGGTCAGCGCCGCTCTGGTGCTGATGATGAGCGGCCCCGGCCTCGCGCTCTTCTACGGCGGCCTGGTGCGCAAGAAGAACATCCTCGGCACCATGATGCAGACCTTCGCGATGATGGGCGTCATCACCGTGCTGTGGGCTCTGGTGACCTACTCGCTGGCCTTCGGCGAGGGCAACGCCTTCATCGGCGGCCTGCATAACGTCTTCCTCCGGGGAGTCGGCCTCGCACCTGATCTCAAATACGCGGCGACGATCCCGCTGCAGACTTTCATGGTCTACCAGTTGATGTTCGCGATTATTACGCCTGCGCTGATCACGGGTGCCTTCGCCGAGCGCATGAAGTTCTCCGCCATGCTGGTCTTCATGGTGCTGTGGGCGATCTTCATCTACAGCCCGATGGCGCACATGGTCTGGGGCAAGGGTGGCCTGTTGAACGCAAGCCTCGGCGGACGTTTCCCCTGCCTCGACTTCGCGGGCGGCACGGTGGTTCACGTCACCTCGGGCGTTTCGGCGCTGGTGACTGCGCTCTATCTCGGCAAGCGGCTCGGCTACCCGAAGACGGCGATGCCGCCGCACTCGGTCGTGCTCAGCTTCATCGGCGCCTGCCTGCTGTGGGTGGGCTGGTTCGGATTCAACGCGGGTTCAGCACTGGGTGCGGGGACGCTTGCTACGTCTGCCTTCGTTGCCACGCACTTCGGCGCGGCTGCTGCGGCCATCGGCTGGAGCGCGGCAGAGTGGCTCCGCAACGGTCGCTGCTCGGCTCTTGGAGCGATCTCCGGCGCGGTCGCAGGACTCGTCGCCATCACCCCGGCCTCTGGCTTCGTAACGCCGATGTCCGCTCTCTGGATCGGCCTGATCGCCGGCATCTTCTGCTACCTGATGGTGGTGAAGGTGAAGAACATCTTCGGGTATGACGACTCGCTCGACGCCTTCGGCGTTCACGGCGCGGGCGGCACTCTCGGAGCCATCCTTACCGGCGTCTTCGCCAACAGCGCCATCAACCCCATCTTCGGTGCGGGCAAGGCTACCGGGTTCCTCGAAGGCAACAAGGGTCAATTGCTGAACCAGTTCATCGGCGTGGCTATCGCGTGGACGATCTCGATCGTCGGCACGCTGATCATTCTCTTCATCGTCGACAAGCTCATCGGCCTGCGCGTGAGCGAAGAGGACGAGCGTACCGGGCTTGATCTCTCGCAGCATGGAGAAGAGGGCTACGACTGGGCTGCATGATTCGCAAATCATTGTCCTAGCAGAAGAGGAGAGCCAATGGCTCTCCTCTTCTGTTAGGTGGAGTAGTATCCAATCCAAATGGCCAGCAAATATCGTCAACATTTCAGACTGAGGGCCACTACTTCTTAACCTAACGTTCCCGAGGTGACAGATGACTACGTTTAAGCGCCGCTCATTTCTTCGCTTCCTCGCCGCGGCAGTTCCTTCCGGGCTTCTTTCCCGCGAAGCTTTAGCGCAGGCTTCGACAGCGGTTCCATCCCCGGCCGTGGGCGCAAGCGCTCCAGTACTCTCAGGTGGTGATCGCTACGACTTCAAGCGCGTCCTTCCCAACGGCACGACCACCTTCAAGGTCTCCTCCAAAGATTGCGGCGGAGACTTCTTCGCCATGGAGCATCATCACACCAAGAAGGGCGGGCCGCCGCGCCATCTGCACCACGATCAGGACGAGTGGTTCTACGTTCTTGAAGGGGAATACATCGTCGAGGTCGGGACCCAGCTTCATCATTTAAAGGCAGGCGACTCGATCCTTGGCCCGCGCGAAGTCTCCCACGCATTCGCTTTCGTCGGCGAAACGACTGGCCGCTTCCTCATCACCTATGCTCCGGCGGGAAAGATGGAAGAGTTCTTCGACACGCGGGATAGATCGGCGGGAGGACGCACGACCTACGTCAACGACGCGGCGAAGATGAGAGCTTATGGAATGGAGCTTCTGGGGCCGCCACTGTCCGTTACCTAAACCGCATCGAACTCCACTTCCAACCCATCCGCTGTGCTTCGCGCTACAACTCCCGCTAGCGAAGGCACGATCCACGTCGCGGCTTCGAGTTCATCAGCGGTATGCGTCCCCAACACCCCAATCACGCGGCTACCCGCAGCCACGCCCGCGCCAACGCCTGCCGGAGCATCTTCGAAGACGATGCAATCAGCGGGATCAAATCCCAGCAGCTTCGCGCCGGTCATGTAAGGCTCGGGATGCGGCTTGCCGTTGACGACGTCATCGGCGGCGATAATGTGCGCTGGGATCGGAAGCCCCGCCGCCTCCAGCCTTCCGAGGAGCAATCGACGCGTCGCAGAGGTCACGATCGACCAGCGCTCCGGTGGCAGCGACTCCAACAACTCCCGCGCACCGGGGAGGACTTTCAGGTCGGCGGTATCGACGATCTCGATCTCTTCAATCTCGCGCAAGCCAGCGAGCACGCCCGCTTCGTCAAGGTCGGGCCGAAGCTCGCGGATGATGTCGATTGCGCGCTTGCCGTGCGGAACCTCATACGTCTCCCATCCTGGGATGCCGTACTCTTTCGTCCAGATGCGCCAACTGCGAACCACCGAACCGATCGAGCTGATGAGCACGCCGTCCATATCGAACAGCAGCCCCTGCGTTGCAATCTTCACCGAACCCCCACATTCACCGTAATGCCCTCCGCAGCGCCGTAACGATCGAAGTCGGCTTGATAGCTGCGGTCCAAATCCTCTGAGGGCGTTGCCCAGATCTCTTCCCAGGTCGCGAAGACCGGGTTCGGTCGCTCGTAAGGCCGCTTGTAGACGGCGAACTTCCCTGCCTCGATGCGTACGGCCTTCATGCCTTCAACCGCAGGCGTCCCCTCGGCAACCTCGCATCCGATCACCACCGTATACGGTTGCGTGTGGTCGCCCTCGTACTCACAATAGACGCAGCAGTGCATGTCGTTCAGCCGCGCTTCAACGATCTTGTGGTCGCCCATGGCGTGAAACCTGCGCCATAGATCGCCAAGCTTATTCAGCTCGGCATTCGAGAGACGTGTATGGATGCCCATCACGGTCATGCCCGGCAATTCGTTTAACTCATAGCTCATGTCTACGCTCCGCTTAAAACGAAGGCTTTGGCGGCGGCCAGGACCTGCGCGACCGACTCTACCGAGCAGCTCTCGCAATAGACCCGAAGCAGCGGCTCGGTCCCCGAGGCGCGAAGTAACAACCATGTCTCTGCCGCGTTCGGCTTCCCGGAGCAGGCGGGGTTTTCGAGGAAAAACTTGATGCCGTCGAGCGCCTCCGTCTTCAGCACCTTCAGGCCTGCGATCTCGGTAACTCCTGCCTTCGCACGCGCAATCGCCGACTGCTTCAGTTCCTCGGTGATGTGCATATCGATGCGATCGTACTGATGCTCACCGAACTCCTCCTGCAAGGCGGCGACAAGTTGGCCGAGGGTCTTTTTCTCTTCGGCCATCACGTTCGCCAGCAGCAGCGAGTTCAGCAGCCCATCGCGCTCCGGCAGGTGTTTGCTGATGCCTACGCCGCCCGACTCTTCGCCACCGATAAGAATCTCTTTCTCGAGCATCAGGTCGCAGACGTACTTGAAGCCGATGCCGTGCTCATGCAGCGTGCGGCCGTACTTCGCAGCGATGCGGTCGAGCATCTTTGTCGTATTGAACGCGCGGGTCACGTCGCCGGGCCAACCCTTGCGATCGAGCAGCCACTTCAGCAGGATGGAGAAGATCTTGTGCGCGTCGACGACGTTGCCGTTCTCATCGACCGCACCGATGCGGTCGGCATCGCCATCGGTGATGAAGCCCGCGTCGCACTTCTCTTCAACCACCTTCACCTGCGTGGCCTTAATGTGCGGAAGGATCGGCTCGGGGTTGATGCCCGGAAACGCAGGATTGATCTCATTGCGCATCTCGACGAACGGGATGCCCGCCTTGGTGAAGATGCCCGCGATCACGCCGCGGCCGGCGCCGTACATGGTGTCGATAAGGAACTTGTAGCCGGACGCCTTGATCGCATCGAGGTCGACGAACTTCGTGATCGCCGCGATGTAGACCTCGTTGAAGTCGACCTCTTCGATCTTGCCCGCGATGGGCGCGAGGTCGAGCGGTTCATCGAGATAGCCTTCAATCGCGGAGATGATCGAGGGTTTGCCCGATCCACCATAACTGGCCTTGTACTTCACGCCATTCCACTCCGCCGGATTGTGGCTTGAGGTAATCATCACGCCGCCTGCCGCGCCGCGCTCGCGCACTGCGTACGAGAGAGCGGGAGTCGGCGTGATGCCGTTCGCAAGCTGGACAGGAATGCCCGCGTTTGAAAGCACTTCAGCGACAACCTTGGCGAATGACTTCGAGCCGAAGCGCGTGTCGTAGCCGATGCAGACGCCGTGCGAGGCGTCCTCCTGTTTGATCACGTAGTGCGCAATGGCAGAGGCCGCCACGCGCACATTGGCGTAGGTAAAGTCATCGGCGATGATGCCGCGCCAGCCGTCGGTCCCAAACTTGACCACACCCATCCGTCAGCTTCTCCTAAGTTCTTTGCAGCGTGTTCAGATCAACTCGTGTCGGTCGCTGTCGTGAAGCGCGCGAACCACCTTGCTCACATCCTGCGAGCGATCGCGGGTCGTGATGAGCAAAGCATCGGGAGTCTCCACGACGACCAGGTCGTCGACGCCCAGAAGCGCGACCATCTTGCCCGGAGCGTAGACGTAGTTACCGGAGGACTCGATGGCGACGATGCCGGTGGTTGCGCCGTCGAGCACATTGTCAGCCTCGGCTTCGCCGAGATGTTCATGCAGCGATGCCCAGGATCCGAGATCGTTCCAGCCGAAGTCCGCGGGCAGGCAGTAGATGCCGGACTTGTGTTCGCCTTTGGCGGAGCGGCGTTCGAGCACGGCGTAATCGATGGAGATGTTCTCGCACTTCGGATACTGCTCGGCAAAGACACGCGCGAAGTTGGGCGTGCCGTAAGCCGCTGCGATCTCTTGAAGGATCGGAGCCATCTCGGGCGAGTGTTCGCGGATGGCGTAGACCAGCGTGCGCGCGCTCCAGAGAAAGATTCCGCCATTCCAGGCGAAGTTCCCCGCCGCAAGAAAACGCTCCGCAGTGTGGCGGTCAGGTTTCTCGCGGAAGCGCTTTACGCGGGCGATTTTGATGGGAACACCACCGGAGGCGGAGTCAGCCTCGGCCACAACGTCCCCTTGCTCGATGTATCCGTAGCCGGTCTCCGGACGCGTAGGAGGAACGCCAAGAACGACGATGTTCTCGCCGTCTGCCGCGATCTCAATACCTGCCTGAAGAACCTGGGCAAAGCGCTTGCCGTTCTCCACGACATGGTCCGAGGGGAAGACACCCAACACGGTATCAGGAGCGGAGTTGAAGAGCAGAAACGCAGTCAAAGCGCAGGCCGGAGCGGTGTTGCGTGCCGCAGGTTCGCTCAGGATGTGTTCGGAGAGGACGTTGGGCAGTTGCTCGGCGATGGTCTTGTCGAGCAGGCTATTGGTGACAACCCAGACATCTGCAGGATTGGCTAGTGGAAGGAGGCGAGTCAGCGTCTGCTGAATCATCGTCTGCTCACCATCGAGCGCCAGCACCTGCTTGGCGCGGGCACGGCGACTGCGCGGCCAGAATCGTGTCCCGCTGCCACCCGCAAGAATCACGGGCGCGAATCGCGGTGTTTCTGCTTTCGTTCGACTCGGCATAACCCTCTATCTAAAGAAATCAGAAACGCGCCTGCCAGAGCCTACGCAAGCTTGGCGAAGTACTCGCGCATACGCTTCACGCCTTCGTCGATGACATCGCCGGAGACGGCGTAGGAGAGACGAATGTGCTCGCTGGTTCCGAAGGCCTCGCCCGGGACGACGACGACGTGCGCCTCGCTCAGCAGCTTTGCCGCGAGGTCGGTCGCGGACGTGACGCCGCCCTTGCCGATGAACTTGCTGATGTTCGGGTACACATAGAACGCGCCTTCAGGAACCGTGCAGGTAAGACCAGGGATGGTCTTGAAGCCTTCGAGCACGCGGTCGCGCAGCTTGATGTAATCCGCGCGCATCTCGCCGACGCACTCCTGCGATCCATGAACGGCAGCAATCGAAGCGCGCTGCACCATGCTGGCGGCGTTTGAGGTGCTCTGCGACTGCAGCTTGCTCATCGCTCCGATGATCTGCTTCGGACCGAGCGCGAAGCCCGCGCGCCAGCCGGTCATCGCGTAGGTCTTCGACAGCGATCCCAGAATGACTACATGGTCTTTGCAATCGGTGAACGATCCGCCGCTGACGATCTCGCCGGTGAAGTTCAGGTAGACGTAGCACTCGTCGAGCAGGACGTAGATCTCGTTCTTGTGCGCGAGGCGAACGATGGCCTCCAGATCGGCAGGCGATACAACCGCGCCCGAAGGATTCGAAGGCGTGTTCAGGATGATGGCCTTGGTGCGCGGTGTGATGGCCGCTTCGATCATCTTGGCGGTGATGCGGAAGTTCTCGTCTTCGCGGCTCTCGACGGGGACGACGACGCCGCCAGCGTACTGGATGATGTCCTTGAACGAGACCCAGTAGGGGACAGGGAGAATGACCTCGTCACCGTGATCAACCAGCACCTGGATGGCGTTGAAGAGAGCAAGTTTGCCACCGGTGGTGAAGACGCACTCTTCCGGCGTGTAGTTCGAGCCGAAGTCGCAGGCGTGGCGATCGACGATGGCCTTGCGTACTTCGGGGATGCCGGCGACGGCGGTGTAGCGCGTGAAGTTCTTCTCGATGGCGTCGATGGCCGCGTCCTTGATGTGACGGGGCGTGGCAAAGTGCGGCTCGCCTGCGCCGAAGTCGGAAAGATTGACACCTTCGGACTTCAGCTTCAACGCTGCCGCGGTAATGGCCATGGTGGCCGAGACTTCAATCCGGTTGATCCGGTCCGTCAACACCTTTACTGCCGTCGCTGTGCTCATAGCTTCTAGTCTTTCAGATTTGGACGGCAAGATAAAGCCTTCCGGATGATTTGCCGGACCCAGGTGCCAACATGCTGAAGACTAGGGATGGCGGGTCAGCAGGCCGGTGCCGGAGTCGGGGCCGCAGGAACCGGTCAGAGTCCAGTTCGTCACGGTCAGGGTGTTGGCGTCGCTGGAGAATGTCCCGGTGGCTGTGACCGAGTTCTGGGTCGACGGATCGGCGTAGGTCTGGGTAAAGCTGCCACCGGTTACCTGGGCGTTCGAGACGGTGACGGGGCTGGAGAAGCAGGGATTGTTGGGGAAGGTTCCCGAACCGCTCAACTGAAAGTTTCCGGTCGTATCGGACTCCGGGGTCTGAGTCAGGTTGGCGGTGATGTCGATGACGTGGCCGCCGGCGTCAGAGAAGCTGCCCGCGTAGGTTCCGGTTACTGAACTGAAGGCCTGAGCCGATGCCGTGACTGGCGCGGAGAGGGCGCAGGTGCCGCCGGTGACGTTGTAGGTGGTGCCGGTGAGGGATTTGTTATCCTCGGCAACGTTGCCCGAGATGGTGAGTGTGCCGCCAGCCAGTGAGCCGGTGAGCGTGAGTACATTCTTGGTGTCAGCGTGGCCGGTGAGCGAGATAGCAGTAGCCTGGTTGACGCATGCGCCTGCCGAAGCCGCGTGGAAGATGCCGGTGACCGAGACCGCAGAACCCGTTAGTTCGCCCGAAAGCATGGGCAGTTTCATCGCCGTCGTGGACATGGACGAGACCTGCCAGTTACCCGTCAGCGCGTTGGCTGAAGTACCGGAGAGCGGAGCGAGCGAGCTCGAACATCCCACCAGGAAGAATGCCAGGAGAAGCAGAATGTGCGTGGCAACTGCAAGGTGAGAGACACTTCGAGTGGATTGCATGGGGACTCCGGCCAGGGATCGAATCGTTCGATCCAGATTGACAGCCATCCCAACGATTGTGGATACAACGGAAGCGTCAGACCTGGCGTGAAACGCGGCGTTTGCGCAGCACCCAGGTGGTCATGCAGCGGTGGTCCTGCACGATGGTCGTCTTGAGCGGGTCGACCAGGACGGCGTCGAGCTCCGCAGTCAGATCGAGCAGCATCTGTTCGTCCACCAGGAACCACTCGGAACCGTCGCCGATCCGGTAGATATCTTTGCGGACCTGCGGAAAGCTCATGCCGATACGGGAACCGATTCGGGTGAAGAGCATTCCTCCCGGTCGGAGAACGCGCCAGAGCTCGGACAGCATGTCGTGGAAGTGGCGCTCGTCGCGGGCGAAGTGCAGGACGGAGTTGCAGATTACGACCTCGGCAAAGTCGTCCGGGAAGGGCATTTGCTCAATCGCGGAGACCTGGAAGTTCTGCGCTGGAAGCTGCGGGGCAAGGATCGCGGCAAGCTGGCGGACGTGATCAACGCCTTCGGGGCTGGCATCGACGGCGAAGACGTCACAGCCTTCTCGCAGCAGGTGGACGAGATTACGGCCATAGCCGCAGCCGGCATCGACGATCCGCATGCCGGGAGCGATGTTGCCGCGCAGAATCTGATCGAAGACGTAGATGTCGATCTGGCCGAACTGCTCCTGAAGAGTCATCCTGGCAGGCGAAGCGGAGGGCTCAATCTTCACGCGGAGTCACTGTCTTGGCTTTGAGACGTTCGACAACCAGCGGCGGGACGAGCGCGGTGACATCGCCGCCGAGTTGGAAGACTCCCTTGATGAGCCGCGAACTTACGTAGGTGTACTTTTCCGCCGGCATCATGAAGAGCGTTTCGAGCTCGGGGTCGAGCTTGCGGTTCATCATGGCCATCTGGAACTCGTACTCGTAGTCGCTGATGGCACGGATGCCGCGCAGGACGGCCTTCGCTCCCTGCTGCCGGGCGAAGTCCACCAAGAGGCCGTTGAAGGTGGTCACGGAGACGTTGCCGAAGCCACTGACCGCCTCGCGGATCATCTCTTCGCGCTCGGGGACGGTAAACAGCGGCGTTCCCTTCTCGCTGTTGCGAAGGATCGCGACGACAAGCTCGTCAACGATCTTCGAGCCCCGCGCGATCAGGTCAAGATGCCCATTGGTAAGTGGATCGAAGGTGCCCGGATAGATCGCCTTGACGGTATGCATGTCAGTTGAAGCATATCGTGGTTTGATGAACGGACGTGCAAGCGGGGAACCTGGTGAAAATTCACGGGACAAGCTCCCTGCGAAGTGAGTACCATGGCGCGAAATCTAACTTCCGCGACTAAAGGAATTAAAATTCATGGCAAGTCTCTCGGAGTACCCGGCGGGGTCTCCCTCTTCTCAACTGGTGTTGGCTCCGAAGATCGCCAATCCCGGCCCTCTGGGACTCGCCGGCTTCGGACTGACCACCGTCGTTCTCAGTTGCATTAATGCAGGCATTCTCCCGAAAGAAGCAGTGCCGGTGGTCGTGCCGCTGGCCTTCGCCTATGGAGGCGTCGCTCAACTGATTGCCGGGGTGCTGGAGTTCCGCGTCGGCAACACCTTCGGCATGGTCGCCTTCACTTCGTATGGACTCTTCTGGTGGTGGTTTGCGCTGTTGCAGTGGACAGTCGGCGCGGGATGGATCAAGCCGCCAGCGCCCGTCGGCATCGCGTGCGTGCTGCTGATGTGGGGAGTCTTCACCTTCCTGATGTGGATCGTGACCTTCCGCTCGAACAAAGCGGTCTGGAGCATCTTCCTTCTGCTTTGGATCACTTTCTTCCTGTTGGCTGCGGGTGATGCAGGCTGGAATACTGCCAGCTTCAGCTTCTCGCAGGTTGGCGGGTACTTCGGGCTGGTGACCGGCATTGACGCGTTGGTGGTTGCGTTCATCGAGGTGCTGAACATCACGGCTGGACGAACGGTGATCGGGTTGGGTAGGCCCTTCATCGGCGCGTAATTTCGGACAGCAAGAAGGGGCGACCGCTCGCACAGTCGCCCCTTTTCCTACATTCCGACGGCTATTTCTTGCTCTTGATCACTTCCGCCGCAACCGCCGCTCCATTAGCCGGGGCTGCAGGAACATCGGCAGGGACAGCCGCGCCAATGTTCAACTTCTTGCGGACCTCGGCGTCGATGCGCCCGAAGACGTCTTTGTTCTCCTTGAGGAAGTTGCGGACGTTCTCGCGGCCCTGACCGATGCGCTCGCCCTGGTAACTGTACCAGGCTCCGCTCTTGTCCACGATGTTGTGCAGCACGGCGAGATCGAGCCCATCGCCTTCGCGTGAGATGCCTTCACCGTAGAGGATGTCGAACTCGGCGTCGCGGAACGGAGCAGCCACCTTGTTCTTCACCACCTTGATTTTGGTGCGGGAGCCGACGACTACATCGCCTTCTTTGACAGCGCCAATTCGGCGGATGTCGATACGCATGGAGGAATAAAACTTAAGTGCGCGACCGCCGGTCGTAGTCTCCGGATTGCCAAACATGACGCCGATCTTGTCGCGGATCTGGTTGATGAAGATCAGGCAGGTGCGCGACTTCGAGACAGTTCCGGTCAGTTTGCGGAGCGCCTGGCTCATCAAACGGGCTTGTAGGCCCATGTGGGAGTCGCCCATCTCGCCGTCGAGTTCTGCCTTAGGCACGAGCGCCGCGACCGAGTCGACCACCAGCACGTCGATGGCGTTCGAGCGGACCAGAGCCTCGACGATCTCGAGCGCCTGTTCGCCGTAGTCTGGCTGCGAGATCAGCAGGTTGTCGATGTCGACACCAAGTTTGCGGGCGTAGGCCGGGTCAAGCGCGTGCTCTGCGTCTACAAACGCAGCAAGGCCGCCGGCCTTCTGCGCCTCGGCGATGATCTGCAACGTAATCGTCGTCTTACCCGAGGATTCAGGGCCAAAGATCTCAATGACGCGTCCGCGCGGAACTCCGCCCACGCCGAGTGCGGCGTCGAATGAGATCGCCCCTGTCGAGATGACGGAGATCGGGACGATCGCCTCCTTCGATCCCAGGCGCATCACCGAGCCCTTGCCAAACTGTTTTTCGAGCTGTGAAAGCGCGGTCTCTATAGCTTTGCTGCGGTCGTCTGCCACGTGAACACTCCAATTTTGAACGTCGTTTTCTGACGTCATCGGATTCTAGCACCGAAACGGGAAAAGGCAAAGAAAAGGCGAATTCGAGCGCACTCATTCTTGACGGTGTTGGGCTACAGAAGATGAAGTTTTTCTAACTCCGACCGATATATAGCTCGAAGAGGAAGTAAGAACCACCTAAGGCAGGTCCTCCCATGAGCATCAGCATCTCTCCAGTCGCCGTCGTCACTCCAGTCTTCCCGTCGGACAGCGATTCTTCGTCGACAACCGCAGCGGCGAAGACCCCGCCACCGCCGCCCCCACCTCCGCCACCCCCACCGCCAACCGACACGGTGGAACTCTCACTCTCCGCCAATATCAAAGTGCTGCAGGGTCAGGGTGACAGCATCACCGAGATCGCCTACACGCTCGGCGTTCCGTTGCAGACGGTATCGGTCGACCTTGGTACGGCGCTGCTCGAAGCAAGCGTCGCCTCGGCACCGACGATTCCGGCGTCTGTCTCGGGAGTCTAGATCACACCGAGGCGCTGCCGTCAGCGCCGGAGCAGGTCGACGGGCTGATTCACGTCTTCGATGCGGAAGTATCCGGCCAGCGACGGGTGACGTCTGGCCACCGCAAGATACATCTCCCAGGCCACGCGGCGATAGCTAAAATGACCGGCGACGCCGGAACGAAGCTCTGCGATGTAGAGCGCTTCGGCAAAGTCCATCTTGAAGAGCGAGCGACAGCGGACACCCAGTGGGAGCGCATACTGCGCGGACTGGGCGCCCTCCGGCTCGCTGCTCTTCTTTAAGCGCCTGTAGCAACGCAACGCCGCGTCCATGGCTTCCACGTACGCCGTTTCCAGGCCGGCCTGGGCCAGCGTAGGCTGCCCGGGACACTCCGGCGTCTCGTATCCGTGCAGGTCGGTGTACTCCTGTAGCAGCTGCACACAGCGGCGATGGCGGTGCATGTCGCGGAATCCGCCAATATCCATCAAAATGTCGAAGCGCAGCCCGTGGCCAGAGTGGAATGACCGGGAGAGTTCATCGTGGCGACCGCGATGCGCCGCGCCCAAAGCCACGAGTTCGTCCCGTCGCGCGACGCTCAGGCCTTCGACCTCGGCGCGAAGCTGGCGGTACGGATAGTGGCAGTGCGGATAGAGCAGCGACGTGGCAATCTCGACTTCGAGCGACTCGCCGTCTTCGATCAGGTCCACCACTGGAGCAGCGGCAATCGCCTTGCCGGCCAACAGTTCGCTGGCGGCAACTCTCAACTCTGCACGCGAGTTCGAAATGTAGTCGGATGGGTTGGCGTACTTCACCAGCGTCGGCGCTGTCTTTACCGGGCGGAGAACGCGATTGCCAAGAAGCTGAGCGGCGGCGGCATCGGTCTCACGAAGATCGTCGATCAACGGCTGAAGCTCGCTGTGCTGCACGTTCCAGGCTGGTTCAGAGGCGGCGATTCGAAGCTTCTCGGCAATCTCGCGGATCTCTGCAAACTCACTTGTGAGGAGGCGCGAGACCTGGGTCTCCAGCGTGCGCGCGTTCACGATCTGTCCTAGCGAAGTGTTGGTGGCAAGGGGGAGAAGGTAGCGCGCGACATCGAATGCCCGGGCCTTCAGGGTGCGTTCGTAGGCATCGGGCTTCATCGCGTCCGGCCGGGTGATGGCAGACTTCAAGGCCTCCAGCATGCCGCGCGAGATCCCGTCGTATGCGGCGAACGACGCTTCGATCGCGGCAGTGAATACTGGGGTCGCCTCGCCAAACGGAGGCGTATACCAGCCTGACTTGCGAAAGTCCTGATAGCGCGTCGAGCGCTCCTGGCCGTCCCATCGCTGCTCGTCGACCAGCGCGATCGCGGCCAGAAGGCTCAGCCGTTCGATGGCGAAGGGGATGTGGGCGAGGTCGGCGATGGAGCGGTGGCCGTACTGAAAGTAAAAAGTGTTGAGGAACTGCTCGGCACGCTGCGAGTCGATCTCCGCGAGTGACTCACGCATCGAGAGCGAAGATCGGGAGTACTTCGCCATGGCATATGCGAGCACCTCGGGGTCGGCTCCGTGGATCGCGTATACGTCGGTGACGTTCTGTTTTAGTTCGCTTGTTGCTGGTCCGCCCGTGTGCGGCGCTACGGATTGGATCTGTTCTTGTGACATGGTCGAAGGACAGGATACGTTATTCGCAGCGGTGGATGATCGGTCGCATCACAAGAGATGTGGCCATGGATCAAGAGATGGACGCGGAACAGAGACCTACCGGCACGCTCGACGAGACGGCCCACCGGCCATTTCCGCTGCCCGATCGCGCCTGGACCATGACGCAGAACTGGAATGACCTGCTCTTCGCGCACTGGCCGATTGCGCCGGCGACCATCGCAGCGCTGATTCCACCCGGCCTCGATCTTGATACCTTCGACGACTTTGCCTGGGTCGGCGTGGTGCCTTTCTGGATGGATGGCATCCGGCATCGCATTCCGGGACGCGCCGGACGCGACCTGGCCATCCCGATGGTCGAGACATTCCCCGAGTTGAACCTTCGCACTTACGTCCGCTCACGGCTGACCGGCCGCGCGGGCGTCTTCTTCTTCTCGCTCGACGCCGCCAGCCTGCTTGCGGTGATTGGAGCCAGGACGATCTTCCACCTTCCCTATTACTTCGCAAACATGGTCCGGGAGACGGCCGCTGACGGCACCGTGCGCTACAAGAGCCGCCGTCTGCTGACCTCCGGCGATGTCAGCTTCCAGGCGACTTACCGCGGGCTGGGTAGACCGGCCGACGCGATCCCCAGCCAGCCGGGCACGCTCGAGCACTTCCTTACCGAGAGGTACTGCCTCTTCACCAGCTTTCGCGGCCGGATATTGGTGGGCAACATCCACCACAAGCCGTGGCCGCTGGAGGCTGCGGAGGCCGAGATTCGCACCAACCGCATCGCGCCGGCGCATGGGTTGGTGTTGCCAAGTCGGCCACCTGTCCTCCACTTCTCCCGACGGCTGCAGGTGTACATCTGGCCGCTTGAGGCGGATGGCTCCGTATAATTCTTAGGTCGGCTTCAGCCAGAACAAGGCACTGCTGTAGAACGGGGACTATGGGAACTTTGGCAGGTCGTATCGCGCTCGTGACCGGGGCATCGCAGGGAATCGGCAGGGCTTGTGCTTTAAAGCTGGCGGAGGCGGGAGCATCGGTCGCTCTGGCAGCTCGCAATCAGGAGAAGCTGGCCGAAGTGGCCGCGGAGATTGCAGCAGCGGGTGGAGTTGCTCATGCCTTTGAGCTTGACCTGGCGAGCGAGGACTCCATCAAGGGCTGCGCCAAGGCGGTCATCGCGCACTTCGGCAAGGTCGACATCCTTGTAAACAATGGCGGCATTACCCGCGACATCCTGACCCTGCGCATGAAGAAGAAGGACTGGGATGATGTGCTCTCCACCAACCTCACGGGTTCGTTTCTGATGTCGCAGGCGGTGATGAGCTCGATGCTGAAGACGCGTTGGGGCCGGATCGTGAATATCACCTCCGTGGTTGGGGAAATGGGCCAGGCAGGACAGGCGAACTATGCCGCCTCGAAGGCCGGTTTGATCGGAGTCACGAAGTCGTTGGCGCGAGAGCTTGCGAGCCGGACGATCACGGTGAATGCGGTCGCTCCGGGCTACATTGAGACTGCCATGACAGCCGTCCTGACGGACGAACAACGGACTGCGATGACGCAGCACATTCCACTGCAGAGGGCGGGAACCGATCAGGATGTCGCCGCAGCTGTTGCCTTTCTCGCGTCCGAGGAGGCTGGATACATCACCGGGCATACTCTCGACGTAAATGGCGGCATGTACATGGGTTAGGAGCTGGTTTTCGGCGCTCCCGAGGGCACGGGAACCCGGAATGGTACCGAATTCGCGTCACCGCCAAAGGTTGCCCATTGACCGGTGTCTCGTGGCTAGTTACTTTATGGTCAATGGCAAACGTTCAGTCAATCTTCTCCACGAGCCCCGGTGAGCACCCGAAGTCCCTCTCTCTGTCGATGAATATCGGCACGACGATCCGCGAATACCGGCTGCAGAAGGGCATGTCGCAGGGTGACATCGAGAAGCGTACCGGGCTGCTGCGCTGCTATCTGTCGCGGGTGGAGAATGGGCACACCGTTCCTTCACTGGACACACTGCAGAAGATCGCTCACTCGCTGGACATGCAGCTTTCGCAGTTCTTCGCGGAGGAGGGCGTGGCCAAGGAGATGTCCGGACTGAACCTGAACGAGGAGGAGATCCGCTTCCTTACACAGATCCAGCGTTACTCCTCGCAGCTTGGCGATAGTGATCGCAGGTTGCTGCTGGCCATGGTGAAGAAGTTCGCTTCGACCGCGACGAGCTAGGCAACTAGCTCTGGCTGAGTTTTGCGATCCAATAGCCAAAAAGCGATAACACCAGCGCGGTCACGGCAAAGGTAAGCTTCTGCCGGGCGAAGTAGCGCTCGCGTCCGGCGGTCATGCGCGGGATCAGAGGAAATCCGAGCGCGAGGCCTGAGAGAAAGCCGCCAACATGGGCGCTGTTGTCGATCCGGATAACATCGAACAAGTTGGAGGCCCCACCAATCAGCAGGTTCAGGATAGCGAACTGTATAACGGACCGCCGGAGCCGGCGCAGTTCGTCCCACGGGATGGGGAGCCGGCGGTTCGATAGCAGCACAATCAGGATTCCGGCGATCCCGAAGACGGCCCCGGACGCGCCCGCGCCAATCGAGTCAGTGCGAGTCACAACATTAACCGCCATGGAGAGCAGGTTTCCCGCGATCCCGGTGAGCATGTAGATGGCGGCCAGGCCGAAGGGGCCGACCAGAGGCTCGCCCAGCAGTCCGAGGTTCCAGAGGCACCACATGTTGGTGGCAAGATGAATCCAGCCGACGTGGACGAAGGTCGCAGTCAGCAGGCGATACCACTCACCGTTCAGGACGTGGCCTGTGCTGTTCGCTCCGAAGCGTAGAAGATCTTCGGGTGAGGGGGACTGAAACGAGACACCGCGCCAAACCATCCACACGAAGACCGCACAGTTTATTGCGACCAGGAGATAGGTGGCAGGTGCGTCCGAAAAAACAAAGCCTCTGCGTTTTGAGGCTGCGGGCTCAACTTCTTGAAGGTCGCGCGAGGGCGATGTCTCCCCAAGCGGCGGAAGAACTTCACCTTGCGAAGAGAAATGCACGGGACTCGGAGATGGAACGGCCATGGATCCTGCTAGGCTGCGTCCTTTGAGAACCGCTGCCGCAGGTCTTCCGGAATGCGCTGCTGCAAAACTGCGCCCAGGAAACCTGGGAGTGGGGTGGCAATCGCCACCAGAATCCAAAGCAGCGTCGAAAAGAATAGACCGGCGATAGCGACTGCCTCAAGCGAGATGTACACCGCAGCGTGGAGCAGATGAACATGCACTTGCGGGATGTGGGTGATCGCCTCAACGTGGTGCATGACAACCGCGGCGAGAAAAAAAGCCACAATCGACAACGTGCTGACCGAGATGAGCAGAACGTCGACAGTACGATGCATGCGCTGCTTGGAGCGGCAGTGAGCGCACTCGGCCATATGCTGGTCGTAGTCTTTGCGCATGGCCGGCGAGAGTGCCGAGAGATCGTAGCGCCAGCCCGAGAGGATCGCGCCAACGATGGGGTCGCTGCAAACAGCCCGACTTCCACGGCGATCAAATCCCCTGGAGTTGTGCTCAGAGATTTGGATCGGATTCTGTCTCGAGGATCTTTGCATAGCGTATCTCCAGTCTATCCTGTTTGATCGCGGCCCGAGAGCAAAGATTCACACTGTGTTCAAAATCATGCACATCGGCGACCGCTGGCAGTTAGAGCTGGATGGACTCCAGCGGCTGGGCCTGCTCGGCCAGAAGTATGCGGTTTCCCAGTAGTCTCATCCGGTCACCGACCGCCTGTTCGGCAGAGATGCGCGCCAGCTCGGGAGCGTTGTTCGACTCCGAAAGATGGCCCAGGACAATGTACGCGGCACCGCCATCATAGTCTCGCGAGAGGAACTCCGCCGTCGCATGGTTCGATAGGTGACCGACGCGGGAGAGGACGCGCTGCTTCACCGACCAGGGATAAGGCCCGTCACGCAGCATTTCGAGGTCGTGATTTGATTCGAGCAGAAGGACATCGGAGCCCGCGATCGCCTGCTTCACGTTGGGCGGCATGTAACCAAGGTCGGTGGCGATAGCCATGCGGATGCCTTCGGCCGCGAAGACGAAGCCGCAAGGGTCGGCGGCATCGTGCGGGATGGTGAAGGGCGTGATGTCGATGTCGCCGATGCAGAAGTTCGTACCGGCGAGGAAGTACTCGACCGCCGGAAGCGCGGAGGGATCGGCTTTCACGGCAGGCGGAGCGTCTTCTTCGGCCTGAACGTCTTCCAACGAAACAGCGGGAATCTCGCAGAGATCTTCAGCGGAGCGACCGCTCTCCTGCACCGTCGCCTGGGCCGCCTTGGCCTCTTTCTCCTGCTGGAGATGGTCGAGCCATTTGGCGTAGGTCATCGTCGTCTTGGGGGTGAGCATGCGCACCCAGGCGCGGTGGGTCTGCTCGGTGAAGAAGACGGGGATGCGGAGCTTGCGGGCGAGCACGGCTAGTCCGGCTACGTGGTCCAGATGCTCATGGGTGATCAGAATGGCGTCGAGCGCGGAGGGGTCTTCCCCGGCGATGGCCATCCGGCGCATTAACTCGCGGCAGGAGAGCCCCGCATCGACGAGAACGCGGGTGCGAGAAGACGCGACGAGGGTGCTATTGCCCTTCGACCCCGAGGCCAGCACTGTCATACGCATCATGAGGTCAAGAATACGCCCCGGGTCTGTGGGTAAGGAAGCACCGAATCTGGTGCAGGTCTACTTTCAGTCCCGGGTGGGAATCAACCCTTCTCTCCGGACTTGACTGGGGCGAGGAAGTTTACCGTCGAGCGAAGGACGACCTCGTTGCGCTGGTTGTAGGCGAGAGTGCGCGTCCGCACGATGCCGTAGTCCTTGCGCGAGGTCGATTGCCGGACACCGGCGACCTCGATCTCGGTGCGGATGGTGTCACCGGGGCGGACGGGCTCGGTCCAGCGCATCTCTTCAACGCCAGCGCCGATCATGCCGCCGACCACCTGGATGCTCTGCACGCGAAGACGCATGACGATAGCGGCGGTCAGCCAACCCGAGGCGGCGAGCCCCTTGAAGAAAGAGCCTTCGCCGGCGGCTTCGTCGAGGTGGAAGGGCTGCGGATCGTACTTCTGGCCGAATTCCTTGATCTCTTCAGCAGTCACCTTTGCCGTGACCACAGAGTGGAAGGTCTGCCCAACGTAGAAGTCTTCAAAGTAAAGCTCGCTCAAGTTCTGATCTCCTCAACAGACTTCCGATGCTAATCCCATTCACAGCGATGCGGATGGGCGAGCCTACTGGCCGATATTCGGTGCAAGGCTGCCTGGATGAGATGTTAGCGCGAATGAGGAGCACTCTGCCGGAATCGAGTCTTCAGACGGTCTCCACCAGCAAGCAGGTGATGTTGTCGCCTCCTCCGTTGCGATTCGCGGAGGCGATGAGTTCTTCCACGGCCCGGATCAGCAAAGCGTTGCTGACGGGCTGGTCCGCATCCTCGGTCCCGTCGGCTGGGTCAGGCACTGCCCCAGCCAAGATCGACGCGATCTGAGGGTTAGCGAGTTCGCGCATCAGGCCATCGGAGGCGAGCAGATACATATCTCCGGGCCGGACATCGATTCTCTGGACGTCAGCCAGCACCTTGGACTCAGAGCCAACAGCGCGAGTGATGACGTTGCGGATGGGCGAGCGGTCGGCCTGCTCACGGGTCATCTCGCCGGCCCGGACCTGCTCCTCGACGACGGAGTGGTCGAGCGTCAACTGCTCGAGTTCGTTATTACGGAGCCGGTAGCAGCGGCTGTCGCCCACGTTGGCGAGCCATACGCCTGAAGGAACGACGGCGTCTGTAGACCTCGGCTCGAAGTAGAGCGCGACCAGCGTGGTCGCCATGCCGCGTAAGGCGGCGGCCTGGCTCGACTGGCGATGCACGAGGCGGTTGGCATACTCGACGCCGTTGTGCACTGCGACTTCAGGCGAGACGCCTGCCCGTCGCATCTCGATCATGTGGGCCAGGTAGGAGTCAGCGGCGAGGCGACTGGCGACCTCTCCTCCGGCGGCTCCGCCAACACCGTCACAGACGACGAAGACGCCGTGAAGCGCGTCACCGGCGCAGGCGTCTTCGTTGCGACGACGGACACGGCCGGGATCAGACAGCATGGCGAAGGTAAGAGATTCGAAGGGCATCAGGGAAAGGCGGATGTTCTGCATAAAACATACACGGCAGGGACCTTGCCGCCAAAATCCGGCACCTGCGAAGGTACGGGAGACCGCCGAAAGCGGCGGACGATACGCGATACCCTGAAACGGTGAATCGGATCGTGCACGGCGACAACCTGGAGGTACTACGAGGGCTGACAGCGGGATCGGTGCCCCTGATCTACATCGATCCGCCCTTCAATACCGGAAAGCGGCAGTCGCGGCCGGCGATGAAGACCGTACAGGACCCCGAGGGCGACCGAGTGGGCTTTGGCGGTAAACGGTACCGGACGGAACTGGCGGCACATACGGCTTCGACGACCGGTTATGGCGACAGCTTCGCGGACTATTTGGGATTTCTGCGGCCAAGGCTGGAGGAGGCGCACCGCGTGCTGTCGCCTTATGGAAGCCTCTTCTTCCATATCGATCCTCGCGAGGTGCACTACTGCAAGGTGATGCTGGACGGGATCTTTGGGCGCGAGTGCTTTCAGAACGAGATCATCTGGGCCTATGACTACGGCGCACGGGCCTCCAAGAAGTGGCCGGCCAAGCACGACAACATCCTCTGGTACACCCGTCACCCGGAGCACTATACCTTCAATCTGGAGGCGACCGACCGCATTCCCTACATGGCACCGACCCTGGTGGGAGCAAGGAAGGCCGCGCGCGGCAAGACTCCGACCGATGTCTGGTGGCACACGATCGTCTCGCCCACCGGCAAAGAGAAGACCGGTTATGCGACACAGAAGCCGCTTGGGATTCTCGAACGGATCGTGCGGGTGCACTCGAACCCGGGCGACCTGGTGCTGGACTTCTTTGCCGGCAGCGGAACGACAGGGGCGGCGGCAGCGCGAAACGGACGGGAGTTCCTGCTGGTTGATGAGAATCCAGCGGCTGTTGCGGTGATGGAACAGCGGTTGGCGGCGCATCTCCCTGTAAGGGCTGAGAAGTCACGGAAGCCAGCCAGAAAACGGGTGGTGGCGGCTCCCAAGAAAAAGTCAACGCGGAAGTCGATCGTCGTCAAGACTGTCGCTAAGACGAGGGGGAGCCGAACCAAGCCTGGGGCTCTACCTCCAACAGACCCAACGACAACGTAATATGGCACCATGCGATTTCTGATTGCGCTGCTCGCGATTGCGGGCCTGGTCGTCTCGGTACTGGCTTTGAAGGTACACAACATGGATCCATCTCAGGCTCCACCCTGCGCGGTCTCCGAGCATTGGGACTGTGGAGCGGTGAACCACAGCCGGTTCGCGGTCTTCCCGCCCCGCAGCTTCGATGAGGCACCGAATGCACGCCATATCCCCGTCGCAGCCGTAGGTATAGCCGGTTATGGTCTGATCGCGCTCCTCGCCCTGTTTGGCCGGTTCTGGATCGTCCTGCATCTGGCCGAGTTCGGCTTCATGTGCGCTTGTTTCCTCAGCTACCTTGAGGCCTTCGTGATGGAGAAGTGGTGTATCTACTGCGTCTGGTCGCAGGGGCTGATCACCGCGATCCTGCTTTCTACGCTGGTCGCCGTGATTCTGCGGCGGCGTGCGGCGAAGCGGAGCATCTTCGCCTGAGTTACGGCAGTCACCGGCATCGGTTTCGGTCGAACCTGCACTTCGCGTGAACTTCTGACTAGGCGGCGGAGTTATGACCTAGACTGGAAGCATGTGGCCACGTCTATTCGCGCAAATGGTTGAACTGCTTCCTCACGCCACGCGGCTGCTGCCGTTGGCGGATAACTATCTTGCGAACCGGCGCGAGGCGGAACGCTCGCAGGCCTCCGCGCTCGCTTCCATGTCAGGCAGCCTACGCGAAGAGATTGGCCACGTCGCGGACGTCTTCGGCAGCGTCTCGCGGCAGGTTGCGGAGCAGAAGAAGCAGATCGCGGCGCTACAGGACTCGCTAGACGCGGCGGAGACGCACAGGATCACCCAGACTAAGCAACTGGAGTGGATTACCAATGACCTGAACTCGATGCGGGTCTGGCTGAAGTTTGGCGTGGCCATTATCATCGTTCTGTTGATCGCTCTCGGCGCATTGACGGTACAGATCTACCGCCTCCGCTAGACCTCCTCCATTGCAGCTTTTCGAGCGCTCAGCTTGTAAGATCGAAGCATGGGAATCAGCCAGCAACAGGCACTCGATTGTTTTCGTAGCGACGACCTGATCGGCATCGGCATGGAGGCCGACGCGATCCGTCGTGGGCTGCATCCGGACGGCATCGTCACCTATGTGGTCGACCGCAGCTTTCAATTTGGCAGCACTGCAGAACACCTTCTCGACGTGGTTGGATCCGCAGTCGATGGAGGAGTGGCCGCGATAAGGCTCACGGGCGATGCACCCAGCCTCGAAGATATGGAATCTGTGCTGACCGCACTTCGCGCGCGATTCCCTTCCCTGCGGATGCAAGCGTTGACCTCGAAAGACGTTATGGTGATGGCGCAGGAATCCGGGGTACCCGAAGACCAGATATTGGCGCGTCTGCGAGCGGCTGGGCTTGATGCGATCGAAGGCGGCAGGCTGGGTGTGTCACCTGAGCGATGGCTGGCGGTCCATGCGGCGGCGCATCGCGTCGGGTTGCACTCCCGAGCGGAGCTTACGTTCGGAGGCGACACAACGGCTGAGGAACTAGTTGAGCAGCTGCTGGCTCTGCGCGCCTTGCAGGAAGAGACAGCGGGATTTACCGGCTTGTCCCTGAGCGGCTACAAACCGGACAGCGAGCGGGCGGAGTTTGAACAGCCCACAGCGGTCGAGTATCTGCGAACGCTGGCTATCGCGCGAATGGTGCTCGACAACTTCGAAAACATCGAATCCAGCGGCATCGACCAGGGTCTGAAGGTGATGCAGATGGCTTTCCGATTTGGAGCGAATGATGGCGGGGCCGTCCCTCCGACCAACTCCGATCGCGCCGGTTTTACCGAGGCGGACCTTCGCCGCGTGATCAGGGATGCGGGATTCGCCCCAGTGGAACGCGATGCGCTTTACCAGACCTTCTACCTCAACAATTAGAACGATCTTCGTCAACGATGAACCGTGGCCAACCGGTTACTCACCGCCAGTCAACGGGTTACCGATCGCTGAGATTCGAGAATTTATTTCTTCTCGACCGCAATCGACGAGGTGTAACTTTAGTCGTATATCGGGACGAGACGTCAATCCCCCAGGAGTAATGCCTCTATGAATCATTTCGCCCTCACTCGAATGAGTTTGAGAAACTGGCGTTGCAGTGCTTTGACGGCGGTTGCCGGACTCTCCTGTGCGATCTTTGCTGCAGACACAGCGCACGGCCAGTTCCATGCCGCTCCCGCGCCTGTCACGGTTTCGCTTACGCCTGCCGCATTTCTTCCAGTCATCACCGGGGGAAGCAGCCGTACTACGATCGCGACGAACCTTCACGGCAACGCGGCCGCATCGCCATGGCGGATATCTCTCGTCTCCCTCGGCCGGGGCGAAGGTGCCAGCGGTGAGACCTATAAGATCCAGATGACCAATGCCTCCTCAGAGATATTGAGTCTTCCTGTGGGGACCGATGGACAGGCGATCTGGGACGCATGCCAGAAGAGTGAGATCTCCGAAGTGAACATCACTTTGCAAGTCGCCGGTCAGATCGCTCCCGCAGCGAACCTACCCCCGGTCCACTCCTGCGCGGGAGTGGCATCGTCTTCGCTGACGGTGGTGCCTGGAGCTTCGGTCATCTTTGCCGGAGCGCTTCCGGCGACCGTGCTGGCGCCTCATGACGCGAACATCTCGGCGGTGGTCAGCGTCTGCTCTGCCAGCTATGACCTTGATGGCACTGAGCCGGTCACGACTCGTCAATGCCAGGCTCCGGTGGCGTCGAATTCGGCGTCTGTAACCGCCCCCGCAGGGCTTCGGAAGCCAGGGAATGTCGTAGCCGCGTCACTCGAGTAAAATAAGCTCCAGGTTCGATCAGGCCGCACGGTTGCTGGTTGTTCACTCTTCCTGACCAAGTTGGAGCCAACACTGCTTTTATCTCTCAGCGCCGTGCCGGCCGTCGCCATGTTCCTGGGCCAGAAGGGCCTTGGCCACTATTGGCGGACGCATTACGGCGACCACACCTTTGAGCACCTTTACCGATGGAACACGTTCGACGTGTGCCTGCTGGTGCCGTACTTCATCGTGATGGTGATCCTCGCCTTTTATGGCATCCACCGCTACCAACTGGTCTGGCTATACTACAGAAACCGCAAGAACGCGGCGAAGTGGAGTGAGCCGCCAGCGCGGTTTGCCGAGGGCGAGCTCCCCTTCGTCACGATTCAACTGCCTATCTTCAACGAGCAGTTTGTCATCGACCGGCTGATCGACGCGTGCTGCAGAATAAATTATCCGCGCGACCGGTTCGAGATTCAGGTGCTCGACGACTCGACCGATGAGACGGTGGTAGTGGCACGGCAGATTGTGGATCGCTACGCTGCCGGATTCGCGGGTATGGCCCCTCAGCCGATCCGCTATCTGCATCGCGAGAACCGCTACGGTTATAAGGCGGGAGCGCTCGATAAGGGCCTCGATGTCGCGAAGGGCGAACTGGTTGCGATCTTCGACGCCGACTTTGTGCCTCCGCCCGAGTGGGCGATGCAGGTGGTCCACCACTTCGCGGAGCCGGGGATCGGCATGGTGCAGACACGTTGGACGCACCTCAATCGCGACTACAGCTTCATGACGCAGGTAGAGGCGATCATGCTCGACGGGCACTTCGTCCTGGAGCATGGTGGCCGTTCGCGCGCCGGTGTCTTCTTCAACTTCAATGGCACTGCAGGCATGTGGCGTCGCGAGACGATCTCACAGGCGGGCGGATGGCAGCATGACACTCTCACCGAAGACACCGACCTGAGCTATCGCGCGCAGATGATCGGATGGAAGTTCAAGTACCTGCAGGACGTCGAGTGTCCCGCCGAGTTGCCCATCGAGATGACCGCCTTCAAGACCCAGCAGGCGCGATGGGCCAAGGGACTGATCCAGACCGGAAAAAAGATTCTGCCGCGTGTTCTGAAGAGCGACCAGCCTTTTCACACCAAGCTCGAAGCCTGGTATCACCTCACGGCGAATATCAGCTATCCGCTGATGATCGTGCTGAGCACGCTGCTGATGCCCGCCATGATTATCCGAAGCTGGCAGGGCACTACACAGATGCTGCTGATCGACCTGCCGCTGTTCCTGGCGAGCACGATGTCGGTCTCGTCTTTCTACCTGGTCAGCCAGAAAGAACTGCATCCGAAGACCTGGTACAAGACTCTCCTATACATCCCGTTTCTGATGGCGCTGGGCGTCGGTCTTACCATCACCAATACCAAGGCTGTGCTCGAGGCGCTGTTTGGCATCAAGAGCGCGTTTGCCCGCACACCGAAGTACCGCGTCAACAACAAGGGTGAGAAGTCGCAAGCGAAGGTCTACCGCAAACGGCTTGGAATCGTTCCGTGGATCGAACTGGCGATCGGTTGCTACTTCACCTTCACCGTCTGGTACGCGATCACCAGCGAGAACTACTTCACTGTGCCGTTTCTTCTACTCTTTGTAGCGGGATACTGGTACACGGCGCTGCTGAGCCTGCTGCAGGGACGATTCGAACGTCCGGGAAACAAGGGCGGCGAGATGCACGAAAAGCCTTACCCCGTAGGGATCTAAGCCGGTCCCTTACTTTGCCGGCGCGTCCTTCTTCACTTCTTTCTTATCCTGCGCGGCCAGCCATTTATCGAAGGGGATGGTGAACGAGAAGAAGTCCTGCTTCCCGTCCAGAGAATGCACCATCTTCACGTAGAACTCCGCTCCCTTGAGCGCCGGGTCATCGAGCGGCTTGACGTCATAAAACAGATAGCCCGCCAGAGTGCTATGGGCGTTCACGACCGTTCCCTGGAAGCCAAAATCGTTTTCATCCTGAAGAATCTTTTTATCAACCGGTGCGTGATGAATGGGAATTGCAGGCAGCGGCGCGGGCAGAGGGATCTTGGAACCCTTGACGCTCTTCATGAGAAAGAGGCGGCGGTTGAGGTCGTCGTCCGTCGCTGCTGGAATGATGTCACGGTTCGCCGAAATGAACTGCATCCGAGCGTCATCGAGCGACACGGCACGGTCGCCGTCGTTGGTAATGATCACACGGATGGGCAGAAGGCTGTGCTGCACGTAGGGCAGCCGAAAGAAGCTACAGTCCTTGGGATCGTCGCAAGGCTCGACCGCTATGGTGACGTTCTCTTTGGGATGAGCGTCGAAGGTGTCATACTGTGATGCCGGTCTCACCGGCGGGGCCTTTTTTTCGCTCGCCGCAGCGTAGTCTGTACACGTGGGGAGCAACAGGGCCAGAAGCGACATCTTGAACGCCAGCGAAGGGGAGAGATTAAGTGGGGCCATGGCTCTGCTTGATTATGATCTGCGCTGGTAGCGAACGTAAAGGACTACAGAACCTGAAGAACGGAGTCTGGTCTTGAATCCTCTGGGGACCTGGTATTGGTGATGCTGATCTACAGCTTTCTGCTGGCGCTGGTGCTGGTTGCGGGAGTGCCATACTTTCTGTTTCGCATGGCGACCAGCGGGCGATATCGCGCGGGCCTGGCTTCGCGGCTGGGCTTCGTGCCGGCGGCGCTTCGCGAGCGCGTCGCCTCCATACGCGTGGAGCGCCGCGGAGGCGGAGGCCGGAGGCCACTGACGTGGGTTCATGCTGTCTCGGTGGGTGAGGTGCTAGCAGCGGCGCGGCTTATTGAGGAGATAAGAACCGGTGAGTTCAACCGGGAGCGTCCTGGAATGGTCTTCGCCGTCTCGACGACCACCGAAGCCGGTCAGCGGCTCGCCCGGGAGCGTCTGATTGGATGCGCGATCTTCTACTTCCCTCTCGACTTCAAATTTGTTGTTCGCCGCTATCTTCGCCTGCTCGAGCCTGAGCTGGTCGTGCTGATGGAGAGCGAGCTTTGGCCCCGTCTGATCTCTGAGTGCGCCGTCGAAGAGATACCCGTGGCCGTGGTCAACGCGCGGATCTCCGACCGGTCGTTCCCGCGTTACATGATGCTCAAGGCGCTATGGCGGCCCTTGCTGGAAAAGGTCACGATCTTTCTTGCACAGAGCGACGAGACGGCGCGACGGCTGGAGCGAATGGGGGCTCCCAGGATCGAGACGACAGGCAACATCAAGTACGATGCCAACCTTGCGAAGGAAACAACACTGGTGACGAACCTCCGTCTGCGTATTCAGGGAGATGCGGCCCTGATCGTCTGCGGAAGCACGCTGGAGGGCGAGGAGGCGATGATCCTCGATGCGTGGCCAGGGATTGTGGCCGCGTATCCGAAGGCGCTGCTGGTGATCGCTCCGCGCCACCCCGAGCGCTTCGACCAGGTGGCACTGCTGCTGAAGGAGCGCGGCTTTCTGGCGCTTCGAGGAACGACGTTTGCCCGCGCAAGGGTTCCCGTACAGCAAGGTACTATCTTCCTGCTCGACACGATCGGCGACCTGGCCGCACTTTACCGGCTGGCAACGGTGGCATTTGTCGGAGGCAGCCTGGTCTCCGCCGGGGGACACAATCCGCTGGAGCCGGCGCAGGCCGGCGTACCGGTTCTCATTGGCCCTTCGTATGAGAACTTTCGTGAGATCGTCGAGGCCATGTTGGCGAATGACGGCATCGCCATCGTCGACAAGGAGCACCTTGGGCCGGCGTTGCTCGGTCTGCTGCGGAGCCGGGAGAAGGCGCACGCCATGGGATCGCGGGGCCGCGAGCTTTCGGCGGCGCAGTCCGGGGCAACAGCGCGAACTGCGCTTGCATTGCTGCGGCTTCTGCCGCCGCGTACGGATGTCCGCAGCGGCGAGGGCGGCCAGATACGAGCAGCCGCCTCTGACGAGGTATCTGAGTCCGACAATGGGGCCGCGGCGCTGTGACGCCTACCTGGCGGCTGCTGCTGCTGCCTCTCGTCCCTCTTTACGCAGGCGTTGTCACTACGAAGCGATGGCTGCATGACCGCGGAATTCTGGGTCAACGGAGACTTGGGCATCCCGTGATCAGCGTGGGCAGCCTCTCGGCCGGAGGAGCCGGCAAGACGCCTGTGGTGCTCCTACTTGCGGAGTTGCTGGGAGCGCGAGGCTTCGAGGTCCGCATCCTCACCCGCGGATATGGTCGGGTGGGCAAGTTGACAGAACAGGTCGATCCACGTGGCGACGCGGCCCGCTTTGGCGACGAACCGCTGTTGCTGGCCAGACGAGCGCCTGGAGCCAAGATCTTCGTGGGACGAGATCGATACCGAGCTGGGATGCTCGCCGAGCACAACGAGCCTGCCGAGACAAGAGCCATTTACATTTTGGACGACGGCTTTCAGCACCAGAAGCTCGCGCGTGAGGTAGAGGTGTTACTGATCACTCGGCAGGACTTCGAAGACAGGCTGCTTCCAGCGGGCAATCTGCGTGAGCCGCTCCGGGCGATCAGTCGGGCGGACTTCGTTGTGCTGCGGGAGGACGAGCGAGAGCTGGAGAAGATATTGTCGTTTGCGCTGCCGCCGGTCCTGACGATTCGGCGGAATCTGGAAGTCGTCAACGGACCCGGCAATCCATCCCGTCCTATCGTCTTCAGTGGACTTGCCAGGCCTGAAGGATTCTTCGCAATGCTCGCCCACGCCGGGATCGACATCGTGGTCACCGAGACCTTCCCGGACCATCATCGCTACTCCGCAGGCGATATCGAACGTCTGGTCCGTTCTGCCCGGCAGACGGGCGCGGATGGCTTTGTGACGACGGAGAAAGATGCCGTCAAGCTCTCACCTGCAATGATGGATCGGCTCCGGTCAATTGGCCCGGTGGTAGTCGCGCCGCTTGAAGTGGAGCTATTAGACGAAGCCTCGGCCATCGACGTTATCCTCGCCCGGCTGGCCTCCCAAGTCTCGTAGCCGCGTGAGAAAATCAGGGCTTGAGTGCTTCCTCTACACCGACGACAGCGGCGCATGCATCCGCCACAACGCCTCTACGGGTTCTGATCGTGCGCACGAGTGCCATGGGAGATGTATTGCACGCTCTGCCAGCGGTTGCGGCGATGCGTCAGCAGCATCCTGACTGGTACATCGGCTGGGTGATCGATCCGCGTTGGCGTCCTCTGCTGCAGGCGGAGGGTGGCGAGCATGTTGCCACTGGCGATCCCAAGCGCCCCATCGTCGACCGCTGCCATACCGTACCAACGCAGGAGTGGAAGCGAAAGCCGCTAACGACGGCGACGGTCAGCGGAATCGCAGCTTTAGGAAAAGAGTTACGAGCGGCGAAGTACGATCTGTGCGTGGACATGCAGGGCCTCATCCGTTCCTCTCTGGTGGGAAGGATGAGCGGCACCCCGCGCTACACAGGACGTTCAAGGCCTCGCGAATCCGCTGCCCGGTGGCTCTATAAGAGCCGGGTCGTCACGCACTCGGCGCATGTGATCGACCAGGGATGCGAGCTTCTGGGCGAGGCGATCTGCTCGCCGCTGACAGCTTGCGAGGTCAGGCTTCCCGTGGACTCGGAAGCAGAGGCGTGGGTAGATGATTTTCTTGACCGCACTCTGCCGAAGGAGCTCTGGAACCGGTATGCGCTCTTCGCTCCAACAGCCGGATGGGGAGCCAAGCAATGGCCGCACGAACGCTACGGACGCGTGGCGATTGCGCTGGCCGAAGCGGGTTATGCGACGCTGGTAAACGCCTACAAGGCAGACGACGCAGCTGCACTGGCTGTGGTCAAGGCAAGCCTGGGCTGCGCTGTCGCCGCGCCCGCAACCATGCCCCAGATGATCGCCCTTCAGCGCCGCGCCGCTATCGTGATCGCAGGAGATACCGGACCGCTGCATCTCGCGGCAGCCTTGGGACGTCCGGTCGTGGGCCTCTATGGGCCTACCGATCCTGACCGTACCGGGCCCTATTCCACGAAGCGCCGCGTCCTGCGGCATTGCTCGAGCGTCGTTGACCATAGCCGCCATGACCAATCGGAAGCGGGCCTGCAGAGGATCACGGTGGAAGAGGTCATCGCCGCCGCGCTCGATCTGCTGCGAGAATCAGAGATGGCGCAAATGGAATTGCCGCAAACAGAATCGAAGGAACGGAATTGAACGAGCAGGGGACGAAGAAGAGTCGCACGACGTGGCAGAAGATCGCCCGCAGAATAAGGGTCCCACTGGGATTCGTCTTCGCTGCGGTCTTTTTGTGGCTGGCGCGGCCGACGTGGCAGTCTATGCTTGGCAGCCTTCTGCTGGTGCTCCCTGGCCTGTGGCTGCGAGGCTATGCCGCAGGATATGTTCGCAAAAACTCGGAGCTGACCACGACCGGCCCCTACGCGCATACTCGCAACCCGCTGTACCTGGGGTCGATGGCGATCGCCTTCGGGTTCGCCGCGGCCTCTGGACGATGGGTCATCTTCATCGTTCTGGCAGCACTCTTCCTGGCGATCTATCTTCCTACCATCCTGTCCGAAGAGGAGTATCTTCGCGCGCATTTCTCTGAATTCGATGCCTACGCGGCGAAGGTGCCACGGCTACTTCCTCGACTGACTCCAGCCTCCACCGGCCAGACGGCGGGTACTTTCTCCAGGCCGCTTTACCTGCATCATCGCGAGTACAATGCTGCTATGGGCTCGGCCGCAATCTATGCGGCGCTGGCGGCGCGGCTGTGGTTTCTTGCTGCTCACTGAGTATCCCAAATTGACCGTGCGAGCCCCGATTCGTTGAAGCCTCTTTATTCCGCAATCCTCTCCGCGACTCTTCTGCTCTCCGCCTGCGCGGTCGCACAGTCAACATCCCAGACTCAATACACCCCGATCCCAACTCTTCAGGCTCCCGCGCCGGGTTATGTCTTCCCACAACGACAGACCCTGTCCTTCGACGTCGACTGGCGCGTTTTCACCGCAGGCACGGCGGTCTTCCACCTGGAACAGCAGGGCACCGAGCAGAAGATCACCGCAACCGCCGACACGGTTGGCGGGACCAATATGCTCTTCCCGGTGATCGATAAGTTCCAGGCGGCTTTCGATACCCACACCGGATGTTCGAACGGCTTCAGCAAGCAGTTGCAGGAGGGGCCGCGCAAGGTCAACAGCGACCTGACCTTCAACTACCAGGCAGGCAAGCAGACCCAGTTCGAGAAGAACATGGTGAAGGGGACATCGAAGACGCTTACCGCCTCAATCCCTGCCTGCGTCACCGATTCCCTTTCGGCGATCTTCTATGCCGCCTCGCAGCCATTGGTGGTCGGGCAGGAAGTACGCTTCCCTCTGGCGGACTCCATGCGCACCGTAACCGTGGTGATGAAGGTCGAGGCAAAGGAAGAGATCAAGACGCCAGCAGGGACGTTCCAGACGATACGGGTCCAGCCGACTGCAGCGGAAGGTATCGTGAAGAATCGTGGCAACATCTGGATCTGGTACACGGACGATGCCCGCCACATCCCGGTGCAGATTCGCGCCCGGTTGTTCTGGGGCACGATCACCTTCCATCTCAAGTCAGTCGAGAGTAAATAGCCGACGGCGTTACTGTGCCAGGAATCTTTGCACGCGCTCGCTGACCGCCTCCGCGTCGCAGTTCATGATCAGGTGAGCGCAGGTACCCGGCGATACGTAAGTCTCGGCTCGTGCAGCCTTTGCCCAATCGAGCGCAGGCTGGGGCGTAACCATGCGATCTTCCGCCGCGACGATGATCAGGAACTTCACCGGCGTAGCTCGCGCGACCTCCGCGATTGTCTTTCCGTGCAATATGTCGTGAGCAAGGATGGCCTTGAGCTGCCAGACGCGGTCGTTCGCGTCCTGTCGCTGCGGGGCTTCCAGTTCTCCTAGCCATTGCGGAAACTTCTCGCGCGTCGTTTGCTCATTTCGGTAGCCAGGCGCGGAGACGATCAGAGCCCCGACTGCGTTGGCCAGCTTCAACTGTGGTTCGACGGTGTACTTGCCTCCCTGATATCCGGGATCGGACTCGATCGCATCGATGGCGATCTGCTTCGATAGCAGATCGAACGGGGTGACCTGGGGTGAACCGACGATGGGAACGGCGAGATCTATGAAGTTCGGATACAGCGTCGTCCAGGCAAACACCTGGTGCGCTCCCATCGACAGTCCGATAGCGGCGTGGAGGTGTTTGATCCCGAGAACTTCGGTGACAACGCGGTACTGCGCTCGCGCCATGTCTTCCATGTTGAACTCCGGGAAGTTTATGGCCGCCTGCTGTCGGCTGTTCGAGGGCGAGGAGGATATTCCGTCGCCGAAGGCGTCGAAGGCGATGCAGAAGAAACGGGAGGTATCTACCAGGCGCTTCGGCGACGGCATCGCGCCAAAGAGCGATGAGAGGTCCTCCGACCGGCCATTGAGCCACGACGGCATGATCACGGCGTTGTCCTTCGCCGCATCGAGGCGACCGTAAGTGCGATAACCGACACGACAGTCCAGGATGACCTTGCCGCTTGCCAGCTTGCAGGTGCCGAGTTCTGCGATTTTGAGCTCGCCATCCTGAATGGCTGAGCAAAACGCGGGTGTTATTGAGGCCATTGTGGCCCAAACCGTCGCGGCTGCGAGCACGAATTTGCGGATAGTCGTCATATGGTCGATAAACTGATTCTATGCACGTTTGTTCTCCATCGACCGTGGCAGATCCCGACGGCGCTCCAAGACTGAAGGCGGTCGTCTGCCTCTCGGGAGGAATGGACTCCACGGTCTGCGCCGCACTTGCTGCACGCGACTTTGATGTTTGCGCTCTCCATTTCAGCTACGGGCAACGAACCGAGGCGCGCGAACTTCAGTCCGCGCTGGACGTCTCGCACGCGATCGGAGCGAAGGACTTCATGCACCTGCGGATCGATCTCTTCCGTCGGATCGGCGGCTCCGCGCTGACCGATCTCGAGATCGAAGTGCCGGACGCGCCCTCCGACCTGGAAGCGATCGGCGGCGAGGTTCCGGTGACCTACGTTCCCTTCCGCAACGCGCATTTCCTTTCGGCCGCCGTCAGCTGGGCTGAGGTGATCGGCGCGGAGACGATCTTCATCGGAGCGGTGGAGCAGGACAGCTCAGGCTACCCCGACTGCCGTCCAGCCTACTATGACGCCTTCAACGAGTTGATCCGCCAGGGGACGAAGGAGGGGAAGATTCGAGTCGTTACTCCGCTGATTGCGATGCTGAAGCTCGAGATTGTCCGGCTTGGAGTTGAAATCGGTGCACCCTTGCATGTAAGTTGGTCATGCTATTCGGGTCAGAATGAGGCCTGTGGCAGGTGCGACAGTTGCGCACTGCGTCTCCGGGCATTTCACGACGCGGGCCTGACCGATCCAATCGCATATGTCGCCGTTGCGCGGTAGCGATGCACTGGCATCAGGCATCCTAATATAGAGATTGCGGCAGCAGAGAAGTTGATAGAGTCTTTGAAGATAGCGAAATCGAGATGCGACCGACACGTTCGGCGCGGGAGAGAATGAAGTGATCAATCGAATTGCAGTGAAGTTTCGCGGAAGGTCTCTCAGGCTGTCTGTCCTGCTGACGGCCGTTATGGTGTCGGCAGCTGCAGCGCAGGCCCAGGGCCCAGCCCCCGCGAGCATCCACGGACACGTAAACAATGCCGCTGGTTTGACGGTACCGGATGCCACTGTTCGTCTTACGACGGACAAGAACACCGACCCCAAGACAGTGAAATGGACGTACACCTTCCCGGTCGACGCTAACGGCGACTACAAGGGCACAGGCATCGACCCGAAGACCTACCTCGTTGTAGTGACCTCGAAGGATGTCGTCGTCGATTACTTCACCGAGCAGCCCTTCAAGGCCGGTGAGGACAAGGTCGTAAACTTCGATATGACCCGGAAAGAGTTCGTCGACAAGATGACGCCGGAAGAGAAGAAGAACCTTGAGGAGTACAAGAAGAACGCGGCTGTGGCGATTGCCGCGAACTCCAAGATTGCGAATCTCAACGTCGCCCTGAAGCAGGCGCGCGAGGACAACAAGGCCGGCAACTACGAGGCGGCGCTTACCTCCATGACGCAAGCAACGACGCAGGCCCCAGACCAGGCGATCCTCTGGATCACGCTGGGCGATGCGCAGTTGGGGGTTGCCGATAAGAACTTGAAGGCAGCGAAGAGCTCGGGCAAGTCACCTTCCGACCCGGACGTTCAGCAGAAGTTCACCGACGCCGTGACCTCGTACAAGAAGGCGATCGACTTGAACGCGGCTTCGAAGAAGCCGCTTCCAGAGACCGCCGCCGACGGCTATAACCAGATTGGCCAGGCCTATGGAAAGATCGGCGACGCCAAAAACGCTTCGGACGCCTACGACAATGCTGCCAAAGCAGAGCCCGCAAAGGCTGGTATGTATCTCTTTAACGAAGCAGCAACGCTTTACAACGCCGGCAAGATGGAGGACGCTGCTGCAGCCGCCGATAAGGCGGTCGCCGCTGACCCGAACAAGGCTGAAGCGTATTACATCAAGGGTCAGGCCCTGGTTCAGAAGGCAAGCGTTGACCCGAAGACCCAGAAGGTCACAGTGCCTCCCGGCTGCGTGGACGCCTACCAGAAGTACCTGGAGCTTGCTCCTGAAGGCGCACATGCTGCCGAGGTGACACAGGTTCTCACGGGGATCGGAGAGACGGTCAAGTCGAGCTACAAGGCAGGAAAAAAGAAGTCGTAGTGAGACTTGCATTGGTAGGAACAAACCCCGGGCACTTCAGCCCGGGGTTTTGCTTTGTAGATCCCTTTTTGTGGCTATCATCTGGAGTGATGGCGATCAGTTCAAATCTTCCGGATACTTCCCTGGGCCCCCCCACCGTCCTTCGGGTGCTCGACTTTGAAGCGGCAGTCGATGAGGTGTTGCGTCACGCGGCTGAATTGCGCGGAAGCGTGGCCGGAGCTACGGAGGAAGTGCCGCTGCTTGAGTCGGCGGGACGGATGCTTGCGCGGGCTATCGTCGCCGACAGAGACCAGCCCCCTTTCGACCGATCTACAAGGGATGGATTTGCCGTCCGCGCCACGGCGTTTTCTGCCGGCGGCTGGCTTAGTATCGTCGGACAGGTACGCGCGGGGGACGTGTGGAGCGGACCTCCGCTAGCGGACAACGAAGCCATCGAGATCATGACTGGCGCGCCCTTACCCGCTGGAGCGGATGCTGTGACCATGGTCGAGCATGTTGAGCTAGACGGTGGTAACATCCGCGCACAGCAAGGCCGTCGCGTCAGCCCAGGAGAGAATGTCGTACCTCAGGGTAGCGAAGCTCGCGCCGGAGAGGTCGTTGTTGCGGTTGGCTCGACGATCGGAGCGGCGGAGATCGCCCTCGCGGCGACGGCTGGGGAGTCGACGCTGGCGGTGGCGGGCAGGCCCTCCGTGGCCATCGTTGCGACGGGTGACGAGCTGGTGGAGCTTCACGAGACGCCGAACTCGCGGCAGATTCGTAACTCGAACGGTTACGCTCTTGCCACGCTGGTTCATTTGGCCGGAGCGCTCCCCTATCGGCTTGCCATCGCCCGCGACGTGCGCGAAGAGCTGCTGCAACGCATCGCCGAGGCGAGGCAGCACGACCTGATCCTCTTTTCGGGCGGCGTCTCGATGGGCAAGTACGACCTCGTCGAAGAGGTGCTGGCAGAACTGGGTGCGGAGTTCTTTTTCACCGGGGTGAAGATGCAGCCCGGCAAGCCGATCGTCTTCGGACGGCTGCCCGAACGCAGGAAAGATGGCTCGCTCTTCCCTGCTCGTTATTTCTTTGGATTGCCAGGAAATCCAGTCTCTACGCAGGTGACGTTTCATTGCTTTGTCGAACCCTCCCTGCGAACGATGCTGGGGGAAGATGTCTCCGGACCACGGTTCGCGCAGGCGACTCTTGCCCACGATGTCGAAGGCAAACAGGGACTGACCCGTATGCTTCCGGCACGGCTCGAATCGGACTTCAGGCAGGCTTCCGTCAGACTTGTGGGATGGCAGGGCTCGGGTGATCTCGCCGCCAATGCCCGGGCGAACTGCTACGCCGTCTTCCCGCCGGACAGGACCGAGTTCCGCGCGGGTGACGTGATCTCCGTGTTGCTGCGATAGGCTTATCGGATGGACAAGCTCTCCCACTACGACGATGCTGGCCAGGCCCACATGGTCGATGTCAGCGCGAAGACTGCGACGAAGCGTGAGGCGGTTGCGTCGGCTTTCGTCGAACTTTCAGAGGCGGTGCTCGCGGCGCTTCCGCAGAATCCCAAGGGCAACCCGTTAGAAGTCGCCCGGTTCGCCGGAATACAGGCGGCCAAGCGTACTTCCGAGTTGATCCCGATGTGCCATCCGCTGGCCTTGAGCTTTGTCGATGTGCAGGCTACGGTTGTGTCCGGTGGCGTCGCTATCGAGGCGACTGCAGCGACCACGGCGGGCACAGGGGTCGAGATGGAGGCGATGGTGGCCGCGTCTGTCGCCGCTCTGACGGTGTATGACATGACCAAGGCGCTCGACAAAGGCATCCGCATCCGCGAGGTCGTGCTGCTGCGTAAGAGCGGCGGCAAGAGTGGCCCGTACCAACGCTAGTGTGGTGGGTCATGCAGAGCGGCAGTTATTCCCGCCGCGTACATCCCACCCATCCTCGCAAAAGACGCGAGTATGGATGGGGCACCCGAGCTGTTGAGGCCGGTCAGGATTTCTGACTCACAACCTAGATGGCTCGGGCCAGCGTTACGGCGAAGAGGTCTTTCGCGTCCCTGAAGGACTTCTCCGAAGTAAAGCCGCAGTCGCCCAATAGCTCTCCGATACTGGCCTCGGTGAACTTGTAGCTGTTCTCGGTGTGGATGGTCTCGCCTTCCTCAAACTCCAGCGATAGCGCGGGACAAGCCGCGTTTGCGGGAATATCGACAGTCTGCCGTGTGGTCGATTCGAGGTGCATCTCAATCCGCGATGCCTCCGCGTTCCAGACTGCTCGGTGGCGGAAGGTCTCCGCGTCGAAGTCGGCTCCAAGATCGGCGTTGATGCGGGCGAGAATGTTGCGGTTGAACGCCGCTGTTACCCCGGCGGCATCATCGTAAGCGTCCAGAAGTGCCGCTTCGTCCTTATGCTCTCCCGGGGCGAGATCGGTGCCCAGCAGAAGAGCGTCGCCTGGGATCAGTTGCTCACGCAGATTCCGCAGGATTCCGCGTGCCTCCGCGGGCGTGAAGTTGCCGATGCTCGACCCGATGTACAGCGCGAGAAGGCGTGATGACGGTGGCCGGTCGATCACGAGCGGCTCCGTCACGTAGTTGGCCACATTCGGCCGGACAGTCAGGCCGGGGAAGCTGGCCTCCAAAGACTCACGCGCCTCTTCGAGCGCGCTCGGGCTAACGTCGACGGGCTGATAGACGACACGGCTTTGTCCGCGAAGAGTCGCGCGCAGAAGGATGCCGGTCTTGGTCGCCGTGCCTGCGCCCAATTCGACAATCGCGAGGCATTTGCCTTGGCGAGCCTGCTCGACGATCTCATCGGCATGGTCGGTGAAGATCTGGCGCTCGGTGCGGGTCAGGTAATACTCCGGCAACCGGGTGATCTCCTCGAAGAGGTTCGATCCGGCCTCATCGTAAAACAGCCAGGGCGAAAGCGTTTTGGGATTGGCGGTGAGACCATCCCGGACTTCGCAGGCCACAGCATGAGCAATTTCGTTGACTACAGGAACAGCGGTGAGAGTGGACAAGTTGTCTCCGGCTTCTTTCGTGCGTGTATCGAGGGAAAGTTTTGAAAACTAGCGTGCCAGTCGAAGCCCGGAGAACTGCCACCGGGTCGCGGGCGGAAAGAAGTTGCGGTACGTAGGACGAATGTGGCTGGCAGGGGTTACACACGATCCGCCACGAAGGATCACCTGGCTGGACATGAACTTTCCGTTGTACTCGCCCAAGGCACCGGGCAGTGGCTTATAGCCGGGATAGCCGGTGTAGCCGGAGGAGGTCCACTCCCATGTGTCGCCGAAGATTTGTTTCAAGCCGACACCGGATGGCGCGGTGGATGTGTGCAGAAGGTGTGATTCGATGAAATTGCCTGCAGTTGATGGAACGGTGGATGCGGCATGCTCCCATTCAAACTCGGTCGGGAGTCGACAACCTGCCCAGCGGGCATAGGCGTCTGCCTCAAAGAAGCTGAGGTGACAGACGGCGGTTTCGCTCAGCTCTTCAAGCGGGATCATTCCGTGCATTGTGTATACCGACCACCCGGATTTGGTGGACTTGTCACGGCCCCAGTAGAGGGGGGCCTCCCAACCTTCGTCACGCATCTTCGCCCAGCCCTCGGAGAGCCAAAGTTCGGGCCTTGCGTAGCCGTTCTGTTCTATGAACGCGAGGTATTCGGCGCAGGTCACCAAGCGGTTCGACAAAGAGTACGGCACAAGGAAGACGCTGTGGCGCGGCGTTTCATTGTCGAAGGCAAAAGCTTTAACGTCCGCGGGGTCTAGATCCAGGCCAATCTGCGTCAGTCCGCCGCCAAACGAGACCCACTCGACGGGCGGAGCAATCGATTCGCCAGCATCGCTGGTCTTCGATTCGATATAAGCCGGGTGCAGCGGATTGGTGAACAACGCGTGCTTGACGTCGGTAGCGATCAGCTCCTGATGCTGTTGCTCGTGCTCAAGGCCGAGGACGATGCGGCGAAGAGCATCGTCCGGCACCGAACCCGACTCCAGCAGGCGTGCGATGGCTGAATCGACATGCACGCGGTAGGCCAGGATGGTATCAACTGGGGGGCGCGAAAAAGAAGATCTCAGCTTCTTCTCCGGCATCTCGCCCAGAGCGTTGTAGTAACTGTTGAAGAGCCAGTGGAAGTCCCGGTGGAATGCCTGATATCCGGCGAGGAACTCGCGCAGGACGAAGGTCTCAAAGAACCAGCTTGTGTGGGCCAGGTGCCACTTTACCGGGCTCGCGTCCGGGCTGGACTGTACCATCAGGTCCTCGGGAGTCAGGGGCTCGATCAGCCGCATCGTCGCGGCGCGGACGATGCCGAATCGCTGCAAAACATTTAAGACAGAGGGTTCGACGGCGGTCATCATGCTGGGGCTCCACGGTATCGGGTATGGGATGCAGGCGGCGCGATCAAATGTTGGTTCTGCGATCTGATGCTCGGGACCGACGCGACGGCCTCAAAATTATCCTGCAAATTTCAATTTCAGTGGACAGAATTTAATAACCGCGCCAACCCATACGCCGCAGCCGCCGCAACTCCGCCGATACTGACGGTCTGCAGTGCGCTCCGCAGGGCTCCCGTTCCAACCAGCCTCCCCTTTAGAGCGCCAAAGAGCGCGAGGGCGAGCAGGGTGATCAGGACGGAGAACTCCAGTGCAACGGTATTGCTGCCGACAAACATATACGGAAGCAGCGGCACAAATCCACCTGCAATATAAGACGCGGAGATGGTCAGGGCGGAACGATAGGCACGGTTCGCCGCCGGTTCCTCAAGTCCGAGCTCGAACCGCATCATGAAATCGACCCAGGCTTTCGGATTGCGTTTGAGGGCTTCGAGGACGGGCGCGGCAGCCTCGCGGTCGACCGAATACTGTTCGAAGATCTCGTAGATCTCCTCTTCTTCATCGTGAACGCGCTCGACGATCTCGCGTTCCTCGCGCTTCCGCTCGGAGGCGTAGTGCTCCACGTCTCCGCGGGCGGCGAGGTAGCCTCCGAGGCCCATTGCGATCGAGCCGGCAGCGATCTCGGCGAGTCCGGCGAGCACGACGATGTGCGAGGAGGCGACCGCGCCGGAGAGTCCGGCAGCGAGGGCGAATGGTACCGTCAATCCATCCGAGAGTCCGATGACCACATCTCGAACAGTTTCAGTGGACTGGAAGTGGCCTTCGACATGGGAGTGCTTCGCAACATCGTGCATTGCCGGAGTTTACCAGCCGTCCCGACTTCCGAGCGGGCAATTGTCAGGCCACCGGGTCGGGAACTAATTGGCAGAGCGATGCAACCCGGAGGGAGTCTTTCACTCGCTCCAAACGTCTACAGAGGCATAGGAAAGCAAGCACAATGCAAACCAGAGATCAGATCCGCTTCACGAAGACGGGGAGAGTTCCCCAAGGCGGCTTCGCATCGAAATCATCCTGCGTGGCCGTAATCGCTTTGGCGCTGCTGCTGGGGGTACCGACGCTGCGAGCGCAACAGGGACCGCCCGACGATGGGGCGGTTGCCATGGGCGCCCAGGGGCGCATGGTGCGTGGAACCGTGACCGCCGTCGCCGGGGACCATCTCTCGGTCAAGACCGATGCAGGCGATATTTTCCAGGTCGCCGTGACCACAAACACGCGCCTGATGAAGGAACGACAGCCCGTGAAGTTTGCCGACATCCACGTTGGCGACGGGCTTGGAGCGATGGGTGTGCTGGACGCGCAGGCCAAGACGATCCACGCCGCAGCTGTCTTCGTCGTCGATGCCGCGCAGGTGAAGAAGATGCGCGAGGACATGGGCAAGACCTACATCAGCGGCAAGGTGACGGCGATCGACGAGCTTGAGCTGACGATCCATCGCCAGGATGGGGTCACGCAGAAGATCACTGTGGACGAAGGAACGTCGTTCAAGCGCGGCGGTCGCAGAGCAGGCATGGCGATGCGCGGCGATGGAAGCGCTGACGCCTTCGCAGCGGGCGGCGGCGACAGCTCTGTTCGACCCGGAGGACCTAGTTCAGGCGGCGAGAGCATCACGCTCGCCGACGTAAAGGTTGGCGACACGGTAATCGGACCGGGAGTGCTGAAGAGCGGAGTCTTCGTTCCCACGCAGCTTACCGTGATCGACGCAGCTTCGATGGCGCGCCGCAAGCGTCCGGAGGGATCAGGGAACGCTACCGAACAGGCGCCTCCAGGGGCCGACCCTCACTGATGCGATCATCCCGTAAAAGGTCTTTCTTGAAAGGTCGCCGGAGTGTGTTGTCCTCGACCATGGCTGGCGTCATTCTCTTGTGTGTGCCAGGCTTTGCAGCGATGGGGATCGCGCAGACACCCGCCACTCTCGCGACCGCTGAAGCGGCACCACCAAAACCAGCCGCCGCTCAAGGCGGGACCATCTCAGGGACGGTGAAGAGTGGGACGATTCCGCTTCCCGGCGTCGCTGTGACAGCTACCAATACCCTCACCGGGAAGAAATATGCGACCACCACAGACATCACGGGCGCGTTTTCGATGTCGATCCCGAGGAACGGCCGCTACGTCCTTCGCGCCGAGCTTGCGGCGTTCGCTTCCGTCACACAGGAGACATTGATCAATGCCGACGGATTGAACGGCGGCAAGCCCGCACAGGTTGCCGACTTCGGGATGCAACTGGCGTCCCGGCAGGCAGCAGAAGAGTCGCAGACCGCAACCGTCAGCGGTGCGATCACGCGGGGGCTTCAGAGCTTGAACGTTCAGCGCGGCAAGCTCGACACTGCCGACGCCAGTAGCGGAACCGGGAACGCCGGTGCCGCGCTTCCCTCCGCCGCCACGGGCGACGCTGCGGGAAGCGACTCCGTGACCGTGTCGGGAGCCGTGGGGCAAACCAATGGCCTCGCGGGCGTGAGCGAAGACGACATCCGGCAGCGAATTCAGGATGCGATGCAACAGGCGCAACGCCAGGGTGGAGCGAATGGCGATGTGATGAACGCGGTCGCCGGGATGCTGGGCGGCATCATGTCGGGCGGTGGCCCTGGCGGTTTTGGCGGCCCCGGCGGGGGAGGTGGCAGAGGTGGTCGCGGCGGCGGGGGAGGGTTCCGTAACTTCAACCCCAGCCAGCCCCACGGGACCATCTACTACCAGGGTGCTTATAACGGACTGAACGCAGTTCCTTACTCGCTGACCGGAGCGCCCACGCCTAACCTTGGCGGCGCGCAGAACAGCTTCGGCATCACGCTTTCGGGGTCACCATCAATCCCGCACATCATGAAGGCGAGCAGTAAGCAGTTCTTCTTTCTCAGCGTGACGGGACAGCGGAATATCACGCCGGAGAACTTCTATGGAACAGTTCCGACAGACGTCGAGACAGGAAGAGCGACGCCGAACGGCCCAATCGCAAACAACCCTGATTTCTCCGCTCTCGGCATCGCTGTCTATGATCCGCAGACCGGCCAGCCGTTCGCGAACGACACGATCCCGAACGGACGATTGAGCTCGACAGTCAAGAACCTGCTCGCCTACTACCCTTCGCCCAACATCACCAACGTTGGAACGCAGAACTACAACTACCAGACGATCACGAACGCAGGTGCAAACCGCGATACGGCCTCGCTGCGCTACGTGCGCAACTTCGGCCAGAACGCCTCGAACCCCTTCGCCGGATTTGGTGGTAGCGGTGGAGGCGGACGCCGCAACGGCGGCAACTCTAACGGCCCTCCAACGATCACGCAGAACATCAACTTCAACGGCAGCTACAGCCACTCCGCAAGCGACAGCCGTAGCATCTTTCTCCCCTTTGGCGGCTCCAGTTCCAGCGACAGCTACGGTGTCACCGCTGGCTACACCATCAGCTACGGACGCCTGCGTAACAACGCATCGCTGAACTGGAACCGCTCCCACGCGTTCTCCACGAACTACTTCACCAACAAGGCGACCGATCCCATAGACAATGTTGGACTGAGCATTCCGAAGCCGGTGATCGGCGCAGACCCGGGCATCTACTACGGCCTGCCGTCGCTCTCGTTCACTGGCTTCACAGGCATCTCCACCCCGAGTCCGAGCGACAAGGTAAACCAGACGATCTCTTTTTCGGACTTCGTCGCGTGGAATCACAAGAAGCACAACATGCGCTTCGGCTTCGATATTCGCCGCGTCCATGCGGACTCTATCGGCGGCACGAATGCTCTCGGCACGCTGACGTTCTCCGGCTACGCCACGCAGTGCGTTGCGACTGATACCGCCACTTGCCCCACGACGCCTACCGGTTCCGGCTTCGCCGACTTCCTGCTTGGCCTGCCGCAGCAATCGAAGATTCAGGCGAGCGCCTTCAAGACGTATCTGCGCGCCAATGTATTCGACTGGTACGCCCAGGACGACTGGCGCGCGCTGCCAAGTCTGACGCTGAACTTTGGCCTGCGGTATGAATACTTCTCGCCGTACGTTGAAAAATTCAACCACCTCGTGAATCTCGACCACAACGCCGACTTCACCGCCGTCGCCGCCATCCTGCCAAGCCAGAAGGGTTCCTACAGCGGCAACTTCCCACGCTCGCTGGTCAACCCAGATCGCAATCTTTACTCGCCCCGGCTGGGCTTTGCGTACCGTGCGCCGGAGACCTTCCTGCCCGCGCTGACAAAGCAGATGGTGGTGCGCGGCGGCTATGGCATCAACTTCAACACCGGCCAGTACGCTACGATCGCATCACAGCTGGCATCTCAGCCCTCTCCGGCGGGCACGCAGCCCGCCTTCGCGATTACGCAGACCAACATCGCGGACTCACAAGGTTGCGGGGCACTCGCCCTGTCCAACGCCTTCGGCTGTTCGAATGCGACGGTGCAGAACAACTTCTCCGCCAACAAGGACTATCGCCTGGGCCACGTCCAGGTGTGGAACGTGGACATCCAGAAGACTCTGCCTCTGCAGATCGTCGCGAACATTGGCTACAACGGATCGAAGGGTGGCGGACTGGACATCCTGCGTGCGCCGAACCGCACCGCGTTCGGGCTGCTCAATCCAGAGGTGGCGGCGTTCAACTACGAAGATTCGCTGGGCTATTCGCGCTTCAACGGGCTTTCGATTAACGTGCGCAAGCGGATGCAGAAGGGCATCTCTCTTCAGGCAAGCTATCTCTATGGACACTCGATCGACGACGCGTCCTCGATCGGCGGTAGCGGCTCGGTCGTCGCGCAGGACCCCGCCAACCTCAGAGCAGAGGAGGCCAACAGTTCTTTCGACATTCGCCACCAGGTTAGCGGCAACTGGGTTCTCGAGCTTCCCTTCGGCCCTAATCGCGCCTTCCTCGCAGCCGGCGGCTTCTGGTCCAAGGCGCTCGACGGCTTTTCGGTCAGCGGTAACTATGCCTTCCAGACCGGAAGTTACTACACGCCGAACTTCGTGAATACGGTGCAGGAGATTGCCACGGGCGTCTCAAGCTCGCAGCGTGCCGACCGCAACTTCGCTGTGCCCATCTCAGGCTCGAAGACGTTTTCGAGCTGGTTCAATCCGGCGGCCTTCTCCGCCCCGGCCACCGGCGCTTACGGCAACGCATCGCGTAACTCGATCGAAGGGCCCGGTGTCGTCTCCGTAAATTCCTCGCTTTCACGAACGCTGCAACTAGGCAGCACGCGAAGCTTCGAGGCGCGGCTGCAGGCGAACAATGTCTTCAACACGATTCAATACTCGGGCATCAACACGACGCTGAACTCGCCAACCTTCGGACAAGTCTCGTCGGTAGCCTCGACGCGCTCGCTGACCTTCATTGCGAGGTACCGGTTCTAATGAAGACGCCGATCATGCCTCTAGTCCTTCACTCGCGCAGACTCGCTGCGACAATGCTCCTCGCATCGCTTTCCCTCTCGCCCATCGCAGGGGCAGCGCAGCAGTCGTCCGGTTCCGGAACCTTCACCATGAAGGTTGAGTCCAACATCGTTCTAACGAACGTCGTCGTGAGAGACAAGAAGACCGGAGAGGTGGTGAAGGGGTTGAAGGCCTCCGATTTCATCATCCTTGAAAACAATAAGTCGCAGAAGGTTGCCAGCTTCGACTACCAAAACGCCGATGAAGCGGTAGCTCTCAAAGAGAAAGGAACGGTCGCCGGCAAAGCCACGATTGCCGACATGCTGAATAACAACTTTGCTGCCAATACGGATGCCCTTCGCGATCACCGTCTGATCGTAATGTTCTTCGATCTGAGCAGCATGCAACCGGAAGACATCGACCGCGCCGTCGACGCAGCCAAGGACTACGTTAACAAGAAGATGCAGCCTGCGGACCTTGTCGCGCTGGTCAGTCTTGACACGACGCTGAAAGTCGATCAGGACTTTACCGCTGATAAGACCACGCTGCTTCACGGCGTGGGCCGCTACAACGGCTCCGAAGGCGGCGGCTTTGCAAATGGAGCGACTGGCTCCTCCGACGGCACTGCCGACGACGCCTCCAGCTACACCGCGGACGACACCGAGTACAACAGCCTGAACACCGATCGCGAGCTCTACGCAATTCGTGACATCGCCCGCTCTCTAGGACACGTCGACCAGCGCAAGAGCCTGCTCTACTTCTCCGGCGGCCTAACGCGCAATGGAATTGAGAACCAGGCATCCATGCGCGCAGCCACCAACGAGGCGGTGAAGGCCAACATGGCCATCTACAGCGTAGACTCGCGAGGGCTCGAAGCCATCCCTCCGGTCGGCAACGCCTCTACCGGAAGTTTGCGCGGCACGGCTGCCTACAGCGGTGCGGCAGTGCAGAGCGGCCTCTCTGGAAACTTCGCCTCGCAAGAGACTCTGGCCACACTCGCCGTCGATACCGGCGGTAAAGCCTTCCTTGACTCCAACGACTTCGCTCCCGCCTTCCAACAGATCCAGCACGACACCGAGGCGTACTACATCCTTGGCTTTCGTTCGACCGATGCCGCTAAAGACGGCCGCTTTCGACATCTGACGATAAAGCTCAACCGTCCTGACCTAAAGGACGCGAAGCTCGACTACCGGCCCGGATACTATGCCCAGGCCGACTTCCAGCACGCTAAGACGGAAGACCGCGAGCTTCAACTGACGGAGCAGCTTCATAGTGATCTGCCGGCGACCGATGTTTCCCTCTACCTGCAGGCGCTCTACTTCCGCGTGGAGAACAACGAGTTCTTCGTTCCCGTCTCGCTGATCGTACCGGGCTCGCAGATTCCCTTCATCAAGAATGGCGACCGCGATAAGGCGACGCTCGACATCATCGGACAGGTAAAGAATGCGCAAGGCATCATCGTCGGCAATGCTCGGGAGACGGTGAAGCTTGCACTTGACCAGGCTCAGCAAGTGCAGCGGAAGAACATTCAGTACTCCACCGGCTTCAGACTCGCTCCCGGACGGTATCACCTGAAGTTCGTTGTCCGCGAGAACCAGACTGGAGCCATGGGCAGCTTCGAGACCGACCTCCAGGTTCCCGATCTAAAGAAGGTTCCGATTAAGCTGAGTTCAGTTGTGTTAGCCAGCCAACGCACGCCGAACACCGACAAGCGGGCCGTAAGTCCGCTGATTCGCGACGGCTTCGAGTTCATTCCGAACCTTGCGCATGTCTTCCGGCCGGATCAGCATCTCTATTTTCTTTACGAGGTCTACGATCCGACGCGGGTCAAGGCAGGCGCGCCGACTGCAGCCGCGCCCACTCCCAAGGGCCTGACGCGGCGCGAAACCGGACCAGTACACGTCTTCACCAGCATTGAATTTCTTTCAGGCGGCCTGAAAGTGTACGAGACGCCTCTGGTCGAAGCGAAGGCAGTGAACGTCGCCGACCGCAACGCCGTGGAGTTCCAGTTCGACGTCGCGCTTGCACAATTGGCCCCCGGCAACTACATCTGCCAGGTCAACGTGATCGACGACGCGGGCGGCAGCTTTACCTTTCCGCGTACCGCCTTGTTGATAAAACCGAATGCAACGGTACCGCCCGCTCCCACGGCTGCACCAACCGGAGTTCCCAATACCGCAGGACAGGTAACGCCCCCGGCACAATAGCCACTTGACACTCGCGTTACGCGGGCGCAGAATCCTCCCCAAGTTTCCCTTGGGGGACTCTCATGATGCGTACGCTACCAATCCGTCTCTTCTCCGTTTTATCCCTCCTCGCGTTTTCCATTCCTTTGTCAGGCCAGACCGGCATTCCTGTGTCTTCGCGCGGATCTGACGATGCCGCTCGCGCGATTAGTCACTCCACTCCGGAGTGGAAGATGGTCGAACCGCATCTGCCCAACCCGTCAACCGCCAACGTCGCGGACCTCGAGATGCAGGGTGATCTGCTGCGAATTCGCCGTTTCCTCGAAGACGCTCTCGACTACTACGGCTATGCGTTGAAGCGTGGGGGAGAGCCTGGGGCTCTCCTGAACAAAATCGGCGTCACGCAGCTCGAAATGGGAAATGAGCCTATCGCGCGGGCTTTTTTCCAGCAGGCCGTTAAGGTGAAGCGTGGCGACCCGCAATCTTGGAACAACCTCGGTGCCGTACAGTTTATCGATCATGACTTTCCAGCCGCCATTCGCAGCTACAAGCACGCCATCAAGCTGAACAAGAAATCCGCCGTCTCGCACTCCAATCTAGGCATCGCCTACATTGAAGCGAAGGATGTGTCGTCAGCTAAATCGGAGCTGACAATGGCGCTCAAGCTCGACCCGGATATCTTTCAGCGGACCGCCTCGAACGGCTCGTCGCTGCATATGATTACAACCGGCGACCGCGCCAACTTCTGCTTCCAGATGGCGAAGGTCTATGCGCGGCTGCACAACGAACCGGAGATGCTGCACTCCCTCGAGACTGCGGCTGAGGCCGGCTTCAATGTACAGGCCGAGATGGCAAAGGACTACGATCTTGCACGCTACGTGAGAGATCCGCGCGTCGTGAATCTGCTCATGGTCGCCAAATCATTGCGCGACAGCCGGATAGCGCATAGCAGCCTCGTTTCGGCACTTCCACCGGCCAGTACACCTGTCGAGCCTGCCCGCTAACTTTTCGTTACTTGTAGGGGCAGTGGCGGCAATCGGAGTTGCAGCAGTATCCGCGCTTCAAGTGATAGGCCGCAGTAAAGACCATGTACGGGCCTTCGAAGTAAAAATCTTCGGGCGACAGCTCCGTAGGGTCCGGATCGGCAGCCTTCGAAGTGAGTCTTTCGGGATCGCTCATAGAGAGAACAATCCCGGAAGAGTCTGTTCTGCAGGGGGCTTCGGTAAGGGTGGTAGTTCGCCGGAGAAGATGACAGACCGTCGCGGCAGGCTGGGTCTTACGGTAGGACGGGTGCCCTCGTCGCACACGACAGCGCCGTTGCGATAGACAACAGACTTGCCGGGTACGGAGGAAACGCGTTCGCCGGGGACGGCGATTCCGGCAAGATTCATCGGATCCGCTGCCGCAACGACGATATCGGCGTCTGTAACGTGGCGGGAGAGACGCAACGACTCAACGGCCCCGGGCAGCGCAAACTGTTCGCCGCCGAATCCGCTGACAAAACGGCCGCCGCGAACCTCGCCGCGCGCCTCCAGGCGGCGCAGAATTCCCAACAGGTCACGCCATTTCGGAGCGTTCGATTCGCGCAGGAGCAGATCGCGAAAGAGCACACCGTAACGAGCCAGCAACATCTTCGCAGCGGACTCATGCGCCAGATCGGTGCGACGGGCCTGCTCTGCTCGGGTAGGATCCGTATGAACTTCCTCGCAGAGAAGCGACCAGCGGCCCGCCGAGCTGCGCGTCTTCTTTTCGGATGAGCTTGCGACGTGTTTACGGCGCGGGTCCATCATCGCGCGCAACTGGTCGAAGCCATCGGCAGCCGCAAGTCCTGCAGTTGCCAACTCCCACAGCGCCTGCTGCGTCTGCGGGCGTGTCAGCTCGGAGATTCGCTGCATATCGTTGGCGAAACACGCACCGCGTTGCTGTAAGAGGCCGCGCACCTGCAGCGCCTCCGGGCTGAGCGCAGCGGCAAGTTTCGACTCTTCGACGCATTGCTCTGCGAGAGCATACGGCAGCCAATCGGCGGTCTCGCGAACATAGAAGGTGATTGGAGCGGCATTGGTCGGAATCACGCGGCGTGGCGCGGCGCCATCGCCTTCGGACCACGCCGGATGCGGCGAGATCCTTCCCCATCCCACTGCCCCCGAAAGGCACAGCGCATCGAGCCACCGGGGATCGTATCCGGCGACGCGCGCGGGAAGCAGAGTCCGTTCCCACTCGACGGCTGGTGCTTCGAAGCCCTCGAGCTGACGCAGCGCATCGAGCACGCCTTCCTCACCCGTAAGCTGCGTCTGCGGCGCGAGATGCTGCCAGCGCAACAGCCAGTCCATGTAGACTCCGGGTGCGACCGCTTCAATCTGTTTGCGTTTCGTCCCCATGGTGAGCCGATGAATCCGCTGCAGGATGCGGCGCTCACACCACTCGATAGCGTGATCTTCTTCGGTCTTTGTGTTCTCAAAGACGCCGCGCATCAATAGCCCCTGCATCTCCATGGCGAGAAACGCCTTGAAGACGTCTGCCGCTCCGACTCGTAAGAACGAATCGAACGCTGCTGCCGTGACTGGTCCAAGAATTTGTAACCAGCCTTGAGTGCATTGCTTCAGTGCGGATTCTTTTGTAACTGCTGCAGGAGCTTTTTCCGAATCACCCCATAAGACGCCAACATCCGCGATACGCTCGGTCGCGATCCAGCACGGCGCACCGGCGCAATCCATGGTCGAGGCTCTGCCAGCATGCACCAATCGTTCGTAGAAGACGGGCCAGTGACGTGTCTCTGGTCGATCCAAGATCGACAGAGGCAGAGCGACCACGGACTGCAGCAGATCATGCAACTCGTGTTCGTCCCGGAGGTCGGGCCAGCATTCGCGACGCACTGTGTCGATGGCCGCCTGGTCCAGCCGCCCAGCCTCCTGCAAAATGCTGTCTGGAACGCCACGCCCCAGCGAGACCGCACGAGCGCGACGCTCTTCAAGACCAGCTTCGTCGAGATACGCATAGGGATTCGCATTCAGGAGCTCATGCGCGAACTGCGATGGAACGGGCGTGTCGACGGCGAGGCAGCGGATGCTCCCATCCTTGATCCCCTTCAGTACTTCGATCAGACCCTCGAGGTCCATCGCTTCCTGCAGCACGTCTTTCATTACCTCGTCGACCAGTGGGTGCGCGGGAATCTGAATGTCGCCGACGATCGTCTCGAAACACGCCGCAGCCTGGGGAAAGACACTTGCCAAGAGGTCTTCAGATCGCGTGCGCTGCACCTGCGGAGCGATGCGCTTGCCCTTCGACATGCGCAGCAGTTGCAGCGAACGGCCGGCCGCCCAGCGCCAGCGCGTCTTGAAGATGGGCGATGCGATCGCGGCCTGCTCCAGCAGCTCCTTTGCCGTATGTTCAGTGAGGAACTGGAAGACATCCGCGAGCGGAAAGCTATGCTGCTCGGCGAGTGAGATGTTGATGCCGTTATCTGTCGCCGCTGCCTGTAGCTCGAAGTTGAAGCCCCGGCAGAAGCGCTTGCGCAGCGCAAGGCCCCATGCCTTGTTGATACGTCCGCCAAAGGGAGCGTGCAGGATCAACTGCATTCCTCCACCTTCGTCGAAGAAGCGTTCGGCGATGATGGTGGTCTTTGACGGAACCGCGCCCAATACCGCACGGCCAGTGACGATGTAGGCGACAAGTTGCAGCGCGCCGCTGCCGCAGACGCCGCATTGTTCCTGGAGCCAATCGATGGCCACCGCGACCTCCGGCTGTGCGGGCGAGATAAAGCCGGGCGGCACATTCAGCGTCATCGCAGAGATCTTCTCGCGAAGTTCGCCCACGCCATCGCAAAGAACTGCCGTGCGTTGCGGGGCCTCACCGAACCAGAAGGGCAAGTTGGGAGGAGCGCCATGTGCGTCTTCGACAAGAACGCGGCCAGCGGCCTCTACACGCTGGATGCGCCAGCTTGTATTGCCTAGCAGAACCACGTCTCCGGGTGACGAGTCGACGGCGAAGTGCTCGTCGAGCGTGGCAATTTGTACCCCTTCCGGTTGCAATATGACATTGAACAAAGCCGTGTCGGGGATCGCTCCGCCGTTCGCTATGGCGGTCATGCGCGCGCCACGACGCGGGTGAAGCTGATGCTGAACGCCATCGCGCAACAGGTATGCTCCATAGCGGCCGCGACTCGCTTCGATGCCTGTATTCAGCAGCGTTACGATCTCGTCGAAGAGCTCACGAGTAAGGTTGCGGTACGGATACGCTCGCCGCATGACGTCGAAGAGAGTGTCCTCTTCCCATGATTCAGCCCCGCAGCAGGCGACGATCTGCTGCATCAGCACATCGATGGGCTGCTCAGGAATCTCGAGTCTGTCCAACTCACCCGCGCGCATCTTTCCGATGAGCGCGGCCTGCTCCAGAAGATCGTCGCGGGTGGTCGCGAAAAGACGACCCTTGGGAATCGCTCCGCGCCAGTGGCCCGCCCGCCCCACGCGCTGCATCGCCACCGCAACTGCCCGCGTACTGTTGATCTGGCAGACGAGATCGATGTCACCGATGTCGATGCCGAGTTCCAGCGACGCTGTTGCAACAAGGATCTTGATCTCGCCGGCTTTAAGGCGTTGCTCGGCATCGAGCCGGAGGTCGCGCGAGAGCGAGCCGTGGTGCGCTGCCACATGTTCAGCGCCAAGCCGTTCAGCCAGCGAGAAGGCGATCTTCTCCACCAACCGGCGCGTGTTAACGAAGACCAGCGTGGAGCGGTGATTATTGGCGTGGGCAGCGAGCTTGTCGAAGATCTCGCTCCACATGCCGTTCGTCGTAACCGAGCTAAGCTCGTCACTCGGGACCTCGATCGCAAGATCGAGATGCCGATGCTGTCCGACCTGAATGATCTTCGCCGGCCTGCGCGACGCATCGCATCCGACAAGAAACTGCGCGACCAGCTCAATGGGATTCTGCGTCGCGGAGATGCCGATGCGTTGCGGTGGCGTGCTCCGCCCTGTGAGGTGCGCGCCAGGAGAGAGCCTGTTTTCGCCCATTATCAACGCGTCCAGCCGCTCCAGCGAGAGCGCCAGATGCGCGCCACGCTTGTCGTCCGCGATGGCATGAATCTCATCGACGATGACGGTACGGACATGGCGCAGATGTTCTCGCGACTTGCCCGCCGTCAGAAGAAGGTAGAGCGACTCCGGCGTCGTCACCAGGATGTGCGGCGGAGTGCGCAGCATCGCGGCACGATCCTTCGTAGGCGTGTCGCCAGTGCGTACGCCAGTGCGAATCTCCGGGCAGAGAAAGCCGCGCTGCATGGCAAGCTCCTGAATCTCACGCAGCGGCAGTTCGAGGTTCTTCTGCACGTCGTTCGAGAGCGCCTTCAGGGGCGAAATGTAAATGACCTGCGTCTGCGGCGGGAGAGCGCCGTCGATTGCCTGCCGCAGTAGGGTATCAATGGCGACTAGAAACGCCGCCAGCGTCTTGCCTGAACCGGTTGGCGCGGAGATCAGAGTCGGATCGCCGCTGACGATGCTGGGCCAGCCTTCGATCTGCGGTTCGGTGGGAGAGCCGAACTTCGCGAGGAACCACTCCGACACGACCGGATGCGCCCAGGCGAGACTGGCTTGAGTTTCCATGCGCTATTGTAGCGCGGGTCTTCGTACTTTATTCGCCGAACGATCCACAGCTACATGCCGCCGTTACCGACATCCGCGGCAGCGGCAGCAGGATTTTCTGCGTCAAGATACTCTTCGATCACGCGATCCAGCGAACCTTGCGCCGCAAGGATGAAATCGATTGCATCGCGCCCGGCCCCATGACCTCCGCCGTTCGGCGTGACGTAGTGGGCCATCGCCTTCACCTGCGGCCTTGCGTTCGCGGTCGCAATAGCGAGACCGCAGATCCGCATAACGGGGAAATCGACGATATCATCGCCCACATAGGCGAGCTCTTCCATCGTGGTGCCTGTTTTGGCAACGATCTCTTCCGCGGCAGCGAGCTTGTGCGCCTGTCCCTGGTAGATGAACTCGACCTTGAGATCATTGGCTCGAATGGCTACTGTGCGGGAGCGGCGCTTGGTAATAATGCCGATGCGAAGGCCGCCGAGCCGGGCGAGCGAGATGCCCAGGCCGTCGTGGGCGGCGAAGCCCTTGAACTCGATGCCTTTGGCGTCGGCGCTGGAGCTTTCAGGAAGGACGAAGATCTGGCCGTCGGTCAAGACGCCATCTACATCGAACACGATGACTTTGATCTTTTGTGCGCGTTCTTCAGCGGAAATCGGCATTCCCTGATCTTACAGTCCAGGCCCACGGTAACGTTCCTCATGCAAATAAATCGGGACTATCGCGACACGCCCCGGGGCATGCAATCACTAGATAGGGACGTGCGAATGCACGCCATGATTGGAGAATCACCATGACGACTGCAACTGCAACACACGGAGTAGCGGCGGAGCATATCAAACGCTTCGATAAGAAAGTCACTGACATGCGACGTGCCGTCGCTGCACTTCCTGCGGACGATTCGTTCGAGACGCTGTTGAAGTTCATTCATCAGCCGGGCTGGACAACGATTGCCGAGGGCATCTTCTTTGAGGGCCTCGTTGATTCCATCACGCACCAGTCGCAGCAATTGGCCAATCTGCACTCCCAGTTGATGGCCGGTGCGGCACAGGTCGGGCGCTAGCCGTTCCGTCGAACGGGCAAGGCCGGCGCAAGGTTCCCCGGCTGGCCTTCCCTGTCGCTTAACTTACTTCAAACCAAGGCAACACTTACTCCCTGACGCTCGAAGAGTTCCAGCATCCCGGGTTCCGCGCTGTTATCTGTGATGATGCACTGAACCTGTTCGATGGGACACACCTGCATGGCGGAGATCATGCCGATCTTGCTCGAATCGGCTACGACGACGACCTGCTTGGAGTGCTTCACCATCTCATTCAAGATCAGCGCCTCGTCAGACTCAATCACAGTGATCCCGTGCTTCGGGTGGACGCCGCAGGCTCCGAGAAAGAGCTTGTCGAAGAAGAGTCGCTGCAACGAATCGAAGGCCGTCGCACCGACCATGGAGAACGAGCCCGGCCACCGGATCGCGCCGCCTGTCAGGGTGATGCGAAGATTCGGCAGGCTGGATAGCTCCATGCCGATGTTCACCGCGCTGGTCACGATGTGGATTCCTTCGCGATGCCGCAGGCTGCGGGCCACCTGTGTAGTCGTCGTGCCAGGGGAGAGCGCAATGGTCTCGCCATCGGCGACCATCGCGGCGGCCGAAAGCGCGATCCGCCGCTTCTCATCCGCGAATCTCTCCTCCCGCAAGGGGAACGCTGCGTCGAAACGGAACGGCTCGTAGGCCATCTTTCCGGCGACCTCAGCCCCTCCATGGCGGCGATTCACGAGGCCTCGTTCTTCCAACTTGATCAGATCACGGCGCACGCTGGCCGGCGAGGCATCCACGGCCAGCGCTAGTTCCTCAACGCTGCCCTTGCCCTTTTGCAGCAGCAGATGAAGTATCTGCGTCGCCCGATCTTGTTTCGTTGCAGTCATTTCCTAGCGAATCTCCTTCGGAACCATGCTACGTGAAGCGGGAAACAGACGCATCGTTTGTCTTGTGCAACCGATGAAGCAGTTTATTCAATTTCGTGACGCATAGTGAAAATAATCGTCACGTTTTTGATTATTTGATTGACAGCTCATCAACAAATTCCTATTCTCAGTTCTCACAAGCCAATCTTTAATCGCACATTCACAAGCCGTGACCGATTCCGGATTCGGTAGAGCCACAAGACAATTCCGAACCAACAGGAGTGTTCGACAATGAGTACCAAGACCAACCGCTTTTTCACCGCTCTCTGTCTCCTCTTGCTGGCCGCGAGCTGCCTTCTACCGAATCTGGCCGGCGCCCAAACCGTTGACGGAGCCGTGACCGGACAGGTGACAGACGCTAGCGGAGCGGCGATTCCCGGCGCGACCGTGACCGTGACCAACACCGCAACCGGGGTGAGCACGCCGGTCCAGACCAATAAAGACGGCATCTACTCGGCGCGTTTCCTGCCAATCGGGCAGTACAAGATCAGCACCACGGCGACCGGCTTCGCGGAGAAGCAAACCGCGCCTTTCCCGCTTGAGATCAATCAGACGGTGAAGATCAACACGGTGCTGGCAGTCGGTGGGGCCAACAGTTCCGTTGAAGTGACCGATTCTGCGCCAATCATCAACACCACCGACGGGGTGATCGGAACGACATTCTCCGAGAACGAAATCCAGACCCTTCCGCTTGAGGGTCGCAACTTCGAGTCAGTCGCCCTGTTTACGCCGGGCGTTGTGATGACCGATCCAACCGGGTTGACCGGCAGCAATGCCATTGAGCGCAGCACGACGAGCAACAACCTGATCTCTGTAAACGGAAATCGCGGCCAGGCAAACTACTACACCCTGGATGGTGTAGACCTGAACGAGCCACAGAACAACCAGATCTCCTATAATCCCGCGCCCGATGCGCTGCAGGAGATCAAGGTCATCTCCGGGAACGCGCCTGCCATCTACGGCAACGTGAACGGTGGCGACATCGTGTCCGTTCTGAAGAGCGGAACCAACGCGTTCCACGGCAACGCCTATGCCTATCTGCAGAACGACAAGCTGAACGCCAACAGCTGGATCAACAAGAACCGCGGACAGAACATCAATCGCTATACCCAGACGACGTTCGGTGGCACCTTCGGCGGCCCGGTTCGTATACCGCACTTCTATAACGGTCACGACAAGCTCTTCTTCTTCGGCGACTATGAAGGCGTTCGTCGCCCCGCCAGCAGCGCAGCTTCCTACCAGGTACTGACGCCCGCCATGCTGTCCGGCGACTTCTCTGCGATCCCTTTCCAGCTTTACAACTCCCAGGTCTTCAACACCGCGACCAACTCGTACCAGCCGTTCGTCAACAATCAGGTACCGGTCAACAACCCCGTTGCAAAGTACCTGGCTGCGCACTCCAATCTTTACCCGACACCGAATGCTCCAGCCGATACCGGCACCTATATTCCCCGCTTCAATGGAACCGAGCGCGGCTACCTGGTAAATAACCAGTTCGATGCCAAGATCGACTGGACCCCCGGGACCGCCGACCACATCTCTGGTTTCTATGCGCAGTCGCGGGCGCGCGACGGTAAGGACACTGTCTTCCCGATCGGCTTTTCGGGCGTGAACAGCTTCCCGACGACCTTGTTCGGAGCAAGCTGGGTCCACACTTTCTCCTCGGCGATCGTGAACCAGTTCAACGCCGGCTTTACGCGGACCAACTGGAACCAGGGCGTGCCGATCGATCGCTTCGGCAGCTTTGGGACATCCGGCGACCAGCAGGTTGGCATTCCCTTTGGCGCACAGCGCTATGTTGGATTCACCGAGCAGACCATCGACGGAGCTCAGTCGATCGGGAACCGCGCCGCACCGCAGCTGCTTATCGATAACACATTCGGTTACAACGACAACTTCACCTGGCAGAAGGGCAAGCACCTCCTTACGATCGGCGCTCAGGCGGTTCGCTACCAACAGGACTATACGCAGAGCCAGAACGCCGGTGCTCTCGGCTTCTTCCACTACAACGGAAGCTTCACCGAAAATCCCGCCGACTCGTCCAACTCACTGCCTGCAGCTGACTTCATCTTCGATGCGGCGCACGACAATGGCCTCCAAGACGGTGGCGAGTTTGGCAATCGCCAGTGGCGGGTTGCAGGCTACTTCCAGGACGACTGGAAGCTGCTTCCCAAGCTGACCGTCAACCTCGGCATCCGCTACGAGTTTGACCAGCCCATGACCGAGGCCAACAACAAGAACGCGAACATCATCCCCCTGAATGGCGGTACGCTCGAATACGCCAAGGCCGTTCCGTTCGGAGCGCCGGCGGGCTCGATCGTTTGCCCCACTACCGCCTGCTATAACGCCAACTACAAGCAGATCATGCCGCGCATCGGCTTCGCCTATCAGGCCGCCTCGAACATCTCGATTCGCGGTGGCTATGGAGCGACCAGCTTCTTCGAAGGCAACGCTGCCAATCAGCGCCTCACCGATAACCCGCCACTCGTCTCGACCTTCAACCTCACGGGCATCACCGCGAACTACAACGCCGCTAACCCTGCCGCGAGCTCCGCTGGCGTCGCGATTCACGCATCCCAGGGCTTCACGGTCGGATCAAGCGCCTTCTCGGCAAATGGTTCCGGGTATAGCGCATGGCCGCAAAACATTCAGCCTGCCTACATTCAGCAGTACAACTTGACGCTGGAGACGCAGCTCAGCTCCAATACTTCCCTCTCAATGGGTTACGTCGGCCAGACCGGCCGCCACCTGATCGACTACGGCAACGAGAATCAGTTCACGCAGGCTCAGGCAAAGGACGTGAATGCCCTGCTAGCTGCCAACCCGAACGCAACAATCCCCACGGCTGATTTGACGCCCTACTACAACCTCGCCGGAGCCGGCGGTGCCGTCCTCGTCACAGAGTCCCGTGCCGTGTCGAACTACAACGGCCTCCAGGTAACCGTTCGCCGTCAGCAGTCCCGCGGCCTTGAGTACAACTTCAACTACACCTTCGCCAAGTCCATCAGCAACGCTGCCGGCAACTACGGCGTTCCCAACACCGCTACGACCAGCGGCGATCAGACCTTCCAGGATTACTACAACAGCAAGGCCGACTACGGTGTCTCCGGCGACGACATTCGTCACCAGTTCAATGCCGTCATCGTGTATGCCCTGCCCTACGGTCGCGGACGCCAGTTTGGTGCCGGATCGAACATCTTGCTGCAAGAAGTACTTGGCGGATGGTCGCTGACCAATGCCTTCAAGGCCTTCACCGGTCCGCCGGTTACGATCACCGCGAATGGCGGCAACACTAACTCCTATGGTGGCGCCCGTGCAAACCAGTACGGACACATCAAGATTCGTAACCGCAACATCAACCACTGGTTCGGAACTGACCCTTCAGCGACAACCTGCACAGATGGCTCCGGCGTTCAGACGAATGGTTGCGCTTATGGCCAGGCTTCCACGTACGAGTTTGGCACCGCAGCCAATGGCACTGAGCGCTCGCCGGGCTACTATCAGCTCGACACGTCGCTGTTCAAGGACTTCCAGGTCATCCGCGAGCAGAGCCTCGGCTTCCGGGCTGACTTCTTCAACATCATGAACGTCGCTGACTATGCCAATCCGGACAACAACATTCATGACACCAACTTCGGTGTTATCAGCAATGTTCGCAATCAGGAACGTCACATTCAACTCTCGCTCAACTACAAGTTCTAACTCTGTCTAGCTCTGTAAGACGCGGGTTGGGAGTTTACGCTCCTAGCCCGCGGCTGAGTTTTATCAGCCGGTATGATTGTCTGGCAACATTGTCTTTTTTCATGTTCCGGGCATTCGTTGCACCGGTTCAGTTTTGTAGTGAAGAGCAATCCAATGCGCAAGATAGTTTTTGAGTTGTGTGCCGAGACGATCGATGCCTGTCTCGCTGCCAAAGAAGGCGGCGCCAATCGCATAGAGCTCTGTTCCGCTCTCAGCGAGGGCGGCCTTACACCTAGCCACGGGCTGCTCTCCTACGCAGTCGCGCAGAGTGGCCTTCCCGTACATGTATTGATCCGTCCGCGTGGCGGAGACTTTGTCTACTCCGCGGCGGAGATCGCCGTGATGTGTACCGATATTGAGCACGCAAAGTTGTGCGGAGCTTCAGGAGTGGTACTCGGCATCCTGCGCCCCGACGCGACCGTTGACGTGGAAGCGACACAAGCCATGGTCAAGATGGCCCGGCCGATGGAGGTCACCTTTCATCGTGCCTTCGACGTTACGTCATCGCTGCCACAGGCACTCGAAGATGTGATTACGAGCGGGTGCGAGCGCGTTCTCACCTCTGGAGGCGAGCGCGACGTCATGGTCGGGGTTCATTCTCTGGCAGCACTCGTGGAACAGGCAGCCGGTCGAATCGAGATCGCCGTAGGCGGCGGCCTGCGCATCCAGAATGCGGCCTCACTTAGCCAGACGATTGGCGCCCAACACTTCCACGGATCACTTCGCCGGAAGACTTCAGCCCACACCGTTTCGACCGCGGATGATGCGATCGACGACTCTGAAGCTCTGGGCTTCGACTACACCGTCGACGCAGCGGAGATTCGGACGATGATCGATCTCCTGCAAAACGCCTAATCAGCGTTTGACCTACGGTGTAGTGTTCAGCTTGCGAAATGTATCCGCCAAGGCATCGGCCCAGATTTCGTATCCAGCATCGGTCGGATGCACACCGTCTGACATCATCGACACGGGCAACGTTCCATCAGCGTCGAGAAACTTTGCGCCGATGTCGAGGTAAGTAACGGAAGCATCGTTGCCGAAGCGAGCTGACAACAGCTTGTTCGTCGCAATGATGCTGACGCGGAACGGATCCGCCGCGCTTCGTCCACGCGGAAGTATTGCCATGACGATCAAACGGCTGCTCGGAGATCGTCTGTGAAGCTCCTCGCGGATCGCTTCGATGCCGGCGACAATCTCCTGTGGAGTACTGGCGCGGGCGTTGCTGCTTCCGGATAGGTTGTTCGTACCGATCATAAGGACGATGGCTCGCGGCGTAAGGCCGTCAAACTCCCCCTGCCGAAGCCTCCAGAGAACATTCTGTGTCCTGTCCCAACCGAAGCCAAGGTTGAGCACGGCACCTGCATCGTCCCTGAATAGATGTTGCCACGCCGTCGGCCCGTTGACGTGGTTTGCATTCGGCAAGCCGCCCCAGAAGTGCGTGATGGAATCGCCGATCATCACTACCCTCGGATTGATCCGCAGCTTCGTATTCAGTTCTGCATGATGCCTCGCATACCAGTCGTACGAGTCCTGCTCAAGCTTCGGAACAGGTATCAGCGCCGTGTTGATCTCCGTCATAGCGTCAAGCGGCATCCGGGGCGAGTCGCCCATGAGCTTCGCCAGCGTCGGTTCGATCGCCTCCGCCATCATGCGCTGCCCGTTGGTGTCCGGATGCAGCGGCTTGCCATGCTGCGGCAGGCGCGGGTCGTAGAAGATCGAAGCATCGAGCTTGTTGTTCTTGTAAAAGATCGATCCCACCTCCAGATAGGTCACCCTTGGATTTTCGCTATAGCCGTTTGCGAGATAAGCGTTGACTGCCAGGTCCGTTTCCGTCTTCGAATCTGAGATATCGCTCGGCAGGATGCCGAGCAGGAGAATCTTCGTCTCCGGCAGACGCTGCTCGAGATTTGCAATCACTGCATCAATACCGACCTCTGTCTGCTCCGCACTCTCGGACTTGAAGCCTGTGTTGTTAGTTCCGATCAAGATCAACGCGACCGTCGGGTGAAGGCCCGCAACCTCGCCGTGATCGAGCCGCCACAATACGTTGGCCGTGGTGTCTCCGCTGAAGCCAAGGTTCAGTGCCTTACGGGGCTCATAGAAGGTCTTCCAGGTTGGTTGAAAGTTTTCGTCTGGCAGCGTCGACTTGTCGTAGTTGTTGGTGATCGAGTCGCCTATCAACAGAAGCTGGGTGTCTGGATGCTCAGCAACATCGTGCAGAACGGCCTCATGTCGCTGCTTCCACCAGTCCTCCGAGAGGCGATCCGCAGGAACCATCGCTGGATTCCCTGCTTGATTCAACGGCGCGGGACCGCTTGCGATCATCCTCATGGGAAGCAACGTAGCGGTCACGAAGATTACAGCCAGGTTTAGAGCGCATCCGCTCTTCTGAAGTCTTCTAGCCCACATCCGTTTCACGGTCCTCCTTAGACGGCGTGGGCCCGCTTGCGCGGGCCCACTTTGCGAAGCCTACCAGAACGGGACTATCTGCGACTTGGAACGGCGTCCCAGATGGAGGGATCTTCGTCGCCCAGATCCCAGGAGCAGATGCTGAAAACCTTATTGCTGCCTGCAAGCTCATAGCGATCCTTGAACGCGTGCTTGTCGGTCCAGAAGATCCACTCGCGCATCTGGTCGCGGTAGTAGTAGAACCAGGGCGTGTGGTCCACCTCATCCCATTGTGGAACTCCGTGGAAGCGCTCACGAAGCATCTCGATCTCCGGGCCGGAGATAAAGTCCGAAGTCTCGTTCGGCTTCTTCTCCGCCTTACCCAGACCGGGATCGCCTGTGTACCAGCGATATCCATAGATAGCTATGCCCAGCGAGAGTTTCTGCGGGGGAACAACCTTCAGAGCATAGTCGAGGTTGTCCTTCGTCCAGATCCATCCGCCGACAGGTCCGGGAGTTGTCCAATGCGTGTGCTGGTCATAGGTCATCAGGCAGATTGTGTCGACCGATTCGGCCAATGCCTTCAGGTCGTAGCCACCGCGCCACTCCTCGAAGATCCACTTGCCAAAGGCCGTTTCGCCTGCGTGCCCCGGAGCGTTGGGAACGACATCGATCTGGATCTGCAGATGCTCCGCGTGCAACAGGTCGGCGGTCTTCTTCACCATCGCGGAGAGAGCATCGCGATCGGTCCACATCACATCTTCGACGTCATAGTTGATGCCGTCGTAGCCATGCTCTTTGCACTCGCGAAGTAAGGCCTTGTTCATCTCGTCCTGCGCCTTCTGATCATTGATCAACTGATGGATCTTCACATGATCGAAGATCGCAAACAGCGGGACGATCGTCAGGTGCGAGGCCTTAGCCGCCTTGAGAACAACTTCATTAGGCTCACCCGTCACAAGCCCGGTCTCGTCGATCTGATACCAAGTCGGCGAAATGATATCGATCTTGTCCTTATGCGCCATAAAAGAGTTCACAGCGGCAACACCGTTGCCCATCCAGAACTCAGTCTTCTGGGCGTGTGCTGCCAATGAACTGAATATAACTACCGCGCCGATGCTTGCCATCAGCAATTGTTGGAATCGTCTCTTCATCTTTGCCCTCAACTCCTATGCTACGAAAGAAAGTGTTGGCCACGGCTCAATACCCGCAAAGATAATGCCAGCCAGAGTGCGGTCTCCCGCAATTCTGGCTGGCATTTATTTCGGTTGATGCGAACCTGCTTAGAAGGTGAGCTTCAGCGCGAGTTCGATCTGGCGTTCAGTGGAGACGGTGTCGCTAATCTGGCCGAAGCTGCTCGACGAGATGTCGTTCTGCGGCGATCCCAGGCTGGTCGTGTTGAGGACGTTGTAGAAGTTGGCGCGGAACTGGAGGTTGGTTCCTTCACGGATCGCGAAGGACTTGCTCAGGTTCGCGTCCACTCCCTTGTAGCCGGGCGAGCGCTCGGAGCCGACAGCTGCTGTTCCGAATCCGGTCGTGCTCTCCTGACCATAGGCGCAAGTTCCGTTGTCCTGGTCGACACCGCAGGCGGTCGCCGAGGGGTCAGTACCGAACCAGTGATCGACCGAACGGCCCTTCACGATCAGCGTGCGATAGTGGTTGCCGCGGTTTGCACGCTGATTGACTGAGTAGTTACCCGGCGAGCTGACCGTGAACGGGAAGCCGGAGTGGAGGTTGGCGATAGCACCAAGCTTCCATCCGCCGACCGCTTCGTCAAGAACACGGTTCATGTTCGAACCGTAGAGACGTCCACGACCGAAGGGCAGTTCGTAGTATCCGGCGAAGCTGAAGATGCTCTTCGCATCGAAGAACGCCGGACCGTAGTCGCCGCGACCGTTGTACGCATCCTGCCAGTAGGCGCTCTGCGATGATGTGTGGCTGCCGCCGTAGTAACCGAGGTTGTTGGTCAGGCCCTTGCTGTAGGTGTAGTTCGTCAACACTTCCAGCCCGTGCGTGACCCGCTGACGGCCAGTGACCTGCAGCGAGTTATAGTTCATGCTCGACTCCGACTCCGTGTAGCTGATGTTCGAGATACCCGAGATCACTGGATTCGGTGATGCGGCAGAGAACGGAGCGAGTTGCGAGAGGGTTGTGATCGGCAGAGGGCAGGTGGGGCAGGTGCGCTGGTTGCCCTCACGCGGATCGACCAAGTGGTGTCCGCTCTGTCCCAGGTAGGCGATGATGAGCGACGTGTTGGCCGAGAGCTGCGTCTCGGTCGTCAGGTTGAACTGCTGGATAAGAGCGGGCTTGAGGTTGGGCTCCCAGGCGCGAACGTTTCCGGACCAGATATTGGTCGAGGTGGGCAGCGGGAAGCCGTTTCCGGTCTGGAAGTAAGCGCTGTCGCCGCTCTGCGTACCAGCCGAGTTACTGAAGAAGGGTGGGTTGAGCGTCAAGCGAAGGTTCGCGCCTGTGCCCTCGAGGAAGTTGGTGATGCCATATCCGCCGCGAATGACGAACTTGCCCTTGAGGTCTGCAGGCGAGTAAGCAAACCCGACGCGCGGCATGTAACCGTTGTAGAACGGTTTGTAGAGAGCGGCGCTGGCACCGTTCTGTCCGGCGATGGTGATGGCACCGGTCGCGAGGCTCAGGTTCGACTCGCGATCGTGCGACTCATACAGCGGCTGATCATACTCCCAACGCATGCCCAGGTTGATGGTGAGGTTCGGGGTGACCTTCCAGTCGTCCTGGAAGAAGAGAGCGTCGCGCCACTGGCGCTGGCCCCACTTGGTGACGTAAGAGCCCTGGCCAAAGGCGGAGGACTGGTTGAGCAGAAAGTCAGCCCAGGCATCGGTGGTACCGTACGTCTTTTGGCTGTAAGTGCCGTTGTAGTCGAAGTGGCCGAGAACGCCGTCATTACCGGAGTAGTTGCGGTTTGATTGATAACGAATCGCCGTTCCGCCAAACTTCAGCGAGTGCCGGCCAATCTGCCAGCTCACGTTGTCACCGTAGGTAAAGGCGTTCGTGAGGCTGTCGTTCTGGACGCCGTTGCCGCCGAAGGCTGGGGTACTCCCGGACGGGCTACCGAGATTGTTACCGCTGATGTAGATGCCCGCGAGACCCGGAGCAACCTGGCTTCCGGGGATGCCTGCATCACTGTTGCCATTTGCGCCAATCTTGCCGGCGGGATCCGAGACGAGGTTCGAGAAGCGACCGCGGCTGAATCCGGCACGCGCTTCGTTCACCACATTGTTGGAGATGACGTGAGTCCAAATGACTGAGAAGCCGGTATAGGGGCTGATGTTGGTTCCACCAGGACGAGTAGGAATGGAGACCTTGCTGTCACCGTCGTACTCGCGCCCAATGGTGAAGCGTCCGGAGAGGTTGTCATTCCTGGTCAGCTTGCCGTCGACCTTGATGTCGCCCTGGTTGTTCGTCGTAGCGCTCGATCTCGTTCCGACGTAGTTGTTCAGAGGTGCGCTTCCATCAGCATTCGCGGCCACGTTTACGTTGGGAAGCGGATAGATCTCAGGATGTGCGAAGAGATATTGTGCAACGGGATTAAGGATGGCAACATTCTGTTGAAGCCCCGGGGCGAAACCGGCGCGCATGGCAGCGGTCGCCACGCTGTCACCTTCGGTGGTGTTGTTGTGCTGACGGGCACCCTGATAGTCCACAAAGAAGAAGAGCCTGTCGCGGAAGACCGGGCCTCCGAGTGTGCCGCCGAAGATGCTACGGTTCAAGTCCGGAACCCCGCCCCTGCTTGCAGGATCGGCGAAGTGCTTGTTCGTCCAGCTGTCGGCATTCAGGTTCGTGTTCTCAAGGAACCAGAAAGCGTTTCCGTGGAACTGATTCGTTCCGCTTTTGGTGACCATGACGACCTGGCCGCCGTTGGCGTTGCCGTACTCTGCGGTGGCGTTGCCGCTGATGATGTGCAGTTCGCCGATCGCGTCGACGTTCGGGGAGAAATTGATGTAGTTGTCGATCGCGTCGTTGATATCGACGCCGTCCAGCGTGTAGTTGTTGGTCTGCTCGCGGTTGCCGTTAACGAAGAAGCCGGAGTTATAGGTAGGGCGACCAACGCTGTTGGCGTTCGCAGGCGCGGTGGCGACGGCTCCCGGGGTAAGGGTGGTAAGGGAGGAGAAGTTACGTGCCTGGAGGGGCAGTTCGGTTGCAACCGCGGCCGTGATGGTAACTCCCGTTGTCGGATTCTCGGCGTTAAGAATCGGTGCCGTGTCTGTGACCGTAACGGCCTGGCTGTCCGCACCCACCGACATCTTCACGTCGATACGAGCTTCCTGTTGAACCTCCAGGCCGAACTCGCTGGTGGCCTGCTTGTTGAAGCCAGGAGCGTCGACTTCAACCTTGTACCGGCCGATCTGGAGGAAACGGATAAAGTAGATTCCGTCTTGATTGGTGTGGGTAGGGGTCGCCACGCCGGTCTGGACGTTCGTGGCGGTGACGGTAGCGTTCGGGATAATCGCTCCGGTCGAGTCAACGACGGTGCCTGTGACCGCTCCAGTGATCGTCTGCGCGTATGTCCTACACGACGCCAAGAAAAGAATGGCCGTGAATAGGATCGCAAGCGGTTGCGAAAGTGCTTTCCGTTTGATCATGCTGCCTCCAAAATGTGGGACGTTCGTACACTGTGAAATCGGATTGATCGCTACTGGTCTGCAACGAAGTGCGGCATCCGATGTGTGTGTTACCTGGACACGCGCCTGATGGCCCCGAGGTTCGTGTCTGTGGCTACTTGCGTTGGCGGAGCTCCTGGCGCGAAAAGGTGGAAGGGCACGGGTCTAGACTTTTTGATAGGACCAAGAGCCATTTTTTTGTTCAAATGGAGCCAAGGTGAACAAAACTGATTGAATGAAAGAAATTTATCCCTGTTGCGGAATTTTTACAATAAATAAATTTCATCGGAGATGGGATATGTCTTGGGAAGTGCATAAATCTTCAGAATTCTGCTCACTTACATTCAAAACAAGCAAAATTCTCCCGAAAGCGGCCTTGGCGCTCATCTTTGCACTCCTCTGCGTTCATTTTGGTTTGGCTCAAAGCACGGCTAAACAATCCGATAAACGGACAAATGACCTACATGCGACTGCAAATCTGCTCACTCCAGACCAAATTGATCGTTCCTGGATACTTGCGACGAGGCAGTTCGCGACGCAGCGTCAGCGCATTCTCTCCCTGGCCGACCAGACAATCGCCACCGGCCCGTTCCGCGACGACTGGGAGAGTCTGAGCATGCAGACCGTCCCCGACTGGTATCGCGATGCCAAATTCGGAATCTTCATCCACTGGGGCGTCTTTTCGGTCCCAGCTTCGGGTTCGGAGTGGTACTCGCGCAATATGTATCTCCCGTCGGAGAAGGATTTCGCACATCACATGGCCACCTTTGGCCCTCAGACGAAGTTTGGCTACAAGGACTTCATCCCGCAGTTCCGCATGGAGCACTTCGATCCGGCGGCGTGGGCGTCCCTCTTCGAGCGAGCGGGTGCGCGCTACGTCGTCCCCGTCGCGGAGCACCATGACGGCTTCCCCCTGTACAACTCCGACCTCACGGAGTGGAGCGCAGCAAAGATGGGGCCGCACAGAGACCTCTATGGCGATCTCGCAGTTGCTATTCGAGCCAACGGAATGAAGTTAGGAGCGTCGTCGCATCGCGCCGAGCACGACTGGTTCTTCGATGGCGGCCGCAAGATCGACTCGGACATAAACGATCCGAAGTACGCCTCGCTCTACGGTCCGGCGCAGATTCGCAATCTTGAAAGCGAGGACGATGCGGCACTAAGCAAGGACTTTACTTACGTCTCCGCCGCCTTCCGTGAGGATTGGCTCGCGCGGACATCAGAGATCGTCGAGAAGTATCACCCCGACCTGCTTTACTTCGACTGGTGGGTCGGCCAGCCATCCTTCCGCGAGACCGAGCGCCGCTTCGCCGCCTTCTATTACAACTACGCCGCACAACATCAGCAAGCCGTGGTGATGAACTACAAGTTCGACAACATGCACGAGGGCGCCGGCGTGCTCGACGTGGAACGCGGTCAACTTCCCGGCATTCGCGTTCTACCCTGGCAGACAGACACGTCGCTCAGCAACGAAAGCTGGGGCTACATCGACGGCGACACCTACAAGCAGCCCACGCCGCTGATCCACGAACTAGTCGACGTCGTGAGCAAGAACGGAAACCTCCTGTTGAATATTGGGCCGCGTGCCGACGGCACCATTCCCGAAGCCGCGCAGCAGACACTGCTGGAGATTGGTGGGTGGCTCAACGTCAACGGTGAGGCGATCTACGGCAGCCGCCCCTGGACGAAGTTCGGCGAAGGCCCCACCCAGATCGCCACCGGCACTATGCAGGACAAGGTCGAAAAGCCCTTCACCCCCGAGGACTATCGCTTCACCACGAATAAGGGGTTCGTCTACGCGATAGAGCTCGGCTGGCCAGTGAGTGGTGAGAGCTTCATCCGCTCCTTCGCGTCGCCAGCGGTGGCCATAGGCGACGTGACGCTGCTTGGTTATGGCGAGAAGCTCGCTTGGCACCAAAAGGCTGATGGCCTCCACATCAAGCTTCCGGCTTCACCAGTAGGCCACCATGCCTACACGTTCCGCATATCGCTCAAGCCTTAGGCTCGGTCGACTCCGGCTTCGGGTCGAGGTACGTGGGATGGTCGTCCCCCCTCACCTCGATCTCTTTGCCGCCGTTGAGATCCATCACCGTGATGGCATTGACGCCCTCATGCAGCCACGCGCCGGGAAGGAACAGACTGCCCATCGGCCCGACGTTCCAGTAGCGGCCAAGCAGATGCCCATTGACCCAGACGACGCCCTTGCCCAACGACGCCGTGTTGAGGAAAGTGTCGCCGACCTTCGACACCGTAAATCCTCCACGATAGAAGCACGGCCCCACACAGCCCGTTGCGGAGTAGCCCTCCGACGGCGGCTCATTCAGTGGTAGCGAAACAATCTCGAAGTTATGCAGCACCGCTCCGTTCAGCTTCACATCGCCAACGATTCCCGCTCGCTCGCCGCGAATGTTGGTTGTGAAGTTGATGCGTCCTGAGTTCTCCACCAGCAGGTCAAGCTGTTGCCCAGCTTTCGCCGTCAGATTCAACTCCGACTGCCCTAGCCTGCGGTCGACAACACCTGCGAGTTGCCCGTCGAGATAGACGCGCGCGTAACTGTGCAACGCATCGAAGTGCAGCGTCGCATCCTTCGGGCTGTCTGTCGCGATCTTCGTCCGATAAAGGATGTAGCCATACGCCTGATCGACATCCTCCATCGACAACGGCGATGACGAATGCACACTCTTCGGCAGCCCTGACCAAAGCGAACGCGACTCGGTCAGCTTCACCGCAAGCAGCGTCATCAGTGGAGCGGAATCAGGCACCGGAGGTGGCGTCGTGTGCGTCACCTCGGCGATCATCTTGCGCAGAGCGAAGTACTTCGGCCTTGGCCTTCCGGCTTCGTCGATGGGAGCGTCATAGTCGTAGCTCGACACATCCGGCTGATAGCCTGCATCCCCGGAGTTCGCTCCATTCATCCAACCGAAGCTGGTGCCGCCGTGGATCATGTACAGGTTGATCGAGTAGCCCTTCTCAATCACCGAACGAATCTCAGCCTCCTGCTTGGCCCCGTCGGTAAGCTGATGCTTCTCGCCCCAGTGATCGAACCAGCCGTCCCAGTACTCCGCTGCATAGACAGGTGCGTTGGGACGGAACGCCTTCATCTGCGCGACCGAGCGGTCGGAGTCACCGGTGCCGTAATCCACCGCTGCGAAGACTCCGGGCAACGATCCCTTCGGCTCCTCGTCGCCACCATCCGCCGTGTAGAGGAGCGACTCGCCAAATCCTGAGTCGATGACGATCTGTTTCACCTTGCGCATGTAGTCGCCACGATCTTCCTTCACATCGAACGAGCCGTACTCGTTCTCTACCTGCACGGCTATGATCGGACCTCCGCGGCTCGCCTGCAGCGCCGCAAGCTCTTCGCCCAGACGCTTCATCCACCTTCGGACCGGCTTAAGATAGCTCTCCTGCGCGCTTCGCAGAAGCATCGCGTGGTCCTTCAGCAGCCACGAAGGATAGCCGCCTAAATCCCACTCCGCGCAGACATACGGCCCCGGCCGTAGGACGACATAGAGGCCCTCTTGCTGCGCCTCGCGGACAAACTCCGCGACATCATTCTGACCATGGAAGTCATAGACACCCGGCTGCGGCTCATGCAGGTCCCAGAAGACGTAGATGGTGATGGTGTTCAATCCCAGCGCACGAACCTTGCGGAGCCGGTCACGCCAGTCGGCTCGCGGGATGCGGGCATACTCCACCTCGCCCGAGAGAATCCGGAAGGGCTTGCCCTGCAGCTTGAACTGCGACCCGTCCACCATGAGCGGCGTCGGCGGCGAGGGTGCAACCTCAGATTGAGCGAGAACCACGTTTCCAGCGTTGCAAAGGATCGAGGCAGCGGCCACCGCGCTCCATCCTGCTCGAACTAGTTCCCTCGTAAATAGCTGGTTCATCATTCCCCTCTACCTCATCCTGTCGTGCTGAACCCGATCTGTGCAACCTGGCCCGCAACAATGTACATTTAGCCATCAAACAATCACTTTGAGGATACCCTCACAAATATGATCGCTTCTACCTTACGTTGCTTCCTGCCATCGGGTTTAGATCTTGGAATCACAGCTTCCCTGCTCGGCTTAGCTTTGACAACCGCAGCTTCGGGGCAGACTCCGTCGCATCCTGTGTTGACGCCGCAGCCGCGTGAGATCCACGCCGAAGAGCGACTGCCAGTTCACTCTGCGCTTGTGACGGCTCCAGGAGGAGACGCAGAGGACAACTTCGCCGCGCACGATCTTGAGAAGATCCTGACTGAGCGTGGAGTCCTAGTGACGCCGGCGACAGGGGGCCCCGACCTCACTGTCGCTCTGCTCCGGTCGGATTCAACCGCAGCAAGAAAGATGCTCAGCCAGAGCAAGCTTGCCTTCGATCCGGCGATGCACGATGAAGGCTACGTCCTGGTCTCCACTCCCGGTCATGTCGAGATCATCGGCGAGACCGCTGCGGGCGTTTTCTATGGCGTACAGACTCTGAAGCAGCTCGTCGAGTCCGACGGCGGAAGCAACAAGGTGTGGACGGGCACCATACGCGACTGGCCTGCAATGAAGTATCGCGGCGTTCACGACGACCTGGCCCGCGGCCCCATGCCCACGCTCGCCTTCCAGAAGCACCAGCTTGAGGTCTTCGCCGCACACAAGATCAACCTTTACTCCCCCTACTTCGAGCACACGCTGCAGTACGCGAGCGATCCGCTCGCCGCGCCTCCAGGAGCCTCGCTCACTCGTGCCGAATCGCAGGAGCTTGCGGCCTTCGCGCGCAGCCTGCATATCACCATCGTCCCGGAGCAGGAAGCGTTCGGCCATCTTCACCATGTCCTGAAATACGAGAAGTACGCGGACATCGCCGAGAGCCCGCACGGCCATGTGATCGCTCCCGGGCAGGCGGGCACTCTGCCGCAGATCAAAAACTGGTTTACCCAGATCGCCGAAGACTTCCCCAGCCCCTTCCTACACATCGGCGCGGACGAGACCTTCGAGCTGGGCACCGGCCGTACCAAGCCGGATGTCGACAAGCGCGGCCTCGGCCCCGTCTACGCGGACTTCCTCACTTCCATTCACAAGACTCTCTCGCCTCTGAATCGGCGACTGCTCTTCTGGGGAGACCTCGGCAGCAGCGACCCCGCCTCGGTTGCGCGTCTGCCCAAGGACATGATCGCCATCCCGTGGATCTACTGGCACCAGGACAACTACGACGCCAACATTACGCCGTTCAAGAAGGTAGGCATCGAGACCTGGGTCGCCCCCGGAGACGCCAATTGGCGCGTCGTCTATCCGCTCGGCAACACCGCGCTGGATAACATCTCCGGCTTCGTCGAATCCGGACAGCGACTGGGCAGTACCGGCGAGCTGACTACCGTCTGGAACGATGATGGTGAGGGCCTCTTCAATCTTGACTGGTTCGGCGTCCTCTTCGGCGGCGCTGCCGGGTGGCAGCCCGGAAAGAGCGACGGCGCAGCCTACCAGGTGACCTTCGGCACCACGTTCTATGGCGACACAACGGGCCGCATCGACGAGGCACAGCGCAATCTGATGGCTGCCGTCGACGGCCTCGATGTATCGGACGACACCTTCTGGCTCGACCCCTGGAGCGAGGCTGGGCGGAAGAAGGCTGCGAAGATTCGCGGCACGATTCCAAAGGCGCGTCTACAGGCAGAGCGAGCCATCGAGCTGATCGAGACCGTGCTTGCGACCGATCCTCACATCCGGGAGCGTGACGCCCTGCTTGCCATGGAGATGGCCGCACGGCGTATCGACTTCATCGGCATGAAGTTCCAGTTATCGGAGGAGATCAGCATCGCCTATGCCCGCGCTTACGCCCAGAAAGACGACAAGGCCCACGAGACCGAGACACGGGAGCTGCTCTATTCCATCAGCAGCATGAATGGCCGCTGCGAAGATCTCCGCGACGGCTACTCGATGATCAAGAATCTCTACCGGGCAAGCTGGCTGGCGGAGAATCGTCCCTATTGGCTGGACAATGTGCTCGTCCGCTACGACCTGCAGATTGAGAACTGGCAGCGGCGTGGCGACCAGATCAGTACGCTCATCGACCGCTGGCAGCAGGACAAAGTCCTGCCGACGGCGGAGGAGGCTGGAATTCCTCCTCCGCCCACCCAGCCATAAGACCGGCCCTTTTCAAACTTAGAGGGCCAGGGGATCTTTTGCTCGTCTTAGCAACATCCGCTAGGCGATGACCACCTTTATTCCCTTCGCCTTCAAAGCCTTCACCAAGTCGGCAGGTACAGCCGAGTCCGTCACCAGCACATGGATCGCAGAGATGGGGCAGATCAACGCAGGGCTGACATGCCCAATCTTGCTCGAGTCCGCGACCACAATGACCTCCTTCGCCTGCCGCAGCATTGCGAGGGAGACGGTCGCTTCCTCCGTCTCAAGCGTCGTCACGCCGCGTTCGAGATCGAATCCCGTCACGCTGAGAAATGCTTTGTCCAGGTAGACGTCGCGGAGCGTATTCAAGGCCGGCTGCCCGGCCAGCGCAAAGGTCCACGCCCAGGCTAGCGAACCTCCGGTGAGCGTCGTCTTGATAGCCGGCTGATTGCAAAGTTCCATGCCGATGTTCAAAGCATTTGTAATCACGGAGATGCCGCGCCGATGCCGAAGTGACCTTCCGATCTGCGTCGTCGTCGTCCCGGCAGTCAGCCCGATCGTCTCCTTTTCGGCGATCAACTCGCTCGCGGCAAGCCCTATCCGCCGTTTTTCATCGGCCATGCGCAACTCGCGCGCCTGAAACGACGTATCGTGGCGGAATGGTTCGTACAGCAACTGTTCCACCAGCGTCGCTCCTCCGTGCGTGCGAAGTACTAATCCACGTTTCTCCAGCCGCGCAAGGTCCCGCCGGATGCTGGGGGCGGAGGTGCCAATCTGTTCCACCAGCTCTTGCACCGATATATCTCCGGCACGTAATAACGCCCGCATGATGCGGTCCGCGCGCACATCGATCTTCTTCGACAAAGTCCGTTCCTCTTCCCAATTGCTCCTGAATTGCCTGAGTTTAGCGTAAGCACCAAAAAAAGTTGGCGATCTCCGCATTTGGTTCCACGAAACGCAACCTATTATGATCGAATAGAGTTCAAATAGTCACTTTATCGATAACTGGGGGCAGCAGCACGCCATGACGAGTTCCGTAAGCCCAACACCGTATCCGCACTGGATGCTTCGCGAGATTCACGAACAACCCGCTACTCTGGCGACAACCCTGGCCCGCTATGTGGACAGCAACGGCTTCCGCGCCGAGGCTTGCGATCCCATTCGCGGCTGGCTGCGCAACTGCGGCGGTGCGATTGTGATCGCCGCCAGCGGCTCCAGCCGTCATGCAGGCCTTGTGGCGGAGTTGTTGATCGAAGAGTTGAGCGGAATCGCGGTGGATGTCGAATACGCCAGCGAATACTCCTACAGCTCGGAGAAGGTGCGTCATCATGGCTCTGTCATGGTGATCTCGCAGTCCGGCGAGACTGCAGATACACTCGCGTCGCTTCGCAAGGCTCAAGGCAACGATCACGAGACCCTGGCGATCACCAACGTCGCCACATCCACCATGGCGCGTGAGGCGACCGTATCTTTTCCTACAGAGGCCGGTCGCGAGCGTGCCGTACCCGCCACGAAGAGCTTCACGGCACAGTTGCTGAATCTCTATCTGCTCGCGCTTCTAGCGGGCGAGGTCGAGGACAAGCTGCTGCCGGAGCAGGTTGAAGATCGGCTCTCCGAACTCCGCGATCTTCCCGCAAAAATTGCCGCCCAACTCGATGCTTGGGAGTGCTCCGTTCGCGAGATCGCTACCCACTACGGCACAGCGCAAAGCTTCCTTTTCCTCGGCCGCAGCGTCCACAATCCAATCGCCCGAGAGGGCGCGCTAAAGCTCAAAGAGTCCGCCTACCTGCACGCCGAAGGCTACCCCAGTGGCGAGTTGAAGCACGGCCCTAACGCTCTCGTCAGTGAGCAGACGCCACTGGTGATGGTGGCCACCGTGGACCACTCCGACCCGGACTCCGAGCTTCGTTACGAGAAGGTCGTTCAGTTGATGCGCGACATGCGTGAACAGGGTGCGCGCATCCTCGCAATCGCCAACACTGGTGATAGCGAAGTTGCGCAACTTGCGAACAACACGATCTTCGTGGAAGAGGCCTCCGAGGCTCTGCTGCCCCTATGCGAGGTCATCCCCATGCAGCTATTCTCGTACTTCATGGCGATCAACAACGGGATCGACGTAGACAATCCGCGCAACCTGACCAAGGCCGTATTGGCGGAGTAGCGATCTCGAAGGGAATTCTGTAATGAGCCTGTTTCTTGCCGTTGATGCCGGCGGAACCAAGACCGATTATCTGGTTGCGGATGACACGAGCGTGCTGGCGCGCGTGCGCGGCGGCACCATCAAGCGCATGCGCGCCAACGCCGAGACGACCGCGCAGAATCTTGAGCAAGCACTTGCGGAGCTTGCTGCCGTCTCTGGCATCTCCATGCAGTCCATCACGCGAACCTGCATCGGCACCGCTGGCGAGACAGTTCCCCTGGTCGTGGACTGGCTGCGCGATAGCTTCGGCAAGCACGTCTCTGGCGGCTTGATTCTGCTTGGTGACGTGGAGATTGCGCTCGATGCGGCGTTTCCCGGACAGCCGGGCGTTGTTGTGCTCGCGGGAACGGGCTCGAATGTCGCTGCCCGCGACGGTAATGGCGTGGTTACCACCGCTGGCGGATGGGGTCCTGCCCTTGCGGACCAAGGCTCGGGTCACAGGATCGGACTGGAAGCATTGCGCGCGCTTTTTCTCTCCATCGATGAAGAGCGTCCCACGCGGCTGCTGGCTGCGGTACTTCAGCTCTGGCATCTCGGCTCGGTGGAAGAGATCGTGGCCTTCGCCAACACCATCCCGGCACCGGACTTTTCTCAGTTGGCTAAGGGCGTTCTGAGGGTCGCCCAAGAAGGCGATGCTGTAGCGCAGGCAGTACTGGAAAAAGAAGGTGCCGACCTCGCCTATCTTGCCTGCCTCTTGATTGCCCGGATGAGAAAGTCTCCGAGCCACGCATCGCTGGTGCCTCCACTTGCGTTTACCGGTTCGATCATGGAGAACGTTCTGCCCGTGCGTAGCGCCCTGGTAGCAGCGGTGGATCGCGAGTACCCAGGCATAGCAACGCTCGATGGCGTCGTAGATCCCATCGCCGGGGCGTTGTGGCGCGCCCGGCGTGGGTACTGATCTCAAACCTGAAGTCGAGCGGATACTGCACAATGGTGTCGACCAGAGATCTTCTGAACTTTTCGATTTAGGAGCCAAATGCGTCGCTGCCTTCTTCCTGCAGTCCTCCTCACAGCCTCCGTCATGATCCAGTCTGCCGGAGCTCAAAACTCCTGCTCGAAGAACCTGGCGCCGAAGGCCATCGACGGCCACATCGACACCATCATCCGGCAGATGACCATCGATGAGCGGATCGAGCAACTCCAGGACCGCGCTCCCGCGATTCCCCGTCTCGGCATACACGCTTACAACTGGTGGAACGAGGGGCTGCATGGCCTGGCGCGCGATGGCTATGCAACGGTCTTTCCGCAGGCGATCGGACTTGCCGCGACATGGGACGCGGAGCTATTGCACAGCGTCGGCGACACAGTCGCCACGGAGGCCCGCGCGAAGTTCAGCCAACACGCCCGCTACGATTCGCCGCGCTACGGCGGCCTCACACTATGGTCGCCCAACATCAACATCTTCCGCGATCCGCGCTGGGGCCGAGGCCAGGAGACCTACGGTGAAGATCCCTTCCTGACCGCGACGCTAGGGACAAACTTCGTGCAAGGCGTGCAGGGCAACGACGCCTTTTACCTGAAGGCGAATGCTACGCCGAAGCACTTCGTCGCACACAGCGGACCAGAACAAGGCCGTGACAGCTTCAACGCAAAGGTCTCGCCTCACGACCTCGCCGATACCTACCTTCCTGCCTTTCATGAAGTGACCACGCAAGGTAAGGCGGCTGCCTTGATGTGCTCCTACAACGCGATCAGTGGGACCCCTTCCTGCGCGAACTCCAGCCTGTTGCAGGCACGTGTCCGCGATCTCTGGCACTTCAACGGCTACGTCGTTTCGGACTGCGACGCCGTCGGAAACATTACCGAGTATCAGCACTACACGGCGGACGCCGCGCACGGCACGGCGGCTGCTCTGAACGCCGGTGTCGACCTCGACTGCGGCAGCTCGTACCTCGCACTCAAGCAGGCATACGCGCAGAAACTCGTGACAGAAGAAACCATCAATCGCTCGCTGCATCGGCTGCTGCTTGCGCGCTTCCGGCTCGGGATGATGGACCCCCTCGGCTGCTCGCCTTACGACAGCATCAGCAAGTCCGATCTCGACACGACGAAAAGTCGCGCGCTTGCTCTTCGCGCCGCAGAGGAGTCGGTTGTGCTGTTGCACAACGATGGCACGCTGCCCATCAAATCCTCTGAGCAACGCATTGCAGTAGTGGGACCGACAGCCAACATGCTGAAGGTGCTGGAGGCAAACTATCACGGGACCGCCTCGCAGGGCATGACACCTCTCGAAGGGCTGCGTGAAAGTTTCAAGACGGTTCAATATGCGCAGGGCAGCCTGCTCGCACCTGGCGTTACCGCGCCTATCCCGGACACCGCGTTTCACATCGGTGTCGAGCAACACTCTCTCGCGGGTCTCGTCGCAGAGTACTTTCCCACAACGTCAATCTCAGGTGAACCGCTCGTCACCAGCATCGTCGACAACGTCGATCTGGACCTGGACCGCGTCGGCCCTGATCCAAAGATCGTGACGCCGCACTACTCCGCGCGCTGGCACGGATACTTCTTCCCTCCAGCCGCGGGCGACTACACGATTCGCGTCAACATGGAACGCTGCTGGGACTGCACCGCACATGACCACTTCCGCCTCTTCCTCGACGGCAAGCTACAGATCAAAAACAACAGCGAGAAGTTCGACACCGACCGAGTGAAGCTGCACTTTGCCGATACCGCACCACATGAGATCAAGCTGGAACTCGAGCACATCGGCGAAGACGAAGGCATCGCGCTCGAGTGGGAGCCGCCCGCCGATGCACTCCTCAACGAAGCCGTGGCCGCAGCCCGCGATGCCGATTCCATCATCGCCTTTGTCGGCCTCTCGCCCGATCTCGAGGGCGAAGCTCTGCAGGTTCACCTCGATGGCTTCGCCGGTGGCGATCGCACCAGCCTCGATCTGCCAGCGGCGCAGATGACTCTTCTCAAGCGGCTCGCCGAACTGCGTAAGCCGCTGGTTGTGGTGCTTACTTCGGGCTCCGCGGTATCGCTCGATCCCGGCAAGATCGGAGCCTCCGCTCTGCTCGAGGCCTGGTATCCGGGCGAGGAGGCGGGACACGCGATTGCCAACATCCTCACCGGGCGCGCGAATCCCTCGGGCCGGCTTCCGGTCACGTTCTATCGAGGCGTGGCAGACCTGCCCGCCTTCGACGACTACAGCATGTCCCGCCGGACATACCGATACTTCAGTGGCCCTGTGCTTTATCCCTTTGGATACGGCCTTAGCTACACGCTGTTCACCTATGGTGTGCCGCACCTCGGCGGGAGCACACTCGCGGCAGGTAAGCCTCTCGATGTGACGGTGAGGATAAGTAACACCGGTAAGGTTGCAGGCACGGAAGTGGTGGAGCTCTATCTGGCTCCTCCCCAGTTTCCAGGAGCACCGCATCTCGCTCTGGCTGGGATACAGCGCGTCGATCTCGGTGTCGGGAAGTCGCGCGAGATCACCTTCACCGTCGATCCTGCCCACCTCAGCTTCGTCGACGCGCAAGGACATCGCAGCATTCGTCCAGGCCTCTACCGCCTTTTCATCGGCGGAGCGCAGCCAGACCTTGCGGTTAACACCGGTGTCGCCTTCACGATCGCTGGCACGAAGTCCATGGACTTCTAACCTCCTAGCGCAGCAACTGCGGCCTTTCAGCGGCCACCTTCAACACCAACTCACCAAAGAGCGTATTGGCCCAGGCAAACCAGGGCCGCGTGAACTTCTTGATGTCGTCCTTGTTGTAGCTTTCATGAATGAAGTTCGTACCCGCCGCAGATGCCAGCAACATCGCGAGCGAACGGTGGGTCTCCGCATCATTATTTGAAGTCAGCGCATAGACTATCTGCGACATCGGCCAGATCATCGGCCTGCCCTCATGGGGGCCGCCGATGCCCTCGCCAGCACTGCCCTTGAAGAACCACGGATTCCGCTCGCTCCACACGAAGGCTCGCGTTCGCGCGTAGAGCGCCTTATCTGGCGAACTCGCAAGGTACGGAAGCCCCAGCAGACTCGGTACGTTGGCGTCGTCCATAAGCAACTGGCTACCGAAGCCATCGACCTCATAAGCCCAGATAGTTCCCTGGGTTGTCGGTACCACCGCGTACTGCTTCAAGGCGGCTTCCACCTCAGAAGCAAGTGCTTCGGCGCGGTTCGCAAGCGCGGCATCATGCAGCACAGAATTAGCTAGCTCAGCCATCTGCCGCAACGACGTCACCGCGAAGAGATTCGAAGGCACCAGGAAGGGAAAGATGCATGCATCGTCCGAGGGCCTGAAGCCAGAAGCGATCAATCCCACCGGCTTCACCGGGTTGCCATAGCCTTCAGCAGGCAGAGTCTCCGTCGAGATTGGGGACGTCCGCTGGAATTTATACGGGCCATCGGCTTGTTTGCGCTGCTGTTCCTGCATCGTCTGCACTACCCGCTCCATCGCTTGTTTCCACGCGGCATCGAACGGCTTTATGTCCCCGGTCTGTTTCCAGTAGCCATGCGCTAGACGTATGGGATAGCAGATCGAGTCGAGCTCGTACTTGCGCTCGCCAACGCCCTGCTTCATCGTAGTCAGGTCTTTTGTGCTCCAACTCAGAGGCGGTGCGTTAAGGTCTGCCATAAAGGCGTTCGCATACGTGTCGATCAAGAGGCAGCGCGTCTGCCGCCGAATGACGCCCTCAAGCAGCGCCCGGAGCGCGGGGTCCTTCTTTGCCAGAGGCAGATATGGCCATACCTGCGCGGAGGAGTCCCGCAGCCACATCGCGGCTATGTCGCCCGTGATGACTGCCGTGTCCGGCCTGCCTTCGAAGGTCCCAGGTCGAACCGTTGTGTCGAGCGTGTTCGGGAAGCAGTTCGCAAAGAGTAGGGCCAGCGCGGGGTCACCGATCTTTCGGCTTGTTTCGGTAATCGTCTCTTCCACGACCGCGCTCTGGAAGCGGCGGTCGGCTACCTTCGGCCGTCCACCCGCCGGATCAAAGGAGGTGAGGTCCGGGGTCTGAGCAAATGCCGCTGCTCCCCGAAGACCCGCGTTAGCGACGACCGCGGCTCCAGACTTTATAGCGAACCGGCGCGTCCATAAATGATCCATCTCGACTACCCCTTCACCTTCGTACTTCACTTCTGTTAATCATCGCCGCGCGAGACATGTGACCGACCACATCTGCCTATTAAGATAACGTTGTCATTTTGCCTGATAATGATTATGTCGCATTAAGTTACCGCATCCCCGGAGTCTATATCCCATGATCACTCGCCGTCGTTTTCTGCATCGTAGCGCGGGCACCGTCGCTGCTGCCTATCTTCCTTCCACCGCCCTCGCGTTGGCCGAAACTGGTCCCGCAAAGTCGTCGCATGAAGACCCGCTGCAGTGGCTCGACATACGTATCGGGACGGGCGGCCATGGCCACTGCTTCCCTGGCGCAGCCGTTCCTTTCGGCGCGGTTCAGCTAAGCCCCGACACTTACGACGACGACTGGGACTGGTGTTCCGGATACCACATCTCGAACACGTCCATCATGGGCTTCAGCCACACGCATCTCTCCGGCACCGGTTGTGGCGATTTGCTCGACTTCCTCGTCATGCCCGGCGTCGGGCCGGTGAAGATTGTTCCGGGAACAGTTGCAAATCCCGAACTCGGATACCGCTCGCGCTTTAGCCACGATGATGAGGTGATGTTGCCTGGCTACTACTCCGTGTTGCTAAAGGACTCCGGCGTCAAGGCGGAACTGACCGCGACCGACCGCGCCGGCGTCCATCGTTACACCTTCCCAGAGAGCAAGGAAGCCTGGATCATTTTCGACCTACAGCACTGTTATGGGGGGGGCAAGAACGTACTCTCGGCGGAGCTATCGTCGCCTGCTCCGGACAAACTCGCCGGCGGCCACATCACCAAGGCATGGGGCAACGGGCGCAATGCCTACTTCGCCCTGCAGCTCTCGAAGAAGCCCAAGAGCATCGCCTTCTACCAGGACGACAAGGATATCGGAACAACGGCTCCCCTCACCGGCACGAATCTGAAGTGCGTGATGCACTTCGATACACGTGCCAACGAGACGATCCTCATCAAGACCGGCATCTCAGGCGTCAACGCGGAGAACGCCGCTCTGAACCTGAAGCATGATGTTCCCGCGTGGGACTTCGACGGCATCGCCGCAGATGCCAAAGCTCGTTGGAGAAAGCAGCTCTCGAAGATCGCGATCACTTCCGCGAATGAGACCCATAAAAAAATCTTCTACACCGCCTTCTACCATATGTCGCTCGGTCCGGTGCTCTTCGACGACGTAGACGGCCGCTACCGGGGCATGGACAACAAGATCCATCAACTCCCCGCAGGCCATCAGCAATACACGACCTTCTCCTGCTGGGACACCTACCGCGCCGCGCACCCCGCTTACACGCTGCTTGAACCGGCTCGCGTGCCCGACTTCGCCAACTCGCTCATCCGCATGGCGGTCGAAAGCCCGGCAGGCATGCCCGTCTGGCCGCTGCAGGGCACCGAGACCGGCACCATGACCGGCTACCACTCCGCGTCGATCATCGCCGAGGCGGTCAACAAAGGCTTTAAGGGGATAGACACGGAAACGGCCTACAAGTGCATGATGAAGCGCGCCATGGTCGACGACTATCGCGGTCTGAACTACTACCGCAAGATGAACTACATCCCCGCCGACCTCGAAGAAGAATCGGTCTCGAAAACCTTCGAGTATTGCTACAACGACTGGGCGATCGCCCACGTCTCGAAGAAGCTGGGCCACGCCGACGACGCCACCATGCTCGTCAACCGCTCAAAGAACTATCGCAACTACTTCGATCCATCGACAAAGTTCATGCGTCCCAAGCTCGCCGACGGCAGCTTTACTGCGCCGTTCGATCCCATCGATCTCGGCCACTCCGACAAGTGGCGCGACTACACCGAATCGAACGCGTGGCAGACGACCTTCGGCGTGCAGCACGATGCGGCGGGCCTTATCGACCTCTTCGGCGGCCGCACGCCGTTCGTCGCGAAGCTCGATGAACTCTTCACTACCGCTCCCACACTGCCCAAGAATGCGCCGCCTGACATCGCCGGTCTCGTCGGCCAATACGCGCATGGCAATGAGCCCTCGCACCACATCGCGTATCTCTACGTCTACGCGGGCCAGCCGTGGAAGACACAGGCCCGCGCGCGAAGCCTGATGGAGACCATGTACCTTGCGAAGCCCGATGGCATCCAGGGCAATGAGGACGTCGGACAGATGTCAGCTTGGTACATCCTCAGCGCGCTCGGCTTCTATTCGGTCGATCCCGTCAGCGGCAACTACATCCTCGGCTCGCCGCTCTTCGAGAGCGCAACCGTGGATCTTGGCAGCGGCAAGAATCTGCACATCGATGTCCGCCGTTCGAACCCAGACCACGCCTACATCCAGAGCTTCGCCATCAACGGCCAGCAGCAGTCACGTGCCTGGTTCAATCACACCGAGATTGCAAACGGAGCCCACCTGACCTTCGAGATGGGAGCCGAGCCCAACCAAAGCTTCGGTGCGGACCACAGCGTAGCTCCCCCGTCGCTTACCCTCTAACCACTAGGTTCGCTGGGGTCGTCGTAAAGCAGCGCGGCCTCAGCGCAGATTGAAGAATCCACCATCCAGCGGATAATCCACGCCCGTTACGAACGAGGCCGCATCGGAGCAGAGATACAAAGCCAACAGCGCCACGTCCTGGGGTGTTCCCATCCGCCCGATGGGCTGGCTGCGCGAAAGCGTCTCGAACATCTCCGCCTCTTGCCCCGGATAGTTCTTAGCGATGAAGCCATCGACAAACGGCGTGTGCACCCGGGCGGGAGAGATGCAGTTGCAGCGAATCTTCGACTCGAGATAGTCGCGCGCCACGGAAAGCGTCATCGACAAGACGGCGCCCTTGGTCATCGAGTAGGCGAAGCGGTCCGGCAAGCCCGAGGTCGCCGCTATCGATGCGAGGTTCACTATCACGCCCTTTTGTTTCCGCTTCATTTGCACCACCGCTGCCTGCATGCAGAGATACGTCCCGCGCACATTCACCTTGAAGAGTCGGTCGAAGTCCTCGACCGAGGTCGACTCAACCGTCCCCACATGCGCGATCCCCGCGCTATTCACGAGGATCTCGCATGCCCCGGACTCTGCGATCGTCGCAAACACAGTCGCAACGCTCTTCTCATCGGAGACGTCGCATCCGATGCCTACAGCATCTGCGCCCATCTCACGCGCGGCCTCCGCCGCCTTCTCCGCGTTCAGGTCCAGCACGACGACCCGAGCTCCGGCCTCCGCAAGCGTTGCGGCAATCGCCTTTCCGATACCGCTCGCGGCTCCTGTAACCACCGCGCGGCGACCTTCAAGGCGGAAGTGATTAATCGAATTAGTCATGGCTTTTTTGAACTCCAAGAGCTGTAAACGTGGCCCTTCAACATGAGACCATAATCTCGCAGCTTCCATTTCACTGTAGACCGCTTGACAACGATTGGCCAACGCCGTAAAGCTTGTTCCCGCGTCCCAGTCCAAGGAGTTTGTTCGATTGAAGCAGATCAAAATAACTGCCCTCCGTGTGGTCGATCTACGCTTTCCCACCTCGCGCGATCACATCGGCTCAGACGCCGTCAATGTCGACCCCGACTACTCCGCCGCCTACTGCATCCTGGAGACGGACTCCGCTCTTGAAGGCCACGGCCTTACCTTCACGTTGGGTCGCGGCACGGACCTCTGCGTCGCCGCGCTGAACTATCTCGGCCGCTTCATCGTTGGCCGCACGCTCTCATCGATCACCGACGACTTCGTTGCCTTCAACCGCACGCTCACCGACGATAGCCAGTTCCGCTGGCTCGGCCCGGAGAAGGGGGTCATTCATCTCTCCACCGGCGCGCTCATCAACGCCGTCTGGGATCTGTACGCAAAGTCCGAAGGCAAGCCACTCTGGCGTTTGCTCGCCGGAATGCCCGCGGAGAAACTTCTCTCCGCGATCGACTTCCGTTACATCGACGACGTGCTCTCGCGCGACGAGGCCCTCGCCATCCTCACAGCGAGCGAAGAAGGAAAGGCCCAGCGCATCGAATCGCTGCTCGCTAATGGCTATCCCGCATACACCACCTCTGCCGGATGGTTCGGCTTCAGCGACGAGAAGATCAAGCGTCTTTGCGAAGAAGGTCTGGCCGACGGATGGACGCACTTCAAGCTCAAGGTTGGCGGGGTTCCCGCAGATGATCTCCGCCGCGGCCGCATCGTCCGTCAGACCATCGGCCCCCACAACCGCATCATGGTCGACGCCAACCAGAAGTGGGGCGTGCTCGAAGCCATCGATCGAACCAACCAGCTCACAGAACTCAATCCCTGGTGGATGGAAGAGCCCACCAGTCCTGACGACATCCTCGGCCACGCCCGCATTCGCCGAGAGGTCGCTCCCACCCGCATCGCAACCGGCGAACACTGCCATAACAAGGTCATGTTCAAGCAGTTGCTGCAGGCAGAGGCGATTGACGTCTGCCAGATCGACAGTTGCCGCGTCGCCGGCGTGAATGAGAACCTCGCCATCATCCTGATGGCCGCCAAGTTCGGAATCCCCGTATGCCCCCACGCCGGTGGCGTAGGTCTGTGCGAGTATGTGCAACACCTCTCGGCGTTCGACTACCTTCGAGTCTCGTGCTCGCTCGAAGATCGCGTCATCGAATACGTGGATCACCTGCACGAGCACTTTCTCACGCCCGTCGACATCCGGCGCGGCCGTTACTTCCTGCCGGAGACACCCGGATACAGCATCGAGATTCGTCCGGAATCACTGAAGAAGTTCGCGTTCCCGGAGGGCGAAGCCTGGAAGAGCTAGACTCTATCCTGTCCCCGTTGGCTGTTGCACAGGCCGGGCAAAGATTGCGTCTCTCCCCGCGCTCCCATACACTTGAAGTTGTCCCGGTAACGGGCGGTTAGCTCAGCTGGTTAGAGCGCCTGCCTTACAAGCAGGATGTCGGGGGTTCGAGTCCCTCACTGCCCACCATCCCTTTCCGGAATTCTCCGAAAACTCCAGATCTCAAGAGCACCTATGCAGATTCGTCTGCCGTTGCTCTCTCTGCGTCAGCAATGGCCTATCGGCAACGAGATTGAGACGGGCTATATGCCCTTGGATAGTCATTGCACAAGATAAAGAGTGTGGCCTACAGCCAACTCTTCAGTTTGGGAAACGACGTTTGAGCATTCGGAGGAGATGATACGCTTCTCCCAAGGCTTCCCGGGTCCCCATAGAAATTCCTCCAATCTCCAAAAATCTTGCGGCTAATCTGCTAGGACGGCTGATGTACTACCTTATCCTCTGTCTCTGGGCCCTTTGTCTCTCTGTGGCGTGGATTGGAACTGGCTGGCAGATTATGCGGCTGCTTGATTTCGCCGAGATCGCGTGGCCGATAAGCGGGCTCGTCGGCCTATCAACTTTCATCTTTGTTGGGGGATTTCTCAACCTCGCCGGCCTGGTGAATCGGCCCTCTTTGATCGCGATGGTCGTCCTGGGAGACATTCTGTTTTTGGCTACCTTGCCCTCGTACAGAGTTCGAATGTCAGAATTCTGGGTAAGCTTCAGGCAACAGCCGTGGTATGTGCGCGGCCTGGCGGTGGTTTGCATCGGAGCGTTGATTGCTTCAGCGGTGGGAACCCTGACTTATTCACGGTTCAGCAGGTTTGACGATCTTTCCTCGTACCTTACTTCACCGGGAAAGCTTATCCAACTTGGCTCACTACCCTACGATCCATTCAGCGAGCGCCGTGTGCAATCCGGTCTGGGCGCAAACTTTTTTCTCCAGGCGTTCATGCTGGTGGCCGGCGATCTGCGTTCGATCTGGTTTATCGATGCGGGCGCCGGACTGGCTCTTTTTGCCGGCTGCATGTATGAGGCGGGTCGCAAACTGGGAAATACAGTGACAGTATCTCTCGGCCTTGCATGGCTGGTCCTGATCATGCCGCTTTCGCATTTAAACCTGACCATGACGACGCTTCCGGCGGCGATCTTTACAGCTCTATTTCTGCTAGAGACGGCAGACAAGACGGCTGCGGCTTCACGGTCAGTGCTGCTGGGATTGCTTGCGGCCGCCGTTACGTTGCTCAAATCGACGTACCTTCCCATGGCGCTTCTGCTTCTGTTCTGCCTCCATCTCATGCGACTGCGCGAGCGGTCTTGGGTGCGGGTTGCGCGCGAAGCGCTGCTCAGTGCCTTTTCATTTCTGGCTGTTCTAATTCCGTGGATGTTGGATCTGAAGCGGAAGGAGGGAACACTGCTTTTCCCGCTGCTGGGAAAGGGCTTTGAGATCGCTGCCTATGGTCCAGTGCCGCATCGTATTAGCCCGGGGATTTATCCGGCCGTCGCTGGCCTTACCTTCCTGATTACCTTTGCTGTGGTTGCGGCGTCGCACTGGATCACTACGCGCGGTTTGCCTTATGCAGACAAAGTTTCGATGTTGATCTTCGCCGGCGGATTTGTCGTGCTCCCCATTAGCATCGCGACCGCTGGATCAGCGTTATCGCGCTATACCAGGCCCTTCCTGTTGCCGTTCGCGCTGATCCTGCTGGCTTCTATTGCGCGCATTCCCGGCATGGGCAGGTCGATCATGGCACGGCGCCTGACCCTCAGCGCCTGCGCGGCAATGTTGATCCTGGGACCGATGGCATTCGGGAGGGACGACAAAAATTTCATGTTCTTCAAGTACATGTTCAAGCAGCGAGAGACCGCGCTTGCATGGGATGGGTCTTTCTACGGGTTGACCGGCGACGTTCTGCGACGGGAGCGGGATCGACAGTTGAAGCTACAGAGCACAATCCCACCGGGGCAGGCGGTTTATGCCAGCCTTCTACCGACCTTCGCGATGGACTTCCGGCGGAACAACATCTACGTCGCCGACTTTCCCGGTATGAGCAGTCTTCCTCCAGGCATGCCCACGCGGGGTGCGCCGGCCGCGCTGCGCAGCTACCTGTTGAGCAAATCAGTACGATACATCGCGTATAGCCGCAAACTTACAGCGGAGACAGACGAAGTGCTGAACGGGCCGCCGCCAAAGCGTGGGGACACCTGGCCCCAAATGGAGTTGCTGAATTCTGCCGACGTGGATCGCCAGATTCTTGCGTTGTCCGAAACCTCCCGCGTGATCTACGACGACGGAGACGAGCAGGTAATCGACTTGCTGTAAGCACAGTAATTCGACCGTTTACGAGGATTCGAGGCCGCAATCATCGAGGGGCTATACGGAATCACCAAAAGAATCCGCCTCCGTTATGGAGTCACGCTCACACCTGCATCGTTACAATCATCCAGTCCGCGTTGCAGAGCGCATCGCGATGCTCGACATCCTCTTCGGCTGCCGCGTCGATTGGGGTCGGGCAAGAGCTCGACGCTGGTCGAACAGGGCACCTTCGAGATCGACCATAAGGACCTCGCTTTCGTAGTGGCGCGCAGCAATCCAATTGATACCGCGCATATGTCGATCCAACTACTTTGAGTGGGACAGTCCACGTTCGGATTTCGATGGCCGGACTTCGCGCCTTTCATAGAAAATCTCGCAGTTTTTGACGGGAATCACGCCGCTATTTTTATCAGTAGAGAAATCTGGATATTTGCCTGTAAAATACCTATTGCCAAAATAGCTATTAGAAGGCTAATCTTCCCGAAATGGCAAAGAATCCCGAACATCGCGACCTCTTCCCTGGTGCCCTGGAGATCATGATTCTCCAATCGCTGCGGCTGAGGCCAATGCATGGCTACGCGCTGGTGAAACACATCAAGCTGGTCTCCGAGGACCTTCTACAGGTCGAAGAAGGCTCGCTCTACCCTGCGCTACAGCGAATGTTGAAGCAGGGTTTGCTCGACACGGAAGCTGGCATCTCCGCCAAGGGGCGGCCAACACGGATCTATCGGCTAACCACTGCAGGCATTCGTCACCTCGAACGCGAAGTTGTGAGCTTTGAGCGGATGTTTGCGGGTTTTTCCCTTGTCCTCGCCGCGGCCAAAGTCTAGCAGCCAAAATTCAGGAGGTGTGCATTGCCACGATTCAGCCGCTTCTTCTCCAGAGATCGCCGCTATGACGACATCTCTGTCTCCATCCAGGAACACATTGACGAGCGCGCCGATGAACTGATGGAAGAAGGCATGTCGCGCGATGAAGCCGAACGAACTGCGCGTCGAGCCTTCGGCAATGTCGCACTCCTCCGCGAGCGTAGTCGTGAAGTATGGCAGTGGCAAAGAATCGAATCACTCTTGATGGATTTGAAATATGTGTTCCGCCGATTGGTGAGGTCTCCGGGGTTCGCAATCACCGTGGTATTGACGCTAGCGATTGGCATCGGAGCCAATACTGCGGTCTTCAGCGTTCTCAACAGCGTCCTGCTGCGGCCACTTCCCTATCCAGAGCCGGAACAACTTGTTTCGCTTCACCTCGATGCGCCGGGTGCACCTGGGCTCTCTGAGTTTCGCAGCGAGCTGCGCCTGTCGGCCTCGATGTATTTCACCTTCGCCGCGCATAATCAGAGCTTTCAATCCATCGGATTGTATGGCCCGGGAACGGCCAGCATCACCGGCCTCGCCCAGCCGGAGCAGGTTAGCACGGTGCAGATCTCAAGCGGTGTTCTTGAGACGCTGAACGTTCCTGCCTTCACCGGCCAATGGCTTACCGGGGCCGATCAGGATGCCCATGGTCTGGGCCGAGTGATGCTGAGCTATGGCTACTGGCAGCGGCGCTTCGGCGGCGACCCTAGCATCGTGGGACGCACTATAAGCGTCAACTCCCAACCGCGCGTGGTCGCTGGAGTGATGCCACGCGGATTCAAGGTCGTCACCTACGACTTCGACCTCCTTGTTCCTCTGGCTCTCGACCCGGTCAAGGAGCAACTCGCAGGCTTTGCCTATCGCGGTATCGCGCGACTCCGACCGGGCGTCCCTATCCCTCAGGCGAATGCTGACGCAGCGCGCCTGCTCAATGTATGGATGGATTCGTGGACCAATGGTCCGGGCACCGATCCGCATTTTTATCTGGCCTGGAAGATCACACCAGCGCTGCAGCCGTTGAAAGAGGCCGTTGTGGGCAGCATCCATACGGTTCTTTGGGTGGTCATGGGAACGATTGGCGTGGTGATGCTGATCGCCTGCACCAACGTGGCCAACCTGCTGCTGGTCCGAGCCGATGCGCGTCAGCAGGAGCTTGCGGTCCGTTCCGCTCTTGGGGCCGATCGATTGCGGATCGCGCGTGAGCTACTGCTTGAAAGCGTGACGCTGGGACTGCTGGGCGGAGCGGCTGGCGTAGCCGTGGCTTACGCCGGTCTTCATCTGCTTTTGGCTGTCGGACCAACAGACCTGCCACGCCTCAACGAGATCTCGCTCGACGGCTGGTCCATCGCCTTCACCCTCATTCTCTCCCTGCTCTCCGGGCTCTTCTTCGGTGCCATCCCGGTACTGCGCTATGCGCCTTCGCGGGAGCGCGTAGCACTGCTCGGCGCGATGCGGACGGCGAGTGTAAGCCGAGAAAGACAGCGCGGACGCAATCTGCTTGTGATGGCCCAGATGGCCATGGCGCTCGTTCTGCTCATCGGCGCAGTCCTGATGATTCGGACTTTTCTGGCGATGCGTAATGTCGATCCAGGCTTCTCGGATCCTCGATCGCTCCAGGTCATGCGCCTGTCGATCCCGGAGACGCTGGTGCACGACTCCACGACCACCGTTCATCTCCAAAACAGCATTCTCGATAATCTGGCCGCGATTCCAGGCGTCGCTTCCGTCGGCTTCGCCGCGTCTGTTCCTATGAGCGGAGCCGAGCCGAGCTGGGATCAGATTCTCATCGAAGGTAAAAGCTATGAAGGCGCGGATGCTCCCATGCGTCTTTACAACTACGTTTCGCCGGGATACTTCCACACCGCAGGCACACGGCTCATCGCCGGACGCGACTTTACCTGGGCAGAGATGTACAGCGCGCGTCCGATCGGAATCGTATCCGAAAGCCTTGCCATCGAGCTCTGGGGCTCGCCACGTGCTGCAATCGGCAAGCGTTTCCAGGAGTTTCCGCGCATGCCCTGGCATGAAGTAGTCGGCGTAGTGCAGGACGTGCGCGAAAATGGCGTGGACCAGATATCCCCCGCAACCGTCTACTGGCCTTCGTTGATGGGTGATCCCTCGGTCCCTGAGAAGCTTGAGGCCTGGCGCACTGTCTACTTCGCAATCCGAAGCAATCGAGCCGGCGATCAGACCTTCATCAACGAGATGCAGCGTGCTGTCTGGTCGGCAAATTCGAATCTTCCAGTAACGGCAATCAGCACCATGCAGGACCTTTACAGCGAGTCCATGGCGCGCACATCGTTCACGCTGGTGATGCTGGCCATCGCCGGAGTCATGGCCTTCGCTCTCGGGATCCTCGGAATTTACAGCGTGATCTCCTATGCAGTCTCTCAGCGCACGCGAGAGATCGGTATTCGCATGGCGTTGGGCGCAGACAAGGGCGGACTGGTGTGGATGTTCGTTCGCTCATCACTGGTGCTTACGGGTGCTGGCACAGCGATCGGCCTGATCGCGGCAGCCGCAGTGATGCAACTCATGCGCTCGCTCCTGTTTGGCATTAGCCCTCTCGACCCAGTCACGTTCACGGCCGTACCGGTCGTTCTGACCGCAGCAGCGTGCCTCGCAAGCTATCTGCCGGCGCGTCGCACCGCTGCCGTCAATCCTGTAGAAGCGCTTCGAGCCGAATAGATTAGGCAACGGGATTTGTCATGAAACGTTGTGAGCAGCTCCTATTGAGACTTCTGTGGCGCGGAGAGATTTTTCAGCAGCGCCTTATCAATCTTCAAGGCAACACCAGAGTTGCGGTCGGCTACTTCGGTCACGCGGTAATGGGCTGCCACTCCCAAAAACTGAGCGACCTCACTCGGCGTCAGCTTGTAATCGTCCATCAGCCAGTCGGCCATGTTGCTCGTGGCATCTTTGAAGGCATCATCCAGGTAACCGGAGTAGCCCAGCGCAATGATCTGCATCTCCGTTTCGACACGTGGGAAGCCGAGGCGTTTGCCGGAGATCAGGTCCACGGTGACCGTCACATCCATCGACGTCTCAAGCGCATTGCCGTTGAGTTCCCCGTCGCCCTGGAGCGCATGCCCGTCCCCGAAGTACAACAACGCGCCCGGATTCACCACAGGCAGATAGACGGTAGCGCCCTCCGCAATCTCGTTGAAGTCCATGTTGCCACCGAACGAACCGGAGTCGCCTGTCGGCGGTGGCGCTCCACCAGGACTGGTCGCGGTGGCGATGCATCCAAGCATGGGATGCAGAGGCACGTTCAGAGCTTTCAGGTGCTCGCTCGATGGATCCGGCGACGCCGTCATGTGTTCCAGATCCAGCTTCCACGTAACGCCCTTATTGTTGTCGCGAGTCTTTACAGCCAGATCGGGAGACAGTGCCGACTGCACCAGTTGATCGTCAGAGCCTGCCGTATTGCGGTTCAGCTTCAGCCGGTCGATATGGACCACGAGCGTGTCGCCGGGCTGCGCACCTTGTATGTAGAAGGGACCAGTCTGCGGATTGCCACCCGCGATGCGCTTGATATTCTGCGCATCGCTGCCGCCCGCATCGACGGTTGTTGTATGGATGGTGTCACCGGGATTGGCGGCGAGCACCGGCTTATAAAACGGGGAGAACTGCCGGTAGTACGCCGTCGGATTGAACTCGTGCGTCTGCGGCGTCGCCCGTACAAGAGGCTTCACCAGAATGGCCGTGAACGGCACTACGAGCGGTGGCGCAGAGGGATCGCCAAAGCTAAGCGTGCCCGTCAGGGCATCGTCCTGCAGCATAGCGTCGAAGCGTGTGTCGCCGCCATCATCGGCTTTACCCGAAAGCGACAAGTGGCCTCCCGTCAAAGCTCCCGTGAGCTTCGTCCCACTGAACGTACCCGACAGATGCGCAGCATCTCGCTGATCCAGGTCGAGCCGGTAGTAGCGCGTAGTCCCGTAGAAGTCGGCGGTGATCTGCCAACGTGCAGATGCAGTTGTGCTTTGCTGCGCAGAGAGCGACAGAGCCCATACAAACAGCGTGAAGATATATTTCATAGCGTGCTTGCTCCTAAGCGAGACTCGTGAAGCCTTCGATACCTGCGATCCTGACCGAGTCGCGATGAGATACAGCGGCGATGCCAACATCTCCCTTGTCCTCAGGATCACGTGGATGTTGGGACTCATGGAACCTGCAATGATATCCCTCGCAACGGATGTCGAGCTCCCATGCTTCACTCCGACCGCGAATGGAGAGACGCACCGTAAGCGACGGCCCTGAACTCCATGTGTGAGAACAGTTCGTTCGCCCTCTCCGAAAGTTCAGTTGTGAGTCAAACCTCTGCGGGCCTTGTAGCAACGCCGAAGAAGGGATTACGAGGCACAATGCGCATGACATGAGCATCATCATTTTGGACATCATCGCTCCACAAAGAACCGGTTCGTTTCCTCAAACTTTCGGCCTCAGTCGTCGAGCTTGAAGATCTTGATCTTGATCAGCTTGGCGAGAGTCATGTCGTTCAGCCCACGGGCACGCATGCGTTCCACAAACGGCCGGTCAATCTTGAAGATCGACATCTGGATCAACTCCTGCTCCGTCGGCCGAAAACCCATTGCCTTAGCATCACGCACCTTCTCCGGCGTCACTCCAACGGCCTTCATCTCGGTAAGTTTGCCGGCGCGCAGTTCGGGATAACCAGCAGTGGCCATCGCGTGGATATAGTCGGCATCGACGTGCAACGCACGCAAACCGTCCAGCTTGTTCGCAGACAGCTCCGTCACGCCAAGCCCCTGCATCTCCTTCGTCCACACCACCGTTACATCCAGGATCAGGAAGCTGAGTTGCTTACGCGGAGTGATTCCATCAAACCCCATCTTCTCCATCGTCCCCGCAAACGCCGGACTGGCGTCGAAGCGGAACCGGCCCGATAGCACACCATCATGCACAACACCACTGCAGGTAAGGTCGCCTGCATCGCCCGCCAAACGCGCTGCTGCTTGCGATCCTTCCGTCCCGAGCGTTTGCGACGAGACGCCGCTCCAACGCCGCCAATCAAGATTCGAAGTCGAGACCTCCATGCACTTGTCTGAGTTCTTATCGCAGTTGCCCTCGGACAACATCACCTGCGACACAAACGGACTATCCGCGCTTTGCGGTGTCGAGATCATGCACAGCCCGGATATCGTTTGCGCCGCTCCCGTTATCGACGAAGCGAATATTAATGATGCGAACAGATGGCGTCTCATATGCGGTCCTCCGAGTCTCTTTTCTCTATGGCACGTTTGAGCGGTCAATGGACGCAGCTCGCCATCCACGGTCTCTCGACCGCAGCGGAATCTTCTGTTCGCTGTCTTTGTAAAGTGGCTAGTTCAGAAGCCCCGACATCTTCAACTTCGTCAACTTATCCAGGCTCGCACTATTGAAGCCGCTGGCCTTTGCCTTGGCAACAAAGTCGGCGTCGATATGAAACACCGTCGCCTGACGCATGGCGTGGTTATCCGCATCCGGGAAGGTCGCCTTCAACCACTTCGCATACTCCGGCGTCATTCCCTGCGAACGCATCGCGATCAACTCATGCGCGTCCATCCCGGAGAATCCTGCAGACGCCATGGCGCGGGCATACTCCGGTGTCACGCCAACGGACTTCATGCTTACAGCTTCATGCAGATCAGCCGGGGGGATACCGCTCGCCTTCAGCGCGGCAACATACTCAGGCGTGACACCAACCGATTTCATGCTCACCACATCGTGGATCGTCGGCTTGCCCAGCCCCAGCGACTCCAGAGATCTTGCATACTCAGCCGTGATGTCCATCGATTTGACCGTAACAACATCGTGAAAGCTCGTCGGTGCAAGCACAGAGTTCTTCAGGCTCGCGACGTACTCCGGCGTTATCCCCATAGACCTCATGCTGACGACATCGTGCACCGATGGCTTGCCCAATCCCAGCGACTCAAGAGATCTTGCATACTCAGGCGTAATGTTCATCGACCTCGTCGTTACAACATCGTGGAAGCTTGTTGGTGCAAGCACGGATCCCTTCAGGCTTGCGATGTACTCAGGTGTCACGCCTACTGACTTCAACGTAACCAGGTCGTGCAACGTGGGCGTTCCTAAGCCAACCTGGGCCATGCTCTTCGCGTACTCCGGGGTGACTCCCACGGAACGTAGCGCGACAATCTCATCCAGATCCTTGTTCAGATCGAGCGGATAGCCCACGTCACGCATCTTCTGCAGATATGCCGTCCCGCCGCCCTGTTGCGAAGGCTCCTCTATCGCCATTGCAGACGGGTTCGGTTGCGGAGCAGGGCTCGGGAAGGCCGCTTCAATAGTGCTGGGCTCCGGCAGAGGCGCGGGTGCCGCAACTGCGGCCACAGAGGGGCTGTCGCTCACTGCGGAAGCCACCACCGGAGCAGGCGTTGACACCTCAGCGTCTGGCATAGCCGGTGGCTGCGCAGCCACCACCGCCTGTCGGCGTTCGGCTTTCATTCCGTGCGCCACATGCGGTCCCACATACAGCCCTATCAGCACCATTCCTACCGCCGCGATTCTCACTCCGCTCATCGACTTTTGCTCCATTGCCTTCTCCCCCATGACTCGTCGTACCCGATTCAAAAGCGTTCCTTCGTTCCCGTGCAGTGCCACGGCAAGCCGCATATGTTGGGCGCGTTGTTCTTCCATGTGAAGCAGCGCCTCCGCGTACACCACTGGATCGGCGCACGCCTTCGCGGCCACCTCATCGCAACAGACCTCGCGAAACTCACGCGCTCTCCGGCTCACCCACCACACCGCGGGTTGAAAGAAGAACAGGCATTCAACCGAAGTCTGCAGCAGATTGCACAGATAATCCCATCGCCGCACATGCGCCAGCTCGTGGGCCAGTACTGCCTCCAGTTGCTCCGTTGGCAGAGACATCGCCGCACTCAGCGGCATCAGCACCACCGTCCGCCAGACACCGAACACCATCGGCGAGATCACCTCGTCCGAAACACGCAGCACTACTCGGCGTCCTAGTTGGTAACGTCGCACCAGCTTGTCGAAGCTGATACGTAGGTCCTGCGGGACGATTGCCTGTGCTCGCCGCCGCAATGCTCGCAACTCCCACCATCCGCCAGCGGCGCGAAGTGCTACGAGCAACACCCCCGCAAGCCACACGCCGTCCATCCACGGAAGCAGCAGACTCGCGTGTTGCGCAATCCACAGCTCGCTGTTCCCAACTGCTGGCGCTGCGGCTGGCAGTTGCTCAATCAGCGTAGCGTGCATCGCTCCCAGTTGTGATCCGGCGAACTCATGCTGCTCTATCCGTACATGCGAGACAAGTTGTTCCTGCTCCACAAACGTCGCGATGGCCACCAGAGGCAATAACGCCAGCACTCCTAGAGCGATGCCGTAGCGCACAGTTGCGGATGCGCGGGTCGTGCATCGGTCGATCACCCCATACATTGCGGATATGGCTGTACTTTGCCAGCAAAAGTGCAGCAGGGTCCATCCCAGCGCGACCACTTCCCTTGCCTGCATTGCGTTTAGAACACTCATGCCCATCCTCCCTTCTTCTCACGACCGTCTCTTTGCGATCAGCTTTCGAATCTCGCTCAACTCCTCGTCGCTGGCCTGCTCCATCTCCAGCGCGCGCAACGCAAGCTGGCCCGCGCTACCCGCAAAGAAGCGGTTGCTCAGGTCGCGCATAAACCTCTGCTCTGTCTCTTCCTTGGCCACAGCCGCACGATATACATGGGCCCGCTCCGTCACGTCCCGCAGCACCAACCCTTTGTCCAGCATGATCTGCATCAGCTTCTGAACACCTGTGTAAACCACTGGCCGGTGTTCATTCACCTCAACAAACACGTCACGAACTGTGGCCTCGCCACGCTGCCACAAGATCGAGAGCAGCTCCAGCTCTCCTTCTGTCGGCTTCGGAATTTCCTTTGACTTCTTCATGGGCCAAACAATATCCGAAGACCTTCGTACTTGTCAACGAAAGTTTTCGTACTACATGATTAGGTTCAACTCCGGGTGGAATTTACGGAGAATTACCCGCGTTAAATCATGCAATCCGGATGTGCCGTCAAAATTGCTGGCCCCCGTCAGAAGCTATAGCGGAGACCGCCTTCGATGCGGCGGCTGTTGTCGGCGGCGTAAGGAGTCAGAAAGAAATGAGAGCCAAGGACGCCGCCCTCCGCCGTGACATTGGTGTGATTCAGCAGGTTCGAAGAACGGATGTTGGCCGTGAGAGTCTGCTGATGGTCCGCCTTCGGGTTGCGGGTGAGAGGGAAGGCACGTTGAATATTCCCATCAACGTGAAAGTTCCAGGGAAGGCTCGCCCGGTTGCGGGCGAGGACGCCGGTCCCGCCGGTAGCGATGAGGTTGCCGAAGGGAGTCGCAACGGCTCCTGATTGTCCGGGTAGGGCGAACTGCGGGCGGTCATTGAAGTTGCCGTCACCGTTGTTGTCGAACCCGGTGGTGATGTTGAACGGCGAGTTGCCGTTGCCGTAGTAGTCAGAGGAGACAATCACCTTCTTGGGCAGGTTGAACGTAACATTCGCGAAGTTCTGCCAGAGGGAGTCTCCACTCTCCAAAGAGTATTCGCCGGCATTTGTAGCGGAGCTTTGCGGATTGAAGAAGGCATCGTCATCCGCGTTGGTCAGGATATGAATGCGGACGGCCCCGACAAAAAATTGGACTACCTTCAACTTCTGATTGCCAATGCCCGCGAACTCTATGTCGCCCGCGGTGTCAGCCGAACTCTGAAGCTGAAGGACATTGAGGTTGGCAGCTCCTGCGCGCGGGCCGGTTGGCGAGCCGTCGATCGGGGCGTTGACGTTGAGGGTGCGTTCCTGGCGCCAGCCGCGGATGTAGGTAAGGTTAGTGCTGAGGGTAAATCCGTAGGGGAGAGTCTTGTCCGCACCGATCTGTGACATCAAGACCTGGTTGCTCTTGTAGTTTGGGGCGAGAGTGCGGATCGCGTGAATCACGGAGTCGCCGCTGGTATCGGGTGCTCCCCCGGCGTTGTAGACCGTGCTGTAGGCCAGCGAGGTGACACGCGCCTTCCCGTCTTCGCGGAGCAGTTCTGCCTGCGTGCCCTGCAGGCCGTTTGGACTGTGTCCGCTGAAGAGCCCGAGGTGCGCGTTGAGCTTGAGGGTCTTGCTGCCTCCAGGAGCCCAGGAGACGCCGAGGCGCGGCGTAATACCGGTGTCCTGGAAGGGACGGTTCGCAAAGAAGTAGCGGAGACCGGCCGAGAGCGTGAGATCAGGACGGAGCTTGATGTCATCCTGGACGAAGAAGACAGGGTAGATTTCTGTGAAATTGATCTTGGGATCGCCCGTGACCGAGGAGAACTGCGAGGGATTTCCACCGGGGAGATGAAGCAGGGCTCGGCGGTACTGCTCGAGGCCACTGATGGGTGCGATCTTCGAGGTGGCGTTGTTGTTGGTGTCGAGGATGGGGGCGTCGCCTCCGCCGAAGGTGTAACCTCCATTGAAGTTGCTGGTCAGCGTCTGGTGTTCGACAAAGTCGAAGAGTTGAATGCCGGCCTTCAGGGAGTGTTTGCCCTTGCTCAGAATGAAGTCGTCGTCCCATTCCGTTCGGACCTGACGGATACGCTGCGGTCCAATGGCGGCTCCGCCGCCAGTGAACGCTCCTGAGACCTCAAGCTGTGGTGCGCTGGAGTTGGGGGCGTCTATTTCGCCGCGAAAGTCAATGCTCACGCGACTCTCGTGGAGGAGATTCGGGGAGAGGGTCGTCGTATCGGAGAAGCGCAGAGTGTGGTCGTAGCGTTCGGAACCATAGCCGGTCTCCAGCAGCGAAGTACCGCCTGCGCCAACGTTCACAAGGTGGTTTACGTTGGCGGAGTAGGCGACGAACGCGATGTTCTTGGGGCCGAGCTGCGCGTCGACGCGGGCGTTGCCGATCCACAGGCGTTGCGGTACCGGGACGTTCGAGACGACGGGGGTCTCGTTCCCATCCGGGTCCAGGGTTACTGCGTTGACGACAGCGAACTCATCAATAGAGCGGTGTTCAAGGGCAAGCGAGAAGTTCGAACCCTCCTTGCGCACGGGGCCAGTGAGGGTGAAGCCGTAACGCTGCTTGCCGATGGAGGCATGCGCATCCGAAAAGGGATCGCGGGAGTTCATCCACTCGGAAGAGTTGGTGGTGAACAACGATCCGTGGAAGCTTTTGGCTCCGGGCTTGGTGTAGATCTGGATGTGGCCACCCTCCCAGGGCGGCTGACGGTTCTCCGCCGAGAAGAGGTCCGGATTCACTTCGATGCGGGCGATGGAGGACTTCGGAGGGAGCGGGCTATCACTCTGGAAGCCATCGACGGAGATGACGGTGCCGGAGGGCGGTCCGCCGCCGGCCGCAGCAAGCTGCTGTAGCTCGCGTTGAAGATCGTCGGGATCGTCGGCGAGCGTGTTGAGCTGTGCCCCGGTAACAGAAGTCCCATTCAAGCCGCCAAGGATGGGCTCAGCGGTGGTCTCCTCGGCGTCGACGTTGACGCTCACAGAACTCGTGGGGATCAAGGTGATGTGGAAATCCGCAGGGACGCGTGCGGGCAGGTCCTGCTCCGCGGTAGCAAAGCCTGAAGCGGAGATGCTGAGATGGTGCGCGCCAGCGGGAACGCATTTGAAGCTGAAGCGGCCATCGCTTCCACTGGTCCGATTCTGCGCGGGATCACTGTCAATCTGAACTGTCGCGCCGGGGATGACGGCTGCGGTGCTGTCCTGCACTGTGCCCGTAAGCGTCCGGCCTGCGCACGTGGGCTGTGGCTGCTGCGCCTGGGGCGAGAGCGCGGTGGCTGCTGGCACAAGTAGAACCGCGGATGCGGTCCACGCGACCGCAGCAAAAAAACGAACCATGTGAATCTCCGACGAGTCCCTTACAGTTTAAAGGATTACGCAGGATCGGCGAGCGCGGTTCCCGGACGTTCTTCAGGAACCGCTCGGCGACGATTGAGATCTCAAGGCTGCTGCAGCAGCTTCGTCAGATACTCGAGCGCTCTGGGATCATGCGACTGCCCTAGCCAAAACACTGCCTGCTTGCGCACCACTGGATCTTTGTTAGTGCTCGCCACCTGAATCAACTGCGTTGATGCTTCCGGCTCTTGCAGTTGCGATAGCGCGAACACTGCCTGCTTCCGAACCTGCTCGTTCGGATCATTCTCCGCCTGCTCGCGCAGATCGCCAGCCACCTGCTTGCCCCCCTTGGTCGCCATCCAGAACTGTGCCTGCTTTCTGACCTGCGGCGAGGAGTCTTGGTGCGCCATGCGGATCAACTCCGTCAGCGCCGCTGATGCGGGGTCTTTCACTAAGGTCAGGTCGAACGTAAGCTTCTCCCGGAACTGAGCATCCTCATCCTTCTGCGCCAGTCTCTGGATCACCTTGAATCCTTCAGCTCCACGCTGGTTTGCGAGCCAGAACGCAGCCTTCTCTCGAACCTCTAGCTCGTTGCTATCACTCGCGAGTTCAGCCAGCGCCTCGGTCGCCACCGGTGTCTCGTGAATCGAAACTGCGAAGACGAGACTATCTCTCAACTTTTTCGCCGAGTCCTTCTTAGCCATCGCTGCCAAAGTTCTCACGCTGTCCTCTGGGGCCACTCCGTTCAGCCACACGAACTGCAACCCGCCCGCATCCAATTGCCGATCCGGCTGCTCGACACGCAGCTTCTCCACTGAACCGCCCGCCACGCGCAACAGAATGAACGAGTGATCGAAGCGCTTACTTTGCTTGTGGTCGCCGTCGCTGTAGCGGCTCTCGCCCTCAAGCATCACTGGGTGATCAGTATCCCAGCCTGATGAGAAGCCTCCCTGCACCGGGATCGACCATCCCACCCATACCGGCGAACCGACGTGTTTCGCGATCTCGAGTTCAGCCGCAAGCCCATGCTCGGCAGATCGCACTGTCACCTGTGCGTGCTCTACCACCGGCTGCTGGGCGAACCCCACAACTGTGGCCAGTGCCATTGCCGTCAATACTGAACTTTGCATCCATCGCACCATCGTCATTGCAATATCCTCGCGTTCTTTCTGCTTACTTCAAAAGTTCCAGCATGTAGTCTTCAGCGACCTTGTCGTGCATGATCGCCAACTGCGAGACGATCGACCGCTTCATCTCGATGTCTTTTTCACTCCGCGCAAGATCTACCATTCGCGACGCATCCTGCGAGACGGACAGTGCCGACACCACCGACCGCTTGATCTTCGCGTCGCCCGTCGACTTGTAAACCTCGACGAGTGTCCCGTTGTTCTTCTTTCCTAGAAAGACGCCGGCAGCCTGGATCGCATCATGCTGCACGTCCGGCCCCATCTTGCCCAGCTCCGCGTCATGCAGGATCGCCTCGGCCTCCGGGCTCTTGCTCTGCGCCAGCACAAAGAGCGCATGCTTCCTCAGTGAAGGTGGCTGGTTCGACCCGAGCATCCCTCGCAGTATGGGAACGGCCTTCTCCGGGTTTTGATTCAAAAGCGAGTTCATCGCCAGAATCTTGAGGTCCTCATCCGGTGTCCGGCCCGTTGAATGCTCATGTCTCTCCATTTCGACCGGGGGAATCGAGACCCGCGCATCAACCGTCAACGCCGAGCAGTCCCGGTTCCAGGAGCTCGCCGTGAAGCGCGCCCTCAACTCATCGCATGTCGATGCCGCGGCCTGCGCGTTACCCAGCTTCTTCAGCGAGTATGCCTTCCAGTACAGAGCCGCATCAGACTTCCGATCCTTCGACTGGATCACCTTGTCGAAGCTCGATACCGCATCCTGCCAGCGCTGCTCATTCATCGCCTTGGTTCCGTCACCGTATGCGCCGTCGTCAAGCAGCATCACCATTGCGCTGCCAGCTCCTGGCGAGACCAAAGTCGCCGAAGCGTTTTGCGCCGTCATTCCCACTGCCAAAACCGCAAGCCCTAAGACACTTCGCATCGTCATCTCTCCTCTTTCTCCGCTACTGCCCAACCTTGTCGTTCTGCCGCAACACGCGAATCTCCAACAGCAGACCGCTCGTATTCATCTCCAGCCGGACACCCAGCGTCGGATGGGTGTTCTCCGCTTCCGCCGCGGTCCGCCGGTATCCTTCCGTTTCGATCCGCGCCGTCTCGCTGCCTGCTCCTTCATGGTCGACCGCCGTCAACACCCGGCCCAGGTTCTCAAGCACCGTCGCCTCGCCCAAATCGTTCTCCGATCGAGCCTGCTGCACATAGACCGCGTTCTTGAGCAACAGCGAGTGCGCTTGCTCCTTCGTCGACGCATCCAGCGGGCCCGAGGAGTTATTCACCTCGGTCAGAAAACGCTCTGCCGCATCCAGATGATTCGCCATCGCAGGGTCCGTCGGCTGCTCCGTCAAGGGCCCGCCAACGTTCGCAACGTGCGACCCGCCCTGCGGAACCACGCGCCACCGCACAGGCCCCAGCAGGAGTGCAGCCAGCAGCAACATGGCCACCGCAAATCCGCCGGCCGGCAACATCCAACTCGAACGCAGCCAATTGAACCGCTGCTTCTTCTCTCCCGTTAGCACGCTCAAATTTCCGCGCAGCCGCTGCCAGTTCCGCTCTAAATCAGGCTGCGGGACGGGCCCCGCCGAAAATACACGCAGCGTCTCGGCAATCGAATCCGAAACCGCCGCGCACTCCGCACAACTCTCCAGGTGTGCTCGGATTGCCGCTTCATCCGCTGACTCATGCAGCCGGTAGGCGATCAAATCCTCTTCCGCTATATGCTCCATCCGCTTCATGCCAGTCCTCCCGCAAGCGGCATCAACGCGCGCCGCAGTTTGCTCACCGCTCGAAACACCGCCTGCTTCGCCGAGTTCGCCGGGACCTCCAGCGCCGTGGCGATCTCCGCAATCGGCATCTCCTCCATATGGCGCATGGTGAATGCCGTCCGCTCCATCGGTGTCAACAGCGCCATCGCTTCTTCGCGCAGCGTTACCGCCTCTCGGTCCAGCAGCATCCGCTCCGGCCCTGCCCGTTCATCAGCCACCTGCGTCGTTGCCCTGTCATCAGCGTTGTCCTCTCCCGCACGCGGCGCATAGTGAGACAGGTCCCGCTTCCGCCGCTCTACCAGATTGATTGAGGTGTTCATCGCGATGCGTATGATCCATGTCGAAAAATTAGCTTCCTGCCGAAATGTCGAAAGCTTGTTGTACGCGCGCAGAAACGCCTCCTGCGCCGCCTCCTCCGCGTCCGCCTCGTTCCCGGTTACCCGAAACGCCACGCGGAACACGGCATGGAAGTGTCGATCCATCAGGACCCGGTATGCGTCCCGGTCGCCGGCTAGTATCTGCCTGATTGCTTCTGACTCCACTCTCTCCATGCGCCGATTAGACAACGCATTCCGAGCGCGGTTAGGTTCGTCATCAAAATAATTTGACTGAAGCCAAATGGACTCTTGGGGAAGGGTTTGCTGCGCATTCGGACGGGGGAGAAGTGATCGGGGACTTGTCAGGAGGGGATACAGAGTCGAAGAGTCGGAAACCTTTATCTTTGCGACCTGAAGTGGGAGGGGATGCATTGCGGCCCATCGTCCGCACACTTGCATTGGCCTTTAGCGTGGACCGGTTTGACGCATGAGCGAGCTGTTTTCATCGCCAATCATCACTTGATGCGTGGCTTGGCACATTGTGGACCTGCTAAATCGTATTCATTCAATCCGAAGTGCGACCATAGGATCCACTCCCGTGGCTCTCATTGCGGGCACCCAGACAGCGACCAGCGCGACAAGACTCAGCAGGAGTGGGGTAGCGACAAAGGAAATCGGGTCGAGAGGCTTAACTCCGAAGAGGAAACTGCCAAGAAAGCGTGTGAGCCAGAGAGCGCCACCACTGCCGATGACTACGCCGATGATCGCGAGCGTCATTCCCTGAAGGATCACCATGTTGCGAAGACTCGAGGCCTGCGCTCCGAGTGCGATGCGGACACCAAGCTCCTGTGTCCGCTGCTGAACGGAATAGGACATCACTCCGTAGATACCAATAGCCGCCATCAGCAGTCCCGCGAATCCGAAGACTGATAGCAGCAGCATGTTCAATCGCTGACGCGCGATATTCTGGGCCTCGAGTTCTTCCATCGTACGGATGTGGGCGACCGGAAGTCCCGCGCTGGCCTCGCGGAGAGCGTCAGAGATTGGAGTAACCAATGTGTGGGGATCGACCTGGCTGCGAACGAACCACCAAAGCGGAGCCACGCGCGAGTTCAAAGCTGTCTCGAGGTCAGGCATTTGTGCCATCGGGATATACATCATAGGGCTGGGATCGGTATCCGGACCACGGTCATTGGTGTCACCCACGATTCCTATAACCTGACGCGGTCCTTCAGCGAAGGCGGGACCGGCACCCGCACCAATAAGGATCTGACCGGTCAGGGGATCGCCATTCGCCCAGTACTGTCGGGCCATGGCCTTATTGATCACCACAACGGCAGGTGCGGCGGCATCATCCCGCGTCGTAAGCAAACGGCCACGCAGAAGTGGAATTTTAAGCGCGGTGAAGTAGCCCGCCGAGATTGAGCAAAAGCCTGCGCCTCCACCCGAACTTCCCTTCGGTCGGCCAACGACATCGAAGCCCATTCCGAAGCCTCCTGCCATAGGCAGGCAATTGCTTACCCCTGCATCGAGGACTCCGGGAATTGCGAGTAAACGGTCCGTTCCTCCACGGATGACCTGTGCAACCGGTGCTGTTGTTTGAAAGCGGTCGCCGCTAACGGACATCGACATGCTGACCACGTTGTGCATCGCGAACCCGGGATCGACCGACTCGAGATTTTTGAAGGTACGGATGAGCAGCGCCGCACCGACGATCAGCACCACGGTGAAGGCCATTTCGGCAACGACCAGGATGGAGCGAAGCCTTCCGCTCCGAAAGCCCGTTCCCGAGCGGCTGTTGCTCTCATTCATCGCGGCAGCAAGGTCCGGCCGTGAAGCGGTGATCGCAGGCACCAAGCCAAAGACAATTCCCGTTAGAAGAGATATCCCAAGGGTAAAGAGCAGAACGTTGAAGTCGATTGAGATCCCAGAGCCATCTTCGCCGATCCGAGGGATATCGCCAGGATTGACTTTAAGGAGTAGTCGAACTCCCGTCAGTCCTAATCCGAGGCCGATTAGGCCACCTGTGAGGGAGAGCGTGAGGCTCTCAACCAGCAACTGCCTAATAATTTGACCGCGGCCAGCCCCCAGAGCAGCACGCGTCGCGAACTCTCGTCTGCGAGCAGCGGCTCTTGCAAGCAAAAGATTCGCTACATTAGCGCAAGCGATCAAGAGCACAAAAGCCACCGCTCCCAAGAGGACGAGGAGCCGGGAGCGAGTGTCGCCAATCATGGTTTCCTGGAGAGACACGACTCCGAATCCGCCGCCGGGAGGCATTGCATCCGCGCCAAACGTTTTACGAAATTGATCTGCGACCACCCGCAATTGGACTTTGGCCTGCTGAAGCGTCACGCCAGGCTTCAGACGCGCGGCCGCGGTGAAGAAAGTCACCATGTCGTGAGAGTTCAGATCGAATTGGAAAGGCACCCAAAGATCAGCCGGCGTGTCGGTTACGAAACCCGGCCCGACCACCCCGACGACCAAATAGGGTTGTCCGTCCAGCTGAATCGTTGACCCGACGACATTTGAATTGCCCCCGTACCGGTTCCTCCAAAGCCCATAGCTTAGAACCGTGAAGCGTCCGGCATTGGGAGTATCTTCCGCAGCGTTAAAGCTGCGTCCTGCCACGAAGGGCGCGCCGAACATCTGGAAGTAGCTTGCCGAAACGTGAATTCCCTGGACTTGCTGCGGGTGATCGCCTCCAGTGAGGTTTAGTCCAGACCCGCCAAAGTCATACGCGGCGACCTGCTGGAAGAGTCCGGTCTGCTGTTGCCACAAGCTAAATCTCGGAATACTGGCGCCGGGAAAGTTCCCTCGAGGGCTGGTGTTGACCAGCGTGACCAGCGCCTGCGGGTCGGGATAGGTAAGCGGCTTAAGCAAGACCGCGTTGATCACTGAAAAGACCGCAGTATTCACGCCTATACCAATGGCAATCACCAGAATGGCGATGGCAGCAAACCCCGGTGTCTTTCCAAGCGACCGCAACGCAAAGGACAAGTCCCGCCTCACAGACTCGATGAAGGGGATGGAACGATACAGCCATTCCTTCTCACGAAGAGTCCGAGGATTACCGAAACGCAGCATTGCTTGCCGGCGAGCATCTTCAGGGGAGAGCTTGAGAGCTAGATTCGCATCTCGTTCATGCGCAAGGTGTGAATCAATCTCCTCCGCAAAGTCTTGATCCTTCCCACTTCGATTCGTGAACCGACGAAAGCTCATAGTGATTGCCCTCCCGACTACTCGAACGACTCTCCGAGAATGAGGCCGATGGCGTGAGTCATCTTCCGCCATCTTCCAGCCGCCGCATTCAATTCCTTCCGGCCTTTAGCCGTAAGCCGGTAGAACTTTGCCCTGCGGTTGTTCTCGCTCACGCCCCATTCAGCCTGGAGCCAGCCGCGGTCTTCAAGCCGATGCAGCGCGGGATAGAGCGACCCCTGCTCCACCCCTAATGCGTTCTCCGAGGTGCGTTCAATGGATTGGGCGATCGTATGTCCGTGGGACGGGCCGGTCACCAACGTTCGCAGAATCAATAAATCCAGCGTGCCTTGGAGGATCTCTCCGGCTTCGGACGGCTTCTTAGATCTCATCCACACTCTCCACTCGAATGGCTATGCAAAGGAATAGTACGACCACTCGAATGACTATGGGAAGAGGCGAGAAGTATTTTTTCTTGCGGAATGTGGAAAGCTCTGCGGGCAGTTTCGCCGACGGCAAGCCGATATATCAGCGTTGACTGCTCGTTCGGTCCCGAATCGTCCGAGAATCAGCGGTAATGACGTAATCTCTCTCGGTTCCTATATTGTTGCTGCCAGGCGGCGTCGAAGATCGTCCCGGCGAAATCCGGCAAGCTCCAAGCGTCAACCCCAACTAACAGTAGGCCCACGCTGGCTGTTCACACGCGGCCGGCAAACTCCCATAAACACGCGACTCAGAGGAAGTTTTTGAGGTGATGATTGGGAGTCTGGGCGAAACGAAGGGGGGCGTACACCCTCAAATTGTCAAATGAGGTTTCTGTTGGACCTTACTGAACCCGGATCTAATTATCACTCCGGGATGCCATACGAAGCTAAGTTCTTTGCTTTGTATGGCGGGGACGACGGGGCTCGAACCCGCGACCTCTGCCGTGACAGGGCAGCGCTCTAACCAACTGAGCTACGTCCCCAATTGCCTCTGACAATTCGGAAAGATGCCTCATAGAGCCAAGCGTTTACAAGATCCAGCTCGCTTCTAGCGCATCTTTATCGTGAACCCGGCCGCTTCTCGCTAACACCGACGGACACACCAAATGAATAATCGCAGCAACAAAAGTAAGTTTATCAGATTCGCGTCAGTTCGTCCTATCCCAGGATAGTATTTCTCCAAACCGTCGTTCAGGTGCCCGCTGCCCGTCACATCCCATGAGACGATGATCCTTCGGCGATTAGGCGAGCCAAGTCAAGGTCTTTTTCCCGGTGCTAGCGACGCAGCGAGCGGTCAATCTTCAATGAAGTATTCTTGCTAAAAGTATCGGCCTTCACGGTTGTCCAAGCGCTCGCGTATCTGCTGTTCGTTTAGACAATCGATTGTCTAAACGCAACTACTTCAGATCACAGAGGGCAAAGCATCGCTTCGGTCCATTCGAGACATCTATATCTACCGATTTCTGTGTGAGTGAGCTCCTTGGTTGCTTCAATTGGCTCGCTTGGCTAGCATTTGCCGGCAGGACGAACGGGCGGTGTGCATACTCGATGCGCGGTCCGTTAACTTTGAAAACCCATGGGTCAAATGGACCATTCGCGTTTCGACTCCAATGCCTACAATTTCTGTGCCTGTGTGGCGTGATGTCCTGGATCTTGAAAGTGTGAGGTTCACGTTTATCTTGATTGCAGAGGTCTCACCGCCGCTCCATACTTCACAGCAGATTGAGGGACCATGCTTCGCAACGAAGACCGGGATATATTCAGCCAAACTGTCTGCAACGCATCGCACGGCCCCCACGACCAATACCGAATCGATCAAACCAACAACGGAGACCCGAGTCACGTTATAGGCCGCCGCAGTTTCCTCACAGGCGTTGCGGGAGCGGCGATGCTGGCCCATGGAAACTCGACCAACGCCTTCACCCAGCCCTCCGCTAGTCGCGTCAACCTGGCAAAGATTGCGATACCATCCAGCCTCGTCGCCACCAGCGAGAACCGCATCTCCGCGGTCAACGACGGACAGACTCCCGCAAACTCTCGCGATCGGTCAAACAGCCTCTACGCTCTCAGGAAAGAGTCCCCGGACGAAGCCGCGCCATGGATCGACTACCAATGGAGCGCGCCCGTCGCCATCGACTCCGTCGATATCTATTGGGCTATCGACGCGCCCCGCGCCAAGGGCCTTCCGGGGACCGAATGGGCCACGCTCGTCGCGCCCTCGTCCTACGAGCTCCTCTACTGGAACGGAAGCGATTATGCTCCGGTGAAGAACGTCAAGGGACTCGGCACCGCAGCGGACCAGTTCAATTCGACCAGCTTCACCGAGATCAAGACCGACCGACTGCGGCTGCAGGTCAATCCCGAAGTAGAGAAGCCGGCGGGTGTGCTCGAGTGGCGCGTATATAACGCCGGTCCCGTGCCGGTGCTGCCTCCAGTGATTCATGCAGGGATCGATCGTTCCGTGATGATCGGCGGTCAGACCTACCTCGCCGGCAAGGCGATCTGGCTGGAGGATCGCCGAGAGAACGTCGCGCGGTGGTCCAAGGTCTCAGGCCCCGGCACAGTAACATTTGCCAAGGCAACGGCACCTGTTACAACGGCAAAGTTCTCTGCTCCCGGAGATTATGTCCTAGCGTTGATGGGTTCAGGCGGAGGCAGCGACCCGAAAGCGACCGTCCATGTCCACGCGGAGGCTCCACCACCGGCCGACCGCTTGGATGTCGTCTATACGCGTAAGTACAGCATCGACAGCCCGCTGTGGGGGGCGCGCGCGAAGACACTGATCGTCGACTGGATTCCCCACTGCATCGACTACTGCGAACGCACAGATATTCCCACAAACAAGGGCGATGGCGGAATCGACAACTTCGTCGAGGCAGCGAAGGCGAACCGCGGAGAAGCCCATGCCCCGCACAAGGGCTATGTCTTCTCAAACGCCTGGGTCCATCAGACCGTGGAGTCGATGTGCATCGCTCTGATGGTTGACGCCCAAGGCGATCAGGAGATCATCGCCTCTCAGCAGAAAATGAGCGCAACGCTGGAGCGCTGGATTCCGATCATCCTCGCCGCGCAGATGTCCGATGGCTATCTACAAACTGCCTTCATCCTTACCGACCGCAGCAAATGGCCGGAGCGCTGGTCGCCCGACCATCGCGGCAACCACGAAGGCTACGTGTCGGGCTACTTCATCGAGTCCGCCATCAATCACTACACCCTGACCGACGGCAAGGACCTCCGTCTCTATAACGCCGCAAAGAAATTGGCCGACTGTTGGGTTGCGAACCTCGGCCCCGGCAAGAAGGACTGGTTCGACGGCCACCAGGAGATGGAGCAGGCCCTCGTTCGCTTCGGCCGCTTCGTCAACGACCAGGAAGGCAATCATCGCGGAGACGCTTACATCGCTCTGGCGAAGTTTCTGCTCGACTCACGCCGTGGTGGCTCCGAGTACGATCAGAGCCACCTTCCCCCAGGACAGCAGTACGAGGCCGTTGGCCACGCCGTTCGCGCGACATACTTCTACTCCGGCATGGCGGACATCGCCGCCGAGACCGGCGACAAAGATTACCAGGGAGCGGTGTTGTCGCTGTGGGACAACATGGTGAACCGAAAGTACTATCTGACCGGCGGCATCGGGAGCGGAGAGACCTCAGAAGGCTTTGGCCCGAACTACTCGCTGCGCAACGCGGCTTACTGCGAGTCCTGCTCAAGTTGCGGCCTCGTCTTCTTCCAGTACAAGCTGAACCTTGCGTATCACGATGCGAAGTACGCCGATCTCTACGAGCAGACGATGTACAACGCTCTGCTGGGCGGCGTCGCGCTCGATGGCAAGAGCTTCTGCTACACCAATCCGCTGGTCAACACGCAGCGCGCGAAGTGGCACACCTGCCCCTGCTGCGTGGGCAACATCCCACGCACACTATTGATGATGCCCACTTGGTCCTACGTGAAGAGCAAGCAGGGCGTCTATGTGAACATGTTCGTCGGCAGCCGCATTCGCGTCGGCGAGATCGCCGGCACAAATGTCGAGATGGTGCAGAAGACGGAGTATCCGTGGAAGGGGGCGATCGCCATCACCGTCAATCCGGAGCAGCCCGCCACCTTTACCGTATTCGTCCGCATTCCAAATCGCAAGACGAGCAAGCTTTATACCGAGACCCCCGCGATCCGGGGCGTGAAGCGTTTCGCAGTCAACGGCAAGCAGATCACTCCGCATATCGAAAAGGGATACGCTGTAGTGACGCGCGAGTGGAACGCGGGCGACACGATCGAGTTTGAGCTTCCGCTGGAGCCCCAACGCGTCGTTGCTGACGATCGCATCAAGGCCGATCTTGGCACCGTTGCCCTAAAATACGGCCCGCTCGTCTATAACGTAGAGACTTCGGACAACCAGGAGATCGAACGCGAGCTTAGCGACGCTCCTCTGTCGATGGAGTGGAAACCCGACCTGCTCGGCGGAGTCATGGTGATGACCGGGAAGTGGAAAGACGGTTCGCCTATGGTTGCGATTCCGAACTATGCGCGAATGAACCGAGTGCCACCTCCGCAAGAATATCCGGGACGCGAAGACATTGACTACGCACCTGGATCCACGACCAACACTGCGAAGCTGAGCCGCCAGTCCACCAAAACCGCTGCGCCTTCGTCTCCGGCGATCGTCAACCCCAACGCTGGCGCTGGCGTAACTACCGGCACCCGTAAGCGCTCGGGGAACTTCATCGAATCAAAGGTATGGATCTAAGCAACTTTACTGTGTGACTGAAGGCGGCGCGTTGTCAGGGCGTGATCACAAGGCTCAGGGAGACCGTGTGTGTCAAGCCCGTCGACTGCGCGACGACCGAGTTACGCCCGATCACATCGCCAGCCCGCCCAGCCTCCAGACACACGTCACCGCCGACGATCCCGGAAAAGGGAGCAGCGGAACGCCAGGCAGAGACACTGCAAAGCCACCTGTCGTTCCATTCCTTCTCCGCTATGCTCTCGCACCCTTTGAAGTTCGAACCGGCTGCGAGAACAGATCGTCTCCCAGTTCGCTGAGGATAGGGGCTCTGCTTCCAATCTTGTTGCGTTTACACAATTCGCAAGGACGAGGCGCAGGATTTACAGGCAAATCGAAGCGGATATCGGCTTTGTCCAGCACCACATATTGGCCTCTTGCAGGTTCTTGTTGCTTATCAGCAACAGCTAGACGCCGTGGTATAGCATGACTCCTAAAGCACATTTTTTGGGACCGCCGGGCCCGTCGTCTTCCTTTTCAGGCCGTTCGCGTCAATTTTCATAGAGCACTGGGATAGAAATTCATGGAAGGTATCGGCGGCAAACTTCGGGCATCACGTCTTGCCTGGAAGCTCACACTGAGAGAGGTCGAACAGCGCACGCTGCGGCTCGCGCAGCAGTGGGGCAACCCGGCCTACCGGATCTCCGCCAGCTGGCTGGATCGCGTTGAGCGGGAGAACCGCGGCCTCTCCGCGACAAAACTCATCGTCCTCGCCAATATCTACAGCCTCACCCCGGATCAGATGCTCGGCATGTGCCCTACACCGGACACAACTTTTACACCGTCAGAAGACCTCTCAGTCCCCAACGCGACCCTGCTTGCGGAGGGCAATCTTGATACCTACGCGAAGGTCTGGTTGCCCGACACCCTCGTCACCGAGACCCCGGCCGAAGCGACCGCTCTCCTTCCGGCCGAGCAGGGTCTGCTACCCAGTCACTATCGGCGCGCGGTGATCGGAAGACAAGACCGAACCCTCGAACCCATGATCCGCGCTGGCTCCATCGTTCTCATTGACACGCAGAAGCGCTCCATCGCCACCCGTCGCGAATGGAACCACGAGTTCGATCGCCCTATCTACTTCCTCATGACGCGCGACGGCTATGTCTCTGGCTTTTGCGAGCTCGACAAAGAATCAGACTGGCTCACCGTTATACCGCACGCGCTCTCGTTCGAGTCCAACCGGCGCTTTCGATATCGCAAGGATATTGAAGTAGTTGGAACTGTGGTCGCTGCGGTCATCCGCCGCACCGAATGATTGCACCAGCTAGAGCGCCTGTTGCAGTTCGACGAACTCGGGCAGCTTTACACCTTCGTACAGCACCAGCAGGCTCCGTGTCATCAGGTAGTACGTAGCGACGGCACGCTGCGCATAGACAGGAAACTGCTCCCGCAGATGGCCGGTCGCTGAAGCCCCGCGAAGCCGTCCGATATGCCACTTAATCTCCCGCGCATTCAGGCGCAGCTCTTCGGAGAGTTGCAGCGCATCCGGATACCAGCGTTGCACATAAGTCGCCAAGTCGATCAGGACATCGCAGTTCTCCTCGAGAGCATCGAGCCCGTTCATCCCGCCAATCATCTCGAAGATGCGGTCCGGTTCGAGATGCGACTGCTCATCAGGCCGCTCGTCCAGCAGATCCAGGGCGACCTCGGCAAACTTCTCGCGATCGATCTGCCGGAGCCGTCCTAGCAGAATCCGCCACGCATTCGTAGAGGCTCTGCGGGCCCGCATGATGTAGTAGAGAGCTATCCCAATGAGCGTCGACACGAAGGCCCCCACGATAAAGAGAAAGACGATTTGCCTCATGATGCACTCGCCGTCGTGCGCAAGCTTCTTAGAACAAGTGCCGCCCGTTCCTGAAGGGCGCGAAGTTCTTCATGCAATTCAGAGGGCAGCTTGCGGGGAACTGGCTCTTCCATCGCGAGCGTCACAGACCAGTACGTAAGACAGATCAGATAGAGCCCTATCTGCGACTCGGAAAGCAGTCGGTGGATGTTGTCCGCGGGAAAGAACGTGTGGGCCGCGTCCATGAAGATGCCGTAGAGAGAATAAAGCCCCAGCCCTTGCGCAATCCTCGCAACGTGTGTGCGCCAAGGTAGACCCAGGGTGACCGAAAGTGCAATCATCGCAACAAAAATCTCGCTCATCAGTGCGGACGCGAACAGATCTCCGCGAATCACAATCGCCAGTCTCAGCGTCTTCGCTGGCGGAGCAGCCAACCATGCAAGCCCTGCCGCCAGAGCGACGCTGGTAGCGGCCAGCGCGATAAAACTCTTCCGGACATCAGGAGCCCAGGCTCCAAGTGGCTGGAAAACGTGCGTTGCCAACTCATAAGCGATAGCCAACTGGAGAGCAAGATCCACGAAAGCCAGCGTCCAGTACGTATAGAAGTACTCGCCCTTCGATCCATACCGTAGCGTGAAGAACAGCACGATCGTGCGAACGATATTCACGCAGATCAGCGTCGTGAAGACCGGAAAAGCTGACGCCCGGTTGCGAATAAGAAGCACGCCGAGCAGGATGCAATGCCCGAAGAAGGAGAGTGCCCAGAAGAGACGGTCGAGGCTCGAAAGATGCACTACGTCCTCCTCTAGGCACGATCACTTCAGCGTCAGTAAGTTTACGACAGTTAGAGAACCGCGAGTGAAGGAATAATCAAGGCGATAGCAACGATCGACTCACCTGTCGGCTGAGGGTCGCCACCGGTAACCGCGGACGGCGTAGGCAGCGTCCCGGCAAACATCTTCGTGGTTGGCGCAACGAGAAGGGCGATGGCAAGGGCGGACGAGGTGGCAATCTTTTTGAACAAGGTGAGTCTCCTTTTCAGCGCATCTGCGCTGGCCGGAGACTATGTGTCCCTGTCTCTTTTTCCTCTCGCTTACCTTGTTAGATTGCCTATGCGAAAACTGCCGTAAATACAGGCACTTATGCCCCGATAAACATCGATGAGTGGCTCACCGAAAGGCATGTCACCGTTCGTAGAGTTTGCCAATAGGCAACAAAAGCCCTCGCCACGATCGCGAGGGGAGGTTACTGATTTAGTTCTAATGAAGTTTCATAGCGCAAGGTGTAGGTTGGTGGAGACGAAATGCTAACTTTTAGAACTCTTTTACTCTGTTCCGCCACCACTGCCCTCTACGCGCAACAACCGGCCCCACCCCAGTCGCACCACCAGCAGCCTGTCGTGTGCGCGCACCGTGGATGGCTCTCGCCCTCACAGGTTGAGAACAGCCTGCCCGTCATGGAGAAGACAGCCCAAGCCGGCGTTGCCATGATTGAGTTCGACCTGCGTCGAAGCAGCGATGGGCGGCTCTATCTCCTCCATGACGCCACGCTGGACCGGACCACCGACGCCGCCGGGCCAGTCCTGTCCAAGTCTGCGGCAGAGCTCAGACAAGTCCACCTCCGCGGACCGGAGACTGGGCGTCTCGTGGAGGCAATCCCAACCTTCGATCAGTTCTTAGTTTGGGCGCAACACCATCAGATTGAGCTAATGGTGGACCTGAAGGATGCCCCGTCGGCCCAGGTCGTTTCGGAGTTGAAACGATACGGACTTCTCAATCGCGCGATCCTGCTTACCTTCGACGAGGCAACAGCTCAGGCGGCACTTGCCTCTGATCCTCAGGTACGAGTCTCAATCCTCACCAAGACTCAATCCGAGGTGGACCAGGCAATTCAGACCGCAGGTCAACACCCTATAGACCTTTACCTGCCCCGCACCGGCGAACCTGCCTTGTTTCAGTACGCTCACCAGCGAGGGCAGAAGATCATTACGGACCTGATGGAAGGCCCCGACCTGCAGTTCGCTGCAAACGGCGAGGATGTCTACCGGGAGTATCTGAAAGATCGCCCGGTAGACATCCTCGTCTCCAACCACCCTGAAGCGCTTCGACGAACGCTTAGCAATCCGCGCTGAACCTTCAAAGCAAGCCCTGGCTACTTCGGCAGCGTCATCGTCCCGTTCATTGTGAAGGAGACTTCAGACTTGCTCGTTGTCTCGCCGGGTTGAGCGCCGCCGATGCTTAGCTTGTACGAACCCGCCAGGATCGAACGTGCTCCCGCATCGTCTACGCTCGAGAACGACCGTGCTGGAATCTCGACAGCCACATTTTGGCTCTCGCCCGGTGCAAGATGCACGCGCTTGAAGCCAGCCAGCGAGTGAATAGGGCCGCCCTTCTGCGGCGTCTTCACATACGCCTCGACTACCTCGTCGCCAGCAACGCCTCCGCTGTTGGTGACAGCTACGGTCGCTGTAACCGGATCGCCAGCTTTGACTGAAGCGGAAGACAACTGCACCGGCCCATACTTGAACGTCGTATAGCTTAGACCATATCCAAAGCCCCACAGCGGCTTGCCCGAGTAGTAGCGATACGTCCGGTTCTTCAGCGTGTAGTCGGCAAACGCGGGAAGGTCATCAACCGAAGCATAAAAGGTAAGCGGCAGCCTTCCCGCAGGATTGTTCTCGCCCGCCAGCGTCTGCGCAATCGCAGTGCCCCCCTCGACGCCCGGGTACCACGCCTGGATCACCGCCGCAGCGTGCTCCTTCGCCCACGTCATCGCCAGTGCGCTCCCAGTCAATGACACGACGATCACTGGTTTGCCCGTCGCCGCCACCGCCTCCAGCAAATCCTGCTGCGACTTCGGAAGCGCGATGCTGGTGCGATCGCCGCCATTGAACCCATCCATCTTTACCGGCATCTCCTCGCCTTCAAGCTGCGGCGAAAGCCCGACGAACGCGACGACCACATCAGAGGCATTCGCTGCAGCCACAGCCTCCTGCAGCTGACCACTCGCCGGAGCCTCCCAGCGCAGCGTCGTGCCTCCGCCAGCCAGGTCGCCGGAGTGGCTGTACTTCATCTCGAAGGCATGCGGCTTTGTATCTTCAAACGTCATCTCGATGCGAAGCGGCTTCGGCCCCTTCATAATCGGTGGCGCAGAGGGCGACGCTCCTGGTGCCATCTTGAAGTTGCCCATGTCTAGCTTGCTGCCGGTCATGCTGCCTTCACCCAACACCTTGCCATCCACTGCAAAGCTGTACACCTCATTGGGAGAGTAGGGAAAGCCTTCGCCGCCCTGCACAACAAACGTGTACTTACCTGGAGCCGGCACACTCAGCATTCCCGTCCAGCGCACGGAGTAGTCGTGCGTCTGAATTTCCGGAACCGGAGCTGCATCCCGCCAGTCATGTTGAATGTCCTTCTCGATCCGCTCTACTACCGGCCGTCCCGTCCAATCGGCATCGGCGAAGTATTCTGTCTTAAGACCTTCACCGAAGACCGTGCGTGGCACCGGCACGCTGAAACCAGTAGCCAATGTCGCTCCCTGCGCGTAGTGAATTGCTGCGCCAGGAAACTGCTTCATGATGCCGTCCACCGGATACACCGCATTCACCGAAACGCCGTTGTAGTTGCCCTCCAGAGAGGTCAGCAGCGCAGCCGTCGGACCAACCACGGCAATCGACTGCGTCTCCCTCTTCAGCGGAAGAGCCCCGGTGTTCTTCAGCAGCACCATCGTCTCCTGCGCAGCCTTCAGCGCCACCTCGCGATGAGGCTCAGACGCGGTCTCCGTAAAAGGAATCTTGTCGTTCGGGTTCATCCCCGGCTTATCAAACATGCCAAGCTGAAAGCGCGCCGTATAGAGCCGCTCCGCCGCCTGCGTCAGCAGATCCTCCGAGACCACATTCTGCTTCACCGCATCCGCCAGCGTGTTGAAGCCCGGAGCCCAGATGCTGCACGAAAGGTCCGTCCCCGCCTTGATCGAGATCACCGCTGCGTGCAGGATATCCGGGGCATTGTGATGCCCGTTCGTCACGTCCATGATCGCCGCGCAGTCTGACACAACAAATCCCTTGAAGCCCCACGCATCGCGCAGATGCTCCTTCAGCAGCATCGTGTTCGCGCATGCCGACATGCCGTCAACCGCGTTATACGCACACATCACCGACTTCACATGGCCATCGATCACCGTCGTACGAAACGCCGGCAGATAAGTCTCCTCCAGGTCGCGCGGGCTCACATCCACGTTGGCCGTATGTCGTGTCGACTCCGGCCCACTATGCACGGCAAAGTGCTTGCTCGTCGCAACCGCCTTCGGGTGGTCAGGGTCGTCGCCCTGAACGCCCTCAATGAAAGCAACGCCCATCTTGCCGGTCAGGAACGGGTCTTCGCCGTATGTCTCCTGCCCGCGTCCCCAGCGCGGATCGCGAAAGATATTGATGTTCGGCGACCAGAAGGTGAGCCCATAGAAGATGCGATGATTGTTCTCGCGCTGTGCCTGGTTGAACTTCGACCGGCCCTCGGTCGAGATGATGTCACCCACTCTATGCAACAACGCCGGGTCCCACGTCGCTCCCATGCCTATCGCCTGCGGAAAAACGGTCGCGTAGCCGGAGTTCGCCACGCCGTGCAGCGCTTCGCTCCACGTCTGGTAGTCAGGAACCCCGAGCCGCGGAATCGCCGTCGCCCAGTCCTCAAGCTGCGCAGCCTTCTCCTCGACCGTCATGCGCGAGACGATATCGTGCGCTCGCACCGCAGCGGGCTGTGAGGCATCCTGATAGACAGCGGGCGTCGTCTGCGCCAGCATCGAACCTGAGAGAAGAAGAGCACCCACCACGAACGTTCGCGTCACTTGTCTGACTCCTTGAACCTGCTTGAGATCGAATCCCCTGGACTTCAAAACGCCATCCTTGCATTCGCCAGCCGACAATCGATGAAGTAAATCGATTTCGCAGGGCGATTCTGTAAGCATCTGGAAGGCGCACCCACTATAAGTCCGGGCCACTGGAATGTGCAAGCCACTCGCCGGGTGGAACTGTGTCAGTGCAGCCTGACCCACCACGTTTGCTACGATAAGCGACAGAGGCAAACCTGTTTCGAAGCCGCCGCGATGCGAGTCGATTCGCGGCAAAGATCGCAATCCCTGCCGGGCATCGTATGCTCTGCCGCCTCCCTCGAAAAGAGCGCACCGTGAATTACCTCGTCTCTCCGGCTTGGCTCAAGGAACACCTCTCCGCCTCGGATATCATCGTCCTCGACGCTTCACTTCCCCTCGTTGGCGTCACTCCCGTGGTCGATGTCCACGCCCGTTATCTCGAAGCCCACATCCCCGGCGCTGTCTTCTTCGACATCGAAGCCCTCTCCGATCACGAAACCTCCCTGCCCCACATGCTGCCGTCGCCCGAAGCCTTCGCCCTCAGCATGGCGGCTCTTGGCGTCAGCAGCACGGCACATCTCGTCGTCTACGAGCAGCAGCCCGTCTTCTCCGCGCCTCGGGCCTGGTGGACGCTCCGCGCCTTTGGCGCAAAGCGCGTCTCCATGCTCGATGGCGGACTGCCTGCGTGGATCTCCTCCGGCGGCCCAACCGAGCCAGGCTCCGTGCATCGTTCGGCCGCGCAATTCACCGCCGTGCTCGATCCCATCGCTGTCAAAGATCTCGCGTCGATCAAAGACCTCTTGGCCTCTCACGCTCAGGTCGTCGACGCCCGCTCCGCAGCCCGCTTCAACGGCACCGCCCCGGAGCCACGCCCCGGCTTGCGCTCCGGCCACATGCCCGGCGCAACCAGTCTCCCCTTCGGCGAACTGGTGCAGGATGGCCGCCTCCGACCACGCGAAGAACTACGCTCCGCCTTCGAGCAACGCGGCCTCGACCTGAACCGACCCATCACCACCACCTGCGGCTCCGGCGTAACCGCCTCTGTCCTCGCTCTCGCGCTTGAACTCGCAGGCGCAGACGACATCAGCCTCTACGACGGTTCATGGGCCGAGTACGCCTCCCAGCCCGATGCAGAGATCATGGGGACCCAAGCCTGATCCGATGCCGACCCGCCTCATCATCAACGCCGATGACTTCGGCCTCACGCCCGGCGTCAACCGCGCCATCGCCGAACTTCACCAGGCAGGCGCGCTCACCTCAGCCACGCTCATGGCCAACGGCACAGCCTTCGACGACGCCGTCGCCATCGCCCACGCCAACCCAACACTCGGCGTAGGCTGCCACGTCGTTCTCACCGACGGCGACCCCGTCTCGCAGCCCGAATCGATCCCTTCGCTGCTGGGCCCAAATTCAGGCCTAGATCGCCGTTCACTCCGCCCAAAGCTTCTCGACTTCGTTCGCGATCTCGTCCTCGGTCGCATCAGCGAGCTCGACATAGAGCGCGAAGCCACGGCGCAGATTCGCAAGCTGCAGCACGCCGGCATCGCCGTCACGCACATCGACACCCACAAACACACCCACATGTTCCCGCAGGTCACGCGTCCTCTGCTCCGGGTCGCGGAAGCCCATGGCATTCGCGCTATCCGCCATCCGTTCGAAGCGCGATGGAGCTGGTCGCTCGGCCACGGCGGCGTCTCACGCCGTATCCAGATGAAGATCCTCGATCAGCTTCGGCAGCCCTTCAACGCGCAACCTGAAATACTCTTCGAAGAGGTCCGCTCCACAACCGGTAGCATCGGCATCTCTGCCACCGGCGACCTGGATCAGCAAACGCTCGTTCAAATCATGGCAAAGTTACCCGAAGGCACCTGGGAGCTCGTCTGCCACCCCGGCTACAACGACACTGACCTCGACGGTATCTCAACCCGCCTGCGTAGCCACCGCAAGATAGAGTACGATGCCCTGCTTGCGGTCATCCCTGAAATACTCTCGCACCCAAACCCGCCCGCGCTCATCCACTATGGGTACCTATGAAGATCGGCATCACCTGCTATCCCACTTACGGCGGCTCGGGCGTCGTCGCCACCGAGCTCGGTATCGAGCTCGCCGCGCGCGGCCATGAGATCCACTTCATCACCTCCTCGCAGCCCTTCCGCCTCACCGGCCGCGAGGCCAACATCTTCTTCCACGAAGTCGCGGTCTATCAGTACCCGCTCTTCGAGCACCCCCCCTACGACCTGGCCCTCGCCACTCGCATGGCCGAGGTCGCCGAGTTCTACTCGCTCGATCTCCTCCACGTCCACTACGCCATTCCGCACTCGGTCAGCGCCCTGCTCGCCCGCCAGATGCTCGCCGCCCGCGGCAAACACCTGCCCTTCATCACTACGCTGCACGGCACGGACATCACCCTCGTAGGTCTCGACCGCTCTTACTTGCCCATCACCCGCTTCGGCATTATGGAGTCCGACGGCGTCACCGCCATCTCCAGCTATCTCCGCGATCGCACCCGTGAGGCCTTCGACATCCACTCCGAGATCGAAGTCATCCATAACTTCGTCAACTGCGACGTCTACGTCCGCAATCCCGACCTCGTCGCCGAGATGCGCCCCCGCTATGCCGCGTCCAACGAAAAGCTGATCGTCCACCTCTCCAACTTCCGCCCGGTCAAGCGCGTCACCGACGTCGTCGAAGTCTTCGCCCGCATCGCCAAGGAAGTCCCCTCACGCCTGCTGCTCATCGGCGATGGCCCCGACCGCTCCGCCGCCGAATACCTCGCCATGCGCCATGGCGTTCAAGACCGCATCCACTTTCTCGGCAAACAGGACAACGTGAACGAACTTCTCCCGCTAGCCGACCTCATGATCATGCCCTCCGAGATGGAGTCCTTCGGCCTCGCAGCGCTCGAAGCCATGGCCTGCGGTGTTCCCGCCATCGCCACCCGCGTAGGTGGCGTCGCGGAGCTGATCGACGACGGCGTCACCGGCCGCCTCTTCGAAGTTGGCGACGTTGAAGGCATGGCCGCCGCCGCCATCGGGCTACTCAAAGACCGCATCGACCTAAGCACCATGGCCCACGCCGCCCGCCGTACCGCGCAGGACCGCTTCTGCGCTACTCGCATCATTCCGCTTTATGAGGAGTACTACCAGCGCGTGATCGACCGCACCGCTAAAGCTCCCGCAGAACTCCCATAAAGTTCTCGATCCTGCGCGAGCCTGTCGCGTTACCTACAAGGTTCTGGTCGATGCTGATCCCGGAGAAGTAAGTCATCGCCATCTCCGCGATAAAACTCGCGTCTCCTCGCGCGGCCGCCGCTTCTATGTTCTCCACCAGCAATCGTTTGATCGGCGTCATACTCCTCGCCACAATCGCCCGCGCCTCATCCGGCAGCACCGCAAGCTCTCGCATCGAACTCACAGAAAAGCAGCCCTTCTGCCCCGGCCAGCAGCTCAAAGCCATGCGCAGATAGCTCTCTACATTGGCCCAGCCCTTCGGCTCTTGGGCCAGAACGTCAATCAGCCCACTTGTCTCGAGATATCGTTTCAATGCGGCTAAGAACAAGTCTTCTTTGTCCTTGAACTCCGTATAAAGCCCCGAACGGTTTACTCCGGTCGCTGTCTCCAGATCGGCCAGCGTGGTGTCCGAAAACCCATGCTTCCAAAAGACCGGGATCGCCTTATCCAGCACCTCTTCGCGGTTGAAGTTCTTTGGGCGGCCCGTTCTCATAAAATTCATTATCGGCTTTTGCACTGTCCGGTGCAATAATGGCGTCGCCGGCTGCGGCCTCCTAACTTTTGCATCTTCCTAGACTTTTGAACCATCTAGTTCATAACTACTGCTGAGAATCAGAGAAGCAGCACGGAGGCAAGAAAATGAGCAACACCAGCAAGCTCTTCACTCCCGTCGACTTTGGCCCCACGCACCTGAAGCATCGCGTCGTCATGGCGCCCCTCACCCGCTCTCGCTCCACCCAGCCCGACGCAGTCCCCGGCGATCTCATGGCCGAATACTACGAACAGCGCGCCTCAGAGGGAGGTCTCATCATCGGCGAAGCCACTAACATCTCGCTCGCCAGCCGTGGCTGGTACGGCGCTCCCGGCCTCTTCACCGATGCGCAGGTCGAAGGCTGGAAGAAGGTTCTCGCTCGCGTCCGCGCCAAGGGCGGCAAGATGTTCGCGCAACTCTGGCACACCGGCCGCGCCTCCCATATCAGTAACAATGGCGGAGTCCACCCCGTCTCTGCCTCCGTCAATCCGGAGTACTGGCAGGACGAGACGAAGCTCACCTCCACACCGGACGGCTGGGTCAAGCCCTCGCCGCACCGCGCTCTTGAAGTCTCCGAGATCAAATCCATCATTGAGGACTACCGCGCCGCCGCTAAACGCGCGATGGATGCCGGCTTCGACGGCGTCGAGCTTCACGCAGCCAACGGCTACCTCGTCGACCAGTTCCTGCAGGACAACAGCAACCACCGCACAGATGAGTACGGCGGCTCCATTCCGAACCGCGCACGTCTCTTGCTCGAGGTCGTCCCTGCTCTAATTTCAGTCTGGGGAGCTGACCGCGTCGCCGTCCGCATTGGCCCCGGCGGCAAGTGGAACAACATGGACGACAGCAATCCTGATGCCCTCTTCAGCTACGTCGCCGAGCAACTCAACCAGTTCGGCCTCGCCTACCTTCACGTCGTCGAACCCCGCGTCAGGGGAAACATCGTGGTTGGTGGTGACGACCAACCCCCAATTGGCGCGGAGCGCCTGCGCAAGATCTTCAAAGGAAAGATCATCGCCGCCGGAGGCTTCGAGCCCGATACCGCCGAAAAGATCATCGCCGCCGGTGATGCTGATGCTGTGGCCTTCGGTCGCCACTTCATCTCAAACCCCGACCTGCCCGCACGCATCCAGCAGGGCCTGCCACTAACCGACTACGACCGCGGCACCTTCTACACCTTTGAAGCAAAGGGGTACACCGACTACACACCCTACGCTTCAAAATAACTCACTTCGTGAGCTCTGGTAACTCATCCATGCGCAGTTTCATCGCGCATGGGTGGGACGTAGGACTTATCCCCGCGAGATCGCCTTCATGGCTGCTCCCCATCCCACCTGCGCTACCGCCCCGAGCTCCGCCCACGGCCCCGCGCCCGAATCCAGAATCGGCATGAGCAGCACCACCTTGGTCCCACGCCCCGGCCGGCTCTCGATCGACACCTCGGCCTCTTGCCCGTAGAGCACCTCCATCCGCTCTCTCACGTTCCGCATGCCAATCCCCGTTCCTGGCCGCACCAGTCCACTCACGGGCGAGGCGGAGGCACTCTCCGGCGCCATACCCACGCCATCGTCTTCCACTTCGATCTCAAGCCGCCCATCAATAATCCGACTGCGCAACGTCACCGTTCCCCCATTGATCCGCGGTTCCAGCCCATGCTTGATGCTGTTCTCGATCAATGGCTGTAGAAGCATGCTGGGGACGACGATGTTGAGCGTCTCCTCAGAAATCTCCTTCACCACCCGCAGTTTCGATCCAAACCGGACCACCTCGATCGCCAGATAGTCGTCGGTAAAGGCAAGCTCCTCGCTGAACGGGACGAACGCCTCACGGTCTTTGAGCAACACGCGCAGGATGTTCGCCAGCTTCACGATCATCTCCCGAGCAAGCTCCGGCTGCGATCGCACCAGCGATGTGATTGAGTTCAGCGTGTTGAAAAGAAAATGCGGATTGATCTGCCGCTGCAGCGCATCCAGCCGAGCCTCCAGCAGCAACCTTCCCTGCTCTTCGAGCTGCCGCTCAATCCGGATCGCATTCCAGATCTTCAACGGTATGCCCACGACTACCGGAGCCGAGGCGCAGATCGCCAGCTCGATTAACCATGAGTCCGCATACAGATCGAAGAAGTGTCGCGGATAGAATCTGGCAAACAGGCTGATGGCAAACTGCATCGCCGTGATCAGGACCAGAAGAATGATCTGCCGATCGAAGTGCGGCCGCCTCACATTGCGCTTGAACCACCGATAGATGCTTAGATCGATCAACGGCGAAAAAAGCCAGATGTCGTTCTCATCCACAAAGGCGCTGAAGCTTCCCGCCACTGCGGCCACCAGCAGATTTACCGGCAACGCCCAGTACTCGTGGTGCAACACCGCGGGTAAGGCCATTGCGGCACCGCCTAGTGCGGCGTAGGCCGGCCCAAGGAGCAGACCCAGCAGAATCGTCGCTTCGAAGCTGATGTCAGCCGCCAGGAAGTTCGGCACCGTCACCCTCACCCACACGCCGAGCATCAGCGGTACGCAGATCATCGCCGTAAGCTTCAGCGTCTGCCGAGGCTTCCTGTCCTTCTGCAACAGCAGGCGCTTGAAGCGGACAGACCTCGCAAGCGAGCTCGACACCGCAGCCGCGACACCCAGTTCAATCAGCAGCGTGATGAGGATTAGCTTGGGATCGACCGCGTTGGCAAGATGGGTCACACATTTACTGTAATGCCTGAGTTCTTCGCCAGCGGTTACACTTAATCCGATCCCATGGCAGGCATACTCTTCATCATCTCGGCACCCTCAGGCTCTGGTAAGTCGACGCTGGTCAGCCAGTTGCTCACCCTCGTCGAAGGCATCGAGTTCTCCATCTCCTATACCACCCGCGCGCCCCGCGGCTCGGAGACGAATGGCCGCGAGTATCACTTCACCACCCGCGAAGAATTTCTTCGCATGGTCGACGCGGGCGAGTTCCTGGAATGGGCAGAGGTCTTCGGCAACTTCTACGGCACCGCCGCCTCGGCCCTCGCGCACGCCAGCGAACGGGGCAAAGACCTGCTGCTGGACATCGACGTCCAGGGCGCGCTCCAGGTAATGAAGAAGCTTCCAGCAGCCGTCTCCATCTTCATCCTTCCGCCCAGTCCGGAGGTGCTTGAATTGCGCCTTCGCAACCGCAGCCAGGCAGAGCATATGACCATCGAAGCGGTCATCGAGCGCCGCCTGACCGAAGCCCGCGAAGAGCTCAAGCAACTCGAGCACTACCGTTACGCTCTGGTCAACGATGTTCTCGATCAGGCTGCCACTGAACTCCGCGCTATAGTGCTTAGCGAACGCATCATCGCCGCAGGAGAGCAACCTCAAGCCGCAGATACTGACGCGGCGACAGCATCCACCTGCCTGACCGCAGCTCCCTCGCCTCGGCTTGAAGCTGCTCTCACAACCTTTTACAACTCCTGATCCCGTTTCAGTTACGTGCCATACTCCGTCGTCGCACCTGCCCAGTAATGCTGGAATTGCCTTGGCTATTCCTTCGCGGTGAGTTACCCTCTCCGCACGGGGTGAAAAGCATGACGATTGAGAGTGCCTTCCACAACAAATACAGCCTGGTCAAAGGTGTTGCACGCCGCGCCCGTCAACTGCAGTCTGGGGCGCCCGCGCTCGGCGTCTCAAAGTCGATGAAGGCTTGTCGCGTCGCGCAGGACGAGATCCGCTCCGGTGCCGTCTCCTACGTTGTGACCCAGAAGGGCAGCCACATCCCGGCCGCGCCCGGAGATCACATCTCCGAACCAGACGACCACGTCTAACAAATAGCAACGGCTAAGCCTGCAACAGTGTTTTGATCTCGAATCGAAACATGTCTTCGAAGGTGCAGAACTCGGGCACTCCGAGTTCTAGGACCGGGGCCGTTGCGATGATGGCTGGAATGTGATGCTCCAGGACAGCTTGGTACTGCCTCTGTTCCTTTTGGGTGAAAGGGGCAACCTGGTAGGCCAGGGTCATGTGGAAGGCATAGTTCGCGTGGTCTTTCAGCCTGAACCGATACACCTCTGAGAGTCGATCGCGCAGGGTCCGCAGCTTGTGGTTCTCCACCTCGTCGGCCGGCGAGAGCCGAAGCGTGCAGGCGCGGCCATAGCCGAACGTATGCGGACCATTCACTCTCACGCGAATCGGAAGCTGGCACTCTGTATCAAAGCTCTTCATACGCTCGCCAATAATGCGATTACATTCGGCGATCGGAGCATCACGCGGAATATCCGACGGCCAGTTCTCAGCCGTGCGGCCCTGGTCGTTCGTCCCTGGGAACACGGTCATGTGGTAACTCTCGCTGGGAAGCATGCCGAGCTTGTGGATGAAGGGACTTTTGCGAAGCGCGTCACCCAGCGCCGTGATCGCATCGCGGGTGTGGCTCTGCTGTGGCAGATGGCAGATTACGGTGTTGCCCGCAAACCCCCGGCGGCGGCCATCGGGATAGAACTTGAGCACCGTATCCCGCGTGGGAATGGCGCTGTCCGAGTCATGATCCTCAGTCGCCTGCGGCCGGGCAGGCTCCGCAATCAGCGAAACGGGGAGCGCCCCAGCCAGCGAGGCGGCTGCGGAGCTGAGCAGAAAGTTGCGACGGCTTTGGAGTTGTGTGTCACGAGGCATGAGAGGTCCTTTATTCATGAGGCTTTGAAACAGGACGACCCGCGTCACTAAAGACAGGGCCACGGTCGTCCCGTTTGCGAGGTTTCGGTTTGAGTTAGAAAGCGAGACGAAGAGCCAGTTGCACCTGCCGCGACGGGAAGACGCTGGTGCTTCCGCTGAAGGTGCCGAAGCTGGCGTTCGGGCTCAGCACTCCCGCAGCGCTCTCCGTACCGATGTTGGCGCTTGGGCTGATGTAGTTCGTCGAGTTCAACACATTGAAAGCCTCAATACGGAACTCCAGCGTCTGGCGGTCGGTCAGCAGAGTGAACTTCTTGTGCGCCGCCAGGTCGAACTGCGCGAATGCAGGCCCGCGCAGATTATTGCGGCCAGCGTTGCCGAAGAGCTGCGCTCCCGTCGGTCCAGAGACCGCCGTAGAATTGAGATAGCCGCCAAGAGCGCTCTTCGACTTCGTCAGCGTACCCCCGTAGACCGCGCCCGCAGTCGTGACGAGATTGGGTCGCAGCGCATACACCGAGCTCGTTGTAGATACGACTTGATTCGTGTTCGCCGTGTACGTCAGGTCGATCGGCACACCGCTGGTGACGATGTTGATGCCCGTCAGTTGCCAGCCGCCCAGCAACTCCTGCTGCCATGCCGGCGCGCTCGATCCATACCTGCGTCCATGTCCGAAGGGAAGGTCAGCGATCACCGAGGTCGTATCGTTCAGCGGCTGGTCATAGCCCGAAGGCCCGCGATCCCCGGCTGGGTTGGCGATGTTCGTCACAGCGCCATCACCGTTGTTCGCCTCCAGATCTGCAGAGGAGTTATTGATGCCCCGCGACCAGGTGAACGAGTTGATCAGGAACAGTCCGTTCTTGAAGCGCCGCTCCAGCTTCGTCTGCAGCGAGTTGTAGACCAGGAACCCCGCGTTGGTCTCGGTAAGAATATCCGTGAAGTTCTGGATTGGACGCCGGTTGAGCAGCGATGCCGTTCCCGTCGAGACACACGCTCCACCGGAGATCTCCGCCGCCGTGCACAACCGTGCCTGGTTCGTATCTTCGAGAGTGGCAATATGCACCGCATGGTTGCCAACGTATGAGACCTCAAGCGTGGCGTCCTTCGGCAACTGCTGCTGCACCGAAACATGATAAGCCTGCACGTAGCCGTTCTTGAAGTCCTTCGGCGTGTACCGCGTCTGCGCGCGCGTCGTCGTGAAGTTGCTCGGCCCGGCGAAGTTAGTCTGGTACCCATCCTGGGTGCGACGGAAGCAGGTAGTAGGGTCCTGAGTAAGCGCAGTGCAGATTCTCTGGCTCGGCGTCTGATTCACCGGCAGCGTTGCGGAGTAGTTGTCCGGCCCGTTGTACGCAAGCAGACCTTCGCCGCCGAAGCGGAAGAGATACGCATAGCTGATGCCATAGCCGCCGCGAACCACGGTCCCGGGGAGAGCCTGATAAGCAAGTCCGAGGCGCGGTCCGAAATCCTTATAGTCCGGATTCACCAGTGCCCGGTCCGCCAAGGAGCTGCCGCCCTCGTAGTGCAGCTTAAAGACATGGCCGACCGCATCGCTGCTTACGTCCGTGCCTGTACCGGCGTGCAGCAACTGCTGATTTACAGGATCGAAGTTGAGCAGCTTGTTGTCCTGCTCGAAGTTCGGCGACATGAACTCATACCGCAGTCCCGCGTTGACCGTGAGCTTGGGTAGCACCTTCCAGTCGTCCTGCACATAGCCCATGTGCCAGAAGCGCTTGTAGTTCACCTCATTCACAGCGTTGAGCGAATAGTTGTTACGCGCACCGAAGAGGAAGTCGGCAAGATTAGCCGCCTGCGGCGTCGTCGTCTTACCGGCCGAACTGAACTGACCGGAGTACACGTCCGACCCGAACTTCGGATGGAAGTCCGAGATAGCCTGCGCGAGCCATCCATACTCATAACCCACCTTCAAGCTGTGGTGGCCTTTGATCCAGGTGTAGTTCACCTTCGGATTCGCCTGCGTGGGGTTCGTGAACTGCGGACTGGTCGCCTGCTCTCCAAAGGCGGTAAAGCCCGTCACCGTTTGCGTGTTCAGGCCGCCCGTATAGCTGGGGTCTTGCGGAACGTTTGGAACGCCCACAAGGAAGTTGGTCTGCCCAAGATACGCTGGACTCTTGCCGCTCTCCGTCCAGGTCTGTCCAAACCGAAGTTCAAGGATCGAGCTCGGCGTCACGGTCCAGTTATATCCCGCGGCAATCTGTCGCGTCCGCGCAAAAAGCGTCCCGTTGTTGTTGCCGCCGGCCGGACCGGCAAAGTTCGGCGGCTGGAAGAACTGCACCGCACGCTGGCTATAACGGAAGAAGCCGTTCTGCGCTGCATTCAGATTGAAGTCGACACGGGCGTCTCCCTTGTCGTCCTTCGTCGTGCTGGCGGGTAGGTACTGGTAGTTATTGGCGGTAAGCGCGGCACCCGGAATGTTTGGCGTGGGTAGCACCTTGAACACGGCAAGCGCAACCGGGTCGATGTTCGGATCGCTCAACGGAACCTGGCCGTTTGCATAAACAGTCCCCGTATAGGGATTCTTCACCGGCACGGGAGCGCCTGCCGCTGTGCCATCGGCTGTGAAGAGGCCAGTCAACTCCGTGGCTGTCGGCAGAATCGCGGTCGTCAGAAGATGTGCAATCGAACGAAGACCTTCATAGTCGACGAAGAAGAACGCCTTGTCTCGCAGGATCGGCCCGCCAAAGGTTCCGCCGAACTGGTTCTGCACCAGCGTCGGCTTCACACCTGTGCCGACGAAGGGGCCAAAGGCATTCAGGTCCGTGTTGCGAAGGTAGTCATACGCACCGCCGTGAAATGCGTTGCTTCCGCTTCGAGTCGTCGCATTGATGATCGCGCCACCCGCTCGTCCGTACTCCGCCGAATAGTTATCGGTCTGGACCTTGAACTCCTGGATCGCGTCCGGCGACGGAATCACAGCCTCGTTCGAGTAACCCTGGTTCGCCTCCTGGTAAGCATTGTTGTCGATGCCGTCCAGCTCGAAGTTATTCGACTGCGAGGTGAGGCCGTTGGCGTTGTACGAGGCATCGCGCGGCGGGTTCGACGCCACCGTACCCAGAAGCGACTTACGTACTCCGGGCACCAGCACCGACAGATCAGCATACGATCGCCCGTTGAGTGGCAACGTAACCGCCTCCGCCGTCTGCACCGTCTCGCCGCGGTCGCTGGTCTCGGTCTCAAGCTGGCTCGCCGCGTCCGACACCGTCACGCTCTCGCTGTTGGAGCCCAACTTCAGCGTCAGTCCCACGCGTTGTCGCGACCCCACCGTCACCGTGAACGGATCGGTGGTCGACGTCGAAAACCCCGGGGCCGATACCGTCAGGGTGTACTCGCCCGCCTGCACACTATCGAACTCGTAGTCGCCATTCCCATCCGTCTGGCGAACCACCTTCAAGCCCTTCGACAGGTTCAGCAGTTGCACCGTCGCCGCCACGATATTCGACCCCGAAGGGTCTTTGATCGTGCCCAGCACCGCGCCTGCGTCAAACTGCGCGTGCAGACCCGTCACCCCTGCAATCAGGAACAGGGCCAGCAGCAACAACCTTGCAGGCAATCGCAGAAAGAACGTGGAAGAGGACGAAGGATTTGTGCAGCAAGGGTTCATGGCGAGGTGGTCTCCAGATTTGGCTGTGATGACTCGAACTCTAGCCAGCAGCTGGAGATAGACCTAAGCAATTCGCAGCGACTTCGCTGTTAAACGATATAAGCGTCGCGGATGCAACGATTTACCGTCCTTTCACGACGTGCGTTTAACCTCAAGTCACCCTCGCATAACCCTCTCGACAGCGCTGCGAACAGGACCCTCTTGGCAAACTTGATAGCAACTCCGACCAAACCGAACCGCCGCACCCAGTCGCCCGAGATCGATGACGACCCGCGCTGGCAGTTGGTGGAACGCATCGTCGCCTCCCCGTCCTTCGCCAAGTCAGAGCGCCTTTCGAGCTTCCTCACCTGTGTCTGCCAGCTCGCCCAAACCGGCCAGACCCACAACATCAACGAACAGTACATCGGCTCCGTCGTCTTCGGTCGCAACCCCGACTACGACCCCGGCATCGACAGCATCGTTCGATCCCACGCCAGCAGACTCCGCCATCGCCTCGGGCAATACTTCACCGAAGAGGGTGCCGAAGAAGAGCTTCTTCTGACTATTCCGAAGGGCGGATACATCCCGGTCTTCGAGACCCGCCAGGCCCCTCGCCCGACACAGATTGCGCCCTCCCAACCAGCAACGCCAAGACCCTTTCCCGACCCCGCAATCGTCATCGACCCCGAAATCTTCCCTTCGCAGAGCGTTCCGGCGCACGTATCCGCAGCCGAGACGTCAGGCGCGACTCCACGCGAAAACAAGATCCTCGTCAGGGCTCTCACTATCGCCCTGATCGTGACCACCCTCGTCGCGACGGCCAGCATCGGCGCTTTTCTGATGGAGCGCCGCCACGCCAGACCTTTCGTCGCTGTCAGCGAGAGCGTACCTCTCTTCTGGTCGAGTCTCTTCAATGCGAGCGACAGGACAAATGTCATCCTTGCCGATAGCGGCCTCGTCATCCTGCAAAACCTGACCAGGCGCCGCATTACCCTCGACACCTACCTCAACGGCGACTATCTTAAGAATCTTCCGCCATCCCCTTATCCCGCCGCCCAGACCGTCAACATCGGCATCCGGCGCTACACCTCCATCGTCGATGCCGGTATCGAGAACCACCTCTTCCACATCCCCGGCCTCAACATGGACCGCACCCAGTTCCGCTATGCTCGCGATCTACGCATGGACGATATCAAGCAGGGCAACCTCGTCCTTCTCGGCACCTATGAGTCAACCCCATGGGTCCAGCTCTTCGAGCCCTCGATGAACTTCTACTTCGAGAATGACCTTACTGCGGGGGTCTTCTCCATCGTCAACCGTTCTCCTCATCCGGGCGAGCAACGGAAGTACGACGCCACCGCCAGCGATCCAGACCACACCGTCTACGGTCTCGTCGCGTATCGCCCTACTCTGAGCGGTTCGGGCAAGGTTCTCATTCTCGAAGGCCAGTCCATGGCCGGCACCGAGACCGCTGCGGACTTCGTCTTCGACGACGGCTACCTGCTGCCCTTTCTACGCTCCATCCGCAAACCCGACGGTTCCATTCCCTACTTCGAGTTGCTTCTGCGTTCCCGGAGCATCGGGGTCGAGGCCTCTCGGCTGGAAGTAATCGCATCGCGGATTGAAGACCGCTAAGCCCGGCGGCGATGTGCGGCATACAGACCATGAATGCGATAGAACTCGGGAGCGCTGGCCTGGACCTGGGTGCTCATGATTTGGGCCACGAAGAAATCATGGCTTCCAAGATGGAGAACCTTTTCCACTTGAAGTTCAAGGACGGCGAGGCTGAATTCAGGGACAGGGATACCGAGAGTTCTGGAGGCAAATGTGCCAAAGGGCAAACGTGCAAAGTCAATTGAATTCTGGCTATGATTCGGTCCAAGCCCGCGCGCCAGTTCGGCATGCTCGAAGGGAATGGTGCTGATGGCAAGTTCTGCAGCTGCTGCCACCGCACCGGCGGACTTTTTGCTGCGGTTCAGGGCGAAGACGAAGTACCCTTCCTCAAACATGCCCATCAGGTTCATGGGAAAGATGTTGCCACTGCTGCCATGAAACAGGCTGACGAGGACGATGGGGCGCGGGCAGAAGAAGACGATCTCGTTGCATCGACTGTCGAGCGATGAAATTTGAGAACGTCCGGACCGGAGGGCCTTCCAACGCTCGCGCGCCAGGTAGAGAGATCGCATCCACCGCCGGTAGCTCGGAAGGCAGGTCTCGATACAGGCCGTTGCGCGATAAAGCCGCAACTCCGGGCCAGTAGTTGTGATGGTGTCCTGATAGTCCAGGTCGATCTGGCCGAGTAGTCGGCTGCTAGCAGTGCGCTCAACGAAATGAAGGGATACGCGCTGATGATCGGCGGCCTGTTCGAGTCCATCCGTCTCAAAGGCGATGCAGAAGATGCATGGCATCGGGCACGCCACGGAATGGCAGAAGGTAACGTCACGTGGTTCACCAAGGCCATGTAGCCACACTGCGACCTCCGTCTGCGGAGATTGAAGCGGAAGGTCGAAGGCGGTTGAGAATCCCGACTGCCCCAACAGGAAGGACCGAACAGCTGAACGCAGCTTGGCAACAAATCTCATTTGCGCGGAGCCACCAGCGTACGTTCGAGTTCGAGAAGCACACAATCGGCCATGTTGCGGAAGAGTGGAAGAGAGCCGATGCGGCGGTCGACCGCTGCAAGGAAATGGAGGAACCTCGGAAAGCGAGTTGCGAACGGCTCAGCATAAGACGGCGGAACAACAATGCCGATGCCTTTCCATCCGACCAGCCGGAATGCCGGCTGTATCTGGCGTTCGATCTGTTTGACCGTGGGCCTCTTGATGACGATGCCAGTGGTGCCTGCATAGTGAGTTCTCGGACTACGGAGACGATAAAAGGCCCGCCTCAGTCTGCCGTGCGCAAGAAACCACAGTATCTCGAGGGGCACGAAGCGCCCCATCATGCAGAGGATCAGGCGTGCATTCGGCTCCAGCAAACGTCCGAGGTCGTCGGCTACTTGATGCAGGTCTTCGACGCAGTTGAGTCCAGAGAAGTTGGAGAAAGCTCCGTCAAACGCGGCTTCTGCAACGAGCGTCGAGACGTGTTCCGTAGCCAGAACACGGAAGTCAGGAGACGGCGATACGTCTTCTTTCGCGGCGAGCGCTCTGGCGAGCTCAATCATGCGTGGAGAGAGGTCGCAGGCCACGACGTGGACGCCGCGGCGCGCGAGAAAGACTGCGTCAATACCGGTGCCGCAGTTAATCTCAAGTACGCGCCGCCCCGGCTGGAAGGATCGCGCGAGCGCCTGCTGAACGACGCTGCGGCGTATCTTTCCCACGATCGTTCCGCTGAAGTCCTCTTCGTACGTCTCGGCTGCGACGTTCCAGTAGATCTCAGCCGAGCTAAGCGGATTGGAAGGCGTCGCCACGCTCTCCAGCCTAGTAAGTCCTAAAGCCTAGGTTGTCACGCGATTGTCAGACCATTGTCATTTGCTTGAATGGGGATGGAAGTGACGGAATGCTGACAAATGCCTGACAAGCATTCACTCGAGCCTTGGCACACTAAAGGCGGAGTCGATATGCGCTCAGCAGAGAAAAAATCGGTGCCGCTCTGGAAGAGCGATGAACTCGACTCTCCCATTCCGCCTGTCGTCGAGCCTGCTTACTTCGATCAAGAGCTCAATGCGTGGGTGCTGAGCAGGCACGCCGATGTGCTGGCCGCGCTGCGATCTAGAAGCCTCGTGATGTATAGCTCTCAACTGCAGACAGAAGAAGACGAACGCGCTATGGCAAGGATGCGCGCACAGACGATCGAGGCACTGTCTCACGTGCAGCTTCGCACGTGGGCGGATGCGATCAGTCTCACGATCGACGAGACACTCGCATCCCTCCCAGAGGATCAGGTCGTAGACCTGCTGGAGGCCTATCTGCGTCCCGCCTGTCTCGCGCTCGCCGCAATGGTTACTGAGATAGAGGAGAAGGATGCGGCATCCCTAAGGGAACTCGCTCACTCCGTCTCGGCTTCCGCGGCAGAGCCCGCTGACCCCGTTCTGCGTGAGAACGCGCGAGCGGTCACACCAGAGCTTCAAGCATGCTTTCATGCGAAGGCGGAAAGTTTGCGCGATTCCGGATTTGTTGCCTTGTCGCACACTCTACCTTGCCTGCTCGCGAACGGATGCTATGCCCTTTTAGAGCACCCGGAGCAATGGACCATTCTGCACAAACAGCCCGCGTCAGTTGATCAAGCCATTGAGGAGCTTATGCGCTACGCCGGCTTGAGTCGGTATCTGCGGCGAAGAGCCACTGAGGACATCGTCCTTGCAGGGGCTTCTATTTCCAAGAATGATCAATTGATCCTGCGCATCGTTGCAGCGAACCACGACCCCGAGCGGTTTGCATGCCCCAACAGTCTGGAAGTCCTTCGCCGAGAAGCGGGACAGTTGACCCTAGGTGCCGGCCCGCATGCCTGTGTAGGAGCGAGTCTGCTACGCATGGCTTCGGCGGCGATACTGCGCCCACTATTGACGCGCTTCGCATCAGCCACGCTCAGCGGTTCTGTCGATTGGCACGGAGGATCCGGCTTTCGCGCCCCCACACAGCTGCCCGTAGTACTAAGAGAGACGCATCACGAGAAGGCGTGATGACCGGCCAATCTGCGGAACCAACAAAGCGAGGCAGGTTATGCAGATGATGGCGGCTGCAAACCAGAATCGTCCAAGATGATTCCACGCCGGAATCGGCTGTAGAACACGAGTTGCGACGAACGTGAAGGTGACCGCATACGATCGGACCATCCACACCCGATGCACAGCGAAGCGACGCCTCATCGCTGCATAGATGCCGCAGCCCGTTGTGATCACCCATGCTGCGGCCTGAAAGACGATCGCTACTTTAAAGTAGATCGCTTTAGGGTAGTGACTGTAAGCGGTCGACAATACCGCCAGTGGGGCAGCGAGGCCGACCGATGCAGCGTAAAGACGCCCTGCTATGCGATGAAGTTCTCTATGATGTTGGCGAAGACGGCGGGAGAATTGGAAAGGGCCGCCGATCAACGCAAAAGTTCCTGCGATAGCGTGTGGGATGAGTATCCACCGAAGGGCATGGAGCTGAATCTTCTCTTGTGGCTGCCTGAAGAGTGGTATCTCGCTGTAGAAGAGCACCGAGAGTGTCGCCAGGAGCATTGCTATCCAAACTATGTACTTCAGTCGTCGATCCGTCGCTCCTGGTGAATCCGGAATTTTATGAGCAGATGGCATATTTTGATGGAAACAAGTCGCTAAGACGTGAGGAGGGGTAACTCAGCGTCAAGCCTCTCCAGTATCCGGGCATATCGCTCGCGCGTTTCCAACGAGTGGGACGTCCGGGCAAGTTCCGATAACTCAATTTTTGAAGGCTTGAGTTGTAGCGGTAAAGCCTTCCAGTAATATTTGAGTTTGTCCTTAGGCCAATGGGCATAGACCTTCTCCCATGACCGCCTGCCCGAGCCAGTAAAGACAAGAGTTCCAGGATTGACAGGCTTGAGATAGCTTTGAAAGCGGCAGTCGAGCGAAATTCGTAGTTGGCTTGACCGATTAGGCGCAGCCTTATGCACCGTCAAACTATGAAAGAGTAGCAAGTCTCCGCTGTTGATAGTGCCGCCCACCCAGTCGTCACCGTGTTCAGTCCCTGCCGCAATGTACCCTGTTTGGCCGACGGTGGATTGGAGGCCATAACGGTGCGAGCCCTGCAGGATACAGAGAGGGCCAAGTTCTTCGGGGCAATTATGTAGCGGCATCCACGCGGTAAAGGTTTCGGCATCGCCGGCCACAGCAGTATGGTCTTGATGTGCGTGAATAACACCTGGTCCGAAGTTCGGAAAGATAAGCCGGGCGGCCGATTTGGGATGAATCAGCAGTTGCTCGCCGACAAGCATTTTCATCACGCGCTGCGCTTCACAGCTATGGGGCATCGCGTGAAAGCTGCGGAGGCCGAAGATGTAGTCGTACACTTTTTTATAGACCGGATCTCCATCAGAACAGGCGGCGTCTACATTTGCAATTCTGTCTATGGGATTGCTGTCAGGCAGAAGCCAGCCCGACACATAAAGAACGTCAGTGATCTCCTTCAGTAGAGGACCAAGAATCTCACGTGGGAGCAGATTACGTACTAAGACATAGCCGTGAAGATCCATCTCTTCTTTAAGGGAGACGGAGTCAAGACTGGCAGGGTCGATCTCGCGAAAAGCTTTCATCTGGGATTTGCCGAAGGTGATTCCCTGAGTCGAACCACATTGCAAGCCTATCCGCAGAAATCTTCAGAAATGTCATCAAAAGGTCACCGGATTGTCTTCTTTGTGCCCGCGCGAACTATTTCTTCAGACGACCCGCAGACTTCGTTCTTCGACTGAAGACTGGGCCATACTTAGCATCGGGCCGGCGAATCTCCCCAGCTTGAGACCGACCTCAAGCTGTAAACAGAGCGCATATTTTGAGAGGAGTCTGTTCGCCGTTGATTCACTGGAGCGGGAGACGGGGATCGAACCCGCAACCAACGGCTTGGGAAGCCGCTACTCTACCATTGAGCTACTCCCGCTTCTATCGAAATTATAACCGCTGTCACCGTTCGGCCTTATTGCAATCGAGACTGGCGTCCCAAACCGTGCCAAGGGCGAGGGCGCCGATTCGGCCGTTAACCACCCAACGCGAGCTATCGATCCCCCTTAGCACGTCTCGAAATTCTCTTTTGAGACGAGGCTATTCTTGATTCGAAGATACGAGCACCTTGGAGTAGGCGCTTGCGGGGATCACCTGACGGTCAATGCCAGGGCCCTCCCAGAGTAAAAGAGGTTGGTCGGAGATGGGGCCAGGCGGCGTCTGCGCGTTCTCAATGCCGCGCTTGCGTTCGATGCGGAGGGAATGATCTCCCGCAGTCAACGCGGCGCTGAGCCGCATCGGTTGAACGGAGTCGCCCTCCGAACCACATACCTGCGGACGCGCTTTCGGTGAGTGTACGGCTCGTCCATCAATGCTCATCGTCGACTCCAGGCTGGTGAGCAGAGTGAAGGTATATCCACCATCGGCGGGGACATGCAGGATGCGGTCGAAGATCTCTGCTCCATCCGGTGAAGCGGCTAAACCGCCGGAAGCCGACAAAGGTCTAGCCTGAGCGATCACGACCGGCTGGCTGCTCCATCCTTGCTGCGATTGCGAGCCATGGCCATCGATCACATGCAAGAGGACGCGAAAGCGGCCAGATCCATCAAGGAGCGTTCCTTCGGCGTCTGGAAAGCTGTGACGAATGGTATGGCCTTTGCCTCGTGTTCCATCGCCGAAGAACCATTCGAAGTGGCGGGTCTCGGTCGCCGAATCATCGGCGGTAAAGGTGACAAGCTGCTTCGGTCTGATCAGACCAGCAGTGTAGATGAAGTGGGCTTTGATGCTTGCCGATTCAATCACAGGCCTGCTAGCGCCTCCTGCAACGTCGATCGTTGCACCGTCGAAACCTTGCCCGGTTGCGCCAGAGAGCGTTACTCCGGATACATCGCCTTTCAGAATTGGGGCAACCATTGCCGGACCATCCATCGCCCAGATGTCTTTGAACGCAACATCGCGGACGCCGGGATTGGGCTGATCGATGTTGAAGAGCGAATACCAATCTTCCAGACGAATGTCGCGAAAGCGATAGTCGGTGTGGGAGCCTGCGCCTTCGGGATCCGCCCAAAGCTCAAAGAACGCGAAAGGCACCTTGCAGCCACCGTAGCCGGTGTGGATCACGTCCACGTTGCTCATGTGAAAATGGGCACTGTTGAAGGTCTTCTGTGGCCATGCCACACGGATCGTATTGGAGATGCTCGTCGAGGCGATCGTGTCTTCGATGGTGATGTTGGTCACATCATTTCCGGGATGGCGCATGAGCGCCAGGTCGTAGCCGTCCCAGTTGCCTTGCAGGGCAAATACATCGTCCGAGGCGCGGAAGAAGCCATGGCTGATCGTGGTGTCGCCGCCGCCGAGCCAGTCAATTCCATCCTGATTGGCATCGTTCGGATTGCCTCCAATGGCCTTGATGTTGAAGATGCCGATGTGCCGCGAGTCCTTCATCTGGATCTGCCAACTCCGGCTGCGCGTGATGCATGTGATCCCGTCAACCTCGATGTTGTGCGCTTCGTCCATGACGATGCAATGCCAGTTTTTCTTGTGTATCCATCCGGTATCCGAGTGCGGGTCCTGCGGGCCGTCATAGATGATCGTGCCGGTGCCCAGAACACGCACGTCATCCACCTGCCAGATGTTGAGCGAGCCGAAGACAACCGCGCCACCGGCAAGATAGATCGTATCCCCGGCACTGGCATCGATATCTTCGTGATGGACTCCGGGACCGTAGTACCGGACGTGCGGAGTTGCACTGGTGATACCGGAGTGGTCGATAGGGTTGGCGAAGAGGAAGAGGATCTCTGCGTCGGCGAAGTGGTCGCCCGGACGTGTGATCGTCAGCTTCGAAGAACCGGTCATGGTGAAGCTGATCGTCGCTCCGTGCCGAACTGGACGGATGCCAAGCCGCATCGGCTGAATCTCGACTCCTCCGTCCCAGAAATGCGGATCGTCTGCAGTGACCGAGACCTTGACTGCTCCAGAGGCATCGAAGTTCAGCAGGTAGTATCCCGTCGCTGCATGCAGAACGTTCGTGCTGCGTCCATTCAGGCTCACGCGAAAGTGCGAACAGCTTACTTCATCAGGGACCGGATACATGACCAGTTGCGGTGGCACACGGCTCGCGCGCAATGTTTGACCGAAAACAGTCGTGGAAATCCAGAGGATTGATAGGACAACAAAGACTGGGCACTTGCGTGAAGCGAAAAAGCAGGGCATTTGTTCAGATGACTCCGGGACAGAACTTGCGCTGAAGATGGGCCTACTTGTGGCACGTCCCAACGTACTACGCTTTGCGGCATGTCGGTCAGGATAGCCCTTGGCGCGGGCAGCGGCATGATCGTGACCCCGTTGCTACTGTAGATGCGTTTCGACTCCTTCTCACTATTCTTCCTTGACCTTCCTTTACTCAGATCGCATGGCCCTCCATCTCCACTTCCGTGCTATGGAGTGATTCGGAACGGGGTGGGATCATCTCGAAATGTGATTCGCCCTCATCTCCTGATCTTCCTCTTCCAGACCGCCGGTTTAGGAAGTCATTCCACTATCCACGACATCCGAGCAGCTTGCGGCGTGATGGGGAAGAACGGCATGGGGTAAACAATTTGTCTTCATAACCCCGCCATCGAGTCATGCTGCATCGCGCTCGAAAGCCCTGGAGTTCCTAATGCCGCATCAAAAAAAGGATTGCGATTACTGTCCGCCCCCTCATCACCCCAAGCCTCCGGTTCCCTGTCATCCGCGCGATTGGGAGATGCATCCCTCATGGATTGCTGGAATGGAAGCCTTAAACGCCTACGGCGACTGGGTGAGCTCATTCGTCTTGCACATCGCCTTCCAGTGGATTGAAGAACACAAGCCGGAGGTCTACGCTTCCGTGCCCGAGGAGCTTAAGGATGACGTCGGGGTGGCCATTGCCGCCGCATTCAAGCTGGTCAAAGAGCTTCCGGCCTACCAAAGAGGGATGGAGAAGAGGGCAGCTTACGAGGCCGAGATGGCCAGTGGGACTTACGATTCTTCGAAGACCAACCCGGTGTGGACGGGTCTTGTAAAGAAGGTCCGGACCAGTACAGAGGAAGCGTTCACGGAGCAGGCATCGCTGCTTGGGGACACAGAAAAATAAGACCGGCCACTAACTCGCTATCACAATGCCAGAGATGCTGTACCACGACCATGACCTTGCCGGTCAAGGATAGGTACAGCCGCTCTGGCTTTGTCGTCGTTGTCCGGCTGAGTCCCACAACAAATGCGGTGCTGGACGGCGCGGAGGCCATAAAGATTCCAACTCGACACGACCAGGCACGGCGAATTCTCGCTGCTCTAACGAGGCGTCGCTAGTCCGCTCTCGTTTTGATCCTCGCTAAACGAGGTCTCCATCTCAGCGTGCACGACGCAGTTACGTCCACTGTTCTTGGCCCTGTAGAGGGCTGCATCGACAGCACGAATTACCGTCTCGGCATCGTCATGGGATGAAAGAACCGAGGCCACGCCAAAGCTCGCGGTTACCTGCAGCAACGTGTCGCCATCCCAAATGTGCGCCGATTGCACGGCCGCCCGCAGTTGTTCGCCACGGACGAGCGCACTTTCTATCTCGCAATTTGGCAGGATAAGTAGAAACTCTTCGCCGCCGTACCGTCCCACGCAGTCATAGGGACGAAGAGTGCGCATAAAGACTGTGCCGATCTCCTTCAGAACCAGGTCGCCTGCCAGGTGGCCAAAGGTATCGTTGACCTTCTTGAAATGATCGACATCGGCGATTATCACGCTCAGCGGGGTCCCATCGCGAAGAGAGCGGACCATCTCTTCACCCAACCGTTCGACAATGACGCGGTGATTCAACAGACCGGTCAAACCATCGTGCTCCGCGTGATGACGCATGCGGTTGCTTTCGTGCAGAAGTTCCAACTTCTCCCGTTCCAGAACGTCCTGGCGGAGTTGGTCCTCGCGAACGCTGTTATAGGCCGCGTAAACAATTGCGATAAGCAGAAGTGTTCCAGCGAGCGTGCCCAGCGATATACCATTGCCATCGACATAAAAGAGCGGCAAATCAATCTTGTCCGCGATGGGCCAACCCGTGAACTGACGGCCTTGCTTCACTGTGTCGGTGAAGAAGAGCATCATCTCGTCGAGAAATGCGAGGACGGCCACCAGCCAGCGCGCCGAATCAAACCGCTTGCGCCGCAAAAGCGCATAGCCCACCAGTGCCAGCGGAAAAGCTTCAAACGGGATAGTGAAAAACGTCAATAACGCATCGGATGCCTGGGCAAGCGCGGTCCATTGCGGATTTAAACTGAGCGCAACCATCGCTCCATCCGCCACTTCAAAGACGGTGTAGATGCAAGCAAGAGTCTGCGTGACGCGGCAAATGACACGGTTCTCATGGAGGGAGAGAAGCCAGAGAAGAAGAAACCAGAGCGATATGTCCTGCAATGCATGCAGGGGTTGTGCAGCTCCCATGGCGAGAGGATAAGGTAATCCGAGGTGAGCATTCAGCAGCATCAGAATCGCAGGTTGAACAATGGCAAAGCCTGCCGTCCAGAACAAGACCCATCGTCTACGTGCTTGCAACCAGATAAGAAAGCTTAGCAACGCGATTACGGCGCAAAGCAGATTAGCGCCGAAATGGAGTTGCCGGCTTCGCAGCCACCGATACTCATACGCGGCCTTGGCAGTCGCAATGGCATCGGGGCTTCCGATCAGTGGTGCACCATCAAACCCGCCACGCTCGCCGGAATCATCGGAGAGCAAGGGGCGTCTCCATACACGCACAGCCAAGACGCCCTGCTGCACGCGGCCAAGTTCAAAGGTCTGCATCGGCTGCGAGATGTACCAAAGGGGGCGGGGTGGCAGCCTGCCATTGCGCCCGACGAGCGAACCGTTCCAATAGATCTCGTACGAATCGTGCATCTTCGGCACTAGAAGTGAAATCTCCTGAGCCATGCCGGGAGCCTGGACGAGAGCGATAGAACACCGGTACCAGGCCATGCCTGTGAGCCGCGCATGCCCCTGATTGCCCCACGGCCGGTCTGCGCTCAGCTGCTCCCACGCAGAGCTATCGAATGCGGGGCTCGCCCACGCTGTATCGTCTCCAGGGTGAAATTGCCATGTGCCGTTAAGCGTGAACGTTCCCTCTCCGAGCTCTTTGATCACGATAGGAGAGGTCGCCGTACTCTTGATGCTTGCGGGCGTCGCATGTGCCGAGCAGGAGAAGGCAAGCAGAACTATTGCAACGATGCGGTGCAGGGCAAAATGGCCGGAGGGCATATTCGCCTAGCATACAAAGTTATATTTAGGTTTGCGCAGAAATTTGGGCATGGTCCCCACCACCGCCAAGACATGAGTCCAATACCCCCGCAGGCCATCTAACAATTTGACTTTCAGTTGTGTCCGCCGGTCGTTACAGCCGACCGAAACCGTAAGGAAGTTCCATGAAAATTCCCGCTCTTGTCCTATTCGTTCTCTCCTCCGGAAGCCTGATTCTGCCCTCACTCTCGTCCGCCCAGAACGTTCCTGCCCACTGGAGCGGCACGGCCCTCGTCCACGGCCAGCAGGTGCCCGTGAATCTCGACCTGTCGCCTGCAACCAAGGACGGACACATCAGCGGAAGCCTCATCAACGCTGGCGAATCTTCCATCTCCAGCAGCGGAGAGCTCACCGGCACACATCTTCTCCTGCACTTCGACTACTTCGCCCGCAAGCTCGAAGGTACTCTGACTCCTCAGTCCTTCAACGGCACATTCGGCACGGCAACTGGAACGCCGATTCCCATCGAGCTGCAACCGGGCGCGCTCGACCAACCAACCACCGCAGTAGTAAGTGATTTCGCCATCACTGGCGACTGGGAGATCGCCGTCAAATCCCCTAAAGGGGAGTCGGCATGGACGCTTCGTGTCTCTCCCTCCGGTAGCCGGCCTCCGGTCAAGGCCGTGATCCTGCGTATCGATGGCGACACCGGCGGCCTCTACGGCTCCTTCGACGCCGCAGCGAACGAGTACCGAGTAAGCCACTTGTCCGCCGCTGGCGCTGCGCTCTACTCTTTGAAGCCGCAACAGGATGGAACCCTGCTGGTCACGAATCTCCTTCGCGACAATCAGCAGTGGACCGCTCGACGTCCCGCGGAGGCCCGAAAAGAAAATCTTGCGCCGCCGACGAAGACGACCGACCAGACTGGCGTTATCGATCCCTCAAAGCCGCTTCAGTTCTCTGCGACAAGTCTTGCCGGCGAGACCGTCACCGAAGCCGATCCGCGCTTCAAAGGCAAGGTCGTCATCGTGGCGATCGGTGGAAGCTGGTGCCCCAACTGCCACGATGAAGCCCCTTTTCTCGTCGAGCTTTACAACCGCTATCACGCGAAGGGCCTCGAGATCGTCGATCTCTCCTTTGAAGAAGAAGACGAATTGAAGGATCCGCAGCGCCTCCGCGCGTTCATCGCGAAGTACCATATCCCATACACGGTGCTGCTTGCCGGAACGCCCGAACAGCTCAATTCAAAGCTGCCTCAGGGCAGGAACCTCAACTGCTGGCCAACGGCCTTCTTCGTCGGTCGCGATGGCTTGGTGAAGGAGACGCATACGGGGTTCTCGGGCCCTGCGACCGAAGCGGCCTACACTCAGCTCCGACAGGAGACAGAGAAGCTTGTGCAGGGGCTTCTAAACTAGCCTGTGGAACGAACGGGCCCTAATCGCCCGCCATCAGCAGGTCGCCACTCTCCTGCTCCACCTTCGCAGGCCACCACAACTGAAAACTAGTCCCTCTCCCGACAGCCGAATCCACCTTCACCTCACCATGATGCTTGTCCATGAGGTGCTTCACCGTCCACAATCCAATCCCGTTGCCCTTGTTCCCTTTGGTCGACATACCGAAGCTGAATAGGTTCCGCATTATCTCCGGGTCGATCCCCGGACCGGTATCGCTCACTGTCACCTGCACGCCGTCTTCTTCGCCAGCTACTTGCACCAATACCCTCGACCCACGCCCACCCGCCGCCTCACACGCGTTACGAATGATGTTGAGAAGGATCTGGCGAATCTCCCCCGGAAAAGCCTCAACCACGCAGTTGCCGGAGATCTCCACTTGGAAGTCCAGGCCTTTTTCGCGAATCAGCGGGTTCAACAGGAAGCGGACCGATTCGAGCGCCAGTGCCATATCGATCTCTTCTCTTCTCTTTGTCTCGCGCATGAAGGAAAGTGTCGAATCAGAGATCGCTAGTACCCTCGCCGCCTCTTCAGTCGTAGTGAGCGCGAGCGCTGCAATATCTGGCGAGATCCCTTCGGTATGTTGAATCAAAAATTGCAGGTTCTGGATGGCCTCAAGCGGCCCGCGTATCTCGTGGCTCACCGCTGCGGAGATACGGCTCCACTCCTCAAGCTTCTGTGCCGAGATCAGGCTCTCCTGCAACTGGAGCCGCTCTGCCTCTACGTTCTGAAGCCGGGCACTGTAGTCGTTGACACCGAAGCCGATTTGGCCCGCACGCCGGATTAGCATGATCGCCACATACGCCGAAAGAACGGCAGTTAGTACGTTCGTCCACGCATCCACCCAGAATATCGGCGTCCAGGTCGTAATCACCTCCAGCAGGTGCGTAGACCCGCAGGCCACGATGAATAGCGCGAAGCCTACAAGGAAGTATGCCCAGTCGCGCGCAATCACTTTCCCGGTTCGCCTGACCAGGAATAACAAGGTGAGACATATGCTCAGGTAGCTCAGGAAGGTGATCGCGTTCGTCACGACCATCGTCCATATCAGTCGTGGCGCGGCAGCCCAGCAAACGGCGTGAGGCATCAAGGCAACGGGATCCAGCATGGCTACATTCCAGTCTTTGGTTAGCTACAGAGAGCAGCAAGCCTGCGAATATCCGCGCTCAGTCATGCTCTCTCAGTCAACTCCCCAAAACAGTTTCGAGCAACTTCAGCCGTATTTCAGCTTACTCGTTCATACTTCCTAAGACAAAGCATCTGCTGCGGTACACATCGGTCGCAACGTCGTCCGACCGCCGTCAGATCCGAGTCGAGCGCAGCCGCAGCGAGTTGGCAATCACCGAGACCGAACTGAAGCTCATCGCCGCCGCTGAGATCATCGGACTAAGGAGAACGCCGAAGAAAGGAAACAACACCCCACCAGCAATCGGCACACCTATCGCGTTGTAAAAAAAGGCGAAGAAAAGATTCTGCCGGATATTCCGCATCGTCGCCTGGCTGAGTTCATGCGCCTTCGCGACCCCGCGCAGGTCGCCACGCACCAGCGTGATTCCGCCCGCCTCCATCGCAACGTCCGTGCCTGTGCCCATCGCAACGCCTACGTTCGCCTGCGCCAGCGCCGGAGCATCATTCACTCCGTCGCCCGCCATCGCAACGATCCGACCCTCCGCCTGAAGACGCTTCACCAAGTCAGCCTTCTGCTGCGGTAGAACGTCAGCCTCGAAGTCGATTCCCAGCCTGCCTGCGACCGCAGCGGCCGTAATGCGGTTGTCGCCGGTCACCATGATGACCTTAATCCCCTTGCTCAAGAGTTGCGCCAGAGCCTCTTCTGTCGTCGCCTTGATCGGGTCGGCAACTGCTATCAGTCCGGCCAAAGTGCTATCAACTGCGACATACATCACCGTCTGCCCTTCACGCTGCAGAGCCTCGGCCCGATCGCGCAATCCTTCAACGGATGTGCCCGATTTCACAATGCCCGCAGCATTCGCCACGGTCACGCCTCTTCCCTGCACCATACCGGAGATGCCTGTCCCGGTCGCAGACTGAAAGGCCTCAACCGCTGCCATCTCCAACCCGCGATCACGAGCCGCCGCGATCACTGCCGCAGCTAGCGGATGTTCGCTAGCCTTCTCCAGGCTCGCCGCCAACCGAAGAACCTCGGTCTCCTCGAATCCCTCCGCCGCCACAACCACAGTGACCTTCGGCTTGCCCTCGGTCAGCGTGCCAGTCTTGTCGACCACCAGCGTGTCGACCTTCTCCATCGTCTCGAGCGCCTCGGCGTTGCGAAACAGGATGCCCTCGTGCGCTCCCCGGCCCGTGCCCACCATAATCGCCATCGGCGTCGCGAGTCCCAGCGCACAGGGACAAGCAATGATCAGCACAGCAACAGCATTCACCAGCGCATGCGCATACTGCGGCGCAGGCCCATAGAACGCCCATGCAACGAACGTCGCAACAGCGGCCAGCAGCACCGCCGGCACAAAGTACCCAGCCACTCGGTCCGCCAGCCGCTGGATCGGCGCGCGCGTCCGCTGCGCCTCGCTCACCATCTTCACAATCTGCGCCAACAGCGTGTCGGAGCCAACGCGCTCCGTTCGCATCGTGAACGTGCCTGTCCCGTTGATCGTGCCGCCTATTACCTTCGCATCTTTCTCCTTCTCGACAGAGATCGGCTCGCCGCTGACCATCGACTCATCGACCGAACTTGCCCCATCGACCACGACGCCGTCCGTGGGCACTCGCTCGCCCGGTCTGACGCGCAAGCGGTCACCCACATGCACCTCGGCGAGATCGACATCGTGCTCGCTTCCATCAGTTGCAACCCGCCGTGCCGTCTTGGGAGTGAGGCCGAGCAGCGCCTTGATCGCCGATCCTGTCTGGCTCCGCGCCCTCAACTCCAGCACCTGCCCCAGCAACACCAGCACGGTGATCACCGCCGCCGCCTCGAAGTACAGCCCCACCTTTCCATCCGGCATGCGGAACGATGCGGGAACGGCACCCGGCGCGGCCACAGCCACAACGCTGTATAGATACGCCGCGCCTGAGCCAATCGCGATGAGCGTGAACATGTTTAGACTGCGGTTGACGATCGAAGCCCATCCCCGTTGAAAGAACGGCCACCCACCCCACAGAACAACTGGAGTCGCAATGGCAAACTCGAACCATCCCAACCCGCCACCCAGAAGATGCTGCAATGGCTGCCCCGGCATCAGTTCCGACACCATGATCGCGAGCAGCGGCAGCGTAAGCGCCACGCCTGTCCAGAACCTCCGCGTCATGCTCTCCAACTCCGGATTCGCCTCATCGAGCGTGACGGTCATCGGCTCCAGCGCCATCCCGCACTTCGGACACGCCCCCGGCTGGTCGCGAACGATCTCCGGATCCATCGGGCACGTGTACTTCATCCCCGGTGCAGCCTGAATGGGAGCCTCGGGCGCGGGCTTCGGCTGCAGGTACTTCATCGGATCGGCACTGAACTTAGCCGCGCAGCCTTTCCCGCAGAAGTAGAAGCTCTCGCCCTCAAACTCGATCGTGGCTGCCGCCTTAGCCGGGTCAACCTTCATGCCACAAACGGGATCGATCGCAACCACAGCCGGATCTATCAAACTGGTCGTCATCTGTACCTTCTATCTGATCAGATGCTAGCGCCATCCGGTTGAATCAACGTTGCCCTCCCGCGTGTGTTATACCCATCCCATGCCGTTCAAACTGTCCGCTGTGCCGCTGGTGGCTCTGGCTGCCTCGCTCTCCGCAACCACGCTCTCCGCTCAGCAGACACTGCTGGCCACGCCGACAACCGTGGCGTGGGGCTACTACTCAGCCAAGGCGAAGCCCGTGCTCACCGTGGTCCCCGGCGACACCGTCACTATCCAGACGCTTTCTACCTGCGGCCCCGCCGAGCGCCTTGAATCCCTCGGCGTAAACCCCTCCGACATTCCGGACTATGTCCGTAAGATCTACTCCGAGGTCCCCTTGGCAGACCGCGGCCCAGGCGGCCACATCTTGACTGGTCCAATCGCTGTCACCGGCGCGGAACCCGGTGACGTCCTCGAAGTCCGCATCCAGAAGATCCAGATCGATGTCCCCTGGGCCTGCAACGGCTTCGGCCCGGGTCGCGGCTTCCTTCCTGACGACTTCCCATACGGACGCACAAAGATCATCCCGCTCGACCGCCAGAAGATGACCGCCGCCTTCGCTCCCGGCGTAACAATTCCTCTGCACCCATTCTTCGGCAGCATGGGCCTCGCTCCACCAGAAGGCGCGGGCAAGTACAACTCCGCCCCGCCCTGGATGCACGCCGGCAACATCGACAACAAGGAGATGGTCGCCGGCACGACGCTCTTCATCCCGGTCAACGCCAAAGGCGGCCTCTTCGAGGTCGGCGACGGCCACGCAGGACAAGGCAACGGCGAGGTCGACATCACCGCCTTAGAGACCCAGCTCACCGGCACCTTCCAGTTCATCCTGCATAAGGCCAAGCCGGACGATGCCACTCCGCTTCGCTGGCCCCGCGCCGAGACGCCTACCGCCTACATCTCCATGGGCTTCCACGAAGACCTGAAGCAGGCCACCGAGATGGCCGTCCGCAATATGATCACTTTCCTTTCGCAGCAGACCCTTGACCATCCTCTGCTCACGCGCGAGGACGCCTACGCTCTCATCTCGACCGCCTGCGATGTGGACATCACTCAACTTGTTGATACCAAAAGCGGAGTTCACGTGATATGTCCGAAAGCCCTGTTCAGCACGAATCCGCGCTAAAGTAGACGCAACAACTGATCAGTTTTTGTGTCTAAATAGCTGTGAGACCGGACCTAGAAGTCTTTTAGGCCGGGACTTGAAGGCTCTACCCTCCGCGCAACCCGCAGCAGCAAAGCGGTACCGGGCAAGCGAAGGAGAGGCAGGCCAGGGCAGAAGCCATGAAGTTCACGCGCATCATCACAAACACTCTCGGAACGGCGATGCTGGCCGGTGCCCTTATGCTCGCGCCCCAGGCTGCTCAGGCGCGCGTCTTTATCTCTGTCGGCTTCGCTCCACCGGCCATCCCCGTCTACGAACAACCCATCTGCCCCGGTGACGGCTTTATCTGGACCCCCGGATACTGGGAGTACACCGATGACGGCTACGAATGGGTTGACGGAGCGTGGGTCGCCGCTCCCTACACCGGTGCCCTCTGGACGCCTGGATACTGGGGTTACGGCGGCAGCGGCTACTTCTGGAACGCCGGATACTGGGGCCCTTCTGTCGGCTATTACGGCGGCATCAACTACGGCTTCGGCTACTTCGGTACGGGTTTCTACGGCGGCTACTGGGATCGCGGTTCGTTCTTCTATAACCGCGAGTACAACCACTTCGATCGCGGCCGCAACTACGGCCACGTCTATGACCGCCACATCGACGGCTTCGATGGCCATCCCGGAGGCTCCAGCTTCGCTCGCGGCATCAGCAACGATCGCCGTGGCGGCACCTTCAACAACGTCTCCCGCGGCGGCTTTGGCCAAGGCGACGGTCGCTCAAACTATGCTGGCACCAGCAACGGAGTCCGTGTAGCCAACGGAAGCAACGTCCGCGGGGCTTACGGCGGTGTGAACGATCGCAACGGAAGCTTCTCCAACAACAACCGTCAGTCGTTCAATCAGCCGGGAAACCAGCCCGGAGGTCAACGTGGCTTCCAGTCCGGCAATCAACCCGGCCAGGTTCGCCCCGGCGGCACCTACGGCAATGGCTTTGGAAGCAACGCCCGCCCCGCGCAGCCGGTCAACGGCTTCAACAACGGCGGACGAACTCAGACCGTAAACCCCGGTTCCAGCTTCCACCCCAGCCAGGGTGGCAACCCCGGCGGCTTCGGCGGAGCGCAACCCCGCAGCAACTTCGGTGGCGGCCAATCGGCTCCACCTCCCCGTGCGAACTTCGGCGGAGGCGGCAACCCCGGCGGGGGTGGCCATGCAGCCCCGAGCGGTGGCGGCGGTGCTCCCCACGGCGGTGGCGGTGGTGGCGGAAACCATGGTGGCCCGCATCACTAACAATAAAGCTTTAGAAAACACAAAAGGCTGGGATCACGCGATCCCAGCCTTTTGTCTTTAGAGAGCCAGATAGATCACTTCGAACCCCTTCACCCCGCCAACTCCCGCACCATCTTCCCAATCTCCTTCACCGCATCGCGATGCGCCAGAGTCCTCGCCTTCTCCCCCATCGCCTTCAACTCAGCGTCATCACGTAGCATCTCCATCAACGTATCGATCAGTGCCTGCGAGTTCAGCTCCGACTCCAGCAGCATCCGCCCTGCGTCAGCACCGACGAACACCTCCGCATTCTTCTTCTGATGGTCATCGGTAGCCGCCGCAAACGGCACCAGCAGCGAAGCTTTCCCAGCCGCAGCAAGCTCTGCCATCGTGCTCGCCCCTGAACGGCACAGGATCAAGTCAGCCTCCGCAAATCTCGCAGGCATGTCATCGAGATACGCGCTTACCTGCCACCGCGACTCATCCGCTCCTGTCTCGAGATAAGCCTGCCGCGTCTCCGCCTCAGTCCTCGGTCCCGACTGATGCAGGACAGTAAGCCCCGCCAAATCACGTAGCAGCGGAAACAGTATCGTCGGCATGATCTGGTTCAAGATCCGAGCCCCTTGGCTCCCACCAAACACCAGCAGTCTCTTCGAAGCACCCCCAGCCTTCGGCGCAATCGAGAAAAAATCCTCCCGCACCGGAATCCCCGTCACCCGAGCTCCGTGAAAGTACCGCCTGGTCTCCTCGAAGTTCACCGCGGCAGCCGTCACAAACCGCCCAGCCAGCCGGTTCGCCAGTCCCGGAGCCGCGTTCGGCTCAAACGCCAGCGTCGGCACCCGCAGCAGGATCGCCGCCAGCATCGCCGGCCCCGAAGCGTACCCACCCACCCCCACAACCACCTGCGGCCGATAACTCCGCAGCAGGGTGACACACTTCAATATCCCCATCGGCAGGTCGAGCAACGTCCGTACTCGCGTCGCCAGGCTCACATTCTTCAACTGCCCAACATGGATCAGCTCCAACGGGAACCCCGCCTCCGGCACCAACCGCGTCTCCAGCCCGCGCGCAGTCCCCACGAACCGCACCTCTGCCCCATAAGCATCGCGAACCTCCCGCGCAATCGCCAGCGCCGGAATCACATGCCCGCCGGTTCCGCCCCCGGCAATCAACACGCGAAGCAAACCTACACCCTGAACCCTGTCCCCTACACCCTGCACTTAATCAATCTCGCGCGTAATGTTCAGCAGCACGCCCATACAAGCCAGCGTCACGAACAGCGATGTCCCACCGTAGGAGATAAACGGCAGCGTAATCCCCTTGGTCGGCACCAGAGCCACCGCAACGCTCATATTGAAGAACGCCTGAATGATGATCGCCGAGGTAATTCCAAACGCCATGAACCGCGCAAACGGATCGGTCGAAAGGTACGCTGCTCGCATCCCGCGATACGCCAACGCGACGAACAGCGCGATCAGGCCAATAGCTCCAATCAGTCCCAGTTCCTCGCAAACATTCGCAAAGATAAAGTCCGTATGTGGCTCCGGCAGATAGAACAGCTTCTGCCGCCCTTCCATCAACCCCAGCCCGCGAATCCCACCAGTCCCGACAGCAATCAACGACTGCAGAATGTGGAACCCGGCTCCGCGTGGATCGGCCTCGGGATCGAGAAAGACCTTCATCCGCGCCAGTCGCCACGGCACGAAGAACAGCATGTATCCCAGCACCGGAACCGCGGCCAGCCCGCCGATCCAGATGTACCGCATCTGCATCCCAGCCAGATACAGCATGAACAACATGACCCCAGCACAGACCAGCGCTGTCCCCAGGTCCGGCTCTTTCAAGATCAACGCGATCATCAGCAGCGGCGGAGCAACTGCCTTAAGAATCGTCCCTTTGTAGTCATCCATCTGGTGCAGGCGAGTCTGCAAGAAGTAGGCGAGAAACAGAATCATCACCGGCGTAGCCAGCTCCGAAGGCTGAAACGTCGACAGCCCGCCAAAGCGGAACCAGCGGTGCGTATGGTGCGATCCCGGCGCGGCAAACACTGCCACCAGCAATTGGATCGTCACCCCAACCGCTCCGATCACCACCTTGCGATTGTTATAGCGCCGGTAGTCGATCTTCATCAGCGCAACCAGCGCTAGCAGGCCCATTCCCGCCCAGAACGCCTGTTTCAGCATGTAAGGATACGGCGAGCCGTATTGATCTTTCGCCATCACCGCAGATGCGGAAAACACAGTCACTAGCCCAAAGAGCACCAGCAGCAGGACTGTCCCGAAGAGCCATTTATCAACGCCAACGCGCTTCGCCATACCGCCTGCTTCCCTGCTCCATCGCCGGGAAGAGTTACCCCGGAAGATCCATCACCAACTGCCGAAAGACCCGGCCGCGGTGTTCGTAGTTGTCAAACTGATCGAAGCTCGAACAGGCTGGCGCCAGCAGTACCACATCGCCCGCCAACGCTCCTGCAGATGCCTTCGCCACCGCCGTTGCTAGCGTACCGGCACTTACTATCTTTACGACTCCCAACAGCTGCCGCTCAATCTTTTCCGCCGCCGAACCAACCGTATAAACAGTTTTAACCCTTTCGCCCAGTAGTTGGTGCATCTGCGTGTAGTCCGAGTCCTTGTCTTTGCCTCCGAGTATCAAATGCACGCACCCGGCAAACGACTCCACCGCCTTCATCGCCGCATCCACGTTCGTCGCCTTCGAGTCATTGAAGTACTCAACGCCCTTCACCGTCCGCACATACTCTAGCCTATGCTCGACCGCCTTGAAACCCGCCACCGCCTTACGAATCTGCTCCGCCGGAGTACCCGCCAACCGTGCCGCGCACACCGCCGCCAGCACATTCTCGACGTTATGCGTCCCTTTCAGGTGAATCTCCGCCACAGGAAGAATCGGCTTCGACTTGCCGCCCTCCTTCTCCACCCAGCAGACGACACCGTCGCGCAGGAACGCTCCCTGCCGCACAATTTTCGTCGCGCTGAACCAGTACACCCGAGACTTCGCCTTACCAGCGCACATTTGCGTCGTGGGATCGTCCGCGTTCAGTATCAGAGCATCTTCCGCAGTCTGGTTCGCGAAGATCTTCTCCTTGGCATCGACATACTTCTCAAAACTGTGATGCCGGTCCAGGTGGTCTGGAGTGATGTTCAGGATCACGGCAGTCTTGGGATGAAAATCCTCCGTGGTCTCTAACTGGAAGCTCGACACCTCGAGCACATTCATCGTCTCGTCCGTGCTTCCAGCAATCAGCTCAATTACAGGCAGCCCGATGTTCCCGCCGACCTGCGTCGCCCTCCCAGCATCGGCAAAGATCTTCCCAATCAAACTCGTCGTCGTCGTCTTCCCATTCGACCCGGTCACCGCAACGATCTGTCCCTTCAAAAACCGCGTCGCCAGCTCCAACTCCCCGATCACCGGCAACCCGTAGCCGATCACCTGCTTCACCTCCGGCGTATCCAGCGGCACCCCCGGCGAGACCACGATCAGATCCTGCCGCCGAAACGTCAGCAACCCATGCCCACCCGACTCCACCATCACACCCGCATCCAGCAGCGCCGGAATCTGCTCCGCCAGCGCAATCGCCGACCGCGTATCCGACACCGTCACCCGCGCCCCCAACCCACGCAGAAACATCGCCGCCGAGATACCGGACTTGCCGAGACCAACTACCAAAACACGCTTATTCTTTAGTTCCATTACACTCCCCGAGCAATTACCCACTCAAAAGCTACATAGATAACCGGTGGAAGGGCAAACCACCATCGGGAACCTCTAATACCGGCGTAGATGAGGAGCACAACCGTAACCCTGCAAGGACGAGGCCGGTAGCGAAAATAGCATTCGTTTACGGCTTGGACAAAGTCCGATATCAAGCGATACCGCGAGCAACATGAGCGCCGTGAGGTCGACTTTGTTTCCGGTCTTCATCTCAATTTCAAAGTCGTCAAAGCCAGCAACGCAAAGATCAGCGCCAGAATCCAGAACCTTGCAATCACCTTCGACTCCGACCACCCCAACAACTCAAAGTGATGATGGAGGGGGGCCATCTTGAAGATACGCTTGCCGTTCCTCAGCTTGTAGCTCCCCACCTGCAGGATCACGCTGAACAGCTCCATGATGAAGACGCCGCCAATCAACGGCAGCAGCAGCTCCTGCTTGATGATGACCGCGACCGTCCCAATCGCCCCACCCAGCGCCAGCGATCCCACATCACCCATAAAGACCTCTGCCGGATGCGCGTTGTACCAAAGAAAACCGATGCTCCCCCCCACCATAGCCCCACAGAAGATCGTCAATTCACTGACCATAGGCATGCGCTGCAGCTCAAGATAGTCAGAAAAAACGACATGCCCGCTGACATAGGTCAGCACCGTCAGCGCACCCGCCGCGATGATCGTGCATCCAATCGCCAGCCCGTCAAGCCCATCGGTAAGATTTACGGCGTTGCTCGCCCCGGCCAGCACCAGAACGACCCAGGCGATAAACGGCACAAACGCCAGCCACCAGAAGTGTGGCTGATGCAGCAGGCTGCCGATGATCAGATCGGGTCGAAAGCGCTTGAGGAATGGAAACGCCAGCCGGGCAGAATATACGCCGCGCTGGTTCAGCACGGACAGCGCCACAGCCACGCACGCTCCCACCAGAAACTGCAGTCCCAGCTTGCCCTTCGCCGAGAGTCCCTTGTTCGTCCGCTTGGTCACCTTGGCGTAGTCGTCGATGAAGCCAATCCCGGCAAACGCCAACATCGAAAGCACCACGATCCACACAAACGGATTAGACAGATCGCTCCACAACAGCGTCGGTACCAGGATCGAGATCACGATCAGCAGCCCACCCATGGTCGGCGTACCACCCTTCTTCTGGTGCGACTGCGGTCCCTCCTCACGGATGTACTGCCCAATCTGAAACTCGCGCAGCCTCGCGATCAGAAACGGCCCGATCAGCAGCCCCGTCAGCAGCGCCGTCAGGCTCGCGAACACCGTCCGAAACGTCAGGTAGTGGAAGATACGGAACAGCCGAAAGTAGGGGAACAGCTTCTGGTAAAGCAGCCAATAGAGCAAAGTCGATTCCGCCCCTCAAGATGGAGCGCCCCGATCAAACAGTGGATTCAGGGCACATCTTTATCATCTTATACAGGCGCGGGACCACGGACAGGTTCGCCACGGCTACTCGATCCCCGCCTCCAGCGCCACACAGACCCCGTCCGCCCCATTCACCAGCTCCCAAGCCAGGTGCGGATCGTGTTCAGACCCCTCAGCGCGCTTCACCAGTTCAAACACCATGGCGTGCAGCCTCAACCCGTACTCCGTCGCCGGATCAACCTCGGCCAGCCTCTGCCCGATAGACCAACCAAGCTCCTCGATATCGTCCATGGCCGGCTCTTTGACGTGCAACGGATGCACCCCACGCGCCGCGTATAAACCGGCCATCGCCAGATGCTCCGTCGCCCGCAACAGCCCAGCCGCTGCCCGCGCCTTCCTGACCTTCCCCTCCGAAGCCTCGCGGTAGAGCTCGATCCCGTAGTGCAGCATCACCTTCAAGTCCCCGCCCGACTCCGCTTCAATCAGCGAGATCACAGCAGAGGCCCGCTGGAGGTGATGAAATGCCCGTCGCAACTCTTGCTCGGCTGAACCACCGCTCTTGGTCGAATTCTCTTCCAGCCCATGATCGCCCGCATGTTTCGCCGCCTTCTTCGCGTGCTTCTTGGCGGCATGTTTCTTCGCAGCGTGCTTCTTGGCCGCCTTCTTCGCATGCTTCTTGATCGCGCTCGCCCCTTTTACCGCGATCGCTTGTCCTGCACCTCGAACCAGTTCCTTAGCCATAACCCTAAGATGCTGCCCTCCTGAACCATGGCTACACCCTATACCCTGCTTTCAAGCGCCCGCTCCAGCTTCACTCCCCGCGAGGCCTTCATCAGCACCACATCCCCCTCGCGCAGATTCTCGCGCATCCATACCCCCGCAGCCTCCGCCGACTCCACAAAAACCACCGTCCCTCCACATTCCCTCATTCCATCCACCAAAGCCCGAGCTTGCCCTCGAACCCCCAGCACCACCGATACCCCGCGCTCCGCCATCCGCCGTCCGCAAGCCGCATGAAGCTCAGCCGCCTCCGGTCCGAGCTCCAGCATCTCGCCCGCCACCACAATATGCCGCTTTGCGACCACCGACATCAGCGCATCCACCATCGCATCCAATGCCTTCGGGTTCGAGTTATACGAGTCATTGATGATCGTCGCTCCGTTCCAGATCAGCACTTCGCCACGCCGGTCCCCGGCCCGCAGCTCCCCAACCGCCGCCACGCACTCTGCCAGCGATATCCCCGACTTCAGTCCCACCGCGATCGCCGCCAATGCATTCGACACATTGTGACGTCCCAGCACGCCTAGCCTTGCCTCCGCCTGCTCCTCGCCCGCGACGACGGTAAACCGTACGCCATCCAACCCGGCGTCGACGACATCCTGCGCCCTTACCCCAGCGTTCTGCGAGATCCCATACAAAACCGCCCGCTCCCCCAGTCCCCGCGCAAACGCAGCTACATAGCCATCGTCCGCATTCAGCACCGCGATCCCTTCCCCGGGCAGCGCCTCCACCAGCTCGTACTTCGCCGCCGCGATCCCGGCAATCCCCTCAGGGAAAAACTCCAGATGGACTGCCGCCACATTCGAGACAACCGCCCAGTCCGGCTCCGCGATCTTCGCCAGCGCCCGAATCTCCCCCGCGTGGTTCATCCCCATCTCAATCACCGCAACCTCGTGCTCCAGCTCCAGCTTGAGCAACTGCAGCGGCAGGCCAAAATGATTGTTCAGATTCCCCGCCGACTTCAAGACATGGAAGCGACTCCCCAGCACCGTCGCGACTGCCTCTTTGGTCGTCGTCTTTCCCGCCGACCCGGTTACGCCAATCAGTCTCTTTCCCCACAGGCGCCGAACTGCGTTCGCAAGCTGCTGCATCGCTCGCAGCACGCAGTCCTCGCAATCATCAGGCACGCGCAGCAGGAGGCATGGATCAAGCTCATCCGACGGCATCCAACTCATCGAGACCACCGCCGCGACAGCCCCATTCGCCAAAGCGGTTTCAACGTAGTCGTGCCCGTCGACGCGCTCGCCCTTCACCGCAAAGAACAACTCCCCCGCACCGATCGTCCGTGAGTCGATCGAGTATCCAACCGCTTCATCCCCTGAACGGAACTCGCCCTCAGCATGGATAAAATCCGCAACCTGCCCCAGCGTCAACTTCAATCCGCAACTCCCATCAAAACCTACTGCTCATGATAGTTGCGCATCAGCCCACCATCCACCACGAAGGTAGATCCCGTCACGTAGGCTGCCTCGTCCGAGGCAAGATAAACCGCCAGCCCCGCGACATCCTCAACCGAGCCCGAGCGACCCAGCGGAATGTTCTTGAGCAGTGCGTCAAGCTTCGGCTTATCCTCCAGCAGCGACTTGTTAATCGGCGTCGAAATCGCTCCCGGAGCGATGTTGTTCACTCGAATTCCCATCGGCCCAAGCTCCACCGCGAGATCCCGCATCAGCATCCGCACTCCGCCCTTCGACGCACAGTAAGTCGCAAAGTTCGGAAACACCATATCCTCGTGCACAGAACTCATATTGATCACGCAGCCCCGCATCTTCTCATCGCGCAGCCGCTTTACAAAGGCCTGCGTCAGAAAGAATGCGCCCTTCAGATTCGTGTCGAGGACCAGGTCGTAGTCATCTTCGGTCACATCAAGGAAAGCCGCGTTCTTCTCTACTCCGGCGTTATTCACCAATACATCGCAACCGCCAAGCTGGCTCCATGCCTGCTCCACCAGATTCGCCGTATCAGCGATCTTTGAGACATCCGACTTCACCAGAATCGCTTTCACGCCAGATGCTTCAGCCTTCGCACGCGTCTCTTCGCCCGCCTCGGGATGACCGTGGAAGTCGATCACGACGTTGGCACCCTCGCTCGCAAACCTCAGAGCGATTCCCTGTCCAATCCCTGAAGACGATCCCGTTACGATCGCAGTCTTTCCCGCCAGCCGACCTGAAGGCATCTTAATCTCTCCTCGCGCAGCCAACTAGGCTGGTTCCTTCAGATAGATGCAGAGCGGCCTCCGAACCTCTCCAGCCGAGCCAAAAATTATTCCGGAATCTGTCCCACCGACGATCGCCCCCGCCGAGCCCGAAAGAAATCCGACAACATGACCCCGCACTCCTCAGCCAGCAGACCCGAAGCTACCTCAACCTTGTGGTTCAACTGCGGATGATTCATCACTCCGAGCACCGACCCGCAAGCGCCCGCCTTGGGATCGCTCGCCGCATACACCAGCCTCGCAATACGCGCATGAAGAATCGCCCCCGCGCACATCGCACAAGGCTCCAGCGTCGCATAGAGTGAACATCCTTCCAATCTGTAGTTTCCGAGCAACTTACCCGCTGCCCGCATCGCGATAATCTCCGCATGGGCAGTAGGATCGCTATCGCGCAGGACGCGATTATTGCCCCGAGCAATGATCTCACCGTCATGCACGATCACCGCGCCCACGGGGACTTCGCCGTCGCGCTCAGCGGCTTCTGCCTCAGCAATTGCGGCGCGCATAAAGTCGAGATCGTCCCCCATCTACGCCGGTTCCTGCTGCGTCATGCAATGCAGCGTCCCAAGCCCCCACACCAGGTCCACAGCATGAACTCCGATCACCTCGCGCTCCGGAAAACACTCCGCGATGATGTTCAGCGCCAGCCGGTCGTGGCAGTCGTTGAAGGTCGGCACAAGCACCAGATCGTTCGCGATGTAGAAGTTCGCATAGCTCGCCGGCAGCCGCTGCCCATCGAAGATCACAGGGTTCGGCATGGGCAACTCGCGCACATCGAACGTGTCGCCGCTCAGGTTCCGCGCACTCTTCAACCGGTCGAGATTCTCCGCCAGCGGCAGATGGTTCTCGTCCGCTGTGTTCTTCTCAACCGCCGTCAAAATGGTGTTCTCGCCAACAAATCGCGTCACGTCGTCGATATGCCCATGCGTGTCGTCACCCGCGCATCCGCGGTGCATCCATAGCACCTTCTCAATGCCAAGGTACTCGGCGAAAGCAGCCTCAAGCTGCTCCCGGCTCACACCCGGATTGCGCTGTTGCACCTCGCTCAACAAGCACTCTTCTGTCGTCAGCAGAACGCCCGCGCCGTTCGTGTCGATGCTCCCGCCCTCGAGCACCAGGCGGTGATCGTTCACTTCCGGCCGGAACTCCGGCATCGCATACAGCTTCGCCACATGCTGCGGAATCTGGTCGTCGCGCCGCCAGTTGTCGTACTTCGCCCACGCATTGAACTTCCAGTTCGTAATCGCGGTCGCCCCTTCGGTATTCTTCACAAAGATCGGCCCCGAGTCCCGCAGCCAAACCCGGTCCGTCGCCCAATGATGGAAGTGCAACCGGGCCATATTTGCCCCGGCACGACGCAGCAACTGTGTCGCCCGCTTCTCCGCCGGAAGATCGTTTACGAGGATATTCACGTCCTCCACCCGCGAAAGATGCCGCACAATCTCCGAGTACACCCACGGAATCGGCTGAAACTTCCCTGGCCAGTCCTCGGCGTTATGTGGCCACGCAATCCACGTCGCTTCGTGCGGAGCCCACTCTGCGGGCATTCGGTAGTCCTTGGGGCGGGGTGTCGTCATCGATCAGGCTTTCTTATTCGTTTGTTGCAGTATGTTCCAACTCAATCCAAGAACCGGCTCGTTATCCCGCCATACGCATCGATCCGCCGGTCCCGCAGAAATGGCCAGTTTCGCCGCGTATCCTCGAGCAGCTTCAGATCGATCTCTGCGATCAGAATGTCCTCGCGGTCATGCGGAGCCTTCGCGATGATCCTGCCAAACGGATCGGCAATAAAGCTGCCACCCCAGAACTCCAGCCCCGCGCCTTCAGGCCCCTTGATTGTGACGCCATCGTGCACCACGTCGCCAGGCTCAAAGCCAACACGGTTCACCGACGCCACAAACACACCATTCGCAATCGCATGGGCTCGCTGAATCGTCTGCCACGCCGAGTACTGCGCCTCACCAAACTCTTCCTTCTCGCTCGGATGCCAGCCAATCGCCGTCGGGAAGAAGAGCGTGTTCGCGCCCTGCAGCGCCGTTACCCGCGCGCCCTCCGGATACCACTGGTCCCAGCACACCAGCGTTCCAATATGTCCCTGCGAGGTCTTGATCGCCTTGAAGCCGAGATCGCCCGGCGTAAAGTAAAACTTCTCGTAGTAGAGCGGGTCATCCGGAATATGCATCTTGCGGTAGATCCCCGCCAAAGACCCGTCCGTCTCAAGAATCGCCGCCGTATTGTGATACAGCCCCGGCGCCCGCCGCTCGAACAGCGACGCAATCACCACCACGCCTTCTTCCTTCGCCACAGCCGCAAGCCGCTCGGAGCTCGGCCCGGGAATCGACTCCGCCAGATCGAACAGCGCATGCTCCTCGCGCTGGCAGAAGTACTGCGCCCGGAACAGCTCCGGCAGACACACAATGTTCGCTCCCGCACGCGCTGCCTCGCGCACCCGGTCAGCCGCCTTGTCCAGATTTGCGGCCGTATCCGGTTCGCACGACATCTGGATCAACGCGATCTTCTTGTTCTTCACCGAACCTGCCACTTCAAACCTCCACAATGGCTCGCACAGAGCCTGACTTCCTAATTCTATTCGCAGCAATTCCCCGCCGCGCACGCACGAGCGCGCGCGACTCGCCCTCAGGAATGAAAGGCAAGGACCGCTCCACAAAGTTATAAAGGCGACGTAAAGGCTGCGTGAACTTCTTCGCGCTCATCCACCGGAATCTGATAACTTTAGATTCAAACATTGAGCAAAAGATGCGCCGCCACGCCCGTCTCCACGGCGCTCTGATGCCTGAACGTACCCACGTTGTCTAAAAACCAGTCGTCTAAAACCCATCAGAAAGCCGAGCGTCAGCGAATACTCCTATGACCAAGTACAAACTCGAATACATCTGGCTCGACGGCTACAAGCCGGTTCCCAACCTGCGCGGCAAGACCAAGCTTGAGTCCTTCGAAAATGAGCCCACGCTCGCCGACCTTCCGCTCTGGGGATTCGACGGCTCCTCCACCCAGCAGGCCGAAGGCAAGAGCTCGGACTGTATCCTGAAGCCCGTCGCCCTCTACCCCGACTCCAGCCGCATCGATGGATACATCGTCCTCTGCGAAGTCATGCTCCCCGACGGCACCGCGCACCCCACCAACCACCGCGCCACCATCGAAGACGACGCCGACTTCTGGGTAGGCCTCGAGCAGGAGTACTTCCTCTACCAGGATGGCCGCCCGCTCGGCTTCCCCGAGACCGGATATCCCGGCCCGCAGGGCCCTTACTACTGCGGCGTCGGCTACAAGAACGTCGGCAGCATCGCCCGCCAGATCGTAGAAGAGCACCTCGACCTCTGCCTCGACGCCGGCATCAACCACGAAGGCATCAACGCCGAGGTCGCCAAGGGTCAGTGGGAGTTCCAGATCTTCGCCAAGGGTTCCAAGAAGGCTGCTGACGACACCTGGGTCGCCCGCTACCTCATGATGCGTCTCTGCGAGCAGTACGAAGTTGACGTCGAGCTCCACTGCAAGCCCATCAAGGGCGACTGGAACGGCTCCGGCATGCACACCAACTTCTCCACTAAGCACATCCGCGAGACCGGCGGACAGCCCTACTTCGAGTCGCTCATGAAGGGCTTTGAGAAGAACGTCGCCGAGCACATTGCCGTCTACGGCCCGGACAACCACCTTCGCCTGACAGGCCTACACGAGACTGCGGCGATCGACCAGTTCAGCTACGGCCTCTCCGACCGCGGCGCGTCCATCCGCATGCCCGTGAACTTCATCAAGAACGGCTACAAGGGCTACCTCGAAGACCGCCGCCCCAACTCTCAGGGCGACCCCTACCAGATCGTCTCGCAGATCCTCAAGACGATCAACGAAGTCCCCAAGCCCTAACCAGCGCCGACTGGCAAACCGCAATACCGCCGTCATTCTGAGCGAAGCGAAAAATCCCGCATTCTTCGCTTCGCCAAAGAGTTCCGGCAAAACTGAAAACGCCCCAGGCCAACGGTCTGGGGCGTTTCTCTTTCCACTCGATGGCCGTTCTAATTTACAGCGCAGCCGCCCCAGCCTCAGCCACAGCATGGTCCTGCTCACCCGAGCCACCACTCACACCAATCGCACCCACAACCTTGCCATCGACTTTCAGTGGAATGCCGCCAGCGAAGATCATCACCTTGCCATCATTCGAAGCATGAATCCCGAAGAATTGATCGCCCGACTGCGAATGCGTGCCAAGATCCTTCGTCGTGATGTCGAACGCCCTTGAAGTCCACGCCTTCTTCTGCGAGATGTCGATCGACCCTAGCCAAGCATTCGCCATCCGCTCGAACGCCACCAGGTTGCCGCCGGCGTCCACAACCGCAACGTTCATCGGCTGCCCAAGCTCATCTGCCTTCTTCTCCGCTGCCGCGATAATGCGTCGCGCCTCTGCAAGTCCAATGCTCATTTCAAATCTCCTGACTTCCGCTCACGACCCTACCATGTTGCGCGAGAAAATCGCTACCGCACGAAGAAGTCCTTCACCTGCTGGAACATCACGTCGCGGCTTACATCGGAGATCGCCTCGGTCAACGGCAACTGCTTCGGACACGCCTCCACGCAGTTCTGCGCGAAGCCGCACTCCTGCACCCCGCCATCACCGGCCAGCGCCCGCAGTCGCTCCGCCTTCAGCACGGCTCCGGTCGGATTGTTGTTGAACAGCTTAACTTGGGCGATGGTGGCCGCGCCGACGAAGTTCGTCGAGTCATTGAACTGCGGGCAAACCTCCATGCAGATCGTGCAGGAGATGCAGTTCGACAGCGGGTACAGCTCTTCCTGAAGCTGCGGAAACTGCCGTGGTCCCGAACCGAGATCGTAAGTCCCATCAATCGGCACCCACGCCTTCACCGCCTTCAGATTCTGAAAGAGCACACTGCGGTCGACGGAAAGATCGCGCACCACGGGAAACTTCGACAATGGTGCCAGCGTGATCGTCCCGCTCCCATCCCCATTCAACTTATCCACCAGCGCCGAGCACGCCATCTTCGCCTTGCCATTGATCAGCATCGCGCACGAGCCGCAGATCTCCTCAAGACAGTTCGAGTCATACGTAATCGGCGTCGTCGCCTTACCCTCAACCGTCACCGGGTCGCAAGCAATCTCGCCTAACAACGACGTGATGTTCATATTCGGCCGATACGGTATCTCGAACTTCTCCACCGTTGCCGCGCCATCCGGCCCGCTCTGTCTCTTGATCTCAACCTTGATCGTCTTTGCCGCCATATAAATCTCCGTCGAAACTCTGTGCCCCATTCATCGCGATGAGTGGGCAGCCCGTACCCTAAGCACTAGCCGCATAATTCCTAGCCCGCGGCACGATCAAACTCGTATCCACTTCCTCGAACTCAAACTTCGGAGCCTTATCCGCAAAGCTTGCCTTCGTCGTCTTCAAAAACTTCTCATCATTCCGCTCCGGAAAGTCGGGCTTGAAGTGTGCTCCGCGAGACTCATCCCTAAGCCGCGCTCCCTGCACGATCACGCGCCCCAGTTCGAGCATGTTCTCAAGCTGCCGAGTAAACGCGAAGCTCGTATTGGCCCATTGGCTCTTGTCCGAAAGGTTGATGTGCTTGTAGCGCCCCAGCAGTTCGACGATCTTCGCGTCCGCCTCATCCAGCCCGCTGTTATAGCGAATGATGGTGGCATGCTTCGTCATCGTCTCGCCCAACTCGCGCCATAGCTTGAACGGGTTCTCCGTGCCGGTGGAAGCGAGCAGCCCGTTGTTCTTCTCCTTCTGCCGCTGCAGCTCGGCTGCGTGACCGCCATCGCCCGGCTGCGCTGCCAGGCTCTTCGCATAGGCAAGCGAATTCGGCCCCGCCACGAAGCCGCCATAGATGCACGAGAGCAGCGAGTTCGCGCCCAGCCGGTTCGCTCCATGGATGCTGTAGTCCGCCTCGCCGGCCGCAAACACGCCCGGGATGTTGGTCTGCTGTTCGAAGTCCACCCACAAGCCGCCCATCGTGTAGTGCATGCCGGGAAAGATCTTCATCGGCACTTCGCGCGGATCGTCCCCAACAAACTTCTCGTAGATCTCAAGAATGCCTTCGAGCTTGTGCAGCCGCTCCTTGGGAAGATGCGTCAGGTCGAGGTACACCATCGGCTGCCCATCGATGCCCATGCCATGCTCGTAGACAACCTTGAAGATCGCGCGCGTTGCCACATCGCGCGGTACGAGATTGCCATACTTCGGATACCACTCCTCAAGGAAGTACCAGCGGTCGGCCTCTGGGATGGAACGCGCCAGGCGCTTGTCGTTCTTGTCGCGCGGCACCCACACCCGGCCGCCCTCGCCTCGCGCCGACTCGCTCATCAGCCGCAGCTTATCTTCTCCTGGTATCGCGGTAGGATGCACCTGGATGAATTCGCCGTTCGCGTAGTACGCCCCTTGCTGATACAGCGCGGACTGCGCCGAGCCAGTACACACCACCGAATTCGTGCTCTTCCCGAAGATCGCTCCGTTGCCGCCCGTGCAGATAATAATCGCGTCCGCTGGAAACGTCCGCGTCTCCATCGTCCGCAGGTCCATCGCACAGATACCGCGGCACGCGCCATTGGCATCCAGCACCGCGGACAGGAACTCCCAGCCTTCGTACTTGGTCACCTTGCCTTCAGACTCATGACGCCGCACTTGCTCATCCAGCGCATAGAGTAGCTGCTGCCCCGTGGTCGCGCCCGCAAACGCCGTCCGCTGATAGAGCGTTCCTCCAAAGCGTCGAAAGTCCAGCAGGCCTTCCGGCGTGCGATTGAACGGCACTCCCATGCGGTCGAGCAGGTCGACGATCGCCGGCCCCTGCGCCGTCATGTTCTTCACCGGCGTCTGGTTGGCGAGGAAGTCGCCGCCATACACCGTGTCGTCGAAGTGCTTCAGGACGGAGTCGCCTTCGCCCTTCAGGTCCTTCGCCGCATTGATGCCGCCCTGCGCGCAGACCGAGTGCGAACGCTTCACTGGCACAATCGAGAACAGGTCAACCGTCCCGCCCGCCTCCGCGATCTTGATGACCGCCGAAAGCCCAGCCAGTCCGCCGCCTACAACGATGATTCTTGGAGCTGCCATTCCTTACCTCAAGCTGTTGCTTTGTGGATCAACCCCGGTAAAAGCATCAATGCTATCCCGGCAGCGATAAACGCGTAACCACGCCGTAAATGTTGTTTCTCAGGCCCGACACCATACTCTCTAATAACGCCTGACGATCCGGCGCCGAGGGCGGAATACCAGCGGTAAGTTCTGCGCTGATAGCGCGCATTCAGGTCGTCTGCCATTCTCAGAACCGCTCTATTTGCAATAACGAGACCTACAAAAAGCAGACACGCGCCAATACCTAGAAGACTGAAGCTGAGATAAGGAACCGAAGGAGCAGCGTTCACTTCGCGTTCCCCGTGCGCTCAGAAGCCATCGCACGTTGCATTAGGTCCGTCGGCGCAGGCAACACGAGCCTCGATGACTGCGCCGGCAGCACATCCGCCGGCGCATTCTGATACTGCGGACCCACAAACGCCCACATCCCCCAAAGCCCCATCACACAAAGCGCAATCCCAATCGCCGCGCACACATATCCAAACTTCTTCCGCGCCTGCTCGCCCGGCGTGATCCCCCACTTGGCTGCAAATAACCAGATGCCGTATGCGAAGTGCCACGTCGTGGCCACCATCGCGATCACATAGATCGCCAGCATCCAGGGATTCGCCAGCTCATGCTGTACCTTCGCAAACGCTGCTCCAGGATGGTCCGGTAGACTCACGCCGGCGAACCGCTGCCGCCACACATGCTGAATGATGTACACAAACGCGATCAGCCCGGTCACGCGCTGCGAGATGTACATCCAGTTCCCTGCCCACGGATACACATTCACATTGCTGCGTCCGCGGAACGCGATGAACACTCCGTACCCCGCATGAAACGCCAGCGGAATGAAGATGAACGCCCACTCCAGCACTCGAACCAACGGCAGGCTGTTCAGGAACTTCACCTGCTGCGCATAAGCCAGCGGCCCATGGATCGCTTCAAAATTGGAAAGGATGTGCTCCACCAGGAACGCGCCAATCGGCACAATCCCCGAGAGCGAATGCAGCTTGCGCCACAAAAACGAGTTCCCCTGCCCGGCGCGCAACGGCTGCACACCACGAATTGTCGAAGAGGAAGAAGGTACAGGCGGAGCGACAGTTGCCATCGGAAGAGCTCCTTGCGGTGCCGCATCCTCGTACAGACGGGCAATTCGGATTATTCCGCCCTCGCTCAGCCAGCGTCAAGAAACCCGAGTCTTGGAGTCCGATTATCGAAGTCTTTGTGCGAAATCCATGCATTGGGTGCCCCATCCATGGCTCGCCTTTGGCCATGGGTGGGATTAGAGCATCAGCTTCGGCAACAAATCCCGCAACGCCCGCCCGCGATGGCTCAACAATAATCGTTCCGTCGAATCAATCTCCGCCATCGACCCGGTCGCACCCTCCGGCAAGAAGTACGGGTCATAGCCAAAGCCGCCATAGCCCTGCGCTGCCACAAGAATCCGTCCCTCAACCGTACCGTCTCCTACAGCCAGCACCACGCCATCCCGAGCCGCCACCAGCGCACAACGATACCGCCCTGCGCGCGCCTCAACACCAACAAGCGCTGCCATCAGGCACGCATTGTTCCGCACATCCGCAGAACCCTCACCTACGAACTTTATGTCATCCGCATACCGCGCAGACCGCACTCCCGGCGCGCCATCAAGAGCATCGACCTCCAGCCCCGAGTCATCCGCGATCACAATCTCCCCCGGCGCAAACCGCGAGTAGTACGTCGCCTTGATCCGGGCGTTTCCCACGAACGTGTCTTCATCCTCATCCGGCGCGGCGATTCCCTCCAGCCCCGGCAGCGGAACCAGGTTCACATCAGCTCCAGCCGCAATAGCAAAGTCCCGCAGCTTCCCTTTATTCGTACTCGCAACCAGCAATCTTCTTGTCATAAGTCCGTCTTCGCCACAGGTCCGCCTCGCAGCTCCATCTTCCACCCGAGTATCTTCGCCCGCGCAGCCGCAGCCTCTGCCTCTGTGATCATCCCCTTCTGCTGGTAGATCATCGAGAGCCGCGTGACTGCCAGCACATCATCCGGTTCGCGCTCAATCAACTGCTGCGTTCTCGCCAGCGCCTCATCCACTCGTCCCGAATCTACCAGCGCCCGAATCAGGCCATGTGCAGCCTCTACATCGCCGGGCCTCGCGGCCAACACCTGCTCGAACAACTCCGCCGCCCGCGAGGCGTTCCCCTCAGCCATGCACTCCAATCCTGCATCAAATATTTCAGTGATGTTTGAATGCATACTGGAAATATCGACAGCATCGGTCTCACGGCTCATCCCCTCACTATAAATCTCTCCCATTCGACCCGTTTCTTAACTGCAACACTGCGATCTTTAGAGGAGATTCATGGCCACAATGAAGTCCCACACCGCCTACCTGACGCTCAACACGAAGGAACGTTACGAGATGGTGCACCTTACGCCCGAGATAGAGGATATCGTCCATCAAAGCGGCATCGACGACGGCCTCTGCTTCGTCAGCCCCATGCACATCACCGCCGCCATCTACGTCAACGACCATGAAGACGGTCTGATCGAAGACATCTCGCAGTGGCTCGAAAACATTGCCCCGCGCTGGCCCGGATACAAGCACCACCACACTGGCGAAGACAATGGCGACGCCCACCTGAAGTCACTCCTGCTGCATCACGAGACAACGCTACCCATCACCAAAGGCCGCCTCGACCTTGGGACGTGGCAGCGAATCTTTTATGCGGAGTTCGACGGCCAGCGCAGCAAGCGCGTGATCGTCAAGATACTTGGCCTAGCAAAATAACCCGTTGTCCTGCCGGACGAGTCCGCTACGCGCGGAGCGGTCACTTCGTAATGTGTATACCGCTTCGCGTCGGCCGGCATAAATCCATGTTCTTCCGACAAACCGGAGCACCACGCGAAGGCCAACACATGTCACGAAGTGACCGCCGCCCGCGCAGGGCGCTTCTATCAAGGCATTTATTAACTAAATAGTTATGAAACCTGACCCGACAAAACAATGATGTCAACACGCCGGTTCTGCGTGCGCCCGTCTTCCGTGTCGTTGCTCGCCACGGGATGGAACTCCGCATATCCAGCAGCCGAAAGGTTATTAGCTTCAATCGTATGCCGCTCAATGATGAACCGTGCAATCGCCGAAGCCCGCGCCGTCGACAACTCCCAGTTCGTCGCGTACTGCTGGGTGTGAATCGGCACGTTATCCGTGTGCCCTTCCACGCGCAATCTACGGTTGGGCAGCGCTTCGATGATCGTAGTAAGAATATGTAGCGATACCGGGTTCACCTCCGCCGAGCCCGAAGCGAAGAATCCAGCATCATGCAACGAGATCACCAGTCCATCCGGAGTGATGCGCGTGGTCACGCTGCCCGCCGCGAGCTTGCCTTGGCTCACCTGAGTCGCCACTACCTGGTCGATCGCCTTCTTCAACTCCTCAGGACTCTGCTCGACCATCGGCATCGGGACCGGCTTGCCCGCAGAAGTCGCCCCGCCCGCATTCATCAACGAGATCGTCTTCGAGCTCGGATCGAAGACCCCCATCTCCGTGAACGCAGACTTCATCGCGTCCGACACCTGCACCTGCTTGCGCTTGTCTCCTCGGCTCGAAGCAAACAGCACCACGAAAAACGCGAAGAGCAGAGTAATGAAGTCCGCGTAAGAGACCAGCCATCGCTCATGGCTCACATGCGATACAGCTTTCTTCCTCATTATTTGATCCTGCGATCTTCTGCCCGCTGTTCTTCGGCGCGCGCTTCCAGCAGATAAGTGTTCAGTTTCAACTCGAGCATGCGCGGATTCATTCCTTCCAGGATCGACACAATCCCTTCCAGCACCATCTCTTTCACCACCTGCTCCTCGCGATGCTTGATCTTCAGCTTCCCCGCGATCGGGAGATAGACAAGGTTCGCCAGTCCCACTCCGTAGATCGTCGCGACAAAGGCCACGGCGATGCCCTTCCCGACTTCATTGATGTTGTCCAGATGCTGCATCACCTGGATAAGTCCCAGCACCGCGCCAAGAATTCCGACCGTGGGCGAATACCCGCCCGCGGCCTCAAATACTGACGCGATCTTCTCTTCAATCTCCGCGCCATTCTCCAACTCCAGGTGCATGATCTGCCGGATCGCACTCGGATCGATACCATCGACCGCAAGCATCAACGCCTGCTTCATAAACGGCTCCGCGATCCTCGGCAGGTCCTCATCCAGCGACACGACGCCGCTCTTCCGAGCCTTGTTGGCGAACTCTACGATCTGGCTCAGGGTCATCTGCGCGTTCGATGTCTCCACCGTAAACACCTTCGCCACCTGCCTTATCGCAGCCATGAAGATGCCTATCGGGAACTGCAGCAACACCGCGCCGCCAGTGCCGCAAAGTACGATGATCGCGGCGGTCGGCTGTGTGATCTGGGCGATGCTTCCGCCCTCCATCAACATGCCGCCCAGGATGCCCAGCAGGGCCAGGGTTATGCCCATCACACTGGCGATGTCCACAGAAAATTCCTTTCTGACAGCAATCACTATCCGCTACAAGTCGCCGCCTAGGAGTTCGAGGAACTCGCAAGCGCAGTCCTGACCGCGTCTCCGCCCGCGCTCTCCGCCGTTTTGCCGCTCAAAAACCTCCCCGCGTCCGGCCACGCCAAGCGCAAGACCTTTGCCCGATGCTCGATGGAGCGATTGACCACCGTCTCGCACGTCTCGGCGACCAGTATCTTCTCCCCGGTGGTCAGCGAAATCGTCGTGTCTGGTGTCGCCTCGATGTACTTGATCGTGTCGCTATTAATGGAGAATTTATTGCCGTTCAACCGTGTCAGTTCGATCATCGGATGCCCCGCCTCGAGTGCTTCATCGGCAGACACTCTCACGCCACGAGCCGACTTTCCGGTAACCCCTCCGCTCCTTCCCGCCATCGAACATTCCCTTTCTCGCATTCAGACACCCTAATGCGAAAAGTCTCATCGCCGATGAAGTCTGGGAACGCGGAGCCTTCCGCATGATGATCGAATCCTGCACAAGCGCGTGGGCAACAGGATCCGGTCGGCACTCGGGGCAGACTCGGCGCTGATACCAAAACCTCGATACCACCAAATCGTCAATACAGGAGCGGAACACAATGTCCTTGAGTGTCCTCAACAATATCTCGGCAATCTATGCGCAGAACTATCTGAACCAGACGCAGGCGAGTCTGCAGACGGTACTGCAACAACTCTCTTCCGGTTCACGTATCAACAGCGGCGCGGATGACGCGGCCGGCCTCGCGGTGGTCAATGGCTTGCAGGCCAATGAAGCCGCCCTGCAGCAGTCCTCTCAGAACGCAACCAACGGTACCGGCCTTCTGCAGACTGCGGATGGTGCCCTCTCTCAAGTGACCAGCCTGCTGACCCGCGCTATCACCCTGGCAACAGAATCGGCGAACTCCACCCTCAACTCACAGCAGGTCAGCTCCGCAAACCAGGAGTATCAGACCATTCTTTCGGAGATCGGCGCCATCGGTTCCACGACCAACTTCTCCGGTAACCAGGTCTTTACGACCAATGCCACGAACCTCTTTGTATCCGATGGTTCCGTGACCGGTGCCAGCAGCTATAACGACACGGTCGGAGTTCTCACCACGGGTAGCGTCGGCCAGAGCCCCTCTTCCGTCGCAATCACTACCGCCGCTCTTACCGTCGCAGCTGCTGGCACCACCTCGGCCGCAAGCGTGCAGTCGACGGGCACCATAACCCCAACCAACGCAACCGATCTCCTCAGCGGTACCATCTCCGTCGGCCTCGCGAACGGCGCAGCGTCGAACTTCTCAGTTACCGGTGTCACGGCTAGCCAGTTCGTTGCCGCCTTCAACGCAAATGCGGCGTTCTCTTCCCAAGGAATCACCGCGAGCGTCGTCGTCGCAACCGGCGTCATCACCATCAAGGGACCCTCGAACGGCATCGGGGGCTCCGTCACCTTCACCAACAACGCCCTGACGTCGACCACCTCGGCCAGTGTTGCGGATGCGGCTCCTGTCGCCGCTGCCGGTACCGCCGCCGTAGATGGTCGGTCATTGGAGGCCATCACTCTCGGCACTTCGACCAACACCCTCGCCGGTACGCTTACCATTGCGGTCGGTGGCGGCACGGCAAACTCCATCACCGTCAACTCCGGAACCAGCGGCACCACGCTGGCAACGCAGATCAACTCCAATGCGACGTTTCAGGCTGCTAATGTCGTCGCCTCGTTCAACTCCTCCACCGGCGTTCTAAGCATCTACGGACCTTCGGGCACAGGGCAGACCCTCAACCTGACCGGAAGCACGCTGACGCAGACCACCAAGCAGACGCCCGGTGCCGGCGTGAACTTCAACGACGCGAGCATCAACACGCTCACTGCTACCTCCGCGCCCACGATTCTGACCAGCCTCACGGCAGCGATCGCGGACGTCGCCTACCAGCGCGGCATCCTTGGGGCCAACATCAACCAGCTCACCGCTGCGGCTGCTGTCGCCGACACGGCGAACGTCAACCTCACCTCCGCCTCGAACGCAATTCAGGCGACCAACTACGGCAAGGCGACCAGCGACCTCGCAAAGTACGAGGTACTGAGCCAGACGGGCATCAGCGCTCTTGCCCAGGCCAACACCGTGCAGCAGGAGATCCTCAAGCTGCTGCAGTAAACCGCAGTAACACTCAAAGCGGGTGAGGCCTCATGGGTCTCACCCGCACTTTTCCGTTAGAAAGAAAAGTCGCTTCTCACCAGATGCGATGCGACTTGGCAACAAAACTGCACGAATAAAGCAAGATCTTCGGCGGGCCGGATCAGCCGGTTCCCTTCTCAACCGCCGCCGCAATTTGTGAATGCGCGGAGCAACACACGGAGTGCCCAAGATGGGAACTGTTGGAATCAATTTTGGATCAGCCACAAGCGGCGCCGGCTTCGATGTAGCCAGCACCGTAACCTCCATTCTTGCTGTACAGCAGGCCATTGAAACCCCTTGGAAGACGCAGCTAGCCGCTCTCCAGGCGCAGGATACCGTCTTCAGCACCCTCGGCACGGACCTGTCAACCCTCAGCACCTCTCTCTCCTCGCTCACCTCCTTCGATGGAGTCCTTGCAGAGAAACAGGGTTCCAGCTCCAATACGAATGTCCTCGCACTGACCAGTGCTGACACCACAGCGGTCGCCGGCAGTCATAGCGTGGTCGTCACCTCACTCGCGACTACCGCCTCGAACTATTCAGACTCCATCACCAACGCCAGCGACACACTCAGCGGCAGCGTCACCATCAACGGCCATCAGATCAGTGTCGTCAGCGGCACCAGCGACACACTCAAGACATTCGCCACCGCGATCAACAATGCTGCCATCGGGGTCACCGCCAGCATCGTCTCAGACGCCAATGGATCGCGCCTCTCCATCACCAGCAACACCAGCGGAGCCTCCGGGGCCATCACCCTCTCAAGCAACTCCCTCGCCGACTCCAGCACAAGCACCGCCATCGCCTTCCACACCGCGCAAGCCGGGGTCAACGCCGCCCTCACTGTGGACGGCCTTGCCGTATCCAGCGCCTCGAACACCGTCACCGGGGCCATACCGGGAGTCACCTTTCAGCTCCTGTCCTCTCCGCTGAACACCACTGTCCAGATCCAGGTCACCAACGACAATAACGCGATTGAGACATCGCTTAGCTCCCTCGTTACCGCCTACAACGCGGTCATCAAGGACATCTCGGGCCAGGAGAAGACTGCGCAGCCGCTCTTCGGCAGCCCTACTCTCGCACTCATCCAGACACAGCTCCAGACCGCCATCTTCGGTGGCTCCGCCAGCGGCAGCATCAACAGCCTCTCTCAGCTCGGCCTTACGACCAACCAAGACGGCACGCTCTCAATCGACACCAGCGCGCTCGACAACGCCCTCAATGCCAACTTCTCCGATATTGTGGGCTTCTTTCAAAACACCGGCAGCTTCGGTCAAAGCTTCTCCAAAACACTCAGCAATCTCGGAAATTCCTCGGTCAACGGAGCAGTCTCTCTCGCCCAGCAACAGAACTCTACCCAGGAGACCGGTCTCAACGACAACATTTCGAAGCAGGATGCCTCGATCGCGAACCAGAAGACCGCACTCACCGCTGAACTGAACGCCGCCAATCAAGTGCTCCAGGCAATCCCGCTGCAACTGAGCGAGATCAGCCAGATCTACAGCGCCATTAGCGGTTACAACCAGAAGAACTTCTGAGGCACGCACGGACAGCTCAACGTACCGGCAAAGAGTACTCGAAGGCGCAACGGGCGTGGAACTCGTCCTCGCCCTCTACGACGGTGTGATTCGCTTCCTTCATCGCGCCGTCCAATGCGTCGAGGAAGACGATGTACAAGGCCGCAGAACGGCGATAAAAAAAGCGATCGACGTCTTCATGTATCTACAGGCACGTCTCCGTCCCGATCTTGCCGCCGGCCCTTCCGCCGCTCTCTCGGATTTTTACACCGCCATGTTCACCATGACGCTTGAGGCCTCGCACAACGCCTCGAGGGAACAACTCCTGGAGGTCGTCGCCTGCGTGCGCAATGTTCGCGAGGCCTGGGCCGTAGCCGCAAAAGATCCCATCGCCGGGAGAGTCCTCCCCCGCGAACTCCGCACCCAGGAAGAGACCTTCATTCCCACGACATCTCGCCTCGAAATCTCCAGCGGAGAAGCAAAACGCTCGAGTTGGAGCGCCTAAAAACCCAGCTGTCGTTATGAGGCGGAGCCGAAGAACCCGCATTTCGCTCATGCTGCGCGCAGACTTCGACGGCCAGCCACTAGCTCGTCACAGCGATTTCTTCTTCCAACTGCTGTTTCTCGTAAAGCTCGTTGTAATACCCACCCTCGCCAATCAGCTCCTCGTGTGTCCCCAGCTCCACGATCCTTCCCTCAACCAGCACCGCAATCCTGTCCGCGTTTCTAGCCGTCGACACCCGGTGCGCAATCAAAATCGTCGTCCTTCCCTGCATTACCTCACGTAGACCGCCAAGGATCCGCTCCTCCGTGTAGGTATCGACGCTGGCCAGAGCATCATCCAGCACCAGGATCTTTGGGTCGCGCAGCACCGCACGCGCAATCGCCGTCCGCTGCTTCTGACCGCCTGAAAGGGTCACGCCGCGCTCCCCAACCATCGTCGCGAATCCCTTGGGAAACTCCAATATCTCCGTCTTGATGTGGGCAGTCGAAGCAGCCGCTTCCACCTCAGCATCGGTCGCGCTCGCAACTCCAAACGCCACGTTTTCGCGAATCGAATCCGAGAACAGAAACGTCTCCTGCGGCACAAATCCAACGCTCCGGCGAAGGTCTTCCAACCGGTACTCTCGAATGGGACGGCCATCGATCAGCACGCTTCCTACAGGCGCGTCATAAAGCCGCGGAATCAGGTTCACCAGCGTCGTCTTGCCCGACCCCGTCGGCCCCACGATCGCCAGGCTCGACCCCGCCGGAATCTCCAGATCGATATCCGACAGCACCGGCGAGCCTTCGTTGTAAGCGAAGTTCAAGTTGCGGAAGCTGATCGCACCGTTGATCTCTTCCGCCGTATGCGAAGCACCCTCCGCATCGCGGATCGTCGGGACTTCCTTGAGCAGTTCATCAATACGCACGACAGAAGCGGTTCCGCGCTGAAACAGGTTCACCACCCAGCCCACCGCGATCATTGGCCAGGTCAACTGCACCATGTACACGTTGAACGAAGTGAACTCGCCCACCGAAATGAAATGCGACACCACCTCGTGTCCGCCCACCAGTAGCGTAATCATCAGCGACAGACCCAGCACGAACTCCAGCGTCGGCCACAACATCGCCATTAGCCTTACCAGCAGCAGGCTCCTTCGGATGTACTCCTGGTTCGCCTTCTCGAACGACGCGATCTCCGCATCCTCCTGTGCGAACGCCCGGATCAGCCGCGCTCCGGAGAAGTTCTCCTGCGCTTTCGCCGAGATGTCCGAGAACATCGCCTGAATGCGCTCGAACCGAGTATGAATCCGGTTGCCGAAGTACTGCACGAGTACAGACGCAAGAGGAAGCGGGACAAACGCAAAGAACGTCAGCTTCGGGCTGATCCTGTACATGAACGGCAGAGCCGCCGCCGTGAACACAATCGTGTTCGCGCTGTACATGATCGCCGGCCCCAGCAACTGTCGCACCGCGTTCAGATCGTTCGTCGTGCGGGCCATGATGTCGCCCGTCCGATGTGTCTGGTAGTAGCTCGCCGACTGCCGCTCCAGGTTCGCGAACATATCATTCCGCAGGTCGAACTCGATCTTGCGCGAGACCCCGATCACCACCTGCCGCGTCAGGTACAGAAATAGCCCCGAAAGCACCGCCAGCCCCACCAGTCGCAGCGCGTGATACATCACCTTTTGCTCGGTGATACCGGAGTGCATATCGTCGATCGCGTGCCCGATCACCAGCGGGATCAGCACCTTCACCACGTTATAGAAAACCGTCGACACACCGCCCAGGGCAAGGCTCGGCCAGTAACGCTTCAGATAAGGTGCCAGTGGCGCGAGTCTCTTGAACATGTATCTCTGGATCTCCTTACGTTAGAGACGGCAAAGGCGGCTGAAGATTCTCAGCCGCCCTCATTCCTGGAATTGAGTTAGTTCGAAGGCGGAGTTGCCGGCTTCTCTGGAGCAGGAGGAGGTGTAGTCGGGGCCGAAGCAGGCGGAGGCGTCGCAGGAGCCGTGGCTGGAGGGGTTGTCGCCGGAGCACCCGCAGGCGGAGTCGCAGGCGCGTCCGCAGGCTTAGCCGGGTCAGCCTTCGGAGCTGGGGGCGGAGTCGGAGGCGTGGGTGGCGCAGGAGGCGTATCCGAGAAGCTAATCAGCTCCACATCGAAGATCAAGTTCGCCTTCGCCGGCATCCGCGGAGGATTGCCGAGCGGCCCATAAGCAAGCTGGTAGGGCACGAACAACCGGCGCTTGCCACCAACGTGCATTCCCTCAAATCCCGTGTCCCAGCCAATAATCACGCGATGCGCGCCATACGGGAAAACAAACGGCTCCTTGCGGTCCACCGATGAGTCAAACTTCGTGCCATCCGGGAAGTATCCGGTGTAGTGTACCGTGTAGTACTTCCGCGGTTCAGCCAGCGGGCCGGTGCCAATCTTCGTGTCGATGTACTTCAACGAGTACATCGTATGCGGCACGCCAACGACCTTCGGCGGCCCCGCAGCTGCCGTTTTGGCGGTCGCCGTCGTAGCGGCATGGTGAGTGACAGGCTTCGCGGCAGTTGCCGGAGCGGGTGTCTGAGCTAGGGCGGCGGAAGAGAGCGCGAATACTGCGAGAGCAAGCTTCATAGATGCCTCTATCCTACCGTCTCCGGCCGCTACTTTGTATGAACTACGTCGGTGTCCGCAGCAGAAGATATGCCCCAACGATCCCGAACAGCACATCCGGCGACCACGCCGCCAGCACCGGCGGCAGCGTATTCACATTTCCCATCGCCTCAAACAGACCCGCCACCACCCAGTAAGAGATCGCCAGCCCAATCGCCGTCGAGATGCCCACCAGGGACCCGCGCTTGCCCATCGAAAGCGCAAACGGCACCGCCAGGATCGCCATCACCAGCGTCACCACCGGGTACGCGATCTTCTTCATCAGTTGCACCCGCAGCCTCATCGTGTCGAAACCGCTCTGCTTCAGGTCGCCAATGTAGTCCGACAGCTCCGCAAAAGACATCTCCTGCGACTGCAGATCTTCCTTCTTGAAGTAAGAGGGCTGCTCCTTGATCTCCGGAAACTCGGCCACCGCGAATGGCTGGTAAGTCCCCACCGTCTCGCCCGCAAACGTCCTCTGCCATCCTTGGTCGAAGATCCAGTTATGCCCATCCCACCGCACCGACGACGCAAAGATTCGCCGTCGCAGCACAAACGTATCCGGCTCCAACTCAAACACAGTAAGGTTCGCGAAGACATCCTTGTTGCTGTCGAAGAACTGATAGTAGAAGATCCGGGCCGGCTCGCCAGGAGCTCCCGGCTGCACTATTTTTCCGGACTTCCCCGTCGTCGCAGCAGCCTGAACCAGTGCCGTCCCCGTCTGCCCGGAGATCCACTTCCGATCCGGCCTTAGAAACGTCTGTGCCGGCTTGTTCTTGATCACAGCCCGCAGCGCCTCCTGCCGGCGGTTCGCTCCGGGCAGGTAGTACTCATCGAACGCGAACAGCGAAGCCGCCAGCACCGCCGCAATGACAAGAACCGGGGCAACGACGCGATACAAGCTGATCCCCGTAGCCTTCATCGCCGTCAGCTCCGACGATCGGTTCAACGCCCCAAATGTCACCAGCACCGCCACCAGAGCGCACAGAGGAGTCACAGCGGAGATGATGTAGGGAATCAGATTCACCAGGTACTCGCCCACCGTCACCAGCGCGGTGCGGTTGCGAATGATGTCCCCGATCAACTCAAAGAACGTGAATACAACGAACAGCACTGCAAAGCTCGAAAGCACAAACAGGAAGTTCGTCACGAACTCCCGCATCACGTAGTCGTCCAGCAGCAGCGGGAACCGTATATGCAGCGTGGCGCGGAAGTTCGCAAGTCGCTGCGCCATAGTGACTTTCTCTGCGGTGCCGGGCCCGTCCTCATCGCGGCTCATCATCCGCTCGAGCATCCGTCCCAGCCACTGCCCCACGGACGCGAAGATGTTCAGTGCGATGCCTCCGCGCGACAACTGCTGCAGCAACAGCACGCCCGCGACCAGAAAAATGAGATTCGCCGACCACACGCCTACAAACGGCGACACCTTCCCCGACTTCGCAAACGCGACGCCCACCAGCGACGTCAGGTAGTAGACAAATACCAGCGCGATTGCCAGCACTATTCCCGTACTCCGCCCGCTGCGCTTCGACGACAACCCCAGCGGCACACCCACCAGCATCAACACGATGCATGCAAACGGGTATGAGAACCTCGAGTTCAGTTCAATGAGAAACGGTCGAGAGCTGAAGTCTTTCCCATCCTTCGGTGTCACCCGGCTCAACCGCCACACCTCCGACAGACTCAGCGCGTGAATCGGCGTGTCCGAACGGCTCACCCGTGTGCCGTTCTGTACTCCCGTCTGCAGCGGAATATCGGTCGTAGAAAACGTCGAGATGTCGTACTGCCCGGGGCTACTCGCGGAGACCTGATGCTGCGTCCCATCCAGCAGATGCAGCCGAATCGTCGCACTATCCGCGCCACCCGGAAGCGCGTTTGCAGATCCCGGTTCGTTCAACACGACAGCCTTGTCCGCCGTCGTAATATGCGGAGACTCCGGATCGCTCAAGTCCGCCAGAAACACATGCTTCCAAATCGAAGCTCCGCCCAACGCCGGCTTCACTTCCTGCACATAGAGCACGTAGTTCTTCAGGTCCTCATAGAAGACCCGTGGCTGCACTTCGAACGAAGCCTGGCTCGACTTCAACGAGTTCTCGAGCCCCAGCAGCGCCGCCGCCGACCTGGGTGCAAGCCAGATCGAGTTCACCAGCCCCGCTGCCATGCCCAGCGCCGCCAGGATAGAAACGATCCGTACGAACCCCAGCACGCCCATCCCACTCGCGCGCATCGCAGTGATTTCGCTATCGGCCGCCAGCCGGCTCAATCCCAGCAGAATCCCCACGAGGATCGCCATCGGGATCGTCACAGTCAGCGTATTCGGCAGCATGTACAGGATGATCCGGCAGACATCAGCGAGACTCGCCGAGTTTCGCACCGCCAGCCCCAGAATGTCCGAGAGATGCTGCATGAACAGCACAAAGGTGAACAGCACCCCGCCCAGCACCGCATGGGACGAAACTTCGCGAAGGATATACCGGGTCAGCAGGCGCATCAGGGTCTTAGATCCAGTGTAGCGCCTGCCCACAAATAGCAGACCCGCCCACGGCGCATATCGCCACGGACGGGTCTTGGCCGTCTACTCCCTATTCCCAACTCCCTTACTTAGACCGCACCGCGATCACTTCAATCTCCAGCAGCGCCCACGGTGCCGCCAGAGCCGCAACCTGCATCGCCGACCGCGCCGGCTTGTTCGGCTGTTCCTTGGTCCCGAAGAACTTCGTGTACGAAGCCATCATCCCAGCGAAGTCCAGCTTGTTGCCTTTTGCAGGATCGCCTGCCATGAACACGGTCATCTTCACCACGTCCTTCATGTCCAGCCCCTGCTCCTTCAGCAGCGCCTGAATCTTGTTCAGCTCCGACATCGCCTGCTGTTCGGTATCGCCATAGACTGCCGGAGTTCCCTTCGCCTTGTCTTCAGGCGTGACCGGATCTGCCAACTGTCCGCTCAAATAAAGTGTGTCGCCCGCCCACACCCCACTCGCAATCGCAGCCTTGGGGTTTGGTTGCAAATGCTTCACCTCGACACCCTGTGCCTGCGCCGCATACGAAACGCCAACCATTGCCACCGCAATCGCGGCAGAACGCAACTTGAACATGAAGAACTCCTATGGATGTGATTTGCTGTTACTGCCTAAGATACCCCACCAGCCAGCAAACGCCGTCATCCTGAGCGAAGTTTGGCGCGCACTTGCGCCAAACGCAGGCGAAGGATCTCAGGATTGGAAGCGAGGATCGCTTACGTCACCCAGACCGCTCGAATCTTTAAAAGAATCCGCAGACGGATTCGTTACAACTGCTCCCGCACCAGTTCCCACGTCCGACGAATCCCATCCTCAAGCTCCGTCCGATGCCGCCACCCCAGCCCATGCAGCCGAGTCACGTCCATCAACTTCCGCGGTGTCCCATCGGGCTTGTTGCTATCGAAGACCAGCTCCCCGGCAAACCCCAGCACCCGGGCTACGGTCTCCGCTAGTTCGCGAATCGTCACATCCTCGCCCGTCCCGATATTGATCAGCGGCGGTACGTCTTCAACCAATAGCGTCCCGAACTTCTCGTCATCGAGGTTCATCAGGAACAAACAGGCCTCGGCCACATCATCAGAGTAAAGCAACTCTCGCCGCGGCGTTCCGCTCCCCCAAACCGTTACGGTCGAAGCGCTTGACTTCACCGCGTCCGCCGTCTTCCGCATCAATGCCGGTAGCACATGCGATGTATTCAGGTCGAAGTTGTCCCCCGGCCCATAGAGATTCGTCGGCATCGCCGCAAGGTACCGCGTCCCATACTGCCGGTTGTAGGCCCAGCACATCTCGATGCCCGCGATCTTCGCCAGCGCATACGCCCGGTTCGTCGGCTCCAGCGGCCCCGTCAGCAGGCAAGACTCCGGCATCGGCTGCGGCGCAAGCTTCGGATAGATACACGATGATCCAAGGAACAGCAGCCGCTTCACATCAGCCTGCCGGCTCGCCTCGATGACGTTCGTCTCCATCACCAGGTTCTCGCGGATAAAGTCCGCCGGATACGTATCGTTCGCGAGTATACCGCCCACCTTCGCCGCTGCCAGAAACACAAACTCCGGCTTCTCCGCCGCGAAGAACTCCGCCACCGCACCCTGGTCCGTCAGGTCGAGCTCCGCGCGCGTTCGCAGCAGCAGGCTCGAATACCCCGCCGTCTCCAGCCCCCGCACGATCGCCGACCCCACCAGCCCGCGATGCCCGGCGATATAGATCCTGCTGCCCTTGTCCATAAAACGCTCGGCCAAGATCAATTCTCCCGCACGTTATAAGCGTCGAAGCCGTGCAGCCGCACCAGAGCATCCCGCTCGGCGGACTTCAAGTCTGCCTCCACCATCTCCCGCACCAGTTCGTCGAAGCTCGTCTTCGGTGTCCAACCCAGTTCGCGGCACGCCTTGCCCGGGTCACCCAGCAACGTCTCCACCTCGGAAGGTCGAAAATATCTCGGATCGACTCCAACGATGACGTTGCCATCCTTGTCGAGAGCCTTCTCATCCACGCCTGAACCCTGCCACGCCAGCTCCAACTCTAGCAACTCCGCGCACCGCTTTACGAACTCCCGCACGCTATGCTGGACTCCAGTTGCAATCACATAGTCCTGCGGCTTCTCCTGCTGGAGCATCAGCCACTGCATCTCGATGTAGTCGCGCGCATGTCCCCAGTCGCGCAGCGCATCCAGATTGCCCAGAAACAGCTCCTTCTGCAGACCCACCTTGATCCGCGCCAGTCCTCGCGTAATCTTCCGCGTCACAAACGTCTCTCCGCGCAGTGGCGACTCATGGTTGAAGAGGATTCCGTTGCACGCATACATTCCGTACGCCTCGCGGTAGTTCACCACGATCCAGTATCCATACATCTTCGCCACAGCATAGGGAGAGCGCGGATAGAACGGCGTATTCTCGCTCTGCGGAATCTCCTGCACCAACCCGTAAAGCTCCGACGTGCTCGCCTGATAGAACCGGGTTTTCTTCTCGAGGCCCAGGATCCGGATTGCCTCCAGCAGCCGCAGAACACCGAGACCGTCCGCGTTCGCCGTATACTCCGGCTGCTCGAACGACACCTGCACGTGCGACTGCGCCGCAAGGTTGTAGATCTCGTCCGGCTGCACCTTCTGGACGATGTGAATGAGCGACGTGGAATCCGTCATGTCGCCGTAGTGCAGGATGAAGTGAGGGTGCGGTTGGTGCGGGTCCTCATAGATGTGGTCGATCCGCGCCGTGTTGAACAGCGACGATCGCCTTTTGATCCCGTGTACCTCGTACCCTTTCGCCAGCAGAAACTCCGCCAGGTACGCTCCATCCTGTCCCGTAACTCCTGTAATCAATGCCTTCTTCAATCTTTGCCTCTATCGCGAGCGCAGGTTTTCCGCGCGAAAGAAAATTATCTCATCCGCGCGGATGCCGACCACTCTCGGACACAGGCAGGCCTAGTTCTCGGAAGGAAAGGTTCCGTTGAGACAGATCGAGTACTGCATTCCTTTTGGCGCGAACGCACGGAGATCCGGCAACGCGTAGTTCGAGGTTCCGTTGCCGCCAAAGTTGATTCCGATCAGCGAGAACAGGGCCGTGTTGTTTTGGATTGGGACCAATCTACCGTCGGCCGGTAAGGCATTGCCGGACCCGTATCCGTTCACCGAGAGAAAGACATCTCCAATCACGCAGCTACCCGGAAAGACGAAACGGTCAGAGCCCAGATAAGCGACACCGTTCGTCGTGCTCAACTGTCCTGAGATCGCGGTTAGATTTGCGGGCACGCTACCAGTGGGGCCTGCGGGCCCAGTCGGACCTTGCGGCCCCGCAGGACCGGCCGGCCCCTTAGGTCCAGCGGGACCAGTCGCTCCGGTCGTGATCGGGAAGGTCTGTCCGGCAGCGAAATGGATCGTCCCATTGCCGTTGAAATATAGCCCGCTCTCGCTCGGCGCGGCACCTACGCCGCTGTAATAGAGAAAGTTCAGCGTTGCCCCCGCGTTCGCCGTGTTGTTGGCCGCCGCCTCGGTCTCAAGCTGAAAGTAAGGAAGTACATTCTTGCCAAGCGTGGTGTTGTAGACCGACGACTGCATCAGGATCGGGAAAGAGTTCGCCCCGGCCGAAGTTGTCGCATCGCCAGCTCGCGAGACTCCCATCGACCCGCGAAAAGTCGATGTCCCGCCAATGTCGAGCGTGGCGTTGGGGAAGCGTCCAATCCCGATCCCGTTCGCCGTCTGGTAGACGATCGAATTTCCGATCGTCGACGTGCCCGTCCATACCGGCATCAGGCCAGCCGTGCCTCCAGGGGTTGTTACAGGAATGGCAGTCGTCGCTGCGGGAGTGGCTGCGGCAGCACTTTGGGTGACGGTTGACCGCTCTGAAACAGCAGGCTTCTGTTGCGAACTAGCCGTTATACAAACAGTGAGTAAAACCCCCAATCCGAAACCTGAACCTGCTCTCAATAGCCTCTTCATACATTCTCCCTTTGCGATAACCCAATCAACAGTGAGTCCAAGTTACGCCGCGCTTCAAGAAAGCTGTGCAATAAAACAGCAAATGCCTTCAGTCGGCAACACTTCGGGTTGTTACCTCGCGCCATCACCCGGTGGATTGCGCAGCCGATCGCACACAGTACAATAGAGAGGTCCCATGGAAGTGCGAAAGTGGCGAAATTGGCAGACGCACCAGACTTAGGAACCGTTTCAGCCTGTTTCAGCCCACTGCATTAGGTCGCAGCAAATCGCAAAGTGCATGATTCTATTGGTTTATGAGAATCCGGCCTTGCAGGAATTCGCAATCGATGGCAGCAAAGCCAGAAGCAAAAGGACACCAAAGCGGACACCAAAATTTGGGCCAACTGACCCACGCTGATGTCGGGCTCGAAAAGACGATCAAAGTTGCTAAAGGCAGCCACGGTGTGTTCTGTTGACACCACCCAGCCACAATAGCAAAATGGGCATGTAGGCAAATTGCTATCACGCGCCCCGGAGGCGGTTTTGGAGACCGCCTCCGGTCCGAGGACGAGTGAGGCAAGGAACAGCAGGTGAGGTTTGGAGGCTATCCATCCTCGCCAGCTTCCATTATAGGAAGCACCAACTTCGGTGCAACGCAATTCTTTGTGCAAATCCCATACGATTACTGTGGATAACGCGTCCTGAATGCTGAAAATACAGCTTCTGTGCCTTCGCTCATGCTTCGCCTATACGAGACGGGTCACAAGACGATTGCAACGGCTGCCCGGTATGCTCACATGGATCACTCCAGTCTGAGGAATGCGATGGCCGTGCTCAACCGAGGTGCAGCATAGGCTTTAGCCGACCGAAGCCTGTTCTCAGATTCATCTCTCTTTCCTATACTTTCGGTATGAATGTCCGCTTGCTCATCACCCAGACTCACGAAGGTTACAAAGTGTGTGTACTCGCCCCAGAATCGCCGTCTCGCAGTTGGTTCAAGGTTTATGAATCGAAGGCACACTGCCTTACCGAACTGGCTTATGTTGAAATCGCTTCTCCCGGCGAGATAGCCGAGGCGCTTAACACCGATTTGGACGGCAACATTGCCATGCTGGTTTTACATTCGGATGTAGAACCCTCCGTGTTGAGAGCGGCAGGATTCACCGAGCAAATCCTGGAATACGTCAACTGAATGCGCGGCAGTCGGACGTAGTTTCCGCAAACGCCGTTTTCCGCGCACTCAGCGCTTTCGATCTGCACCGTAACACTTCTCGATCCCTTCGAAGCCTGAAAATGCGCCCCATGAAGCATCGCCAGAGCGTACGAGCCTATACAAGTCTTCGCTTGATTTGAACTCCGCATCGTTCAGATGTTGCATGATCGCGGTATAGGGCATTGCCCTGCATTCTGAATGCTTGTAGAAACCGTCGATGATCGCCACATATGGGTCAGCGTAGTTGTAGGTGGCCAGGGCATCCGTCTTTCCGTGGGTGAATTGGGGTCGGAAATGAATGCATGGGTGATCCGAAGGAGCTACGGTGTCCTTCATTTTGAGGATGACCACGTTGTTTTCCAAATCCTTGCAAAGATCAGATGTTCCAGCTCCAGTTCCGTCGAGATAGGCAGAGACAAAAATCTGTCTCTCATGCTGAGTCATCATGAGCCATTCACCACCTCGTCCGGGAAGTGGCCCTGACCGATGGCATCCAAAATTGAATGCGGCAAGGAAGAGAACGACGAAAGAGGTGATGCGAAGTGTCATTCGCTGCATGGAGACAATTTATCTCGTCGTGATCGCTTGATGACTATCCCTGTGCTTCATAGCTCCTCGAAAGTCGGTGTTATGGGAAACTTCAGACGCCTTGAGCGGATGTCCTGACCGAGCCGAGCCGAAAGCCGCAGTTGGCACATCGCAGCCGGAAGGGCATAGATACCGTTGACTTGTCACTGCGAAGAAAGCTTCGCTCGCAACGGGGGCATGTCCATTTCCCAAGCAGACGGCCTTGATTGAGCCATAGCGCCCCGTACACAAAGGTGACAGGCAAGAACCAGCGATCACCCAGCAACTTGGTGGTCGCCTCCCCGACGACGAAGGGGAATGCCAGGAACATCAACACTACGGTCCCCTGAAGAAGATAGAGACCCAGCCAGCCGCGCTTTTTCATGTGCGTCATTGCTCTGGAAGAGTGTACCTGCTCGAAAGTCGAGGTTATCGGAAATTACGATGACCCGTGGATGACTTTCGCCTTGTCTTCGCCTACACTCTGCACATGGGCGGGGAGCGGTCATCGACAACCCGGCAACGGTTGGCAGGTAAGATCTGCTGCAACTGCAGGACTCCCATTGACGCGGGACAGTGGCCGGGCGGTGAACGGTACTGCGGACGCTGCGAGCCCAGACGCAGGGTCTATATGCACTTCATGTTGATGCCCAATGGCTGGAGGGTCACGTTCCTTGAAGAGGACCTGAAGACACCTCTGCCCCGTCAGATGATCTTCCAGGACTCCATAAAAGTGATCGAGATGGCGTTGCGTGGTGGGGCTGGCAAGGTTTTGGCTGACCGACAGGCGATTGAGCATGGGATTAGCCTCGGGAGGGGTTCAGCTTGGCTCAACCTGACCACGGAACAGTATGTGAAGCTAAAGACAGGTGCCCGCAATGTTCGATCCTGATGCCAACATGCCTCGCCTCAACCGAAGCATGGTCTACCTCGGTGCGTGCCTCATTGCGGGGATTCGGTTGGCACGCGAGAAGCACGTCAACGTCCGCGTGATTCCCACCAGTGCCGCAATAGACGAATCAGTAGAGTTGGCGCATGAGATTTACAATCGGGTGTTTCGGAGGGTTCGGGCTAAAGTGTTAGAGAAATGACAGGAGAGGGCCTTATGGAAGACGACAAATACCTGCGCAACGAAAAAGGCGAGATATCGATGATGCCGCTTATAACGTGGAACATCGACAAGTTTGATGTGGGTATCTTTGCGCAATTGCTCTTCGCCGCAACGCCCGATTCCCTAGCAAAGGGCGAATTGGACTGCGTTCAGTTGGCGATATCGCCTGAGCAAGCCCTAAAACTTGCGGATCGACTGGAGACCCTGGCTAACAGAGTTCTCCGCAGCCAGGGCAAGACACCTTCGCCGATTTAGGGCTTGTTCTGCTCCTACGGACATACTGCTAGACTGGCATCTCAACACTCAGGACTCCTATGGAAAACAAACGCTATCAGGTGTTCGTCAGTTCGACTTATGCGGACCTCATGGATGAGCGACGGGCGGTCATACAAGCTCTTTTGGAGATGAACTGCATCCCTTCCGTCATGGAACTCTTTCCGGCCTCAAATGAGGAACAGTTTACTTTTATCAAAGGTGTGATCGACGATTGCGATTATTACGTGCTTATCGTTGGCGGTCGGTATGGCTCTACTACACCTGAAGGCTTGAGTTATACCGAAAAAGAATATGACTACGCCTTGAATAAAGGGCTGCCCGTTATGTCTTTTATTCACGAGGCTCCGGGTTCTATCCCCTTTGACAAGTCCGAAGCAGATCCCGCGCTGAGAGAGAAGCTTGATCGATTCAGGGATAGAGCCAAAACAGGCAAAATGGTTAAGATGTGGAAAGACCCTAAAGATCTGCCGGGTGCCGTCACAATAAGTCTCGTCCACGCGATGAAGACCCAGCCGGCTGTGGGTTGGGTCAGGGCGGATCAAATTGCTGCCTCCGACATCCTTTCGGACCTCGTAAATCTTCAGCGACGTAATGGTGAACTCGAAGAACAACTCAGGCAAGCCATGCCGGTCGTCGCCGATCTAGCCTCCTTAGAGGATCCGGTTGAGTTCACAGGAACTCATCGTAGTAGCAACTACCAGGCTTCCATGCAATGGAGATTCACGGTGACTTGGGGGCAACTTTTTGAGAGGCTCGGTCCCCATATATTGGGATGTCCCAACGATCATCACATGTATAGCCAGTTTGAATTAGCCCTAAAGGAGCTGTATCGAGAGACAGGCAAAACTTTGCTGACAAGTTGGACACCCCACCCCCATTCTTTTCAACGGGTAAAGCTTCAATTTATTGCGTTGAATCTTGCGAAGGTCGAAATGCAACCAACAACGAATGGGGGGCAGTCACTCTTCTGGGCTCCCACGGACCTAGGAAAAAGAACATTACTGGCATTGGCTACGGCTAAAGCACGATAACGGAGATGCCAGGTTTACGGGATCTACGTGCAGACGTTACCATCGCAGATCAACGAACCTGCGCGTGGCCAAAACCTTCCTCCCTAGCATTCTGAGGCAAAGTGCCTGAGTAACGATGCATTCTGAGGCAAAGTGCCTGAGTAACGATGAATGTCATGCTGAATTCGGCGGACACTCAAACGCCTCGCATAAGCCGGGCTCGTTGTTCCTCACATTGCCTACACGCGGGTCCACTGCGTGCGCCGACATCAGGTCGGCATCGTAGGGGCGTAGGAGATCGACCGGGGGACGTTCCAGGTCCGTTGTGTCCAGCCAGCGTTCATAGTCCGACGGCTTCAGGATGACCGGCATTCGATTGTGGACGCTTGCCGTGAGTTCGTTCGGCTCCGTGGTGATGATGGAGAACGTATCCCACTCCAGAGAGCCGTCCAGAGCCTTCCAGTGCTCCCACACGCCGCCGAAGGCTAATGGCTGGTTATCCTTGAGCCGGAAGGCGTAAGGCTGCTTTGTCTTCGCGTCGAGCTTCTTCCACTCATAGAAGCCGTCAGCCGGCACTAGGCACCGACGCTTCTTGAAAGGCGTGCGCCACATAGGTTTTTCCATAAGCCCTTCTGCCTTCGCGTTGATCGTGCTAAGCCCCATTGCCTTCGGATCTTTGGCCCAGACCGGAATCAAACCCCAACGCATGACGCGCATGGTGCGTTCCCCGGTGTCACGGTCGGCGACTATGACGGGCTGCATGGTTGTCGGCGCGATGTTGAAGGATGGCGCAACCTCAAGGGGCAACTCTGCCAGCTTGCCGAGGCGGAAAGCTTCGGCGATACGTTGTTTATCAGAACGGCGATAGTAGCGTCCACACATGGCTATACCTCGTTACAGTCATCACAAGAGTTCGCGTGCGCCCAATACTCAACAGCATCGGGCAGGCTTTCAGGAAGGGCAGGCGGTTCGGCTTGTGCATCTGGATGCCCTGCCCGGTACTGCTCCCACAGAGCCACACCGATGGGACAGGCGTAGAAGTCGTCTGCCGTTGGAGCACCTGGATCGTAACCCGATGGGTCTTCATTCAAGAGTTCTTCCTCGTGATTGGCCATACATGAGTTTATCCCCTCGTCTGAGAATTATTTTCTGCTCATGCTTGCACAACTATCTCTCTGATTCTGTAGTTTTTAAATCCTATACAGCAACAAATTTATTGACATAAGTGACTTATTTTCAGCGGCTTACACCTTGACATCATGAATTCGTCGGGATACTGTCAATTTTAGACCGAACCCATCCTGCCCAAGAGGCCACACAATGCGAGACATGAGCCGTGATCCTTATATTCAGTTGTCCACCCGCGTCATGACCGAAGCAATGCTTATCCAGCAGGAGGCTGATCGCCTACGTCCGTTCCTGGCATTGAAGGCTGTGAAGACACTGACACCAACCGATAAGCGCGATATGGAACGGATCTACAAAAGGATGGATAGGAGAGAGAAAAGCCTGTCGGCTTACCTCTGCCAATAGACACGCTGATTCTCGCTTCGGCGTAGCATCTGTAAAGCAAAATGAACTGACTTATCAGGAGAATTATGGAAATACCTTTACTCAGATCCGAACGTTATGAATTACCACCCGAGTTTTTGAACGAGACCGAACGGAAAGAACGAGACTTTAAGCTCTTACATTTCAGAAACCTCAAAGAGGAGCTTGTCGGAACACTGCGAGCTAATTGCGATAGACAGGTATTCTTACTACGTAGCTGGAATGCGAACAAAGATGACGGCATAGGAGTGATGCTGCCCCCGGGGCGACATCTTGAAGAGGATCCTGTCGACTTGCTGAAACAGATAGAACGTCTAGAGGCATTGATTCGTCTTATCAATCATTCTAGATATTGCCCGCAGTGTGTGACCTTTCCCGTGGAAGTCCCCTACTACAACCCCGCGGTGAGTGCTGAGCCGACATCAATTGGAACGTAACGAAGAAAAACCCCACCATCCTCTAGGGATGGTGGGGACTGGGTATCGTACGATCCAGTTTACGAATGCATCTTGAGGCTGACAATCGAAGGCGATGCAGCCTGCGAGGTGTTGTATCCACCTGCACGGGTATAACCAATAAATCCAGTCTCATTTAATTCCGCGTACCGTTCCGTGAGCCTGACAACCTGCAAGCCGCCTGCGACCGTGCGAAGCGTATAGCTGGTGAGATCACCGAACAGGATCGGCACTGTCGTAGCAGCAACCGATGGCATGAAGGGGCTCAGAACGATTGGACGACCGAACAGGGCATTGAACGGCTGCCCAGTTAGATCGGCTTGCAGAATCGGATGACCATAATTGTCGGTCAGACCCATGAGTCCTGACCTCACCGTGGAACTCATCAACCAGCTCGCATTTTCCAAATAAGCCGCGTCCAACGCGCCGTAGATTGCAATCAGAGAGGGCAGGTCCAATACTGTGGGAGCAGTCGAAGTTGCTCCGAGGGTTGCACCTGCCGTAATGGCCGCGATGTTCGAACCGTTGCCAATCGAGATCATCTTCGACAGACCCTTGTAATAGCGGGCTGCGAAGGTGTTCTGGATGAAGTCATCGACATCAAAGGCTGAGTCCTGTAACAACGAATTGCTGACCTTCACGAGTCCAGTGGTGAGCTCGTCGACGTTGCTGGTGAAGCCAGAGAGGTTCGGATCGTTCTCGGTCACTGCAATGGCTTCACCGATCACCGTGAGACCTTGCGCCGTATCGTCGGCAAGACTGACCTTAAGGCTACGTCCGTCGTCCGTTTTGAACTGCCTCACTGCCCCAACTAGCGCACCGTAGGACTTCTGTGATATGTGAAGCTGAGGATCGAAGCCAGACGGCACCAGTACAGCGCCAGCGGTGATCGGAGCAGTCGTGCCGACACCCAGGTCGCGAGTTTCAGCCTGTCGCAGATAAGAGCGGTTCTCCTGTGATACGTGGCCGGTACGCATCCAGTCCCGGAAGGCCATCTTCTGTTTCTCTGCATCTGCCGGGATGCCTTGGTCTCCAGGCTGCGACCGTGGAGGCCGGGTGCTGTTGCGTTCCTCACTCTGAGTCTTGGCGATGCGTTCCTCAAGTCCGATCTGCACATCCAGTTCGTCCGCGTCGGCAATCATCTTGTTTGCTGCGATACGGGTTTCAGCGTTCGCAGCCTTGCTGGTGAGGATCTGCTGTGCGTCCGTGAGAAGTTTGTTACGGTTCTGCTTGAGTTCGATAAGAGTTGCCATGTTGGGTTCCTTGTCTTTCGTGAGGCGCTAGACGGCCATCACCCGCAAATGCGGATGTGAGTCCAGGCAGTGTTGTTTGTTAGGTCTAAAGCCGGTTGGCTAGTGCGATTCGGAGTTCAAGCTTCCAGAGATGAACGGAGCGGGCTGAGTCGTCGCCGTGTTCACAGTCTTCGTCCGTGCAATCAGGATCAGAGCAGTCTGCACAATCTCCGTTCAGGCATTCAGCACAGTCACACCCGCAACCATCCTCGTCTTCCCCATCATCGTCCTCTGATCGTTTGAGCAGTGTTCGGAGTTCAGATGGACAGGAACGGATTGAGACCGAGGTTGACGGATAGGCCGGGAATGAACATGGACTGATCTCTGCCAAATTGATCTTGAGAAGAGTTCGCGTGACGTTGCCCTTGCTGTCACTGGACCACTTGTCTCCACCATTCGGCACGCTGAACCCGAAGGACACGCCGTCGAGATCCCCACGGTCGATAGACTCAGCCAGGTCGTTCGCCTGCGAAGTGTTGGGGAGCTTGCAGACGAATCGAAGTCCATTTGCATCTTCAGTCAATGTGAGTGTCTTTGCTGTCGTCCTGCCCATGAGCAGGGTGGGATCGTGATCCCGGAGACATAGCACGCTAGGATTCTGCCTAAGTGAGTCCGTAACGGCACCTGGTGCAACGACCTCAGTGAACCCCATATCCACGCTGGGTTCGTTGTATCGGATCGCGTAACCGGATATGGTGCGGGAACCGTCAGGACCAGACTGCACCCGAAGTTCCTTTGCTGCTTGATATCTCAGTTCTTTCTTATGAGGCATTGTTCACAACCGTTTCTGTCGGGGCAGATTCATTGAGTAGCCTGTCCGCGTTCTGATAGTTAACCGGCACCAGGTAAACATCTAGTTCGGGTCCGGCTTCGTTGAAGCCCATCGAACGGCGTACATCATTGCCAGTGAGCCAGCCACCGATGCGCCCTGCTGCTGCGCCCGCTGTCTGTGAGGCATAGTCGCCCCGTAGACGCTCTGTCACATCGAACTGGACTGTGAGGCTGCTAACCTTGCCGGTCTCTCTAGGAAGTAGCTTCCGAGCTAGTTCTGCCTCAATTCGGCTAAGGTAGGGACGCAAGGTATCGACCACAAAGCTGAGGTTCATATTTTCGGTGTTGCTGTTGGAGAGCTTCTGAAGTTCACCCACCATGTGGGCAGGAACCCTGAACAAGGCTGCGATGTCGGCTCGCGTGTAATGCCGGGTTTCGAGGAACTGCCCCTCTTCAGGAGTGATGCTCAGTTTCTCGATCTTCAGATCCTGGTCCAGAACCGCTATCCGATGCTGGCTAGAACCTGAGTGAAGTGCTTCCCAGTCCTGCCTCATCTTGGCTTTGTCTTCGGGCTTGAATTTGTTTGTCGTGGTTATGGCAAGCTGAGGCACGGCAGAGTTTGCAAATAACCTTGCACCAAACTTCTCGGCAGCCGCAGCTAGGCCGAGGCTCTGCTTCGCCTGCATGATCGGGGACATGCCGACCAGACCGTCCCAACTGGTGAGAGGGACGTGGATCACGTCTTTAGCTGCCAGGATGCGACTCTGCCCACCCGCCTCACCGTCCGTAGTCTTGTATGCCAGTGTTCCGTTAGGAAGCCGTACAGGGACAGTAAGACGAGGACTGAGAGGCCATAGAGCTAAGGGTGAGCCGTCTGGACTCCGTTGAATCTGGACGTAACCATTGCCGGTCAGGGCAAGATGACACATCAGGGTCTCGAACAGAGTGAAGCTGCTCATCTCCTCATTTGGAGAAACGGAGAGCAGGTAATGGATTGGGCTGTTGAGCTCTTGTATTCTGCCCTTATCAGTGATGGTGAAGAGCTTCACCGGAAGGCTGGCAACCGACTCAGCCAATACACGAATGCAGGAAAACACTGTGGTGATCTGAAGGGCGGTTTGATCGTTGATGAGTTCGCCGGCTGCCGACTCGCGACCACCAGATAGCCAGCCCCAATTGGCAGGACTGTTCAGACTGTTGGCAGGATTATCGAGAGGCGTAGCTCTTCGCTCAGGCGGTGACAGCCCGAGGGTTTGTATTTGCATAGGCACATCTTTCAGGAATAGGGATCAGTCAAGCTCATCGAGTTCTGCCCACCGTGCATCCTCCGCAGCTTGTGCAGAGGGTTCGGGAGGAGACTCAAGATTGAGCTTGGTTCGGTCGACAGGGGTAAGCCCCATCTTGGTTAGGACGTTGACAAGGCTGTTGAGTTCAGAACTCTTTGGGTCCGATGAAGTACGCATCCGAACAACCAGCTTGCTAAGAACTTCCAGGACCAGACGGTCACTTCGTTGCAGTAAGCCAGGTGGAGCAGCCCTCACAAGTTCTGCCCAGACTGCCCGTTCACCAGGAGTGAGATGAGGCGGTGCCTTGCCGACAGGCCGGATGAAGTTAGGCTGGGCTGCAATTCGGCTCTGATATCGGCCTAGATTCTTTCCGAGCGTGCCGGATACTGCTAATTGCGATAAAGATTTGCGTGGTGTTGGCATTGTTTCTTTGCATCCTTTTCTGTGCAGGATTCGTCTATTCAACAGCAATCACTGCCTCAAAACCCCTGAAACACAAGTGTGTTCGCCCTCATGTGACTGTGGGAAGTGCTTTGCATTTTTTTCCTGATCAGTTGCGAGTAAATTAGAAGCTTGGGCGTCGGTTCCTAGCTAAAAAGCATGGTGCTTAGTCGACCGCCTACCCTTCCGAATGGATTGCTGGGCGTTGAAGGATGACATCGGGCGAGGAGGCTTGTTGCGCCGTCACTCGCCCGCGTTGTCACCGGCTGGCGGAGACCAGAGCAGATGGTGCGTTCATCCGCCTGAAGAGGCCAGCCGTTATTACCCCGATGTGCGGTCGGAGCAATGTCAATATCAAGGGCAGGACTTGCAGACAGTCGCTGCCCCTTCTCCGTCGCGCCTGTAGACACGATGGTGGAGAGTTCAATCTGTTTGCATAGTGTGCAATGAAAATGGGACAGGAGCATCGAAGCTCAACTGTCCCAATACTTGCCCCGAAGGTGCGAGTCACCCTCGGAGCGTGCGGGCTGGCCGAAGACCGCCAGGTGACTAATCCAGCGGTAAAGCTCCAGCCCTACCACCAAGAGGGCAGGAAGTCCTCATGGTGAATGTCTAGGCCGTGGATCAGGGCTTGATCGTTGTCGGCAGTTGGTAATGAAAGGTGTGCTTGGTTCGCTTGCAGCCAAGCAGCTTGCTCGTTCTGAACCCATCGTGCACAGACCTCAACTCGATGCGAGTGCAGCCTGCGATCTCTGCTGCCCTTGCATGAGCGATTCCGACCTCGGTTCGGTTCTTCCTTTTCGCCAGAGACAAGATGTGTTGGTAAAGACGCAATGCACACGTGGCTAATGATGTTGGGCTTGCTTCAGTCATAATTCGATAGATCCTCGTACTCAGCCTTCGCGAGCCGGTATTCCGCGCGTTCTTTGTCAAATTCTGCTTTCAGATGAGGGAACATAGACTCGGTCTGCATGATCTCTTTCGTGAACTCTAGGATGATTTCGGTCAGCACATTGCTGAGATGCTGCGCCGGGTTTGTTGCCTTGCAGCCCATGAACCAACCCAGCATTAGTTCGGGTTCGTTCTCTAGGATCTCTACCAGGACGTTCTCTGCCTGCCTCAAGTTGTGTTTCAGCAGCCAGAGCCAGTCGAAGTCAACCGGCTGAGGTTTGGTTCGCCTCTTCAGAGAATGCTTGTAAACCTTCAAGATCGTCACCAGCTTCTCTGCGTCTTTAGGATTGTCGGCGTAGAGGCTTTCAATGTGTTCGATGTAGAGGGTAATGAGACGGCGAGATACTTCATATTTGCTGAGAGGTTTTGACTGCATCCGTGCCTCACTTTCTTTGTAAAACGGGGTTGTGACTCTGATGAGGATCACAACCCCAGCCAGAACAAGAGAGTGGGATTATTTACCCCTCTATTGGTATAGACGGCAGAGTTATGAAATATGCGCGGTCTATTTTCGGTAGTGATGGATGGGCTCTGCACACAAACACGTGGTGTTGGAAGTCTGGATTGTCCGAGCGGATAGAGTCACCTAGCAGACCATCTCAACATTTTCTATACTTTCCGCCGATGCTGTACTGGTTCAGCATGACTTGTAGATTGCATTCTCCGAACGAACAGAACTGTTAGCAAAGAACAAGCAACAGCAAGAGCAACAGCCAATACAAAGACACAATCCTTAACAATGGAGCGAAGTCTACAATCCCCAATGGTGACAAAGGTTTTCAGGATCACAGATTGGCTATAAACAAATAAGTCTTTGTTTATAGCCAATCTGCCTATAGAAGGGAGTAGGTCTTGTCTACCAGCGTTACCCAGTCACTGCCGATCAGTTCTGTCAGGCAGCCGGGGTCAAAGACACACAGATACTCCGTAACATCCTTGAACTCATCGGGCAGTTCGACATGCTTGAACTCAATGGCGGCAGCCGCCAAGGAATCTTTCACCTGCTCAACGTGAGCCCGCCCTTTGTCGTCATTGTCACCGAGCAGGATCACCCGTTTGAAAGCCAGGGTGTCCGTGTACTCTGGCAGCCAATTGAGTGCCCCGTACGGATTCGTGGTAACTGCGATGAACTCTCCGTCACAGTCCCTCAAGAGCAGTTTTCGGACGGTCTCCACATCCGGCTCCCCTTCGACAACCACCACCGTGGATGCGTCCCTGACCTCTGGCAAACGATATAAGACTCTGCGGCAGCCGTCATCGTTCCAGATGTAGCGCCCTGGTCTGTCTGGATCAACCCGTCGCACTCTCGTCTTTGACTTCAAACCTTTTATGCGAACGAATTCATAGAGGACATCGTAGTCATCATCTGTGTAAGGAAACACAATGTCAGCAGAAGCCCTTGGCACGCCCGTGGTGCGACTGCCAGCACCCAGGCGACGCAACTTAGTGCTGACACGCTTGTAAGCCTCCTGGTCGTCAACGGTGACTCCCATCCCGTCCTCAGACATAAGGATCTCAAGAGACAGCAACGATCCTTTCTGATCGCAACCTCTGCACCGCCATGCACCGGTTTCCGGGTACATGGTGAACGATGCAGTATCGTCCTTGTGTTTCGGTAGAGGACATCGGCCAGTGATGCCCTTTTCTCCGTGATGACCATCGGGGATGATGCCAAAGATGTACTTGATTCGGTCTGTCGGTGAAACCAGTTTTAAGTCAATCGTCTGAAGCATCGTCTGATCTGTCACCGGCAAGCGTGTTTCAGGATGGCAGACTGTGTAAATGTATTCCGTGCCCACCTTCTCAAAGAGCAGCAGACCGAGTTCACGCAGAGCCGTGCGGACCTTTCCGAGATTCGTGCTGTGAATCCCGGTCCGGTCCTTGATGAATGCTGGGCTCATACAGATCTGAGACCGATTGGTCCTCTGGGCTTCAGAATGGAGCAGGTGTATGAACCGGAACTGTTCCAGGTTCATACTCTTCAGGCAGCCGGTCATAGCGCATGGCATCTGGTAGTGGGGCACGGTCGGGTAAGCGAACCGATAGATGTTGCTCATTAGGCAACCTTCCCGGAGTCCAAACGCAGTAGCGCCCGTGCATGAGCCACTTGCATCCGCTCCTGTGCCCGGTCAACGACGTGTCGACTGATACCGAGTCGCCTCGCCACTTCTGATTTGTTAGGAGTATCCAGTAAGGCTTCCAGAATCGCTTTACCTGTGGCAGAGAGGCTTCGCTTTATTTCCTGTTCAAGTCTTGCCGTTTCCTGAGTCGTGTCGTGCTGAGCTCGCGTGTAGACATCTAACGCATAGTCGTTCTCATCCGAGCGATCAAAGCCTTCTGGATCGTCAGAAGGAACTGGAGTGCTGCTCTGAAAGAGCTTTCGATCTTTCTTGATCTTGCTGTAGGCTTCAGCCCGAAGGTTCGACCAGGCGCTGTTCACGTAATGAGAGAACTTGCTTTCCTTATCGGCTTTGAACCTCTTATGAACGACGGGACCTTCCATCTTGGCCCAGAACACCCCGAGCAGATCATCTGCGCTGAGCTTGCGAAAAGTGGCTTCTTTAAAGCCCCAAGTCAGCTTCGCCCGAATGAAAATCGTGATGGCAGCCAGAACGTCTTCTGCCGTCGCAGTACCTTCGAGATAGTTTGCATAATCTGCGTTCAAGTCGTCTTCAGTTACGTGCTCGGCCGATTGCTCGAAGTGATCCGAGTCTGGTTCATGGTCGCGTGCACCAAACGCACTGGTGTTCGCGCTCGCGGTTGTCTTCCTTGACTGATCGCGGTCATGTACTTGGACACCGATGAATCCGGGCTGAGTCTCATTCTCCTTGATCTCAAGTTCGTCGAAGACAAGGCTTCTGTTTTCGTACGATGGGATCTCTAGATCTGCGGAGCCATCCACAGAGGGATATATCCGATCTGTAAATCGTTGACCGAACTTGTATGCTTCTCTCGCGGCGCAGGCGTGCTCTGTGTGGGGAGTTGACGGTCCCCAGATACCTCCCGAGATGCAGCCTTCCATGATCCATGTGGGGGAAAGACTGGTGATGGCTGTGGTTGATGACTTCTGGTCTGTACGGACCAACTCGTCATAGTAGTCAGCCGTCCGCATCATAGCGTCGGCGTGAATCTGTTGCTGCACACTGCTGGAAATATCAAAACTCATCAGAAAATCCTCTTGAATGGCAACGGCCAAAGGGTGAAAGAGACAGGCGTGTCCGCAGCCCTGAACGGGCTGTGAACGCATCGAGTGCGATGTTTGGCTGTCTCTCTATTCGCGAGAGTTTTGTGAGTCTTGTTCCGTCAATGAGGCGTGGTGCTGTCGGCTAAACTTGACCAACGAACCATGCGAGACCATGACCTTGGAACCCATTTTGATGGTGTTCAGGCGTTTATTTGCAATCAGATAGTCAAGACTGCGAACAGAAATAGAAAGGGTGAAGGCCGCAGACTTGCGGTCATAGAGAAGCTTGGTTGGAACAGGGATCGTCTGCTCAGTAACCTGAACAGGAATGACAAGACCGCGACGAATCATAGAGCTCCCACAGCAATTAAGCTGCAATCAAAAACAAGATGTTTTTTGATTCCCACTTGAACCGGGGGGGCGCCCTTTACTCAGGTCGGTGTTCTGCACCTCAGCTTACGGAGAACTGACTCAGCCGCTTCTGGTCTCTCAGGTCTTTGTATAGTTACGCCTGAGACTTCGTTTGATCTTTTGCCTAGTTCGGCAAACTACCTCCGCCTGCGCTACCTCGTCACCCCAAATTGAGATGACTTTCATATAATCTCACAGTGGCTCCCCCCTGTCAAGGAAAATGCTGTATATTACCTCTCTGCCTCAAGTGTCCGTTTCACCAGACTGTCTAATTCTTAGAGTCCGGTGTACAGTCGACACATGGAAAAGATCCTCGGTGTCTACGAAAGAGATAAGGGCAGCAACGTCTGGTGGATTCGGTGGACAGACTCAGATCATAAGAAACACCGTGAGAAGGTCGGCCGCAAATCCGACGCGAAGACTCTTTTGGACAAGAGAAAGACGGAGAAGCTACAGGGCATCAAGCTCCCCGAACTGTCTGGGAAATCTCTCCTGTTCTCCGATCTCTTAGACGATGCTCTTGAACACTCCAAGGCAGAAAACGGCGAACGGTCGACACATGAACTCAAACTGAAAATTGAGCGTCTGAGGGCAGATTGGGGAGACAGAAAAGTCCATGACATTGCCAAACAGCAGATCCAAAGGTGGCTGACAACAGAGAAGGAGAGCCGGGACTGGACTGATGCAACCACCAACCGCTGGCAGGCTTGTTTCTCTCTCGTGTTTCGGGTTGCAGTCGATAACGGAAAGATTGCCGCCAACCCCGCATCACGCATACGCAGAAAAACAGAAGACAACCTGAGCGTCCGGTTCCTCACATTGGATGAGGAGCAAGCAATCACGAAAGTCTTAGCCACACGCCACCCCTCCTATCTGCCTGCGTTCCTCATCAGCCTGCACACCGGCATGAGAGCCTCTGAGCAATGGCGACTGCACTGGAGCGATATCAACTTTGACGGCAGGATACTCACCGTTCGGAAGTTAGCGAACACAAAAAGCGGTCGGCACATCTCGTTGAACCACGTTGCTCTTACCGCTCTCAAGACGCTCTATGAAATGTCAGGGCCGAGTGGTCCCGTGTTCCTGAACTCGAAGAAAACCCCGATGATTGCGCACCGAGAATGGTTTGACCCTGCCGTCGCTGAGGCGAAGATCGCGAATTACACCTGGCACAAGAATCGCCACACGTTCGCGTCCCGGTTGGCTATGGCCGGTGTGGACATCCGCACCATTGCTCAACTCATGGGACACAGTACAATACAGATGTCCATGCGGTACGCCCACCTGAGTCCGGATCACAATCAGTCGGCTGTTGATAGGCTGGCAAACTTCGGAAGCAATGGGACACCAAACCGGACACCGAACAGACGGGTTTTGAAAGCCTAAGCTAAACCCTTTACAATCAGTGCGAAAGTGGCGAAATTGGCAGACGCACCAGACTTAGGATCTGGCGGAGCAATCCGTGGGGGTTCAAGTCCCCCCTTTCGCACCAAAATTCTGATCTACCCAACACCGGTCTGACCCGACCCGCGAGAAGAATTCCCTTGAGTAATCCGAGTAACCCGAACAACCCAAACCCCGACCAGCCCGAGCTCAAGCTCTCCAGCACCCCCGACTACCGCAGCTCTTACGCCAACAGCGTCCAGGTGCGCATGAGCGTCTGGGACTTCTTCCTCGTCTTCGGCACCATGCACCAGGAGTCGCAGTCGCAGGTCGCCATCGAAAACTTCCAGGGCATCTACCTCAGCCCGCAGCAGGCCAAGGCCCTCTGGAACGTCCTCGGCAACAACCTCGCCCAGTATGAGCAGACCTTCGGCGCTCTCGCCCTCGAACCAAAATCTGAGAACTCTGGCGAGCCCCGCTTCGTCGTTCCCATCCCCCAGCGCGGCGGCCCGGTCAACTAAGCTGGTCGGCAACTACCTTGCCTGTCATCCTTCAACGAAGTCGGAGGATCCGCTTTCTCGGACACAAGGACAAGCCGTGATCCTAAGCGAGGGTCCTTGCAGCTTAATCACAAGGGCCGCAGTCGAAGTAGCCCGAACGCGATCGCATCACCTGAACCGTCCGCACCTTTCCGCCAACAAACTCGATGCCAACCTTCCCCGCGCAGCCATCTCCCGCAAACAAATCGATAGCTCTCTGCGTCCTCTTTCCCGTCTTCTTCCTCGCAATCCTGGTCTCACACTTCACCCTCCTCCGTCTCCCTTATTTCTGGGATGAAGGCGGCTACTACGTCCCCGCCGCGCTCGACTTCTTCCGTACCGGAACCCTCATTCCGCAGTCGACCGTGACCAACGCCCACCCTCCGCTCCCGACAATCGTCATGGCCGGATGGTGGAAGATCTTCGGCTTCCACATCCTCGCTACGCGCGTCCTGGTCTGCCTTTTCGCCGCCGCCGCTCTGCTGGCGGTCTTCCGCCTCACCCGCACGTTGCTCGGCGAGAAAGCCGCCTGGGTCGCGACCCTCCTCACCGCTATCTACCCCGTCTGGTTTGCCCAAAGCACCCTGGCCCACGCCGACATCTTCGCAGCCGCCTTCACCCTCTGGGCCATCGCCCTGTACCTCGAGCCGAGCGAAGATCGCCCGCAACTTAAGGTCGCCGCGCTCTTCTCCCTCGCCGCTCTCTCGAAAGAGACCGCCATCGTCACCCCGCTGGCCCTCGCGATTTATGAGCTCTCGCTCGCGCTCCGCGCCAGCCGAAATCGAGCCGTCCCGAAGATCCCGGCCACAAAGCATTTGAAGTCGTTCGCCGCTTTGTCTGCACCGGTTCTGCCGCTCCTCACCTGGTACGGCTATCACCGCTTCAAAACGGGCTTCATCTTCGGCAACCCCGAGTTCCTCCGCTACAACGCCACCGCCAACCTCAGCGCCTACCGCATCTTCCTCTGCCTCTACCACCGCATCGTCCACCTCACGCTGCACATGAACATGTTCGTTGCTGTGGCCTGCGCCATCGCCGCGATCCTCATGCCGGCCATCGCCCCCCGCGCCCGCCTCTCGCACCCCGTCGTCACCGCAATCTCCGTCATCCTCGCCGCCAACCTCCTCGAGTTCTCCATCCTTGGAGGTGCGCTTCTCACCCGCTACCTGCTCCCGATGTACCCGCTGGTCATCCTGATCTGCGTTGCCATCTGGCAGAGTCACATGGCCCGCCTACAGTGGTTCTGGCTGGCCGGACTCACCGCCGTCGCCTTCCTGGCGGGGATCTGGATCAACCCGCCCTACGCCTTCGCGCCCGAAGACAACCTCACCTACCGCGACATGATCGTCGTCCATCAGCAGGCCATCGACTTTCTACAGGCCCACTACCCCGAAGCCACCGTCCTCACCGCCTGGCCAGCCGCCGCCGAGATCTCCCGCCCCGACCTCGGCTACACGACCCATCCCTACAAATTCGTCGCGATCGAAAACTTCTCGCTAATCCAGATCCAGCGCGCCGCCTCCGACCCCAGTGGCTACGACACAGCCCTGCTCTTCGCAACCAAGTGGGCACCTCCGCAGAATGCCTTGAGCTTGAGCCGCCATAACTCCGCAAACGACGCCAAATACTTCGACTTCCATCTCGACCTGCTCCCAAACGAAGCCGCCGCCATCCTCCACGGCGAGGTCGTCTGGAAGACCTCGCGCGGCGGCGAGTGGGCCGCCATCCTCCACTTCCCCCGCATCGTCGACGCCCGCCTCAACCCGCCCCGCTGAGCCTCGCTCTTCCTGTCAGTAGAGAACTGTCATCCTGAGCGAAGGGACTCGCAGCATCACCGCGAGTCCCGCAGTCGAAGGACCTGCTTCTCCACCTGCCGAGAGCTGGGTGCCCCATCCATGCGGCTTCACCGCGTGGGTGGGACGTAAAACGTTCGCGCATCTAATGCCGATCCCATCTCCCACCAACAAATCGCCCGCGAACTATACTTCAGAGGTGTCGAACCTCCACCGCCTCCGCGCTTCGCTCTTCCTGTTCGCCTGCACCCTCTTCTCCGCCACCGCTGCCATAAGCCAGTCCCCGGACCCCACCACTCCAGGCCGCCTGGTCCTCGTCCTCCCCTTCGAGAACCGTTCCGGCGACCCCACCCTGAACTGGATCGCCGACTCCTTCCCCGACACCCTCGACCGCCGCTTCAACTCCTCCGGCTTCCTCACCATCACTCGCGACGACCGCCAGTTCGCCCTCGATCACCTGGGCCTCCCCATCGACTTCAGACCCACCCGTGCCACCACCATCCGCATCGCCCAGACCCTCGATGCCGACTACGTCATCGTCGGCAACTACAACGTTGCCGACGGTCGCATCGTCGTGCAGGCCCGCGTCCTTCAGGTGAAGCAACTCAGCCTCTCCGCCCCGCTCGAAGACTCCAGCGAACTCCCCAAGCTCTTCGACTGCGAGAACGCCATCGCCTGGAAGATCGCCCGCCAGATCGACCCCAAGTTCCCCGTCGCCCTCCAGACCTTCCTAGCCGCGCCCGGCGGAGCCAAACTCAGCGCCTTCGAAAACTTCATCCGCGGCATCGAGTCCACCAGCTCCGTCGACCGCATCAAGCGCTTGCAAGCCTCAGTCAACGAGGCCCCTGACTTCGCCGCCGCCCTCCTCGCCCTAGGTAAGGCCCAGTACCAGGCCCGCCAGTACGACCAGGCTGCCGCGACCTTGGCCAAAGTTCCCGCCGACGACCGCGTCACCCTCGAAGCCAACTTCTTCCTCGGCCTCGCCCGCTTCAACAGCGCCAAGTATGCCGACGCCCAGAAGGCGTTCGAACTAGTCGCGACCCGCCTCCCACTCCCCGAAGTCCTCAACAACGAGGCCGTCGCCCAGAGCCGCCAGGGCAAAGATGCCGTCGCCCTCTTCCGCCAGGTCATCGCCGCCGACCCCAATGATCCCGACTACCACTTCAACCTCGGCCTCGCCATCCTTCGCCAGGGCGACCCCGCCCACGCCCAGCCGGAGATCGACACTGCCCTCAAGCTCCGCCCCTTCGACACCGAGGCCACCGAGCTCAAATCCCGCATCGCCGCCAACCTTCACCTGACCGGAACTCCCCTCACCAACGCCATCGCAGCGGGTGGCTTCGAGCCCTTGGAACGCATCCGTCGCACCTTCTCCGAGGCCTCCTTTCGACAGGCGGCCTTCCAGCTCGACCAGGTCCGCGCCATGCGCCTAGCCACCCTCCCGCCTGCAGAACAGGCCACCCAATACACCCAGCTCGGAAACGACTACCTTGCTCAGGGCCTCGTCCCCGAGGCCGAACGCGAGTTCCAGACCGCTCTCGCCGGAGACCCGAAGTCGGCAGCGGCCCGAGCCGGCATTGCCCAAGTCCGCGAACGCAGCGGCGCGGACGCAGACGCCCGTAGTGAATCGCAGGCCTCCCTCGAACTCGCACCCAACGCCGCAGCCTACATGGTCCTTGCCCGTCTCGACCTGAAGCAGAACGACCTCGCCGCCGCATCCACCGACGTCACCAGCGCCCTCAAACTGGACCCCAAGAACGGTTCCGCCATCGGGATGAAGCAGCAGCTCATCTCCCGAGGCCAATCCATCCCATGACTCAAACCACAAGTGCCGGGTGCCCCATCTTCGCGACGGCTTTATCGTCGCTAAGGTGGGCATTCGTGCGAAGCACGAACCGCACTCATCGAGACAGCCACACAACAATGGGTGCCCCATCCATGCGGCTTTCTCGCATGGGTGGGATTCTCAGCTTCTTCCTGGCCACCCTCTTCTTCGGTACGCTGCCAGGGGGAGCACAGACTGCGACCGTCCTGAAGCTCACCCTCCACGACACCATTCAACCCATCACCCAGGAGTACGTAGCCCGAGGCCTCCGCGATGCTCAGGCCGCCCACGCAAGCGCCGTACTCCTCACCCTGGGCACCCCCGGCGGCCTGCTCTCCTCCACCCGAACCATCGTCACCGCCATCGAATCCTCCCCCGTCCCCGTCATCGTTTACATCTCCCCCACCGGCAGCCGGGCCGGCTCCGCAGGCTTCTTTCTCCTTGAATCCGCAGACATCGCCGCCATGGCCCCCGGCACTAACGCCGGAGCTGCCCACCCGGTAGTCGAAGGCACCACCCTCGACCCCGTCATGAAGGAGAAGCTAGAAAACGACACCGCCGCCTTCCTGCGCTCCTTCGTCTCTCGCCGGGGCCGCAACGTCGCCGCCGCCGAAGACGCCGTCCGCAACTCCAAGTCCTACAGCGACTCCGAAGCCCTCGACCTCAAGCTCATCGACCTCATCTCCCCCGACGACGCCACCCTCCTACGCCAGCTTGATGGCCGCACCATCAAGCGCTTCGACGGCACCTCCACCGTCCTCCATCTGAAGAACGCAGTCATCCATACCGATACCCCAAGTACCCGCGAGCGCCTCCTCACCCGCCTCGCCAGCCCCGACCTCGCGATTTTGCTCATGGTCGCCGGCGGCCTGCTCATCTACCTGGAGTTCAACGTCCCCGGCACCATCATCCCCGGCGCTCTCGGCACTCTCTGCGTCCTGTTAGCCGGCTTCGGCCTGAACCTTCTCCCCCTCCGCCACACCGCCGTCGCCCTGCTCCTCGCCGCCCTCGTCATGATCGTGCTGGAAGCCAAGTTCGCCAGCCACGGAGTCCTCGCCGCCGCAGGAATCGCCTGCCTTGTCTTCGGCCTCGCCACGCTCGTCGACAGCCCGGTCCCCGAGCTCCGCGTCCACCTTTCGACCGCTCTAGCCACCGGGATCGGCTTCGGAGCCATCTCCTTCTTTCTCGCCGGGATCGCCCTCAAGGCCCGCCGCAACAAAGTCCTCTTAGGCCCCGACGCGATGCTCCGCCAGATCGCCACGGTCGTCAGCCCGCTCGCACCCACCGGCCAGGTAGAAGTCTGCGGCGAACTCTGGCAAGCCCGCCTCGCCTCCCCAACAAAAACTCTGCCGGTCGGCTCTCAAGTCCGCGTTGATGCCCTCGAAGGCCTGACACTCCTCGTCCACGCCATCGACACCGCCGAATAACCCCCCGGACCCATCTTCGTAACGGTCTTATCGTCGCTAAGGCGGGACATTCGCGCAAAGCACGAACCACCTTCCTTCCCCTACCCAAGAAACCGTCATCCTGAACGAAGCATCTCGCGGCCTCATCGCGAGATGCGAAGTCGAAGGACCCGCCAAACCCTTACACCACAGTACCGCCCGAACCTTCCCGCCCAAAATCCCTGATAAACCCACCTAAAATCCAAGGGAGAGCCAGAATAGGCACGCCCCACGCGGTCATTTCACATTCGCCACCATCTCCGGCAAGAGTAGACTTGACTACGCATACCCGACGTTCCTCATCGGTCACCATGCACAGGTCAACGCCAGATGCCCCTGCTGATCATCGTCGCCATCATCGTCCTTTACTGCCTCAGCTGCATCCAGATCGTCAACCAATACGAGCGCGGCGTTGTCCTCCGCCTTGGTATCGTCCGTCCCCAGGCTCAGGGACCCGGCGTCATCTTCGTCTTTCGCCCAATTGACAGCATCCGCCGCATTAGCATGCGCCAGGAAGCGATGGAAGTCCCCCCACAGGATGTCATCACCAGAGACAACGTCACGCTCAAGGTAAACGCCGTCGTCACCATGCGGGTCATCGACCCTGTCAAGGCGGTCATCGAGGTCCAGAACTACATCTACCAGACTTCACAGTTCGCTCAGACTACCCTCCGCTCCGTACTCGGCGAAGTCGAACTAGACGGCATCCTCGCACACCGCGACCAACTCAACCTCCGTATTCAGACCATCATCGACGGCCATACTGCCCCATTCGGCGTGAAGGTTGTCTCGGTCGAAGTCAAGCAGGTCGACATGCCCGAGTCCATGCTCCGCGCCATGGCCAAGCAGGCCGAGGCCGAACGAGAACGCCGCGCCAAGGTCATCCACGCTGAAGGCGAGTTCAACGCCGCCGCTAAGCTCGTCGAAGCCGCCGAACTGATGGCCACCCAGCCCATGACCCTCCAGCTCCGCTACCTCCAGACCCTCACCGAGATCGGCGTCGAGAAGAACACCACAATCGTCTTCCCGCTCCCCATGGAGCTGATGAATCTCCTGAACAAAACCTTCGCCGCCCCAGCTCCCGCCGTCGCCAATACACCCGAACCTCCAATCGTTCCCTAACTTCGAACCACGTACACTCCGGCTTCAACAGGAACTACCATGGCCACCCTTCACGACAGAGACCGCGACGTATCCGACTATCGGGAACACGACCGCACCCGCATCGATCAGGAAGACCGCGAGATCTCCCTCGGCACCGGCACCATCCTTGGCATCTTCTTCGGCCTCGCCCTGCTCTGTGCCATCTTCTTCGGCTTCGGCTACTCCATGGGCCGAAAGTCCGTACAGACCGCGATCACTGCGGCCACACCACAGCCTTCTACTTCCACGGGCGGAGTCTTCAGCAGCTTCAAGCCATCGGCCGGTAGCTCCGGCTCCCCCGTCCACGCCGCGACCACCCAGCCTCAGGACGCCAAGCCCAACACTCCGAGCGATCCCGACGGCGAAATCGTGACCGCCCCTGTCACATCCTCCACTGAGCCACCCGTCAAACCCGCAGCCCGCCCCGTCGCGCTGAAGGCACCAGCGGAGGCTCCGGCGACTGCTCCAGTTGCTATGCCAACAGCCACCTCCAGCGGCACCACGATGGTCCAGATCGCCGCCGTCTCCCACCAGGAAGACGCGGACACCCTCATCGCCGCGCTTAAGAAGAAGGGCTACACCGTCTTCATCCGTAACGAGCCCCAGGACCACCTGCTCCACGTCCAGGTTGGTCCCTTCGCCACCCGCAAAGACGCAGACGCCATGCGCCAGCACCTGCTCGCCGATGGCTATAACGCCATCGTTAAGTGAGGCGCGGCATGCCTCTTTGTCTCGCCATTCTCGAGATCTATATCCGAAAGAGCACGTAACGCCCCAGCCTCCCAAATCCTTTCAACCGACCTGTTGCGCACGAAAAAGGACGCGAACCACAAGGTGGCCGCGTCCTTCTTACCTTTTGGGCAGAAGCAGCAATCGATCGCTGCACCCTATTCCCTGCCCTTAGACCTCTGCGTTCGGATCAGGCTGCTCGCCCTCTCCACGCTCTTCAAGCTGCTTCGCCAGCTCAGCGCGCTTCTTCTCGCGAGATTCAGCACGCTTCTGCGCCTTCTCGTTCAGCTCATGCTCGGCTCCGAGGAGCTCAATGTAAGCAAGCTCCGCAGCATCGCCCTTGCGCGGGCCAGTGCGCGTGATGCGCAGGTAACCGCCATTGCGGCTCGCATAGCGCGGCGCAACGACATTGAACAGACGGTCGACCGACTCAGGCGTCATCAGGTAAGCCAGAGCCTGGCGACGTGCATGAACAGAGCCGTTCTTACCCAGCGTGATCATCTTCTCGACGATCGGGCGCGAAGCCTTGCACTTGGTGATGGTGGTCTCAACGCGATCCATCAGAATGACAGACGTGACGAGGTTGCGCAGCATAGCGCGACGATGGCTGGTATTGCGGCCGAGTTTAAATCCGGCATTACGATGACGCATTGTGATCTCCTTCGACTCCTGCTTTTGCAGGCGTCGGATACTACGTAGTTCAGTTCATGAAAATGGGCCCACAAGGCAGAGACTCCGCCTCGTGGACCCAGTACTGGTTAGAAGTTCTCGGTTTCGGTTCCCTGAAGATCGTCGAGATCATCCTCGTCGTCCTCTTCATCATCATCGTCGAAGTGACCGAAGCTCGCTGCCAGCGTCGCCGCCGGAAGGACCGAGGTCGGGCCAGGCTGCGGGTTGCCGTTTTCGTCGATCTTCATGCCGAGCGAAAGGCCCATCTGAGCAAGAATTTCCTTGATCTCGTTGAGCGACTTGCGGCCGAAGTTCTTGGTCTTCAGCATCTCGGCTTCGGTCTTCTGGATCAGCTCGCCGATGGTGGCAATGTTGGCGTTCTTCAGGCAGTTGTAGCTACGTACAGAAAGCTCGAGCTCTTCAACGGAACGGTTGAGGTTCTCGTTGCGGATCGCCGGACCATCGTGCAGGCTGTCGTGACCTGCCTCCATCTCTTCTTCGAAGTTGATGAAGATGGTCATGTGATCCTTCAGCAGCTTGGCGGAAAGACCAAGCGCGTCAGCAGGAAGCACAGTGCCGTTCGTCCAGATCTCGATCGAGAGCTTGTCGTAGTCGGTGATCTGACCAAGACGCGCAGCCTCAACGAGGTAGTTCACCTTACGAACAGGCGAGTGAACCGAGTCAACCGGGATAAACCCAAGACCAAGGTCGCCGTCGAAGTTCTTGTCAGCCGAGATGTAGCCGCGGCCACGCTTCAACCGCATCTCCATGTCGATCTTGCCGCCCTCAGAGATCGTGCAGACATACACGTTCGGGTCGAGAATCTCAACATCGCCGTCGGCCTCGATCATGCCCGAGGTCACAACACCAGCAGCATCGGACCGCAGGTAGAGAGCCTTCGGGCCTTCGCCGTTCAGCTTGAACGGGATCTGCTTCAGGTTCAGGATGATGTCGGTAGCGTCTTCAACCACGCCGGTGATCGACTGGAACTCGTGCAGCACGCCCTCGATGCGAACGGCGGTTACAGCAGCGCCCTCAATGGATGAAAGCAAAGTCCGGCGAAGCGCGTTGCCGATCGTCGTACCGAAGCCACGCTCAAAGGGCTGAGCGGAAAACTTGCCGTACTTGTCTGTGAGTGTTTCGGTGTCGACTGCAAGACGCTTGGGCTTTTGAAAACCTCTCCAAAGCATGTGTTTCTCCTTATCCGGCTCACTCGCGATGCATTCTGCGATTATGGCGGTGTACTACTGTTACGGGTGAAATTGTGGGTGATGCTCAGGTGAGCCGCCTTGTTCCAGCGACGACCCACCCCTTGTTTGTCATTCCCGAAGGGAATCTGCTTTTAGCCTCTACACTGCCGAGGCTCTCAACCAGCAGCAAGCCAGCTACTACTTGCTGTAAAGTTCGACGATCAGCTGCTCGTTCACCGGCAGGTTGATGTCCGCACGCGACGGCAGAGCGATGACCTTGCCCGACAGACCATCGCGGTTGATGTCAAGCCACGGCACAGAGTTCTGACCGCTGGCAAAGCCCTTTGCCTCTTCGAGAAGCGCAAGCGCCTTCGAACCTTCGCGAATCGCGATCTCATCGCCAATCTTGCATTGGAACGACGGGATGTTCACCTTGCGGCCGTTCACCTGAACGTGTCCGTGACGAACCACCTGGCGAGCCTGGCGGCGGCTGATCGCGAAACCAAGACGGTAGATCACGTTGTCGAGACGCGTCTCAAGCTGCTGCAAGAGCAGTTCGCCGGTTACGCCGGTCTTGTTCGAAGCCTTCTGGTAGTACGCGCGGAACTGGGTCTCGAGCGTGAAGTAGATGCGCTTGGCCTTCTGCTTCTCGCGAAGCTGCAGACCGTAGCCCACAACTTTCTTCACCTTGCGGCTCTGTCCATGCTGCCCTGGGGGAAAGTTGCGCTTCTCAACGGGGCACTTCTCGCTGAAGCACTTGGCTCCCTTGAGAAACAACTTGGTGCCGTCACGACGGCAAAGACGGCAGACTGCGCCTGTATAACGTGCCATTTCTTATCTCCTGAATCGAGTGACGATCGGTTTACACGCCATACCAGCGCTTCATGTCCCGATCCAATGAATCTGATACGACCGATGCGCCGCAGCCAATAACTCAGCTGCGGCACATCGCTTTCACACTTAGATCAAACGCGGCGGCGCTTCGGCGGACGGCATCCGTTATGCGCCATCGGCGTAACGTCGCGGATGCTGCGCACATCGATGCCAGCAGTCGCGAGCGCACGGATCGCGGACTCACGTCCCGAACCCGGTCCCGAAACCCGCACATCGACCGAGCGAAGACCGTGGTCGCGAGCAGCATTCGCCGCTCCAACCGCTGCCTGCTGTGCCGCAAACGGAGTGCCCTTACGCGATCCGCGGAAGCCGAGCGAACCCGAGCTCTTCCAGCTCAGCGTGTTGCCGGTCTGGTCCGTGATCGTGACAATGGTGTTGTTGAAAGAAGCCTGGATGAACACAAGACCGTACGGAACGTTCTTCCGCTCGCGCTTCTTGAACTTCTTGTTCTTCCCTGCAGCCGACTTGTTCTTTTGCTGATTCTGAGTCTTCGCCATTACTTGGTCACCTTCTTCTTACCGGCAACCGTGCCCTTGCGGGGGCCCTTGCGGGTACGAGCGTTCGTGTGGGTGCGCTGTCCGCGAACCGGAAGGCTGCGGCGATGGCGAAGGCCACGGTACGACTGAATCTCGATCAGGCGCTTGATGTTCAGCGAGATGTCCTTGCGGAGATCGCCTTCAATGCCGCCTTCCACTTCGATCACCTGACGGATGCGGTTCAGAGCGTCTTCGTCGAGCGTGCCGATCTTCGCGATAGGGTCAACATCGGCCTTCGTGAGGATCTTCATCGCGCGCGAATCGCCAATTCCAAAGATGTACGTGAGCCCGATCTTCGCCTGCTTGTTGTTCGGGACATCGACACCGGCAATACGTGCCATAGGGTTCCTTTTCTGTAGGGCCTCGCAGATCAAAGCTGCGAAGCAGGGTTAGTTGGTTTGCGGATCGATTCCACCAGGTTCATCGCAAGCCTTAACTTCGGCTAACTCGCCTGCTGGGTCCGGGCAGTTCAGAAACTGTAAGGCCTTCGCTTATGCGAGGGCCAAGGTATTAGCCCTGGCGCTGCTTATGCTTGGCGTTCTCGCAGATCACACGCACCACACCACGGCGGTGGATGACCTTGCACTTGTCACAAATCGGTTTTACGGATGCACGAACCTTCATGTTATTTCCCTTCAAACAAAAGCTTTCGCCCTTCGACCGCATACTGCCGGTTGAAGGCGCGCGATAGTACCCAACTTCTACTTCAGCTAGCGCCTGGAAGCTATTAGCTAAATTCCTGCAAGGGGAGAGAGTCTACTTGTAGCGGTAGACGATGCGGCCACGGTTGAGGTCGTAAGGACTCAACTCAATCGCAACGCGATCACCGGGGAGAATGCGGATGAAGTTCTTACGCATACGTCCAGATACGTGCGCGAGCGCCTGGTGCTTGTTCTCGAGCTCGACCTTGAACATCGCGTTTGGCAGGGTCTCGACAACCACCGCCATCACTTCAATTGCATCTTCCTTCGACAAACGAATCTCCTTGAAAACAACTACCCAAACTGTGAATCTTCTTGATCTGCTTGGATCACAACGGCACACGAAGGCCGAGGTTCACGCAGCATCTCTGATGATACCCTGTTTCCCTTGAAAAACCTAGCGGGTAAGTACGTACGGCCCATCTTTTGTGATAGCGACCGTGTGCTCAAAATGGGCGCTATAGCTTCCATCCACGGTCACCGCCGTCCAGCCATCCTTCAGCGTCTTCACTTCGGGCTTGCCGGCATTGATCATTGGTTCGATCGCCAGGACCATGCCCTCTTTCAGCCTCGGGCCTTTACCCTTGGTCCCAAAGTTTGGCACCTGCGGGTCCTCGTGCATCGACCGCCCGATGCCATGGCCCACAAAGTCCCGCACCACTCCGAACCCCTCAGCTTCGCACATCGTCTGCACCGCAGCTCCGATGTCGAACAGCCGCCCGCCGACCACGGCAAACTTGATCGCCTCTTCCAGCGACGCCTTCGTCACATCCAACAACCGCTGCGTCTGCGGCGAAGCCTTGCCGACCGCATACGACACCGCTGCATCCGAGTAGTAGCCATCCAGAATCAGGCCGCAGTCGATCGAAACGAGATCGCCATCCTTCAGCACAACCTTCTCGTTCGGAATCCCGTGCACCACCTGCGCGTTCACCGACGTACAAAGTGCCGCCGGAAACCCGTGATACCCCTTGAACGCCGCTTTCACGCCGGAGAACGTCGCAATCTTCGCGTTCGCCGCATTCTCCAAATCCATCGTCGTCGCACCCGGCACTACCAACGGCGCGAGCACGTCATGCACCTGCCGCAGCAGTTTGCCTGACTCCCGCATCTTCTCAATCTCAGCCCGGGTCTTAATCACAATTGCCATAGATCCTTTAGATGGAGCGAAGACTCCCTACGATCCTCGTCTCACTTAACAGCACGGCTTCAGCCGTACCTTCAGAGCCTGTCCCGCCCTGCGGCTTTAGCCGCTGAGATACGTCCTTAGCCCTTCCCAACCACTTCCGCAGCCCGCAAACTCTTCAAAGCCGCCACAACACTAGCCGTCACTTCCGCAACCGGCCTCGCCCCGTCAACCTCAGCAAAACATCCCTGGCCGCGATAATGCTCAATCACATGCGCCGTCTTCGCGTTGTACTCCACCATCCGCTCCCGAAAGGTCTCTTCCGTATCGTCCGGCCGCTGTACCAGTTCGCTTCCCTCAACATCACAGATGCCCGCAACCAGCGGCGGCTCCGAGTAGACGTTATAACTCCGCTTGCAGGCCGGGCAGATCCGTCGCCCGGTGATCCGCTTCAGCAACTCCTGCTCATCCACCTTCAAACTGACCGCCAGAAGCCGCAGCGTCATCTGTCCAGAAACCTGGTGAACCTCCAGCAGCCCATCGATAAATCCTGCCTGTGCCAATGTCCGAGGATACCCGTCAAGAATAAAACCGCGCTCAGCCCCAGGCTCATGCAGCCGAGCCGCAACCATCCCGTTCACCGTCTCATCGTCGACAAAAAGGCCCTGGTCCATCAGCCCCTTGGCCTTCAATCCAAGCTCCGTCCCGTCGGCGATATTCTTCCGCAGAATCTCGCCCGTCGAGATTTGGGGAATCCCGTACTCCGCCATCAGGATCTGCGCCTGCGTGCCTTTACCAACTCCCGGAGCGCCAAGAAGAAGAACCGGCCCGGGCAGGAAATCTTCCGCCGAGGCCGGTGTTCTCTGTATCGAGTCTGTCAATGCGTTCCCTTACCAGCTCTTGCGGCCACGGATGCGGCCAGACTTCGGCGTAAATCCGTCATAATGCCGCATGATCAGCTGTGATTCAATCTGCTGTACCGTATCCATCGCGACGCCCACAACGATCAGCAGCGAAGTTCCACCAAAGTAGAAGTTCACCCCAAGTCCGTTGGTAAACACCGTGGGCAGCCGGTCAAAGAGCGACCCAACCAACCAGAGATGGTTGAAGTGAATACCACTGATCAACAACGTCGGTACGAGCGAGATGATGATCAGATAGACCGCTCCAACCAGGGTGATCCGCGTCAGCACATCGTTGATGAAGTCGCGCGTACGGTTCCCCGGACGGATACCAGGAATGAAGCCACCGTACTTCCGCATGTTGTCCGCAATGTCATCAGGGCGGAAGACGATCGAGATATAGAAGTAAGCAAAGAAGATGATCGCAATGATGAAGATCAATTCATACATGGGCTCGCCAGGAGCGATATTGCGAAAGATCGGGCTAAAGAAAGAAGTGTCGCGCAGTGGCGTACCAAACCAGTTCACGCCACCAAACAGCAGCGGCACCGACAGGATCGAGCTTGCAAAGATCACCGGCATCACACCACCGGAGTTCACCTTCAGCGGCAGGTGGGTCGACTGACCACCCATCATCTTGCGGCCGACAATACGCTTCGCATACTGCACCGGAATCCGGCGCTCAGACTTCTCGACGAAGACGATGAACGCAACGACCGCGACCATACCGGCAACCAGCAGGATCACGACGAGAGGAGTCAAAGCTCCCCATGCGCCGTCGCGAACCTTCACATAAAGGTCTTCGATACCGCGCGGCAGGCCAACCACGATACCGGTGAAGATTAACAGCGACATACCGTTGCCGATACCGCGCTCCGTGATCTGCTCACCCAGCCACATGATAAACGCCGTTCCGGTCGTCAAGGTCAGCACGCATAGCGGGCCAAACAGCCAGTGCGAGATGGTCACCATCGGCGCGCCGGTCTGCGTTCCCATCAAGCCCCCCGCAATAGCGGTGGACTGAACAATCGCCAGCAGCACTGTCACGTACCGAGTCCACTGCGTGATCTTCCGGCGACCAAGCTCGCCTTCCTTCTGCAGCTTCGCCAGTGGCTCATAGATAACCGTCAGCAGCTGGAAGATGATCGACGCAGTGATGTACGGCATGATGCCCAGCGCGAAGACCGTCAGCTTGCGCAGGTTTCCGCCCGAGAACAGGTCAACCAACCCAAGCGCGGAGCCTGAGTTCTGGTTGAAGAACTGCGCCAGCAGGTCGGCGTTGATGCCCGGTGTCGGGATATGTGCGCCAAGGCGGTATACAGCGAGAAGACCCAGCGTAAACAGCACGCGCTTGCGGAGGTCGGGGATACGAAAGATGTTGGCAATTTTCTCAAACATCAGAACTCTGGAACCTCGGGGCTAAAGCAAGTTGAAGATGAATTGCGTTCTCTGAATTCTATCGTGCAAAGCCAGGCACGCAGGCCTGGCTTTGCACTTTACAAAAGATCCTTGGTAATTCTTAGGCTGCAGCCGCTTCGCCAATCACGATCGCCTTGCCGCCAGCCTTCTCAATCGCTTCCTTAGCCGACTTCGAGAACTTGTGCGCATGGATCGTCACAGCCGAGCTGATCTCACCATTGTTCAGAACCTTGATCAGGCCGTTCTTCCGGCGGAGCAGGTTCAGCTCAACGATCTTCTCGAGCGTGAACTCGATCGCGCCATGCTCAGCGACGAGCTCAGCCACGCGGTCCAAGCCAAGTACGGTGTACTCAACGCGGAAGATGTTAGTGAAGCCGCGCTTCGGCAGACGGCGGTGCAGCGGCATCTGGCCGCCTTCGAAACCACGCATCAGGCTCGAACCCGAGCGCGATCCCTGGCCCTTGTGTCCACGGGTAGATGTCTTACCCATGCCCGAACCCATACCGCGGCCGACACGCTTCTTGTTCTCATTCGCCTTTTTAGGAGCGCGCAGATTGGAAAGATTACGAATTGCCATTTCTATTTCCTCGCTATAACGCCGGCAGCTCGAAGCTGGCCGACTCGCATGTAATTTGTGTTGCGGTTTATATCCTGCCCTTAGACGAAGCGAACAAGGTGCGGAACCTTCGCTACCATACCGCGGATCGAAGGTGTATCTTCGCGCTCGACGATCTGGTTCAGCCGGGTGAATCCAAGTCCCTTGATAACCGACTTGTGCTTCACCGGCGTGCAGATCTTCGACCGGAAGTACTGCAGCTTGATCTTCGCGACTGCATTTGTATCTGCCATAACTCTTCTCCTGATAGTTGCCGCCCGCGGTCACCTGCAACGCGAAACGTACAACGTAAAACTGTCTTTAGAGCTCGTCTTCCGACTTGCCACGCAGGGCAGCAACTTCGCTCTTGTTGCGGAGCTGGATCAGCGCGTCAAATGTCGCCTTGATCACGTTGTGCGGGTTCGCCGTGCCAAGCGACTTCGTCAGCACGTTCTGAATCCCAGCCGACGTCATCACAGCGCGAACCGTCTTACCAGCGATGATTCCCGTACCTTCCGGAGCCGGCTTCAACATCACCGAACCAGCGCCGAAGTGGCCAAGCACCTGGTGCGGAATCGTGGTCTCGGTCAGGTTGATCTTGAACAGGTTCTTCTTGGCCGACTCGATCCCCTTGCGAATCGCCTGGGGAACTTCCTTGGCCTTGCCCGAACCGTAGCCCACAACGCCTTCACCGGCGTCACCCACCACAACCAGCGCGGCGAAGGACATATTCTTACCGCCCTTGACGACCTTGGTTACGCGGTTGATCGAAACAACCTCGTCCTTCAGGTTCAGCCGGTTTGCGTCAATCTTCTTCTTGAGAACTGCCATAGTCTTTATCCAGCTTTCTGGCTGCCTGTCCAGGCGCCTAAGAACCTTTAGAAGTCCAGCCCAGCTTCACGGGCAGCGTCAGCGAGAGCTTTCACGCGGCCGTGATACAGGTAGCCGCCGCGATCGAACACGATCTTCTTGACGCCCTTCTCGATAGCGCGCTCAGCGATCAGCTTGCCGACAGCCTTTGCAGCCTCGACGTTGCCGCCGTAGACCTTCTCTTCGCCCTTCTTGCCCATCGACGAAGCGGAGGCGATCGTGACGCCATTCAGGTCGTCGATCAGCTGCGTGTAGATGTGGTTGAGCGAGCGGTACACATTGAGGCGCGGACGCTCCGCGGTGCCAGACATTTTCTCGCGAATACGCGTGTGAACGCGCTGGCGAATGACATTACGTTGACGAGGATTAATCATTTTTTCCCTTCCTAGTAGCGTCACCAGAGTGCTGATGACGTTCGGTCTCTATCTTTTTTGGTGGGACCAGGACATTAGCCCTGGTCCCTAAGCTTTACTTGGCGCCGGTCTTTCCGACCTTCTTCTTCAGCTTCTCACCGGTGTAGCGAACGCCCTTGTTCTTGTACGGATCAGGCTTACGCAGCGAACGCATATCGGCGGCAATCTGGCCGACCTTCTGGCGGTCGATTCCGGAGACCACAAGGTGCGTCTGCTTCGGATCGATCGTTACCTCGATGCCCGTAGGCAGCGGGAACTCGATCGGGTGCGAGTAGCCGAGCGTGAACACAACCATGTTCTTGCCCTTCAACTCCGCACGGTATCCGATACCGACGATGTCGATCTCTTTGGTCCAGCCAGTCGTAACGCCGGTTACAGCGTTGAACACGAGCGAACGAGCAAGCCCGTGAAACGCGGCCTGCTTATCATTCTCGCGCTCAGCGATCAGATTGCCCTCTTTGACGACGAGCTTGATGCCGCCAGGGAGAATCGCGCTGACCTTGCCCTTCGGGCCTTCGACGAGAACGGAAGTACCTTCCGCGTTGACGGTCCACTTGACGCCCGCCGGAAGCGGAATCGGCTTTTTACCAATACGTGACATGTACTAATCCTTATGTGGCTTGCGAGTCCCTTATAAGTCGAAACCGATAAGTTCCACTGCAGCCCGGCGATATCTCACGCCGTAGTCCCTAAATTCAAAAAGAATTACCAAACTTCAGCGAGGATCTCTCCGCCAACGCCTTCACGGCGAGCCTGGCGGCCGGTCATAACACCCTTCGGTGTCGTCATGATCGAGATACCAAGTCCACCCTGCACGCGGCGAATCTCGTCGCGGCCAAGGTAAACGCGGCAACCGGGACGCGAGATGCGCTTCAGGTCGCGAATGACGGACTCGTTGTTCGGGCCGTACTTCAGGTATACCCGGATCACCTTCATGCCATTCTCTTCAGCAGGCTTGAAGTTCGCGATGTAACCCTCTTCCTTCAGAATGCGAGCGATCTCCGCCTTCAACTTCGAGGCGGGAACGTCAAGCTTCTGGTGGCGGGCACGGACGGAGTTGCGGATGCGGGTCAAAAAATCTGCTACTGGGTCGGTCAGGTTCATCAATTCTCCTTCATTCCCCGTTCGCTCACGCCTGCTTTTTGTCAAAGCACTCGCGAGAACCAGCGGAAATGTTGCTACAAATTACGTCCAGACTTCTGCACTCTGAAGCTTCCGAAGAAGCAACGAAATGAGGTCTCTGGAGTTTTGCAGGTCTCGGCTCTGCGCCAGACCCGCGTCAAACGGAATTACCAGCTGGACTTCACAACACCCGGAATCTCACCCTTGAGGGCGAGCGAACGGAAGCAGAGACGGCAGACGCCGAACTTGCGCAGGAAAGCGCGAGGGCGACCACAGATCTGGCAGCGGTTGTGCTGGCGGGACTTGAACTTCGGAACTCGTGCGTCTTTGACGCGTTTTGCTGTAGTTGCCATAACTCTCTTTCAATTCTACGCGAAACTTGTGGATTTCACCGAACTTGTTCTGCCTGTTTCTAACGCTTAGGCAGTACGAAAGGGCATACCGAACGCCTTCAGCAGCGTACGCGCGCCGTTATCGTCCTTGGCGGTCGTCACGATGGTCACGTTCATACCCTTGAGCTTGTCAACCTTCGCGTAGTCAATTTCAGCGAAGATAAGCTGATCGCGCAGACCCAGCGTGTAGTTGCCGCGGCCGTCGAAGCTCTTCGCCGAGACGCCCTTAAAGTCTCGAACACGCGGAAGCGCGATCGAAATCAAGCGGTCCAGGAACTCATACATCGCATCGCCGCGCAGGGTCACCATCGCTCCGATGGGCATGCCTTCGCGAACCTTGAACGCAGCGATGGACTTCTTCGCCTTGGTCGTCACCGGCTTCTGTCCGGCAATCGATGCCAGGTCAGCCACGAGCGGGTCCATGATCTTGACGTTCTGGGTCGCTTCGCCCAAACCCATGTTGATGACGATCTTCTCGAGCTTCGGAATCGCCATCGCGTTCTCGATGTTCAGTTCCTTCGCGATCGCCTGCTTGATCTCGTTGTTGTACTTCTCTTTGAATCGTGCTGCCATGATTGCTCTCTTCGCTTTCTCCACGGTTCCGGAGTCATGCCCGATGGGCCTTTACCGTTTCGTAGGGTGCACCTTAGTTACAGAATTACTTACTTCTTCTTCTCGGGAATCACATTCCCAGAAACCTTCGAAACGCGAACCTTCTTGTCACCCTCAACCCGAGTGCCAACGCGCGTCTTGTTACCCTCAGCGTCGATCAGCATCACGTTCGAGATGTGGATGGTCGCTTCCTGCTCCGCAATGCCGCCCTTGATGTTCCGCTGGGGATTCGGCTTCACGTGCTTCTTCATCATCATCACGCCCTCAACCAACAAGCGGTTCTTCTCTCCGATGACGCGAAGGACGCGGCCTTTCTTACCCTTATCCTTGCCAGCGATTACTTCAACCTGGTCATTACGCTTGATCTTGATGCTTGCCATAACTAGCTCCTCGCTATCGACTCCGGCTATCTGCCGAAGTCCCTCGGTCTAAGACCGGCTCGCTTAATAATTACGGTTAACCAACATCCGAAGTTAGATAACTTCAGGCGCCAGCGAAACAATCTTCAAAAACTTCTTGTCGCGAAGCTCACGAGCAACAGGTCCGAACACACGCGTCCCAACCGGCTCGTTCGAGTCGTTGATCACGACAGCGGCGTTCTGGTCGAAGCGGATATACGTGCCATCGCGGCGACGATACTCCTTGCGCGTGCGGACGATGACCGCCTTCACGACCTTGCCCTTCTTGACCGTCCCGTCGGGCGAAGCTTCCTTCACCGCTGCCGTAACGACATCGCCGAGACCGGCCTTCTTGCCCAGCCCGCCGCCGAGCGGAAGGATTACCTGCAACTTGCGTGCGCCCGAGTTATCGGCCACGTCAAGCATTGTTCTCATTTGTACTGACATCGTTCGGCTCCTGAATCTCTAACCAAAGCTTCTACTGCAAATTTCTAAATGCGCCGGGCGAACTACTTCGCCGGTGCAGCGACCGGGGCCTTGTCTTCAGCCTGCGCGAGCGAGGAGCGGCGAACGATCTCCTCGAGCGACCAGCGCTTCAGCTTCGAAAGCGGCCGAGCCTCGCGGATGCGGACCACATCGCCGACGCGAGCGGAGTTCTGCTCGTCATGCGCGTAGAACTTCTTGTTCGACTTCATTACGCGCTTGTACTTCGGGTGCGCCTTGCGCATCTCGATCTCGACCACGATGGTCTTCTGCATCTTCGTCGAAACGACGAGGCCGACCTTCTCGTTGCGGCGCGTAGCCGCTGCTTCAGCCGTAGCGTCCGTAGTTGCGGGGGTAGTGTTCACTGTCTCTGCCATGGGTTAGCCCTTCTTCGCGTTCTTGCGCGCGGTGCGTGTGCTCTTGGCCGGGGCGACGTTCTTCACCACCGGGTTGGCCTCGCGCTCCGCACTCAAAGTGCGCTCACGAGCAATAGTCTTGATGCGGGCGATGTCCGTCTTCAGCACGCGAAGCTTCTTGATGCCTTCCTGGTTGCCCAGGCTCTTCTGGAAGCGGATGCGGAAGATCTGTTCGCCGGCCTTCGCCTGCTCCGTCTTCAGCTCTTCGTCGCTCAGGCTGCGGATCTTTGTCAGTTCCATAATTCTTCTCTCTTCACTACAAAGTTGCTGGCCTGATCGATTGAATCCGGCCGAATAATCTATTGCTCGAACTTACTTCGCAGCTACCGTAGCCTTCACATCGTGACGCATCACGAAGGTCGTCTTCAGCGGCAGCTTGTGGGCAGCCAAACGCATCGCTTCCTTCGCGAGCTCAGGCGTTACGCCTTCCATCTCGAACAGGATCTTGCCCGGGCGCACAACCGCAACCCAGTGATCCGGAGCTCCCTTACCCTTACCCATACGGGTTTCGGCAGGCTTTTTCGTGATCGGCTTGTCCGGGAAGATACGCAGCCACACCTTGCCGCCACGCTTGATGAAACGCGTCATGGCGATACGACTCGCTTCGATCTGGCGATCGGTGATGTAACCGCATTCGACGACCTTCAGGCCGAACTCACCGAACGACAGATCGCTTCCGCGCCATGCCTTACCGCACATGCGACCGCGCTGTTGCTTGCGGTACTTGACCTTCTTTGGCATCAACATAATGAAACCCTCTTAGCTCTTAGCTTCTAGCCCCAGCTATTCGCCAGGAACTAGTCCATCAAATCCTGCTGCCATCAGCGATGTTCCGCTGCGCTTAGCTGCTTCAAGCTGCCTTTCGCTGCCCTTAGGAAGCGAATGCGCCCGTCGTCGTAACCTGGTCGCGCCGCTTCTTCTGCTCGTAGATGTCGCCACGGTAGACCCAGGTCTTCACGCCGATGATTCCATAGGTCGTGTGGGCCTCGGAGAACCCGTAGTCGATGTCCGCGCGCAGCGTGTGCAGCGGCAGGCGGCCTTGGAGATACCACTCCGAACGAGCAATCTCGTTGCCGTTCAGACGGCCCGATACGCGGACCTTGATCCCCTTGCAACCAAAACGCAGTGCCGAATCGACCGACTTGCGCATCGCGCGGCGGAAGCTGACGCGCTTCTCGAGCTGCAACGCAATTGCCTCGGACACAAGCTGAGCATCAAGCTCCGGCTTGTTGACCTCGAGGATATCGATGAACACCTCGCGGCTGGTGCGCTTCTGGATGTCGGCCTTGAGCTTGTCGATCTCGGCACCCTTGCGGCCGATGATGATGCCCGGACGCGCAGTGCGGATGATCAGACGCAGCTTGTTGCCTGGGCGCTCTACTTCAACCGAGCTCACGCCGGCGGCCTTCAGCTTCTCGCGCAGCTCAGCCTTCAGCTTTACGTCCTCGACCAGCAGCTTGTCGTAGCCGCGTTCCACAAACCAGCGTGACTTCCACGGCTTGTTGATCCCGAGGCGAAACCCATACGGATGGACTTTCTGTCCCATAGCTTCCTTTACTCCGGCCCTGTTGCCGGTTGAGCCGGCAGGGCATTCGCAAAACTTTAATTTTACTTCAAATCTTCTTTGTCATTCCCGCATTTTGTTTGTCATTCCCGAAGGGAATCTGCGTTTATGACGCCTATTGAACCCTTACTTCGCGGCCGTCTTCTTGGCTGCCTTCTTAGCCGGAGCCTTCTTCGCGGCGGTCTTCTTGGCTGCAGTCTTCTTCCCTGCTGCCTTCTTGACCGGAGCATCCGTTGCGCTAACCGCCGCTTCCGGAGCCTTCTTCTCGGCAACCGTCACGATGATGTGTGCGAGCCTGCGCTGGTAGCGGAACGCGCGGCCCATTGGGGCAGGGCGGATACGCTTCATGCGCGGGCCTTCGTTCGCCACCGCGGTGTGAACGTAAAGGTTATCGACATCGACATCCAGGCCCTGCTCGTCCGAGACGTAGCTGGCATTCTGGATCGCCGAACGGAGGACCTTCTCCACCACCGGAGCGATACGCTTCGTGCTGAAGTGGACCGTGTTGAGCGCCTGCTCTACGCGGAGTCCCTTGATGAGGTCGAGAACCAACTTCGCCTTCTGCGGGCTGGTGCGCTGGAACTTTGCTTCCGCGCGAAACTCTCTCACTTTTACTGCTGCTGCCTTAGCCATAACATCGTCCTTCGTAACTCAAACTTGTTCCGTCACTGCACTTCATCGCGGCAGATTGCCGCCCTACAGACTAACGAGGCTTTGCCGATTCGCCCGACTTGGCCGAGTGGCCCTTGAAGGTCCTGGTCGCCGAGAACTCGCCCAGCTTGTGGCCAACCATGTTCTCCGTCACGTAGACCGGGATGAACTTGCGGCCGTTATGCACCGCAATGGTGTGACCGACAAAGTCGGGGTGGATGGTCGACCGGCGAGACCAGGTGCGCAGCACCTTCTTCTCGTTGATCTGGTTCATGCCCTCAATCTTCTTCATGAGGTGCGCGTCGATGAAAGGGCCCTTCTTCAGTGAACGTGACATTTGCTTAGCTCCGTAACTCTGTTGCGATGCTCGATACGACGAATCTCTTAGGTGCGAGACTTGGTGTTTCTCTCAGAACTAAGAACCGAAAACTAACTACTAAAACCGAATTACTTGCTGCGACGCTTGACGATAAATACATCCGTCCGCTTGTTGTTACGCGTCTTGTAACCACGCGTAGGCTGGCCCCACGGAGTTACCGGGTGACGTCCGCCTGAAGTCTTACCTTCACCACCACCGTGTGGGTGGTCGACCGGGTTCATCGAGACACCACGGTTGGCCGGGCGAATGCCCTTCCAGCGGTTACGTCCCGCCTTACCGATAGTGACGTTCTCGTGGTCCGTATTGCCGACCTGGCCGATCGTCGCCATGCACTCAACCAGCACCTTGCGGGTCTCGCCCGAAGGCAGCTTCAGAAGAGCGTAGTCGCCTTCCTTCGCGATCAGGTTGACCTGGGCTCCAGCTGAACGCGCCATCTGCGCGCCCTTGCCGGGACGAAGCTCGATGTTGTGCACGATCGTACCGGTGGGGATGTTCTTCAGCGGCAGAGCATTGCCAACCAGGATGTCTGCATCCGGTCCGCTCATGATCTGTTGCCCAACCGTCAAGCCGATCGGCTGAATGATGTAACGCTTCTCGCCGTCAGCATAAGCAATCAGGCAGATGCGCGAGCTGCGGTTCGGATCGTACTCAACCGTCTCGACCTTGCCGGGAATCCCGTACTTGTCGCGCTTGAAGTCGATGAGACGAAGCTTCTGCTTGTGACCGCCGCCCTGGTGGCGGATAGCCAGACGGCCGGTGCTGCTACGACCGCCGGTACGCGGCTTTACCGCGAGAAGCGGCTTGTAGGGCTTGTCCGTCGTCAGGTCGTCGTTGACGAGCTTCGTCTGGAAGCGGAGCGTCGGTGTAATCGGTCTAAATGATTTAATCGGCATTATCTTGTTCCTTCTGCCGCGCGGCTATTTATTTCTATAGCGACGCAAATTTCGAAATTCGTTCAGTAAATACGTCTACGGGCTGTGGCCTACAGACTATCCAGATACTCCGGCATCTTTTCGCCTTCCTTCAGGCGAACATAAGCCTTTTTCCAGTCAGGGCGGTAGCCGGAGTACTTACCACGGCGACGCTCCTTGCCTTCGACGGTCGCGGTGCGGATCGTCTCGACCTTTACCTTGAACAACGTCTCAACGGCCTGCTTCACTTCAGTCTTGGTGGCCTTCAGGGCGACTTCGAACACCAGGGTGTTCTGCGTCTCCTTCACGGTCATGCCCTTCTCGGTAATCAGGGGGCGGCGAATCACTTCATAGAGGGTAGGCATTACGCAACCTCACTTTCTTCTTGCGACGTGCCTGCGTTCTTCTCAGCGTGCTTGCGCTTCGATACAAACTTCTTCAAGGTGTCCTGCAGTGCTTCGAAGGCATCGACCGAGAACACTGCGTGCTCGTAGCGAAGGAGGTCGTAGGGGTGCACCTCGGAGCTGAGCACAAGCTCAACACCCTTCAGGTTGCGCGATCCCAGGTACAGCTTCTCGTCGAGCTTGCGGCTGGACTCAACCAGCAGCGTCGTCTTACCCGCTTCAAGCGTGTTCAACGCGTTGCGATAAAGCTTCGTCTTGCCTTCGGCAACATTGAAGTTCTCAACGATCGTGATCTTGCCCTCGGTGATCTTCGCCGAGATAGCCGAACGCAGAGCGCCCATCAGCTTCTTCTGCGGGAAGGCATACTCGTAGCTGCGCGGCTGAGGTCCGTGGACCGTACCACCCGAGCGCCAGAGCGGCGAACGGATCGATCCGATACGCGCGCGGCCAGTGCCCTTCTGCTTCCAAAGCTTCTTGCCCGAACCCGAGACGTTCTTACGCGTCTTGGTCGCGGCAGTGCCTTGACGTAAAGAAGCGCGGTATTGCTTTACCGACTCCCAGAGCAGAGCGTCGTTGATCTCCTGGCTGAACAGTTCAGCGAGCTGAAACTCGCCAACCTTCGCTCCAGTCAGATTTACTACATTGATGCTTGCCATCGTCTTCTCTCTTCTTGCCCGCCATCGATGCGGCGGGCCCTGACCTTGTTTATGAATTGGAGAACCAATTCATTTATGCGGAGTTACTTTTTCTTGGAAGGAGCAGCCTTCTTCGAAGCCTTCAGCGCGTCCTTCGTGGCGGCACCGGCAAATCCACGACGCTCGCGCGGCGGAGCCTTTGCCTTCGAGATCAGCACGAAACCATCACGAGGTCCGGGCACAGCTCCATCGACCAGGATGAGGTTGTCGTCAAGATCGATGCTGCGGATGCGGAGGTTGCGGACCGTGATCTGCGCGTGGCCCATGTGGCCCGGCATACGCTGGCCAGGGAATACGCGCGACGGGAACGAAGAAGCTCCGATCGAACCCTGCACCTGGAACATGTGACCGTGCGACTTGGGACCACCGCCGAAGCCGTGGCGGCGAATAACGCCAGCAAATCCGCGGCCCTTCGAGGTTCCAATGACGTCAACAAAGCGCTCGTCGTTGAAGATGTCGACCAGAATACGATCGCCAGCCTTCGCAACAACCGCCTCTTCGCCTTCAACCGTCTTCACTGTCTCAAGCGCGACTTCCTTGATCATCTTGACCGGAGGAACGTTCGACTTCGCAAAGTGGCCAGTCATCGCCTTGTTGACCTTCGATGCCTTGATGAAATCAACATAGCCGATCTGAGCGGCCTCGTAGCCATCCTTCGCCAGCGTCTTGAGCTGCGTGATGACGCATGGGCCAGCCTTCAGGACCGTGACCGGGTGAACATCACCGCGCTCATCGAATACCTGGGTCATGCCAATCTTCTTACCGAGAATTCCTACTACTGACATTTGAATTTCCTTTCCTCATCATGCTGAACTTCTAGTCCAGCACTGCCGGTGTTACTACTTCACTTAGCAAAACTAGAAACGTTTTACCGAAATCTACTTACTTCTGAACCGTCTTGATCTCAACGTCTACACCAGCCGGCAGATCGAGCTTCATCAGCGCGTCCACGGTCTGCTGCGTCGGCTCGAGGATGTCGATCAAGCGCTTGTGCGTACGGATCTCGAAAGCCTCGCGTGACTTCTTGTCGACGTGGGGCGAGCGCAGAACGCAATACTTGTTCTTCATCGTCGGAAGCGGAATCGGTCCCGCAACCTGGGCTCCGGTGCGCTTCGCCGTCTCGACGATCTCGCCGGTCGACGTATCCAGCACGCGGTAGTCATAAGCCTTCAAACGAATCCTGATTCTCTGTCCAGCCATTTGATTACTCTTTCTGATTCCAAAGATCGTTTGGAGTAGTTGCCGGCCAAGAACCTCTACTTGAATCGGCAACCCTCGTTACTCTCAATTCAGGTCTCTCCTACACCCTGAACCCTATCCCCTACACACTGCTCTTACTTGATGATCTCGGAGATCGTACCCGCACCAACGGTGCGTCCGCCTTCACGAATCGCGAAGCGGAGACCCTTCTCCATCGCGACCGGCGTGTGCAGCGTGATCTCGAGCTGGATGTTATCGCCCGGCATCACCATCTCCGTACCTTCCGGCAGCTTCGCCGATCCGGTCACGTCCGTGGTCCGGAAATAGAACTGGGGACGGTAGCCGTTGAAGAACGGAGTATGACGTCCGCCTTCTTCCTTGCTCAAGACATAGATCTCGCCCTTGAACTCGGTGTGCGGCGTAATCGATCCTGGCTTCGCCAGAACCATGCCGCGCTCCACATCTTCCTTCGCAACGCCGCGGAGCAGCAGACCAGCATTGTCGCCCGCAAGACCTTCATCGAGCTGCTTCTTGAACATCTCGACGCCGGTGCAGACCGTCTGCTGCGTATCGCGGAAGCCAACGATCGAGCAGGCTTCGCCCACCTTGATCTTGCCGCGCTCGATACGACCCGTGACCACAGTTCCACGGCCCGAGATCGAGAAGATATCTTCGATCGGCATCAGGAACGGAAGGTCCACAGCGCGCTCAGGCTGAGGAATGTACTTGTCGACAGCTTCCATCAGCTCGTCGATCTTTGCTTCCCACTGAGCTTCACCATTGAGAGCACCAAGAGCCGAACCACGAATGATCGGAGTGTCGTCGCCGGGGTACTCGTACTTCGAAAGAAGTTCGCGAACTTCCATCTCGACCAGCTCGATCAGCTCTTCATCCTCAACCGCATCGCACTTGTTCAGGAACACGACGATGTACGGAACGCCAACCTGGCGAGCAAGAAGCACGTGCTCCTTGGTCTGGGGCATCGGGCCGTCGGTCGCCGCCACAACGAGAATTGCGCCGTCCATCTGCGCCGCGCCGGTGATCATATTCTTGATGTAGTCAGCGTGGCCTGGGCAGTCGACGTGAGCGTAGTGGCGGTTCGGGGTCTCGTACTCAACGTGCGAGGTCGAGATCGTGATACCGCGCTCGCGCTCTTCAGGAGCGTTGTCGATCGTGTCGAACGAACGGAAGACGTTGTGCGGGTTGTGCTTGGACAACACCTTCGTGATCGCCGCCGTCAGCGTCGTTTTGCCGTGGTCAATGTGACCCACCGTTCCAATGTTTACGTGAGGCTTAGACCGGTCAAACTTTTCCTTACCCATGATTCTCTCCGTATATCTCTTACTGCAAAATCGTTAGTGGCTCAATCTCAAATCGCCCGGCGTGCAAGGACGATTACCGTTCGGGGTCCTTGCCTGCCACCTTGGCGATGATCTCTTCCGAGACCGACCGAGGCGCTTCTTCATACTGCTTGAACTGCATCGAGTAATTCGCGCGGCCCTGGGTCGCTCCACGCATGTGTGTCGCGTATCCGAACATCGTCGACAGCGGCACGCTGGCGCGAATCGCCTGCGTATTGCCTACCATCTCCATGCCTTCAATGCGGCCACGGCGAGAGTTCAAGTCGCCGATGATCGTTCCCATGTAGTCCTCAGGAACCGTCACTTCGACCGACATGATCGGCTCAAGCAGAACCGGCTTCGCCTTGCGAGCAGCTTCCTTGAAGGCCATCGATCCGGCGATCTTGAATGCCATTTCGTTCGAGTCGACGTCGTGGTAGCTGCCGTCATATAGCGAGACCTTGATGTCGACCATCTCGTACCCAGCCAGAATGCCGCGCAGCATTGCATCCTGGATGCCCTGGTCGATCGGCTTCACGTATTCCTTCGGGATCGCTCCACCCTTGGTGTCGTTCGTGAACTCGTAACCCTTGCCCGGCTCGTTCGGCGAGATGCGGATCTTGCAATGCCCGTAGTTACCCGAACCACCCGTCTGCCGAATGTACTTACCCTCTGCATCGGCGTTCGAACGGATCGTCTCGCGGTAGTTCACCTGCGGCTTACCAACGTTCGCCTCAACTTTGTACTCGCGCATCATGCGGTCGACAATGATCTCGAGGTGAAGTTCGCCCATTCCAGCAATAATCGTCTGGCCCGAATCGATGTCCGTACGCACGTTGAAGGTAGGATCTTCCTGCGCCAGTTTGGCGAGGGCCATGCCCATCTTCTCCTGGTCGGCCTTCGTCTTCGGCTCTACCGCAACCTCGATAACCGGCTTCGGGAAGTCGATCGACTCAAGCACCACCGGTGCCTTGTCGGTGCAGATCGTGTCGCCGGTGATCAGGTTCTTCAACCCGACAGCCGCGCAGATATCGCCCGCCATGATCTCGGTGATCTCTTCACGCTTGTTCGCATGCATCTTCAGCAGGCGGCCGATGCGCTCCGTCTTTCCGGTACGAGGATTCAATACCGAATCGCCCGTCTTCAGAACACCCGAGTAGACACGGATGAAGATCAACTGCCCAACGAACGGGTCGGTCATGATCTTGAAGCCCAGCGCCGAAAACGGCTCTGCATCATCAGCCTTGCGAACGATCTTCTCTTCCGGATTGTCGATGCTCGAACCAATCATCGGAGGAATATCGAGCGGGCTTGGCAGGTAGTCAACGACTGCATCGAGCAGCGTCTGCACACCCTTATTCTTGAAGGACGAACCGCAGAGCACCGGGAAGATGTTCATCGCGATCGTCGCCTTGCGAATGCCAGCCTTCAGCTCATCAAGCGTCGGCTCTTCGCCATCCAGGTACTTGCTCATGATCAGATCGTCAGAGTCAGCAACCGCTTCAATCAGCACATTGCGAGCAGCCTTCGCCGTATCGAGCAGCGCAGCCGGAATCTCTTCAATCGAGTACTCCGCGCCCATCGTCTCGTCGTGCCAAAGGATCGCCTTCATCGTGACCAGGTCGATCACGCCAAGGAACTTCGCCTCTGCGCCAATCTGAATGTTGATCGGAATCGCACGTGCTCCAAGACGGTCAACGATCGTCGAGGTCGCATACACTGCATCCGCGCCGGCCTTGTCCATCTTGTTGATGAAGCAAATGCGGGGAACCTTGTACTTGTCCGCCTGCCGCCACACCGTCTCCGACTGAGGCTGCACACCGGCGACTGCATCAAAGCAAGCTACCGCGCCATCGAGCACGCGAAGCGAGCGCTCGACTTCAGCAGTAAAGTCCACGTGGCCCGGGGTATCGATGATGTTGATGAGGATGTTCTTCCAGGTGCAAGTCGTAGCAGCGGAAGTGATGGTAATGCCGCGCTCCTGCTCCTGCTCCATCCAGTCCATGGTCGCAGTTCCTTCGTGCACTTCTCCAATACGGTGCGTGATGCCCGTATAGAAGAGAATGCGCTCGGTCGTCGTCGTCTTGCCGGCGTCGATGTGCGCCATGATTCCGATATTCCGGCAACGATTCAGAGGTGTAGTGCGTGCCACGTTCTATCTCTCACTCTGCGGACTTCCATCCGCGGTTACTTACATTGAACCCAAACTTGCGGGAGCGGGAATGCTCTTCTATTCCCTGCTCCCTTATCCCTATTCCCTACGAACTACCAGCGATAGTGAGCGAACGCCTTATTCGCTTCAGCCATACGATGAACGTCTTCCTTCTTCTTCATCGCGGCGCCACGGCCATTCGCGGCATCGAGCAACTCGGCGGTCAACTTATCGACCATGCCCTTTTCGCCACGAGCGCGGCCATATGTCACCAGCCAGCGGATCGCGAGAGAGGTACGGCGCTCCGGCAGAACTTCGATTGGCACCTGGTAGTTCGCTCCACCAACACGGCGGGACTTTACTTCCAGAAGAGGCTTGCAGTTCTCAATCGCCTTCTTGAACAGCTTCAGAGCCTCGTCGCCACCCTTCTGCTCGAGGTTCGTCATGGCGGTGTAGAAGATGCCCTGCGCGGTCGACTTCTTGCCGCCCCACATCATGCTGTTCACAAACTTCGTCACTAGGGTCGAGTTATAAACCGGGTCCGGTGAAACTTCACGCTTCGCGATGTAGCCTTTTCTTGGCATTGCTCTTCTCTTCTTCCTTCAGGGCCGTTGACTTCTCAAGACCTGAACCTGTTGTCACTTCATCTAAAAGTCGAACTACTTACCGGCAGCAGCCTTCGGACGCTTCGCGCCGTACTTCGAGCGGCTCTGCTTCCGATTCGCCACGCCAACCGAGTCCAGCGTTCCACGCACAACGTGGTAGCGAACACCCGGCAGGTCCTTCACACGGCCGCCGCGGATCAGCACAATCGAGTGCTCCTGCAGGTTGTGACCAATGCCCGGGATGTAGGTCGTAACTTCAATTCCGTTGGTGAGGCGGACACGCGCAACCTTGCGGAGAGCCGAGTTCGGCTTCTTCGGGGTCTGCGTGTACACACGGGTGCAGACGCCACGGCGCTGGGGCGAACCCTGCAGAGCGGGGCTGGCGGTCTTATAACGTGTCGGCGTGCGGCCTTGCTTGACAAGCTGATGGAACGTAGGCACTGAAGCTCCTTCGAAAAACCGTGAAACAAAACTTGTTTTCAGACGCGCAGAAGGGTGAGGGCTTCGCTCTTCGGCGGCGCATTTGCGCGCACACGCGAAAAAATGAGAACGCTGATGCGTCTCTTACGAAGATCTTCCCTGCTTCACGCCTGTACATCGGTACAACAAACCAGACGAAAACAGTCGACGGTGACCGAGCGCCCTCAACAAAAACCCGAAGGGCCGGCTCCGTTTCGCTGTCCCGGCCCGTATAGCCCATCCAGGGTGGAGGGTGTCACAGGCACGATTGCGATAGGCCCCGAACATTAGTCTGCTTACGCAAACCTTGCCGGGGTGAATCTCTTGTATCCATTGTAAACGAAGGGCAGATTCTGTCGACTATCGCCGCACAGATCGCGCTTGTCTCTGGGCAGTCTTTCCGCCCACATCGCCGCTGGTTACCCTGCAGCGCGCTCCGGATACTCGCGGAACCTTCTAACAATATCAAGCCGTACCGTCGGAGTCAATAATTCTGGTGGAATTTGCCCTGGTTGCGAGAAATTATGCTGACTTCTTGCTACTGATAGGCCACGCGGTAGACATTTTGGCAGGGATAGGCGGTGTAGCTCGTCAAAAGACCTATGTGGGCCGTCATCGGATCAGCGCACACGCCATGCAAAAATGTGAGATTCACCCCGTACTGTGGCGTTAGGGAAAGACGGTTGGCCAGCGAAGTCGCGTCACCCCCAGTGGCACCCGCGAGGATCACATAGTTCACTCCGCGCTGCTTCAGATACGTTCCGGTTGTGTGCTGGACGATATGGGAGATGAACCCAGCGTCAACAAGCCCACCCAGGTCGACCAGGTCGCCCCTCACCTCATAGCCAATCTCACCGATGTCGAAAATCGCCACCTTCGGACTTAGAAAGGATTCGGGCGGCAGGTTTGCCATCGCCCAGCGTCCCATCTCACCGTGCTCCGAGTTGATCTGGTCAATGTCAGCCGCCGCAGCCACCCTCCATATTGGGATCGATATGCCGACCCAGACCAACGCCGCAAAAGCCAATCCTGTCCGGTAGAGAACGCGTTGCCCACCAAAAACCGAGACGATCCGGCTGATGCCTAGCAATAGGCACGAATAGCAAGCCATCAACAGAACAGCAATATAGCGACCGCCGTGTCCCGGCGTCGGTAACTCCAAGAGATAAAGCACACCGATCGTTCCGCCCCATCCGCAAAGAAATAGGAACCTGTAAGCCCTCAGGACGAAGAGCCGGCGGATTCCCAGCGCGAGAATCAAGGCGACGATGAATAACGGAAGCGCAGCCGCCGTTGGGCCATACCGACGAGTCAGACTGCCGAGTTCCATGTAATTCCAGGACTTCAAAAGCTGGTACCCGCACTGAGCCAAGTACCCAAGGCGACCGTAAGCAAGCAACTGCCGCCCCGCCATCGTCGCCGGCTTTAGCCGGCCCGAGGTCATCCAGCTGATCCAGACAGACGCGAAGCCGCCGGCCAATCCCCCCGCCGCTACAAAGCAGTAATCCTTCAACGTCCGCCGGAAGAGACGCAGCGCAGGCAAAAGGAGAAAAACGAGGACAATGCCCTCCGGCCGAGTCGGCACAATCAACAAGGAGATCATCAACAGCATCACCTGGTCCCCGCGTCCGCGTCCCGCGGGCGTCCGCGCCCAGGTCATAATTAGCAGGACCGAGAGAAGAATGAAGAGCAGGTGCTCCATCCCGATTAGTCCAAACCACAGAAAATTACCGCTCAGGGCAGGTGCCGCTGCAATGCACCACGATTCAATGGACGGAAGCCCATCTTCTTCCGAGAGTTTTTTGAGGCAATAGCCGATGCCTCCAAGCAGTAACGCGCCCATCGAAGCACACAAGAGCACTGGCGACACCTTGGGCAGCAGCATCAATCCGAGCGCCAGGACGCCGGACCAGAGCGGACTTGTGGTTCCCGAGGTCGCCTTATCTGGAAGAAATCCGAGTTTGTGGTACTCCACCAGATTTCTCGCGATGACCTGGTGAATCCACGAGTCATCGAGAGGAAAACCGAAATGATTCCGTAGGACGCTGGCGAGGGCTAGGAACAGCCCCACATAAGTCAGACCGCAAAGGGCCGCTGGCCCCGAAATACGCTCCGGCCGGGCAAAAGTCACTATGGCACCTCATCGCATGAAGCTCTTTGAACGCGTCCGGGTCGTGCCGTGCAGGGAGGGCGCCTTTATAACACATGCAACAGAGACTCCCGGAATATCTTGAGCGGCGCATGCTAGCCTTTCCCTCATGTCCGCACGCCGCTCCTACCCGCACTCCGCCGTCTTCGCCCTCGCCCTGGTCATCGCTGCCACTGCCTTTGCCCAAAGCGGCAATCCCGCCCCCATGCAGTCCCTCAAGACCCATGACCCACGTCTCGAAAAGATCACCGAGGCCATGCACGCCTCGAAGTCTCCGACCTACGTCGCGCTCTCCCCAGACGGCGCAACCGTAGCCTGGACACTCAACCGCTCGGAAGGCACCCAGCTCCACATCACCCCGGTTGCCGACCCCGCCAAAGACACCGTCCTGAAGATCGAGGGCCGTGAAGACTGCGCCAGCGAGGCACCGGTCTGGTCGCCAGACGGTACCGCCCTCGCGTTAACGTCAAGTTGCACTCCAAAATCTGAGAAGGCAGGCCAGGAGCAGATCTTCCTCTGGACCAAATCCACTAGCAAGTTCAAGCAACTCACCCATCTCACCGGCAACGTCCAATCCCTCGCCTTCTCGCCCGACGGCAAGTCCATCGCCTTTCTCTTCGTCGAAAACGCCACCCGCTCCGCCGGAGCCCTCGCCGCCATGAAGCCCTGGTCCGGCGTCATCGGCGAAGACGGTATTGAGATCCAGCGCGTCGCCGCTGTCGATGTCGCAAGCAGTCATTTCAGCTTCTTGAGCCCGAAAGACTCTGCCAATCTCCACGTTTACGAGTTCGATTGGTCCCCGGACTCCCGCTTCATCGCTTTCATCGCGGCCAACCCGCCAGGCGAAAACAACTGGTGGGTCGCAAAGCTGTACGTTGCAGGCGTGGTGCAGGATGGAAACGGTCGCATTCCAGATGGTGAGCACGTCATGGACACGATGGAGTTTGGAGCAAAGGTCATCCTCGACCCCGCCACCATCCCCGGCCCACTCCACGGTCTCCAGATCGCCGTCCCCCGCTTCTCCCCCGACGGCTCTCAGATCGCCTTTATCGGCGGCATCATGTCCGACCAGGGCTCCACCGGCGGAGACATCTACCTCGTCTCCAGCAAGGGTGGCGAGCCAAAAGACATCACCCCCAACCGCGAAGCCACCCCCGCCTGGTTCTCCTGGGTCAACTCCGACACCCTCGGTGTCTCCGAGATGGCGAAGGGCAACACCCACCTCTTCGCCTACGACATCGCCTCGCAAAAAGACATCGCTCAATACGACCTCAACCGGCCCGAGACTCTCCGCGCCGGCGGCCTCTCCATGCGCGTTTCGTTATCGGCTGACAGTCAATCCATCGCCTACATCCGTAGCTCCTTCGATATGCCACCGGAGATCTACGCCGGCCCCTTCGGCTCCGTCAAACAGATCACCCACCTCAACGACGGCATCAAGCCCGTCTGGGGCAAGAGCGAATCCATCGAGTGGAAGAACGACGACTTCAATGTCCAGGGCTGGCTCCTCTATCCCGCCGACTACAACCCCGCAAAGAAGTACCCACTCCTCGTAGAGGTTCATGGCGGCCCATCCGCTGCCCTCGGCAACTCCTGGGCCGGTGGCGGAGCGCTCTTCTCCGCCATGGGCTACTTCGTCTTCTCGCCCAACCCACGCGGCAGCTATGGCCAGGGCGAGCGCTTCACCCAGGCCAACGTTAAGGACTTCGGTTACGGCGATCTCCGCGACGTGCTCAAAGGTATGGACGTCCTCGAAGCCAAATACTCCATCGACAAGAACCGCGAAGGCCTCACCGGCTGGAGCTACGGCGGCTTCATGACCATGTTCGGCGTTACCCAGACCAATCGCTTCAAGGCCGCCGTCGCCGGCGCCGGCATCTCCGACTGGAAGAGCTATTACGGCCAGAACTCCATCGACCAGTGGATGACGCCCTTCTTCGGCGCAACCGTCTACGACGACCCCGCCGTCTACGCCAAGAGCTCCGCCATCGAGTACATCAAGAACGTCAAGACACCCACCCTCATCCTCGTCGGCGATCGCGATGGCGAGTGCCCCGCCCCTCAAAGCTTCGAGTTCTGGCACGCCCTACGCGCCGAAGGCGTCAAAACCCAGCTTGTCGTCTACCCCAACGAAGGCCACCACTTCGTCGACCCAGCCCACACCCGCGACCGCGATGAACGGATGCTCAATTGGTTCGCCACCGAAATGCCGGAAAAGCAGTGAGAAGAGAAAGGGAGAAGGGAACAACCAACCACGCATTTCACCCTTTTCATTTTTCCCTTCTCCCTTTTCTCTGCATGGCCCCGTCTATCCCCTGTACACCGTTTTCCTTTACACTGAAGTCTCGGTAATTCAGCGTCTGCGGTAGCACCGTTCAGCTAGGGTTCCGGTTGGACGGGGAGGTTCAATGCGTCGGTTTGTCTCGGTAGTTGCTCTATTATTTTTCGCCATCCCTTTTGGCATCTCCATCAATGGCTGCGGCAAGAAAACAGCCATCACGTACTGCTCTGGCGACTCCGGCGTATCCGTCGGACAGGTGACCAAGATCGTTCTTGGACCCCAGATTATCGGCATCTCCATCAATCAGGGTGAGATCTCCCAGACGTCCTCTCCGTCCGGCACCGACTGCAAGAACGCCAGCGTCGGCTCCGCAAGCTATAACTACGCCTCCAGCGACACCACCCGCACGCTGCTCGACATTCAGCCCACCTCGGGCAGACTATGCGGCGGCACCTGGAACCGCAACTCCGGCGGCGGCGTTCCCGACTACACCACCTGCACCTCCACCGGTAAGACCGGCGTCGCCTACGTCACCGCGACCGCCAACGGCGTTACCAGCAACCCGATCCCCGTCTACGTACACCCCGTCGTGACGAGCGTGGTTCTCGGCGCGCCATCAGACGCCGCAGGCTGCGCGGGAGATGACCCCGCGACCAACTGCAGCCCAGCCGCCACCAACGCCGACAGCTCCACGACCTCCGCCGTCGCTTGCCCGGTCGCCTATGCGAACGGCTGCTGTGCCTACTCCACCATCGTGCAGCCCAATCCCCCGGTTACGGCCTACGATCAGAAAAGCTGCGTCTCTCAGACCAAGATCGCCCAGCTCGCAGCGCGCGTCTACGCCGGAACCGGCACCAACCGCGTAAACGTCAGCTGCCAGGTCGGCCACATCACCTACGCCGCGCAATCGGCCGGCATCGTCACCATCGACCAGAACGGCCTTGCCACCGCCGAGCAGCCCGGTGCCACCATCGTCACCGCAACCGTCGCTCTCACCGGAAGCTCTGCAGGGTTCTTCTCCACCTGCCCGCCCGCGGACATCGCCCTCAGCTATCCGGGCAGCACCACCGGCACCACCAACATCATCGTCAATCAGAACAACACCCAGCCCATCTCGGCCACTGTCACCGACACCAATAACAATCCGATGACCGGCCTGGCATTAGAGTACGTCTCGACCACCCCCATCACCATTCCTGCCTCCTCGAACGGCACTGTGACGCCTACGTTCCCCGGACAGGCCGCCATCACCGCCATCTGCCAACCGCCCACCTGCAACACCGCGCCGCAGAGCGAACTTGGTGTCTTCGGCAACGGGAAGGCCGTCACCTCGAAGGCCATAGGCATCACAACCCCGGGAACCAACAGCACCGTCCTCTACGTGGCCAGCACCGACTCACAATACATCGTCCCCGTAGACTTCACGCAGACCCAGCTTGGCGCTCCCGTCCGCCTGCCGTTCGTTCCCAACTCCATCGCCATCAGCAACGACCTCACCAACATCTACATGGGCAGCGATACCGAGCTCATGGTCGTCAACTCCAGCACGCTCGCCGTCTCCAGGCAGGACACCACCGTTCACGGCGTCGTCCTCTCGGTATCGCCCGATAACAGCACCGTCGTCATCAGCGACCCGGTCCGCCAGCAGATCTATCTCTATAACTCCAGCGGCGCCATCTCCACCACCTACGGTGGCGTAGGAACCCATGCCGCATGGAGTCCGGACTCGCAGACTGTCTACATCGCCGCAGGCAACCAGATACTGGTCCACTCCACCTTCAGCGGATGGAAGCAGCTCTCGCCAGCAACCGCTGGCGGCACCGCCGTCAATGACGTCGCCGTGACCGTCCCTGCAGTCGGCGCCTACTTCTCTGGTCCAGTCACGACTGCACGGGGCTACTGCCCAGCGACGGTCACGGACACCACCGTCGCTCCGCCCGCTGTCACCAACACCTTCTACCCCACGGCCGACTCTGTCGCCGCTCTCACCGACCGTCTCGCCGCCACCAACGACGGCTTCCACATCCTCGGCGCCAACGCAGCGGCAGCGACCCTCAACGACATCCAGGTCAACCTCGCTCCCGTCGCCGCCACAACCAACGGCCCGGGATCGCTCACTGCCTCGGGCGGCATCACCTGCCCCACCAACGGCAACGGCCTCACCTTCTCAAGCCTGGTAGCTCCCATCCCGCTCACCGGCATCGTGCCCACCGCCATCACCGGCGTCCTTCCCACCTCGGACTCGAAGGTGGCCTTCGTTACCTACACGGGCACCAGCGGTCTCCTGCCCTTCTACGTTCCGCCCACCTTCGGCTCAGGCGGCAATACCTCGGGCGTCGCCATACCAGGACACTACTACACGATTCCGCTCACAACCCCTGCCATCGCTCCCGTTGGAGGAACCATCAGCGCAGACAACACCACGCTCTACGTCGGCACCTCAGGCGATGCGCTCGTCCACCTGATCAGCACCACAGGATGTACAGACCCCGCGGCCATTGGCACGACAACATGCGAAGACACCAAGACGATTGCCCCCAACCTGCCCAGCGCGACCGGAGCAGCCGGCACCTTCGCCGTCCCCAACCTGCTCGTACAGAAGCCCCGTAAGACGACCTAAAAGCAGGATGTAGCGAAACCATACGGACCGAAACAGACAATAGCAAAGCCCCTCTCGCGAGGGGCTTTTGCTATTGCCGTTCTACACTCAAAATCCTATCCCCTATACCCTGCCTCTATGAAAGTCGCGCCTTCAACAGATCCCGAGCGATCGCGTCCAGCACGCCATTTAGAAAGTGAATCGACTCCGGCGCAGCATACCGCTTCGCAACCTCCAGCGACTCATTGATGATGATCGGCCCCGGCGTGTTCGGATACGCCAGCATCTCCGCGATCGCCGTCCGTAGCAGATTGCGATCCACCACTGGCATCCGCTCAATCCGCCAGTTCTGCGAGTGGTCCTCGATGATCTTGTCGATCTCCGCCTGTCGCGACGTAGCCACCCGATGCAGGTCCTCGGCGAACCCGCGCGTCTCTTCATCCACATCGTCGCGCGATGGCCAGAACAGCTTTCGTACCTCTTCCGGCGTCTGCTTCCCAAGATCGCCCTGGAACAACATCTGCATCGTCAGTTCACGAGACTTACGTCGAGTCCCCACTATGCTTGCCCCGCAATCTTCCGCTGGATCGACACCATCTCGATCGCGGCAATCGCCGCTTCAAATCCCTTATTCCCAGCCTTCACGCCAGCGCGATCGAGCGCTTGTTCCAGCGTCTCGCACGTCAGTACACCGAACGCATGGGGCACGCCCGTCTCCTGCTGCGCCTGCCCAATCCCCCGCGCCACCTCGGTGTAGATCGCCTCGTAGTGCGCCGTCTCTCCACGCAACAAGCATCCCAGCGTGATGATCGCGTCGAAGCTCTTCGTCTCAGCTAAGGTCCGCGCAGCCGAAGGAATCTCCCAAGCACCCGGCACCCGCACCATCTCAATGTCCGCCATCTTCGCGCCACTGCGTGTCAGCCCATCGAGCGATCCCTGCAGCAGCCGGTCCGTGATCACGGCGTTCCACCTCGCTGTCACAATCGCGAACCGCATGCCAGCCGCCGAAAGATCGCCTTCAATCGCCACCGGCTTGCCATGCAGCGGATTCTCCGACTCCCAGAATCCAGCCTCCAGACCATCGCCCAGATCGACCGTCACCAGCCGCGAGTTCCAATGCGTCGACTTCGCTTCACTCAACTTCACCGCAACATCCTCGCTGCGGAAGTTCGAAAGCATCCACGCATGGATCGCCGCCCGCACGGAATCCAGCTGCGTCACTTCGACCAGCAGCTTCGGAACGCCCGGCGCCCGACCGGCCACCAGCTCAATGTTCCCCACCGGAGCGAGAAACGCAGCTCCCTTGCCGTCCTTGTCTTCCCAACCCTTACCCGGCTCGAATCCCAGCGCCGCGAACAAGCCACCCAGCTTGCCGAACGCCTCTTCGGATCCAACTGCCTGCACCAACGTAATTCCCTTGATCATCCCTTCATTGTACCCGCCTGAACGTCCGCCACTTGCACACTCGACCGTCCCGGACTACCGTCTCCAAGGGAGACCACCATGCACTTTGAAACCCTGCTCTACGACTGCCAGCATCACGTCGCCACCGTCACCCTGAATCGCTCGAAGGTCCTCAACGCCCTCAACGCGAAGGTTCTCGACGAACTCGAAGAGCTCTTCGTTCAAATCACCGAGAACTCCTCCATCCGCGTCGTCCTGATCACCGGCTCCGGCGATCGCGCGTTCGCCGCTGGTGCCGACATCAACGAACTGGCCCTGGCCGGCACCGCCCCAAACTCCCCCACCGGCGAGCAACTCGCCCTCCGCGGCCAGACTGTCTTCGCCCTCATCGAAAACTGCGGCAAGCCCGTCATCGCCCTCATCAACGGCTTCGCCCTAGGCGGCGGCTGCGAACTCGCCCTCGCCTGCACCATGCGCCTCGCCGCCGACACCGCCAAGCTCGGCCAACCCGAGATCAAGCTCGGCATCATGCCCGGATACGGAGGCACGCAGCGCCTTCCGCGCCTCATCGGACAATCCCGCGCCCTCCGCCTCATCCTCACCGGCGACACCATCGACGCCTCTGAAGCCCTCCGCATCGGCCTGGTCGATGAGGTTCACCCCGCCGCCGACCTGCTCGCCGTCGGCCACGCCCTGGCCACCCAGATCGCGTCGGCTGCCCCGCTCTCCATCACCGGATCGCTGGAGGCCGTCCGCCGCGGCAGCCATTTGGAACTTCACGACGCCCTCCGCGTCGAGGCCGAGATCTTCGGCGAACTCTGCAACTCCCACGACAAAACCGAAGGCACCGCCGCCTTCCTCGAAAAACGCACACCCCGATGGCACGGCCACTAAAACCCGCGCTCGCACCATTACCGAACCGCCCCATTTCAAACTCTGTGCCCCATTCATCGCAGTCTCATCGCGATGAGTGGGACCGCCCCTGCTGCCGGGTGCACCACAAATCCGTCATCCTGAGCGAAGTCTGACGCAGCATCGTCGCGCCAGACGGAGTCGAAGACCCGATACCGCTACCCACCCCATACCTTCCGAACCTTTTGGCCACAAAATCTTCTGCAACGCCACCTCCCCAACTGTCCTTCCCATTTCTGCATCCAGTCCCCTCCCCATACCCACAATTCAATCCAAACCTGCATCAGACCCATAAGCTGAACAAAGACACAAAAGGGCCCGATGACGACCCAACAAACAACATCTCAAGCGTTCTTCCCCGGGGCTATCGTCCTGAGCCTCGCCATGTGCCTCATCGGCTGCGGCGCCGGCACCACTTCCCCGGCCCTGCAGACCTCCACCCCCGACTTCAGCCTCACCGTCACCCCCGCCGCGCTCACCCTCAGCACCGGCGCATCCGGAGCCACAGTCTCCATCCGCGCCTCAGGAACCGGCAGCTTCTCCGGCTCCGTAGCTCTCGCCATGGATGGCCTCCCGAACGGCGTCACTGCCTCCCCTGCCTCCATCTCGCTCACTTCCGGCACCGAGCAGAGTGTTACCCTGCAGGCCTCCGCGCAGGCCGCCACCGGCACCGCCAACGTCACACTCACCGGAACCTCCGGCACCTTGAAACACACCGCCGCGCTCGCTCTCACCGTCGCCGCCCTGGCAACCACACCGCCCCCCGTCGCCATCGGCATCGACGTCACCACCTACCACTACGACAACGCCCGCGATGGCCTCAACGCGCAGGAGACCACGCTCACCCCGGCCAACGTCAACTCCACCACCTTCGGCCTCCTTGGCCTCTTTCCCGTCGATGGCAAGGTAGACGCTCAACCCCTTCTAGTAAGTGATCTGAAGGTCACATCCAGCGCCACCGCGAACGTCCTCTACGTCGCGACCGAGCATGACTCCGTCTACGCCCTCGACGCCACCAACGGCGCCCAACTATGGAAGACCTCGATCCTCGGCTCCGGCGAGACCACCAGCGACATCCATAGCTGCAATCAGATCGCGCCTGAGATCGGCATCACCGCCACGCCTGTCATCGACCGTGCCCTCGGCCCCAGCGGCACAATCTTCGTTGTCGGCATGTCGAAGGACAACGCCGGCAAGTATCACCAGCGCCTCCACGCCCTCGACCTCGTCACCGGCACGGAGCTCTCCGGCAGCCCAACAGAGATCGCCGCAACCTATCCCGGCACCGGTGACGGAAGCTCCAACGGCACCCTCACCTTCGACCCCGGCCAGTACGCCGAACGCGTCGGCCTCCTCCTGCTCAACGGCAACCTCTACACCACCTGGACCAGCCACTGCGACATCGCCCCCTACACCGGCTGGGTCATCGGCTATAACGAGACCACCCTCCAGCAATCGAGCGTCCTCAACCTCACCCCCAACGGCAGCGACGGAGCCGTCTGGATGAGCGGTTTCGGCCTCGCCGCCGACGCCTCCAGCATCTATCTACTCGACGCCAACGGCACCTTCGACCCCGGATACACACCCGACGGCTTCCCCAGCAGGTCGGACTTCGGCAACGCCCTGCTGAAGATCGCCACCACCCCCAAGTTAGCCGTCGTTGACTACTTCGAACCTTGGAACACCACCGCCGAATCCGACATCGACCAGGACCTCGGCTCCGGCGGAGCCATGCTCCTGCCCGACATGCGGGACAGCGCCGGCAAAACCCGCCATCTCGTAGTCGGAGCCGGAAAAGATGGCAACATCTATCTCGCCGACCGCGACGATATGGGCAAGATCAATCTCTCATCGCCTGACAACTCGAATCTCTACCAGCAGATTCCCAACGGCGTCGCCAGTGGCGCGTGGTCAGGCCCAGCCTTCTTCAACAACACCCTCTACTACGGTGGCCGCGGCGACAATCTCCGCGCCTTCCCCGTCGCTAACGCCCTCTTAGCCACTGCGCCGTCCAGCATCTCCGCAGTTACCTTCCCTTATCCCGGCACCACACCCGCCGTCTCCGCCAACGGCACCAGGAGCGGCATCGTCTGGGCCGTCGAAAGCTCGCCGAACTCCGCCGGTGTCCTCCACGCCTACGACGCCTCCAACCTCGCCACCGAGCTCTACAACAGCAACCATGCCGCAAGCAGCCGCGACGCCTTTGGCAACGGGAACAAGTTCATCACTCCCATGATCGCCAACGGCCGCGTCTACGTCGGCACCCAGAAAGCAGTAGCCGTCTTCGGCCTCCTCAACCCTTAGTCCAAACCGACCCCCCTCGCAGACTCGTCATCTCGACCGGCCCCTGAGCTTGTCGAAGGGGAAGTAGCGAGCCCCCCCCGCATTGATCGTTACTCTGTGCCCCCTTCTCTGTGCCCCCTTCATCGCAGTTTTATCGCGATGAGTGGGACGGCCCAAACCTTATCCTTCGGTTCTCACGTCAAAGCCACGGCGCCCCCCCTTGATATGCTTATCCTCGTGCCCTTCATCCGCCCCGCCATCCTCTGTCTCGCGCTGACGGCTCTTGCCGGCTGCAACCGTTCCGCCGTCGTCCCTGACTCCGACGCCCGCGTCAACGCCTCCGAAAAGCTGGCGCAGGCCGAGCTCATCCGCCAGCAGCTCGACCTCATCCCTCCGCCCTCGAAATCGCGGTACATGGCCGTCCACGCTCTCACCTCGTGGGAGAACCCCTACCTCACCGTCCAAGCCAACATGCTCACCCTCCACGTCACGGTCGCCGACGCCAACACCAGCGACCTCGGCGTAGGCGGCATCCTACGTCCCGTCGGAGCCCGCCGCCAAGACCTCAACATCCGCACCTCCGACCTCCCTGGCGCGCTCAACGCCGTCCCCCGGACCGCGTGGCCCTACGGCCGTGTCGTCGCCCTTGAAGAGGCCCACGACACCCCCGCCAAAGCCCGCCCTGAAGTCCGTCGCAACATGGAGACCGCCATGCAGCTCCTAAATGACCTCGGCATCGTCGTCTACGAGTGGAACGAATCCGGCAACCCAGTCAAATAACTCCACCCAAACTGGGTGCCCCATCTTCGCGACGGCCGTATCGTCGTTAGGGTGGGCGGTCGAGCGAAGCTCGACCGCCTTGGCTTTTAGGTAGGCCAAGACTTTGGCCTTACAGCTCCACGTTAGACTCCTCGAAATCCCGACCGCGCATCTGTGACACTCCCACCCTTTACACTCCTAGAAGTGCACTCCAACACCACCCATCTCCCGAAGTTCACCGCCGCGTTCGCAGCCGCCGCCCTGCTCAGTAGCCTCACCGCCTGCCGCCGCTCCGACTTCCCCGACGTCCCCTCCGGCTACCGGGAGTTCGCCTATGTCTCGAACGGCGGAGCCAACACCGTCTCCGTCCTCGACCTCGTCTACCTTCGCCCCGATCGCACACTTCAGGTCGGCGCGAACCCGTCCGGTATGGCAGTGAACCCCGTCAAGAACGAGGTCTATGTCGTCAACTCCGGACCCCAAAACGGCAACGGCTCCATCACCATCATCGACGCCGGCACCAACAAGGTCGTCTACACCATAGGTCTGCACCGTCAGCCCTACTTCATCTCCGTCGACCCCGCCGGCCGCCGCGCCTACGTCGCAAACTCCGCCTCCAACAACGTCTCCGTCATTGACCTCGACCTCCGACGCGAGATCGCCGTAGCCGGCACCGGAGAGTCCCCCGGCCTGGCCCGCATCGCGCCCGACATGCGCTCGCTCATCGTCACCAACCGCGCCAGCAACAGCGTCTCCATCTTTGCCGTCGATCCCACCCCGGCCCTCGATCCGAACGCTCCCGCAAAGCAGCAACCCCAGCCGTTGCACTTCCGAGCTTCCTTCGATCACTGCCCCGGAGCCACCGACGCGGTCATCCTTCCCGACTCCTCTAAAGCGTTTATCGCCTGCTCCGGAGGCCACCAGGTCATGTCCATCAACCTCGCCGCCGCACCCGACTCCTGGCCCGCGAAACAGAATCCATCGCTCATGAACGACTCCGTCCTCGCCTTCTTGGACGTCGGAGAAACCCCCGTCCATCTCGCGATGAAGCCCGACGGCGGCGAGATCTTCTCCTCCAACTTCGCCTCCGGCTCCATCTCCGAGATCTCCACTTACACCAATGAGGTTGGCGGCACTTATCCCATCGGCAACAAGCCCGTCCACGGCCTGGTCACCGCCGATAACTCCGCCCTCTGGGTCTCGAACTTCGGCGCCGACTCCCTCTCGCTCTACAGCATCGATGACGGCAAGCTCGTCAGCAGCCTCCGCACCGGCTCATCGCCAGACTTCCTAGCCTTCTCCGCCGACGAGCATCTCCTCCTCGCCGCCGACGCGCACTCCGGCGACGTAGCCGTCATTCGCACCCTCGGCAAGCTAGGCCCCAATCTCTTCACCATCCTGCCAGCGGGGGCCTCGCCCAATGCCATCGTAGTCAAAGCCATCACAGCTAAGAACTAGCACTTCTTCGTCTTCAACTCCGCAAGAAAGTTCGCCAACCGGTCCAGGTTGTCCTCGTTGCCCTGCCCGGCAAGCCGCTTGATCTGCCCGTAGACCTCCGGGGACTCGAACAACTGCCGGAATGTCAACTTCGTCTTCGTTCCAAGCTCATCAAAAATCGCTGTAAGCCGAAACTTCGGCGGCGACACATGCTCGATCACGATCCGTTCCGGAGGAGTGATCTCCACAATCCGGCACTCGTTCTCGTAGTTCGTCCCGTTCGGCCCGTGCATCGTGAACCGCCACGTTCCGCCGGGCTTCATCTCGAACTCGTGAAACGTGTTCGAGAACCCTCTCGGCCCCCACCACACCTTCAGTTGCTCCGGATCGGTCCACGCCTCGAACACCATCGCGCGGGGAGCATCAAAGACCCGCGTCGTTACAATCTCCCGTCGCAAGACGTCGTCATACTCATTTGCCATCTTTACCGCTCCTTTGCTTTTCCTGCTTCGCTTTCAGGTGTACTTCCAGCCGGTCGAAACTCTCTTCCCACATCTCCCGGTAACTCTCCATCCACGCATCAATCTCCCGCATCGGTTTCACGCAGAGCCGGCAGGGCCTCCGCTGAGCATCGCGGCCCCGTGTAATCAGCCCCGCCCTCTCCAATATCTGCAGATGCTTGGTCAACGCAGGCCCGCTGATCGCGATCGACTCCACCAGTTCCTTCACTGGAGCTTCACCTCTGCGCAGTCGGGCCAACACCTTCCTGCGTACGGGGTGCGAGAGAGCGGAAAAGGTAGTATCAAGGCTTTTCACAAGATTCACCATATCGTTAATTAACTATTTGGTGAAATAAAAAATTGAAAAATACCCAACCGCTATAACCCAGCTAAAGCTGGTTTCCTACTCTACTGTCCACTGAAAGCACAAACGGTACCCATCCGGATCGGTAACGTTCAATTGCTTCATCCCGTAATAAGCGATTGACGGTTCCTTCACCACAACTCCCCGCATCCGAAGATACTCATACGCCCCATCCACATCCGGACAGGCAAAGTAAAGAATCACATCCTTATGCCAGATCACTCGCAAAGCTTCCGGTAACGCGGGCCGGACATTATTCTCGTAGGCGTTGTTGAGCATCAACTTCACCTCGCCCAGCCGCAGCATCGCCCACCCAAAATCGTCCTTCGCATCGCTGAACGGCTTCGACGTATTCACCACCTCGAACCCGATCACATCCCGATAGAACGCCACTGCGGTCGGCACATCGAAGACCACCAGCAAAGGCACCATCCCCTCAACCTGAATCGCCATCGGCTACTCTCCTCGCCCCACCAACTCCTTCATCCTCAGGCTCTCCGGAGACCCAATCCCCTCAAGCGCATCCGCCACCGCCAGCCGGTCCCGTTCACTTCGATTCTGGCTCACCTTCCACTTCCCTTCAAGCCTCCGAATCGGCAGCTCGAACCCGACAATCCCCTTCATCATTGTCGCGATAAACTCCGCCGGAGCATCCCCCACCTTCCACGGCACCTCCGACGACGCTTCATGCGTGTCCGTCAGACTCGTGAGGTGTGCCAACATCCACGCCGCATCCTCGACCACCCGCAGCGGCCCGTAGGCATGAACGGTCACATAGTTCCACGTCGGAACTTCCTTACCATCCTCTGCCTTGCCTGGGTACCAACCCGCCGAGATGTAATGCTGAGCCCCAGCAAAGATCACCAGCGCATCCACACCCTCTGCCAGGTCCCTCCACTGCGAGTTGGCTCGCGAAACATGCCCCTTCAGCACCCCAAACTCCGCGCCCTCGGCGTCCTCGCACACCAGCGGAATATGCGAAGCTATCAGGCCACCGGCACCCATCGTCACCACCGCCGCCAGCGGATGCGCCCGCATCATCGCCTGCAGCACTGGCAGCCGCGTCTCCTCATTTGCCTTCGGAATATACAACCTCTACACCTGCCGCGCCAGCACCAGCGTAATGTCGTCCGGCTGCTCGTCCGCCCCGATCCACGCGTCCAGCGCCAGCATCACCTGTGCCGAGATCACGTGCAGTGGCTCATCACGATATCGCGCCACCACCTCCATCAAGCGGTCCTCGCCAAAGTCTCCAAAGTCGTTCTCCGGCTCCGTCACTCCATCCGAATACGCCACCATAATGTCCCCGCTCGACATCTGGAAGCCGTCCTCCTCGTAGCTCATCCCATCCATCAGCCCGACCACGGTCCCACCCTTGTCCAGCCTCCGAATGCTCCCATCCCGGCTCAGGACCAACGGAGGCAACTGCCCCGCATTCGAGTACGTCATCCACGAGGTCCGCGCGTCATAGTGCGCAAGAAACAGCGTCGCGTACTTCTCCGGCTGCGTGCTGCGATAAAGATGCCGGTTCAGCAGCGACAAAATCCTACCCGGCGACTGGAACAGCTCCCCCGCATCCTCACCCACTTCTTCGCGACTCACCGTCAGCCCCGAGACCGCATCCTTCGCGTACAGCACTTCCTCGCTCGCAAACCGGTAGGCCCGCACCGCCGAGTGCAGAGTCGCCATCAGCAATGCCGCCGAGATCCCTTTGCCGCTAATGTCCCCCAGCGCAATCCCCACGCCGCTCTCCGTCCGCAGCTTGCCCGTCAGATTCGCCTCGCTGTGGAACAGGATGAAGTCGTAGTAGTCCCCGCTCACCGACCGCGCCGGCCTGCAAACCCCATGCAGCTGCAGATTCGCCAAGTCACAATCGGCATGAGGAAACAGGTTCGCCTGCACCTCCTGCGCAATCGACAGCTCATTTTGCAGCCGTTCCTTCTCCTTCTGCTCCACTAACAGCCGCTGCAACGACCCCGTCATCGCATTGAACGACCGCCCCAGCTCCGACAACTGATCGACGCCCTTCACTTTGATCCGGTGGCTGAAATCTCCCCGGTCAATGCTCTGCGTCGCATCATACAAATCCGCCACAGACCCGGTAATCGTCCGCCCCAGCCTCACTGCTAGGTAGAGCGCAAGCAACTCAAGCAGAGCGAACACGACGATCAGCACAATCAGCGCGATCCGGTACGCACTCGTAATCACCCCGGCGAGCGATCCACCAAACAACTGCCCGTAGAGCAGCGATGGCCGCGAATCCACCCGGATCGGGATGCTGTCTACGGCACCCGTGTCCCAGTTCGTCAATCGAAGCGTAGACAGAAACCGCACCTGGATGTCAGCCACATTGAGCGGAGGCGGAGCAGCACCGCCCGAAACCGAATCCGGCCGACCCCGCCTCGTCGACTGCTCTTTTCGCTTTACTTGCCCTTCAGGCGTCTCGGCGGTCGGCGTAGGACTCGTCGATACCGCAAACAGTTCCGCCCGTCCCAGCCCCTCGGCCACCAACTCCATCAAGTGTTCGTCCACTTCCACGCTCGTGAGCAGGCTCAGAACGCGGTTGTCCGCCATCTTCTCCTGGTTGATCGCCACCAGGTAGAGTTCGTTTCCATCTAGCACCAGCCCGGCAAACCGCCCGTCCGGCAGCGTCGCTGCCCACGGCGGCAGCCCCAGCGGAGTTCGCACCGAACTGGCGTCCGCCGAGTTCTGGCTCACGCCGACCATCACCCCATCCAGAAACAGCCTGCTCTGCCGATGCAACAGCGTCGCCCGCATCTCGTCCAGCGAGCTTCCGGTATTGTCATCCGGCAGCGACGCCACCAGGTCCTGTCCCTTCACGCCACCCGGCTGCAGACCGGCCGCCTGCAGCATCCGCCCAAATCGGTTGCCGTTCTGCCCTGCCAGCCGGTCACGCCCGGCCAATAGGCGAGAATCCACCAGGTGAATCGCAAACTGACCCGCCGCAAAGTACCCGAACACGCTCACCAGCGTCACGCCCAGCACCACCGGCGTCAGCCCAAACAGCAGATACGTAAGCACCAGCCTTCGCCGCAGACTCCACAGCAGTCGAGCCCGGATGAACCGCAGCGCCAGCGGTATCCCCACGCCAAAGAACGTGATCGCCGTCAGTACCTGCAACACCGCGAACAGCCCGTTCCACTCGCTGTTGCCCAGTCGGAACAGCCCCAGCACAAAGAACTGAACGGCCATCCAGAAAGCCGCGCCCTCCAATCCCCTCGGAGGTCGCTTGAGCCTGTCCATCAACCGCTTCAGCGGTTCCATCGTCATCCCCTACTACCCCTCCCGCTCGGCTTCACGCGCCAGCGCCAGAGTATATCGAGTCGCCGAAAAATGCGCCCCCGCCAGCAGCAGCAGACCCGACAGGAACGCCCACATCATCAGTCCCACCGAGATATAAAACGGCCCATACACCGACTGGAAGTCCAGCCACGGCAGCGCCAGGATATACAAAACCTTCGCTCCCTCCCACGCCAGCCCCACCACGATCGCCGTCGGAAGCACCGCCCGCGCTGGCACCTGCCGGTTTGGCAGCGCCCAATAGATCAGGAAGAACAGCAGGATGCTCACCACCCCGCCCACCAAATGGAGAAACGACCCCGCCACAAACCGGAACACCACATTGTCCGTATGCCCGAAGAACACAAATCTCACCACCGACTGCTGCCCCGCCGACAGCGCAACCGAGATCATCGAGAGCGCGCCCACCGCAAACGCCAGCCCCAGCGATACCGCCTGGTTGTGCAGATAGTTCCGGTTCTTCGTCACTCCCCAGACGTTATTCAGCGCCACCTCCAGCGGCAGGAACACGCCGGTAGACGTCACCAGCAGCATCACCAGCGAAAAGACTTGTGTACCCTTCCGCGGATGCGCGAGTATCTGCATATTTCGGACGATAAAGTCCTGTCCTACTGGCAGAAAACTCCGCATCATATCCCCCACGACGCTCTCCATCGCAGTCGAGTGGAAGACCTGCCGCGTGATGGTCAGCAACAGCACTATGAATGGAAACAGGGACAGGATCACATTCGCCGCCACGCTGAAGGCATAGGTATGCACCTCGGTCCCCGCCATATACTTCGCCAGCGCCACTATCTGCGAGCCCGCCCCACCGGGAACCTTTGGCCGCAAAGTTTCAATCGGCTCCGGCTCTTTCTCTCCATCGGAACCCTTCGCTGCCTCATTTTTCGCTACGCTGGTCTGCAGTTCAGGACGCACCCGCTCAGGCACGATCACCTCCGCACCGCGCCGCCGCTCCTCAGGCTCCCCCGTCTTCATAGGCAAAATCGATGGCATATCTTTAGATCACCCAACAAACAAACCCTTGTCATTTCTGGCACTATCGTTTGTCATCCGTCGGCACCAGCAATTGTCATCCTTCGCGAAGCGGAGGATCTGCTTCTGCTCTTGATCTTGCCGTCATCCTGAGCGAAGCGAAGGACCGCGACGAACCCATAGACGCCCAAGCTCTCCGAACCTTTCGGTTAACACGCTCGATCCCTGTCCCTACACCCTACACGCTACCCACTACACCCTGCCTTTCCAAGGCCCACCGAGCAGCCTCCGCCAGCACCTCATCCTCCCCCTCCGCCCATTCGGCAAGCTTCGGGCCAAACTCCCCTAAACCACTATTCCCCATCGCAATCGCCACATTCCGCATCAGCCGTTTCCTTCCTGTCCGCTCCAGCGGAGACCCCTTGAACCACCGCTTAAACTCCTTATTATCCAGAGAACCCAGCCACGCCAAAGAGGGATTCACCAGCTCCCGCCTCACCTCCATCCCCTCAGTCACGCCCACCACAGCTTTCCCTGATCTCTTGTTCCAGGGACAAACATCCTGGCAGATATCGCACCCAAACACCTGCCGGCCCATCCCCTCGCGCAGCTCCTCAGCGATAGCCCCCTTCTTCTCAATGGTCAGATAAGCAATACATCGCGAAGCGTCCATCTCTTGCGGAGCCACCAGCGCATCCGTAGGACAAGCCTCAATACACCGAGTACAACTTCCACACCGGTCAGCCGCGGCAATCTGCGCCACCGCCCCACCTACCTCCAGCGAAGTAATCACCACCCCCAGCAGCAGCCACGACCCCATCCCCTGGTTGATCACACACGTATTCTTCCCCACCCATCCAACGCCCGCCCGCGCCGCCAGACTTCGCTCCACGATCGGCCCCGTATCCACATAACACCGCGTCTCACACGCCACGCGACTGCGAATCGTCGCCTCCACCACCCTTAGCCTCGTCAGCATCTCCAGGTGATAGTCCGTAGCCACCAGCTCCGCAGGCCCTTCTCCCTTCTCCCTACTACCCGACCACGCATACCTTCCGATCCACCCGGCGCCTTCCGGAGCCTCCTCCACCGAAAGCGCCTCCTCCGACCCATAGTTCAGCGCACAGACGACCACTGATCGCGCCCACGGAATGGCCACCTTCACCCCCTCACGCAGCAACACCCCGTCTTCATCCCGCCGCTTCAGGTACTCCATCTCCCCCGCGCGCCCCGCCTCCACCCAGGCCGCAAATCGTTCACCCTCAGCCTCTCCGGCATCCGCTCCCGCAACCCCGAAGAGATGAAACCCAGCCCCAAGCGCAGCCTCACGGACCTCCGCCTCCATCTCCGCTGTCCATCGTTCTTCGCCAACCATGGCCGTAAGACCCTCTACCGCTAAAATAGTCTAGCCATGCCAACCGACACCCGCTCCGCCCTGCTCGACCTTATCGCCACCCACTCCTTCAAGCTCGGCGACTTCACTCTCGCCAGCGGAGCCAAGAGCGACTACTACATCGACTGCCGCGTCACGACCCTCCACGCCGAAGGCGGCCGCCTCTCCGGCCTCGTTCTCTACGAGATGATCCGCGAATACATCCCCAACGCTTACGCTATCGAAGCCGTGGGCGGCCTCACCATGGGTGCCGACCCCCTCGTTTCGAACATCGCCAGCGCCAGCGCCTGGGCCCTCGCCGACCACCGCGAGATCCTCGAACTCTCCCTCGCCATGGCCGACGACCCCGACTTCCCATCCGAAGAAGACCCCGGCCCCGAGCCCACCCTCATCCACGGCTTCCTCGTCCGCAAATCCGAAAAGACCCACGGAACTGGACGCAAAATAGAGGGTTTCCTCAAGCCCGGCGCTCAAGTCGTCATTGTCGACGACGTCTGCACCACCGGAGGATCCACCATCACCGCTATCGAAGCCGCCCGCGAAGCCGGCATGATCGTCGCCGGCGTCCTCTGCCTGGTCGACCGCGAACAAGGTGGCCGCGCCAGGATCGAAGCCGCCGCCGAAGGCGCGCCCTTCCTCGCCGCCTTCACCGCAAACGACGTCCGCAAAGCGCATCTCGCTTTGCCCGCGTCGCGATAAACTAAATACACATGATTCCCACCCTCGAATGGCTTCCCACCGGCGTCAACTTCCTCGATCAGACCAAGCTCCCGCTTGAAGAGACCTACGTTCTCGCGACCGACTACAAACAGGTCGCCACCGTCATCCGCGACATGATCGTCCGCGGCGCTCCCGCCATCGGCGTCTCCGCCGCCATGGGCGTCGCCATCGGCATTCAGCGCAGCCAAGCAACATCTCTCGCCGAGCTGACCAAAGAGGTCGCCGAGATCGACGCTCACCTCGCCGCCACCCGGCCCACCGCCGTCAACCTCTTCTGGGGCATCGCCGAGATCCGCAATCTCTACAACAATCTCGCCGCCAAGAACACCCCCATCTCCGAGATCAAGGAAGCCGTCGTAGCCCGCGCCCGCCAGATGTACGACGAGGACATCGCTGCCTGCAAGCAGATGGGCGCAAACGGCGCATCCCTGCTGCCGAAGCAGGGCACCGTCCTCACCCACTGCAACGCCGGAGCACTCGCCACCTGCGGCTACGGCTCAGCTCTCGGAGTCATCCGCGCAGCCATCGAAGCCGGCCATAAGATCGACGTCTTTGCCGACGAGACCCGCCCCTTCCTGCAAGGCGCGCGCCTCACCGCATGGGAGCTCATGAAGGACAACATCCCCACCACGGTCCTCTGCGACAATATGGCCGCCTCGCTCATGTACCAGGGCAAGATTCAGGCCGTCATCGTCGGCGCAGACCGCATCGCGGCCAACGGCGACGTCGCCAACAAGATCGGGACGTATGGTGTGGCAATTCTGGCTAAAGAACACGGCATCCCCTTCTACGTAGCCGCCCCCTGGTCCACCATCGACATCAAGACGGCTCACGGCGGCCTCATCCCCATCGAACAGCGCTCCGCCCTCGAAGTTACTCACTCCAACGGCAAGCAGATGACCCCCGATGGCGTTGGGATCGAGAACCCCGCCTTCGACGTCACCCCGGCGAAGTACGTCACCGCCATCATCACAGAGCGCGGCGTCCTCACCGGCCCTTACAACGAATCAATCCAGGCCTTCGCCTCCGCCGACACGACGCAACCCGCGCTCGTCGAAGCCTAAACCTCTTGCCACCCTCTCATCGCACCTCGCGGTGGGAGGGTCAAACGCTACCGCCGCGAAGTTCATCTCCCACAACTCCACGCAGCAATTCAGACCACGCTACCCAAGCCGGGCGGATAATCGATCAGTGCTGCCCGCCGTCTTCAATCCGCGCCAGAAGTCCCTCATTCGCGGAAACATCCTCGTGCTCTCCAGTCTTCTAGCCGCCTTCCCCCTCTCCGGCTTCCCGCATAACCGAGCCACCCCCTACCTCGTCATCCCCACCCTCCTGGCCATCGCCGGTACCGTCGACACGGTTCGCTGCATCCGCCGCCGCTGGAGCTTCTATCACGCTGGCGTCATCCTCTGCATCTATATGGACCTGATGGCCCTCACGCTCATCCTCGTCTTCCTGCTTTACCCCTACGCTCTCTGGATGAGCGGCGCTCATTAACCCAATGCTGGCGAACGTCGACATCCCCGCCAAATCCACCGCCTCATCGCACCACGCTGCTATACTCAGCCGCATCATAAAGAGCATCAACGTCATTCCCCGGGAGATTATCCAGTGCTCAAAGGTTTTCGTGACTTCATCCTTCGTGGCAACGTAGTCGACCTCGCAGTCGCCGTCATCATCGGTGCCGCCTTCGGCTCCGTCGTCACCGCGCTGACCACCGACATCATCACCCCTTTCATCGCCGCCATCGTTGGCAAGCCCAGCTTCGAGGCCCTCTTCTTCTTCGTCAACGGCGGAAAGATCCTCTACGGCAGCTTCCTCAATGCCGTCATCGACTTCGTCCTGAAGGCCTCGGTCGTCTATTTCTTCATTGTGGTTCCACTCGGCTACCTGCTCGCGAAGGTGAAAGGCCCGGTGCCGGAAGCTCCGCCCGTCACGAAGGTCTGTGCCCAGTGCCTCTCGGATATTCCGGTCGCCGCGAAGCGCTGCAAGTTCTGCACCGAACCCGTCGTCGCATAAAGCGCGCAGGGCCAACTGGCATCAACGCTCAGTTGGCCCTGGCGGGTAGAAATCACTCCGAGTAGAGAGACCACAGTGCTGTCCGCCTTTAGCTCGACCATGAAGAGACGCCTGCCCACGCTGCATGGGTTTCTCAAGCAGAGCCTAAGGCAATCCCAACTCCCGGTTCCGAAGATGCTCTTCGGCAGGCCGGTATGGACACATCCCCGGCTCTTGAATATCAGGCTCAATGAGCCGCACGTCATGCGATGGATCTCCGAAAGGCTGCATCCAGGAGACGTGTTTTTCGATGTCGGCGCTCACCAGGGATGGATGTCCATGGTTGCCGCCCGGCGGGTAGGAGTCCGGGGCAGGGTTGCCGCTTTCGAGCCATCTCCAGCCCTGCTTGAATCCTTGTCCTTTCACAAGCGGCTGAACCGTCTCTCCCAGCTCGACATCGTTTCCAAAGCCGTCTCCAATCGAGATGAATTAACGCCCTTTCACCTGGTTGGAGACGGCAATTCATTCATGAACTCTCTTGCGGGTACGGAGATCACGAATATCTCTCCTGAGAATCTCTCCGTGATCGAGATCGAAGCCATCACTTTGGACACCTACTCGCGTCAGTCCGGACTCGTCCCCCATCTGATCAAGATCGATACCGAAGGTTCAGAGATGTGGGTCTGCGAGGGCGCGAGACACCTTCTCGCCCAGCACCATCCTGCACTCATCATTGCGACTCATCCCCCATGGCTTCCCAAGGGGCAAACGGTAGAAGCTCTCTTCGATCTGTTGAACGACCACGGTTATCGAATCGTGGACTCAGTCATCTCCAGATACAAGCAAGATGATTTCGGAGATTACCTCTGCATTGCGGACTAAGCGCCTTCATCGGTGCTGCCTTCTAACATCTGGTTAGTGGCTTTGCCGTTGTGTCCCTTGCATCCCGCCCCAAATCTCTCTACGCTCATAGGCAGTCAAATTCCATAGAAGACAAGGCCCTACTTGACCCTCAAGCGATTCGCCTGCCTGCTCCCTTTTACTGCCTCCGCTCTCCTCGCCCAGCAGCCGCAGCAGGTCTTCGGCTATCGCGACTTCACCCAGCAAGCCAAGTGGGATGCAGCCTTCCTCGCCGTCCCCGACGCGAAGCTGGCTGGCCAGCACCTCAAGACCCTCACCGCCGAGCCCCACTGGGCCAGCTCGCCCGAAGACTACAAGACCGCCCAGTACGTCGCCGAAAAGTTCAAAGCCGCGGGCCTCGACACGAAGATCGTCCCCTACAGCGTCCTGATGAACAAGCCCATCAGCATCGCGATCGAGGCCCACGACGCCAACGGCAAGCTCCTCATGTCCGGCCCATCGCCCGAACACGTAGACCCAACGAAAGACGGCGGCGATCCCTTCCAGGACGATCCCCGCGTCACCCCCGCCTTCAACGGCTCCAGCCCCTCCGGCGACATCACCGGCGAGGTCGTCTTCGCCAACTTCGGCACCCTCGCCGACTTCAAAAAGCTCGCTGCCCTCGGCGTCAGCGTCAAGGACAAGATCGTCCTCGTCCGCTACGGCGGCAACTTCCGCGGTGTCAAGGTCTACATTGCCCAGCAGTACGGAGCCAAAGGCGTCCTCATCTACTCCGACCCCGCCGACGACGGCTACGTGAAGGGCGACATGTACCCCAAGGGGCCCTACCGCCCGGAGTCTGGCGTCCAGCGCGGCTCGACCCAATTCCTTCCGATCTATCCCGGCGACCCCGAGACCCCCGGCATAGCCTCCACGCCCGACCTGCCCGATTCGAAGCGCATCCCCGCTGACAAGCTCCAGAAGAACCAGCCCAGCATCCCCGCCAACCCGCTCTCTTACAAGGACGCCGCGCCGATCCTACAGGCCCTAGGCGGCCCGCAGACCCCGCGTGACTGGCAGGGCGGCCTTCCCTTCACTTATCACCTCGGCGGAGCTCCCGGCGCAGCCGCCGTGACCGTCCACATGCACTTGGAGCAGGAGACGAAACTCCGCACCATCTGGGACGTCATCGGCACCATCCCCGGCACCGACCCCGAGCAGAAGGACGACTGGGTTGTCGCCGGCAACCATCGCGATGCCTGGGTCTACGGCGCAGTGGATCCCAACAGCGGCACTGCTGCCATGCTCGAGACCGTCCACGGCCTCGGTGATCTCCTCAAGCAGGGCTGGAAGCCCAAGCGCACCATCGTCATCGGATCGTGGGACGCCGAAGAAGAAGGCCTCATCGGCTCTACAGAGTGGGTTGAAGACAACGCCGAGCATCTGAAGCACGCCGTCGCCTACTTCAACACCGATGTAGGCGTAGCCGGCCCCGACTTCAACGCCTCAGCCGTTCCATCCCTGAAGCAGTTCGTCCGCGAAGTCACCCAGGGCGTCGCCAGCCCGCAGGGCGGAACCGTCTACGACGCCTGGAAGAAGAGCCAGGAAGATGGTCATGGCCGTCGCGGCCAGTCCGAATTCGCGAACGGGGCCAACAACAAATCGACCGAAGTCCATGTCGGCGACCTCGGCTCCGGTTCCGACTTCACGCCCTTCATCCAGCACATGGGCGTGCCTTCGACCGACATCGGCTCCGAGGGCCCCTACGGCGTCTACCACTCTGTGTTCGATAACTACAACTGGTTCACCAAGTTCGCCGACCCCACCTTCGTCTACGAGCAGCAGCAGGCCCGCGTCTTCGGCCTCGAGATTCTGCATATGGCCGACGCCGACATCCTTCCCTACGACTACCGCCCCTACAGCAAGGAGATCGCAGGCTACATCGTCACCGCACAGCAGAAGGCTGAGGCCGCCAAGCTAGGCCTAGACTTCGCCGCCGCCACTAAGGCCGCCGCCCGTTTCTCCGCCGCAGCCCAAACCGCATACCGAAGTCAGACCGGAACTCCCACCGACCTCGCTGCCTTGAATCGCGCCCTGCGAGACGCGGAGTCCGCTCTACTCGACCCCGAGGGACTGCCGCGCCGAAGCTGGTACAAGCACGTCATCTATTCGCCGGGCGAGTTTACCGGTTACGCCGCAGTTGTCATACCTGGCGTGACGGAGGCGATCGACGAGCCGGATGCAGCACGCGCCCAGGCTCAGATCGCACGCCTCGCCGAAGCCGTCAACCGGTCGGCGGATATGTTGGAGTTGGCGAAGTAGGAATTGGCAAGAAAGGCACTTTGCACCATCTGTGATGCAAGTTATTCAGAAGAATGCATGCAACCAGAATTTAATGCCCGGCATCGTCACATTTCTGTTGATTAACCCGCAGGCATGCACCAAAATCGATTTCATTGCAACGAAACAAGGGCTTGGCTCATGTGCAACGTTAGCGGCATGGGATCGATCTCGGAAGTGCCATTCCCAACTCGGGAAAACGCTTCCATCCTGTAAACGAATGCGGTCCCACTCTCCCAAGGAATCTGCCTCGCATGTTGCTTAATGATCTGTTTCTTGCTCTTGCATTCGTCGTTACCGTTATCGGGCCGGTTTTTATACTGATGCGCGGGCACGCTGCAAAGGATTAGTCGCCGCTGCCCGACGTTGGCTCAACAGCATCGCTGCGGGCCGTAGCACGGTTCTTTCTTTAAGCAACGCATCATCCAGATGACCGTTGCAGATCACGGCCAACCTCTCCGGAATCGCCCTGCCCAGGTTTTGCATCAGACGAACGACGTGGCTCGCAACCATTTTCACTGCGGCAGCGGATCCATTCCTACGGTCAACAAAGATCGACCTGTAGTTCTCCGGCTGGCAATATCGCCCGAAACTCAGTGAGCTACCCCCCATAAAGTGCAGGCACGTTAGTCCCTCTTCAATCAGGTACTTCGTCACGTATCCACGAAGCACCAGGGACAGGCTCAATCGCTCGTGCTTCACATCATTCAACTGGGTAAGAAGGTGGAACTTCCCGCCCTTTCGGAAGCCGCACATCACCGCGACCAGGGTTCCTTCACTATCGCGCAGGCCAAGCCGCTCTCCGCCATGAAGCTCCAGCAGTCTCTCGTCGCGAGCAAGCCGCAGCGGATCAGCGGGAAAGTCGGTCTCCGAGTTCAACCTTTCCACGGCGAGGTCGTACTCCAACTTCCCCAGCAACGTTACAAACTCAATCCCTTCCAGCTCCGTCTTGCGCGTGAAGGCACGGATGTTGCGTCGCGTATGTTTGCCCAGGCCGCTGAGAAACTCCTCATAGTCCGGCAGCAGAGGAAGCAGATCGCCCGGGATGACGGCATCGAGGGTCTTCATCTTGAGCCCCCTCACCGGAGCGACGGCCTCGCCCCGAGGCAGAAGCCGCAGATGGAGCGAATGGACACCCTCGCTCGTCAACTGGCGAATCGCTGCGCACAACACATAGCTCTCGTCGGCAGCCGAACACAGAAGCAGACCGCGCCCCGTAAAGTCGCCGCCAATTCCATATCCCGTGGCCAGACCCTTCAAATAGTGTTGCGTAGCATACAGCACGCCGACCAGCTTCGCCTCTCGCCATACGGCCACCGAGCAGGAACGTCTGGTGTCGTCGGTCGCCGTCAAAAAATGGATTGGATTAAGCAGCACATCAGACTCGACCCCAAGCCCGCGCCGGAGCTCTTGCAGCTCATCCCAATGAGCCGCAAAACTCTCTGCATCGAGCAATATCTTTGACTGTGTCTGAGTCTGAGTCTGCATCCTGATAGGACCCACGCTTCAAATGTAGGATCTGGCGGTATTGCTTGCTGGCGATAGCTCGTGCAATTTTGCGCAAGGGGGCTACACCCAGAGGGCCAATGAACGAATCATTGGCCCTGTCTGGAAACGCAACTTCACAACGTAGGATGCAAACTAGCCGCGCATGGCGAGCTGTTCCGTCATAATCTGCGTCAGATCCTGCTTCTTCAAACCGAACTCGCTCTCATTGAACTTGTCCACCTTGCTCGACCAGTTCATGCTGCAGAACTTCGGTCCGCACATGCTGCAGAAAGCCGCTTCCTTGTAGTAGTCATCGGGAAGAGTTTCGTCGTGCATGGAGCGAGCTGTCTCCGGATCAAGAGACAGCGCGAACTGCTTGTCCCAGTCGAAGGTATAGCGTGCGTGTGAGATAGCATCGTCGCGATCGCGGGCTCCCGGACGGTGCCTCGCAACGTCCGCAGCGTGGGCAGCGATCTTGTAGGCGATGATGCCGTCCTTGACGTCCTTCTCGTTCGGCAGGCCGAGGTGCTCCTTCGGCGTCACGTAGCAGAGCATCGCTGCGCCGTGCCAGCCGATCATCGCCGCGCCGATGGCCGACGTGATGTGGTCGTAGCCGGGAGCGATATCGGTGACCAGCGGCCCAAGCACATAGAACGGGGCACCGTCGCAGAGCTCGACTTCCTTATCCACCTGCAGCTTGATCTGGTCCATCGGGATGTGACCCGGGCCTTCGATCATCACCTGCACATCGGACTTCCAGGCGTGCCGCGTGAGCTCGCCAAGGGTCTTCAACTCCGCGAACTGCGCCTCATCCGAAGCATCCGCGAGGCAGCCGGGGCGAAGGCCATCGCCGAGCGAGTAGCTGACGTCATACTTCGCCATCACCTTGGTGATGCGGTCGAAGTTCTCATAAAGGAAGTTCTGCTTGTGATTCGAGGTCATCCACTGCGCGAGGATCGCGCCGCCACGGCTGACGATGCCGGTGATGCGCTTGGCTACAAGTGGAACGTACTCGATCAGCACGCCGGCGTGGATCGTGAAGTAGTCCACACCTTGCTGCGCCTGCTCCTCGATCACTTCGAGATACAGGTCAATGTTCAGGTCTTCGACCTTCTTGACGCGCGACAGAGCCTCATAAAGCGGCACCGTGCCAATCGGCACCGGCGAATGACGCAGGATCGCCTCCCGAATCATCGGAATATCGCCGCCGGTCGATAGATCCATAACAGTATCGGCACCGAAGTGGACAGCCGTGTGCAGCTTGCGGAGCTCCTCATCCACGTTTGACGATAGAGCGGAGTTGCCGATGTTGGCGTTGATCTTGCAGAGCGACTCGACGCCGATGGCCATCGGCTCAAGCTCGACGTGGTTGATGTTCGCCGGGATAATCATCGTTCCCTTGGCAATCTCGGAACGGATGAGTTCGGCGGAGATCTTCTCCTTCTGGGCGACATAGGCCATCTCTTCCGTGATGAGACCCTTGCGCGCGAAGTGCATCTGGCTCATATTGGTGTCGCCGGTGCGCTCAGCCTCGGCCTTGCGCTTGACGATCCACTCCGCGCGTCCGGTAGGAACCTTGTAGCCATTGCCGTTTGAGGCCGTGGCATGGCCGTTTCCGTTGCCGTTCGAATGTCCGTTCGCGCTGCTCAAGCTCATGCAATTCCCCTGCTTCTGGTATCGGTAATCTTGTTTTCAGAGTATACGCCGGTAACCTGTCGAATTCGGACTAGCTGACTCCGGGTTATGCGAACCGCTGCCATTTCCGCCAATCACCTTTTTTGTTCCCGCTCTGCACCCGGCTTACCGGGCGGGCGTAAACTACATGCAGTCATGGCCAGCAATCAGCGCAAACCTATCGGAATCATCGTCGCCAGCGTCATCATCCTCGCGACGGTCGCCTATCTCGCCGTCACCTCGATCGGCTCGACCAAGCAGTATTACGTCACCATCGCGGAGCTGCAGGGGCTTGGCGATAAGGCCTACACGCGCCACCTGCGCGTGGCCGGAAATGTCGCTCCAGGATCGATCAAGCGTCAGGGAATGATGGTCAACTTTGCGTTGATGGAGCAGGGCAAGACACTGCAAGTCGCCTACCAGGGCTCTGAGCCGCCACCGGACACGTTCAAGGACGATTCCCAGGCGCTAGCCGTCGGAACCTATGGGCACGACGGCGTCTTTCACGCCACGGAACTGCAAGCAAAGTGCGCGTCAAAGTATGCGCCAGTAGACAACAAGAAGGCCGCTACACCGGCCGCCGCCGCTGCTATTTTGCCTTCAACGAAGTAGCTCAGAAATGCTCGTTTTTCAGCGTCCACGCGGGCACCGGAACTGACTAGACCACGCGTCGCCCTCCAAAACCCAATGTTTTTGTGTGCCTGGCGAGATGACCAGCGGGGAATACCCGCTTTCAGCCTCAAATGTTCCACGTGGAACATTTGAGAGGTGACATGAAACGCGCAATATTTTTGTAAAACTGGGCGCTACTTGCCGCCCAGCGCCTGAAGATAGCGGTAATAAAAGTCCACGCCGCGATCATAAGAGCGAATGTTCACGCGCTCGTCCCGTGCATGGGCTCGCATATCGTCCGTATCGATGCCCACACCGTTGATCCCATAGCTCGGAACTCCCGCAGCCATGGTGTAGATGCTGTCTGAAGCTCCGGTCTCCATCTGCGGCAGGATCGGCAGGCCGGGATACATCTCCGCCATCACCTTCTTCAGTGGGTCGAAGATGTCGGCGCGCAGCGGTGGAGGTGTGGGCGAAACGCGGTCCGTTCCAACCGGAAATAACGTGCCGCCATCGTCCTTGTACTGAACCGTCACGCCGGGCTCCGCGAAGACCGTGATCAGCGTCTGGCGCGTCTCTTCCTGCGTGTGGCCGGGAAGGATGCGGCAGTTCACGTTGGCGTTAGCGAACTGCGGCAGAGCGTTCGGAGCCTGTCCGGCCGAAAGCATCGTCGCCACGCATGTCGTCCGTAGCGTCGAGTTATAGCGGGGGCTTTCTGAGAGCCGGGTGACAGCAGCCAGGTCGGGAGGCGACTTCAGCACGGCGAGCATATCGTCAGCAATCTGTGTGTTGCCGCGCTTCCTTTCGATAGAAGACATCTGCTCGAAGTAGGCACGGGTGACGGCGTTGATCTCGACCGGAAACTGGTACTTTTCAAGACGATCCAGTGCCTTGGTCAACTCATAGATGGCATTCGCCTTGGTCGGCAGCGAGCTGTGGCCACCGGGATTCTTCGTCGAAAGCTCGAAGTCGCCGTAGAGCTTCTCTGTCGCTTCAAGCACCATCACGACCGGCTTGCCGCTCTCGGTGTCGATACCGCCCGAGTCCGGATTCAGCGCTGCCTCGGCCTTGATCAGCTCCGGCCGGTTCTTCAGAAGCCAGTCCACGCCGTTCGACTTGCCGCCTTCTTCATCCGCCGTAAGCGCGAGGATGAAGTCGCGGCTGGGCACAAATCCCTGCTTCTTCAACCGGATAAAGTTCGTCACCAGGATCGCGTCCGAGTCCTTCATGTCCTGCGTGCCGCGACCATAGAAGAAGCCGTCCTTTTCGACCAGCTTGAAGGGGTCGGTGGCCCACTCGGCCTGCGGAGCTTCGACTACGTCCTCGTGGCAGATGATCAGAATCGGCTTGAGCGTCGATGCCGCCTTGCCGCGATAGCGCGCGACGAGGTTCATCTTGCGGTCGTTCGGTCCTGCCAGAACGAGGTCTTCGGCGGCAAATCCAGCATCGAGCAGCCGCTTGCGCATGGCCTCTGAAGCCGCCGTCACGCTGCCGACGGAGTCCGTCGTATTCGTCTCGACAAGCTGCTTGAAGATCTCGTGCGAGAGCTTTTCGGTCTCGGGATCGAGCGGACTCTTGCCCTGCGCAAGGAGCGAAGCGGCGGGAACGGCGGCGAAAAGAGCGGCGGAGAGCAGCGCGGACTTCAGTCTCATGGTTGGAGTGACCTCTTGGTGCAAGTGTGTTGCGGCGGGCTTCGCTCTATACTCGCATAGGCGAAGTACCGGGATCGCCATGGACGAGATGGTTCTAGAGAAAGCCCAGGCCGCAGCGATCGCCACCCAACCGCAGACAGCGGCGGCAGAGCTTCGCGAGGTCTCGAAGGTATACGGAGCGTTCGCCGCACTGCGGAACGTCTCGACCAGCTTCGAGATGGGAAGCTGCACCATGATTCTGGGCGAGAACGGCGCAGGCAAGTCGACGCTGCTGCGCATGGTCGCCGGTTTGATCTCGCCATCGCGCGGGTCGGTGGCTACCTTTGGCACTACACCGCAAGAGCAGCGCGGACGGATCGCGTATATGAGCCACGCGCCGATGCTCTACGACGAGCTCTCCGCGGGCGAGAACCTTCGCTACTTCGCCGGTCTGCGTGGCGATGGCTGCGGCTTGTGCACGGGGAGCCCGGAGATGGCGCTTCGCGCAGTCGGGCTCGATCCACACCTGAAGCGGCCGGTGGGGCAGTACTCGCAGGGGATGCGGCAGCGGACATCGCTGGCGCGTGTGCTGCAAAGTGACCCGGAACTGCTCCTGCTCGACGAACCCTTTTCGAACCTTGATGTGGAGTCCGCGGAGATGATGGTGACGCTCCTGGCGGACTTCCGGACCTGGCCCATCACAAGCGGCCCAATGGCAGGGATTGGCAGACGGACGATCATCCTGACCACGCACCAGGCGCACCTTGGCGCGCCGATAGCGGACACGACGCTGACCATGCGCGCTGGAAAGATCGCCTCCGTGCTGAAGCGGGAGCCTGCGATTTGAGCACGGCCAAGATCGCCAAAACGAACGCAGCACGGCTGCTGGATGGGCTGAAGATCAGCTACGAGCTGCGGCCTTACGAGGTCGATCCGGATGACCTCACCGCAATCTCCGTAGCAAAGAAGATTGGCATGCCGGCGGAGCAGGTCTTCAAGACACTGCTGACGCATACAAACGCAAACGAGCATGTCTTCGCCGTCATTCCCGGTGATGCAGAACTAGATCTGAAGAAGCTGGCCCATGCGGCTGGGGCGAAGAAGGCCGACCTTGCATCGCTCAAGGAGGTCGAGCCGCTGACCGGGTACATTCGTGGCGGCGTCACCGTGATGGCGGCCAAGAAGCCCTTCCCTGCCTTCGCGGACGAGACGATTGAGTTATTCGATGTTATCTCGGTCTCGGCAGGGCAGCGGGGGCTGCAGTTGGTTCTTTCACCTGCGGACTACCTGCGAGCGTCGGAGTCGACTCTGGCCGACCTTACCAAGGCGGCAGCACACGGATGAACTACCTGCGCCAGGTCACACGCCATCTGTTGAAAGACCTCCAGCTTGAGTGGCGGTCACGCGACGCGATCAACGGGATGCTGTTCTTCTCGCTGCTGGTAGTCGTCGTCTTCAGCATCGCATTCGACCCGACCGGCAATCCGACGACGACGCGGCAGATCTCCGGCGGAATCCTTTGGATTGCGCTACTGTTCGCTTCGGTGACAACGTTGAACCAAAGCTGGGCGCGAGAGGTGAGGAACAGCGTGCTGGACGCGCAGCGTATGGTGCCGGCACCGCCGTCCGCGCTCTTTCTCGGTAAGGCGCTGGCAAATCTTGCGTTTGTGACGGTAGTGGAACTGGTAATCGCACCGCTTTTTGTCATCTTCTTCAACGTCCATGCGCTGGGCAATGGCTGGATGCTGACCGCGATTATGCCGTTGGGAACATGGGCGCTGGTTGTCAATGGGACTTTCTTCGCCGCGCTTGGTTTGCGGGCCAAGAATCGCGAACTTCTGCTGCCACTGCTGCTCTTTCCCATATCCGTACCGGCTATTCTCTCCATGGTGAATGCGACCACGGACGTCCTGACCGGCGATGTGGACCCAATTCAGCCGTATTTCTGGATCAAACTGCTGGCAGCGTACGACATCATCTTCACTACGGTCTGCCTGCTGCTTTTCGAGACGATTCTCCACGCAGAGTAGCCCGGGCGGCGTTAGAATTCTCCCAGTGCAGCTCGAAACTCCATCCCGATCCGTTGTTCCCCGCGTCGCAGCAGCCGCCTGGTTTGCGGTGGCGCTGGTCGTGCTGGCCATCGGCTTCCGCCAAGCGATCTTCCTGGTGCCGACCGAAGCGACGATGGGCAACGTGCAGCGCATCTTCTACTACCACCTGCCCCATGCCATCCTGGGCATGGTTTTTCCATACGTCAACTGCGCTGCATCGCTCGCGTTCCTTTACTGGCGGCGTCGCGATCCATGGAAGGCGCTGGGCGCGGACGCTCTGGCAGTCGCCTCGGCTGAAGTCACGGTCATCTTTGTCACCATCGGCCTGCTGACCGGATCGCTGTGGGCGAAGCCGGCGTGGGGTATCTGGTGGGCATGGGACGCGCGCACGACGACTTATCTGATCCTCTGGATGCTCTACGTGAGCTACCTGATCGCGCGCAAGTTCTCCGGCGGCAACGATGAAGGCCACACCCTGGCAGCGGTCATCTCGGTCTTCGCGGCGATCGATGTGCCTATCAGTTTCATGGCGATCCGCTGGTGGCGGACACAGCATCCTGCGCCGGTCTTTGGCGGCGATGGCTCGCTCGATGCCAGCTTCTACCCTGCCGTCTGGTGGAATATAGCCGGATGGGCGCTATGGGGCTTTCTCGTATTGGGACTGCGGTACAGCCTCGAACGGCGGCGGCAGCGCATCCAGGAAGAGGCCGCGCTTGAGGCGATCGAAGCCTCTTTGGAGATCACCCAATGACCTGGCACAAATTCTTCGATCTTGGCCCGTTGAGCAGCCATCCGCATAATCTCTTCTACGCCTATGCAGCGGTCTGGATACTCCAGGGCGGCTACGTGGCGTGGATCGCGAAGAACTGGTTGGCAACTTCGAAGGCACGCCGGTAGTTTTGGACGATTCAATCCCGCCTATGCGATGAAACTCCATGGATGGGGCACCCTGCGTGTGACTGCGCTCTAACCCTGCTGATACCATCGGGCTACCTTCTCCGATGACGACCTATCACCCGACAGCCCTGGCGGTCTTCTGCCTCATCTTTCTGCTGGTCACGATGGCCGGATTCTGGGCCGTGCGCTGGCGTCGGCCTGAGGGCGGGATCGACTCGCTCGAAGAGTGGGGCCTCGCAGGGCGCAGCTTCGGGACGTGGATCACGTGGTTCCTGATCGGCGGCGACCTGTACACCGCTTATACCGTCATCGCGGTTCCGGCGGCGCTCTACGGTGCAGGCGCGATGGGTTTCTTCGCGTTGCCGTACGTCATCATCGCCTACCCCTACATGATGCTGGTGCTGCCGCGGCTTTGGACGGTCTGCCATCGGCATGGCTACATCACCTTCGCCGACTTCGTCGCCGGGCGCTACGGCAATCGCTGGCTTACAGTTGCGATTGCGTTAACCGGCATTCTCGCCCTGATGCCTTACATCGCGTTGCAGCTTGTCGGTATGAAGGTGGTCATCGCGGCATTGGGAGTTACGGGCGAATGGCCGCTTGGTGCCGCGTTCCTGATCCTTGCGGCGTATACGTATTCGAGCGGCCTGCGCGCACCTGCGGTGATCGCCATCGTCAAGGATTTCATGCTGTACATCATGGTGCTGGCCGCGCTGATCATCCTGCCGTGGAAGCTTGGCGGCTACGCGAAGGTCTTTTCACTGGCGAGCGCGGCGCTGGCGGCACACAATCCTCCGGCGTCGATCTTGTTGCGGCCAAGTCAGTATTTGGGCTATTCGACGCTGGCGATCGGGTCGGCGATTGCGCTGATGCTCTACCCACATACGGCGACCGCCGTACTGAGCGCGAGTTCCGCCAACACAGTGCGGCGCAACGCGGCGATGCTTCCGGCGTACAGCTTTATGCTGGGCTTGATCGCTCTGCTGGGGTTCATCGCGCTGGCGGCAGGCGTGGTGACGAAGGACCCGAACCAGGCTGTGCCGCTGCTCTTCCTCAAGATGTTCCCGGAGTGGTTTGCAGGGTTCTGCCTCGGAGCGGTCGCCATCGGAGCACTTGTACCCGCGTCGATCATGTCCATTGCCGCATCGAACCTCTTCACGCGCAACCTGTACGGCGAGTTCGCACGGACGAAGGCTACGCCCATGCAGGAGTCGCAGATGGCGAAGCTCGTCTCGCTGGCGGTGAAGTTCGGGGCACTGGTCTTCGTGCTCTACCTGCCCGCGCCGTATGCCATCGAGATGCAGTTGCTGGGCGGCATCTGGATGACGCAGCTCTTTCCGTCGGTGGTGATCGGAGCCTTCACACGTTGGATGAACCCTTGGGCGCTCCTCGCGGGCTGGGTGGCGGGGATGTCGGCAGGGACGTATATGGCCGTGTCGCTGGGGCTCAAGTCGTCCGTCTACCCGCTGCATATCTTCGGCGGAGTGTGCGCGATGTATGCGGCAATTCCTGCTCTTCTAATGAACCTTGCTGTTTCTTGCTGCATCACATTGGCGCTGCGCTCGACCGGGCTTGCGGAACGGCCTGCAGTGTACGGTTCGGACATTACCGCACCCGAAGCTTATGCCGACTGACACAAACGAGCTGTCATAAACTGCTTGGGCGGCATCATAATGTTGAAGGCAAAACAAGAGGAGTTGGAATGAGTGAGGCTTTGCAAGTGACGGAGAAGTCCCTGATGAAGGGGCTGTTGGCAGGATTGATCGCCGGTGTAGTGGCGACGGCGGCGAAGTCGCTGGCAGAGAAAGTCTATCCCCCGCGCACGCACGGCGAGCCGGAACCGCCCGACGTACTTGCGGAGAAGATTGCTGGCCGCGAGTTGAGCGGGCCGGCGAAGGCGCTGGCGGCAGGTACGATCCACTGGGGATTTGGTGTTGCGACGGGCGCTGCGTATGGCGCGCTGGCCGAATACTTCCCTTCCGCTACGGCCAAGGACGGTGCAAGCTTCGGACTTACACTGGCCGCGCTGACGCATGAGACCGCGCTTCCGGCGCTGGGTCTGGGGGCGGAAGCGGACGATCAGACTCCACGCGAACACACCAGCGAGATGGCTTCGCACCTGGTCTTTGGGGTGGTGACGGAGACGGTGAGGCGGTTCGTTCGAAAGCACCTGTAGCGCATATCGAGGACCGGGATTTACTCAGATGGTGACAGACGTGAGCCGGCCATCGGCCACCCACGTCTCGTTTGCCCAGACGCGCTCTCCCGCTCCATAACGAGTCGCGAAGTTGCTGATGGTCTGCATTGTCGGCTCATCGATCTGGGAGGCGTATACGGAGACCATCTTCAACTTTCGCTTGATGCCGTTTTCAGCATCGTGGCCGCTCTTCAAGAGGACGGGCGTATAAGTCTGGCTGAGACTCGCCACCTCGTCGTGGACGGCCGGGTCTGTGTCGCGATCAGTATCGAAAGCATCGCCATTGCGCAGGGCGTCGGGCAGGTCTTCGTAGAAGGCGCAGGCGCGGGTTGCGCCGAAGTCGAGCGCGGCGTTGCGGGCCACCAGATGATCGACATGATGACCAAGGCCTAATGGCAGAAGAACCGCATCGATCTTCATCTCAGCGTCCAGCTTTGCGAGAGCCTTCTGGATCTTTACGACGGCGCTGTCGTCCGCAGCAGGAGCGACGGTAAACTCTCCGTCAGTTCCGCAGCGCAGGCGAATCGGCGCGTCCTTCAGGTTCAGGTCTTCCATACGCAGCTTTGGCAGGAGCTTCAAGAGCTCGCCATCCTCTTTGCGGCGCATACCGGAGACGTAGCTTAGCAGGTCGTTGGGGTGAACCGTCTCGGCGTCCGAAAACGGGGCAGTGGCGCTACGGGTGAAGACGCCGAGGACAGTGACGCGATGTTTGGCCGCGAGCCAGCTCTCAATTGCGAGGCCAAGGGAAAAGGCTGCGTCGTTACGGTGCGGCGATAGAACAAGAATGTGCAGAGACGTGCTCCCATAGACGGCGGCAGATCAAGTGCCGTGTCCCTGACAAGTATAGTGAAGCCGCGAGATTGAGAACTCCAAGCGACGATTCGGCATTAGGATGGATGGCATTACAGTCCCATAAAGATGAACCCCGCGAATCTTGATCGCACTGTAAGCGAACCCTAGGGGACTGATCCGTGGGCCAAGGGAATAGCGTCTACTCAAGAAACAAGGCGTCAGCAAGATCATTTTGATCGATTTGAAGCAGGGGCATTCCTAGCGCATGAAGCAACAATCTCGCAATGCAGTGATCGTTGGAGCAGGGCCGGGTGGGCTGGCAGCGGCACTGCTCCTGGCCAAATCGGGAGTGAAGGTGACCGTCGTCGAAAAGCGCGGGCAGGTCGGCGGGCGCACGTCGACGATGGAGCAGGACGGCTTCAAGTTCGATATTGGGCCGACCTTCTTTCTCTATCCGCAGGTGCTAAAGGAGATCTTTTCGGCTGCGGGATACGATCTTGCGGCTGAAGTCCCCATGACGCGGCTTGACCCGCAGTACCGCCTAGTCTTTGGTGCGGGCGGTGAACTGTTGGCGACGCCGAACGTAGAGCGCATGGAGAAGGCGATCGCGGCAATCTCTCCTGAAGATGCGAAGCGGTTCCATGAGTTCCTTACCCATAACCGAACCAAGCTGGCGAAGTTCCTGCCGTTTCTGCAGTCACCCTTTGAGAGCTGGCGCGACCTTGCGAAGCCGGAGATGCTGAAGCTGCTGCCACTGCTGGCTCCGTGGAGGTCGCTGGATGGCGATCTGCAGTCACACTTCAAGGACGAACGGATTCGGCTTGGCTTCAGCTTCCAGTCGAAGTATCTCGGGATGAGTCCCTTTCGGTGTCCCAGCCTGTTTTCGATCCTGTCGTTCCTCGAGTACGAGCATGGGGTCTTTCATCCCACCGGCGGATGCGGCTCGGTGACGCGCGTGATGGCGCGGATGTGTCGCGAGATGGGCGTGGAGATTCTGCTGAACGAACCTGTGGAGAGGGTGCTGATCGAGAAGGGCAAAGCCATCGGCGTGAAGACTGCGAACCACAGCCTTCCCGCGGATGCTGTCGTGGTGAACGCGGACTTTGCCGGAGCGATGAAGCGGCTGGTGCCGAACCGGCTTCGCAATAAATGGACGGACGAGAAGCTGGCGAAGAAGCGGTACTCGTGCTCGACGTTCATGATGTATCTCGGCATCGATGGCCGCTACGATGACGTGTCGCACCACACCATCTATCTGGCGAAGAACTACCGGCAGAACCTTCGCGATATCGAAGAGTTGCATCGGCTCTCGGAGACGCCATCGTTCTATGTGCAGAATGCTTGCGTGACCGATGCGACGCTCGCACCTGCGGGGCAAAGCACGCTTTATGTGCTGCTGCCGGTTACACATGATGCGGGCATGATCGATTGGGCGGAGGAAGCTCCGAGGTATCGCGAGATTGCGATCGATCAGATGGAGAAGATCGGCATCACCGGGCTGCGAGAGCGCATTCGCACGGAAAAGATCGTGACGCCGAGCGGATGGGCGAGCGAGTTCGACTTGTATAAGGGGTCGACGTTTTCCATGGCGCATTCGCTGGGCCAGATGCTGCACCTGCGTCCGCACAATCGCTTCGAGGACATCGACCAGATGTACCTTGTCGGCGGAGGGACGCACCCAGGTAGCGGCCTGCCGGTGATCTTTGAGTCGGCGCGGATTACTTCGCGGCTGCTGCTTGAGGACCTGCGGATGGAGCCGCAGTGGGATGCAGCGGCGACGGCAGGTAATGCGATCCCGCGCGAGACGCTCGTGGGAGTGGCGTCGTAACCATGCCGATCTCTCTGGTTGAAGAAAGCATCTCGCGACAGCCTAAGATGGTTGCCATGGCGGATGCCTCGACCAGACTGGCGGCACAAAGACGTTGGGCCGCGCAGCCTGTTGAAGCGCGGCTTCGCATTCTGAAGCAGGTGAGGCATCTCCTCGCGGCGCGCACGGATGCCTTGTGCGCCGCGATTCCCTCGACGCTGGCACGCAACGCCGCCGATACGTGCTGCTCCGAGATCATCCCGCTACTTGCCGCGTACAAATTTCTCGAGCAGGAAGCGGCGGCGATTCTGAAGCCGCGAAGGTTGAGCCTGCGAAGCGTTCCCCTGTGGCTGCTGGGGATTTTGACCGAGGTGCGGCGCGTGCCGCTGGGCCACATTCTGGTGATCGCTCCATCGAACTATCCCTTGTTTCTTCCCGGCGTGCAGGTGATGCAGGCGCTTGCGGCCGGGAATTCGGTGGTGTGGAAGCCGGGTGTTGGAGGCGCGCCGATCGCGGAACTGGTCGTGCAGACGATGTATGGAGCGGGGTTGCCGCGCGAGCTTCTCGAGGTAACGGGCGAGTCGATTGAAGACGCCCAGGAGGCGATCGCTCGTGGCGTCGACAAGGTAGTGTTTACCGGCTCCGCCACATCGGGGCAGGCGTTGATGCGTCAACTCGCGGACACCCTGACTCCCTGCGTCGCCGAACTCTCAGGATGCGACGCGGTCTTCGTGCTGCCCTCCGCCAATCTCTCACGCGTGGTCAAGGCGCTTGCGTTTGGGATGAGGCTGAATGGGTCGGCAACATGCATGGCTCCGCGACGCGTCATCCTGGTCGGCGCGGAACCCGCACGGCGCGCCGAGTTTATTGGGTTGCTCCTGAGCCAGCTCGACTGGGTACATGGGGTCGCGCTTCCGGAAAAAGTTCAGCGTGAGTTACAAATTCTCCTCGACGATGCGGCAAGCTTGGGCGCGCAGATCCATCGAGAGATCGAGGCATCGCAGCGGCCTGTACTTATCACGGACGCGACGCCTTCGATGAAGATCGCGCAGGCGGACATCTTCGCTCCGGTCCTGACTTTGCTGAAGGCGCACGACATGGCCGACGCTCTCGCGATCAATGAGGCTTGTCCCTATTCGTTGACTGCGTCGATCTTCGGGGCCGAGAAGGAGGCACGTGTGCTGGCTGCGAGGCTCTCTGCGAGTAACGTGATCATCAACGACCTGATGATTCCAGCCGCCGACCCGCGAACGCCCTTCGGCGGCCGAGGTAAGAGCGGCTTCGGAGTGACGCAAGGCGCGGAGGGATTGCTGGAGATGACCTCTCCACAGAGCATCACCGTGCAGCGGAGCAGGAGCACACGCAACTACGACGCGACGACAGAGGCGCACAAGGCATTGTTCGATGGCGTGATTCAATCGACGCATGGAGCGACGCTTACGGATCGGATAGCTGGCGTGCGGCTGATGATTCGAGCGGCGCTACGCATGGGCGCAGGGAATAAGTAACTTTTTCAGGAGCAATATGAGTAAGGGGCAGGGAGTAGCTAGAGATACACAGGTCGGCGTGATTGGGTCCGGGCTTGCGGGACTTGCGGCTGCATGTACGCTGGCCGCGCGAGGGCACCGCGTGGAGGTATTTGAGAAGAATGCCTGGCTTGGAGGCAAGGCGGCGCAACTGTGCGAGAGGGGCTTCCGTTTCGACATGGGGCCGACGATTCTGATTCAGCCGTCGGTGCTGCGGAAGATCTTCGATGAAGCTGGCCGGAAGATGGAAGACTATGTGCCCATGGTGCGGCTCGATCCGCAGTGGCGCTGCTTCTTCGAGGACGGCACGCAACTGGACCTGAAGGACAACACGGAAGAGATGGCCGCCCAGCTCGAAGCCGTGTGGCCCTCGATGGGTAAGGGCTACGTAAAGTTCCTGGAGATGTCGCAGCAGCTTCACTCGATCAGCGACCGGTTCTTCTTCTGGCGATCGATTGGGTCGATGCGGGACACGATGGATGTTAGTGGAGCTTTCGATCTGAAAGTGCTGCGCGACGTGATGCGCATGCGGCTGGGCAAGACGGTTGCGGGCACAATCCGCGAGTTCATTCCCGATGCGAACACCGCGCAGATGCTTGACCACTTTGTACAGTATGTGGGCAGCTCGCCCGATGCGTCGCCGGCCATTCTTTGTTCGATCGGCCACATGCAGATGGAAGAAGGCATCTGGTATCCGATCGGCGGAACCCGCGCAATTCCAGAGGGCCTGGCGAAGCTGGCGACTGAACTTGGCGTCGTCTTCCATCCTGAGACCGATGTTGCGAAGATCCTCACGAATGGCCATGCCGTCGAGGGTTTGGTGACGACCAAGGGCATCGTGCATAAGTTTGACGCAGTGGTATCGAACTCCGATGCGGTGCGCACGCATCGCGAGTTGATTGGCGGCGAGGTAAAGCGACACTTCGACGCAAAGCGAAACTATGAGCCAGCATGTTCGGGCGTGGTGCTCTACCTCGGACTGAACAAGAGATACGAACACCTGGCGCATCACGACTTCGTCTTCTCGCGCGATCCTCACGAGGAGTTTCATCACATCTACGATCTTGGCGAGCCTGCGCCTGATCCGACGTGCTATCTGGCGGCGACATCGTGCAGCGATCCGACGAGCGCACCTGCCGGAGGCGAAGCGCTCTACGTGCTGGTGCATACGCCGTACTTGCGGCCACATCACGACTGGACGAAGATGTTTCCGGAGTACAGGCAGGTGATCCTCGATAAGCTGAAGCGCACCGCGGGCATGGAGGACATAGAGGACCGCATCGTGTACGAGTCTGCGCTTACGCCGCAGGATATTCACGATCGCTATCGCGTGCTGAATGGCGCGATCTATGGGATCTCCAGCCATGGGGTCTTCAACGGCGCATTCAAGCCGGCGAACAAGAGTCGTGAGTTGGATGGGCTTTATCTTGCAGGCGGCGCAGCGCACCCGGGGCCCGGGATGCCGATGGTGATGATGTCGGGATGGATCGCCGCAGATACGCTGGACAAATCGGTGCGGGCATGAAGCTTCGGACGAATCGAAGGGCAATAGGCTAAGCTACCTGCATGAATCTCCCGACCATCTCGACGCCGATGCTGCGATTCTTCCGGCGGATTGTGCGGGGATACTTTCGCAGGCACTTTCATGCGGTCCGAATTGCCCATGTGGAGCGGTTCAAGGGTGTCGCTGGGCCGCTGATTGTCTATGCGAATCACAGTTCGTGGTGGGACCCCATGGTCTCGGTGCTGCTGGCAGCGGAGTTGATGCCAAAGCGCAAACACTACGCTCCGATGGATGACGCCGCGCTTGAAAAATATGGGATATTGAAGCGTCTCGGCATTTTCCCGGTTGAAGCCACAACGGCAAGGGGAGCCGTGCAGTTCCTGCGCACTGGCGAGGCGATCCTTGAATCAGGTGGCGTGCTGTGGGTGACACCTCAGGGGCGCTTTGCTGATCCGCGCGAGAGGCCGCTGGAGTTCAAGGCAGGGATGGCTGCGCTGGCTGCGCGCGTGGCTTCAAAGATCGGAACTTGTACGCTGTTGCCGCTTGCCATCGAGTATCCCTTTTGGGACGAGCGGCTGCCGGAGACGCTGCTGTGCTTCGCGGCACCGGTCATCGTGCATCCGGGGGAAAGTGCTGAGGCCATTCAGCAGCGATCCATCGTGGCGATGGAACAGGCGCTTAATGAATTGAAGGGTAAGTCGATCGCTCGTGATCCGGCAGCCTTTGACGTGCTGGCGCGCGGCAGCCTCGGGACGGGCGGCTTCTACGCCATGGGCAAGCGAATCAGGGCGTTTGTCACACGCCGGCCATACGTTGCGGAGCATACTCCGATGCAGGAGATGCCTAAGTGAACTCAGTAATGTTCTATACGCTGTCCGTGGCGTCCATGTTGTGTGCGCTTACTCCTGCGGTGCTGTTTGCGATGAACCTGCGACGGTACAAGACACCTGCGCTTCCACCTGTGGCTGTGCATCCTGGAGTCTCGGTACTCATCCCCGCGCGCGATGAGGCACATGGCATCGAGGCTGCGGTCTCTTCAGTGCTTACGAGTACCGGCATGGAGTTCGAAGTGGTGGTGATGGATGATCACTCGACCGACGGGACCGGCGCGATCGTGGCTGCGATGGCTGCTCGCGATACTCGCGTGCGGCTCGAGCTTGCGCCGAAGCTGTCGCCAGGGTGGAACGGAAAGCAGCATGCGTGCTGGTCGCTGGCGCATGTCGCCAAGTACGACACGTTCTGCTTTGTCGACGCGGATGTGAGGCTTGAGTCAGAGGCACTCATTCGCATGGCCGGGTTTATGGAGTCGACGAAAGCTCCGCTGGTCAGTGGCTTCCCTCGGCAGGAAACAGGAACTTTTCTTGAGTGGCTGCTGCTGCCTCTGATCCACTTCGTGTTGCTCGGATTCCTGCCGCTCGACCGAATGAGGAAGAGCACCGATCCGGCGTTCGCTGCGGGTTGTGGGCAGTTCATGATGGTTGAGCGCGGAAGTTACTTTGCTTCAGGTGGCCATGCGGCAATCAAGGCGACGATGCACGACGGATTGATGCTGCCGAAGCTATTCCGTCAGCATGGCATGAAGACCGACCTCGCCGACATCACCACGCTGGCGCGGTGCAGGATGTACCGGAACGCTAGGCAGGTGTGGAGCGGTCTGGCGAAGAATGCAACGGAAGGCATCGCCGCGCCGGTGAGGATTCTGCCGATCTCGCTGATCCTCGTGCTGGGACAGATCGTGCCGTATCTATTGGCGATTTCGCTGCTGGCAGGCCATGCTGTCAAACCGGAGGTCGCTGTCTATGTTGCAGTGGCAGTTGCGGCGGCATGGTTCCCGCGCACGTTGGCTGCGCGTGCTTTCCGGCAAGACTGGCGTGGAGCTCTGCTGCACCCAGTGGGGATTGCGACGCTGTTGGCGATCCAGTGGTACTCGCTGACGCGCAAGCTGACGGGCGGGGCCGTGAGTTGGAAGAGCCGGGCTTACGCCGGCGAGTAGGCGAAGCTTACCCTGAAGGTGTTTGGGCTGTAAACGCAGATTCCCTTCGGGGAATGACAAGCAAGAAAGAAGGACATACAGAGCCTGCTACTCGTAGTAGCGGGCGAAGCTGGAGTCCGTCTCGTAGATGGTGGCATCTTTGACGCGGACGCGGCCTGCGGTCATATCGGAGAGCTGCTGCGCAGTCTGCTGGTAAAAGTAGCGGGCAAGGTTTTCAGCCGACGGATTGAGTTCGTCGAACGGCTTGAGCTCGTTGATCATCTGGTGATCGAGATAGTCGACGACGGGCCGCAGCAGGTGCTTCAGCAGCTTGAAGTCGAGCAGAAGGCCGGTCTCGTCGAGCTCTTCGCCGATGAGGGTGACGAAGATCTTGTAGTTGTGGCCATGCGGGTTTTCGCACTTGCCCTGGTAGTTGCGGAGGTAGTGGCCGGAGGAGAAACCGGCTTCTACGGTAACTTCAAACATTGCTTTCGTCGATCCCTTCGTGCATCGCGGCCCGGTGAGAACGAAGCGTGGCCGCAGCTTTCATTGTATCGGTTGGGCGGTCAAGCTAGTGCGAGCGCTTGCGGCGGCGTTCTTCTTCGGCTCGGCGCTCCGCCTGCTCGAAGAGCGAGGAGAAGATGCCCCCAAGCGTCACCAGCAGCGAGATAACGAAGAGACCGAGGCCCATGGTGCGCCAGAGAGAGGTATCGCCGGGCGAGCCGGGCTGCTGAGCGATGTTGGTGAACGAGACGCCGCAGGAGACCAAAGCGAAGAGGAAGAGGGTTGCGGCGAGGATGTAGAGGTTGCGTCCCATGGGGCTGTTACAAGGATACGTGATCGTTGTTCCGTCGAAATATTACGCACACGGCGATACGCTGTCCTGCGTCGCCATTAGGGATGCAAACTTCTGAAACCGTCATACAACAGTTCGGTATCGAAAGAGGCTCCAATAGATTGAATCTAAAAGGAGCCCTCTTCTATGCGTAACCTCGTTGCCTCTGCGCTACTCGCCGTCAGTGTTATCGCCGCACCTGCCGCCCATGCGCAGGTGCCCGACAAGCTGGTCCACCGCATCGAAGCCTCACACGCCATCCTGCACGAACTGATGAACACGCCCGACAAGGGCATTCCGCTCGACATCGCCGCGTCAGCCCAGTGCGTCATCGTTGTGCCTGCCTTTAAGAAGGGCGCTTTCGTTATCGGTGGAGAGTACGGACAGGGCGTGGCGACATGCCGGACGCCGAAGGGCTGGAGTGCTCCCGTATTTGTCCAAATGGCCGGGGCCAGCTTTGGATTTCAGATTGGCGGCCAGTCTACCGATCTCGTCCTGATCGGGCGCACGCATGAGAGCTTGAATCACCTGCTGAAGGACAAGGTCAAGCTGGGTGGGGATGCCTCCGTGGCCGGCGGCCCGGTTGGGCGTAGCGCACAGGCATCCACGACGGAACTGGCGAACGCGGAGTTCCTGACCTACTCCCGCAATAAGGGTTTGTTCGCTGGGATCGACCTGCAGGGCGACGAGGTAAACCAGAACGTCAAGGACACAGCCGAGCTCTACGGCCACGATGTCTCGTTCCAGAAGATCCTAAGTGGTGGCGTCGCAACACCCGCTCCGGCGGCCCACTTTGTGCGTACCGTCAGTGAGCTCTTCCGCAAGGGCCGCGCCCGCAAGGGTAAGTGACGCTGGCTAGTTTTGACCGAAGAAGGTCTCTACATCGGTTATTTCGTTCGTGATGCGATAGGGCGGCAGCGATTCAAGGAAGATTTTTCCGTATCGCTGCCGCTGAATTCTTGGGTCAAGCAACATCAGCACGCCGCGGTCGTCGAGCGAGCGGATGAGGCGTCCGAACCCCTGCTTCAAGGTGATGACGGCGGATGGAACCTGGTAGTCGAAGAAGGGTTTGCCGCCTTCGGCTTCGATGGCGTCCATGCGGGCCTTCACAACGGGATCGGAGGGGACAGCGAAGGGCAGGCGGTCGATGATGACACACGAGAGCTGCTCACCCTGGACGTCAACTCCCTGCCAAAAGCTTGAGGTGCCGAAGAGGACGGCGTTGGGCGTATCGCGAAACTGCTGGAGCAGGACGTGGCGCGGAGCGGTGCCGTGGAGCAGCAAAGGGTACGGCAACTGGGCAGAGATGCGCTCGTGCATGTCGCGCATGGCGCTGTAGCTGGTGAAGAGGCAAAAAGCGCGGCCATGCGTGATCTCAAGCACGCGGCGAATGCGCTCAGCGGCGCGTGGGGCAAACTCAGGATCGCTGGGGATGGGCAGGTTGGGCGGAAGATAAAGCAGCGCCTGCTTCTGGTAGTTGAAGTGGCTGGGGACGACGAGTTCGCGGGCAGAGGCGAGACCGAGCCGCTTGCGGATGTGGTCGAAGCCGGCGCCTGTGCTCTCCTGCGGTTGCTGCTGGCTGGCGCTGGGCGTAGAGGCGACAGTCAGGGTCGCCGAGGTGAGGACGACGGAGCCGTAGGCGTCAAAAAGCGAGGTGGCAAGCAGCTCCGAGACGTCGATGGGCGTGGCCTGTAGATGGGTGTTGAAGGCGGGAGCATGCGGCGCTCGCGCCAGGTTGCGCACTCCTCCGGCGGCCCGGCGTTCGATCCAGAAGACAGTGTTGCGGTCTGTCGATTCGAGGAGGAAGTTGAGACTTCGGCGGATGTCCGAGGCGCGGTTGCGCAGGCCTGGAATCTCGTCGACGTTCTTCACGCGGTCGAGTTCGCCTTCGAGTCGCGTGAGGGCGTTGAGCGTGGCAGTGTAAGAGTCGCCGCTCTCTTCGAGGAAGTCCACACGGCGGTCGAAGGGCATGCGGCCGATGTTGGCGTTGCTATCGGACGGAAGCGCGGCGAAGAACAGGCGGGCGCGATCGTGCAGGCTGGTGCAGGCGCTGGTGATGGAGCTGGAAAGCGCATCTTTCGACTTGAGCATCAGCTCGACGTCGCGGGTGAGCTCGTCGAAGCGCTGGGTCGAGAGACCGATGCCAAAGTAGTTGCTGGCTACTTCTTCGAGTTCGTGTGCCTCGTCGAAGATCACGGCGGCGGCTTCGGGGAGGATGCCTGCGTCCTGCGCTCCGGCGGCCTGCTGCTTGATGGCGAGGTCGGCAAAGAAGAGGTGGTGATTGACGATGACGATGTCGGACTCAAGCGCTTTGCGCCGCATGCCCGTGACGAAGCAGCGCTCCCAATCCGGGCAGGACTGGCCGAGGCAGGCTTCGGTGCGAGCATCGAGCTTGTGCCAGAGCGGGGAGTTCTCGGGAAGATCGTCGATCTCAGCGCGGTCGCCGGTGGGGGTGTCGCGCTCCCAGGCGTTGATGGCGTTGAATTGCGAGATCTCTTCGAGGCCATTGAGCAGCGGTGCTGCGCGCAGGGCGTAAAGCTTGTGGCGGCAGAGATAGTTGCCGCGGCCCTTCATGTAGCAGACTTTGAGTGGGCCGAGTAGAGACTCGAGGAAGGGGACGTCCTTGAAGTAGAGCTGCTCCTGGAGGTTCTTGGTGCCGGTGGAGATGATGATGCGCTGCTGACGCTCGCGGGCGATGCGGAGCGCGGGTAGTAGATAGGCGAGGGTCTTCCCTGTTCCGGTGCCTGCTTCGACGATGAGGTGGCGCTTGTCGGTGAGGGCGGATTCGACGGCTTTCGCCATCTCGAACTGGCCCGGGCGGTGCTCAAAGGCAAGGGTGGATTGCGCGAGAAGGCCACCGGGGGAGAAGAACTCCTTGAGCGTGGGGAGGCGACCGGAAGGATTGGGATTCGCGGGCGGCGCGGGCGCGATTTGAACGGTCGAGGACACAGGGCTGTGTCGATTCTATGCGGAGTTTCGTGTTTCCTTCGCGAAGTGACACGAAACATGGATCGCACCGGCGCGGCTCCCTATAATGGTAAGGGCGCTGCGGTGCCGGAAGAAGGCATAGGCAATGGCGCAAAAAGACGATCGGAAGAGATTAGGCAAGAAGCACCGGCAGGCGAGCACGCGGCCGAAGAAGGGGCGGGCGCCGAAGTCGACGCCGACTACAGGTGCGGTCGATCCGCGGAAGCGCAAGGTGATTTCAACGGCTGCGGCGAAGAAGGCTGCGGCAAAGCGCATCTCGCGGCGGTCGCCGGAGTTTGAGTCCAAGAAGACGGTGGCCCAGGCGGATGGGGCTGCGCCGAAGAAGAAGAGCATGGCTCGGCGCGTTGGTTCGCCGCCGAACGATGCGCGGCCTGCGGATGGGATTGTGGGCCGTCAGACGCCGCGTTCCGCGAACGTGGCTGGACGCGAGCGCTTGCTCGACGACGACTGGCGCGACGTTGAGGCAATAGCTGCAGGGTTCTCCGTGGAGACAGGCGTTGCGGCTGAGGCTGCGGACCTGCCCTTGATCGCGGTCTGCGGACGACCGAATGTCGGCAAGAGCACGCTGTTTAATCGGCTTACTGGATCGCGGCGTTCGATCGTCGGCGACGAGCCCGGCATTACGCGCGACCGCATCTATGGCGAGATCGAATGGATGGGCCGTGACGCGCGCATCGTCGACACGGGTGGCGTAGTTCCCGACGACGAAGCGCTGATTCCGAGCGAGATCTTCAGACAGGCGCAGGTCGCGCTTGAAGAGGCTGACGCGATTGTGATGGTGGTCGATGGACGGACGGAGCTTGCTTCGCCTGATCTTGAGCTGTCGCGGCTGCTGTTGCGCGGGGGCAAGCCGGTGTTCCTCGCGGTGAACAAGATGGACACCGATGCCCTGCTGGCGGGAGCGGAGAACTTCCGCAGGCTTGGTTTCCGGAATGTGATGCCTATCTCCGCAGAGCATGGATCGGGCATCGGCGACCTTCTGGATGCGGTCTTTGAGGTGCTTCCCGAAGAGCAGGATCACGAGCCTGAAGCGGTGATGCTGACGGCAGACAATGAGCTCGAAGAAGACGAGGATGGCCCGGACTTTTCGCCCGAGCCTTTGCAGCACGAGGCGGGCGCGGCACCGGTCAGGGTTCGCCGCCTGCGGTCGCATGGCGAGTACGACAACAAGGAGACTAAGGTCGCAATCATCGGGCGGCCGAATGTGGGCAAGAGCACGCTGCTGAATGCTCTGACCGGGACCGATCGCGCCATCGTCTCGCCGATTGCGGGAACGACGCGCGATGCTGTGGATGAAGTCGTCGAGCGCGGAGGACATAACTTCCGGTTCGTCGATACGGCTGGCATAAGACGGAAGGGCAAGACGAAGCTGATGGCGGAGAAGCTATCCGTGATCATGGCGCGCAAGCATCTTGAGGCAGCGGATGTTTCTCTGCTCGTCATCGATGCGGGTGAAGGTGTTGCCGCAGCCGATGCCAACATCGGCGGCTATGCGCACGAGAGCGGACGCAGCGTGATCATCGTCATCAACAAGTGGGACCTGATGACGAAGGTCGGCCCGGATGGCATGCGGCTGTTCGACGGCAAGCCTCCTGCTGATCAGAAGATTTACGAGCAGGATGTTCGCGACAAGCTGAAGTATCTGGACTATGCTCCGCTGCTGTTCATCTCGGCTGCCGATGGCAAGAACATCGAGTCGGTCTTTAAGAAGGTCGAGCTTGTTTCACGCGAGCGACGCAAGCGTGTGACGACTGGCCAGATGAATCGCTTCCTTGAGAAAGTAGACTTCCAGAAGGCATCGGTGCCGATGAACAAGCGCGTGCGGATTTATTACATGACGCAGGCTGCCGTGGCTCCGCCAACGTTCGTCCTGTTTACTGACAAGGATGTGAAGCTGCACTTCTCTTTTGAGCGCTTTCTCGGCAACCAGATTCGGGAGAACTTCGGGTTTATCGGCAGCCCGATCTGGTTCAAAGTGAAGGCTAGAAATAAAAAGAAGACGGAGTAGGACCCCATAAGGACAGTCTGGCTCACGTGTGTGAGCCAGACCCAAGGCGAATCAATTGTGGCCGCCGTGCTCTGGGGAAAGAGACCGGGAGAGTTTCAGGCGTTCGCTTTCACGTTCATACGAACGTCCCCTGCCGCGAAGCAAATCTCTGAGTGACAGCTCTCCACAGATCAGTCGAGTTTCACGATCGACGACAGTAAGAGTCTCCAGCCCTTCCGATGCCATCGTTTCTGCGGCACTGCGCGTCGTCTCGTCTGCATACGCATAAAAGTCGGGCAGCTGGTGCGTTGATACGCCCTGGGCTGGAGCAGACACGACATCGCGCACGAGGACAAGTTCAAGCGGATCGACACCATACTCGCGGGTCAGGTGGTAACCACGCCTGCTCAGCTTCTCAGTGAGAATAGACCGCGGCATGATGAGGGACGTCACGAGATACGACGCGATGCAGGCTACGGTGAGAGGTAGCAAAGCAGGCAGGCAATGGGTGACTTCCAGACAGAAAAGAATGGCCGTCAAGGGAACGCCGAGCGACCCAGCAAGCATCGACCCCATGCCGATCAGAGCCCATAAGGCCTGCGATTCCACTGGTGCGTGTATCAGATGTCCGGCCAACGCGCCGACGGCACCGCCGATCATCAGCAGCGGAGCGAGTACGCCACCCGAAGTACCTGATCCGAGCGAAAACGCCCACATCAGCGATTTCGCAAGCAGTATTCCTCCGATGAGCCCAAGCGGAGCATTGCCACGCAACAGATCAGCGATATTGTCGTAGCCAACTCCCAGCCCACGCGGGAAGAACAGGCCACCTACACCGATCCCGACACCTCCAATCGCAGGCCACCACATCCAGTGGATGGGGAGTCGTTCAAATAGATCTTCAAAGGCATACATCATTCGGCTCATGGCTGACGCGACCAATGCAAGGATGGCTCCTAAAACGAGAGCCCCGAGCACTAGGGAGCCACGTGGAGGAGCATCGAACGCTGGCATGTTGAACAGAGGTCCCGCGCCAAGCCAATAGACCCGCAAGAGTCCTGCTGTAGCACTTGCCAAAGCTACCGGCACCAGACTTCGGGGTCTCCACTCGAAGAGCAGGAGCTCGACGGCAAGGAGAATGGCAGCGACCGGCGTTGCGAAGGTTGCTGACATGCCCGCTGCCGCTCCAGCTACAAGCAGCGTTGTTCGCTCCGCATCGGTCACATGCATCCACTGCCCGATAAGCGACCCCACAGCTCCGCCCGTCATAATGATGGGACCTTCGGCACCGAACGGACCGCCCGAGCCGATCGCAATGGCCGCAGACAGAGGCTTGAGAAGAGCAATCTTCGGATCGACTTTTGCCCGGTGAAGGAGAATGGCTTCGATCGCTTCAGGGATGCCGTGCCCACGGATTTTGTCTGAACCAAACCTCGCCATCAGACCAACGAGCAAGCCGCCAAGAACCGGGATGAGAACCATCCAGTATCCCAGCGAACTTCCCGCAGAGGACACGGGGGCGATGCTGAAGCGATGGTAGTAGAAGAGGTTCGTTGACAGTGAGATACAGCGCAGCAGCACGACAGCCAATAGAGTCGCACAAATGCCAATGCCAATCGAGACACCGGAGAGGAGCCACACTCTCCGGTCCACGGTGAAGTCTCTGAGAATAGATGCTTCTGACTTCAAGATTATCCTTCTTCCTTCAGTCCCAAGGTTGAGCGGGAGCCGGAAGGCGTTCTCGTCTTACGTATCCGGTTCAATGCCTTGATGAGACTGGGAGCTAGTTCACCCAATTGCTGTGCATGGACCTGGGAGAGTTGTTGGAGCGCAGTCTCTCCCTGCTCAGTCAGCTCGAGGACTACGCGCCGGCGATCTTCAAGATCGTTCGTTCTTCGTATAAGACCGAGCGCTTCACACCGTTTACTGAGTTCAACCACGGAATGGTGTCGAAGACCGAGAACATGGGCCATATGCGAGACCGTGACTACAGTGCCGTCGGGAGCTCCAGCAATCTGTAAAAGCAGCTGATGCTGTTGCGGCTGCAGACCCGCAGCCCCTGCAGCCTGCTCGCTGAATTGCAAAAAATGGCGGATCTCATATCGGAACTGAGCCAGCATTTGAATTTCGGATTTTTTGAGACGCGTGGACAATTCACCAACTCCAAGAGTATCGTAACACGATATAAATGTTTGACCAAATCCGGCAATGTGAGGAGAGCTCCGATGAACATCTACTTGATTATGCTGTTCGTATTGCCCGTGTTAGGGGTTGTCGGCGCGGCAGCGGTCGTTCACCACGACAGGCGGCATGGCGGCCGGAGGACTGTATCCAAATAGTCTTGGCCCCCAACGGGCACTGCAGTTCTGAAAAATGCGAAACACCAGCTGCCTTTTCGGTCAGCCACTCGACCCGCGGAATTACTCCAGAGCCAGGAAAATCTCTTCCGGCAGATCGATTGGTAAGGGTTGGCCGACTTCAAGCGCACCTTGGGAGCGTTTGCCGATGCCGTCGGCTTCGAAGGCCAGCAGAGTGATGTCGTCTGGCTGCGGTGTACCTGCAGCGAAGACTTGCAGTGACTTGAAGACATCTTCAACGACCGCGGTTGCTCCCTTGCGACGATGTCGCATCGCAGCGATCAAACCCTCTTCGCACCACTCGTCTCCGGCCGGGTTGATCGATTCAGTCACGCCGTCACTGTAGACGAGGAGAAGATCGCCGGGTTCGATCTGAATTGTTTCCTGTTCGTAGGTGCAGTCGGGAAAGAGACCCAGGACGGGCCCGCCGCTTTCGAGGCGGATGACCTCTTTGCCACGCAGCAGCAGAGGTGGATTGTGTCCGGCGTTCACATAAGTCAACGAGCGCGATCGCGGCTTATAGAAGAAGACAGCGAAGGTGGCAAAGCGATTCTCCGCGGAGGCCTCGTGGATGAGCCGGTTCAGTTTGAATACGAGCTGCGTGGGGCTGAGGTCGTTGTCGAGGATCAGCGTACGTAGTGAGGCCCGCAGTGTCGCCATCAGCAGAGCAGACGAGATGCCCTTGCCGCTTACGTCACCGAGCGCGAAGCAGATGTCGCCATCGACGGTGAGGAAGATGTCGTAGTAGTCCCCTCCCACGGCCTGCGCGGAGACACATCGGCCAGCGATGGTAGCTCCCGGAATGGCGGGAATGCGCTGCGGAAACATGCGCTCCTGAACCTCGCGGGCGAGTTCGAGTTCGCGGTTGGCGCTGGCGCGGTGAGCTGATTCCCTGCTCAGATCTTCGAGCGTCATTGCGGCTTCGAGCGCGAGGCCAACGTGCCTACCTAGCTCACGGAAGAGATAGAGATCATGCAGGGAGAAGCCGCGATTGCCGCGCTGGGCAAGGGCCGCGAAGCCCACAAGGCCAGTGCGGCCGACGAAGGGCAGCAGCATCTGCGCGTGCAGACGGTCGAGCGCGTGAACCTCATCTTTTGTGGCCAGCATGCGCCACGGGTCGGTGCGGCCCTTGTCGAGTATGGTGGGCCGTGCATTGCGCCTGAGATGCGAGATGGCCGATGAGTTTACGGGGAACGGCACGCCGGAGACGTTGACGTTGCCCGCAGTCCGCATGACCTCGAAGACGCTGCCGTGCTTTACGAGAATGGTGAGCGATGAGAGGTCGAGGCGATCCATCATCGTCTGCGCGAGATAACGCAGAAGGTCGTCGAGGCGGAAGATCTTTGCGACCCTTGCGAAGATCTCTTCAAAGAGGATGTGGCGGTCGTAGGCGCGCGGCACAAGCTGCTTCTTCAGCCAGTCGCCAGGCGTGCTGCGCGTTTTGGTCCGCTTCGTATCCATCGTGTCTGAAGGCTGAGGACTCCTCGTTACGAGAAAGGATACGCGAAGCGTCCTGTGCCGGTTCAGAGCTTATTGCGATTTACTACCGCAGCCACTCATCCCAGGCGGCGAGGGCGCGGTCACACTGCAGCTTGTGGCGCTCCTTCTTGTCGCGCATCTTCTTGCGGAGTTCGGTCTCCAACGGAGGCAGAAGGTCGAAAGTGATGTTGGCCGGGGTAAATTTCTTGGTCTCGGCGTGGGTGATGTAGTGGGTAAGACTGCCGTTTGCGGATGCTCGGGGGGCGGGCGTTGGCGCGTTGCCGCTCGCGATGGCTGCGGCGTAACGGCCTGCGAGCATGCCGCTGGCGATGGACTCGGTGTAGCCTTCGACACCAGAGAGCTGCCCGGCGATCATGACGTTCGGGTGGGCCTTGAGCTGGAGCGTTTCCGTGAGCAGGCTGGGGGCGTGGATGTAGGTGTTGCGATGGATCTGGCCGTAGCGCAGGAACTTCGCGTTCTCGAGCCCGGGGATGAGGCGAAGGACGCGGGCCTGCTCACCGTACTTGAGGTGGTTCTGAAAGCCGACGAGGTTGTAGCTGTCGGCGCGGAGGTTCTCCTGGCGAAGCTGGACGACGGCGTAAGGCCAGCGGCCGGTCTTTGGATCGGTGAGGCCGACGGGCTTCATCGGGCCGAAGCGGAGGGTGTCGCGGCCACGGCGTGCAGTCTCTTCGATGGGCAGGCAGCCTTCGAAGTATTGAAGCTTGTTGGCGGTACCGTCGACGGGGAATTTTTCCCAGTCCTTAGCTTCGACGTTCTCGGCGGTGGTCAGCGCGTCGAGGAAGGTTTCGTACTCCTCTTTGGTGAAGGGGCAGTTGATGTAGTCCGCTGTGCCCTTGTCGTAGCGGGCGGCGAAGTAGACCTTGTCCATGTCGATGGTGGTGGCATCGACGATGGGGGAGATGGAGTCGTAGAAGGCTAGGTGGTCGGCGCCGGTGAGCCGCTGGAGCTCCTTGGTAAGCGCGGGGCTGGTGAGCGGACCGCTGGCGAGAATTGTAACTATTTCAGGATCATTCTCGCGGAGCTCGACGACTTCTTCGCGGTGGACCGTGATGCGGGGCTCGGCTGCGATGCGGGCGGCGACACGTGCTGAGAAGAGCTCGCGGTCGACGGCGAGGGCGTGGCCTGCGGGGACTGCGGTCGCGTCGGCCTCTTCGAGAAGAGGCGAGCCGGCGCGACGCATCTCCTGTTTGAGCAGCCAGGGCGCGGAGTTTTCGGACTCGGATTTTAGAGAGTTCGAGCACACGAGCTCCGCGAAGTCGGAGGTTTGATGGGCTTCGGTTGAGCGGTGCGGGCGCATCTCGTAGAGGCCGACATCGCAGCCTAAGCGAGCGGCGGTGAGTGCGGCTTCGGGGCCGGCCAGGCCGCCGCCGATGATCTTGATCTTTTTCATTTTGCTACTTCTTCGGTTACATATTGCTTTGCGAGATTCCTGAGAGCTTGGCCATCGACGCGCATGCCGCGCCACTCACTCTTCACGACCGCGCCCATGGCGTGGTAGAAGTCGATTGACGGCTGGTTCCAGTCGAGGACGCTCCACTCGAAGCGGGCGCAGTTCTCTTCGACAGCGATAGCGGCGAGGCGGGTGAGGATGGACTTGCCGATCCCCTTCCCACGCAGCGCGGGCTGTACGTAGAGATCTTCGAGGTAGATGCCCGGACGTCCCTCCCACGTGGAGTAGTTGTAGAAGTACAGGGCGAAGCCTACTGGCGTTCCATTCCACTCGGCCATCAGGCAGTGAAAGCGACGAGGCTCGGTGAAGCCGTTCCGGAGGAGGTCGTCCTCGGTGGTGAGAACGGCGTCGGGTTCGCGTTCGTAGAGAGCAAGTTCGCGGATGAAGCCGAGGATGGCGGCCACATCGGATGGAGTTGCGGGGCGGAGGTTGAGCATAGGTCGTCTCTACTCATTGTAGGTGTTTCTTTGGAAGAACCCATGCACCGCGTGAAACAGAGGAGCGATGGATGGGGCACCCGGACATTTGGCACCCGCAAAAAAGAAGATCCTCCGCTACACGGATCACGATGTGACTGTGATCTGTGTAGCGAAGGACGACAAAGGTCTGTGGTCGTGGCTAAGTGCTTGTTTGACGCTAGAAGCGTACGCCGAAGGTGAGCGGAATGTAGGTTGTCTTGGCGCTGTTCTGGGGAAAAGCGTTGAAGTAGTTTGCGTCGTTGGTGGGATTGGTCGTTCCCGTGGCATCAACAAAGAAGGGACGGCTTTCGTTGGCGGTGTAAACGTAGCGGGCTTCGCCGAAGAACTTTAGATCGCTGAAGCGCGACATCTTATAGGTGAACCCTAGGCCGCCGTTCACGCCGACCGCGTTGCTCACGTAGCTATCGATCACCTGATTCGCTTCATATTGAAAGCAGCCATAGTAAGGGTCGCAGTAGGTGCCGGTCGCAGGGGTCGTGAAGTCCGTCACCTTGTGATAGAAGCCGACGCCACCGATTACGTAGCCACCGATCTTGTCACCCTGGTAATAGGTGTACTGAGGGCCGACGGTGAAAGACCAGATATGGCCGTGACCACCCACCTGGGCAAGACCGGCTTGAACATTGCCACCGTTATAGATGGTGAGCAGATTATTGAGAGTTGAGGTCTGGATTCCGAAAGCGTGCCAGTCAAACTCGAGCACAGCCGCGATCTTCTTGTTGAAGTTGCGGCCGCCGCCGACTTGAAAGTCGTAGTTGGGCGAATAGTACGCATGCGTTCCACCGGTGGGGATGGTTACGCCAGCGCCGCCAAAGAAGGTGTACTTGGATGAGCCGTCAGCGTTGTGCGAAGAGTCGGCATAGACCGGGCGGCGGCCATAGCGGCGCGGTGGCGGCTGCGGCGAGGGATTGGCGATGTAGCCAACTGCGTCGGCTGTCTCTTCCGCACCGGCGCTGGTGCTGTAGCCGATCGCCGAGGGCTCGTCGTTCGCAGCGATGAGCGACTGTGTCGTCTGCGGGGCGACGTAGAAAATCGACTGAGCAGCAGGTGCTGCTTGCTGGGCCTGAAGACCAAGCGTGCTCGCACCGGCGAAAACTGCGACGGCTGCGACCCGGGTGAAGATCTGGAGAGGGCGGGGCGATATCTGCATCGATGGGACTCCGTAAAAAAATTCTGCGTGCTTGTTCCCGTTCAACCCGGCTTTTCGCCGGTTGTTGCGGGTTGTGTATGTATGACGCACGAAAGGGAGATTTGGACTACTGAGTTTCCCAGCCGGAAAAGTGAAGGGCGCGACCGTGGCCACGCCCTTTCACTCTGAACAACATTAGAAGTCCACCAGCGGGTAAGTCCTAGTGGATGTCGAACTGCTCCGGATGAAGGCTCGGGTCGCTCTTGACGAGGATAGTCTTGCCGACCATCTCTTCCATCTCCTGCAGCCACTTCGCGGTGCCGGACTTCAACTGCTTGACTACTTCGGGATGGACGCGAAGCATCACGTCGCCGCGATCAAGATGCTTGTGCATCTTGCGCATCTCGATGTAGATGTCGTTGCAGACGGTGATCGGCGACTTGGTCATGCCGGTGCCCTGGCAGACGCCGCAGGTGGTGGATAAGGTGCGCTCGAGCGACTGCTTGACACGCTTGCGGGTGATGGCGACGAGACCAAAGTCGTTGAACTGGAGAACCTTTGACGGGGCGCGGTCGGACTTGAGTTCCTCTTCAAGCGCGGCCATCACCTTGTTGCGGTTCTTGCGTTCGTCCATGTCGATGAAGTCGATGATGATGATGCCGCCGAGATCGCGGAGGCGAATCTGGCGAACGATCTCCGGGATGGCGTCGAGGTTGGTCTTGACGATGGTGTCTTCGAGGCGAGCCGTCTTGCCGACGAACTTGCCGGTGTTGATGTCGATGGCGACCAGAGCTTCGGTCTGGTTGATGACGATGGAGCCGCCGGATTTGAGCCAGACCTTCGAGCGGAGAGCCTTGTTGATCTCTTCGGTGATGCCGAACTGTTCGAAGAGTGGGGTTTCCTTGGTGTAGAGCTTCACGCGGCGGATGAGCTGCGGCTGGAAGCGCTGCAGAAAGCGCAGGACACGCTCGTACTCGCTCTCGGTGTCGACCCAGATGGCGGAGAAGTTGTCGGTGACCTGGTCGCGCAGGATGCGCTCGACCAGATTTAGGTCGTGATAGATGAGTGCCGGAGACTTCGAGGATTCCGAACGCTGCTTGATGTCGGCCCAGAGATTGAGCAGGAAGCGGAGGTCGGAGCGGAGTTCATCCTCGCTTGCGCCCGAAGCTGCGGTGCGGACGATGAAGCCACCGGAGGCATCGCCCTTTTCGGAGAGGAGAATCTCCTTGAGGCGGCGGCGTTCGCTGTCGGACTCGATCTTGCGGGAGACGCCGGTGTGGTTGACGGTCGGCATGAAGACCAGGAAGCGGCCGGGGAGCGCGATGTGCGAGGTAATGCGCGCGCCCTTCTTGGCGATGGGCTCCTTGGCGATCTGGACGAGAATCTCCTGGCCGGGCTTCAGCAGATCGCTGATTGCGGGGAGATTGGTTGCCTGCATGGATTGGCGTGAACGGCCTCCGCCACCGCTACCGAAGCGAGGCCGTTCGCCGTCGCCGCCGGTGTTGCGCGAGCGGTTGCGGTCGCGACCATCGCGGCTGCCGCTGCGGCCTTCACGACGGCCATCACGGCCACCTTCGCGGCGCGGACGGCGGTCGGAGTCGGTCCGCGATGCAGTGCCTTCGGTCTCGGTCGCGGGTTCACGGAAGGTGTTCGCGAAGAACTCGGCATCCGCAGCGGACTGCTCGGTGGGCTTGTCGCCTTCGGTGAAGCCCTCGTCTTCGAACTCAGCAGAGCCTTCGGCTTCTTCTTCCTCGAAGTCGTCGTCCTCATCTTCTTCGGACTCGCCGTCGCCGGTGCGCGTGATCTGGTCGATGGACATCTCGCGGAGCATGGTGCCGAGATCGGCTGCACCTTCGAGGGTCTCCTCTTCAAGATCGTCGAACTCCTCGTCGTAGTGGGCGTGGAGCGTCGTGGCCTCGTGCTCCTCGTCGTCGATCAGCTCTTCTTCGAGGGTGCCGGTTCCGGGAGCAAAGCTCTGAAGACCGTTCGTGCTGACGACGCTGGTCTCGTGGAGGATGGGGGCGGTGGGCTCAGCCGCGTGCTCGGCGACCGGAGCGACGGCGAGGGACTCGGAGTGCATCTCGCCCGTGGATGCAATAGTGGTGATCTCGGTCGCGGCGACCTCGGTAGGAGCGAAGAACGGCGGCGGAGGTGGAGGAACTCCGGTGGTGTCGAGGTGTGAAACAGGCTCTTCGTAGGCAACGGCTGCGGTTTCGGACCTCTCGGCGACGGCGTTCAGATCGACCGCGTGCGGCTCCACTTCGGCGTCGTTCTCGTCGAGGCGGTTGAACGGGTGCGAGTGGTCAACGGAAAGGGGAAACTCTTCAGGAGCGTGGCCGTCCGCAACTTCAACCGCATTGGCGACCTCTTCGGTCTCCTCTTCGAGAAACTCTTCCTCGAAGACCTCTTCTTCGACTACAGGAGCGCTCTGACGGAACTCACTGGGTGCGGCAGGATCGATGCGGTAGGAGGCTGAGGCTTCGCTCGGCTCGTACTCGGCTTCTACGTGCGCGACGGGTTCGACTGCGACCGCTTCCACCGGCTCGGGGCTGCCGGGTTCGGGGACGGCAACGATGGGATCGAGCGCGGCGGGAATGGTCTCGACGAATGGCGATTCAGGCTCGTGATGCGCAACTGCCGCGACCTCAGGCTGTTCTTCGATCGGCGACACGACGCTCAGGCCCTCGGCGTCGTGAACGACATGCGGGACGGCTGCGGGAGCTGCGGGCTGCTCGTTGCGGAAGTTCTGGCGATTGTCCTGACGGTGCTCGGATCGGCCTTCACGGCGTCCGTCGCGGCGCGAATCACGACCGCTATCGCGACCTGCATCGCGTCCGGAGTCCGGGCGGCTGCGGCGGGAGAGCGTCTCGCCTGGGAGGACGGCGCCGCCATCCCATGAGGTCGCGACGAAATCGTCGACAACAGTGGTTGGCTTGGCAAGAACGACATTTGCGGGAGCGCTGCTTGCGGGAGCCGACGGGGCTCCTTCGCTGTCGCGGCGGTACTTTCCGAGCGACTCACCAGGGAGGATGATCGGCTCGGATGGCGCGGACGTCTCTTCCTCTCCTCCAGAAGGAGCATCGACACCGTAGAGACTGTGCGAGGGGGCGAAGCCGCGGGGTGCGCGAGGAGCACGATCGTCGCGATCACCACGGCCACCGCGGTCGTTTCTGCCACGGCCTCCACGGTCGCCGCGTCCACCTTCGCGACGCTGGCCGTCACGCGGCGGGGCGGAACGGGCGGGCTCGTCTTCTCCGGTGTAGATCTCCTGTACGGGAGCGGCTTGAATCTCCGGCACGTTCTCTTCAACGGCGTATTCGACAAGGTTGGCGTTGTCCGAGGCGAAGGGCGCAGCCTCCGAGTTCGTGTCGGCAGAAGTGTTCTCGCCCTGTGTTTCGCCGGGCTGGCCTGGGTTTCCACGGCCACGGCGACGGCCGCGACGACCACGCCAGCGGCGGCTGCCATCGGCACCGGGAGCGCCTTCGCCTACGGTCTCGACATCGACAGAGGAAGCGGGGATGAATGCGGGTTCGTCGGCGATGCGTGGAGTCTCTTCGTCGAGTGGGCGGTCACTTGTAACTGGTGGGCGGTCGCCACTCTGGCTACGCTCGCCGTTGCGGTTGCCGCGTCCACGGCGATTGCGGCCACGACCGTTGCGATCGCCACGGCCATTCTGTTCGGAGCGGCCTTCGCCTGAATTTTCAGAGGGTGCGGATGCGGTGGCTTCGATGGTCACCGGTGCAGGACGTTCGCCCCGATCGTTGCGGTTGCCACGGTCTCCTCGATCTCCGCGGTCGCCGTTGCGGTTGTCGGATCTCTGGCTGTCGGAGCGGGGGCCGCGGGCTTCGCCGCTGCCGCCGTGGGTGGATTCGAAGTCGGCTGTGTCGCCGGCTTCTTCCATGAAGTCGGTGATGTAAAGGAAGGCGTCGCGTTCGAGGCCGATGTCCACAAAGGACGACTGCATGCCGGGAAGAACGCGGGTGACGCGGCCGTTATAGATGGAGCCTGCGAGGGTGTACTCGTTTTCGCGCTCGTAGTAGATCTCTGCGAGTTCGTCGTTCTCGACGATGGCGAGACGGGTCTCGTGGGGGGTGCTTGAGATGTAAATTTCCTTCGACATTGCTCTGCTTTCTGCCCGGCCCCGTAGGGTTGCGAGCGGCAGGCAGACGAAGGATCGGGAGCGCGCCAGCTTTTGGCTAGGCGGGGCTCACCTCTGGTGAGGACAGGATGCGGAATGCTGAAGCTGCGAGGGCGACTACCGTTGGAAGAACTGCCTGGGCACACTTCGAAAAGCGGCCTGAGACGGCGCGGCATGTGTCGGAACCACGGGGATATGCTTCTTGCGGCGATCGGCATGAGGAGGTGACCAAGACAGCCTCATGTAGAGGCGGGGCCGTTTGCCTTCCGGATGCGATCATTCCAAAATCCTGTCCGGCCATTGGAGTCGATCCTCAGCCTGGCCGGCCTTTTTCTAAAGTCTTGTTGCCGCTGCCGGCGCCTTGCGCCAAAGGGAGCGGGTTATTTCGCTATACGGCGTCTGACCGTACAGGTGTTACGCGTAGCTCTGCACCAAATCTGCTGCATCTACTGCGGTCCCTGCAGTTTCTATACGACCGGCGAGTAAGTCAACCGAGACTGAGAGAGGGCTTGCGCTAAACGAGTCGGGAGTGAACCCCGGCGTCCGCTGAGATAGCGCGTTGCCTGCCTTATTTCTACCACTTTACCGTCAGTTCACAAAGCGGGGGAAAGTTGGGAGGGGTTCTGTTTCGAAGTTGTGCGATCATGGTCGCCAACACACGGGAGACGCTTCGTGCCGAAGGATTCAGATACGCCCGTCCACAGACGTGCCTGGTTCGTCCTGCAATTCTGCCGTCACGTGCTCTTCCTGTTGCGAAAAATCCTGCTCTTGGCTGCACAGACACTGGCGAACGTGCTCTGGCTTCTCTTCGCTGTCGTGCTCATCCAAACGTGGTTTCTCTCGCTGATTCATGGCGGATACGATGCCGTCTGGTACTCCATTGGAGAGATCTTTGTACTCGGCTGCCTGGGCTTACTGGCCGGATTTGAGATGGCGTTTGCCGATCTGCGCGATAAAGACCCGGGTCAGGTCGACGAGGACATCCGTGGACTTCTCCGGCAGATGCAGGCGTATGACGACAAGATCTCGGAGGCCCGCGAGTGGCTGGGAGTTGCGCTTGTCGTCGCAGCCGCGGCTTTGGTCGAGCTTCACTGGACCCTTCCGGTCTACGCTGACAACGCCTTGGCGTGGCTGCAACATCGCTACAAACCTCTGCACTTTGAGGCGGATACGGAGAAGTTTGTGCTGAGCATTCTCTTCACCACGCTCCCCGTGGTGTGGTTTGCACAGGCCCCCGCCAAATCCCTGGCCCTGTGGAACTCTGTCAGGTTCCTCAAACTGTTTCGCTGGGCGTGGCCGATTCTCAAGGTCACCATAGCTGTGATGGAGCTAGTCCGCATCAACGTCGTGACAGAGGTGATTCGCTGGGCTACCCGCCGAGTGTGGCCCAAAGAGCCACGTAACTTGAAGCCGAGCGACTCAGCGCACTACGTAAGCTGCGTTCGCCGGTACGGTTACGGCGTACACGATATGGATGAGACGATCTTCGTCCGGCCTGATGGCTCGATCACGGTGCATCAGGTCTCACTCATCCACGTGCTTGCAGCCGACCGAACGACCTTCGAGCGATGGACTACGTGGAACTCCGCTTGTAAGCAGAAGGAAGCACACGTATCCCGGGCTGTGTTCTGCCCGTTGCCCGGGGAAAAGATCGGTGACTTCGAAGAGCAGATCGCAAAGTTCAGGAGCGGCGGCTTCAAGGACTTTCCGCAGGACAGCATAAAGGCTGTCGATGTATCGACCACGCCGAAACCGAATCTTGCCGCCTTCGAGATACGCTCGATTGATCCCATGGGAACGATCAATCCTCCACAGGGGGCGATCGTTCTATTCGAGATGAGGGCCGAATGGAATGCCAACGCATTCGCGATCAGCGGGCAGGATTTTTATGAATTTACCTGCGAGTTTCCCTACAGGAGATTCCGTACCGTCATTACGCTCGATCCAGCGTGTCTCTTCAGCATGGCTTTGCCCGACAGGAGTTGCAGCTTCCGCGGAAACCGCCACGATGCTGAAGCGAGTCGGATCACGTTCACGCCAATCCCCCGCTCGCCGCATCAACTAGAGATTGAGATCCTGTACCCACTGCCGGGAGCGACCTACCGAATCGATTGGCAGGTCTGGCCTATCTGAACTAAGCCGCAGCTTGTACGGAGCCGCCGGATCCGCCGCCCATAAGAGCCATATCTCTGGCCGGGCTGTTGCTGCCGCCACCAGGACTGTTGCTTCCGCCACCGAGCTGCTTCACCGCTTGTAGATGCTTCATCGCAGAACCTCCGCTATGCATAACTATACGCTTCACCCGGCGAAGCAGACCGTGAAGCCGAGCCACCCAAAGTGATTCAGTTCACAAAACGCCGGATGCGGATGTTCATGACGATGCCCAGAGCGAGAAAGGTGAAGAGGATCGACGATCCGCCATAGCTCATCAACGGCAGCGGAATGCCGGTGACCGGCATCAGGCCGACGACCATGCCTATATTGACGGCGATCTGGAAGACGATGACCGCGACTATCCCCATGATAATAAAGGCCCCGGGAAGGTCGGAGGCGGTCTGGGCGTTTTGGATCAAGCGCATCAGGATGAGGAAGTAGAGGACGAGGACGCCGACCGCGCCAACGAATCCGTGCTCCTCTGAGAAGGCGGCGAAGATGAAGTCGGTGTAGGGGATGGGGAGGAAGTCGCCCTGGGTCTGGGTACCTTTATTAGTGCCCTTACCCCAGATTCCGCCCGAGCCAACGGCGATCAAAGATTGGCGAATCTGGTAGCCCGAGCCCTTAGGGTCATTATCGGGATCCATAAAGGCTGTGAGGCGGGCCTTCTGATAGGGCTTGAGGAGCTTGCCGGACTTCCATGCGATTCCACCGATTAAGGCGAAGACAAGCAGGAGGATCGCCGCCTGCTTGATGCGGAGGCCACCGAGAAAGAGGCCACAGACGAGGATAGGCACGTAGGTGAGCGAGGTGCCCAGGTCCGGCTGGAGGAGGACCATTGCCATGGGAACGCAGACCAAGGCGAAGACCTTGCCGATGTCGCGCCAACTCAGGTCTCGACCTGCCAACCCCCAGAAGTATCGGGCGACGGCGACGATGAGCACGAGCTTGACCCATTCCGACGGCTGGAAGTGGAAGCCACCGAGTTTGATCCAGCGGCGGGCTCCGAGGACTTTGCTGCCGACTAATCGCACGGCCACCAACGAGACCAGGCTCACGCCGTAAGCCCATGGGGCGATGTCGATGAGTGTGTGATAGTCCACGATGGAGATGATGAACATCAAGATGAGGCCGACAATGAGGAACTCCACCTGCTTGGTCTCAAAGCCGCGGAACTTGGTCTGAAGCGTCGCGGACTTGATCTCGAGCACGCTGATGACGGAGAGCAGCAGGACGAAGCCTAGCAACACCCAGTCGAAGTCGCGGAAGTACGTGGAGTTGAAACGACGCATGGGTTAAGCATCTTCTAAAAGCAGCCGGATGGCTACAGGCGACGATAAGATGGCTGGAATGAACCGGACTCGTAATCTTTCTGTCGTCCTAAGCGGAGCGTCGCTGGCGCTTGGCTTCAGTCTCTACACTGCGCCCGCGTTCGCGCAGACTCCCACCGCCGCCGAAGCCTGGCTACGCATCGAGCATCGCTACGCCGAAGCGCCGCCGACAGATACGGTGGACACGCTGAAGGGCGGCGATCCGTCGACACCAGTTACCGGCATCGCGACTACGTTTCTCGACACCATGGAGGTGCTGCGTGACGCGGTGAAGCGCGGTGACAACCTGATCATCTCTCACGAGCCCACGTTCTATAACCATCGCGACGAGACGAAGGACTTCGTTAACGATCCGGTCTACAAGGAGAAGATGGCTTACATCGTGGAGCACCACCTGGTGGTCTACCGCCTACATGACCAAATCCATGCTGATCCGAAGGGCGACCACATCCTTGAGGGCGTCTATAAGGCCTTCGGATGGGAGAAGCTGCCGCACCCGGCGTTTCCGCACGGCGAATACTTCGTCACTATCCCTGCGACCACGCTGGGTGAGCTAGCGAAGTCGCTGAAAGAGCGGTTCCACGCCGAGACCCTGCGTGTCGAGGGCGATCCGAGCCTTTCCATTACTCATGTAGCTCTGATACCAGGCGCGGCGGGCCTGAAGGAGCAGGTAACCGCACTCAATGCTCCAGAGGTAGAGCTGTTGATTGCAGGCGAGGCAAGCGAGTGGGAGACGGTCGAGTATGTCCGGGACGCGGTGGCGCAGGGACGGCACAAGGCAATGATCCTGTTAGGGCATGAGGTTTCAGAAGAGCCGGGCATGGAGCAGTGCGCGACTGAGTTACGCGAGTTGTTTCCGGGGATGCGAGTCGATCACATCGTAGCGGGACAGCCGATGTGGAATCCGGATCATCCGCCGATGGCGAAGGCGAAGTGAACATTCGACGCGGCTGTGCGGGATGAAAACGAAATGCGGGGGTGTCTCCACTTCCCCTTCGCGCTGCCCAGGGCCCGGTCGAGATGACGCTTCTTTTGGGGGCGCATACGTGGACCAAGCTGGGTCTATTCAGCGGCGGGCGAGGATTGTTTGATCGCTGCAGGTTGAGGAGCGGCGACCGCCTCTCCCGGCGCAGGCGTCTCGGCAGGTTTGGGCTTCGGCACCTCGGCGACCACGAGGTTGTTGTCCTGCTTGCGCTTCTTGGTCACGAAGGTGTTGATGACCTGGGCAGCCAGGGGCGCTGAGGCCGCTCCGCCAAAGCCGCCGTGCTCGACCAGTACGGCGACGACGATGTCCGGGTTCCGGCGTGGGACCATGCCGACGAACCAGGCGTTGGCCCGGTTCGCTCCGCTACCCATGCCCTTCGCACCGAAGTTCTGGCTGACCAGCTGCGCGGTACCGGTTTTGCCGGCAAAGTCGATGTTCGCCATGTGCACGGCGGCGGCAGTGCCGGTGATGGTGGTCTGCGCCATGGCGTCGGTGATGAGCTGCCAGTTGGGGACGGAGAGCGGGAATGCCTTCTCGCCGGAGCCGGGGAAGTTCTCCGCGATGGCCTGCCGGAGCTCGGAGGGGACCTCATCCGGAAAGACGACGTGGGGGCGTTGCATTGCGCCGCCAGAAGCGATGCCGCCGAGCGCACGAGCGAGTTGGATAGGCGTGACCGTGACCGCACCCTGACCGATGCCGACCGAGATGGTTTCACCGACATACCAGGGCGCGTGCTGGGTCTTCAGCTTCCAGGCGGTCGAGGGCATGGTGCCGCTGGCCTCGTTCGGCAGGTCGATGCCGGTCTTCTGCGAGATGCCCAGCGCGGTCGCGTACTTCGCAATGGTGTCGATGCCGAGACGGTTGGCGAGCGTGTAGTAGAAGGTATCGCAGGAGAGCGGGATCGCGTTGTGGATGTCGACACCACCGTGGCGCGCGTCGCAGGCGTAGAAGTGGCCATAGAAAGTCGCTCCGCCCGCGCAGTTCACGCGCATGTCCTGGGCAACGTTCTCCTCCAGTCCAGCGACGGACATGATGATCTTGAAAGTAGAACCGGGAGCGAGTTGGGCCTGAATGGCTTTGTTCAGAAGAGGGTGTTCGGGATCGTTGATGATCTGCGACCAGTATGCCTTGGTCAGGCGGACGGCGAAGGCGTTGGGATCGTAGGTCGGACGGGAGGCGAGCGCAAGGATCTCGCCGGTATGCGGATCCATGGCGACGATTGCGCCGTTCCTGCCCTGGAGCGCTTTCTCGGCGGCCATCTGGATGTCGAGATCGATCGTCAGCTTCAGGTCCTGGCCGGGAACGGCGAGTTGCTGGCCAAGCTGGCCGACCTCCTTACCGTGACTGTTGACGATGATATTGCGGTAGCCGTCGGTGCCGCGCAGAACGGCGTCGTAGGTTTGTTCGACGCCCGAGCGTCCGACGACGTCGCCTGCGGAGTAGGCCGCGTATCGCTCGTCGTCGAGCATCTGCTCGGAGACTTCGCCGACGTAGCCGATGAGGTGGGCAGCGAAGCCGTCGCTGGGATAGAGGCGGCGCTGCTCGTCCTGGGTTTCGAGCTCGGGAAGTTCGTCGCGATGGGCGGCGATGAAGGCCTGCTCGTCGGGGGTGATGTCCTTTTTGAGCGGGATGGGCTCGTACTTGGGAGCAAGCTGATAGTGGCGCAGGATGCTTTGAACCTGATCGACGGTGAGGTTGAGACCTCGGGCGATCAGGGCAAGCTCGGGGCTATCTTTGCTGGCGTCGCGGATCTGCTCGCGAAGGATGTAGCAGGTGACGGAAGGGTAGTTATCGACGAGGATGCGGCCATCGCGGTCAAAGAGCTTGCCGCGCGGCGCGAGGACAGGAACCTTGCGAATGCGGTTTGCTTCGGCTAGGAGGCGATAGTTACTGGCACCGATGACTTGCAGGCGCCACAGGCCGCCGAGCAGTACGACCAGCACCAGCGCGACGATGTATTGCGCGGCGTGGAGTTTGCCAGGCGCGAGCTTCTCTTCGTTGCCAGCGCGAACGACCTCGGCTTGTGGCGTGTTTTCCATGATTAGAGCTGCCCTGCGTTCAGTTTAGTCCCGCTATGCGGCTATTCATCGGATCTTGTGCGGTCGAGCAGGAAGAAGATGGGGATGGCAACCAGGGTGTTAACCACCGCGCGGATGAGTTCGTGCAGCCAGAGCACGGGCACGCCCAGGTGTCCGAGGAGATGGTTCTGGATGAGATAGAGCAGGCCGCTCTGCGCGAGGGAAAAGGCGAAGCACATCAGGGACCGGGTGGAGAGGTTGTCGACGTCGACCTTGAAGCCGATGCTGGCGGCGGTATAACCGATGATGGACTTGGTGATGCCGTTGATGCCGATGTATTGGTTAGTGAGCACGTCCTGCAGCAGGCCGATCACCATGCCGGTGAAGGTGCCAGCAATGGGGTTGCGGCGGCTGACGGCGAAGAAGATAGTCGCGATTAGCGGGAGATCGAGGATCGCGAGCTTCGGGAACGGCTTCGGCAGCAGCGCCTGCAGGATGATGAACGCGACGGGCACGAGAAGAGCGACGGCGGGGTGAAAGGTATGCTCGTCGAGCTCGCGGCGGGAGGTATAACTGCGGGTAGCCATGGTCGCGCCTAGCGCTGCGGCTCCTTGGGAGTTCCGGGGGGAGTTGAAGGGGAAGGCGTTACCGGCTTCTTGCGCGGGGTGGGAGCCGGCGCAGTCGCAGACGAATCGGTGGAGCTATCCGGCACGAACGTCGCCCGTGCCGGATTAGAGTTCTGGCCGCCGGGCGTGAGAGTGGATGCCGGAGGCGTCTGGCCAGGAGAGTAGCGGTCTGGATGGAGGACCGGCGTCGTCCTGGGGACGATGGTTACGGGCTTCGGCGGCTCGCCGGGTTTGGCTGCGGCCGGGTCGACAGCGGGTGTGCCGTCGGCGTTGGGCGGAGGCGTGAGGCTGGGGAGACGCTCGGCGGCGAGGTCGGCGGCTCGCTTGGCGTCCGCCTTGATCTGCTCGCCGGAAGCCTCTCCCTGGGCGAGATCCTGCTGCGCCTGCGCGGAGAGGTCGGCCTGGGTGGCGGTGATGATCAGCACTTCTTCAAGTTGCGAGAGATTAACGGCCGGCTTGATGTTGATGAGGCTGTAGAGCTGACGGTCCTTGTCGGGGGCGAGGGACTCGATCGTGCCGACCTTCAGGCCGCGGGGAAAGACCTGATCGCCACCCGAGGTGAGGACGATCTCGCCCGGCTTGATGCGGCTGTCGGCGGTGAGATTGCCGATCTGCACCTTGCCGTCGGGGCCGCCATGAATGATGGCGCGGATGCGAGTGCTGGCGAGGATGACTCCCGCTCCGGATGATGGATCGTCGATCTCCAGCACCTGCGCAGTGTGCGGGAAGACGTCGCGGAGTTTGCCGACGATGCCATCAGGGGTGATGACGGCCATGTCCGGCTTGAGGCCGTAGTCGGCGCCCTTGTCGATCAACAGAACGCGTGAAGAATCGACGCCGCTGGTGCCGATGACCTGCGCGGCGACGGTGGAGGTGACGTACTGGCGGCGAAAGTCGAGCAGCGCCTGCAGACGTCGTCCCTGGATGGCGTCCTCGGCAAACTGGGCCTGTTCGAGGCGGAGCCGGGCGACCTCTTTTTCAAGGTCGGAGTTCTGCTGCCGGGTATGGCGGAGGTCGATGTAGTTGGCCCAGCCACCACGGACTGTTCTGCCGATAAAGCCAGTCGAGCGTTCAAACGGAGCCACTGCGGCGACGGCCCAGGAGCGGAGAAGCGTGACTTTGCGGCCGTCGGGTTGGCTGGGGCCGCGAAGGTCGCGCACCTGCACCGCGAGCAGGATGGTCTGCAGCAGCAGGACCGTTACCAGCACAAGTGCATTTCTGAATCGGACGAAGAAAGATTCCATCAGCTAAGAACAACCACCCCTCTCTATTATCCAGCAAATTCGCGGCTTTTCTCGTGCAGCGAGAGTGGCGAGCTTGAGACTTTTCTGGATAAGTGGGAACTCACCGGGCGGCGGACGCGTACCTTGTTCTGAAATCACTCATTCCTGAAGGTGGACCATGCAAATCCGACTGATGATCTCGCTTGCCATGGCATCGACGATGCTGTTCGCCGTCGTCTGCCCAGATTCAGTTGCTCCTGTTTCGGCTTCCGATGGGCCCGTGATTACGGCGGATAAGGAACTTCAGTTCCCGGCGCAGTATCGCGAGTGGGTCTACCTGGGCTCCGGCGTGGACATGAGCTACAACACGAAGGAAGACGCATCGGACCACTCGATGTTCAACACCGTCTTCGTGAATCCGTCGAGTTATAGGGTGTTCATGAAGTCCGGGACGTGGCCGGATGGAACGGCGCTGGTGCTGGAGAACAGCGGTGCGGTGCATGGCGGGGAGCACCAGGCTTCTCTGAACAGGCACGGGCTGACGCAGACCGGAGAAATCATGGGGCTGGAGGTCCATGTGAAGGACTCTTCCCTGCCTGGCGGATGGGGATTTTATTCGTTTGACGGCATGAAGGCGGCGAGGATCATCCCGCAGGCTGCCCCCTGTTACTCCTGCCATCAGCAGCATGCGGCGGTGGATACGACGTTTGTTCAGTTCTACCCGACTCTGCTGGCGGTCGCGAAGGATAAGGCGACGCTGAGCAAGGCTTATGTGAGTGAGATGGTTGAGGGAACGAAGAAGTAGGTGGTGGTCCACGTCTCAGAAGCGAGACGTGGACCACACAGCTTTTCGGCTACTTCGTCTGGAAGAGCAGTGGGGCGAAGTTGGTCAGGTTGTCGCGCCAGACGGGCCAGGTGTGCAAGCCGGGCGTTTCAATCGCCGTAACCGCCAAGTTATCGCCCTTGAGGAAGGCGACGAGCTTGCGGTTGGGCTCGATGAGATTGTCCCCAGTACCGCAGGAGACCCAGAGCAGCTTCAGGTTCGCATCCTTCGGAGTCAAAAGCGGCAAGCTCTTGATGAAGTTTAGCCGATGAACAGCGGAAGAGAAACCGCCGATGTAGGCAAACTTATCGGTGTTGTGGAGGCCGATCGAGAGGGCTTCGAGGCCACCCATGGATAGACCAGCGATCGCTCGGCCGTTGCGATCCTTCGAGATGCGGTACTCGCTCTCGACGCGCGGCATGATCTCGGTGAGCAACACCTGGCTGTAGAGGTCAAGATTGTGCTCGATCGGCTCGTCGTGTCCCCAGACACCCCAGTCGCTGACAAAGGCGGTATCGCCGTAGCCTAGCGGCATCACGACGACCATCGGCTTTGCCTTCCCTTGCGCGATGAGGTTGTCGAGGATGAAGTTTGCCCTGCCCTTGTCGGTCCAGCCGATCGCCATATCGCCCCAGCCGTGCAAAAGGTAGAGGACGGGGTAGACCTGTTTCGCGGAGGGGTTGTATCCGGGCGGGGTGTAGACGATGTAGTCACTCTGGTTGCGCGATACTCCTTGAACGATGTGCGTTGTGTAGATGTGGCGGTGCAGCTCGCCATGGGGGACGTCAGTGGCGTCCCAGGACAGTGGGCCGTCGCCGGGAACGTTAAGGAAGTTGGTGAGCGGGAAATAGGTGCTCCCGGTAACGGCGAGCGTGGTGGGGTCGCGGCGGGTCTGGCCGTCGGCGAGAAAGTGGTACTCGTAGATCTCGGGCACAAGCGGCTGGGTCGTGACGCTCCAGAGGCCATCGGCGTCCTTCGTCATGGAGATAGGGTCTTTGATGTTGTCGACGACGACCGAGACGGAGGCTGAGGTGGGATCGATGTAGCGGAAGGTCACGCTGTGATCGGGATTGACAATCTGTGAGGTGTGCGGCGGGATTGGGGTTTGCGCTTGAAGGCACGCCGTGTAAGACAAACCAAGAACGAGGCCAAGCGAAAGGCCGGAGAGGTGCAATCTACCCGAAAGACTCATGGGCGAAAGTCTACCCTACGGATGTTTACGTTCGCTTGGCGGCACAAAAGAATGAAGGTCCATGCGGCAAAGCTGCAAGGACCTTCATTGGAGATGACGAAGTTTCGGGAACCCTTAGTCGATCGAGATTTTGCGTAGGAGTTTGAAGTCCGAGAGCATCTTGCCGGTGCCGAGAACAACCGACGCAAGCGGGTCATCGGCGATCGAAACGGGAAGGCCCGTTTCCTCGCGGATGCGCTTGTCGAGGTTCTTGATGAGCGCGCCGCCACCGGTGAGGACGATACCGCGGTCTGAGATGTCGGCAGAAAGCTCCGGCGGAGTGCGTTCGAGAGCCACGCGGATGGCGTTGATGATGGTCGCGATGCACTCGCCGAGGGCCTCGCGGATCTCGGAGTCTTCGATGGTGATGGTCTTCGGCACGCCCTCGATGAGGTTGCGGCCCTTGACCTCCATCGTGATCGGCTTATCGAGCGGATAGGCCGACCCGAGTTCGATCTTGATCTGTTCGGCGGTGCGCTCACCGATGAGCAGGTTGTACTTGCGCTTCAGATACGTCATCACCGCTTCGTCCATCTGGTTGCCGGCCATGCGGACGGAGCGCGAGTAGACGATGCCGGCGAGCGAGATGACGGCGATGTCGGTGGTACCGCCGCCGATATCGACGACCATGTTGCCGCCGGGCTCGGTGATGGGAAGGCCAGCACCGATGGCGGCGACCATGGCCTGTTCTACGAGATGCACTTCGGAGGCCTTGGCGCGATAGGCCGAGTCCATGACAGCGCGTTTTTCTACCTGCGTGATCTCAGAAGGGACGCCGATGACGATGCGCGGATGCACCATCATCTTGCGGTTGTGCGCCTTTTGAATGAAGTAGTTAAGCATCTTTTCAGTGTGGCGGAAGTCGGCAATGACGCCGTCCTTCATGGGCTTAATGGCCACGATGTTGCCGGGAGTGCGGCCCAGCATCTCTTTCGCTTCCCTGCCGACGGCCTCGACCTCATTAGTGATCTTGTTGACTGCAATGATCGAAGGTTCATTGACGATGATGCCCTTGCCATGGGCGAAGACGAGGGTATTGGCGGTTCCCAGGTCGATGGCCAGGTCGCTTGAAAAGAGGCTGAAGAGCGAGCGCATATTGTGTATGCGCGAGTACCGCATTTGGTAACCGTTCGATGGCATTGGGCGTGAGTCGTTTCCTGTTTCGGGTCTTCATCCATTGTAAGCCCTGAGGCGTGGGAGGGTCTTCGGCGGGGCCAGAGGGAGATCAGCGGCGAACGCGGGCTTCGATCCAATGGCGGACTCGGTCGGTGTGAAACTCCGTCGTCAAAGCGATCAACCATGCGTAAACGAGGACCGCAGCGGCGATGGCGAGGCCCATGACGACGTGAGCGGCATCTGGAGTCCAGCGGCGCTCGCCCATGATGAGAGTCGTCAGAAACAAGGCGAAGGGTAGGTGAACGACGTAGAGGGTGTACGAAAATTTCGCGATGGATCGGGAGAACCGGGTGAAGAGCAGCTTCGGATCGGCGGGTCCGGTTGCAGAGAGGACTATCCAGAGAAAGAGGGAGGTCGCTACGCCAAACAAGTAGTCGGAGAGCATAGCGGGGAGACCGTGGAGCTTTGCAAAGACGAAGGGCAGCGGCGCGTATATGACTGCGGCGATGACGCGGGTGCGGGGTCGGAGCCGCTGAGGCGGGACCAAGGCGAGCACAGTTCCCGCCAGCCAGATGGGAAAGAGCAGAAGAATGTCATGGCGCAGAAACCAGGCCGTCGCCAGGAAGAGCACGCCACACGCGAGGCGCTGGAACGTGGGGGTCTGGCTGCGCAGGGCGACCAGGCCAAGGGGAAAGAGCAGGTAGTACCAGAACTCGTTGGCAAGCGACCAGAGCGGCCCGTCCGAGCCGAAGACTGGGACGAGGAGATTCTGGAGGAAGAAGAGATTGCCGAAGAAGACCCGCGGAGTTAGCCGCGCCGGGATGTTTCCTATGAATCCCTCGCGCAGATGGCCGCTATAGAGGGCTGGAGCAAGATGGAGAGCCAGGCCGGCTGAGTCCCATAACAGGCACAGAAGTAATCCGGGGATGAGAACGACCCAGAGCCGGACGAGTCGGTGGGTGAGATAGTCGATCCATGTCCAACGATTGCGGGTAAAGGAGCGAAAGACGCTGCCGCTGATCAGATAGCCGCTGAGGACGAAGAAGATGACAACGGCCTGATGTCCGGCGGATGTAAGAGCGTAGGGCAGAGCGAGGATGAGGCGATGCGTGGCGACGCTGGGATAGTCGACGAAGACCAGGTTGCGCCAGTGTCCGAAGAGGACGATCAAGGCCGCAAGGCCTCGGATGAGATCGAACAGGACGGAGGCGCTGGTGTCCTTGAAAGAATTCGTGTCGGTCTGATCGATGGAGCTTGTACCGCTGGCTAAGGCCATGGGATTCGAGTGAGGATAGCATGGGGATGGGCTATCGCAGGCGGGGCGAAGAGTTTTGAAGTTGCCTCTATACAATCGGAAAAGTAGACGAGCAATCAGACAGGCAAAGACGGAGGAAACCGTGATTATTGGCGTGCCGAAGGAAGTGAAAGACCACGAGACCCGGGTCGGGATAACCCCGGCGGGCGTGAAGGCGTTGACCGAGGCTGGTCACAAGGTTTTGGTGGAGCAGAATGCGGGCGCGCTGTCGGCGTTTGCGGACGAGGACTTCCAGGAGGCTGGCGCGGAGATCGTTGGCGGAGCGCCTGACGTGTGGGGCCTTGCCGACATGGTGGTCAAGGTCAAGGAGCCGGTCGAAAAGGAATACCGTAACTTTCGCGAAGGGCTCGTACTGTTTACCTACCTGCATCTTGCCCCGTTGCGTGGGCTGACCGATGCTCTCCTAGAAAAGAAGGTGACGGGCATAGCCTACGAGACGGTGCGCGACAAAGCGGGCACGCTTCCGCTGTTGACGCCGATGAGCGAAGTCGCGGGCAGAATGAGCGTGCAGGTGGGAGCGGCATATCTTGAGAAAGAACACGGCGGGCGCGGAGTTCTGCTCGGCGGCGTTCCGGGTGTGGCTCCGGGTAACGTTTGCATCATCGGCGGTGGCATCGTGGGCACGAACGCTGCGAAGATCGCGCTGGGCATGGGAGCGAAGGTCACCCTGATCGACATGAATTTGAATCGGCTGCGAGAGCTGGATGACATCTTCGGCGGACGCCTCTATACGGTCTCGTCGAACAGCTACAACGTGGAAGCGGCGGTGCGCGAGGCTGATCTGGTGATCGGCGGCGTGCTGATTCCGGGAGCAGCGGCACCGAAGATCGTGACCAAGGCGATGGTCGAGAAGATGAAGAAGGGTGCGGTCATCGTGGACGTTGCGATCGACCAGGGCGGCTGCATCGAGACGGCGCGTCCGACGACGCACAGCGATCCTTCGTACGAAGTCAACGGTGTGGTCCACTACTGCGTAACGAACATGCCTGCGGCAGTTCCTTATACTTCGACACTGGCGCTGACCAACGCCACCTTTCCTTATGTGATGAAGCTGGCGAAGCTGGGGGCAAGGGCTGCAATCCACGAGGACGCGGGCATCGCCGAGGGCGTGAACACCTATCACGGCGTTCTGACCTACGAGGCGGTGGCCAAGGCCCAAGACCGGGAGTGGAAGCCGGTGGCTGGAGTGGATGTCTGGGATTAGACTGAACGAATGAATCGGCATTAATGATTTGGATAAGGCCGATTCTCCGGGGTGAAGACCAGCGATGGCGACAGGCAACGTCCGGCGTAAAGCCGTCATTATCGTGCTGGGCAGTGTGCTCGTGCTGCTGATTGCAACGGTAGCGACGCTGACGAACAACCTGAAGTTCATTAATCCATCGACGACCGAGGAGATCTTTGTCTTCACCGGCCTGTCGGCGGTCGTGTTTCTGGTCTTCGTGTTCGTGTTGCTTCTGCTGGGGCGCAACGTTCTGAAGTTGTATGCGGATCAGCGCAGCCGGGTGATGGGTAGCCGCCTGCGCACCCGGATGCTTTGGGGAGCGGTGTTAGTGAGCCTGCTGCCCATCGCGTTCATGTCGCTGTTCAATTTCGTGCTGATGAACCGCGCCGTCGATCACTGGTTTTCGAAGCCTGTGACCGAGATGCGTGACGACAGCAACCAGATGGCATTGGAGCTCTCGCGTTACACGGCGGCAAACGCCCGGGCAGAGGCGGACTCGATTGCAGCGTCCATCGGAGGTTCTCCATCGGGACTCGCGAGGGATCTTTCTCTGCAAGGCACAGAGCTTCGGCCGGTACTTAGCCAGCACGAGATCACGCTGCAGGGCGGCTTCGCAATCGTTTACCGTGATGGCCGGGAGCTGGCTTCATTCCATGTTCCCGCTGAAAAGGGCGAGGCGACCGAGCTGAAGGTAAAGCCGTGGCCTTCCGGTCCAATCGATGAGGAAGAACAAGGGCACCCAGCGAGTGGCGGGGAACACGCTGCGAGCGATTCGGCGCGTGAGCGGACAGCCCCATCGGCGACACAACCGGCGACTGAAGCGACAATTCTTGCAGCGGCCCAGCGGACCGATCTTCCGCTCTTCAGCATTGGAAATACGGACTATGCTCTAGGCCTGGCGGGCATGAAGGAAGGCGGCTTGATCGTAGTAGGACTGCCGATGCCCTACGGTCTTGCTGCAACCGTGGCTCGACTGCGCGCGGACGCCGACGGCTACTGGACGCTATTTCGCGCGCGTCGACAGATTCGCGCCGTGTACATGCAGCTTCTATTGATGATCACCAGCCTCGCGCTCTTTGCTTCGAGCTGGCTGGCGCTGCATCTCTCGAAGCAGGTGACCAAGCCGGTAGAGGCGCTGGCTGATGCGATGGACCAAATCGCCGCAGGTGATTATGCCCACCGCGTGCAGGAGAGTGCGACCGAAGAGCTGGGCGACCTGGTGCACAGCTTCAACCGTATGGTGGGCGATCTCGAGAGCAGCCGGGCGCAGGTGCAGGAGTCGACGGTCCAGATCAGCGAGGCGAACGCGGCGCTTGAGGCACGGCGGAGCGAGCTGGAGACGATGCTGGAGACGATCCCGAATGGCGTGGCGACGCTCGATGCAGAACGAAGGATCGTGCTGGCCAACCGGGCTCTGAGCGAACTGATCGATCCCGGAGGCCAGCGGCCGTTCCTGGGGATGCGGATCGAAGAGGTCTTCCCTGCCGACGTGCTGGAGGTTCTGGACCGGCTGATGCGGCGGAGCCACCGGATGGGATCGGCATCGAGCGAACTGGAGATGACGGCAGCCAACCACGACCGCGGCAACGGCAAGCTAAACCTGCTGGCTACGGTAGCTCTGCTGGAGGATGTGAGCGGCGGAGAGCGGTCGGTGCGCGGCTACGTTGTGGTGTTGGAAGATGCCACGGAGCTGTTGAACGCGCAGAAGCAGTCGGCGTGGAAGGAAGTCGCGCGGCGCGTAGCCCATGAGATCAAAAATCCTTTGACGCCGATCTCTCTTTCGGCTGAGCAAATTCATCGGCATATCGGTCGGCTGGGAGAGACGCTGGCCGGGCATCAGATCGTGTCGCCCTCGACTGACGTGATCAAGCGCTGCAGCGAGGTGATTACATCGTCGGTCGAGAGTATGCGGTCGCTGGTGGACCAGTTCGCGGCGCTCGCTGAGTTCCCCACCGCTCGACCTCGCCCTGCTGACCTGAACACCATCGTCGAGAACGCCCTGGCGATGTTCGCTGGGCGGATGCAGAATATCCGGCTGACACAACGTCTCGGCAAAAATCTCCCGTTGGTAATGGCCGATCCTGAGGCGTTGAAGCGGGCGCTGGGCAACCTCATCGACAACGCGGCAGAGGCGATGCAGGCGAGTCTGCTGCGCGAGATGCGGGTGACGACCGTGTTGCTCGAGAGCGGCATGGTGGAGTTGACGATTGCAGACACCGGCAGCGGGCTGACGGACGAGATGCGGGAACGGCTGTTTCTGCCGTATTTCTCTACCAAACAACGCGGCACCGGTCTGGGCCTGGCGATTGCGGCGAAGATTGTGCAGGAACACCAGGGAAGCATCCGTGCGGAGAAGAACATCCCGGCGGGGGCGAAGTTCATTGTGGAACTGCGGGCGGCGACGGCAGGTGACGGCGACCCGGCGACGGTCGAGACAGAACAAGTGGAATCAGTTTCAGAGGTGCGGGTTTGAACCATGTATTGATCGTCGACGACGAGCAGGAGATCCGCGAGTCGCTCGAGAGCATTCTGCGCGAAGAAGAGTACCTGGTGACTACAGCTGCGACGGCGACCGAGGCAATGGCTCTGTTAAGGGATGCTCCGTACGACGTGGTGCTGCTGGATGTTTGGCTGCCGGATCGCGATGGCCTCGACGCGTTGGGGGAGATTCGCAGCCTCGAGCATCCGCCTGAAGTAGTGATTATCTCAGGCCATGGGACCATCGAGGCGGCGGTGAAAGCGACCAAGCTGGGAGCTTACGACTTCCTGGAGAAGCCGCTATCGCTGGAGCGAACGCTGGTCGTGCTGAAGAACGCAACGCAGGCGCGGAAGCTGCGTGAAGACAACGCTGAGTTCGCGCGTCAGCTTGCCGTGAAGGGCACGGTGACCGGGCAGAGCGTGCCGATGAAGGCTCTACGGCAGCAGATCAAGCTGATGGCTCCGACGAACGGGCGGGTGTTGATCTATGGAGAGAGCGGGACGGGAAAAGAGCTAATCGGTCGGGCGATGCATGCCGAGAGCCTACGGAAAGATCGCGTCTTTGTGGAGCTGAACTGCGCGGCAATTCCCGAGGACTACATCGAGACGGAGCTGTTTGGCTATCGCAATGGAGCGGGACCAGGTGGCGGTGCTCCAGGCAACGGCAGGCCGACGGAGAAGCGTGGGACGTTCGAGCGCGCGGACGGAGGGACGCTGTTTCTGGACGAGGTCGGCGACATGAGTCTGAAGACGCAAGCGAAGGTGCTCCGGGCGCTCGATGAACAGAGGTTCCTGCCAGTCGGGGCATCGCATCCGGTGCATGTCGATGTCCGGGTGATTGCGGCGACGAACAAGGATCTCGAAGAAGAGATTGCGCGAGGAAACTTTCGCGAGGACCTCTTCTACAGGCTGAACGTGATTCCCTTCTACGTGCCGCCTCTGCGTGATCGGAAGGAAGATATTCCGCTGCTGGTCAAGGAGTTTCTGCTTGAGTTCGGGCAGCAGTATGGGCGGGCGAGGGTGGAGATGAGCGACGACGCATTGGCCACTCTGAAGCAGTATCACTGGCCGGGGAACGTGCGCGAACTGCGGAATCTCGTCGAGCGGGTGCTGATTCTGAACCCGAAGATTCAGCGCCTCGATCGCAAGCATCTGCCGGCGCTGGTGTATCGCGAGGCGGGCAAGACTTCAAATGGCAACGGGCGCGGCGAGGAGTTCGCGACACTGCTCGAGGCACGCGAGGCGTACGAGCGGGACTACATCCTGAAAAAGCTGGATGAGTGCCACGGCAACGTGAGCCGAGCAGCCGAAGGACTGGGGCTGGAGCGAAGTCATCTCTACCGGAAGATGAAGGCATTGGGCGTAACGGTGAAGGAGTAACTACCTAATCTCGTTTTCGAGCTGAAGAAATAGTCTGCGTCTACGTGAACCGAATTCGCCTGCGTAACTCCGGCAACAAAGAGTTGGCCGCTGCTGGAAAGGTGCAGGTGGCCTAGGCGAGTATCACGGTGCGCTTGCCGCAGGTGGCAGCAAGGTGGAACGAGGCAGCCGCTCGCCGGGAACAATCATCGCTGTCTGACATAGCGGAAGGTACGGGGTTCTGCGCCTGGACCCGAGACGGTGAAGTTGCAACGCTCCAGGATGCGAATAGATCCGAGGAGTTCGGGGTACGTGTGGGCGATCACGGTCGAAACGGCATTCTGGGCTTCGATCCATGCCAGCATGGCCTTCGCGGCTTCGGTGGCGTAGCCGTGGAGGCGAAACTCGGGGAGGATGGCGTAGCCGAACTCGGCCTCGGAGCGGTTGGAGGGCCAGCGGAAGGCACCGGTGGTGCCAATCAAGACTGGCTTCTCTTGATCTTCAGAGCGGAGAAGGATGTAGCGGTGCCAGTCGATGTCTTCCGGATGTTCGGCGAAGGTGGAGAGGAGGAGCTCGAAGACGTGGGGCTCCCAGTCGGCATGGGGCCACTCGGCGGGAACGCGGCAGTTGAGGATGGAGGCGAGTGTGCCGTCGGCGGCTTGCTCGGAGCGCAGGGCCTCGGGGGTGATGGCTATGAGTTCAAGGCGTGGCGTGGTGATGGTTTCCGGCACGGAGTAATCGTACATCCGGCGCAGGAGGAGAAGCGGTCTCGCTGCGCTCGATGCCCACCCATGCAATAAAGCTGCATGGATGGGGCACCCGATGTGGTGGAAGATTTGACCTATTCAGCCCTGAGTGGGAGGCGGCGGGCCACCTTCGCGGCGGGCCGGGGCTGGGGTGGCGGTTGGGTCGACGGCTACGACCATGTGGGCTTGCATGCCGGACTGCGGCTTGCCAGCTTCGAGAAACTTCAGGGTTGAGACGGAGGTGTCGCCGTGCTGGCCGTTGTAGACGCCATCCTCTGCGATGGTAGTGCGGTGGATCTTATGGCTGGCATAGGGCTCCTGCTTCATCAGGTCTAAAGAGACCTCTTCGGGGAAGAAGACCTGGCCGACGTGCGAGGTGTGGCCGACAAGATAGGTGCGATGGCTATCGGCGAGGCCGGTGTGACCGCCCAGACGAACCTTGAAGTGAACATGGTTGGTGCGGCCTTGATAGAAGCCGGGGAAGACGGTCTGGAAGCTGACGCGTCCTTCTGCGTCGGTAAACTGGATGCCGCGGAGAAAGGTGAGCTTATCGGTGGCTGGGGGACCTTGCATGCCGCCCATTCCATTAGGAGGAGGGCCGCCGGGGCCGTGGTCGCCGGGAGGTGGGCCGGGGTGGCTGGGATCGAAGCCCGGCGGAGGCCCGCCGGGGACACCCGGTCCACCAAATCCGCCGGGGCCGTCGCCGTCCATGGGGTTGTTCTTCGTGTAGCCCGCGTAGAGGCCGAGGGCGTCGCAGTGCCAGACGTCGATGGCGGCGTAAGGCAGCGGTTTGCAGGTGCGGCTGTCTAAGACGAGTAGATCGAGAGCCAGGGGAAAGCCTCCTTTGTTCTCGCGGATGTCGCGGCGAATCATTTCGTTGGCCACGTAGTAGGGCCCGACCTCCTGCTCGGCTTCTAGCTTGCAGACATCGGGTGCGGAGGCGAAGCCGAGGGCCCACGCGGCTCGTTGCAACTGCAGTGTGGTGGCGAGGCCTACAGCTCCGCGGACGAATAACCGGCGAGATAGCTCGTTCAAATTTGGTTTCCTGGCGGCGGTAGCCGGTTTGTTTTTAGACGGCGGCTGCCGGTAAACGATTGCCAGGAATGGCCAGGATAGGGGCGAAACCAGATCCTCCGACTTCGTCGGAGGATGACAAGCTTTATGGGAGAGGCTTGCCGATGGGCTACTCTTCCGCAGCTTGTTTGGCGGCGATTTGTTCCAGCTGGCGGCGCCAGTCGAGGTCTTCCACGAAGGATTGCTTGCTGCGCCAGTCGTCCTGGACTTTGACGAAGAGTTCGAGGAAGACGCGGGTGCCGAGTAGCGATTCGATGTCCTTGCGGGCGGCGGTGCCGATCTCCTTGAGCATGGAGCCCTGCTTGCCGATGAGGATCGCCTTCTGGCCAGTGCGCTCGCAGAAGATGGCGGCGGCGATCTTGGTCAGTGGGAGCTTGGCTCCAGCGGGGCGCTTCTTGATCTTGCCCGTCTCAGTGAGTTCAGGAACAGGCTCTTCGAACTTTTCGACGACGACAGCGGTGGCGTAAGGGACCTCTTCGCCTGTCAGCAGCAGTATTTTCTCCCGGATTAGCTCGGCGACGAGGAAGCGCTCGGGCTGGTCGGTGAGCTGGTGCTTGGGGAAGTAGCGTTGGCCTTCGGGGAGCTGGGCGACGACCTTGTCGAGAAGGAGGTCCAGGTTGATCTTCTTGCGGGCGGAGATGGGGATGACTTCCGCGAAGTCATAGAGAGCAGACCAGTGCGCGATGAGCGGCATCACCTCGCCGGGGGAGATGGCATCGATTTTATTGAGGAGCAAGAGGACCGGGCAGACCTTCGTCTCTTTGCTCAACCTTTGGATCAGCGAGAGGGCGAAGTTGTCTTCGGCGGCGGACTCCGCCATGCGATTGGCGGTGAAGGGCTTAGGTGTTCCCTGCCCTTCCTTCTTTTCAGGCTGGGGCAGGCGGTGGGTGACGTCGACGATGAAGAGGACGCAGTCGCGGGATTCAAGCGCGTCGTAGACCTCCTGCATCATGCGCTTGTCGAGATGGGTCTCGGGCTTGTGGATGCCGGGGGTGTCGACGAGGACAATCTGGGCGGCGGGGTGGCCGGGCTCGCCCTTTGCCTTCTTCTTGAGCGGGACTTCGAGCACGCCGTGGATGCGGGTGCGCGTGGTCTGGGGCTTGTGCGTGACGATAGCGAGCTTCTGGCCGAGCAGCGCGTTAAGCAGCGTGGACTTGCCGGCGTTGGGGCGGCCGATGATGGAGACGAAACCGGAGCGAAAAGGCATTCTTTCTATTATGCGCTGTGGGTGGGGTCGTGGCGGTCCCACGCATCACGATGAGGCCGTGATGCATGGGGCACAGATTTTGAACAACGCCGGGCTTATTCTTGGGCAGAGGGATTAGAGAGGGCGACCCGGATACGGTCGATGCGGCGGTCGGTGGAGGCCAGGACCTCGAGACGGAGACCGTCTTCTTCGACGACTTCGCCGCGCAAAGGGATGTGGCCTGCGATCTCCGAGACCAGGCCACCAAGGGTGGTGGACTCGTAGTGCTCGGGCAGGCGTAGGGCGGTGGGCTGGTCGGAGTCGCGTGCGAGTTCACGGGTGATGACCTCTTCTCGGGCGTTGGGGTCTTCGGAGTCCGAGTCGGAGTCAGTCTCAGCGTGAACTGTCGTTGAGACCACGGCGCGGCGTTCGCCTGAACGGCGGTCCGAATAAGCTAGCGGAAGGGCAGCGGAGCGGCGATCGGCGTTTGTGCGCGCTTCTATAGCTGAAGCGTCAGAAGATTCAGGGGCGATCGCGGTGTCGGACGGGTCTTCCCTGTCGGCGAACCGGGCGTCGAACTGCGGCTGGAAGAGGTCGCGGAGCCGGGAGATCTCGAAGCTGCCGGAGACGATGAAAGAGCCGTCCGGTTCGGCGACGGGGGCGTCGTCGTCTTCCGTCTCGTCGTGCTCGTCGGAGATGTTGCCGACGATGGCCTCGATGAGGTCTTCGATGGTGATGAGGCCGGCGACGCCACCGTATTCATCGATGACGATTCGCATGTGCTGCTTCTCGCGCTGCATCTCGCGGAGAAGCTCGTTGACTTTCTTAGTCTCGGGAACGAAGGCCGCGGGCTTCTGCAGTTGCGAGACAGTGAGCTGGCCAGCCTCGGTATCGAGCACCTGGAGTAGATCGTGGGCGAAGACGATGCCGGTGATGTTGTCGAGCTGGCCGGAGAAGACCGGGACGCGGGAGTAGATGTTCTCTTCGAGCGACGCTGTGAAGACTTCGAGCGTCATTGAACCTTCGACGGCGTAGATCTCCGGGCGTGGCGTCATGACTTCGCGAACGACCTTGTCGCCAAACTCCACAACGGAGCGAACGAGTTCGCGGTCGGACTCTTCGAGGATGCCCTCTTCTTCACCAGCTTCGAGCAGAGCGTCCATGGCTTCCGACGGGTGATCTTCTTCGGTGGTGTCTTCTGGCTCGGCGAGAGCTGCGATGGAGAGGAGCAGTCCCATCAGCAGGGTGACCGGAAGGACGAGGTAAAAGAGGGCTTCGAGCAAGTAACGGATCTTCGCGATCCAAAGACCTCGGGTCCGGGTGAAGAGAAGCTGCGGCAGGAGGCGATCGAAGATGACGATGAGCAGGACGAGCTCGATGATGGTGCGAGCGATGTCCGCGAGATGCGGGGTGCGCGTATAGACGGGGACGAGCGAATTGGGGCTATAGAGGCGCAGGCCGGAGAGCATGGCCATGGCGGCAAGCGAGAGCTGGCGCAGGACCGAGGCAGAGAGGGCGATGGACTCGCGTGCGAGGTGGAGGCGCGGCTCGACGACCTCTTCCCAGGCGTCGATGTTGTCTTGGTACTCGCGGGCGAGAAACTTGCCCATCTCGGAGTAGACGCGGTCGACGTAGGCGGCAAGAAGGAGGACGCCAAGCAGGATGACGAGCGAGAGGAAGTAGGCGGCGTTCATCGAGTGGCCCGCTTCCTGCCGGTTGCTTTCTTACTAGCCCGTTTGGCGGCGGTCTTGCGCGGGGCCTTTTTACTGGTGCGAGCGGAAAGCAGACGCGGGGATTCTTCGCTGCGCTCAGAATGACGGGTTTTTGAGATACGTGGCGACTTCTTTGCGGAAAATTCACTTCGCCGCGTACTGACGGACTCTGTAGTGACGCGGGCTATGAGGCTGACGGGGAGTTTGAGCGCGGAGCGAAGTTCTGCTTCGCGGGCGGCCATCTGGCCGGAGTCGGTCTCGTGGTCGAGACCGGAGAGGTGGAGCAGGCCGTGGAGGATGAGGATGCGGAGCTCATCGGGGAGAGTGTGGCCGAACTGGGTGGCCTGGCAGGCGGCGGTTTCGAGCGAGATGGCGAGGTCACCGGCGTGATGGTCTGCGATCTCGGGCGGCGTAGGAAAGCTGAGGATGTCGGTGGCTTTGTTCTTGTTGCGGAAGGCGCGGTTGAGGCGTTTCAGTTCGGCGTCGGAGGTAAGCAGCACGTCAACTTCGCCTTCCAGGCCGACGGCGGTGCGGGCGCGGTTCAGGAAACGCGAAAGGGCAGGCTTCGAGAGCGCGGCGGCATCCGGGACGAGCGCCTGGGCTTGCGGGTCAATGGAGATCATTTGGTGAGTGCGCTCGGCAGGGCGTGGACGGGCTGGTCAGGCCGTTTGTAGACGCGAACGTAGTCGACGAGCATCTGCTGGGGGAAGATGGTGGTCTGGTCGGGATTGCCGGGCCAGTCGCCACCTACGGCGAGGTTCAAAAGGATGAAGTATGGGTGGTTGTAGACCCAAGTGGCTCCGGCAGGGAGATCGGCGGGAGTGCGCTCGGCGACGAGATGGTCGTCGAGGAAGAACTTGATGTCGTTAGGTGCCCATTCGAGGGCGTATAGATGAAAGGCGGTGTCCACGCGCTGGCCTTCGGGTAGGGTGAATGCCCTGGTAGGGCCTTTGTCGCCGCTGTATCCAGGGCCGTGGATGGTGCTGTGGCTGAGGGTCGCCTCGCCGATGTTTTCTACGATGTCGATCTCGCCCGATTTGGGCCAACCGACGGTGTCGACGTCGTCGCCGAGCATCCAGAAGGCGGGCCAGATGCCTTTGCCCAGAGGCATCTTTATGCTGGCCTCGAAACGGCCGTAGGTCTGGGCGAAGATCCCGCGGGTGAAGAGGCGGGCGGAGGTGTAATGGCGGGTGGTGCCGTCGGGACGAGTAGTGTCCTGCTTCAGCGCCGAGAGGACAAGCTTTCCGTCTTCGACGTGCGCGTTCGCGGGGTTGCGGGTGTAGGTTTCGAGCTCGTGATTTTGATTGTCGGAGAGGTCGAAGGCCCACTTCTTGGGATCTGGGGCCGAACCATTGGAACCGTTGAACTCGTCGGACCAAGTGAGGTTCCATCGCGGGGATTGCGCCGGGGCGCTGAGGGCGCATGCGAGGAAGAGCGCCAACGCGGAGAGAGCGGAGATGAAGCGCGTACTTGGAGGGTCGATGGTCATCATCGGTCGCTGTTTAGATGGTATCGCATGGGTAGGGCCGGGCGGGGTTAGGAAAGCAAATGCGGGGGTCTCTCCACTGCGCTTCGCTTCTGTCGAGATGACATTTCTATCGGAGAAGAGAAAAGCGGTTCGTGCTATGCACGAATGCCCACCTTAGTCGCGATGAAACTGCGACGAAGATGGGGCACCCGGTTTGTGGCTTTACTGAGGTTTGGAGATTGCGTGGGGCGGTTCGGCAAGCGTTGAGCCTGGCATGCCGGTGTCGATGCCGAGCGGAAGCTGCTGCTGCGTGCGCCCGTAGCTGTCGTAGGCGCGGACGATGCGCTGTACGAGCTGATGGCGGACTACGTCGACGTCCTCGAAGTGGCAGAAGCGGATGCCTTCGACGCCGGAGAGGACATTGAGGGCTTCGAGTAGGCCGGACTTCTTGGGATTGGGCAGGTCGGTCTGGGTGAGGTCGCCGGTGATGACGCACTTGGAGTTGTTACCGAGACGGGTGACGAACATCTTCATCTGCTCGGTGGTAGTGTTCTGGGCCTCATCCATGATGATGAAGGCGTCAGCCAGGGTGCGGCCGCGCATGAAGGCGAGCGGGGCAACCTCGATGACGTTGGACTCGAGCATCTTATCGACCTTGATGGGGTCGAGCAGATCATAGAGCGCGTCGTAGAGCGGGCGGAGGTATGGGTCGACCTTCTCCTGAAGCGACCCCGGGAGAAAACCGAGGCGTTCGCCGGCTTCCACAGCGGGGCGGACGAGGATGATGCGGCTGACTTTCTTCGCCATGAGAGCAGAGACGGCCATGGCGACGGCAAGGTAGGTCTTGCCAGTTCCAGCTGGGCCGAGGCCGAAGGTCATGTCGGACTGCTCGATGGCTTCAACATACTTGCGCTGGTTTGGGGAGCGCGGCTGAACCATGCGCTTTACGCCCGCCGACCGTTGCTTGCCGGATTCGACGAGGGAGCGCAGGCTGACAGTGGGATCGGCGACGACCAGCTTCAACATGCCGTGGAGTTCACCGTTGTGGAGGTTGACGCCGGATTTTCGGAGGTATTCGAAGTCGGAGAAGACGCGCGCGACTCGTTCGATGGCGTCGTCTGGGCCGGTGACATGAATGGCGTCGGAGCGTAGGTCGATGGTCACGTGCAGGCCATCTTCAAGGAGGCGAAGGTTTTCGTCGCGGGTCCCGTACAGGGGCTCAATGCCAGGCGTGATGTCGAGGGCTCTTTTATTCAATTAGTGATCTGACCTCCGTCAGGGAGTTGCAGGTGAGGGCGTGCGCAAAGTTGCTGCCGAAGATATCGGCAGAAAGCGGGTATGAGTTATGGGATGAGTGCGGCGGGCAGCCGGATGGCTGGCGGTGAAGCTTGTTCTCGGGTTGGCGGGAGGTGCCAATAAGAGTCCGAATGGGGAGAGAGTAGAACTAACGGATGTGGGAGTCAAGCCAATTTTTCTACCGCTTTTGTGGGGTTTTATCGGAATGGATCTGGTTTCGGTGATAGGCCACAGTGGCTGTCCATTGGTGGACAGTGCTTTGCGGCGCCGGACACCGCACAACTCGCGTCCGACGAGCGTTTACAGGTAAAACCGATTTCTTTGAGCAAGTTGCCGATCCCGGACTATGGTTTTCGAATTGCACAAGAACGTATCGAACCCACTTTTGCAAACCGGAGGCACGCGATGAGCAACTTGCTGCAGGATGTGAGATTTGCGCTTCGCCAGATGAGACGCTCCCCTGGGTTCGCCATCACGGCGGTACTCACACTGGCGTTGGGGATCGCCGCAAACGTGATTGTTTTTGGGGTTGTCGATGCGTTGATTCTGCGGCCGCTGGATGTGGATCGGGTGGACCGGGTGCGGCAGGTGCAGCCGCTGGGGACAGGGTACCCGGTGTTTTCCTACCCGGAGATTCGCGAGTTGCGGGAGAGCAACACCGTGTTCTCAGCCGTGGCGGCGGAGGTCTCGCAGAACTTCGGAATGGAAGCGGATGGACTGACGCGGCCGGTGTGGGGGCTCGAGGTGAGCGGGCAGTACTTCGAGGTGATCGCTGTGAAGGCGGCGATGGGGAGACTTTTGACGAGGTCGGACGACGACCATCCTGGAGCCTCGAACGCCGCGGTCATCACCTGGGCGACGTGGAAGACGGAGTTCAATGGCGACCCGAACATCGTCGGCGAGATGATCCGGTTGAACAAGCAGCCATACACGATCGTTGGCGTGACGGCTGAGGGGTTCCATGGGACGGAGACATTTCTGCAGCCGGGGATCGTGGTGCCGATGGCGAATGAGGAGTCGCTTGAAGGGGTCAGCTGGCTGGACCGCTGGAGCGGAAGAAACATCTTTGCGATGGCGCGCCTGAAGGACGGCGTCACCGATGCACAGGTAAAGGCCGACCTGGACGCGATCGCAAACCGGGTGCGGCACGGGCATCCGGTGGAGGAAGAGAAGCTTGGCTACAGGCTGACGAAGCCGGGGCTGATTGGAGACTACCTTGGCCGACCGGCGCGTGCGTTTCTGTCGGCGGTCTTGGGGCTGGGCGGAATCGTGTTGCTGGCGGCTTGCGCGAATCTGGGTAGCCTGTTCGCGGCGCGAACCGCGGACCGGACGCGGGAGATTGCGATCCGGATGGCGGTGGGATCGAGCCGGTGGCGGGTGGTGCAGCAGGTGCTGGTGGAGGCCGTGGTCATCTCCTTGTTCGGTGGAATGCTTGCATGCGGGCTGGCATGGATCGGGTTGACCGAGCTGGCGCGGTGGAATCCGCCGAGCGATTATCCGATCCGCTTCCAGGTGACGCCGCAGCCGTCCTTAATCTTGGTAGCGCTGGCGGTCTCGGTGGTGGCGGGGCTGGTCTTCGGCGTCATGCCGCTGCGGCAGATCTTCAAGACCGACCCGAACGAGGCGATCAAGAGCGGAGGACAAGGGCTGGCGGGACGGCGATGGGCGCTGCGCGATGTGCTGCTGGCGCTGCAGATTGCGCTGTGCTGCGTGACGGTGACGGCGGTGTTTGTGGCCCTGCGCGGAATGACACGGGCGCTGACGATGGACCTTGGATTCAATCCGAAGAATGTGACGCTGACGCGGTTCGATGTGAGCCAGGCGCAGTACAAAGACGAGGCAGCGGAGCAGTTTCAGAGACGACTGCTGGAGCGGGTGGCGGCAATGCCGGGGGTGAAGGCGGCAGGCTATGCAAACACGACGCCGCTGGCAAATCCTTCGACTACGGACGTCTACGCGCAGCAGACTACAGACATGCGCCCGTCGAACGTTGCGTTCGCTTCGTTTATCTACCAGGTTTCGCCGGGATACTTCAACGCCGCCGAGACGCGGATGTTGGCGGGGCGCGATGTGAGCTTTACGGATACGGCGAAGACGCCGCGCGTGGCGGTGGTCAATCGGGAGTTTGTGAAGAGCTTGCTGCACTCTGTCGACGTCAATGCGGCAATAGGCCGGTACTTCAAGAACCGGAAGGGCGAGCTGGTGCAGATCGTCGGCGTGGTCGAGAACGGGAAGTATTTCTTCCTGAGCGAAGACCAGAGCGAAGCGCTGTTTTATCCGATCACGCAGGCTCCAGACACGGCTACGGATCTGATCGTGCGAGCCGACGACGGCGCGGAGGGTGACATGGCGGAGCGGGTACGCGCCCTGATTCGGGAGATGGATGTGGCGATTCCGCTGCGCGCCTCGGAGTCGTGGAAGAGCTCGCTGGCCTTCAGCTTCTTCCCCGCTCAGGTGGCGACGGCAGCGCTGAGCGTCTTCGGAGCCTTCGGCCTTCTACTTTCGATTGCCGGAACGTTTGGCCTGGCCTCGTACACGGTGAGCAAGCGGTTACGGGAGCTGAGCATCCGGGTAGCGCTGGGAGCGCAGGGGCGGCAGGTGCTGCGGGCGGCGCTGGGAAGGATGCTGATACTGCTGGCGGGCGGTAGTCTCGTAGGGATTGGGCTGGGCGTGGCGACGGGCAAGCTGCTCTCGGCAGTGGTCTACCAGGCTTCGGCGAACGATCCGGTGGTGATCTGCGCCGTAGGGATGACGATGGTGCTGACGGGCTTGCTGTCGGTGACGGGACCGGTGAGACGGGCTTTGCAGATCGATCCAGCGAATGTCTTGCGGGAACAGTAGTGGGCTAGCTGGCGCTCCCGGAGAAAAGTTTGCTTGCTGGAAGGCGGCGGGGCACCTATTCTCGGGCGCATGGGGAAGATGGCCTGGCTTGGAATAGTTGCGGTGTTTGGGGTTCTGGCGACAGGATTTTGGGCTCTGGCGAGGCCGGTAGCGGCGGATGATCTGCGATCGATGATGGTCAGGGATGTGGAAAAGCTGCCGTCTACCGCGCCAACGATCACCGAGGCGTATGGGGCCGATCCGCTGCAGTTTGGCGAGCTTCGGATGCCGCCGGGAAAGGGGCCGTTCCCGGTGGCGGTGATCGTTCATGGGGGATGCTGGGTGAAGGGGTTCGCGACGCGGAGTTATATGTCTCCGCTGGCGAGCGAGTTGACGGCGAAGGGGATGGCGACGTGGAACGTCGAGTACCGGCAGATCGGGGACAAGGGTGCGGGGTGGCCAGGAAGCTATCTTGACTGGGCGTCGGCAACGGATCATCTGCGGGAGCTGGCGAAACGATATCCGCTGGATTTGAATCGTGTGGTGGCTACAGGGCACTCGGCGGGAGCGACGGCGGCACTTTGGCTGGCGGCGCGAGGGAAGATTGCGAAGGGGTCTGAGATTTGGGCGGCTGATCCGCTGAAGATCGCGGGCGTGGTGGCGATCGACGGGCCCGGGAATGTTCACGATTTTATCGGGCTGGACAAGGATATCTGCGGACAGCCGGTGATCCAGGAGCTGATGGGAGGGCTTCCGGCGGAGGTGCCGGCGAGGTATGCGGCGGCCGATCCGGTATTGCTTCTGCCGACTGGGGTTCCGACATCGCTGGTCGCTTCGATGGTGCTGGAGCCGGAGGCGGCGGAAGCTTACAGGAAGGCTGCGGAGGCGAAGGGCGACAAGGTGGAGGTGAAGGACCCTGTCGATGTGGGGCACTTTGGGATGATGTTTCCGAAGACAGAAGCCGGCGGGATGGTGGTGGGGCTAATTCTGAAGGCGGGTGGAATTGGGCGGTAGGGCGGGATTTGTGCCGGAATTGATTGACTGCGGCGGGGGAGTTCCGTAGACTTATGTTTGCGGCAGACTGTGGCGCGCGTTGGGCTGTTGTCTATAAAAGACTGGAAGCCAAGAGACGCGATTCGAGTAAGCCCAGGTCTGCATCCCAAATTTCACCCGTTCCTAACGGGTTCAGAAGAGAAGAGTTTATGGCAAATCATGTTTCGTCGTTGAAGCGCGCACGTCAGACCATCGTAAAGACCGCTGTGAACCGGGCCAACAAGAGCAAGCTGCGCGGCACACTGCGCCTACTCCGCGAAGCGATCGTGAAGGGCGACCATGCTGCTGCAACCACGCAGTACCGCGAAACCGCCTCGATCCTGGACAAGAGCGTACAGAAGGGTGTTCTCCACAAGAACACCGCGAGCCGCTACAAGAGCCGCCTGAACTCCCGCCTCAAGGCGATCGCGACCGCAAAGGCTGCGTAAGTTCTCTTCTCCGGCACGGTCCGGAGGACGACACGCAATCTCCAAGAAACACCATGCAGCGAACCATCACGGCGAAGTCATCCGTCGTGATGGTTCGCTGCGTTTCTATTTGGGATGAACTTCATTGCGATTCGATACTTTTGCCGAGGCTGGATCGTCTGACCGGGTAGACTCAGGCGAAGGCGCGGGGTGGAGTATGTGGCTGCGACGAATGGTGGCGGTTTGCCTGCTGATAACTGCGGCATCGTTTGCGCAGGGTCCGAATGGCGAGCAGAGAAAGCTCACCGTGTGGCGCGTGGTTCCAATCGGGCCGCCACGGGCGGTTTCGATCGCAAGTCTCTCCACCGAAGTGCGTTCACAGACATCAGGCAGCTTTGGCCAGACATCAGGAAGTTTCGGCAACGCTGCTGGTAACACCGGCCAGACGGCGGGATCGCTGGGCCAAACGGCGGGGAGCGTGGGCAGAACGGCCGGGAGCATTGGGCAGAGCGCGGGCAACTTCGGCGAGTCGCTGGATACGATTTCGGCTGCGGCCGAGGCGGCAAACGGATCGCTGGTCAGCGCGCCGATCGGGGCTGCAGCGGCGGCATCCGTCACAGGAACCACTTCGGTGCGACTAAAGCGAGATCCAGAGTGGGAGCGTTTTTCCAGCGAGTCAAAGGGCCATTTCGAGGTGACTTTCGAGGATGTGGGAGCCTCGGAACTTCGCGCCCGGCTGGATGCGGTAGCGGGCAAAGAGAATGCTCCCGATGTGCTGGTGACGCTGGGGCGTCCAAACGCGTGGATGTGGCGGGAGACACGCCTGACCGGCGGTGATGCTCTCAGGACGCTGGGGAGAGTTGAACCAATTCCGCAGATGGAGACGCCAGAGAGACCGGTCGATAGAAGCGCTGTAGCGGAGCTCTCAGTCATGGTCCATGCACCGCATCCTCTCGCAGCTCGGACGTTCGCGCTTTGGCTCCTGGACGAAAAACGTGATCTGCGGACGGATATTTTCGGGCGAAAGTATCCCCCGGTTCCGGTGATAGTGGCCAAAAGCGCCCTGGAGAGCGTGCTCTCTGGCGGCGGTGTGGGTAGCGCGTCAGATCCCGAGATGGTGCGCTTCAATTCCCTTCACGCACAGCTTATGGCTCTACTCCCCGAGGGCGGCGAGATACTTGGCGCGCTGAAGATCGACATCAACACGACAAATGCCGTGACGAATGGGCGATTCGCGGTCGTCGCGCTACGGGCGGTGGTGGAAGGCTCGGACAGCTTCGGGTCAGCCCACGCGGTGGTGGTGCTGCGCACCGATTCGGCTGGGAAGTGGAGGGTGCTGCAACTGACTCCGAACCTGCCCGTGGAAGAGCAGGATGAGGCGATGCGGGAGTTGGAATTGGGAGGCTTTGCCGCCCAGGTAGGACGGGACGCGGTGGAGAAGTTGACCAGCGTGGCGCTGGCTGCGCCGGTGGATGGAGATAATCGCTCGCCGGTTCCGGAGTTCTGGTGGGATAACCCCGGCGGCGGAACGCTACAGATCGTCGAGTGGCAGCGGAGCGAGGGGGTGGGCTTTTCGACCTCCAACATGTACTTTGTGCCCGGAGAGAACGGACATCTGCGAACACGGACGACGGGGCGGTTCGCCGACGCGCCGGGGGCGTACCGGTGGCGGGTGTGGTCGCTGGGCAACGGCGGGGCGGTGGCGTTGAGCAAGTGGCGTACGGTGAACATTGGTGCGCGGTAGGGCAAGCAAGGCAAAAACCGCAATGCGATACCGGCGTTGCGATTGCGTTTCGCCATGCCGTGTCAAATTGGGAGCGCTATAATTTCGCCACGGTGCATGGGTGGATATTGAGAGACATCTCCGTCGGCTTCCGTTCCTTCTTTCGGCTTTGCTCACGGTTGGAGTTGCTCTTGGACAGCAACAGTCTCCGGCGGACGGCGGCCCCGAGGTCGCGGCCCCGACCAATCCGAATCTGCTGGATCTGCCGATAGCGCCCAGCAGAGAACAGTCCATGGCCTACAAGGAGATGGACCTGCTCCGGAGGGATGGTTTTGCGTCGGCGCAGGCGGCGACAGTGTCGCTGCATGTGGCGGATAAAAAGGGAGTGGTCCCACACGGTCTAACGGATAGCGCCTTTAAAATGACCGTCAACGGAATCGTGCGCAAGGTGCGGGTACAGGCGCCGGGAGGAGCAACTCCACCGGAAGTTCCACTGGTGCTGCTGGTGTTTCCGCCCAACGACCCGATTGTTCACGGGATCGGAGTACGCGAGGCGAAGAAGTACTTTGGCGGTCTGGCCGATGAGGTATTGCCGTGGAAGGTCGGCATCCTGGACGCAGACGGTAGCCTGACACCCTTTACCAATGGACGTTCGCAACTTGTAGCGAATCTCGACTTCGTAGACCACACGATCGAGCCGATGCAGTACACCTCCTCGGCTCCCCTGCCGAAGCGATTTCGTTGGGAAGGAACATGGCTGCGGAAAGCAGAAGAGGCCATTGCGCTGATGCAGCGGTTCGATGGGCCAAAGGTCATCCTGGCCATGAATCCGGTGGGCGAGTCGATCTACGGCTTGAACGACCAGATCCTGGCTCATGATGGGCCGGAGGCGCTGGAGGGGATGACGCTGGCGATTGGCGGCCATATCTATGTAGCGAATGTGAGCGGCCCGGAAGTGATCGTCCCTTATGGCTCAGCCAGTCAGGACAGTGCCGCGCAAGGACGAAATCTCTTTCGAGGGCCGATCAGCGTTGCGACCCAACTCAGTGCGGCAGCAACGGTGGCGCAATATCGGACATCGGTAGTCATGCAGACGGCGAAGGACACGATGGGCGGATTTTCGAATTCGCTGAGCACGCTTGCCGGATATATCCATCGCGACCTGGACGAGAACTACCTGCTGACCTTCGATATGACGGCGGCGGACCGAGACAAGGGAACTCCGGCCGTAGAGGTGGAAGTTTCTGATCACCAGGAGCGGGTGACGATCGTCGACATTGCGGCGGTGGGAACGATCTACGACGGAGACCGCAAGGTGCTTTCGAAGGAAGTGCTGGCTCGAATCAAGCTGGAGGCGAAGAAGCCCATCGCGTCGCCAGACTTTCGGATCACGCAGCATGTCGACTACTTCCCTATCCGCGGCGGGCTGACACCGATGCTGCCGATGAGCGCCCTGGTGGAGTGGACAGGAAAGGGGCCCGCTCCACGGGAGTTGTCGGTCGCTGAGTCGGTTGAAGATGTGACGCTGGCCACCTCTGCCCTGGATCGAGAGGTCCAGGCCGGCTGGAATGGGCGGTTTGTCACCTGGGAGAGAGACGGGCATCTCCATCCCGGCCACTATGTGTGGCGGATAGCGATTCATGACGACCAGGGCAAAGTCTACTCCGTAGTCGAGCAGAAGGTGAACATCGAGAGTCCGCGCGGGGCGGCGATCATGGCGAGCAGCTTGATCGTCGGCAACTCGTGCTGGAAGAGCGTGAGTGCGGCCGGCGGTATGCGGCAGCGGAGTGAGCTCTCCGCCAAAGACGAGGAACAGGTTCATTTTGCGATTGACCCGATGAAGGCCGAGGATTGCAGAGTAAGGCCGGTTTCGCCGGAGAGGCTGTCTTCGGCGGATACGCTGCGGACGTTTGTACGGCTGTATCCAGCGGAGAAGCTGCGGAAGAAGGACGCGCCGGAGAGCTGGGCGGCAGTGTTTCTCTTGCGGTCGAATACGGGAGCCGTCGAGGCGCGGAGCGAGACGAAGTTCGTGGCCGACGGCGGCTCCGGATACCTGGCGTTTGTGCAGATGCCACTGGGCGGCGAAGGCATTCAACCCGGCCCTCACACCCTTGAGGTAGAGATGCGAGGGCCGGGGATTCATGGCGGGTTGAAGGAGTCGCGGCAGATCTCGATTGCGCCGGTTGCGGCGCGTTGATCTTCGGCAGCCGGTGGGATCAAGGGTCCTGCCTGAATCATTGAGGCTGGGCAGGCGAAGTTTGAGCAGGAAGGGGTTCGTAGAGGGTCGGCGGCTTGCGGCGCTTCTCGGGCTCGGGCGAAGTGTCATCGTTGGACTTCACAGGCTGGGTTGTCGCAGGTTTTGTTGCCGAGTTAACCGGGCAGGCGGCGACGGACTTCGCAGTGAGGTTGGCGCAGGCGGGTGCAACATCGGATGTGAGAATCGTTGCAGAGGAGCTTGCTGCGCCTTCGACCGGCGGGGCTGCCGTGATTGAACTTGGTTTCGCCGAGGGAGAAGTTAGCGGATCGCCAACGATGCGCCCTGCGGTCGTCTGGTCCGGCGACTCGGGTGTGCTATGGATCGTGTCGCCGACGATCTTGCTGTCAGCGTCGGTAGAACCGGGGGCTAAGGGCTTTGGGTTCAGAGCGTCTTTGATCTCCCGGAGGGAAAAGCGCATCGGGGCGGCGCTTGGAGGAGGTGCCATGGCCGCCTCCGTCTTCATCTCGGCCAGATCTTTCGCGGTGAAAGCGGGAAGCTTGAAGAGTTCAACCGCGGGATCGTGGAGAGGCTTTTCGCCTTTGAACTCGGGCGGTGCGGGGACGTCGTGAATGACGGCGAGGGTCAGGCCGTCTGGCGATAAAGCGTAATTCTGTCCGGCACGCTGGATCGGGTTCGCAACAGCGCGGAGAAGCTGCTTGCCGTTGTACATCTGGACGACGCGGATCTCCTGCGCTGTAAGCTGCGACGCGGAGGGCGTCTCTGATCCAAAGACGTTCGAAGTGGTGATCGTTCGTGAGAAGGCGAAGCGGCCCGCGGCAGGTGCCGAGGCAAAGGACGGATATGCCTGGGTGTCGGTGAAGTTAATCTGCCAGATCAAATCGCCGCGGAGATTGAAGCCTGCGAGGTCGAGAGATTCATCGGCACCCCGGCATCCATAGGTAACGAATTCACTATGGCTGATGAAGGTGGGGCGGGGATGGCAGCTGGTGGCGAAGTCGCCGAGATCCAGATCCTTCCCGGTGTAGGTGATGAAGTGGAATAGAACGCCGTCCTTGGATTCGGCGCGGGTCTCGAGGAAGCCCTCGGTCGTGAGCGGAATGCTGGAGACTTTTTCGGTGTGAATACGGGCAGCGAGCTGGGCGACGATGTGGGCCGGGTCAGAGTGAAGGAGATGGATGAAACTGATCTCCACCGGTGGCAGATTGGGAGCTAAGGCATTTGGATCGCGGCGGAGCAGACCGGTGGAGCGAGTGGGAGGCACGGACGGAGCGGCGCTGGGATCCGGAGCCGCTGTGGAAGACGGTTGCGTTGATACCTGCAGCATGGGATCGAGCGGAGCATGAGCCTTGGGCTTCACGGTCTCGATGGCGAGCAGGTCATGATCGGCGGAGACCAAGATGGCCTCGATGCGGCGACTGAAGTGGAGGAAGGACTCCTGCGCGAAGGGCTTGGCTGCTAGGTTTTGAAGCGGAGAGATGAGTGTAAGGCTATCGCGATTTCGAAGAAGGAAGTGACCGTCACCGAGGTTCCAGAGGTACTGACCAAGATCGTGGAAGCGCCACTCGGTCGAGGCGAGTTCGCGGCCCGATGGAACTTCGAGGAGAACAACCTTGACGGTGCGGTCTTCATCGTCGGCCGGGCACTCGGGAAGGCGTTGCATGAGGCGGGAGATGCCGAAGGTGACCAAGAGGTGGGTGTTGTCGACAAAGTCGACGGTGAGCATGGTCGCGCCCTGCAGGAGATAGCGCTCGGACACGGTCTGGAAGCCGAAGGGAGTGAGTGGGAGGCGTTGGGGCGGGTTGGGATCGCGGGCCATACAGAGCGGCGCGCAGAGCAGAAGCGCAGCGAACACAAGCTGCGGAGCGAAGCGGAGACGCGACACCGGTCGAAGATCGGCGAGGGGAGAGATCGCGGCGATGAGGTTCGAGAGCGGCATGGTCATCCGGCGCGGGGGTGGACAACGTGCTTCTGATTACTGTTTCACATGTTGGTGAGACGGGAAAAGAGCGAGATCGTCGCAGCCTGAACCTGTGAACTTCGATCAAGCCGATGACGTAATGATACAAACGAGTGATTGTGTTTGCTGAAGTGCCAGAAATACAGAGGAGAATGATGTGCGTGTAACGAAGTTGATCAGGACAGCAGGGTGGGGTGCGGGAGTGACCGCGGCAAGTGTGGTGGCAATGGCTCTGGGTGCGGGCGCCTGCGCGGCGGCTCAGAGTCTGGCGCCGGCACCGGGAACTGGTGCGACCACTGAGAAGTACCTGCCGATTCCCGGATTCGACACCACTTCGATCGATGCCAGCGTGGATCCGTGCAACGACTTTTACAAATTTGCCTGCGGAAAGTTCGAAGCCAACCATCCCATTCCGGCCGATCAGACAGCCGTTGATCAGTTTTACGCGCTGTACAACGTGAACACGCAGGCGCTGAACGGAATTCTAACCAAGGAAGCCACAGGCGGAGCAAGCAGGTCGGCGGATGAGCGGAAGATCGGGGACTACTACGCCGCGTGTCTGAACACGGACTTGATCGACAAAAAAGGTCTGGCACCGATCGAGCCGCTGCTCGCAGAGATCGACGGGTTGAGCGACGGAATGCGCGGAAAGCTGGCCCTGCCGACGTTGATTGGCAAGCTGCAGCGGCTGGGGATCGGGGTCTTCTTCGGCTTCGGCGAACAGCAGGACTTCAAGGATGCGACCAAGCAGATCGCGCTTGTCAGCCAGGGCGGATTGGGTCTTCCCGAGAAGGACTACTACCTTCGGACGGGCGCGAAGGACATCGAAATTCGCAAGCAATATGAGGAGCACATCGCAAAGATGCTGACGCTGTCCGGAAAGCCGGAGGAGAAGGCGAAGAAGGATGCGACGGCGATCCTGGCGTTCGAGACGGCGCTGGCGAAGGGTTCGATGGGCGTGACCGAGATGCGCGATCCGGAGAAGATCTACCACCTGGTGCCGATTGCGAAGTTCGAGGCGAGCATCTCGCCGGTGAACTTCGGGCAGTTTTTGAGCGCAATCCATTCGCCTCAGATCACCGAGATCAACGACTCGACGCCGGACTTCTTCCCCGTGCTGGTGAGAGAAGTAAGGGCGACAGATATGGAGACGCTGAAGGCGTACATGCGCTACCAGGTCCTTTCGGCGAATGCGGGACAGCTACCGAAGAAGTTTGACGAAGAAAGCTTCGACTTCTTCGGGCGCAAGCTGAGCGGTCAGCCGCAGCAGAAGGCTCGGTGGAAGCGGTGCTCGAACGGCGTGAACGGAACGCTGGGCGAGGCGCTGGGCAAGGTCTACGTGGACCAGTACTTTGCCGGGGATAGCAAAACAAAGATGCTTGAGATGGTTCATGACATTGAGTCGGCGATGGACCGGGACATCGACTCGCTGGACTGGATGAGCGCAACGACGAAGGTGCGGGCGAAGGAGAAGCTGCACGGCGTTGCGAACAAGATTGGCTATCCGGACAAGTGGCGGGATTACTCGTCGGTGAAGATCTCCCCGGACGATGCTTTTGGGAACTCGGAGCACGCTACGGAGTTTGAGAACGACCGGGAACTGAACAAGATCGGCAAGCCGGTGGATCACAGCGAGTGGGGCATGACGCCACCGACGGTGAATGCCTACTACGATCCGAGCATGAACGACATCAACTTCCCTGCTGGCATTTTGCAGCCCTCCTTCTATGACAAAAACCAGGACGATGCGGTGAACTATGGCCACATTGGCGCGGTTATTGGCCACGAACTGACGCATGGGTTCGACGATGAAGGAAAGAAGTTCGACGCGAAGGGAAACCTAAGCGACTGGTGGACTGCTGAGGACACGAAGAAGTTTGAATCGAGGACGGATTGCCTGGTGAAGGAGTACGGCGGGTTCACTGCAGTCGATGATGTGAAGGTGAACGGCAAGCTGACGCTGGGGGAAAACACGGCAGACAACGGTGGCCTGGTGCTTGCATACATGGCGTATCTTGAGCGCGCGAAGGCGAACGGCGTCGACCTGATGGCGAAGAAGGATGGCTACACTGAGCCGCAGCGTTTTTACATCGGCTTCGCGCAGAACTGGTGCGAGAACGCGCGACCGGAACAGGTGCGGAACCAGGTGCTGACCGATGGGCATTCACCAGACCACTTCCGGGCGAATGGAGCGATTGTGAACCAGCCCGGATTCGCGGCGGCGTTCAGTTGCAAGAAGGGCGCTCCGATGGTGCCCGTGGATGCCTGCCGAGTCTGGTAGCAGAGGCAGGGAGAAGGGCCGAGGGAAAAGGGATCGCCCTTCTCCCTCGGCCCTTTTCCCTTCTCCCTGCCTTTACAGTTGAAAGATGCACGGAAAGAATAGGGCTTTAGGTTTTGGCGCTTGTACGGCGGCGAGCGCGTTGTGGGGATGCGGATTTTTCTTTGGCAAGATCGCTCTGCGTGAGATGTCGGTGGGGCACATGGTGTTCTACCGGTTTGCGTTCGCCGTGCTCGCGATGTTGCCGCTGCTGCTGACGCATCCCCCAAAGTTCAACCGGCGGGAGTGGGGCGTTCTGCTGGTGGCCTCGTTCCTGGGTGTGCCGGTACAGTTTCTACTACAGTTTTATGGGCTGTCCCTTACGACGGTCTCGCACGCGGCTCTGATGGTCGGGATGATGCCGGTGATTCTCGCCGTGGGTGCGACCGTGTGGGCGCATGAGCGGATGGACCTGGTGGGATGGCTGGCTCTGGGCGGCTCGACTTGCGGAGCGGCCTTGATCGCATTGGGGCATGTTGCTGGTGGCGGATCGAGTCTTGCGGGCGACCTCTGCGTTGTGGCTTCGCTGGCGATTGCATTGTTCTGGATTTTGTCGAACAAACAGTTGATGGAGCGGCATAGCGCGATCCCGGTCACGGTTTACGGACAGGCGGTGGGCACGGCAATGCTCGCCGTATGGGTCCCGATACAGTACGGCATGCCGCCAGTGTTGGGTATCTCATGGAAAGCATGGGCAGCGCTTGCGGCAAGCGGAGTGCTCTGCACCGCGACGACGACACTGCTGTGGAACTGGGGGATGACCCAGGTGCCTGCTTCACAGGCAGGTGTGCTGCTGAATATGGAGCCGCTGATGGGATCGTTGCTGGGAGTGTTCGTGCTGGGCGAGAGGCTCGGGCCAAGTGCATGGGTTGGAGGCGGACTGATTCTGGTCTCTGCCGTGACCCTGACGACACGGTCGAAGACTCGGGTGCGGGAGCAGATGCCGATTACCTAGAGGCCGTCGCGGGTGGGTTGCGAGGAAGGCTGCAATAGACTTGAGGCCATGGGCGTTGCGGCAGCGATCGATCGTTTCGAGAAGGTTTTGAAGTCGCTGCAGTGGGCGCGCGGATTGCGCGCCGGTGTCGCGGTCGCGGGAGCCATGACCGTATGCCGCCTGCTCGGATTGCCGATGGGATGGGCGGCGCTCGGCGGGTTTGAGGCAGTTCTGGTCGATAATGGCGGCCCGTACCGGTCTCGGCTGGAGACGATGGCTACGCTGCTCGCGGGCGGCAGCCTGGTCTGCGTCATTGGGGCGATGGTCGGCGGAAATCTATGGACTGCGGTAGCCGTGACGGCAGCGGTCTGCTTTGCGGCAACGTTCGCGCGAGTGGCATCGGAGCGAATCGCTTCGACGAGCGTGATCATCCTGGTGCTGTACTTTGCGGGCTTTGGCGGAGCGGACCACAGCTTCACACATGCCTGCGCAGCCGCCCTGGAGTTCGTGCTCGGCGGCGTCTGGGCAGCAGCGCTGAGTCTGGTCTTATGGCCTGTCGACCCATTTCGACCGGCACGAAGAGAGGTGGCTGAATGCTACACGGTGCTCGCGGAGTTCTCCGGAAAGATGCTGGTGGAGGAGTGGGCTGGCGACGGGGAACATGGCGCGGCTGCCGAAGAGAGACGGATCAGCCTGGAGCATACGGGGCACTTTCAACGGGCCATGCGGCTGCAGATGGAGAAGGCGCGACATGCGGTAGGGCGCGTTCCTGCTCGGATGACGGCGCGCACGGTGAGGGCGCGGAACCTGACCGTGTTGCTGGAGACGGCGGACATGCTCTTCGCGATCACCATGCGCTGGAGGGAACTGGCGGAGGTTGCGGACGATCCAGCGTCCTTCGCCGCGGTACGCGAGGCGGCCCGGTGGCTGAGCGGGGCGGAGTGGGCGATCTCGCGAGGCCTGAGGCAGCGGCCGGGGGATGGAGCGGCTTCGTATACGCCTGAGGGGTCGCATTCCTTGGAGCATGTGCAGCCAAGGCTGAAGCGACCGCGATGGCCGTTTGCCAAGGGGACGACGCGGGCTCACCTGGCGGCCGATGAACGCGACGCGCTCGAGAATGTGCAGATTGCGTTCGAAGCGGTACACGCGGTTTGGAGCGGTGTGGAACTGCGGGTGGGAGGCGCGGCGGCGCGATGGGAGATGCTCGCACACGACGAAGGCGATGAGGATGTACGAGAGCCGGCGGCAGGAATGGGGCAGTATCGCTGGGTGGATGCATTACGTGCAAACTGGACGTTCGACTCGGTGATGATGAGACATGCGTTGCGGATGGCCGTGGTGGGCGGCATCGATATTGTGCTGATGCGGTTGACGCATGTGCGACATGGGTCGTGGCTGGCGATGACATCGATCATTGTCCTACAGCCCTATGGCTCGGGCACGCTGCGGCGCGGAATGCAGCGGGTGGGCGGGACGATCGCAGGTGGCGTTCTCGCGGCGGTACTGGCGACCGCGATCCACGGGCAAGCGGGGCTGATCGCGGTACTAGCCGTGGTCTCGGCGCTGACACTGGCAACCTACGCGGTGAACTATGCGTGGTACTGCTTCTTTCTGACGCCGACGTTTGTGTTGATGTCGATGCCGTACTTCCACGACTGGAGCTACGCCGCGGTGCGGATGGCGAACACGGTGCTGGGGGCGCTGGTAGCGGTTCTCGCCATGCGCTTGCTGTGGCCGGAACATGAGCACCTGGAGCTGGGCAGGCTTCTGGGCCGGGGAGCCAGCGCGGACGCAGGATACCTGCGCGCGATGACTCGCTACTGGCAGGTGAGCGGACCGGAGCGAGCCGTGGCGGAGCGCCAGATGCTGGCCCCGGCGAGACGACTTTCAGGACTCGCGATCAACGATGCCGAGGAGTCGCTGGACAGGATGATGCTGGAGCCAGGGTTCGGCAGGAAGGCTACCTCTGGAGACATTCAAACCGAGGCACTGACCTTCGTGACGTATTTACGGCGACTGATGCGGGTTGCGACGACACTGACGACGGTGGGTTCAGGCGAGGAACGGACGATACGGCGCGTGGAAGCATTGATCGCTCGGCTGGAGGCCACCAGCGCGGCGCTTCTGGGCACGGGGCCGCTGACGGTGACTGCAGCTTTGGGCAACGCTTTCACTGCCGAGGACGATGGCAAGCCGGGAACGGTGGAGCAGCAGCAGATGAGGCGCATGGAGCGCCAGGTGGGCGTGCTGGAGAGGACGTCAGCGGAATTGCTAGGGAAAAGTCTCGGGTAGGTTTTCATTCCTCGACCATCACAACCACTAGCCAGTGATCGGTCAAAAGACAACCGATGGCAGCCACGCACCGGCAGGATCTTTATAAAATCCGGTGCTCATAAGCGTCATCGGCTGTGTAACGCGAAGACCGTTTTCCAGACACCACCGTAGCAGATCGCTGTTTCGGGAAGGCACCAGAATTCCCGGTCCGGCGATAGAATCCGCCGACGCGATCAACGCCTGCAGATCCAGATTTGTTTCCGCTGTGGAGTGGCCGAAGAATCCGAGATGCGAGGTGTACCCGGTGATTCGATCTTCGCGCTCTACGACCCTTGCGGTTCCTTTCCGGATCGCTTCTTCAAGATCGATCGCTCGATCGAATCCGTGAATCCGACTCGATAGCGCGTTGCAGGCGAGCTGATCTCCAAGCTGTGCGGGCCGCACCGAACATCCGGGAATAGACTTCTTGATCGGCGGCCCCTGCATGCAGGCCAGTGGTTCGCGAACATCGAAGCCGAGCAGCGAGTAAAGCGAAAAGGAACGATTGTGGAAGGCTGCCTGCACCAGCCGCACACCAAGTGCATCGCGTTCGGCGGCCCGATCCATCACAGCCTGCATGAGTTTGCGGCCTACCCCGAGATTTTGCACGCCCGGGTCGATGGTGATCGGACCTACGCCGCAGATGACGGAACTTTCATCGAGACAGTTGCTGCCCACCGCCCGGCCATCGACCTCCGCCACGACGCTATAACAGTCCGGACTTGAAAAGATCATCGAGAGCAGGCTGACACCTGCTTCCGATCCGGGAAGGTCGCAGGGAAAGCCATGAGAGGTATTGATTGCGAAGAAAGCGTCGTAGCATATTTGGCCGCATAGGGCGGCGTCTTCGGGGGTCGCCGTCCGGATGATCACCTCAGGCTGCGTTCGCGACATGAACCGGTCACCCTTTCCTGACGCAAAGTGTACCAGCGACATGCGGGCATCAGTCTGCCCGTCGTTGACGATAATGTGTTGCCTGCAATTGCGGGCAGTGACTGCGTGATATTCTCCGGGAATTATGGCGAAGATTTGGATGAGCTCCCTGCTGGTTCTTACTGGTGGCTTTGCTGCCTTTGGGCAGACGGCGATTGCGCCGGTCGAAAGCACGATGATTCGGTCGGTCGATACGCAGAACCGCGCGGCAGTGGCGATGCTCGAAAAGATCGTCAACATCAACAGCGGAACGATGAATATCCCAGGCGTGATTGCGGTGAAGGACGAGATCGAGCCTCGGCTGCGCGCACTCGGCTTCAAGACGCGATGGGTGGCGATGGACGATGCTCACCGCGCAGGCGATCTCGTGGCAGAGCATGCGTGCCCGCTGGGCAATGGCAACTGCGGCAAGCGGATGCTGCTAATAGGCCACATGGACACGGTCTTCGAGAAGGACAGCAGCTTCCAGACCTACATGATGGTTCCCGACGGCACGGGGAATGTAGCGACGGGCCCTGGCGTGAACGATATGAAGGGCGGACTGGTGGTCATGCTGGTTGCGCTGGGAGCGATGCAGTCCGCCGGCGTTCTGGACACGGCAGAGATCCGTATCGTTCTGAGCGGGGACGAAGAACGGCATGGCGATCCGATCGCGGTAACGCGCAAGGACATGATCGACGCGGCGAAGCTGAGCGATGTCGCGTTCGAGTTTGAGAGCGGGGTGCGGCGGCAGGGGGTGGATACCATCAGCATCTCGCGACGGAGCTCGGTCACCTGGCATCTGGATACGACAGGAAAGAGCGGGCATTCTTCACAGATATTCTCCGATTACATGGGGGCCGGCGCGATCTACGAGATGACGCGTATCGTTGACGCGTTTCGGACGCAACTGCCGGAGCCGGGACTAACATTCAACGTGGGCCTGATGCTCGGCGGAGCGACCGCTGAGTTGAATGAATCGAAGCTCGGAGGCCGTGCGACCGGCAAGGCGAACGTCGTGCCTCCCACTGCCATCGCCATTGGCGACATACGGACGCTGGACAACGGTCAGAGCGAGCGCGTGGAGCAGAAGATGCGGGAGATCGTGGGCAAGCATCTGCCCCGGACGGGAGCAACGATCTCTTTTGACGAGGCCTATCCGGCGATGCCGGTGACCGAAGCGGGCCACGACCTGGTAAGGCAGTTGAATGCGGTGAACGCGACGCTCGGCTTTCCGCCGATGCCGGAGCTGGACCCGATGCTGCGCGGTGCTGGCGACATCTCGTTCATTGCGGCGTATCTTCCGGGGCTTGTGGGCACCGGCGCGATGGGTGAGGGTGCGCACGCCGATGGCGAGATCGTCTATCTCGACTCCATCGCGAAGCAGGCGAAGCGGAATGCGCTGATGATGTACCGGTTGAGTCAGCAGAAGTAAACGGCGGGGCGTACGGCGAAGGCTAATCGGCAACCGGGATCAGCGTCGCGATTTTGCCTGCGGTGCGATGCCAGCTTGTAACCAGAGCTGCGCCGGCGATGATGAGGCCGAGGCACAACCCCATCCACAGGCCGACCGCACCGAGCTTGTAGTGGAAGCCGAGCAGGACGCCCACGGGCAAGCCGATCAGCCAGTATCCGATGAGGTGGACAAAGAGGCCGATGTGGGTGTTTCCGGCTCCGCGTAGAGCTCCGGTGGCCGTGATCTGGACGCCATCGAAGAACTGGAAGGCGGCCGCAACGAGCAGCAGAGGGACAGCGGCGGCGATCACTGCGGGGTCGACGGTAAACGCGCGGGCGATGAGGTTCGGCATCAGGACCAGCACGGCCGAGGCGCAGAGCATGAAGGCTGCGCCGAGGCCTATGGAGGTCCAGCCTGCGGCGCGGGCTTCTCCCGGAGACTTGCGGCCGATGGCCTGACCGACGCGAACCGACGCTGCAGCCGAGATGGCGAACGGCACCATGAACGTGATGCTGGCGACGTTGAGAGCGATCTCGTGGCCGGCAAGCGGGAGTGGGCCGAAGGTCCCGATGAGATAGGTCACGGCGCCGAAGATGGAGATCTCGACGAAGATCTGCGCACCAACGGGGGCCCCGAAGAGGGTGAGCTCGCGGAGACGGCTGTACTCGATACGGCGCGTGACCGAACGCAGGCCGTAGGTATGTTTGCGGTCGAAGTACCAGATGGCGGCGAAGAAGCAGAGGGCCAGATAAAGGCGAGCGAGGGCGGTGGAGATGGCGGCTCCCACCACTCCGTGCCCCGGAAGCGTGATCGGCCCCCAGTGGTGCGGGAAGAGGAAGGCCCAGTCCAGCAGCGCGTTGACGACGTTGGCCGTAACGAGAGCTATTGCGATGGACCTGGCGTGGTTGAAGGCCTGGAGATAGCGACGAAACGTGAGCGCAAGAATGAGCGGGGGGGTGCCGAGGTTGAGGACGCGAAGGAAGGTCACTGCCTGATCGCGGATGACGGGGTCGACGGGGAAGTACGCAAGGCCATAGCTGGCGGCGTGGACGACGGCCATGAGGATGGCGATGAGAATGGCTGAGAGCACGAGGCCGTGGATGAGCCAGCGGTTAGCTTCGTCGAACTTGCCCGCGCCATGGGACTGCGAGAGGTAGGTATCGAGACCGAGCAGGACGCCGCCGATGCCGAAGGCGATGGTGTTGTAGAGAACCTGCGCGAGGGCGACGGCGGAGATGGTGATCGCCGGGTGAGGCAGGTGGCCGACCATGATGGTGTCGACTACGGCCATGAACATCCATCCGACCTCCGCAAGGATGAGAGGCAAGGCTAGAGCGAGGACCGAACGAATTTGAGGACGGATGGGGAGCATGGGAGCGGGTGAGCTTCCATGATAACCGCCGACGATAGATGGACCTGAACTAGACGACGACTAGCTTGTGGAGCTTGATGCTGCGGACAGTCTGGAACCCGAGCTTGAGGTAGAGATTGACGGCGGTGGCATTCGTTGCGGTGACGTGCAGCCAGGAGACGATGCCTTGCGCGCGGTGAAGCCTGGCAAGATGCCACAGGAGATGAGCAGCATAGCCTTGGCCGCGATGGTCAGGATGGGTGCAGAGGCCGCTCATCTCGGAGTAGCCGGGGAAGACCAGACGCTCGCCACCCATGGCGATGAGTTCGTTCGTTTCGCCGGAGTGGATCCCGAAGTAGGAGCCCATCTCGCAGGTCCGGCGGCGGAAGAAGCCGGGGAAGGCAATATCGGTTAGCGCGACCATCTCGGCGGCGCGCGAACAGTCGAGTGGGAGGATGCCGGGGTAGGGTGGTGGCAATTCCACCTCGGGCGGCAGGATCATCTGGAGGACGTCGATGGAGGTCTCGACTTTGAGTTGCGCGGCGGCGGGGTCGGCTTCACCGAGAGCTGTTGCCCAGACGTATTCGTCAGGCGTGAGGAGTTCGCGAAGGTGGCTGAGAGCTTTCGTAGTGGGGGTTGCGATCGCGGCAAAAGGAGCGACTGCGGCAGGATAGCGTGTCGCTTCGCCTGAGGTGATGGCAAGGCGCGCGTGGGTGGTTTGGAGCGCGGTGAGGACGAAGTTTAGGAAGAGGGGTTCGGGTAACTGTTGCATGTATGCCTAATTGGAAATCAATGACTTGATGCCGATGCCGAGAAGCATCAGTCCGGCAATTAGAGACACCGGTCGCCTTGACCATCTGGAGCGTGGCCTATCCCATGACGTCATAGCGTCAGCGTCTCCAACGGAGAAATTCTTTCCAAACGTAGCAACTGCTAGTACGGCGCAACCAGCAATTATTAAAGTTATCGCGACAAACATTGTTTTCCCTCTGCTCTCCTTTTCTATGAGGTGCTTGATCTATTGTGGGGTGATGATGCCTCCTACAGGAAGGCTCTTCGGCAACGAGCCGGGGCGGCGGAGGTGCATGGCCTCGGCGGTCATGTCCGTGTACTTGAGGCCAGCACCGGTGTTGAACAGGACGACGCGGTCGGTGGGAGTGAGTTCGCCGGTGGCCAGGAGCTGGTCGTAGGCAGCGGTGGCCGCCGCGCCTTCAGGCGAGAGGAAGATGCCTTCGTTCTTCGCATAGTCGAGGATGCTTGCCAGAATTGTTTCATCATCGACGGCGAGGGCCTTGCCACCTGAGGCGCGGACGATGTCGAGAATGATGCTGTCTCCGTAGGGCTTGGGTACACGGAGGCCGGCGGCGAAGGTCGCAGCGTTCTGGAAGAACTCGCTGGCGGGCTTGCCTTCGTCGAAGGCGCGGGCTACGGGAGCGCAGCCGGAAGCTTGCAGGGCGTACATCTTCGGGCGTTTAGAACCGGGAGCGATCCAGCCGATGGCTTCCATCTCTTCGAAGGCCTTCCACATGCCGATCAGGCCGACACCGCCGCCAGTGGGATAGAAGACAGCGTCAGGATAGGTCCATTGGAGCTGCTCGACGAGTTCGTAGCCCATGGTCTTCTTGCCTTCGACGCGGAAGGGTTCTTTGAGCGTGGAGATGTCAAACCAGGTCTCTTCGGCGGGGGTGTTCGCTTCGCGCTGCGACTTGATCTGTTCGCCGACTAAACGTGCGCAATCGGAGATGAGGCCGTCGACCATGTGGACATCGGCTCCGTAGACGACGCCTTCGAGGTAGTTGGCGAAGGGAACGTCCTGAGGCATATAGATGTGGGCGGCGATGTCAGCAGCAGCGGCGTAGGCAGCAAGGGCTCCGGCGGCGTTGCCCGCAGAAGGGACAGCAAGGTGCTTGAGACCGTAGTGCTTCGCCATGGTGACGGCGAGCGAGAGGCCGCGGGCCTTGAAGGTGCCAGTGGGGTTCGCGCCTTCTTCCTTGATGAAGAGGCCGGGATAGCGCTTGCTCTGCAGCATGGGCGTCCAGCCTTCGCCGAGGGTGACCGGGGTGACGTCAGGCAGAACGCTGGCGTAGCGCCACATGCCGAGCGAGGTGGAAGACGCCACCGCGCGAGCGGCGGGATCTTCACGCTGGGCGGAGCGCCTGAGGGCGTCCATGTCGTACCGGACGTAGAGCGAGCCAGCGCAAAGGGGACAGAGGGTCTGCGGGGTGTCGGCTGGAAGATGGTGATGGCAGCGGGAGCACTCGAGGAAGGCGATCTGGGGCATCTCTCTATGCTACCTACTCGGCGGAGGCGCTGCTAACTGTCCTGGGCTCTCAAGGAGTAACGGCTCCCTCAAAAACTGAGGGAGCCGTCATCCTTTTCAAAGCTCAAACACAATCATCGAGCTTGCTACTTCTTTTCGGGTACTTCGTGGTGTCCGCCGAACTGGAAACGCATCGCCGAGAGCAGCTTATCCGCGAACAAGGAGTTGCCCCTCGAGCTGAAGCGCTCGTAGAGAGATGCGGTGAGGACAGGGGTGGGTACGCCTTCGTCGATTGCGGCCTTGATCGTCCAGCGGCCTTCGCCGGAGTCGGAGACGCGGCCGCCGAACTTCGACATCTGCGGGTCATCGATGAGAGCCGTGGCGGTGAGATCGAGTAGCCACGAAGCGATGACGCTGCCGCGACGCCAGACTTCGGTGATCTCGGGCAGGTCGAACTCGTACTGATAGTGCTCCGGATCGCGCAGGGGCGTCGTCTCGGCGTCGATTTCGGCGACATGCTTGCCGATGTTTGCGGCCTTCAGCACGGCGAGGCCCTCCGCATAAGCGGCCATCATGCCGTACTCGATGCCGTTATGCACCATCTTGGTGAAGTGACCCGCGCCATTGGGGCCGCAGTAGAGATAGCCGTCTTCGGCGGTGCCGATGCCGGTCGGGCGACCGGGAGTGCGGTCGATGCTGCCCGGGCCGGGGGCGATGGTCTTGAAGATGGGATCGAGGTGCTCGACGATCGCTTTGCTGCCGCCGATCATCATGCAGTAGCCGCGCTCGAGGCCCCAGACGCCGCCGCTGGTTCCAACGTCGACATACTCGATGCCCTTCTCGGCGAGCATCTTCGCGCGAGCGATATCGTCGATGTAATAGGAGTTTCCACCGTCGATGAGGATGTCGCCGGGTTCAAGGTGCGGAGCGATCGCTTCGACGGTCTGCTCGACCACGCCTGCAGGAATCATCAGCCAGATGGCGCGTGGCTTGGCCAGCTTGCCGATCAGGTCCTCCATGGACGAGGCACCGGTGACGCCATTTTCCTTCGCGAGATCCGCGACAGTCGCAGCACTTCTATCAAACACAACGCACTCGTGGCCGTTCTTCGCGAGACGTTTGACCATGTTCGCGCCCATTCGTCCAAGCCCTACCATTGCAAGTTGCATATCTTCTCCTTGATTTCGTTGTAGATGATTAGAACGCAAGATGGCATTCATGGCGCGGTCGAATTGTAAAAATATCGTGCCGCGCAACATCAACGGGAATCGTCCTGGGACTGGTCGCTAGACCGTGCATTGTCCTTCGAGCAATCAACTGGCTCGGCGGAGGCGAAATAGTGGGTTTTTGGGGCGCGACGGGGCAGCGGTCCGGAAGACCGCTAAGACAACACTTCAGAGCAACTGCTAATGAGCTTTGAGCCAGCGGCGGGCCGTGAACTCGGTCGCTATGCTGGCGGAGAGAAGGATGAGGCTGATGGTGAAGGCGCTGAGAACCCAGTCGATCTCCATACGCCCCTTGAGCATGAACCTGTCGAGCAGGGCCAGCACTAGGACGAGCACAGCTGCCTCGGCAAAGAACGCCGAGCAGCGATGCGAGGAGATGGCGATGAAGTCGATGAGCGCGGAGGAGGTCTTCTGCGGGGTTCCGTCGCCGCCTGCGGGGAGCAGGACCAGACGCGGGCCGGTGATTTGGGCTACCTCAGAAGACGGTTGTGGACCTAGTGGTGAAGAGAATTGACTCCGAACGGAGTTTGCAACATTTTTGTGAAACATAAGTCAGCCTTTGTGAAGCCTGCTTCTAGAGTGGCCCGGATATGTGTGAATGTCGAGTTAACATCCGGTAAATGCATGATTATGCGTCCGTTATGGATATGTATTCCTTTCAAGTGAGACAATTTAGAGGTGAGTGAGCAAAAGTTACCGCGAATGATCGCGATCGATGTAGACGGCACGCTGCTGGGTGCCGAGGGCAAGGTGAGCGCGCGGAACAAGGCCGCTTTGCAGGCCGCGAACGAGGCCGGTATTCATGTGGTGATCGCGACCGGGCGGCGGCACTCGTATGCGATGAAGGTGCTGCGTAGCTTGAATCTGCATGGCGAGCAGGCGTTAGTCAGCTCGAATGGAGCGGTGACGCGGACCGTGGGTGCGAGGCTGATTGATCGGACGTTTCTGACGCTGCCGACTTCGCTGTGGCTGTGTGAGCACCTGGCCGAGTTTCGCAATGCGCTGGTGGTGACCTTCGACATGGTGCAGCCGGATGGCGAGGACGCGCGGGGATCGCTGGTGGTGGAAGAGCTTGCGGACTTGCATGGAAGCATCGGCAAATGGATGGAGGCGAACTCTCCGTATATCGAACAATCGGTGCCGATTGAGGATGCGCTGCTGCGTGCGAATGCCGCAGGGAATGCTCCGATCCAGATGATGGTCTGCGGGACTATTGAGCGGATGCGGCGGGCGGAGGCTCGCCTGCTGGAACATCCAGGGGTATTTTCGGCTGGTGTATCGGCGCCGGAGTTGTTGGAAGACGCAGAGGTCGCGCTGAGCCGGACGGAGTATCCGGAGCGCGACCTTAGCCTGCTGGACATTCTGCCTGCGGGGTGTTCGAAGGGTGTGGCCCTGCTACGGCTGGCCGCCTCGCTGGGCATCGAAGCGAACGAGATGATGGCGATCGGCGACAACTGGAACGATCTCTCGATGCTGGAGATTGCGGGTTGGCCGGTGCTGATGGGCAACGCTCCCGAAGACCTGAAGGAGATGGCGCGAGCGCGAGGATGGACGATCGGCGCGCATCACCTGGAAGACGGAGTGGCTGATGCCATCGACGAGGTACTTTCGTTGCAGAGAGCGGAAGATGAGTACGATGCGCGCGCCCTGAGTGGTAGCCTGTGAGCGTGAAGTTCTCCGTAAAAAAGATGGGGTTGACCGCACTGCTGGCGGCGAGTCCCCTGCCGAGCGTTGCCAGGGCGGCGGAACATCTGACTCTGCGAAATGGCTTCGAAATGGATTGCGCTCGGCGCGAGGTCCTCGAAGACGGTCGTTTGAGACTGTTCCTGATGCCGACCTCGGCTGCCGTTGCTGCCGCCGACTCCAGCTATATCGATGTCTCTCCGGACGCTGTGTTACGGGTGGAGATGATTCCCGATCCAGTGTTTGTGGTCTCCCCGATCAGCAGCGCTGGAGTGAAGCGGGCTAGCAAAGCTTCAGCCGAGCCGACCAAGGCCGAGATGCATACCTTGTTGGCAAGCGCCGGGACCCAGCACAATATCGATGAAGACCTGCTGGCCGCAGTGGTAAAGGCGGAGAGCGGAGGTAAGACGTATGCGGTTTCGCGTACGGGCGCACGTGGGTTGATGCAATTGATGCCGGGAACCGCGAGTGCGATGGGCGTGAACGATGCGTTTCGTCCGGAGCAGAATATCGCCGGAGGAACGGCGTATCTGGACCAACTGCTGGTGCGGTATCACGACGACGCAACGTTGGCGCTGGCCGCCTACAACGCGGGACCGGGAGCGGTGGACAAGTACCACGGAGTTCCGCCGTATCGCGAGACTCGAGCTTATGTGGCGCGCGTGATTGGCGAGTTCAATCGGCGAAAGCTGGCCGCTCGGACGGCCGCGAACCAGGTGGCGGGACTTCAACAGGACCAATAGCCCTTCAACGACAAGAGCCAATGCAGAGATTGACGGCTGATTGAGCCTGGGGATGCAATGAAGAATCGCAGCGGGATCTCGTGGTTTGCGGCACTGATTGTGCTGGTGCTAGTGGTGCTGATCTTCCGGGGAAGGATCCACTTCGATTGGGCGGCCTTCTGGTCGCAGTTGAAGCATGTGGATTGGAAGCCGATTGCAGCGGGAGTGGCACTCGTCTATTCGACGTACTGGATGCGGGCCGCGCGTTGGGCGGTTCTCGTCAGGCCCACAAAGCATATTGGGCTGTTCACGACCGTTGCGTCGCAGTTTATCGGTTTCACAGCGGTGGGACTTTTTGGGCGGCTGGCTGACCTGACCCGGCCCTACCTGATTGCGAAGAAGGTCGAGCTCTCGCTGAGCTCCCAGATTGCGGTTTACACGATCGAACGAATGTTCGACCTTGGATCGGCGGCGATGATCTTTTCGGCGGCGCTTGCGTTCACTCCGAAGGACATGCCGCACCATGAGGTCTTCGTTCGGACGGGGCTGTTCAGCCTGGCAGGGACTCTGGTGCTGGCCGTCTTCGCGCTGGTCGTGCGAGTGGCTGGCGGGGCCGTTGCGGCATTTGCGCGGGGCGTGCTCGGGCACGTTTCGAAGGGCGCGGCGGAAAGCCTCAGCAACAAGATCCTCGAGTTTCGCAATGGGCTGAATGCGCTGTCTTCGTTCGGTGAGTTTGCAGTAGTGACCGTGATCTCTCTGGTAATGTGGGGCGGCATCGGACTGACGTACGTCGAAGTTCTTCACGGCTTTGTGGATACGCCGGGGCTGGCCCATATCAGCTATTCGCAGACGATGTTGTTGATGGGAGCAAGCATCGGCGGCTCTCTGCTGCAGTTGCCGATCGTCGGCTGGTTTACGCAGATTGCGGTGACTGCGGCGGCGATGAGGACCTTCTACGGAGTTCCGGTAGAGTCGGCGACGGCATGTGGAGCGGTGCTGCTGGCGGTTCTCTCGTTGAGCATCCTGCCAACGGGGTTGGTGCTCGCGCAGGTGGACCGGGTGAGTCTGAAGAAAGTTGCAGATGAAAGTGGAGCGGCGTCGGGGAGCGATGTAAGCTAATCTTCCGGGTGCGCCATGCAGATTGTGTGGGAGTTCATTGTCCGCGAAGAGTCGCTCGAGGAGTTCCAGGCGGCGTATGGCCCGCAAGGCAGCTGGGTGGAGCTGTTCAAACGTGCCGAGGGGTACCTCGGGACGGTTCTTTTGCGCTCAGATCAGTCCGCGAATAAGTTCCTGACCATCGACCGATGGGAGGGTGAAGTGAGCTACAAGCGCTTCAGGCACCAGTTCGCCGCTGAATATGCGGAGCTTGATGCCCGGCTTGAGCGGTTGACAGTCTCAGAGACTCGGATAGGCGCGTTCGAACAGCTTGGTTGAGCCGCACTGCTAGAATCGGCTTTGGCTATGAGATGTCCTTACTGTGGATTTGCGCAAGACCGGGTTGTGGACTCACGCGAGAGTAAAGAGGCGGACTCCATCCGTCGGCGCCGTGAGTGTGAAGGGTGCAACAAGCGTTTCACGACGTACGAACGCATCGACGAAATTCCCTACATGGTGGTGAAGAAGGACGGTCGGCGGGAGAAGTTTGACCGCCAGAAGGTCCTGAGCGGTCTGCTGCACGCGTGCGAGAAACGGCCGGTGGCGGCGATCAAGCTGGAGCAGATCGTCGATTCGACCGAGGCGTTTGTAGTCGATTCGCCGGAGCGCGAGAGGTCTACGAGCGAGGTGGGCGAACTGATTATGGCCCAGTTGAAGGAGATCGATACGGTGGCTTATATAAGGTTTGCCAGCGTCTATAGAGATTTCAAGGACGTGCGTGAGTTCAAGGCGGAGTTAGAAGAGTTGCTGGGTGGGGACTCGCGGAAGCGGAAGTAGGAACATAAAGAAGCAGGTCCTCCGCTTTCAGCGAAGGATGACAAGGGTTGAGGAGAGATTGAGCATGACGACAGAAGCGAAGCGGACGCACAAGATTACGTTGATCCCGGGCGATGGCATTGGGCCGGAGGTTTCGGGCGCGGTGGTGAAGATTCTGGAGACGGCCGGCGCGGCTACCGGCGTGAGCTTCGACTGGCACACATATGACGCCGGGGCCGATGCGTTCGCGAAGACGGGTGAGTACATCCCGAAAGCGCTGTACGAGTCGATCGAGCAAAATAAGGTCGCGCTGAAAGGACCGGTGACTACCCCGATCGGCGGCGGGTTCGCTTCGATCAACGTGACGCTGCGTAAGAAGTTTGACCTGTATTCGAACTTCCGGCCAATCAAGAATCTGCCGGGGCTGAAGACGAACTATCCGGGCGTGGACCTGATCATCGTCCGCGAGAACACGGAGGATTTGTACGCCGGGCTTGAGTTGATGATTGTGCCAGGAGTGGCGCAGTCGTTGAAGATCATCACCGAAAAGGGATCGACGCGGATTTCGAAATTTGCATTCGAGTATGCGCGGAAGTTTGGCCGCAAGAAGATCCACGCCATCCACAAGGCGAACATCATGAAGGTGACCGACGGGCTGTTTCTCGATTGCGCCCGGAAGGTCGCAGCCGGTTTCCCGGAAGTGACATACGCCGAACATATTGTCGACAACACCTGCATGCAGCTGGTGATGAATCCGTATCAGTACGACGTGATTCTTACGGAGAACCTGTACGGTGATATTCTCTCCGATCTTTGCTCGGCGTTTGTCGGCGGCCTGGGGCTGGTCCCCGGAGCGAACCTCGGGCTCGATTGCGCGATCTTCGAAGCGGTGCACGGCTCCGCCCCGGACATTGCGGGCAAAGACATGGCGAACCCGACGGCGCTTCTGCAATCTGCAATCCTGATGCTTCGCCATATCGACGAGGCCGAGACGGCGGACCTGGTACAGAAGGCGCTCGAAGCCGTCTATACGGAAGGCAAGACGCTGACCAAGGATGTCGGCGGAACGAGCGGGACGAAAGCGTTTGCGGACGCGGTTGTAGCAGCGCTTTAGAAGCAAGGGTGTAGGGGATAGGGTTCAGGGAGTAGGAAAGCATGCGGATGAAGCAGCACGGGATCTTTGTAGCGGCGGTTGTCGTGGCGTTGGGTGTTGCGGGATGTAAGGCGAAGCCTACTGATGAGGGATCGGCGAAGCAGCCCACAATGGCGCAGGTGCCGGCAGCTACACCTTTGTCTGCGGGAGAGATTGGGTCGATTGATGGCACGGTGAAGTTCACGGGCAAGGCTCCTGCGCCGGTAAAAATCGATATGACGATGGACCCAGCGTGCGGAATGAGTGCCGGCGGGGACAACAACATGTCGGAGCAGTATGCGGTGCATAACGGCGATCTGGCGAACGTCTTTATCTATGTTAAGTCTGGGCCTCCGGCGGCGTTCAGTATGCCTGCGGGGAGCGGCCCCGCCGTGGTAATGGACCAGAAGGGCTGCCGCTATACGCCGCATGTAATCGGTCTGATGAAGGGCGGGTCCGTGGAGTTCCGCAACTCTGACATCACCATGCACAACATCCACACCATGCCGACGGCTCCGGGAAGCGCCTCGATCGACATCTCTCAGTCTCCCAAGGGGGAGTCGCAGACCAAGCAGTTCAACCAGGTGGAGACGATGATCCCGGTCCGGTGCAACAACCATCCGTGGATGAATGCGTTTATCAACGTGAGCGAGACACCGTTCTATGCCGTGACCGATGCAGACGGGAAGTTCTCGCTGAAGGGCTTGCCAGCGGGAGAGTACACGCTGGCGGCGGTGCATGAGAAGCTGGGCGAACAGACGATGAAGGTGACGGTAAAGGCGCTGGGCACGGCGGACGCCAAGTTTACGTTTGCGGCGAAGTAGCAAGGAGAGGGTTTACGTTCCCACCCATCGCGTGGAACAAAGGCGCGATGGATGGGGCACCCGAACAATAGAGGCTGGGTACAACGAATTCGCAGCTGGGGCCATCGCATGGAATAGTTCTCCGCAGTTTGTAGCTCGAAAGGCACGCCGCTCATGTCCGACCGTTTGACCTTGCAATCGCTGGCTGTTCATGCGCTCCCGCTGTGGTTCCTAGTCTTCTCGCTCTTTCTTCCCCGCGTGGCACTGATCATTGCGTGGTTCGACCGCGACCTGGTGCGATTTCATCTGGACAACATCATCTCGCCGATCATGGCGCTCCTTCTGCCCCGGGTTCTGATCCTGGTGCTGATCTATCGCGATGAAGGCATCGGGCTATGGTTCCTGATTCACCTCGTTGTGGCTCTCTGCGTCTGGGGCGGAACTGGCGGCCGAACCTACGTGCGGCGCGGGCGGCGGACGGACGACATCTAACGCCGCGTGGCCTTCCATCCGATTCAAGCCGGGACGGAATGTTGACGTTGCAGTGATCCTTAGGTGGTACGAGGATGGCGCGGGGCGGTGGCCCGCGTTATCCTTGAAGGATTATGGAACGCAGGAATGTCGGTATTTTGGGCGCGACCGGGATGGTCGGCCAGAGATTCATCCAGCTGCTTCACAATCATCCGTGGTTCAACATCACATGGCTCGCCGCGAGCGATCGCAGCCAGGGCAAGACGTATGGCGAGGCTTGCAAGTGGAAGCTCGACACGCCCCTGCCTAAACATATTGCTGCGATGACGATGCAGCCGAATGTGCCCCAAGGCGCAACCGGAGAACTGCCGCACATCATCTTCGCGGCGCTTGATTCGGACATCGCGAAGGAGCTGGAGCCGAAGTTTGCCGCGGCAGGTTGCGCGGTGATCTCGAATTCGAGCGCCTTCCGGATGGCTGCGGATGTTCCTCTCGTAGTGCCCGAGGTAAACGGCGACCATCTCGACATGATCGAGCAGCAGAGCTGGCGTAAGGATTCGGGCGGCTACATCGTGACCAATCCGAACTGCTCTGCGATTGGGCTGGTGCTGGCGCTAAAGCCGCTCGAGACGAAGTTCGGGATCGAGAGCATCTTCGTGAGCACGATGCAGGCGGTAAGCGGAGCCGGATATCCGGGCGTACCTTCGCTCGACATCATGGGCAACGTGATTCCCTTCATCAAGAACGAAGAAGAGAAGCTGCAGGAAGAGGTAGCGAAGCTCCTCGGCACGCTGCGCGGCGATGAAGTCGCGATGCTCGACGCGAAGGTAAGCGCGCACTGCAACCGCGTGGCGGTTGAAGACGGCCACACCGAGTGTGTGAGCATCAAGTTCAAGAGGAAAGCTACCCGTGAGGAGATTCTTGCCGCTTGGTCGGAGTTCGATCCGCTACATGGGCAGCATCTGCCGACAGCGCCTGAGAATCCTGTCCAATTCGAAGACGCTCCAGACCGGCCGCAGCCACGGCTCGACCGTATGCGCGGCGCGGGCATGGCGGCGACCGTCGGACGTCTGCGCGAGTGCCCACTGCTCGACTGGAAGTTTGTGGTGCTGTCGCACAATACGATTCGCGGAGCGGCGGGAGCGGCGGTGTTGAACGCGGAGGTGCTGGCGCGACTCGGTAAATTGAAACCTGTGAAGCCAGCGGCGGTGACCGCATGAGTACAGCTCGCGAACACGTTGTCGTAATGAAGTTCGGCGGCACGTCGGTCGAGGACGCGGTTGCGATGCGGCGTACGGCGGCGATCGTCGAAGGTAGGCGCAAACGCGGGCTGCAGGCAGCGGTAGTCGTCTCGGCGATGGCGAAGGTCACCGACCTTATGATCGCGAGCGGTGCTGCTGCCGGTCGCGGCGATCGCGTTGGAGCGCTGGCCATCAGCGAGCGGCTGCGGACGCGGCACCTGGATACGGCTGCGCAGTTGCTGCAGGGCGACCGTTTTGTGAAGCTGCGGCCAGCGATTGAGGCGGAGTTCGACGCGCTCGACGACCTGCTGCGCGGAATCGCGGCAGTGGGCGAGCTCACTCCACGCACGGCTGACCTTGTGGTGAGCTTCGGTGAGCGGCTATCGAGCCGCATCGTTGCCGAGGCCTTCGATCAGCATGGACTTAACGGCGCTCACGTAGACGCTCGTACCTGCATCATCACCGACAGCACCTATGGCAAGGCAGTTCCGCAGGAAGACGCCATCGAAGCCAAGCTGGCGGAGCTTGTCCTGCCTCTGCTGGAGGCCGGGAAGACGCCCGTGATGGGCGGCTTCATCGGCTCGAACGAACAAGGGATCACGACGACGCTGGGACGCGGCGGTAGCGACTACACGGCTGCCTTGGTCGGTGGCGGACTTCATGCCGGCGCAATCGAGATCTGGACGGACGTCAACGGCATCATGACGACCGATCCGCGCATCTGCCCGGATGCTCTGCGAGTAAAGACGATCAGCTTTGAAGAAGCAGCCGAGCTTGCGTATTTCGGAGCGAAGGTGCTGCATCCAGCCACCATCCTTCCTGCAGTCCAGAAGAGCATTCCGGTCTGGGTGCTGAACTCGCGCAACGCAGAAAACGAAGGCACCAAAATTACGGCGATGGCGCCGCCCTGCGCGAGCCCGTTCAAGAGCATCGCGGCGAAGAAGCGCCTGACCATCATCGATGTGGTGGCAAGCCGGATGCTGATGTCGCACGGATACCTGAAGGCTGTCTTCGATGTCTTCGACAAGTACCAGTGCGCGATCGATATGGTCTCGACCAGCGAGGTGAGCATCTCGCTGACGGTGGATTCGAACCAGCGGCTGCCGGAGATCTGCGCGGAGCTATCGAAGATCGCCGACGTGAAGCTCGAGGGCAACAAGGCCCTGATCTGCATGGTGGGCGAGGACATTCGCGGACATAACGGCATTGCGGGCCGCGTCTTCTCCGCGGTCAGCCATGTGAATGTGCGGATGATCTCCCAGGGAGCAAGCGAGATCAACATGAGCTTCATGATCGATGAAGAAGATGTTGAGGAGGCGATCAAATCGCTCCATCGTGTCTTCTTCACCACAGTCGATGAGACGGTCTTCGACGTAACCGCTCGGACCGCGGTCGTCCCGATATAGGCTTGAGGCAGGAGACTGAAGCGCAATGCGGATTTTGATCCTTGGGCACGGCAAGACAGGCAAGCTGGTAGCGGATATAGCGCATGAACGAGGGCACGGGGTACACGTCCTGGATGCAAAAGAGAATCGCGACGCAGCGGCGCTGACCGCGCCTTTCGTGGCGGGGTTCGACGTAGTGATCGACTTTACAACGCCCGATGCCGTGGTCCAGAACATGCGCGCGTGCCTGGCGACGGGCGCGAAGATGGTCATTGGCACGACCGGCTGGTACGACAAGCTGAGCGATATGCGCGGACTCGCGGAGCGCAAGGGTGCCGGGTTGATGTACGGTACGAACTACTCGATTGGCGTGCAGGTGATGCTGGAGCTGGCTGAGAAGATGGGTGCCGCGCTCAAGGGCGCTGGATACAACTACACCATCTCCGAGACACACCATGCGGGCAAGCTGGACGCTCCTTCGGGAACAGCGATCACGCTGGGCGAGATCGTCGAAGAGGCTTCGGACATTGAAGAGATCCGTATCGAGTCCAAGCGCGAGGGCGATGTGATGGGCGTCCATGTGCTGGAAGCGCGAAGCGCCTCCGACCGGCTGGTGCTAACTCATGAGTCTTTCTCTCGGAGGGGATTTGCGGAGGGCGCAGTGCGTGCGGCTGAGTGGCTCTCTACTCGCACCGGGTGCTTCGATTTCCACGAGGTGTACACCCAGTTCTGAAGAGGCTGCGACTGATTTTGATCGTGTTATTTCGGAATAGCGTCAACTTCGAAGGGATCAAACACGGTCGGCAATAGGCGGAAGCTGTTCCCGAACTGCTGCCGCCGTGGTCTCTACGCTTGCGTTTCACTGGTTTGACACCTACTTTTAACGCATGAGTGCTACCGCTGTACTTTCCGTGCCAGCTACATTTGCCTCCCTTACTTTTGAGGAGAAGCTCGACCGTTTTGCGGAAGTTGCTGTCCGCGTTGGATTGAACCTTGGCAAGGGGCAGGAGCTGCTGATCTCCGCACCGCTTGAGGCACTTCCTTTGGTGCGCCGGATTACCGAGCACGCTTACAAGGCCGGAGCGCTGCTGGTGACCAGCTTCTACAGCGACGATCCGTCAGTGCTGGCGCGGTACAAGTATGCTGACGACGCGAGCTTCGACCACGCCGCGCAGTGGATGGCGGACTCGATGGCTGCGGCGTTTCGTAGCGGCGCGGCAAGGCTGGCGATTGCCGGGGCGAATCCAGCGCTCCTCGCCAAGCAGGACCCGGCGAAGGTCTCGCGGGCAAACATTGCTGCCTCGAAGGCAGGCAAGCCCGCGATGGAGTTGATCACCAAGCATGCGATCAACTGGTCGATTGTGGCTGCCGCAACTCCGGAGTGGGCGAAGCTTGTCTTCCCGGGCGAAGAAGTCGATGTGGCCGTGGCCAAGCTGTGGGATGCGATCTTCCTGGCCTCGCGCGTAACCGGCGAGGATCCGGTGGCAGAGTGGAAGCAGCATGGCCTGAATTTGAAGAAGCGCGTGGATATGCTGAATGCGAAGCGGTTCCACTCGCTGCGCTTCAAGTCGGAAGACGGCACGACGGACCTGACCGTTGGGCTTGCAGACGATCATCTCTGGGCAGGCGGCGGCGGCGAGGCTGGCAACGGGATCTTCTGTAACCCGAATATTCCTACTGAAGAGTGCTTCACCACGCCGCACAAGGACCGCGTGGATGGATTTGTGAAGGCATCGAAGCCCTTGTCCCACCAGGGGACTTTGATCGAAAACATCACCTGCAAGTTCGAGGGTGGAAAGATTGTCTCGGCGACGGCGACCGCTGGCGAAGACGTGCTGAACCGGTTGATCTCGACCGACGACGGAGCGCGGCGGCTGGGCGAGGTGGCGTTGGTGCCGCATTCGTCGCCGATTGCGCAGAGCGGCGTGCTGTTCTGGAATACGCTGTTCGACGAAAATGCTGCGAGCCATATCGCGCTGGGACAGGCGTATGCAACGTGCCTGATCGGCGGCGAGAAGATGCAGCAGGACGAGTTGACGGCGCTGGGAGCGAACTCCAGCCTGATCCATGTGGACTGGATGATTGGGTCCGGGAAGATGGATGTCGATGGAATGACGAAAGATGGAACGGCCGAGCCCTTGATGCGAAGCGGGGAGTGGGTCTAAAAGGCCCGCTACGCGCGGGGCGGTCACTTCGTGACTTGTATACCGCTTCGCGTGCTGATCCCGACCAACGGGAGGACTGCGCGAAGCCCATTACATGTCACGAAGTGACCGCCGTCCGCGCAGGACACGTCGTTATAAGAAAAGCGGTAAACTTCGAAGATTATGAATTTGATGGGTTGTGGCACCGCTCTTGTAACTCCCTTTCGCAGGGATGGGAGCGTGGACGAGCCGGCGCTGCATGCGCTGGTGAACTGGCAGATTGAAGAGGGCATCTCGTTCCTGGTTCCCTGCGGGACGACAGGCGAAGCGGCGACGCTGACCGAGCAGGAGTGGCTCCGGACGATCGAAGTGGTAATTGGCGCGGCGGACGGTCGAGTACCGATCTTCGCGGGCTGCACCAGCAACGCGACGCGCGAGGCGGTTGCTAAAGCCGAGCGACTTGCGCAGATGCCGGGGCTGACGGGTATCCTCACGGCAAACCCGTACTACAACCGGCCCGGGCAAGAGGGCCAGTACCAGCACTTCCGCGCGATCGCGCAGGCGGTTGGGCTTCCCGTGCTGCTCTACAACATCCCTTCGCGAACGGGAGCGAACTTAGAACCCGCCACCGTGCTTCGGCTCTCCGAAGAGAAGAACATCATCGGCATCAAGGAATCGAGCGGGAGCATCGCGCAGATCACGGAACTGATCAACCTTCTGCCGCGAGCCTTCAGCGTATTTGCGGGCGACGACGGAATGGCGCTACCCGCGATTGCGGTGGGCGGATGCGGACTAGTCTCGGTGGCCTCGAACGAGATTCCTGGGCAGATGGCGGCGATGGTTGGGGCAGCGCTCGAGAACGACTGGGCGACGGCGCGACGGATCAACCGGCACTACGGCCGGCTGCTTGCCGCAAACTTCATGGAGCCGAGCCCGGCCCCGGTGAAGGCGGTCCTTTCGTTGATGGGGAAGATCGGCGACGATGCGGTGCGGCTGCCGATGGTGAAGGTTTCGCCAACGACGCAGAGGAAGCTGGAGCGGATTGCGGGGGAGTTGGGACTGCTGGTGGAGGCTCCGCCTAGCGGGGCCGATTTGAGGATGTTTTAAGGGAGCCGAATATGAGGCTCGTTTCCCTGATGATGGCTCTGGCTGCGATCGCATTCTGCTCTAGTGCGCAAGGACAGTTATGGTCTATCGGCGAGCAGCCTTTTCCAGTTCGCATCTCGAACCTTCCGTTGAGTCGGCAGAAAGCGATTCTCCAAGCGCTTGAGCCAGGGATTCAAAGACGCGCAAAGGAGTTTGATCTCGACCCAGAAGAGATCGCTGAAGTAAGACGCGAACTTTTCATGCGAGAGGTAAGTACTCGAGCCGGAACGCTTCTCCTGATTCAAAGTTGGGGTACGCCTTTGTGCGGGGCCACCGGCAACTGTGCAGTGTGGGTGCTTGATAGTGAAAATCGGATGGTTCTCGAGACCGGCGGCAACGGAATCAGGGTATTGCGTCGGGCTCATCATGGACCGCCATCAATCTTGATATATACCCACATGTCTGCATTTCAGACAGGTCTAACGTTGTATTCGTTTGATGGCTCGCAGTACCGACAAGTGTCGTGCCAAGTTGAGACCTACAGCGATGCCACACGAACCTATTCTCCGCCTTTGATTGAGCGTGGCCCCTGCGAGAAATAATCCGCAGGCTCATGCCGATACAATCTAAGAAACATGACTTCTACGAACACTTCCCTTCTTGAGACACAGATTGAGCATTTCTTCGCGCTGGGCGCGGATGCGATTGGTAACAATGATGCGATGACGGCGTTCCTGGAGCTGCGCGGAGCGCTGGAAGCAGGCACGCTGCGGTCGGCGGAGCCGGATGCAGCTTCAGCCATTGGATGGCGAGTGAATGCCTGGGTGAAACGCGGGATTCTGCTCGGATTCCGTCTCGGGCAGATGGTCGAGATGGGCTGTACCGAAGGCTTCGGCTTTGTGGACAAAGCGACATACCCGGCTCGGCGGTTCGCAGTGAGCGACGGCGTGCGCGTCGTGCCCGGCGGATCGAGCGTGCGATCGGGAGCTTTTGTCGCGAAGAGCGTCGTCGTGATGCCTCCCGCGTACGTGAACGTCGGAGCCTATGTGGACGAGGGGACGATGGTCGACTCCCACGCGCTGGTAGGGAGCTGTGCACAGATCGGCAAGCGCGTGCATCTTTCGGCGGCGGCGCAGATCGGCGGAGTTTTGGAGCCGGTGAATGCGAGCCCCGTGATTATCGAGGACGATGTGCTGGTAGGCGGCAACACGGGGGTCTATGAAGGGACGATCGTGCGCACGAAGGCCGTGCTGGCGGCGGGAACGGTACTAACGCGCGGAACTCCGGTCTACGACCTGGTCAATGGGACGGTACTGAAGGCCACAGCGGAGATGCCACTGATCATTCCTGAAGGCGCTGTCGTGGTGCCGGGCTCGCGCGGAATCACCAAGGGCAAGGGCGCGGAGTGGGGATTGAGTGTCTACACGCCGGTGATCGTAAAGTATCGGGATGAGAAGACGGAGCTGTCTCTGGCGCTCGAAGATCTGCTGCGGTAGACGCTCAGGCTAGGGCGCAATTGACGGGGAGGTCTGGGGTTCACCGCCGACGAGGATGAGGGCCTCCTCGTAACCGCCGCCAAAGCCCACCTGGGTGATCTCCTTCAGAGAGTAGATTCTCGGCTCGTCATCCCAAAGAGCATCCGGACCTATCTCCAGGAGAGCGACCTGCTTCTTGTTCAGGCCAGCAATGCGGCCGATATGACAGAACTCTGGCGCAATCTTCTCGCGATGGACCGTAACCAGTGGAAACGCGGTCGCGGCGGTAAGAAGCAGGTCGCTGATGCTGGCCAGACTGACTGAGGGCGCTTTCGGAATCCGTTCGCCGCGCTGCTTGAGGGCGGCTGCGACAAATGTCTCAAATTTTGCTGGAGCCTGCAGCTTTCGGACGTCTTTGTAGCGCAGACAAAGAAAACCGTCCAAATGGATGGTGTCGTCGATCGTGGCGAGGAGAAAGAAATCCGGCCCGGCATCGAGAATGTATCCGGAGGTTGAGCCTGCATCGAATGGCCGGTCGAACCGGACAAGAACTTTGCGCGGGGCCGAAGCGAGCTCCTGAATCGTCTGTTTGTGCTTTGCGCTCATGCAAGCCAGTGTAAGCGACTCGGGGTTACCTTATTCGTGATTTGTGGGAACTGGATGCGGATGCGAACGGGGACACTACTGCTAAACTCAAAAGTTGATGGCTCAAGATAAATTACGCATGATACCCCTTGGGGGCCTTGGTGAGTTCGGAATGAACTGCATGGCCCTCCGCTGGCAAGACGACATTATCGTCATCGACGCCGGCCTGATGTTTCCTGAAGAAGAACTGCTGGGCGTCGACATCGTCGTTCCCGACATCAGCTACCTGGTGGAGAACCGGTCGAAGGTCAAGGCGATCGTACTAACGCACGGACATGAAGACCACATTGGCGGTTTGCCCTGGATTCTCTCGGAGCTGAACGTCCCGGTCTATGGCACGGAGTTCACGCTGGCGTATGTCGAAGGCAAGCTCGAAGAGCATCGCCTGCTCGATGACGCCGACCTGATCGAGATGCTTCCAGGGCACCGCTTCACGCTTGGGCCGTTCTCGATCATGCCGATCCGGGTGACGCACTCGCTGGTAGACTGCGTGGCTCTCGCCATCCACACTCCTGTCGGAGTGGTGCTGCATACGGGCGACTTCAAGATCGATCTTTCGTCGCCGGATGGCAAGCCCTTCGACCTGCATGCGTTTGCGGAGCTGGGCAAGCAGGGTGTTCTGGCGCTGCTGCAGGACTCGACCAACGTCGATCGCCCCGGTTATACGCCGAGCGAGCGGGCCGTACGGCCGCGGCTGGATGAGATCTTCGCGCGCACCAAGAAGAAGCTGTTCTTCAGCTGCTTCTCGTCGTCGATCCACCGGATTCGACTGGCGATGGAGCTGGCGCACAATCACGGCCGCAAGGTCGCAATCATTGGCCGCTCGCTCGATAACTCGACGGAAATTGCGCAGGATCTGGGCTATCTCGATCTGCCGAAGGGATTGATCATCAATCCGGGGCAGATCAAAGAGATGGCTCCGGACAAGGTCTGCATCATGATCTCGGGGACACAGGGCGAGCCGATGTCTGCGCTCAGCCGCGCTGCGGTGAACAACCACAAATTTGCCAAGATCGACGCGGGCGACACCGTTCTGATGAGCTCGCGCGTGATTCCGGGCAACGAGAAGGGCATCTACCGGATGATCGACCACCTGGAGCGCCGCGACGCCAAGGTGATCCACGACGACGGCACGCAGGGTCTGATCCACGTCAGCGGCCACGGCAGCCAGGAAGAGCTGCGGCTGATGATCAACCTGGTCAAGCCGAAGTTCTTCATCCCAGTCCACGGCGACTACCGCCACCTGAAACGCCACGCGGAACTCGCAGGCGAGATGGGCGTGGTCGAGAAGGTGATCCTGCTCGAAGACGGTGAGATTCTCGACTTCGACAAGAACACCGCCGTCAAGAATGGCAAGGTCACGACTGGTCGGGTATGCATCGATTCGGGCGGCTCGATTGAAGTGGTCGAGGATGTTGTGATTCGCGACCGCAAACATATCTCCGAGGACGGAATTCTGCTGCCGATCATCGCCATCAACAAGCGCACGGGACAGGTCGAGAGCCTGCCGGAACTGGTGATGCGCGGTTTCGCTGTCGATGACGAACAGGTCATCAACGAGGCCCGGAACATCGTGCAGAAGACCCTGAACAACTCCAGCGCGGAAGAGAAGCAGGACTATGGCGTGGTCAAGGAGAAGGTGCGCAACGATCTGAAGCGGTTTATTCAGAAGAGCACCAGCCGCAGGCCGCTGATTATGCCGGTGATTTTGGAGATCTGAGGCTTCAGCGAAACCGCTTGGTTATAAAACAAAGGCACAGCTTCGGCTGTGCCTTTGGTGCGTTGCAGGTAGATAAGGGGTGGAGTATTCCACTAAGCCACGCGCAATGAAGTATTTAGGAATAAGTCTTTCATAATGAGCCATTTGCGCAACGCTACTGCTTCTATGTCAAACAATCAAAAGGGGCTACAGCCACATAACCCTATAGGGCTTGTCTTGCGGGTCGCCGAGCCGCAAGTGAAGCTCCGCCGGCACAAGCCCGTGATCGATCACCGGGTCGACGACGCGGTATGCTCGTGAGACAACATGAGCGGGATCGATCTTCAACACCACAAGACAAGGCGCAAGCGATTGGAGCACCTGAGCCGAGCGCTGGTACGGCCGGGGTCTTCGCTGCGGCATCTGCGTTCGATACGGCAGCATCAGGAGCCGAAGCGGCGAAACTGGACTCGGACTGGCGTAGTGGTGGTCGCTTCCCTGCTGATTTGCGGGCTGGTGGTGTGGCCGTGGATGCGGACACATCTGCAGGCCGTGGCAATCCTGAAGATACTGGGCGGGCAGCCGGTTCCGCGGATGATTGCCGCGACCGTCGCAGCGCCGATCACGATCACCGACATCAACTTTTCCATCCCCACTGGCGACGGTTCACAGCAGGTCGTGCGAGCACGTGAGTATCTGCCGACGGGCAAGACGGATACTCCAGCGCTGGTAGTGCTGCATGGGGTGCATCATCTCGGGATTGACGAGCCGAGACTTGAGGCGTTCGCAAAGGCGATCTCGAACTGCGGGATACGGGTGCTGACGCCGGAGCTTCCGGACATCAAGGACTACCATGTCGATGCAAGCTCGGTGCGGACGATTGGAGAGTCGGCGAAGTGGTTTGCGAAGCAAACTGGAACGCAGGTAGGTGTCGTAGGGCTGAGCTTCTCGGGCGGCCTGTCGTTGGTGGCGGCCTCGGAACCCGCGTATAAGACGGCCTTCAAATTTGTGCTGGCGGTGGGGTCCCAGGACTCCATGGCACGGGTGACCGAGTACTACCGGACAGGACGCGACGCCCGACCGAACGGGTCAGTTGAAGAGTTGAAGCCGCATGAGTATGGCCCGCTGGTTCTCGAGTATCAATATGTTGAGGACTTCGTCCCTCCCGCCGATGTCCCGGCGATCAAGACTGTGCTGCGGGCGCATCTGTACGAAGACAAGGCAGCGGAGATCTCGACGATGGCGGCGCTGACTGCGGTACAAAAGATTGAAGCCAGGCACCTCATGGATACGGAACTGGATGGGACCCAGGAGCTGCTTGTGGCTTCAGGCATCCGGCATATGAAGGAGCTCGAAGAACTATCTCCCCATGGGAAGCTGACCGGTCTGACGGTGCCGGTGTATCTGATGCATGGCGAAGCCGACAACATCATTCCTTCCGCGGAAACTCTATGGCTGGCGAAAGAGCTACCGCCGCAGGTACTGAAGGCGGCACTGGTCAGTCCGGTGATCTCGCATATCGACTTTGAGAGCAGCCAGCCTACACTTGGGGATGAGTGGCGGCTGATCGATTTCTTTGCGAAGGTAATGAGAGCTGCAGAGAAAAAGTAGAAACGGGTGCCCTGCGCGGGCGGCGGTCACTTCGTGACTTGTATTGGGCTTCGCGTGGCGCTCGCGTTGCTCGCGGGATAGAAGGAGAATGTGATGCTGGTTGGGCTTCAGGATTTTCTAGATGCGCGGACAAGGATCGCGGACGTTGCCGTGAGGACGGGACTGCATCGGATCAATGCGGGGATGTTTGCCGCAGCAGGATTGACTGCTCCGAAGTTCGAGTTGTTCGTGAAGGCCGAGAGCGAGCAGCCGATTGGCAGCTTCAAGCTGCGCGGGGCTTACAACATGATCGCGTCGATCGTGGAGCATGATCCTAGTGCGGCGGGGCGCGGGTTCATCACGTATTCGAGCGGCAACCATGCCCAGGGCGTGGCCTACGCAGCTCGCGTTATGGGAGCGAAGGCGGTGATCGTGATGCCGGGGAACGCTCCGATAGTGAAGCGCGAGGCGACGGCTGCGCTGGGGGCGGAGATTGTGTTGGTGGGCAATGCCAGCTCCGACAGGAAGAAGAAAGCGGAAGAGCTTGCGGAGGAGTTTGGGTACGCGATCATCCCACCGTACGACGATCCGAGGATCATCGCAGGGCAAGGAACATGCGGGCTTGAGATCGTGGAGCAGCTTGAAGAGGCCACCGGAAAACCTGTGGGTGAAGAGGTGCTGATCCTCTCTCCGGTGAGCGGCGGCGGCTTGCTCAGCGGCACTGCCACCGCCGCTAAGCTCACAGCGCCGGGGGTGAAAGTCTGGGGGGCAGAGCCGGAGCTGGCCGCCGATGCCAAGGAGTCTTTTGAAACGAAAACGCTGGTGGAGTGGCCAGCAGAGAAGACGACGCGGACAATCGGAGATGGGCTGCGGACACAGTCGTTGGGGCGGTTGAACTTCGAGCATGTGCTGAAGTATGTGGACGGGATCGTGGCGGTAAGCGAAGAGGAGATCTTCGCGGCTACGCGGTTCTATCTCCAGTCGACCAAGCTAGTGCCGGAGCCCAGCGGGGCGGTGACGCTAGCGGCTGCGTTGTTTCATGCCGCGGAGTTGCCGAAGGCTGAACGCGTTGTCGTGATTTTGAGCGGCGGAAACATCGAACAAGAGTTGAAAGATCAGCTCATGGCAGAGTCAGTATTGGCCTGACTTATCAGTCACAGCGAGCTACTTGCAGGTCAGAGTTGCGGTCCCGAGGGCTTTGGTGGCTCCGCCCGCCGTGAGAGCACCGAGCGCAGTTACGGTCACCGTGGATTTCGTAGTTCCGATGCAGGTCGCGAGGCCGTTTGTGGCGTCCTGCGCTGAGCTGATCTTTACGTTCGTGGAATCGGAGACGGTCCATGCTGGCGTGAGCTTTGTGACGTTAGTCGGGTTGGCAGTCGGGACAGCACAACCGGCAGAGGCTGTCGTCGGCTCTCGCTGGGAGAGCGCGGAGAACTGTTGCTGGTCTCCGGGGGCGACCGCCAGATGGTCGGCTGCACCGACCGCAGGTGAGATCGTTACGGCGCTCGTGTAAGTACAGGGGGCAGCCGCGCCACATCCGGTGAGCACTTCAACAGCGGCAAAGAGTGTCATCGACAGAGCGGCGTGAAGGGGGTAACTCAGCGTAAGAGCCTTCATGTCGCAAATCTACACTCGCCAATGAGAGTTTTCTACTTCCACGTAGTTGAAATTTCGGGTGAAGGAGAAAGACCAGGCTTCGGGCGATGGTGTCGCGGCTTGTAAGTGGGCGTCTAATAGAAATAATTGCGAGGGGCGAATGATCGGTAAGGTATGCGGCGTGGCGGGATTGATGCTCGTGACTTGTGTGGGTGTGGCGTCGGGCCAGAAGAAGAGCAAGGACAACCAGTCCGGGTATGACCGATCGGCCAAGGCTACGCTGCTGCATCAGGCGATCGTGTATGTGAACGCGGATGCGGACTCGCAGCGGATCTCGCTGGTGACGCCGGGGCACGAGGTGGTGGTGACCGAACGGAACGGACAATGGGCGCGGGTCTTCGCGAACACCGACATCGCGGACAAGACCGACGACAGCGACGTCCCTGAGCTGTCCGACGAAGACAATGTGACGCCGGCCTCGGGATGGATACGCGACAAGGGGGTTGTCTCACCCTCGACACCTAATGGAGACGCAATTTTGTTTGGAGCGGCGGCGAATCTTGAGAGTGAAGCCGAGCAGCCGCATGCTCCAAAGGACGCGGCAGTGCAGTCTCACCTGATGTATCGGAGGGTGGCGGAATACTTCCCCAACTCGCCGCTCGCACCTGAGGCGGCTTGGCGGTCGGCGGACGTTAGGTGGCGGCTGGAGAAGCTCGATGTGAGTTCGCTGCCTTCGGCGAAGGAGCAGGATGCTTACCTTCGACCCCAGATATACGAAGGCGATATGAAGCGTCTGATGAAGCAGTATCCCAGTACGAAGTGGGCAGCTATGGCCGCGTTCTACCTGATCGACAACAAGCTTTGCGGTGACTGGCAGGGGCTGCCGAAGTGTCCGGAGATGGAGTCCGGGCTGTACGAGAAGTATGCGAAGCAGTTTCCGGGCGGGCCGAAGTCGGACGAGGCGCTCTACGACGCGACGTACCGGCAGGGGGTGCTGGTTTCGATGTACATGGTCGACGAAAACAAAAAGAAGGCTGATGCGGCGGCGGAGCGGACGAAGTCGTTAGCGGCGGAGATGCAGGCCGAGTACCCGAAGTCGGATTACACGGCGCGGGCAGCGAGCGTCGCGTATCGCGTCGCGCAAGGAATTTCGATCTTTGGCAATGATCGAGACTAGGTTCATGCTTGTGGCGGTCGAGAAGCAGGTCTTCCGCCTGCGGCGAAGGATGACAACGGTTGGGGTGTCTTAAGGGACCGTTCATCGAGACGCTATAAAATAGGCTCATGCCAATTTTTCAGGTTTTGATCCTTGCCATCGTGCAGGGGCTTGCTGAACTCCTGCCGGTTTCCAGCTCGGCGCACGTTGTGGTGGCGGAAAAGCTGCTTGGACTCGATCCGTCCTCTCCCCAGATGACACTGGTGCTGGTGATGCTGCACACCGGGACCATGTTCGCCGTCATCGCCTATTTTTGGAATCAGTGGAAAAAGAGCTACTTCGCGACAGCGGATTCGTTCAAGCGCGTGGCGATCCGGATCGTCTGGGCAACTTTGCTGACCGGTGTCATCGGCGAAGTCATCATCAAGATCATCGAGAAGACCGCGTTCAAGGGTGCCCCGAAGGCGGAGATCGAGCTGCTATTCGGGCGACTGGATCTGGTGGCCCCGGCGCTCGCTGCGGCTGGCGTGATTATCCTGATCGCCGGTCTGCTCGAGAAGCGGCGCACGGCAACCTTTGTCGATCACTCCGCCGATCTCCGCGCTGGAGCCACCGTAACCATGCGACAGGCAGGATGGATCGGAGCTGTGCAGGGGCTATGTCTTCCCTTCCGGGGCTTCTCGCGTTCGGGCGCGACGATCTCTGCCGGAATGCTGGTTGGCGCGACGAAGGAACGCGCTGAACGATTCAGCTTCGCGTTGGCCGTGGTGCTGACTCCCCCAGTGGTCGCTCGTGAACTGTTGCGCCTTTTGAAGGCGACGCATGAGGCGACGGCGGCGGGAACACCGATTGATTTGCATGGAACCATCGTGAGCGCGCTTCTCGGCGCTGTATTCGCCTTCTTCGCCGGTCTTGTAGCGCTGAAGTGGCTTAGCAGCTGGCTCGAGTCGGGACGGTGGTATCTGTTCGGGATCTACTGCCTTGTGGCTTCGTGCGTTGTGTTCTATCTGCACACGATCGGGTACTAGTGGCGGGAGGTCCCGCTCGTACGGTGAGACTGCATGAACGGGACACCCGATGTGATGCTTTCGCGGAGGGATCAGGCTTCGGTGCGGAAGGTGAACTCTTCAATAACCGGGTTGGTGAGGACTTCGCGGGCGATGCGTTCGATTTCGACGCGAGCTTCTTCCGGGTCAATGCCGTCTTCGATGGTCAGGAGGAAGTACTTGCCCTGGCGGACATCGGTAACGTTTTTGTATTCCATGCGACGCAACGCGTCGGCGACGGTCTGCCCCTGGGCGTCAAGCACCGTGCGTTTGAGAGTGACGTAAACGTGAGCCTTCATTAAGCCTGATTATAAACGTGTGAAGGAGGTCCATCGAAGATGCCAAAGGGTGGGCGGCGTCATTTAGAATAGGATCATCATACTCAGGGCCCGCATTACTCAGATCCCTGCTGGTGTACGATCTCCGGCAGAGGGTGCGGTCCGCGCCCGGGTCTTTCAAAACCTTTTGACCCGCATGGGTCTGCACCAAAACGATCCAACAAATCGAAGCGAGAAGAGACTACTGAAACCATGACGAATTATTTGGAGCTCCCAGTCGGGCCGAAGTGCCCCGAGGTCGTGAACGCCGTCATCGAGATCCCGAGCGAAGGCATCAACAAGTACGAATACGACAAGGACTTGCACGTCTTCCGGCTGGATCGAAATCTTTACTCGCCCGTACATTATCCTGGCGACTACGGTTTCATTCCCTCCACGCTGGGCGAGGACGGCGATCCGCTCGACTGCGTAGTGCTTGTGGATGCTCCCAGCTTTCCCGGTTGCGTCATGGAGGTTCGTCCGATCGGCGTGCTCGAGATGACCGACCAGGGTCTGGGCGACGAGAAGATCCTCTGCGTCGGCAAAGGCAATCCGCGCTACAAGGATGTCTGGAACTTCTCAGAGATCTATCCGCACATGCTGCGCGAGATCACGCACTTCTTCGCGATCTACAAGGACCTTGAGGGCAAGCGGGTCGAAGTCCGGGGATGGCGCGATGCGGCGTTCGCACGGATGAAGGTGCTGGAGGCGCAGCAGCGCTTCATTGACAACAAGCTGAATCCGCAGCCGAAGCCTGTTCCGGTGGAATAAGTCTTCTCGCTGTAAGTTGTGCGTTTTACGGAAGTGACTGGCCGCCCGTTTAGATCGGGCGGCCAGCTTCGTTTGCGGCGGTGGTGACGGGCTGACGTCCGCGCAGGGCAACGGCGTAGATGATCGCGCCCGCCAGACCGACTAGGGACGCGAAGACAAGAGCGGGGATGCCGGCGACCTTCTCGTCTCGGGCAGCCCATAGGGAATACGCGATGAGCAGGGCGGGGCCAACTCCGACAGCAATGGCCCCGGGAAGACCTCCGGGGACGCGGAAGGGACGATGCAGATCGGGCTCGCGGATGCGGAGGACGACGAGGGCGACGAACTCCAGCATCAGAGCAGCACCGTAGAGGACTAGGTCGATGGAGATGAGGCGCTCAAAGGAAAACCGGAGTGCCAGCGCCCAGGCGGCGCAGCAGCAGACGACGCTGACCCAGGGAACTCCCGCGGCGGTGATGCGGGTGAAGATCGCAGGCAGAAGACCTTCTTCCGCAAGAGCGTAAGGGACGCGGGTATAGCTCATCACGAGAGCATTGAAGATGCCTGCGCCATTGAGCATTCCGCCGATGACGACGGCGAGCGCGAGGCCCGCACCGAGGATGCCGGGGCCGCCAAGCGTGCGAGCCGCGTCCGTCCAGGAGCCGGTCGAAAAGGTATCTGCCGGCATGCCTGTGAGGCCCACGGCCGCGAGCGGAATGATGTACGAGAGCGCGACGAGGGTCGTAGCGCCGATCATGGCAAGAGGATAGTTGCGCTGAGGATTGTCGACCTCCTGCGCAACGGTCGAAGCGTTGTCCCAGCCCATGTAGTTCCACAGCGTGACGAGAATCGCTCCTGAGAGCGCGGGATGCTCTACGGGGTGGGAGAGTGCGGCGAATCCGCTGCCGGCAATGCCGCCAAAGAGGCCCTTCCAGAAGCCGAGAATCGCGATCATGACGAAGGGTGAGATCAGCAGGCAGAACATGCCGATGGAGCCATCACCCACAGAGCGCGCGCCACGGAGGTTCCAGAGCGCGCAGACGATCACGACCGCCAGAGCCCAGAGAGTTCCGTAATTCCCTGCTGTCCATGACGGGGCTAGCCGGGTGAGATAGAGGACAAAGATCGTAGGGTAGATGGCCATGTCGAAGATGCTGGCGGCCAGAGAAAGCCAGGCCTCCTGAAATCCCCAGAAACCACCTAGAGCTCGCTTGACCCACCAATAGTAGCCACCCTCTTTGGGAAGGGCGCTGGCGAGTTCGCCCACCATGAGGCTGGTGGGGAGACTCCAGACGAGCGGGATAAGCAGAAGCAGGATAAGCGCCTTGCCGTAACCGGCGTTTCCGAGGATGTCTTCGATGCCGTAGGGGCCGCCGGAGACCATGAAGTAGGTCGCGGCCACCAGCGCGAGCAGGCCCATCTTCCGGCTACGTCCCGCCGCAGCCGTCCTTCCACCCCAAATTGCCAATCCCCACACCTCCAAGCAGATGGAAATCAGGGTCAAAGATCGCCCAATCGAATGATCGTAATTCAACTGGCGGCGCGGACTGAGAGAAATCGGAGGCCTCGACGCGCTTGATAGAGGGGATGCTGAACTGTACCAGCCGAAAGTATCCCCCACATGGCGCCGCGGACTAACACGACCGTGGTATCCAGTTCGCTGAAGACACCCAGTAGGGTTGTCGATAACAGAGGGCGCAAGAAACTTCTGTACGAAGGAGAAAGCTCATGACAAATATCTCGCAAGCCTCCCCCTGCACTATCTCCGTTGGAAGCCGCCGCAAAATGGCGTCTTTCGGCATGCTCTCTCTCGCTCTCGGCATTCTCTTTCTGAACCCGCTCCAAGCGCATGCCGACGATCGCCCAATCGTCCACAAAGTTCCCCCCGTCTATCCCGAGATGGCAAAGCGCCTCCACATCACCGGAACCGTCAAGGTGCTCACCACGATCGACGCGACGGGAAGCGTGACCAAAGTCGAAGGCCAGGGTAGCAACAAGATCCTCTCCTCCGCCGCTGAAGACGCTGTAAAGCACTGGAAGTTCGCAGCCGGAGCCGGCGTCGACACAATGACGATCCAAATCAACTTCGACAACTAGTCGTGGTTGCTGCCGGATTTATCCCCTTTAGTCGCTGCTTAGATCGAGGCGTTGAACAATGAGTATTCGAGGCAAATTACTGCTCAGCATCGGCGTGCTGGCAATCGGCTATATCTTATTTCTCACCATGGTGGAGATAACTACTTCATCAACACAGAAGCACATGAACATTGCCTCGGAGTCTCTGTTCCCTGCTGCATCCGATATCCAGGCGGCCCAAGCCAGCTTCCAGAAGCTGAACAAAGCCTACAAGGATGCCGTGATGCAGCAGGACGCCTCTGTCCTGAACGCCTCCGATGCTGAAGCGCGAGCAGGAGAGGATACGTTGAAGGAGGCAAGCGAAAAGCTGGCCTACGATCCGTCTCTGCAGCAGTCCGCTGCAACCCTTCTGGACACTTTCACTCAACTTCATCTTCGTGCCAAGGCCACCTACAGCAAGATGCTGTCGACGACCAATATGAGCACGCAGGACCAGGGTGACCTCACTGCGGTTGAGCAGGAGAGCAAGCGCCTGGAGAATGCACTTCAGGAACTTCACGAGACGGTCGGAAACAAGAACTACAAAGCGGAACTCGACGCTGTAACGGCTTCGAACAACCAGCAGCGTTTTCTTGGCTTCGTCCTCTTCCTCCTGGCGAGCGCCTTCGCCGTGGTCTCGGTCTTCATCCTGGAAAAGCAGGTTTCAAAGCCACTTCGCGATTTGGTGAACCGGCTCTCGGACGGCGCGCTGCGCATTGCGGCCTCTGCCACAGAAGTTTCATCATCCAGTCAATCTGTATCCGAGGACGCATCGCATCATGCGGCATCGCTCGAAGAGACCTCCGCTGCGTCTGAAGAGATCAAGGCAATGGCTCAGAGCAATACCGACGGTTGCCGTTCCGCTGCGAACCTGATGTCCATGTCGCAGGAGAAGTTCACTCACACCAATCGTTCGCTCTCCGACCTCGTCCTGGCGATGGAAGAGATAAAGTCTTCGAGCGGAAAGATCTCCCGCATCATCAAGGTGATCGACGAGATTGCGTTCCAGACCAATATTCTGGCGCTCAACGCAGCGGTCGAAGCAGCCCGCGCCGGAGAGGCAGGCAACGGATTCGCTGTAGTCGCCGACGAAGTTCGCACACTCGCACAGCGTTCGGCACAGGCTGCGCGCGACACTGCTGAACTGATCGGAGACTCGATCCTTAAGTCCAACAGTGGCAAGACCAAGGTTGACGAGGTCAGCACAGCGATCCAGGCAGTGACCGACGAATCTTCCCGTGTAAAACTTCTCGTCGATCAGATCAGTCTCGGCAGCGTCGAACAGACCCACGGCATCAGCAACATTGCTCGGGCAATCTCGCAGATGGAGCAGCTCACGCAGACCTCCGCCGCGAGCGCTCAACAGAGCGCCAAGGCTGCCGGAGAGTTGACCGACCAGTCCGAGTCTCTTGAAGACATCGTCAAGATTCTCAGCACCGTGGTCAACGGCACCGAATCCGGCACTCCCGCTCGCAACAGCTTTATCAGGCGTGCCGGTCAGACCTCAGCAACCTACGCGTCCTAACTCGTTTGCTCCAAAACACTCTGCGCGGCTATATGCCGCGCAGAGTGCTGTTTAAGCAAAGAGCCGTCGGCCCACTCCGACCTTCCAGACCCAAAGGTTGTCGTGCCGACCTTGCCCCTTCAAGAGAGCGCCAGCAGGCCCTTCCTAAGTCCGGCAGCATCCACCACGCCTGCTACCCCCAACAGCGCTTCAACCTCTTCATGCGTCTGCTCCCAGATGGGAACGGCCGCTGCGAGCGCTGCCCGTCCCTCATCGGTCAGAGTCAGCAGCCGGCTGCGACGATCCCCAGGATCGGGTGCGACTACCACCAGCCCTCGGCGCGCCAGCGTCTTCAGCGCGGCGGTCAGAGTGGTTCGGTCCATTGCTAGAATCCCCGCCACGGAGCTCATCGTCGCAGGCTTGGGCCGGTTGAGTGACATCAGCATGGAAAACTGCCCATTCGTCAGACCCGCCGGTCGCAAAGCTTCATCAAACCGCCGAGCCAGTGCCCTGGCGGTCCGCTGCACGCTGAGACACAGGCAGCAATCTCGCACTCGCAGGGTGGTCTCAAACGGAACGGAATTTTCTGTTGACATCTACTCTACTATGTTGATATCAACATAGTCTGTCAAGCCGCCACCTTGCGCCGCTCCTCGGAGACTTCCTATGTCTTTCCTTCGCGACCTTAAAATTGCCGTCCGCTCGCTCGCCCGCGTTCCCGCTTTGTGGATCACCGTCGCCCTGACCCTCGCCCTAGGGATTGGTGCCAACGCTGCGATCTTTTCCGTCGTCCGCGCGGTTCTACTGAGTCCGCTCGCAAACCGGGACGAGGCGCGTCTCCTTTATCTTCGCCAAAGCGCTCCGGGGATAAAGGAGGAGAACTCAACCTTTTCGGTTCCTGAGATCGACGACCTCAATAAAAATCTGGCCACCGTCTCTGAGATGGGCAGCATCTCCGCGATTCCGTTTACCGTGGTCGGCCTCGGCACTCCCCGTGAAGTGCCTGCCGGGGTGGTCGATGGCCACTATTTCGAAGTCATGGGGCTGCGGCCTGTCCTCGGGCGCCTGCTCACCCCTGCCGATGACGGTCCCAACGCTCCTGGCGCCATCGTTCTCACCTATCGCTTCTGGCGCAACTCGCTCAAGGCCGACCCCGCCGTGCTCGGCAAGAACGTTCGCCTTGAAAGCGGTGACGGCGCCCGTATGGCCACCATCGTCGGCGTCCTCGAGCCGTCCGTCCCCTATCCGGTCGAGACCGAAATGATTGGCAACGTAGTGACGAGCCCGCATCATCTCTCGGCCACCATGGTCACGGGGCGAACCCACCGCATGACCGAAGTCTTCGCCCGCCTCGCGCCCGGTTCCACCCTCGACCAGGCCCGCGCCGAGCTTCGCACCCGCTACGCGGGTATCGTTGCGGCCCATCCTGATGTCTACAAGACCGAAGACCACTTCCGCATCGATGTCACCCGCATGCACGACCAGATCAACTCACGCGCCAACACCGTTCTCTGGGTACTGTTTGCGGCCTCGGCTCTACTGTTCGCGATCGCCTGCTCGAATGTCGCCAACCTCGTTCTCGCCCGCACAGTTCGGCGCGAACCTGAACTCGCCGTCCGCTCCGCCCTGGGTGCCAGCACCGCCGTCCTCCGCCGTTCGCTGCTCGCCGAAAGCCTTGTCCTTTGTGGCTCGGGAGTCGCCGCAGCGCTACTGCTTGCGTGGCCCATGGTTCAGATCATCGGTCGCTACGCGGCACGCTTCTCCGTCCGCGCCCAGGAGATTCAGCTCGACTTCAGCCTCGTTGGCTTCGGCGTTGCCTTATCCCTCGTCGCCGCCATCTTCCTCGCCTACATTCCGCGACTGCCTGCCAGCAGCGGTTCACTCGCCGGCAGCCTGACCAGCACCCGCAGCACAAGTTCCAGCAGCAACCGTCGCCTCCGGCTCTTCGCCGTCCTTCAGATCACGGCTTCGTTCCTGCTGCTGACCGGCGCCGCCGTCCTTGTACGCACGCTCTACACGCTTGAGCAGACGCGACCGCCCTTCGACACCTCTCACGTCCTCGCCATCAATCTCCCGGTCATGAACTTCGGCCGCAGCCCGGCGCAGGTCCGTGACTTCTACCAGGAGGTCCGTCGCCGTGTCTCCGCCCTTCCCGGCGTCTTGAATGTCGCCACCGGATTCAGCGTGCCCTGGCGTGACGAACGGGGCCTGAGCATTAACTTTACCTTCGCCGCCACCGGCGCCGCCCGCCCCCACGGCATCGAGGATTGGCGGTCCAGGTTCCGCGTCGTCTCTTCCAACTACTTCGGGACCCTCGGTGTTCCGGTCATCGAGGGTCGCGACTTCCGCGACTCAGACAAGGAGGGAGCCGAACGCGTTGTCATCATCAGCCAGGCTCTCGCCAAAGAGCTCTTCCCGAACGGCGATGCCCTCAATCGCGAGCTTCACTGGACCGATCCCGTGATTCAGTTCATCGGACTCTCGCCTGAACCTCGCCGTATCATCGGGGTCGTCGCGGATATAGACGACGAAAATATCATCCCAGCACCCGCCATGACCATCTATCAGCCCACCGACCAGGAAGGATGGTACGGTCGCCTTCTAGTGCGGACGCAGGGGGACCCTTACGCCCTTGTCCCCGCCATCAGCCGCACCATCCATGAGATCTCCGCCGAGGAGCCGGTCGAACTCCCTAGCACCCTTGAAGGCATCCGCGCTGAAGCACTCACCTCAGACAAGCTCAACGCCATCGTCTTCGGTGGATTCGCCGCAGTCGCTCTGCTGATCTCCGTCGTTGGTGTAGCCGGAGTGCTGGCTTTCTCTGTGAGCGGACGCACCCGCGAGTTCGGCATCCGTCTGGCGCTTGGGGCGCAGCCCCGCGACATCATGAGCGATGTCTTGCTCCAGGGCCTAACGATTGCTGGCATCGGGCTCGTGGCCGGCGTCCTCTTTGGAGCAGCCGGCACACGCGGTATCGCGGTCTATGTCGCCGACATCCACATGCCCGGCGTACTCTCATTTTGCGTGTCCGCGATCGTGATCCTCACCGCAGCGCTGGTGGCGAGCGCCATCCCGGCAGCCCGAGCCGCGCGCGTCAACGCCGTCGAAGCTCTGAGATCCGAGTGATTGCCTGACCCAGATTGTTTGAGCTGATCAGTGAGCGGCTAGCGGGCAGAGCGAAAGGTAAGAATAGCGACAGAGTTCGGCGGGAGTTTTACCACGCAGGTCCGGGCACAGCTCAATTGCGTATCTGAAGTCTTTAGTCTCTCCGGATTCTCGAAGGTGTTTCGTTCGCCTCGAATTCGTGAGCTGAGGATGGCCAGACTCACGTTCGCTGTGTGCGGGAAGCCGGAGATGTCGATCGTCGTTGATACCGCTTGTTTGTCATCCGCGTTCGACATCTTGATGAAGAGTTGAGTGGCGTCTGCTGAGCGAGTTGCTACAGCATCGATGGCTAAAATACCTGGTTGCAAATCCGGCGAAGTGAGCTCCGAGTGCAGGCGATCAGTACCGACATGGTCGGAGTACATCTTCAGCGCATAGTACTGTGCCGAGCCGTAGATGCGGTCTCGGCTTGCCTGGATGACGCCACCCACCCATCCATTCAACAGGTCAGAGATGCAATTTGCCGCGACGATGTCTCCATCGCGTTCGAAGCCGTTCATCATGCGAGAGGCATAGACGGCACCTTCCATAGACTCGATCTCGTCAGCGTCGTAGAAGAGGTTCCATTCATTCACGATGAGCTTGATGTTGCGACCTGGTGCATCCTGTGCAATAAGGTCGCCCATGTGCCTGTAGTTTGCTTCGAACTCGCTGGGCCTCGCCATCATGGCCGCACGTGGGTTGGGCTGGCTCGCGTTTTGGGCAAGCGATGTGTAATCGTGGACGGCCAGATATTGGATCTCCGGACCGGCTGTCTTCAAGACTGCGGAGTTCCATGCATCGCTGTTCTGAAAGATGCCTTCGCCCACGGCAATGAGTTGCAATGTGGGGTCGACGACCCGCATGGCATGAGCATAGCGGACCGCAGCTTGCGCGTACTGCTCACCTGTGACGTGGCCGCGCACCCAGTCGCCAAAGATCTCGTTGCCCAGCTCCCACTGCTTAACGTTGTACGGTGCAGGATGTCCATTGGCGGCCCGCATGGCGCCGTACTTCGACGTTGCGGGGCCGTTAACGTATTCGACCCACGCGGCGGCCTCTTCGGGCGTCGCCCCTGCTCCATCGACGTTGACGGTGATGGAGGGCTCGATGTGAAGACGGGCGCAGAGGGCCAGGTACTCATCGGTACCCAGATCCCCAGGCTCGGGGGCGTTGCTCCATGATTTGTTGATCCATGTCGGACGAAGATCACGCGGGCCAATTCCCCACTGCCAGTGATAGTCCTGGGCGACGTTGCCGCCGGGCCACCGCATGAACGAGGGATGAAGACCGCGAATCATGGTTTCGGCGTCGTTACGCACCTGCATCGTGGCCGCTCCCGATTCGAGCGAGACCTGATCGAGATACAGCGTGCCTTTACCGCGGAAGAGAATGCTTAACTTGGCGAAGCGATCTGTCTGTGTAGGCCTGAGCGTAAAACTGTATTTGCGCCAGTCCCCGAATACATTCGATAACTCAGCAGTGGCGTAGGTCATTCCGTCGGTCACGTCGGCTTCGAGCGCAACGGTGATGCCGCCTGAGTATGCGTCTTTCGTGGGGAGCTTGATCCAGAGATATCCCTCGTAGGTTTGACCGGCTTCGATGGAGAGTCGCCCTTGAGATAGGCCTCGGCGTTCGTCAGTGATATCGCCCGGCGCAACAGTAATACGGAGAGAATGCTCCGGCTCATTCGTGGCCTGGTTGACTTTAGGATAGGCCTCGTCGGTGCTTGGCTGGAAGCGAATTGCGCCGACGATGTCGTTGCGTTCGTCGGGCTCAAGCTGCCAAGCGGCCGGTAACCCTAGATAGTTCGGGGCTTCCTCGAACGAGCGGTCGTGGATCATCTCCGCGGTCATGCCCCACTTCACGTCTTCCGCCATCATCTCCACAAACGACGCATACATCCGCGGGCTGACGTGGTTTTCAACGCGTGACGCATCGACATGAATGGCGGCCGATTGCTGCGCCACAAGGATGTTCGCGAACAAACACAGAGTTGCGATGCAAAGAGGCTTCAAAAGGACTTCTCCTTGTGGCTATGCTTGTCGACGTGGCGTAAGGTATCGGCGACGTGATCTCGCCAGTATGACCACTCATGACCGCCTGGATATTCGCCGTATTCGTGAGCGATGTTCTCGTTGCCCAGCATCGTGTGCAGTGCGCGATTGCTTTCAATAAGGGCATCATCCAACCCGCAATCAAATCGCAGTGGAGGTAAGACGGCGCGATTTCGCATCAGCCAATTCGAAGCGCTTAGGTCTTCGCGAGGGGCGCAGGCGAGATAGTCTTCAAGAGGCTCTTCGGCAAAGGCGGCCATCCCGTCAATGTCGGGGAACGCGGAGTGCGCGGAGATCGCGCAAAAGCGCTCAGGATATTTGCCGCCTAGCCGTAAAGCTGCGTAGCCGCCCATTGAGAGTCCGGCGATTCCAATGCTTGCATTGGGTGACAGGCCAGGTGCGGCGAGCCTCGCGATGGCGGGTACCTCTTCTACGATCCAGCGCTCCACATCTTCTTTGTCGCTCCATGTGAGGTAGCCGCTGCCATCGCGAGCGAGGCCGTCGCTGGGCATCGCAATCACCATCGGTGCAATCTCTTTTGCTTCCATCATGTGTTGTGCAGTGCGATGAACGCCGCCTTTCAGCGACCATACCCAATGACTTCCATAAACGCCATGCAGGAGGATCAGAAGGGTCGAAATGTTGTCCGAGTCTGGCACCCAGAGTGTCACGTCGCCACGACGGCCAAGCGCTCTGCTCTTGACGGTCGCGAAGCGAAGGCCATCTAGCTCGTATGCCGGATCGGACAGTTCGAGGGTGTGGAACAAATCAGTCAAAAACGAGAACTCCCTTGGCATTGATTCCATCGTGCATGTCCTGGAAGGCCTGCTCGAGCGCGTCCAGCGGATACTGGCGAGTGACCAACGCATCGAGCGGGAGGCCGTGGTTGAGGTAGAGATCGATAAGAAGAGGAAAGTCGCGTTGAGGGCGGCACGCTCCGTAGAGCGGATTGATGTAGATCTTGTCCCACTCGAAGAGTTCCATATCGACGGCGACTATCTGCTCGATTCCGCTGACGCCTACGGCAGTTCCAGCGCTGCGGATCATGCTCAGCGGAGCGGTGCCAAGTTCGGGAACGGCGGTGCATTCGAAAGCGTAGTCCGCGCCGCGACCATTCGTGCGTCGCTTAACCTCTTTCGCAGCTTCGAGCAGGCCCTTGTCTTCTCGATTGGCGAGCAGCGTTTCGGTGGCTCCGAATTGAGTGGCAAGCTGCAAGCGAGTTGGGTTGACGTCGATTGCGATGACGCGTGCGGCCCTCGAATGCAATGCGCCGAGAATCGTGCTGAGACCGACTCCTCCACATCCAAGAACTACGACCGTACTGCCCTCCGTAACCTTCGCCGCGTTTACCGCGGAGCCGAAGCCGGTCATCACGGCACATCCCATGATGGCCGCGACCTCATAGGGCACTGCCTCGGGAAGCTGCAACACAGCGGCCTGCGGAACGATGGCATGGGTGGCCATGGTGCCGAGCGAAAAGGAGGCGTTGAGGGGCGCATCATCGGAGTGGCGGAAGCGTGCGTCTGGCACGGTGCCTCTGTCTTCGCAGATGTTCTCTTTGCCACGCTCGCATTGAAAGCAGACACCGCAGGGAATGGCCCAGTTGAGCATGACGCGATCGCCCGGCTTGCAGGTTGTTACACCTTCGCCAGTGCTCAGCACCTCGCCCGCACCTTCATGACCAAGGACGATGCGACGTCCCCAGCGAAGCGAGTCCCAGTCGGTGTGGCAGACTCCGCTGGCTTTGATGGCGATCACAACTTCGCCTCGCTGCGGCTCGCCGAGTCGGATCGTCTCGATAGAAAACGTGCCATCACCGTGACCGATGGCTGCGCGCGATTCAATCATGACTTCGTTCTGCTCGAATAGATGATAGGGTTCAACGGAGATGCTAGCACCTCTCCGATTGCGACACCCGGAGCCCAACGCTCAGCGTCCATGATGTGGTTCTTGTTCTTTGGCGCGGCCAGGTGGATGTCTTCATCCACGTAGATCATCGTCATCACTTCACGTGGCCGATCTGTGGAGTTCGCTCCAGCGCGATGAAAGGTCCATCCCGCATGGAAGCTCACGTCGCCGATATCGAACGAGCTTTCCTCCATGCTGAAGCTGTTGAGCGCCTGCTTCAGGGTCATCTCACTTTCATCGCTGATCTCAAGATCACGACCGATCTGGAAGCGGTGGCTCTTCTCGCAGAAAGCGAGTGGGCCCATCTCTAGTGGCGTGGATTGCAGCGGTATCCACGCGGTGATGGTCTTGTCGCTATCGACAGGCCAGTAATACTGGTCGGCGTGCCACGGTGTGATGCCGCCGCTGGGCTCTTTGTAGAGAGCCTGATCGTGATAGATACGAACCCCGGTGGCTTCAATGAGTGCCGCCGCGATACGCGCCAGACGCTTGCCGAAGACGAACTCCTTGACCTCCGGAGACTCGGTCCAAAGGTTCATGATCTGCAGAAAGGCCTTGCCATAGGTAGTGCGCTGATCGAGAGGTGCGGCGTCTGCGGAGAGTTCGGCAACCCGCAAGGAGATCGCCTTGCGATAGTGCTCCAGCATCTCGGCGTTGAGCACGTTTCGAAGCTTGATATATCCATTCTCTTTGTAAGAAGCAACCTGCTCGGGAGTGACTTCGAAGGTTGCATCCAGCTCGGATTGGAAATCTTCGGCAACAGCGGGCGAAGTAGAGTTCATAGTCAGCCTCGATGATGAAACGTTTCATCAAAATATCGACCTCCAAGGGAAGACTTGTCAAGCGTCATTTGAATTCGGGATTTACTCTGGAGCTATGAAGGGTGTCGTCCCCACGAAGCAACTCAAAAAGATCGCAGCCCGTAGGCCGGCGCAGGCAACGGCCAAGAGGCCGAAGATTCAGGACGTGGCAGCGCTTGCGGGCGTGTCCTTGGGGACGGTTTCGGCCGTACTGAACGAAAATGGCCGCATCGGCGAGGAGACGAGGCGACGCGTCCAGGAGGCGATCGCGACGCTTGGGTATCGGCCGGATATCTATGCCAGCAACATGGCCCGTCGACAGACCAGGGTGTTTGGAGTGATCGTTTCCAATCTGCAAAATCCATTTTTTGCTGAGACAGCGCAGGCCATGGAGGATGAGGCTGCAAAGTACGGATATCAGATTTCATTGATGGCCACTAACTTTCTGCCGAAGCAGCATCGTGATGCCGTCAAGCAGTTGCTGGGGTCAAGACTCGCCGGCCTTGCTGTCCTTACGTCGGAGCATGATGAGGTTTCGCGGCGGTTGGTGCTCGCAAGCGGCCTCCCGGCTGTCTTTCTCGACGTAGGTAAGCCAGAAGGAAAGGTTTCCATCCTTCGCGTCGATTCCAAGGGAGGGATGAGCGCGGCGGTCCAACATCTCATAAGCCTTGGACACCGCGACTTTCTGTTTGTAAAGAACTCGCAAAAGGGCCACGGGACACCCCTGCTCTCTCACCGGCTTCGAGACCAGGGCTTCGCGGCGGCAATCCGCGCCTGTAAGGTCAAGGGAGTCAAGGCTCATATCGTGGATGTTCATGGGCCGGGAGCGGATGCTGGATACAAAGCCATCGAGCTTATGTACGGCACGCATAAATTTACGGCCGTGATCGCAACGACGGACATGGTCGCAATGGGTGTTTACCACGGCCTGCATTCGAGGGGCGTGCAGATTCCGGAAGATGTTTCCGTTGTAGGTTTCGACAACACCTACTTCAGCCGATTCATGCTGCCGCCGTTGACTTCGGTGGATGTGCCAAGGATCGAGCTGAGCCAGCTAGTAGTTGCCGCGCTGCTGCAGGATGAACCGGGACGCCTGATCGACCTGGAGACAACACTCGTGATTCGGCTATCTACACGTGAGCCGGCAACCGTTCAGTCAAAGGCTAAGTTCTCTCGAAACCGACCCTCTACTTAACGAACCCAGTCAGATCGACCCGCTTAGCGACGTGATCCTGGATCCAGTGCGGATCCCACCACTCCTTCGCGTCGATCTGCACTCCGTCCAGTTGCATCGCGAAGTGAATGTGGTCTCCGCCCGCCATGCCCGTCATGCCGCTCAGCCCCATCACCTGGCTGCGCTTCACCATGTCGCCCTCGTGGACGTCGATCCGGCTCATGTGGCCGTAGATCGTCTGCAGGCCGTATCCATGGTCCACCACGACGCAGTTGCCGTAGATACCCAGGGGCGCGGCCCACACGACTTTCCCGTCGTTCGAAGCCTCCACGCCGACATGCTGCGTCACCGCGAGATCGTATCCCAGGTGCACCTGCTGATCGATCTTTTTGCCATGATAGATGTAGCTCCGCACATCCGCGAATGTCGCCTCGGCCTGTGCATGCGCCTGCCGCGTGAACACCTCATGCCATAAGAAATGGTCGGCCGTCTTCAGCCGCAGATCCGACAGCGTCTTGTTGTTCGACTTCCGCATCTCCGTATTGATCTTCACGAAACGCTCCACCGGATCGCCCGTGCCGTTGGGGTCAAGCTCTCCCAAGACCTTCTGCATGAACTGGTCGGAGACCTGGATCTCGTGTTGCGTATAGACCGGCTGCTCCTTTTTCGGGAAGATCACCGTCAGCGGCGTGGTCACATCGTTGCCCGCTGCGTTCGCAGCAAAGACCATCGGCACGGTGCTCTGCGGCATGTTCCAGGCAAACGCATACAACGAGAAAAGGCCTGGTTTCCCGCCCGGCATCGGCCACGCGCGGAAGCTCTGGTCACCAACCCTCACGCCCGCCGACGTATACGACCCACTTACGTTGAAGGTCGCCAGATCGGCCATGCCCTGGTACAGGTAGTGTTGATCGGAGTCCGCGCTGACCATCGGAGGCTGAGTCACCACGTTGACGTCCTGCCCCCAGTGTGTCGCCCCGTGCATTAACCCGGCGGACGTCGCATCAATCGCCAGCTTCGCCACGCCATCGCGCAGTTGAGGATAGCTCTTTGTGCCTACCGTGAAGTTGAAGGTGGGGTCCTTCTCCTTCGAGGCAGTCTCGCCCCGCGACGTCTCAAACTTAGCCCCGTTCTGCGTTAGAGTCAGGGTCACCTTGCTCACTCCATGACCGTCATGGACATGAACAGAGATCGGCGTCGCCTGCCCGATCGTCGTCACGGCAGGGTTCACGTCCACTACAGGTTTCCCGCAGCCGGTCAGCGAAAGCGTGACCGGCACTAAGAAGAGATTTGCAACAAGTATCGAAGTTCGCACCAGTCGATTCTAGTCGCCGATGCTCTGCATAACTGAAGACGCGAAGCTGCGAAGGTTCCCCCTTAAAGCTTGCGCAGATAATCCGCGTCGACTTTCAGCGATTCCTTCCACGGCATATCGAACGACTCCTGCTCCACAAACGCGTACTCGATGTGCTGAGACTTCTTAGCCTCCGCAAACACCGGCCGGTAGTCGATGCTTCCCCGCCCCAGCTCCGTAACCTTCGCATCGTGCGACTCAGGAGACGGCGTCACCGGGAGCGTGAAGTCCTTTACATGCAGCATGGAGATCCGGTGCGGATAGCTCTTCATAATCTCGATGGGCTTTTTCCCCGCCACCGATACCCAGCCGCAATCCATCTCAAACGTCACCTTCGCCGGATCGGTGAGACGCATCAGTTCAAAGTACGGCGTCTTACCTTCGGTCTCTGCGAACTCGCCCACATGGTTGTGATACCCGAAGCGAACGCCCTGCGTGGCCAGCTTCGCGCCCATCTCGTTGAACTGGTCTGCGCAGTACTTCCAGTCGTCCAGCGTTACCGCGCCCTTTGCTGTCGCGTCGCGATGTCCCGGGCTCGCGCAGATGATGAACTTCGCTCCCAGGGCCTTGTCATACTCCGCAATCTCATCGAACCGCGCATGTAGATCGCCGAACGGATGATGTGCGCTGACGCACTTCAATCCCGCTTTATCGAGCGACGCCCGCACCTCGGCCGCAGGCTTCTTCGGCAGGGCCGCAGCCTCCACCACCGTAAAGCCCGCCGCGCTCACTCCCGCCAGAGCGCCGTCCAGGTCTTCCTTCATCTGGTCGCGCACGGAATAAAGCTGCACGCCTAGCGGCAGTCCCAGCGGGGTTGCCATCGCCCGGTTCTTGAATCCCAATGCCGCAAACGCGGCTACACCACCTGTAAACTCCCTGCGTGAAATCATCCTGCCTCCGTTAAACATTTGATCTCCCCATCTCGTCCGCCAGATACTCCGAAGCCCGCATCGAAAGCGCAAGAATCGTCATCGTCGGGTTCTGCCATCCTGCGCTCACAAAGCTCGCCCCATCGACCACAAACAAGTTCTTGTGGTCATGACTCTGACACCATTTGTTCAGCACACTCGTCTTCGCATCATCACCCATCCGGCACGTCCCCACCTCGTGAATGCTGTAGCCCGGCGGATTCGGCACCTCGTTCTTCGCCAGAACCTCGAATCCCGCTGCCTCGGCCACCGCGATACTCACCGCGATAGCGTCCTTGGCCATCTTGTATTCGTTGTCCGTGTACTTCGTCTCGATCCGCAGCACTGGGATCCCCCAGGCATCCACCTTCTGCTTGTCGATGAGCACGTGGTTCTCATGCCGACCCAGCACCTCACCCATCATGCTCATGTAGAAGGCGCTGCCGTGATACTCCCGCAGCTTCTCCTGCAACTCCGTCCCATACGCTGCAAAGTTCCGCGGGTCGAGCCCGCCCATGCTGCTTGTTACATTCAGCGCGTACCCCCGCAGAAACGCATCATGCTTTGTGTCGATATTGCGGAAGCGGGGCACGATCGCGCCGCCGCCCATTAGCGCTTTCGTCGCTTTCCCGTTTCTTGCCTCCGGGACTGAGCACGTCACTCCTGGCCCGTACACCTGGTCCATGAGATAGTGGCCTATCGCGCCGCTGGAGTTTCCCAACCCAGAGTTCAGCAGCAGCCGCGTGCTTTCGAGCGTCCCCGCCGCCAGCACCACCACCCGCGCCTTCACATGCATCTCGCGCCGCGAAAGCCTATCGACGAAGTGGCACCCATCCGGCAGCCCCGTATTCTTGTCGACCGTGATCTCCCGCACTACCGCATTCGCAATCGAGGTCAGCTTGCCGGTCTTCTCCGCATCCGGCAGCAGCAGGTTCACCGAACTAGCCAGCCCATCTCTTCCCTGCGCCCGACGCTGTTTGCATACCGGCATCCCATGGGGCTTCGCTGCCTTCACAAACCGATCCATCGACTCCGACCAAACGTCATCCACCGGGACAAAGTTCCCATCCGGCATCTGAGGCGGCCCATCCTTCGCGCCCGCCACCTGAAAGATGTCCTCGACACGCGAGTAGTAGGGCGCAAGGTCCGCAAGCGAGATCGGCCAGTCCTCACCGAACCCGTCATACGACTTGCCCTTGAACTCGTAGTCGCTCAGTCGGAACGACTGCCGCGACCAGAAGAGAGACCTTCCGCCAAACAGCCGCACCCGCACCCAGTTGTAAGGATTTGCCGGATCGAACGTGTAGGGGACTTCCTGCTCATCCACCCACACATTCGCATTGAACTCGCTGGCCTGGAAGACATGCTCCAACCTCCCCGGCGGCTTGAACCCGCGATACGGCAAGTCGTAAGCAGGCTTCCGCTTCGCATCCCGAGCCACGTCTGCCACTGGCCCCGCGTTCAGCATCAGGCACCTAGCGCCCTTCTCTGTAAGCACCTTCGCCGCCATCCCGCCTGCATGGCCCGACCCGATAATCAATACATCGAAGCTTTTGTCCGTCATCGTCCCTATAGTCTTTGCATTGTTTTCAACGCGGATAAGAAGGCATACTATGCGCCGCCTTCGGCACCGCCATCACATGGGGAGGCAGGTGTGTCGCCGTCGCTCCAAGCCCCGCCAGATCCGGCTCAATCGGCGACCAGTACAGCCCGCCCGTCACCCAGTCCTGCCCCGCTGCCGAGCTCGCATCGTCCCACGCTTTGGAATTCATCGTCGCAGTTCGTATGTCCTCATGCGCAATGTTGATGAAGTCCGCATGAGCCTCCGTCGGAGGATGATCAGACATCCAGATGCGTAGCCACGGCTTGATCACCGCATCCGCCTGCGTCGCATCGAGCTCTGCGAAGCTCCGCTTGTACTTGCGCATGGCCTCCGCGTTCAGCCATTCCAGCCCCCCGCTGTAGACCTTCTTCCGAGTCTCGCCGGACTTCCCAATCAGAAAGTCCAGAAACCCTGGCGTCCCGGCTTCCACTGCTCCAGGCTTACCGGCCATCGCGGGCAGCAGCAACTCGCACAGCCGTGTCATCGCCGCCATCTGCGCGACCGTAAAAAAAATCGCTTCGCCTGTAGCGATCCCGTCCGCCGTCTCGGTCACAGGAAGCGGCGTCTTCGGATTCAGCCCCAGCGTCCAGGGCACCGGCGCAGGCGGCGGAGGCGCAGACTTTGGTGTCTGCTGACTGAGCAGCGCCTTCGGCAACAATCCAACCGAAACCAGCGCGCGCACAAAATCACGACGCAGCATTGCAGTCTCCTTCTCTTCGCAAAGAAGACTACACTTTCGCTTTCACGTCAGTCCAACGCGGTCAACAACCTACTCTGATTGACGTCGCCGCTGTTACGCGACGTGATTCTCAAGAATGCCGATCCCGGCGATCGAAATGCGGATGACGTCGCCGGAGAGCAGGGTGAAGTCGTCGCCGGGAACGATGCCGGTCCCTGTCATCAGGAAGACGCCATGCGGAAATCCCTGGTCGCGGAAGAGGTATTCGACAAGTTGCGTTGGCTCTCGCTTTAACTCAGCAAGCGTAGTGTTTCCTTGGAAGATAACTGCACTTTTACGCTGGATTTCAATCTCGATGCTGATTGATTTCGACAGGGGTTCGTCGGCAAGAAGAATCGCCGGACCCAGCGCACAGCTTCCATCGTAGACCTTGGCCTGCGGCAGATAGAGCGGATTTTCGCCCTCAATATCTCGCGAACTCATGTCATTGCCGATGGTATAGCCGACGATCTTTCCGGATGGATTGATCACCAGCGCGAGCTCAGGCTCGGGTACCGACCAGCTTGCATCGGACCGGATCCGCACTGCCCCGCCGGGCCCGATCACCCGCCATCCCGCACCCTTGTAGAACAGTTCAGGTCGCTCTGCGGCGTAGACACGATCATAAAATGAGCTTCCACCAGCCTCCTTGCTCTCGGCGATTCGAGCATCCCGGCTGCGAAAGTAAGTGACGCCCGCCGCCCAGACTTCCTGCTCGACGATAGGAGCGATAATCGATGCCGCGCCCATTTGAACCGGTGCAGTCTCGGCCGCCTGCCGCGCAATCGAGAAGAGGTCTGGGTCGGCGAGAAGTTCGCTCCAGCCTCTGTTAGGAAGAGTGTGGAAGCTACCCTCAGCTTCGACCAGGATGCCTTGGGTGGTTCTGTATAGCTTCATGCGTCGATCTTCCTTTCAATTGGGTGTCGTGCTTCTGTCTCAGCACCGCGTTCCAACTGGGCGAGGATGCTGTCCGTGTCATACACGCAGCCGCCCCAGACCCCGCCGCTTGCGTTGGTCAGCGCTGCCCATAGCCTCGTGTCATCGGGCAGGTCTGGATGTGCTGCGAGATCCGAACGCGGTGCGCGCGCCTCGAGGCGTCGGCGGCCTTCTTCCGGAGTGAATTTCTCATCCGTTTCGCCTACTAAGTCGATGGAGCCATGCAGTGCCCGTCTGTCGACGGCGATCTCAATCACATCCCCCTCACGCACCTTGCCGATTGGCCCTCCAGCGAGCGCTTCAGGAGAGATGTGCCCAATGCACGCGCCAGTTGACACACCACTGAAACGAGCATCGGTCAGTACCGCGACGTGTTTGCAGAAGGGCAGATTCTTGAGTGCGGAAGTGACCTGATAGATCTCCTGCATACCGGCACCGGCCGGACCTCCGCAGATCAGGACAATCACGTCGCCGTGTGAGACGTTGCCCCTCTTGATAGCGTCGATCGCAGCGGCCTCGGTGATGAAGACGCGCGCCGGACCGGAGTGCCGGTACGCGCCCTCCTCATCGATGAGTGACGGATCGATGGAGGTGCTCTTGATAACCGAACCTTCGGGAGCGAGATTGCCGGAGGGGAAGCAGACGGTGGCAGTCATGCCGCTCGCGCGTGCGCGATCAGGCGAGAGAATGACGTCGTCGGGATCGATGCCATTGAGGTCCATGAGCCGCGCTCGAAGAGCGGCGCGGCGTTCACTCTGCTTCCACCAGTCGAGGACTTCATCGAGCGTATTGCCTGACACTGTTCGCACCGCAGTGTCGAGCAGACCAGCCTCGCGCAGATGAAGCATCACCTCCGGCACGCCTCCCGCAAGAAAGACCTGCACTGTGGCATAGCCGTGCGGACCGTTGGGCAGCGCATCGACGAGACGCGGAACCTGCCGGTTGATCGAGGCCCAGTCGTCTTTGCTCGGACGAGGAAGACCTGCGGCGTGAGCAATCGCCGGGATGTGGAGCAGGAGATTGGTCGATCCTCCAAAAGCAGCGTGAACCACCATCGCGTTGCGCAAGGCGGCAGGCGTGAGAATGTCTCGTGTGCCGATTCCTAACTTCGCCATGCGCAGTAGAGCCCGCGCCGAACGTGCCGCCGCATCGAGCCAGATAGGCTGTCCCGAAGGCGCCAGCGCTGTGTGCGGCAGCGAAAGCCCAAGCGCTTCTCCGACGACCTGTGCCGTAGCCGCAGTGCCCAGAAACTGACAGCCCCCGCCCGGAGAGGCGCACGTCTTGCAACCCATCTCCGCCGCATACTCCAGCGTGATCTGGCCCTGCGCAAAGCGAGCGCCGATGGTTTGGATCTTGCCTGCATCCTCGCCCCCTTCGGGCGACAAAGTCACGCCCCCGGGCACCAGAATGCTGGGATAGCTGCCCGAGGAGGCAAGCGCCATCATCATCGCGGGCAGTCCCTTATCGCATGTGGCGATACCGAGCACGCCCTTCCGCGTCGGCAGCGATCGCATCAACCGCCGCAACACCATGGCCGCATCGTTGCGATAGGCCAGCGAATCGAGCATCCCCGCCGTGCCTTGGGTCCGTCCGTCGCAGGGGTCGGTACATGCGCCGGCAAAAGGAATGGCGTGTCGATTGCGAAGTTCGCGCGCCGCCTCCGCCACCAGCAGTCCTACCTCCCAATGGCCGGTGTGAAATCCAAGCGCGATGGCAGTACCATCCTGCGCGCGCATTCCGCCGTGCGTACTCAGAATAAGAAACTCGGGGTCGAGCAGCCGTGCGGGTTCCCATCCCATGCCTGCGTTTTGCGACAGACCAAAGAGATTGCCCGAGGGTTCGTTCAGCAGCATCTCCGGTGTGATGGGCAGCGAACCGCTTGGGCCCGGCGCGTGGGTCTTCACATCGGCGAAGAGTGCCGGACTGCTATCGAGAATTTCGGCATCAGTGAGCATGTGCCTGGACCACCTTACCTCGACCTGATCTACCTGGATCGCGCACGAAGAACATCAGTGCCGCAGAACAAACAAACGACATCGCCATAAGAAGATATCCCGCACGCGAACTGCCCGTGACAGCCTGCAGCCAACCGACTGCGTAGCTTCCAAAGAACCCGCCCAGAGCCCCAGAGCTGTTGATTGTGGCAAGAACCTCTGCGGCAACGTTGCGCGGCACAAGCTCCGGAACCACTGCGAAGAAGGGACCGTACGGCGTGTACATGCAGGCACCCGCGACGACCAACCCAGCGAAGGCAAAGGCAAAGCTGCTCTGCGCGAAGGCGAATGAGAAGAAGAGCCCAAGGCCCGCACTCAGCAGAAACGGCCAGATCATCGAAACCCGGCGCAGGGTGCGATCTGACCTGCGCGAGACGAGCAGCATCAGCAAAACAGCGACGAGATAAGGTGCTGCCGACAGCAGTCCGGTCCTTCCCATGGAGAGTGCTGCACCCTGCCGCACCATAGTTGGGAGCCAGAGCACAAAGCCGTAGACTCCGAGGCTCCAACAGAAGTACGCCGCGATGAGTAGGAGAACATCGCGGCGAAGCAGCGCAAGTCGAACGCTGCCGATGGGCGCGATCGAACTCTGTTCGGCGTCCAGTTGTGCTTCAAGCGCGGCCGAGGCGCCAGGCGTCATCCACTTCGTCTGGCCCGGCCGGTCGCGGATGATTGCGATCCATCCAAACGCCCAGAGGATGGAAGGAATGCCTTCGATGATGAACGTTCGCTGCCACCCTATCGATTGAATGAGAAAGCCCGTAATGGCTGACATCCACAGAACGGTGATCGGATTCGCAAGCATCAGAATCGTATTGGCGCGCGACCGCTCCTGCCGGGTGAACCAACGCGTGATGAGGAGCAACATCGCGGGAAAGATGAAGCTCTCCGCGACGCCAAGCAAAAACCTTACGAGAGCGAGCATCCAGAAGCTGTGAAGCACGCCCGTCATGGCTGCCAGAGATCCCCAGGCGACGAGCGAGAGGGCCACAAGCCTGGTCGCGCTCCGCTTGCGGGCGAGGATCACACCCGGCACCTGAAAGATGAAGTAGCCCAGAAAGAACAGCGCACTCAGCAAGGAACTCTGCCTGCCGTCGATCCGAAGGCTCGCGGCCAGGCCAGCCGCTGCGCCGAACCCGTAGTTCGCACGATCCAGATAGGCGAGGCTATAAGTGATGAAGACAGCGGGCAGAACGTACCACCATCGGCGACCGAGCACCGCTAGCGTATTCGCGTGGGCTGTCTCTGGCTGCGCGGAAACCCAAGGAGGCGTTAGATTGGAACCGCGGCTGGAGAGGCTCAGGACTGCTCCTTAGACAAAAAAATCACGACGAAGCGAAGAACGCTGCATGAGGTTCAATCTGTAAGGCGATCATGATACGTTCAACCGCTTTACATTGTCATTGCGAGGCGAGACGGGCCATTCAGGGGAGGCATAAACATTTGACGGAACTGGCAGAGATCGCGCGAACCATCTTCGCTAACTCACTCAAGACGGTTGACCTCGGCCATCGCGTCTCGTCGCAGGTCTCTGTCAGTGCGGACTCCTTCGTTCTTTCCGGATCTGTGATTCCCTTCTCTGAGGTGGATGAGGTCATCACGATCGCCGTTGGCAAGGCTGCAGCCACCATGTATTCCGCTATCGAACAGGTCCTCAACCCGGTGCGGAGCCTGCGGCGTCGCGGAATTGTTGTCGGACCTGCGCATCACAAAACGGATTGGCCCAACACCGAATTCTTTGCGGGTGCGCATCCCATCCCGGACTCTGTCTCCCTGGACGCAGCCCAAGCCGCTCTCGCGATGCTAAGTACTGCAACCGCTAGAAGCGTTTTCGTGTTCCTGATCAGCGGAGGCGCGTCCGCCATGATGGAGCAACCGATCCACGAGTCAATCTCTCTTCGAGACATAGACTCGTTCTACGACACCCTGATCAGCTCCGGCCTGTCGATTGCCCGCATGAATGCATTGCGGAAACATGTTTCGGCGGTAAAAGGCGGGCGTCTCGCGGAGGCCGCTTCAGCAGCCCGATTTCAACTGACACTGCTCGTCTCGGACGTCCCGACATCCACCCCCGACGCAATTGGATCGGGCCCAACACTCCCTGACAGCACTACGCTTGCAGACTGCCTGCACATACTCGATGAGTTGGGTCAGCATTCGCAGGTCCCTCAAAGCGTCAGGGCCTTTCTTGAAAGCCCTGAATGCCCGGAGACACCTCGCACGGACGAGCCGATCTTTGCTCGGTCTCAATGGCGAACAGTGCTTTCAAGTGATGACCTTGCCGAAGCAGCATCCGTTCATGCGCGTGCCGCAGGCTTTCACGTCGTGATCGACAACACATGCGATGAGTGGGAGTACCGCAAGGCTGGAGCTTACCTACTCGACCGCAGCAGGATGCTCGCTGAGAAGTATCGAAAGAGCTGTCTCATCTCGGTGGGAGAGATCGGCGTCCAATTACCAGCCGTACCGGGCTTGGGCGGACGGAACGGGCACTTTGCCCTGTGGTGTGGGGAGCAGGCCGCTCTGAGCGGAGAAGATGTCACGATCTTCAGTGCTGGTTCCGATGGCATCGACGGCGGCAGCGACGCTGCAGGCGCCATCTGCGATCAACATACAGTTCAGGAGGCGAACAGGCTTGGTCTCTCTGTCGAGGATGCCCTGCTCGAATTCAATACGGATCCGCTGTTGAATGCAATCGGGGCTTTGGTCAAAACCGGGCCGACGGGAAACAACCTCCGCGATCTGCGTCTATTCCTGCGATCCTCTTGAACGATGCGCTCGCTGCCCAGGCCTAGATGATCCGCACTAGAGCCAAGGCGGTCATATCTTCTCGTACCGAATTCCCTCTGAATGGCACCCACTCCCAGCGATTCTTCTCAAACCGATGCGCAGCCGCCAGCACCGCCTGGCATGCCCCACTCGCGGACTTATAGTTCGCGCTCTCTAGCAGTTCAATGACTCTCTTCGGACCAAACGGATTCTTGTTCGCCATGCTGCCCGTAACGCCCTTAGTCACCACCATCAGCATTGCCCCCGGCTCAAATGCTTGAATCGAAGCGTCATATGGCAGGTGACTAAATAGTCCGAGCGGCACGGACGCATTCGGCAAAGCCCTGGTGCCTTGTGAATCGCGAAACAACGCCGTCTGGCCGCCGGCATTGATGTATGCGAGCACTCCAAGCTGCGCATCGTAGCAACCAACCATCGTCGGGGCGAAACGAGCCCCTTTCGCCACCGCCATCATTGCCTGGTTGATCGCATGGACTAACATCTCCGTGGCTTCCATCAGGTTCACGTCGACGGCGCTGAAGGCTTCCGCAGAGCCCGCCCGAAATGCTCTTTGCATCTCCGCCGAGATTGGATCGAGCTCGGGCCTTCTGCCTGCAATATCACTCAAAAGGAAAGCGACGCGCGGCCCCACCTCTACCGCGTCGAACAAATCTCCCCCGGTCCGTTCGGAGTGGTACTGGGCATGAAGATCGATCCCGTTCGCATGGCCCAAGTCCGCTCGCCATGGCTCTTGACCTGGTAACGGCAACCCCAACTCTGCGTAACCCATCGCACGCTCCCCGTTACACTTTACGGAATTGTAGCGTGCGGTTCGCCACTCCAGGCACAGAGATCTGCTCTCGTAGATTCTTCGGCGCGAGTACAAGCAGACGACCTTCGCGGGAAAAAGCGGAGCTCCATTGCATACCAGTTGCCAGGCTGGGTTTGCTGAAACTCCCAAAGAAGAGCCATTAGGATGTAGCCGATTGAGTCTGTGTAGGACTCGACTCGCTGTTCGTTTGAGTCGGAGTGCTGTGCTCGGCCACAGGCAGGTCGCCGTTCTCCCTCAGACCGGCTGATGGCAGTGGCAATGTCTTCCCCTCTGCGTCGATCTCCCTCGAATCCACATAGAAGTGGGTCAGGTGAGCAGTCCCGAAGCTGGTCGTGATGGCAACATCGGCGGCATCGCGTCCCGTTGCCATGAGGATCCTTCCCAACCGGCGAAAGTTGTGGCGAGCATCCAGATCGATCCACTTGCCATCAAGAAACACCTGATACCACGCACTGAAGTCGCCCGGTCCGCTGAAGGGTCGGCGGATGTCCCCGATATAGCCGGTGACATAGCGGGCAGGAATGTTCTGGCAGCGCGTCAGCGTGATGGCTAGATGCTGGAAATCGCGGCAGACGCCCACTCGCTCGGTCAGCACATCCATGGCAGTCTTGGTGGGGCGGGCGGCGTTGTAGTTGAAAGCTACCTTCTCATGCACCCAATCGCGGATGGCCACGGCACGCTCCCATCCGGATGGATATTGGCTGAACAGATCGTGCGAAAGTGCGCCGAACTGGTCAACCTGGCAATAGCGGCTGGGCAGGAGAAACTGCAGTACTTCGGGGGGCAGATCGTCGATCTCGGATTGTTTCGCGTCGGGATGAGGCTGGTCTGCACCTTCATCGGCATCCACCACACTGGAACCAGACAGCCACAAGTATCCAGCAGGAGCAATAAAGCGCGCGCAGCGGTTTCCGAAAGCGTCGGTGTACTCGCGCGAGGGGACGATCGACTTCGTGTAGTCGGTCGACGACGGGCTGTGACTGAAGGGATCGTCCAGCGACTCGATCACAAGCTGATTGCCGGAGCGCAGATTTGGCTCGACCGAAGGATGCAGATGAAGCATGGCGACGATCGCCGTTGGGGCAGGGAGACGAAATTGAATGTCGAAGTCGGAAAAAATGAGCAAAGAAGACTCCTGAGTTAAGTTGAGGTCGAATAGTCGTCTTCGCGAATCACAAGTTTAGCGCGGCTCTGCGTATCGCAGCGGCTCTCGAATCGGATTGGCTGAACCGAGAAAGATTGCCCGTCGTTCGATAGACGCTATACATGTCTGATGCAACATATAGCATGAGATATCCATGGACAAAACTGTAGAGCTCCATCATCGAACCGCCTATCGATATGAAAGACCGGTCTCGTTTGGGCCCCAGGTCATCCAGTTGCGGCCCGCGCCGCACTGTGCAACGCCCATCATTCGCTATGCGTTAAAGCTGAAACCGGCCGAGCACATCCTGAACTGGCAGTTCGATCCGCTGGGCAATCACCTGGCACGCGTGATTTTTCCGCAGAAGGTATCGGAGTTTGTCGTCGATGTGACCCTGGTTGCGGACATGACGCCGATCAATCCGTTCGCGTTCTTCCTTGATCCCGGTTTTGAGACGTTTCCGTTTGAATATCCAGACGATCTGGCGCAGAACCTTGAGCCGTATCGCTCGATTGCGCCCGCAGGCCCACTCTTCAAGGCCCTTCTGAGAGAGATCCCTCTAGAGCCACAGAGCACAGTTGCGTTCGTCGGAAGCCTGGCAGCGCGGGTGCGTGACCGCATCGGATATACCGTGCGCCTGGAGCAGGGCGTGCAGACCTGCGAGCAGACCCTCGATCAGCTCACCGGATCTTGCCGCGATTCTGCCTGGTTGCTCGTACAGCTATTCCGATCGCGAGGACTGGCGGCGCGCTTTGTCTCGGGATACCTGATTCAGCTGGCTCCGGACAATCCCGGCAACGCGGATCCGGCGGCGCCAAAGACTGACTCCGCCGATCTGCATGCCTGGGCCGAGGTCTTCCTTCCCGGTGCAGGATGGATCGGCGTGGACCCGACCTCTGGCCTCTTCACCGCCGAAGGACATATTCCGCTGGTCTGTACTCCGAACCCCTCACAGGCGGCTCCAATCGGGGGCACGGTGGAACCAGCGAAGGTGGACTTCAGCTTCAACGTGTCTGTTCGGCGCCTGAACGAAGCGCCCAACCTTGCGAAGCCATTTTCCGACGAGCAGTGGGCCAAGGTGCGCGAGGTGGCGCATGAGGTCGATCGCAGGTTGGCCGATGAGGGCGTGGGGCTGACGATGGGCGGTGAGCCGACCTTTGTAGGCGTGGACGAGCCCGAAAGCGGACAGTGGAACCTCGAAGCGCTGGGCGCGATCAAACGCACCCGGGCGTTGATCTTGATTCGCCGCTTGCGCGAGCGTACTGCCCCCGGCGGTCTGCTGCACTTTGGCCAGGGCAAATGGTATCCCGGGGAGCCTCTACCACGCTGGGCCTACCTCTGTGTCTCCCGCGTTGATGGCGTGCCCATCTGGGAGAATGGAAACCTGATTGCTTGGGAAGATGATGTCACCAGCTTCGGCATAGATGACAGTCGGCGCTTCCTCGAAGCACTCTCACACCGTCTTCAAGTCACCCGTCAGAGCATCCTTCCCGCATTTGAACCGGGCCAAGCCGACGAACCTACCGGATACATTCTTCCGTTGCGTCGTCGCCAGCCTGAAGGCCGCCTCGCGTGGTCGAGCCAGCTATGGTTCGAGCGCCCGGAGCGACTGATCCTCTTCCCCGGTGATTCGCCCATCGGCTACCGCATCACCGCCGATCTCGTGCCCTTCGTCGCTCCGGATGAACTCACTTACGAGACGGAAGAACTGCCTGCGTCGCCAGCCCGGCATCCGGAACTCTTCGCAATTGAACCTAACCCTGATCTCCTGCCTCCGCTGTCGAGCACGGCAGAGACTGCACCGGAACTCATCCGCCCCGCCCTGTGCGTTCAGGCAGTGGAAGGCCGCCTCCACGTCTTCCTTCCTTACACGCCTGTGGCTGCGGACTATCTCGACCTGATTGCTGCAGTCGAAGACACTTGCAAGCACCTTGGCATGCCGGTGTGGCTGGAGGGCTATCCGCCGCCGTATGATCCGCGGCTGCGGTTCTACGGGCTCACTCCGGACCCCGGCGTGCTGGAAGTGAACCTGCCGCCTACGGCGAACTGGGACGATCTTGAAGAGCTCAACGCAATCCTGCATGAAGAGACGCACGGCAACCGCTTGATCGCGGGCAAGTTCGCCTATGACGGCAGCCATCTTTCTACCGGCGGCGGCAGCCACATCGTGCTCGGCGGCAAGTCCGTGACAGAAAGCCCCGTCCTTCGCCGGCCTGACCTGCTGCGCAGCATGGTCACCTTTTGGCAGCGGCATCCTTCGTTGTCGTATCTTTTTTCCGGCATGTACGTTGGGCCGACCAGCCAGCATCCGCGTGTCGATGAAGCCCGCGTGGACGCGCTGTATGAACTTGAAGTCGCCTTCAGCCAGCTGACGGGCGGAGATGTTCCGCCGTACATCCTCGACGGTCTATTCCGTAATCTGCTGGTGGATGTGACCGGCAACACGCATCGGGCAGAATTTTGCATCGACAAGATGTACCCACCCGAAGGACAGGGGCTACGTCTCGGGCTGCTGGAGTTGCGTGCGTTTGAGATGCCTCCGCACTTCCGCATGGGACTGGTCCAGATGCTGCTGGTGCGAGCGCTCGTCAGCACACTTTGGAAGCAGCCCTTCACTGGCGAGCTTATCCGCTGGGAAGGCACGTTGCACGACCGTTATATGCTGCCGCACTTTGTTCACGACGACTTCAAGGAGGTCCTGCGTTATCTTCGCTCGGTGGGCCTGGAGTTTGAAGAGAGCTGGTTCCGCACCCACCTCGAGTTCCGCTTTCCGAAGATCGGAAGCGTCACAGCGGAGGGCGTCACGCTGGAGCTTCGTCAGGCGCTTGAGCCCTGGAACGTTCTTGCAGAAGAGACGAGCGCTGGCGGCACAGGTCGCAGCGTGGACTCATCGCTCGAGCGCATGCAGCTCAAGGTGGCCGGGCTGCCATCGGGCTCGCGCTTCGTGGTCTCCTGCAACGGACGCCGCGTACCTTTGACCTCGACTGGAGCCGAGGGCGAAGCCATAGCGGGCATCCGCTACCGCGCTCGTCGGCTAGCCGCCACGTTGCACCCCACCATTCCCATCCATACCCCGTTGACCTTCGACCTGATCGATACGTGGAAGAACCGTGCGATCGCGCGCTGCACATACTTCTCGGCAGCGCCGGATGGAACGATCTATACCGCCCGGCCGCGCGATGCGGAGGAGGCGAAGATTCGCAAGTTGCAGCGCTTCGTGGTATCTGAGCCGCCGTCGGAGCCGATGCTCACGCCCCCGGAAGAGAAAAATCCTGTCTATCCCATGACGCTCGATCTGCGTTTCCCGGCGCCGGGTGCATCGCTCGACTTCGGGCCAAAGGAGCTGGTGCCTTGATCGGCGACCTCTACCAGACCGCGCTCCGCTACGGAACGACGTACGAAGAGTCGTCGACTGACGGCGTGCGTCCACGCCCGCATTGGGAGCCACTGATCCACTCGCTCGACCAGCTGGGCACCGAGGAATTGCGGCGACGCTGGGCGCTTGCCGAACGGAGCATCCGCGAAAACGGAATCACCTACAACATGTACGGCGATCCGCTGGGCGTGAACCGCCCGTGGAAGACGGATGTCGTACCTCTGTTGCTGCTCGAAGAAGAATGGAAGTTTATCGAGGCCGGCATCATTCAGCGCGCAGAGCTCCTCAGCCGCTTGCTTGAAGACCTTTACGGCGACCAGAACCTGCTGAAGAACGGGCATTTTCCTGCGGCGCTCCTGTACGGCAATCCTTCATTCTTGCGGCCCCTCGTCGGCGTGCCAGTTCCGAAGCATAGCCATCTTCATATGCTGGCCGTCGATTTGGCTCGCTCGCCGGATGGCAAATGGTGGGTGCTGGCGGACCGCACGCAGGCTCCGTCGGGCAGCGGCTACGCCCTGGAGAATCGCACCATCGTCTCCGACCTTCTGCCTGAGCTCTTTCGCGAGTCCAACGTAAAACGCCTGGCTCCATTCTTCCGTGCGCAGCGCGAGGCGCTCATCGCCATGGCTCCGCGCGAGAATCCACGCATCGTGCTGTACACGCCGGGGCCGCATAACGAGACTTACTTCGAGCACTCGTTCCTGGCAAAGTATCTCCAGTTCACGCTTGTGGTCGGCTCAGATATGACTGTGCGCGATCGCCGCCTCTACTTGAAGACAGTCAGCGGGCTGGAGCAGGTGGACGTGATTCTGCGCCGGGTGGACGACGGATTCTGCGATCCACTGGAGCTGCGCGGTGATTCGCTGCTTGGCGTCCCTGGGCTGGTAGAGGCGATCGTTGCCGGCAACGTGACGGTCGCAAACGCTTTGGGGAGCGGATTGATCGAGTCCGCCGCCATCATGCCTTTCCTTCCCGGTCTATCAAGGCACTTGCTGGGAGAAGAGTTGAAGCTGCCGTCTGTGGCCACTTGGTGGTGCGGTCAGGATCGCGCGCTGGACTGGGTCCTCAACCATCTCGATTCCGTCGTCGTGAAGCCAGCTTTCCCTTCACGCGGCATGGAGCCGGTCTTCGGATCGGAGCTTCCCGAAGCCAAAAAAGCCGAACTCATCGAACGTGTACGCGCCTTCCCGCACGAGTATGTCGCTCAAGAGCAGGTGACGCTCTCGACTGCCCCAGTCTGGGAGGATGATCGCCTCAACCCTCGGAGCATCGTTCTCCGAACCTTCGTACTGAATACGCCAAATGGTTGGATCGCGCTCCCCGGCGGTCTCGTCCGTGTCTCCGAGGCCGATGGCACGGTGGTCTCGATGCAGCGTGGCGGCCATAGTAAGGACGCCTGGGTGCTCTCAAACGATCCGGTGGATACGTTCAGCATGTTGCGGCCCGTCAACGAGCCCCTGGAGTTGCGCCGCGCCTCCCACATTGTCCCCAGCGGCGTCGCCGACAACACCTTCTGGCTTGGCCGGTATGTCGAGCGCGCCGAAAACATCGCCCGCATCCTGCGCTGCCTGGTCCCCAAGGTTCGGCACGGGGAGGTATCGGAGCTTGGCGGGCTTATGAGTCTGCACAGCAGTCTCGGCTCCAGCAAGAGCAAACTTCGCAAGACGAAGCTTGCGGCGACCACCTTTGCTCTCTTCGAAAAAGAACTTCTTTCGATGCTTACCGATATCAAGCGCTGGGACAGTCTGCCAAGCACTCTGGCTGAAGTGGGGCGCATCGGCGGCAATGTGCGCGAGCGCCTGTCCGCCGACTTGACGCTGCTCATCGGACAACTTCGCACGGCAATGGACGCAGAGCCGGGCGTGCCTTTAGCCGAGTATTCCGGGATGCTCACCGGGTGCCTGGAGCTGCTCTCCGCCTTCTCCGGCATGGAGCGGGAGAACCTCATTCGCGGCTCGGGCTGGTTGTTCATGAGCATCGGCAGGCGACTCGAGCGGGCGATCTACATGACGCGGCAGCTTCGCGTCATCACCCGTCCGCTCTCCGCGGAGAATTGGGACTATCTCGCCTATCTACTTGATGTCGCGGATAGTTCCGTAACCTATCGGACTCGGTACTACACCACACTTCAGCCGATTGCTGTGATCGATGTACTGATGATGGATGAGACCAACCCCCGCTCGCTTGCCTTCCAGATCGAGCACCTTGTGGAACTCTATGAGAAGTTGCCCCGGCACGATACCGGCGACCTGAAGACCATGGTGAACGCGCTGAACCGGCTTCGCAGCCTCGACCTCCAGGCGATGCTCTATCCCGCCCAGGACAAGCTTGGACGCCGCAATGCAGCGCTTGGGCGGCTCGACCGGCTACTCGCCGACTTTGAACAGCTGCTGCCGTCCTGGTCGAACAACCTGTCCAGCCGCTACTTCAGCCACGCACGAACTCTTCCAATCACCATGGGACAATGAAGTAGGCCATGCTTTACAAGATCAACCACCGAACGACGTACAGGTATGTCTCTCCGGTGTCGGTGGGCAGTCACGTAGCGTGCCTGAAGCCGCGATCTTATGAGCAGAACCAGGTCGTTCAAAACTCGCTGAAGATCTTCCCTGAACCCAAGACGCTTGACGAGCGCATCGACTACTTCGGGAATGCGCTCTGGTTCTTTACGATCGAAGAGCCTCACAAGGAGCTTATCGTCGAGTCCTTCAGCGAAGTCCTGCGTACAGGCGATCGGGTACCGGACGCCCGCGCATCTCTTCCCTGGGAGGAATCGACCCTCCTGTTGCGTGAAGATCACACTCCCGAGGGACTCGACGCCTACCAGTATCAGTTCGAGTCGCCTCGCATTCGGATCGCGAATGATTTCGCAGCGTATGCTCTGGAGTCCTTCACGCCAGGCCGGATGATGCTTGACGCTCTCACGGAACTCACCTCGCGCATCCACAAAGACTTCCGCTTCGACTCACGCGTGACGACGGTTCGGACCACTCCTGAAGAGGTGTTCAAGAAGCGAGGTGGAGTCTGCCAGGACTTCGCACACGTTCAGATTGCCTGCCTCAGGTCGATCAAACTTGCGGCCCGTTATGTCAGTGGCTATCTCAGGACGTATCCACCGGCAGGCAGGCCGAGGCTCATCGGCGCGGACGCATCTCACGCATGGATCTCTACCTATTGCCGAGGGGCCGGATGGATCGACATGGATCCAACCAACGACATCGCCCCGACCGACGGGCACGTCACCCTGGCCTGGGGACGAGATTACGGCGATGTCAGCCCGCTTCGTGGGCTCATCCTTGGTGGGGGTTCACACGATCTTCAAGTAGAAGTGGACATGGAGCCTATCGACGTCTTACCCCGTATCGCCTTTTGATTGACTCCTCTCCATGAATGAAGAGATTTGTCGTAGGTTTCACGAAGTGGACCTGCATAAGCGAAGATGTCAGGGCGAACACGATCTGGCGGCTATTCCAGCCGGCACCTCGCGATTAACGGACAGTACAACCGGTGCGCATCGTTTACCGGCTAGCCCGCAACTTCTTATGCGTCTCAAGCGACAGAGTTTCGCTCTGGGTCGGCAGGGGATGCGATAGAATCAGGTGCCTGTAAAGCTAGGGCGAGGCGACTTAAAATGAGTGCATTCCAGCAAGTGATTAAGGCCAACGAGACCGCCATTCTTTCAGGGTGGCTCAGCGAGATGGCTACAAGTACACGTCGCACCGACCTCATGGGCGACACTGAAATCAGGCAGCAGGCGACCGAGCTGCTGCGTCTCTTTACCGAGGCCTCACAGACGAGTTCGGATGTCCAGTCGGCGGCATTCGCCTCTACGAAGGAATTTCTCAAGGATGTAGCGAAGTCGCGGATGGATCAGGGATTTACCCCTGCCGAAACCGCGCTCTTCGTGCTTTCGATGAAGCAGCCCGTGTTTAACGCATTGCGGGACGCCATGAAGTCCAACCCGTCCGAGTTGGTCACAGAAATATGGGCGGCGGGGAACCTGCTGGACAAACTATCCATGCTGACCGTCACGAACGCGATTGGCTTCAGGGAACTGACGATTCAGCGTCAACAAGAGGAGATGCTGGAGCTCTCAACGCCTGTGGTGAAGCTCTGGGATGGAATCCTCGCGCTCCCGTTGATTGGGACCCTGGACAGCGCGCGGACCCAGGTCGTGATGGAGTCTCTCTTGACGGCAATTGTCGACACGAATAGCCAGGTCGCCATTATTGATATCACCGGCGTGCCTACGGTCGACACTCTGGTCGCACAGCATCTCATCAAGACCATCACCGCCGCGCGGCTGATGGGAGCGGATTGTTATTTGAGCGGCATACGTCCGGCGATTGCACAGACCATCGTGCACCTGGGTATCGACCTGACCGATATTCAGACGAAAGCGAAGCTCTCGGACGCCTTTGCATTGGCTCTGCAGCGCTCGGGTAAGACGGTCGTCTCGACAAAGGGAAGCGCTCCTAAGCCAAAGGAACTCTAAGTATGGATCGGATACCTATTCTCAAGGTCGGAGACTGCCTTCTGGTCACGATCCAGGTGGACATGCATGACGAGCTGGCTATGTCGCTGCAGGAAGACCTGACATCCCAGATTGCCAGATATGGTTCTCGCGGCGTCCTGATCGATATCTCCTCACTGGAGATTGTCGACTCATTCATCGGGCGAATGCTCGCGAACATTGCGGCGATGTCCAGGGTGCTCGACGCGCAGACAGTTCTCACGGGGATGCAACCAGCCGTGGCGATTACATTGGTTGAACTCGGAATGGCGCTTCCAGGGATCAAGACCGCCCTGAACGTCGAGCGCGGGATGCAGCTTCTACAGGAGTACATGGACGAGGGACCGGAGCCCGAAGAGACTGATGGCTCTGAAGCGTGAGACATATCGTATCGACGTCTCGAACGATGTGGTTCGAGTGCGTCAGGTGGCAAGGTCCTGGGCCGCTGAACTGAAGTTCAGCTTGGTCGACCAGACGAAGTTCGTCACCGCAACGAGTGAACTGGCTCGCAACACGCTGGAACACGGCGGCGGTGGCACGATGACCGCTGAAATCGTCGAAAATGGGACAAAGAAGGGGATCAGGCTGATCTTCGACGACCAGGGGCCGGGCATCGCCAACATCGAGCTCGCGCTTCGGGACGGCTATACGTCTGCCGGTGGAATGGGGCTTGGACTCAGTGGCAGCAAGCGGCTTGTGAATGAATTCGAAATCAATAGCGAGCCGGGGCGGGGTACAACCGTAACGATCATTCGCTGGAAGTAGTGGACCTTTGCGGCGACAACAGAAATCGATCCTGATCACGGATCGCAGCTCCATCGGAGAGGCTCGGAGAACCGCAAACCTGGCTGCGCAGGAGCTTGGTTTTGACGAGGAGCGACGCAGCGATATCGGCATCACGGTCACGGAAGTCGCAACGAACATCCTGCTGCACGCCCAGGGTGGAGAACTCTTGATATGTCCCTTCACCAAGAAGGAGACGAACTGGCTCGACATTCTCGGGATGGATTCGGGGCCGGGTATTTCAGACATCGGACGAGCGATGGAAGATGGGTACTCCACTGTCGGCACCGCAGGACAAGGACTTGGCGCGGTCAACCGCCTCTCCGATCAATCCTCGCTCTACTCGATACCTGGCAAGGGTACGGTTCAATGGAGCCGTTTTCTGCGTGGAACCGTGCCGGAACAGGTGCTTGGCATTGTGAGCATTCCGGTTCATGGCGAGACTCAATGCGGAGACGGCTTCTTCACCGAGGCCGGAAGCTCACAATCGCTCTACATGATGGTTGACGGCCTGGGGCACGGCGCTGGGGCGGCGGAGGCCGCAGAGGAGGCCATCGCAACCGTGCGGCGCTTTTCTCGCGAACCCGTCCTTGATATCATCTCGCGATCGCATGATGCTCTCAAGAAGACCAGGGGCGCAGCAATGTCTCTTGCCGTGGTGGACCACGATCGACTGGTTGTTACCTATGCCGGGGTTGGGAATATCGGAGCATCTCTCATCACGGGCACAAATTCCAGAAGCCTCGTTTCACAAAATGGCACCCTGGGTGCCATCATGCCGCGGGTCCCCCAGGAATACAGCTATCCAATCGAGCGGACTACGACCTTGTTGATGTTTTCAGATGGACTCGGCACGAAGACGAGCCTCGCCGCCTATCCTGGACTGCAAAACCGAAATCCTGCTCTTATCGCAGGAGTGCTTTATCGGGACTTCGCCAGAAAGAGGGACGACGCAACGGTATTGCTGGCACCGATTGGAGGAACGCTCCAATGAATCACGAGCTTCACAGCCTGATGCTCGCCAACGAACGGGATGTCGTCAGCGCCCGGCAACGAGCACGTTTGATCGCTGAAACTCTGGGGTTCGATCATCATGACCAGATAAGGATTGCGACTGCCGTCTCCGAGATCGCACGGAATGCATTCCGCTATGCCCGTGGCGGCGCGGTCTCCTTCACCGTGGATCAGACGAGTCTCCTGTTCTTGATATCGGTCACCGATCAAGGGGGAGGCATTCCTCACCTTGACGAGGTTCTGGGCGGCTCCTATCGCTCGAAGACCGGCATGGGGATGGGGCTTCTGGGAACAAAGCGTCTTATGGACGCCTTCTCAATCGAAACCACGCGGCACGGAACCAAGGTACAGTTCGGAAAGCTTATTCCCCACGCCGGTGAAGCGATCGATGCCGCAACTCTTCAGCGAGTCTCGGCCGAGTTGAAGAGACAACATCCAGCGACTCCAATCGACGAACTCCAAACACAGAATCGCGAACTTCTCCGTACCCTCAACGAACTACGCGAACGCAAAGAGGAACTGGTCCAGCTAAACAGCGAGTTGCAGGACACCAACCGGGGTGTGGTCGCTCTCTATGCCGAACTGGACGAGCGCGCAGACTATCTGCGGCGGGCTTCAGAATTAAAAAGCAGCTTCCTTTCGAACATGTCGCATGAGTTTCGTACCCCTCTGAATTCCATGCTCGCACTGACTCGCATGCTGTTGGATCGCATGGATGGCGAACTTAGTTCCGAGCAGGACCAACAGATCCGGTTCATCCAGAAGTCGGCCCATGAGTTGTCGGAGATGGTGGATGATCTTCTCGATCTGGCAAAGGTGGAAGCCGGTCGCCTGGAAGTGAAGCCCAAGAGCTTCGATGCTGCCGATCTCTTTGGCGCTCTTCGTGGAATGCTCAAACCGCTGCTCGCCGACAGCTCCTTGAGTTTGATCTTCGAAGTTCCGGAGGAACTGCCTGCACTGTTTACAGACGAGCAGAAGGTCTCGCAGATCTTGCGCAACTTCATCTCCAATGCGATCAAATTTACTCCGCGCGGAGAGGTGCGCGTCACGGCTCAAAGGATCGACACAAGTGTCGAATTCTGCGTTGCCGACACAGGGATTGGCATCTCTGAATCTGACCTGCAGGTCATCTTCGAGGAGTTCGCGCAGATCGAAAGCAGCATGCAGCGAAGAGTTAAAGGCACGGGCCTGGGACTCCCTCTCTCTCGGAAGCTGGCGGAGCTGCTGGGAGGCACTGTAGAAGTTCGAAGTGTCGTGGGCCAGGGATCGACCTTCATACTCAAGGTTCCTTCGAATTACCGGGGCAGCGCGCCGCCCGTCGAAATAGAACTGCCGGAGATAGACCCGGCTAAACAATTCGTTTTAATCGTTGAAGATAATTCCGAGACGGCATTCATCTATGCTCGGTACCTTTCGGCTGCGGGATTTCAAACATACTCGGTTTCCTCCGTCGACCAGGCTCAGAGACTGATATCGAAGATCCGTCCGGCTGCGGTCGTTCTGGATTTGCTTTTACGAGCAGAAACATCGTGGAATTTCTTGCAGGAGTTGAAAAATAAGTCTAATTCGATACCAGTTCTGGTAATGAGCGTCTCGGATGACGAACGAAAGATCTATGGACTCGGAGCTGATGCCTACCTCGCCAAGCCATTTCACCCCGACCAGATGATCGCTGCGGTGCGAAAGATCACATCGATGACGAATCGACCGCGGATTCTGATGATCGACGACAACGAGGTTTCGCGTTATCTGCTGCGCGGGGAGATCTCCGATTCTCAATATGAGGTATTTGAAGCAAGGGATGGTCGCGAAGGCCTGCAAATGGCCCACGAGCTTAGACCTAGTATCATCTTCCTGGACTTCTATATGCCGGGCTTAAATGGTTTGGAAGTGCTCAAGGATCTGAGGAATTCGCCGGATATCGCTGAGACTCCCGTGGTTCTGCATTCCACCAAAGTTCTTGATGGCAGCGAGTTGGACTTCTTCAGAGGGAATACGATCGCAATCTTCCCGAAGCAGAATCTAACTCTGCCGGATGCAGGCATAAGAGTCAGGGAACTAATGAATACACTAGCTGCGCACACGAAGAAGGACGATCGTGATGCCTGAACCTATGTCGCCTCGAAAGATCCTGATCATCGATGACCAGGAACAGACCCGCTATATCTTTCGGCATATATTGACCCGGGCAGGCTATTCCATCGCGGAAGCGGAGAATGGCACGCAGGGATTGGCGATGGCGATGTCTCTTCCCGACCTCATTATCTCTGACGTAAATCTACCCGATATGCTGGGCTACGATGTCTGCCGCCGTCTAAGGTCGAACCCCTTAACCGCGAGCATCCCGGTGCTGCAAATCTCCGCTTCGTTTGTTTCTGATGAGAGCAAAGTTCAAGCACTGGAGGGAGGCGCGGATTCCTACCTGACGCAACCCGTTGAGCCTACGGTGCTTCTTGCGCAGGTCAGCGCGCTTCTTCGCTTGCGTCGGGCGGAGACGCTATCGAATCTATCTTCGCGGCAGTGGCAAACCACCTTTGACGGACTTAGCGATGGCCTTGCGCTCGTCGACTCAGAGGGCAAGATCCTGAGAGCAAATCGTACTTTTCTGGAATCGCTCGTCCTGACTGCATCGGAGGTGGAGGGAATTCCTCTTGCTTCGGTCTTCGAGTCGAGATTCGAACAACGTTTCAGCGATTTCCTGGAAGAAGGAACTGGAGGGAGATCCGTAGAGGTCTCCTGGAACTCACGGTGGTTCAGGGCCCGCTTCGACAACATAGAATCCGACCCACAGAGCAGTAACGGTGCAGTCTTTCTCGTGACGGAGATCACCGATCATAAGAAGCTCTTAGAGACGATAAAGATGAGTGAGCGCCTGGCAGCGACCGGACGGCTTGCCCACGTCATCGCTCATGAGATCAATAATCCGCTTGAAGCAATGTCCAATCTTCTTTTCCTGTCGATAGAAGGTACGCCTGCGGGGAGTGATGTTCACGGCTATCTGACGCAGGCGGCGACAGAGCTCGTTCGAATCAGCGAGATCACCAAGCAGATCCTTGCCTATCATCGCGAATCAAAAAATCAGGTGTTTGCAAACACTGGAGATCTGCTTGACGGAACCCTGGCGATGTTTCGCTCGCAGATGCTCAGCAACAAGATTGAAGTCGTCTCAGTCATACACTGCAATCGCCCTCTCAAGGTCTATCCCGGTGAGATTCGCCAGGTGTTCGGCAACCTCATCTCGAATGCTGTAGATGCCATGCGGGGTGTAGGTGGACGTTTGATTGCACGGTGCGTGGAGTCGTCCGACCAGCGCACAGGTGCGAAAGGCGTGCGATTCCTCTTCAGCGATTCCGGTCCAGGAATTCCGCATCTTATCGTTTCAAAAATCTTCCATGCTTTTTACACCACCAAGGAAACAAACGGATCCGGAATTGGTCTTTGGCTGAGCGCGGAGGTCGTTAAGAAACACGGTGGGACGATTCGTGTCCGTACGAGAACAGACGGTCCGTACCGGGGCACCCTCATCGAGGTGTTTATCCCGGACACGGATGGAAAGAGGATGGCTTAGGGCTGCGAGGACCTGCCTCCGCTACAGCCTCCAGCCGCCTCCCAGTGCTCTGAACGAACTGACGGCAGCGCGTGCAGCAGACTCCCGGGTTGAAGCGAGATCGTCCTTCGCAATGAGCAGCTGACGATCGGCGTCGAGCACATCTGTAAGCGGAATGACGCCGGCTTTGTAGGACTGTTCCGAAAGATCCTTCACTCGTTGAAGAGAAGAAATTTCATGAGAAACTTCACGGCTCCGCAACTCGGATTGGGCCAATGCGCTGAACGCGTCCTCGACATCTTCAGTGGCCCGCAAGACGGACTTACGGTACTGCACCAGAGCTTCGGCGTTTGCTCCCCGTGCCTGCTTCACTTCAGCGTCCACTCGCCCAAAGTCGAACAGTCGCCAACGTAAACCAGCTACCGCGGAAGGCTGAAAGGCCCGCGCGCGGAACAAGTCCCCAGGGCTGATCGCCTGATTTCCGAGGAGCGCTGAAAGAGAGATCTTCGGGTAATACTCGGCGATAGATTCCCCTATTCGGGCATTCGAGGCTGCAACTCTCCGCTCTGCGGCGATGATATCCGGGCGGCGGCGAAGCAGTTCGGAGGCGTCCAAAGCGTTTGCGATGCCTGGGATAACAGGGATATCGGTGGTCGTACTCAACTCCGCAGCGTACGTGCCGGGCTGCGCCCCCATCAGCACATCGAGCCGGTTCAACTGAGCTTCAAGAATAATGTTCAGTGTAGGCACGGTAGCCTTCGCCTGCGAGAGAAGCGCCTCCGCCTGTGCGAGTTCGCGATCGGAGGCTACGCCTGCACCCTTACGCTGAGCGACGAGCTTGAGAAGGTGCTCATCGGTAGCAATCTGGTCCTCTGCAACCGCGAGTCTGACCTGGGCCCCACGGATCTGCATATAGGCATCGGCGGCTTCGGCGACTACAGACACTCGAGTCCCCAGACGCTCCGCTTCGGCAGCCTGCATCTCTGCATTTGCAGCCTCTGCACCTCGTCTCAGACTTCCGAAGATGTCGGCCTCCCAGGTCGCTCCCACGCCCAGGTCAAGGTAGCTCTGATTGCGGTCGTATCCCGGGGATGCTGAAGCGTACCGCGCGAACGGGCTATCCAGGGATTGGCGAAACGAGTTGCTGTCTCCCTGGAGATTGACATTAGGCAAGCGCTTCGCCCCAGCCTGCCTCGCCACGGCTCGTGCCTGCTCGACGCGCGCTACCGATGCGGCGAGATCGAGGTTCTGTGCGAGAGCGCGTTCGACGATCCTGGTCAAAGCAGGGTCGTTGAACCCCGTCCACCACGTATCGAGCACTGGAGCCGCAGGAGCATCCGTGCGTCCCTGGATCTCCGGAGCGTTGTGGTACGGCTGCAGTTTGACAACCGGCTGCTTGTACCTTGGCCCTACCGCACATCCAACCGTGAGAAGCGTGGTTGCCGCTAAGATCGCCGCCAGGATGGTGGCGAGGAGTTTGGTTGCGCGGCCGTTGTTCGACGAGAGCGATTGGTTCGATCCATTCATGGCAAGTTATGAATAACGTAAATCGTAACCTTGTGTCAAGTCGCTCGATCGTTTAGCATCGGGGTATGGAGCAGGAAACGATCATCGAAGCTGGTGGAGCACCCGGGCAAAGAGGGCCAATCGATCACAAACGCCGGCAGCAGATTCTTCAAGCCGCCGACGAGCACTTTCGCCTCTACGGCTACCGGAAGACTACCCTCGCCGACATCGCGAAGGCCATCAATTTGTCCACTCCCTACCTGTACAAGTTCTTCGATTCCAAACAGGCTCTGGGCGAAGCGATCTGTTCGCAATGCCTGAACCGGGCGCTGGCGGAGGTCGAAGAGCTGGTGGCTGCCGTAAAGTCCCCAGTTGATAAATTGCGCCGCGTATTTACAGGTTTAGAGAGCAAGGGCTGGGGCTTCCTCAACGACGAGAGAAAGATTCACGACATGGTGCTGGTCTCCTTCGAGGAGCGCTGGGGGTCCCTGGCTCGATTTAAGGATGCCCGCTTTCAGCTCATCCGCAGGATCATCGTCCAGGGCCGGGAGTCCGGTGACTTTGAGCGTAAGACCCCCTTGGAAGAAACCTGCGGGGCGATCTCCAACATGACAGATCTGTTCTTTCATCCCATGCTTTTGGAGCAGGCCGGCAAGAGCCTCGAAGACGAAGCCCTCGCTGTGGCAAATGTTGCGATTCGTTCCCTCACCGCATGAATTTGACCGTGAGATAAAGTTACGAGTTGACAATTTCGTCACTCGTATTTAGTTTCAATTCCAGTTGCTTTCTGGAGTGGAACCAAATGTCGATTCGGAAATCCCTAAACACGCTCGTCGCTCTCATCCCCCTGGCTTCTCTTCTCGCGGGTTGCAAGTCTCACATCGAAGCCGACCCACGAACTCAGCCCGAGCTGGTTCGCATCATCTCTGTCGGCGGCGCGAAGGCCGGCGAACATTCGTTTACCGGTGTCGTGACCGCTCGCGTTCAGAGCGACCTCGGCTTTCGCGTCCCGGGCAAGGTGACGAAACGCTTCGTCGATGTCGGGCAGACGGTCCGCTCCGGCCAGCCGCTAATGCGTATCGACGTGACCGACTTCGCACATGCCATCACAACGCAGACGCAGAATGTGGAAGCTGCGAAGGCCAAGGCGCAACAGGCGGCAGCCGATGAAGCACGCTATCGCGGTCTTGTAAGCACCGGAGCGGTCTCGGCGTCGACCTACGACCAGTTCAAAGCAAACTCTGATGCGGCGCAGGCACAGCTCGCAGCCGTAGAGGCCCAGGCGCAGGTAGCGAAGGACGAAGGAGACTACTCCCTCCTCGTCGCCGACTCCGACGGAACTGTCGTCGAGACACTCGCAGAGCCGGGGCAGGTTGTCGCCGCCGGACAGACCGTCATCAAGCTGGCCCATGCCGGTCCACGCGAAGCTGCCATCAACCTGCCTGAGACGATTCGCCCGGCGCTGGGCTCGATCGTCCGCGCAATCGTCTACGGCAAGACCGATAGTGTTGACGCTCGTCTCCGTCAGCTCTCGGATGCCGCGGACCCGATGACGCGCACCTTTGAAGCTCGATACGTTCTCGGTGGCGTTGAAGCGAAAGCTCCGTTGGGCGCAACGGTCACGATTCAACTTCCCGGACTTGCGGGATCGGATGCGATGACAGTGCCCATTGCTGCAATCACCGACCGTGGCAAGGGACCCGGTGTATGGGCCTTGAATGAGAAAGCCTCAACGGTCTCATTTCAGCCAGTCAAAATCGCGCGCTTAGGAGATGAGGATGCGACTCTCTCCGACGGCGTACATCCGGGAGATCAGATCGTCGCCCTCGGGGCACATCTCCTCAGCGAAGGCCAGCAGGTTCGTGTGGCCGAAGAGAAGGCGGCGATCCGATGAGCGAATTTCAGATTCAAAAGCCCCACTTTGAAAAAGAGCAGGCGGCCTCGCACGGTATCAACCTCTCCGCGCTTGCGATCCGTGAACGGTCCGTCACACTCTTCTTTCTCCTCGCGGTGATTCTCGCTGGCACGCTGGCCTACTTCAAGTTGGGACGTGCTGAAGACCCGCACTTTACGGTCAAGGTCTTCACCGTCGTGGCGGCGTGGCCGGGCGCAACTGCCGAAGAGATGCAGGACCTGGTCGCTGAACCTTTAGAGAAGCGGATGCAGGAACTCACGTACTACGACCATGTGGAAACATTCACAAGGCCGGGTCTCGCATTCCTGACCATCACGCTCAAAGACTTCACTCCTCCCAAGGCTGTTCCGGACGAGTTCTATCAGGGGCGAAAGAAGATTCAGGATGAGGCTTCGCGGCTTCCGCAGGGAGTGCTGCCTCCGATCCTGAATGACGAATATTCAGACGTTGCGTTTGCCATCTACTCGCTGGAGGCACCGGGGCTACCTCCTCGGCTGCTGACCCGAGAGGCTGAGACCTTGCGTCAGGATCTCTTGCACGTCCCCGGAGTGATGAAGGTCAACCTCTTCGGAGAGCGCCCTGAGAGAATCTTCGTGCAGTTCTCTTATGAGCGGCTATCAACGCTTGGGATCAGTGCGCGCGATATCTTCGACGCTCTCGTCAGGCAGAATGCAGTGACGCCAGCCGGCTCCATCGACACCCAGAATCAGCAGGTGTACATCCGGCTCGACGGTGCGCTTAACGATCTCGAAAAGATTCGCGATACTCCCATCACCAGTGGAGGCCGAACATTCAAGCTCTCCGATATCGCTGACGTTCAGCGTGGTTACGAAGACCCCGCGAGCTTCCTGGTCCGGCACAACGGCGAGCCGGCCATGATGTTGAACGTCGTCATGCGCGATGGCTTCAACGGTCTGGAACTCGGCAAGTCTTTGGAAGCGGAACAGAAGAAGATTCAGGCGAACCTGCCAACCGGGATGGCACTCTCAAAGGTGACGGACCAGTCTGCGGTCATCCTCGAATCGGTCGGAGAGTTCCAGCTTAAGTTCTTCGTGGCCCTCATGGTCGTTATGATCGTCAGCCTTATCAGCCTTGGCTGGCGAGTCGGTATTGTTGTTGCCGCAGCTGTTCCCATCACGCTCTCCGCGACCCTTGTCGTCATGCTGGCCACCGGAAAAGATCTTGACCGCGTCACGCTGGGCGCCCTGATTCTTTCGCTAGGCCTGCTCGTCGACGACGCGATCATCTCGATTGAAACCATGGTCGTGAAGATGGAAGAAGGTTGGGACAGAGTCAAAGCGGGAGCCTACGCATGGAGCCACACAGCCGCACCGATGCTTGCGGGGACGCTGGTAACCATTATCGGTCTGATGCCCGTCGGCTTCGCGGCGTCGAGCGCCGGAGAGTACGCAGGCAACATCTTCTGGATCGTCTGCATTGCGCTGCTGCTTTCCTGGATCGTCGCGGTCACGTTCACACCGTATCTGGGAGTGAAGCTCCTGCCGAACATTCAGGCGCTGGAGGGAGGTTACGCAGCGATCTATGAGACGGCCGGCTATCGGAAGCTGCGTCGTGTGATCGTCTGGTCTGTCGAGCATAAGTTTCCGGTCGCCGGTGCCGTGGTACTTATATTCTTCGCGTCGGTATTTGGGATGGGCTTCGTAAAGCAGCAGTTCTTCCCGAGTTCTGACCGCCCGGAGGTGCTGGTAGATGTTGTGCTCCCGCAAGGCGCGACGATCGAGCAGACGCAGGCCACGGTCGTCCGAATCGAGAAATGGGTGCGGGCGCAGCCCGAGGCGAAGATCGTTAGCTCTTATGTCGGCGGCGGTGCTCCCCGCTTCTGGCTGGCCTACAATCCGGAGCTGCCGAACCCTAACTTCGCAAAGATGATGATCCTCACTCCCAATGCAAAGGAGAGGGACAAGTTGATGGTCCGCCTCCGCCAGGAGGTCGCAAGCGGGCTCGCTCCAGAGGCGCGTGTTCGTGCTGTGAGCTTTGTGTTTGGTCCTTACTCTCCGTATCCCGTAGCGTTTCGCGTCATGGGACCTGACCCGAATGTGGTCCGCACCATCGCCGATCAGGTGTTGGCGAAGATGCAGGCGAATCCCCATGTTCGTCAGGCCAATGAAGACTGGAATGAGCGGGCCCCCTCCGTGCGCTTCATCCTCGATCAGGATCGACTTCGTCTCCTCGGCCTCTCATCGAACGATGCCGGTCAGCAGATTCAATTCCTGACGACCGGCTTTACCGTGACCCAGGTGCGCGAGAACATTCGCACCGTCGATGTAGTGGCGCGGACCTCGGGACCGAATCGCCTCGATCCCACCAAGTTGCTCAACATGACGTTGAGAAGCAGTGACGGCAAACTGGTGCCACTGAGCCAGGTGGGCAACGTAGAGATTCAGGAGGAAGATCCGATCCTCAAGCGCCGCGATCGTACGCCGACCATTACCGTCCAAAGCGACCATGACGAGGAGGTACAGCCGCCGCAGGTATCAGCGGAGGTGATGAAATCGCTCCAGCCCATCATCGCCAAATTGCCTCCGGATTACAGGATCGAAGTTGGCGCCAACACCGAAGAATCGTTGAAAGCCAACGTCGCGCTCGCCAAGATATTTCCCATCATGCTTGTCTGCATGCTGGTCGTCATCATCATTCAGGTTAGGTCCTTATCCGCATTGGCCATGACGATTCTCACAGCTCCGCTGGGACTTGCCGGTGTTGTCCCAACGCTTCTGCTCTTTCATGTACCGTTCGGCTTCAACGCAATCCTAGGGTTGATTGCTCTTGCCGGAATACTGATGCGCAACACGCTCATTCTGATCGGCCAGATCAAGACGAACAAGGAAGAAGGACTCGATGATTTTCACGCAGTGGTCGAGGCGACGGTACAAAGGTCACGTCCCGTTATCCTCACAGCACTCGCTGCCGTGCTTGCATTCATCCCTTTGACCTACTCGGTGTTTTGGGGCTCGCTCGCATACACGCTGATCGGTGGAACCGCAGTTGGCACCGTGCTGACGCTGGTCTTCCTGCCTGCGCTCTACACCATCTGGTTCCGAGTAAAGCCGACGGTTCGAGAGCCGGCACAACAGGCGGAGTTGCTTGTGCATTGAGTAGGCGAAGGCGTCCTATCGGGGATTCGCCAAACCTTATGGCGGTTCCCCGAGATGCCTTCACACTTACTGAGCTGAAGAGACTCTTGCAATCGCTAATGTTCGCGGCTTGCATCCCGGGGGGAAGTCTTGATTTCGCCCGGAAAAATAGTTCGCCACCCTTTGCACTCCGGAAGAATACTCCTCTTCTGTATGCCGACCCGTCTCAGTGGTTGAGCGCCGGAGATGGGCGGAGGGAATACGAGACCGGTCGCGTCGAAACGCTCTCGAAGATCGGCACCGCTTACGGCCGCGAACGGAGATCTTCGCGCCTCACCGTGACGGAGAGGCACCTGCGACAGGTCTTCCCCAGGTGCTACATAACTTTCCCCGAAGCCATGCACCGCGCAAAAACATGCGGAATGTCGGGCGGGATCGGCGAAAGTTTCGCTTTGATTTAGAGATATCCCTGCGGGACTGTCTGGCGGAGAGTGGGGGATTCGAACCCCCGATAGAACTTTTGGTCCTATAACGGTTTAGCAAACCGCCGCCTTCAGCCACTCGGCCAACTCTCCGGCTTTGATACCAGCGCTGCGGGCGCAACGTTGTGCTGACGTGATTATAGCGTGGCGGGGTCCACTTCGCTTCGCCTTTTTAAGGCTTCAGCTGAAATCAGCGGTTGAAGAAACCAGCGTGGTCGATGGCGCGGAGCAGTCGACTGGATCCGGACAAACACCTGATGGCCACCGGAACGGGTGGTCCCAGCTCTCGGATATTGATCGATACTTCCGAGTGGGGCAGGCTCATCACCCGTCAACCGCAGCCATGAAATTGTTCGTGCAACTCACCCGTGACGTATTAGATTGGGGGCACGCGGATACACTCGCAGATGTGGCCGGCAGGTGAAAGTTGCGCCGCGAATTCGATCTCGACTGGGGTATGACCTGTCTCGTAAGAATAAGAACAGACGCTTCTTGAAACATCCGGGGCCGGCCGTATCATCGCGAACCGGCAGTTCCCGGAGTGTCGCTTTTCCAAGCCTTGCGCTGCGAAGCTGTCTCCTTCTTTGCGCGCTTTTTAGCCTCGCCGCAGCAAGGCTGCTGGGACAAACCAGTTGCGCGGGGACCGCACTATCTCCCGCCGCATCGGCTGACTGCGCCGCAAGGAATGTGCCCGTGGCGACGGTCGCGCAGCTCGACGCCGCGCATACCTACACCTTGACCGAACTGATCGACCTGGCGGAACAGAACAACCCACGCACACGGATCGCGTGGGAGCGAGCGCGGCAGCGGGCAAATGAACTTGGTATCGCGAAGAGCGCGTATCTACCGGTCATCGTCTTCCAAGCGATCGGGGGCGATCAGCGCACGATTAGCCCGTTTCCGAAGGCGCTGGAGCCGCGTGGGTACAACATGGTCGAGATCCCGATCGTGCAGCCTGAGCTGGAGCTGCAATATCTTCTATACGACTTCGGGACGCGAGAGGCCCGCGTGGACGGCGCGCTGGCGGAGAAGATCGCTTCGGGCGCCAACTTTGTGCAGGCCAACCAAGAGGTCGCCTTCCGCGTGGCCACGGCCTACTATCGGCTGCTGACCGCACAGGAGCGCCTGCAGGCAACGCGAGAGACTTTGAAGACCGGCCAGACCACGCAGGACGCTGCCGAGGCGCAGCTCGCAAACGGTCGCTCCACCGTCCCGGATGTCTTGAATGCGAAGGCGGAGACCTCGCAGGATGTATTCGATATGGAGTCGGCCGATGGCGACGAGAAGATCGCCCGGGTGCAGCTTGCCGAGGCAGTGGGAGCGGAACCTTCTCCAAACGTGAACATCGATGCCATGACCAACGCGCCGTTGCCGGAGCAATTGACTGTGTCGATTGAAGAGCTGATCGATCGCGCGATCAAGGACCGGCCGGACCTCGCCGCGCAGGCTGCGGAGATCCGCGCCGCGGACGACCGCATCCGCGTGGCCAAGGGAGAGTACCGGCCGCGCATCACGCTTTCAGGCAATGGTGCGCAGACATCGATCTGGCCATCGCCGGACGCTGGCTCCCTCGGACAGGCCAGTCAGCCAACATGGGCCGCCATACTTGGCATAGAGTGGAAGGTCTTCGACGGCGGAGCGAGGCGCAACGAGCTCGCTGCAGCGCAGTCGAAGAAGCGCGAGGCATTGGATGAACTGACAGAGAAGCGCGACCAGGCGACGCGTGAAGTCTGGACCGCCTACATCGCATTCCGGACGGCGTTGCGGAAGCAGCAGGCTGCGGTGGCGTTGCTTGAGGCTGCGAATGAATCGTATGGGGCCTCGCTTGAGGCCTACAAATATGGAGTGAAGAACCTGATCGATGTGGTCACGGCTGAGCGTCAACTGGCGCAGGCCCGCCTTTCCGGAGTATCGGCACGGTCGCAGTTGTTCCTCGAAGCCGTAGACCTGGAGTTTGTCACTGGCAATCTACTGCGAAGCCTGCCTCCGGCAACCAAACTTCACGCACCTGAAGGACCCGCGAAATGACCCTCTTATCCTTGAGATCGATTGCGAGATCGATTGCGAGATCGATTGCGAGATCGATTGCGACTGCCGCGGCTTGCCTGTTCCTTGCCGGCTGCAATCACGCCCCCAACATCGACGTCATCGGATCGTTCTTCCCCGTCTGGATGCTTTGCATCGCGATTGCGATTCCGCTAACCTTCGCGGCGCGGGTCGCGCTGGTTCGCTTCCACCTGGAGAACGAAGTGGGCCCTCTGGCCCTCTTCTATCCCTGCCTCGTCATTCTGCTTACCAGCCTTCTGTGGCTGATCTTCTTCCGGTAGGAGCCACATGGACACGATGGATCAAACATCAGCTTCTCCCGCAGCGGCTAAGCCTAAATCCAGCACAGGACGCATCATCGGCATTGTCGTGGTTGTAGCCGCGCTGCTCCTGTTTGGCATCGTCACGCTGCAGGTCGACCTTCATCCCCGAACCGATGACGCCAGCGTGCGAGCGAACTTCATTGAGATTGCACCCGAGGTCAGCGGACGGCTGGTTGATCTCCCGGTCAAGGACAACGCCTTCGTCAAACAAGGCGATACGCTCTTCGTCATCGATCCTCGCCCCTACGAGTACGCTCTCCAGCAGGCGCTCTCTGACCAGGACGCTCTGGAGCAGCAGATCATCGACGCGAAGCGTCATATTGCCGCACAGGCCAGCGCCGCCGAAGCTGCTCGCGCCGGGGTCTACAACTCTCGTACCGGGATACAGACAGCGGGCAGCAACATCGACGTGGCCACCGCAGCCGTGACGCGAGCGAAAGCCGCAGTGGAGGCTTCTGGTGCACAACTGAAACTGGTCACCAACAACTTGCATCGCATCGAACCTTTGCTCGAAAAGAAGTACGTCACGGTCGAACAGATCGACCAGGCGAATACCGCGGTCCGCGTCGCCCAGGGCAACTACGACGAGGCCCAGGCCGCCCTGCTCCAGGCGCAGGCGTCGCAACAGCAGGCAAGTCTGAAAAAGGTTGAGGCGAGTTCTCTTTCCATCGAGCAGGAGGCAAAGCTAGGCCAAGCATTGCATACGATCGACACGGTGGACACGCTGGTCTCGCAGCGGCCTTCGAAAGCGGCGAAGGTGGATAGCGCGCGCCTTGATCTCGAACGAACACGCGTCGTGGCGCCGTTCAATGCTTACGTCACCAACATGAACATCTCGGTGGGCGCTTATGCGCGACCGGGAGCTCCCCTCTTCACCCTGATCGACACGCGCACCTGGTATGTGATCGCAAACTATCGCGAGTCGAAGCTGAAGAACATCCATATCGGTCAGCACGCAGACCTTTACCTGATGGGGCACCCCGACCGCCGCTTCAATGGCACCGTTGAGAGCGTGGGCTACGGTGTCTTCCCGGAGGATGGCGCAGTGGCGCAAGGCCTGCCTAACATCGAGCGCACACTGAACTGGGTACATCTCTCTTCGCGCTTCCCGGTCCGTATCCGGGTGAACGACCCTGACCCCGAACTCTTCCGCATCGGAGCGACCGCTGTGACGGTCGTGCGTTAGCCATGGCGACCGCTGTTGCGGATGTGGTTCCGCTGGCCAGCAAGCTCACCTCCCTTCCCCGGGCCTGGGTACACGCTCTTTTGCAGGACCTCGAGCCCGTGCCCGGACGGCTCGGCAGCACGATGCGCGTCGTACTTGCCTCGATCATTGCGCTGCTGTTGCTGGAGGCGCTGCAGATGCCGTTCCTCTCGATCGGCATGTACTTCATCTTCCTGATTGGCAGGGACAGTCCCGCCGTCTCGCTGCGCAGCGGCGTGTTCTCCTTCGCGATCGTGCTCTTCGCGATTGCGGTGGAACTTGGCGTGGTGATCTTGACGGACAACGATCCCGTAGCCCGGTTGCTGAGCGTCGCTGTTGTAACGTTCGTCTCGGGCCTGCTCGTGGTCACGACTAACACGCCACCGTTGGGCTCGACCTTCGGGCTCATCTACTGCACGGTGATCAGCCTTTGGGAGCTGCATGCGCCCGCAGACCGGTTGGTAAAGAGTTCGCTCTATCTCCTGGGTACGTTTTGCATCTCGCTCGGCAGCGCCATCGTCGTCGAGTACATCTTCGGAGTCCGCAACCCTGCCGCAGCGCTCCAGGAGCAACGCCACGTTCGCTATTCCGCGCTCGAAACGTTGTTCCGGCTCTATGCCAATGACGCGCCTCCGGCTCAGCGCTTTGAGGCCGCGAGCAAGGTCTCGCGCATAGCCATCGCTGGCCAGGCGGGAATGATCGCCCTCTACAACACGATCGTCGAGCGCGACCTTGACACCGGGACACTGCCTATTGCCATACGTCCTCGGATCACGATGCTGGCGCAGCTGATGGACAATGCCGCCGCCTTCGGCCTGCAGAACCCCGTAACTGTCGATCCGGAGGTGCAACTCCGGTGCGCGCGCATCGCGGACGAATGCCACCGTCTCTTACCTGGAGTTCCAACCGAGCCGAGCAGCAGCCTAAGACCTGGTCCAGAGGGAAGCTACACCCTGCTCGATCGCGTGGAAGGGTCGTTGCACGCCATCCTGACCATGCCACTGGACATCAATCCGACCAAGAACAGGGAGCTGGTGAGCCTGCCCAGCCATAAGGTCCCCTTCTTCATTCCCGGTGCTCTTCGCCAGGTAGAGAATATTGCCTTCGGTTTGAAGATCAGTCTCTGTGCCACATTTTGTTACATCTTCTACCACGCCGTCGCCTGGCCAGGAATCGCAACCTCGGTGACCACCGTGCTGGTAACCGGACTCAGCAGCACCGGCGCGATCAAGCAGAAGCTGGTCTTCCGTTTGCTGGGCGCTATTATCGGCGGCTTCTTCCTTGGCATTGGAGCGACGGTCTTCCTGTTCCCGCATATGGACTCCATCACCTCACTGGTGGTTCTCGAATCGGTAGTCGCGTTCATCTCGGCGTGGGTTGCCGCCGGGCCGAAGTTCAATTACATCGGTCTCCAGATAGCGTTCTCTTTTTACGTTGTGGCCTTCGAGGGGTTAAGCGCGCCGACCGAGCTTGCGCCCGCGCGCGACCGTCTTGCCGGCATCCTGATCGCGCTCGCGGCGATGTGGCTGGTCTTCGATCAACTTTGGCCCGTGCGTACGATCACGGTGATGCGCCGAGGCTTCGCCTCCGTCCTCCGGCTCGGAGCAGATCTGCTGAACCTGCTGGACTCCGGCAAAGAGAAGGAGATTATCCTTCGCGATGCCGACGTCCTGCGAGATCGTCTGGGTAAGACAGTGGCTGGACTGAGGAGCAGCAATACCGCGGTGCCTTACGACTTTAGCCCGGACCGTGACCGTCACATCCAGGAGGGTGACGCCATCCTTCGCGCGACCCTTACCGCCGCGGCTCTCTTCTGGAACGAGATCGCCATGCTTCACAGCCTCCAGGAGGAAGAGGTGCCCGTTCAACCAGCTCGTCGAGAGCTGCGCGACCATCTTGCCGCCCGCTTGCTCGTCATGGCAGACCTGGTGGCTGAGCACCAGCCGGTCGTCCCGGAGAGCACGCCAGAGCCCACGAATCAAGGACTCCTGGAAGATCCCCAGCTAGGTGAATACACGGAGCATCTGATCGCGCGTCACGCTGAGTTGGAGAAGTTCGTCGCCGCTCTCAACTAGGTAGCGCTTATGCCCTGCGAGGACGAGGAGACAACAAAGGTGGGCAAATTGCATTGGCAAAATGATGACGCTGGACCTCGGACCAACCTTGCGGGATTTGCATGGAGAAGGGTCCTTCGGTGCACAATCTTTCCTCTAATGCTGGCGGTGCTCTTCAGCGTAACCACAGCTAAGGCGCAGCAGGCATCGAGCGCAGTGTTGACCCTGCCCAACATGCCTTTGCATGATCCCTGGATCCTGACGAATGAAGCGGACAAGACCTACTACCTGTACACCTCCAACGTCCCCAAGGTCTCAGGCGTGAGCGGCGTTGGAACCATGGTGTACCGGAGCGCCGATCTGAAGCATTGGGAGCCGCCGATCGTGGTCTTTCACACGTCCGAGATGAGTTGGGCGCAGAGCGGAGCGTGGGCTCCGGAGGTGCATCGCTGGAAGGGTAGGTACTATCTCTTCACCACGGTCTTCGATGATTCGAAGCCGCTGCCGCCCGGCCACAATGCCGTGCGTCCAGCCTACCGCCGCGGGACGATCAGCGCGGTGAGCGACAGCCCGCTTGGCCCCTTCCATCCTTTGAATCCGAATGGGCCGCTGCCACCGTCGGACTTCATGACCCTGGATGGAACGCTCTATGTCGATCCCGCCGGAAAACCGTGGCTCGTGTACGCTCATGAATGGTTGCAGAAGACAGATGGAACTATAGAGGCTGTGCGACTAACCGACGACCTCGCGAAGAGCGCGGCGGCGCCCATCTTTCTCTTCAAAGCATCTGACGCACCCTGGCTGGACAAGGACGTTGTCCCATCAACAGACTCCAGCCAGTACGTCACGGATGGGCCTGAACTCTTCCGCACGCATGACGGCCACCTACTGATGTTGTGGTCAAGCTACTCGAACGATAGCAAGTATATTCAGACGGTCGCACGATCGAAGACGGGCACCATCGAAGGGCCGTGGGAGCAACTGGCTCCGCTGGTCTATGAAGACAGTGGACACGGCATGCTCTTCCACACGTTCGATGGTTCGCTGGTGATGGTCCTCCATCAGCCCTTCAAAAATGCGCGGGGGAAGATCTATGCGATGAAGGATGCCGGAGACCATCTGGAAGTCGTGCGAGAGCGAACAGACCTCGATGCTCCGTAATGGTCTGTCACGCCGGAAAGATACCGTACTTCGAGGCTAGAAACTCTTGCAGTTCCTGCGGAAGGGCAAAAGCTAGTTCCTGCCAGGTGAGCAGTTTGAGCTGGCACCGAAGCTCGGCGGAACTCACCGCCCGCATCACTTTGAACCACATCTCGATCAGGTCAGGCCGTCGAGCGTCGCAGAACACACAAAACGAACAGCCAAGAGCGTATGCGGCAAGCGTGCCCCGGATCAGCTGATAGCCGGCATGTCTGCCGTCTCGCATGGGAAGCTCTGACAGGTCGAAGACCTCGTCGATAGCGCGATAGCGCGAGACTAACTTCGAGGCTGCAAATTGGAAGTCCGACTCCGTCAGTTTGGCTTCGATCAAAAGATCGCCAAGCCTGAGGTCCACCTCTGTCGCGTCGCTCTTCGCTCTCTGCAAAGGAACTCGGGGCTTGAACCCGAACTCCGGCTGCGCAGTGCACTCCACATTCAGCAACGTTCGCAGTCCGCCGCTCGCCATCGTTCCGGGATGGCAAAAGATGTTCATCAAGAGCGCATCGGAACTGTTCGAACAATCCAGTTCCTTCCATTGCCAGTTGGAACGTGGCTTCATGCGTTTCGAAGCGGTATGAACCTTCTCCAGGCGCTTCGCCCAAGCCTCGCGCTGAAGGATCGCGGCGTAGGCATCCGGGTGAAAGTTTCCATGCCGTCCGTGCTCATCCTGCCCGAAGATAATGCTGGGGAGCTGCCCGTCCGTCCGCTCGTGCAGGTGGCCGCTCAAGACGGCAAGCCGGAGGCTGCGAAGGCTCAGTTCGCTCCGCAGACTTAGCCCCGCCGGGATCACGAATCCTGATTGCTCATCGGACGACATAGCTCCTATAATAGGCGAAGATTTAGCGAATTCGACTCGGGTTGATCGAGAGTCTAATCGAGAGTCCATGAGCGAGCCACCGGCATTTCGCAAGATCGTTCACGTCGACATGGACGCCTTCTACGCGTCGGTGGAACAGCGCGACAATCCCGAGCTTCGAGGCCGTCCGGTCGTGGTCGCCTGGCGTGGCGCTCGTTCGGTCGTGTGCGCCTCTTCGTATGAGGCGCGTAAGTTCGGCATACGATCGGCGATGCCTGCGGTGCGAGCCGAGAGGCTCTGTCCGGAGGCTGTCTTCCTCCCGCCTGACTTTGTCCGCTACAAGGCGGTCTCACGGGCCGTGCGCGAGATCTTCGAGCGCCACACGGATCTCATCGAGCCGTTGTCGCTCGACGAGGCCTACCTTGATGTCACGGAGAACAAGCTCGGGCTCGCAACGGCAACGCGGGTTGCGAAGAGGATCCGGCAGGAGATCCGTGAGGAACTAAACCTGACCGCCTCTGCCGGTGTTGCGCCGAACAAGTTTCTCGCCAAGATCGCGTCCGACTGGAAGAAGCCGGACGGCCTCTTCGTGATTCAGCCCCACGAGGTCGAGAGCTTCCTTGTCCCACTCCCCGTGGGCCGAATTCCAGGGGTTGGACAGGTCACGGAAGCCCGCATGAAGGCCGTTGGCATCGCAACCGTTGGCGACCTTTGCGCGATGGAGAGGACGACGCTGGAAGGCCACTTTGGCCGGTATGGCCGGCGCTTGTATGAGCTCGCTCGCGGCATCGATCACAACCCCGTCATCGCAAACCGCGCGAGCAAATCGATCTCCGCGGAAGATACCTTTCCAGTTGATATCCCGCTGCCGGAGACCGAGCCGCTGCTGCGTAAGCTGGCGGAGAAGGTCTGGGCTGCGTCGCGGCAGAACGCGCGGATGGCGAGGACGGTGGTCCTGAAGTTGAAGACGAAGGAGTTCAACACGCTCACGCGCAGCCTGACTCCACCCACCATGCCGGTGTCGCTGGAGGAGTTCGCCGATGTGGCCGTCTCGCTTGCGGAACGAGTCGACCTCGGCCCCGGTCAGCTCTTCCGCCTGGTGGGCGTGGGACTGAGCAACTTCCAGGTGGAACAGGTAGCCGAGACGCCACTCTTCACTCATGACGATGACGATGAGGACTTGCTTGTCCCCTCTTCTGAAGATCAATCGGCACTGCCATCGGACATCCTCGAAAGCCTTCAATCTGCTAGAAAGTAAGAGGAGATAAAGATGAAGCTGCTGCGATACGGGAACAAGGGATTCGAACGTCCGGGGATGTTGGATGAAGCTGGAAAGCTGCGTGACCTGTCGGGCGTGGTGCCGGACATCGCCGGTGCGGTGCTGTCACCGGACTCGCTGAAGAGTCTGCTGGAGCTGGATGCGTCGACGCTGCCAATGGTTGATGGCCCTTACCGCATCGGCCCGTGCGTCGGTGGCGTGGGTAAGTTCATCTGCATCGGCCTCAACTACTCCGACCATGCAGCGGAATCGGGCATGGCGGTGCCGAAGGAGCCGGTGGTCTTCATGAAGGCGACCTCGTCCATTATTGGCCCGGATGACGACGTGATGATCCCGCGGGACTCTCTGAAGACCGACTGGGAGGTCGAGCTTGGCGTCGTGATCGGCAAAGAGGCAAAGTATGTCGATGAGGCCGACGCTCTGTCTTACGTAGCGGGTTACTGCGTGGTGAACGACCTCTCAGAACGCGCCTTTCAGCTTGAGGGCACAGGTCAATGGGTGAAGGGAAAGAGCGCGGACACCTTCGGTCCTATCGGGCCGTGGCTGGTGACCACGGATGAGGTTTCCGATCCGCAGAGTCTGCGCTTGTGGCTCGAGGTCGACGGGCACAGGTTCCAGGACGGTACGACGGCGACGATGGTCTTCGGGGTCGCCCACCTGGTGAGCTATCTCAGCCGCTACATGAGCCTGCAGCCGGGCGACATCATCTCCACGGGAACGCCTCCGGGCGTGGGGCTTGGCCAGAAGCCGCCTGTCTACCTGAAGGCGGGCAGCAAGATGAAGCTTGGGATTGATGGCCTTGGAGAGCAGGCGCAGAACGTCATCGCCTACTGGCCACAGATCTGACGGGTCACATCACCGGAGGTGGATGACGACGCCGGCTCCGAGTTGAATGTTGTTTTGCACGTTCGACGTGCCGTTGGGAAAGTGAGTTCGCACCCAGTCTGCCTGGACTACGCGAAGAGAGATGCGTGGCGTGATGTCGAGATCGACTCCGCCGCCAACCTTGAAGCAGAAGGAACTCGCCGACGAAGAAGATTCGGTCGCCCCGGCGAAGACGCTGTTGGAGGCAGTGGCTTCGCCGAAGAGCACGTGCCCGAAGACCGAGGAGTTGTAGTAGTCCGCACGCGACGGCGCGATCCACTTGTATTGCGGCCCGGCGGTGAAGGTGAGGAGCCGCAGGCCGACTCCATCGGAGCTGATCTTCCCACTCTGTGAACCCGTAATGTCTCCGACTACGCCGAATCCCTTCCACAGCGATACCCCAGCCATGGCACTTCCTCCCTGTAGCCAGAAGGTGTGGCCCGGCAGAGTCTTGGAGCGGTTCGCATCGTAGAGCACGGCAGCGTCGAGCCTCATCGTCGCCTTCGCAGTCGCTTGGGCCCGCGCCGAGGCACTCGCAAGGAGAAGGATAAGAAGACTGATCAGGGGCGTACGCATCGTTTGCCGTTTACCTTTCTTCATTGAACGTTCAACTGAAGCGACGTGGTGTGTGCCAGCGCTCCACTGGAGGCGGTGACAGTGAGGGTGTAGTTGCGCGACGCCTGTCCCAGATACCCATTGCTGCCACAGCCGGTAAACGTGAGGAGAGCGGCAGAACCGGCAAGCACGATCACCGCCATGTAGAGAGCGCGCGAAAGTGAGCGCGCGGCCCTTCTAAAGCGGCGCAGCGTCGCAAAGGGCAGGAGAAACAGAGTAAGAGCCATGGCGAAGTTGGAAGGCGACCGGTGCAGGCCCGCTACTTCCTTAGCGACGGTCACGGTCATCGATGTTGACGTGGCTGTCGCTCCGGGAGTCAGCGTAGCGGGCATGAACGTGGCTGTCGCTCCAGCAGGCAGTCCAGCAACGGAGAAGCTGATGGTGTTGGGAAAGCTGCTATCGGGCGTGATCATCAAGTCGTAGGCGACACTCTGCCCAGGCTGCACTGTCTTTGACGGCTGGGTCGCCGCGAGCGCGAAGTCGCCGGTGGAGGCAGCAAGCGAGGCCGATGTGCCTCCGACGTAGTTGGTGTCGCCGCTGTAGGTCGCGGTGACGGGGTGAACGCCGGCTGCAAGCGAAGTAACCGAGTAGGTCGCCACTCCGCCGACGAGCGGGGATGAGCCGATGAGAGCGTTGCCGTCGTAGAAGCCGACCGTTCCTGTCGGAACTCCACTCGTGAATGACGTCACCGTCGAGGTGAAGGTGAAGCTGGCACCAGGCCCAGGCGTGCCGGTGAGCGTAATTTTGATGATCGCCTTGTTCACCGTGAGCACAGAGACAGAGCTGTTGCTGGCTAAGAAGTTGGCATCGCCGAGATAGTCCGCCGAGAGGCTGTGCTGGGCTACCGAGAAAGAGTTCAAGCTGAGAAGTGCCTGACCGTTTGCGACGTTCGATTGGCCAAGGGCAGTGCTGCCGTCGAAGAACTTAACCGCACCCGTCGCTGTGTAGTTTGAGGCCGAGGGAGGCGCAATCGCAGCGGTCAGTTGTACGACCTGTCCGTACTCGACTGAGTTTGTCGGCGATATGGCTAAAGCAGTCGTTGTCGCGATGGGGCTGCCGATGAGCGGGACGGTTGCGGAGGTGCTGGCAGTGTAGAGGCTGTCTCCAGCGTAGGTCGCGGAGACTGCATGAGCCACTGCAGCACCTGGAACGACAACCGATGGAAGCGTCGCGGTAGCCGAACGCGTGATCTGTAGGGGCCGGATACTAGTTGATCCGCCACCCACGTTCGTGATCGCAAGGTCCTGGGTCCCGTCGCCGTCGAAGTCGGCGGTAGTTACTGACGCTGGAGAATCGAGGTTGGCGACGACAGAGTTTGTGCCTGTAGTAAATGAACCAGTGCCGTCACCGAACAAGATCGTCGCCGTATTCGCATTGCCGTTGGTGACGATGAGGTCCTGCTTGCCGTCACCGTTGAAGTCGCTCACCGCGATGGCGCTGGGGCTGTCGCCTGTGCTGTAAGGCGTGCCAAACGCGGCCAGGCCTGTGCCGGTATTCAGCAGGATCGAGAGCGCGTTGCCGGTCGCGCTGATCACCGCGAGGTCTGCGTTGCCGTCTGCGTTGAAGTCGCCAACCACCGCCGACACCGGATAAGAGAGCGTCGCGAAGGGCGAGCCCGACAGGGGTGTGAATCCGCCCAGGCCATCGCCCTGGAGGAGGGTGATATTGTTCGAGGTCGTATTGACGACTGCGAGATCGAGGATGCCATCGTGGTTGAAGTCGGCTGTTCCGATCCACGAAGGGTTTTGACCAACCGCATAAGTGACTGACGGGTTGGAGGCAAAGCCTCCTGCACCATCGTTGATCAGGACCGTGATGGTGGAGTCGTAAACGTTCGCGACCGCAATGTCGGGCAGACCGTCGCCGTCGAAGTCGCCTATGACGATCGACTGCGGGCCGCTGCCGACGGCTACGCTAAGACCGGCGGTGAAGCGGCCGCTGCCGTCCCCAAAGAGGATGGAGATGTTCCCGGCCATCCCGTTTGCCGAGAGGATATCGAGGTGCCCATCGGCGTTCAGGTCGGCGACCACCAGTGCGGTCGGTCCGGCTCCAACAGCGAAGGGCGATCCCGCGGCCTGGGTGAAGGCTCCGGTTCCGTCGCCAAGGAAGACGCTTACCGTGTTGTCCTGAAGATTGGCGGTGGCGAAGTCGGGGATGCCGTCATTGTTGAAGTCGCCCGTTACCACGCTGGCGGGGATAGAGCCGGCTTTGACGGGAGAGGTCGGAATCGTGACGAAGTCGTAGATGGGTGCGGCAGTGGTTGAGATCTCCGCTGAACCCAGGGTAAGGTTCTTGTTGCTGGTGTCGATGAAGCTCACCATCTCGCTGCCGGACGGAGTGGCAAGCCCGTGATAGCCAACCGTTGCGGTCAGGGAGTAGTTGCCCACGCTTCCGCTGCTGACGGCAACTGTGGTCGAGGGCGCTGTGCCGCTGACGCTGACGGACGCGGTAGAAGAGATGCTCGCGAACGCGGTATGGGTGCCGGTGAAGATCGCGTTGACCGTGTGATCGCCAGGGCCAAAGATGTGCTTCAGAACCGCCGCGCCGGTTGCCGAGAGCTGCGCGGAGCCAAGCACAGCGGGGCCCTCGCAGAAGGTTGCGGTGGCGTCGCAGAAGGTCACCCGGCCAGCGGCGACCGGCGCTCCGGAGGCAGTCACCGTCGCGGTCAGAACAACCGCTGTCCCGGTTGTTACGGAGCTACTGGAAAGCGTCAAGGTGGTGCTGCTGGCGAGGGGCGAAGTTGCCCATAGGCTGGCTGTATCTCCAAAGGCGGCAAGAACAAGAGCGGCGACAAAAAGCTTTCTGCTAGTAAGGGACATGATCAGTCGGTTCATTCCGCACCCCCCACCCAGGCGGCAACTCTGGACGATAGGCCTTGATCGCGATCAGGCTCCCTGCCTCGATTCCAGAGCGTCGGACGTTCCAGGTCCGACACCTTCTGGCTCGAGGGCATCACTGTGACCTGGACCGTGATTGGAGCCGATGTGCCAGAGGCGTTCGTGAGGGTGTAGGTGAAAGTGACAATCTGGGTGGAGGTGATGTTGGGATCAGGGATGTAGAGGATGTCCAGCCCCTTGACCACCGCGCGACCGCTCGGAGGCGGAGTGACGATGGTGATTCCGGTGAAGGGTCCGCTGGTCGCGTTCGCGGTAACGTGCATGGATGAAGGAAGCGAGGCGGACGCCGTGGCGGTGGTGTCCTGCCCGGTGGGAGCGGGCTGCGCTATGACCGAATTTGAGGGCGACGAAGCAGCTCCCGTGCCGGCACTGTTAGTCGCCGTGACCGTAAAGCTGTAGGAGGTTCCGTTGGTTAAATCTGTGACCGTGATCGGCGATCCAGTTCCGCTTGCCGTGAGGCCGCCGGGAGATGAGGTCACGGTGTATCCGGTGATGGGCGCTCCGCCGGTGAAGGAAGGCGCGATGAAGGCGACAGTTGCCTGCGTGTCTCCGGGGGTCGCCTTGATCGCTGTGGCGGAACCTGGAACAGCCGCGATGATGGAGAAGGATCGCGAGACGGTCGGCGCGGGCGCGAAGGTAGCGTTGCCTGTCTGATCGGCGTGGATGGTGCAGGTGCCGACGGCGAAGGAGGTCAGCGCCCCCGAAGAGGTGATCGTACAGACCGCTGGCGTGGTCGAGGTAAAGATGACGGCGAGACCGGAGCTCGATGTCGCCGTCAGCGTCGTAGGTCCACCAAAGTTCTGAGGTCCGGGATTGGCGAAGGCGATGGTCTGGCCGCTCGCGGGCGTGATTGCGTTCGATGGAGCGGATGCCGATCCTGTGCCTGCGCTGTTGGTGGCCTTAATAGAGAAGGTATAAGAGGTGCCATTGGTCAGGCCCGTCACCGTGACGGGAGACGTGCTGCTCGTACCCGTAAGCCCACCGGGCGACGAGGTAACGGTGTAGCTCGTGATCGGTGCTCCGCCGTCCGATGCGGGAGGCGTGAATGCGACCGATGCCTGGCCATCTCCAGCGACCGCCTGACCTACCGTGGGCGTGCCGGGGACGGTTGCGGGAGTGACGGAGTTCGATGCCGCCGAGGGAAGGCTGGTACCCGCGCTGTTGGTTGCAGTGACGGAGAACGTGTACGCGGTCCCGTCGGTCAGGCCTGTGAGGGTGATAGGCGATGCGGGACCGGTTGCGGTGATGCCGCCGGGAGACGAAGTCACCGTATAAGCTGTGATCGGCGAGCCTCCAGTCGATGCGGGAGCGGTGAAGGTCACGGTCGCCTGCCCGTTGCCGCCTGTGGCCGCACCAATCACCGGAGCTCCGGCAGTCGCTGCCGCGGTGACGGAGTTTGAAGGCACCGAGGCCGCTCCGGTGCCGGCGGCGTTGGTGGCGGTCACGGTGAAGGTGTAGGCCGTGCCATTCATAAGGCCCGATACGACGATGGGAGAGGATGCGCCGGTCGCCGTGATGCCGCCGGGCGATGAGGTGACGGTGTAGCTCGTGATCGGCGATCCGCCATTCGACGCAGGAGGCGTAAAGCTGACCGAGGCCTGACCATTGCCTGCGGTGGCCGCGCCTACGGTTGGCGTGCCGGGAACGGTTGCGGCGGTCACCGAGTTCGAAGCGGCAGAGGCTGCACTTGTGCCGGCGGCGTTCGTGGCCGTCACGGTGAAGGTGTAAGCCGTGCCGTTGGTCAGGCCGGAGACGATGACCGGCGAGGAGGTCCGGTGCCTGTGAAGCCACCCGGCGAGGAGGTCACCGTATAGCTCGTGATCGCCGTTCCGCCATTCGACGCAGGAGGCGTGAAGGCGACCGAGGCCTGTCCGTTGCCTCCCGTGGCGGTTCCCACTGTGGGAGTTCCGGGAACGGTCGCGGCGGTTACGGAGTTCGAAGAGCCAGAGGACGCGCTCGTTCCCACCGCATTGGTCGCGGTCACGGAGAAGGTGTACGCTGTGCCGCTGGTCAGGCCCGTGACCACCACTGGAGAGGAGGTGCCGGTAGCCGTGATGCCACCAGGAGATGAGGTGATGGTGTAGCCGGTGACCGGCGATCCGCCATTCGATGCAGGCGGAGTGAAGGCAACCGAGACCTGCCCGTTACCTACAGTCGCCGCGCCTACGGTCGGTGCGCCCGGAGCGCTCGTCGCCGTCACCGAGTTCGAAGGCGCAGACCCGGCGCCTGTCCCAACCGCATTCGTCGCGGTCACCGAGAAGGTGTACATCGTGCCATTGGTCAGACCGGTGACGACGATCGGAGAGGAGGTGCCGGTAGCCGTGACTCCGCCGGGCGACGAGGTGACGGTGTAGCTGGTGATCGCCGATCCACCATTGGAAGCAGGTGGCGTGAAGGCGACGGAGACCTGCCCGTTGCCAGCCGTGGCTGTACCTACCGTCGGCGTGCCGGGAACGGTTGCGGCGGTCACCGAGTTAGAAGCCGTAGAGGACGCGCTCGTGCCGACAGCGTTGGTTGCGGTGACCGTGAAGGTGTAGGCCGTGCCGTTGGTCAGTCCGGAGACCGTGATGGGCGACGAGGCACCTGTTCCAGTGAAGCCGCCGGGCGATGAAGTCACCGTGTAGCCGGTAATCGCTGAGCCTCCATTCGAGGCCGGTGCAGTGAACGCGACCGAGGCTTGCCCGTTGCCTCCGGTCGCAGTACCGACCGTCGGCGTGCCGGGAACAGTCGAGGCCGTTACCGAGTTCGAAGCTGCCGAGGATGCGCCAGTCCCCACCGCATTCGTTGCGGTTACGGTGAAGGTATAGGAAGTCCCGTTGGTCAAGCCCGACACGACGATGGGAGAGGAGCTTCCCGTCCCGATAAGTCCACCCGGAGAAGAGGTCACCGTATAGCTCGTGATCGCCGAACCGCCATTCGACGCCGGAGGAGTGAAGGTGACCGACGCCTGTCCGTTACCTGCCGTAGCCGAACCCACGGTAGGCGTGCCGGGAACTGTCGCCGCCGTCACCGAGTTCGAAGGCGCTGACGCCGCGCTGGTACCCACCGCGTTCGTCGCAGTCACGGTGAAGGTGTACATCGTGCCGCTGGTCAGGCCGGTAAAGACTACCGGCGAGGAGCTTCCAGTCGCAGTGATCCCGCCGGGCGAAGAGGTTACGGTGTAGCTGGTAATTGCTGAACCGCCATTTGACGCTGGTGGAGTGAACGCGACCGAGACCTGTCCATTGCTGGCCGTGGCCGTCCCAATAGTGGGCGTGCCAGGTGCGCTCGCCGCGGTAACGGAGTTCGAAGGCGCAGACCCTGTACCCGTCCCAGCGGCGTTGGTCGCCGTAACGGAGAAGGTGTAGGCGGTCCCATTCGTGAGGCCCGTGACAATGATGGGAGAAGAGCTACCCGCTGCGGTGATGCCACCCGGGGAGGATGTCACCGTATAGCTGGTAATCGCCGAACCGCCATTCGATGCGGGAGCAGTAAAGGCAACAGAGACCTGTCCGTTGCCCACGGTGGCAGTGCCGCCCGTGGGCGTGCCCGGAACCGTAGCGGCTGTCACCGAGTTGGATGGACTGGAAGCCGTGCCCGTGCCGACGGAGTTCGTCGCGGTGACCGTAAAGGAATATGTAGTCCCGTTGGTTAGTCCCGACACGACGATCGGAGAAGTGGCCCCCGTGCCGGTAAACCCACCCGGCGACGAGGTCGCCGTATAGCTCGTGATCGCCGAACCGCCATTCGACGCGGGAGCGGTGAAGACGACCGAAGCCTGTCCATTACCTCCCGTCGCTGTCCCAACCGTCGGCGTGCCTGGAACCGTCGCCGGAGTGATGGAGTTTGACGCCCCTGAGGCTGTTCCTGTTCCAACGGCATTGGTGGCAGTCACCTTAAACGTGTACGCCGTTCCATTCGTTAGACCGGTGACGGTGATCGGCGAAGACGCTCCGGTTCCGGTGAGGCTGCCGGGTGTAGAGGTGACCGTATAGCTCGTAATCGCTGTTCCGCCATTCGAACCCGGAGCCGTAAAGGTGACACTCGCCTGTGCGTTGCCCGCGGTGGCTGTTCCGATGGTGGCCGCTCCCGGGACCGTGGCTGGAGTCACCGAGTTCGAAGCAGCCGAGGCTGCGCCGGTACCCGTAGTATTTGTTGCTGTCACCGTGAATGTGTAAGCTGTCCCATTCGTCAGTCCGGTAACCGTAACTGGAGAAGCCGAGCCGGTCCCGGTGAAGCCACCGGGTGATGAGGTGGCCGTATAACTCGTGATCGCCGAGCCACCGTTCGAGGCAGGCGCGGTGAAGGCGACCGAGGCCGAGGTACTGCCTCGAGTTGCAGTGCCAATGGTTGGCGCGCCGGGAACCGAGGCGGCTGTCACGGAGTTTGAGGTGGAAGACGAAGCGCTGGTGCCGAGCGCGTTCGTAGCCGTCACCGTGAAGGTGTACGCTGTCCCGTTCGTCAGGCCAGAAACTACGATGGGAGGGGTAGTGCCAGTTCCCGTGAAGCCACCCGGCGACGAGGTAACCGTGTAACTGGTAATCGCCGAGCCTCCGTTCGACGCCGGGGCGGTGAACGCAACCGACGCCTGCGCGTTCCCCGGAGTTGCCGTCCCGATAGTCGGCGCTCCCGGAGCTGTGGCCGGAGTGACCGAGTTCGACGCGGCCGACGCTGTGCTGGTGCCCGCTGCGTTGGTCGCGGTAACGCTGAAGGTGTACGCTGTGCCATTCGCAAGTCCCGAAACGGTTATCGGAGATGCAGTGCCGGTGCCGGTCAGTCCACCCGGAGAGGAGGTGGCGGTGTAGCCCGTAATCGCCGAGCCGCCATTCGATGCCGGGGCAGTAAACGCAACCGAGGCCGAGGCATTGCCTCGAGTCGCTGTCCCGACGGTCGGCGCACCGGGGACTGTAGCTGGCGTCACCGAGTTCGACGCCGCCGAGGCCGTGCTGGTGCCGATTGCATTGGTCGCCGTGACCGTAAACGTATAGGCGGTTCCATTGGTCAACCCGGTGACGGTGATGGGCGATGCGCTACCAGTGCCGGTCAGTCCGCCCGGCGATGAAGTGACGGTGTAGCCCGTGATCGCCGATCCACCGTTCGATGCCGGAGCGGTAAACGCGACCGAGGCCTGACCATTGCCGGCGGTCGCGGTTCCAATAGGCGGGGCACCGGGTGCCTGGTGGAGCGGAACGCTCAGAATGACAGTAAAGACGGCATTGGTCATTCCGTTGCCGCTGCCATTGTCGTAGTAATAGCTGAAGGTGAGGACCTCTGGGCCGGAGGCGATCTGGTTGCTCAGCTCAATCCCGTAAGTATCATTAAGAGCGTTCCATTGCAGAATATAGGTGTTTCCGGCGGACCCCGTGGCGGTGGCCGGCCCCGAGGATCCGAACGCGGGCGTCACGTAGACGTTCACATTCGAGCCTTGAAATAAACCATAACCATCGTCGTCGCAGGCACCACTTTGAAACACGTCGAAGACCTGCGCATAGCTGGCACCCACGCCTCCGATCGTTACGTTTGCGGAGCACATCGTCGATGCGAACCCCTTCGGGGTAAGCGTGAGGGTTGCGAGAAGAACCAGAAACGCGCTCAGCGCCCAATTCAAAGCGCTGCGCCTTTTCTCACGGTGAACGGTCAAGCTCATAGGCGTTCCAATCTTCAATGCTCCGAAACACAGCGAGAGCCCGGCTCAAAGACGACCTGCGCACAAAAGAGCGTAGGCCAGATGCACGTCTCGGTATCAGGCTCTCCATCTGGCCCAGTGCGTTGTGTAAGGGAGCAAGGACGTAGCCAAAGATGGGGCGGGAAGGATTAGTAATTGCCAATTCCGGAGACTGCGGCTCATCGCGGCCAAAAACAGCAATGCCCGATCTGTGATGAACAGATCGGGCATTGGAGTGGGAAAAACTTGTTTCGGCCCCGGCGGGATGTACTTCGCGCGTGAGCTACCAGGCCAGGGTAGGCGGCAGGAACTCGGCGAAGAGGTCGTCGTAGTAGGGTTTCAGCTCCGCCAGATTCGGCTTGGTATGTCCCTTGGAGTAGAGATCGTACTGGTTGAACTTCAGCACCCACTCCAGCATCGACCGGTCCTTGTCCGTGCAGAGATGGTCGTAAGCACCGTGCTTGTGCCACGGATAGAACGAGTGGAAGCGAAGCATGTAGAGCGACTCGTCGCGCAGGTAGGGCTTCATCACCTCAGCGATATAGCCGTCGTGTCCGAAGGACATGTGGACATTTTCGAGTCCGCAGTTCGGCTCATAGATGCCGTATTTCGTCTGATACTTGGCAATATGCCGATCTGGGTTCTTCGCGAAGTACTCGGGGAAGACAATGTCCTTCGACCAGGCGCAGCCGACCGGGAAGGTGTCGCCCACGACGCCCCACTGCGGCTCGCCGTAGAGGCAGAGACACTTGCCGAGATCGTGAATGAAACCGGTCAGGATCATCCAGCGCGGGCATTCGTCGCGGCGCATGGCTTCGGAGGTCTGGAGCAGGTGCTCGATCTGGGTGAGGTCGGTGTCCGGGTCGCTGTCGTCGACTAGCGTATTGAGGAAATCCGCCGCCCCCCAGATGGTCTTCTGTCCCTTTGCGAGCGAGAAGTACTCCGTCTCTTTACCGAGAACGTAATCGACCGTCATGTTCTCGTGGTTCTGACGATAGAACTCGGCGACGCCTGGGGTTGCGGTCGCGTCGTATACGCGGAATTCCTCTTCGCTCTTACCCTCTTTGTAGCGGCCCTCGAGAAAGTCATCCCACTCGTCGAGATCCTGCAACGGCTGGTCGGAAAGAACGGTGGCTACGCTCATAAAGGATCTCCTTGGAAAGACTCGGGCCGTCGCACGACTGGAACGAGCCCATAAAGTTACCGCTAACTTATATCAGAGACGGTTGAGGGCTGTATAGATTACTGCCATTGAATAGGGAACTTTCCCCGTACCCTTTTCCTCCCTTGACAGCTTCGACAGCTCCAATCTAGTGTCATTCGCGTAATCGGTAACGCAAAGCGAAGACACATACAGTGTTCAACGACGGGGTAAGATTTTTCCTATGAGTGGATTGCAGACGATTAAGGCCATCCTTACGGATGTGCAGTTCTGGGTCCCGGCGCTGGCGCTGGCCGCCGGTATCGCGCTGCTCCTGTGGCTGCGATAGACACGCCGTTGAAAGATAACGCAGAGCGGACGAAGTGGGAGAGTAGATGGCGGCAAGCGGTACAGCGGTGACAGGTCGTGCGATAGCTTCAGTCAGGTCGCTGCATGTGATGGGGGTGGTTTGCGGGCTGGCTGCGGGCGTCTGGCTTGGTGCCGCCGAGGCGCCCACGAAGCTGGTCAACGCGGGGTTCTCACCATTCGCGATATCGCTCTGCATGGTCGCCGGAGTGTTCACCGCTCGTTGGACATTTCCGACCCTATTGAAAGGAACGAGCTACGTCTTCGCTGATCTCACGGCTAAGAAGCACCTGATCGCCTGGGCGATTCTCGCTGGAGCGTTGTGGGCGGTCGCGAACACGCTCACCGTCTTCGCAATCCGCGATGTGGGCCTGGCGACGGCGTTCCCCTTATGGAATACGAACTCGCTGATCGGCCTCCTCTGGGGTCGGCTCTTGTTTGGCGAGTTGAAGGGCGCGGGCACAAAGAACAGCCTGAAGGTTCTCGCCGGGACCACGTGCATCGTCATTGCCGCAATCATGCTCGGCTTCAGTACGATTCAGGGCGGGGCATCGGCTGCGCCTCACGCGGCGCAAGGACTGATGGCGGCTGCCGGAGCCAGCCTGCTTTGGGGCACGATGTATGTGCCTTACCGCAAGGCATACCTGAGCGGAATGAATCCGCTCTCCTTTGTGACCGCATTCACGGTAGGAGAGCTCGGCACGATGTTCGCTCTGACCTGGACGCTGGACGGCGGAGCACACTCCTCGGCGTTCCAGTTGATGCACAGCAAACAACTGCTGTTCTGGTTGTTCCTGGGCGGCTTCGTGTGGGTCGTCGGCGACCTCTTTCAGCAGTTCGCGACGAAGTACCTAGGGATCGGACGCGGCATTCCGCTCTCGAATACGAACCAGCTATGGGGCCTCGCATGGGGAGCGCTGGTTTTCGGCGAACTTGCATCCGCGAATCGAGCACACTTGCTGCTGGTGCTGGGCGGCTCGTTCCTGATGATTTTGGGTGCACTGGCGATCAGCACCGCAGTCGCGTCGGCGCGGGAGCATACATCTCGCAACGAAGTGCTTGAGCGCGAGTGCGATCGCTACGGATTGAACTATCGCGAGGTGTTGCAGGCGCAAAGCGGCGATGAGTTTGGCAGTCGCAGCGAACGCCGCCGCTGGTGGGACTATGCGATCGTATTGGCAGCTACAGGATTATTCGTATGGCTGGCCGTCAACGCCGTGGTGCCTCCACTGGCCATGAATCTGCGCTGGGTGGCAGTGCTAACAGGCTTGCTGGCCATCGCGCTGGTGGGCGGTGGATGGGCATTGTGGCGGCAGACGCGCTTCAGCTAAGGGGAGATTGAATGGCAGCAGTAAGGCTGAAGGACATTGCCAAGGATCTTGGGGTCTCGACCGTAACCGTGTCGAAGGTCCTGCGGGGCAATCCCGAGATCGGCGAAAAGACCAGGGCGCGCGTGCTGAAGCGGGTGCGCGAGTTGAACTACCAGCCCAACATGCAGGCGCGCGGACTGGCGGGCGGGCGATCTTTCACGGCCGGCTTGGTCGTGCCGGACCTGGTGCATCCCTTCTTCGGAGAGTTTGCGAAGTCCCTGGGCGGAGCGCTTCGTGCATCCGGTCTGGGCTTGATGCTGGCATCGTCCGAAGAAGATCCCGAGATCGAAGTGCAGGAGATTCGCACACTGCTCAATCGCGGAGTAGACGTACTGCTGGTTGCCTCATGCCAGACGCTCGAGAGCGAGTCGCTCTTCTTCGGAGACGGCGCAAGGCCGCTGCTGCTGATCGACCGGAACTTCACCAAGATTGGGGCGAGCTTTGTCGGATCAGATGACGTACAAGTAGGCGAGATGGGGACGCGACACCTTATCTCTCTGGGCCGCAAACATGTGGCCCACATTGGCGGCCAGGGGATGAGTCCCGCAGTAGATCGGCAGGCGGGGTATCGCAAGGCCATGGCGGCCGCGAAGATCAAGGTACCGGCAAACTTTGTTGTCACGCGCGATCGGATCGAAGAGAGCGGCGACTCCGTTGGGTACTACGCCATGCAGGAGCTTCTATCGCAGGGAGCGCGGCCGGACGCGGTCTTTTGCTATAACGACCTCTCCGCACTTGGAGCGATGAAGGCAGCCATGCAGGCGGGGCTTCGCATCCCGGAGGACATCGCCTTTGTGGGCTGCGGCAACCTGCGCTATGCGGAGTATCTGAAGGTCCCGCTAACGTCGATCGACCATGGGACAGAACGCCTTGGAGTCGCTGCGGCAAATCTGGCGTCGCAACTTGCAGAGTCGCCGCTGTCTTTGGCTCAAACGGTGCTGCTGGAGCCCAGGCTGATGGTGCGCCGATCAAGTGTGGCCGAGTAGACAAAGCACCGCGAAGCAGAATCGGCGGCCCGTTCGCTAGAATCAAACCTTAATCATGAATGTGCAGAATTTGCAGAAGCCTCTGAATACGCCGCGGCAGGTACTCTTCGCCAGCCTGGTCGGAACGACGGTCGAATTCTTCGACTTCTACATCTACGCGACTGCTGCAGTGCTTGTCTTCCCGAAGCTCTTCTTCCCCAAGTCCGACCCCGCGTCCTCGACGCTGGCATCGCTGGCGACCTTCGGAATTGCGTTTATTGCGAGGCCTATCGGCTCAGCCGTCTTCGGTCACTTCGGCGACCGCATCGGACGCAAGAAGACGCTGGTGCTGGCTCTGTCGACCATGGGATTATCAACCTTCGCGATCGGCGTGCTGCCGTCGTATGCGGCGATCGGCATCATCGCTCCGTTGCTGCTGGCGCTTTGCCGGTTCGGGCAAGGCATCGGGCTTGGCGGCGAATGGGGCGGAGCCGTCCTGCTGGCGGTCGAGAACGCTCCGCCGAACAAACGGGCTCTCTATGGGATGTTCCCGCAGCTTGGAGCTCCTATCGGATTTCTGCTGTCGGGCGGAACATTCCTTCTGCTCTCGCGCTGGCTCACCGACGCACAGTTCTTCAGCTTTGGGTGGCGACTTCCTTTCCTGGCGAGCGCTGTGCTCGTGCTTTTGGGGCTCTACGTCCGGCTGACGATCACCGAGACGCCCGTCTTCGAGGCAGCCCAGAAGCGTGGTGAAAAGACCGGCGTGCCCATGTTCTCCGTGCTTCGCAATCATCTCCGCGAACTCTGCGCCGGCGTCCTGGTTTGCCTGGCAACCTTCGTGCTCTTTTACCTGATGACTGTCTTCGCTCTCTCATGGGGCACGACAGCGCTGCACTACCCTCGTGCAACCTTTCTCCAGATCCAGCTGTTCGGGATTCTCTTCTTCGCGGCAACGATACCGATCTCCGCCCTGCTTGCCGAGCGCGGACGCAAGCCGCTCATGATGGGCGTAACCATCGCGATCGCGCTATTCGGCTTCGCGTTCGCCCCCATGTTCTCGTCTGGCATCATTGGAGCAACCGCGATGCTGGCGCTCGGCCTGGCGCTGATGGGCATGACCTATGGCCCACTCGGAACGATCGTCTCGGAGTTGTTTCCCACTCCCGTCCGCTACACGGGAAGTTCCCTGGCGTTCAGCCTTGCCGGCATCCTTGGCGCGTCGCTCGCTCCATACGCCGCAACCTGGCTGGCAACGAATCACGGCTTGCCCTATGTCGGCTACTACCTGACAACGTCGGCGATATTGACCCTCATTGGGCTCATGCTTATCCAGGAGACGAAGGGAAGCGATCTGACGGCATAGCGCAAACGGCTCACCTGAAGGTCAATGTAGATAACCAAAACGTCACGTCCAGAAGATTCGTGTGCAAAATCTCTGCGCCGATAGAACCGTTAGAGGTTCTTAATCATGAGCGTATCGGTTGTCAGTCGAATCGCAACTCCCCACCCTTTACCCGAGCCCCGCCAAGTCGTGAAGCCGGCGGTCGTCGCGCGCCCACAACCCGCTCCCGCTCCGCCCCGCGCGCCAGTGGACACGCTAACGATCAGCGCTACGGCTGCGCCGCGAGGACCAGTTAACTCCGACAGCTCCGTCGACGGCCTCTAAGCTCATCCAGCCGGCCGAAGCCAGAAGCTGCCTTCTGGCGCGACATCCCACTTTAGTCCGATGGTTTGAGAGCCGCGCGGCTCTTAGGCTTGGAGTAAAGGACTGTCATGCACCAACTCCATGAAGACGACGCCTTCCCTGCCCTTGCAGAGGAGTCGCGCCTGAATATGGGGCCGACCGTAACAGTGCTCGGGCTGGCGCTCCTGATGCGGCTCCTGGTGATCTGGACTGTCGTCACTCGCTATCCTCCGCAGTGGCTCTTTACCCGCGGCATGGAGATGGGCCTGTTGGCAAAGTCGCTGCTTGCGGGCAACGGACTCAGTTCACCGTTCGGCGGTGTTACCGGCCCGACTGCAATCGTAGCTCCGGTCTATCCATTGTTCGTAGCGGCTGTGTTCCGAGTCTTCGGCGCATACTCTCTCGCGTCGGCTGTCATAATCCTCATGGCCCAGACGATCGTGAACCTCATCACAATCTGGCTGATCATGTATGTAGCACGCAGGCTCTTCAATCAAGCTGCTGCGACCTTGGCTGGGTTTATCTGGGCCTGCTCCCTGCCCTTGGTCTGGATGCCGACGATTCTCTGGGAGACTTCTCTCTCCTGCTGCCTGTTGGTTGGATTATTCGCGATCGTCCTGAAGTATCGCGCCATGTCCGATATCGGGCCTGGCCAGTGGATCGCGATCGGCGGCTACTGCGGTCTCTGCGCACTGGCGAATCCTGCCCTCCTGCTATCGCTTGTAGGGACGGTGTTGTGGCTGGCGTACGTGACCCGCGGCACACGGTCCTACAGGCCGCTGTTCTCGCTGTTGACCTTCGTTCTGGTCTTCGCCCCCTGGCCCATCAGAAATGCCCTTGTCTTTCACGCATTCGTCCCGCTCCGCACCACGGTGGGGCTAGAGCTGTGGATGGGTAACCGTGACGGAGCCACCGGCTTCCTCGATGAATCCGTCTTCCCCATGTTCAACCAGCAGGAGCTCGCCGATTATGTGACGCGCGGCGAGGTTGGATACTCTGCCCACAAGTCAGAGCTGGCGAAGCAATACATCGCCACGCATACAGGCGAGTTCATCACCCTGACGGCACGGCGATTTGTCCGATTTTGGAGCGGCACAGGCACGCGGAACGGCTCTCTGCTCTTTGCATTGCATGCAACATCGACAACGCTTCTCGGGCTCATGGCTCTTGGCGTCTTGGCGCGTCGTCGCTGTTATGACCTGATGGCGCTATTTGCTATCCCGATGTTGCTATTTCCAATTCCCTACGTGATCACACATGCCGAGTTTCGCTACAGACTTGTGATCGATCCGATCATGACTGTCCTGTGCGCTTATGGGGTCGTTGAACTCAGTAGGTTGGCGGTTCGCCCAAGAAAAGATTCGTTCTCTGAACCGCGACTCGCCCCGGCGAAGACTCCGATGTTGAGGTCAAGCTGGTGAAGCTCGAATCACTTGCGCCAAGCGTGCGGCAAGACAAAACCGGGCGCGTCTACTATTCGGCCATCCTCGGCCTGGCGCTGTTGCTGCGCAGCTTGATCGTGATTCCTGCGCTGAAGGGCGCCCCCCGATGGTGGTTCTTCAACCAGGCCTCAGAGTACGGCTGCCTCGCTCAGTCCCTACTTGCCGGTCATGGATACTCATCGCCGTTTTGCGGATCCACAGGGCCAAGTGCCTTTCTTGCCCCTGGGTATCCGCTGCTTGTGGCAGCGGTCTTCCATTTATTCGGAGCCTACAGTCTGCACGCCGCGGCCGCGTTGATTGGCTTGCAAATTCTCTTCGGCGTGATGGTTGTGCTGGCGGTGATGCTGATCGCAAAGCGCCTGCTGGGCAGCGCCTCGGCAAACATCGTCGGCGCTCTCTGCGCGATCAGTCCGCCCGCGGTCTGCCTGCCGATACTCTTTTGGGAGACATCGCTCTCCATGCTGCTGCTGACGGGAGTGATTCTTTTAGCGATGCGCTGCGTTGAACGGCGAGACAACCTGCCTTGGGTAGTCTTCGGTGCATACTGCGCCCTTGCGATGTTCGTTAATCCGTCTCTGCTGCTGACCTTCGCGGCAGTACTAATCTGGATGACGTGGCAGAGTGGAACTTCGCGAATGAGAGGTCCGGCACTAGCATTGTTGACCTGGTGCGTGATCTTCTCGATATGGCCCATCCGAAACGCATATCGTCTGCATGCGTTCATTCCACTGCGTACGAACCTGGGGTACGAACTTTGGCAGGGAAATCGACCGGGCTCTGATGGCACATTTACGGCTGCGCTTCATCCGAACACGAGCGATGAGGAATACGCACGCTACGCGGAGCTGGGCGAGACAGGATACATGCGCGAGAAATCCGACCTTGCGATCGCAGCGATCAAGGCTGATAAGCCTCGCTTCCTTAAATTGTCTGCGGAGCGCTTCATAAAGTTCTGGGTGAACAGCGTCGAGTCGAAATCATCCTCGTTGCTATCGCTGAACATCGCTTTTACCTCGCTGATGGGCGCTGTCGGACTGGGTCTGCTCTTCTGGCGCAAGAACTCTGCAGCCTGGCTACTGGCGCTTCCATTTGTGGTGCTACCGGCGCCGTACTATTTGACCCACGCGGACTTCCGATTCAGGCTGCTGCTCGATCCGCTGGCTATACTTCTGACGACCTATGTGTACCGGGAGCTGAGAGGCTGGCTGGGGTCGCATGCCGCGCGGGCCAAAGCCACGGCAAGCCTGGATGAAGATGGGTTCGTCGTGAGGACGTAGCGGCATTACTTCAGGAACAGGTCGAGCCTAAGAAGATGCGTCAACGACAGCAAGCTCATCGCCGAGTTCAATGCCTGCGCGCAGAATTTCGCCCGAGGTCAGCTCGATGACGCTGCTGATCTTCAGGCTGACTGACGTGATGCGATACGGCACAAGAGAGTGCCACAGCTTCACGACCCGCTTGTTGCGGTCGAGGCCAACAACGTCTATAGGAAATTTCATCCCCATCGTGTGAACACCGGAGGAAGGCGCGATCCACAACCCTCCCCCGGCATCCAGACTACTTCTGCCAAGAAGGCCCCACATCCTGGTTAGCGAGGTATCGGCAAGCTCTATCTTGTCCCCCACTGTCGTGCTGCGGGTCCGGTTCACCACACGTATCGATCGCATGAATCGGAACTCCTCAACAAAACAATTAGACGGCCTTCTGCTTTCTGCGGAAAACGATGACTGCCAGAACAACTGCAGCGAAAACACTGGCAGCAACGCGAATGAGTGTCGGTGTATCCATGGTTAGGGCCTCCTTTCCATAATCTGGTACGAAACTGTGCGGGACGATTCACCACGAACTAGTGCCCCATCGCCTTGAACCCGGTCATGATGCTCAAAATCGCGGGTGCGAGAAGTACGATGAACACGCAGGGGAAGATGCAAAGCACGAGTGGGAAGATGATCTTGATCTTCGTCTTTGCGGCTGCTTCTTCTGCGTGCTGCCTCCTCTTCATACGAATCTCTTCAGAGAACTGCGACAGCGCTTTCAAAATCGGTGTTCCAAACTTGTCGGTCTGGACGAGCATGCTGACGAAAGCCTTGAACTCCTCGATCTGCGTGCGTTCCGCGACTCCCTGCCATGCCTCCAGCCGTGGCTTGCCGGCCCGTTGCTCCAGGTTCACCTGATTCAACTCCTCGTTGATCTCGGGGTGGCTTACCGAGAGCTCCGAGCTTACCCGGATCAGCGCCTGGTCGAGCCCAAGTCCAGCGTCCACGCAGATCACGAGAAGATCGAGACAGTCCGGTATGCTGCGACGAATTACATGCCGGCGCTTACTCGTCTTCTTTGTAAGCCAAAAGTCGGGCGCCATATATCCCACAACAGCGAGAGCGAATACCCAGAAAGCAGTATTGTCGGGGATAAAACTGCCTGCAAAACATCCGAGAAGCGGGCATGCGAGTTGGACGGCGAAGAAAATGTCCAGCGTGCTCTTGTCGCGCAGGCCGGCCTCCAACAGTCGCTTCTTCAGCTTGACGTTCTCCGCCATTCCGAGCCTGGCGCGAAGATCCCGACCCGCCTTGAGGATGCCATCGGTGATGAGTTCCTTGCCACGGATGGTACGACGGTCCGCACGGTTGCTGGTGACCACCTCGAGGATGCGTTGCGCCTCCGGAGATGGACGCAGGACCACCGGTGCCGACAGAAGGGCAATCGCAAGGAAGATCGTGAATGTGATCGCGAGATATAAGAGAACATCCATCTAGAGAGTCCGTCCTTTCCGATTTTGGTTTGGCAGTCCGCTGGACATAGCGCTAGACCTCGATCCCATTGACGATGGCGCGAATCAGAAACCCGCCAATCGCCAGCAGCACGATTCCGACATAGAGCAATTCGCGACCGAAGGGATCGTGGAAAAGAACGTCCGAGTAGCCTGGATTGACCATGTTGATCAAAACCAGCATGACGACAGGAAGCGCGCATAGGATCCATCCGGTCATGCGACCCTGCGCCGTGTGGGTGCGGATCTCGCCCTGGATGCGGAGGCGTTCCCGGATTACCTTGACGGTCCGATCGAGGATCTCGGCCAGGTTTCCGCCCGTATCCTTCTGTACAAGGATCGCTGTCGCCAGCACGCGCATGTCCTGCGAAGGGATGCGTTCGAGAAGCTCCATCAATGCGTCGCGAATGGGGAGGCCGAAGTTCTGCTTGCGGAAGACCTCTGCAAACTCGGGACCGACGGGCGCAACGGCGTGTTCCGCAACGATGCTGATCGCGGCGATCATGGAGTGACCCGCACGAAGCGAGCGGGCGATCATGTCGATGGAGTCGGGAAGATGCTGATTGAAGGCGGCGATCTTCCGCTTGCGCTTGATCTCGAGAACAAGGAACGGAGAGTACGCTGCAATCCCCGCAGCGAGGAGCGCTACAACCAGCATAGGAATAAAGAGGTAGGTGAAGAAGCACGCGGCCAACGCCAGGCCGAAGCTGGTGACCACCATGGTTCCGAAGTTACTCTTGCTGTCCGATTGCAGGAGGAGAAGCCGGAGGCGCTCCGTGAAGGCGAAGTTCTCGAACATATCCTCAAGCCAACCGAAGTTACCTTCAGCGAGAGGCTTGAGAAGTCCTTCGCCGCCAGCCGATATCGACCCATCGTAAGACGTACGACGGATCGCGGCCAGGCGATTTGTAAAAGCCTTCTGCTCAGCGGTCGGAGCAGCGAAGACCGCCATGATCACGAAGATCATGATGAGCATGAACAGAAAGGCTGAGAGAAGGAGCATAGGAAGACTCGCTTTCAGATTTCGACAGAGTGGTCGAGAAGTCCTGGGGGCAGTGGCATACCCGCGGCGATCAACTTCTCAGCAAACTTTGGAACAACGCCAGTGGCAAAGAACCTTCCCTTTACCTTTCCTTCTTTGGTAAGCCCCTTCTTCTCGAACAGGAAGATGTCCTGCATGCTGACGACATCGCTGAATGCACCGGTGAGCTCGGTAATGTGGGTGATACGACGGCTACCATCGCTCTGCCGGGCAACCTGGACGATGATGTGGACGGCTGCCGCGATCTGCGCACGCACGGCCTTTTCAGCGAGACGGACTTCGCTCATCATGGCCATGGTCTCGAGGCGGGCCAGGGCGTCTCGCGGAGTGTTGGAGTGGATGGTCGTAATCGAGCCATCGTGACCGGTGTTCATGGCCTGAAGCATATCGAGCGTCTCTTCGCCACGGACTTCGCCGAGGACGATGCGATCGGGACGCATACGGAGCGCGTTGATGACCAACTCGCGCTGACGAATCGCGCCCTTGCCTTCTACGTTGGGCGGACGCGTCTCAAGCCGAACGACATGTTCCTGCTTCATCTGCAGTTCGGCTGAATCTTCGATGGTGACGATGCGCTCGTTCGGCGAGATGAATCCGGAGAGAACATTGAGCAGCGTCGTCTTACCGGAGCCCGTACCTCCGGAGATGATGATGTTCAGCCTGGCCTTGACCGCTCCCTTGAGGGCTTCTAGCATCTGCTGTGTCAGCATGAGGTTGCGGACAAGATCTTCAGCCTGCAGCGGCGTACTGCCGAAGCGACGAATGGAGAGAATAGGGCCATCCACGGCGAGTGGCGGGATGATGACGTTAATACGCGATCCATCTTTGAGGCGGGCGTCGCACATCGGAGAAGATTCATCGACGCGCCGGCCGACGGCGGAGACGACCTTATCGATGATGTGGAGGAGATGACGATTGTCCTTGAAAGTGACGTTCGTCTTCTCCAACATGCCGCGCCGTTCAATGTAAACGGCGTTATAGGTATTGACGAGAATATCGCTGATAGTCGGATCGTTGAGCAAAGGCTCAAGCGGTCCCAGGCCGAAGACCTCATCGAGAACTTCCTGCGCGAGGCGGTCGCGCTCGACGGCGCTAAGCGGAACTCCCTGCTCTCCAAGAATCTGCTGAATTAGGACAAAGATCTGTTGCTGACCGGCGCGTGTCTGCTGGATCTCGTCGAGGCGCTCCAGGTCAAGCCGCTGAATCAGAACCGTGTGAACCGCCGACTTCAACTGCTGCTGAACGTTCTCAGGAACGCCGCGCGAGCCGCGCATCGGGGATGCCTGTGTGCGCTGTCCTTGTCCGGGAATAACTGCTAAGTCTGCCATTGAAAAATTGCCTCAGTTTACGAACTGGGTTGCTTGGTGAGGAAGCCAAAGAACGATTTGCTCTTTTGCTCGGCTGGCGCGGCGACAGTTGCTGCTCCGGTCAGCGACGCAACCCAGTTGATGAGCTGGAGCGAGAACTCAGACTTCCTGTTAGGTGCGATTGGCTCTCCCAGGTTCACCGATCGGACAAGTTCGGTATAGCTATTGGGAAGCTTGATGGCGATTGGAAGCCGGATCGCCTTCTCGATCTGCTCCACCCTGACGGCATAACGTGAAGAGAAGCGGTTGATCACGACGTGCATCTTCTCCGTGGTGCTGTCCATGCGGCCGAGGTTGTCTACGTAGCGCGACAGATCGCGGATCGCTCCGATCTCCGGCGTAGCGACGAGGTAGATCTCGTCGGACGACTCGAGAACCGCAAGATCGGCTTCCTGCAAGGTGTTGGAGCAGTCCACAACGATGTATTCATACTCGGTGCGGAGGAACTCGATGAGCCGGGTAACCGACTCTGAATCAAGCATGCGGCTTCCACCGCAGACGTCGGGAGAAGACAGAACTTCCAGTCCACTCGGATGGCGAGCGGTGAATCCATGGAGGAGCTCGCTGTCCAGACGCGTGACGTTTCTGACAAGTTCGTGGAAGTTGTACTGCGTGCCGTCGACGCCCAGGTAGACGCAGATGTGGCCGAGCTCGGGACGGTTGTCGATCAGCAGCGTCTTCTTCTGATGGCACTGTACGAGATAGAGCGCGAGGTGCACAGCAAGAGTGGTCGTTCCTACTCCACCCTTGGCGCCGAAGAATGAGAGCACCTTGCCGGAAGTCATGGTGCGCAGTGGCGTCGACTTGCGCTGGTGAGTGAGCCGTTCGAAGAGGTCGATCGCGTCGTCTTCAGAGAAGGACCTGGCGAGGAATTCCGTGCACCCGTTGCGCATGGCAAGGAGCATTGTCTCCGTATCCTGGTCTTTGGACAAGGCAACAATGGTGATCTTGCCCCCGAAGACCTGCTGTAGATAGAGGGTCGATTCGATGGCGCGTTCGGCGTCCTGGTCGTAGTCGACGATAGCGATGCAGACCTCGGACATCTTCAACTGCTGGCTGATGTTCGGGCGACGCTCATCGGAGACATAGGTCTCGAAATCTGCGGTGGTTAACGACCACGAGATCTTATCGGCGGCGTCGAGCAGCGTCTGGATGACCTGTTCGCCCGCACCGACGGTCACGATCGTTGCGGTGAGTATGCCGGTGCTGAGCCTGTTCGTGGTCACGTTGCGGATCCCCTTGTTGAGTTACTTCCTCGTGCGATTTGAATCTGTTACCTGCTGCCTGCGGGCACGTCCGCGCTCTTCGGCAGCGTCTGATCAAACTTGTCTGGAGCCAGGAACGGAATGACTGGCTTGGGCTCTGGCGGAAGAGGATCGGCTCCCTTCAGCGGGTTCACGATCTCCGGTGTAACGATCACGATCAGCTCGCCGACAGAGTGAGTGACACTCTTCGACCGGAAGAGCTGGCCAAGGATGGGCACGTTCCCGATACCCGGCGTAAGGCTGTAGAGGTCGGTCGTCCGACGATCGAGCAAGCCTGAGATAGCAAAGCTTTGACCGCTGTTCAGGGTCACCTGGGTGTCCGCTCTCCGCGTGGAGATGGCTGGGATGGTATAGCCGCTGATGGTGACAGCGTTGGTGTAGTCAAGTGCGCTCACTTCGGGAGCGACCTTGAGCTCAATCGTGCCGTCCGCGTTCACGACCGGGGTGAACTCCAGCTTCACTCCATAGGAACGGAACTGGATGGTGATGGTTGTCGCTCCCGTGGAGCTGCCTTGCACGACCGGAAAGGGAAACTCGCCGCCCGCAAGGAAGTTGGCCTTCTCTCCGCTCAGGGTCGTGATGCTCGGCTCCGCGAGTATCTGCAGCACCTGCTTGCTCTCAAGATCCTGAAGGCTCGCACCCACGTTCAGCTTGGAGCTGAAGAGCAGGAAGTTGAGGGCGTTTGCGACTGTGAGCGTGCCTGGGGCCGACGTCGTGGGTGGAGTGTAAGTCGGGCTCGTCTGGAACTGCTGTGTCGTGGTGTTCGAGATGAGGCTGCCGCCCTGGCTGAAGAAGTTAAAGGCGAACTGGTTTGCCTTGGAGCGATCGACTTCAACGACGCGAACCTTCAAGGTGACCTGCTTGACCAGGGCGCGATTGACCACGATCGAGTTCGACACGTCTTTGGCGTACATACTCGCGAGCTTGACCGCCGCCTCTGCCTTGGCATCCGTGCTGACGGTGCCGGTGAGAACAACGTGGGCTTCACGGCTGTGCACATGTACATCTTCGAGCGGGAGTGCGCGCTTGATGGATGCCTCGAGGTCCTCCACATCGACATCAGAGGAAAAGAGATACGCGCGAGTGTTGCCCGACTCGTCCCAGAGGATGACGGAGCCAATGCCGGGAGCCTTGGCCGTCACCACAATCTGGTGGGGGCTGGCGGTGTAGGAGTCGACCACCGTGGGATTGGCGACGTACACGCGCTTTACCCGCTCGGCGGTATCGAGAAACATGGTGTGGCCAACGATGACGTGAAAGGCGTCTCCAGATGTCGACCGTTCAGAGAACGCGGCGACCGAACTCGGGGTAGTCGCTGATGCCAGTTCCGTGGGCCTCGCCGGAGTTTGGGCGCGAGACTGGCCGGCTGCGGAGCAGAATGCAATGACCATCGCGAGGATAATCGCGAGCGACTTCAATATCTGTTGATAGAACCGAGGTGAGAGCGGGTGGATGTTCATTTGAAGGTCTCCACGCTCTGCTTGCCATTCGAGACCGTTTCGACGGCGTAAGCGGAGCTTGTCGGAGCACTGGGCCGGGATATGCGGGGAGCTGAATTGACCGGCGCAAGCAGGCGTGGCGCGTCGCTTCCATCCAGCTGTGAGAGCTGCATCGAGGAGCCTTTGATCTGTTCGCGATCAAGACCATTTCTCAGAACAAAGTGGACGATTCCCTGCGAGCTGGCCAGAACGACACGCTCCGCGTCCGTCGGCTTGACGAGCAGCGTCACAACGTTCACCGAGTTCGCCTTGCCTTCTGGGTCTGGCTGGAACTTCTGTCCCGCCGCGAGAATCTCGACATCCTGGAGGATCGTGGTTGTAATCGGATCGCTGTTGCTGGCGGTGTGATACGTGACGAGAACGTCGACGTGGGTCCCAGGCAGCAGGAAGCCGGCGACTCCGACGACATCGTCAGAACGGAGCGAGATGGCGCGCATTCCGTCGGGAATCTTGACGGTGAGACCGAGTCCGGTGCCTGGGGCAGACAACTGTCGCTCCAGGATTGGCTGGCCTGCCGAGAGCGGATAAAGGACTACACGGCCCTCAACTTCTTCAGGCTTGGCGAAGGCGCCGGTCAGCGGAGTCGCCTCGGGCCAATCAATGAGGTTGAGGCTGCCAGGCTTGAGCATCTCGCCCGCTTCAAGGTTGAGCGCAGCAGCAACATACTGGTGCCTGAGCGCGGCATTTCCGCGAGGCTTGGAAAACTTCTGGCTGAGCCAGTAGGTGAAGATGCCGGAGATCGCGAGAGCGATGGCAAGTGCGGTGATGAGACGTTTGGTATTCATGATTTAGCGCTGCACCCCCTGCAGGTAAAGCGTCAAGGCACATCCTGCCGTGATTGCCAGTGCATAAGGAAGGCGCAACGTAGATGCGTTGAGAACGTTGATCTCTGGATGAGGCGTGAGACCAGCGCTACGATGATGGCTTACCAGTTCAACCACGTTGAGGATGGTCTGCTTGACCCGTCCCGAGGCGAGTGCCAGGGCGGCTGCCATAATTCCACCGGCGATCGCGGTGAAGGCCAGCAGGCCGACGATGTAATGGAGACCGCAGATACATCCGACCGCAGTGATGAGCTTGACGTCGCCCGCGCCCATTCCCCCGGCCAGGTAAAAGACCAGGAAGACCAGACCGCAGATGAGACCCGCCGCCGCAGAGATGGCCATCTGACGCCAGCCACCCATTGAGAGATGGAGCAGCAACCCAAACACGATCGAAGGTCCAGTCAGCAGATTGGGTACCCGTCGGCTCTTCACATCGAAGAATGAGCCCACGAGGGCGCAGACTGAAGCCGCCGCCGGGTACACGAGTTCGCTGTCAATCCGAATCATTGGAGTTGTCTTTCCATTCGAGAGGTGACCGTAAACGTTGAGGAATGCCAGGATGTTTTCCCCGGCAGCCGAGTTCGCTCCCACGGGTTGGGTGGGAGCACATCGCGAAGGGGAGGTACCCGAACGCTCGGGCAGCCCTCCCTCAACACGCCAGATTTCTAGACATTGCTGGTGAGGGTCGTGCCGATGGTGCCGAATGCGGTGCCGATGGCGGTTGAGAGGGTCTTCATGGAAGCAACTGCGCCGAGACCAACCAGGGCCGCAACGAGAGCGTATTCGATCAGGTCCTGGCCGGACTCGTCGTTGACCAGATTCTTGAGCAGGTTCTTGAGGTTCATCATGTTATTTCTCCTGTTTTTTCCAGTCGTCGTTGAGCGGCTTCTGGCTTGGATTGAGGATAGGAAGGTTCCGTGGGGGCTACAATCACGCGAACGTGTTACCCAAAAGACGTTCGTCCGGCAATCCAATTCAAAAGAGACCGGGAGGCAGATTTCTCCAGGCTCTACTGCTCTATCGGCAAGATTTATAAGGAATTGAATAGATAGAAAAAATCTTCTTCGAGGCTCGGAGATAGAACTGGGGATGCCCTTTTCGGGGCAATTTATATGAGCATTTTCAACGAGAAAACCGCCCGGCTGGGTTGAGTAACGAACCAAGGAGTCAAGACAAGTCCATTACAAGCGGCGCTGGAGTTGTTATGCGATGAAAGCCTCCCTGCCAGCGGCCTTGAACGCCCGATCTGGCGTGTGGCGTCACATCTACAACGGAAGTAATGTTCTCCCTTCGCTGCGCCCGGGGTTACATGACGGATTGACCACGCAACTCCGCGATGGGTTGCGGAAGAGGATAAGATAGCGAGAGACCCATTCGGCCTCTGCGTCGCGCCGATCGATCCGCAATCGGATCCATGATCGGGATGCGCGAACCGCAGCGGTACGCAGCAGTGAGGAAACTTGTCCGAGACCGTTCAACCAGTGTCGTCAGCTCCGCAGGAGAGCGTCGAGCAGCGCGTTCTCCGGGTCATCGCCGTTACCCGCAGGGTTCCCGTGGAGACGATCCACGCCACCAGCACCTTCGAAGAGCTGGGAATCGACTCACTCGATCGCATCAACATCCTCTTCGAGCTCGAAGGCGAGTTTGAAATCGAGATTGACGATGAACAGGCAAAGCAGGTGACGACCCTGCAGCAGATGATCGACGGGATTACGCTACTGCTGGCAGCGAAAGCGGCAAAGGAAGCGAGCGCCTGATCTGAGGCCACCCCAGCGATGGTGTCAGGCGCGCAACCATCTCATGTCTACCTCGTACTCGACGCTAAACTGGTGAGCTATGAGAACCCCGCACAGGCTCACCGTCGCGAAGCACCCCCACCGCGATCCGAGTGCGGCCAGATTCAAGACGAGCCTCGCATGTCTCTTGTTCCTTCTGCCTTTGGCGGGATGTGGGAGCGGAGTGCATAGAACAGACGAGTTGCCTGCATCTTTCAACGACGAGACCGTCTTCCTTGGGGACTCGATCACCTGCTTCTGGAGCTTGCCGGAGCACAACGCCGGTATTCCCGGACAGACCACCTCCCAGATCGAAGCAAGATTCCAGACAGCCGTCGTCCAAAGCGGCTTGCCTAAAGTCGTCATTCTCACGGGTGCGAACGACGTCCGAGTGGCGAATCCCGACTATTCAGGAGTCTTGGCCAACATCCAGAAGATGGTCGCGCAGGGTAAGCAAGCAGGCATCGACGTGATCCTTTGCGAACTCACCCCCATCACATGCTGCGACACTCAGGTCCGGACGCTGAATGCCATGATCAAGGACTACGCTAAGTCCCGAAACCTTCTCCTGGTCGACTATTACACTCCCATGGCAGGGAAGGACTCCACGTACCTGGGGGACGGTCTCCACCCGAACGCGCTGGGATACTCCATCATGGAAGACACCCTTACGAAATCCCTTAAACCGGTCAGTTAAGGCTACGGGACAATATCTGGACGCAACCCTGAACTTCCCGCCCGTCGCTTCCGTACTAGAACTTCGGAAGCTTCCAAGAGATGGTTCAGGAGAAGACTTATGGTCACGCTCACCGTTCTGATGCTGCTCTACTTTCTGCCAACGGTGATCGCATCGCAGCGCGGTCACTCATTAGGTGGAATCCTCATGATGAATCTCTTCTTTGGCTGGACGGGCATCGGCTGGTTTGCGTTGATGCTCTGGGCGTTGCTGTCTCCGCCTCCGTTTTATTATGCCGTCCGGCCCGTCTACTACCAGCCCTATGGTGGCTGGCGCAGATACTAACGGATACCGCTCGAATGCCTGATCCAGGCGACAGAGCGTGCGATCCCCTCTTCGAGCGATACCGCAGGAGAGAAATCGAAGTCCCGCCGCGCCTTATCGATCGGGAACTCCTGGTCAACGCTGAGCAACTTAATGGCATGACGCGTAAGCAAGGGTCTGCCAGGAAGATTCAAGAGCCGGTGAAGGCCTTCAAAGAACTTTGCCAGCGAGACGGCAGTCTCTTCGCTGAGATCGATCCACGGCTCCGGATAGCCGAGGGCAGCTGCGAAGAGTCTCAGATAGTCAGCCCATGTCGCGTTGGTGGCATCGGCGATGTTGTAGGCCTGGCCCACAGTTGCGGGCAGAAGTGATGCATCAATCATGGCGCCGGCGACGTTCTGGACGTAGGTGAATCCCCCACGCGCTTCGCCGCAGTTGATAGTCGCCATGATCCGGTAGCGGAGCAGGCTTGCAACCTCGCGCGTGAAATCGGCTCCCCTGGGACCGTAGATGGTTGCCGGTCTGAGAATGGTAACCGGAAGCCCGTCGATCGCCTGGGCGTTCCTTACCGCCATCTCGCCGAGCCGCTTGGTCTGGTTATAAGGCAGACCAGCGTCCACCGTCGGGCTGGTCTCGTCGCATGGGACCGCCGGATATCCATAAACATCGGTCGTGCTGACGTGGACGAAGCGCTCGAGCCGGGGAGCTTGAAGAGCCGCAGTCAACAGATTCTCGGTGCCGGTCACATTCGCGCTGTAGAACCTCTCCCACGGTGCCCAGTCCGTGGAGCAGGCAGCACAATGAAAGATCCGGGTGACGGACTCCACGGCACGGCCAAGGCTTGCCGGGTCGGCCAGATCGCCAATGATGGGACGCACCGGAAGGTGTGAGAGATGCGTCGTGCTCGACGAAGACCGAACCAGGACGAAGACCTCCTCGCCCTGGTCGATCAGCATCTCTGCAAGATGTCCGCCGAGGAATCCGCTTGCGCCTGTTACGAGAGCGGGCATGAGATCTAGTTGTTGGGTGAGAGCTTTTGGAAGACATCGAGCACATGCCCGAGCTGGTCCTGCGTGTGTGCGGCCGTAACGCACAGGCGAAGACGCGCCGCGCCCTGGGCCACCGCCGGGAACATCACCGGCGCAGCAATGATGCCGTGATCACGCAGACGGCGCGCGAAGAGGCCGGTCGTCATCTCGTCCTTCAGAATGACAGGAATGACTGCGGTCTCCGAAAGGCCGGTGTCGTATCCAAGAGCGTTCAGGCCATCGCGAAGATAGTCAGCGTTGTGCTTGATGCGGCCCACGCGCTCTGGCTCTTCCTTGAGAACAGCGAGGCCTTCGATGATCGCAGCAACCGCCGAAGCGGCCATGGCAGCCGAGAAGATATACGGCGACGAAGCGTGCTGCAGGAAGATCGCCAGCTCACGGGAGACAGCGATGAATCCGCCGACGGAAGGAATGGACTTGGCAAGCGAGCCCGTCCACATGTCGACCTCATCAGTGGGAATGCCGAAGTGCTCGTCCGTGCCGCGGCCGGTCGCCCCGAGCACGCCCGAAGAGTGGGCCTCATCGATCAGCAGGTAGCAGCCGTATTCTTTCTTAATCGCGATCAGGTCAGCGAGGCAGCAGATGTCTCCATCCATAGAGAAGACGCCGTCGGAGACGATGACAGTGCGGTTCGCCGGAGCGCCGTTCTTGATCTCGTGGATCAGGCTCTCCGCGTCATTGTGGCGGAAGCGCTGCACCTGCACGCCAGCCATCCGGCAGGCGTCGAGCAGGCTGCGATGGCAGAGGGCATCGATAATGATGCGGTCAGAGGGGCCGAACAGGCCGGTAATCAGGCCCAGGTTCGCCATGTAACCAGAACTGAAGGTGAGCGCGGCCTCGGTGCCTTTAAAGTCCGCAAGAGCCTGCTCCATCTCGACGTGGATATCCAGGGTGCCGGTAAGCAGGCGGGCGCCGCTGGTGCTGGTTCCATAATTCTTGATCGCTTCCATCGCGGCGCGATCGATGCGCGGATGGCCGATCAGTCCCAGGTAGTCGTAGGACGACATCATCAACATCTCATGGCCGTCAGCCTGCACGCACGGACCGGCTTTGGCCTCGAGCGGCATGTGGTAGGGGTAGGCGTCTGCGTTGCATGCCATGGCCGTCGTCTCGAAGATCCTTCGAGCACGCGTGTCGAGAAGATCACTCTTCTTGAAGTTCCACTGTTTCCCCGGCGAAAAGTAGCCGCCAAACATCTGGCCAGAGGAAGACGGAAAAGCCTTCGAAGCAGTCTCAGCTTCGACGATAGTTTCGTATGAATTTGGCATGAACTTCTCTATATCGTAGACGAAAGCGGGCGGCATTGGAAGAAAAACGGCTGAATTCGCTCAGGATGCGGTTGGCCATCGACCAATTTGCCGCGGAAAGCAGAAACGGCTCCGGAGATCCGGAGCCGTTCCCTGGTTGCGTTTTACAGCCGTTTAGAAGAACAGCTTGGCGGTCAACTGCACCTGGCGGGGGCCGAACAGACCACCGGTCGTGCTGGTTGTGGCAGCGAACGGAATTGCGCTCGCTGTAAGCGGAACGATGCAGCCGTTGTTTCCGGTTGCCGGGCAAACCCCGCCGTTGTAGGCGGTGTTCGGTGCGACATAAGTGAAGAGGTTGGTTGAAACGCCAAAGATGTTCTTGTGATTAGCGACGTTGAATGCCTCGGCGAAGAGCTGCAGTTTGATGTTCTCGTGGAGGGTAAAGTCGCGTGAGATGCGGGCATCGACGTTGTGGAGACCAGGTCCGGTGAACGCATTGCGACCAGCAATCTGGTCGGGCACGCGGCCATTGGTGCCTGAGTTGAACAGCGAAAGCTCAGCACCGGTAAGACCGCCATCGGCAATCTTCGAGACCGGAGCGCTGGCCATGACGCCGGTCAACGGCTGTCCGGTCTGCGCTGTGATGCTGCCCGAGATGGTGAAACCGTTCAGAGCATAGCGAACACTCTTGTTCTCAACAAAACGGTTGACCGTAGGGGAAGCGACGATGGAGCCCACGAAGCGACCGCGCTCGTCGAGGTCCGAACGGGCGTACTCCGCGCTGCGACCGGCACGGTGGCCCCGGGCAAAAGGATCGAGCGGAGTGTCCGTTCCATTGAAGGTTCCATTCACGCCTGAGACCTGACCGCCGTCCATTGCCTTGGCCCAGGTGTAGTTGGCGAGAACTTCGATGCCATTGCTAAAGGGCTTACGAATGGTCGCGACGAACGAGTGGTAGTTGCTGTTGACATCGGAGAAGCCCGTCAGGACCGATCCCGTGTTCGTCGACAGACGGGCCGTGTAAAAGGGCAGCGAGATAAGTTGTGGCGTTCCGCCTTTTGGCAGGAAGGCGTACTGGTTCGTAACGGCGGAAGCAGGATCGACGTTGGTATCGACAAAAACCGGGAGCCGGAGACCGCGGTTACCAACGTAGGAGACTGAGAACGCCGTGTGGAAAGGCAACTCCTGCTCGACCGCAAGGTCGAACGACATGGATTCGGGGTTCTTGAAGTTCGGATCAAGACCGCGGGCTGAGATCGTTCCAAGGGCAAGGCCGGTGTTCTGAGCTGGGCTGGCGGCGCCGGTTACCTGGTTCACAGGTGCGGGCCCTGGAGGAGTGAACTCCGGAATGCCGCCCTGAGGTGCATTGGCGGCATAGGCACCTGACTGCTGGAACGTCTGGTTAGGCTGTCCCGTCGCCGCTCCGGTGGCCGGAACGTATGGTTTGTTTGGATTTGTCAGAGCGGTGACATTGAACTGCTGCTGATAGACGCCGTTCTCACGCCGCTGCGTGTAATAGGCTGAGTTCGAGTTGAGGCCGTAGAAGATTCCGTAGCCTCCGCGCACGACCGTCTTCTCATAAGGCGACCAGGAAAAGCCGACACGGGGCTGGATCATGCCTTTGAAGTTGTTGATGGTGCTGGTGTACAGCGTTGCAACTGCAGAGGTGTTGTTCGGCTTGTCGGGCTGCGGGACGAGTTGAACGTCGTAGCGAATGCCCGCGCTCAACAACAGGTTCGGTCGAATCTTGTAGCTATCCTCGACAAAACCATCGATGTCGGGATTCCAGAAATCGTCCGCGCCAACGTGGGTGATAGGGTCGTTGACCTGCGTGAACGAGTTGTAGTGGCGACCGCCGTTGACCTGGTAGACGTCCTGGATCCAGTTCGCGAAGTTGAACTCCGATGTGCCGGTCCCGTAGCTGAAGCTGCCATCGCCCTGGAAGAGGTTCTGCAACTGCTCGTGGATGAAGTTGAGATCGCCACCGGCCTTGATGGAGTGACGGCCCAATGTGATCGAGTAAATATCGGTGAACTGAATCCGATGCTCATCGGGAAAGGCACCACGCGGCAGAGCGCTGGTCTCGCCATAGGCGGCGATACCAGTGAGACTGATGGCCGGGCCGCCTGTGTTTGTCGTATCGGTCTCAAGGTCGCGGGACCACTGGAAGTGGACTACATTGGCCGAGCGTGCGTTCAGCACAGTCTCCGCGTTAGCGACGAAGAAACGCGAGTGGAAGTCCGCCGTACCGTTCTGGCTGACGCCACCGTTCGAGACGTTCGTGGCGGTATTGTAGCCATTGGGCTGATGGAAGTTCTCCCAAAGGAAGCTGGTCGAGAGGTGGGTCTTCCCGTTCAACTGGTAGTCGAGCCGGGGAAAGAAGACATCCTGTTTAACGTTACGGCCAAAGCTGCCGAGCTGCTTGGTCTGAATAAAGGTGACCGCTGCGGAGCATTCAGCTGCGGAGATATTTGGGATCACGGACGGATAAATAGAGCTTCCGCGAGTGATATAGCCGGAGGTCCGCTGATCGCAGAGGCCGGCGAGATCTCCGATGCTCTGGCCAGATACCGCGTTGTTGTAGGTGCTGGTATAGGTAATCGGCGTGACCTTGCGGAAGCCGTCGTAAGTGAAGTGGTAGAAGAGCCTATCTTTGATGATGGGACCACCGACAGAGCCGCCAAACTGGTGCTGCTCCTTGACCGGCTTGGCCTTGGTGAAGGGATCAATAGCGTTGTAGCCGGGCGTACGGTAGTACTCGTAGATGTCGCCGTGCAGAGCGTTGCCACCGGACTTCGTGATGGCATTGATGACTCCACCCGCAGCCTGACCAAACTCAGCGGAGTAGCCTGCGTTCTCCGAGGAGAACTCCTTGATGGAATCGATCGGGTAGACGTAAGGCGCACCGATAGAGCGGCCGCGGGCCTCTGAGAAGAACGCCTGATTGTTGTTCGCGCCGTCGACGATGTTCGAGTTGTAGATACCCGAGATGCCACGGAAGCTGATCAGTCCGGTGTTACCGTCGGGAACGACGTTGGGGCTGCCGAGAACGAAATTATCGAAGCGACGACCGTTCACAGGGAGGTTCGAGACGAGGGTCTCCGAGATGACCTGAGAGGCGGCAACCTTATCGGCCTCGAGCAAGGGGGCTTCGGTCGAAACTGTCACATCGGTGGAGACGCTCGCATTAGGCAGAGTGGCGTCAACGCTGACGTTTGTGCCCACTATGACGCTGACGTTCTTCTGATCCACCTTACCGAACGAGCCGCCGCCGAGGATGACCTCATAAACACCGGGCTGGAGAAATGTGGCGCTGTAATAGCCGTCTCCGTTAGTGGTGACTGTGCGCGATGCTCCCGTACCTGTGTTCGTCACAACCACCGTGGCATTGGGAACGACGGCTCCTGCTGAATCGCGAACGACGCCGGAGATGTTACCCAGGGCGGCGACCTGTGCAGAAGCTGGCAGGACCGCAGTGCACAAAAGCACCGCGGTTGAAGCGAGGGCAAGAAGCCGTTTCGAAAACCTATTGGAATTCATTGAGATTGAGGCGCTCCTGAAGCAGGCCACCGATAACAGACTCGCGGTGGGTAAATGGGAGTAAGACTTCCGCGCTAAGTGCGAGTATCGAAGCTATGACCCTTTGCTGTCCGGGTGACGTCCATACTGCGGGCGGATGAAAATGTTGTGTGATTTAAGGGTCAGGCAGGATCGCGGCTAAGTCAAGCCAATAATCTGTAACGATTCGTTGAGAAAAATGTGGTAAATCCGTGGAAATCTCCACCCTTCGATGGCTTTTGATTACTTTCCCAACCGCCCGCAATGTGCGTGAGAGAACTCGAACACTACGTGTATAAACAGGCAACGAGGACACAATCGAATTGAAGAACGCATTCGTTGTCGCGAGCACCGCGAGCGCGGACTCCGTGCAGGTCGATCCTGTGCTCAGAAGTCAGTGGTTCGTCGTGGGGCAGAGTAGCGAGGTGCCGCCAGGACAACCCGTCGCGCGGCGTCTGCTGGGTACGGACATTGTCTTGTGGCGTGATAGCGGCGAGGTGCATGCGTGGCAGGATCTCTGCATTCATCGCGGCGCAAAGCTCTCTCTTGGAAAGATTCGCGATGGCTGCATGGTGTGTCCGTACCATGCATGGGTCTACGACGGTGACGGCAAGTGCATTCACATCCCGGCGCAGCCCGACCGGTTGCCTCCCGTGCGGGCGGGAGCCAATGTCTTTCATGCTCGAGAACGTTACGGTCTTGTCTGGGTCTGTGTCGCCGAACCATCCGGAGACCTCCCGGAGTTTCCGCTGGCGGAAGACGAGAGCTACCGCGCTTTCCTTTGCGGCCCCTACCGGTTTGAGGCCAAAGGTCCCCGGCTGATCGAGAACTTTCTCGACGTAGGCCATCTTGCCATCGTTCACGCAGGTCTTCTCGGAGACGAAGACCATGCGGTGATCCCCGAGTACGAGGTCGAGGAGAGATCAGCGGATAGCAAAGGCCCGCTTGCGAGAGATATACGCATCCACCAGCCAGATCCTGACGGTACAGGCATTGCCGCCGAGGTGAGCTATGACTATGAAGTGCACGCACCGCTCACCGCAAGCTTCGTTAAGTCGCAGGGCGAGAACAAACTCTTCATGGGCTACACCATTACCCCGACCGAAGAAACCTCGGGCGAAGCCTGGGCCGTTTTCGCCATGAACTATGGTTTCGAGATTCCCGAGGAAGAACTGCGGGCGTTTCAACAGACCGTAGTCATGCAGGATAAGGCCATCGTGGAGTCGCAAAGGCCTGAACTACTGCCGCTCGATCTACAGGAAGAGCTTCACCTGCGTTCGGATCGCATGGCCATTGCCTATCGCAGATGGTTGAAGGCAACAGGCTTGAAGTATGGAGTAGCGTAGCTTTCCCCGCGACAAATCATAAGGAGAAGCATGGCAACGACCGCCCCGGCAATTCGCAGCGCTCCGAGATGGTTCACGAGCGGCGACGTGGACGGATTCCTCGGACTGTTCTTCAGCGGCTTGCCGGATCTTCTCCTAATAGCAGGGCTGGGAGCAGTCTGCGGCCTGCCCCAGAGCCTCATGGTGGGAAGAGTGCTGCCTGGCATCGCGATCTCGATCCTTCTGGGGAATCTCTTCTACTCATGGCAGGCTTACCAGCTTGCGAAGCGGACAGGTAGAAGCGACGTCACCGCGATCCCCTTCGGCGTGAACGCTCCGACGATCTTCGCCTACATCTTCCTCATCATGGAGCCGGTCTATGTCCGGACGCAAGATCCAAATCTTGCCTGGCAGGTAGGCGTCTTCGCGTGCCTGCTGAGTGGAGTGGTGCAAACAGCGGGAGCGTTCTGCACCGACTGGCTGCGGAGGTCGACACCGCGAGCGGCGCTGCTATGCCCACTGGCCGGAATCGCGCTGGGCTTTCTCTGCCTCGGCTTTATCTTCGGAGTCTTTCAGACACCGGCCATCGGCATCCTGCCGATGGTGATCCTCTTTGCACTGTACGCTTCGCATCTCAAGCTGCCCTTCCGCATTCCTGCGCCGGCATTGGCGATGGCCGTAGGAGCAGTGCTGGTGGTGGTGCTGCGGCACTTTCATCTCTACGCACCGCCGGCGGCACCGGTCGCAGCACCGGGACTCTATCTCCCGCATCCGATGAACGTCTTCGCGTTCATCCGGCATAGCGAGGGCTGGCGCTATCTCTCAATCATTCTGCCGATGAGCTTCCTCGACACCATCGTCTCCTTGCAGATTCTGGAGAGCGTGAAGATCGCCGGAGATGACTATCCGACCCTGCCATCGCTGCTCGTAAATGGGTTGGCGACGTTAGTAGCGGCGATCTTCGGCAGCCCGTTTCCAACCACACTTTACTTCGGGCACATGGCGCACAAGGCGAACGGCGCGCGGGTGGGGTACTCCGCGCTGAGCGGCGTGACAACCTTTGTGCTCTGCGTGACTGGCATCCTGCCGCTCGTGCTCCGAGTGATCCCCATCGAGGTCGCAGCGGCGGTGATCATCTGGTTCGGCCTGGTGATGATGGGGCAGGCTTTCAGCGAAGTCTCGGCGAACCACGCCATCGCTGTTGCGCTGGGGCTAATTCCGCTGATCGCTCAATGGACGCTACAGGTGATCGAACTTGCGGTGCGGGTCGCGGGATCAAACATGCTGGTCGCCTCCCCCAAGTTTGGCAGCGATCTCGCCATCTATGGATTGATCTCGCTGGCGCAGGGATCGCTGCTGATCTCGATGGTCTGGGCGGCATCGCTCTCCTATATGTTCGACCGCAGATTTTTGGCCGCTGCAGGATGGATGACCGCTGGAGCATTACTCTCCCTGTTCGGTCTGATTCACTCGTTCACCATCGGCGTGGATGGGGTGAAAAGTGATATCACTTTTGGAAAAGTGTCGTCAGTCAGCGCAAGCTATTTGGCCGGAGCGGGCTTCCTCATCATGTGCCACTGGTATGCGAAAGGGCAGGAACGCCCCCTCGTAGATCGCACCCTCTGAAGCGGCACTGGTGCATGGAATATCGATTGAGATACAGTGTGAGACCGGAGAGTGCAACCGTTTACCTAAAGTAAAAGCGGCCTCTCGCACGCGAGGTAAGAGATGTCGGAGTACATAGGGGCCCTCGATCAGGGGACGACGAGCACGCGGTTCATGGTCTTCGATCGCACCGGGCGAATCGTCTCGGTGGCACAGAAGGAACACGAACAGATTTATCCCCAGCCCGGCTGGGTCGAGCACGATCCGCTGGAGATCTGGCGCAGAACGCTAGAGGTCATCGACGAGGCTGTCGAAGCGCGCGGTCTGCGGGCGAAGGACCTTGCCTGCATCGGCATCACCAACCAGCGCGAGACGACCGTCGTATGGAATCGGCTCACCGGCGCTCCGGTCTATAACGCCCTGGTATGGCAGGACACCCGGGTCGCAGACTACGTCGCCAGGCTGGCGCAGGACGGCGGCCAGAACCGCTTCCAAGCGAAGACCGGCCTTCCGCTGACGACGTACTTCAGCGGCTTGAAGATCTGCTGGATACTCGACAACGTAAAAGGTGCCCGCGAGCTCGCGGAGAAGGGCGATCTTCTCTTCGGTAACATCGACGCCTACCTCCTCTGGAACCTGACCGGAGGCATCAACGGCGGCGTCCATGTCACCGATGTGACCAACGCCAGCCGGACACAGTTGATGAACCTCGAGACCCTGAACTGGGACGACGAGATCCTGGGCATCTTCAAGATCCCACGCTCCATGCTCCCGGCGATCCGCTCGAGCAGCGAGCACTACGGCGACATGAAGCGAACAAGCCTTGCGGGCGTTCCCATCGCCGGCATCCTGGGCGACCAGCACGCCGCGCTCGTCGGACAGACGTGCTTCAAGTCCGGTGAGGCGAAGAACACTTACGGCACAGGCTGCTTCATGCTGCTCAACACGGGCGAAAAGCGCGTGATCTCGAAGAATGGTCTGCTCACAACACTGGCCTACAAGTTCGGCGACCAGCCCGCTATCTACGCGCTCGAAGGCAGCATCGCGATCACCGGGGCTTTGGTCCAATGGGTCCGCGACAACCTGCGCATGATCGACAAGAGCGAAGAGATCGAGACACTCGCGCAGACCGTGAAGGACAACGGCGGCGTCTACTTTGTCCCAGCCTTCTCCGGTCTCTATGCGCCGTACTGGAAGGACACCGCGCGCGGAGTGATTACCGGGCTGACGCGATTTGCGAACCGAGGCCACATCGCCCGGGCAGTGATCGAAGCCACAGCCTTCCAGACACGCGAGGTGGTCGAGGCTATGGAAGCGGACTCCGGCATATCGCTGGAGCAGCTTCGGACCGACGGTGGCATGGTGCAGAACGAGATGCTGATGCAGTTTCAGGCCGACATCCTCAATCGCACGGTAGTCCGTCCGCAAATGCGGGAGACCACCGCCCTTGGGGCGGCCTATGCCGCAGGCCTCGCCTGCGGCTACTACAAGGACACCGCCGACCTGATATCGAATTGGGCAGTGGACCGGGTCTGGAAGCCCCAGATCGAGGACGCAGACCGCGACCGCCAGTACAAGCAATGGAAGAAGGCCGTGACCCGGTCTTTCGACTGGATTGATGAGTAGTCTGACGAATCGCTGTATAACCTGCATCTCGGGCCACTGAGGGAGCTGCCTTGTTATCACCAGTCTTTGGAGAGTTCGCAGGAACTCTCGTCGTGATCCTGATGGGCGAAGGCGTCAACGCCGCCGTCACGCTGAAGCAGTCCAAAGCCGAGGCCGCCGGATGGATGGTCATCGCCACCGGCTGGGGCTTCGCCGTCTTCTGCGGCGTCGTCACAGCGATCGCCTGCGGCAGCCCGGGAGCCCACCTGAACCCGGCCGTGACCGTGGCCATCGCGGTGAAGACGGGCGACTTCACCCAGCTTGTTCCCTTCATCCTCGCGCAGTTCCTGGGGGCGATGGTCGGAGCCACGCTGGTATGGCTCTTCTACTTTCCGCATTGGGAGCTGACCGAAGACCCCGCAGCGAAGCTAGGTGTCTTCTGCACCGCGCCCGCCATCCGTCGCCCATTTTGGAATCTCTTGAGCGAGATCATCGCCACGGCAGTTCTGATCATCGTAATCGGGTCGCTGGGCGCGAAGTCATTCGCTGCGGCGGGCCCAGCTCCGGGACTTGCACCCTACCTGGTTGCGATCCTGGTTTGGGGAATCGGTCTCTCGCTCGGCGGAACGACCGGATACGCCATCAATCCGGCGCGCGATCTCGGGCCACGCCTCGCACACGCTATCCTTCCTATAGCGGGCAAGGGCGGATCGGACTGGGGATATGCCCCGATTCCTGTCCTTGGCCCAGTGATCGGAGCCGCGCTGGCAGGCTTGTTCCTGAGAGTCACCGGCATCTAATCCTTGACGTTCAGCTTCAGAAGCACGAAGAAAGAGTTTCATGCGAAGCAAGGCATTTGAAGCACTGGCAGGGGAGTTCGACGTTCTGATCATCGGCGGCGGAGCCACCGGGCTTGGCATCGCGGTGGATTCCGCGACGCGCGGCTATCGAACCGCGCTGGTCGAGGCCGGAGACTTCGCCCAGGCCACCTCCAGCCGCGCCACCAAGTTAGTTCACGGCGGCGTTCGGTACCTGGCAAGCGGGCAGATTCACCTTGTCTACGAGGCCCTCCACGAGCGGGCGGTTATGCTGCGGAACGCTCCGCACCTGGTGCAGGCGCTTCCCTTCTTGCTGCCTGCGTACACCTGGATTGATCTGCCCTTTTACGGCATCGGCCTGAAGATCTACGACCTGCTCTCGGGCAAGTCGACAATGGGCCCGACGCACATCCTGGGCGCGAAGAGCACGCAGCAACGGCTGCCGAATATCGCGATGAAGGGCCTGCGCGGCAGCGTCCTCTACCACGATGGCCAGTTCGATGACGCGCGTCTGGCGCTGGCGCTGGCACGAACTGCGGAGGACCACGGCGCGACCGTATTGAACTATGCTCGGGTAACTTCCCTTGTGAAGACAGGAGGAAAGCTTACTGGCGCTGTCGTGAAGGACGTAGAGACCGGCACCGAGCAGACTGTCAGAGCCAAGGTCGTCATCAACGCGACCGGCATCTTCGTCGACGACATCCGCGAAAAGGACGATCCGGCGATCCCGAAGCTCCTTTCAGTCAGCCGCGGAACGCACATCGTCGTCGAGCCGTCCTTCCTCGGCAGTGACAACGCGATCATGATCCCGAAGACCGAGGATGGCCGCGTCATCTTCGCCATCCCGTGGGGTGGGAAGGTGGTCATCGGGACGACCGACCTTGCAGCGACCGCCGTCGAGATGGAGCCCGGCCACGAAGCCTCGGAGATCGACTACCTGATCGCCCACATCAATCCCTACCTCGCCATGCCCATGGCGCGAAAGGACATCCTGTCCGTCTTCTCCGGATTACGCCCGCTCGTCACCGGCAAGAGCGCAACCACCTCCAAGCTCTCGCGCGAGCACCACATCGACGTGTCGCCTACGGGCCTGATTACCGTCGCCGGCGGAAAGTGGACGACGTATCGCCGGATGGCGCAGGACACTCTCGACTTTGCGATACGGCACTCGATGCTGCCGAACAAGCCCTGCCGCACGCGCGAGATCAAGATTCACGGCGCCCCGGCCACAGGCGCTCCCGAATCCGGGCCTCTGCACCGCTACGGCACTGATGCAGACGCGATCCGGGCGTTGATTGCCGAACGTCCTGAACTCGCCGCGAAAATCGACGAGGCGCTCCCCTTCTGCTTGGCCGAGGTTGTTTTCTCGGTGCGGCAGGAGATGGCACGGACGGTCGAGGATGTTCTTTCGCGTCGCATGCGCGCCCTGATGACCGATGCGAGAGCAGCGGAGCGGGCCGCTCCCGCAGTAGCCGCAGCGATGGCGGAGGAACTTGGCCTGGGACAGGATTGGGTGGCCGCGCAAGTGGACTCGTTCCGCAAACTGGCAGCGACGTTCTATCTGCCCTAGTAAGATCGTCTCGGAGGCTGGCTCGAATCGATGATATTGCCGAACGGCGGCGGACGAACTGGATCATGGCTGGCACCGAGCCGGAACCCCGACGCGAAAGTTCGCCTCTTCTGCCTCCCTCACGCGGGTGCGGGAACAGCCGGTTACCATGCCTGGAAGCGCCTTCTGCCGGCTGAGATCGAGATCTGTCCAGTGCAAATTCCCGGCCGGGAGAGCAGACTCGCCGAGCCATCCTATACAAGCTCCGAGTCCTTGATCGAAGAGATTGCGCTCGCCATAGCCGATCGCACCGATAAGCCCTACGCCATCTTCGGCCACAGCATGGGCGCTCTGCTGGCGCTCGATCTAGCTCTGCGGTTGCGGGAACATGGCCAACCCGAGCCAGCCTACCTCTTCGTCTCCGGCCGGAATGCCACGCACGTTCCGATGAAGCATGGGTCGATCCACAAGCTTACGGACGAGGAGTTTCTCGACGCTCTGGCAATCCGGTACGGTGGCCTACCGCAGGAGATTCTCGAGACGCCAGAGCTACTGGAGGTCTACCTTCCCATCCTGCGCGCCGACCTGACGCTGCTCGAGACGCACACTTATATAGAGCGAACGCCGCTCGCCTGCCCTATCTCGGCATTCGCCGGCAAAGACGACCAGAACGTATCAGGGATGGGACTTACGTCCTGGGGAGAGCACACAGTCGGTAGCTTTGAGAGCGTATGGTTCGAAGGCGACCACTTTTATCTGAATGCCGCGAGCCGGACCTCGCTTCTGGGAGTGATTGCAAACCGGCTTAGGGATGCCTTGCAAGGGATCCCGACTCTAAATGAGAGTTCGGGTTCCGATGCACGATGAGTGGGAACGTTCTGCCGGAATACCGAAACTTGCACAGGGCGAAGTTCAGGTGTGGTGGATTGAGCTCTCCGCAGAAAATGCGGACGATACGAAATACCTCCCGGCTCTCAACGCCGAGGAGACGGAACGCGCCGGTAGGTTGCGAGCCGGGCAGGTGAGAACGCAGTTTCTCGCTGGGAGAAGTGGCGTCAGAACCTTGCTTGGGGCTCACTTAGGGATAGCTCCTCAAAAGGTCCCGATCGTCATGGCTGAATTTGGCAAACCGGAGCTTGACTCGCCATCCAGCGAAAAAATTCACTTCAACGTCGCGCACTCGCGGTCGACGATCCTGATCGCTTTGAACCTGACCGCACCTGTCGGGATTGACATTGAATATCTCGACCGGAAGATAGAGGTGGAAGAGGTTGCGCGGCACTCTCTCACAGAGCAGGAGACCTCGACCCTGCTGGCCATCGACGACGTTGCTGCGCGGTCAAAGTTCTTCTTTGAGTGCTGGACCCGGAAAGAGGCGGTGGTGAAGGCTGATGGTCGAGGGCTGTCCCTGCCTTTGACCTCGTTTGAAGCACCAACCGAAAGCTCATCCCGCCCATCATCCGTGACCATCCTCAACATGGATCGACTCTTCCAGCGCACCTATTTCGTCAGCGATATCGCGATTGTTGAAGGCGCGGCGTGCGCCGTGGCCACCGCGGATCGACCGTCTAGCGTCCGGCTGCTGAGATTTCCGCCAGCCGACCTCGCGCTGTGAGTCATGCCGTTTTCGCTCCCACTTTGGGGGGATTATGCCTGATTCCACACATGTTACTGTAAGTCTGTGGCGGGCCTGAAGCACTCACATATCTAGAGTTAACGCAGGATGCCTCGACGGCGACCGAGCCGCAGGGTTTCTGCTCCAGAAGACGTTTAGCCCTCTGAGATCCTGCGATCAGAGCCTGACAACGCAAGATTGAATTGGATATGTCCAGGCTGTGACACGTCGGTACGGTGTGCCGGTGTTCTCAAGTGTCGTAAACTACGGTCTAAAACTTCTGGCCGAGCCTGCGATAGATCCCACTTGAGATTGGAAGGAACTCGATGAGCGGTAGCTGGGCCAAGCCGGTAGACGACATCTCTTTTCCAGCAAGCCGGGAAAAGGAAGGGACGTCCCGTGCTACCACCGGGATCGATGCGGTCTCGTCTACGCTGGCTTCCGGAAGCTCGCTCGCTGACTGTTTCGAGCAGATATGCCGAAAGTTTCCTGACAGGACAGCCATTACCTGTGGACGCGAGACCATCTCCTACGGCGATCTCAATCAACGAGCGAATCGCATCGCCCAAGGTCTTCTCGCGGCGCACGGTCGGACCGAAGTAAACGATTCCCCGCAGATTGTCGCTATTTATCTCGACCGCTCCATTGCCCAGATCTCCTCCATGCTGGGAGTCGTCAAGGCTGGGTTCGCCTACCTTCCCATCGACTCCACCTATCCCTCCGCGAGGATCGCGCAGACCCTTGAAGATGCAGCTCCTTTAGCCGTAATCACGGATGGCCGGTTGGCCGCTGGACTACCCTCGATATCAGGCGTTGTCCTGATCCACGACCAACTCGGGATTTCAGAGACAGCTCTCGACCCGGAGCAAAGATCCACGGCGGATTCGCTCGCGTACGTCATGTACACCTCCGGCTCCACGGGCAAACCCAAGGGAGTTCTGGTGACGCACGGAAACGTCATGCGACTCTTCGCCCAGACCGATCCCTGGTTCCACTTCAACGAGCACGACGTCTGGACGATGTTCCACTCCTTCGCCTTCGACTTCTCGGTCTGGGAGATCTGGGGGCCGTTGCTTACCGGCGGCAGGCTGGTGATCGTTCCGTTTGAGGTGAGCCGTTCCAGCGAGGAGTTTTACGCGCTGCTGTCTGAAGAACGGGTTACCGTGCTGAACCAGACGCCGTCGGCATTCTCCCTGATCGATCAGGTTGAGGAGGCCGGCCCTGTGCTCCCGCTGGCGCTTCGCTACGTGATCTTCGGCGGCGAGGCGCTGCAGTATCGCGCTCTGCGGAACTGGTTCAAACGCCACGGCGACCAGCAACCGCAGCTCATCAATATGTACGGCATCACCGAGACGACGGTCCATGTGACCTATCGCGTCGTAACTGAAACTGATGCCCACGCCGAGACCGACAGCCCGATCGGCGAGCCGATACCGGATCTGCAACTTTATGTGCTCGATGCCGATCTAAAGCCGGTGACGGAAGGCGAAGAGGGCGAACTCTGTATCGGCGGAGCAGGGGTGGCGCGGGGATATCTAAACCGTCCGGAACTGACTGCGCAGCGCTTCATCGCCGATCCGTTTGGCGAAGCCGGATCGCTACTCTATCGTTCTGGTGACCTGGCACGACGCCGGGCCGACGGGCAACTGATCTATCTGGGCCGGAACGATAACCAGGTGAAGATCAACGGCTTTCGGATCGAGCTGGGCGAGGTCGAAGCGGCCATCGCCGAGTATCCGGGCGTCCGCCAGGTCTTCGTGACCGCGCACGCCGACCACACCGGACGGCAGCGTCTGGCCGCATATTTTGTCACTGAATCCGGAACCAAGCTCGAGTCCCATACGCTGCGCGAGTTCCTGACTCCACGCAGCCCGGCGCAGATGATGCCCGCCTTCTATATACAGATGGAGTCCTTCCCACTGACGAACAACGGTAAGGTCGACCGCAAGGCGCTACCCACGCCGACCACTGGTTCTGCGGCCCCCGCAGCGGAGGCTGGAACGCCCATGCAGGAGCGCGTAGCGGCGATCTGGCGCGAAGTGCTCGAAGCACCCAATGTCGGTCTCGACGACAACTTCTTCGACATTGGCGGAAGTTCGATCCTTCTCATCCGGATACGCGCCGAGCTTCAGAAGCAGCTCGATCGGCAGATCCCCATTACGTGGATGTTCGAATTTACATCTATCCGCATACTTGCCGATAAGTTACGCGAAGAACCCGAGTCGGTCGCGCCCAGCTCCGCAGTTGGCAGCGTCCTCTCGGCAGCACAGGAGCAGGCGCGTAAACAGAGAGAGGCGTTCGCCCGTATGCGTGCGGCGAAGGGCGTAAAAGCATGATTCCAGAAGATCTCACCGGCATCGCGATCATTGGTATGTCCGGCAGGTTTCCGGGCGCGAGCAGCGTCGCAGAGTTCTGGGCGAACCAGCTCGCCGGAATCGAAGGCATCTCGCAGTTCTCCGCCGAGGAACTGGAGATAGTCAACGCGCGCCAGGCGGCAAGCGATCCGAACTACATCAAGGCCCGGTCCATCCTGAAAGATGTGGACCTCTTCGACGCGGAGTTCTTCAGCATTCTCCCCAAGGAAGCGGCGCTGATGGATCCGCAGCACCGGATCTTTCTGGAGTGTTGCTGGGAGGCATTTGAAGATGCTGGATACGATCCGGGGAATTATCCGGGATCGGTCGGAGTGCTTGCTGGAACAGCCTTCAACAGCTACTTCCACGCCGAGGTCTGCGCCCAGCCCGGATTCACCGAAGACTTCCTAAAGAACTACCAGATTGGCAACTACCAGGCGATGATGGGCAACCATCCCGACTACCTGGCGACGCGCGTCTCCTACAAGTTCAACCTGAAGGGTCCTAGCTTCTCGGTTCAGTCCGCGTGCTCGACCTCTCTGGTCGCCGTCTGCCAGGCCTGCCAGAGCCTGATGACCTACCAGGCCGACATGATGCTCGCCGGTGGCGTCTCGATCACGCTGCCGCAGAAGCGCGGATACGTCTACCAGGAAGGCGGGATGGGATCGGCCGATGGCCACTGCCGTCCGTTCGACAACGACGCTCAGGGAACGGTCTTCGGCAGTGGCGTCGGCGTGGTGCTGCTAAAGCGGCTTGAGGATGCGATCGCCGATGGCGACCATATCTACTCGGTCATCCGGGGCTTCGCGACCAACAACGACGGCGGCAACAAGGTTGGCTACACCGCCCCCAGCATCGAAGGCCAAGCGAATGTTGTTGCCATGGCGCAGCAGGCGGCGGGAGTTGAGCCGGAGTCGATCGGCTACATCGAAGCACACGGAACGGCGACGCCCCTTGGCGACCCAATTGAACTGGCCGCGCTCGAGAAGGCATTCCGCTCAGGAACGCAAGCGAAGAACTTCTGCACGATCGGGACGGCGAAAGCGAATGTCGGCCATCTCGACATCGCGGCAGGCGTAACCGGTCTAATCCACGCAGCTCACGTCGTAAAGCATGGGCAATTCCCGGGAACCCTGAACTTCAAGAAGCCGACCGAGCGCTTCGACATGGCGAACAGCCCGTTCAAGGTGACGGCAACGCCCGCCGCCTGGGAGCGGAACGGAAGTCCGCGCCGAGCTGGTGTGAGTGCCTTCGGCGTCGGCGGAACGAACGCTCACCTGATTCTCGAAGAGGTCGAACCAGACCCATCCGAGCCACCAGCTAGAGCAGCGCAGTTGCTGGTCGTCTCGGCAAGATCGCAGGCGGCACTCGATGCGGCGACGGCGAATCTCGCCGCCGATATTGAAGCCCATCCAGACCGCGCGCTGGCCGATGTCGCTTTCACGCTTCAGACAGGACGCAAGCCGTTCGACTACCGCCGCGCTGTCGTAGCCGACACCAGCGCGACGGCGGTTGCAGGACTGCAAAGGACACTTGGCAAAGCCGCGCCGGGCAGGAAGCGCAACGCTCCCGATCCGCCTGTCGCCTTCATGTTCCCAGGTCAGGGCTCTCAGCGCGTCAACATGAGCCGGGACCTCTACGAGACGGAGCCAGTCTTCCGTGACGCGGTCGATGCCTGCGCGAAGATCCTGCTTCAGGACGCGAGTCTGGACCTTCTACCCGTTCTCTATCCGAAGGCTGGCCAGGAAGATGCCGCGACGGAGCTGTTGACGCAGACCATGCTGGCGCAGCCCGCAATCTTCGTGGTCGAGTACGCGCTCGCGAAACTATGGATCTCCTGGGGCATTCAGCCCGCGGCGATGATCGGGCACAGCATTGGGGAGTTTGCCGCAGCCTGTCTCGCAGGCGTCTTTTCGCTCACAGACGCGCTGCACCTGGTCGCCACGCGCGGAAGACTGATGCAGGGACTTCCCGCCGGGACAATGCTCAGCGTCCGTGCCAGTGCGGATCAGATCCTGCCCCTGCTGATCGACGGCGTGAGTATCGCGGCAAACAATGCGCCGATTCTATGCGTCGTCTCAGGAGCGACGCCTGCCATCGAAGAGTTCGAGGCGAAGCTGACGAAGCTGGAGATCGTCAGCAGGAGACTGGTCACTTCGCACGCTTTCCACTCGCCGATGATGGACCCGATCACGGCAGAGTTTCGCGCGGTAGCCGCGAAGTTGAAGATGTCCGCGCCACTGATTCCCTACGTTTCTACCCTTACCGGAGACTGGATTCGGGCGGAAGACGCGACGTCCGCGGACTACTGGACCCGACATCTTCGCGAGGCAGTACAGTTTGCACCTGCGATTACCCGGTTACTGCAATCCGAAGATCGCATGTTACTAGAGGTCGGACCAGGTGGAGTTTTGGTAATGCTTGCCCGGCAGAATCTTGCGCCGGGAACAAAAATCGCCATGCTATCCTCACTCTCCAATAGCGACAGTGGGCAGGACGATTCGCATTCCATGCTGCAAGCCCTGGGGGAAGTCTGGGCCCGGGGTGCGAAGCCCGATTGGCAGGAGATTCAAGCGCAGGCTGGTCGCCGGCGAGTTTCATTGCCAACTTATCCTTTTGAACGCAAGCGTTTCTGGCTTAGCGACGCCCATAAGAGCGTTGACCCCGGTGAGATCGAGCTGCCGGAGATCATTCAGAGGCCTGTTTCTTTCGACCCGGTGGCCACGCTGCCGGTTGCGACATTGAAGGAGATCTCCCCCATGTCTCAGACTTTTCCGCAGTCTATAGCGAGTTCAGCAGCAGCCTCAACGACACAAGCAAAGCCGCGCAAGGAGACGATCCGCCTCATGCTGATCGAGATCTTCGAGGAGCTTTCCGGCCTCGACATCAGCGGCGAAGATGCTTCCGCGTCCTTTCTTGAGATTGGGTTCGACTCCCTCTTCCTGACCCAGGTCACGCAGTCGCTCCAGCAGAAGTTCGGCATCAAGATCACATTCCGGCAGTTGATGGACGACCTCTCGACGCTTGAAGCGCTCTCGGTCTACATCGACGGCCACGTCGCCCCCGGCCTGTACGAAGAGGCTGCGCCCGCTCCAGCCGTTGCAGCGCAGGCGGTTCCGGTCGCGACTGTTCCCATGGGGGTCGCTCCCGCAGCAGGCGGTGGAACTGCGATGGAAGAGCTGATGAAGAGTCAGCTTCTCGCGCTCAACCAGCTGTTCGCGCAGCAGATCGCCGCTCTCAATGGCGGAGCCGCGCCCGCGCCATCCGCACCTCCGGTCGCGCCTGTTCCGGTCACCCAGGTTCCCGTGACGATTGCGGCTGCCGACCACCCGAAAGACGCCACCGTCGAGCTCAAGGGCTACGTTCCCTTCCGCGCGGCCGCAAAGAAAGTCGCGGGCGAGCTTACACCAAAGCAGGTAGAACACATCAACAAGCTGGTCGCCTTCTACACCAGCCGCACCGCGCAGTCGAAGGCAAAGACGCAGGAGTACCGCCCCTACCTGGCCGACCCACGCGTCGTGGCTGGTTTCAAAGTCCAGTGGAAAGAGATGGTCTATCCGATCATCACCGACCGCTCCAAGGGCTCGCGTATCTGGGACATCGACGGCAACGAGTATCTCGACTGCCTCAACGGCTTTGGCCCGATCATGCTCGGCCACCGCCCTGACTTCGTTGAAGACGCAATCGAGAAACAGCTTCACCTAGGCTTCGAGATCGGCCCGCAGACGCTTCTCGCCGGCGAAGTCGCCAAGGCACTCTGCGAGATGACCGGCAACGAGCGCGCGACCTTCTGCAACACCGGCTCCGAAGCCGTCATGGCCGCAATGCGTGTCGCTCGCACGGTCAGCGGAAAGAACCGCATCGTCTACTTCTCGGGCGACTACCACGGCATGTTTGACGAAGTCCTCGTCAAGGGATTCAAGCGCAACGGACAGCCACAATCATCTCCGCTTGCTCCGGGAATTCCGCGCGATTCCGTCGCCAACATGACGGTGCTCGAATATGGCGCACAAGAGTCTCTCGACTGGATCTCTTCCCATGCCCATGAAATTGCGGCTGTTTTAGTCGAGCCCGTTCAGAGCCGCCATCCAGCCTTCCAACCCATCGAGTTCCTGAAAGAACTCCGCAAGATCACCGAAGAAGCCGACGTCTGCATGGTCTTCGACGAAGTCGTCACCGGCTTCCGCGTACACCCCGGCGGCTGCCAGGCGCTCTTCGGCATCCGCGCCGACCTTGCGACCTACGGCAAGGTCATCGCCGGTGGCATGCCCATGGGCATCCTCGCCGGTAAAGCGAAGTACATGGACGCGCTCGACGGCGGCATGTGGCAGTACGGCGACGAGTCGATTCCCGAAGTCGGCGTCACCTTCTTCGCCGGCACCTTCGTCCGCCACCCGCTGGCGATGGCGGCCTGCAAGGCAGTCCTGAAGCATCTTAAAGACGAAGGCCCGGCTCTGCAGGAGCGGCTGACGGCTCGCACCACCGACCTGATCGCCCGCCTGAACGCGCTGCTCAAGAAGAACGAAGTCCCGACCCACATCGAGAGCTTCTCCAGCTTCTTCTACTTCAGCTTCCCGTCGGACTTCCGCTTCGGCAGCCTCTTCTACTTCCACCTGCGCTCGAAGGGCGTTCACCTCCTCGAGAACTTCCCCTGCTTCATTACGACCGAGCACACGGCAGAAGATGTAGACCACATCGTCCGCGCGTTCGAAGAGACGATTGCAGAGATGCAGGCAGGCGAAGTGCTCGACATGCCGTCGGGCGGCAAGACGATCGAGGCCGCTCCCACATCTGCCGCAATCGAGGCACCGGCTTACGCCAGCAGCGCTCCGATCACCGAATCGCAGATGGAGATTCTGCTCTCCGCCGCTCTGTCATCCGAGGCGAACTGCAGCTACAACGAATCGCTCTCTCTGCACCTCAAAGGCGCGCTGAACATCCCCGTCCTGACTGAGTCGTTCTCAAGTCTGATCGCTCGCTACGACGCTCTGCGCGCGACGTTCGACATGGATGCGCGGACACAGCATTTCTCCGCGCCGAAGTCTGTCGAGCTTCCTCTCGTCGATCTCTCGGCCCTCGAGGAAAGCGAGCGAAAGGCAAAGTTCGCAGACTTCATCAAAGAAGACGCGCACAAGCCATTCGACCTGATCGCGGGTCCTATGTTCCGCGTGGCGCTGGTTCGCTTCGCGGCGGACAGCCACGCGTTTGTCTTCACCGCGCACCACGTAGTCTGCGACGGCTGGAGCATCAACGTGATGCTCGATGAGCTGTCGAAGACCTACACCGCCAAGGTCGAGGGTAAGTCTGCACAGCTCGATCCGCTGATGCCGTTCAGCAGCTACGCTGTCGCGCAGGACGCGCACTTCGACGGCGAAGAAGGAGCCAAGAACGAAGCGTTCTGGCTGAAGGACTTCGAAGTTCTGCCCCCGCTGCTGGACCTGCCGCTGGATCACCCTCGTCCAGCGATGAAAAGCTTTGCGGGAGCAATTTACAGCCGCAAGATTAGTGCAGCAGCCCTCAAGGACATCAAGAAGGCTGGCGCACAGCAGAAGTGCACCCTCTTTGCAACCATGCTTGCGGCCTTCACCGCTACGCTGACCCGGCTCACGGGCCAGGAAGACATCGTTGTCGGAGTGCCGGCAGCAGGGCAGTCACTGGTCGAAGACAAGGTACTCGTCGGCCACGCCGTCAACTTCGTTCCCATCCGCGGCATCACGCATGACGGCATCACGACCGCGCAGTTCCTGCAGCAGATGCGATCGAACATCTTCGACGCCTACGACCACCAGAACTACACCTTTGGCCGCCTGGTGCGAAAGCTTCCCATCGCCCGCGATGCCAGCCGCCTGCCGCTGATCGAAGTCCAGTTCAACCTCGAGAAGGTCGGAGCCGGCCTCGCCTTCGCCGGACTGACTGCTGAGGTTGATCCGAACCCGAAGAGCTTCGTAAACTTCGACGTCTTCATCAACGCAGTAGAGAGCGCCGACGGTGTCGCACTTCACGTCGACTACAACACCGACCTGATCGACGAATCGACCGTCGCGCGCTGGATGGACTGCTACGAGACCCTCCTTGGCGGTCTCAGCGGAGATGCCTCGCAACCGCTCGCCGCATTGCCGATTCTGACACCGAAGGAACGCGAACTCGTATCCATCACGCCGAACCAGACCACCGTGCCGTACTCATCGGATCTCTGCGTGCATCAACTCTTTGAGCGGCAGGCAGCGGCTGCTCCTGCGGCGATTGCTCTCGAGTGCGAAGGCGAGTCTCTCACCTACGCGGAGCTCGACTCACGGGTCAACAAGCTTACGCGCTACCTCGTCTCCTCCGGCGTCCTGCGCGGCGAGGTCCTGGGCATCTACATGGAGCGGTCGATCGAGTTGATCGTCTCCCTGCTGGCGACCTGGAAGGCGGGAGCGACCTATATTCCGCTCGACCCAACCTTCCCCATGGAACGGCTCAAGATGGTCTTCGAGGACCTGCATCAGCCGACCATCCTGACGCAGTCGCGTCTCGCGGCGGATCTGCCGTCGGCTGGAACCCGCCTCATCTGCGTAGATGAGCGCTGGCCCGTGATCGAGATCGAAGATGCCGGACCGCTTGACCTGAAGTACAACCCATCCGCTGTCGCCTACGTCATCTACACCTCGGGATCAACCGGCAGACCGAAGGGCGTCGAAGTCACACAGACGAACGTCGTCAACCTGCTGCAGTCCATGGCAAAGAGGCCCGGCATGACGGCCGACGACGTTCTCGTCGCAGTCACGACGATCTCCTTCGACATCGCCGCGCTCGAAGTCTATCTGCCGCTGATCACAGGAGCGAAGCTGGTTCTGGCGACGCGCGCCGTGGCCTCCGACGGCACCGAACTACTCAAGCTGCTTCGCTCGTCCAATGCGACGATCATGCAGGCGACACCTGTCACCTTCCGGTTGCTGATGGCCGCCGGATGGAAGGGCGATCCGAAGTTCACGGTATGGTGTGGCGGCGAGGCCTTGCCGCGGGATCTCGCAAACCAGATCCTCGCACTGAAGATCGATCTCTGGAACATGTACGGCCCAACCGAAACGACCATCTGGTCGGCGACGAGCATCGTCGAAGAGACGTCCGGACCTGTTTACGTCGGGCCGCCCATCGACAACACAGAGTTTTACGTTCTAGACGCGCAGAAACAGTTGGTTCCCACAGGCGTAGCCGGAGAGCTTTACATCGGCGGCGTGGGCGTGGCGAAGGGTTACTTCCAACGCCCCGACCTGACCGCGGATCGATTTGTCATCGATCCTTTCTCACCCCGTACAGGAACGCGATTCTACCGTACCGGCGATTTGGTTCGCCGCATGCCCAGCGGCGAGTTCGACTTCCTCGGCCGTGCCGACGGGCAGATCAAACTGCGTGGCTTCCGCATCGAGCTCGGAGAGATTGAGACGGCTTTGAGCAAGTTCCCCGGAGTCCGTCAGGCGGTCGTCCTGCTGCGCGAAGACATCCCCGGCGACAAGCGGCTCGTAGGCTACATCGTGCCCAGCGAAAAGGCTCCTTCGGTACCGGCTGAAATTCGCACGTTCCTGCTCTCGAAGTTGCCCGACTACATGGTCCCGACTGCGTACGTAGATCTGACCTCGTTCCCTTTGACGGCGAATGGGAAGATCGATCGGCGCGCGCTTCCTGCTCCTGACCGCTCACTGCAGGTCCAGGACGGAAATTACGTCGCTCCGCAGACACCGCAGGAGGAGCAGATGGCAGCGATATGGGCCGAAGTGCTGCACATCGAACGCGTGGGCGTGGAAGACAACATCTTTGAACTCGGCGCGGACTCCCTTCACGTCTTCCAGATCGCGGCCCGCGCAAACCAGGCTGGTATCGACGTCAAGCCGCGCCAGATTCTGCAGTACCGCCAGATTCGGGCTGTGCTGGCGGAGCTGTCGGCGGCGGCGCCGGCGGCCAAGACTGCTCCTTTGATGGCTGTATCCCGCGCAAAATACCGCATCTCACCTTCTACGCTGGCGACGCAACCGGAACCGGTCGACGCCAGTACTGGAGATTGATGGGCGCGAAATCAATTACCCTTAGAAACATGGCGGATTCGGCCACCAAGACACCTCCGGGGGGTGAGGAGTTTTATGCGTTTCCGCTGACCCCTGCTCAGATGGCAATGTGGCCGCAAGGACTCACCACTCTTGGCGACCGTCGTTACAACGGTGCCTTCCGGATGCAGATCGCGGGCGAGGTCGATGCCGCCGTCCTCGAGGCCTCTCTGCGAGCCGTCGCGATGCGCCAGGAGTCGCTGCGAACTTCCTTTAGAGTGTCCGAGTCCGGCCCGATCCAGGTCGTCTCACCTTCCTCCGATCTCACGATAGAAGTTGTTGATCTTACTTCGGTCGCCGAGTCTGCCCGGAGCATTCTGGTCGACGAGATCTCCACGCAGGAGGCCCAGCAGACCTTCGATCTCACACTCGGCGTACCACTGCGGGTGAAGCTCCTCAGACTGGAAGAAAAATTTTCCCTGCTTACGATCACCGCACACCAGATCATCTGTGATGGGTGGTCGGTGGGGATCCTAATGCAGGAGCTCTCCGAAGCCTATAACGGTCTGTTAGTGGGCGGACGTTCTCCGCTGCAAGATCTCGACTTCCAGTACGGCGACTATGTCGCTTGGCAGCGTGAGAACCAATCGACCAACGACACACGAAGCCAGTTAGACTACTGGAAGAAGCAACTTGCGCGAGTACCTCAGCTCTCTGTTCCCTTCGATAAGAATGGGTCCGCCGACATGGTGGAGGCTGGGATCATAGCGGAACTCCTCCCGCGCGAATTGAGCGATGGGATTCTCGAACGAGCGAAGTCCGAAAACGCCACTTTTTACGTGGTGACCATGGCCGCCTGCATGTTGCTCCTCTCCCGCTATACGGGTGAGAGCGACGTTGCGCTGCGAACGCCGCTGGCTGGCAGAAACCGGGTTGAGTTTGAGCCGATCATCGGGCAGTTCGTCAATCAGGTGGTCATTCGCAACAAGCTGAGAGAGCTCAGCACCGTCTCCGAGCTTTTAGGGCAGGTCCGCGACAACGTCTGGGAGGCGTTGGCAAATCAGGATGTCGCCTTTGAAGAGGTGATTGGCACTATTCCCGCCCTAAATAAGACCGGGTTGGAACTTTTCAGGATCAATTTCGTCTGCCAGAAGGAGTACGGAAGGAATGGGCCGTCCCAGTTCAAGCTGGGCGAAGCCGCAATGACCACAATCCCCTCGAAGTCGCAGGGGGCGCTCTATGACTTGAATTTTTTCCTGGTCCAGCGCGAGATTGGCTGGCGGTTATCGCTTGAATACAAGGCTGGGTTGTACACTCAGGATACGGCGGAGAGTCTTCTCCTGCATTTTCAGGAGATTCTCCGGTTTCTCGCGACGCGCGGGAATCAGAGACTGGCGGAGTTGGTGTTGTCTCCCACAGAGTCACTCACAAAGCGAACGGTTGAAGGTGCGGGCCATGGGGTTGGCAACGCCGCTGGGGATGCCACACCTGCGGTTGAGGAAGAACCCTCGTCTCAGATGATCGCCATGCCGGGCAGCCTGGCACAGGAGCGATTCTGGACGCTCTCACAGCTTGATCCGGCGAACCCTTCTTTTCACGTCCCCGTAGTGATGAAGATCGCGGGACCACTCTCGTCCGAGGTGCTCGCCAGGTCTTTCCAACTGCTGATCGACCGGCATGAGTCCCTCCGAACAACGTTCAGCGACCGCGATGGCGAGTTTCTCCAGGTCATTCATCCGAGCTATAGCGTGTCGCTTCCCGACACAACGATCTCCGGGCGCAGCGAAGACGAGCGCGCTCGCAATCTGTCCAACGCGATCCAGGCGGAGATTCTCAAGCCGTTCGATCTGAGTACCCTTCCGCTATTCAGAACGATGCTCTGCAAGTTGGGTGATCAGGAGCATGTCCTGATTGTCACGTTGCACCACATTCTTGCGGATGCGGCGTCTGCGCAGGTGATCCAGCGCGAGCTTTGGACGACATACGAAAGCCTCAACCGCGGGGAAGAGCCGTCTCTTCCCCCGCTCGCAATTCAGTATGCGGACTTCTCGGTATGGCAGCGCGACAACCTCGACTCGGACGCGATGAAGGAGCACCTCCGCTACTGGCTCGATCAGCTGAGCGGCGACCTGAAGGTGCTCGACTTCCCTACAGATCATCCGCCGGCCTATCGCCCCACAGCCAAAGGAGCGGTTGAGACTCTGCTGCTGCCGGAAGATCTGACGCGGTCGGTCAAACAACTTGCCCAGGCAAACGATGCGACGCTCTATGTTGTAACGCTGGCATGTTTTGCCGCCATGCTCTCTCGTGCCTCCGTCACCACCGATCTGACGATCGGATCCCCGGTGCTGAACCGCCGCTCCGAAACCGAGGCCCTGATCGGCCCGTTTGCAGGACCGATGGCGATTCGGCTGAACCTGGCTGGCAATCCGACGATCTCGGAGTTGATTCAGGCCACCCGCGACCGCACCCTCGAGGCGCTCGACCATACCGATCTGCCGTTCGAGCTGCTTCTTCGGAACCTAACGCTGCGAACGCAGAATGATCGCCGACCGTTGTTCCAGTTTTATTTCATGTGCCAGACGGCCTTTGTTCAGACGCGGCAGATTCAGGGCCTGACGGTCACGCCCTTGCCGAGCATGAGCGTGGGAACTCCGTTCGAGATGCAGCTTGCCATGATCGAACGGCCTGAGGGTCTGCGCGCTGAGCTGGAGTACAACGCCGATCTCTTCGACAAGCCAAGTGTAGAGAAGTGGCTCGCCTACTATCAGAAGCTGCTGAAGGCCGCTGTTGAGAATCCGAACCGCGAGGTCAGTGACCTCCCGGCACCTCCCTTTGTTGGCGGCCACTCCGTCTCCCATGCGGGTCACGCTCGTGAGACTCGGGGCGCAGGCGGCCATGCTACCTCTGATCGGCCCTATGTCGCCCCCCGCGATCTAGTGGAGGAGATGGTGGCACAGGTCTGGGAGGGCGTGCTCGGTGTTCCCTCCATCAGCGTCCACTCTAATTTCTTCGATATCGGCGGTACCTCTCTTCTGATCCTCAAGCTGGTTCCGCGCATCAACGCGGCCTTCGACCTTGTGCTGCCCGTGCCCACGATCTTCAAAGCGCCGACGATCGAGCTGATGGCCAACGTCCTGAGGCAGCGGAACATCATTGAGAAGCAGGTAGTGCTGCCGCTGCACCCTTCGGGCAATCGGCCTCCGCTCTTCATGATTCACTCCTACCATCTCTACCGCGCGCTTCCGGCAGCGCTGGGCTCGGATCAGCCCTTTTACGGAGTCATGGAGCTGGAGTTGTCCGACCGGCATCTGCCCTACACGCTGAAGGACCAGGTGCAGAACTACGTCAATCACATTCGCCAGGTGCAGCCGAAGGGACCGTACTACATCGCTGGCTTCTGCTTCTTCGGGCTGGTAGCGTTCGAGGTCGGAGCGCAGTTGGAAGCTCTCGGCGAGACGGTTGCGTTCATAGGACTGATCGACACCTACTGCCCGGACTATTGGTGCATCCAGCAAGCCGCCGCACAGCCTGCCCCTGAGACAAGCAAGCTTAGCCCGCGCGTTGCCGCGCTTGGGCACCACATGCGCAAGACGCGTGGGCTCAAGCTCCAAGACAAGCTGAAGCTGCACGGCGAGTTCGTCATGGAAAAGCTGCGGAATCAGTGGCTCAGCCTGATGCTGGAGACACGCGTCGCCGTCTATACCCATTTCGTCAAGAAGGGAACAAGACTTCCCTCGTGGCTGAAGGACCCGGCCCTGGTGACCAGGGTCGGTGTGCGTCGCCACCGTCCGGTCAAGATCGCATCCGATGTGTATCTCTTCCCTGCTGAAGACGTTCCGTTGGGTGCGGAGTTCGATCCCACCCTCGGCTGGGGCGTCATGACTACGGGTCAGGTCCACACCATGTGGATTCCCGGGGACCATGACGACATGTTCAAGGAAAAACACATCGGCGCTCTCGCCCAGACGATTCGCGAGACAATGGATAAGGCCAGGTCGTAGCGTCCAGAGCCTTTTAAGACCTGTCGATGAGTGGGTCTAACCCTATTTTGTATCCAAGGGCTTGCGCGCAAAGTAATAGAGGCTGAAGGCGAGCAGGCCGAACATGAGGACACTGACCCAGTCCTGATGCAGCGGGTTGTGGTCTGAGAAGCGCGGGAGCGGTCGATCGGTGGCCGCCTCATAAAGCTTGATGGCGACGCCGAGCAAGCCAACGATGCCGCCAGCGGCGATCAGACCAGAGGCGTATAGACTGCCGGGGGAGATTTCGGATTCGGTATCGAGTGCGGGGGTGACACTCGTGGGGACTGGAAGTCCGGTGGCGGGGTCGATCACATCCGGGTTGGTGGCAGCAAGCTTTGCCGCATGGTGCAGCATGGCGCGGTCGACCATCCAGCGCATCACGCCGCCGACCAGGATGGCAAGCGTCGTGGCAATGGAGAGATACGCGCCAACAGCGAAGGTGAGCGAGCGAACGCCGAGCAGTTCAACCACGATTACCAGCGCGACGCCCAGCAGGACCAGGCCCCACGCAAGCTTCTGCGTGAGAATGCCGTTAATAACAGTCGCCATAAGACGGCCCTGCGGCGCGGCGGCCTTCTCCGAGCCGATGCCTTGAACCCACTGAATCTCAATCTGCTTCGTTTCGGGGTTGTAGAGATATTTGCCGTCTTCGAGCGTTGTGGATCCGATGGCGTTCAGCAGGATGAGCTGGCGGGCACCGGTCACTTCCTCTTTGCCTTGGGAGATCGCTTTAGGGGGGAGCCCAGTGGCGATAGAGGCTCCGCCAGCTGCGGGCGCGGTTCTCGGCGAGGTGGAAACATGGCCGATAAGAGTGATGTGGTCTCGAGAGAAGGCACCGTTATTCTGGACACCGTCGGGCAGATTTGAGAGTGAGAAGGCGATGGGGTTCGGTAGCCGCTGAAACTCTTCCAAGCCCTTGTTCATGGCGTTGAGCGTGAATCCGATGGAGAAGACGCTGACGATGACGCCGATCATCAGCGCGAGTTGCTGTTTCCAGGGTGTTGCACCGATAAGGTAGCCGGTCTTCAGGTCCTGCGCGGTGTCGCCGGCGTTCGAGGCGGCGATGCAGACGATGCCGCCGATGGTGATGGCAAGCGCTCCGAAGGCAGGAGCCGTCCAGCCTTTGACCAGGAAGATCGCGGACGTGGCCATGAGAGTCGCGATTGTCATTCCTGAAACAGGTGAAGCCGAGCTGCCAACGATACCAACGATGCGAGCAGATACTGTAACAAACAAAAATCCAAAGACCACGACCAGCAGCGAAGCTGCGATGTTGGCGAGCGGCCCGACCTGCGCCCCCGGGACGGGATGGAACTGAAGGAATAGAAACATCAACAAGATGAGAACGACCGAGCCACCTAGCACGACGATGGGCGGGAGATCGTGCGTCGTGCGCGTCGGGGTGATGGCGACGCCCTTGTTCTTGCCGATGTTTTTCAGGCCCTCGGTGAGCGCGCTGACAATAGTTGGCGCGGTACGCATCAGCGTGATGACGCCCGCGGTAGCGACTGCTCCCGCTCCCATAGGCCGGACGTAAGTCTTCCAGAGGTCAGAGGGACTCATGTCGTGGATGGGAATGGTGCCGGGGTAGAGAGGGCCGGTCATATGCGAGCCGAAGAAATAGATCGCCGGAAGCAGCACAAGCCACGAGAAGAATCCGCCTGCAAACATGACCGCCGAGACACGCAGCCCGATGATGTAGCCTACGCCGAGATACTCCGGCGTAACATCCGCGCGGATGGCCGCGCCCTTGAGAATCTCCTGCCGCCCGAAGGAGGGTTGCCAGTTCGGGGTGGATGGCCAGAGGGCGAAGATGTTCTCGTTCTGGAAGAGCGTGTAGAGGGCGCCGAGGCCGAGGCCGAAGAAGACCCGTGAAGCAAATGAACCGCCACGCTCTCCAGCGATCAGGACGTCGGCGCAGGCGGTGCCTTCGGGATAGATGAGGGTGCCGTGCTCTTCGACGATGAGTTGGCGGCGAAGCGGGATCATGAAGAGGACGCCGAGCCAGCCGCCGAAGAGCGCCAAGGCAAAGATGCGTGTGCTCTCAAGATCGAAGCCCAGAAAGATCAACGCCGGCAGAGTGAAGATGACGCCCGAAGCGATGGATTGCCCGGCATTTCCGGTCGTCTGGACGATGTTGTTCTCGAGGATGCTGGCCTTGCCGAAGGCCCGCAGGATGGAGATGGAGAGCACCGAGATCGGAATACTGGCTGCGACCGTCAGGCCCGCGCGTAGCCCGACATAGACCGTGACCGCGCCAAACAGGACGCCGAAAAAGGCCCCAAGGATAAGCGCGCGGGCGGTCAGTTCGGGGCGAGTCTCGGTCGCGGCGACGAAGGGCTTGAACGTGGTCTTTGCGGTAGACGATGGCGGCATGGAGCGAAGTGTATCAGGATGAATCAACTTCACACCTACCTGATGACAACCTCGAGGAACCGCGCAAGGTCCATGGCTTGGGCTGGACTGACGATCGCGCCCCGGAGATCGGTCACGCGAAGCGAGATCTCCGCAATGTCGCAGGTGGACAGATCGAGCCCGGAGAGATTTGCCTCTGCGAGATCAGCCTTGCGAAGTGCGACATCTTTCATGCGGGTGCCTTCGAAGCTCATCCCGTTGAGCGCAGCCTCACGGAACTGGCTACTGACGATCTCGCAGTGGTGAAGGCGTCCCTCGCTGAGATGGCTGAAGCTGGCGTCGCAGCGCTCCATCAGGACATCTTCGAAGCGGCAGCCAAAAGCGTTGAGCCCAGTAAGTTTGCAGTCCACAAACTCGACGCGCGTGGCCTCGCAGGCGCGCAGCATCGCGTTCGATAGATCGCAGCCCACGAAACTCACGTCGAAGAGGCGAAGCACGGCGATCTCCGAGTTCGCGAACGAAACCCGATCAAAGATCAGGTTGCCTCCCCGGAGAGCCGGAATGCGGCGGCTGGAGAGATCGAGATTCGTAAAGCAGAGGTCTTCAAGCGGCGAACCGGTAAGGAGATGGTCTTCGGTTCCGACAGTAAATTCATCGCGGGCCGGGAGCCGCCGCGGACGATTGCGGCTTCGTTCGCTCTTCTTCTTCTCTGCCATCGGATCAAGAATACAGTTCCGCGCTGGGTACCGGCATCACGGCAACCGAGGCATATTCATTGGCGCAGCGCCCTGCTTAGGCTATACTGCGTCCATGGCGCGGTCTGATCGACCTGGAGCGCCAGCGAGTGAGGTGCGTCTTCAGCGAAAGCATGAAGGACAATGCGCTCGATGTGTCCGCGGGGGCTCCACCCGGCGGCCCGCCAGGCAACCTGCTGGCCAATCCGCCTCGTGGCACGATGGAATGGCGCGCGGTGGTGCGCGTACTTCGAAGTCCAGCGCGAGCCGCTTCTTCCGTCTTCGATGACCTTGTAATGACATTCTTTCCGGCTGATTGCCGTGCGTGCGGCGCTTCCCTGCTGCATGCTGAGTTCTCCCCCCAAGACATTCCTATCTGCGACCTCTGCCTGTCGCAACTTCGTCCACAATCGCAGACGGTTGCGTCTGCGTTATGTCGCGTCTGCGGTGAAGCGCTGGGCATGGAGAGCGACCGGTTTCTCGGCAACTCTCCTACCGAGGGGCTGCTGTGTTCGCCCTGTCGTTTCGTCCCTCCATCCTTTGAGCGCGCTGTCGCCTACGGCGTCTACAAGGACGAGTTGCGCGAGATGCTCCACCTGCTGAAGTACGACGGCGTGCGATCGCTGGCGAGACCGCTGGCAGCCAAGCTGGCGCTGGCAATCCTTATGTTCGAGCGGGCAGAAGGATGGACCGGTCGTGCAAGCGTAATCTCTGTTCCACTCTTTGCCGGAAGCCACAGTCAGCGCGGCTTCAATCAGGCAGAGGCGCTGGCGGATGAAGCGATCGTCAACTTACGGAAGCTCCGCCCGGGCTGGAATCTGAAGGCAAAGCACGGCCTGCTGAAGCGCGTGAAGGCCACGGAGAGTCAGTTCAATCTGAGCGACAAGGGCCGCCGCAGAAATCTCATTGGAGCGTTCAAGGTCTTCGACGAAACCAATGCTCTGGCTGGCGCGGACGTGCTCCTGATCGACGATATCTATACGACAGGAGCGACCTCCAGGGCCTGCTCACAAGCGCTTATAAAAGCGGGCGCACGACGCGTCTGGGTCGCCACGCTGGCTCGCGCTCAAAAGGAGCAAGTGGCATTGTGGGATTCCGGTGCGCGCGATTTCGGATAGCGCCAGAGATCGATGGCCAGCAGATCAAGCCGATTTCACGAACTCGAATTTCTAAAGATTTCAGCCTTAGAACGAAGCGGAGGATTTGGATGCAAGCATCGAAGACACGCAAGCAACGAGTGGGCGGCAAGTGCCACGCCATGCTCCACGGCCGCACCCCGACAACCGAGATTGAAGTCCGCGCCGGCGTCTTTCGACAACCGCCGATGCAGACGCCGGTGCTGGTGCTGAACGCTTCCTACGAGCCGATCAACATCTGCGGCGCGAGGCGGGCTCTCGTGCTCGTCCTAAAGGGAGTGGCCAAGACCGAAGAGGAGCAGGGCTCTATGCTGCACGCCGCTCGCATGCGCGTGGCCATGCCCAGCGTGATCCGGCTGCTGGAGTACCGTCGCATTCCCCACCAGACGCGGGCGCTCTCACGCAAGAACATCCTGCTGCGCGACCGCAACTGCTGCCAATATTGCAGTGTGATTCTGACCGCGAGCGAGCTTACGCTAGACCACGTCATTCCACGGTCCCGGGGCGGTCTGTCAACGTGGGAGAACCTGGTCGCCTGCTGCCACGACTGCAACCGTCGCAAGGGCAACCAGATGCTGCATGAACTGACCGAGATGAGGCTGCAGCGCGAGCCCCGGCCCTTCAGCCTGCACACCTCGCGCCACATCATGCGCATGATCGGCAGCGCCGATCCAAGCTGGCGCCGCTACCTGTACTTTGAGTCGGGCAACGCAGCCTGATCCGCGGCTGACGTTGCCTTACTTCCGGAGGTCTGCCGGACAGGACTTTGGAGCATTCGCGGGATCGCACCGCGCGACCTTGCCATCGGGCAGCGACACGGAGTAGCCGCCAGCCCAGCGCGCCGGTTCTGCCGCAGGGTAGTCGGTACTCAACAATTGAGCACCGCTGGCGATCATGGCATCGCGACGAGTGGTCTCGTTCGTGCGAGCCTCCTTCGTATCCCCATCCGTCCGAGCGCGGATGAGATAGCCCTTGCGAACCAAAGCGGTGATGTCCTCGGCAGGGCCGTCGTTGCGCTCAATGAAAGCGGCGTCCGGCTCTCCGGGTGCGGCATTGGTGAAAAGGACGCGGCCCTTCAACGAAGGATGCCCTTCGAGATAGACCGGTCCCACATTGCGCTGATCCATCAGGAAGACGACCTTACCTCGAGACGCTTCGAGCGTCGGCCAGTTATTGGCAAGCACGGCCTTCTCCAGCGTGGGGTAACTGCCGCGCACATCATCCGGTGTGATCAACTCATCAGCCGGAAACACTGAACGAATCTCAGCATCTAGGGCATCGAACGTCGACGAAGTGAACTTCTCAGGCTCGGTGACTTTGATGCTCTTCGGCGAATCCTGCTTGGTCTCAACGAGGATGAATACCGGCACATGCCCAGGATGCGCGTGCGACCAGCTTCGTACCTCATCCAAACATGCGATGAAGGGCTGGCAGTTGCTGCGGTAGTCAACATCCTGAACGTGCATCACCTTGAAGCCGGGCTTGTCCATCAGGTGGTTCGGGTCGAAGTCAGGATCGGCAGGCAGGCCTGCAGCTGCTGCCGTCGCTGGCCCTGAAGGATGAGAGTAAAGGCCGCCCTTGCTGTCCGCATAGACGTCGAGTTCGATCTGCCGTACGCCGCCGTCGAACTGCTTTGTCAGCGCCGGGTGGCTGTAGTCCAGCCCCGCAAATGCCTTTGCATACTTCGCCTGCCAGACCTTCGCTTCGTTAGGAGCGATGCCAGCGTGATAGCTGTTATGCGTGCCGATTACCTGAATCTGATTGAGTTTCACAGCGGGCGATTGAGCAAAGGAGGGAATGCACGACAAGGACAAAGCCGACAACGCGGCGTAGGACCAGAACGGCTTCAAGGTATAGCTCCGGAGTTTCAGGCGGTGCGGTAAGGCTTGCTGTAGTGTGTCTCCCACTCCACGAGATCGGCGTTCATTAACTTCCATGTGCCGTGCTTCGTGTCGACCTCCATCAGCATGTAGGCGTTGGGATCGTAGCGAGTGGCGGCCATCACATAGTGCTGCGGGCCATAAGTGTGCTGATAGTCGATCCACTTGTGCTTGTGTCCGGAGACGACGAGCTGGATCGTGTCCTTATACTTGCGGAGAATCGGGTGAAGACCATAGTCCGCAAACTCTGCCGGCACGTCCTGAACCAGCGGATAGTGAATGAACACGAACGTCGGCTTCTGCTGCTGAAGCTGCGCCTCGAACCAGTGAAGCTGCTCTTCCCCGAGCGATCCGATGCCGGGATTGAAGTTTGAAGCCGTGCGGTCCTGCGTGCTGCCGAGGAAGTTATTCAGGTGGATAAACTTGTAGCCCTTATAGTCCAGCGCTGAGTAAGGCTTGGCGTTGAACTTCGCTTCGAAGAGGCGATGGCTCATCTCGCGCGAAACGCGATGGACATCGTAATCATGATTGCCGAAGCCAAGGTGAACCGGCATCTTGAAGCCATCCGTGATGGCCTTCGCGTTGTCGAGCCGTGTAGTGTTCTTGAAGTAAAAGTCGTAGTCCAGCGACGGATAGTTATGGAAGTAGTCGCCAATCAGGAAGACCTGTTCGATGGCGGGGTTCAGCGAGTTGATCAGGTCTCGAGCAGAGGTCAGGCGGGGCGTAGTGACGAGAATACTCTCGTTATCTTCGACACCGTTCTCGCTGCCTTTAACGTAGAAGTCGTCGATGATGTGGGTGTCCGCGACGAGCGCGAAGTAGAACTTATCGGGAGAGGCCGTCGCCCGGACCCGCTCAGCCCAGAGTTTCTGGGTGAGCAGGGTTCCGAGCGATCCGCCGGCTAGAGTAGTGAACTGCCTGCGATTGATCATGATGCTCTCTTGACGTTCGATGCGGGCTAGAAGTTGATCTTGCCAGCCAACTGCAGGATACGGGCCGGGAAGGAGGAGGCAGCAGCGACGACGCCGAAGCCGGAAGCTCCGGAGCTGATGTTGCTGGTCGGGGCGGAGTAGTTCGTCTGGTTGAAGACGTTGAAGGCCTCTGCGCGGAAGTCAAACGTGAGACCTTCCGGGTAGAGGGCGAAGCTCTTATGCAGTCCGATGTCCGTCTGGTAAAAGCTATCGAAACGCACGGAGTTACGCTGGGCGTTGCCGTACGGATGGTTGAAGTCTGGCACGGAGAACGCCGCCAAATTGAGGGTATTGGCAAGCACCGTGTTGTTGGACGCCCGCACACGCTGCGACTTGGGATTCACAAGCCTCATTCCAGGTACCTGGTTCGGACGCTGGGTGACGATGCCGGTGACCTGCTGCGCGCTGCTGGGTGAATAGCTGATGTTCACCGGAAGGCCACTGCTAGTGCTGTTGATTGCAGTGAGCTGCCAGCCGCCCAGTATCTGCTGGAGCGCGTAAGGCGCCTTCTGTCCGAACATCCGTCCCTTGCCGTAAGGCAGGTCGTAGACGATCGAGAGGATGTTGTTCAGAGGCTGATTGTAGGCGGAGACGCCGCGGTCGCCCTGGATATTGGCCAGGTTGACGCGGGAGTTATCCCCAAACGGCGTGTCGAGGTGTCCGGCTGCGTTATCAATCGCACGGGAGTAAGTGAACGAGTCAAGCAGGTAGAGACCGTGGCTTGCACGGTGCTCCAGCTTCGCCTGCAATGCGTTGTAGGACAAGAAGCCAGCCGGGATCGACTCTTCGATGGTGGTGAAGGTCGGGATCGGACGACGTGCTTGCAGCGATGCGACGCAACCGGTGGTCACCGTGGCGTTGCAGGTAGCGGTAACCGGGTTGGCGGCAGCCTGATTGAGGTCAGCAAGAACCTGGAGCTTCACGCCATGCTCTCCGACATACGAAGCCTCAAGCGAGGTCGAAGGTCCCAGTTGACGTTGCACAGTCAGATGGAAGCTCTGGACGTAACCGGTGGGCAGGTTCTTGGGAATGTAACGGGCCTGCGTGTTGAGATTGCGGGCTGCCAGTTGCGCCGCCGTTGCGGGGACGCCAGTGAGGCCGGTTGGGTATCCCTGCGACGAGGTACGGAAGCAAGGCGTTGGATTGCCGGGATCGTAAGCAGCCGAAGCTTGTCCCGCGGTGCATGGCGTCAGCGGAGCCGTCTCGTACTGCGGGGAAAGAGCGAACTGAGGCGTCTGCACGATGTTTGTGTTGACGATGTTGGGCAGGTTGTAGACGAGCAGGTTCTCTCCGCCCTCGCGGTTGAACTGAGCATAGTTGATGCCGTAACCAGCGCGGATAACGGTCTTCGGATCTACAGAGTACGAGAACCCAAAGCGTGGGGCGAAGTCGAGCTTCGGCATGTTGACCAGGGCGCGGTCATACAGAGAACCGGACTTAGCCAGGAGCAGTGAATTGGTCGTTGGGTCGAAGTTCGAGAGGAGATTGTTCGACTCCCACTGCGGCGTGACCAGTTCGTAGCGCAGACCAGCGTTGATGGTTAGCTTCGAGCTGACTCGGATGTCGTCCTGAAAGTAAGGGAAGTTCATCCGCTGGTTCAGGTGGACGACGAGGAAGTTGTTGAGCTGATAGGTGTCGCGTGCGCCGAAGAGAAAGTCTGCAAAGGCAGCAGCTTCTTTGGTCCCGGTGTTCTGAGCGTTTGCCTTGCCGGCACCGCCGTAGCTGTAGTAGCCGTTGTAGGTGTCCTGGCCATAGACGGGATTGAAGTCGTCGATCTCAGTATTGATGGCCTGGTACTCATAGCCGAACTTATACGTGCTGCGACCACGGATCCAGGTGTAGTTGACCTTCGGGTTGTAGACGGTAGGGTTCTGAAACTGGGGGTTGCTGCCCTGGTTACCGAACTGGGTGTAGCCGTTTACGCTCTGGACGTTCAAGCTACGAACGACGCGAGGATCAGTGGGCAGGCCAGAGATGCCGTTCTCAAGGCTGGGCAGCGATGCTCCGAAGGGCGACTTGCCGCCATCGGTGTGGGTGTAGGCAAAACGCGCGTCGAGGATCGAGTTCTGATTGAAGACGTGGGTAACGCCACCGGCATACTGCTGGTTGAAGATCTGGACATTCCCGTTGCTGTTTCCTCCAGCGGCACCGGGGATTGCGGGGGGTGCCTGGATGATGCCCTTGTGCTCGCTGTAGCGGAAGAATGCCGTCGTCTTCTGACTGGCGGTGTAGTCCATGCGAATGTCGCCCTTGTCGTCATGCAGGCCATCGAGCGGCAGGGAGGCATAGTTGTTGGTGATGGGAGCGCCGGGAACGTTTGCAGCGGGAAGGGCCGCGAGGATCCCTTTAGCGAAGGCCGAGACCGAAGGATCGTTGAATGGGACGACACCGTTTGTATAGGTGGTTCCGGTAAGCGGGTTGACCAGCGGCACCGCTGCGCCGTTTTCAGTGCTCGTACCGCTCAGGAAGGTGTAGCCGCCGTTGGCGATTGCGAGAGCACTGGTGCCAGCCTGGTTGGAGGTGGGGATCGTCGCCGAGGTGATCTGACGCAGGATCAGACGAGCACCTTCATAGTCGCCGAAGACAAAGAGCTTATCCTTGAGGATCGGACCGCCGAAGGTACCACCGAACTGGTTGCGGATCAGGATCGGCTTCTGCGGCTTGCCAGTGAGAGCGTTGTTCGGAGGAGTGAAGGGCCCGATGGCATTGAAGACCGTATTCCGGATGTAATCGTAAGCCTTGCCGTGAAACTTGTTCGTACCGCTGCGGATACTGACGTTGACAACGGCACCGGCGGACCGGCCGAACTCTGCGCTGTAGTTGTCTGTCTCCACCTTGAACTCGGAGATGGCATCGGGGGAAGGAGGAATTGCCTGATTCGAGAAGCCCTGGTTCGAGGTTCCGTAGGCGTTGTTGTCGAGACCGTCGAGAAGGAAGTTGTTGAACTCGCTGCGCTGACCGTTAACGTTGAAGGATGCGTCGCGACTGCTGTCGGTGCTGTTTTCGAGAACGTTGCGACGGACGCCGGGAACAAGAGCGGCGAGGTCGGCATAGGCACGGCCGTTGAGCGGCAGGTTTTCGACTTCGCGGGTGCCGATGACCTGGCCGCGTTCGCTGTTATCGGTTTCAAGCAGCGACGCCGCGTTCGCGTCAACGGTGACCGTCTCCGTGCTCGATCCGGCCTTCATCGTCACGTCTACACGCTGACGTGCGTTGACGGCAACGGTGAAGTTCTGTGTGGCGGCGCTGTCGAAACCAGTCGCCTCGGCCGCAACCTGATATTGGCCGATCTTGACGTCGGTGAACTGGAAAGCTCCCTGGTCGTTGGTCTTGGAGACAACCTGCGCCTTGGTCTCCTGGTTCGTCAGGGTCACGGTCGCGTTCGGGATTACAGCGCCGGAAGCGTCACGGATGTATCCAAGAACCGACGCGGTCTCGAACTGGGCGAGAGCTGAAATGGGGGCGCAGGCAAGGAAGATCAAAAACATTGCCAGAGTGGCGATACGTCTCATCTAGGTCTCCAGAAAGTGGTGAATAAGGTTCTGCCGTGTCGTGTGCTCTTGCGCGGGATTGCCTCGCGACGACGCGTGTCAATGGCCTGTTGTGTGTAATTAGGATGGGCGATTTCCGTTAACATCCGGTTGCCTCTTTGTGAACGCAGGAAGAATAAGCGGTAACGTAGCCCATATTCGCTGGACTTTCATCCTGCGAAAAGACCTCATTCGGTCGATTCGAGCAGTCGGTAGAATTCCCTATGCCGTACACCTGTCGCGACAGCGGACAAGTGTACGGCATAGGGAATGAAACGGTCTACGGCGAAGACGCTACGTGCTGGTTTTAGAAGTTGATCCTACCGGCAAGTTCCAGGCTGCGCGGACCGGCACCCTCGGCAGACTCAAGTCCGGGAATCTGCCCGAAGTTGCCCGCATCGACCTGCATGTTTGGGGGCAGATAGTTGCGGTGGTTGAAGACGTTGGCCGCCTCGGCTGAGAACTCAAACTTCACGTGCTCATAGAGAGCGATGTCCTTCCGCATGGACATCGAAAAGACTGCAGTACCCGGCCCGACGACACTGCCGACCCGAGCGTTGCCGAAGGAGCCCTGATTGGCTGCGGGAATTCCGAAAGCGGCGGGATTGAGCCACTGAGTAGTGGTCCGATTCGTAGCGTAAAGCGTAACTCCAGAATGGATGTCCGCGTGGGTCTGCCCGACGGTCGTAAGGATGTTTGTGTTGGCCGGGTCAGAGCTTGACTGGTACGGAGTGAGGAACGCGCCGCTCTGGAGCACGGTCACTCCGCCCAGATGCCAGTCGCCGATGATCGTATTGATCGGGCCATTGCCCGGAAAGAACCGCTGTCCTTTGCCGAATGGGAGGTCGTAGAGGTACGTGACCAGGAAGCGATTCTTACGGTCGTAACTAACGTTGCCGTAGTCAAGCCCGGGATGAAAGCGGTCCGTCACAAAGTTACCGCCAGAACCGGCGAAGCCGCTGGGCGTAGCTCCGGCGGCGTCTGAAAGGTCACGGGTGAAGGTGTAGCTTGCGTCGAATGTAAGATTCTTTCCGCTGCGCCGCGAGACCTCAACCGTGCCGCTGCCGTAGTTGCTCTCGGCGAGATTTTCGACGCTCTGGATGACGCTCCAGGAGGTATAGGGAACGGTCGCGGGATCGTAGGGTGTGGTGCTGGCGGGAACCTGGTTGAGGTCGACGAAGGTCTCGAGGTTCGAGCCGTGGCTGCCAACATAAGAGAACCGCAAGCCGTAGCCTTTGCCCAGATCCTGCTCGACCGTCATGTTCCACTGCTGGACTGATGGATCTTTGTAGTGGATCGGGAATGCGTAATAGAAGCCGGCCGTGCCTGCGAGACTCGCCGCATCAAGGGCGGGAAAGGGATTGGCGAGCGAGAGTTGCGGCGTCACACCATCGTCGCCAACGGACTGGCTATAGACGCCGACATAGCTGGCATGGACGGCCCAGCCGGACACCAGCGAGAAGCCCAGCGGGCTCTCGATGAAGCGGCCCCAGCCGCCGCGAACCACCATCTTGTCGTTACCGTAAGGACGCCAGGCGAAGCCGATGCGCGGCCCGTAGTCGTTCTTGTAGGTGTAGCGAAGCGTCTCCGGCAACCGGGCCTGCTGCGCGGTGAGCGTGGGAGTCGGCGAGATCGCGTTCATAAAATCAGTCGACTCGAACGACTCGGCCTTGGCATTAGGTACGACGACGGCTCCGTGTACGGTCGAGCCGTCGGTACCGGGTCCGTTGTAATCAGGAAGGAAGAACGCCGTGTTGTAGTTCGTCTCCTTCAAGGGAGGGTGAAGCTCATACCGGAGACCGAGGTTGAGCGTCAGCCGGGGAGTGATCTTCCAATCGTCCTGACCGTAGATGGCGTAGGAGTAGCCCAGGCCGTCCATCGTAGGCTTGTTGATCGTGGATGCCTCCGTGTAGTCCGGATATCCAGCAAGGAAGGAAGCGTAAGGATCACCGATGGTCGCGCCCGTGTCGGAAGAGCCATCGAAGACATACCATCCGCTGCTCAGGTTGCCGAAGACGTTGTCGTCATGATCGGTCAGACGTTTGAAGTCTCCACCGAACTTGAAGTTGTGATGGCCCTTGTTCCAGGTGACGTTATCCAGCAACTCCACGGTCTGGCTGCGCTGGCGTGTGGGGTTACCGCCTCCCGTCGCCATGAAGCCGTTGATCAGCAACTGCGGAGCCTCCGACCAGGCAAGGTTCGTCTGCGGAACGGAAAGGTCGGTCTGTTGCAGCAGTTGGCTGGTGCTGTAGTTCTGCGTCGTTGACGTATGCTGCGCGTTGAATCCGCCGCGAAACTCGTTCAACAGTGTCGGAGTGAAGATGTAGTTGTGCGCGAACGTCATCCCCTCATCGATCTCAGGAATGCTGTAAGAGCCCTGGAGCGGGCTTCCTGCCGACTGGCAGAAATTGAAAGTACAACTGGTGTCCGGCGCGGAGATCACCTGGCGGTTCTTATACGAAAAGCGCGCGAAGACACTCTGCTTCTGCGTGATGCGGTGATCGAGCCGCACGTCTCCCTGATTCGTAGAGATGGGGGAGGGAAAGTTCGTGCGGTAGTTCTGCGAGTAGGAGTCTGCCGGTCCGAAGTTCGGCAGTGGCATAAGGTACTGCAGCATCTTCGCTGCGGTGGGATCTACGGGGACGTGACTGGCATCGATTGGAGTGCCATCGGGCGCGTAGATGGCCGCGACTCCCTGCTTGGAAAGATAGTCGGTCAGATCGGCATAACCGCTGCCATCGCCTCGCATCGCAAGTGTGGGAACGCTGGTATTGATGGGCGTCTCACGCGGCAGGCGCAAGCCTTCATAGCTGGCGAAGAAGAAGGTCCGGTCTCGTCCGTTGTAAAGATGTGGAATGCCGAGAGGTCCGCCGAGTGTGCCCCCGAAGTCATTCATGATGATCTTCGGCTTGCTGCCCTGAATCGAATCGCCAGCGTTGAATACCGTGTTCTGGTGATTCTCGAAGAGTCCACCGTGAAAGGCACCCGTGCCCGCCTTCGAAACAGTAGTGATGTCGGCGACGCCAGAGAATTCAGCATTATTGTTCGACTCACTAACGCGGATCTCCTCAATCGAGTTGAAGGAGGGGAACATCTCGTTGATCGGCCCGGAGTACTCCACGCCGACACTGCTGATGCCGTCGATGGTGAGACTAAGCAGCGCTGGCGTCGCACCCATTACGGATAAGTTCCCACCCGCGTCCGTCTGCACTCCGGCTTCTGTCGTCAAAGTCGAGATGGGGCTCGTCGAGCCGGTGGAACGCGAGTAGATCGCGACCGGAAGACTAACCAGCTCCGTCCCAAGCTTGGTCTCTGCGAGATTCGAAACTTCGGTAGTGATGACGTTTTGCGCGGTCTCTTCGACCGTCACCGTCTGGGTCTCAGATCCCAACTTCAAAGCAGCCTCAATGCGGCGAGACTCGCGGGCATTGATGGCGATTTCAGGCAAGCTGTACTTCTCGAAGCCCGGCGCGGAGATTGATAGGCTGTAGGTGCCGATGTCGATATTGCTAAGCGTAAACTCGCCGCCGGAGTCACTGGTAGCTGTACGCGTCGAAGTAGTGCCCTTATTCGTAAGCAGAATCATCGCGCCGGGAACGACAGCACCGGTTGAATCTTTCACCGTTCCCAGAATCGTACCGAAGGTCGATTGCGCCTGAGAGAACGTTGCCATCAATGCGATGAACAGGATAAGCAGCGAAGCGCGAAGCATGCGGGAAGAGAAGAACGTCAGAAGGACCGGCCGGAAGAGATGCATGTGCGTTGACCTCATGGAATGGGGATAAATGCATGCAGATCTGGTTTTTCTTGTCTGGTTTTTCTTATCTTGCTTCGCCAGGAGGGTCGAGGCTTCGCGGGCTCGACTGCGGCGGGATGGGTGCTGCGGAGTGGAGGTCGATAAAGTGGAAAAAATGCGGCCCCGTCTCTATATGCGGGACCGCGTTAGCTGAAAGTACAAGTTTCCGAAACTGATCGACTACGGAACCATAGGCAGATCCATAGTCGGGTTCTTGTTGAGGAAGCCGAAGGGCCGCAGCGAAAACATGTGCCACATGATCGGCATCTGCGGCCAGTCCTCAGCGCGTGGGACATGGTGGAAGCCAACCGTATACCACGCGACGATGTCCGTGTTCATGATGCTTCGGTTCTGCTTCACCCATTCGGGCAGACTGTCGTCGCCCTTGCTACCCATGACGTAGACGCCTGAGACATAGCGCTCCGTCGGATCATAAGGCGTGACCCAGAGGCTGTGCTCCGAGAAGCCCGCACGCTTCTGCGGCCACTCGGAAGAAGGCAGCAGACTGATGCCGGTCTCGCCGGGCATGATCTCGAAGCTCGTGTTCTGTCCCAAAGAGTTCTTCACACCTTCGTTCGAGAACCGCCACATCGCCGGATGGTCGAGCGAGACGTTCAGCTTCGCGTCGCCTTCGGTCGCGATCATCTCCGGCTTCATCGCCCATATCCATTTGCGGCCAAGCGATGTATCGGGCAGCTTGAAGGGGACGAGCTTATCGACCATCAGGCTGTTCTTCGTGCCATCCACATCGAGATCGAGGCGATAGCTGAAGTAGTGGTCATGATCGACCGCGCTGGTACCCGGCGCAACCAGCTGTCCAAACTGCACTGGCTTCCCATCGGTGTCCGTACCTTCCATGTTGGCGGAGAGCTTGCCATCAGCCCTTTGATCTTTTACCGCCTTCACCTCGAGAATGCCGGTAGCGCCGACACCGACGGTGATGGATGCGTCCTGCTCAAACCGCCAATCGAAAAGGTAGTCATAGTTGCCGACCGTGGCGACGGTGCGGAAGACAAGCTCGCGGGTCGGTCGGCCGGAGATTGCGTAGGTGTCTTCATCCCAATGACGCCATGCCGGGTCGCCGCTCACTCGCTCGAACATGCAGGCAAGCTGCGGACGAATATAAGGCGTCCCGTTCTCGTGGAAGAACGTCCCGCTGAAAAATGTCGCGTAGGTGGGGCAATCAATCCCCGCCTGCAACGGCTTGATGATGCCGCCCGATCCCGTGTTAACGAAGTACTCTCCGGCATCAAGAAAGACGTGAGAGTTCCATGTCTCTTCGGGATCCTGATACGGCACATACATCTCAGAGAGAGCGCCTTCGTACAGGACCGACCGCGGCTTGCCCTCGTCCATGTAGGTGACAAGGTTTACCACCGGCCCGACGCGAGGATCAAGGCGGAAACGGAACTTCCAATTCTGCCAGCTGACCTCGCCATCCTTGATGGTGAAGCTTGGGCCGTTGGGCTGCGAGGTGAGGATCGGTTGCGTTCCCGGCAGCGCGCTACCTCCATCCGCGTCATAGAGGCTTGAAGTCGGAGGCATCGGCACGACGCCGTAGTCAGAGAAACGGACAATTTTCTTTCCCGCGACATCGACGATAAAGAAGATGCCCGGAATCTCGCGATCCCAGCCATACTTGGCGTTTGCGGAGTAAGTACATCCTCCCCATCCGATACGCTTGCCTTCTTCCTGTTCCGGAAGGCCGACATAACCTGCGGGCGTGACGTAGCAGGTCACCAGCCGCGTGTCCGTGATGCCGCGCTTCGTGAGCGCCTCCATTACACGCGGATCTTTCTTCAGGACATCATCGAAGCCGTGCATCTCCGTCTCAGTCATCGGTGCCTGGTAGTTCTTTAGCTCGGTGTACGAGTCGATCTTGCCCGCGGTGATGTCAACGACCGCCTCATAGCTCTTGCCGTCCGTCAGCAAGACAGCGTCGACCTTGCGCGGCATGGGTTTGCCCGGCTTCCAGGCGAGCACCTGCGCCTTCGGCGGTTCGCGCAGCAGGACGCTTGCGAAGATGGTCTTCTCCGCGAGCTTGCCGGCAGTCTGCAGGAGGTTGTAAGTCTTCCAGTATTCGTCGACGGTCAAGGCGTCCAACGGGTGATTGACCTTGGGCTGGAGCGCAAACGCCTGCGCCACAAAGATGAAGCTGAGCATGAGTGCGATGGATCTGGAACGCAATGCCAAGTGGCCTCCACTGGTTGTGTCCGGAGCTGTATAGCCCGGAACGGACGCGGATAGATAAGGCTACGCACCTCTCAGTTTCGAAAGGTGAAAGATCCGCACTCAAAATCGGGTTTCAGCGTGATGCTGTGCGAAAGGTACGAGCGGCGTACTTCGAGGGTCGAACGATTTCCTTGGAGAAAGCCAGAAGGCCGATTCCGGATGCAACTCGTCCGCAGATGCGCGTATCGAGCGGGTTCAATTGAGAAGTGACTCTCTCGTTATCCGACATCTGCGCCTGCAAGTCAAGTGTCTTGAGGGATTTGCTGAGTCGAGGGTACCTGCTGGTTCATCCGGATAGACTCGCCAGCAGGTTCGCTCGGTACAGACTGGGGAGATGCGGAGGACGGAACAGTGCTATGACTACCGCCGTTGCTGGCGCAACGTGCGGATCGCGCGGCTGCCTGCGCGAGACCTAAGCGGCTTGAAGACTTGAGGTTTGGGCGGCCGCCGCCACTGCAAGAACGATCAACGGCGGACAGTCGCTTCGCGATGCGTACCCCGTGCAGGCTCCCACACAGGTGCATGGCTGCTTGGTCGTGCAGGTTCCATTTGCTGTCTTTGAGATTGCCAATGCGGTCGTCTCCCTGAAAGAAACCTATTCGAAATAGCCTGCGAGCGATGTGATCAAGATCACATCGCTCGCAGGCAACGCGACTCCGGCACTGATTGATTCAACAAATGGTGAGTACCGGGCAATTGGCGCCTGCAAGAAGAGCTGCGGTAAGTCCACCCTCTACCCGGGTTAGCCAGAATGAAGAATGTCGAGCCCCGAGAACGATCAGGTCCGCATCCATCCTTTGTGTGAGACTCAAAAGACGGTCCGCCGCTTCTCCGTACTCGACCACGCATTCAGGCGTACACCAGTCGAAAGCTGACTCCGGAATGGAGTCTTTCAGACGCCTGAGGAAGCCTTCCTGGAGTTCGTCGCGAGTCTTGAAGCCTTCATCGTTAGGGTTGAGGACACAGCAGCAGAAGAGATGGGCGGCGTTCTCCTGGGCGAATGAGAGAGCGATGGCGGCTGCCTTTGCGGCCTCTGGCGAGAAGTCCGTCGCATAGAGGATGGTTTTGAAGACGAGAGGACCGGCCTTCGGTGTCCGAGCCAGAGGCCCGACGGTAAGGACCGGACAGACCGCGCCTCGCAGGATCTTTTCCGCGGTTGAACCGAGAATGAGGCGAGCCAGGCCCGACTTCGCCTCGGTTCCGGCGACGATAAGATCTGCCTGGTGCTCCCCGGCGATCTCCAGCAGAACGTCGGCGGGACGGTGCCCTTCGGTGGCGACGATGCTGGTACGAATTCCATCCAGAGGCATCTGCGAAGCGAAGTTCTGTAGATTGTCCGTGCTGATCTTCTTCCTCTCCCCTGCCATGCTGGGAAGAATCGCTTCCTCATAGGAAGCTGTCACAGAGGGATCGAAGACATTGGCGATCTCGAGGCTTGAGTTATACCGTCGGGCAATCCCGACAGCATAGGCAGCAGCTTTCTCCGATGCTTGCGAGAAGTCGGTAGCCAGCAGGATTCTATCGATGGTTAAAACGGTCGGTCCTTGAAGAAGTGGCATGGTCGCCTCCGCGATTGCGATGTGGCACCAACTTCTGTGCCTAAGGCCACGCTATGCCCTCCTCCTGGCTGACGCTGTGACGGCGCTCACACCGCATCGTGAATAAAGATCACAGATCGTGCAGCTACTCCGATGCAAGTTCGGTCAGACGCTCCGGCAGGAGGATCGTGACGGCAGCGCCCTGGATCCGAATGAGCTCGTCCTTCTGCATGCGGCTGAGCGTTCTTGAGACCGTCTCGCGCGAAGTGCCGGTGAAGCTGGCCAGATCATCGTGGGTCATCGTCATATGAAAGCGCATGGCCGCTTTGCCGCAGCTCTCTGACTTCGCCCAATCGAGGAGCAGACCGGCGATGCGGCCGGAGACCGACCCCGAGAGCGCCAACCGCCGTGCATCCGAGTACGCCGCCATGTACTCCTCGGACAGCGCCTTCGCGGCATGCATGCTCGCCTCTCCGTGGCGATTGAGAAACGGCAGGAAGTCAGTCCTATCGATGGCCTTGAGCGATACCGGCTCAAGCGCTTCGGCTGTCACTTCGAAGGGCGAGCCGGAGATGATCGCGCTAAGCCCAAGGACGTCTCCGGCGAGAGCAATCTTTAGATTTAGCGTCTTCCCGTCGCGAGAGGAGCAGGAGAGCTTCACCTTGCCATCGCAGAGAATATAGACCCGGTCACCGGGGTCGCCTTCCCTGAAAAGAACTGCCCCACTTTGCATCGAGGCCGAGCTTCCAATGGTGTCGAAGTCAGCCAGCGCGTCCGGAGCGAGGTTGCAGAACATGTGCTTCGGCCTCCAGCCACAGTTCTGGCAGTCGGCCGGGGCGCGGAGGTTGAGACGGTGAGGCATTCTGGCCTTTCCTGACCTTTGCGCGATCCTTAAGGAGCGGTTGCGCCTTGAGTCTAGCAGAGTGGCAACTGCGCGAAACCATCCGTTCGGATGAGTCCGTCTTTGCGAGCAGGAGGTCGCGGCGTAGTCTGTAAAGACGTGTCTTGCGCCCCGTTGTGGGGCAACAACTGCGAACAGATCAGAGGCGCACCGGTGGCCACGGGGCGCGGAGGAACAGATGGTAACTCATACCGACAAGCAGGCAGTCTCAGTGCCGACCACCAATAAGCACCTGATCCGCTGGGTGGAGAAGATGGCCGATCTCTGCCAGCCTGCCCGCATCCACTGGATCGACGGCTCGGAGGCGGAGAACAAATGGCTCTGCGATGGGCTGGTGGAGGCAGGGACCTTCACCCGTCTGCCGGAGGAGAACTGGCCAGGATGTTTCTACGCTCGCTCAAGCCCGAACGACGTGGCACGTGTGGAAGACCGCACCTTCATCTGCTCCCTATCGAAAGACGCCGCCGGGCCGACGAACAACTGGGAAGACCCGTTCGTCATGCGCAAGAAGCTGAAGCAGCTCTTTCGCGGCTCGATGCGTGGTCGCACGATGTATGTGATGCCGTTCTCCATGGGCCCTATCGGCTCGCCCATGTCGCAGATCGGCGTGCAATTGACCGACTCTGCCTACGCCGTGGTGAACATGCGCATCATGGCGAGAATCGGAACCCCGGTATACGCCGAGATCGATCGCGACGAGAAGCGCGTCGTCCCCTGCCTGCACTCCATTGGATCACCGCTTGCCCCCGGCCAACAGGACGTACCCTGGCCGCAGAACGACACCAAGTACATCGTCCACTTTCCGGAGACCCGCGAGATCTGGTCTTACGGTTCGGGCTACGGCGGCAATGCGTTGCTGGGCAAGAAGTGCTTCGCGCTGCGCATCGCTTCGAACATCGCTCGGGATGAAGGCTGGATGGCGGAGCACATGCTCATCGTCGGCGTAGAAAGCCCAGCCGATGGCGAGGGCCGCACCGAGAAGACCTACGTCGCAGCCGCGTTTCCCTCCGCCTGCGGCAAGACCAACTTCGCCATGCTGATTCCGCCTGCCGGCTTTGAAGGCTGGAAGGTCTGGACGGTCGGTGACGACATCGCATGGATCAAGCCGGATGCAACCGGACAGTTGCGCGCAATCAACCCGGAGAGCGGCTTCTTCGGCGTCGCCCCTGGCACCAGCGACAAGACAAATCCCAATGCCATGGCGACGCTCCGCGCCAACACCATCTTCACCAACGTGGCCCTGGTTCTCAAAGATGGCCAACCAGATGGCATCTGGTGGGAGGGCATGACCGACGCTCCCCCAAGCGGGGAAGGCATCTCGATTCTCGACTGGCGCGGGAACGCATGGCAGGCAGGCAGCGCGACACCGGCAGCGCATCCAAACGGTCGCTTCACCGCCCCGGCATCGCAATGCCCGACCATCGATCCGTCGTGGGAGGATCCGAACGGCGTGTTGATCTCAGCCTTCATCTTCGGCGGACGCCGCCCCAGCACCATGCCCCTAGTCTTCCAGGCCTTCAACTGGAGCTCCGGCGTCTACATCGGCGCTACGATGGGCTCAGAGACGACAGCCGCCGCCGGAGGCAAGATCGGCACAGTCCGGCGCGACCCGATGGCGATGCTTCCCTTCTGCGGCTACCACATGGGCGACTACTTCCGTCACTGGCTGCGCATGCAGCGCAACCTGACCAGCACGCCGCGGGTCTTCCACGTGAACTGGTTTCGCAAAGATGAGGACGGCAAATTCCTCTGGCCCGGATACAGCGAGAACATGCGCGTCTTGAAGTGGGTCGTTGACCGGGTGCGCGGACGCGTGCGCGGCAAGGAAACCCCCATCGGCTGGACACCGAAGTTCAACGACATCAACTGGGCCGGTCTCGACTTCAGCTACGAGCAGTTCCAGGAACTCCAGACCGTCGACCGCGAAGCATGGAAGCGCGAGGTCATGGGCCACGAGGAGCTCTTCCTCATGCTCCACGATCACCTGCCTGCTGAGATGATCTACGAGCGCGAATTGCTAATTTGCAGGCTCTAACTCAGCCTGTTCCTGCCTGCGCTCGCTACGGAGGGTGATCTGGTAGTAGAGCGCAGGCGTGACAATCAGGCTAAGCAGCACCGACAGCACCAGCCCTCCGATAACCGCAATCGCCAGCGGCTGCAGCATCTGCGATCCAGCACCAAGCGCGAACGCCAGCGGCAGCATACCGCACATCGCGGCAGTGGCGGTCATGACAATGGGCCGCAGCCGTCGCTGCGCAGCATGCATCATGGCGTCGAGCGCATTCGCTCCCTCGGCACGCGCCCGTTCATCGGCATCGAGCAGAAGGATACCGTTCTTCGCCACGATGCCGATGACCATAATCAGTCCCATGAAGCTGGCCACGTTGAAGTCCGTACCCGTGATGAACAGTGCGAAGAGCACGCCGGCGATAGAAAGAATCGAGCTCGTAAGGATCGAGATCGGGGCGGCAAAGTTGCGGAACTCCCCCAGCAGCACGCCGAAGACCAACGCCAGCGCCAGCACAAGTACCTTAGCCAGATCGGCGAAGGACTTCTGCTGCTCTTGATAGGTTCCGCCATACTCGACATGCACGTTGGCTGGCAGATGAAGCCCGGCGACCGCTGCCTTTACCTTCACCATCGCCCCACCAAGGTCAGAGCCTTCAAGGCGTCCGCTCACAAGAACGACCTGTAGCAGATTCTCCCGACGAATCTCATTCTGCGGCGGCATCTCGACCACCTTCGCCATCGCTCCCAACGTGGCGATGTGGCCAGTGGCGGAGTTGAAGACCGTGTTCTGAATAGCATCGAGCGAACTGCGGTGGGCGTCGTCCATGCGAACGCGGATGGTGTATGGCCGGCCGTTCACGATCATCGGCTCCGTCGCCGGAAGGCCATCAAGCAGCGTCGTCGCGTCCTCAGCAATCTCTCGCGGCGTGAAGCCGAGGCGGCTCGCCACGGCGGGATCAACCTGGAAGTTCGTCGCTGGCCCGCTGAGCGTATTGTCGACGCCATTCTGCGTATCGACAATCCCAGGGATCGTAGAGATAGCAGCCTGCACCTTAGGGCCTAGCTCATGCAGCAGCGAGATGTCACTCGAGAACAGCTTGATCTGCACCGGCTCGGGTGAGTTCGAAAGATCGTTGATCATGTCCTCGAGCACCTGCACGAACTCAACATCGAGTTCCGGCTCCTGCTCCTTGATCTTGCCGCGCACATCCGCGATGATCTCTTCAATATCGCGCTTGCGGCTTGACTTAAGGCGAACCGAGATGTCGCCCGTATTAGCCTCGGTCACAGCAGCGAGGCCAAGCTGCAGTCCAGTCCGCCGCGTAGTTGTCGTCACCTCAGGCATATCGTGAAGGATCTTCTCCACCGAATCGAGGGCCTTGGTAGTTGTCGTCAGCGAACTGCCCGCAGGCATGATGTAGTCGATGATAAAAGCACCTTCATCCATGGCCGGGAGAAGGTTGCTGCCGAGTCCGCCGTAGATAAAATACCCGCCCACAAGCAGGAAGGCGGCGATAACGCCAATCGCCCAAGTGCGTTCGATCGTCCATTTGAGCGCGCGGCCATGAAGCGCGAGAATCCGCAGCATCACCGGCCCATGCTCTTCGTGGGCCTTCCCTGCTTCGGAGCCTGGCTTCGACTTGCGCAGCAGCGACAGAGACACAGCAGGCGTGAAGCTCAGTGCCAGCAGAAGCGACGTCAGCAGTGCCGCCGTCATGGTGACAGCGAGCGCCCGGAAGAAGCTGCCGGTCACGCCCGTAACACCGATCAAAGGAAGGAATACTACGACCGGCGTGATAGTCGAGCCGATCAGCGGAATCGTGATCTCCTGCAACGCGAGGCGCACCGCATCGGCGCGGCTCTGGCCCGAGTCGCGATGGACAACGATGTTCTCGACCACCACGATGGCATCGTCAATAACGAGTCCGATGGCGGCCGCAAGGCCGCCCAGCGTCATCAGGTTGAAGCTCTGCCCGATGATCCAGAGGAAGAGAATTGTGATCGCAACAGTCACTGGAATAACCAGGCCCGCGACCAAGGACGAGCTCCAATCACCGAGGAAGAGGAAGAGAACCACGCAGGCAAGCACCAGGCCAATGAGAATCGCGTCGCGAACGCTCGCGATACTTTCATGCACCAGCTCCGACTGATCGTAGAACGGCGTGATATGAACACCGGGAGGCAGGCTCGCGCTGAGCGTCTTGATCTCGTCGGCGACGGCAGTGGCCACGGCGACGGTGTTGCTGGTGGGCTGGCGCGTGATGTTCAGGAGAACAGCAGGCTGCCCCTGTGCGGCGACGCGCGTGTACACCGGAAGCGTCGCCGGGACGATCTTCGCCACATCAGCGATGTGGATGGGAACGTTGTTCGCCGTCGTCTTGACAACCAGATTGCCAAGGCTCTCCACATCATGCGCCTGCGAGCCAACAAGTCCGAGGATGAGTTGATGGTCGGCCTCATAAAGGCCGGGTGAATCGATGATGTTCGAGTTCTGCACCCCGTTCACCAGGTCAGCCATGGTGACGCCGGTGGTCTGCAGCTTTGCCGCATCAGGAACGATGTGGAACTCTGGCACCTGCCCACCCTGAACGACCACGGTGCTCACGCCGAGAACGCGGTTCAGCGGCGGCTTCAGCTCATAGGTAGCGATCTGCCACAAAGCTGTTTGCGAGATCGTGTCCTTGCCGCGATCGTCCGCGGTCAGCGCGTATCCAAGGATCGGAAATGTCGCAAACGTAAGCCGGTTCGTCGTTATTTTTACCGTCGACGGCAGCTCTGACTGAACCTTTGACAGCGCCGCGTCGGTCAACTGGAGCGTGCGGAACATGTCGACGTTCCAGTCGAAAAAGAGACTTACCTCTGCTGAACCACGGCTGGTCGTACTGCGCACAGTCACCAGGCCCGGAACGCTATTCACCGCGTCTTCGATCGGCTTGGTGATGGTGACTTGCATCTGCTCGACCGGCATCACCCCGTTATCGACGCCGATGACAACACGCGGAAAGTTGGTATCCGGAAAGACCGAGATCGGCACCTGAAACGCTGCGTAGATGCCCGACACCGTGAGCACTGCCAAGAGGAAGAAGATAGGCTTGGCGGCGCGTGTCAGCCAGAAGCTGCTCCCGCTCTTCGTCTCTGCAATCACTGCTTGTCTCCGTCTTCAACTCCCGGAGCGGGCTTCTCTCCGGCCGCTCCGACCTTCACCTTGGTCCCCTCATCCAGCCCGTATCCTCCGCTGAGGATGACGGTGTCGCCAACTGTAAGGCCACTTGTGATCTGGACGCTCTCCGGTGTCTGCACACCAACAGTGACACTCTTCTTATGCAGCGTGCCATCGGCGTTGACGACAAGAACCGCCTTGCCTCCCGTCTCGCTCGAGCGCTGAAGCGCATCGACCGGCAGCGTGATGGCATCAGGGATAGACTTGCCTTCAATCGTCACATGTACCGCAGTCCCAGCCCTCAGAGAGCCGCCCGCATTCTCGACCTTGACCCATACCTCTACGGTGGTACTGCCCGCGTCCAGCGCCGGACTGATGAGTGAGACCTTCCCCTCCACCGGCTTGTCCAGCCCGGGGACAGAGACCTCCGCTGCCGCACCCAAAGCAAGCTGTTGCGCCTGTCTCTGCGCGATATGAAGCTTCGCGAGGAGTACCGATGTATCCATGACCGTGACCACAGGAGTGCCGGCTGCGGCAGTCTCTCCCGCAAAGAGAGGGCGGTCGGTAACGACGCCGGAGATAGGTGTGCGGATGCTTGTGTAGCCTAGCTGCGCCTCGGCACCGAGGTACTTACCCTTCGCAGAGGTCAACTGTCCCTCGGCGGACTTGAGGGACGCTGTCGTCCCAACACTCTTGGTCGTCTCGTATTTTTGCTTCGCTATTTCATAGTTCGCCTGGGCCTGAAACCCTGCGGCTTTAGCAGTGTCCACATCTCTACCGGGAATCGCGCCCTGCTTGAATAGCTGGGTGCGCGCGGCCAGGACATTCTGCGCCAAATCGAACGCTGACTTCGCCTGCTCAAGATCAAGTCGCGCCTGCGTCTCCTGCTGCGGAACCTGCTGCGCGGTGGCAATCGTGTAGGCGCCTTCGGCACTGTTCAGCGCGCCCTTGTTGTCGAGTGCAGCCGCCGACAGATCGCCATTCTCGAGCGTCGCCAGCAGTTGCCCGGCCTTCACGCGGCCGCCCCGTTGCACGTAAAACTGCTTGACCGGCGCAGTAATCTTCGCTTGAATCGCCGCTTGCGCAATGGGTGCCAGTGTCGCATCGCCTTCGATCTCTTCCGTGATCGCGCCGATGACAGGATGGACGACTTGCACCGGGACAACCTGCTTGTCCGCATCATCCGCGGCAGACTTCTTGCAGCCCTCAAAGAGCGACATGCAGAGAACAGGCATCAGAAGCGCGACTGCCGCCAAGGGTTTTCGAAGCCGAAGATTATGTAGAGGAGTCATCAATTTAGATCGTTCCCGTAAGAAGTTGCAGGTTGGCAAGGGCAAGCCTGTAGCGGACGTTGCCGTCCACCAGTCCAAGTTCGGCGGTGGTCAACGAGTTCTGTGCGTCGACAACCTCAAAGACCGTCGCCTCGCTCGAGCTGTACCGCAGCCGCGTCAGGCGCAGACTCTCGCGTGCAGTATCCACGCTCAGCGTCAGCGAGGCCAGTTGGCGATCGGCAAGCTCCGCCTCGTTGTAGAACTCTTCAAGCTGTGCGATGAGATTGCGTTGCGTCGCGGTCAGGGCAACCTTCAATGAGTCGCGCTGAATCTGTGCCTGGCGCACCTTATGCTGCGTCGAGAACCAGTCCCATACAGGGATGTCGACGGTCACCGAGGCGGAGTAGCCAAGATTGCGCACGCCAGTGGGGCCGTTTACGGCGAACTGCTCCGCATCGATACCATAGGTGTAGTTCAGCGCAAGGTCGGGGAGATAGGCAGCGCGCGCGGCACGGACATCAAGATTGGCCGCCTTGAGCGATGCGAAGGCACTCCGCATCTCCGGGTTGCTTGCCTGGGCTGCAGCCTCGATCTCCGATTGCAGAGGCAGAGGCTTCTCCTCGGGGAGACTGACCGTGTAGGGAGAACGCGGATCTTCGAAGAGCAACACGCCCAGGTCAAGCTTGCTCTTGTCCATGGCAAGCTGCGCGTCGGCAAGATCACGCTTCCGCTGCTGCTCGGTAAGCTCGGCCTTGAGTACGTCGGCGTGAGCAGCCTCTCTCTGCGCTTCGCGTTGACTTGTCAGCGTCACAAAGCTCACCGCCTCGTCGGCTGCGCGCTGCTCTACCTCTACCCTCTCCTGGGCTGTAGCCGTGCCGTAGAAGAGCGTGGCGACAGTAGCCGTAAGTCCACGTCGCGCGATCTCCAACTCCGCGTTGGCGACCGCTGCAGCTGCTGAAGCGCGAGAGAGATTGGTCGCCTGCGCGAGGCCGAATGTCTCGTTGACCACACCCTGGCTCGCGTACTCGCGCACCGCGTTGTTCGCGATGAACTTCGGCGCTGCCTGCGACCCGGTCGACCCGGCCTGGTTCTTTCCTCCGTTGGGCTGGGTGTAGAGATAGGCATTGTGATAGGTCACGGTCGGAAGCAGAGCGGCACGCGCAATCGAACGATCGAGCGAAGCCGACTCGCTCGCAGCCCGGGCAGCCGCGAAGGCGGGCTGATTCGCTCGGGCGCGGGAAAGAGCCTCGTCAAGCGTCACTGCCGACGCAGAGGTTTGCGTAGCCACAGGCTGCGGCGGTGCCTGCTGTCCATCCACTGAACCTGCGACCGAGAAGACAATGCAGCCGTAGATCATAAGCCGGCGAACTCCGGCCCCTTCTTCTCTTACTCTGGCCATGATCTCTTATCGCCCCAAGACGAGCACGGTGAAAGTCCCTGGAATCTGCGCCGGACGCGCTTTCGGATTCGCCGGATCGGGCGCGGCAAACTTCGACGTCACAAGATAGATCTTATCGGCCACTGCATTGTAAGACATGGTGCGGGCTCCCTTCTCCGTCTTCACAGTCTGTGCCACTGGATAGCCCAGCTTGCCTGCATCGACCACGGTCAACGTGCCCTCGCCGTTTGATGAGAACGCGAGTTTCCGCTTCGCATCATACCCCGCCGCATCCGGCCCATCGCCGACGATCGCCGAGGCGAGCGACTTCCCTGTCCTGGCATCGGTAACTGCCATCCTGTTGCCATCGCAGACCGAGAACAAGCGCTCGCCTTCAACATCGAACGCCAGACCCGACGGCGACTCGCACTTCGTCAGGGGCCAGGTCGCGGTCGCCTTCAAGGTCTTCGCGTCCAACCGGACAATCGAGTTCTTGTCTTCGATGTTCACGAAGACAGTGCCCTTGCCGTCGGCCTGCGGAAACTCCGGCTTGCCCGGAAGTGTAATCGTAGCCTTGGGTGCCATCTTCGCAAGGTCGATGACCGTAACATTTTTGCTGCTGCCGTTGAACGCCCAAAGTGTGTTCGTCGTCGGCTCATACGTAGCTCCGTCCGGGTTGGTCCCCGTTGGGATCGTCGCTACGGACGCAAAACTTGCCAGGTCGAAAGCCACAACGCGATTCGCTCCTCCGTCGGTTACAAATCCGACCTTGCTGCCCGGCGGGATGACAACTCCATGGCAGCGGGTCAGCCCCGTGACCGCGCCAACGACCTTCCCAGTGTCGGTATCGACCACATCGACTTTGGTGCTATGCGCGATATAGAGACGATGGGAACCAGAGTCAGCGACGATATAGTCCCACCCGCCCTCGCCACCGACAACCCAACGGTGCTCAATATGAAAAGGAGACTGCGCCGATGCGACCGAGACGACGGCGAAGAGCGCCGAGAGGGCAATTTGGGCGAACATGCGAACCGACATGCAGATTTCTCCAGGTGGGACAAGATCCCGATGCTCTCAATATCGCAATTCGAGCTTAAATCAAGCTGAAGACTTGCTGCACCGAGGATTACGCTCCGCTTCCAACGAGCCGGGGAAGCGAGAACTCGACGCAGGTACCCTCATCAACCCGGCTTTCGATGGTGATCTCGCCCCTGCCGCTCTCCACAATCGCCTTGGCGATTGCAAGCCCTAGTCCCGTACCGCCAGTTCTCCGGCTGCGGGAACGGTCGGCGCGGTAGAAACGCTCAAAGACATGCGGGAGTGCTTCGGGCGGGATCCCTTCGCCCTCGTCTTCGATCCGCACATGCGCACGCCCATCGAGGAGGCTTAGAGAAACTTTAACCTCCTCGCCTGGTGCGCTGTGCTGGATCGCATTCTGCAGCAGGTTGGAGCAAAGAATCCGAAGCTGCTCCCTCTCCCCGGCAACCCAGGCCGCCGAATCCGCGGACACGATCACACCAACCTCGGAGAGTTCAGCAGCGGTCCTCAAAAGCTCGACCACCTCAAGAACTACATCTCTAAGGTCGACCTCCATCGACGGGACTTCGTGTTCCGTGTTGGCCTCCAGACCCGCAAGAAAGAGCATGCTCGCAACCAGCTGTTCCATCCGCTCGCAATCGACCTCGGCCCGCTCGATTCCGGCAAGGTACTCGGAGGCACTGCGTTCGCGCAGGGTCATCACCTGCAGCGACGATTTGATCACCGCGACAGAAGTCTTCAGCTCATGGGCAGCATCGCCTACAAACTGTCGCTGCTGTTCGAACGACCGCTCAAGGCCGCCGAGTGCTGTGCGCAGCGCAACCACGAGCGGGCTTAGTTCTTCCACTTCGAGTACATGCTCCGGGGGCTCAAACCTCCACGCGTCCACAGAGACCTTGCTCGCCTGCAAAGCGAGTTCGCGCAAAGGCCGCAGACCTCGCCGCATAAGCCGAAGCATCAGGTATCCGCTGATTGCCAGCAGCGCAACCCCCAGCACGGAATAGAACAGCATGGCGTTCCCAATGCGCTCCCAGACCGGATGTGTTCTGAGCCCATAAAGGATCACAACATGGCGAGGAATGCCGCCGCCCTTGTCACCAGGGTCGACCATGCGCAGCCCGGAGACGCGGATGAGGCGGAACTCCCTGTCGTCTACATGGATGGAACGAAACTCCCGGCCGTCGGCGAAGGCCGCCTCGGAGTCGGTCCAGTTCTCAGAGTGGCCCAGGATCTTTCCGAACTCGTCCCGCACGGAATAGATATCGCGTCCCGGAACCATGGTCTGGGTTCCATCGAGCATCACGTTGTCCTGCGCATCCTCAGCGTCCTGCACCGCGCCCAGCATCGAGTCCGCCCGCCCGCGCAGCATCACGTCAAACGCGCGAAACTGCGAGATGGTGTCGTACACACCCGCACCAGCGATCAGCACAACCGTCGTGGCAACCTGGACCAGCAATACGACTGCGATCAACCGGCGGGTAAGAGAAAACGTCTTCACCCAACTACCTCGCGACCTACCTGCAAACGGTAGCCTCGCCCACGCAGCGTTTCGATGCTCGAAGTTTCGGCGCCAGAGTCGAGCTTGCGTCGCAAGTTCGAGACATGCGCTTCGATGACGTTCGAATGATGTTCCCAGTTGTAGTCGTAGATATGTTCGAGGAGTTCTCGCTTCGACACGACCACACGAGGCCGGTGCATCAAATATTCGAGAATCTTGTACTCAATCGGCGATAGCGTGACAAACCTCCCTGCGCGTGCGACGGTCTGCTCGCTGGTGTTCATCTCGATGTCTCCCAGGTGCAGGGTGGTGGCAGCAACTCCCTTTCCTCGACGGATCAAGGCCTTCGCTCGGGCGATCAATTCTCCCAGATCGAACGGCTTGGTCAGGTAGTCGTCAGCACCAGCATTCAACAGCTCCACAATCGACTCGCGCTCGGAACGAGCGGTCAGCACCAGCACAGCCGTCGTATCTCCGCCAGCCCTCAGTCTGCGCAGAACAGCGGGTCCGTCCAGGATTGGGAGATTGAGATCGAGAACGACCAGGTCGTAACAGCGATTACCGGCAAGGTCGATGGCGGTTGCCCCGTCCTCCGCATGGTCTACAGCGAATCCGGGACCGTCCCGCAAGGCCGCGGCAACATTCTCCGCAAGCCGGACTTCATCCTCAACCAGCAGCACACGCATCGCGATAGTTCACCACAATCAGCTTAATCCAAGCTGAAGCTGCTTCAGTGGCAATCCGTCAGCGGTGAGAGCGTCGCTCCCCAGCGAGCCAGAGCCGCGGTTAACTCCGACACCGTAGCCGGCCACGTTCCGGCCGAGGCAAACCCGATTCCCTTCGGCTCTCCGCAGACCTTCACTATGGATGTGGCGGCGGCTCCACGTGCCTGTTGCATCAATTTCGCATCCCCATAAACGGCAACACCATCGACCATCACCATCGCAACGTCCGCTGAGGAAGAATGAACCAGCTGCGTGTACGCATCTCCACCGCCAGCGGTCGCCTCTAGAACGAGGAGGTCAGCCCGCATGCCAACAGCGAGCGTGCCCGTCTGATCGGCGATACCCCCAAGCTCCGCAGCGTTAAGAGTCGCCATCTCAAAGAGGTCTCGATCAGTGAACGGCGCGGGCGCTTGCGTCGCATTCCAGACAGCGGCATACTTCAGCTCCTGCAACATGCCGTCCGAGCCGGTCGGGCTCCAGTCCGGCGCGATCGCCATCTTTACTCCAGCCTCCTTCGCGCCCGCGACATCCGCAGTGCTGCCGTAGAGCTCGAAATTGCTGTGCGGCGACCAGATCAGGCCAACGCCAGTCTTCGCCATCACCGCAAAGTTCTCCCTCGATAAGGCGACGCCGTGGATGATGCTCACACCCGGAAGCAGAAGTCCCCGACCCTGCAGCATCGCAAACTCACGCCTGGCACTGGCATTGTCCGAAGCCCCTTCGGCGATGTGGAACATGGCAGCGTTGATCGTGTGGTCGCGAAGCCCATCCATCAGCGCCGCGGTATGGGCCGGATCAATCGCCAGCGGAAAGACCTCATACCGCAGTTTTTCCGAGGCTCCCTCGCTATAAAGACGCGATGCCACACCAAGCTCGCGCACAAGACCGCCCAGGCAGTTTGACTGCAGAGTCGTTGGACCGGTCGACTGACCGGATAATGTCAGATCGGCGGGATAAAGGCCAGCCTGAGAGGTCGCGCCACCCGCTATTGCCTTCACCTCGGCGTACCTCTCGGCTGCACATCCATGGCCCTCCCCGACGAACTTTTCGTGGGGAACATTCAGTGCCATCTGATACTCCGGCAGCTGCTGCCAGTCGTACCGCGCTCCGGATTTTACTCCGGAACTCCATCGCGACAGGACGTTCCACGTCACATGATTGTGCAGATCAATAAGGCCTGGATAGAGAATGCCGCCGGTCTCGATCACCTTGGTGCCTGCAGGCAGGACAGGATCAGTGCCAATGGCTGCGATCTTCTCGCCTTCAATCAATACAGTTGCATGATCGACCGGACCGGACGGCGTAACCACGGTTCCACGAAGGGCAATGCGAGCCTGCTGCGCCCCCGCGATGCAGAGACAAGCGGAGAGACAAAAACCGGCAGCAGCGAGACGCACACTAAGACGCAATGGAAACTCCTATCGTAACGCCCAGCTCCACTGATTTCGAGGGCTGGACTCTAGCGAACCTGCGGAAACCCAAGATCAACCTTGCTGGTACCAGGGTCAGGCCAGCGACTCGTCACCACTTTGCCGCGCGTGTAGAACTGAATACCCTCCGGACCATACATATGCAGGTCTCCGAAGAGCGAAGACTTCCATCCTCCGAAGCTGTACGAAGAGACCGGCACCGGGATGGGCACGTTGATGCCGACCATGCCCACCTCAACATCGAACTGAAATTGCCGCGCCGCGCCGCCGTTCTGCGTAAAGATCGCGGTACCGTTACCGAATTCGTTTTCGTTGATGATCTTCAACCCTTCGGCATAGGTCTCCACGCGCACGACGCTCAGGACAGGCCCAAAGATCTCTTCGTTATAGCAGCGCGTTCCTGGCGCAACATTATCGATCAGCGAAGCTCCGAGGAAGAACCCGTCACCCTTCGACGCAGACTCTTCCCGCCCATCGACAGCCACTGTAGCGCCGTCGGCGATGGCGAAGTCAAGAAATCCCGCAACCCTGTCACGCTGCTCGCGTGTCACCAGCGGCCCCATCTCGCTCCCTTGTTCGAGCCCCGGCCCTACCTTGATCTTCGGGATGCGATTGCGAATCGCTGCAACAAGAGGATCAGCGACGCCACCAACAGCAACAATCACCGAGATCGCCATGCATCGCTGTCCCGCAGCACCATACGCAGCAGAGACAGCAGCATCAGCCGCAGCTTCTACATCGGCATCAGGAAGAACCAGCATGTGGTTCTTCGCCCCACCCAGGGCCTGCACCCGCTTCCCATTGCGAGTACCCGTCTCGTAGATGTAACGCGCAATCGGAGTGGAGCCAACAAAGCTGATCGCACGCACGTCGGGATGCGCAAGCAACCGATCCACAGCCACACGATCGCCCATCAGCACATTCAGCACGCCATCGGGAACTCCCGCCTGCTGCGCCAGTTCCGCAAGGAATAGGCTCGCAGAAGGCACCTTCTCAGATGGCTTCAGGATAAAGGCATTCCCACACGCTATCGCGTTGGCAAGCATCCACAACGGCACCATCACCGGGAAGTTGAAGGGAGTGATCCCAGCTACAACGCCAAGCGGCTGCCGAAGCTGGTAGACATCCACCCCCGTGCTCGCCTGCTCGGAGTAGCTGCCCTTCAGCAGGTTCGATATGCCGCATGCGAACTCGACATTTTCAAGACCTCGCGCAATCTCTCCGCGAGCATCGGCCAGCGTCTTGCCGTTCTCCGTAGCCACAATCCCCGCCAACCGTTCGCGGTTCGCGTCGATCAGCCCGCGCAGCTTGAACATGATCTCCGCACGCCGGGAGAGCGGTGTCGCCCGCCACGCCGGAAACGCCGCCTTCGCGACCGCGACTGCATGATCCACATCGTCGACAGAGGCGAAGTTAACCTCGGCGATCTGCTGCCCCGTAGCTGGGTTCCAGACCGGACCGGTTCGGCCCGAGACGCTTTCGCTGGAGACGCCACCAATGCGGTGATTAATGAGAAGCGCTTGTGAGACGGACTGGGGCATGGACTTCCTCCGGATGGTTGCGGCTGTGCTGGAGCGCTTCGTCGACAAGGGCAAGTCCCCGCTCGATGATGTCGAGGCCCTCAGCAAGTTGCTGCTGCGTGATCACCAGCGGTGGGCACACCCACAGCATATTGAATCGAGTGAATGCGTAAAGATGCTGCGACTTCAGATACATCGCCAGCTTCGCCATCTCCGCACTCGTGCCGTTGAAGGGAGCGAGCGGCTCCTTGCTCGCCTTATCTTTCACCAACTCAATCACACTGAAGAGCCCAATGGAACGAACATCCCCAACACAGTCGAACTTGTCCTTGATCGCATTCAGGCGATCGGCGAGATAGACGCCTTGAGTATCAACATTCTCAAAGATCTGCTCTTCCTCATAGACGGCAAGGTTCGCGTTGGCCGCGGCACAAGAGACCGGATGACCGCTATACGTAAGTCCGCCATAGAGCATGTGCGTCTCGAAGTATTGTGCAATCGGATCCGAAACGATGACAGTCCCCAGAGGCATATATCCACTGGTTAGCCCCTTTGCCGCGGTAACGATGTCCGGCTTGATGCCGTAGTGCTGCGTCGCAAGATACTTGCCCGTGCGCCCGAATCCGCTCATCACCTCGTCATCGATAAGAAGGATGCCGTACTTATCGCAGAGAGCGCGCAGCTTCGGATAGTAATCATCCGGGGGAACAAGAATACCGTTCGATCCCGTGATGCCTTCAACCAGAATGGCGGCGATCTCGTTCGGCCCTTCCATCTGAATGATCTCTTCGATGTGGGAGACGCACTCGCGATGGCAGGTCTCTACCTTCTGGCCAAAGGGGCAGCGGTAGCAATAAGGATCGAAGGCTCGCACCACCCCGGGAATGCCCGGCTCGACCGGCCAGCGGCGCGGATCGCCCGACGCCGTCATCGATCCCATCGTCGCGCCGTGATAGGACCGATAGCGAGTGATGATCTTGTTGCGGCCAGTAAAGAGTCGCGCAATCTTCATCGCATTCTCGTTGGCCTCAGAACCACCCAGCGTAAAGAACGCCTTTGCAAGCCCCGTGACCTCGGCCAGCTTCTTGCCCAAAACTCCACGCGGCTCGGTCGCAAATCCTGGCCCTGCAAAGCAAAGCTCATCTACCTGCTTCTTGATGGCCTCGAGCACCTTGGGATGCTGGTGGCCAACATTCATGTTGATGAGCTGCGCGCTGAAGTCCAGCCAGCGATTGTCGTCGCCATCCCAGAAGTAAACGCCTTCCGCACGCTTCATCAGCATGGGGTTGGCAGCGCCCTGGACCGACCACGAAAACAAAGTGTAGTCGCGATTTTCCTGAACGATCTCCTGCGACGTACGTTCGGCTGCTTGGGCTGCTTCTATCTCTACTAACTGCGTGCTCATGGGCGACGCTCCTTCTCTGTACGGGATGTTGGTCTTTCAGTGGCCGTCAACTGTGGATGGCTCGAACGCAGCAGAGCGAACGCAACGAGAAAACCGAGCTTGCGCGAGGGATCGTCAAGCGATCCGAGCAGGCCCGTAAGCTGATCAAGCCGGTAGTACACGCTCTGTCGGCGAACGCCCAGGTTGCGCGATGCAGCAGCGATGTTGAACTGCGCGTCCAGCAGAGCCTCCAGCGTGATGAGCAGCGTCGTGCGCGGGCGCGGTGGAAGCGACAGCAACGGACCAAGCTCGCGTTGCAGAAACTGCCGGTCGCGGCCTGTCTCGATCAATGAATTGAGGATCGTATCAAGCGTCGTCTCAAGCCCATGGCTCGGCGTGGGTCGAAGAATCTCCTGATGCGCCGCCCGCGTAAGCTCACGAAAACTTACCTCGGTTCGGAACACCACGATAGGAAAGTTAAGCTCTCGAGCGGTCTCAAGGAGCTCCGACGGAACCTCCGTTATCCATTGCACGAGTTCGAGACCCAAGGCACGGATACCCGCCTTCGATAGGCCTCGAATGTAGCCTCTCCTCGTCGCTGAACTCACGCGCATCAACTCAAGCCCTGTGCTCAGCAACAACTCGCCACCAGAAAGAAAACGCCAGATGTCCATAATCTCCGAGACATGGACCCAGGTCACTGGTTGATCGATCTGAGCTCCTCCGCAGATCAACTCAGCGCTGCGAAACGCTGGAAGGTTCAACAGGGTCTCTAGCGACGGCAGCGCGGTTCCCTGCCGGAAGGTCCCGCGCGTGTTTGAATCGATCGCTACAGGTTGCCGCTCTAAAGATGCGCGGTTCGCGTTCATTGGCTCTCCATCCATGCAAGCGTCTTAACCGCCAGCCGGTCGAACGCGGCGATCGCGTTCACAAGATCTTCCTTACGCGTGTCCTCGATCTTGTTATGGCTGATGCCGCGCAGCGACTGCACGAACATCATCACGGTCGGAATCCCGACACGCGCCACCTCAGCCGCATCATGAAGCGGCCCGGAAGGAAGCCGGTACGAAGTCGCGGTCGTCTCGCGGATTGCTTCGTCACAAAGTTCAATGAGGTCAGAATGAAACGGCACCGGCTCGATGCTCCAGATGCGCGACCACTTTACCGTGCAGCGCTCCTCTGCGGCGAATCGCTCACTGGCCTCCTGCGCCTCGCGCAGCATCGTGGCCAGTACGTCAGCATCAAGATCCCGCTGGTCCAGCGCCACCTCGCATCGCCCCACAACAGCAGTCACGATTCCGGGAAAGGTCTTCACGCTGCCCATCGTGCAGACAGCATCAGGATGCCTGCCCGCAATCGCACGCAGTTCCAGCGCCAGCTTCGCGGCAGGAGCAAGCGCATCGCGACGGTCGCCCATAGGCGTCGATCCGGAGTGCGCCTCCTGTCCTTCGAAGGTGATCGCATATCGCTCCACGCCCTTCGTTCCAAGAACAACTCCCAGAGGAAGACCAAGGCGCTCCAGCACCGGCCCCTGCTCGATGTGAAGCTCAAGATACGCGGCGATATCTTCTCGCTCAATCGCAGCATCGCCAATGCGTTCGATGTCGATGCCGTTCGCACGAAGCGCTTCTTCAAGAGTGATGCCATCACGATCAGTGCGCGCTCGATCAGCCGCGATACTGTGTGTCCCCGCGAACGCCGAAGACCCAAAGAGACTACGTCCAAAACGAGCGCCCTCTTCATCAGCCCAATCCACCAGCTTCACCGTAAATGGCGGCTTGCCGTTGTAGGTCTCCGCAATGCTGCGCAGGATGCCAAGGCCCGCGATCACTCCCAGGCATCCATCAAGCCACCCGCCGTTTGGCACCGAATCGAGATGGCTGCCGATGACCAGCGAACGCTTCGACGCGCCCTCCATCGTGACCCACACATTGCCTGCAGCATCGATGTGTCGTCGTACGGGAAGGTCCGCCAGCTTTGCCCCGAACCAATCCCGTGCTTTCCGCCACGTCGGAGTAAACGCGACGCGTTGAGCGCCATGTTCATCCGCTGTCAGCGCGCGGAGTTCTTCGAGTTCGGCGATCACTTGCATCGGGTCTGCGGGCACGGAACTCCTCATTAGCGGATCAGTCTAGTGGATATGAATGCCGTGCGTCTCGCGATACTTCGCCATCGCATCCCAGTCTTCGGTCACAGCGGGCTCGTTGCGCGATATCTCGTCCCATGTGGTCGATTTGCGTTCCGGCGCCACTTCGACCATCTCGATACAGTTGTCTACCGGGCACACGTTATAGCAGAGCCTACATCCGACGCAATCAGCCTCGCGCACCACGGGATGCGCACGCGTTCCCACAGCCTCGAGTTTGCCATTCGAACGAACGTCGTAGGAGTAAGGCTGCACTACTTCACCGGCTGGTGATACAAGGTCGATGCACTGATGCGTCGTGTCGTTACAGGCGACGTAGCAGAGGTTGCATTTAATGCACGCCTCCTGGTCGATCCGCGCGACGGCCTTGAAGGCAAGGTCGAAGTGCTTGAACTCAGAGACGCGGTTCAGGCTCTTGCCGACGACATCATCGATCGTCGCATAGCCCTTTTCATCCATCCAATTCGAAAGTCCGTTGCAGAGATCTTCGATGATGCGGAAGCCGTAGTGCATCACAGCGGTGCACACCTGCAGACTCGTCGCACCCAGCAGCAAGAACTCCGCCGCATCCTGCCATGTCGAGATGCCGCCCATGCCCGAGATCGGCAGGCCGGAGTTCACTACCTTCTCATCCGCGCAGAGCGACGCGAGCATGTTCAACGCGATGGGTTTCACCGCAGGACCCGCGTAACCGCCGTGACCTCCCTTGCCACCGATACTCGGCGTAATCGCGAGTGTATCTAGGTCCACTCCCACGATGGAGTTGATCGTGTTGATCAACGAAAGCGCGTTCGCACCAGCGTTGATCGCCGAATGTGCCGGCACAACAACGTTCGTAATATTCGGAGTCAGCTTCACGATCACCGGAATGGTCGCCGCACTCATCGCCCATCCGGTGATCTGCTCGCAATACTCCGGTACCTGTCCGACAGCCGAGCCCATACCGCGCTCACTCATGCCATGCGGACATCCAAAGTTCAGCTCGATGCCATCCGCCCCCGTGTCCTGGATCTGCATGACGATCTTCTTCCACGCCTCGGCCTTCGGCTCGACCATCGCCGAGATGACGACCGCACGATCAGGCCACGCTCGCTTCACTTCAGCAATCTCACGGAGGTTCACATCAAGCGGCCGGTCAGAGATCAGTTCGATGTTGTTGATCGCGAGCATCCGCTGCCCGCCATAATGCCACGCACCATAGCGATTCGAGATGTTCAGCACGGGCGCGCCGATCGTCTTCCACACTGCGCCTCCCCAGCCCGCCTCGAAGGCCCGATGGACCTGCGCGCCGGAGTTCGATGGCGGCGCGGAGGCCAGCCAGAAAGGGTTCGGCGACTTGATGCCTGCAAAGTTGATGCTCAGATCGGCCATGATTCGTTATGCTCCTGCCACTACGGTTTCGATCTGCGCCAGTCGCGCATGTAATGCCTGCGCGGCCATCTTGCCATCCTGCACGGCCATCACGGTGGAGGCATCGCCTCGGCTGCGGATGCAATCTCCAATCGCGAAGACACCAGAGATACTCGTCTCGAAGTCATCATCGACGGCAATGTATCCGTTCACCGTCTTCAGTCCCAGCGCCGTTGCAATGGAAGGCTTCTGTTGGCCGATCGCTTTCACAATCTGATCGGCTTCGATCACAAACTCGCTGGCCGGAACCGGCGTGGATGTAGCCCGCCCGGAGGCATCCGTAGCGCCAAGCTGCATCGCAACACAACGAAGGCCCACGACGTCACTCGCTTCAAGAACCGTCTCCACAGGCTGAGCGAGGAAGCGGAACTCGATCCCTTCCTTTAAAGCAAACTCCACCTCATGCGGATAGGCGGTCATCTCCTTCTCGCTGCGGCGGTAGACGATGGTGACCCGTTCCGCGCCCAACCGTTTTGCAATCGTCGCGCAGTCGATCGCGGTATTTCCCGCGCCAACGACAGCAACATGCTTCCCGATGACCAACTCCACCTCAGAGACCTTGCTGCCCTCTACATACACAAGCCCGTCGAGGACATGTTCTTCGCCCGGAATGCCGAGCTGCGGCGAACGTCCAAGCCCGACGCTCAGCACCACGATGTCGAACTCTTTTTGTAACTCCGTCAGTGACAAATCGCCACCAAGCTCCCGGCCCGTAACAATCTTGACCCCAAGCTGCTCGATCATCGCTACCTCGGCCAGCGCGACTTCGACGGGTTCGCGCAGCGAGATGATCCCATAGGTCGAAAGACCGCCCGCCAACTCGCGCTTCTCGAAGACGGTGACCGTGTGTCCCCTTCGCGCAAGCTCGCCCGCACACGAAAGTCCCGCCGGGCCTGCGCCGATCACCGCAACCTTACGCCCTGTCGCAGCGCCAGCCGTAACCACCTGCACGCCACGGTCATACACGTAGTCCATCGCATAGCGTTGCAGCCGCCCAATCGCTATCGGACTGCTTGAAGGCCCAAGCACACAGGAGCCTTCGCAGAGCTCCTGCACCGGGCAGACTCTTGCACAAGTAGCGCCAAGCAAATTCGACTCGAGGATGGTCTGTGCGGAGCCGAGAAGATTCGCGGTAGCGATCTTTTTGATGAAGCCAGGGATGTCGATGTGAGTCGGGCATGCGTGGGTGCAAGGAGCGTCGTAGCAGTAAAGGCAACGATGGGCCTCGCGAACCGCCGCCGCGCTGGTTAACGGCGCATGCGTCTCTTCAAGACCGGGTGTAGAGCCGGGACAGCCTGGAGCGACTGGATCCAAAACTTCCTCCGAAGTGCCTTGCCGCATGGGGTGAAGTCTGCATACTACGGAAAGTCACCGCCGCAAACAACAGTCACTCTGTAAAGAGTAGAAGATTTCCCGACGGCGAAATCAACTTGCCATCAAGCGATAATCTCGTTAACAACTCGCCCCGATACATCGGTGAGCCGATAGTCGCGCCCTGCGTAGCGATACGTGAGCTTCTTGTGGTCGATGCCAAGCTGGTGCAGCATTGTCGCATGCAGATCATGGACGTGGACCTGGTCTTTCACGATCTGGTAGCCGTACTCGTCCGACTCACCATAGGTGATGCCGCCCTTGATACCGCCGCCTGCCATCCACGAACTGTACACATCGGAGTGATGCGTCCGCCCCTTGGCCTTGGGATTCGTATCACCAGGACGCCGCCCAAACTCCGTGCTCCACACCACCAGAGTCTCCTCGAACATGCCCCGGGACTTCAAGTCCTTGAGCAATGCGGCGATGGGCTGATCGACATTCTTCGCCAGAGGCACGTGAGTCTGCATATCGGCGTGCGCGTCCCAATTGATGAGCTGGTTCGATCCGATGTCGATGAGCTCGATAAACCGAACGCCCCGTTCAGCAAGCCGACGCGCCATAAGGCACTGCCACGCAAAGCCCTTGGTGCTGCCACGCTCAAGGCCGTACAGAGCAAGCGTCGCGTCAGTCTCCTTCGTAAGATCGAACGCCTCTGGAGCCTGCGTTTGCATACCATGGGCGGTCTCGAAGCTCTTGATGCGTGCCGCGAGCATAGAGTCGCCACCACGCGCCGCCTCATGCTTCTGGTTGAAGAAGTTGATCAGACCAAGCTCTTTGTCCTGTACATCCGCAAGATCAGCTCGCAGCATATTCGGAATCGGCTCGCCATCGGAGCCGACGTGAACACCCTGGTGGCAGGCCGGAAGGAAGTTCGCGTCCCACGGCATGGTGCCGCCATAAGGCATCTCCGGAGCCAGCACCATGAAGGATGGAAGATTCTGATTCACAGTCCCCAGGCCGTAGCTTACCCACGATCCCATGCTCGGCCGCGACTGCACGACTGAACCGCCGTGCAGTCCCATGTTCGCCTGTACATGGTTGGGGAAGTCATTCTTCATCGAACGGATGACGCAGATGTCGTCCATCATCGCGCCCACATGTGGGAAGAGTGAACTCGCCTGCGTATCGCACTTCGCATAACGCTTGAACTCCCAGCGTGGCGCAGAGAGAAAGTCTCCCTTGTAAGACTTGCCACTATCGGCGATCAGCTTTGGCTTAGGGTCGAAGGTGTCGACGTGCGAAGCCCCGCCGCTCATGCAAAGAAAGATCACACGCTTCGCCTTCGCCGCAAACATCGGCTCTTTAGCCGCCAGCGGATTTGTCGCCTCAGACGAAGGCGACTGCGCCAGCAACTCATGCAGCATGCCGGGCAGAAGCAGCGACGCACTCGCAAGCGAGTTGATGAAGTGTCGGCGGTTCATAGGATTGCGCTTGATCGTCATCGTGCCCTTCTCTCAGTCGACAAACATGAACTCGTTGCTCGCATAGAGCGCCTGAATCAGATTACCCAGCGCCTGCGTGTGCGTCTTTTTCTGGTCCTGCTCGCCAGCACTGAGCGCCGCATAGATAGCACTTGTCTGCTGTACGAACTTCAAAGCGGCTTCGCTCTCCTGAGGATCAGGTGGCCGTCCATAGATCTTGAGGAACGCTGCCCGCACCTCATCCTTGTCCGACTTGCCCGGCTGATCGAGTTGCTTCGCCAATGCCGCCGCGCAATCCTTCGGAAACGATGCATTCATGAAGTAGAGCGCCTGCAGCGGCGTAACGCTGGTCTCTCGCGTAGCCACACTCGCGGAAGGGTTCGCTCCATCGAAGAGCCCAAGATAAGGATGGCGCCGGCTACGCTGCGCCATCACATACAGCGTCCGATGGTTCGTCTCATACACAGCATGGAACGGCGCATGCCCGGAGTAGTTCCACTCCGCCTCCGGAGGGAACGGCTGCGGCCCGGCAGGAGAAGTATCCAGCTTGCCCGAGGTCGCAAGCATCGCATCGCGAATCTCCTCCGCGTCCATGCGCGTGCGCGAGTGCCGCCAGAGCATCGCGTTCTCGGCATCCACCTTTTCGGCTTCAGGAGAGTCATCGCTCGATAACTGATACGTGTGCGAAAGCAGGATCATGCGGTGCACCGCCTTGATCGACCAGCCCTGCGCCACAAACTGCGTAGCCATGTAGTCAAGCAGCTTCTGATCGCTCGGAGCCGCGCCCCGGCTGCCAAAGTCGTTCGGCGTCGCAACGATCCCGCGGCCAAAGTGCCCCTGCCAGATGCGGTTCACCATCACGCGGGCCGTCACAGGATTCTGCGAAGACGCAATCCAGTTCGCCATCTCCAGCCTTCCGCTACCCTTCGTGTCAACAGGCAGATCGGCACCTCCGAGCGCCTGCAGGAAGTGACGCGGCACCTCTTCACCAAGATCCTTCTTGCTGCCGTAGTGCTGGACACGCTCATTGTGCGGCTTGTCCTCGGAGACAGCATAGGCAGTCTCGAAGTGCGGTGCGTTCTGGAACAAAGCCATCCGCCGAGCCTGCAGCATGGGAAGAATGTCATCGAAGTAAGGAAGCTGAATCACGGCGTGAATCGAATCGGCGATCGGCTTGAGTTGCTCTTCGAAGTCCTTGTACTCCTGGCTATCAACGACCTTCGGATCGCGATAGATCAGCCCGCGTTGATAGCGAATCTCTTCAGTACCGGTGGTTGCGAAGTGAGTGCTCGCAAGCACACCATAGATTCCGTAGTAGTCCGCAGTGGGAATCGGATCGAACTTGTGGTCATGGCAGCGGGCGCAGGCTACCGTCGTCGCGAGGAATGCGTGGCCAATGTTGTCGACAGCATCGCTGACGGGATCTTCGGTGATGTTCGTATTCGCGAGATATCCCGTGGCGATAACATTCTGCCAGTGCTCCGCCTCGCTGGCCGCTGGCAGCAGGTCGCCCGCGATCTGCTCCTTGATAAAGCGGTCGTAAGGCTTGTCCTGCTGAAACGACTGCACCACGTAGTCGCGATACTTGTAGATGTCCGGCACAGGGAAGTCCGCACTATTGCTCGAAGTATCGGAGTACCGCACCACATCTAGCCAGATGCGTCCCCAACGCTCGCCGTAGGCCTTCGACGCAAGCAGACGCTCCACCAGCTTCGGATAGGCATCGCGCGACTTGTCAGCAAGGAACGCATCGACCTCCTGCGGAGTCGGAGGAAGGCCTGTGAGATCGAAGGTCACGCGGCGCAACAGCGTCCGCTTGTCCGCATCGCGCACCGGCTTAAGCTTGTTCGCCTCAAGATTCGCAAGCACGAAGCGATCGACATCGTTATAGGCCCACTTACCCGAGACAGCAGGAACAGCTGGCATCACGGGAATCTTGTACGACCAGAACTCGCGGTCCTTCGCCGTAACCTGCATGCCTACAGGCTTCGAAGCTCCTGTAGGCCAAAACGCCCCGCCCTTGATCCACTCTTCAAGCACTGCAATCTCTGCTGGCTCCATCTGCCTGCGCGGAGGCATCTGTAACGATGCGTCCTGATAATGGATCGCCTTCACCAGCAGGCTCGCATCCGGATCGCTCAGGTCGAGCACCGCGCCATCCTTGCCACCCTTCATCATCGCGTCACGCGAGTCCAACCGAAGGCCGCCGGACTGCGACTGCGTATGGCAGCTATAGCACTTGCTCGCCAGCAGCGGCCTCACCTTGGTCTCGAAGAACTCTGCCTGTGCGGAAGACACCTCAGGCGATACCTTCGGCGCGCCGTCCGCGACCGGCATCAACGCATCTGCCTTGATCCACTTTGCGATGACGGCAACATCATCGCTGGAAAGCGGCCCCTTCGGCGGCATCTTGAGATCTTCGTTCTTGTACGAGATTGCCTTAAAGATCAGGCTTGCCTCGGCGTTACCCGGAACAATCGCCAGGCCGGAGGAACCGCCCTTCAGCAAGGCGTCGCGCGAGTCCAGTCGCAGCCCGCCGCGCATCTTGTCGGTGTGGCAGCTATAGCAATTCTTTTCAAGGATCGGCCGGACGTCCCGAGTAAATACATCCGCTTGGGCAGCCGCGCTTGCGCTGAACCCTGCGAGGTATCCAATAGCGAGGATCGCTGAGACGCAGGCAGCCCTCAACGATGTGCTATCGCGAAGATTCATCGGGCTTGAAGAGCGGTATCCCTGCATCTGTGGATACACCTCGTAGGGAAGATGGGTGCTTCGCTCACCCGCCTGAGAATGCAGGAGTGAACAGTACGCAAATGCAGTTGTGCTTTGAGCAAGAGGCTTAGCACGGGCATGGGGCCGGCCTCTCAATGGCCTGCAAAAGAAGTTCGCAAGCGGGCATCGGCGGTGATGAACCAGTCCAATCATGAGCCCTCGAAGGCATCATGTTGGCGGATGATTCTGCTCGCGACGATACCGTAACGATAACCCTCACAAGGGCAGCGAAACAAGAGACATCGTGTCAAAAACATCAAGCTACGAAAACACGCGTAAACCGCCTCTACGCCAGCGCGCAACGCGACCGGCATGATCGCGCGATCTGCCGATATCTACAGGACATTACGTCACTTAGCTAGAGTCAGCCAGCCATGCGCATACCACATGCCCAAGACGGCGATCATTGCAGTCGCGTAAAATCTTGACACAGACCAAGATCATCGCTACGCTCCAGACTTCAACAGGCACAAATCAGAACCTGAATGAAGTTTCCGCTCAACGCGGCAGGAGATAGCTCATCATCCCTCGCCCGCCATCGGCAGGCTTCAACCTTCAGCAAAGGTCACCGTCACGCCACGCGCGGCGACGAGCAGATGTTCCTCTTTCCGTACCGCGATTCGTTCCACGCCGAACGCTCGCAACGTACGTTGCCGGTTCGGTCGCCAGTACAAACAACGCACATATCAAGAGGGCTTAACTATGTCTTTCTCCGTCCGTTCTTCATTGAAGCTGAAGCTGTGCCAGAAACTGTGCGTGACGCTCGCGCTCTCCAGCAGCCTTGCCTTTGCGCAAAACGCCGTCTCCACCGGCGCGATGACCGGCACCGTCCATGATCCGGGCGGCCAAGTGGTCGCTCATGCGGCCGTGACAGCGGTCAATGAAGCGACGGGCGAACGTTCGACCTCGAGTTCGAACGACGTCGGCATCTTCAGCTTCCCCGCCCTCAAGATCGGCGTCTACGACGTCTCGGTCGTCTCCACCGGCTTCAAGACCGTGAAGATCGCCGGCCTTGTCGTCGCCGTGGGCCACACCACAGACGCGGAGGCGACGCTTGCCATCGGCGAAGCCAGCGACACGGTCAATGTCATCAGCGACGCAGGCTCCGCGCTCAACCCCTCCGACACCACTGTCGGAACTCTCTTACAACACGACACGATCGAAGGCCTCCCGCTTAGTGGCCGCCGCTACACCGATCTCGTCCTGCTCACTCCCAACGTCGTCGCCGACGGCCAATTTGGACACATCAGCTTTGCCGGCCAGTCCGGCGGCGACCTCTCCGGCTACAACAACACCGCCGGCGGTGCATCGAACGCCAACGGTTCCACCTCATTCACGGTAGACGGCGTCGACTCGACCAGCTACTACTACGGCGACAACCGCGGCTTCACCCGCATCCCCTACGTCTTCGGCCTACAGTCCATCCAGGAGTTCCAGGTCCAGGCCAACGTCTACGACTCCAGCTACGGCGGCGCAGGCGCGGGCTTCATCAATACCGTTACCAAGTCCGGCACCAACAAGTTCCACGGCGACGCCTTCTACTACAACCGCAACTCCGCCACCGGCGCGAACGACGCCATCGACAAGGCAAACGGCAACCCGAGGCCTCTGAATGTGCTCCAGCAGTTTGGCGCCGACATCGGCGGCCCCATCATCCGCGACAAGATGTTCTTCTACTTCGACTATGAGCAGCAGCGTCACAAAGATCCGCTCTATGCCGTGAATACCGGACAGGCCGCAACGACCGAGGTAGATTATGGTGTTCCCGCCGGGACTGTTCTTCCCACACCGAACAGCCACTACCCTGTCGCATCAACACTCACCCAGGACCAGGCTACCGCGGACCCAACGAATCCCCTCTACCTTCAGGGCGTCGCAAACGCTCTCAACGTAGTCCACACAAACCTTGGCCCACGCGCCCGCCGCCGTGACGACTGGGAGCTCTTCCCCAAGCTGGACTGGGCGATCAGCGACAAGACCCACCTGACAGCGTTGTACAACTACAATCACTTCCAGTCAGCAGGCGGCATCATCACCTTCAGCCCCGAGTCCTTCGGCGGCGATGAACTCCTGGGTGACAATGGCGTCCGCGATCACGTCGCCACAGTACACCTAACCCATACCTTCTCTCCCAGCATCGTGAACGATGCCTATGTGAGCTACGTCCGCGACGAGCAGCTCTATAACCCCTCCGGCCTGGCCGCCACCCCAACTTCGCCACAGATGGTACTGGTCTCGCCACAGGTGCTCTTGCTCGGCAACCCGACCTTTTCCTACAACAATCTGCGTGAGTACCAGACCCAGTTCGCGGATCACGTCACCTTCCTGCATGGCAAGAATCAGCTCGACGCCGGTTATAGCCTCAACTACGACACGATTTCCGACAAGGATCCAGGCTCGTTTTACGGTCAATATGTCTTCTTCAGCCTCCAGGCCTTCGCGCTCGGCAAGTGGAACGTCTTCAATCAAACCTCCGGAGATCCTAAGTACAACTTCAGCGATCCCTTCATGGGCTTCTTCGTCAACGACACCTACCACCTGAGACCCAACCTCACGATAACCGGAGGAATTCGCGAAGACTTCCAGAAGTACGGCAATCCAGCAGGCAATCCGCTAGTGCCGACAACTCAAAAGTTTAGCAACCAGTACCAGCGGATCTCGCCGCGCTTCGGCTTCTCTTATAACCCATTCACCAAGACCGTCATTCGCGGCGGGGCCGGGCTCTACTACGAGATCTTCGTCGGCGGCAACTACCAGCGTTCGACGCAGCAGAATGGAGTGGCACAATCCGGAGCCGGCTTCTTCAACGTCGACAGTAGTCTTGCCGGGGCTGATCAAAATCCCGCGTACCCTGCGGCGCTGCCAACTACGAGTTCAGCATTTGCAGGCGGTGGAAGCATCGTGACGGTTGACTCACACTACAAGACACCGTCAGTAGTAAACGCGAGCCTCCAGATCGATCAGGAGATCGCAAAAGGCACCATCCTTACGGTCGGCAGCCTTTGGTCTCACGGAATGCATCTGACCAGCTCCACCGCGTACGACCAGAACCTCAACACCCCGACCGGCACGACCACCTATGTCTCTCCGTCCGGCTCCGTCCTCTCTGTGTTGCCGAACCTCGATCCGGGCGTCCTTGGAGAGGGTCGCATCACCGCAGGCCTCGCCCAGATCAACGCACTCATCAGCCCCGGCATCGACAACTACAACTCCCTGTTTGTTCAGCTAAACCGCCAAGCCAGCCACGACATAAATTTCATCCTCTCCTACACGTTCGCCAAGAGCACCCAGAGCGGCGTGGACTTTTACAACCAGTTCGATCTCTCTGGAACGCACGGTCTGTCGGTACTCGATCAGCGCCAGCGCTTTTCGATCGCCGGCGTCTACGCTCCCACTCTCAACACGGGCAGCGAACTCGCACGCGCGGCCGCCAACGGTTGGAGAGTGAGCCTGATCGCCCAGGTGAACACAGGCCACCCGTACACGGGAGTCATCAGCCAGCTGAACGATACGGCAGAGGCGCAGGCGACAGCCAACACCGCAGCGGGTCTGGTCGGCGGAAACTCGCCCGGCTACGGCCTCGCTCCGGGAGACGGAATCAATTCGTTCACCGGGCCCGGCACAGCGCAGGTAGATCTTGGAATCGAACGCGCCATCAAGATCAAAGAGACGCAGAGCATCACGCTCAAGGTACAGTCCTTCAACCTGCTCAACTCCGCCAACTACTTCGTCTACGCCGGTAGCGGCATCAACCAGGTCCAATACACCACCGGAGGCGCGACCTGCGGCGATGGCAAGACGTTGAACCAGACCTGCACCCTGACGCCAAACCCCGGCTTCCAGACGCTCACTGCAGTAGACCAGTCGCACCCGCCCCGCATCTTCCAGTTCTCCTTCGCCTACAAGTTCTAAGTCCAGCGAAGGCAAATCCCCTACCGGAACAGGAGTCCAGCACGCAATCCACGGTGCCCGGACTCTTGTTCCGCTTAAGCCATAATCACTTTACGATCCACTCCGACCTGCAGGAGCACGCATGATCCAAGCGACAAGTCTTACGAACGAAGACCTTGCCCCTACAACGCCCGAACATCGCACCTGGGGAACGTATAACTACATCGCCCTGTGGTTCTCGATGTCGATGGAGATCACGACGTACATGCTCGCGTCATCTCTGATCGCAGGCGGCATGAACTGGAAGCAGGCACTCTCCACGATTCTGTTGGGAAACCTCATCGTCCTGGTACCGATGCTGCTGAATGCCCACGCCGGAGCGAAGTACGGCATTCCCTTCCCGGTCTTCGTGCGGGCATCGTTCGGCCTGCGTGGCGCAAACATCCCGGCGATTCTTCGAGCGATCGTAGCCTGCGGATGGTTCGGCGTTCAGTCATGGCTGGGCGGGCAGGCGATCGCCGCTATGGTCAATGTTCTGTGGCCCGCATCGGCGCACATGCCGTGGGTTCTCTGGATCTGCTTCCTCGGCTTCTGGTGCTTGAACATGGTCATCGTCTGGCGCGGCGTCGAGTCCATCCGCTTCCTGCAAAGCTTCTCGGCACCCTTCATGCTTGTCATGTCGCTCACGCTGCTCTTCTGGATGGTGCACAAGGCCGGCGGCCTCGGCCCCATGCTCTCCGCCCCAAGCCAGTTCAAAACCACAGGCAGTTTCCTGCACTTCTTCTTCCCCATGCTCACCGCGATGGTCGGCTACTGGGCCACACTCTCACTGAACATCCCCGACTTCACCCGCTACGCCAAATCGCAGGAGTCCCAGATCTTTGGCCAGGCCTTCGGCCTTCCCGTTGCGATGACCTTCTACTCCTTCATCGGCATCGCCGTCACCTCAGCCTCGACTGTCGTCTTTGGCGAACCCATTTGGAGCCCCATCGTCCTCCTGGGCAAGTTTCACCAACCCTTCGTAGCGTTCCTAGCCTTGATCGCCCTACTTGTCGCCACGCTCAACGTAAATATCGGCGCGAACGTAGTCTCCCCATCGAACGACTTCTCGAACCTCGCGCCAAGACTCATCAGCTTCCGAACCGGCGGCATGATCACCGGACTGCTCGGCCTCGCCATGATGCCCTGGAAGCTGATGAGCAGCTTCGGCACCTACATCTTCGGATGGCTGGTCGGCTACTCCGCCCTACTCGGCCCAGTAGCAGGAATCATGGTCGCCGACTACTTCCTGATCCGCGGCACTCGGCTCGATGTCAGATCGCTCTACCGCCGCGGTGGACCCTACGAGTACAGCAAAGGTTTCAATCCCAGAGCGATCGCCGCACTCATAGTCGGAGTCCTCGTCGCCCTCTGCGGCTTGGTGATTCCCTCGTTGCGCTTCCTCTACGACTACGCATGGTTCGTCGGCTTCTTTCTCTCAAGCGCGATTTACGTCGTTCTAATGAGGGCCTTCACTCCTGAAGAAACCCACTCGCTTGAGCAGCCGCTGGTCGTTGAAGAAGCCCTGTAAAGCAGGAGCCCTGCCAATCGCTTGACGAATCCCCTCCGCCGCCGTAGCCTCATGCTAGAAGGCGAACATATGGCGAAACTGCAAGTCTCTTCCCTTTTCCCCATCCTTGACTCCGACCCTCCTCCCCGAGTTGGAATCGCCCGTCTCGCGGCTGCCGCAAGGCGCGCTGACGATGGCCATCTCATTCAGTTCAAGTCCCTCGAAGTCCGCAGCGTCCTCAACAAGTCCGTATCCAAACGCCAACTGTCGCTCGCCTACTCCATCAACCCGTACCGAGGGTGCGAGTTCGCCTGCCGCTACTGTTACGCCCGCTACACCCACGAGTTCCTCGCGCCGAATCGCGTCTACCCTGGCAGTGAATCGGTGATGGCAAGCCACGACGCCTTCGAACACGAGATCTATCTCAAGCAGAATGCTGCTTGGCTTCTGGAACAAGAACTTCGCCACATCGATCCCTCCCAGGAGATCGCACTCGGCACGGCGACCGATCCCTACCAGCCGATCGAACGCCGCGCGCGCATCACGCGCAGTCTGCTTGAAGTCTTCTCACGAAAGTCCGGTTACCGCTTGGGCATCGTCACGAAGTCGCGCCTTATCACCCGCGATATCGACCTGCTCCAACAGATCGCCGCGCGCAACACGCTCGTACTTCATCTCACCATTACAACGCCCGACGCCGCGCTGGCCCGCCTTCTGGAACCACGCGCCCCTCGTCCAGACCTGCGATTCGAGGCGGTGCGCAAGCTCCGGCAGGCAGGACTCACAGCCGGAATTCTCTGCTGCCCTCTTCTCCCGGGAATCACCGATTCAGAAACTGCCCTCAATGCTATGGCCATACGGGCATCCGAAGTAGATGCCAGCTTCTTTGCTGCCAATCCCTTGTTCCTGAAAGCCTGCTCGCGGCCAACGTTCTTCAAGTTCGTTCAAGAACACTTCCCACACCTTGAAGCCGACTACGCCACCCGATTCGCCATGGCTGACTTCGCCGCCGCTCCCTATCGAAACGAGCTAAGCCACAGAGTGGACAAAGTCTGCCACAAGTATGGGCTGGCACCGCGATCCTCCGATGCGCTTCTCACACGCGACATCGGCGCAGCGAAACGGTCTCCGGTCAACGTAGGCGCGCCGCACCAGCAGATGCTCTTCGGATAGAGAACGGAACGCAAAAGAGCGAGGATCTCCCAACCCCGTCACCACGAAACTCCGGTGACAGGTGGGAAATCCTCAAGCTCTTACTACTGAAATGAAACTAAGCTACGACTTCGATTCCCATGGAGCGGGCTGTACCGCGAATGCTCTTAGCAGCCGCCTCGACCGTGTTCGAGTTCAAGTCAGGCATCTTCTGCGTGGCGATCTCGATGATCTGCTTCTCGGTCACCTTGCCCAGCTTGGTCTTGTTCGGCGTTCCGGATCCCTTGGGGATGCCAGCAGCCTTCAACAGGAGAACAGCCGCAGGCGGCGTCTTCGTGATGAAGCTGAAGCTGCGGTCCGCATACACGGTGATAACGACGGGGATGGTCATGCCGGTCATCTCAGGAGTCGAGGTGCGAGCGTTGAACTGCTTGCAGAACTCCATGATGTTGACCTGAGCCTGTCCGAGAGCGGGGCCGACCGGGGGTGCCGGGGTAGCCTTTCCGCCAGTGATTTGCAGCTTTACGTATCCGGTAATCTTCTTCGGTGCCATTGCGGTATTTCCTTCTTATGCGTCCAGCGCCTGACTCAAAGCCGGCTGCTGAATAGTATTGAAATCCAAAATCTTTACTGACGAAATCTATACGGACGACGGCGAAAACTACTCGTCGATCATCTTGTCGACCTTCGAGAACTCAATCTCGACCGGCGTAGAACGTCCGAAGATGCTGACCATGACCTTCAAAGTCTGCTTGTCTTCGTTCACATCGTCGACTGCGCCGTTGAAGTTGGCGAATGGGCCCTCGTTGATGCGGACCTGCTCGCCCTTCTCGAACTTGATCTTCGTAGCCGGCTTGTCCTTCGACACATCCGAGCGGAAGATGATCGAGCTGACTTCCTGCTCCGAAAGCGCTACGGGGCTATCGCCGGTTCCAAGGAAGCCAGTAACCCGGGGCGTGTTCTTGATGACGTGCCAGAGATCGTTGTCCAGCTCCATCTCGACCAGGACATAGCCGGGAAGGAAGACGCGCTCAATGGTGTACTTCTTGCCATTGCGCAACTCGGTCACAGGCTCGGTCGGGATCATGATGCGGCCGATGCGGTTCTGCAGGCCGAACGCCTGGATACGGCTCTCGAGCGACTCACGAACCTTGCGCTCGAAGCCCGAATAGGCGTGGATAATGTACCACTTGAAATTCTCGTTGACCGGTGGCTCGAGGTGTTCTTCGGGCTGCGCTGCTTCCGGGATTATCTCTTCTGCCGCCATCGTTATGCCTTCTTCGTGCATCATCGTCGTGCAATCTACGGGGTGGTACTGACTCTTAGGAATGCGTTGAGAGCTTGTGCAGCAGAGCTTCGATGGCGCGGCCGATGATATTGTCCACCAGCCAGAAGTACGCCGCGAAGATGAAGACCGTGACCAGGACTACGGTCGTCGTCGTCTGCACATCGGTGCGCGAAGGCCAGATAACCTTGCGCATTTCGCTGCGGACGTCCTTGAGAAACTCCACAAGGCGCGCGGGCGTCGCCTTCAGATTATCAATCCCGGTATTTGTGCGGCTCTCGTCCGTCACTGTGATCGCCTTCGCCATGACTCTTCTGCTTTCGTGATGCTTGAATCTTAATCTCTGGGAGTATTCCCGACCATGTACCAATCAACGGAGGCGAATGGCGGGGGAGCTCGGATTCGAACCGAGAAGTTCGGTTTTGGAGACCGACAGTTTAACCGTTGAGCTTACTCCCCCGTATCGCGACGCTCTCGCTAGAGAGGGTCGCGGCGGTGGTGCTTACTTCGTCTCTTTGTGGTCCGTGTGCTGACGGCAGGTATTGCAGAACTTCGAGAACTCCAGGCGGCCAGTGGTCGTCTTCTTGTTCTTCGTCGTTGAGTAGTTCCTGTTCTTGCACACCGGGCACTGCAGGGTAATGATCTCGCGCATTGGGTGAATCCTCTCTTGTGTGGCCAACCACCTCGGTTGGCAAGCAGCAGTCTCCGGATCTAAAGCAGATCGCTCGACACGCCGCGACGCAGGCTTGGGGTGCCTGCAACCCGTATTCCTGATTGTAGCGGAGGAGGAGCGGTCAGGCCACGCTCGACCTTTCTATTATCCACGAAAGCAGGCTGGAGCGCCAGTCGCGCAGCCTTTTAGCCCGAGCCTAGCTATTTTGACCAGAGCCGCGATGTCTCAAGACGAAAGCCAGGCACCACCGCATCTGCTTCAATCGACGCAGGACGCATCAGCCGTTCGCTCGCCTGGCCCGGCCGATAGACAAGAATCTCTGCGGCGAACGGGTCGATCATCCAGGCCAGCAGAGCGCCGTTCTCAATCCACATCTCCATCTTCTCTTCGAGCTTCACTCGGGAGTCAGATCTCGGCAGAATCTCTAAGCGAAAATCTGGGCAGACCGGCGCAAACCCTTCCTGCTCACTCTTGGAAAGTGCATCCCAGCGGGCCTGAGACGTCCAGGAGGCATCCGGACTGCGAATGGATTTATCACGCATGACAACACCAACATTCGAACTGAATGCGATACCGTCATGCTGCTCCGCCCAGTCAGCACATCGTGAATAGCTCTCGCTGCCCATCTTCAAGATAGAGTGGCGCCATGATCTCCAGCTCGCCCTTGGCATTTTGCTCGATTCGAAATGGGCGATTGCGACGCGAGAAAGCCATCAATTCGCAGTCGCTGAGGGGGCGCGACAAGTGCAGCGTGACGGGCAAAGGCACACCCGCAAGTGACAATTGAAACTCCAAGGCGTCGGCAAGAGCAGCCATCAGCTCATTCTATTGCGGGATTAGTATTGCTGCCTATCGGTGCAAAGCTGCTTTTTACTATTCCATTTTTGAACGGCTAGCACAGAGAAATAAATCCTAAATGTCAAGATCGAGAGCGAGTACCCTCGACCAACTTGTCCCAACTCCCTTCGTCTGCCGCCCATTCCAGCGCCGGGAGGACGAAACTCGCATGGTTTCTCCCAAGATGTTGGAGTCCTACTAAAAGCTGTGCAAGAACACTACTATTACGGTCAGCTAGAAAGCTTTTCGCACAAGCTTCAATTCGAAATGTCTCCTCATATATTTCAGGCAGATGCAACGTAAAGCTTGCTGTGTAATCTTTAAGCGTTCGAAGGCGAGTGATATCAGAGAACGGGTTGTAGGGGATGAATCCAGGCCAGCTTGTCGGCAACTCGAGCTTCCGACCGAGTTCCGCACGTAGCTTCATTTCGCGCACGGTGTCCGTTGGAAAGCTTTTCCGAATCCGCTTCTTTGATACAAGCGCCTCTAGTTCCTCGAGGCCTTCAGCCACTAGCAAGTATCCGAGATACAGCCGTGTCGTAGAGACCAAAATCCCTGCGAGACACGCCCGCCAATTCTCCGAGGTGGTAAGGCTTGGCGAGAAGATATGGTCAACTGCCGAGCGGTAGCGAACTGCTGCCAACTGGAGATTTTCTAGTTCAGCCAGCGCTGTCATCGTCAAATTCCGTAGGTTCGCTTGGAGGGAAATCGTTATTGGACTGCGATTACATAACAGATAAAACGGAAAACGGCGAGCCGGAGCCCGCCGTTTCCACTAAGTACTCAAAACGAACTACTTGATAATCTCGGAGATCGTACCCGCGCCAACCGTCCTACCGCCTTCACGGATCGCGAAGCGGAGACCCTTCTCCATCGCGACCGGCGTGTGCAGCGTGATCTCGAGCTGGATGTTATCGCCCGGCATCACCATCTCCGTACCTTCCGGCAGCTTCGCCGATCCGGTCACGTCCGTGGTCCGGAAATAGAACTGGGGACGGTAGCCGTTGAAGAACGGAGTATGACGTCCGCCTTCTTCCTTGCTCAAGACATAGATCTCGCCCTTGAACTCGGTGTGCGGTGTGATCGATCCTGGCTTCGCCAGAACCATGCCGCGCTCCACATCTTCCTTCGCAACGCCGCGGAGCAAGAGCCCAGCATTGTCGCCCGCAAGGCCTTCATCGAGCTGCTTTTTGAACATCTCGACGCCGGTGCAGACCGTCTGCTGGGTGTCGCGGAAGCCAACGATCGAGCAGGCTTCGCCAACCTTGATCTTGCCGCGCTCGATACGTCCCGTGACCACAGTTCCACGGCCAGAGATCGAGAAGATATCTTCGATCGGCATCAGGAACGGAAGGTCGACAGCGCGCTCCGGCTGAGGAATGTACTTGTCGACAGCTTCCATCAGTTCGTCGATCTTCGCTTCCCACTGGGCTTCGCCGTTCAAAGCTCCAAGAGCCGAACCACGAATGATCGGGGTGTCGTCGCCGGGGTACTCGTACTTCGAAAGAAGCTCGCGAACTTCCATCTCGACCAGCTCGATCAGCTCTTCGTCTTCAACCGCATCGCACTTGTTCAGGAACACAACGATGTAAGGGACGCCAACCTGACGAGCAAGAAGCACGTGCTCCTTGGTCTGGGGCATCGGGCCGTCGGTAGCCGCCACAACGAGAATAGCGCCGTCCATCTGTGCCGCGCCGGTGATCATGTTCTTGATGTAGTCGGCGTGGCCTGGGCAGTCGACGTGTGCATAGTGGCGGTTCGGGGTCTCGTACTCTACGTGCGAGGTCGAGATCGTGATGCCGCGCTCGCGCTCTTCAGGAGCGTTGTCGATCGTGTCGAACGAACGGAAGACGTTGTGCGGGTTGTGCTTGGACAACACCTTCGTGATCGCCGCCGTCAGCGTCGTTTTGCCGTGGTCGATGTGACCCACCGTTCCAATGTTTACGTGAGGCTTAGACCGGTCAAACTTTTCCTTACCCATGACAACTCGTCTCCTAGTAGTGTGCCGGCTGGCCGGCAGTTCCATTCACGAACGATCGAGCACGTTGAAGTCCGGCGTGCTCGCTTCAAAATCTGAAAACCTGTTTACCAGATTCAACTCAGTAGTAAGCGTAGAGCTTGAAATACTTGTCCCGAACATCCGGAGCGACCTTCTCGAGACTGGCGAGATAGAACTCGCGAATCTGGCCCTGATCGCCGTTGACAAGCTTCGCATACTCTGCGGCAACCGAGGAGCCGAGACGTCCAGCCTTGAGGACCGCCTCAAAAGAGCGAACCCGCAAGCCGGCGCGCTCAAGCGACTTCAGGAAGTCCGCAACGCGAGCTGCGGAGAATGCGTTTTCAATCGCTCCACGGACAGTGCCGAAGGTCTGCGGGTCCGCTACTTCAAGGACAGCCTGCTGATACACAGCGCTCAAACGAAATCTCCTGCACCAAAATCTTGCTTGGGGTCTTCCTTGTGATTCGAATCTTTGGAGCGGGAGACGGGAATCGGACCCGCGACCAACAGCTTGGAAGGCTGTGACTCTACCACTGAGTTACTCCCGCCCTACGTGACAACGGTCTTACGAAACTTATGGAGCTGACGGAGAGGCTTGAACTCTCGACCTCTCCCTTACCAAGGGAGTGCTCTACCACTGAGCTACGCCAGCCTGTGAAACTCAACCTTACAATCCTACCGCGAACGTAGCCTGCCTAGCACTACGCGGAAGGCAAAAAACGCAAGCAGGATGAAACACAGATTGCGAAACTTGCCCGACTCCATCGTCCAGAACGCGCTGGCGGCGATCAAACCGATCAGCAGCAGTGCAATTACCATCCGGCCGCTGCCCGCAGGGCTTAGATCCACAACTCACCAGCCACGTTCAAAACTACAAATTTATGGTGCACAGGGGAGGGTTCGAACCTCCGTAGGGCATAACCCGGCAGATTTACAGTCTGCTGCCATTAACCACTCGGCCACCTGTGCACTTGCCTGAAAATCGCTGATGAAACGCAGCACTCTCACGCCCTTCAACTCCCAATCTCGCGCCTGCGGACAAACCGCATTCACGGCGGGACCAACTACGTCGAAGGAGTGGTGGAGTTCTACGCGCCAGAACGACTCGCAGGTACAACCAATACCGTCAAATCTTTTCATTCCAACTGGCTGTAGTGAAACTGGAGCTGACGAAGGGATTTGAACCCCCGACCCTCTGATTACAAATCAGATGCTCTACCAGCTGAGCTACGCCAGCCCATTACAACCACTGCTTTGCGCCCTGCTCTGAGCCCGGTATAGAGCGTGCCACCGGGCCAACGCAGAGTGCGCCGCAAGTCTCAACTTTAGCATAGCCGGAGCCCTTGGGCAACGTGCGCGGTCGCTGTCTCACGACTTCCCCGCATAGTCTCCATACTCCCAGTCATAAGGCACGCCCGTGTCGCCAAGGATCAACTTCACCAAGCCTGGGAAGCCCGCCTCCGACCGGACATCGTTCGAAAGAATCAGCACGCAGCGCTGCTTCCCTTCCAAGCAGACCATGGTGTTTGCGGTCTGCCCGTCATGGCCGCCTTTGAGAAATCCATGCCCCTGCGGGCCATCGAACACCACAACCCCCAGCCCCGCGTACAAGTCCTTCCGCTGCTTCGTCACCGGCAGCTCAGCCCCAAACAAGGGGAACTGGGTCGCCGTGGCAATGTGCAACGACGGCTTCGTCATCTCAGCGCGGGAAGCTGGGCTGAGCCCATCGCCACGTACCAGCGCAGCCGTGAACTTCGCCATGTCGGAGATCGTCGTATTCATCGATCCCGCCGCCCGAGGCTTGCTGCGCTTGCTGTGCGGCTGTGCGGCTGTGGTTCGCCCTTATCATTCCAGCCATTGGCGACGTTTGGGTCCTGCCCTTCGCGCCATGTGAGGCTTGTACGCGTCATGCCGAGGCGATCGAAGTTCGCCTTCGTTAGATCGCCAAGATCGAGCCCCAATCCCTGCGCTTTACGGCCGTGTTCAATCACAAACTGCAGCAGGATCATTCCCTCGCCCGAGTAACTGAAGCGCGTTCCCGGATCGAAGTGAATGTGCAGCTTCTCATCCGGCTCGATGAACCAGAAGTTGCTGAACCCCGTCGAGTGCGTCAGGCACATGCGCGGCGTGATCTTCTCCCATCGCGGATCGCTGACAAGATCCTTGTACGGCCCGTACTTGTCCGGAAAGACCGGATCAGGGCCGTAGCTCGGCAAGGAATTGTCGAGGTCATCTTTGATCGAAGCATCGAGGCTGATCTTCCCTTGATCCACCAACTGCATCACCGTGTAGGCGAAGACGGTCTTGGTCAGCGACGCCCCATACATGACGGTGTCATTCGTGAGCGGATCGCCCTTCGCATCGCGCACTCCATACGACTGCACATAACCGACCTTGCCGTGATCGATCACGGCAACAGCCATGCCCTTCGCATCGGTGCGCTTCATGATCCTGCCGACCTCGGCATCGATCGCCGCATTGCCGGGTATAGTCTGCGCGGAGATTGCAAGTGGAACCCAAAACAGAAAAGATGCGCAAAGTCGTGCGGGTGCACCTCGAAACACGTCGTCTCCTAATTGCCACGCTCAATTCACTTCTGATCGGCGACCACCAGCATACCTCCGCAAACCGAGAGCCCGCCTAACCATCGCCTGCAAGAGCGCGATTCGCCGTCCCGTTCTCCCAGATTGCTGCAAGGAGCGCTATCCTGACAGGCAGATGATTCGTCCTGCCCATGCATAAGCGCACCCGCTACTCTCTCCTGCTCACCTTTGTCCTGATCGCGGCGCTCGCCATCGCCCTCTTCCTGAAGAAGGAGGCACCACCAGAGGTAGCGCGCCTGCTCCCCGAGTCCGACGCGATCGTCTATGTGAATCTGAAACCGGTACGATCGGTGACTCACTTCGACCGCGAGTGGAGCAAGCGCCCCGTGGCGCTCAGTGCCGAGTATCAGCACTTCATCGACGCAACCGGCATCGTCTTCGAGCGCGACCTGGACGCTGCGGCCTTTGCGCTGCATCGCATGGATGACCCCAACGGCCCGAACGGCCCGGTCGCCTACTCCGAGGTCTTCGAAGGCCGGTTCGACGGCACGAAGCTTGCCGCGTACCTCACCTCGATCGCCATCGCAAAAGAGAGCTATGCCGGACACGACATCTACACCGTTCCTGTCGCCTTGGTCGAAGTTCCGTCAAAAGATGGAAAGCCAGCACAGGCCGTACGTCTGTTGCGTGTAACCCAGCTTGGCTATGACACCCTCGCCGCCTCAAACATGCCCACAGCCGAGCAGATTCACTCCATCCTCGACCGCTACCGCGCCTCGGCATCGCCGTTCTCCGGCTCATCCTTGCTCAGCGCCCGATATCACGATGTCCCGCTACTCTCGACCGCCTGGGCCATCGGACACATCGGTCTGCCCTTCTCCGAGAACGGCAAGATCAGCGCCTTCGGCCTGCAGCTCCCGCTCCCTGAAGACACCACCTTCGTCGCCAGTCTGCGCTTCACCACCGCCCTGCGCCTCCGCATCGACGAACTCCTTCCCACCCAGAACGACGCCGAGCAATCGGCCAATGCGCTCTCGGCCCTGCTTCAACTCTTTCGCTCCATCCAGAACGTCCAGTCCCAGCTGAATCCAGGCCAGCAACCAACGTCCGCGCAAAGCGCCGCAGTCAAGCAATTCATGGATTCCATCAAGATCGTCGCCGAGAGAAACCGCGCCACACTCACGGCAACCGTTCCCGTCGATATCCTGAAACAACTAACCGCAGCGAGCGCAGAGGCAACACCCGATTCACACTAAAACGCATCCCATAGCTGAATACTGAATTCCAGCTTCTGCATTTCTGAATCTAAGCCCGATCCCCAAGCGTCACTCCATCACCGAATCCTCTCCGAGGTCCAAGACATGTCCTTACGCTTCAAGTGCTTCGCTCTCGCTGCCGCAACGGTCCTGATCTCTCCGTTCGCGACCGCCCAATCCGGCACCGTGCTCACAGGGCAGGACGCCTTCACCGACTACTCGAAGGAACACCCCGGCGTTCGCCGTCATCTCACCGTCGCAGACCTCCCCGAGCCGAAGCCTGACGAGTCCGTCGATAATGGCCCACCGGTCATCCCTCGGCCAGACGGCGCAATGCCCGTAGCTCCCGCGGGCTTCAAAGTTGAAATCTACGCCCAGGGCTTCACCGAGCCTCGTCTGATCCGCACCGCGCCCAACGGCGATCTCTTCCTCGCCGACAGCAAAGCCGGCCAGATCAAGGTCCTTCGCGGCGTTGGATCTGACGGCAAGGTGGTCACTTCGGAGACCTTCGCAACCGGCCTCGACCATCCCTTCGGCATCGCCTTCTATCCGTCGGGACCAAGCCCCAAGTGGGTTTACATCGCGAACACGACTTCAGTCGTAAAGTTCGCCTATAAGGTCGGCGACTTGAAAGCGACAGGTGCGCCAGAGACCGTCGTCCAAACCCTCCCCGGCTACGCCCAGCTTCGCGGCGGCGGCCACTGGACCCGCGACGTCGTCTTCACCAAAGACGGCAGCAAGATGCTCATCTCCGTCGGATCGGCCTCGAACGTCGACGATCCCGACACCCACCCTGGCGAGTTCCACCGCGCCAATGTCCTCGAGTTCACTCCAGCCGGCAAGTTCGTCAAGATCTACGCCTCCGGGCTCCGCAACTGCGTCGGCGAGGCCATCAATCCGATCACCGGGCAGCTCTGGTGCTCCACCAACGAGCGCGACCGCCTCGGCAACAACCTCGTCCCCGACTACATCACCTCGGTCAAGGAAGGCGGCTTCTATGGCTGGCCCTGGTACTACATGGGCGGCCACCAGGACCCCCGCCTCGTCGGCACCCACCCCGAACTGAAGTCGAAGGTCCTCACCCCGGATGTGCTCGTAAACCCACACTTCGCCTCGCTCGAACTCACCTTCTACGCTCCGCCCGTCCGCTCCGACTCCTTCCCCGCCGAGTACAACGGCGACGGATTCGCCGCCGAACACGGGTCGTGGAATCGTGCCAAGCGGTCGGGATACGAAGTAATCCGCATCCCCATGCACGAAGGCCATGCCACCGGCGAGTACGAAGACTTTCTCACCGGCTTCGTCACCGACGACGGCAAGGTCTGGGGCCGTCCCGTGGGCGTCACCGTAGGACACGACGGCTCGCTCTTCGTGACTGACGATGGGTCGCGCACCGTCTGGCACGTCACCTACACCGGCAACAAAGCAAACGCCTCCATCCCAGCCGGCGGCGCACCATCCACCCGATAATTCATACGCGCGCTTTAGACTGGTTACGAGGAAGCGCGAAGGTATGAGATTCAGGTTCAACGGTCACAGCAAGTCTTTTCTAGCAATCGCCGCCGCTGTGCTTTTGACGGGCTCAACGAGTCCATCAAAAGCACAGCAGGCGGTAAAGGTCGACCAGAAAGCCCTGCTGGATCAAGTCCGACACGCGTATTACCTGCCTCTAGATCGTGGCGTACAGGGATTCTCCTGCAACGTATCGTTCGATTGGGCGGCGGTGCTAGAACGCGCCTCGGGCCGGAAGATTTCCTCAAAGGAAGCGACCGTCGTCTCGCTCAAAAGCGCTACGACAACCGTCACGAACGACTATGCAAAGGGCGCCGTCGCAAAAGGCACCTATCCCGGAACACAGCCGCTGGCAGGTTCACCCGTAGCCAGCCGCCAGAAGATTCTGAACAACCTAGTCAAGGCCAGCCTCGACGGTTGGGACCCTTTCCTCAGCAATCGCATCTTTCCTCTCGAAGCGACCACTTACCGCTTCGAGTCTGTGCCCACCGGCTACCGCCTGACGCTCGATGGCGGCACCTTCTTCTCCATCCTCGACCTCGATCCAAAGCTGAAGGTCACCCACGGCGAGAGCCATCTGAACGGCACCACAACCGAGTTCACACCGGAGTTCGACACCAGCACCCATGGCTGGCTGCTCACCTCGTTGAAGACCGTGACCACGCACGCGGCCACCGGACTTGCAGCGGAGACGAAGGCAGCCTCTTCCTCAACTTCGCCGGAAGATGAAGACAAGGCAAGCTTCATCTACTCCTACCAGTTCGTCGATGACCTCTTGGTGCCGAAACATGTCATCGTTCAATATGGCGAGGGCCAGGAAACCCCTTACGACCTGACAGACTGCACGCTGACCAAGGCCGCGCAAACAAAGCCCTAAAGTCAATTCCATGAATCATGGATGAATCTTTTTCGCGCACCCAAACCTGGCGTGTTCTGCGTAAAGTTTGGCGCGTTTTGCATCTCGCTCCTGTCGAAGACGATCTACTCTTTGACACATGTACAACGCCAAAGCCTACTCCGCTGCCAGTGCGTCATCGCCGCTCGCATCCACCACGATCGCGCGGCGCGATCCAACCGAAACCGATGTACAGATTGAGATCCTCTTCTGCGGCATCTGTCACTCAGACCTTCACCAGGCCCGCAACGAGTGGAGCGGCTTCATGCCCACCGTCTACCCCTGCGTCCCCGGCCACGAGATCGTCGGCCGCGTCACCTCCGTCGGCTCCGCAGTCACCACGTTCAAAGCAGGCGACCTCGCCGCTGTCGGCTGCATGGTCGACTCCGACGGCACCTGCCCGGAGTGCCTGGCAGGCTTCGAACAGTTCTGCCACAACGCAACCCTGACCTACAACTTCCCCGACAAGCACACCGGCGGAGTCACCTATGGCGGCTACTCGGACAGCGTAGTCGTCGACCAGCGCTTTGTCCTGAAGGTTCCCTCGAACCTCGACCTTGCAGGCGCGGCTCCATTGCTCTGCGCCGGCATCACCACCTACTCCCCCATGCACCACTGGGGTGTGACCAAGGGCAAGAAGGTCGGCGTTGTCGGCCTCGGCGGCCTCGGACACATGGGCGTAAAGTTCGCCCACGCGCTCGGCGCAGAAGTCGTTCTCTTCACCACCTCACCCGGCAAGAAGGATGACGCCCTCCGCCTCGGTGCCGACGAAGTTGTCATCTCGAAGAACGCCGATGAGATGGCGAAGCACGCAGGCAGCTTCGACTTCATCCTCGACTGCGTCTCCGCCGACCACGACATCAACGCCTTCCTCAGCCTCCTTCGTCGCGACGGCAATCTCTGCCTCGTCGGAGCTCCGGAAAAGCCGCTCGCCGTCTCCGCCTTCAACCTGCTCTTTGGCCGTAAGAGCCTCTCCGGCTCGCCCATCGGAGGCATCGCCGAAACCCAGGAGATGCTCGACTTCTGCGGCCAACACAACATCACCTCGGATGTAGAAATCATCCCCATTCAGAAGGTGAACGACGCCTACGACCGGCTGTTGAAGTCCGACGTAAAGTATCGCTTCGTCATCGACATGGCATCGCTCAAGACAGAGGCATAAGCACCATGGGCAGACACTTCCGGATTCCCGGCAGACTGCACGCAAGATTGCAGGAAGCGGGAATCCGTGTGCCTGCCCTGCTTCAAAGCGCGGGTCTGCCGCCAGGCCTCTTCGACCAGCCCCGCATCCTCGTCACGACCGAAGAGCTCTTCGCCCTCTGGTGTGAAATAGGCCGCGCCGGACACGCCTCCATCGGCCTCGCTTTGGGTACAGAAGCAAAGGCCGAGAACTTCGATCCCATCACCCTCGCCGCTCTCGCTGCCCCATCCTTCGGCGAGGCCATGCGCCAGGTAGCCCGCTACAAGACGCTCTCCTGCCCTGAGGAGATCCATCACGAGACCCACGCCGGAGAGTGGAGCATCCACTTCCGCTGGCTCCTCGCCGAGAGTCCCGAGCCCGAAGTCCTAACCGACCTCTGCTTCGCCTGGATCCTGTCGATCGCCCGCCACGGCACCGGCCAATCCATCTCTCCGCTACGCATCGAGTTGAAGCGACCGGCCCCTAAACACAGAGTCTTCGAGCGCCACTTCGACTGCCACGTCACCTACAGCGCCTCGAAAAATTCCGTCATCTTCCGCGAGTCCGACACCGCGCTACCCTTCATCACGCGTAACGCCGAACTCCTCGGCATGCTCGCCCCGCAGTTCGACCAGGAGATGAAGCAGACGGGCGCGCAGCAGACCTTCGCCGAAGTCGTTCGCACAGTCATCCAGCGCAAGCTCATAGGCGGCCGCCCAAAGATGCGCGAGATCGCCCGCGAGCTGCACCTCAGCTCACGCACGCTGCAACGCCGCCTGCAGGACGACGGCTTCACCTTCCAGCAAGTGATGGAGCAGTCACGCCACCAGCTTGCGCGGCACTACCTGAAGAACTCGATGCTCGGTTTGAACGAGGCCGCCTACATGCTAGGCTTCGTCGATTCGAACTCGTTCGTCCGCGCTTTCCGCACATGGGAGGGTCTTCCGCCCGCCCATTGGCGCGAGCTGGAACGATCCAGACCACAGCCCGAGACAACAGAACAACTGGAAGTCTGCCTGACGTAGCGTTACCAGATTCCGGATCGAAATCCGATACGCCACAACCCTTCGCAGCCTGTGCCTCAGCATTCCCTTGTCTACGCGATGTCCTCCTCGAAGGGGATGAACTCTGCTCGTCTAGAGACAGAGATGAGCCTCGTAGGATGGCATTTTTTGGCTTCCTCGGCGACGAACTTTTCCGACAACGATTTTTTAACTTCATCTCTTCCGAGAACTTAAGTTGCTAAAAATAAAGCCATTTAGCACTTATACGAAATTTGTTGACAACCGTATGTAAACAAATTTATAGTGGTGAAGGTTACTCCTAATCGAAATCGAGGTTCCTATGCGCCAAGCTCTTGCAATTGCAGCCGCCTTCCTGCTCCCGACCATGCTTCACGCCCAGGCAATGGTGCCTGCAACCACCCAGGCTTCGCCGAACGCTCCCGTGATTGAAGCTCGCCTGACCATGCCGGCAGAGCCGGGTCAGCCCTCGGCCCTCGCCTACGGCTTCGACGGTATCCCGGTGGCCTCGCCCGTGCGGGTCACGACCGGCATCACCCCACCCGAACTGATTTCGATGGCTGATATCCACGCGGACAACGACGTCAGATGGCATGCGTCGGGTGAGGATAAGATCGTTGTCGTCTCGATGATCGTCAACAAAGCCGGCAAGCCCACGAACCTGAAGATCACGAAGTCTGCCGGCGAAGAACTGGACAACAACGTACTCGCATCGGTAGCGAAGTACCACTACAAGCCAGGCCAGTTGAACCACCAGCCCACCGAGGTTGAAGTGAACCTCGAGATCATCATCCACGCCCCGAGCTTCTAAAAGTTCGCCGGAGAAGTTCGTCCAGCCTTAGCCTTCTGCCAGATTTGGCCCTCCCGCTACCGGGCAGACTCAATGAGTCTGCCCGGTTTTTATTGAAATAAAGGGTTTCTGGACGACCTGTTGGGACGCATCGCTTATCAGATCGTCGGCACCGCATAGTCGCGAATCTCCGGATCGAGCGTCATCAATGGAATGCTCTCGGCCAACGTCTGGGCCACAAGCAGGCGGTCGCCGGGATCGTGGGATCAGGGTAGATGCGGGTGGGACTCGGGTCAATGCGTTTCTTCGGGATAACAAAGCGGTTCGCGCTCTGCCCGAATGCCCGTAGCTATAAGCGAGCTATGGACGGACATCCGGCCTCAATGGCTACCATCAGACAAAAAATTTCACCACTCCAGCGAACGCTAGGATCAACGCACAGTACTGCATTGGAATCCAGAAGAGGGTATGTTTTTTGCGCAACGTCACAGCCTGCCCTGTCTGCGGGTCAACTAGCACACGGCCAGGGCCTGTGAGCTTATTTCCAAGGAGCCAAACAATCCCCGCAGAAATGATCAGGCTCATGCCCCATATCCAATGATGGGTGTCGGTATAGCCCTCTCCGAATTTTCCATCGAATATCTTTTCGAAGAGCACAGCAATGAGAACAGGTATAAGCGCAGCGAGAAATCCAAAACCTTGCCAGATAATCAATTCAGACCTCAGTAGAAAGGGAATAACGCAAATTCTACACCGAGGTTTACCCGCTCTAATTGACGAACTAAGGCAGAGCTGCCTTCCAGCAGCATCTGCTTAGTTCCCGGACTCTCAGTCCCAAAGTGTTTCGACTTCGTAGAGAAGAATCTTGGCGTCTTTCGTGACCAAATGAAGCGATAACGCCTGCGCTTGAGAGATCAACATCCGATCGAACGGATCGCCGTGGTGTCTGGGCAAGGTGCTGAAGCAGTGATGTCCTTTGAAGTGATTGGAAGAAAGGCATCGACCAACTGATCCATTCTTTCAACCATCTTCGCTACCGTCGAGCCACCGATTGGCAGACGGCCTGCACCTGCCTTATTCGAGAGTTCCCAGACCGTTGCCAGACTGATAAAGACTTCATTCTCTTCATCTGAAATCGACTCGCGGGCTAGATCAGGAAGCTTCTCCGGTTCATAAAGCGACCAGAAGACAGCGTGGGAATCGAGCAGCAGTCTCAAATCTCGCCCGACGTCATGAGCGGAGCGTCGTTCATCTGACACTCAAGCTCTTTATCCATGGCCGCCCACTCCTATTCGCCTGGCACACGCATCTCGCCGCGGCCAGCACCAAGGATACGACGACCTGTTTTTTTACGGGCGGCTGGGCGGAAGCGATCAGAATAAGAGTCGGGTTATTAGGACGCAAGATCTCAATAGGTTCGCCGTTATCAGCGGCATCGGCCAAAGCGGCCAGATGGCTTTCAGCGTATTGGAAGCTGACATTCACTAGCTTGAGGGTAGTCGCGGGTATTTCGCTGCGTCAATGGAAATGAACAACGGGCGAACTCTCTCGAGTCCGCCCGTTCTTGCTGCTGTAGTTCGTAGTTTTACGCGAAGCGTGCAAGACCGCACGAAGTGCCTACTCGGCGGCGAGTTCTTCTTGTTCGCCTTCCATGCGCATCTGCTCGAGCTCGCGCTCTTCTGCTTCGATCGCCGCAGTAACTTCCTGCTGGACCTGGGCTGCCGCTTCTTCGAGCTCTGGTGAGAGCTGTACGTTGCGGTAGTACTCCATGCCCGTGCCAGCCGGGATGAGACGGCCGACGATGACGTTTTCCTTGAGGCCGCGGAGCGTGTCGATCGAGCCGTTGATGCTGGCTTCGGTAAGTACGCGCGTGGTCTCCTGGAAGCTGGCGGCCGAGATGAAGCTGTCGGTCGAGAGCGACGCCTTGGTGATGCCGAGCAACAACGAACGTCCGATTGCGGGACGGCCGCCGGTCATCAGGACGCGCTGGTTCTCCGCGTTGAAGCGGAAGCGGTCCGTCTGCTGATCGACGAGGAAGGTGGTGTCGCCAACCTCTTCGATCTTCACCCAGCGAAGCATCTGGCGAACGATGGTTTCGATGTGCTTGTCGGAGATAGTTACACCCTGGAGGCGGTAGACCTCCTGGATCTCGTTGACAAGGTACATCTGAACAGCGCGCTCTCCGAGCACTTCAAGCACGTCATGCGGGCTGCGGGGACCATCGATCAGAGGATCACCGGCACGAAGGCGCTCGCCTTCCTGCACGTTGACGTAAGTACCGCGGGGAACGCTGTACTCCTCTTCCTGACCATTGTCGGCAGTGACGTAGACCTTACGCTGTCCCTTCGAGACTTCGCCGAAGCGGACGACACCATCGATCTTCGAGATGATCGCTGGGTCGCGGGGCTTGCGGGCCTCGAAGAGTTCAACGACGCGCGGCAGACCGCCGGTGATGTCCTTGGTACGCGTGGTTTCGCGCGGGATCTTGGCAAGGATGTCGCCGGGGTAGAGCTCGTCGCCATCGGCCACCATAAGGTGAGCGCGGCTTGGCATGAGGTAACGCTTGTTGCCGGTTGCGGACTTGATGATGATCGCGGGCTGACGCTTCTCGTCGGTCGAATCGTTGACGACAAGCCGTGAGAGGCCAGTCACTTCATCGACTTCTTCGTTGAGCGTGACGCCTTCCTGCAGGTCCTTGAACTGGACGGTACCGGAGATCTCGGTCAGCAGCGAGAAGGTGTAAGGATCCCACTCGCCGAGGCGACCGCCCTGCTCGACCTTGGTGCCCTCTTCGATCTTGATCTTGGCACCGTAGACGACAGCGTAGCGTTCCTTCTCGCGGCCCTTGTCATCGATGATGGCAATGGATCCGTTGCGGTTCATCGCGACCAGGCCGCCATCCTTCGAACGGACGGTGACAAGGTTGATGAAGCGGACCGTACCGGCGTTCTTGGCTTCGATGTGCGAAGCGTCCGAGACGCGCGATGCCGTTCCTCCGATGTGGAAGGTACGCATGGTGAGCTGGGTTCCGGGTTCGCCGATGGACTGCGCCGCGATGACACCGACGGCTTCGCCCATCTCGACCATCTTGCCCGAGCCGAGGTTACGACCGTAGCAAAGGATGCAGACGCCGCGCTTCGATTCGCAGGTGAGCACCGAACGGATCTTCACCTTTTCGATACCAGCAGCCTGGATCGCGGAGGCGAGATCTTCGTCGATCTCCTGGTTCACTTCGACGATGGTCTTGCCTTCAAAGTCCTTCAACTTTTCAAGCGAAACGCGGCCAATGATACGGTCGCGCAGCGGCTCGATGGTCTCGCCGGCTTCGATGATCGGTGTGACGTAGATGCCTTCGACGGTGCCGCAATCGTTGTGCGAGATGATGACATCCTGCGCAACGTCGACCAGACGACGGGTGAGGTAACCCGAGTCAGCAGTCTTGAGAGCGGTATCGGCGAGACCCTTACGAGCGCCGTGCGTCGAGATGAAGTACTGGAGAACGGTGAGGCCTTCGCGGAAGTTCGCCGTGATCGGAGTCTCGATGATTTCGCCCGAGGGCTTGGCCATCAAACCACGCATACCGGAGAGCTGACGAATCTGCTGCTTCGAACCACGCGCACCGGAGTCGGCCATGATGTAGATCGGGTTCATGGCGCCTTCCTTGTCGGCGCGCTTCATGTTGTTGAACATCTCATCGGCGACGCGCTCGGTAACTCCCGACCACATCTGGATGACCTTGTTCGACCGCTCGCCGTTGGTGATCGCGCCGTCGAGGTACTGCTGCTGCATGGTGAGGACGGTCTTCTCGGCCTCGCCAACCAGCGTGTACTTGGAATCCGGAATGACCATGTCGTCGAGACCGACCGACAGACCGGACTTGGTGGCATAGGTGAAGCCAAGGTCCTTGATCCGGTCGAGCGTCTTGACCGTCACTTCGAGGCCGAGGTTCAGGTAGCAGTAGTTGACCAGCTGGCCGATGCCCTTCTTCTTGAGCAGGCCGTTCACGTAAGGCATGCCTTCGGGAAGCGCATCGTTGAGGATGGCGCGGCCGACAGTGGTCGAGATGAACTGCTTATTGAACTCGACCGGCTCGGTGTGCGTGAGGTCCTGGTCGTCGTAGGCGGTGGTCATGTCGAGCACCATGCCGGTGTAACGCAGACGGATAGGCGTCAGCGTCTCGACCTGCTTGGCTTCGAGCGCCATGAACACTTCTTCGATGTTCGCGAAGACGCGGCCTTCACCCTTGGCATTCACCTTGGACTTGGTCAGGTAGTAAAGACCGAGGACGAGGTCCTGCGTCGGGACAGTGATGGGCTGTCCGCTAGCGGGCGAGAGGATGTTGTGCGACGCCAGCATCAGGACCGAAGCTTCAATCTGCGCTTCGGGAGAGAGCGGGATGTGCACGGCCATCTGGTCGCCGTCGAAGTCCGCGTTGAAGGCGGTGCAGACGAGCGGATGGATCTTGATCGCCTTACCTTCCACCAGCACGGGCTCGAAGGCCTGGATGCCAAGACGGTGCAGCGTAGGGGCGCGGTTCAGCAGGACCGGGTGGTCCTTGATGACCTCTTCGAGAATGTCCCAGACGATCGGGTCCTGCATCTCCACCATCTCTTTAGCTTGCTTGATGGTGGTGCAGTGGCCGGTCTGCTCGAGGCGGTGATAGATGAACGGCTTGAAGAGTTCGAGCGCCATCTTCTTGGGAAGACCGCACTGGTTCAGCTTCAGCTCCGGACCAACCACGATGACCGAACGGCCCGAGTAGTCCACGCGCTTGCCGAGAAGGTTCTGACGGAAACGGCCCTGCTTACCCTTGAGGGTGTCGGAGAGCGACTTGAGCGGACGATTGTTCGCGCCACGAAGCACGCGGCCACGGCGGCCGTTGTCGAACAGAGCGTCGACGGCCTCCTGCAACATGCGCTTCTCGTTGCGGACGATGACCTCAGGAGCGTGCAGGTCCATCAGCTTCTTCAAGCGGTTGTTGCGGTTGATCACGCGGCGATAGAGGTCGTTCAAGTCGGACGTGGCGAAGCGGCCGCCATCAAGCGGAACCAGCGGGCGAAGCTCTGGCGGGATCACGGGGATCACGTCGAGAATCATCCACTGCGGCAGGTTGTCCGACTTCTTGAAGGCCTCGACGATCTTCAGGCGCTTGGAGTACTTGAGCTTCTTCTGGAGCGAGGTCTCGGTCTTCATTCGCTCGCGGAGCTCAATCGAGAGCTCTGCAATTTCAACGCGCTTCAGGAGTTCCTTAATCGCTTCCGCGCCCATCATGGCCTTAAATCCTGATGGCCGGTACTGAGCATCGAGCTCGCGGAACTTGGTCTCGTCCTTGATAACCTCGCGCTCCTTGACGGGCGCGTCGCCTGGATCGACGACTACGTAGGACTCGAAGTAAAGTACAGCTTCGAGTTCACGGAGCGAGATGTCGAGCAGGTGGCCGATGCGGCTGGGCAGGCCCTTGAAGAACCAGACGTGCGAGCAGGGGCTGGCAAGCTCGATGTGGCCGAGGCGTTCGCGGCGGACCTTCGAGAGGGTGACTTCGACGCCGCACTTGTCGCAGATGACGCCGCGGTGCTTCATGCGCTTGTACTTGCCGCAGAGGCACTCCCAGTCAGTGATGGGTCCAAAGATGCGGGCGCAGAAGAGGCCATCGCGCTCGGGCTTGAAGGTACGGTAGTTGATGGTCTCGGGCTTGGTGACTTCGCCATGCGACCAGCTACGAATCTTCTCCGGGCTGGCGAGCTGGATCTTGATGGCGTCGAAGTCGGTGATCGGACCGGTTAGTTCAAAGGGGCTGGAGCGGAACATAGTTTACGTCTCCGTTATTGCAGCGGGCGGCTGCTGTTAGATCTATCTGTTCCGCGATGACTCTAGGCGCATCGCGATGCCTTTGGTTCTGGTGCCAGATGCTTGTTTTCGATTGTGGGTGCTACATAGCTTGGGGTGGCGCGACCTTCGCCGCGCCACCTTCGTAATTAGTCAGCTGCGGCGATGCTCGGCAGAGCGACCTTCTTCTGGTCGGCCTGCTTGATGAGCTCGACGTCCAAGCACAGCGACTGTAGCTCGCGGATAAGAACGTTGAACGACTCCGGCACACCGGGCTCGATCGCCGCTTCGCCCTTGACGATGGCCTCGTAGATCTTCGTACGGCCAAAGACGTCATCGGACTTCGCGGTGAGCAGCTCCTGCAGGATGTAAGCTGCGCCGTACGCTTCAAGGGCCCAGACCTCCATCTCTCCGAAGCGCTGTCCGCCGAACTGCGCCTTACCGCCCAGCGGCTGCTGGGTGATGAGCGAGTACGGTCCGATCGAGCGAGCGTGGATCTTGTCGTCGACAAGGTGCGACAGCTTGAGCATGTAGATGTAGCCAACGGTGGCGGGCTGTTCGAACGGATCGCCCAGCATGCCATCGTAGAGCTGCGTCTTGCCCGAACTGGGCAGGCCAGCGGACTTCAGCAGCGCCTTGATCTCGGTCTCGCGTGCGCCATCGAAGACTGCCGTGCCGAACCAGATTCCGCGCTTCATGCCGGCGGCAACGCGCATCGTCTGCTCGTCGTCGAGATCAAGAAGCTGGTTCAGAGCAGCCGTTCCAGCGAAGCGCGCCTTGAAGAGCTCGCGGACTTCGTTGGCCGACTCCATCTTTTCGGCGAGCTCAGCGATCTGCTTGCCGAGTGTGTGTGCGGCCCATCCAAGATGCGTCTCGAGGATCTGTCCGACGTTCATACGCGAAGGCACACCAAGCGGGTTCAGGACGATCTCGACCGGCGTTCCATCGGGGAGGTACGGCATGTCCTCTTCCGGCAGAATGCGGGCGATAACACCCTTATTACCGTGACGGCCGGCCATCTTGTCACCGACCGAAAGCTTGCGCTTCATGGCGATGTAGACCTTGACCATCTTGATGACGCCGGGCGAAAGTTCATCGCCCTTCTGCATCTTGCCGATCTTCTCGTTGGTGATCTTGCGCAGAACGTCGATCTGACGCGAGGTCATCTCTTCGATCTCATCGATCTGCTCGTTGACGCGCGGATCCTTGTCGGCGTAGCGAATACGCTTCAGGTTACGCGTCGAGATCAGCTCGATGGTGTCGCGGTCGAGGATGTCGCCCTTGTTGAGCAGGCGCTTGTTGGTGCGCTCGTCGTGCAGGTCGGCGAGAACTTCCTTGGCTCCAAGAATTGCTTCAAGGCGCTTCAGACGCTCGTCGGTAAGAATGCGGATCTCGTCAGCGAGATTGCGCTCGAGCTTCTCGATCATCTCCTGCTCGATCTGCTTGGCGCGCTCGTCCTTCTCTTGACCCTTGCGGGAGAAGATGCGGACGTCGACGACAGTGCCTTCGATGCCCGGAGGGCACGTCAGCGAAGCATCACGAACATCGCCAGCCTTTTCGCCGAAGATGGCGCGAAGCAGCTTCTCTTCAGGAGTGAGCTGGGTCTCGCCCTTCGGCGTTACCTTGCCGACGAGGATGTCGTTGTGGCCGATCTTGGCGCCGATGCGGATGATGCCCGACTCATCCAGGTCACGCAGAGCGTGCTCTGAGACGTTGGGGATATCGCGCGTGATCTCTTCCGGTCCAAGCTTCGTGTCGCGGGCTTCGATCTCGAACTCCTCGATGTGGATCGAGGTGTAGTAGTCCTCGCGGACCAGCTTCTCCGAGATGAGGATCGCGTCCTCGAAGTTGTAACCACGCCACGGCATAAACGCGACCAGGACGTTACGGCCGAGGCCGAGTTCGCCCTGCTCCGTGCAAGGACCATCCGCGATTACCTGCCCCTTGATCACTCGGTCGCCCTTGCGGACGATCGGCTTCTGGTTGATGCAGGTGTTCTGGTTGGAGCGCTTGAACTTCGTGAGCTGGTAGATGTCCGAACCAACCTCACGCGAAAGCTGCGTGGGGTGGTGCTCGCCTTCTACACGCACGATGATGCGCTCGGAGTCGACCGAGTCAATGATGCCGTTACGCTTGGCCAGAATGACGGCGCCGGAGTCGCGGGCGGTAACGCCCTCCATTCCGGTTCCGACAAACGGAGCTTCCGCGACGAGCAGAGGGACCGACTGGCGCTGCATGTTCGCACCCATCAAGGCGCGGTTCGCGTCGTCATGCTCAAGGAAGGGCACGAGCGATGCGGCGACCGAGACGAGCTGCTTCGGCGAGACGTCGACGTAGTCCACATCGGACTTCGAGACGAGCACGAAGTTACCCTGGCGACGAGCATCGACGATGTCCTGCACGATGGTGAGGTCCGGGTTCAGCTCAATGTTCGCCTGCGCGATCGTGTGGCGATCCTCTTCCCAAGCGGAGAGATAGAAGCTGAAGGGCTCAATGTCCATGGTGCGCTTGCCAGCGGCCTTGAGTTCAGCGTTCTTTGCCTTCGCCTCGGAGATTTCGAGGTAGTCGCCCTGACGGAGACCGCTCTCACCAGCATTCGACACAGCAACGTAGTCGAGCACGATGCCGTCCTTCACGCGACGGTAAGGCGATTCGATGAAGCCGTACTCGTTGATGCGGGCGAAGCACGAAAGAGAAGAGATAAGACCGATGTTCGGTCCTTCAGGCGTCTCAATCGGGCAGATGCGTCCGTAGTGGGTCGGGTGTACGTCGCGGACTTCGAAGCCAGCGCGCTCACGAGACAGACCGCCGGGCCCAAGGGCGGAGAGGCGACGCTTGTGCGTGATCTCCGAGAGGGGGTTGGTCTGGTCCATGAACTGCGAGAGCTGCGACGATCCGAAGAACTCGCGGATCGCGGCCATGACGGGCTTCGCGTTGATGAGGTCGTGCGGCATCGCCGTCGACATCTCCTGGTACACCGACATCTTTTCCTTGATGGCGCGTTCCATACGGACGAGGCCGATGCGGAACTGGTTCTCCATCAACTCGCCGACAGCGCGAACGCGGCGGTTGCCAAGGTGGTCGATGTCGTCTACGTTGCCGATGTTCTTGCGCAGCTTGAGCAGGTAACGGATCGTGCCGTAGAAGTCTTCAGGCGTCAGAGTGCGGTGATCAAGACCACTCGGGTCCTGGTTCTCATACAGCTTGATGTTGAACTTCAGACGGCCAACACGCGAGAAGTCGTACTTGCGCGCATCGAAGAACATGCCTTCGAAGAGCGCAGTCGCGGTGTCGAGCGTCGGTGGGTCGCCTGGACGAAGCTTGCGGTAGATCTCGATCAACGCCTCTTCCGGCTTGCGCACGGAGTCGCGGCGAAGGGTGTTCGAGATGATGTTGCCCACATCGTCGCGCTCGGGGAAGAAGACCTCGAAGCTGGTGACGCCGGACTGGATGATCTTGTGCAGCTTGTCGGCGGTCAACTCCTGGTTTGCTTCGTACAGCAGCTCGCCAGTAGTGAGATCGACGACGTCGGACGCAGTCATCGCGCCATCGAACTCGCTGGTCTCGACTTCGACCGACTCGACCGCATGGGCGCGCAGGTTCTTCAGCGAGCTGGGGCCAATCTTGCGGGTAGCAACAGCGATCTCTTCGCCCTTCGAGGTGACAGCGGCGGCAGGACGGGTTCCGAGCAGGTTGGTCAGCTTGTCTGCGCCGGCAACGACCCAGCCCAGCTTCCCTTCCTTCACGTTGATCGTGTCGACCGTGTAGAAGGTCTTGAGGATCTCTTCATCCGTACGCAGGCCGAGCGCGCGCAGGAAGATCGTTCCGAGGAACTTGCGCTTGCGGTCGATGCGGACATAAAGGGTGTTCTTCTGGTCGTACTCGAACTCTACCCAGCTGCCGCGGTACGGAATGATCTTGCCCAGGAAGTAGGTACGGTTGTTCGCCGTCTCGAAGAAGACGCCGGGCGAACGGTGCAGCTGCGAGACGATAACGCGCTCGGTACCGTTGACGATAAAGGTGCCGTTCTGGCTCATCAGCGGGATGTCGCCGAAGAAGACTTCCTGCTCCTTCATGTCGCGCAGGCTCTTGACGCCGGTCTCGGGGTCCTTGTCGTAGATCTTCAGGCGAATCGTGACCTTCAGCGGGGCCGAGTAGGTCATGCCGCGCTCTTCGCACTCGGCCTGGTCGTACTTCAACTGCAGACCCACCGGGTCTCCGCACTTGGTGCAGAAGTCAGGCGTGTTCTTGTTGTAGGTTCCGCAGAAGTTGCAGAGCACATCGCCAGGGTGGAATGGATCGGTGATGACCATGTGTCCACAATGGGTGCAAGCAGTACGAAGGTGGTTCAGCCCCTTCAGGTAGCCGCACTTGCACTCCCAGTTGCCGATGGAGTAGTCAACGAACTCGAGCTCCGAGACGTTTCGGAAGTCGGTGATCGGGAAGACCGAGGTGAAGACGGACTGCAGACCGTTGTCGTCGCGCTCCTGGGGCAGCTTGTCCATGAGCAGGAAACGCTCATAGCTGCGCCGCTGAACTTCGATAAGGTTTGGAATCTGGATGGATGTTGGGATCTTTGAAAAATCGAGACGGCTGCGGATCGCGCGCATTTCAGACATGCTCTCTCCTGAGACTTGACTTCGAGGCCTCCCGAAGACCTCAACAGGCATCCATCTGCCTGCCGGGTTCGAGAGGTGAAGAGCAGCGCCTGCTGCTCTCCGGGTTCACTTCTGGTGTGCTTCAAGACCGGGTCCGACTGCCCTCGCTGCAGCCTCGCCCGCGCACAAAAATTTTTCTTCCGGCTGAAACTAGCCCGGGACTCTCTACTTCTCGTACCGCAGCCCGATGCACTCTGGGCTTGAACTTTTTACTTCCGATTCACCGTTCCGGCTGCTATAAATCCGTAAGAAACGACCGTTGCAGCCGATAAAGCTCCAGAGAAGTGGTTGAGACGGCAAAAGCGCCCACACGGACACGAACGTCCACGGAGCGCATAGACCGACTTTTGCACTTACTCTTGATTGCTGATAATTCGTTTCACCCTTGCTCGCTAACCGAGCTAGAGGCTTGCCTGTATCACAGTGTGCGTCCGCCGCAGAGGCACATCGTGGCCGGCCTCATAACCTGGCTTTCCAGGATAGACCGGATGAATCAGAGCTGACTTCGGGGTTTGAAGCAAAGATCAAGCAGAAACAGTGTTGAATCGAGCTATCCAATGTTGGGGAAGACTCTACCCGGCACATAAAACAGGTGCGCCCGGACAGAGGCGATATCTCCATTGGAGATAATAGCGCCTTCTGGCCGGGACTGCAAGCTGAGGAAATCTGTTACTTGATTTCGACGGTAGCGATGCCATCGAACTTCTTCGCGAGGGCGGCCGCATCGTCCTTGGAGATGTTCTCCTTCAACGGCTTAGGAGCTCCGTCGACGAGATCCTTGGCTTCCTTCAAGCCGAGACCCGTAACTTCACGGACGGTCTTGATGGTGCTGATCTTGTTCGCGCCGGCATCCTTGAGGATGACGGTGAACTCGGTCTTCTCTTCAACGACTGCCGCTGCTGCGCCGCCGCCTGCTGCCGGGGCTGCAACCGCTGCTGCTGCCGATACGCCAAGACGCTCTTCGAGCTTCTTCACAAGTGCCGAAGCCTCGAGCAGGCTAAGGCTAACGATCTGATCTTCCAATTGCTGAATGTCTGCCATGTTATCTCTCCAATTTCAATCTGAACTCGTATTGCTAACTACGTTCCGGGGCGGATCTTCTACCTCGGCTGCCCACATCCATCCAGGTTTCCGTTGCGCCCAGACAAGCGCACCCAAAAGGATGAGACAAAACTTGTTTTAGCCTTCGACCGGGTCGGTCGTCGCGGCTTCACCAGCCTGCGATGCCGTTCCGTTTTCGGGCTGCTCGGCTGCTTCCGACTCAACCACATGCGTCTCAGCCACGAGAGCTGCATCTTCTACGGGCGCTTCGACTGCAACAGCAGCTTCCACGACAGGAGCAGCCTCTTCAGCTACCGGAGCAGCTTCCGCAACGGGAGCAGCTTCCGCAACGGGAGCAGCTTCCGCAACGGGAGCAGCTTCCGCAACGGGAGCAGCTTCCGCAACGGGAGCAGCAGCCGGACCGGCAAACTTGCCCTTCTCGACGCCCTGGTTGATGACCACCGCGAGATCGCGGCCAGTGGCGTTGATGACGGTTGCGAGACGCTGCGCGGGCGACTGGATGAGGAAGAGGAGCTTCGAGAAGAGCTCTTCCTTACCCGGCAGGCTTGCGAGGTCCTTGATCTCTTCGATCGTGATGACTTTGCCGTCAACGATGCCGAGCTTGAAGGTGAACTCCGAGTTGTCCTTGACCCAGGTCGAAAGCGCCTTGGCCAGAGCAACCGGATCGCCCGAAGTGTAGGCAACCGACGAAACACCCTTGAGGCCCTGCAGAGCGGCTTCGATCTTGGTGCCGGCGCTGGCGCGTGCGGCCAGCTTGTTCTTGACGACGTGGTAGGAACCGCCAGCGGCGCGAACCGTCTTGCGGAGGTCGTAGTCCTTGTCAGCGGTCAACGCCTTGAAGGTGCCAATAATTGCGGATGTCGACCCGGCGAGTTCTTCCGCCAGCTTCCCGACCTTGTCCGTCTTTTGTGTCCTGGTCAATGCCATAAAAATTTCCTAGCCTTAGCTGCCAGCGTCTCGTTCCTGCTGGCTGAAGTTATGCGCCACTCTCGCGGCTTAAATCTTTGAAAATGAGCGAGTTAAGCGCGAGCGGCTGCGTCGGCAACGCCACTGTCGAGCGCAATCCCAGGGCCCATCGTCGAGCTGAGCGTAATGCCCTTGATGTACTTGCCCTTGGCCGCCGAAGGCTTCGCCTTCAAAACGCTCGAGATAATCGTGGTCGCGTTGTCGACCAGCTTCTGAGCGTCGAACGAGAGCTTACCCACCGGAACGTGAACCAGAGCGGTCTTGTCCGTGCGGAACTCGACCTTACCAGCCTTGATCTCTTTGATCGCGCTTGCGACATCGGTGGTCACGGTGCCGGTCTTCGGGTTCGGCATCAAGCCACGGGGCCCGAGGACTTTTCCGAGACGTCCAACCGAACGCATCATGTCGGGAGTCGCGATGAGGGCGTCGAATGCGGTCCAACCCTCTTTCTGGATCTTCTCGACCATCTCTTCGCCGCCGACAAAGTCAGCGCCAGCCGCTTCCGCGTCCTTGAGCTTGTCGCCCGAGGCGATTACCGCAACAATCTTGGTCTTTCCCAGTCCGTGGGGCAGAACGACCGTGCCACGAACCATCTGGTCTGCGTGGCGAGGATCTACGCCGAGGCGCAGCGTAATGTCGACGGTCTCGTCGAACTTCGCGTACTTGGCCTTCTGAAGGAGGGGAACTGCGTCTGCCAGGGTGTAGGGGCGGGGCTCAACAAGCGCGCGCGCCTTGGCCAAATTCTTGGAGATCTTCTGTGGCATCTTTATCCTTGTCTCCCACCCCTCGGACCTGTTGCCACCGGGCGTGGTGAATGACTGTCCTCCGCATGGAGCGGAGACACTCTTACGAGTATGCCGGGAATCCGGTTTTCCGTCAACAGTTGTTTCGTCGAGTTGATCCATCTGAGCCTGGCTGAGTCGGCTGCGCCTACTTCCAAATCCGGGCCATGATCAACTCAAAGCCTGCTATCACTCCCGTTCCCTGAATTGAACTGGGATCGAAGAAGAAATCTGGGGATTCTTCTTCGGGCCTGTAAACAGATATTTCAGTCCGTTCTGGATCGATGAGCCACGCGACTTGAGCTCCGTTCGCGATCCACATCTCCATCTTCGCTCGGACAGCAAGAAGCTTGTCGCTCGGCGATCGGAGTTCGATCACGAAATCAGGGCAGATCGGCGCGAAGCTAGACTGCTGAGTGTCGGATAGCGCGTTCCACCGAGAGCGCAGTATCCACGCAGTATCCGGGCTGCGCATGGAGCCATCCGGCAGGGTAAAGCCACCACTCGAATCGAAAGCAACACCTCGACCGTCCTCCTCTGCCCACTCCGCAAGAAAACGGCTAATTTGAATATTGATCCGGCTTGTTCTGCTATTCGCAGGTGTCATCACGAGAATCTCTCCATTCACCTCCCGCTCGACTCGAAGAAAATTATTGGCAGCACAGAATCGAAGAAATTCCTCGTCAGTCATTGGCTGTTCCAGCCGGAGCCTCATAGGAAGCGCCACTTCTGCAAGGTCAAGATTCATGGCTACATTCTAACCGGCCATGTCTTCATGACTTCGCGAACAGGTGAACTTCCTACGTTACCCTTCCCTGCGGGGATTGCGTGTCAGAATGGACGCTGAAGGAACTCCACCTCATGCCAACGCCACAACACCCTGTTGCTCCTGCCCGTCAGCCCGAAGACGTAGCGCACGGTGCCCGCATCAAGGTGGTCGGTGTCGGCGGCGGCGGCAGCAACGCCATCGATCGCATGATCGACTTCGGCCTGGAAGGCGTCGAGTTCATCGCCCTCAACACCGACGTCCAGGCGCTCGAGGTGTCGAAAGCCCCAGTCCGGGGACAACTCGGTTCCCTTCTGACCCATGGCCTGAGCGCCGGGTCCGACCCCAATGTCGGCCGCCGCGCCGCGATCCAGGACGTCAACGAGATCGCCGAAGTCCTCGAAGGCGCAGACATGGTCTTCATCACCGCGGGCCTCGGCGGAGGCACAGGGACGGGCGCGGCCCCTGTAATCGCAGCCATCGCAAGCGAGATGGGAGCCTTGACCGTCGCCATCGTCACCCGCCCCTTCAACTTCGAGGGCAAGCGTCGAATGGCCATCGCGGATTGGGGTATCGATCACCTGCTCCGCTACGTCGACACCCTCATCGTCATCCCCAACGAAAAGCTCCTCTCCGTCGCGAAAGACGCGCCCTTCTTTGAGTCGTTTAAGATCGCCGACGACTTTCTTCGCCAGGCCGTCCAGAGCATCACCGACATCATCACCACCGAAGGCGTCATCAACCGCGACTTCGCGGACGTGAAGACGACCATGGCCGGCATGGGCTACGCCGTCATGGGAACGGCGTCGAGGTCAGGCCCCACCCGCGCGGTAGATGCGGTCATGGACGCAATGGCCTCGCCGCTGCTTGAAGAAGGCGCGATCGATGGCGCGCGCGGAATCCTCATCAACATTACGGGCTCAAGTACGCTACGCCTAAGCGAAGTAAACGCCGCGTCCAGGGTCATCCAAAGCGTCGCTCATGAGGATGCAACCATCATCTTCGGCGCGGTCCTCGATGAGCGTCTTGGAGATGAGGTCAAGGCCACCGTCATCGCAACCGGCTTCCGCAACGACGGAAGAGATCGCTCCGAGCGCCGCGCAAGATTGCTGCGCGCCGATGGGCCGGAAGCTGCAGAACCAGAGCCCGCTGCACCGGAACTTTTAATACTGGAGCCTGCTGCACCTGGGCCTCTAGAGCTGGAACCTGCTATACCTGAGTCTTTAGAGCCGGAACCTGCTGCACCCAAGCCTGCGGAGCCAGAAGCTGCGGTCAAGATTCCATCCATTGAACCGCAGATCGACGAGACTCCTCTAGCCGAAAGCCCTCTACCGTATCAGCATGAAGCGATCGATGTGCCATCAGCCGAGATTGCGACAACCGATGTTGAAGCAGTCGATATTGAAGCGCCGCAAGCTGAAGAGATCGAGACCGCAGGGGTCGACGTTGAACTCCTCGAAGAAGAGCAGATTACAGCCTCCGAGGCCACCTTTGAAGAGCCTGGAGTGGAAGCTCTTGAAGTCGAGCAGCCGGAAGCGGTCTCGGAGCAAATCGAAGAGACGGCGCAGCACGCCGACCAGCATCTAGCGATTGAAGCAGAAGTAGAGGTCTATGACGGCGAAGAGGTGTTGGTTGAAGACCCGCCGCAACATCATTCCCTTGAGGTTGAAGATCTCGAGCCAGCCAGCTTTGATTCGAGTGAACCGTTAGCGGCGAATGAGGAGCCGGATCCCCGGCTACGGGACGAAGAAGAGGACTGGATAGAGGCGATCCGCGAGATTGCACGCCTGGCCGAGCCCGCTTTCGAGGTAGAAGATCAGGAGACGCCCAATCCCGATGTCGAGGAGCATCGCATCGTCGCGCATAAAGCCGCGAATACCCTTGCGCCTCCCGAAGACCGCACGCTCGTCGCCCCGGTCAACGTTTCCGCATCGGCGCACCTGTCAACCACGCGACGGGCAGCCATGGCGGCCTATGCTGCCGTCTCGTTTCCAGAGGCGGAACCAGAGACCGAATCAGAAACGGCCACAGGACAAAGCCAGCCCAAGCCAGTCAACGCATTTGCCCAGGTCCTCGAGGCGCGACGCCGCTTTGTCGAAAATATGGCTAAGAATCCGGCGGTGGCGGAGTCAAGCAACCCCGCACTCGTTGCGCCTCTGGAGACCCATGAACTGGCTCCCTACCCCGAAACTCACATGCAAGAAGAGAGCCGCCGCTACGACGAAGCTGAGGTCGAAACTGAACCTGTACAGCGACGTCAGGCTCGTCTTTCTCGCCCCGTTACGATAGAGGCAGAACCTGCACGGGCACTCGCTGAGAAGGGCACGGACTCTCGCGATGGGCTTGGTCGTCGACCCGATATGGCGTTGTTCAACGGCACCGTTGGGGCATCGGGAACTGACAATCCAGGCGTGAAGGATGATCTGCCAAAGTCGCTTCCGGATCCCAATCGGAGACTGCAGCGCGAAGGCACCGAAGAGCGAAACGGAGAGTTGTTTGAGAGTAGATGGAACTCGCAGATTCCCGTCCCATCGTTTGGGTTCTCAGAGCGAAAGAGCCATACCGAAGAGGTCGACGATCTGGACACTCCCTCGTTTCTACGTCGAGGCAAGTGACGGACGCTATGGGTGCGGGACAACCTTCACCTTAGGTTCGACGATCACCAGATCAACTCTCCGGTTCTGGCCGCGGCCTTCGGCAGTTGCATTGTCCGCAACCGGGCGGTACGGCCCGTAACCGGCAACAGAGATCTTATCCGGCGGGAATCCAGCATCATCCACCAGCAATGTAAGTACGCTCGTTGCACGCGCTGAAGAGAGCTGCCAGTTGGACTGGAAGAGCGGAGTATGAATCGGCTGGTTGTCGGAGTGTCCTTCAACGCGCAACTCAAGATGGTGGTCCATCAACACATGGGCCGTCTTGCGCAGTTGCTCAGCCGCTCCCGGCAGCAGCGTCGCATCACCCGACTTGAAGAAGCCGAAGTCGCGCAGGCTAATGATCAGGCCTTCAGTCGTCTGCTGCACCACGATCTCGTGCTTGTCGATGGCATCGCCCAGCACTCCCTCTAGCTGCGTCTTCAACTGCGTCGTGTCGACGGGCAAAGGGGCGGGCATCACGGGTGCCGGCGGAAGGGGGTTGGCCGCATCCGTCGGCCCGGTATCGGGCTTGGGATCATCGTGAGCGCTCAGCTTCTCAAAGCCGGCGTGGATCCCGGCGGACACTGTTTGAACGCTCTTGCTGCGGCCACGCGAGAACGCGAACAACACAATGAAGACGGCAAGCAGCAGCGTGACAAAGTCTGCATAGGAGAGCAGCCAGCGATCATGCGACGGGGCCGCTTCTTCTTCACGCTTCGAAGATCGTCTCAATCCAGCAGCACGCCTCATTACGCGGCCAGCTCCGGCCTGGAGATCACTTCTACCTTGACCGCCTCTTCAGCGAGATAGCATTCTAGGCGCTCTCGTAAGGCGCGCGGGCCCATGCCATCCATAATTGCAAGCACTGCTTCAAGGACCATCTCGCGTGCAATCTGCCGCTCGCGAATGCGAATCCGGAGTTTGCCCGCCAAAGGTAGGAGCAGAATGTTGGCAAGACCAAGTCCATACAGCGTGGAGACGAAAGCTATTGCGATGCCTCTACCAATCTCCGTGACATTGTCCATGCGCTGCATCACTTGAATGAGCCCTAGCACGGCACCCATGATGCCAAGCGTTGGCGCAAACCCGCCTGAGGCCTCAAGCAACTTCACCGCGCCAAGTTCGCGCTCGTCCAGCAGGTCGAGTTCAAGCTCCATATTCTCTCGCATCGTCTGGGGATGGGCACCATCGACTGCAAAGGTGAGAGCCTTCCGCAGGAACTTATCTTCGATATCCGCCAACTGCGAGTCCAGCCGCAGAATCCCATGCCTGCGAGCCTGGGTGCAGTAGGAGACCATCTCTTCCAACGTATCGGTCGCCTTAGACGAACGCTCATAGAAGATAGTGGGCAGAACTTTAATCGTATCCATTACTGTCTTCATCGGGAACTGAATGAGAACGACGCCGAGCGTGCCCGCTAGAACAATGAGTGCCGCAGAGGGCTGAAGGATCTGCCGAACGCTTCCTCCATCAAGAACAAGACCGCCAACAATTCCTGCGACTGCAAGAAATGTGCCAAGCAGAGTGCTCTTATCAACGCGGCGCTTGTTCATAGTTATCTATCTATCAGAAATAGATAGGTGCACGTATCGTGCCAAAGATGTAGATGGAGCTATGAACAAACGGCAGGCTAAATGCTATGCACAGTGCAGGTCACCCAATGTTTTATCGCTCTTGGAATATCGGGCAAAGATGAGAGGTTTATGAGAGAAATTTGCTCTACACCCTTTCATCTCTATCTCAGCGACGCTCACTTAGGCCCCGGTAAAGAATTCTTGCGATCACCCCTGAACGGCTTTGACGGGGCGGTCGATAGAAGTCCTGCACCGAGATGGGCAGCCTGAAAGAGCAAAGCTCAAGAGGCGCAACAATTCAGAAGCAGAACTACTACACCGCTAACCACAAAGGAGCAACACAATGTCACTCAGCATCTTGAACAACATCTCCGCGCTTCAGGCTGAAAACCAACTCGCTGTCACCTCGGCAGCTGCGGCCAAGAGCCTCCAGCAGCTTTCCTCGGGATCACGCATCAACTCCGGTTCCGACGATGCCGCCGGTCTCGCCATCTCCGACGGTCTGAACGCGAACGTCGCTGCCCTCAACCAGTCCTCGCTCAACGCAACCAACGCAGTTGGTTCCTTGCAGACCGCTGACGGCGCCCTGGCGCAGGTCACCGCTCTCCTCAACCGCTCTGTCACGCTCGCCACCGAAGCTTCCAGCACCGGTCTCAGCACCTCACAGTCGACCGCCATCAACACCGAGTTCCAGGCTCTGCTCACGCAGATCGGCAACATCGGCACCTCCACCAACTTCAACGGCACGGCTGTCTTCGGCTCGACCGTTTCGGCCTTCACCAGCGACGGAACCTCGGGCGGTACGGTCACCATCGGTGCAGCTGTTGCCGCTCTGACGACCACCTCGCTCGGCCTCAGTTCCTCCACCCTCACCTCGGCCAGCGGAGCGCAGTCTGCTCTGACCGCTCTCACCGCAGCGATCTCCACCGTCTCGGCACAGCGTGGCACGCTCGGCGCCACCGTTGAGCAGCTCCAGGCCGCTTCGACCGTTGACACCAACGAGTCGCAGAACCTGACCACCGCTTCCAGCTCGATCACCTCTGCCGACATCAGCAGCGTGGTTGCAGCCGACACCAAGTACAGCATCCTTCAGCAGACCGGTATCTCGGCACTGCAGCAGGCTAACCAGCAGGCGCAGACCGTCCTCAAGCTTCTCCAGTAAAACGAAGTGGATGCGGTCGCTGAGCTTCTGGCAGCGACCGCAGCCATCATTGTTTGACCTCGCTGGATTACCCAAGGAGTCTGCATCGCATGAGCACAACATCCTCTACACTCACATCGGTCCTTTCCGCTCTCGGCGGTTCTACTGGGATCGACGTAACTTCTGCGGTCGCCAGCATCCTCTATGCCGATCGCGCTCCGGAACGCGGATGGCAAGCACAGCAGACCGCCCTGGCAAGCCAGACCTCGGCCATCAACGCGCTCAACAGCGATGCCTCTGCTTTGAGCGACGCTCTTAGCGCACTCCAAAGCACGACCGGCGCTCTCAGCACGGTCACCGCGACCAGCTCCAATACCAGCCTCCTCACCGCGACCGCGACAGACGGCACCACGACCGGCAACCACGTCGTGACTATCAGCAACCTCGCCTCTACAGGTTCCTGGTACTCTGCCAAGGAAGGCACCAGCTCTACCCAGTTGCCGACTGGCAGTTTCAGCATCACCGTCGGTTCGACCACGACATCCATTCCAACCGGCAGCGGTAGCGTCAATACGCTCGACCAGCTTGCTGCGTCCATCAATGGCCAGGCCCTCGGTGTGACTGCGAGCGTCGTCACCGACAGCTCCGGCGCCAGGCTTGCCCTCGTCTCCACGGTTTCGGGAGCCGCCGGCGATTTTTCGATTGCCACCGGCGGAAGCATTGGATTCACTCGCTCCGGCACCGGTACCGACGCCTCTCTGACCGTCGATGGTGTACCCCTCACTAGCTCGAGCAACACCGTCACCGGAGCGATCAACGGTGTTACGTTGAATCTGCTCGGAGCTGCCCCCGCCAGCGCAGACCTCACGACGCCGGCCACCCCCATTGCGCTGGGCCTCGCCCCGGATACCTCGGCGATCACCTCTGCGGTCAACGCCTTCGTCACCGCATATAACAACCTGATCACCGATACCAATACGACGATCACCTACAACAAGTCCACTCAGACCGGCGGTATCTTGCAGACCGACAGTGCCGCGCAGAGTCTCCAGAGTGCGCTTCTCGCTTCTACAAACTACAGCGCCACCAGCGGTAGTTTTCTCTCGTTGGACTCACTCGGAATTTCAACAAAATCCGACGGCACCCTGACCGTAGACACTACGAAGCTGACCACCGCTATCCAGTCCAACAACTCCGCGTTGACGACCTTCTTTCAGGGCACTGCGGTCAACGGATTTGCTGCATCGCTTACCTCTACGCTCAACACCTACACCGACCCCACGCAGGGAGCTTTTACGGTAGATCTCCAGAGCATCAGCTCAGAGAACAAGGACCTCACAGATCAGATCAGTACGCTTGAGGTCTACCTCGCCTCGCAGCAGACCATTTTGACGGCTCAATACAACGCCGCCGACATCGCGATTCAGCAGCTGCCGCAGAAGCTCAAGCAGATCAACGCGCTGCTCAACCCGAACTCCACCAGCTCCTAAAACTTGCGATGACGAGATCGACATGACAAATAACACTGCTTCACTTGAATATCGTCGCGCCGCGACGCAACAGGCTTCCGTAGTAGGCCTTGTGATCGCGTTGCACGACACTTTGATGGGAGACATCCGGCGCGCTGCCGAAGCAATCGACAAAGGCGACATCCAGGGCCGGTGCGACCAGCTGGTCCATGCCTTCAAGGTTCTTCAACAGTTGGAAGCGATGCTCGATATGGACAAGGGCGGCATAACAGCCAATCAGGTAAAACGCTTTTACGCCCACATCCGCGGCCAGATGCTGCTCGCGCAATTCAAGTTATCCTCCGCCATTCTTCATCAACAGATTCAGATCGTCCTAGAAGTTCGCGAAGCGTGGCAACAGCTTGACAGCTCGACGATGGAACGCCGTAACCCGGCCCCTCTTTCGTCGACGGTGGATCAAGCGGCGACAGAGCGCGCCGAACCGGCAGAGGCTCGGCTCTCGTTCTCGTGCTCCTTCTAGATCGACGATCACTTCCCTACTAAGGGCTCCGAGGCGACCTGAACATTTCAGGTCGCCATTTTTTTGTTTGGCTCGCTGACTTACCAGACAACTAGCCCGCCTCGGATATCCGGGATAACTCGGAGGACGTTATCCTCACTAGGTCGGCGCAGCGGCCTGATCCTTAGTCAACTCTATTCAGCCTGAGCTCGTTCTCAAATCGGCGCCCCCACTTCGGATGCGGTCGAAGTCCTGGAGTAAGTTCCTACCAGTTCACCTCCCGGATCGCTCAGCTACAGATCTCGTCTCCAATGGCGACGACGCAGCCCACGGCCTCGATAAACTCTAGGGCTCATCACCACATTTCTGTGGCGTCATTCTGGGTCCCTGCGAAGAATCCCCCCATTCCGCTCGTGCCGCGAATCAGCTGAGGCGGCACGTACAGAATGCAGGGGACGATGGCTTTCAGATGATTTGTAATCCGTCGAGATGCTCTGGTTCCTAATCACTCCAGGCACCACCTCGATCAAGAGCGCGCAACCACCACTTATCGAGAGCCCATCCAGCACCCCACACGCGAAAACGGCAACGGCGTCAATCGTGGTTGCGATTGACGCCGTTGTTCTTACGAGCTGTTGGAAAGAATCGTTTACTTCAGATAGTTGAGCAGGCTGTTCTGGATGACTTTGGCAGCAGCCGCCAGGACCGACGAGTTGCTCGTCTCTGCCTGCGTCAGATTCTCCGCGGCCGTGGCCGCATCGATGCCGACAAGCGAGTTCTCGCGCGAGCTAAGCGTCACCTTCTCTTGCGAGAGGTAAGTCTCCTGCGAGGTGAGCTGGTTGATCGTGTTGCCATATACGGCATGCTGCGCGGTCACATACTGCAGCGCCGAGGTGATGTCCGTAGTGGCGATGGCGATGGTGCTGCTGTTGCCCGCCTGCAACGCCGAAGCAAGGCTGCTGAGAGCACCGAGTACATTCGCACTCGAATTGGTAAACAGAGTAGATCCCGGGATATTGGCCTGCACCGAAAGTGAGCTACCCACGGAGATACTGTTGACGCCAGTGTTTCCGTTATAGGTGTACCCGGTCGACGACGTTGAATCGGCCGTGAAGGCTGCCTTGCCGCTCACCGTGCCGCCAAAGAGAGATATGCCCTGGAATGTCGTATTGGCCAGGCCTACGACATTGCTCAGAATGCCTTGGATGTTCGTGGCGATCGACTGCCGGTCCGCATTCGAGGTCGTGCTGTTCGCGCCTTCCGTGCCAAGCGTGATGGCCTGGTTCAGCAGCCCCACCACGGAGGTGAGCACGGAGTCCGCAGTCTGCGCCTGCGAAAGCACCGACGACGCGTTGGACGAATACTGGTCGACGTTGGCAGCCTGCGCCTGCAACTGAATATAAGACGACGAAGCTGACGGATCGTCCGACGGCTGGTTGACCTTCAGGCCCGTAGAGACCTGCTGGAACGCTGTCTGCACGGCCTGTTCGCTGTTCTGGATGTCGATGATGACGCTTGCGTTTAAGCTTGGATTGAACCGCATAGTTGAAGCCTCACTGAATCATATTGATCGTGGTGTCGAACAAGCTCTGGATGGTGCTGACGACCTTGGCCGCTGCCGCATAAGCCTGCTGATACTGGATAAGGTTTGCCGACTCCTGATCGATTGACACACCAGAGATCGATCCCTGCTGGTTGTTGAGCGCGGTCAGGCTCTGCGAGATCGAGGTCGACTCCGAATTCGCGGTGGCCGTGTAGCTGCCAATCAGGTAGACCAGGTTCGCGGATTGCCCCGTCGCGCTCAGGCCCGAGGACAACGGAGCATCCTGCAGCGCGGTCAGGTTCGCCACATTGCCGTTGCTGCCGGAGGAGCCGTCGGAGCTTGCGGCGATGGCAGCGGGGTCCGTCGTCGCCAGCTTAAGAGAAGCAGCCGATCCGGCCACCGTGCTCGATACGCTGAACAACGCCGTGCCGGCATTGCCATTCTCGTCGTAGCCCTTGCTCTGCGCCGTGTTGAAGGCGGTCGCGAACTGGTTTGCAAGCGTGTCCAGAGAAGTCAGCAGTGAAGGAATCTGCGTGTCGCGGACCTGGATCGTTCCGCCAAGATCTCCACCGGAGATCTGAGTCGTGATGTCCGACCCGTTCTGATCGAGGATCTTCTGATTGCCATTCGAATCCGTCGAGGTCGAGAGGGCGTAGCTCTGATTTCCCAGCACCAGCGCCGTTCCGCTACCGGTCGTGATGGTATCGCCCTGAGAGGAATGGGTCACCGAGATGTTCGTCAGCTGGGCGAGCTGCAGTTCAACCTGGTTCAGCTGGTCGCCGATCGGTCCCAGATTCTGGCCCTGCGAGTTCTGCTGTTCCAGCTCCAGGTTCAACTGCGCCGCCTGCGATGCGAGCTGATTGATCTGCGACACATCGGTCGTAACCGTCGTATTCAAAGTGCTGGCAGGACCCGAAAGTCCGGCCGAGATGGAATTGAACTGGCTGACGAGTGCCTGCGCGCCCTGGATCGCCGTCTGGCGGTCTGCAGAGTTGCTGGGGTTCGTCGAAAGCGCCGAAAGATTGCTGAAGAATGTCGAGAGGCTGCTGGCCAGGCTCGTCCCGGTGCTGGGAAACAGCGTCTGAATCTGGTTCAGCGCGTTCACCTGTGCGTCGGAACTCGACTGCTGGCTCGTTTGCTGCTGGATCCGCAGGGTCAACAGATCGTTGCGCACGGAGGTGACGCTGGTCACGTTCACGCCATTGCCCACCTGGAGCTTGCCGTCCTTCGACGTCGTCGACTCACTGAGACTTACAGTCTCGCGGGCATAGCCGGTCGTGCTGGCGTTGGCGATGTTATTGTTCGCGACCTGCAGCTCAAGCTCCTGGGCCTGAAGCGACTGGGTGGCGATCGAAAGTGCGGAACTTAGAGTTGCCATATCGTTATCTCCTCAGACTTCGCAGGACCAGGTTTGAAGGTTCGCCTGGACGCCAGAGGTCGAGTGGGTTGAACCTTGGTAGCTACGGAAAAGGCCGGCGAATAGCCGCAGAGTCTCGCCGGAGTGGCGTAGCAATGCGGCATATCTCTTGTTGAGCACAAGGACCGACGCGATGGCCTCTTCGATCTGGAAAGAAAGATCAGACTCTTCACAGTTCGCGCTGAGGGCCCGGTCGGCGGAAAGCTTCGCACTTCTTCCGCGCTGAATGTGAGCGAGGCGCGAGCAGGCTGCCTGCTGCACCTTAATGCTCTCTTGCAACGGGGAAAGCTCTTGGCGCGCGATGCAGTTCATCGCCGTCTCGAGCTCCCCCGCAAGACACTGCAGGTTTGCGAGGTATTCTTTGCCTTCGTCCGGCGATAACTGTTGCTTCCAAAGATGCATCGCTTCCCTCTGCATAAATTCTCTGATCTGCCGGTTAGCTGAGCTCTTCGCGATGCCTGGTTATCGGGACTCTTTTCGAGGCCTCTAAACGTCGGAGTTCGCGATCGACTCAGAGATCTTCACACTATCCAGCTGGTACTGGGCTGAATTGACTGCCTGCCGGAGCGCTTCAACCTTTGCCTGCCGCGTTGGCGTGGTCTGCAAAGCTGTCTTGCTCAGGGTCTGCACGGTGTTGGTTGCGGCGGTGAAGTTGGTGGTATCTACCGCCGTTTGTTTAGGTTGAACGCTGGCTGCGGGCTTCGCAGAAGCGCTGGTGGCCAGGGTTTTTGCCTGGACGGGCTTGGTAAAATCGGTTGTTGCAACGCCAAAACGATCGACGACCATACAACACACCTCCTTTGAACGACTTCACTATCGGCAGTTCCCCGAAAGCTGTTCAACAGAAGGCCGCTTTTTTCACTCTTTTCCACCGCCGGCCGAAATCTTCGCCCTTTCGGAACCCTCAACTTTAGTTGCAGCGGCAGATTCTGCTTTGTGGTCAGCCGCTTTGTGCAGATTCGACGTAATCATCTTGGCGATCCCGATTCCGCCCGATGCCGTAAGTGATCCCGCCAGCGCCTGCATGGCGATCCCCTGGAACTGGTCCTTGCCGGAGTCGTCGTCCTCATCCTGGCCGTCGCCGCCGGGAACCTTCGCGAAGCTCTGTTCAGCCTGGCTCAGCCAGCTCCCCAGCAGGATCGACTCGAAGTCATGGCCCGCCTTGTCGATCTTCGCGTCTTCTGTCCCCGAAGCGCCGGTAGAAGTGGCTGTGGCCGATGTCGAAGTGGATGCTGTCTTTGCGCCGCTCAGCAGCCGGGCCGCCTGCGCGTCCTGCAAGCCTGATTGAGAGATAAGCAAACTCGAAGAGTCAAACATTTAGATCACCTCCAGATCGGCCTGCAGACCGCCCGATGACTTGATCGCCTGCAGGATGGCCACGATGTCGTGCGAGGTAGCGCCGATGGCGTGAAGCCCGCGAATCAGGTCGTCTACATTCGCCCCATTTTCGAGTCGAATCGATTGCGCCGGAAGGTCCTTGACCGCCACGGTCGTATTCGCGACGGGCGTCGTCGTTCCCGTATTGCTGAACGGCAGGGGCTGCGATACGGCGTAGGTCGTCTCAACTTGAATGCTCAGGCTGCCGTGGAGCACCGAGACCGGCGAGAGCGTCACGTTGCCACCCATAACGATGGTTCCAGTTCGCTCATTGATGACCACCTTGGCCGGCGCATGGAAGTTGATCGCCAGCGACTGCACCTGGGCGATCAGCAACGGAACAGATGTTGTCCCGGTTCCCTTCACATCGATCTGGACCGTCCGGTTATCCAGTTGGGTAGCAACCGGATTGTGAAACTCGTGATTGATGATGTCGGCCATGTCCTTGGTCGCCGTGAAGTCGGGATTCCGTAGAACGAAGGAGACGGTATGGAACTGGCTCAGGTCCACCTGCGCCTCGCGCTCCACAATAGCCCCGCCGGGAATTCTGCCCGTCGTCGGATGATTGATCGACTTTGTATTGCCCGATATGCCCTCGCTGTAGCCGCCAAGCGTTAGGGGGCCCTGCGCCTCTGCATAGACCTGCCCATCGGGACCTCGCAACGACGTCATCAGCAGGACACCGCCTTCGAGGCTCTTCGCGTCTCCGGCAGAGGAGACAGTGATATCGAGCTTCATTCCGTTCCGCGAGAACGCGGGCAATGACGTCGTGATGAAGACCGCAGCAACGTTCTTGACCACCACCTGTGCCGGAGAGATCTGCACGCCCATGCGCTTCATCGCATTCGCGAGTGTCTGCACGGTGAAGAAAGTCTGCTGCCGGTCGCCAGTCCCTTGCAGCCCGACAACCAGGCCATAGCCCACAAGCTGGTTGTCGCGCACGCCTTCGACATCGGCGATATCACGCAGCAATACCTTGTGGTCCATGCTCGTCGCCATGGCTGGTAAGGAAGTCATCTGCGCCAGCAGGCAGAGACAAACGAAATAGGATAAAAGCCGTCGCATCAAATGTTGCCCCGAGAACAAGGTTGAAATGGGTGAGTCCACAAAGTCAGAAGCCGAAGAGCCAAAGGACGGTACGGGTAAGAATGTTTGGCGGGCGCACGCTGTCGGAGATAATTCCTTTACCCTTCATCTCGATCTCAAGGTTGCCGAGAGCGGCCGACGGGATGGTATTCGCGGAGCTGATATCACCAGGTCGAACGATGCCCCGGATAATCAGGTCTTCGTGCTGGTTGTTCATAGCGATCTTGCGTTCAGCCTCGATCACCATGTTTCCGTTCGCCAGCACGGCGATGATTTGACCCGTCAGATTCGTAGAGAAGGTGGTGTTAGAGGCTGTTGCACCAGAACCCTTCAGCGTGGACGTGGAGTTCGCATTGAACAATGGATTCAATCCCTTGGTGGCGATGTCGCCGACAAGCCCTGTGATTCCGGAGGCCGCGTTGAACGCCCGAGAGCTGTTTACGTCGCCGCTCTGCGCCGCAGTCGTCTGCACCGAGACCTGCACGATGATCGTGTCGTTCACATTGCGCGCCCTATAGTCCGAAGAGAGATCGCCAAGCGCGTTCGCAGCAGACCATAGGCTTCCGACAGTCTTCGGGTTCGGCGGCGGCATGTACTGCTCGCTCAGATGGGTAAGATAGTCAGCGCGTAACTCCTGCGAAGTCTTCTTGACCGGCTTGATGCCGGCGTTTGCGGAGAGCGTTGCAAGTCCAACAGCCTGCACAACGCAGAGACCTTTCATCAGTGAAGAAAAGCGGCTCATTTGAGGAACTCCCCTTTCAAGAGGGTGGGTGTGACAACCTGAGCGGTATAGATCTGTTTATGGTCGAGCGAAGACACGCGTACCCGGTTGCCGGCGGTACCGCCCTGTAGGCAGATCACCTCGAGCCGGATATGAATCTTGTCCTCATCGAGTTCGAGCGTCACGGGCGCTCCAGCGCGCACACTCGCGGTATCGCTAGCAGGAGTGGACTTCACCTTCACATCAGCTTGGTTCGGGCTCGCCGAATTCTGTCGTCCCGCTAGTTGCGGCGTCTTCACTCCATGCAGCTTGGTGGCATCGATCGCATCCGGGAAGGTAGCGACCGCAAAGAAAGGCACGCACTGGCCACGATCACTGCATGCGAGACGCATACGCACCGCATGAGCGCCGATGGACGATATCGACTCGACCTCGACCTTTGCATTCGCCACCGAGGATGTAAACGGCGCAGCCAGCTTGACCTCGACACCGTCCGTGGGAAGCGACGCTTCTCCCATCGCCCGAGTTACCTGCGAGGCTTCGATCACGAAGCGAGTCGGCAACGCCTGCGCCGAGGAGGAGATTGCGAGACCAAGTGGACCGAGGCCGATAGCGGCATAGATAAAGATCTCGGACCACTTGAACCCGGTGCGATGGATGACCTGCTGCGTCATGGCTGCTGCTTCCTATTGCGAGAGTTGGTTCAACTGTTGAAGCATCTCGTCGGCAGCTTTCACAACCCGCGAGTTCGATTCGTAAGACCGCTGCGCGACGATCATCTGTACAAACTGATCGACGACGCTGACGTTGGACTCCTCGAGCACACCCTGTTGAATCGTGCCGATGCCTTCAGCGCCGCCAGGATTTCCGATGATCGGATCGCCCGAAGCCGTAGTCGCGAGGAAGAGGTTATTACCCACGCTGTTCAGTCCACCTGGATTGACAAACGTCGCGAGCTGGATCTGTCCTACCTGAGACGCAGTTGTCGTTCCCGGCTGCGTCACGCTGACCGTACCATCGTTGCCAATCGTGACGTTCGTCGCGTCCGGCGGGATTGTGATGGAAGGCTGCAGCGGATTGCCGTCGCTCGTCACAACAACACCCTGTGCATCCGGACGGAACGACCCGGCCCTTGAATAGCCCGTCTGGCCGTTGGGAAGAAGAATCTGGAAGAAGCCGCCGCCGGAGATGGCCATATCAAGCGGGCTACCCGTCGTGTTGAAGTCACCCTGGGTCTGAATCGTCTCCGTCGAGGTAGGCCGCACGCCAAGTCCCACCTGCAGGCCGGAGGCATTCGTTGTCTGTGACGTCGCTGCCGATCCCGGTGCCGTCGTGCTTTGATACAGCATGTCGGAGAACGCAACCCGCCGCTGCTGGAAGCCGGTTGTGCTGGAGTTGGCAAGGTTGTTCGCGATGTTATCCAGGTTCATCTGCTGAGCCGTCATACCGCTGGCAGCCGTGTAAAGAGCACGAATCATGGGTAGTTCCTTTCAGATAAAAGCTGTTAGTTAGCTAACGCGCGGGAGGTCCTGCGCGGCGGTCTTGTCAATCTCTGAGTCGATCATGGTGAGAGCATGACGCATGCCTTCCATGGCACGCTGCGCGTTGATGAGTTCCACCACGCTGGAGACAGGGTTTACGTTTGAGCCTTCAAGAGATCCCTGCCGCACCTGTGAGAGCGACGAGTTGACGACATCCTTGTCGGGAACTGTGTAATAAGTCGCGCCTAGACTCTGCGGATCCGCTGTCGGCGTGAACTCCACAACTTTCAGCTTGCCCGCAATCGCGCCATCGGTGGAGACAGTTCCATCAGCGCTGACAGTGACCGAAGCGCCCTTTGGAATGCTGATAGGGCCGCTTGCACCCATAACCGGATCGCCGGTAGAAGTAACCAGCTGCCCGGCAGTGGATACCTGGAAGCTGCCGTTACGGGTATAAGCCGTTCCACCCGTCGAAGTCTTTACTTGAAAGAAGCCCGGCCCATCAATTCCAAGATCCAGCTCATTGCCGGTGTGTTGAAGCGAGCCCGCCTGCAGGTCCAGCTTCGAGTTACCCAACAAGCCATAGCTGTTCGTCACCACATTGAGCTGCGAGTTCAGCTGCTGGCCCGAGCCCGCAAGCACCGAACTGAAGGTCGTATGACGTTGCCGAAATCCGCTCGTGCTGCTGTTAGCCATGTTGTTGGCGATCGTGTCCAGGGCGTCCGTGCGTGCCATCAGGGCCGTGCATGCTGCGTAGAGTCCGCTATCCATGAAGAATCCTCACTGGAGGATATTGCAATGGAAATGCCAAATCGAACGGCACATTTTGCCTAGTTTTCCGAATGAATTTTGCTTGGAATAGAAGTAACTAAGTGCATCATGAGAAGCTCCGAACTGCAGCATAACCCGAAGGTGTAAGGGCCTCTCTCATGCAACTCACAGAAAAAAATGCCCCGGAATTAGGGGCATTTTTTAGTGAACGTTAGAGGGTCGATTGCTGAGTGAGCTGGTCGGCACGTTCTAAGATATCGCGCCACTTCGCCGTCTCTGCATCTTCGTGCCGCTCGCTTGAAGCAGAAAGAACGCAGTCGGGAAGATTCCAGTGGAACGCCAGCATGACGCCAAGCGCATCGTCTTCGTCACTGGTGGAAGTGTTGATGTTCCATCCCAGAAGATGAGGAATCGTGCCGAGCCGATGGAGCAGCCCTACGAGATACGCCTCTTCCGGGGAAAATCCCTCGCGGTCTCTGGCAAGTTCGCGCGCGCGCTCAGCCCGCATCCGGCGGAACTGCCACTCTTCAGCGAAGGTCTCTGACTCAGAGTCATTGGGCGCGCAGACTACCTGGTGGCAGCGAGCCGCGCTGAGGCTTACGATGCAGTCCTCGATCCTGTCCGGCCGGCCATCGGTCGCCGTGAACTCACGGCCAACGGTTCTCAGAATCTGAAGCGTCGCTCCAACATCGGCGAGGATCACATCGGTGACCGCCCTCAGATCGACGACCGGGTCGTTGAGCAGAAGCTCAAGCTGCAACCTTGTTGTCGTCAAAATCGGCAGGCCCGGAAGAATGTCAGCAACCGACTGCGCGTAGGCATCGACAGAGTATCTGGGAGGCCCTGTTACACCACTGTCTCTGCTGTGCGGCTCGTGTTGCATAGTGGGATTCTGTCCTCTTCCTGGTCACTTGCATATCGGCATAAGGCTGCCGATAGTTCAGCATTCCAGGGAGTGCTGCTCGCTTCCGTTCAGTGTCCTAAGCGATGAAGGGTTGAAGGACTTGCGTGACCCGCATCCCGTAGTTGCCATCGATGATTACGGCCTCTCCACGAGCTACGACTCTGCCATCAAGAATCAACTCGATAGGCTCGTCAACCTGGCGGTCAAGTTCGACCACCGACCCGCTCGTAAGCTCAAGCACCTCGCGCAGAGCGAGCTGTCGCTGACCGAAGCGCAGCGTGACATTGAGCTCCACATCCATCACAAGATCGAGATTAGCCGCGGCTTCAGCAGCCTGGGGAAACACAAACGGTGAGGCCGCAGCCGGCTTGAGATCGACGAGAAGCTTCGTGCTCATGCAAAGGTGTACCGCAACGCCGGCTTCTTCGCCCTCTGACTCGGGGCGGCAGTTCAATTGGAGAACCTGGTGATCGCCAAGCACAGGGTTGTCCACTAACTCAACCTTGATCGCGACAGCCCCAGCCTTCGACAACGATTCTTCGAGCAGAGAGACACGGCCCTGAAGAGCAGACAGCAGCTGGTTCTTCTGTGCCGTCGTATCGTCATCCAAGTCCCGAAATCTGAACCGTCCCAGCATCGAGTAATAGACCCCGACGATCACGTCGCCAGAGCTGGCTCCGCTGAAGGTGAACCGATATCCCACGGTCGCGGATGAATCGGGCTTTTCAGACGACAACTCGTCGGCCGCCTTCACCTGCCACTGCGATGTGGACGAATTGGAAAGCGCTGTGTTCAAGGCGCCGCGAAACGCCTCCGCAATAAGTCGTGTCGACTCTGGCATCTCAGAGACCTGCATGGTTTTGCTCCTCACTCTTTTCGGTTTCCGGCAAGCCCGTTTGGATGCGCCGACCTAGTTGCATAGCCTTGTTGCTGCCCTGACGAACGGGCAACGCTTCGTAGTAACTCTTTCCTTCAAGCATCATCTTCGCCGGGTCAGCCACGGCCGCCGATAACAGCAGCACACTACCCACTTCGATCGCCGCAACGTTGCGCACAGGAACCCGCAACCCAGTCAGCTCTCCGGCAAGCGAGAACTTGCAGTCGAGAATGCGCTTTCTAAGATCGGGCAGCGGCTCAAAGCTCGACCCCTTACCATTCGCATAATCCGCGCGAGTGCTGCGCACCAGGCTCCCGCCAAGCGAGGCGGGGAAGGCCATCGAAAGGGTGCCCGTCATATTCGCCACGTGTACGTCAAACTTGATGTGCAGCACCTTCTCCGTCTGCGGAAAGATCCGGTGCGCATAGTTCGGCTTAATGCACTTACCAGGAGTAAGCGCATAGCCGGCAGCCTGCCAGACCCGCTCAATCTCGGCGGCAATCAAGGTGCCGACGCCTTCCATGATGTCTTCGTCGATCTCTGTGACTTCGCGCACAACCTCCACCATCTCGCCCGTTCCGCCAAGAAGCAAATCGGTCATGGTGAACATCAGGGGATTGTCGATCTCGAGCAGCACCGTATTGGAGCTCGATTTCGTCGCGCAGGGCAGCATGTAACCGCCCGCGACGCAGGCGAGCTTGAACTCATCCATCGTCAACTGCTCTACCGACGCGAACCGCACCTCGAGACCCGTGCCGAGATAGACGTCCAACGAGTTGGTCAAATAGCGTGCGACCAGTTCGTGAAGCGATGTGAGCGTACGTGCGCTCTCGTTCGAGAGCCTGCCCGCCGAACGGAAGTTGCAGGGCAGCACGGTCGGACCGCTGCCGGACACGCTATTGGGAGTTTCCTGCTTCGTCGCGTTCAACGTATGCTCCTGGCGCTCATCTCGGCCAACTCTTCATGCGGCTTCGCCTCGAGCGAAGCTTTCAGCTTCAGCAGCGCTGCGGCGTGGATCTGCGATACACGCGAGATGGCGAGATCAACCACCTCCGCGACCTCTCGCATCGTCAACTCCTCTACGTAGTAAAGGGAAAGAATCAACTGCTCCCGCTCGGATAGTTCGCTGACGGCTTTGACCAGCCGCGCCTTCTCTTCCGTCTTGCGGTAGACCTCAAAGGGGTTGTCCCACAAGCTGGCTGCAGACTCGATAAGGTCGACCGTGGCTCCGCCTTCGACCGACGACGCAACTTCCTGGCCCACGATGTAGAGAGAGCTCAACTCTTTCTGCACATCGTTCAACGCGACCAGCGTGATGCCAAGCTCCGCAGCAACCTCTTCACTGCGCGGCGAGCGCCCGAGCGAAGACTCTAATTTTGTCGTCGCCTCGCTAATCTCGCGACCCTTCCTTCTAATTCCGCGAGATCCCCAATCCAGTGCGCGAAGGCTGTCGAGGATCGCGCCCTTGATGCGAAACTTGGCGAACGTGCTGAACTGGGCGTTCTTCGTCGGATCGAAGCAGCGATAGGCATCGAGCAGGCCAAGCACACCGGCGCTGACGAGATCGTCGAGCTCAACCTGCTGCGGTAGCCGATCCAGGATGCGAGATGCAATGTAGTGCACCTGGGGCAGCTCTTGCAGGATCATCTCGTTGCGAAGATTTATTTCGCCTGTCTCTTCTGATAGGTTCCTATACACCGTGTGAGCTAACGCCATATGCCTCCCTCAAATCCACGCGCCAATCCTGTAGCGCAAAAATCAATCTCCGGCTTCACAATCAAAGTCATCGAACAACTCCTACCGACTGCACCATCGTCATCGCCGGTATCTCGCTTGGAGAGATGACGGTGATCTTGGGCAGGAAGGGCTCCAGTAAACGCCGCAGGTAGAATCTGCCCGGTGAGGAGCACAACAGCACCGGAGGAGCTTCGTTAATCTGATCGCCGAAGGACGCACGCAAACTATCTAGCACGCGACGTGCCACAGATATCTGAAGGCCTGTGGAAGAAAGCTGCCCGCTCTGTCCATTGGCAGCGCGCATGCACTCTTCTTCGATAGAAGCATCGAGCGTCACCACTCTCAGCTCTCCCTTGGTATCGAGCAGAGGCCGAATCAGCCCACGCCCGAGAGCCTGCCGAGCAGCCTCGACCAGAGCCACGCCGTTCTTATTGATCGCCGCAGTGTCGACCAGCGCTTCAAGGATCGTCCCGAGGTCCCTGATCGAAACCTGTTCGCGCAGCAATTGCTGCAGGACCTTCTGCACCTCTCCCAGGCTCAGCAACTTCGGAATCAGCTCTTCAACCAGCTTGGGATGCGACTCATTCAGGCGGTCGATCAGACGCTTCGTCTCATGACGCGAAAGCAGCTCATAAGCGTTGCGCTTGATCAGTTCAGCGAGATGCGCAGCTAACACAGAAGTGGAATCCGCGACCGCATATCCAGCGGCAATCGCCTGCGCCTGCAGTTCCTTGCTGATCCACTTCGCGGGCACATCGAACGCCGGCTCGCGTGTCTCTTCTCCCGGAAGATTAGGAACTCCCGCCTCGGAGCTGATTGCCAGCGCAAGCCCGCGACGCAACTCCCATCGTGCGATCTCGACCCCGCGAATGTAGACGACGTACTCACCTTCGTGCAGAGCGAGGTTGTCGGTGATGTGAATCGATGGAACCAGGAAGCCCAGCTGTTGTGCAAGATTCTTGCGCAGCGCCTTTACTCGCGCAAGCAATTGACCGCCCTGCTTCGCATCGACCAGCGGCACCAGCCCAACGCCCACCTCGAGCATCAACTCGTCGAGCTTCATCACCGAATCCATCGACTCAGCCGCAAGCGCGGGAACTGCTCCAGGCTTGCCTGCCATCAGGGCCGCCGGCTCAACCGCATCTGGATCTTCAGCAACCTTCTCATCTTTGATCTTGTACGCAGCAAACATCAGCGCACCGGCGACGCTGAAGAAGGCGACCTTTGGCAAGCCGGGAATGAACCCGAGTGCCGCGAGCACGCCACCGCCGATCCAAAGCAGCCGTGGACTGCTAAGGAGTTGCCTCTGCACGTTGACGCCGAGCGATTCCTTCGAAGCCGCGCGTGTGACCACGATACCGCCCGCCACCGACACCAGCAGCGAAGGCAGGATCGATACCAGTCCATCGCCAACGGTCAGGATCGTATAGGTCTTCAATGCCTCCTGGAAGGGAATGCCCTGCTGAAAGACTCCAATCAAAAATCCGGCGATGATGTTGATCGCCATGATCAGGATGGTTGCGAGCGAGTCTCGCTGAGAGAATCTCGCGGCACCGTCCATCGCACCGCAGAACTCGGCCTCCCGCGACACATTCTCGCGACGCTTGCGGGCCTGCTGCTCGTTGATGAGACCGGCGTTAAGATCGGCGTCGATCGCCATCTGCTTACCGGGCATAGCGTCCAGTGTGAAGCGCGCCGTAACTTCGGCCGTACGCACAGCACCATGGCTGATGACGAGATACTGGATCGCGATCAACGCCAGGAAGATCACGAAGCCGACAACATAGTTGCCGCCGACCACAAACTGCCCAAACGCTTCGATGACTTTTCCCGCAGCCGACGAACCTTCGTTCCCGTGCAGCAGAATACGTCGCGTGCTCGCAAGATCGAGCGAAAGGCGAAGCATCGTCAGCAGCAGAAGAAGACTCGGAAACACCGAGAACTCAACTGGCCGCAGAATCTGCACCGCTGTCAGCAGCACCAACACCGACGCCGTAATGCTGACCGTCAGCATCAGGTCCAACAAGATACTCGGCAACGGCACCAGCATCACGAAGACCATCGACACCGCAGCCATCGGCACAACCCACTCACCCGATGAAGCCAGCGTCTTTAGCAAACCCTTTTTTTCACTCATCCGCGCACCAGCTCTCCGGACGCGTTACGGCTACGTCGCCGCTGCTCCTGCATTCTTACCTCTGCCTGTGCTCTGAAGACGATCACGAGAATATCCGCCACGGCCTGATAGAGCGCCGACGGAATCGAGCCGCCAATTTCAACCGTCTTATACAACGCCTGCGCGAGCGGTTTGTTCTCCAGAAGAAGAACGCCGTTCTCCGCGCCAATTGCTTTGATCTCCTGCGCCAGGAGATTCATTCCCTTCGTGACGACGATCGGTGCGGGCATGTCCGGCGTGTAGCGCAATGCGACCGCATAGTGGGTCGGATTCGTCACAATCACGGTCGCTGTAGCCGCCAGTTCCAGCGCCTGCTTCTTCCGCATTCGCCGCTGCATCCGGCGGATTCTGCCCTTGCTGACCGGGTTTCCTTCGCTCGACTTATGTTCTTCCTTGATCTCTTCGCGACTCATCTTCAGATCGCCTTCCATCTTCTGCCAGGTCAACAGGTAGTCGACACCAGACCATGCGATCAGGACCAGGCTCGCCTTCCATCCCACCTCGTACATCATGCTGCCGATCGTAGACGCAAGCATCTTCAAGCCAAACGAAGAGGCGCGAATCATCAGTCCCCAGTGCGAGGACATGCAGCTCTCCGCGATCCATGCGATCGCTCCAAACGGCAACAGCGACTTCAACAGATTGTTGAGGCCTGCTACCGAAAAGATCTGGCCCAACTTCGACGCAGGGTTGAACCGCTCAAACTTCAGCATCAACGCCTCGGGTGCGATGCTGATCCCCCCTTGCGCTACGCCCGCCGCAACCGAAAGCAGCATCGCCGTCAACAGCACCGGCACGATCCAGCGAAACACCTCAACCGCGCTCCAGAAGAAGATCGGACCTCCGCTCTGGAAGTCGCCGGTCGCGGCGGAGTCGAGCACGTTCCTATAGAAGGTCGTCCAGTGGGTCACCGCCCCACGGCACATCATGGCCAGCGCAGCGACAGCCCCAACCAGAGCAAGCACACTGGGCAGCTCCTTCGAACGCGCGACCTGGCCCTGTTCGCGGGCCTTCTCACGGCGTTTGGGTGTAGCTTGCTCTGTTTTATTCGACTCAGGCATGTGTCGGCGCTTGTCCTATATTTGCGGCGTGTGCGTTACTTTGCGAGGTGAAGGACTCGGTCGGCATAGCCTAGCGAGTCGAGGAAAAGGTTGCGAAACATCTCCGGCCAATACTTGAGCGAGATGAAAAGAATGGATAGGCCAAGCAAACTCTTCACAGCCGGACCAAGCAGCATAAGCGGAAGCTGGGGCGATGCCTTGCCCAGCAGGCCAAGCACAATGTCCGTCAAAAGCGTGGCCGATAAAACCGGTGCCGCAATCTGCACGCCGGTCGAAAGAATGGCTGTGCCCGCTCCGACAAGTGCCATCACCAGCGGCTCATTGAGCTTTGCCCCACCCGGTGGAAGATAGGTGAAGCTGTTCCCTATCGCCCGCAGCAGCCACAGGTGAACGTCCAGCCTGAGGAAGATCAGCATTGCGATGGAGCTATGAAACATCGCAACCACCGTCGTATCCACCTGCGTGTTGGGGTCGAGAATGTTGATCAGCGAGTAGCCCATCTGAATGCTCAGAACCTGTCCGGCCATCTGCACCGCTTCGAATACAACCTGGGTCGCAATTCCCAGTGCGACTCCTACAAGCAGTTCGCGAAACACCAGCATCGGCCACTCGGTCATTGGCAATGCGGGCCAGCTGCGCGAGACCATCGGATATATCAGCAGCGTAAGCGCAAGCACCAGGGCGGCCTTGATCCGTGCCGGAATCACCGTGCTCCCAAGAAACGGAGCAAACAGAAACAGCCCCGAGAGCCTTACGCTGATGGCCAGCATCGCCTGCATCACGTCCAGGAAAGGTATCTGAATCACTGGAGCACCTTCGAGAAGTCCGAGAACAGCGACAAGGTGTAGGTGCTGAGATGACGCCACATCCAGGGCATCAGGACGAAGAGTGCCGTGCCCGTCGCCAGCAACCGGGGCACACTTGAAAGCGTCTGGTCCTGCAGCGAAGTAAGTACCTGGACGATATTGACGATGAGGCTGACCGCGATCGCGACGAGCAGGATCGGCGCCGTGAGGAGCATCACTTCCTCCAGCATCAATCGACCGAGTGTAACCACCGCATCTGTGCCCATTACTGAAAGCTCCTCATCAGTGATCCGATCAACAAGTGCCATCCATCGACCATCAGGAAGAGCAGCAGCTTCAGCGGCGTCGAGATAACGACTGGCGGCAACTGCATCATGCCGACCGAGGTCGTGATCGATGCCACCACCATGTCCACCACCAGGAATGGAAGGAAGAGCACGGTGCCAATCTGGAAGCCCGACTTCAGCTCCGACAAAATGTACGAAGGCAGGATCACGCGAAACGAAAGGTCTTCAACCTTATGCGGCCGCGGTTCCTTCGCCAACTCGAGGAACAGGTTCACGTCCTTCTCTCGGACATAATGAGACATGAACATTCGCAGCGGAGTTCCTGCCCGCTGTAGCGCATCGAGAGGTGTAATCTTTCCATCCTGCAGCGGGACCACGGCCGTGTCGTACACGGTCTGTCCAACCGGCTGCATCAGGAAGAAGGTCATGATCATCGAAAGCCCGATCAGCGTCTGGTTCGACGGAGTCGTCTGCAGCCCCAGCGCCTGCCGCAGAAAGTGAAACACAATCAGCAGCCGCGCAAACGGTGTCACGCACAACAGCAACGAAGGAATCAGCGTGAGGAACGTCATCAGGACGACGATCGTCCATGGTGCCGACGTACCACCCAGCCCGTTGATCTGCAGACCTCCCGGACCTGCCGCTACTCCCGCTCCAGCGCCGCCCCCGTGCGCTACGAACATTCCAAGGCTCATCAAAGCGCCGTTCACTGCGACCTCTCATCTCTGCTGTTGTTCGGTGTTGCGTCATCCAGCTTCGTAAGCAGTTGAACGCCACCCGCTGAACTGCCGATAAGGTACTGCGAGCCATCGACCGTCACAATGGACAGAGTCCGCTTCTCGCCTAGCGAGATCGTTTCGGCAACACGAAGCCTCTTTGCTGAGATCTGTTGGCTGCGTTTGCGCTCAACCCAGCGCCAACCGGCCTGCAGCTTTTCCAAAACCATCTGCAGCGTAACCACCGCCGGAGTTGCAGGACGGCGCGCCTCGCTCGATGGCAAACCCGCTGCCACCTCTGTGATTCGAAGAACACTTGCCCAGCTCTGCTGGGTCTCCGCCGTTGCGGCGGAATTCAAACGCGTCATACCAGGTCCGTAATGCGTGCGGCAAGACGTTCGCCCACGACTTCGAATTCGGTCCATGCCATCAGGACACCATTGACGTTGAGTGGAAGGTCCGTGCTTTGGTGGCAAGCCGTATGCACGAGAGAGCCTGGCCGGAGCTTCAGCAGAAAGCCCACGGTGAAGTCCACGACAGGTACCTCCAGCCCAAGCGTGCAGGGCAGCCAGGGCAGAAGATCCTCCGCGCTGCCAGGTTTTACTGGCGTAGCCGTATGAGCGGGGCTCGGTGTCTCGTGTTGGATCGCTGGAATTGATGCCACAGTGGCCACGAAGTTCCCTTCATGTCATCGCCCCGATTGCGGGAACGACAACCGATTCTTCCTGCGATCGAAGAACATTTCCGGCGCTAGTGTTACGCGCTTTCAAATCTTCGAGGGACAAGAAGTTATCCGGGATAGTGCAACTCCGCTGCCAAAAGGAATCGGTGTCCCACACAAGTGTTATGTAGACTGCGGGATGGCTGCCGACCCGGTGAATTTGGGCGGAAATCGGGAGACTGGTCGACGCTTCAAGTGCCCACTGAAGTCCAGGCGGCACGAGCATCTCGCTCCGGGTGAGGCCGGCAGAGCCTCCCTGTGGAAGAACAGGGAGACTCTGCCTCTCATCTATTACTCATAAAGCGCCAGACAGATTCAATTAGCCAGTGATCATCTGAATCGTGGCCTGGGAGATCTGCTGGAAGGTGGTAACGGCCTTGGCATTGGCCGAATACGCCTGCTGTGCCTCGATCATCTTGGAAAACTCGGTCGCCACATCGACGTTCGAGCTCTCCACCGAACCGCCGGTGATGGTACCGCGTCCACCGGTCTCGGCCGTTCCGATAGCAGCGGCTCCTGAACCCACGGTTGCCTGGTAGTCGTTGCTGCCGGTGCGCAGCAGGCCCTGGTTGTTGGCAAAGCTCGCTACCGCCACTTGGCCGATCGCGCTCGATTGAGAGTTCGAGAAGATCCCTTCGATCGTGCCATCGGCAAGCACCGAGATGCTGCTCAGGGTGCCGCTCGCCTGGCCATTCTGAATCGGCGAATTGAAGGAGTTCGCGAGGCTGGTCTGCGTGATGCTTCCGGCCCCAGACGAATTCGTCAGGTTCCAGCTCAGGGTCGATCCCGAAGCACCATCCACGTAGGACGGAATGCTGATCGATACAGAACCGGGAGGCGAGGTGACGACGCCCGCCGAGTCGGTCGTCGAAGTCAGGTTGCCTGAAGAGTCGAAGGTCAGGGATCCGCTCGAAACCGTCGTCGAAGCCGCGCCCGTGTCCGCCTTCGGTACGTCTACGGTATAGCTCCAGGTGTTTGCCGCCGTCTTGGTGTAGTTCACCGTCAGCACGTGAGAGGTTCCGAGCGAGTCGTAGATCGATGTCGGGCTCGAATACGTCGAACCAACCGCTGCGCCAGAGCTGAGATTGCCCGCGAGCTGGAACGAGGTCGTCGCAATGGCCGGGGTCGTCGTGCCCAGACCGACCTTGAGCGGCTGCAGCACTCCGGAGGTTGCGTTGGTGCCATTGGCCGAAACGTAGCCCATGACCAGCTCGCCGTTCGGAGTCGTCAGGTAGCCCGCTGCGTTGGTGGTGAAGTCACCGGCGCGCGTGTACTTGATCGTGCCGTCCGTGCTCTTGACCACGAAGAGACCGTTACCGGTCAGTGCCATGTTCGTATCGATGCCGGTTGCGCTGGTCGCGCCATCGGTGAAGTTGGAGTAGGTCTGCGCCGGAAGAACGCCGAGACCGGTCTGGATCGGATCGTTGGTCGCGTTCACAACGCTGCTCTGCGCGAACAGGTCGCTGAACGAGGTTGTCTGGTCCTTGAAACCGACCGTGTCGAGGTTAGCAAGATTGTTGGAGACCGAAGAGAGCTGGTCCTGGCTGGCGATAAGACCCGAGAGAGGAACACCGAAGAATGACATAGTTATTTAGCTCCGTTTGCAAAGTTGAGGGTTGAGAGATTCAAAGCCTTGGTGGGATCGAGCGCATCCTGGGTCGCGTTCTGGATAGCGTTAGTGTTTTGCGTGGAGTTCAGAAGCGCGGTCCGTGCTGCAACCTGCGCTGCGGAGCTGTCACTGCCAATGGCGCCGACAGTGCCCTTCACAGGCGTGACTGGCGTGGTGGTGCTCGACTTCGTCGTCGCTGTCGAGAGTGTCTGGTTGATGCTGATGAGCTGGTCAAGCGAGTTCAGAGAAATCATCTGTCCTACCATCGCCGTCGAATCCACGGGCGCGGTCGGATCCTGGTTCTGTAGCTCTTTGATCAGCAGGTTGAGAAACGTTGAACTCGTGGTCGAGCCGCCCAGACTCGCGCTTGAACTCGTGGACGATGTTGCGGAACTGGTGGCCTGGGCCTTGGCCGATGCCGTGTTCTTGGTTGTCTGAGCGTTTGGTAAGAGTAGCGACGCTAGGCTGATTGGAGATGTAGACATGTTTCCTCCGTGAGAACTGCGTTAGATTCGGATGTCCAGTCGCGACGAAGTCGCGGCCATGGATGTGGATGTGGATGAAGTTGTGAAATTTGAACTTGTCAGGGCACCGATCGAACTCTGAAGCCCGGTCGCCGGCCTTCCGGTGCTTCCGCCCTGCGAACGGCGATCTCCGCTCGATTGGCTGCTGCTCGAATCGCTTGCGGTGGAGTTGCTGCTGGCTGTATCGCGAAGCTCGACCCGGGCCTGAAGACCGTAGGCGCTACCAAGCTTCTCTTCAATCGCCGGCAGGTGCATCGCCAGCGCGCTTCCCAGCGCGGAGTGGTCCATCGATATCTGCGCCGAGAGAGTCTGATGGTTGATCGACGTGTTGATCGAAATATTTCCAAACTCGGCGGAGTTCATGCCAAGCCGCATCTCCGAGCCATGTACCGACTGGATCAACTGTGCGCTGTTCAACGCGTGCGCAGCTTGCGTGCTCTCGGCGGACGTCGCCGGAGCAGGTAGAGTGGAACCGGCGGCAACGCTGGAATCCTGCGTTGCGGCGAGAGGTGTGGCGGGCGTCGCGGAAGGAACTGCCTGTCCCGCAGTCTGAGCGCTCTGCGCGTTCTGCGCGAGAACCGCGCTCTCTAGTCCGCCTTTGATGTTGCCGCCAACTTCCTTGGAGACGACCCCGGCTTCAGCACCAGATCCAACCACTCGTGTCGCGACGGTTCCGTTGGCAGCTCCCGTAGAGGATGAGCTGTCGTCACCCGCGACGACACCACGATTGATCCGCCAGTCGGAGGAAGTGGCCCGGCTCTTGGAGGTGCCTGAGATCTGGTTCGAAGCACCTACTGCCCCGCTCTTCGCTACTGGCGCATTGAATGCCGTTGCGCTGGACGGTACCGCAGCTACATCAGCGCTTTGAAAAACAGCTTGCTGCGGAACCGCCACCGCGATCATCTCGGTCTGCTGTGTCGTAGCCGTCACGGATGCCTCAGCCGGCTGAGGCGTGCTTATCGAACTCGAATCACTCGAGGACGAAGTTGCAGGCTGCGCGCTGGTAGCAGCTGATGCCGCGTTGACCGTATTGCCGCTCTGAATCGGAGCAGCACTCACCGGCTCGGAGTTGGGCTTGAGCGCTGGAGTGGCAACTGCTCCAAGTACCGGAAGAGCCGAAGTCACGCTCGAACTGGCTGGCTTCGCGCTCTCGCTGGAACTGCTCTTGGATGCTGCCGCGAAATTGTTCGTGTTCTGCCTGACCGGAGCATTGGCAGTTGCCGAAGGAGCCACCTGAACTTGCGCAGCAATCGACGAAGCCGCATTCACCTGTGCCGCAATCGAAGAACTCGCCTGCGCTGCTATAGGGGTCGAAGACGTTACCTGCGCTTGCACAGAAGCTGAGGGTGTCACGTTCGTCTGCACAGGAACTGCAGAGATCCCATTTGCCTGGGCGGCCACTCCGGCGGTCTGCTGTTGCGCCTGCGGCAACGTCATAATCTCCCGCACAGCCGAGACATCGGAGCTGACCGGAACGCCAGGCTTTCCGTTGTTAGCCACTGGAGTAACGGTGCTTGCCGGAGTCGCATCGACTAAGTTGTTCTTCGCTGGACTGGAAACAGCAATCTTCCCGGCCATGGCCTTATCGAAACCTGCGGTGCTGACAGCCGGGGTAGCAGCCTGCGATTCGCTGTTGGCGGCTGTGGGTGCGGGGGTTGCGTTGATCTGCATCGCGCTGTTGCCCGGCGTGCTGCTGGCGGTATCTGTTGTTGTGCTTGAGCCTGCGCCCGTCGGCAATGTGACCGGAGCTGTTGGCTTCGTCGCGTCCACCGAAACTACAGTGCCGAACGCTGACACCACCTTGGCTGTCGACGACTTCAGGTCGGCGACTGTGCTTGAGGACTCCACATTATCCTTCGCAGAAGAAGCACTCTCCTGCGGAACTACAACCTGCGGAATTACCGGGACCTGTACTACTACGCCTACCGGGACACTCTCATGTACTGCAGGCGAGGTCGGTGAAACATCGGTGCTACTGGATGAAGCATTCTTCTTTCCGCTCTCCGGGCTCGATGTCTTCTTCGTCTCGACATTCTGTGCCTTTGCGAGTCTTGCGTCTCCGTTATTTGTGGCAGCTGCTACCGTGGCTCCAATTACGGCAGAGAAGCTGCTCTGGAGATTGCCCTTGCTGACGTCAGCAGCACTCTGCTTGCCGGTCGTGTCGGGCACTGCGTTCATCAATTGGCTAAGTATCTTCACGCTTATTGTTATTGCAACGCTATGGCCAAACTTGGGATCTCTTAAGTGACTTACCTAAGTGCCCTATTTACTGGCTATTTGCGATTTATCTCGCTTCTCCTACTGCACTTCCTTTTCAGACATCTAGGCAACCGTGCCTATTTTGCCGAGTCCTACTAGGCAAACCATGCCTACTTGAAAGCTCGCCGCGAGGAGAAGTTATCGTCCATCGTGCCTTGTTCCTTCTTGGCGAGCTCTTTATAGAACAATTCCTTCTGATCGCCGCGCATCTCGGTAAGCACTTCGGCCTTGCAGTGGGCGGCCTGGTAGATCTTCATCTGTTGATCGCGCAGCGTCTCCAGCTTTGCAAGCTGTACGCGGCCACTCTCTTCAAGGTTTTCAACCACGCGGACTTGCTCATATGAATTGAGCAGGTCCACGGCTGAAGTAGATTGTTGAAGCGCTTCCTCGCGCATTCGAAAGAGGCCTTCGCGACGGGCCGCTAGATCGACGAGGGCCTGACGTGATTGGCCGATCTGGCCCTGGATCTGGCCCAGCAAGCGCTCTTCACGCTGCTCGGCGATCTCCCTCAACTTGAGTAAAGTCGCGAGTGAAAATCGAAAGGCCATGTTAGTTGGGGACGCTCGCCAGCTGCTGCATCATCTCCGAAAACCCCGGAGTTTCAGTCGAAGTCTGGTTCAAAAAGCGATTGATCTCGGGCAGCACTTCGACCGCTCGATCAAGCACAGCATCGAACCCCTTCTGATAAGCACCGATGCGGATAAGGTCTTCCGACTTAGCATAGGACGCCAGCAGCACACGCAGTGCGCGGCTCTTGGTCATGTGCTCGGGCGACGTAATCGACGGCTGCAGACGACTCAAACTATCTAGTATCGAAATCGGCGGATAGTGATTCTGCAGCGCCAGATTGCGATCGAGAATGATGTGGCCATCAAGCAAAGAGCGGACCGTATCTACCACTGGATCCTGCTGATCGTCACCCTCCATCAGCACCGTATAGAAGGCCGTAATACTCCCCTTGTTGAAGTTACCCGCGCGCTCCACCAGCCGCGCCAGCACATTGATCACAGAAGGCGTATATCCCTTGCTGGTCGGAGGCTCTCCAGCCGCCAGGCCGACTTCGCGCTGAGCCATGGCAAATCGAGTCAACGAATCAACCACGAGGAGAACATTCTTTCCTTCCGCCGCAAAGTGCTCTGCAATGGCGGTAGCAGCGAGCGCAGCTCGCATCTTCAACAGAGGCGATTGATCCGAAGTAGAGACGACGAGAATGGCCCGGCTTCGTCCCTCTTCACCGATCACCTCTAAGAACTCCTGGACTTCTCGGCCACGTTCACCAATCAGGGCCATCACCGTCATGTCTGCCTCGGTGCCGCGCGCCATCATCCCCAGCAGCGTGCTCTTTCCAACGCCGCTGCCGCCGAAGATGCCGAGCCGTTGCCCGCGTCCACACGTGATGAACGCATCGATGGCTCGCACACCGCACCCAAGCGGACTGCGAATCGGCGTCCGATCCATCGGCAAAGGCGCACTTCCATCTACCGGTACGGAACGCCGGGCGGTGTACTTGCCCAGCGAGTCGAGAGGCTCTCCCGTCCCGTCAATCACACGGCCCAGAAGCTCTGGGCCTACGCGGATCGAGGGCCGTCCTCCGGTCGCGACAATCTTGTCTCCATAGCGAATGCCGCGCGGCAACTGCAGCGTCATCGTCAACATCACGGGACCGCGAAATCCGACGACCTCGCCCGTATAGACCCGGCCATCGAGCGTCGTAATCTCGCACTCATCGCCGACCGAGCAGAACGGCCCTTCGGACTCCACGAGATTCCCAACCACCTGCAGCACACGTCCGCTCCAGCGCAGGCTTCCGGTCTGCTCCAGTTGATTGAAGTAAGGCGAAAGTGGTGTCGGCATAGGACCTATGGCTTCTGTGCGAGGACGTCGAAGAACCCGCGCTCGACTTCCTTAAGTTGGGCATCCAGGCTGAAGTTCACCGTGCCAAGTTCGGTCTCAAGAACACAGTCTCCACGCTCAAGATCGATATCTTCAACGACCTTCACATCAAGGTTGATCGCCAACGCAGTGATGTGCATCCGCCATTGATTCGCCTGCTCTGGCCGAACCCGGATCGTAGCCGACGACCCTTCCTTCAACTGGCCAAGCGCAAGGTGAACGATGGCCGAAAGAAGCATCGGATCGACTTGTGCCTCGCGGTGCAGGATCTTCCCCGCGATGGCCAAAGCGAGTTGCACCACCTCGGCCTCCACTCGCGAGAAATAGACCTTCTGAGACTTCTCGAAGTCAGCGATCGCCTTGATCACTCTCTGCTGCTCGACCTCGGATCTCTGCTCGAAGTCGCGCTGCATGACCGCCTGGGCCGCGGCATATCCCGCCGCTCTCTCGGAAGAGAGACGTTCGTTCAGACTCCGTTCAGTAAGACGAACTTCAGGCTCGGCAGAAAGTTCCTGCTCTTCAAGCTCTGAAACTTCAAGGCCCCGATCATTCGTCGAGCGATACTGGAAGCTGGACACATTGACGGCAGAGGCACCTGGAACTACCGGGCTCTTAGAGAACATATTCATCCGCTCCCTCGCTCTTCAAAATCATCTTGCCTTCGGCTTCAAGCCTGCGGGCGACCGCAACCACTTCCATCTGCGCCTTGGCTACGTCCTTGCTACGAACGGGCCCTAGCTGGTCTGCTTCTTCCTTCAACATCTCGATAGCGCGAGAAGACATCGTAGAGAAGAAGTGTTCCTTCAAAGTCTCCGAAGCGCTCTTCAGCGCCAGGGTCAATGTCTTCTTATCAACCGCGCCAGTGAGTGAGCGCAGTTGGACCTCTGAGACCTCGAGGAAGTCCTCGAAGGTAAACATGAGATCGCGGATGCTCGACGCGAGAGTCGCTTCTTCGCGCTCGATGGTCTCCAGGATCTCGCCGCTGGTTGTCGCATCGATGTTGTTCATCAGGTCCGCAACGCTCTGGAAGCCCGAGTACGTCTTCTTCTTCTGGTCGCCGACGGAACGCAGCCGGCGGTTCAATACGATAGCAACCTTCTCCGCCATTGCAGGAGAAAACTGCCGCAAATTTGCCAGCCGCCGCACGGACTCCGCCCGCACCGGATGAGGAAGGCACATCAAGAGCGCTGATGCCTGCTTCGTCTCAAGATGCCCGAGGATCAGCGCGATCGTCTGCGGATGCTCCCCTTCCAGGAAGCGAGCCAGTTGTTTCGGATCGACCCGCTGCAGCGACTCGACTCGCGAAGAGCTTGTCTCCTGCGCTCGCACCAGGCGCTGCACCATCGTCTGCGCGCCATTCTCGCCGAATGCCTTGACCAGCATGCGGGTCGCGACCTCGCGGCCACCGGAGGAGATGTGCTCCGAGGCAATGGCCATCTGCTGGAACTCCTGCAGAATTTGCAGCGAGACCTCCTTCGGCACCGAACCCAGCCGCGCGATCTCATGCGTCAGACCTTGCAGGTCTTCCTCGGTCAGGTGGTGGAAGATGGACGCGGCAGCCTCTTCGCTCAACATGGTCATCAGTATCGCGGCCTTGCGCGTTCCTGACAGATTGTGAACATTGATGTCCGGGCTCACTTGATTTCCTCCCTGAGCCACGCCTGCAACAGGCGTGCACTCTTGGCGGGCTCAGCTTCAACCTGCGCTCCAAGCTGCTCGCGTAGTTGCCGCGCGGCGCTCACGCTGGTGGGTAGAGCTTGGACTGGAGCCTCGGCGGCTGCCAACATAGTCTGCGTCGGCAACTGGACAACTTGTTCAAGAACCTTCTTCTGCATAGGTCGAATCATTAGGACATAGGCCATCAGGAAGAGGACCGCCAGCATGGCATAGCGGATGATAGAGGAGTAATCCGACAATCCCTTGCGCGCCTGTTCGAAGACAGTGGCAGGTGTGCGCTCGTCGGGGGCGGCCGAGGCGAAAGAGAGATTCTGCACCGTGATAGAGTCTCCACGCGCCGTGTCCAGGCCAATCGCATTCAACGCGAGCGTCTGCAGCTGTTCCAGTTCCTGCGGCGTCCGCTTCGTGCGTGTCTCGGTCCACTTGCCGTTCTTCTCCAGCTTCCGCGTTACATTGTCGTCCACCAGCAACGCCGCGGTGATGCGCTTGATTCTGCCCGCCGGAAGAACGGAGTGCCGGCTGGTCTTATTCACGCCATACGTCGCGCTTTCAGTCTTCGAGACCTGCGCGTTGCTGTCGTCCCCACTGGTTACGGGAACGTTCGGCAGCTTCTGCGGAACATTGCTGGTTGTACCTGGAACTCCACCAACTCCCGCCTTGCCTCCCGACGACTCATCCGAGCGCTGAATCTGCAGCGTCGCACTCACGGCGGGATCGTACTTATCCATGTTCTCTTCCATCGTGCTCGGGTCGTACTCCACATTCACACTCGCGCGAATGTGGTCGGCACCAACCACCGGACCCAGAGTCGCAATCAGGCGCTGCGACAACTGTCGTTCCGCTCCATCGTCGCCCCCGGCATCGCCGCCCGTGTTCAGAGCGAGATTCGAGTCCGCATCGATGATCGAGACATCGGTCGGCTTCAGACCTTCTACCGCCCCCGAGACCATGCGCTGAATCGACGCAGTCTCATCATGCGTCAGACCGCCTCGTGCCAGCTTCAGCGTCACCGAAGCCTTGGCCCCGCGCTCCCGATCCACAAACACCGAATCGGTAGCCATCACCAGGTGGACCCGAGCGCTCTTCACGTTCGCAAGCGTCGTGATGGTGCGCTCCAGCTCGCCCTCAAGCGCGCGCTGATAGTTCACCTTCTCGTCGAACTCGGTCTGTCCCCACGACACCTTGTCGAAGATCTCAAACCCCATGCGGCCAGAGTGCGTCGGGCTGCTTGAAGCAATGTCCAGCCGCGCCGCATCAACCTGGTCGGCAGGAACGCTGATGCTCTTCCCATCCGCACTCAGTTGGTAAGGGATGTTCTTCGCCTTCAGCTCTGCTGAAATCGTCTGCGCGTCCGCCGTCTCCAACCCGCTCATCAGCGGCTTGTAGTCCGGCGTGGCCATCAGATTTGCAAACAGCCCCACAAGGCCTACCGTGGCGACGGCCCCTGCACCGAGCATCAGCCGCTGCTTCTGGGTCCGCGTCATCCAGAACTGTTTCAACTGGGCGAAAATTTGAGTCGTCTCTGCCATATGTTTTCTAAGGTGTCCCGATTAATGAAGGCGAAAGGCTAAAACTGCATCTTTTCAATGTCCTGATACGCGGTCACAATCTTGTTTCGGACCTGCATCATCAGTTGGAAAGCCACATCAGCCTTCTCCACCGAGACCATCACCTTGCTCATGTCCGCGTTGCCGCCCTGAAGCAGCGTACCGACCTGGGCTTCCGCACTTCCTTGCAGATTGCTCACCTGGTTGATCGCGCCCTTCAGCACATCGCCGAAGCTACCGCTGTCGCTGCTGGAACCGAGACCACCCGCCAAAGAGCTGAGGCTCGAAGGCAGTGACGTAAGAGGACCGAGGCCTATTGGCATTCCTATGCTCATCTTGATTGCTCCTGAAATTCAAAAACCGGTTAATTGAACTAACTCTTGAGAATGTCGATAGATTGCTGGATCATTTGCTTCGCTGCGGAGACCGCGGAAGCATTCAGCTGATAGGCACGAGTAGAGCCCATAAGGTCCACCATCTCCTGCACCGGGTTGATGGCCGGATAAGCGACGAAGCCGTCCTTGTCCGCATCGGGATGGCTTGGTTCATAACGCATCACGGGAGGCGTCGGATCATCGATGACCTGCGAAACACGTACCGTTCCGCCCGTCCTGGTAGAGCCGCTGTTCGCACTGGCAAACGCAGTCTGAAACGAGCTGTTGCCCTGCGAGGCGAAGACAACTTCCTTGCGACGGAATGGTCCGCCGTCATCGGTGTGTGTCGTCTCGGCGTTCGCCATATTGGTGGCGATCACCTCGGAGCGTTGGCGTTCCGCAGAGAGTGCAGACGCGCTGATCTTCAGCATGTCAAAAGGACCCATCGCTAGTTACCTCCGTTGATGGCGCTCAGCAGTTGGTGAAACTGTGCCTTCACCAGTTGCGTGCCCATCTGAAACTGAAGCTGTGATTGAGCAAGCAGAGTGCTCTCGCGGTCGAGGTTGACGTTGTTGCCGTCGGGACGCTCGAGCAGACCACTTACCTCGGATACCACTGGCGTAAGTTGAAGGCCGCTGTCATCGCTCGCCTGCGAGAGAGCCTGCTTGAAGTTGATGTCCTTGGTCTTGTAACCAGGGGTGTCGACGTTCGCCATGTTCCCGGCGATCGTCTGCTCACGGTCTGTCGTTACCTCGAGAAACCGCTCCAGTGAAGAGGGAAGAAAACCTGTGCTTGCCATTACGCATATCTCCTTGGGGGAAGTCCGTACTCACGAATCCTGTTGCGCATCGTGCGAATGCTTATGCCCAGCATCTCTGCCGCCTGGGTGCGGTTGCCGCGAGTCATCTCGAGCGTGCTCTCCAGGTGCGCCCGCTCCAAATCACGGATCGGAACGCCGGGTGCAGCGACAGCCACCGGGGCCGCTGGCGCGATCGCCGATACCGCCGGCCTCGCGCGCATCTGAAACTCTTGGTCGAACCGCTCTGCATCGAGCACGACGCCGGGATGCAGCGAGCACATACGCCGCATAAAGTTACCAAGCTCGCGAACATTTCCCGGCCAGTTGTGCGCCCGCAGACGCTCCATAAAGTCGGGGCTCAGCGGCTGCGCCTGTCCGCGCGTCCGCGACGCAAACTTCTCCGCAAAATAGCGGGCTAACAGCTCGATGTCCTCAGGCCGCTCGCGCAGTGGAGGAAGATCAAGCGGAATGACATTCAAGCGATAGTAAAGATCGCTGCGGAACTTGCCTTCATCCACCATCGATGCAAGATCGACATTAGTCGTGGCAATTACGCGGATATCCACCTTGGTCGATCGCGTCTCGCCCAGCCGCTCAAACTCCCGCTCCTGCAACGCACGCAGCAGCTTCGGCTGCAGGTTCAGCGGCATCTCGCCAATCTCATCCAGCAACAATGTGCCGCCGTGGGCCATCTCGAACTTGCCCGCCTTCGCCGTAGTCGCTCCCGTAAACGCGCCGCGAGCGTGGCCAAACAACTCGCTCTCCAGAAGATGCTCCGGAACCGCCGCGCAATTTACCGCGATGAACGGCTTGCGGGCACGCGGACTCGCATCATGGATGAAGCGCGCAAGCAGCTCTTTGCCAGTGCCACTCTCAGCCTCAACGAGTACATCGGTGTCGGTATTTGCCGCAGCCCGTGCTCTCTGCAAGGACCGCAGCAACCGGGGCGAGCGACCAACCATCGCGCACGCGTCCATTACTTCGCCCTGTGCCGTCGGCGCAATCTGTTGCATCACGCGCGCCGCTGCTTCTTCAATCTGGTCGAACGCAATCGGCTTGGTCAGATAGTCAAACGCTCCGTTGCGCATCGCCTCAACTGCATCGGGAACGTTGCCAAACGCCGTAAGCAGAATCACCGCAGTAGATGCGGAGGCAGCACGAGCTGCACGCATCACTTCGAGCCCATCGCCGTCAGGCATACGCATGTCGCTCACGACAAGCTGAAACTCCCTGTTCTCCAGCAGTCGCGAAGCCTCGCGCACGCCGCTCGCGGTCTCGACGTCCCAACCGTTGCGAGAGAAGTTCACTCGCAGCGCGGTACGGATACCCGCTTCGTCATCCACAATCAGAACCGATGATGAGTTATAGGTCATAGCGCTGGGATCTCCACAAAGAAGGTCGTGCCAGTTCCTCGAAGGCTCGTGACCCGGATCGTGCCGCCATGCTGCTTTACGATCTGGCTGCAGACAGCCAGCCCAAGTCCCGAAGAGTCGCCGCTGATGCTGAAGCCGGCCTTGAAAATATCCTGCAGATGCTCAGCCGCGATGCCGCATCCGGTATCGGAGAACTCGATGACGGCAGTGTCGTGGCCACCCTTTACCGCACCGTGATTCCTGCGAACCGTGACCCACACGTTCCCGCCCATCTGCGTATGCCGCAGCGAGTTGCACACCATGTTCAACACAATCTGCTGCAGTGCGCTCGGGTTCCCGTTGATCCAAAGCCCCGCATCCTCCGCGTCAAACGCCAGGGAGATGCCTACCTGCTGCGCGATCGGCCGTGCAAACTCCACGCTGCTGCGGATCGAAGCATTCAGATCCAGCGGCGAAAGCGAAGGAACCTCGCGGCCATGAAAACTCAGTACATTGCTCACAGTCGCAGCCAGCGAACGAATACCGGCATGCAGGTGCGAGATCCACTCCGATGTATCTTCTCCACCCGCCTCAATCAGCCCGGTAAACAGTTCAAGGCTCGCCAGCGGATTTCTAATTTCATGAGCGAGCGTCGTCGCAACCTCGGCAAGTGCCGTAGCCTTGCGCGAACGCTCCCGTTCCTCTTCGGCCTGCTTCTGCAGCGTGATGTCACGAAGAATAAGAATCGCCTGCCGCTGGGCACGATAGCTGCCTTCAGTACCGTGAAGCAGATGCCGCTCACGGACCGCCAGCCATCTCCGAGAGTTCAAAGTGGACTTGCAGAACTCGCGCTCTTCATCTCCACTCACCTGCTCACTCAGAAATCCGGACAGATCGATGCCCGAGGCGATCGAGATTGCGTCGAGATGCTTCATCGTCGCCTGGGGAAGATCGAGCAGCCTGCGACCTTCAGGATTGATGACCGATACCGAGCCATCCTCTTCGACAACCAGCACGCCGCACGGCATCGAATCGACAATCTGCTGCAAAGCGCCATGAACGCGCTCGTTCTCCGCCAGGCTCGCCTTCAGCGCTGAGTTGCGGTCGGCCAGTTCGCGGCTGAGGAACGTCACCTCGAGCTGCAGCTGGCCATACGAGCTCTCAAGCCGCGTCGATGCGGAGATGAACTTCGCAAATGCTTCAGCCAACAGACCCGCGTCGGGGTGCGCCGCGATCGTCGAGTTATTTATTGGCAGTAAATGAGAGAGGGTTTCCATCTACAACTATGAAATGCAAGCCAAGGGCCAAACCGGGAAACTAGAGAAAAATATCCTTGGCCCTTAGCTCATGCGCCGGGCCAGCCATGATACTGGCGCGCTCAATCACGTTTCTCAACTCACGAACGTTGCCCGGCCACTTGTGCCGGCACAACGCGTCAATCGCCTCGTCCGTCAACGTCACGCCTGGGCAGAACTTCTCGACGAAAAACTGCGCCAGCTTTGGCACATCATGATCGCGGTCGCGCAGCGGAGCAAGCTTGATCGGAAAGATCGCGAGCCGGTAATACAGATCCTCGCGAAACAGCTTCTGCTTCACCAGGCCCTGCAGGTCCGCATTCGTCGCCGCAACCACACGCACATCCACCCGCATGTTGTCGTTGCTTCCCAGCCTCTGCACTTCTCCCTGCTCGACAAATCTCAGAATCTTGCTCTGCAGCGTGAGCGGCATATCGCCGATTTCATCCAGGAAAAGTGTTCCGCCCTGCGCTGCATGAATACGCCCGATCCGCGACTGCATCGCTCCGGTAAACGCGCCCTTCGCGTAACCAAAAAGCTCCGACTCCAGAAGAGCCTCAGGAATGGCCGCGCAGTTGACCACAATAAAAGGGGCCTGCCGTCGCGGGCTGATCTGATGGATCGCCTGCGCAATAAGGTCCTTGCCGGTCCCGCTCTCGCCTGTGATCAAAACCGTCGTCTCGCGTGACGCAACCATGTGGGTCATCGCGTAGACCTGCATCATCGCGGGCGACTCACCCACGACTCCACGCAACCGCGGCGAATCCTTTGCATACCGCAGATACTCGACGGGCTTAGCGGCCGCTTCAACCTCTTGTGTCTTGTGCTCCGGATCGAGCGCCGCAGCCAGCCTGCTCGCAAACGGCGAACCCGCGCTGTTGGGCAGCACGTGGCAGGTCGCCGTGTCCATCATCAGAATCTTTAGTTGGGGAAAGCTCTGCTCGACGATGCCGCAGAACTCCGCCGGTAGTAGGTCCGGCAACGCCGGATCAAGCAATAGAACTTCAGAGCCTGGCTGCGAGTGCAGAGACTCCAAAGCTTCGGCACCGCTGGTAGCTTCGTGCAGACTCCAGCGCATCGGCGCGAGTCGACCGCGAAGCCGGTCTCGAAAGTTGGGATCGCCGCTAACCAGTAGAACCTGGACCGCGCGGCTATCGGGTTGCCAGCTAGGTACGGAGAGATTGATACGTAGGCTCTCTTCCAAAGTATGGGGCGCATGTAGCTCTACTGCTAAGGCTTACTTGGGCGCCGTGCTCATTCTTCGTAAATCGGAGCAACCAGTCTATCGAGCGATCGGTATAACCCGACTAAAATAGTGGCTCTAAGCGTTGAAAGAGTGACCTGGTTGAAAGGGTGAAAGAGAGAGAAATCCTATGCCTGAGCCTGGTAAACGTAGCCCAAGCCCCGGATGGTTCGTATCATTTTTATATCATAATCGCCGTCGAGCTTATCCCTTAGGTACTTCACGTAGACATCGACGATATTGGTGTTTCCTTCCGCAGACATGTTCCACACTTCCTGAGTCAGGCATGCTCGCGAGAGCGTCTTTCCCTCATGCTGCATCATGTACTCAAGCAGCGTGAACTCACGCGGCGTCAGTCCGATCACACGGCCGTCGCGCTCCACCGAGCACTGATCGTGATGCAACGCAATCTGGCTCTTCTTTGGCTCAGCAGCTATCGGAGCAGCCTGCGAACGCCGCCGCAGAGCGCGTACACGCGCCATCATCTCCAGCAAGGAAAACGGCTTCGGAAGATAGTCATCCGCGCCATGGTCGAAGGCGTTCACCAGGTCCACGGCTCCAGCCTTGCCGCCAAGCGCAAGTACTGAGATGTTCGGCCGCTTCGCTCGCAGCTCGCGGATCATCGCAAAGGCGTCGACTTCGGGAAGATCGAGATCCAGGATCACGAGGTCGCTCGCGCTCTTCTCCATCTGCAGCAGAGCCGAAGCCCGGTCATGGGTCACCCCAACCGAAATCGCATCCTCCGACAGCCCTGTCGCCAGCAGCCGTGCAAGCGGCAGGCTGCTCTCGACGATCAGTACGCGGAACTTCGCAGCACATGCACCCTCGGACTGGTCCTCCGCAAGGCTCGATGTCCTGCTGAACGTAGGCAGAAAACGTGCCAGCATTCCGTACTGTTCTGCGATTGCTGCGTGCATTTGGGGTTCTCCTGGGCGGTTTCCGCTGCTTGCTCCGGTGGCCTGCATTTCTTATAGCAGTCGCTCGGTTCGAACGGAAGAGAACACGATGACACTTTGGTGTCACTACCCATGACACCAAACTGTGGCACGATAATGAGACAGCAATTGACTCGTAGCACCCGCCCTGCATCCAAGCCTTTAGGATTACGTCTCCTCTATGAATCGGATTCGAAGCTTCCTCTATCGCTATCCCCGCTTCACCGTCGACTGCCGGATGGACTTCATCCGTGAGGACTCGATCGTGCTTGGCACCTGCTTCGACCTGAGCCAGTCCGGTCTCCGCGGGACCTTCGTCCAGACAGTCGCTCCAGGGGCAAAGGGCATCGTCACTCTCTACCTTGGCGAAAAGCGCTTCGAAGTTCAGGCCTCCGTCTCCTCGGTTCGCGACGACGAAACTCGCATGAGGTTCCAGTTCGCCTCAGACAAAGAGCGGATCGCCATGCGCGACCTCTTGAAGGACCTCGCCCCCCAGGGCCGCGCTTAGCTTCTCGCTACTTGTGTGAGAACAGTCCCTTCGCCTTTGCCAGCAATCCACCCTCGGCCTTCTTCGGTGCGGCAGGCTCTGCGGCGCTAGGCTTGGCCGCGGGAGCGCCAGCCTCAGTCGCGGCAGTGGCCACCTTCGGATCTCCGGCCTTTGCCTTGTCTTCCGCCTTTTCACCTGCCTTGTCGCCCGGCTTGTCATCCGCCTTGTCGGCGGGCTTATCTCCAGGCTTCGGCAGATTCTGTACCAGCAACGAGACCCGGCGATTCGCCGCGTCGAACGGCTTATCCGGCATATGCAGCTTCTGGTCGGCAAACCCGCGGACCTGCGATACCTGGTCGTCGTGAATGCCGTTCTCCTGCATCACTCGCCGCGCCGTATTCGCCCGGTCGGCCGAAAGCTCCCAGTTCCCATAAGACTTCCCGTTCGCATACGGTTGAGCGTCGGTGTAACCCTCAATGGAGAGCTTGTTCGGCAGCTTGCTCAACTGGCCGGCAAGCACCTTCAAAATATCCGACAGCATCGGCGTAGCCACGGCGCTTCCCGATTCGAAGAAGGTTCCATTCTCATCTTCGACTAATTCAATCCGAAGGCCCTCTTCCGTAATCGTCATCTCGATCTGCTTTTTGACCTTGTTCAGGATGGTCATCTGGTCGATCGCCTTGGTCAGATCGGACTTCAAGGCCTTCATGTCGTCCTTCTTTTCCTTGCTCTCCTCTTTCGCCGGGCCTTTGCCCTCCGAACCCTTCTTACTCGCGGTTCCTTTAGGATCCCTGAAGTAGCCGGCGATCTCCTCCTGCGTCTTCTTCGGTGTGGAGTTCATCAGCCACAGAACGATGAACAGCGACATCATGGCCGTTACAAAGTCGGCATAGGCGACCTTCCAGGCGCCGCCGTGGTGTCCGCCGTGACCACCCTTCTTCTTGATTATGATTATCGGCTGCTCTTCAGTCATCGTCGTGTCCTGTCAGTCATCGTCGTGTCCAGTCAGTGTCCGGAGTGGAGTTCGGGTTTAGGCAGCGATCGCGGTCGGCGCAGCAGCCTTAGCGCGGCAGGCCTTCTCCACTTCCTGGAAGCTCGGCCGTATGTGGGCGGGAATAGCACGGCGTGCAAGCTCCACAGCAAGGATCGGGCTGGTCCCCTTGATGAACGCAAGCATCACGACGCGAAGGATGCTGTAGTAGGCGTGCTCTTCCTCGTTGATCTTCGTCATCGCCGAGGCCAGCGGGCCAAGCACTCCATAGCAAAGCAAAATACCCAGGAACGTTCCCACGAGCGCCGCAGCCACCTTGTGCCCAATCTCTTCCGGAGGGCCGCCAAGCGCGCCCATCGTGATCACAATACCCAGCACCGCAGCCACGATGCCGAGACCAGGCAGCGCATCGGCAACAGTGCTCAGGGCAGCCGTTGGCATACCGCTGGTCTGGTGGTGCACCTCCATGTCCAGCTCCATCATCTGGTCGACATCGAACGGCAGGACACCGCCCGTGATCGCCATACGCATCGTGTCGCAGACGAAGTCCTTCACATGGTGGTCTTTCAGAAACTTGGGGTGCGCCTTGAAGATCGGACTCTTGTCCGCGCCTTCAATGTCTCCCTCGATCGCAACCAGGCCTTCTTTCCGCGCCTTGGTGAAGAGGTCGAACATCATCTTCAGCGTCTCAAGATAACGCTGCTTGTTGTAGGGCGATCCCTTCAGGATGCCTGTCAGTCCACCAATCAACCCTTTGATGACATGAATGGGATTCGCGGCCAGCAGCGTTCCGAGCGCGGCGCCGACAATGGTCACAACCTCTGCGGGCTGGATGAGCACAGCAAGCTGTCCCTTCTCCATCAGGAACCCGCCAATGACGGCACCGAAAACTATAACTATTCCAACAATCGATATCATGCTGATACGTCTCCAATCGTGCGCATTGGCATATGCCTGACGAAGTGCATCCGCTCTATCGACACATGATTGGAATGCTTTCAATCGGAGTCGCATCGCTTTTCTTCCACTAGCCGATGACAAAAGCGCTCTTGCGACGGCTTACTCACGGCAGATCGAGGCCGCTTTTTCAGAGAGCAGTCGGCACTCCCATGGAAGCTTGTCAAACCTGCTACTTAAGTGCCATAACGCAGCCTATCGCCGACTGCTCCTCTGTATTACTCTCGAAATGTCAGCGAAGGAAATCTGCTCGTAAACTCCCCTATGCCCACGACACCGCTCACAGCTTCGCTCGAAGCAATATCTAGTCCTCCCATGCACTTTCTCGGGAGACAGCCTATCCTCGACGCGGATTTGAATCTTTACGGGCACGAGTTGCTGTATCGCTCTGGTACTGCAAATGAATTCAGCGGCGAGGCCGAACATGCCACGCGCAGCGTCATCGATGACTCACTGCTATTGGCAAGTTCCACCGGTGGGGAAAAGCTCTTCTTCAACTGCACTCGGCAAGCTCTCGTCTCCCGCATTGTGACCCTGCTACCCCCAGCGGACACGGTCCTTGAGATTCTCGAGAATATTGAGCCCGATGATGAGCTCATGGCATCCTGCCGCACCTTGAAAGAGGCGGGATATTCCTTCGCTCTCGATGACTTCGTTCCGGATGGATCTAAGACGCGATTTCTGGAAATTGCTGACTATATAAAAATTGATTTTCTGGCATCGGACAAAGCTGAGAGATACGCGATACGTTCCCTGGCTGCCGGCACGCCGATTAAATTTATTGCCGAGAAGATAGAGACAGAACCCGATGTTGAGGAAGCCTGGAAGGAAGGTTGCACCTTCTTCCAGGGATACTTCTTCTGCAAGCCGGTGATGATTGCTCCGCGGGTCATCCCACAGAACCAGATGGTCTACATGAGGCTGCTCGCCGAACTCAGTCGCGAGCCTGCGAACATTCTGGAGATCGAGCGGCTGACAAAATCAGAGCCCTCGATCTGCTACCGCCTGCTCAGACTTGTCAACTCGGCGCTCTACGCTCTCCCTAGCCCCATCTCGTCGATTCGCAGCGCTGTCATGATGATCGGCGACGATGAGTTTCGCAAGCTTGTATCCGTAGCACTCGCAAACATCGCCGGCTCTTCACGCTCGAAGTCTGTGACCCGCGTAGCGCTTGCGCGTGCTAAGTTCTGCGAGCTTCTCGCACCTGTACTCAATGAATCCGCCTCGACACTCTACCTGCTTGGAATGCTGTCGCTCATGGATGTCATCCTCACCATGCCCATGCACCAGGTTGTCGAGATGCTCCCTCTTCATCACAAGATGAAGGCCGCCTTGCTTGGTAAAAAGTCCTCGCTCACAGTCGCTCTCGATCTGGTCCGTGCGCGCGAGTCCGGTGGCTGGCTTGAAACGACAAGCATTCAAGAGAGTCTGAACCTGCGTGGCGACATTGCTTCGCGGCTCTACTCCGATGCAATTAAGTGGGCCGACATGGTCAATCAAATCACCTAAATATTCCTTTTGCGTCATCGCAAAATATTTCCCGATTTTATGTTCCATGGCTCATCGAAATTGTGTCTCACGGGCGAATCGGAGCTATGAGACAACCGCCCGACTTAACACCGCATCACACGGAGTTTATCCTAAATATTCAGGAGCTTATGAGGTTCCGCAAGCACAGTTGCGATACTTGACATGTGTTGTTTAGCAAGAGCATATTGCCCAAAGTGAATAAGATAGCGTCGTCAATGCAGAGCTTCTATAAGCCGCTTTGAGGACCGTGAACTTCGCTTAGGAGGCAACATGCAAAGTCCTTCCCCGGACCATTCTTTAAATCAACTCTGGATCGGTATAAACTCCGCACAACACAGTGCCCGCAAGAGCAAATGGATCTTCAGCGCAATGATTGCGCTCGCGCTAAGCTGCGTCGGTACGAAGCCGCTGGCGGCCCAGTTCCGTACTTCCGTTCAGGGCACAGTCACTGACCCGCAAGGCGCGGTCATCCCCGGCGCCAAGGTTACGCTCAAGGACACCGCCAACAATGCGGAGATCATCCGCACCAGCGATGGCGCCGGCCTCTTCAACTTCGGCGCCCTCCCGCCAGACACCTTCACTCTCACTGTCGAAGCCAAGGGCTTCCAGAAGAACGTGCTGACCAACATCAAGTTCATCCCCGAGCAGCCAAACTCCCTCAACGTCGCGCTCACCCTCGGTGCCAGCGATGTCTCGGTTGAGGTGAACGCCTCCAGCACGCCCACGCTCGACACCGAGACCGCGAACATCGGCGGCACCATTTCCGCCGCCGATATCAAACACCTCCCATCCTTCAACCGCGACGTCTTCACCCTCAGCCAGCTCGCTCCCGGCGCTATCTCCGACGGCTCGCAGTCCCGCACCGGCGGGGTCTACCAGGCTCCCGGCAACCAGGGTCCCGGCGGCTCGGGGAACGGAGGCTCCGCTCCCACCGAAAACGGTCCGCAGGTCAACTCCAATGGTCAGCAGTATGGCAACAATGGCATCTCGCTCGATGGAATCAGCACGGTGTCCGCAGTATGGGGGGGCACCAGCATCATTACTCCCAGCCCGGAGGCCGTAGACAACGTCCGCATCGTCACCAACGGTTACGACGCGGAGAACGGCCGCTTCTCCGGCGCACAGACCATGGTCACCACCAAGAGTGGCACCAACCAGATCCACGGCAGCCTCTTCATCGACGCCCACCGGCCTGGCCTGAATGCCGCCAACCGGCCAGTGCGCGCCTCCGACGGAACTATCATCGGCAGCTCAGTCAAGGACACTGACCGTTACAACCAGTATGGCGGCAGCGTAGGCGGCCCCATATGGAAGGACAAGGTCTTCGCCTTCTTTGCGTACGAGACCTCTCCAGACGATACGCTCTCGACCTCGACCGGCTGGTACGAGACTCCCTCACTGCGCAGCTCCGCACCCGCCGCCAGCATCGCCTCACAGTTTGTAAACTTCGCCGGCAACGCTCCCAGCGGCACCATCGTCACCTCTGGCGAGACCTGCAAGGCCGTCGGCCTACAAGAGGGCGCGAACTGCGCTACCATCGCCGGCCAGGGCCTGGACATCGGCTCTCCCCTTACGAATGGTCTTGGCAAGCAGGACCCCACCGCCGGTGGAACTACCTCTAACCCCGGTCTCGGCAACGGCCTCGATGGCACGGCCGACGTGGCCTTCTACTCCATCGCCTCGCCCGTCTCCAGCACCTATACGCAATACGCTGGCCGCCTCGATGCGCAGGCTACGAAGAATGATCACGTCAGCTTCACCATGTTCTGGGTACCTTCAACAAAGACTAGCTACAACGGCAGCCCGCGCGCTTACAACCTCTTCCATCACGACCAGATCAACCAGGCGAACGCCGTCATCTGGAACCACACCTTCTCCCCTACCTTCCTCAACGAGGCCCGCGCCAACGCAGCCGCATGGCGTTACAACGAGCTCGCCACCAACCCGCAACAGCCCCTCGGCCTTCCTCAAGACACCGTAGACTTCGCTCCTGGAGCCACGCTGGGCACCTTCGGCAGTCCCGCAGGCAACGACCTCAACCAGTGGACCTTCAGCTACAAGGACGTCGCCACCAAGGTTCTCGGTAGCCACACCGTCAAGTTCGGCGGCGAGTACACCGCCCTCCACTATCTGCAAAACCCCAGTGGCCAGCCAGACTTTGAGTTCTATAACATCTGGACCTTCCTCAACGATGCCCCCTATCAAGAGGCAGGCAGCTTCAACGCCGCGACTGGCATCCCCGGCGGCGTCCGTTCCGACCAGCGCCAGAATCTCTTCGGTGCCTTCGTCCAGGATGACTGGAGGGCAAAACCTAACCTCACGCTCCACGCCGGCATCCGGTACAACTACTTCGGCGCTCTCTATTCCAAGCAAAACAACATTCCCAACGTGACCTTGGGTCAGGGAACAGCTGCGTATACAGGCTTGACGGTCGGTGCGAACAAGGGCGGCATCTGGAACCCGCAGAAGTTGAACTTCGGCCCCCAGTTCAGCTTCAACTGGAGCCCCCAATCCTTGGGCGGCAAAACCGTTATCCGCGGCGGCTACGGCATGGCCTTCAACCAGAACGAGATCGCCATCACAGCGAATGCCAGCTTCAACCCGCCCATATCGAACTCCTACACCTTCCGGTTCAACAGTCCTACCGACCCCGGTGCTAACGGACCAAAGATTCTCTACGGCATCTCCAGCGACATCACCTCGCTCAACGGTTATGCCAGCAATCCCAACACCATCACCACCTACACTGCGGCAGGGCTGCCCGCCGCTGGCAGCGCCAGCATCATCATCGCTGGCGACGGCCACGGCAACGTCCCTACCACCTACTTCCATCACTTTTCGCTCGACATCCAGCAGGAGCTCAGCAAGTGGGCCGTCTTCACTCTCGGTTATCAAGGTAGCCTGGGCCGTCACATCATTAATCACCAGACCCCCAACGCTCCAGCGGCTGTAGCAGGCGTCCCCTTCAATCAGCTGGTCACAGGCGGCGACTTCTGGGTCAACGCGGGCAGCAGCAGAAACCATGCCCTGTTGGCCAGCATCAACCATCCCATGTCGCACGGCTTCTCGGCCCAGGCACAGTTTATGTGGGCCAAGTCTCAGGACACAGATGGCTCCGGCCCCTACTCCGAAGACCCCTACTACCCACTCAGTCATAGCCTCACCTACGGCCTCTCCGACTACAACGTCGGCAAGAGCCTGAAGATCTTCGGCACCTGGCAGCCAGTCCTCTTTCACGGCGACAAGCGCTGGGTGGAAAAGATCGCCGGCGGCTGGAACCTCTCCGGCATCTTCAGCGTTCACACCGGCTTCCCCTACTCCGCCCTGTATAACCTGCCTAGCTCGTTGTATTGCAATAACTGCGGCTACACCCAGCTGCGCGCAAGCTATCTAGGAGGCGCGAAGGGTGGCCACAGCAACTCCGACTTCATCAATAACACCAACTTCGCAGGTCAGGCCACCGGAGAAGTTAAAACACCTGGCACAGTCAACGGCAACGCTGGCACCGTCGCTTACAGCAACCGCTACTTCGCCGTAGCCAACTTCCAGAACACCATCCAACTGCAGAGCACAGCCAACGTCAACAACCCCACTGTCGCGCTGCCTAACCTGCCCGGATCGCAGCGCAACATCTTCGACGGCCCCAATTATCACAACCTCGACGCCTCACTATCGAAGTCCTTCGGCCTTCCAAAGCTTCCCGTCCTCGGCGAAGACTCCCACTTTGAGATCCGCGCTAACGCTCTGAACCTGTTCAACATTCTTAACCTCGACGTCAACCAGGTGAACAAGATAGTCGACAGCGGCAGCTTCGGCCAGGACCAAACCCCGCTCGGAGGCCGCATCGTAACTCTCTCCGCACGCTTCGAGTTCTAACTCGCCCACGTAAAACCAACCGAGGGTGTCCGCCAACAACGGCGGGCACCCTCTTTCTTCTCCGCTGATATCAACATGTCGTATTCCCGTTTGAGTCTTGTGTGGAGGTGTCATCCTGAGCGAAGTCTCTTGCAATCTCATCGCAAGAGACTTCGCTCACACCACCCACACCGTTTTACTCTTTCGGACACTAAGCCCCAAGCCGCCGCCTCTCGCCAAGGAGAAGATGTATGCCGCACCCCACCATTCGTCCGCTGCTCGCCTTCTTCCTCACCCTGACCTTCGCCTGCTCCGCGCCCGCCCAGCAACACATCCACATCGACGCCTCCGCCCCCGCCACTCCCTTCCCCCACTTCTGGGAAGAGATGTTCGGCTCCGGCCGCGCCATCCTCTCCTTGCGCGAGAGCTATCGCGACGACCTCCGCGCCGTGAAGCAGGCTACCGACTTCCACTACGTCCGCTTCCACGCCATCCTCCACGACGAGGTCGGCGTCTACAACGAAGACGAGCACGGCAACCCCGTCTACAACTTCACCTACGTCGACGAGATCTACGATGGCCTCCTCAAGAACGGCGTCAAGCCCGTCGTAGAGATCAGCTTCATGCCCAGGAAGCTAGCCTTCAATCCCGACGCCCTTCACCCCTTCTGGTACAAGCAGAATGTCTCGCCGCCCAAGAGCATGGAACGCTGGGACGACCTCATCGGACACTTCGCCCAGCACCTCGTCGACCGCTACGGCATCGACGAAGTCTCCTCCTGGTACTTCGAAGTCTGGAACGAGCCCAACATCGACTTCTGGGGCGGCATCCCTCGCATGGAGTCCTACTTCGACCTCTACGCCCACACCGCCAACGACCTGAAGCATGTCAACTCCAGGCTTCGCGTGGGCGGGCCAGCGACCGCCGCAGCCGCATGGATACCGGAGTTCCTCAAGTTCACCTCCACCAACCACGTCCCCGTAGACTTCGTCTCCACCCACGGCTACGACGACGAACCCGTAGAACGCCTCCTCGGTTCCGACCAGCCCCTTCGCGATAAAGACATGCCCGAGGAAGACCGCGTCTGCGCCGCAGCCAACCACGTTCGCAAGCAGATCGACGCGTCTGCCTATCCGCATCTCCCGCTGCTCTGGACAGAATGGAACGTTCCCGGACGCGACCGCCTCCGCGACACACCCTACGTCGGCCCCGCACTGGCCGAAGCCGTCCGTACCTGCCGCGACGTCCAGGCCCTCTCCTTCTGGACCTTCTCCGATGTCTTCGAAGAAGGCGGCCCCGCTCAACGCTCCTTCGATGGCCAATTCGGCCTCCGCGCCACCGGCGGCATCAACAAGGCAAGCTTCTACGACTTCGCCCTGCTCCACAAACTAGGCACCCAGCGCATCGCCAGCGACGCCGATGACATCGTCGTCACCAAGCTCCCCGATGGCTCACTAGCCATCGCCCTCTGGAACCTCGCGCCCACAGGCCAATCGCCTGTCCCGAAGTCCGTAACCCTCGATCTCACAGGCATCGCGAAAGACGCAAAGATCACTATCCAACGCGTCGACGACAATCACAGCAACGTCATGAAGCCCTACGCCGCTATGGGCAGCCCCTCATACCCGAAGCCCGAGCAGGTCGAGCAACTCAACCGCGAGACAGTTCTCGAGCCGCCGCAGCCCCTCTCGCTCACCCACGGAAGCCTCACTCTCAACATGGACACCAACGCCCTCGTCTTGATCAAGGTCGCACCTTAAGGTTCCTATCCGTCCTTCAACCACGTAGCCTGTACATCGTCTGACTCAGCGGCTCCAACGTGTCATGCAGCCAAGGTATCTGCTCCGAGTTGCCAATAAAAAGGTATCCTCCGGGTCGCAGCATCCCGATCATCCTGCGCAGAAACCTCTCCTGCACGTCCTGCTGGAAGTAAATCAGCGCGTTGCGAAAGAAGATGACATCGAACGGGCCGTCAACGAACCAGCCCTCCTCCATAAGGTTGACTCGTCGCAGGTCAACCATCCGCGTGACCTGCGGCTTCAGCTTCACCTGGCCAGCCCTGCTATCTTTGCCTCGCAGAAAGTAGCGCGCATGCAACGATTCGTCGATGTTCTCCAGGCAGTCTGCTAAATAGATAGCTCCCTCCGCACTCTCAAGCACTCCCGTGTCGATGTCTGAGCCAACCACCTCCAGTCGCCAGCCCAGTTCGGGCACGGCGTCGAGCAGCGTCATCGCAATCGAGTACACCTCCTCCCCCGTCGAACACGCAGCGCTCCACACCCTGATCTGCTTCCTTCCTCCTCGCAGCGCTGCCGCCTTGATCTCCGGCACGATCTTCTCCGCGAGGTAGTGGAAGTGATGCATCTCCCGGAAGAAAGAGGTCTTGTTAGTCGTGATGGCGTTCACAAACTCAACGAACTCCGGACTGCCTTTCGCACTCTTGGACAGCAGAATGTAGTAGGCCTGGAAGCTCGCGAGTCCGAGCCGCCGCATAGGCTTGGCCAGCCTCGCGGCGAGCATGGTGCGCTTCCCGTCTTGTAGCCAGATACCCGTATGCTCCTGCACCAGTTCGCGAAGGTTTTTGAACTCACGCTCCTTCATCGGCTCCAGCGATTCCCTCTCCGCGCTGCTCCGTTCACTGATCTGCATGTACGGTTCATCGGCTGTGAAGCCGGCGCCGTGATCCCGGCGTCTTAGCCAGTCTCGCGCCAAAGATTGAAATTTTTTCCAATTCCTACCGATAGAAGATCGCACGCCTCCTGCCCACCGTCAGGAAGCCGTGCGGGATGCCAATTTACATCGCTGGGGAGCTTGAATGATCAGTCCAAACGCTCAAGCGCTCTCAAAGACGCTCACCAAGCTCACAGGTCTTCCGGTAAGCTGCGTCCGCAAGCCACGTTTCCTGCCTTCAAAATCGAGCCGCGTCTACGGTATCTATAACCAGCTGCCGGCACACGACACCATCCTCTTGCGCGCGGACCTCTCCCTGCTTGCATCCCTCGGTGGCTGCGTCACCGGCCTGCCGGACTCCCTGGCCGCCGACCGCGCCAAGACATCGCCGCTCGACGAGACCCTCCGCAGCGGAATCCACGAGGTATTGAACGTTCTTTCGACGCTCCTCAGCGGCCCGGAACGCGTCGTCTTCCGGTCCATGTGTACGGACGTCGCATACCTTACCGGACCCGCCCGCTCCATACTGAACTCTCACGCTCCCGCTCAGACCTTCGAAGTCACTGTCGCCGGCTACACCGGCGGAGAACTCACAATCTTCTCGGAAGATCAGTAGCTCAAAGCACCTGCGCACACTCATGGGCCAGCTGCATCGCTTCATCGGAGTGAATGGCCCACAACGCCAGCTTCGACTCCGGCAGCGAAAGGCAAACGTCTCCGTTCTCGACGGTCTCATTCAGCCGATCGTCCAGCCTCACGCCCCACCCATCCAGCCCATCGCAGACCATCTTCCTGGTCCCGTGCGAGTTCTCCCCAATCCCGCCCCCGAAGACAATCGCCTCCGCCGAACCCAGCACCGCAAGATAAGCCCCCACAGTCTGCCTCACTCGGTAGCCGAACATCTCCAGCGCCAGCCTTGAGTCCTCATCGCTGCGCTTCTCCAGCACCCGCGTATCCAAGCTCACGCCGGAAATCCCCAACATCCCCGACTTCTTCTCCAGCACATTCAAAGCGTCTTCTGATGAGAGCCCCTCGTGCTTCATGAGATAGGGCAGAATGGCAGGGTCGACGCTTCCCGACCGCGTCCCCATCATCAGCCCCTCGAGCGGCGTGAACCCCATCGAAGTCTCCACCGACCTTCCCCGCTCGATCGCGGCCACTGAAGACCCGCTCTCCAGATGCATAGTCACAATCGTGACCTCCTCCTTCGGTCGTCCCGCCAGATGGGCATACTGCTCCAGCATGTACCGGTGCGAGATCCCATGGAACCCGAACTTCCGTATGCCATGCTTATCCGCCAGTTTCCGGTCGATGCCATACCGCCAAGCCTTCTCGGGCAGAGTCGCATGAAACGCCGTATCGAACGCAACCGCAATCGCCCACTCTGGCTGCTGCTTTTGCACAACATCGATGATCTTCAGCGAATTCGCATTGTGCAGTGGAGCAAGCTCCTCAAGCGCCTCTATCTCCTTGCGAACTCCGTCATCAAAGCGCACCGCCTCTGTGAAACGCCCGCCGCCATGCACCACCCGCACCGCCACCAGGGCAAGCCCCTCCAGCTCAGCCTTCGCCACCCCTGAAAGCTCATCGAGGACCGCCGCCACTCCAGCCCCAAAATCTCCAGCCTCCACCTTCTTACTGGCGATCTTCTCCTCGCCACGAGTGATCTCGATTGCACTCTCTTTCCCAATGTTGTCGATCATCCCGGCCAGCAGACGCCGCCCCTCGCCCGCGCGCGCAGCGTCCCGAGCAATCTCGACCAGGTCGAACTTCAACGAATTGCTTCCAGGGTTGAAACAAAGCACGGTCGGCATCCATCACCTCCAACCATCCTTCGGATGCCGCCTTGCCGCACCAATTTGCACGCCACTGCGACCCTCTACCGTACTCAGGTAAAAGCGAGGCGAATCCAGACGCCAGACGGATAAATATATTGACAATAGAACAGGAATGCGTGAACATTCACAACAATACGTAAACAAATGAAAATCCATGGAAGCTGAAGGGAAGCCCGTATGCACATGCGAAGGAATCTGAAGCTGCATCTCTTTCTTGCACTTGCTCTCTTTTCGATCGTCGCCGCTCCTCGCACCTTGCATGCGCAGATCGACACCGCAACGGTAGCCGGGCGCGTCACCGATAAGACCGGCGCGACCGTCCCCAACGCCGACATCACCGTTACCAGCACCGAGACCAACTTCGCCTATCACGCCAAAAGCGCCTCGAACGGCGAATGGACCATCAGCCCCGTCCACATCGGCACCTATAAACTCACCGTCAAAGCCGAGGGCTTCAACGAGTCCGTCGCCGGCCCCTTCACGCTCAGCGTTCAGCAGCGCCAGCAGATCGACCTCGCCCTTCAAACCGGCGGCGTCACCGCAGTCGTCGACGTCACCGACACCGCCCCCGTCCTCGAGACCGCCACCTCTGAGCGCAGCCAACTCATCGACAGTCGCACCATGACGACCCTGCCGCTAAACGGTCGCAATCCCGTCCAGCTCGCCCAGCTCTCCGCCGGTGTCACGGTGAGCGAGCCCGGCGCCCGCGACGAACAGGGCTACGGCTTCAGCGCCAACGGCGCGCGTTCGCTCCAGAACAACTTCCTCCTCGACGGCATCGACAACAACTCCAACCTCCCCGACCTCCTCAACGAAGCCAACTACGCCGTCATGCCCTCCGTCGACGCCCTCCAGGAGTTCCGCTTCGAGACCGACGCCTACTCCGCCGAGTTCGGCCGCGCCACTGGCGCCGTCATCAACGCCACCACCAAGAGCGGCACCAACCACATCCACGGCGTCGTCTATGAGTTCCTCCGCAACCAGGCCTTCGATGCCCGCAACTACTTCGACCAGACCCTTCCCGCCTACCATCAGAATCAGTTCGGCGCGACCATCGGTCTTCCCATCCGCAAAGACAAGCTCTTTTTCTTCGCCGACTACGAAGGCCTCCGCCTCTCGCAAGGTCAGACCAACACCGCCATCGTTCCCACCGCTGCCCAGCGTGGCGGCGACTTCACCAGCCAGCTCGACCTCACCTCACCCACCGGCGCTCTCGACTGCAACGGCCGCGCCACCTACGCCGGCGAGCTCTTCGACACCCGCAACACCCAGGTAGCAGGCGGCGGCACATCAGCCCCCTCCGTCCGCCCACACGACACACCGGCAGTCGCCTACTGCGGCGTCCCCTTCGGCTATAACGCCGATGGCACCCCTTCCAACATCATCCCCACCGCCAGCATCGACACCCTCGGCGCAAAGTTAGCCGCCCTCTATCCCGCACCCAACGCCAATGGCAACGGCTACAACTACGTCTCCAACCCCAAGCTGATCCGCAACTACAACCAGGGTGACGTCCGCGTCGACCAGGTTCTCACCCACAGCGACAATATCTTCTATCGCTTCTCCATCGCCCGCCAGCCCTCTACCATCCCGGCCGTATTCCCCGGCCTCGCCGATGGCGGCGGCTTCTTCTCCGGCGTCGGCCAGAACAACGCCTACTCCATCGCCATCAGCGAGACACACGTCTTCACCCCAACCCGCGTCAACGAGATCCGCCTCGGCTACAACCGCCTCCACACCAGCCGCTTCCAGTTCAACTCCAACACCGACGTCTCCGGCCAGATTGGCTTCCCCGGAGTTCCCTATCAGGCTGGCACCAATAATGGCGGCTTGCCCCAGATGTTCTTCAACGACGTAGCCACGCTCGGCAGCCCCACCTACCTGCCGTCCAACGAGATCCAGAACGTCTACTCCATCTCGGACACCTTCACCCTCATCCACGGCAACCACAGCCTCAAGTTCGGCGGCGAGTACCGCCCCGAAGAGTTCACCATCTTCCAGCCCGCCGCGCCCCGCGGCGACATCAGCTTTGGCCCCCAGTTCACCGACAATCCCGCCGCGCAGGGCACCGGCGGCAGCGGCTTCGCGACCCTCCTCACCGGACAGCCCGATGGCGGCGGCATCAACAACATCAACAACGTCGACTACAACCGCAAGGTCTACGGCGTCTTCCTACAGGACGACTGGCGCGCCACCCCCACCCTCACCATCAACGCCGGCATCCGCTACGACTTCTTCTCCGCCATCCTCGAGCGCCACAACGCCCAGGCCAACTTCAACCCCGCCACCGGCCAGCTCGATATCCCGAAGTCCAGCAACGTCACCCTCACCCCCACCTTCGCCTCCGAGATCACCGTCAACCACACCGCCTCGAACGGCCTCATCCCACCCGTCTATACCAACGTCTCCCCACGCCTCGGCCTCGCCTGGCAGTTCCGCAAAGGCTGGGTAGCCCGCGCCGCCGCCGGTCTCTTCTTCAACGGCGAAGAGAGCGGCCCCTACAGCAACCCCAGCCCCGGCTTCAACCCGCCCTACTTCGCGTCGCAGAACTACGTCGCTCCCTGCAGCCTGCCCTCTTATGCGGCGGATTCAACCTGCGAAGTCCCCGGCCTCAGTGTTCTCTCAAACGGCTTCCCCACCGACGCCTTAGTCGACCCCAACACTCCCAATCTGATGGGCGAAGACAAGCTCAAGACCCCCTACGTCGCCCAATGGCACCTCACCGTGCAGCATGAACTCACCCCGCACACTACCGTCGAAGTCGCCTTCGTCGGCTCCAAGGGAAGCCACCTCTACACCTTCGGCAACCTCAACCAGGCGGCTCCCACGGCCGACTCGTCCGCACCTTCCGCCCCGCGCCGTCCCTTCTCTAGCCTCGATACCTACATCGGTTGGCTCCGCTCCAACGGCTTCTCCAACTACAACTCGGCCCAGTTCAAACTGGAGCAACACCTGAGCCACGGCGTCGCCGCCATCGTCAACTACACCTACAGCCACGCCCTCGGCAACTCCTCGAACGCCAATCTCGGCTCGCAAAATAACGACAGCTTCCGCGACGAACTCCTGGTTCCGGAGTACGGCAATCTCGACTTCGACAACCGCCACCGCTTCACCACCGGCTACTCCTGGGACCTCCCCATCGGCAAAGGCAAGGCCCTCGCCGGTGACACCGGTACGGCCCTCAACTACCTGGTTGGCGACTGGCAGCTCTCCGGCATCGCCACCGTCTCCTCCGGAACCTGGTATACCGTCACCGACGGCAACTCCAACTTCGCCAACTCCGACGGCCAGCAGCGCCCCGACTTCACCCCCGGCCAGAAGTCCTCCGGAAAGCCCTGCGTCGCCGGTACCTCCTTCAACACCTGCGCCTTCCAGGACCCCGCACCCGGCTCCTTTGGCAACGTTGGTCTCAATACCGTCAACGGCCCCGGCGACAAGAACTGGGACATCTCCATCCTCAAGACCATCGCCCTCACCGAAGCCCGCCGCTTCGAACTTCGCGGCGAGTTCTACAACGCTCTCAACCACCCCAACTTCCTCTTCGCTGCCCCAGGCCCGCAGAACTCCAACAACGCCACCACCTTCGGTTCCACCAACTTCGGAATCGTCACCGCAGCCCGCGACCCACGCCTCATCCAGATCGGCCTGAAGTTCTACTACTGATCCACTCTCCCAGGCTGTAAGAAAGGAAGGCCGCAGCGGACATACCGCTGCGGCCTCTTTTTCTTAGTTTGTTTCTCACCTATTTTCCTTGTTTGTCATTCCCGAAGGGAATCTGTTTCTCGTCTACCATAAGAAGTGTCATCTCCACCAGAGCATCACCAAAGAAACGTCATCTCGACCGAAGCATTGCAGCTTCATCGCAATGCGCAGTGGAGAGCCCCCCGCATTTCGTTTCTATCTGGGATCATACCGAGCTCGGCGCCCACGACGGCACCGCGATCTTTCTGACGAGAGCGGCGTAGTTTCCCATAACGCCGGCGGTCTCAACCGGTCGATGCAACACTGGCATGGAGTTTACTAGCTGGAGTTTCAAAATCCAACGTCTTGCGTGGGCGTTGATTGAGGCGCAGGGCTACCTTGTTGAGGTCTGCCTGGGAGTAGCCGGATAAGTCTGTCTTCCTGGGGAAGTACTGTCGCAGCAGGCCGTTGGTATTTTCGTTGGTGCCGCGCTGCCAGGGACTCTG
>NZ_JACHIP010000002.1 GCF_014203275.1 Granulicella aggregans
GAACACGACGACCCTCACCCATACCTGACTGCAGCATGCCGCAATCTTCAACCACGATCAGGAAACATAGCCAGAGGGAGTCGACGTACGCTTACTTTCAATCTTGACAAGACGCCAGCCCTCTGAGGATGAGACAGCGATGTTATTCAAAATAAGCTGCTTACAGCGAAAATGAAAAAGCCTCCAAGGAGGAGGCAATGTGGGAGATTCACATATAGGGATTTCGTTCTAAATGGTGGCCAGAGACGGGATCGTTCTTTCCGTGGGTCTTGCGTATCTGTAAGTTACAGAAAATAAAATGGCATGAAATCCGAAAATGCCACCTCTCCCGGCTCGGCGGTACAAAATTGGTACAAAACGATCTAACCTCATAAGTGTCACTGCTGGTTACGTTACTGGCCGATTCTCTTTGCGGTCGGTGACCTTGCATCTGGCGCTCACAGCTTCCTCATGCCCGCGGAGCCAACGACGCAGCGGAAACAAGCTTGTCTGTTACCGCCGTGACGATGTCGACGCCGATTTTGGTGCCAGCCGCCCAGAGAAATAGCACGGCATAATCCTGAAACGTTCCAAAGGGCTTACTCCAATAGTTGGTATTGAGACCTGTGATGAGCGCGATGATCAGGGCGAGGATCACGGAGGCTTGGTCCCAAAGGCCAATGGCGCGCACAAGCATAGCCGCTCGTTGCGTGTCATCTGCTGGCAAATGCTCGGAGTAGGAAGCCGAAGGAAAACTCTGGAGCTCCGACAGATGATCCAATGCGGAGGTCGCGCTTGCTACCATTGGCGGACCGAGTGAAGCGATCATCTTGCGGTCGGATTTGAGTCGCGTAATTCCTTGTAGCGCCGAGTCAAGATCGGTGCCGGGTCCTGTGGCGAAGTCTCCGGCCACCTTCCCTTGCCACAAATGAGTCCAGACCGCGATGAGGCTGTCTCTGATTGCATCAAGCTGTGCCTGACCCGCATTTGCTCCTCCAGCTGACACAATGCTGCCATATGCTTTCGAGACGGCAACGGCGCTCTGATTCGCTTCGTCCCAGGTACGCACCAACGAGGCTGCGTCGAGAATTTCCTTTGTTAGGGGCGCTATCCCCGCGCCTGCAATCGGTATCCCCATGAGGAATTTCTGCACGTCACTCAGGAACGCCGGATTACGAGGATACTGATGCACCGGAATAGTCGCACTCGGGTCGATATTTGCCAGAGCAGTGTTGACTGCTTTGTCTAGCGATACAGCGGCCGAAGCCAACTCGGGCCATTGGGCAATCTGTTGTTGGAGCGTTTGAAGCGCCGTCACGACATTGTCGTAGGTCACGTTGCTGGTAAGCGAGGTGGTGTGAAGCTTTTCCAGTTCGTCAAGATCACTGCGAACGGCAGCCCGCTGATCGGATATGTCTTTAGCGATGGAGTACGACGCGAAAGGTTTTCCATTGGCCAGTTCTAAGAACTTTTGCTGACTTTTCTGAAAAGCCGCTCCGAGATCCGCTTCCTGTTTACGTAAGCCCCATGTGATCCGCAACACTCCCAGATATCGCTTCGCTTGCCAGGCGACCCAAATGCCGAGACATATCATCAGGACGGGCCAAAGAAAGATATCTTTCGCCGTAACACTAACCGACAGTTGCGAGGTCTTGTCCTGAGTACCGAGGAGATTGATATCCCCTTCGTATCGTCCCGCAGAATGGAGGTGACTGATCTCCAAAACTGCAACTGACGAACCATCCTTACGCTGCTTGACTTTGGTCCACTGGACTTGAGCCCATCCCTGTAAATCCTTGTGAAGATATCCCACAGTTCTTGGTTTAGCCGGAGAGTCTGGGCCGAGAGTTACTGCCAAGGGAACGTGGCCGCTGGCACACCAAATTGGGAGGAAGGGTATGATTCGCCAAGCAACGAAATTGATTTTGGATAGAGCTGGTCGGGGCGCCTGCACAGCGATGCGAAATGTACGAAAGATCGAATCTTTGGCAGGATCGGTACTCTTGATCCGTACAACGCCACCATAAGCTCCACTTTCGGCAGGCTTGGCCTTCTTGTCTTTCAACGAGATTACGAAACTCATCGCCTGCCACGGATCGATCTTTGCCGTCGCGGGTGACACCTCAAATGGAATCGTTGACGTGGTCGAGGCCGGCTGCGTCGAGGAAAGCACAATAAGGCTTCCCCCCTCGATGGCCACTGCCTGGATGGATGATGACTTGTTCCAGATAGCGATGCTAGCGGTCCCCGCAACCAACTGGTCCCAGGTGAAAGAGGAATCTGCTTTATCGCCGTCGAAGGACTGCACCGGCGATGGCACGGGCTTATTGGTGGTATTTGGATTTGGAGTATTTTTCGGCCCTGCCTTCTTAGCGGCCAGAAGGGGACCTGCCGCGCCAAGACTTATCGCGATGCAGAGTAGCGTACTTACGAGTCGCCGGTTTAGCAGAACCTTCATCTCAGCAGTCTCCCTTTGCAGGCGGTGCCGATCAGGGTTTGGCGGAAACCGTTAACTTGACCGTCGTCTTGCCTGCTTTGAAGCCGAAATCCAGTGATTGCGTCTTCGCTTCCGCCGTTACACCTGCAGCTTTGAGCCCTTGGATCCAGATCATTTTGCCGTCCGATTGTTTGCGCAACTTCAATTCGGCGCCGTTGAACAGAACCTTCTGCAATCCGCTGAGACCATCTCCCTGAAACACAACCTCGTCGTCTCCAACCAACACCGGCTTCAAGGGCTTGAGGTTGTATTTGTTGACGTCCGGGGTGTCGACCGATGGAAATGGAAGAGCGAAGCGGAGGCCTTTGGCGGTTATAAAAACGAGCTGTTTGTCCGCTTTGGCTTGATCTTTCTTCAAGGTGACCACGCGGAGGGAATCGCCAGTATCTTTGGGCAGCGGCGATGGGACGAGACCTTGTGGGGCGAGGAAGACTGCGTCCTTCAATCCCGGACCATAGAGAAGGTACTTGAAAGAGTCGTCTGTTTGCTCGAGTAACGCCAGCTTGGGAGGCTGCGAGCCCTGGGGATAGGGCGTCGCTGCAAATTGCGTGTCCTTCCAGTAGGCGTCTGGAGCAAATAGAGATTTGATGACAATGGTTGGATTTGCGAGAAGAGTCGCTGTTGGAACCACGAAGATCAGCGTAGTACCGTCGCGCAGTATGGGAGCGTCGGAATAGCCGTAAACCTTGCTGCCGACAATCGCAAGTAAGGGAATGTGGTCGTGAATCGCCGGGATCGAGGAAAATTTGGCCGCAATCTGGATGTTCGAGTCGTCAACCGGAGTGAACGTGATATCGGGTTTCGCTAGGGTTCCGACGTAAGCGTCGTTCTTGAAGACGAGTTGTGTCTCGGTTCCATCACGAGCGACCAACGCGACTTGTTTCGTGGCCAGATCGGCTACCGACGCTACGAAGCGAATCTGCTGGTACTCAGCACTAAATGCCGGGCTTCCGTCTCGAAGAAACGTGCTCCCTACCCGAACGTATGTGCCGCCAAGAAAGCGTCCGGCGACCGTCACCAACATCTGGCCGTTTCCGAGATCCTGAAGCGATTTGTAGTCGAACTCCTTCGGAACCTGAGCGAGAGAGTAGTTAGGAATAGGCCACGTCTTTGTGTCGTCTCGGAGCGAATCCCGTTGAACGACCTTTGCGTACCCTTCTTTCCGATCGAAATACTTCCAATAGGTCCGGATGTGGATACTGCCGAAGTTTGAGTTGCTCCAGTTCGAGGGGAACGCGACCTGGACAAAAGTCTGCTTGAGCCCGGCTTTGACATACCGCTGTCCCAGCACGGGACGAAATTGCCACATGAATCCGATGCGCTTTGGATCTTGCGGTTGAAATGTGAGCGCGACTGTATCCACATCTTTTACGAGGTAGTAGGTCTTTTTCGACCGGCCGTACGCTCCACTCACGCCCACCATTTGGGTGGCAATGCCGGCGCTTATGGCGAGACTGTTATCGGTGATCTTCGCCACGTTGTAGGTCTTTTCGCGTGGGAGAAGCGTGATAAGAGCTGGAATTTCATCCGTGGGCGGTTTGGTGTCTGTATCCTTGTCGATCTCGATCTCAACAACCGCTGTCGCATCCTTCGCATGCTTGTCAGGATTGATCGTGATGGGAAAACCGAGCGTTACGCGCGGTTTGACTAACTTTGTTGTACCCACGGTCCAATCGTTGAGCGAGCCCTCCAGGAGAAGGCGAAGGTTTGCAATTTCATAGGTGAGTTGCATCTGTTCACCCAGAAGGTCAGAGCCCGATACGCTGAACGAGCTTGGAAGAGTGGTAGATGGCGCGGGCACTGTGACGGACGGAGGAGCCATTTGAGGAGTCGTCGTGGTTACATTCGTGGTTGGAGCACCAGCGGTAGTCTGAGAGCTGGTCGTCGAACTGGTGCCGGGCGTGGCTCCCGTCGTAGTGGTGTTTGTGTCACCCGTCACGGTGCTGCTGGTTGCGCCGTTGTTCGTCGTCGCTATTTGGGGCAGAGTAGGTCCTTGAACCGAAAGACCAAAAGAGGAGATCGACTGCGTCGCCCCTGTCACCGCCCCAAGATGGCTCGCAATTCCGCTCTGGTCGAGAATCTGGAGACTCATGAGCTTCGCTTCAGCGGCGTTCAGCATCTGCTGTAGGAGCGAGTCATCGTAGATCTTTGGCTGAGCCACCTCGATACCGGTCGTCTCGACGGCGCGTTGGTCGATGGCTTTTTCGAGTTCCCGCCTCTTTTTCTTTGCTTCGGGAGTCTCTGTCGGTTTTATTGCAGGTTGCTGGGTCGTTACCGCCGGGCACTTTTCGTCTCTTTGTGCTCCGGGCTTAGCATCACAGTTTTGACTCGCATCCGACGGGGAGCTCACCTGGTCCTGGCGCTCCCCTGTGCCTTGGCCAACACAGACGACGCCGGCAGAGATCAGGAGGCCAAGAGCCAATGCTCTCCAGCGGCGAACACTCATGGCTTCTTGCCTTTTTTGTTGCTGGCCTTCTTTACTGCCTTCTTTTGCTTTCCGGGGACAGTGATTAGCTTTGGTGTCGCCGATTTGGCAGCCTTTGTCTTCTTTGCCGGAACCCGCCCCGCAGACTTCGCAACTGCGACAGAGAATTCCGCTCTGGCCAATGCAGGGCCGGCGCAGAGAGAGCTATCCACCTTCTTGGCAGTGTCAACCCAGAAGACCCCACCCTTTAGGTTCCCTGTGATGGTCACGCAATCGCCATCGTCACAGTTGTTGTTAATCATGAACTCAGTTGCTGCACCGAATTCGTCCTGATCGTCCGTCTCTCGCGCGAGGAGGGTGCCGTTCACTTTGGACTCGTGGTTCGCGATTTTGAGCGTGCCCGTCTTCTCCATAACGTGGCCAAGCCTTTCCTGAGCAAAGTATGGGAGCCTTGTATCGATGGAAAGCAAGTGTAGCGCAGTTTCTATTAAGAACGGTCAGATTTGTACTAAACCGGACGCGTCGACATCCCACTCTTCCTTCTATTGTGCAAACTGGGAGGACGCAATCGAAAGAATCGGAGTTTCGAAGGCGTCTCTTTCAGTTGCGGTGTGGCGAAAGTTGAGGCTCAAGCGTCCGTCACCTCTTGGTAAGTCTGCCCAGTTGAGTAAACCCAGCTTCGGCCAGACGGGTCGCTTCGAGCCCGAAGAGGCTAGCGGCGCTGGGAGACTCGGGTTTTCTCGGCCAATTGCTTTGCTTGACCTTAACTAAGTCCGATCAAATCGGCGACTGAGGGCAGTATGATTGCATTCGAAGCATTACGGAGAGAACGACATGACTCCGATCCAGTGGATCAACGATAGCTTCATCGTCATAGACGCCTGGCAGAACCTGGGTTTCGCGCAACGCATTCTCGACAAATTTCGAGGACGCTGGATCGTGATCTTTAGAAGACATGAAGAGGGGACAAAGTGGTATCTACTGACTCGATCCGAGTTTGAGGCGAAGGTCAAAGGAAACACCTCGGAGATCCGAGTTGAACGTGCGCTAGGCCTGCGTGAACATCTAGCCAGCGAAGCGTTCTCTGGCCGCCGCGCTCCGCCTCAATCTTTGCGAGTCGTAAAGGCATTGGCTCTCAACTCGCCGAATCGCGTTGTATTCGTGCAAGCGAAGACAGGGGTAGTAAGGGCGATTGGGACTTTGCAGCCCGCAGGTTCGGCAAAGGCGGGAGCTCCGCTCAAACAAGTAGGACGGCCGTCGATCAAGAAGGCCCCAGTAAGAAAAGCAGCAAAAAAGACGGCCGCGAGAAGAGCAATGCCGAGAAATGCCGTCGGCAGAGACATCAGCGCGCAGAAGGCAAGAGCTGCAGGCATTACTTTCGCGGAGCCCACGTCACAACCGATCCCTTCCGAGGGAAATCACCCCTATACCCTGGTGCCAGTCTATTTCGGAACCGACAGGGAACCTGAGGGGACCGGCGGCATCGTGACATTTGGTAAGAATCGTGATCCCGAAGAGAAAATTCGACTCGGTTGCTGTCACGTATCGATCCCTATCGATCATCACACCATGGGAGAACTGGAGTCCCCCAAATGGTATCGGCTTGAGTTCAAAAGAGACCCGGCGAAGCATGTCTTGCTGTGGGATACGACGGTTCTTGAACCCGATAGTTTCTATCGAGACCTGCGAGCACAGGTGAGGTCATCCGCAGACAAGGCTGCATTCGTCTTTATTCATGGGTTCAATGTTTCATTTGAAAATGCTGTCCGCCGGACCGGTCAGATGGCCTACGACCTGAACTTCGGCGGAGCAGCGGTACTGTTCAGTTGGCCCTCCCGCGCTTCGGTAAAGGGGTATTTCGCGGATTCAGCGACGATTGCATCAAGCGCAAAGCACTTTCAGGACTTTCTCGATGCCGTGATTCGCCGTAGCGGCGCGGAAGTATTGCACGTGATCGCACACAGCATGGGCAATCGAGCGCTATTGAGCGCCTTGCAAAGGCTCGCCGGGCGTAAGCAAGAGTCCAACATTCATAACGTTATTCTTGCGGCTCCGGACGAAGACAGAATGGTATTCACGCAAGTCGCCAAAGACATTCAAAAGTTACCGAAACGAGTCACGCTGTACGCATCCTCGAACGACAAGGCACTTCTTGCCTCGAAGGCGATTAATGGCTCCCCAAGAGCTGGCGAGTCGGGAAAGAACTTAATCATTTTGCCCTTCTTGGATACCGTAGATGCCAGTGCCGTCGATACAGACTTCTTGGGTCACTCATATGCCATGGGGGATCGGTTCGTCCTGAGCGATGTTTTCGAACTCCTAAAAAGATGCACCGGGCCAGACGGTCGAGCGGGCCTCCGAAAAGTTGTTGCGGGGGCTCTGGCCGGGCCGCATTGGGCGTTTCGCCGTTAGCCTCCCTAACTGCCGATGGAGGACACATTGTTGGGAGCGGGGGACAAAGAGGAAATATCATGGCAAAAAAGAATTCCACGCGGCTAACTCTTCGGATTACAGACCAGGAGACTGCACGGGTCGTTGCATTTCATGATGCCCGAGGCCGTATCGTCGGAGCAGGCTGCCTTGTGAACTCTCAGACGGTAATCACTTGCAAACACGTCGTTCGCTTTGCACTCGGTCGCAGGAAGCCATTGAAGGCTGACGCTGTTGTGCCGATGACTCTGATCGGAGTGGTGGGGACTCCCAAATGTCTAGGAGAAGTAGTCCGCTTTTCGGACGAAGAAGGCCCGGAAAACGACCTATGTCTGCTCAAGATCAAAGATCTTCCTGGAGTCCTAATGATCACTCCCGTGGAGTTTATTGCACCGCTCCGTCATGGACGCAAGTCATTTTCTGTGCTCGGCTTTCCAGACTCCGATCCTCAAGGCAGGAACTCGATTGGCATCCTTCAGGCAGCAGACGCGAAGGGCTTGGTGCAGATGGAAAGCGAGGGGGCCCTTTTGGTCAAAGGTGGGTTCAGTGGCGCTCCCGTCTGGTCTCCGGACCTTGGCGGATTCGTCGGATTGGTGGTAACGGAACTCAACGAACAAAAGGTCGCGTGGTGCATTCCAAGTCGGACTATTGCCGCGTTCAATCCAGAATTGAGGGTCCGGTTTCGAATTCCGGAATCTGATCGCCCTCGTATCCACGATTATGGAGAAGACGATCCAAATCTCCTTCTTTTTGGGCCGGTCTCCGAGAACGCCACACGCAGGTTGACTGCGCGAATTAGGACGGCGGGGAGTCACTTTCGAGTTGATTTGAAATACGAAACCCTTGATCGAAACCGAACCATCAGGGGCGGTTACGTGACCTTCGTGATGCATCCAAGCTTCACTAGTGAGGAAGAAGATGCTTATGAGCTGTTTTCGCTGCTGGATGAAAGTGGAGTGGCCGAAAATCATTTTTGGTGCATTGAGAGCTTTACCGTCGCGGCCATCGGAGACGCTGGTGATACGTCGCTGACCCTCGATCTGGGCAAGGTTCGGCCGAGACCGCGCGGGTTTAGGTAGCCAGTGCTTTGCTTCAAGATCGGCCTACGAAGGCCAAATTGAGACCTAAGGAGGCTCTGAACGTGATCGGAACGAGAGCCCAAGCGGCGAATGCGGAGGCCTAGAATGAGCACACGATGGAAGCTGAGTGAGGATACGACGCAAGAGCTATTGGCGTTCCCTGAAACAGGTATGGGGTTTCAGTTTGTCGAGGGTGTTAGCAACTATGTACGAATGCAGTTGCTCGTCTTTAATGCTGAGATTGCCTACGACGTAACCGATCTCCAGCTTTCCGACGAGAAAGGTCCGGCCGCAATTCTGTTGAATGGCGTCCGCCTCATCGAAGGGATGCGAAATGCCGCGGAGACGGATAACACGCTAAGCTTGTCGTCCATGACGGTTGCGCCGCCGAGGGTTGTGGGAGGTGGAGGGCCGGCGGCTCCTCCCTCTGGGCCTTCGGCGAGCGTTGCACCCCCGAGCGGACTCGTGAAGTCCTATTCACTCACTGCCCGCAGGATGTTCTACCGCTTCTCCGCCTACAACCCGGACAAACGGGTCAACCCCTTGAACGGAAACTTCGCGGCGGGAACCTACGCCACGACCGACTCGGATCATCCGCTGGTGACTAGCGGATTTGCGGCGGTGGGACGTTACGCCCTACCCAATGTGCTTTCCGCGTTCTACCGCTACCAGATTGCAGCTCCGAGGAGTACACGCGTGACAACAGGCACGGTCGCCCCGGCATTCGGACAGTCTGGCGGAGGCGTTGAGGCACTGTTCGCCTCAGCGGTCAGCAATGGACAGTCGCCGCCGGTGGTCTTCCCAATTCCTGAGGACTGATGAACATATTGCATTGGTGCCCCAGTGTCCGCCCAAAGAAGATCGTGTAATGGCACTCGAACCCATCTCTGGCCACCATCATTGCACACCTCTACGCATCCCAATTGTCGCGCTTGTGCTCCGCCTAGCGGCATAGTTGTGGTTCACTACTCAACTGGCGATGTCGTGAAAAAGGGATCGAACTGCCGACGCCAACCTTTTCAGGGCCGCCTTCCAATCTGCTAAGCGGTTAGAATCAGTCTAAGTTGTTGACGTTGCGGACCTTAGACATTCACAGTTGTTGTATCTTCTGGTTCTGAGTCGTATGTTCTGGTGCCCAAAATGTGTCCGTATTGTGTCCATCCCGAAACTCGTCTGTCAGAACCTGCAGGACCAAGAATTACTCACATCATCGTCATTTCAGGATCGAACCGATGACCTCTTCCATGCCATTCAACCCACCAACCGTAACTCATTGAAACCAATGCACTCCGATGGCTACGGAAAGCATTCAAAGGCACCCATAAATATCCAAGAGCGGATTTTAGCACCCTCGCCAGCACCCGCGGTTCATTTGCCCTTCAGGCGGCGTTTGGAGATGCCATAGAGAGTATTTCCGATGGCGCTCACCTTTACGCTTATCGTTCGTTTGGCAACTCCATCTGCCAGAACCTTCGTGACTTCTTCCTTCGAAAACTTGTTCAGCTCGGAAAATCCGTTCTGCTTCGAACCCCAATTCCGAAGCCGAAGCGGGCTGAAGAAAGTTCCTTTGTATCTTTCGAGAAACCGGAAAACGAGATTTTCCGCCTCGGAAGTTTGGGAGAAATCGTCGGTGCCTGGCGTATCCACAATCTGGAGATGAAGTTCTCGACCGGTGGCGCGAATCGACGCTTGAAGCGCAGCGACGGTTTCTTTCAGCTTATCGACTTCTGCCTGCAGAGCGACGTTTGCATCGATTTGTTCCTTTTTCTGCGTGCTGAGGGCAGTGTCAAATTCAATTTCTCCGATCTTCTTCGGGATCAGGCCGATTTCTCGCCACGGAACGACCAAAAGAACGATAGCTCCTAAGCTGTAGAGGAAAATGGTGGTCGCGGAAACGTCGCTAGGCTTCGTCTTGGGATCAACGATCACCGTGTGAATCAGATAGAAAAGTGCCAAGGCGGCTATTGCTGAAGCGAGGATTATCAGCCAGATGCGCCACGCTGGCGTTCCGGTGGGCGAGCTAGTCTCTTCAAGTTGATCAGGGTCGTTGGACATTGGATGCTTTCTCACCGAAATTCTAACAATTCAGGGGGCCAAGTTCGGGATTTAGAGTGGATGTCGAGCATAGACCATGAGCAAGCTCCCTATTGGGCAGTGCAAACTCTGCCTCCAAACCCGTGAACTGCAGGATAGTCACCTTATGCCTGCCGCGCTCTACCGTCAGGGACGGCTCGACGGCGACCCTAACCCGAACCCGACGATGCTGACTGAGCGAGGAAAAGTTCAGACATCGAAGGCGATCAAGGATTTTGTTCTCTGCCGGGACTGCGAACAGCTCTTCAACCGGAACGGGGAGCGGTACGCCATGTCCCAGGTCACTCAGAAGGCGGGACGATCATTCCCTCTGCTCCGGACGTTGATGGGCTGCCAGAAGACAAAAGAGGCGTACGGATTTACCTATTACGGGCATAGGGTGTCTCCGATGGTGGAAAGAGACAAGCTCGGGTATTTCGCTTTGAGCGTGTTCTGGCGTGCGGCTGCGCATTATTGGAGCCGGCCGTTCGGAAAACATGACCAGATCGATCTCGGATGGCATCAGGAAGCTCTGCGCCTATATCTGATCGGGCTGGCCCCATTTCCGAAAGAGATGATGCTCTATTTCGTCGTCTGCAACGATCCGTTCTCTCAAAACCGGTTCTATACCCCGAGCAAGAGCAGTCATCCGGGCAATACGACGACTCACGCATTTCAAGCGCGCGGGCTGAACTTCCTGCTAATGACCGGGAATGACATCACGGAGACGATGGGAACGCTTTGCCTCATGTCTGGGTTGGACCGTTGGATAATGGTCCGCAGTTGTCAAGATATGGTGGCCGGAACGCAAGCACGCCTTGAAATGCAGGCAGAAATCGGGAAGTTGATAGGAGTGTCTAGGAGACAGAATTGAGCGCTATCGCTCCTGCTGTCGGCGAAATGGTTAACGCCATCAATGATGGTGACCAAAGCGCAACCGATGCAATGATCGAAGAGTGGAAGGCCTATAAGCGGGCGCAAGGAGACGCAAAGCCTGAAAGTTGACTTCCTCTAACCGTCCCCTACTGCGGCTTCTGGCGGGGCGGAAACAGACCATAACGCGGTATCGTCGGATTCTTCGTGAAGTGGGTTGCCTTGAGCAGGAAGTCTGCTGGCGGCTCCGTGTTGTCCACGATGAATATCTGCTGATCGCCAGCGAAGGCTTCCAAGTGCTGATAAAACCTTGGTTTCAAATCGGTGCCCGATATGCCCTCATCGTCGATCTTTGGCTCTTTGTAAGCGATGAGCGGTGAATCGAGAACAACGAAGCCTGGGTGCGGCATATTGCGGGAGCGGCAGTATTCGAAAAGGGCAATCGTGAAAGCCGAATAGGTGATAGCGCATAGCCCAGCGCCCCGGCTCCCGCGCGGTCTGCCTCCGATGACCACGTCGCGCTGGACCTCGTCGAAGTAGACATCGGTTGCATCGGGGAAATGCCACTCGTTGAGGACCTTCTCGACTGTCTGGGAGAACTCACGCAAAACGGACTTCGAGATGTATTGCTCGACTGCGGCAGGACCGTCTTTTTCCTCTAGTTTCTCGGGTGGCGGCAGCGTCAGAGTCGGTTCATCCAAGCGCCGCTTCAGTATGCGTATGCGCTTAAAAAGGGCCGCAGCTTGCTGCACGGTTGAGCGCTTTTCAATCAGCGCAGCGTGCTTCTTGCGAGTATCGGAAAAATCAGGTGAAAGGGCAGTATCGATCTGCTGCTGATAATCCTTCAGTTCACCATCAAGCGTTCCGCGCTCACGAATGACTTCAACCTGCTCCGTCGATAATGCTGTGACGGTTTCATGGAGCTCAGACTGAAGAGTCCTGATTTTGGCAATCTCTGCCGCTGCCGCCTTGGTGACGGCTGCGACATTGCCATCGCATGCAGCGTCGTGATGTTGGCCCTCGGGCTGCGCGCCGCACAAGGGGCATGCCATGGGATCTCTGAGAACGAAGAATTGACCGGATTCTTCTATCGCAAGCAACCGCTTGATGTCGTTGGTATATTGCGCATCGAGCAGCCGGAAACGCTGGTGCAGTTCGGTGATCTCATCACGGCGCGCGGTCAGGGTAGCAAAGCGATCATAGACGACTTTGCGCTGTTTGCTGGTATTGGAGATCGTGCCTTCCATAACCTTCAGGGAAGTCTCAAGCTTGCCAAGGTCCTCTTCGATATCGGTTTCTTCTTTGTCGAGCCCGTCAGGGTTGTCAGTGAACTTCGCCAGTTCCTCTTCATACCCGTAGATCATCTGTTCTAGCGCTTCCGGCCGCACCGGAGGCCTGCTGACAGGGATAGCCACTTCGAGTTCAGCGGCTGTCTCCGGCGTCAAGGCGGAATCATCCACGCCAGTCAGTAAGAGCTTGAATACACCGTATTCGCGGGTATAGTCGTGATATTGGCCGTCGTAAAGCGGCGAGATCGCTTGCGTGATTTTGGGGTAGATGATGACGCAGAGATGTGCGAGTGCCCTGAAGCCAAGTGTTCTGGTCTTGCCAGTCTTGGAATTGAAGAGAATATCTTTTTTGTCGAGGCCGATCTCCTGCAAGAGCCAATGCGACAGGTTGTTGTAGTTGTCTGTCGTATGGACCGTGGACATGGTCTTCCCGGCCTTCTTGTCGGTCGGCGAGTCCTTTAGCAGCCCATCGAAACGGCGGAAGCTGCCACCATCGATGCTGCGCAGCAGGGTGTAGTCCTTACCGTCCGCTGTGGTTATGCCAAGCAGTACCCGGTCGTAACCGGCGCGCTCCGGAATGTCCTTCAGCTTCGATCCGGCCCCGAGCATAAAATCCATGGCCTGCACCAGGAACGTTTTGCCTGTGTCGCTGGAACCCCAAAGGATATTGAGACCTGGCTTGAACGTGTATTCGGCGGGTTCCTTCTCAGGGCCAAGGAACCGGATGTACCGAAATTGGAGGGATTTGAACGCCATCAGAATAGCCTCGGCTGTTCAGGCACCTGAAACTCTCGGGACCATTGGTCGTAGATGCGCGTGAGCATCAGGCGAATGTTGTGATCGGTCATTTCGCTGAACCGATCAACCACCCACTGCGCTCTGTCTTTCAGATCATGAAGGTACTCTGCCGAAAGGGCGTCAAGGAATGGACCGGCATCGTCTTCTGCGCGGTAAGTGAATCCTGTGACTGTCGCATGGATGCTGACGAGGCCGCGGCTCGCCATCAGCAGCAGACCGCGTTCGATCAATTGGCGCCTGACAAGAAGCTCTCCGGAACGGAGCGGGAGGGCTGGATGGATGCTCGGCGGTCCATCGACATCCTCCGTATGAACCATCATGTACTCGAATTCGAGAATGCGTTGCAGGTCCATCTCGGCCGGATATGAGGCTGCAAGCAGAATCAGGGCGCGCACGCCTGTCTCGATAGGGCTATTGAATGTCTGAAGTCCCTGTATCGTCTCAGCCATTCTTCTTCACCCATATGAATTTGTCGTCGTTGGCCAGATGGTGGCACAGCCCGTGCTTGTCCTGCGTCTGGATACGGATGCAAAGCGCATTGCAGTTGGGCGTGATGTTGCCTGCCTGCTGGAGTGTCTGCCCCATGCGCACGTAGCCAGTGGAATAGTCCATCTCGTAGGTATTCACGACGCCATGGTAGATTTCATCGCGAATCGCATCGAACGCGCCGGGATCGACGCTATCGCGCGGAAAGTTCCGCAGCGATTCCGCGTAGTAAAAGACTTCGCGTGATCGGTCAAAGTGCTGCCGCAAATCCGGATGTTCCTCAAGCTGATCGTAGCTGTTAAGCTGCTTCGCCATTTTCTCCGAGTAGACCTCGAACAGCTGTTGGACGTAACGGCTTTCCTTGGTGTGGATCTCTTCCGGTGGCGCATCGACCGGAGGACGTTCGGGAAAACTCGCTGTGCCGAAACGTCGTTGATGAAAGATTGTGTTCGCGTGGCCTGCAACCAGCTCGACCTGAGTCTTGTATTTGAAGATCCGGAAATCGAATTTGTTCAGGTATTCGAGCAGTCTGCCTTCGAGCGGAATGGCGGCGGTATCGGTGATCTTGGTCTTGCATTGGGCATCCCAATTGTCGATCAGGCCCTTCTTCAATTTTGCAGGATCGGCCAGGAGCTTCTGAAGGCTGAGCCCCACACCCTTCGATGCGGCGAAGTGATAGTTTTTCGGGACGGTGAACTCACCGCGAAAGGTGTAGTAGACCATCTTGCCGATTTCGACCCACATCTGGCTGGGAGTCAGTTTGCCAGCATAGCGTTTGCATTGGTAGTTGTCCCAAGGACCGGCGAACTTCTCATCCGACATGAAGCCGATGATGTCCCTTCCCATATCGCCGGAGCCGGACCATCGCTCAACATGTTTGTACGATTTGAGGGAATACGCCCATTCCTCGGTGAATTCCTCCCATTGCGCTGGCTCTAAAAGCTCGATCAGCTTGGCGACCGGGAAATTCATCCCCGATCCGATCTGGGTAGGTGTGTCGCCGCCAGCTCCAGCGTTCAGCTTCCGAGTTGTGCCATTCACGGGGCTCTTGTCCAAAGCGGGGCGTCCAGCGGCATATGACTGCATGCCTTGAAATCGGTTTTCGAACCAAGTCGAGCAGTGTTCTTTGAGGTCAGCGGATTGCAACCGCAAGCATATCAAACGAATAGGCAGACTGTTGGCGGGAGATCCTTCGCAGATATTACTGGCGTCCCGGTTCGTGATCGCACGCCTTGACATATTCGCCTTTTGTTCGCTTATGATTCTCTCATGCTTGAGGTCAGAAAACCGGTGCGCTCGTGGGGCAAATGAACAGAGCCGTGGCGCGCGAGCAAGAGCAACAGCGAAAGTACGACCGCTTCGCCTCGACAATCGTGATTGCAGCCTCAATCATTGCAGCGGTTAGCGGTGGCGAAAGTTCCCAGTTGGGATGTGAACGATCGACGTGCATTTTCGTCAGGGTTGCTTCTCAGATGCAATCGCATTGCATTCTGTGGACTCTAGTAAGCCTGATTAATAAGCCTGAATCGAGATAAGCGATCGGCACACCGGGCAGGGCGTTCCTTGCCACCGTAGTAACGTATGCGTGTCGGCATCTAATTTCCAATTTCCAAATTGGAAATTCTAGCCTACAATTAACCCATGCAAGGCCAGGACATTGCGCTTCTCCTAAAGCTCGCCATACAGGACGAGTCCCGAGTCCTGTCCAAAAACTTAGCGGAAAGCCTGTTCATCTCTCCGTCCGAGGTCTCGAAATCCCTGAAGCGTAGTGCCGAATCGGGCTTGCTCCACTTTGCCAATGGCGAAAAAAGAGTGAATCGATTTGCACTCTTGGAGTTCCTGTCCCATGGGTTCAAGTATGTTTTTCCGCCAGCAAAAGGCTCTCTTGTTCGTGGGGTCCCTACGGCTGTGGCTGCGGAACCTCTGAAGTCGCGCTTTCTGGGCGATGGCGATCCTCCTGAAGTCTGGCCCTACGCTGAAGGAACAGTTCGAGGAATTTCCATTGAGCCTCTCTACAAAGGCGCGCCCAAAGCCGCTCTGCGAGATCCCAAGTTCTATGCGGTTCTCGCGCTCTGCGATGCGATCCGTGGCGGGAGAACGAGAGAGCGGAACCTCGCTATCGAACTGCTCGGCAATGAGATCAATGCCTGACCCAAACTTGCCGCTGCTGGAAGATGCGGCCAACAAACTTGCTCCTTTTCTGGATGAGATTGTCTTCGTTGGCGGCATCACCTTGGGGCAGCTGATCACCGACAAGGCTGCCGCTCCGATTCGTGGTACGACGGACGTTGATGTGATTGCTGAAATCGTCACGTATGCGGATTACATCGCATTCTCGGAACGCCTCCGCGAGGCCCATTTCACAGAAGACGCAGGGGAAAAGCCTCTCACCTGCCGGTGGCATAACGGCGCTCTGACAGTGGATGTGTTGGCACTCAACGAAGAAGTGCTTGGGTTCACAAACATCTGGTACGAATTGGCGCTTCGCGATGCGTTTACAGTCACTCTGCCGAGCGGACGATCAATCCGCGTCATTACTGCGCCGTTTTTCCTGGGAACGAAGATGGAAGCTTTTCGTGGGCGCGGCAAGATGGATTTTCAGGCCAGTCATGATCTTGAAGATTTCGTTGCCGTAATCGAGGGGCGGGATACCTTGCTTCAGGAAATTGCAGAATCTCCGCAGGAGCTTCGGGGCTATCTTGCCGAAGCAGCAGGGACCCTGCTTGCCGAGCGTCGCTTCGTCGATGTGCTTCCTGGATTCGTGCTAGATAACGAACGGGTTCCGCTTATACTGGATCGTCTCGCTGGCATCGCACGAGCAGGATAGAGTCACAGCATAGGGTTTCAGCCCTCGCACGAACTCACTGGAATAGTTAGTTCCCACGCTGAGTAAGAAGGGGCGATGATGAATCGAGGATCGGAATGGCGGCGCTGGGAGCCTCACATTCACACGCCCGGAACCGTTCTGAACAACCAATTCGGGGCAGTTGATCCGTGGGCAGCATACCTTGCCGCATTGGAACAAGTCACGCCTAAGATCGAAGCCATTGGTGTTACGGATTATTACGTAACAGACAACTATGAAGAAGTACTTCGGCAGCGCGCAGCAGGCCACCTTCCAGACGTCGAGCTCATCTTTCCAAACATCGAAGTAAGGCTTGACGTGACAGCCCGGTCGGGCTTCGTGAACCTTCACCTTATCGTCAGTCCGGAAGACCCTAATCACATCGACGAAATCCGTCGCATCCTCACGCGACTTCGTTTCACCGCGCACAACGACAGCTTCGACTGTACCCGTCAGGAGCTCATCCGGCTTGGCAAGCTCGCCGATCCTTCCATCTCCGACGATCACACGGCGCTTGCACATGGCGCTACACAGGTAAAAGTAAATTTCGACCAGCTTAGAAAAGTTTTCAAGGAAAGTGATTGGGCGAAGAAGAATATCTTGATCGCTGTGGCGGGTGGTGCGGACGACGGTACTTCCGGCTTGCGCCAGGCGGCAGATGCCACGATCCGTCAGGAAATTGAAAAGTTTGCTCACATCATTTTCGCGAGCAGTGCGGCCCAACGTGAGTTCTGGCTTGGCCTGCGCTCAGTAAGCGTCGACGAGCTGCGGAAACGATACGACGGTTGCAAACCTTGTCTCCACGGCAGTGACGCTCATGATCTGTCGAAGGTCGGCCAGCCAGCGGACAATCGCTATTGCTGGATCAAGGGATCGCTCACATTCGATGCACTGCGCCAAGCCTGTATTGACCCAGGGAGCCGCGCTCACATCGGACAAGAACCGCCTAGCCATGCCATGCCATCTCAGGTGATTTCGCAAGTCGAAATCGACAATGCTCTGTGGGCGGCCACGCCATCCATCCCCCTCAATCATGGATTGGTCGCTATCGTCGGCGCGCGCGGCTCGGGAAAAACTGCCTTGGCCGATGTCATCGCGGCCGGTTGCGATGCGATCACAGAGGCAGGTTGGAACGCTGACGAGGATATCAGCCCATCCTTTTTGGTGCGTGCTCAAACTCTCATCGGTAATGCCAAGGTAACACTGACCTGGGGCGGCGGGAGCAGCATCACGCGCGCTCTGGACGGCAGCGACTCCAACGAACCCCTAGCGTACCCGAGAGCGCGTTATCTCTCCCAGCAGTTTGTGGAAGAGCTCTGTTCATCCAAAGGCGCCTCTGATGGCCTCATTCGTGAGATAGAGCGCGTCATCTTCGAGGCTCATACGGAGGAGCAGCGCGAGGGTTCCATGAACTTCGCCGAACTGCTTGAGTCGAAGACCATGCGCTTTCGGCTATCGCGCCAGCGCGAGGCCGAGGCGATTGCGTCGATCTCTGAACGGATCGCGGAAGAGTTGGAGAAGGAGGGATTGGTTGCCGCATTGACCACTCAGGTCGCGCAGAAGAAGGGCCTGGTCGATGGCTACAATGCGGACCTAAGCAAGCTCGTTCTCAAAGGGACACAGGCGCAAGCGACCCGCCACGCTCAGCTCAGCCAAGCTGCGCAAGTCCTCACGGCAAACATACAGAATCTGAGCAATCAACGCCGCACCTTTCTCACCATGCAGGACGAGGTGAAAAGCATGCGGGCCACTAAGGCCCCGGAGATGCTGCGCGAAGTGAAAACGCGCTATCCGTTGAGCAGATTGGATGCGGGACAATGGAGTGAATTCCTGCTCGACTACAAGGGCGATGTGGACAAAGCTCTGGCGGGTTACATCGTCTGGGCCGACCAGCAGATTGCGAATACTCAGGGAGTGCCACCGCCACTGGGCGATCCAAATGTATCGTTGATCGCTGCCGGGGAGAATTTGGCGACGGTGAAACTCGCCACTCTTAGGGCTGAAATGGCGCGCCTGGAGAAGTTCATTAGCGCGGACAAGATCGTTCGCGAACAATATGCTGCTCTTTCCCTCCGGATTGCTCAAGAGAGCGCCGCGCTCAAGACGCTCGAAGCGCGACTTCTGGACGCGCAGCTTGCCGCGACACGTCGAAAGGCCCTTCAGACCGAGCGCGAAGCAGCTTATGGCCGTGTGTTCGACGCAATTGTCAGCGAACAGCAGGTTCTGGAAGCTCTGTATGCGCCGCTCATGACGCGGCTGGCCAGTTCGACCGGAACCCTTCGCAAGCTCGGCTTCTCCGTCTCGCGCGTGGTTGACGCGGATAAGTGGGGAGAGTTCGCCGAAGAAGAGCTGATTGACCGCCGCAAGGCCGGTCCGTTTTCAGGTCGCGGTTCACTCGTCGGCCTCGCAAACTCTCAACTCAAGCCAGCGTGGGAAACCGGGACGTCGGCACAAGTTCAAGCGGCGATGACGCAGTTTATTGCGACTTATTGGAAAGCTCTCGTCGCCCATGCGCCATATGCTCCGATGCAGAAGCAGGAACTTCGGGACTGGTCAAGGCAGTTTGCGCAGTGGTTGTTCAGGACTGACCACATCACCATCCGCTACGAGATCGCTTACGACAGCGTCGACATCCGCAGGCTATCACCCGGAACGCGTGGCATCGTGTTGCTGCTGCTTTATCTTGCACTCGACGATGCAGACGACCGCCCGCTCATCATCGATCAGCCGGAGGAGAACCTCGACCCGAAGTCGGTGTTCGACGAACTCGTTTCCTTGTTCGTTGCGGCGAAATCCAAACGCCAAGTAATCATGGTCACCCACAACGCCAATCTCGTCATCAATACGGATGCTGACCAGATAATCATCGCCGATGCAGGGCCGCACCCCTCCGGAGGCCTACCCTCCATCACGTATATTGCGGGAGGTTTGGAGGAAGCCCATATCCGCAAGGCAGTATGTGACATCCTCGAAGGTGGCGAGGACGCGTTCCGCGAGCGTGCACGTCGTCTTCGGGTCAGGCTCGAAAGATAGCAAACCGTAGTAGATCCGTTCTTTTCGGCGAAGCCGGCAGACATAGTTCAGAAAACGGAGAATGAAGAATGGCGATTCCTTCCAATCTTCCAGAGATCAGCCTTTCGACGCCCGAGGACGCATACTCCGACTTCAAGGACTTCGTTTCTCAATTCGACCCGATCGAACTATTGAGCCAACTCGTGCTCACGTGTCTCTTCACACAGAAAGAGTTTCTCGGGGAGGCGACCGATGAGCGGCGCTGGGCTCGGCTGATAGAGTTTACGTCCGGATATCTCGTAAGTCTCCCCAAGCCGCAGAATCCGAGGCAGAAGTTCGATGGTTCCCGCATCGAAGAGTTCGAGTCGCTAGTCAAACGGTATTTCGATTCATTCATGGGGACTTTTTTGACCGCCCCGACCGCATCGCAGGAACGACCGTCCTCCGATGCGCTTCTGCGCTCAGCCCAGATTTATTCGCTATGGGTTCGGGGTGACGCGTATCCTCACCAGTTTTTTGCGTACGCACAAGAGCTATACGGGCAGCACGATGCGTGGTTCGTCTCTCATCTCGGCTTTACTATTGCGGATGCTATCGCCATCATTCACTCGGTCACCGCAGAGTTGAACAGACGCGTGAACGCCTCCGCAGATCATGCACGGGAAACCGCGCCGCTCGCGGCAGAGGAATACTTGGAGGAAGCGGTATCTCGGCAGATTAGTCGCAGAGAGTTGGAGACGCGGATTGCGATTCAAATGCACTATGGGGCTGCGGTCACCCTGTTGCGATTTTCGCTTGATGACCTCATCGCCATATCCGGATTGACGGCAGAGGTCTGCGAAGCGTTCCTGCGACGAATGAGCCAACCGTTCGGCTATCGCAATCCAGGTTTCCCCGATACATTTGTCGATGCAACGAAGGCACCGTGGGATTACAACACTGTGGAAGAAAGACCCTTCATCGCGCACGGTGGTTACTGCTGGTTCTTTACCAATCCGATGGTCGCCTCCGTCCTGTTCCAGACGTTTTACTTCGACCTGATGGCGGACAAGGCATATCGTCCCACATTTGAAAAGTCGCGAGGAGATTTTGTAGAGCTAAAGGTTCGCGAGTATATGTTGAGAATCTTTCCTCAGCATATGGTTTTGAGCAATCCATGCTATCCCAACGGAGAAGAATTCTCGGATGTTGCGGTATTGCATGACGGCAAAATTTTGATCTTTCAATGCAAGGCTAAGGGTCTCACACGAGATGCCAGAGTCGGTGCAGACTTTGGTCAGCTGCGGTCCGATATGCAGGCCGCCATTCGGAGCGCATTCGATCAAGCCGTCCGCGCCAGGGTCTACATCCGCAGCACCGATCGACCGTCACTGAGGATGGATGGTCTAACCCTGAATATCGATGGCGAAATGATTACGGACATCTACCTGATAAACGTCACGATGATGCCGTTGCTGTCCTTTGTCTCACGATTCGAGAACATCGAAGAGGCACTCGGACTGTTTCCCGAGAAAGAATACCCCTTCTCCATTGGCCTCGGTGATTTGGACATTGTGACGCAGATACTCGGTACACCGCATTGCCCGTGATCGCAACCTTTCTTGGTTCCGGTCAGGAAGGCCGATTCCCGCAATGTATCGAGCAGGGACGCACGGGGGTCGATCCTCAGCGGGACGGTTTTATCATTGATCGTGAGTGGCGCAAGCTCACTGGCGAAGAACTGGCCCTATGCCGGCTACCACATTACGATCTTTTCTACCGGTGAAGAGGAAGCTCTTGAAGGTCCGAACGGTCTGGGTGGTTACGTGCAGTTCTATCCGGTCAACGCGCTCGCCGAAGCCGGTGCTCACGTCGATACATTCACGAACTGGCACTCCAATGTCGTTGTAGATCGCGAGCTCATCACCGGCCAGCAGCCAATGTCCGCCGACGAGTTTGGCAACACGCTGATTGCGAAACTTAACGGTTCCTCGCGCTAGACGAGGCGTGTGGTTCTCGTAACGCAGTGGTGAAGCAACGGACGGCGATCACCCCTGGTCGCCTTCCGCTGATTCATTTACGGGTCGCAGTCTTGTTTTAAATCGGTAGACATAATTGGCGCAGTCTGCAGACAACTCAAATCAAGATGGAGAGGGTAGACAGGATCTATGCGTAAGCAGATGAGCAAACAGACTACCAGGGAAAACCTCATTCAAGTTGGGCTTGGGATGGTCCGCTCTGCAGGATATTTCGCTACAGGAGTAAACCAGGTGTTATTGGCGGCCAAAGTTCCGAAGGGCTCCTTCTATCATCACTTCACGACAAAAGACGAGTTCATCCTTGAGGTCATCAAGCGGTACGCTGCAGGAGAGCAGGAACGTTGCGAAAGGCTGCTTGTTCATTCCAATCTCTCTCCGCTGAAAAAACTGCGTCGATACTTCAAAGATTTGATCGCTACTTATGGTGTTCGCGGTGGGCCGATCGCTGGCTGCCTCCTCGGCAATATGAGTATTGAGATTGCAGCTCAGAACCCGGAGATCCGAATGACCCTGGTCCAGGCCTTTGATGCTTGGGAGGATGCCATCGCAAGGACTCTTCGAGAGGCCATCGAGAAGGGGGAACTTCACTCTTCTGATGATCCGGAAAAACTTGCTGCTCTGCTGCTCAATGGCTGGGAAGGAGCGCAGGTGCGGGCGAAGGCATTGCAAAGCGACAAGCCCTTAATACTCTTTTTCGACAACGCGTTCAACGCTTTGCTGGAAGGATGAGAGAAATCACTGATCCTGCGCTTGTCCGGCTGCAAGAACATACTTTAACCGAGGTTAGATACGGTGGCGAGGGTCAAGATCGAGTCGTTAGGCCGACATCGTTGGCTCATCCAGACGGCAGTTAGATGTGGTCTCCTGGTGGCGATCTCGAACCTCCATTTCACTGCAGCGCGACTCATTTCACCCTTTGCTGCGCCCCTGACCCTCGAGAGAGCCTTGATCGATGCAGGTGTCTGCCCCGATCGTCGGTCCTCGGAAGTCCTCGACGTGGCCCGCAAACTATGTGACCCAAAGTTTTTCTCGGCGTTTTATACTGACTCTGCAGCGGATCGCCGTGCTCTCATGACAGCAGCTGACTCGGAGAAATAACTGCCCGGTTGAAGGTGACGAAATGATGCGGTCGCAGGGGGAGTACAAATAGCGTACCCCATAGATGTGAAAACATACCAAAATCTACTCCTCTATCCTACTTTTTGCGCTGTCTAAACTGTGTCTTTTCAGTAATATCCGCTGATTCCAGACGGCCTTAGAGCGATCGACAAAAGGCCCTGAAAAGGCCGGCGGCGGCGGTTTGATCCGATCTTTGCTTGGTAGCGGCGGTGAACTAGGCAGCAGGGCGCATCAAGCTCTATCTGAATGCCAAAGACGCAAGTTCGGCGCATTGCGAACCTACGCTACCATTTCTACCAGTGGTCTCCTGAAGGGGATAACCAGCAAGTTCGTATGGTTGCAGGCCCCTGCAACCGCACGAATTTGCCTGGGCGGTAGACTCAAGCCGTTTTCTTGACACTATCTGAATCCTGCCGCCTCGCATGTTTTTTCGAGGACGAAGCTCTCTTTTCCTGAAGCGGTTGAACTGGCTTCTTCCAAGCCAGCTTTACGGAAGCTGCAAGCTGTTCCTGCCGAGCTTTGCAGAACGGCGCGTAGTGCCGTTCGGTGATCTTCACACTTGAATGGCCCAACAGCAGTGACACCTGGTCAAGAGGCACACCCGCCAGCAGCAACTCCACGGCGAACGTGTCTCGGAACATATGAGGGTGGCAGCGCTTCGGAGTTCCATCGGGTTTCTGAATCTTCGCCAGCTTGAAGAGCTTCCAATAGGATCGCTGAAATGCCTTCGCTGCACTTCGCGGATCGCCATTGCCCGACCAGAAGAAGTAACTGGGATGCGAGTTGGGTAAGGCGCGCAGAGCATCGCCGACTTCGTTAGGGATGACGACGTTGACAGGCACGCCGGTCTTCGCGCGATAGAGGAAAATCTGATCGTCGCCATTCTCATTCTCCGAGAGCCGCTCTCGTTCCAGCGATGTGGCATCGAGGATAGCGAGTCCTGACCAGCGCATCAACAGCGTCAGCGCGAGGAGCCGCTGACCGCGATGCCGATTGTCGTTGCCGCCGCCGTATTCGTACTTCTCTGTGGCAGCGACGACCTTCTCGAATTCTTTGGGCAGGAAATAGTCGGTCGGTACGACATCCGGTGTCTTCGGCTTCTTGAGTGCATCCATCGGATTCTTGCGCCGCAGATCGTTCGCCACGCAGAAGGCGAAGAAGGAGTGCATCCGCTCATGCTTGCGGTGCGTGGTGACATCGCCATTATTCCAGGTGGAGCGGAACTCGGTCAGATCGACGGGCACAATTTGATCGATATGGACGAACTTGCGGGCTTCACAGAAGGGAAGGAACTGACGCTCGAAAAGGGTCCGCGACTTCTTGCGGGAGGAGTGCTCCAGGCCACGAGCTTCTTCGTCTTCGAGGAACATGCGAATAGCATCTTTAACTGTCGCACGACGGGGCTGCGCTTGATCCACGCGGGTGGGATCGGCCTCAGCTTCCTTCTTACGGGCGTTTCGTTCCGCCTGCTCCCAGCTTCGAGTGCCGGCAGACTCGCGGATGGCCTCTCCATTGGGCAGGACGCCACGGAGCCATTTGGGGCAACGGCAACGCCGCCATTGGGTATCGTCTGCGTGGCCGCAATCAGCGGCGTGGCGGGTATAGATATGGAGCATCGGAATCAACCTCCGTATAAAGAGGTTAACTCTGGTGGCGGTACAAAGTTGGTACAGTTCGCCCGTACCGCCTGTAAGTCTATGATTTGTAAGTAAATAAAATGGTGGCCAGAGACGGGATCGAACCGCCGACGCCGGCCTTTTCAGGGCCGCGCTCTACCACTGAGCTATCTGGCCTTGGCTGATGAGCAATGAAGCCAGTGCCACGGGGCCGCCAAGGTCGCCCGCGCACATTCTGCGTCTGTAAAACCAGCCTGCCTGTTGGGGAGAGGACAGAGTAGCTGACCGCTGTGCACGCAAGCGGCCCAAACGACTTGCTTAGTATAGCAACGGATCGCCTCGCCGCCAAACTCCGCCGGAATGTGCGGGAACCAGGATATCCGCAAAGCCGGTCGTCGGGTATGCTGAAGCCATCCGTTCCCAGGTCGCCGATCGCAACTCCGGCTTCATCACGTCTTCCCGCAAAAGGACATCTCATGCCTCGCGTCATCCGCCGCACCCTACTCTCTCTTGCGCTGGGAATCTCCGTCACCGGAATATCCGCCTTCGGCCAGAGCGCCGCATCCAGCCCCTCGGAGCAGAGGACCTCCCGTGCGCTCGAAGCAGCGCGCAAGAACCCGCTCGTTCTGCATGCCCTGATCGAGAAGATGCCAAAAGGCGCCGACCTGCATATGCACCTCTCGGGGGCCATCTATGCGGAGACCTTTCTTCGCGATGCCGCAGCCGACCTGTTGTGCGTAAACCTGGCGAAGATCAAGTTCGACAAGAACGTCGGCACGTCCAAGAGTCTTCCCGCGCAGGCGGTATGCGCGGAAGGCTCCGTGCCTGCGGCAGACGTATTCAAGAATCAGGAGCTCTACAAGTCGCTGATTGACACCTTCTCCATGCGGAGCTTCGTACCCGCCAGCGGCAGAAGCGGACACGATCAATTCTTCGATACCTTCGGACACTTTGGGGGAGTAGAGAAGAGCCATGTCGGCGAATGGCTCGATGAGGTCGCATCCCGCGCTGCGGCACAGAACGAGCAATACCTCGAGATCATGGAGACGCCCAGCTTCTCGGCAGCCGCGAAGCTGGGCTACCAGATCGGCTGGCCAGCACGTACTGCCTCGGCCCGTGTCAGCGCGGAGGACGACCTTACCGGAACATCTCCGGCCGAACTCAGCAAATTGCGCGATCAATTGCTCGCCGCCGGATTGCGAGATGAAGTGGCAACCGACCGCCGCGAGTACGCGGACGCTCTTGCCGACCGTAACCAGATCGAACACTGCAGCCAGTCCGACGCCAAAGGCGGGTGCTCGGTTGCGATCCGGTTCATCTTCCAGATACTCCGTTCTTTCCCGCCCCAACAGGTCTTTGCGCAGACACTTCTCGGCTTTGAGGTTGCATCGGTCGATCCCGACGTCGTTGGCCTCAACTTCGTTCAGCCGGAAGACGACTACATGGCGATGAGCGAGTATCACCGCCAGATGCGCATGCTGGATTACCTCCACTCCGTCTACCCCAAGGTGCACATCAGCCTGCACGCGGGGGAACTCGCGCCCGGCCTGGTGACGCCCGAGGGCCTTCGCTTCCATATCCGCGAGGCAATTGACCTTGGTCATGCGGAGCGTATCGGCCACGGAGTTGATGTCATGTATGAGGACGACCCACAGGCGCTGCTCAAGGAGATGGCAGACCGCCACGTGATGGCGGAGATCAACCTGACCTCGAACGACGGCATCCTCGGGGTGAAGGCTCCGTTTCATCCCCTCCCAAACTATCGTGCAGCTCATGTGCCGGTGGCGCTTTCAACGGACGACGAGGGCGTAAGTCGCATCGACATGACCCACGAGTACACCAGGGCAGTGATGGAATACGGCCTTACCTATCCGGAGTTGAAGGACATGGTTCGCACCGGGCTCGAACACAGCTTCCTCGCTGGCGAAAGCCTGTGGCAGCAGCAGGACCGCTTTACCTCGGTCAACACTGCCTGCGCAGGTCAACCGATTGGAGCTGACGAACCCAAGGGCAAGTGCGTGGAGTTCCTGAAGAACAGTGATAAGGCTATGCAGCAATGGCAACTGGAGCATCGTTTCCATATCTTCGAGTCAAACGTGCAGTAGTCTCCCGAATCGGTAGACGGACGTGCACACAGTCCAACCTGCTGGAAACAGAGACAGCCTGGTACCTACTTATGAAAATGTTTTTCGCCATCGTTGCGGAGTTTGCGCTGTTTCTTCTGCTGGATGTAATTGGCGGCGTTTTTTACCATCCCTTTCACATAGAGACTATGCTGTCCGGCGCGAGAAGTTTCGCCTGGGATGGCATCCTCTTCATGCTGCTTGCATGGTCGCTGCTGCTCCTGGTGGGTGCGGCGCGCAAGCGGTTCGCGGCGTCAGCCGTACCTCTTTCAATTGCCCTGGTACTGGCGACGGCCACTGGATACGTCCTCAAGGTCGGCTTTGCAACCCATCAATGGTGACTTATCGACGAGTGTTGACCTTGAAGTTGCAGACCCCGTATTCGTCCGTAAGAGCAGCAGATAGACGATAATAGGGTCAAGTCAGCCCCAGAACCCCGAAAGGATATGTCGATCCCCATGGACACACCCGCGGCGTTACTCCCTGAAGCAACGATCGTTGACGGTCTGGCCCTGCCGCTCGATGTCGCACTGTGCGTTGACCTCGATGGCACCCTCGTGAAATCCGACACTCTGGTCGACTCCACCCTGGCGCTGGCACGTCAGAAGCCGCAAGCCCTTCTCCAGTTGCCGGGATGGCTGATGCAAGGCAAGGCCGCTCTGAAGAAGCACATCACCTCGGCCGTTACGCTTGACGTCACGCATCTTCCCTACAATCGCGAACTGATTCAGTTCCTCGAACAGGAGCACGCGACCGGAAGAGCGATCTACCTGGCCACCGCTGCGGACAAGGCGCTCGCCGAGCGCGTCGCGGATCATCTGGGCCTCTTCGCTGGCGTTCTCGCATCCGACGGAGCAGTAAATCTCGCCGGCAAGAACAAGCTGGCCGCCTTCCGTGATCGTTTCGGCGACAACTTCTGCTACATCGGCAACGCTTCGCCGGATATTCCGCTGCTGACCCACTGCCAGGCGCCCATGGTGGCCAATCCGACGGCTGGGCTGAAGGCAGGACTACGCAGTGCGAAGGTCACACCCGTTCGCAGCTTCATCGATAAAGTCTCCACGCTGAAGGCGTGGCTGAAGGCTATACGGCTCCATCAGTGGTCGAAGAACATCCTTATCTTCCTGCCGTTGTTGCTTGCGCACCGCTGGAATGCTGGTCTGATCTCCGGCACGCTCGTTGCCTTCCTAAGCTTTGGACTCTGCGCATCCGCTACCTACATTGTTAATGACCTGCTGGATATCGAAGCCGACCGTAAGCATCTGAAGAAGCGTCGTCGCCCCTTCGCGTCCGGAGACCTCTCCGCGATCAAGGGAGTAGCCGTTGTCGTGCTGTTTCTCTTAGCAGCCTTCACCCTCGCTTTCCTGTTACCCAACATCGTTACCCTGGTCGATCCGGCGCAAACACTGACAGCCCCGTACAAGTTCGCAATGTGGCTGTGCATCTACGCGGTCACAACGTCGGCGTACTCTTTCTCTCTGAAACGCATGGTGCTGGTTGATGTCATTGTGCTCTCTGGCCTCTACACGATCCGCATCATTGCCGGAGCGGCTGCGACGGGCATTCCCATTTCTCCGTGGCTGGCGGCGTTCAGCATCTTCTTCTTCCTCTCGCTCGCCTTCGTCAAACGCTTTGCGGAACTCGAAAGTCTCAGGCTTCGCGGCGCAGCCCCGGCGAACGGTCGCGGCTACCTGATCTCCGATATCGAACAGCTTCGCAGCTTCGGCTCTGCGAGTGGCTACGTCTCAGTCTTCGTCCTGACACAGTACATCTCCGGCCTGAACGCAGAGCCGCTCTACTCCCACACCACGCGGCTGTGGCTGTTGCTGCCTGTTTTGCTGTTGTGGATCAGTCGCCTCTGGCTGCTCGCGTCCCGTGGCGAACTCGATGAAGATCCGGTCGTCTATGCGATCACGGACAAACGGAGTCTCATGCTGGGCATCCTGGTCGTCATCATCGTGTTCTCGGCGTTATAGGTCTGCTTCAAGCGACGCTGTAACCGGGGTGCAGCAGGGCGTTCGATCCCTGCTGACTCAGGAAGCAGACCTCCAGCCGAATGCCAATAATCTGCCGAAGCTCGCTGCTTCCCTTCAGGTGCAGTCTGCAGGTGCAGAGGTCAGTGAACGCAAGATGGTTCGCCCGGGTCAGCTCCACACCCGACGCGATAACGCCAGCGTAGAGATCCAGCACGAACCGCAGTTCAATCTCCAGCGTGAACTCGTAGTTCGTGCTGGAGATGGGCCTCCGATCAATGACCCACCCACCGGAGGTCACCAGGCTACGATTCAGGGTGCGGAGCAGGCCCTCACTCGGTTCATAGCTGTAGCCCTGGATATCAAGAACCTGCATTCTCTGTGCTTCCTTCCCGGCTCTATCTGCTTAGCCGTTAGACTGTTCATCGGACCCCGGCGCGGTCTGCGTGAAGCTGCTTTCAGGTACATAGGTCACATGGCAGATCAGGTAACGCAAACTTCGTAAGGCGGGAGAGACAAAATGGTGGTTGGTCTAGGCTCCGATCTTATCGAGATCGCGCGCGTGGCGAGAAGTATCGACCGATTCGGCACACGCTTCCTGCGCCGAGTCTTCACCCCCGATGAGATCGCATACTGCCAAAGGAAGCGCAATGCCGCTGAAAGCTTCGCCGCACGCTTTGCGGCCAAGGAGGCAGGTGCAAAAGCGCTTGGCACCGGCATCAGCCATGGCATCTCCTGGCCGGAGATTGAAGTCCGCAGGGAGCCGAGCGGCAAGCCCACCCTGCATTGGACTGGGCGTGCCCGCGAGCGCGCTCTGAAACTAGGCGTGCGTACCGCGGCGCTGACCCTCACCCACAGCCGCGACGTAGCAATGGCAGTGGTAGTACTCGAAGACTGAGCATCCTCTCCTCCTTCATCCACTACGCCGCATCCACACTTTTGAAACCTCCACCCAGATTTCGGCATCCATACTCGGATGACGCGCGCAGTTGAACCTCCTCCAGGATGTCGGGATACTCGTGTATCCTCGCTGGAAAGACGAAACTTCCATCGCACGATTCAGACACGATCAAAGTGTGCTCAGGACGACTTTGATCGGACATTCGAAGCATCGCTGATCGCGGCGAAAGCTGTGAGTACGATTTCGCTTTCGGACGCAGACCGCAGCAGGATATAAGGGGAGATATGCCAAGCCAGCAGGAAGTTCGATGGTCACAATTGAAGGTTGGCGTGATCGTCCTCATCGCTGTCGTCATCCTTACGACGCTGCTCTTTCTGATAACCAGCTCGTCCGGGCTTGGAGTCTTCTCGCACAAGCTGACGATCACCACTTACTTTGAAAACTCCGCAGCCCTCAAGGTCGGAGCGCCCGTAAATCTGCAAGGCGTCACCATCGGCACGGTGAAGGCTGTCACCGTCGTCACCGACCCTCAACGTCACCTGACGCCGGTTGAGGTCGTGATGAAGATCGATGGCAAATATCAGAAGGGCCTGCACAAGGATTCAAAGGCCGCACTCTCCACGCTTGGCGTCCTGGGAGACACCGTTGTCGACATCAATAGCCAGTACGCGACGGGTGCACTGCTCCAGGACGGCGATGAACTAAAGACACTCGAAACACCCAGCCTCACGGACGTCGTGAAGGCGAGCCAGGGGACGCTCGAGAGCCTCAACGTCATCCTCGCCAAGGCAAACAACATCGTCGACAATCTCCAGTCCGGCAAGGGATCGATCGGCATGCTCATCAACGACCCCGGTCTGTACAACAGAGCGAACGCCACCGTGAGTGAGCTGAACACGCTCACGAACAACTTGAACCAGGGGCGCGGCACCATCGGCAAGCTGGTTAGCGACGACGCTCTCTACAATCGGCTCAACGCCACGCTGGGCAAGCTCGACAACATCGTCTCGGGTCTCGACAAGGGTCAGGGCACAGCCGGCAAGCTGCTCAAGGATGAGACCCTCTACAACAACCTGAACACTACGCTCGTCCACGCCAACTCCATTATGGCGGACGCCGACGCGGGCAAGGGCGCTCTTGGCCTGATGTTGAAAGACCCGAAGTTCCGCAGTGATCTTAGCGATACGCTGACTCAGGTCAACACGCTTGTAGCCGGTGTCAGTAGCGGCAAGGGTACGCTCGGCAAACTCGCCACCGACGACCAGGCTTATACCAACCTGAACAAGTTGCTCTCCGAGAGCACCAACCTTGTCACCACCATCCGCAAGGACCCCAAGAAGTATCTGACCATTCACCTGAAGATCTTCTAAGGTAGTCGCTTTAGACTGTTCGAATCGGCGCAAGGGCTCCCCTTGCGCCGATTCATTTCTGTGTCGGGAAACTTTTCCCGAGGCGGGAATCGTCTCCAGAGAGCTACCCGCACTCAAAATACCGGCCTCCCGATTGGGTTGGAAGATTATGCTTTCATCACGCCCCGCCGAACCGGAACAGCGCTGCGGCTAACTTCAGGAGATTCATGCGAATTCAGAGTATCCCCTCTCTTCTTGTCCTTTCAGGCAGCCTTCTGGCCGCAACCTGCCAGAGCCAGTCCCTTGTCTCCGCCCCGGAGATCATCTTCGATACTCCCTCCGGCCCGTCCTCGGAACCCCGGAAGCCGGTCAGCTTCGACCTCTCCGCGATCGACAAGACCGCAGACCCCTGCACGAACTTCTATCAGTACGCCTGCGGCAACTGGATGAAGAACAACCCTATTCCCTCTGACCAGGTTCGCTGGGGTCGCTTCAATGAGCTTTCAGAGCGCAACATCTATCTGCTCTACTCAGATCTCAAGTCCGCCGCGGATGCCCCAAAGACCCCTCTGCAGAAGAAGTACGGCGACTACTTCGCCGCCTGCATGAACGTCGATCTCGCCGATCAGCTTGGCGCGAAGGCTCTTGCGCCCGAACTCGCTGTCATCGAGAAGCTGGGAGACAAGAAGCAGCTCGCGGCGCTGAACCTCGAACTTGAGCACAAGTTCGGCGACGGCCATCTTCTCAACCTCGGTGTCCAGCAGGACCAGATCGACTCTTCGAAGCAGATCCTTGGCACCGGCCAGGGTGGCCTCACCCTTCCCGACCGCGATTACTACCTCACCGATGACGACCGCTCGAAGACCATCCGCGAACAGTACGTCGCCCATGCAACCAAGATGTTCGTGCTTCTCGGCGACACCCCCGAGAAGGCAGCTACCGAAGCTGCCGACGTCATGCGCATCGAGACCGCCCTCGCCACTGGCTCCATGCCTCGGGTCGAGATGCGCGACCCCGCCAAGCGATACCACATTATGACCATCGCTGAGGTCTCCGCACTCTCACCGGATTACAACTGGAAGCAGTTCCTCGACGGCGTAGGCGTTGGCCAGGCTACGACCCTCAACGTCGCCTCGCCCGGCTACGTAAAGACGGTCAACGCCGAGATTGAAGCCGAGCCCATCTCCGCCATCAAGAGCTACTTCCGCTGGCATGCGCTGCACGGCGCGGCCCCCTATCTTTCCGCGCCCTTCATCGACGAAAACTTCGCCTTCTTCAATCAGACTCTAAACGGCCAGAAGGAGCAGCAGCCCCGCTGGAAACGTTGTACGCGTCTAACCGATGCGGCGCTTGGCGAAGCAGTCGGCCAGGACTGGGTCAAGCAGAACTTCCCGCCTGACGCCAAGGCCAGCATGGAGAAGCTCGTTGCCGCGCTTGAAAAGGCCCTCGGCGAAGACATTCAGTCCCTCGATTGGATGAGCGACGCCACCAAGAAAGAAGCCGAGGCCAAGCTCGGGACCATCCAGCAGAAGATCGGCTACCCCAAGAACTGGCGCGACTACAGCACCCTGACCGTCCGTCGCGAAGACCTGCTTGGGAACCTGCAACGAAATGACATCTTCGAGTCGAAGCGCAATCTCTCCAAGCTGGGCAAGCCGGTCGACAACATGGAGTGGGGCATGACACCGCCTACCGTCAACGCCTACTACAACCCGCCGCAGAACAACATCAACTTCCCTGCTGGAATCCTCCAGCCCCCCTTCTACTCAAACTCCATCGATCCAGCGGTCAACTTCGGCGGCATCGGCGTCGTCATTGGCCACGAGATGACCCACGGCTTCGACGACCAGGGTTCGAAGTATGACCTCCACGGAAACGTCCGTACCTGGTTCACGCCAGAAGACCTCACGCAGTTCCAGGCTAAAACCGGATGCATCGCCGACGAGTACTCAGGCTTCGAAGTCGCCCCTGGGCAGAAACTCAACGGCAAGCTGACGCTTGGCGAAAACACTGCGGACAACGGCGGCATTCGCATCGCCTTCCAGGCCCTGCAGGAGACTCTCGCCAACGATCCCACCGCACTTGCTGGTTACTCAGACGGGAAGAAGGATGACTTCACCCCGGCTCAGCGTTTCTTCATCGGCTTTGGCCAGGTCTGGTGTACCAATCAGACCGAGCAGTCCGCCCGCGTCCTCGCCAAGACCGATCCCCACAGCACTGGCGAGTGGCGCACCAACGGCACGGTGCAGAACTTCGATCAGTTTGGTAAGGCCTTCGGGTGCAAGGTCGGCCAGCCCATGATGCCTGCCAGCTCCTGCCGGGTCTGGTAGCTCGCTACACCTCCTCCGCACCGCAATCGATTCACAAGAGGCCGGGCCATGCGCCCGGCCTTTCTCTTTCTATCTCGACCCGCTAACGGTTCTATAGAAAGAAACGTCTGTTCCTTTGCAAACCAGCGGACAATCTAGCCCTCCGGGTGGCATAAACTCGCGTCACCTTCTACAATTGGCCAAGGATCGTATCCCTACAGAATTGCTCGCAGCAAAGTGGTGGCGCACTCCGGCCACTCGCGAGGATTAAGGAAGCGCATGACGTTGAGCAGGATTGGCCGGATTTCAATGGCCTTGTTGGTTTCGGTAGCAATGGGTCTGGGTATGACCTCATGTGGAGGCGGTACTGTCGGCTTCATGTGGGTTCTGGGTACGCAGTACAACCAGATCGGTGGATTCAAGATCGACAACTTCACCGGCAATCTCACCGGCACGGTTGGATCGCCTTACTCATCAGGCGGGACCAATCCAGTGATGCTTGCGCTTAAGTCCGGTGGCCGCTATCTCTACGTGCTGAATGGTGGAAACTCGACCACCGCCGGCAACATCGCGCTCTTCAGCGTCGGCGGCGATGGAGTCCTCAGCTATCAGCAGTCCTACTCCAGCCAGGGCACCAGCCCGGTTTGGATCGCGACCGACAGCACGGGTAACTACCTCTTCGTGCTCGATCAGAAGGCCCCTGACTACAACGCGGATGCGACCAAGGGCACAATCGATCTGAATGGTTCGATCACTGCGTTCTCGCTTGATCCGAACACCGGCCGCCCATCCTTGATCACGAACGCACAGGTCAAGGACGCTAACGGTACCCAGCTCACCTACTTCGAGGTTGGCAATCATCCGACGCAGATGCGTGCTTCCTCAAGCTGCATCTACACGCTCGATTCGGGCGACCAGACCATCTTCCCCTACGCTCTCAGCTCCTCAAACGGTCAGCTGACTCAGCCCACGAATTCTACTCTGGCGCTTCCCACTACGAACGCCACTTCGGTTAACGTGAACGGAAGCTACATCTACGTGACGGACGCCGGTTCGACGACCGGCGGAACCGGGACGATCCTCCCATACACGGCGGGATCTAACTGCTCGCTCTCGACTGTGAACACAGGATCGGTTCCAAACCTATCCGGCGCGAGCTACCCGTTCCAAACGATCAGCACAACCGATAACTTCCTCTACGTGTTGAACCACTCGACCCAGAACACGAACTTCACCAACAGCTCTGTCTCGGCATTCAACATCATTTCGAACGGCAGCTTGACTCCGGTTGGCGACAACTTGAACCCCTATTCGGTGGGCTCTGGTCCGGTCTGCATGGCGATTGATCCGACCGCACAGTACCTCTACACGTCGGACTCGGCTTCAAACACGGTCACAGGCAAGCGGATTAGCCACAAGACAGGCGCTCTCAGCGCTCTGGATCGTGGTTCCACCTTCCCCACCGTGGGTTCGCCGACTTGCTTTGTTATCAGTAGCTTCACAGGATACTAAACTTGCAATCGCGAAACGTAAGAGTCGGCGGCGTCGAAATGTTCGACGCCGCCCCTCTGCTTCTGGGTCAGCCAGTCCAGTAAGTAGAAAGAAAGTCTTAAGCATCTTTCGCGGGCTAAGCTCGCACCGGAGTCAAGGAAATACATGAAGTCAGTAAGCAACATAAGCCGTGGGCAGGACTCGCAATCGCCCAGCAAGAAAGGCTGGCTACCCAAAGCCGCATGCGCCGCAACTCTTGCGCTCAGCCTCGGCCTCACCGCCTGCAGCCACGATTACTCGCTTGCATGGGTCTACGCGCCCTCGGCCAGCCTTACTTCTGGCCTCATCAACGCGTACCGCGTCGACTTCCAGAACGGCCAGCTCACTCTCCTGCCTGACTCGCCTATTCCATCGGGCGGACGCAAGCCCTCAGGGCTGGTAGCGTTGCCGAACCACAAGGCTATCTTCGTCATCAACCACGACGATAGCAACGTTGTTCAGTTCGAGATTGGTACAGACGGGAAGCTCTACCCCACGAATACTTACGATATCGCGTCTCAAAGCGCCGTTGGCAGCTTCCCTACGGCACTCGCTGTCTCCGCTGACGGCAAATTTCTCTACGTGACTTACACGTATCAGCAGGGCTATACCACCGCCAGCCCCGGGCCGGGCGGAATCATCGTCTTCACCATCAAGAGCGATGACAGCCTAGTTCCGATACCGGTCCCATCGGCGACGACTGCCGACGTTCCGCCCACTCCGCAATACTTTCCAATTGGCCGTGCTCCCGTCGGAATCGTGACCAGCCCTACTCCCGGCTTCGTTTATGTCATAGCCCAGGACTCAGCCGCCGTCGGCTCCGGAGCAACACAGACATCAAACCTCTTCGCCTTCACCGCTGATGCGTCTACAGGAGCTCTCACCCTCCAGGCTGGACAGACCATCAATGCCGGGAACGTTCCCTCACTTGGCCTGCCATCCGGCACCACCCCAAGCGGGATTATTGAAGACCAGACAGGCACCCATCTTTACATCGCTGACGGCACTGCCAATACGGTGATCAGCTACTCGATCGCGAACGGTCTTCCGGCACAGATTTCTGGCGGAACGGCGACTACCGGGGCCGGTCCCCGCGGATTGGCCTTCGACCCCACCGGCAAATTCCTCTTCGTGGCAAACTACGACGGCACTATTGGCGAGTACACCTTCGGATCCAATGGCGCACCGGTCCTCTCCACCTCCGCCGCCAGCACAAATGCGGGCAGCGGAACCACCTGCGTGACGGTCGAACCCACGCGGGGCATCTACCTGTACGCCTCCGGCTCCCTCAGCAACAACGTCTTCGGCGAAGAGATCGAGCCCAGTACTGGAGCTCTGAAGCCCATCTTCCACTCGCCCTATGAGGCGTCCACTTTGCCTGTCTGCGCGATCACGGTTCCAAACCCGACAGCGGGACAGTAGCTTCAACCAGCCGTTCTAGTAGGATCGAAGCATGCAAACCGGCAGGCTCAAAGGTCAATTTCTCAGACGCAGGCCATCGGTTTCGTAGAGTTTTACAAAGATATTTTCAAAGGGGGCCAACGGCCCCTTGGATAAAGGAAGCGCATGTACTTTCAGAAGACGGGCCAGACCAAGTCCAGCACCAGGACCACAGATACAGTCTCCCGAGCCATCAAGACCGTCGCTTCGATTGCCTCTCTCTCGGTGGCATTCGGCCTGACCGCCTGCACCCGCGACTACACGCTCGCTTATCTCTACGTCACCACGGCAAGCAGCTCGCCTGGCGTCATCAACCAGTACGCGGTGGACTACCAGTCCGGCGCTCTGGTCCAGATCGGTGACGTCAAGAACCCTCCGACGGCCGGCAAGAATCCCGTTGCGTCTGTTGCCACCCCGAACGCCAAGTTCATCTATGTCGTCAACCAGGGCGATTCGAACGTGCAGGAGTTCGCGGTAGGCAGTGATGGTACGCTTACCTCGAAGGGCACCTTTGCGACGACCGGTAACACTCCTACCGCGATTGCGATCGATACCGCTGGCAAGTTCCTCTTTGTCACGTGCAAGTATCAGGGCACAAATACTTCGGGCGCTGGCGCAGTGAGCGTCTTCTCCATCGGCAGCGATAACAGCCTCGGAACCGCGGTCAATGTAAACACCGCTAACAACCCCGTCTCGGTCGCGATTGCTAACTTCAATCCGACGGTCTATGTCGTCTCGCAGGACCCGACCACACCGCAGATCATCGCCTTCACGGAGGACACCTCCACCGGCGCGCTGACACCGGTTGCCGGAACGACTGCAACCGCCGGGTTTGCCGCTGGCGTCCAGCCCAGCGCAATCGCCGAAGATCCCACCGGCCGGTTCGTCTACGTGACCGACAGAGCCGCGAATCAGTTGATCGGCTACACCGTACTCAGCGGCGGCGTGCTCCTGCCCATGGTCAATGGTCCGTTCGCTACCGGACTCTTCCCTGTTGCCCTGTTGGTCGATCCCCGCGGCGAGTACATCTATGTCTCAAACTACAACTCGAAGACGATCAGCGCCTACGCCTTGAACGTCTCGAACGGCACCCCGTCAGGAGTTGCCGGGACCAGCGCCACCACCGGAACCGGACCGAACGCCATCGCGCTTGATCCCGCTCTCGGTATCTACCTCTACACATCCAATACGCAGGAAGCGTCCGTCAGCGGATTACAGTTGAATCCAAGTACCGGGGCTCTCGCCGGCATTCAGAACACGCCTTACCCCTCAGCCGGTTCACCGACCAGCGTTGTCATCGTGGCCAACGGATCGCATCCGACTCAGGTGCTGGAACGATAGATCGACCTGCAGAAAAGAATCGGTAAAGTGAATGGCCCCGCAACCCGCGGGGCCATTCACTTTTAAGAGGACTCTCCAGTCAGCTCAGACAGCATGTCTTTCGGGCCCAAGGCCTGGTCTACACCAACCTTCGGCGCAGCCAAGAATGCAGGCGGTGACGAATATAAAGGTTTGAAGGCCCGAGCTATCCTTAACGCTGGCTGGGAGACAACTCGGCGAATGTGCCTTCGGCAGCGTCCTTCTTCACTAGAGCTTCCTTGCGTCCGAGATGGCGCAGGATTAGCTTCCGCGCCGGCACTTCCACGAAACTATGCGCCGCAAGTGCCAGCACGACTACAGCCACGTAGGAGAGCCATGGATCGAGCGCCTCAAGGTGCAGCTTCTGCGAGATATGGCTGGACTGGATCAGCATGAGCGCATTGAAGTGAAGAAGATAGAGGCAGAAGGTGGCTCGCCCCACGTAAACCAGCGGCGGGAACGCGAACAGACTGGCAACCGGATTCGCCCCGCTCAGCCCCACGGTCAGCGCGGCGAAGAGAGGCATCAGCAGCCCACCATGCAACAGCACATACGGCAGCGACGGCAAAAAGACATAGAGAGCCGCACCTATGGCTGCCAGTGCCAGCACCGCAATTCCGGTCCGTTCGCGCCCTCGCAACTTCAAGACGGACTGCAACTGTCCTAGCGTCAGACCACACAGAAAAGTGCAAATATAAGAGGGTGGCGTGTACTTGAGTATCCGGATGAGATGGGTTGCCGTGTACCGGTCGGCAGGCGCGGCAAGGTGATCCGGATTTAAAGTCAGATACAGGACATGCGGCACCATCCCCACCAGCCATAGCCCAAGAAACAGGGCGATCAACTTCCAGGGCTGTCGCGGCAGCGAAACCCGAATCAGGTAAGGGAACGCCAGGTAAAGCATCATCTCGCAGGACAGCGTCCAGGCCACCGTGTTCCAGAAGGTAGCAAGATTTGGCAGCCACCCCTGCAGCAAAAGCGGTGTCAGAAAAACTCCCTGCCAGAACTCCGTGTGCGAGCGGGCGCTCCACTCGCTAACCAGCATCTGAAAGGAGAGCGCCAGCGCCAGCAGGTAGACCGGATAGAGCCGCGAAAACCGAGCCAACCAGAACTCGCGCTTATTCATACCTACGCGGTCGGCGTAGTTGTACGAAAGAATGTAGCCCGACATCAGGAAGAAAAAGCCGACGAAGATGTATCCGTTCTCGATAATGGGCGCGACGGCTGCCATATGCGGCGGCGTGAAGTGAAAGAAGACGATCGAGAGAGCCAGAAGGGTCCGAAGTCCGGTCAATGCCGGCAGGGAGGGCTTGCGGATTGCTGAGGCGGAGCTCAAGTTCTGCTGCTCGTTTCCATATTTACGGGAAATTCGTGTCCGAATTGCGGGGCTTGCGCTGTTCTATTCGATGCGAAGAACATATCAGGGCGCAGCGCTGCACACCTATCAGACGACCGGAAGAGCTAAAAAGACCTCAGAGCCATCCCTGAATCTGGGTACATTGGAAGTGCGATAGGCGAGTCAGACGAGCTAAGCCGTGACCAGCGAGCCTAGCTTCTCTCCACTCACGACGCGCACGATGTTTCCCTGCTCGCGCATACTGAAGACCATCATCGGCATATTGTTGTCTTTGCATAGCGAGACGGCAGTCTGGTCCATCACCCGCAGGTTCAACCGCAGGATGTCCATATAGGTCAGCGTCTCGAGCTTGGTTGCGGTGGGATCGAGCTTGGGGTCCGCTGTATAGATACCGTCCACCGAAGTAGCCTTCAGCAGAATCTCCGCCTTGATCTCCATCGCCCGCAGACTCGCCGCCGTATCGGTTGAGAAGAAAGGATTTCCCGTACCCGCAGCGAAGATGACGATCCTTCCCTTTTCCAGGTGACGCATCGCGCGCCTGCGGATGTATGGCTCGGCAACCTGGTGCATCTCGATCGCCGACATCACGCGGCAGTAAAGCCCGCGCTTCTCGATTGCATCCTGCAGCGCAATCGAATTGATCACCGTCGACAGCATGCCCATGTGATCCGCCGCGACGCGGTCCATATCGATCGCCTGTTGGGCCACTCCGCGGAAGAAGTTCCCACCGCCGACCACAATGCCGATCTCGCAGCCCAGGGCATGAACCGCTGCAATCTCTTCCGCTACTTTGTGGATGAATACCGCGTCAATGCCAAAACCCTTGCCTGCAGCCAGGGCTTCGCCTGAGATCTTGAGGAGAACTCGCTTGTACATGTCACTTAAGTATCTCACGGTCGCCTCGAACTCCGTTTGCACCACGCGAAGCGGCACACAAGTCACGAAGTGGCCGCCACGCGCGCAGCGGGCCTGTCCGGCAGGACAGTCCTAACCCACAATCAAATTGTCGATTAGCCGGGTGTTCCCTACCTTCGCCGCAATCGCAATCAGTGTTCCCGGAACCGCCTCCGCCTCCGGAAGCAGCGTGTCGGGGTCGACGATCGCGAGATAGTCGAAGGCAATATCGGATGTAGCTTCGAGTTCCGGCACTTGCGAGTTTGTGAGAAGCTCGCTATCCCGAACGCCCGCCCGAATCTGCTCTTCTATGGCCGCCAACGTTCGCGGAAGAATCAGGGCCCTATTTCGTTCTTCCGCAGTCAGATACCGGTTGCGCGAACTCAGCGCTAGCCCATCCTCATCCCGGACGATCGGGCACCCCACCACCTCGAGACAGAAGTTGAGGTCCCGGGCCATCTGCCGGATAACAGCCAGCTGTGCCGCATCCTTCTGTCCAAAGTAGGCTCGATCCGGCATCGCAATGTGGAACAGCTTGGCCACGACAGTCGCCACACCCATAAAATGCCCCGGCCGCGACGCACCATCCAACCTCGCCCCTACAGCACCAACGTCCACAGTAGTCGTCGCTCCAGGGCGATACATCTCTTCTGGTGCAGGCGCAAACAGAATATCCACCCGCTCCCCATCAAGCTGCTCGCAGTCCGCCTCGAACGTTCGTGGGTACTTATCGAGGTCCTCGTTCGCCCCAAACTGCAACGGATTCACAAAGATCGTTGCGACGACCGCATCGCATTCACTCCGCGCCCGCCGCACCAGCGACAGATGTCCCTCATGCAACGCTCCCATCGTCGGGACGAGCCCCAGAGTCCCTTTACGACCCAGACCACGCGCCACCCGCTGCATCTCTTCAACTGTCTTAATGATCTGCATCGATGGCTACAGCTGTACTCCGGTGGGAAGATGGTAGCTCTCCGCTTCACTCGGAAAGCTGCGTGACTCCACATCCTGCTTGTACTCGCCGATCGCGGCCTGGATGCTCGCTCCGATGTCCGCATAGCGCCTGACGAACTTCGCCGGAGGCGCAAAGGTCAGCGACAGCATGTCATGGAGCACAAGGATCTGCCCGTCCGTGTCCGGCCCGGCTCCAATCCCGATCGTAGGAATCTCGAGCTCTGCTGTCAGAATCGTCCCCAGCTCGCGCGGCATGCCTTCCAGCACGATCGAGAAGCATCCAGCCTCCTGCAAGGCCAGCGCATCCGCCCGTAGCCGGTCGACGGCCGCAAGCGTCTTCCCCTGCACCTTGTATCCGCCCATGCGGTGTACGGATTGCGGAGTCAGGCCAATATGTCCCATCACCGGGATCTCAGCGTCGCTCAAGCGACGGACAAGCGATGCCCGGTTCGCTCCACCTTCGATCTTTACCGCCTCCGCTCCGGCCTCTTTCACAAACCGGATCGCGTTCGCAACGCCTTCGCGCTCATCGGTGTGATAGCTGCCAAAGGGCATATCCGCCACCACAAGCGCTCGCTTCACCGCCCTGCGCACTCCGCGCGTATAAACGAGCATCTCGTCGACCGTGATGGCGAGCGTGTCCGGCTGCCCCTGCATCACCATGGCCAGCGAGTCGCCCACCAGGATCACGTCGAGACCAGCCTCGTCGATCAACCTTGCGGTCGCGTAGTCATACGCTGTAACGGCTGTAATGGGGTGGCGAAGCTCTTTCTTCTGCTGAAGTAAGGGAACGGTAACCTTTGCGGTCGCCGCACTACCACTGGCCTGCTTGTTAGCAGCCGGTCTGGCTGGATCAAACGTAGTAAGGCTCATCTTGGTGGACTCCCAGTGCAGTTCCACCGCGTGCCGCTCGCCGGGAGGCGTCTGCGACTTTGGCCGGATACCGCCAATCACCGAGATTGAGACTACCCCTTACACAAGCTCCTAGGCAAGTGTCACACCGCGCTCAGCTGCGCCGAGGCAGCCGCGCGCAACCGGATAACCTCATCGAGAATGTGCCCAGCGAGAGCGCCCTTGCTCATCGGAAGGAGGCCCGTCACTCCCTCCTGAGTCAGCAGAGTCGCCGCGTTTGATTCGGAGTCGAAGCCCAGCCCCGGCAGAGAAACATCGTTCACCACGATCGCGTCTGCTCCCTTCCGCAGCAGCTTCTCGCGCCCATTTGCGATAGCGTTCTCCGAATCAGTCTCCGCAGCAAACGCGATCAATAAAGTCCCCCGCGCGCGGCGGCGGCCAACCTCTGCCAGGATGTCTTCAGTTGGTTCGAGCTCTAGGGTCAAAGGCCCACTACGCCGTAGCTTCTCAGTTGCTGCCGTCAACGGGCGGAAGTCCGAGACCGCTGCCGCTCCAATCACGGCGGTCGCTCGAGGTAGATACTGCATCACAGCCGCGTGCATCTCGCTAGCCGAAGTCACCGGGACAACCTCGCAGCCCGCAGGCGCTGCCAGCGCCGTAGGGGCGGAGATCAAAATCACCCGAGCCCCACGTTCATACCCCGCCCGCGCCAGGGCATAACCCATCTTTCCGCTCGACCTGTTACCTAAAAAACGCACGGGATCGATCGCCTCACGAGTCCCTCCCGCCGTGATCAGGATCGTCTCTCCAGCCAGATCGTCTCGCTGATTGAGCGCCTTCAGGACCGCATGCACAAGGCATGGAGTCTCCGCCAACCGGCCGCTGCCGGTCATTCCGCAAGCCAGGTAGCCGCTGCCGGGAGCGATGATCGTCGCCCCGCGCTCCTCCAGCAACCGCACATTCGCCTGCGTAGCCGGGTGCTCCCACATATTGACGTTCATCGCCGGAGCGAGCAGCACCGGAGCCTTGGTAGCCAGATACAGAGTCGAAAGGAAGTCGTTCGCAACTCCGCGCGCAAACTTCGCCAGGGTATTCGCCGTAGCCGGGGCCACGATCAGCAATTCGGTCGTCTGCGCCTCCGCAATATGCTCGATCGCGGAGTCCAGCGTACTATCCAGAGCTTCGGCGGCTAATCCGGGCTTGGCCCACAGACTCGTGATCACCTTATGGCCCGTGATCGCCGCAAATGTAAGCGGAGTGACGAACTTCTCCGCCGACTTCGTCAGGACGACATGGGGATCCAGCCTCTCTTTTTGCAGCGCCCGCACTAGGTCGAGCGCTTTATACGCCGCGATCCCGCCAGTAACACCCACCGTAACCTTTCGGCGTGGCGCGGAGAGCACTCCGATTTGCGGCTTGTCACTCACCCAAAGATGTTCTCACAGGTAGAAATCCACACCAAATCTTACTTTTTTGCACCAAAAACGGCGCAGGATGCCTCCGGCGCGAAAAGAGTTGACTGTGACAAAAATAAAACGCAGAAAACCTTCGTAACCACTCGCCAACCGTTGATTAAAGGGGATACTATAAGGCGTTTCGTGGATGCAGCGTGTTCGCAATGGAGCGACTTAATGGATTTAGCAAGCCTGACCTTGCGTGATCTCACGGCAGGGTTTCACGACCAGACGGAGACGTCTTTCGGCCAAAACGATACCCAAAGTGCCAACCACGCTACAACCACCCTTCGCCGCTGCCGCACCCGTGAGCAGGGCTCAGCCCTTATGACCGTCAGCCATGCGATCGAATACCTCCTCGATTCACGGCTGTCGAAGCAGGAGGAGACCAGCCAAGCCGAGCGCGAAGCTTTGGCCATCCTGCTGAGCGCCAACCTGAGCGTCTACCGCGAAGGTGCCGAGATTATCCCCTTCGCCACTCGTCTGCGGCAGTGGTTTCGTGGTGGCAGCAAGAACAAGGTTGCCGACGCTACCGCCTAGTTACCGCTTCAAAGTTTCAGGTTTGGCCCGGCGATTTGCCGGGCCAAACCATTTAAGCTCAGCACCCTCAGAATTTAGAAATCGATCCTGAAAGCAGCCTGGCCCGTCCGGTTTCCGGCGTTTTCCGCAGTCTGCGGCCCCGTCAACTGCCCAAACAGAGAGTTGTCGATCGCCGTTACCGGCGGAGCGAAGTTAGTGTGGTTGAGGACGTTCGTGAACGTCGTCTCGAACCGCGCATGGATCCTCTCCGTTACCTTGAACTGCTTGGCGACGCCGAGGCTCACCGTCGCCGTGCCAGGTCCCTGTAACACTCCAACGCCAGAGTTACCAAAGCGACCCGACCCGGCAGGGGTAGCGAGGAAGGACTGCCCATCGTATTTCACCGCGCCCGTAGTGCCGTTCGAGACGCGATCGGGACGAAGCAGAGCTCCACGGTTGACCACGTTTGTATTCGACTGATCGGCGGAACTGCTGATGCTGGGGGTAAGCCATGGCCCGGTCTCAAGCAGCGTGATGGTGGTCACGTCCCAGCCTCCGAAGAAAGCGTCCGTAAGCCGGCTCGAGTTCATGAACTTGCGTCCTTCACCGAAAGGAAGCTGGTAGACGCCAGTCAGCAGCATCCGGTTGCGGCGAGTGCCCTCCACGTTACCAAGGTTTCGCTTGACGTTGAAACGATCCGTGATGGGCAGACCGTAGTTCACCTCGCCCGCAAAGGCGCTAGGAGCGTCACCCTGGTTGTCGGCGACGTTCTTTGCGTAGGTGTAGTTCGCGTTGAAGTAGAGCCCGTGCTGCATCCTGTGGGTCGCCTCCAGCTCAAAAGCGTGGTAGTTCGACTCACCAGCATTCAGCGTGCTATAGAGCTCAATCCAGTTGAGGTAAGGCGAGCGCGGATCGACGTAGGGACTAACCGCAGTCGTCGTGAACGGAGTGGTGCTCGCCGGAATCTGGTTCAGGTCCTCCGTGATGCTGAGCCTGTAGGAGTGCATGCCGACATAGCTGGCACGCACTGAGGTTGCGCTTGAGAGTTCGTGCTCCACCGTGACGTTCCACTGGTTCGCTTGGGGATCGCGAAAGTTCGGATCGACGCCCTGGTCAAGACCGCCTCCACCGATCTGTGCCGTAGTGCTTGAGGGTGCGGTATTCGGAAAGACGATCTGCGGCGTATTTGCTCCCGCCGTATTCGCATTTGAGTACGTGTGCAGGTTAGAGGTCGGGTTGCCGCTGTTGTTGAACGATAACGGCCCGAGGTTTGTCATGGTGTAGATACCGAAGCCGGCCCGCACGACCGTCTTTGTGTCGTTGAACGGACGATAGGCGATCGACACCCGCGGCTGGAAGTTGCCCTTGTAGGTATTGCGAAGACTCTGCGGCAAGTGGTCCTGGCTTGCCGTCAAGTACTTCGTGCAAGGCAGGCTGTTGTTGTTTAGATTGCATGCGTTGAAGGACTGCTGGAAGGCGACATTCGACGAGGTAATTTTTTGGCTAGTGAGATAGCCAGCGAGCTCATCGGGAACCACAATCGCATTCGTCTTGGCATCGAAGTTGGCGAGGTTGCCACCGTCTTCCTGGAAGCCGGGTAGGATCTGCCAGCGCAGGCCATAGCTCAACGTAATGCGGCTGCTTAGCTGGAACTCGTCCTGCGCGAAGATGCTGTACTGGTTGGCAGTCCCGCCTACGTCCGGGCTGGACACAGCGAAGTTCAGCGTAGTCGGTGCGCCTTCGAGAAAGTCGCCGAATGCGTTTCCCGTGAAGTTGGGCTGAAAGGTGAAGCTGCCAAAGTCATCCGACGCAAACGCAGGAGCGAAGCTCTCCAGGTCGAAATACCGCACATGACGAATATCAAGCCCCGCCTTCAGCGTGTGCTTCCCGAGGGTGTAGGTCACGTTGTCGCTGAACTGTAGCGTCTTCGATTGAGTGATGCCTGCCTTGTCGCGGCCGATCGGCGTGAAGTTGGTTCCTGCATTGAAGTTGAAGGTCGGGAAGGCATGCGTCAACGGGTGCTGGCTGATATCCACCCCCGTCAGATCTAGTTGGCTCAGCGCGTCGGAACCCTGAATGGGGAAGTCGACGCTCGTGACAACATTGGTAAAGCCGAAGCGAAACTCGTTCAGCAGCTTTGGAGTGATCGTGTAGGTATGCGAGACCAGCAGGCTGCGATTGTGCACGGAATCGATATCGTCGGGAAGGAAAGGATTCGCGAAGCTCGACGTGATGTTCTTTCGGCTGAACCGCGCATAAGCCGACTGCTTCGACGAGATAGTCTGATCGAGCCGGATATCCGCACCATCCGTGCGTGCCGGTGTCGATTGGAAGTTGGTGTAGTTGATCGTGCTGGCATCCGCGCCGTTGCCGACGTTCGGCAACGGGATATAGTTCAGAACCGCCTTGGCTGTAGGACTGATCTGCGACGCAGCGATCTGCGATCCGCCAATGTCAGAGAGATCGCCCGTGCGGTCTTTCGCTGTCGGCACGACAAACTGCTGCAACGTCGCCGTGCTGCGACGGTTGCCTTCGTAGTCCGCGAAGAAAAACGTCTTGCTGTGGCCGTCGTAAAGATGAGGAAGCACGACCGGCCCATTGAGCGAGAATCCAAAGGTGTTGAACTTCTTGGGGGCCTTACCGTCAAAGCCATACGGGTTCGCATCCAGCGCCTGGTTCTGCAGATACTCAAAGACGCTGCCGTGGATTTGATTCGTTCCATTCTTCGTCGTGAACGTAACATCGCCAATCTGCGAGAACTCCGCGCTGTTGTTGAACGCTGTCACCTTGACCGCAGCGATTCCCTCCTGCGACGGATACGCATCCTGCAGCGCTCCGTTCTGACGCACGTTCGCCGTGGAGATGCCGTCAACTGAGAAGTTCACCATCGACGAACTCGCGCCACCGAGAGCGATGTTGCCTGAACTATCCGTCTGCACATTGGGTGAAAGCGCCAGCGAGCCAAGCGGGCTGGTCGTCGTCGCACGATTGTTCAGCGGAAGCTGCGTCATCTCGATATTCGTCTTCGAATCACCAAGCGTGGCGTTCTCCGAGTTGATCTGGTCGGAGCTCGAGGTCACCTCGACAGTCGTCGTCTCTGCGGCAACGTTCATCGTGGTCGGGATGCGCAAATCCTGCCGTGCCTCGATCGAGAGACCCGAGACGACCGTGTCCGCAAAGCCGTCGCGATGCGCTCGCAGGCTGTACTTGCCAGCCTTCACATTCTCGAAGACGAAGTTGCCATCGGTGTCCGTGGAGACAGTGCGGTCAGTGTTCTCGTCCATGCTGTGCAGGGTGAGTTGCGTCCCGGGAATCGCTGCCCCCGTGGAGTCCTGCACCGTACCGCGCATGCTGCCAAAAGTAGATTGCCCATGCGCCATCGCCGCGGATGCGACGAGGATAAATAGAAGAATCGCCGCTGAAATCGCTGATTTTTTGCTGCCGATCAAATTCTCGTTCGTCGAACAGCCTCTAAAGAAGTTCACCTTGAATCACCTCATATGCCGAAAAACCCGGCATTCCCAGTGAACCTCTTCTGCCGTTAGCAAGGCATAACCTTGTCCTTTACGGTTTGCTTATGGCGCTCTCGCTATAGTCGGAATGGGACGGCATAGGGTAATGGCAGCAGGCACAATACAGGAAAGAGTTCTGAAGGCATCAGCCGGATGCGCTATTGCCATCGTGCTGACCCTCGCTGCCTTCCGTCTGCACCTGAACCTCTCCGCTGCGACATCGCTTCATCTCTTTCTCATCGCCGCGATCGCCCTGCGCTGGGGCTTGTTCGAGGCAACCGTCGTCTCCATGCTCTCAGTGCTCTGTCTCGACTACTTCTTCACCGACCCGCTCTTCGTCCTCTACATCACTGACTCGCGCGACTGGATAGCGATGGTCACCTTTGAGGCAGCGGCCCTGCTTGTCAGCACACTCTCGAACCAGACCAACCGGCATGCCCGCGAAGCTGAAGTCCATCGTGACCAGTTGCAGAAACTCTACGAGCTAAGCCAGCAGATTCTCCTGCTCGACCGCGATGCTGCCGTTGAGCAGCGCCTCACCAGCGTCATCCTTTCAACGCTGCAGATCCAAGGCATCACTCTCTGGAACGCATACGATCTCCATCTCTCCCGCAGTGGCAATTGCACTCTCTCCGACGACGAGGTGCGCTCCGTTTTCCATCTCAACATCACGCAGGACGACCCGGAAGCTGCGATGTCTCGCCGCGTGCTGCGCGCGGGAACACGGCCCATCGGTGCGCTTATCCTCTGCGGCCATACCCTCGATTCGGCAACCGTCAACGCCGTTGCCGCGCTCGTCGCGGTCGCGATGGAGAGAGCGCGTTCCTTCTCGACCGAGTCCGACGCGAAGGCCGCCAAACAGAGCGAACAACTTCGCTCTGCGATCCTCGATGGGCTCGCCCATGCCTTCAAAAGTCCCCTGACTACGATCCTCACCTCAAGCTCCGGGCTGCTGGCAATGGATACACTCTCTGGCACTGAACAAAGACTCGTCACCATGATCGACCATCAGGCGAGCCGGATGAATGATCTCGCGACCCATCTGCTCTCGACCGCCAGGCTCGATGGCGGCGACCTGAAGCTGAAGCGCGAGTCGATCGATGTGAATGAGGTAGTGCGGCAGACCGCTGACGCGTCCTCTCCCGAGATCGCGGGCCATGCAATCGATGTGCTCGTCTCAGCCCAACCGCGTCTCGTGAAGGCTGACAGGAAGCTGATCCAGATGGCATTACTGCAGTTGCTGGACAACGCCTGCAAGTACGGCCTTCCCGGCTCCAGCGTCGCCGTGCAGGTCAGCGAAGAGCAGTCTGAGTTCTTGATCAGTGTGACCAACCAAGGTTCCTTCATTCCCGCTGACGAACGGGAAAAAGTATTCCAGCGTTTCTACCGTTGCGCCGAATCAGCGCGCGCCGTGTCCGGTACTGGAATCGGTCTCTCCGTCGTGCGCCGCATCACGGAAGCACACCACGGCCGGGCCTTCGTCAGCAGCGACCGCACAACCGGGACGACCTTCACGATCACCCTACCGAGAACCGCAGGAGGCGAATAGCAATGGAGCAGAACAACAGGATCCTGGTCGTCGAAGACGATGCCGGAATCCGCCGCAGCCTCTTCGAGACACTCGGCGCCCTCGGCTTCTCTGTCGGCGAGGCCCACAACGGCGAAGAAGCCCAGCAGCGCCTTCGCATGGTGACCTACAACGCTGTCCTCCTCGACATCAACATGCCCGGCATGGGCGGCATAGAGACCTGCCGCCGCATCTCGCAGCAACATCCCGGACTTCCAATCATCATGCTGACGGTACGCGACGAAGAAGACGACATCGTCGAGGCGCTCGACGCGGGAGCCTCTGATTTCGTCACCAAGCCCTTTCAGATCCGCGAACTCACAGCCCGGATTCGTGCCGTAGTCCGCCGCCAGAATGCACCACTTGCCACCACCGAGCCCCTGACCGTCGTCGGCGAGATCTCCCTTGACGCAGACCGGCGGCGCGTCGAAAAGCGCGGCGAACAGATCCACCTCGCGCCAAAGGAATTCGAGACACTGCGTTACCTGATGCAGCACGCCGGCCGTCCAGTTCGCCACGAGCGCCTTCTCGCCTCGGTTTGGGGTCCGCTCTACGGCACGGAGCGCGAGTATCTTCGCGTCATCGTCAACCAGCTAAGAAAGAAGATCGAGGATGACCCCTCGCATCCCGCCTACATCCTCACCGAGAGCCACATTGGCTATCGCTTCCGGCCGAGCCTGGACGAAACAGAGGAGGCAGGTCGCTAAGTGATGAAATCCGCCGCAGATGAAAAGCCCATCCAGGGTAGCCACGCTAACCCCAGATTCCTCTTCTTCCTCAAAGCGAAGAAGATCTCGGACTCCGAAGAGCCGCCCGCAAAAGATAGCCGCAGGACCGAACTGGCAGCCATGGTTCTTTGCGCCGTGGTGCTCTTCGCCATCGTCGTCCTTGTCTTTCGCGCCTTCCACCCCTCATGACGACGCGTCCAGGGAGCTGCCTGCCTTTGCGACTTGCTTTTGGCGATCGAAGTAGTCTACCGGGGTTGATATCTGTCCCTGTAACGAACAGTCGGAGCACAAATGTCTTTCTTCCATCTCGTAGCTGGCAAACCGCTCGCAACCTCTGAAGAACGAGCGGAGCATATTGGCCCCATATCCGGCATCCCGGTCTTCGGTCTGGACGCTCTCAGCTCCGCCGCATACGGCCCCGAAGCAGCGCTCACCCTGCTCATCCCTCTTGGCATGGCTGGCATCGCGCACATCGTCCCCATCAGCTTCGCCATCATCGCCCTGCTGGCCATCGTCTTCTTCTCGTACCGCCAAACCATCGAGGCATATCCCAACGGCGGCGGCAGCTACACCGTAGCCAGCGAGAATCTGGGCGAGACAGCCGGCCTACTTGCCGCTGCTGCGCTCATGATCGACTACATCCTCAACGCTGCCGTAGGCATCTCCGCAGGCGTCGAGGCGCTCGTATCCGCCTTCCCTTCCCTGCTGCCGCATACCCTCGCCTTCTGCCTCGGCATCCTTGCCATCCTCACCCTCATCAACATGCGCGGCACCAAGGACACGGGCATCGCGTTCCTCATCCCGACCTACATGTTCATCGGGACCCTGCTGTTCGTCCTCGGACTCGGGGCCTTCCGCGTCATCGCATCCCACGGCCATCCCATCCCGGTCATCGCGCCGCCACGCCTGCCCATCGCTACATCGATGCTCTCGCTCTGGCTGCTGGCCAAGGTCTTCTCCAGCGGATGCGCAGCCATGACCGGAGTGGAAGCCGTCTCAAACGGCGTCGCCGCCTTCCGTGAGCCGACCCAGCGCAACGCGAAGAAGACGCTGACCATCATTATCGTGCTGCTGATGGTCCTGCTCGGCGGGATCGCCCTGCTATGCCGGGCCTACAGCATCGGGGCAACCGATCCCACCAGCGCCGGCTACCAGAGCGTGCTCTCTCAGCTCCTTGCCGCCGTCATTGGACGCGGCTGGTTCTACTACATCGGCAGTGCCTCCATCCTGCTCGTGCTCGCGCTCTCGGCCAACACCTCTTACGCAGACTTCCCTCGTCTTACCCGTGCCATCGCGATGCACGACTACCTGCCGCATGTCTTCAAGATCCGCGGCCGCCGCCTGCTCTACTCCCACGGCATAGTCGCCCTGGTGGGATTCACCGCAGCACTCCTCATCGCATTCGGAGGAATCACCGACCGACTCATCCCGCTCTTCGCCATAGGAGCCTTCCTCGCCTTTACCCTCTCGCAGGCCGGGATGGTCATCCACTGGAAGAATCAGACCGGCCCGGGCCGCCACTACCGGATGATCGTCAACGGCATTGGTGCCGTCGCCACCGGCATCACGCTCCTCGTCGTTCTGGTGGCAAAGTTCGCCTCAGGCGCATGGATCGTAGCCATCCTCATTCCATTACTGATGTTCCTGATGATCGGCATCAAGCGGCACTACAAAGGCGTCGAGACCGCCACCGCGACCGACTGTCCAATTCGTGTCGACAACCTCGCATCGCCATTGGTCATCGTCCCGCTCGACCGCTGGTCCCGCATCACCGAGAAGGGCCTCCGCTTTGCCATGAAGCTGAGCGATCACGTCGAAGCCGTCCATGTCGACGCCGAAGAGTGCCGCAACGAGGTCGACGCCATGTGGAATCGCAACGTGGCCGCTCCCTTGGCCCAGGCGGGCCGAGAAGTTCCTAAGCTGGTCTTCGTCCCCTCGCCGTATCGCTTCGTCTTGATGCCTCTGGTCGACCACATCTTCCAAATCGAACGAGAGCATCCCGACCGTCAGATCGCCGTCCTCGTCCCCGAGTTGGTCGTGAAGCACTGGTGGCAAGCCCCCCTGCACAACCAGCGAGCGCAACTGCTGAAGCTCCTGCTTCTGCTGCGCGGCAACCAGCGCATCATGGTGATCAACATCCCCTGGTATCTGTAGCGACGCTTCAAGAGAAAGCCCAGGCCGCAGTCCGGGCTCTTCTCTTGAAGCTGCTTTGAAGACTCAATCCTTATAAGGATCGAACTCGTTTGCACCGGCCATAGCAACGCCCAGCGGAGTCAGCGTGTGCAGCACACGGATCGTCTCCCCATGCGCCGCCAACACCTCGTTCAACCGCTTGTAGCAGTGCGGCGACTCGTCTACTCCGCCGCCACGCAGCACGACGTTCGAACGCGTCAGCCACTCCTGCATCATCTCAGGCTTGATGAGGCCCTCGCGCTTGACCACACCGGTCTTACGATCGGTGACACCAGTCGCCTGCTTACGGCCCATCACACGGCCAGCGCCATGCACCGTGCTGTAGAGCGCAGTGACCGACTCCGGGCTATCCACACCTTCGAGAATCACCGACATCTCGCCCATCGTCCCGCCGACAAATCCAAGCTGCCCCGGAAACGCAGGCGTCGCTCCTTTACGGCAGACCCAGAGCTTCTTGCCGTTGTGCTCTTCCAGCCACGCGAAGTTGTGATGGTTGTGTACTTCCTCCTCAATCGTCGCTCCCAGCAGCTTCGCAACACGCGCGCAGACCCAATCACGGCCGGCGTAGGCGTACTCCCCGCCCAACTGCATGGCGTGGATGTACTGCGAACCTAAGTCGCTCTCGACATCGAGAAAGACCGGATCGACCATCATTCCATCGGACGCTCCCGCAGCCTTCAGGAACCATGTCGCAATGCCATGACCAAGACCCCTGCTACCGAAGTGAACTCCGACCCAGACACGGTCCTGCTCATCGACGAAGATGTCGACGTAGTGGTTACCGCTTCCGATCGTCCCCAACTGCGCGTTGGCCTTGTGCCGTAGAGGCTTCGCCGCTTCCGTGTTCCAGCCTTCGTGCGTATCGGTGATGAACGGTGAGTCGTCGTTGCGCTCACGGTTCTTCCGCCCCACTCCAAAGGACAACGTCTGCCAGATGTCATCCATGATCTTGTGGATGTTCTGACGCACTTCGGCACCGGGGATATCGAGGCGCACGGCCTTGTTTCCGCAGGCGATATCGAAACCCACGGCGGTGGGGCTGATGCGGCCCTCGGAGGCGATCACGCCACCAATCGGCACGCCGTAACCGAGATGGCCATCGGCCATCAGTGCGAAGTACTCGGCATGGCGGGCACAGACCTTCGCCTGCTCCAGCGTGTTGTCTTCATGCTTTCCCCACACAGGGATTTCATCGATGAACTGCATTGCTGTATTCCTTTCTCGACAGGAATCAACGAGCGTTGACTCGCGATATTCCAGTCAGGCTGGGTGCGGCCGTCGCGCGAATCGCTTCGAACGCAAATGAAAAGCCCAGGCTGTCGCCTGGGCTTGTTAGTCAAACGGATTAGGAAGCTCGGCTTACGCCTGGGGTGCTTCCTCCGTTGATACTTTAGCCGTGGCTAGGGTCGAATTCGGTTCGCCGATCTTGAATCTTGCGAAGCGACGGACGCTGATGTTCTCGCCGAGTTTTGCAACCTTCGACGCGATGATCTGCGCGATGGACTGCGACTGGTCCTTGATGAAGGGCTGTTCCAACAGGCAGAACTCCTCGTAGAACTTGCCGAGCTTGCCCTCGAGCATCTTCTCGACGATCGCCGCTGGCTTTCCGCTAGCAGCAGCCTGGGCGCGATAGATCTCCTTCTCGCGCTCGATGTCGCCTTCGGTCACTTCGTCCTTGCCCACATAACGCGGGTCAACGGCGGCGATGTGCATGGCGATGTCCTTCAGCAGCTCCTGGAAGTCGTCGGTGCGCGCAACGAAGTCCGACTCGCAGTTCAGTTCGAGCAGGACGCCGATCTTGCCGCCGGCGTGGATGTAGGTACCTACAGCACCCTCGTTGGTCGAGCGCGAAGCCTTCTTGGCAGCCGAAGCCATGCCGCGCTTGCGCAGCACGACGAACGCGCCTTCCATATCGCCCTTGGCTTCCTGCAGGGCCTTCAAGCAGTCGCCCATCGGCGCGCCGGACTTCTCGCGGAGTTCCTTCACCAGCTTGGCATCAACTTTTACTGCGGTCTCGGTAGACATGATCATCCTTGATAGTGCACTTGCTTCGGCCAGCCCTTATGGATGGCACTTGTAGGAGTGGCGCGGGCAATTTGCCCGCGCCACCTAAACTAATCGAGTCTGATTACGGCACGGCTAACGCTGTGCGCGTAACCGGCTCCATTGGTGGAGGCAGATTATGCGGTGGCTTCTGCGTGAACGGCTTCCGGCTCTTGCTCGGTCTCGACAGCAGCGGGAGCCTTCCGGATTCCGCCTCCGAGAACGGCATCGAGGTCAACGACCTCTTCGTCCTCAACCGAAGCCGCAGCAACGCCAGCTGACTCGTGAACTTCGGCGATCGCAGGGTCAGCAATCTCGCCCTCTTCGCCCACAAACTCTGGAGCCTGCTCAATAGGCTGGATGTCCGAAGTCTCAGTTGCGAATGCACGCTCCGAAACCATCTGGACGCCTTCAGCAGCGGAATCCGCGATCTTCGTGGTGAACAGGCGAATCGCGCGGAGCGCATCGTCGTTACCTGGGATCACGTAGTCCACAACCGTCGGGTCGCAGTTCGTGTCGACAACCGCAACGACCGGGATGCCAAGCTTGCGAGCTTCCGCAACGGCAATCGCTTCGTTGTTCGAGTCGACGATGAAGAGCGCATCCGGCAGCCGCTTCATGGCCTTGATACCCGAAAGGTTCGTGGAGAGGTGCTTGCGCTCGCGCTCGAGCTTGATGACTTCCTTCTTGGTCAGCAGCTCATAGCGGCCATCGGTCGACATGTCGTCGAGCTCCTGAAGGCGCTTCACCGACTTCTGCACGGTAACCCAGTTGGTCAGCAGTCCACCCAGCCAGCGGCTATTGATGTACGGCATGCCGGCGCGTGTCGCCTCTTCGGCGATCGCATCCTGGGCCTGGCGCTTGGTGCCGACGAACAGGATCAGCTTGCCGGTCGAGGTCAGATCGGTGACGAACTTCGAAGCTTCCTTGAACATCTTCAAGGTCTTCTGCAGATCGATGATGTAAATTCCGTTGCGCTCGCCGAAGATGTATTCCTTCATCTTGGGGTTCCAGCGCTTAGTCTGATGCCCGAAGTGAACGCCAGCTTCGAGCAGTTCTTTCATAGTGATGTTTGCCAAATTAAGCTCCTTGGTGAAGACAGCCGGGTGTAACCACCGATGCCTGGATTGATCCCTTGCGGGAGATTGGACTCCATACCTTCGACAGAGATGCTTCGAAGGGTGATGCGACTTGCTACCACCGCCAGCTCCCGGCAGAAGCCGAGAACTGGCGGCAAAGCTTGAGGACTAGCGCTTGGAGAACTGGAAGCGTGCGCGAGCACCCTTCTGCCCGTACTTCTTGCGCTCCTTGCCACGCGAATCGCGAGTGACAAGGCCTTCCGACTTGAGCGCCTTACGCAGCTCAGGGTTGAACTCCATCAACGCACGGGCGATGCCGAGCTTTACTGCATCGGCCTGGCCCATCACGCCGCCACCCTTTACGGTAGTGAAAACATCAAAGGTCTCTTCGATGCCGGCTATGCCGAGCGAACGCTTGGCGGCGGCGCGCTGCTGCGCGGTCACGAAGTAGACATCTACTTCCTTCTTGTTGACCGTGAACTTGCCGCTGCCGGGACGGAGGAACACGCGCGCAATCGACGACTTGCGACGGCCGGTTCCGTAGTACTGGATCAGATCTGCCATACTGCTCCTTAAAACTGCTTCAGGGCGATACCCCGAATCTCGTAACTCAAACTCTCTCAAGCGATTGGCGAACGATCAGCCATCGCACAACGATGTCGCTTACGCGGTGACGGCCTTAGCCTTGGGCGCGTTCGAAGCGTGGAACTCATACGGCACCGGCTGCTGCGCCAGGTGCGGATGCTGTCCGCCCTTGTACACCTTCAGCTTGGTTGCCATCTGGCGGCCCATCTTGTTCTTCGGCAGCATGCCCTTCACGGCCTGCTCAACGATCGCCTCAGGACGGCGGGCGAGCAGCTTGATGAAGCTCTCCTCACGCAGACCACCGGGGAACCCGGTGTAGCGGCGATACAGCTTCTGCTCACCCTTCAAGCCGGTCAGAACGATCTTCTCGGCGTTGACGATGACGACATGGTCGCCCATATCGATATAAGGGGTGTAGAGCGGGTTGAGCTTGCCGGCGAGCATCGAAGCAGCCTGGGTCGCGAGACGGCCCAGCGTCTTGCCGCTGGCGTCGAGTACGTACCACTTGCGCTTGATATCTTTGCCGCTCGGAATCGTAGTGGACATCGTTGTTTACTCCCTGATTCTGCCGTCTTCAGTGGTCGGCGTGGTGCATGAAGAAGGGTGGTGCTGATTTTTAGTACCGTGCGAAGGGCAAAAAGCTGCCTGCCGCGAAACTTGGGATCCGCTCCGAACTCAAACATTTCAGGCCACATCCGATCAACGTGAACGAGCAAAATCGCCCGAAATCACGCAAAGGACGGGACGCCTGGAAGGGCTGAACCGGCTGCTGGAACGCGCATTGCCTGTGGGATGGGTGCTTCAGGGGCGGCCTTGCTGCTGGCGACTCCTACTGGATCCATCAAGTGCTGCTGCCACCGCTGTCCCTTGGAAGTACCTGCCTGGAGAGCCTGCCCCGCAGGACAGAAAGACACAGACGTGCAGACGCGGGACTGCGCGAGTCTCAAGAATAGCCGAGAGTTGAAACGGAGTCAACGAATGACAAGGATTCTGGCCATTAATCGCTTCTGAAACGCTGTTTTAGAGGAGCGACCGTGGGTATTGGAGCACGAAGGGTGCGATCAACCGAAGGGTAGCACTTCCGCAAAAGCCCCTGCTTCAGCAACCGCCAGGGCTTTCCGAAGGGCCTTAACGACCTTGGTGCGCTTTGCGTCTTCAAGCAAGTACATCGGAGGTCGCTCAAACCACCTCTCGAACTCCCAGTGGTCACCTCCGTTTATGGAAAGTCTGCTGCTCGGATGTGTCTGTTGCTCGTAGTAGGAGAGACAATCCCGGATCTGCTCGACACAAACAAATCGAAACGTGAAAGATGCTACCGCCACCTTCAACATATTTCGTGGAACCAGGTTTCGGTCCTCAGGGCGTGGTGTAGGACTGTGTCCCCAGTATTCAAAGGGAACTCCGCTGCCTGTGTACCGTTCGACCCATATCCGCGCCATGTCAGACTCACCCTCAATTTTCAGATTCTATGATGAGCCGCTGCCGGAAAGTCGATCTCGTTGGAAACTTGAATTGATGCGGACGTTGGACGCGGCATTTCAGCTCAATTACCTTGACTCACAGCATCTTCCGTTGCCGCGAAGCTCAAGATCCGAGACACCGCCTCCCAAAGCAGCCACAAATACCCCGCAATCAGCAGCAACTCCAGCAACAGCATCAGAACAGCACCGACCTCCCCCGAGAGAAGTGCCTGATGAAACTTCGCCGAGTTGAACTGCGCCAGCGAGCTCGCCCAATAGCTGTGCTCTGTCACCGAAACCACGCTAAACACGGCGAAAGCCGCCACCTTCCATCGTTCGCGCACCACTCCCCCACCCGCGACCAACAGGCAGATCGGAAACAGCGCCAGCATCAGATACGGCGGCCACGACTTCTTCGAAAACACCAGGAATGCCAGCGTCAGCGCCGCCATACCGTAGTTCAGAGCGCGCATGCGGGTGGCAATCGAAGCCTGACGCGCCGATCTCCCCACCCACACAAAGATCGCCACCAGCGCCAGCAGCACGAACCCATCCGTCAACCGGGGCGGAATGCTGACGCCAAAGATCGCCTCAATCACATAAGGGAGGTCGCCCGCCGACCACAAATCGCCCTCCGCAGACAGCGGCGTCAGGATCGGGGCACCCGCCAGTAGACATCCGCCATACACGACCCCGCAGATCACCGCCGCTCCCGCAGCCATCCTCCACCGGCGCGGCGCAGAAAAGAAGAACGCCGGAGCATACAGCAGCGGCAGGAACTTGATCGCCGCCACCGAAGCTCCAAATGACGCGCCCGCCGCAAAAGCGCGAGACCGTAGCACCAGCAGCAACGATAGTGCCAGCAGCACCGCAATCACCACATTATCCTGCCCATCAATCGTGACGAACTGCAGGCTCACCGGGCTTGCGAGGTAAAGCAGTGCCGCCACCCGAAGCTCCGCCTCCGGCAGAAAGACTCGCCCAGCGCTCAGCCACAGCGGAAGGATGGCCATCTCCACAAGCACGGAGAACAAGACGATCGACAGCGGCGAATGCCAAGCCGAGATCAGCCCGGCATCGAGATAGGGATGCAACGGCGCATAGCTGCTGATGAAGTCACGATACGGCAGCAGCCCTGCCAGCACCTGCCTTGCCTGGTCGAAGTAATAAGCAGGAACGTCCCCACGAGGCGCGATCTTCACCACCAGAAAGATCAGGGCAAATAGTCCCAGCCTGGACACCGCAAACAGCCCAAAGACAATCCGGTCAAACCTGGCTCGCGAGATCGTTCGCAGCGTTGACCACCGCGTCAAGAAAACGCTCGCCAAGGCAGCTACGACCCCGATTCCAACGCGGGCGATAAGAGTTTGCGAGCCAGTCATAGTGTCTCAGTCAGCTTACGCGAGACCCATTGCGGGCTGGCGATCTCAGTGCGCCAACTGACTTGCACTCGGCTGCTGTCCAAGCTCGGTCTGCAGCCGCTTTGGAACGACCTTGCGGCGTTTGGGTCGCGGAGCCTCTTCAACCGGCGGATCGAGCCGGTACAGGATCAGCAAATTCCTCTCCGGATCATCGAACGCGGGAAACGCCGCCACCCGCTCCAGGTGATACATCGGTGCAAGCGCGTCCATCTTGTCGTCGTCGACCTGATTCCACGTCGCATACCATCCCGGCTTGTAAGCAGCGACCCTATCTTCCAGCGACATCGTCCCAAAGTCATCGCAGATCGACGGCAGCCCCGTCATCAGTGAGATATCCGACCCACTGATCGACAGCACAAGGTCGTTTCGAGCAGACTTGTCAGCTTCAATCACGCCCTTCAACCGCTTCGCTGCATCCACATAGGAGTACTCCGGTTGTCCGATAAACCTTGTTGTCTGAAGCATGTTCACGGCTAGAATCGTCGCGAGCACAGCTCCGGCAATCGCAACGAACACCCCTCGCGCAACCGGCAAGGAGGGCGTCAACCATCCAGGTGCCGCGAAATAGCTCTCCTCCGCCACAACGACTGGCAGCATCGTAAGCGGAATTGCGATCACCAGGTAATACCTCGGCTGCAGGTTGTTGTGATACGCCAGAAAGGCAGCATAGCCGAACGCCCACAACATCAACGAGGGAATCAGCGGGTTCCGGAAGATCCTCCGCCAACAGATCACCGCCACAAACATCGCCAGCAGGGCTGCGGGATAGGTGAGCTTACCCATCCAGACACCGTCTCGAATGGTCGTCGCCACAACCTCCCAGGCGTTTTCTAGAGTGATGCCGGTGTACGCGTTCGCACTGAAGAGATATCGATAGTCCTCAAGAAAGCGCGGCTTGACAAGAAGATAGAAGTAGCCCGCCCATATCGCCGCCGACATGATCGCAGACGGAACTCCCACCTCCAAGAACCTGCGAAATCGGTAGCCCGAAGCCGCCCAAAGCATCCATGCGATCGACGGCGCGAGGAAGACGGCAGTCGTCTTTGTAAGAATCATCAGCGGGAACAGGACTCCCAGAGAGACCATCGCCAGCCATCGCCTCTGAGATGTCGCAGCCAGCAAGGCGAGCATGCCGAACAACACCAGCAGCGGTTCCAGAATGGCGAGCCGGGTAAACGCGTAGCAGAATGGGCTCACCGCAAGCAGCGCAACTCCCACCGCAGGAGCCACTGCGGAATAAACGCCCACGCCGGACCGGCCAGCGATCGAACACCGCCACATCAACAGATACGCAACCAGCAACGTCGCCCCGAACACGCTCACCGAAAGCGCCCTCGCTGCAATCAGGCTCACGCCCGTGAACGAGAACAAGCACCACTCCAGCAGCGGCCACAACGGCAGCGCCGCAGCCGGATTGAAGTCTCCCCGGAGATACCAGTGCCCAAGCTGCAACTGGCGGATCGCCCCATCGCCATACCAGCCTTCGTCCGTGTACTTCGACCAGTCCATCCACGGCGAATGGTTCGGGAAGTCCGCGCTGAGATGAACGAAATGAAACGCGAAGAAGACGGCCGCAACTGCAAGGAGACACCATCGCGCGAGTCTTGCTGGAAGCACATCTCTCCCATGCCGTGCGTTTGGTTCCGCTCCTCTTCTACCTCCCGCTGGAGAGCCGGATTTCGAAGTGGGCAAGGCGCTAGGGGCAACGTTCAAATTCGCGTCTCCGGACGATGTTGTCGCCGATCAGGGTCAAAAGAAGCTGTCTGGGTTTCCTGTATAGTAACGGAACTAAACCGACCGCCGCGCTTCATCAACGCAGCACTTGCGAAAGGTCCATGTCCGCGTCCACATCATCACTCGCAAACCCGGAGGATCTGAGATCTCCGGAAAAGATTACGAAGACCCTTCTGGCCTGCATCGTCTTTGCTGCGACGTTCCTCGATTACTGGAGCTACAGCCGGCAGTTCTACAGCGAGCCGCAAGCCTTCCGTGATGTCCTTGCAGGGGCTGCTGCAGCTCCAAACCAGTACCGTGTGGGCGCGATCTGGGTAGCCAACTTCCTCTCCAAGCACGGCCATCTAGGTCTTCGCCACGCCATGACGCTGCTCGACGGCCTCTCAGCCCTGCTCGCGGTCTTCCTCCTTTACTCGCTTCTACGCACCTCGGCCTTCTACCGTTCCGCCGGAAATCACCTGCGCTGGGCTGGGTCTGCCGCCTTTCTCGCGATGGTTCAGTTTTATCTGGCGTGGCTTATCTGGTATCAGCGTCCTGAGACGCTGCCATCCGCCGCCTTGGTTGTGATCGCGCTCTGGCTGCTAACCCCGTCTTCGGATGCCTCCAAGACAAGGCCCGCATGGGCAACCATCTCCGGCCTTCTGCTCTTCTCCGCCGCCCAGGGCCTGGTCCGAGCAGACGTCGCAGTCACCGTCAACCTCGGAGTCCTGCTCGTCTGCCTCAGTGGGTTAGGCAAAGGATTCTCGCTATCCCGCTGGACCATGGCCGCCGCAGGTCTCGCAGGCGCTCTACTCAGCGGCGGTATTCAGTATTCCCTGATGCACGTCGTCTATCCCCACGCCAGCTACGGATCGACCCCGGTCTTCCAGCTGGTCCTGAATCTCACCGATCATCTCAGGATCTTTCCGTTCCTGATCTTCATGTTGCCCTGGGCTTGGACGATGAACTTCTTCGCCCGCCGCCGGGAGGCTCTGGCCGCCCCGTCGGCGGCGCTGCTCGCAGGCTCGACCATCTTCCTTCTGCTCTGGTGTGTCGTAGGCAAGATCGACGAGGTAAGAATCTTTCTCCCCTTCGCTCTCGCCCTTGTTCCGGCGACCGTTCAGGTCGCAATGCGAATCGCCTCGGTAGAGGCTTAGCGCAGGCCTGACACCGCTGGAACGATGCTGTCAATAGGCTCCGGAGGCTGAGCCGTCGCTGCACACGCAGCCGCCGCAACCTCGGGCCGCACTACAAGATAGTGCGTATCCAGCGTCGACACATTGGTGAAGTCATACCGTCCACAGACCTCCCATTGCGAGAGGTCCATCATGTGGGTCAGCGGGGCCAGTTGGCTTGCGTTTGCAAAGATGAAACCCGGTCCGGTATCCACGCATACATGAGCTCGCTCCAGGCTGCTCAAGCGGGCAGCCTCTCGTCCATTCACCAGTCCAGCCAGGTCGCAAATCTTCGCGCCCGTAAAGTACCCGATATAGCCGATGTCTGACGCAATCCCCTTCTCATTGCGCAGAACACTCAACCGGTCCGCCTCGAACTTCCGGACGGTCTGGCTGCGGTGGGTCAAGACACGATGCATAGCGACCGCTTCAAACGGAACTTCGATCGCCAGCAGGACCAGAAATCCATACAGCAACCCTCGCCCCGTAAGTCCGGCAGCGTCGCGCTGAACCGAACTCCCAAGTTCCAGGATGTTCCACACGATCGCGAAGAAGAACGTCCACGCAAAGTACCGCACCCCCTGAATCTCCTGCCCCCGCAGCGACGCCAGCGCCAGCACCACCGGAAAGAAGCAGTTCGCCAGCAGGAGCTTCAACGACACATCTTGTCGCATCAGTACCAGCGTCAGCGTGATCAGCCAGAAGAGCAACATCCCCGCGCCAAACGACATCGCACCGCCCAACGTCACCGCTGTATCGTGGATCGGATTAAACCAGTGTGCTATCCCGTGCGACTTCGCCAGTGCTGTATCCGGCAGCGGCGTATGCATCGTGGCGACGATGAACCCGATCGCAGCAACCGCACCCACCAGCAGGTGGGCAGAGCCAACCACAGCAGCAACGATGCCCTCGCTGTTCCGCCCCGGTCGCCTTGAAGACAGAAGAAGCAGAAACCCTCCGCCGCAAAGAAGTGACAACTCCGTCCGCAGCATCACGGTCAAGACTCCCAACGTTACCATCGCAATGAATCGAATCGGCCCGCGCACCGCCTCATCATCGCCCGCCCGAGAGCTTTCGCTATGCAGCAGCCATGCCAGTACCGTCGCGAATCCCGCCACGATTCCGGTCTCCATGCCATCATCCAACCAGCGCACCGCGCCCGGCAGAACGATCATCACCAGCAAGGTCAGAGCTGCCAGTCGCGCAGTCGCGCCCCAACTCCTTCCACGTGACCAGAAGCCCCACGCCAGCCCCGCAAAGAGCATCACGTGAACAGCGCTCGAAACTCCCCGAGCCAGATTCGCCGATGCCGAAAACTCCCGCAGCAACGCAAGCAACGCGACGTAAAGAAGGCTCGAAGCCCCATAGTCCCGATGCACACCGTCATACGTAATGAAGTGGAAGCGGACGAGATTATCTGCGTAGCGCAGATGGATCAGCGCGTCGTCCTGGATCGCTGGCCATGAGAGGAAGATCCATCCCAGCAGCCACACCGCAAGCAGCGGAATCGCGATCCGATAAGTTCTCGCCATGGGTAAAGACCGTCCTCTGCGCCTGGAACGTATGCCTATTCGTAAGCCAGAGCGTCGATCGGGTCCTTGCTCGCCGCCTTTAGCGCCGGATAGAAGGCCCCCAGCAGAGCTCCGGCGAACGCGATCACTACCGCCTTCCACACATAGGGGAGGTTGATGACGAAATCGAGCGTCGGGAAACGGTTCTGCAGAATCGCACTCAGCGCGAAGCTACCCACCACGCCGACGACGATGCCCGTGACCGCCAGCAATCCGGTCTCGCGCATCACGATCCCAACGATGTAGCTCTTCGAAGCTCCCATCGACTTGAGAATCCCGATCTCGCGCGTCCGCTCCATCACCGCCGTGTACATGGACTGGAAGATCACCATGAACCCGATCACCGCTGCGATCCCGATCACCACCTCGAGTCCGATGTTGAACCCCGGCAGCCTTGCCGGCGTCATCATGTCCAGATACTCAGCCGTCTTCAACACGCTGTAGCCCTGCAATCCGTCGATGCCCTGAATCGCCGTCTTGACGTCATCCTCGTACTTCGGTGCGTCGTCAGTCTTCAGGTAGAACGCCGTGACTTTACCCTCGGTCCCGGTCAACTTGCCCATCGTCTCAATCGGGATGAACTTGCGACCGCCCTTTCCGTGCTCCACGATGCCGCAGATACGGAAGGGATGGTTCAGTACGGTGATCGAGTCGCCCACTTTCTTCCCTGCAGCCGCATACTCATCCACGATGATGTCGTACGGCTCCTGGAACGGGCCGCCGGAGCGAAACGTGTACGGAGCCAGCGCGTTGAAGGTCGCATAGTCAATGCCGTAAATGTTATCCAGCGCGCCCGTAATCTGGATGTTCACCGGCGCGACCACCTTGATGTGCGGCACCTGCGCGATCACGTTGCCGATCTTGATCGAGGCACTCGCCGAACTCAAACCGACGAAGTTATTCGTCGTCGGAGGACGGACAAACATATCCATCCCAATGCCGTTCGTGCGGTCCTTGAAGCCGTTCAGCTTACCCATCAGGATCGCCGTGATCGACAGGATCATGACCACTTCAATGGCGACTGCGAAGACGCTGATGACTGAGCGCAGCGGACGATGTACCAGATTGCCGAATACCAGTTTGTTCATGCTCTCTCAAGTGTAACCGCCCGCGCCCCGCCTTACGCCCGCCGATGGCCGCCTACCCAGCCCGCTCGAACGGAATCTCCGGCGCCAGTCGCTGCTTCAAGTCTGTGCATCTCTTTTCAAATCCATAAAAGCTCACCACCGCCGCCCCGTAACTCAGCAGCGCGAAAGCGACCAGGCGCACAGCCAGCGGAAATCCCGCAAAGTGCAGCGCAATGATTCCAATGATGGCTGGGTGATACACATACAGTCCATAACTGACCTGCCCGACAGCGCGCATCGGACGTGACGCCAGAAGCACGTTCACGAAACCGCCATCGTGAGTCAAGAGCCATCCGATCAAGCAAGCGTAGAGCCCCGTAGCCGCCGTGAACTTCGTCACCTGCACCCACGCAATCCCCTGGCCGTGCGATGCCCACGCTCCGCCCACCAGCAACAGCATCGAGGCCGCCGCTCCCGGCAAGAAATACCGCCGAGCTCGGGAAAGCTGGCCCAGGTGCAGATACAGCGCCAGCAGTCCACCCGCCGCCAGTCCATCGAGACGCGTAAAGGTCAGGTAAAACGGGCTTATCTGGGTGTGCACCACGAGGATTCGAAGCAATGTAGAGAATGCAATGGCTCCCCACATCGCCCCCGCCAGCCATCGCCGAGGAAGGAAAAGAACCAGGAACGGCCACACCAGATAAAACTGCTCCTCAACGGCCAGTGACCAGAAGTGGTTCGGCCCCTGCAAGGGAAGGTTCAGCGCCATGGGAAAGTTCTGCAGGTAGACCCAGAACCACCAGGACGCCCCAGCCCCGAGCAAAGCCGCTCCCACTAGATACCCAAAGTAGAGCGGAAAGATGCGCAGCGATCGCCGTATATAGAAGTTCCGGACCTCTTCCCATCTCGCATGCTGCGCTTTCAGCAGAATCGTTGAGATGAGAAACCCTGAGAGGACGAAAAAGAGGTCAACCCCAGTCTGTCCCAGCATCAGGACCCGCATCGGAACGAACGTCTGGGAGAAGTGAAACGCCATCACCATCATGGCAGCGATCGCCCGCACACCGTCCAGCTGCGGGTAATAAGGTCGTCGATCGCGAGAAGCGACATCCTCCGCCACAACCGCCCCAGCTGACGTCACCAAGCGAGCCTCGCTTCCGCCAGCTTATATCTGGGGATCATAGCTTCCAAATCCCGCGGTTCGTGCGGGAGACCCCTACGGGAACTCAACGTCGCCCTCTCGCAAAGTCGCCTTAGAACGCGTCCTCAAAACGTTCCCGATCACTGGCAACACATAGACCGAGAGCAGAGTGACAAAGAGGACCACCATCGGGCCAAAGGTCGTCAGATAAAACGGGCCGTTCATCATGCCCTCCGGAGCGATGTGCGCACACATGGCGAACATCAGTAATCCCCAGGGCGACTGCCGGGTATCTCCGCAGATGAAATCCATCACGAAGAAGCAACAGAACCAAAGCCCCGGAGCGACCAGCAAAACCCCGGTCCATCGTGCCATATGGAATGCGTCGGACGTCGGACTGAAGGAGATGCCTGTGGTGTTGTCGTCTTCACCGGCGGTGGAGTAGTGTGCCATCCCGATCTCGTGCGAATAGATATTGCCGATCGCGATCAGTGGCTTGTCCGGCCATATAAAGTGCGGCACCAGATTGTAGACGTCGTACAGCAGAGGCATCAGACCAAAGACATGTCCCTGCTCTGTGACATCAATCAGAGCATCGTCGATCGAGATCATCTGCAGACGGTCGAAGATTCCCTGCGATGTATTGAAGTAATGAACGGAGTAGTCGTCGACCTCGATCGCCTCCCGTCCCGCCTCAGCGGTCCGTTCCCGCGCGCCTTCGAGATCGGTCAGCAGCGTATATGCGTTCTCCGCCGTCTGCGAGAATGTCGTCGCGGCCACCACGCCCTTACCTGCCTGGATGTAGGGAACGAGGTAATAAAAAGTGAACGCCATACCCAGCATGAACGTCGCGACCTGGCCCGTCGAAAACCTGTAGCGCAGCGCCGCCGCAGCGGCCATGATGCAGATCAGCGGCTCGAACAGGCCCTGCTTGGAGGTCGCGATAATTCCCGAAAAGATCATCGAGAGAATCGCCGCCACGGTGACAGTCACGTTCAGGAATCGCCGCCCATTGCTCCGTTTGATCGTGTACGTCACCCCAAGGATCAGTCCCAAGGGAATGAAGTGATTCACCTGGTTCAGCGCGCTCAACACCGTTCCTGAATTGTTTGCGTAAATCTCCTCCGCCGTCTCTCCTCCCTTTACCGTCAGAACCCCGGCGAAGTAGATGACAAAACCCACGATCACACAGCCGATGCTCGCCGCTTCGAGATCGATGCGCTTCGTCAAGTCGTCGAGAAGTCCTTTGGAGGGTAGAACCAGGTTCTTCAGGTAGGCGACGCACAACATACCGAAGATTCCCGCCACATACACCAGCATCGTGGTCTGGGGAACAGCGAGGTTAGAGTCGGCCGGTTCGCCCAGCAGAGCTTTGTATGTCAGCCCGACGATCACCGCGAACATCGCATAAAAGAAGATGTAGGAGCCGGAAGGACGCGCGAATCCGCCAGCGACATTGAACGCGACGGTCGCAATCAGGATGAACGCCAGACTCATCAGGCTGAAGGTGAGCGCCGTTCCCTCGATCACCTGGATCACGGCCAACACAACTGCAAACGCACAGCTGTAAGAGAGCGGGATTCGAATTGGAAACGGGATGCGCACTCGGTCGGCTCAGAGCTCCAGCATAGTCGTTAAGCGGCGGTCGTCGACCACAGACGAAAGCCCTGAAGCGTGTCGAAAAGATCCAGCCGGGAGATCTGAAGCAAAAGTGCAGCAGAGCAAAAGGGCCTTCAGGCACCGTATGCCTTTAGTAATCAGCCATTTCTCGTTGCGGAACGAAGTGCTGACACATCATAGGTATAGAGCTGGACGCAGACCTATATTATAGTAATGACGTTGACAGGTCCTCGCCAGGTGGCTGACAGCGGAGAGCATGGTTCAATTCGGGCACGAGTTGCGTCTGGAGCGAGAGCAGCGTCGCGTCTCGCTTGAGGCCATGTGCGCCTCGACAAAGCTCTCCGTCAGACAACTCCTCGACGTCGAAGCCGGCAACTTTGGCGAGCTTCCCGGTGGCATCTTCCGCAAGGGTTTCGTCCGCAGTTACCTTCGTGCCCTGCAACTCGACGAGCCATTCTGGCTCGAGCGCTTCGAATCCAGCTACCGCGCCAGCGGCCTCGCAGAAAGCCAGGAACCCGATTGGGTCGGCTTTGCGGAGAACGTTCGGAACAACCGTCTTGCCGGAAAGTCCTCTGGAATCGGCCGTAAGTGGCTGGGTGTCCTGGGTATGGCCGTCCTGGTAGCTCTGCTCGCTGCCTGCGTCTGGAAGTTCGTCCTTCTGCCAAGAATGCACACCGATCAGCACGCCGGCCTCTCACAACGGATCTCTGCCTCGCCCCTCCCGGTAGCCGACGCGCCCTCGCAAATGTAAAATAACGGGATTGGATCCTCCGCACCTCGATGGTGATGATCGGAGACGCCCGCAATCCCCGTAAGGTTGCAGCAGTCATCCCCTCCTCTATCAGGTCAGACCGTCCGCGTGTTTATGTATTTTTGCGTTCTCTAATCAGTGACCGATCGTTTTCGAAGGAGCAGTTTTGGCTAAGCGTGACCGTTTTCTATTTACCAGCGAATCAGTGACCGAGGGACATCCCGACAAGATCGCCGATCAGATCTCCGACTCCATCCTTGACGCCTGCCTCGCGCAGGACCCCTACAGCCGCGTCGCCTGCGAGACCCTCACCTGCACCGGCCTCGTCGTCATCGCCGGTGAGATCACCACCAAGGCCTACGTCGACTTCCAGACCCTCGTCCGCGACACCGTCTCGGCCATCGGCTACAACGACGCCACCCACGGCTTCGACTCCAACACCTGCGCCGTCATCTCGACGATCAACAAGCAGTCCCCGGATATCGCCATGGGCGTTGACACCGGCGGCGCTGGCGATCAGGGCATGATGTTCGGCTATGCCTCGAACGAGACTCCCGAGCTGATGCCTACTCCTATCTCGCTTGCCCACAAGCTCGCGCAGAAGCTCAGCGAAGTCCGGAAGTCCGGCCTTATGCCGTACCTCCGCCCAGACGGCAAGAGCCAAGTCACGGTCGAGTACGACTCGAACCACAAGCCAGTCCGCGTCGACGCCGTCGTCATCTCGACCCAGCACGCAGAAGAGGTCGGCAACGACCAGCTCCGCGCCGAAGTCCTCAAGAATGTCATCCAGGCCGTCATTCCCGCACACCTGCTCGACGCCGACACCAAGTACCACATCAACCCCACCGGTCGTTTCGTCATCGGCGGCCCCATGGGCGACTCCGGCCTCACCGGCCGTAAGATCATCGTCGACACCTACGGCGGCATGGGCCGTCACGGCGGCGGCGCCTTCTCCGGCAAGGACGCGACCAAGGTCGACCGTTCGGCCGCCTACATGGCCCGCTACGTCGCCAAGAACCTCGTCGCCGCCGGCCTCGCCGACCGCGTCGAAGTCCAGCTCGCCTATGCCATCGGCGTCGCCGAGCCCGTCAGCGTTCTCGTCGACACCTTCGGTACCGGGAAAGTTGACGACGATGTGCTCGAAACCCTCGTCCGCAAGAACTTCTCCCTGACGCCCAAGGGCATCATGGAGACGCTCGACCTGCGTCGCCCCATCTTCAAGGCGACCGCCGCTTACGGCCACTTCGGCCGCGAAGGTGAAGGCTTCACCTGGGAGAAGACCGACAAGGCCGCCGCGCTCGCGGAGCAGGCCGGAGTCACCGCGGAACTCGCCGCAAAATAACTGCAGCGTTCAAAAAGAGCGGATGCACCCACAGGGGTCGCATCCGCTTTTTGCTGCCCGAGAGACCGTCCATCATCGCGACTCTCTACCCAGGCACATTCTCCACTGCGCCGATGTTTGCCCTCTGCCGCGCGATCTTGCATCCAAACACTTACGTCATGTCTCGCAACCACGTGGCCTGCCTACATCTACGCATTCAATGAATGGACGACCGATGCTTATTCAATCTGAGTTCGATATACAGTTTCGGCTGTCTTATCCCACTGCCATGGTGGCATTGCTGCACCTGCACCCCTCGCTCGAAGCGGACCTGCAAAGCGGAAACCATCTCTTTGTTGAGCAGATCCAAGAAGCGGGCTCCGGCCAAATTACCGGGGAACCAATGCTTATCCCTTCGACGGAGTACCACGACAGCTTCGGCAATCGCTGCACACGATTTATCGCTCCCGCAGGCACTATCCGTCTGAAAGCCTCAGCGGTTACGCTGGACGACGGCCTTCCCGACCAGATCGCCGCCGACGCACAGCAGGCACCTGTCGAGAATCTCCCCTCCGAAGTTCTGCAGTTCCTTCTGCCAAGTCGCTACTGCGAGGTCGACCGTTTCGGAGCCATCTCGAATGACTTGTTTGGTTGGGCTTCACCGGGCTGGTCTAAGGCGGCTGCCATCCGGGACTGGGTCCACAACAAGGTCGCTTTCAACTACCAGACCGCCCGGCCCACCAAGACCGCCATGGATGTCTACACCGAGCGCATCGGCGTCTGCCGCGACTTCCAGCACCTGGCCATTACGCTAACCCGTTGCCAGAACATCCCCGCCCGCTACGTCACTGGTTACCTGGGCGACATCAACCGTCCCTACAGCGGCGCGGGAGACTTCAGCGCCTGGTACGAGGTCTTCCTCGACGGCAAGTGGATGACCATGGACGCCCGCCACAACGACTCTCGCCATGGCCGCGTCTTGATGGCCACCGGCCGCGATGCCGCAGACGTCGCCATCACGACGTCCTTCGGCGACGCCTACCTCTCCCACTTCTACGTGGACAGCTTCGAGGTCGACGAGTCAGGCAAAAAACTCCCGATTCCCGGCATGCCCGAGCTAGCACCGGCATGAGAGATGCCCACTCATGTGCCCCATTCATCGCGCCTTTGTCTCCTGCGATGAGTGGGTATCGTTTGCGGTTAGCAAACGACCGTCTTCCTCTACTTAGACGAATAGAATGTATACGTCGCTTCATAGGGCACACTCGTCAGTGCTCCAACATCACAGGCTCCACCCGGAGCGACTCCGCCCTTCGTCGCTGACCGCCGCACGAGATCCACCGCGTCCATCGATCCGGCTCCGCTCCTGCTAGCCACCTTTAGAAGCAGCCATGGCACCGCACCGGCATCGGGCGAAGGAGCCTTGGCAATCACCTGCCCAACGACGGAGCTGCCATCCTGTAGATGCCAGACCGGCCCATCTCCATGCGTCCCAACTTCTAGGCCGTCCTTATCGAAGAGCCGCGCCGCCGGGGCAACGAAAACCCACGCTGCCGCAGTCGGTGTCTTCGTGCAGGAGTAGATCTGCACGCCCCGTCCTTGAACCGTCAGCACCACATGTTCATTTGCCGGAGGCGTGGTCGCATCCTGGCCAAACGCCGCGCACGAACACATCATCGCAGCGACAATTCCCAAAAGTTTCCGCATGCCTCAAAGTGTAGATCACGCGTCGTCCACTTCACCTGAACAATCCGGAGTGTATCTATCGGCGATCCAATGCACGATACTGGAATGAGCACAGCCGCCGTAACTTTCAATCCCGCCATGTCCACACAGCCCGTCAAGTCCGCAAACGTCCCGAGTCTCTTCCCCGGCAAGTCCTGGCAGCAGGTCCTCGCCCGCGACACCTCCGCCGACGGCCAGTTCTTCTACGCCGTCAAATCCACCAAGATCTACTGCAAGCCAAGCTGTGCCAGCCGGAAGCCCAGCCGTAAGAACGTCACCTTCTTTCCGACAGCCGCCGCCGCCGAAGCCGCAGGCTACCGTGCCTGCCTGCGTTGCGAGCCTGACCGCACCGAAGACAAGCCCGACCCGCAGGCCGACGCCATCGCCACCGTCGCCGACTACCTGAAAGACCACGCCGCCGAGCGCACCCGCCTCGCCGACATAGCCAAGGCGACCGGCGTAGGCCGCCTCACAATTCTTCGTGGCTTCAAGCGCGTCCTCGGCGTCACCCCCGGCGAGTTCGCCAAAGAACAACGCCTCGCCAAGTTCAAAGACAAAGTCCGCGAGCCGAAGAAGCGCGTCACCGACGCCATCTACGAAGCCGGCTACGGCTCCTCCAGCCGCCTCTACGAGAACTCCGCCGTCTCTCTTGGTATGACCCCGCGCGTCATGCGCGAGGGCGGCGCTGGACTGGTCATCCGCTACACCCTCGCCGATTCGCCACTAGGCAAGATGCTCGTCGCCACCACCGACTTCGGCATCTGCGCGATCCTCTTCGGCCGCGACCAGAAGGAACTCGAAGCCGACCTCCGCGAGCGATTCTCCAAGGCCCAGCTAACCCCCGCGCGGGGCAACACCGGCTGGCTAGCCGAGGCCGTCGCTTTCGTCCTATCGCAGCTCAGCGAATCCCCCACAGCAGCGAAGTTCCCGCTCGACGTGAGAGCGACAGCCTTTCAACAACGCGTCTGGAAAGCGCTACAGGCAATCCCGCGCGGCGAAACCCGCAGCTACGGTGAACTCGCCCGCGAGCTCGGCAAGCCGACCGCGTCCCGCGCCGTCGCCGCCGCCTGCGCTGCAAATCCGATCGCCATCGCCGTCCCCTGCCACCGTCTTGTGGGCTCAGACGGCTCACTCACCGGCTACCGCTGGGGCCTCGACCGCAAGCAAAAGATCCTCGCCGCCGAACATCTCTAGTGTGCTCGAACCACCAAGCCTTATGTGCCCCATTCATCGCGCTTCTGTCTCTGCGATGAGTGGGTATCGTTTGCGGTAGCAAACGATACCTTTCTCCACCCCGGCATCACAGTTACATTAGGGGAATGCCCCCGGCCCAATCCCTTCCATCGATAGACGCCTCGAAGCTCTACAGCAAGATCACCTGGCGACTCATCCCCTACATCTTCATCCTCTACATCCTCGCGTATCTCGACCGCGTAAACGTGGGCTTCGCCGCCGCCGACATGCAGCGCGACCTCCATCTCTCGAACACCGTCTACGGCACCGGCGCAGGCATCTTCTTCCTGGGATCAGCGCTCTTCGATCTACCCAGCAACCTCATGCTCACCCGATTCGGCCCACGTCGCTGGATCGCTCGGATCATGATCTCCTGGGGCATCGTCGCGACGGGCATGGCCTTCGTCACCGGCGCGCACAGCTTCTATCTGCTCCGCTTCCTGCTCGGTCTGGGCGAGGCCGGCTTCTTCCCCGGCATGATCCTCTATCTCACCTTCTGGTTCCCCTCTGCGGAGCGCGCCCGGGCCATCGCCAAGTTCATGACCGCCACCTCGCTCGCCGGAGTCGTCGGCGGCCCACTCTCGAGCTTCCTGCTCAAGCTCGAAGGCCGCTCCGGTCTGCATGGATGGCAGTGGCTCTTCCTCTCCGAAGGCCTGCCCACCATCCTGATGGGCGTCTCCGTCCTTTTCCTGCTCAAGGACAAGCCAGACGACGCAAACTGGCTCTCCCACGAAGAGAAACAATGGCTCGACGCCGAACTCCAACGCGACCGAAACGAAGGTGGGGCCACCGCCCGCCACAATCTCCTCGACGCCTTCAAACTCCCGCTCGTATGGATGCTCGCCGCAGTCTTCTTCATCTCGCAGATCGGCGTCTACACCGTGAACCTCTGGATGCCGCTCGTCCTCAACAGCTTCGTCCACGCAGGCACCCACGGTGATGCCAGCCTGATCGCCCGCTACGCGACCTTCCCCTACCTCGCCGCCGCCATCTTCACCGTCATCATCGGCTGGTCAAGCGACCGCACCGGCGACCGGCGCTGGCACATCGCCTTCTGCCTCTTGCTCTGCGCGATCGGTTTCAGCTGGGTCGCAATTGCTCATAGCCTGCTCGCAGCGCTCGTCGCCTTCACGCTGGCCACCATGGGCTGGTGGGGTATGATGGGCCCATTCTGGGCGATCCCTACCCGCGTGCTCGGCGGTCGCGCCGCAGCCGGTGGAGTCGCTATCATCACCATCCTCGGAGGCATCGGCGGATTCACCGGCCCCTACCTGACGGGATTGCTCCGCGACCTCACCCACAGTTTTTCGGCTGGCCTCTTCGTCATCGGCGGACTGGCCATCGTCGGCGCGGTCGTCACCCTGGCGATACGAACCTCACCACGATCTGCGGCGAACTAGCTCGCTCAAAAGTCTCCCGAAGCTCCGCCGCCCCCGCTATCGCCGCCGTCAAAGCCCCCGATATCCGAGGTATCAGAGACATCAGCCGAGGGAGCGTCCGATGTGAACGTCGTGTCCGAAGTGAACGACACGTCCAACGTGACGGTCGCGTCCGATGTGAATGTAGTATCCGACGTGGATGTCATGTCCAATGCGCTGTCATTGCCACCTAAAAATTCCGCGCCAGCAGCACCCCAGCTCGCGACATCGCCATTGTCATTCGCGCGCACACACGCTGCACAGTCCGGCTGATAGGCCTCATGCTCCGCGCAATGCGCCCGACGCTTCTTGAAGAAGTTGGAGATGCCTCCCAGGATGTCCGTCATGCAGTGATCATGGCAGCTCATAGGTTCACCGCGCAACGCATTTCGAGCCGCTTTTCTCACCAGACCTTCATGCGACAAACGCGGACGTTACCGTGGGATGACTCCGCCCAATTCCGCAGGCCAGACAGGAACAGACGCGATACCATTGATTGGTAGATCAACATACTTAATCAGAGGAACCTCCCATGGCGACAGCAACACTCGATACCGCAGCCCTGACCAACATTGCGAGGGATTACAAAGTAGCCGACATCACCCTCGCCGACTTCGGTCGCAAAGAGATCGACATCGCCGAGCAGGAGATGCCCGGCCTCATGTCCATCCGCCGCAAGTATGCCGCAGGCAAGCCCCTCGCTGGGGTCCGCGTCACCGGATCACTCCACATGACCATCCAGACCGCCGTGCTCATCGAGACCATGGTCGACCTCGGTGCCGATGTCCGCTGGGCAAGCTGCAACATCTTCTCGACGCAGGATCACGCGGCAGCAGCCATCGCCGCAGCCGGCGTCCCCGTCTTCGCCTGGAAGGGCGAGACCCTCGAAGAGTTCTGGTGGTGTACAAATGAAGCTCTCAGCTTCCCCAATCCGAACGGCCCCGGCCTCCTCGGCCCCCAGCTCGTCATCGACGACGGCGGCGACGTCACCCTCCTCATCCATAAGGGTGCCGAGATGGAAAAGGGCGACAAGTGGGTTGATTCGCCTTCCGGTTCGACGGAAGAGTCCGTCATCAAAACTCTCCTCAAGAAAGTCCACGCCGACTACCCCACCCGCTGGCAGGATGTAGCCAAGGAATGGCGCGGCGTCTCTGAAGAGACCACCACCGGCGTTCACCGTCTCTACAAGATGCTCGAGAAGGGCACCCTCCTCGTCCCCGCAATCAACGTCAACGACTCCGTCACCAAGTCGAAGTTCGACAACCTCTACGGCTGCCGCGAATCGCTCGTCGATGGCATCAAGCGCGCCACCGACGTCATGATCGCCGGTAAGGTCGCCGTCGTCTGCGGCTATGGCGACGTAGGCAAGGGTTCGGCAGCATCCCTGCGCGGCCTAGGCGCTCGCGTCATCGTCACCGAGATCGACCCCATCAACGCCCTCCAGGCTGCGATGGAAGGCTACGAGGTCACCACCATCGAAGAGACGCTCGGTCGCGGCGACATCTACGTCACCTGCACCGGCAACGTCGACATCATCACCACCGACCACATGCGTCTCATGAAGGACCAGGCCATCGTCTGCAACATCGGCCACTTCGACAACGAGATCCAGATGGAGCCTCTGAATGCCCTCAAAGACGTGACCAAGCTCAACATCAAGCCCCAGGTCGACAAGTACACCTTCGCCACCGGAAACAGCATCTTCGTCCTCGCCGAAGGCCGTCTGGTGAACCTTGGCTGCGCCACCGGCCACCCCAGCTTCGTCATGTCCAACAGCTTCTCCAACCAGACCCTCGCGCAGCTCGATCTCTGGGCCAACAAGGACACCTATAAGATTGGTGTCTATGTCCTGCCCAAGAAGCTCGACGAGGAGGTGGCCCGCTTGCACCTCGAGAAGATCGGCGTGAAACTTACCACCCTCAGCCCCAGACAGGCCGACTATCTCAGCGTCCCCGTCGAAGGTCCCTACAAGGGCGAGAACTACCGCTACTAACTCTCCACATCCCAAACAAAGAGGCCGCCGATCATCTCGGCGGCCTTCGCTTTTGCGCTCCAATGACCTGTCATCCGAGTGAAGCCCCTCGCAACGCCCGGGGTCCCCGGCGGACGAACTTGTTCGCTGGGGTAGCAGAGCGAGGGACGCAGTCGAAGGACCTGCTTACGGATCGGATCGTAGATGTCGCTCAAAGCTTCAGCCGCTAAGCTTCAAGCCAGCCGCCACCGACCTACTCCACCACCGCAGCCGGATCGAAATCTTCAGCCGTAACGATCTGCACCTTCTGCCCATCGATCCGCTGGCTATCCAGCACAATCAGTGTCCGCGCTGACCCCGAGGCATACGCCACCGTAGCACCGCTGTAAACCGGCACCGCAGTTCCCGCCGTCACCAGGATCACCCGGTAAGCTCCCGCAGGCACGTTCATATAATCGCCGTTCTCGCCGAAGCCCACGTTCGTCATCACCGGCCTGCTCTCACCCAGCGTCGACCCGGCCCGCACCAGATACACATCCACATCGCCCGCAGCACGCCGAGCCTGTGCAACCACCCTCACCGAAGCCAGCCCCGCCGGCGCAGACACACTCTGATCCACCAACAAAGTCTCCGAAACCGCACCGGTAGGCCCGCCACCGATCAGCACCGTGTAATGCCCGGAAGCCGCGAAACTCCCCTGCACGGAACTCAACGGCGGCTTCGTTCCTGCCGCATGGGCACTCACGGCAGAAGTTCCCGGCGTAACGGAAACATACGAAGACACCGTTCCGAAACCCAGGTTATAAGCCAGCGCCGAACCACCCTGATAGACATCCAACTCGGGCGCGTCAGCCGACGTATCGATAATCCGCACCTGCGCCGCCGGCATCCCCGCCGAAAGATTCTGACAACCCGTAAGCGTCGCCAGCAAGACCGCCGTCATTGCGATCCGCAGGCAGCTCCGCATCCCTGTCGCAGAACGCAAGAGGCCTTCGCAGCCGGCGCTTTGGGCAAACCGATTCAGCATTCGCTCACTCGGAGAAGGATCACGTAACTTTCGTCTCTGCTCTTACTTTACCGGAACGCCCGTCGCCGCAATGTCATCATTTCGTAACGGCTTTACTTCTTTACCCGGTGCGCGATCACCTGGTCCTTGATCTTCTCGTAGGTCGCCGCCGGAATAATCCCCTTGGTCGTCAGCTGGTTCTTCGCTGTATACGGACGCCCGTCGATGATCTTCTTCGCATAGGCATCGCCAATCCCCGGCAGCGCCTTCAACTGGTCCGCCGTTGCTGTATTGAGATCAAGCTTGTCCCCATCCGCCGCGATCTTCTGCGAGACGGAGGGCTTCGCCGCGGGAGCCTGCGACATCGCCGGAAAGCTTAGGCAAAGCAAGAGAGCGGGAAAAATCATCAGACGGCGCAGCAGCATGTGGGACCTCCAAACGAAGTACCGCCAGCCTAGGCGACGCTCCCACTCATGTCAACGCCCATCGTAGCTAAACTCTCCGGGTGCCCATGTCTCGATTCTGAGACATGGGACGTACAACTTCACCTTGCTAAACTTTCTGGTATGCCTCTCACGCTCAGGCCCGCGGCTCCAGCCGATCTGCCCACCCTCGCAACCCTGATGAACACCGCCTACCGTGGCACCGGCCCCAACGCAAGCTGGAACACCGAATCTCGTTACCTCGACGGCGATCGCACCAGCGAAGGCGCCCTCAAAGAAGAGCTCGCAACCAAGCCGGAGTCTTTCCTGCTCGTCGCAGAAGAAGACTCGCAGCTACCCATAAAAGGCTGCGTCTGGCTCGAACCCTTGTCAGACAACACCTGGTACCTAGGCTCGCTCACCGTCGATCCGGCCTTGCAGAAATCCGGACTCGGCCGAACCTTGTTAGGCTCAGCCGAACAGTGGGCAAAAGAACGTGGAGCAAGCGCGATCGAGATGCACGTCATCAACGTGCGCGACACGCTGATCGCCTGGTACGAACGAAGAGGCTATCGCCTGACCGGCGAAACCCACCCATTCCCCTACGGCGACAATCGCTTCGGAACTCCGCTGCGCGGCGATCTGAACTTCGTTGTGCTCGATAAGCAACTCTATCCTTCTCTGTGTTCATCGAAACGATGAGAGCGAGATTGACAACGATCCCGCTCCCGTCTAGCCTCTAAATCATGAGCTCGCTTCTTCATCACCGTGGCCACCACCATCATCACGCGACCAGCGTGTTGGCGGCTGTATCCGGTGCGGCGATCTAAGCAACTCCCAAACCAGGATTCCAAACAGGCCCGCTAACGCGCACATCGCGAGCGGGCTTTTTGCTGCTCGAAACCAACTCTCCAACCAAACCCAAGCGAGACGTTTATGACCGCAGTAGCCACAGACCCAATCAATATCGACTTCGCGAAGATGGACGGCCTCGTCCCCGGCATGGTGCAGGACGCGAAGACCGGCGAGCTCCTCATGCTTGGCTTTCTTAACGAGACCAGCTACAAGATGACCCTCGAAACCGGCTACGTCACCTTCTGGAGCCGCACCCGCTCCAAGCTTTGGATGAAGGGCGAGACCAGCGGCAACCGCCTCCGCGTCGTCTCCGCTGCCACCGATTGCGACAGCGACGCCCTCCTCTTCAAAGTCGAAGTCGAAGGCGACGGCCTCGTCTGCCACGAAGGCACCGTAAGCTGCTTCACCAAACCCATCGCTGTAACCGCTGCATCAGGAGAGACAAAGTAATGCCCACGCAGAAGCTCAAACTCGGCATCCCCAAAGGCAGCCTGCAGGACGCCACCCTCGCCCTCTTCGAACGCGCCGGCTGGCGCATCTTCGCCAACGGCCGCAGCTACTTCCCCACCATCGACGACGTCGAGATCGAGTGCATGCTCGTCCGCGCCCAGGAGATGGCCCGCTACGTCGAGCACGGCGCTCTCGACGCCGGTCTCACCGGCCGCGACTGGGTCCTCGAAAATGAGTCCGACGTCGAGTACGTCACCAGCCTCACCTACTCCAAGCAAAGCCGCCAGACCGTCAAGTGGGTCCTCGCTGTCCCCGAAGATTCGCCCTTCCAGAAGCCCGAAGACCTCGCCGGAAAAATCATCGCAACGGAGCTCGTCGAGTTCACCAAGCGCTACTTCGCCTCAAAGAACATTCCCGTCAAAGTCGAGTTCAGCTGGGGCGCAACCGAAGTAAAGCCGCCCACCCTCGCGGACGCGATCGTAGAAGTAACCGAGACCGGCAGCAGCCTCCGCGCCAACCGCCTCCGCATCATCGAAACCTTGATGGAGTCAGAGACCCAGCTCATCGCCAACAAATCCGCCTACGCCGACGCCTGGAAGCGCAACAAGATCGATAACATCTCGCTGATGCTGAACGCCGCCATCGCCGCCCAGGGCCGCGTCGGCCTCATGATGAACGCAAGGAAGGCCGACCTCGACTCCGTCACCAACGTCCTGCCCGCGCTCAACTCACCCACGATCTCACAGCTCCGCGACCCTGAGTGGGTCGCGCTCAATACCATCCTCGACGAATCGCTCGTTCGCGATGTCATCCCAAAACTAAAGCTGGCCGGAGCCACCGGCATCGTCGAATACCCACTAAGCAAAGTCGTTTTGTAGACCTCACCCTCCACAAATTGTCATCCTGACCTCGGCGCGTGCAGCTTCATCGCACGCGCCGAGGTCGAAGGACCCCGATTCCACTCACATCACCTAACCCGCTCGAACCTTTCAACCACGAACCGGACCACGCACCACTCCCGTCGAAGAAAAAACATGAAACTCATCCGCACCTACAGCCGCACCGCCCAAGCCGCAGCAGCCATCGACTCCCTCGAGCAACGCGGCTCCGTCTCCACCGCCAGCGTCGAGCCCACCGTCCGCGCCATCCTCTCCGCCGTCCGCAAACGCGGCGACAAGGCCCTCACTGAATACGCCACTAAATTCGACGGTCTGCACAAGGGGCGGTCCCTCCTCGTCACCCAGGAAGAGATGCAGCAAGCCTGGAACTCCATTGACTCTAAGCTGCAACTGGCCATGCAAACCGCACAAGCCAACATCCAAGCCTTCGCCGAAGCCCAACGCGCCGAAGAGTGGACACTCTCCACCTCAGAAGGCGTGACCACCGGCCAGATCGTCCGCCCCATCGCCAGCGTAGGCTGCTACGTTCCCGGCGGCCGCTACCCGCTGCCTTCAACGCTCCTGATGACTACCACACCCGCACGAGTCGCCGGCGTAGAGCGCATCGTAGTCTGCTCCCCGAACCCAGCGAAGGAAACATTAGCCGCGGCCCACCTCGCAGGAGTCACCGAGTTCTACCGCATCGGCGGAGCACAGGCCATCGCCGTCCTCGCCTACGGCACTCAAACCATCGCCAAGGTAGACAAGATCGTAGGCCCCGGCAATCTCTACGTCACCGCCGCCAAGCAGCTCGTCTCCACCGTCTGCGGCATCGACATGCCCGCCGGCCCCACCGAGATCGTCGTCACCAGCGAAACCGGCAACCCAGCCCACATCGCCGCCGACCTCGTAGCCCAGGCCGAGCACGATCCCGAGACCCTCGCCGTCTTCATCACAACCAACGAAGCCCTCGGCAGACAAGTCGCCGCCGAAGTAAAGCTTCAGACCAAATCGAACCCGCTAGCCAAACAATCCATCGCCGCTCGCGGCCACATATTCGTAACTAAAACGGTTACAGAAGCCCACGAGCTCACCAACCGCCTCGCCCCTGAGCACCTGACCGTCGACACTCTCGCCGATCTCAACTGGGTCCAGAACGCCGGCAGTGTCTTCGTCGGCCCCTGGTCCCCGCAAGCCATGGGCGACTACGTCTCCGGCCCCAACCACGTCCTTCCCACCGGCCGTAACGGCCGCATTCGCGGCGGCCTCAGCGTCATGGACTTCCTCAAGGTCATCACCGTCCAGCAATACACCCGCAAGGGCCTCAAAGCCCTTGGCCCCCACGCCGCCGCGCTTGCCGACGCCGAAGGCCTCACCGGCCACGCCGCCAGCGTAAGAATGAGGATGAAATGACCGACACGCAAACGCCCGCAACAACCATCAAGCCCCGCAAGCTCGTAGAGTTCATGCCTGAGTACCACCCGCCTCTCGCGGCCCGCACAGCCCTGCGCCTCGACTTCAACGAGAACACCTTCGCCCCCTCGCCGCGCGTCATCGAGCGCCTCCTTCAGTCAACCTCCGAAGGCCTCACCAAGTACCCCGAGCGCGAGCCGGTCGAGCGCATCGCCGCCGCCCACTTCAACCTCGCGCCTGATCAAGTCCTCCTTACCAACGGCGTCGATGAAGCCATCCATCTCCTCTGTGCCACTTTTCTCGAAGCCGATGATGAAGCGCTGATCCGCACACCCAGCTTCTTCATGTACGACGTCAGCGTTCAACTCATGACGCAAAATCTCATCCGCATCCAGGCCGACGAGACGCTGCAATTTCCCTTCGAACGCTTCCTGCAGGCGATCACGCCGAAGACCAAGCTCATGATGGTTGCCTCACCCAACAATCCCACCGGCGGCGTCGTCCCCCGCGAGCATCTCCTCGCCATCGCCGCCGCCGCGCCTCACGCCGTCCTCTTCGTCGACGAGGCCTACTACCACTTCCACGGCGAATCCATGCTCACCGACATCGCCGCCATCCCCAACCTCATCGTAGGCCGAACCTTCTCCAAAGCCTATGGCCTCGCCAACCTCCGCATCGGCATGTTGGCCGGCAACGCCGACCTCATCCGCTACGTCCGTAAGGTCAGCTCGCCCTACAACATCAACGGCATTGCCCTCGATGTTCTTCCCGTCGCACTTGAAGACGATACCTACGTCCGATGGTACGCAGACCAGGTAGCGACAGGCCGCGATCGCATGGCCGCCGGCCTCCGCGAGCTAGGCGTTGAATTCTTCCCCAGCCACGCCAACTTCATCCTGATGAAGATCGGCCTCAAACACCGAGAACTCTGCGAAGCCATGCGCATCCACGGCGTCCTCCTCCGCGACCGCTCCTCCGACCCCGGCTGCGAAGGCTACGTCCGCATCACCATCGGCATCGAAGACCACGTCACCCGCGCCCTCGAAGCCCTCAAAATATCCTTGAACGAGATCGGCTGGACGCCCACGAAATGACCACGACCAAAACAAAGCCCCGCACCGGCGCCATCAAGCGCTCCACCACCGAGACCCAGATCGCCCTCAAACTCACCATCGACGGCCAGGGCGTCTACAAAGTCTCCACTGGCATCCGCTTCTTCGACCACATGCTGGAGCTCTTCACCCGCCACGGCGGCTTCGACCTCGCCCTCACCTGCACCGGCGACCTCGACGTCGACCAGCACCACACCGTCGAAGACGTCGGCATCGCCCTCGGCGAGGCCTTCAACAAGGCGCTCGGCGACAAGAAGGGCATCCTCCGCGCCGGTTACTTCGTCATGGCCATGGACGAGACCCTCGCCGTCGCCGCCGTCGACCTCTCCGGCCGCGTCGCCTACGTCGTCGACGACAAGGTCAAGGTGCGCCTCGTCGGCGACTTCCAATCCGAGCTCCTCGCCGACTTCTTCGACGGCTTCGCCCGCGGCGCCAAGGCCAACGTCCACGTCAAAACCATGTACGGCCGCAGCAACCACCACAAGATCGAAGCCATCTTCAAAGCCTTCGCACGAGCCCTCCGCGGAGCCTGCAGCCGCGACGAGCGCATGAAAGACTTATTGCCCAGCACAAAGGGGCTGCTATAAGCACTCCAATGAGCCGTCATCCTGAGCGAAGCGAAGGATCCCGATGATGCTCACGTGACCTCAACCGTTCGAACCTTTTAGCTACAAACGGGCTTTCTGCATATGAACTGGACGGCACATCGCAAACCTTTGGCAAACACAGGCTTCGTCCTGTCTGCGGCGGACCTATTGCTGTATGGCTCCGCCATCTCGCGAACTCCTCACATCGACCCCACTTCACCCGAATTCATTACTTACTACACTGGCGGCATCGTACTGAATGTCTTAGCTCTGATTCTTGCCTCTTTTGGATCAGGCTAGAAACGCACAACAGTCCTGCTCTCTGGCCTTGCCCTCACGTATTTGTGGATCAGTTACATCGGCATCGAAACGATGAAACACTAACTCTCCAAACACTATGATCGCCATCATCGACTACAAAGCGGGCAACCTCACCAGCGTCGTCAAGGCGCTAACCTACCTCAACGCGCCCGAGATCACTGTCACGCAAGACCCCGACCTCGTCCGCAAGGCCGCGAAGATCGTCCTTCCCGGCGTCGGGCATTTCCAGGCAACACAATTGCTCGCGGATAGCGGCCTCACCGAAGCCGTCCGCGAGAGCGTCGCCCGGGGAACCTGGTTCCTCGGAGTCTGCGTCGGCCTGCAGTGGCTCTTCGAAGGCTCAACCGAAGCCGCCGCCACCGCCGGCCTCGGCCACTTCCCTGGCGCGTGCGAACACTTCCCGGCGAGCTTCGAAGGCACCGACCTCAAATCCCCGCACGTAGGCTGGAACTCGCTCGAAGAGATTCGCGAAGACTCGAAACTCCTGCGCGGCATCTCCCCCGGCGGCTTCGTCTACTACACCCACTCCTGGCGCGCGCCCATCGTTCAAGCAACCGCAGCGGTTACAAACTACGGCGGCCCCTTCACCGCCGCCGTTGAACAGTACAACGTCATGGGCGTCCAGTTCCACCCCGAAAAATCCGCCGTCGTCGGCCTCAAAGTCCTGCAGAACTTCGTGGAGCTTTAGCCGTGACCTATGACACCTTCATCGATGAGCTTCTGACCTACCTCCCAGAACTGCGTGCCTACGATGAGGGAACGCTCAACTGTCTCGATGCCGATCCACCATTGCCGCACGTAGTCTTAGGATCACTCCTGCTCCCGTTCCTTGAGATAGCACTCAGCACCGGAGACCTGAAGCACACGCTCAAGACATGCGCCTTCCTCGAAGAAGCATCTGTCAGCGCCAAGCGCGATAGAGCGTTACGCAAGTTAGTCAGCACCGAAGTTGGCGAGTGGCTCAGCCACTCGCCGATGGAGCCGAAGATATCGCCATGGCTCGGCACCGAAACGAAGCTCCTTTGTAACTACAGCCCCAGTCATCTTATGCAACAGCACAAGTCACAAGATGAAAACGCGCATAAGTCGCTGACCTCTCGCGCACGATCCATCTGGAACAACCTCCGAAAGGTAGGTGCAAAATAGAATGCTGACCAAACGAATCATCGCCTGCCTGGACGTCCGCGACGGACGCGTCGTCAAGGGTATCCAGTTCGTCGACATCATCGACGCAGGCGACCCAGCCGAACTCGCCCACCGCCACGCCGCCGCAGGCGCGGACGAGATCGTCCTCCTCGACATCACCGCCACCCACGAAGGCCGCGGCACCCTCCTCGACACGGTCAAGCGCACCGCCGCCGCGCTCTTCGTCCCCTTCACCGTAGGCGGCGGCATCCGCTCGGCTGAAGACGCTGCCGCCGTCTTCAACGCCGGAGCCGACAAGGTCAGCATCAACTCCTCTGCCATCGCAAGGCCCGAACTGATCGGCGAGATCGGTGCCAGCTTCGGCGCGCAGGCCGTCATCGTGGCAATAGACGCCCGCCGCAGCACCTCATCGAAAGACCCCGTAGGCGACGCCGAAGTCTACGTCAGCGGCGGTCGCAAGCCCACCGGCCTGCGCGTCATCGACTGGGCCCGCGAGGCTGAACAGCGCGGCGCCGGCGAGATCCTCCTCACCAGCATGAACACCGACGGCATGCGCAACGGCTTCGACTGCGAACTCACCGCCCGCGTCTCTGCCGCCGTCCAGATCCCCGTAATCGCCTCCGGCGGCGCAGGCTCCGCAGCCCACTTCGCCGAAGTCTTCTCGCACAACGAAGGCGGCGGAAAAGCCGACGCCGCCCTCGCCGCCAGCATCTTCCACTTCGGCGTCACCGACTCCCGCGCCCTCAAATCCGAACTCCAACGCGCGGGCATCAGCGTGAGGCTGCCATGCTGACAACGCCATCGTTCCTAACGCCACTTGAGTCCGCAGTAATTAGCGCAATGCTCGAGGCCTCAACTGAATTCGGCGCGGCCCTATCGGTCCAACTCGCAGAGAGCACCTTGGAATCACGAGAGCACAACGGCTACGGTTTCTATACAACCTTCCACGTATCAGATGGGACGGAGCCGATCCCACCACCAGTCCCCTTGATTGACAGGCGATTTGCTGCAAGCACAGTAGTGGGTGGCCAACTATGCGGCTTCTTACTCTGGATCCTGAACGGCAAGATCGATTTCCTAGAAGGCTATCCGTTGGGTGGAGACGAATGGCCTTCGAACGAGTCATTCGGGCCGATAACGCTGGATCAAAGCACCTAACCGCGAAAGGAATAAATGCTCATCCCCTCCATCGACCTCATGGGCGGCAAGATCGTCCAGCTAGTCCAGGGCGAACGCCTAGCCCTCTCCTTCGACGATTTCGACTACTGGATCGACCGCTTCTCCAAATACCCCATGGTCCAGCTCATCGACCTCGACGCCGCCATGCGCCAGGGCGACAACCGCGCCCTCATCGAGATGGTCTGCAAGCGTCTCCCCTGCCAGGTCGGCGGCGGACTGAAGACCCCTGAAGATGGTGCGACTCTGTTAGCCGCCGGAGCCAAGCGCGTCATCTACGGCTCTAGTCTCTTTGGCGCGGAGGGCGTGAACAAGACCTTCGCCGCCAGCCTGAAGAAGGCACTCGGCGAAGATGCCCTCGTCTTCTCAGTGGACACAAAGGGCGGCCAGGTCGCCATCAAAGGCTGGAAGGACACCGTCGCGCTCACGCCCGAAGAAGCCATCACCTGGCTCGAAGACTATTGCTCGGCCTTCCTCTACACCCACGTCGACATCGAAGGCACCATGGCCGGCTTCCCCATGCAGGTGGCCGCCATCCTCCGCTCCACAACCGCAAAGCAACTCATAGTCGCTGGTGGAATCAAGGAACGCGCCGAGATCGACGAGCTAGATGCCATGGGGATCGACGCAGTAGCCGGAATGGCCGTCTACACAGGAGCCATGGAAGCCTAAGCTCCCAAAAACCTGTGCCCCATTCATCGCGGCACTCTCGCGATGAGTGGGTCTCGCCGCAGAAGTCTTACTGGTCCTCCGAAGCGTCCGCGACCGCATAATATCCGCGTCGAGCCTGCACCTTCTGGTCCTTCTGGCAGGTCAACTGCAGCTTACGGAACGTCCCATCCTGCTTTTCGTTCGTCGGCGTATAGCTGGCCAGATACTGCGTCCGCAGCTCGTCCGAGATCTGCGCGAACGCCGCCTCCAGCCGCTTGCCGTCGTTGCCCACATTGATCACGCGTCCGCCGGTATCCTTCGCCAGCTTCTCCATATCGCTGTCCCCGGAGAAGCCCATCCCGAACCCGCTGTAGAAACCGCGGTCTGCGATCAGGATCACGTACACAATCGCGTTCGCCTTCTGTGCTGCCTCGGCCGCCGTCTTGATCGTCTCCTGAGAACCCTGATCGCCTCCATCGGTCAGCAGCACAAGGATCTTCCGCCCCGCCTCTTGCTTCAACTTGTCATTAGCCGCCAGGTACACCGCGTCGTACAGCAGAGTTCCACGCGCAGCGCCATTGCCAGTAACAGAACCCGACCCCGCACCGGTATTGATCTGCGCCTTATCCAGCGCCCGTTTGATCTCACGTGAAGAGTTCGTGTAGTCCGCCAACAAGTCCACATTCACGTCGAACGAGATCAGGAAGGCCTCGTCCTTCGGCGTCAGCACGTCCTTCAAAAACTGCGCCCCACTCTCCTGCTCCAGTGGCAACACATGCATCTGGCTTCCGCTGGTATCCAGAAGAATGCCGATCGTCAGCGGCAGATTCTTCTCCTGCGTAAAGTTCTTGATCTTCTGTGGGACCTTGTCCTCTTCGATCGAACAATCGTCCTTCTTCAGATTCGTGATGTACCCGTTCTTATCGCGCACCGAGAAGTACACGTTCACCAGGTTGGTCTGCACCTTCAGCGTTGCTACGGGCGAGTCCTCGCTCTCCTGCTGGCTCGCGGCGGAGCTCGGCGGCGGCGGTCCACCCGGCGATGGCGCCTCCTGGGCACGCGACGCACAAGGGGCAAGCAACAGGACGGTCATCAGACCGAGAGAAATACCGGGACGCGGAATTAAACCAGAAAGCAGACGCATACACTCCTTAGACGCGCGACTCCGGCTGGAGTCAGCGAAATTCTACCCGCCCACGGCCCCGTCTGCACCGGCCACGCCATTCCGCGATCGAATCTGCCTCGCGCAACGGAGCCACCCTGTCCTGCGTCCAACTCACCATGCCGCCTCGGTCATCGCCACGGATGACGCTCTAGCGGCACACTGATAGTCTGGTAGTTGGGAAACCTGCACACTGGGAACCTTGGAGATCGATAAAGTGAAGCACACCGTAATTGCGGCCGCATTGGCTGGCCTCATGCTCGCCCAGAACGCCGGAGTCGCACAACAGACCGCGCCCGACGCGCCTCAGCCACAGTCCCAGCCCGGCACCATTCCCGACGCTCCCAAGCCCCAGGCGATCCCCGGCCTCAACAATGTCGCGCCCGGAATCGGCACCACCTCTACCTCGAACGGCGACGGCCCTGCTCCCACCGATTCTGACGCTCCCCACCTCACCGATCCGCAGAAGAAGGTCACCCCTTCGGTCGACGACGGCCCCGCGCCGGACGTCACCGCTCCTGGCGAAGGCATCAAGGCCTTCACCCTGGCCCCCGTCACGGTCAACTTCGTTCAGAGACCTTTCACCGTCAAGGATTCCAAGGGCCGCCTCGTCCCCGGCATCGACTGGCGCGAAGTCCGAATCTACGAGAACGGCGTCCGCCAGCGCATGGCCATCTTCACCTCGGATCCCTTTCCGCTCTCCGTCGCCCTCGTCATCGACCAGAGCGTTCCCTTCGACACCATGACCAAGGTCAACAACGCTCTCGCCGCGTTGCAGGGTGCCTTTGCCCCCTACGACCAGATCGCCATCTTCACCTACAACAATGGCCCGCAGATGCAGACCGACTTCACCGCTGCCCAAAGCGCTCGCGTGACCGCCGTGCTCGAACGCTCCAAGGGCAAGGGCCGTGATCCCGTGATGGGGCTTACCGGGCCACTTTCGCAGACCACGACAATCAATAACTCTCAGTTCGACCCCAATACCTCCCCGGTCCGCAACAACCCGGGCATGGTGCTCAACGCGCCCAAGGAACTCCACACACTCAACGACGCGATCCTCGAAGCAGCGGTCGCCCTCACCAAGACCGGTCGGGGACGCCGCCGCATCATCTACGTCATCAGCGACGGCAAGGAGTACGGAAGCAAAGCGAAGTATAAGGAAGTTGTGCAATACCTCCAGCATCACGAGATCCAGGTCTACGGCACCATCGTGGGCGACTCCTCGACGCCCATCATCGGCTTTCTCGACCGCTACCACCTCCCCTTCCAGATGCGCGACGACATCCTCCCTCGTTACGCGGCAGCCACCGGCGGCCAGATGGCCTCGGAGTTCCGCACCAAGGGCATCGAAGAGAGCTTCTCCGAGATCACCAAGGAAGTCCGCACCCAGTACACCGTCGGCTACTACAGCCATGAGCCCTTCATCGACGGCAAGTACCGCAAGACCGAGGTCCGCGTGCTGCGCCCGAACCTGAACGTCATCTCCCCCGATGGCTACTATCCATCGGCCGTCGAAGCCGTTCGCCCCGCGATTCCCACCACTACGAATACCCCGGCAGCGCCAGCGCCCTCGCCCAGCAACTAGGCGAGGGTTGGCATGAACTTTCCAATGCTGCCCATCCAGGGCAACGTCGTCATGGGGCTGCTCGCCGCCATCCTGTGGGGCGGTGGCGACTTCTCCGGCGGCAGAGGCGCTCAACTGGCCGGCGGATCTCTCCAATCCGCCCTGCGCGTCATCCTCTTCAGTCACGCCACCAGCCTCTGCATCCTGTTGACGCTCGCCTACCTTCGCGGCGACACCATGCCTCACGGCTCGCTGCTGGTTTGGGGCGTCTGCGCGGGAGTGACCGGCGGCCTCTCGTTAGCCTGCTTCTACATCGCCCTGGCGCGTGGTGCCATGGGAGCCTCAGCCGCCGTCAGCGGTCTGCTCGCCGCAGCCGTGCCGGCCATCTTTGCCATCGCATCCGACGGCTCTCCCGGCGTGCTGCACCTCGCCGGATTCGCAATAGCTGGGATCGCTATCTGGATGGTCGCCGCTGCCCCAACCGGGGTCCTAGAGGATCCTTCAGTGGCTTCTGGCTCTTCGACAATGATGCTTGCCATCATCGCCGGCGCCGGCTTCGGGCTTTACTTTATAGCGCTCAAGATGGCTGGAGCGGCAGGTGTCGTCTGGCCCATGGCCACCGCCCGCATGGGCAGCATCACCGCCTGCTCCCTTCTGCTCATCACCTTGACGGTTGTAAGAGCCGGTCGCAACGGAAACACCCCCACCGGGCTTGACGCTCCGCCTGTTCAGGCTGCCTTCTTTGGTTTGCCGAAAGCCGCCATCTTCTGGGCGCTCTCAACCGCGGTGCTCGATACCTGCGGAAATATGTTCTATATCTCGGCCACGCGTTCCGGTCGCCTTGATATCGCGGCGGTCCTCGCCTCGCTCTACCCGACGACGACGATCCTGTTGGCAGGCATCGTCCTCAAGGAGCGCCTAAGTAAGCGTCAGGGCCTCGGTATGGCCATCGCCGGAGCCGCTGTGGTCATGATCACTCTCTAGCGTCGACGCAAAGCTACAACGTACAGCAAAATCTGTACGACGTTACTTAACTGATTCTTCCGCCTTCGGAGTAACCGTGTGCGCCGTCTCACCAGGCTTCGCCGGATCTTCCGTAACGCCCTTCATGCCGTCCTTGAAGCCGCGCAGGCCTTCGCCCAGACCCTTGCCTAGTTCAGGCAGCTTCTTGCCGCCGAACAACACCAGCAGCACAATTCCGATCACCATCAGGTGCGTAGGTTGAAATAGATCGCCCATCGTATACTCTCCCACTCCCGGCCCACTGCAAAAGCCTGCCGATAGCCTTCATTGTCGCATAAGGATCGCCGCTTCGGCTTCGCCGCAGACTCCCCTCTTGAACTACGATGCCGCGACCGGGCCAGATGCAGCCGAAACGGTATATCTTGAATACAGAACGCGATTCACGAAACTTCGCAGACAGATCTGGAGAACAATGCTGAGATTGATGACCGCCCGCGCCGCCGACGCTTCAAGCCGTCTCGCCGGGCTTAAAGTAAAGGCAGTCTTTTTGGCCGCTCTCGGGCTGACCCTCGCCACCGCCGCATACGCCCCCGCATACGCCCAGAATGGAAAGATTGGACCCGCCGCCCAGGCCGCCTATGACAACAAGTACGAAGTCTACGGCGGCATCAACTACATGAACTTCCAGGCTGGCCAGAACCTGCCCAAGCGCATGAACTTTGCCGGAGCCGAAATGATGGGCACCTACTGGCTGAACAGCCGGCTCGGCGTCGCTGGCGACTATCGTTTTGAAGGCGGAACCACCCCCGTACTTCCCAGCCCAGCCAGCTTCCGCCCCAGCCGCCAGCTCGTTCTTATGAATGTGGGCATGGCCGGCGTGCAGTATCGCGGTCCCAAGAACCACTACGCCGCTATCGACTACCACGCGCTCGTTGGCGTCGCCCATGGCCAATTCAACGGCCCGACAAACTTCGACGTTGGCCTCTACACCGACCGCACCAAACCCATCGGAGCCTTCGGCGGCAGCCTCGACTACAACCGCTCCAGAAACCTCGCCCTCCGCCTCCAACCCGACCTTATCGTCGAGCACTTCGGCTCCGAATACCGCGAGTTCTTCGCCATCTCCGCCGGGGTCATCTACCGCTTCGGCAAGCAGTAAGCTTCATGCAGCAAGAGAATGGGCGGAGAGGATATCCTCTCCGCCCATTCTCTTGCTGCCAACGCTCTTACCAGGTTCCCCCCGGCTGCAGAAAGTCCGGCGACACCGGATTCTCATACACCGAGTAGTCCCTCGTCACCACAGTCAGCCCGTTCTGCGACACGAAGTAATTCTTCTTGTCCTCGACCGGATCGTAGCCAATCACCGTTCCATCCGGGATATGCACGTCGCGGTCAATGATCGCGTGCCGAATCCGGCAATGCCGCCCGATATTGACGTGCGTGAAGATCACGCTCGAGTCCACATCCGCATACGAGTTAACGCGCACATCCTGCGATAGAACGCTGTTCCGCACTACGGCTCCCGAGACGATCGATCCCGAGCACACAATCGAGTTGATCGCCATACCCGTCCTGCCCGGCTCACCGAAGACGAACTTCGCCGGTGGATACTGATACGACCGAGTCCGCATCGGCCAACTCTTGTCGTACAGATTGAACGTAGGCGACACCGTAGCCACATCCATGTTCGCCTCGTAGTAAGCCTCGAGAGTTCCCACGTCGCGCCAGTAGAGCGCCTTCTGCTTGTTCTCGTCCACGAAGTTGTAAGCGCACATCTTGTACTTGCCCAGGATATTCGGCAGGATATTGTGCCCGAAGTCGTGCTTCGATGTCGGGTCCTCCGCATCCTTGATCAGCTCTGGCAGCAGCACGTCCGTGTTGAAGATGTAGATGCCCATGGACGCATCCACCATGTCCGGCATGAACGGCGACCGCATCTTGGTCTCCGCCGGTTTCTCTTCGAAGCCCGTGACCTCGCCATTGCGAGCCACCTCGACCACACCAAACTGTCGTACCTCGTCAGGATGAATGGGCAGCGTCGCCAGCGTCACCGCAGCGCCGGACTCGCGGTGCTGGTCCAGCATCAGCCCATAGTTCATCTTGTAGATGTGGTCGCCCGAAAGGATGATCACGTATTTCGGCTGTTCCGCGCCGATCGAATAAATGTTCTGATACACCGCGTCCGCCGTGCCCGTGTACCAATTCTTGCTCACGCGCTGCATCGGCGGCAGAATCTCGATGAACTCCCCGAGTTCGTTCGCAACCACCGGACCCCAGCCTTCACGGATGTGACGGTTCAGCGAGAGCGCCTTGTATTGCGTCAGGATGTACACCCGGCGAAGGTCGGAGTTGATGCAGTTCGATAGCGTGATGTCGATGATCCGGTACTGACCCGCAAACGGGACCGCCGGCTTGGCACGGTCGCGCGTCAACGGAAACAAACGCTCGCCCGCCCCGCCGGCCAGAAGAACTCCTAGGGTATCTCTCATAACTTCGCCAACCTCTCAATCCATAGACTTAGCTGTCCTAGTGTCCGATGCAGGAATTATGCATCGCGTCTAGGAATGCCGGAGTCTACCATATGAGAGTTGCGCTTGGACTGTGCCCGCCTGGAGGCACGTGAGAGGGAAGCTAGTCGTATCGCCGCTTATCGCACGACGACCCGACAACATGGATCGAGTCAGGCAGCAGTTCACTCGACGACCGGGGCGGTTCACCCGGTCCGAGGCAACAGATCACCTAGAAAGACCTAATTTGCTGAACGCTCGCCCGTCGCGCTGGCGTCTGAAGAGCCCGGCGGCGGAAGCTGGTTCGGTCCCGCCTCCACCTCACCCTCATTCTCCGAAAGGCTTATCCGCAACGACCGCAGGAAGCTCAGGTCGTTCTTCGTGAACGGACCCTCCGCGCTCTCATCGGCCGATTCAACCGTCGCGGCGTCTTCCTCTTCCACTTCGTTCAGACCAATGGTCGCCTCAAGCATCAGCAGCACATCGAAGCCCTGCTCACGAATGTTCTTGACCACGCCAGCGATGTTCTCCGACTCCGAAACGGACTCGTGAATCGCTTCGCCTAACTTCTGAATGAGCTTTTTGACCTTCTGATTCAATGCCACCTCCGGGCTGCCTGTTGTTCCTACCGAAATCGTCCGACTTCGAACGTCCTGCGATGGGACTCGCGAGTGACCACGCATCGGGTATTCCGCCGGGACAAACTAGGCTGGAACGGCATTGCGCGCAAGGCTGACCTGCACTTCACTTCTCTCTTACGATACGCGGGTCGCCAGCCCGCCGCAATGCCCTATTCCGGTAACGCCCTGCACCAGGTCACGCCACGGTGTGGTGATCCGACCAGGCCACCTCAAGCTGGTGCGCCAGAACATCCACTGGTTTACCCTTTCCCCGCAACAGAACGACAAGCCCAGCCGCTACTCCACACATCCCACCAACCCAGAACAACACATTCTTCATCGTTTCCTCCTCGCCGTTCGACCTTGATCGCCGGCAAGCTATTTGGGATGCCGCCCCAACGTCTCCCGTTGCAGCCGAGCCGCTGACTTGCGATTGGAGTGCGTCAGAAATCCTCACTTGCCTCAACGGTTCGGATGCCCCATCCATACCCGCGTCCTTTGCGAGGATGGGTGGGACGTATGCGGCTGGAATGATCGCCGTGCCGTATGACGCACACCGCTAACTCGCTCTCTCACTGACTTGCTACTCCCGAAACCGCTACACTTCCTTCATGGACTCCGTTCGTTTCGGCCGCGCTTTAGGATTCGGTGCTCGACATGCCGCCAAGGCAATCGCCGGAGCTGTCGACGCGGCAACTGCTCCAAACCCGACGCCCGTCAGAAAACCCGCAGCGCAGCCGCCAGCCGCAGCCCCAAGGCCCCAGCCAGCCGCAGCCCCTGCTCAAGCAGCCAGCGACCCCATCGCCCACGCCGCCCGCACCGCAGCCCACGTTACCGTTCAGGCGCATGTCCGCGCAAAAGAGACCCGGAAGAACGTCGCCCGAGGCAGCAAGCGTTTCGGCGACTCGGTCTGGGCACCCATCAAAAAACTCTCCGGTGTCCTCTGGCTGGAGATTACTGGCTCCTTCTTCGGCATCTTTGCCCTCTTCGCCGGACAAGCCGCCTGGATCCACCGCGCCGACCTCCACTCCACCCCAACTAACCACGACGACCACCTCCACTTCCTCGCGTTCGTCGCCATGGCCAGCGTCTTCGGCTACTTCTGCATCAGCAGCTTCGTCCGCGCCTATCGTAAATAGCCGGTCGAATCGTACACGCGAAACTCCAGCCGCCGAATTTTGACCACACTTCAACCTCCTATCCTCCATCCAGCGGCCTCGAAGACCACGCCCGGTCTCTTCGCGTCCAAGGGGTCATGTCCGAACGCCCTCCCCTCATACTCCGGAAGCAACTCATAACTCCCAAAGCGATGCTTGTTCCCCTCATCGTTCTGTCGGCATCGCTCAGCACCGCAGCCACCATCCCCCCAAATGGAGATCGCATCCCCCCGGTCCACGGCACCACTTTCGCAGACGTCAAGGTCGACCTGCCCCAGGCACTGCAAGGCAAAGTCGGCATCTTCGTCATCGGCTTCAGCCAGGACTCGCGCGACGCCGTCACCACCTGGGGCAAGAAGCTCGCGGGCGACTTTTACGACTCCCCAACCGTCGCCTACTTCGAGATGCCAGTCCTCGCCTCCGTTCCGAAGCTCCTTCGCGGCTTCGTCCAGGGACGCATCAAGGCCTCCGTCTCCGATCGCGGCAAGCCCCACTTCCTGCCCATCACAGAGAACGAGCCAGCCTGGCGAAACCTCGTCCACTACTCCGATCCCAACCTTCCCTACATCCTCGTTGTCGACGAGCAGGGTACCGTACGCTGGCAGACCCAGGGAGCAGCCACCGACGCAACCTACATCGCTCTCCGGCACCAGGTAGACGAGCTCCGCCAGCACTGAGCCGCCGCCCCACAGTGCTACCCTAAAGCCTCCGGCGCACCCGCCCGAGAAGGATCGACATGGCCACTCTCACTGCTGCTCCCGCTCTCCGCAAGACCGCCCTTAACGCCACCCATCGCGCCTGCAAGGCCAAGATGGTCGACTTCGGCGGATGGGACATGCCCGTCGAATACTCCGGCCTCACCGCCGAGCACCTAGCCGTCCGCACCGCCGTCGGCCTCTTCGACGTCTCCCACATGGGAGACATTCAGCTCCGCGGCCCTGGCTCCCTCGCCGCCGTCAACCAGCTCTGCATGAACGACGCCTCCAAGCTACAGATCGGTCAGGCCCACTACTCCGCCATGCTCTACCCCAACGGGACGTTCGTCGACGATGTGGTCCTCCACAAGCTCTCCGACAACGACTACCTCATCGTCATCAACGCCGGCACCCGCGAAAAAGACATCCAATGGGTCCGCAAGACCATCGGCCACATGCCCTCAGTCCACATCAACGACTTCTCGGACATGTACACGCAGCTAGCTATTCAGGGCCCCCGCGCCGCCGAAACTCTCCAGAAGCTGACGCCCACCGACCTCAGCACCATCAAGAACTATTGGTTCACCTGGGGCCAGCTCACGTTGAAGTCCGGCAATCTCTACAACGTCATGATCGCCCGCACCGGCTACACCGGCGAAGACGGCTTCGAGATCTACGTCCCCTCGGACGAAGCCACCAGCGGGCGCGTCTGGAACGAGGTCCTCGAGGCCGGAGCCGAATTCGGCATCATCCCCTGCGGCCTCGGCGCGCGTAACACCCTCCGCCTCGAAGCCGGCATGGCCCTCTACGGCCACGAGATCTCCGACACCATCAACGTCTTCGAAGCCAATCTAGGCCGCTACGCCAAGCTCGACAAGCCCAGCTTCGTAGGCAAGGATGCGCTCCTGGCCATCCAGGAAGCACGCGGCCCCGAGCGTAAACTGGTCGGCCTAGAAATCACTGGCCGAGGCTTCGGCCGCGACGGCTACCCCGTAGCCACGCCCTCCGGCGAACGCATCGGCGAGATCACCAGCGGCGGCCCCTCGCCCTTCCTCAAGAAGGCGATAGCCATGGCCTTCGTTCCGGTCGACTACACCGCCCTCGACACCGAACTAGCCGTAGAGATCCGTGGCCAGCTAGTCGCGGCCAAGATAGTCCCGCTCCCCTTCTACAAACGCCCGAAGAAGACCGCCTAACTCGTCCTCTCCGCTGCCCTGCAAATGCGTCCCCTAAGAAGCCGTCATCCTGAGCGAAGTCCGGCGTGCCTTTGCGCCGGATGCAGTCGAAGGACCCGCCACCCGCTCACACCACCGCCTCAACTCGAACCTTTCAGCCACGACCAAAGCAGCCCGGCGGGTGCCCCATATCTGGCACGCTTCATCGCCAGATGTGGGGGCGAATCGCGACGGCAGACCACCATGACCGACTCACAACTTTCGCCAGTTGCACCAGTGGATGCAATCGACGGGATTAGCATCAATACCCTCCTGTGCAATCTCGACCATCGCCTCTGGCACCCAACAGACGATTGAGCCCGATGAGTACAGAAACCAGGTATCCCAGGGAGGAGCATCCTCGATGTCGAAGAAGCCGCGGGAGCTAGCTTCAGAGGCTCCGTCTGTGACAGTCTCCAACGGTTCGTAAAGCAACAATCTGCCCTTCGATCCCAAAAGCGCTGGATCAGCGAGTTCTATATTCGTATCGCGAACGAGAGTCGAGCGGTTTACATTGATCGCGTCCACTGCTAGCTGATAACTCTCGCGCTCTCTTTCAAGCCACAGTCCTATGCCTAACTCATCGAACGAAGGAACTTTGAGGAAGGCTGAAGGATCCAGTTCACTGCTACGAAAATTGTTTTGTGGCAGCGATCTGTTTAGACACCACGCAGCCGCTTCCGAGAGAGACTGTAACGCCTCGGATGGCAGCTTTAGTCGCTCGACCGCCTCTGATAGAGTTTTCGCTAGGGTTTCCGCTCTACTGGGAGGTGGCTCACGCCGCATTGGGAGGATCTTGCCGAGCCCGAGCGTGATCATCTGTCCAGTTTCCTTCCATGGTGAACAGGCCCGGGTGCCCCACATCTCGCATTTGAGATGTGGGTTCCTTCAGTGCCATAGCTAAAACTTCGCCGCAACATCCCACTCACTAAATACAAACTCTCCCACCGGCTTCCTCGTCCGCTCCGCCAGCTCCCGCCCTTTCAGCACCTCCGAGAGCGAATCCGGCTCCCCCAGATACCCCAGCGCCCAAACCGCCCCAATCTCAAAATCTTCCGGAATCCCGAAGTGGGCCCGCGCCTTCTCCTTGTCAAACCCACCCATCCCATGCGTATGAAGCCCCAGCGCCATAGCCTGCAGCGACATCGTCGCCGAAGCCGCGCCCGTGTCATGCAACGCATAGTCATTTGCCCCGCCACCATACGGCCCAGGCGAAAACGTCTTCTTCCCCGCCGACAGCACCAGCACAGGAGCCTTCCCCGCCCACGTCTGATTGAACGCGACCAGCGATTCGAGAATCTTCGCAAACGTTTCATCACCTTTGCGCCCAACCAGAAACCGCCAGGGCTGCTCATTGGTCGAAGAAGCCGCCCACGAAGCAGCGGTAAATATCTTGGTCAGATCGTCAGCGCTCACAGCCTTATCGCTAAAAGCCCGCGGCGACCACCGGCTCGCAATCAGATCGTGGATACCAAGTTCCGCAGGCGCGTGCTTCAGTGCTTCGAGGTTGTCCATTGTCTCTCCTCCCTACAGGATGACAGAGAACAGGCCAGCGATTCGTCGACAACTTAGAAACCGCCTTCCGCCAGCAAGCGGCACACGCAGGAGAGCGATCGCTCTCCTGCATGTGCGTCTGAATCTACGCGCTACGCGCTACGTAGCGGTGCCGGTGGAACCACAACATCCACCAGACCAGTCGCAACGTCGTAGACGATACCGGAGATCATCCACGAGGCCGGCAGAGCTCCAATCGCACGCAGCGACGCAACATCCATTGCAACCGCATTGCGAGGATCGAGGACCGTCTTCGCTGCGACCTCGCTCTCCTGTATCTGAAAGTAGGGTGCCAGCAGCGCCGGATCACCGGCAAGCCGTGTGATACCGCAGTCCGTGTGCTGCAGGATCACAATGTGGAACTCGCCACCTCCGCCTGGAGCCACTCCGGCGACCTGGCCAATTCTGCCAAGCATGCCAATCTGCTCGATCAGCCCCGGCGTGACGCGGCCACCGATATTGCGCAGCACCACGGCCTCGCCCGACTCGACTCCGAGCAAATGCGCCGGGTCAACCCGCATATCGGCGCAACCAATGATCAACGCCTTCACGTTGGGCATAGCCTTCGGAAGCGAAGGCATCAGCTTCCCGGCCGCAGTCTCGTGTGCCGCAAACTCTTTGTTGCGTTCCAGCATAGTGTCGATAACGCTCATGTGAAATCTCCTGAAAAATATATTGCGATACGTTCTATAGAAAGTCGAAGCCTTCCGCCGAATGCGAACGGCCATGTGCAACAAGAGCTAATCTAAGCCTCCAGACGCTAGAATGATATTGTCGCTAACGTCATTTTTGAGGTCATTTGCGCCATGCGGATTACAGTCCTTGCCTTGGACGGCGTCTTCGATACAGGACTCGCCGTTACACTCGATGCCTTCTCCACAGCGGCCTCCCTCTCCGCCATGCTCCACGGAGGAACACCGCGCTTCGATGTCACTACGGTCAGCACTCGTCGCAAGGTACGGACCGCGCAGGGCCTCACCGTACCGGTCCAGCCAATCAAGCCCGCTTCGAAGCCGGACTGGGTGATCGTCCCGGCCGTCATCGCCAGTACCCCTGAACAACTCTTCACGAAGCTCGAGCGTCCAGACGTGCGTGAAGCTATCTCCCAACTACTCAAGTGGAGCGCGAAAGGCTCGCGAATCGGTGCCGCCTGCATGGGCACGTTCATTCTCGCGGAGACGGGCTTGCTCGACCATCAGGAGTCCACCACCACCTGGTCGCTCGCTCCCTTCTTTCGGCAGCGATTTCCGCAGGTCCAGCTCGACGAGTCCCGCATGATCGTGCCCTGCGATATCGGTGTCACCGCCGGATCGGCCATGGGACACCTTGATCTCGCTCTCTGGATCATCCGGCAGGCCAGCCCCGAACTCGCAGGCACCGTCTCTCGTTACCTGACCGCCGATCTCCGCTCCTCGCAAGCTCCCTTCATCATTCCGAATCATCTTGCTCAAGCAGACCCGATGATCCTTCGCTTTGAACGTTGGGCCCGGCTCAACCTCAAAGATGGCTTCTCCTTGCAGAATGCCTCGAAAGCACTGGCCACCAGCTCTCGGACCCTGCAGCGTCGTTGCGACGCTGTCCTGGGCAAGTCTCCACTCGCCTACTTCCAGGATCTCCGTGTCGAGCACGCCCAATCTCTTCTCCATCGCGACAGCCATGATATCGAGTCGATCGCCGCAGAGGTTGGCTACGCAGATGGTGCCACCCTGCGAACACTTCTGCGCAACCGCCTCGGACGCGGCGTGAGAGAGATCCGAGCCGGCTTCGAATAGACAGGCTCCGGCCACCGTGGCAGTCGATCCGCGAGATCTACAGTCAAACTTTACAGTTTGACTGTAGATATGAGATATTGATCCCGTGAGCGATCGAAAGCCTCCTCCACATCCCGAACTCGCCTGGACCCTAGCCGCGGAGCTCCGCGCGATCTTCCGCAAGCTCAAACTCCGTGCACGCGAGCAGGGGGGACGCAGCGATCTGACGCTGTCACAGGTCGCCGTTCTTCTCCGTCTCGAACAGGATGGGGCGGCCACTGTATCCAGTCTGGCGAGGGCCGAAGCCATGCGCCCGCAGTCCATGAGCGCTATCGTCACGCCGTTGCAGGAGTCTGGCCTCGTGCGCGGTGTGCCTGACCCAAGCGACGGCCGCCAGACCCTGATCTCTCTCACGCCGAAGTATCTGAAGTGGCTTGAGGAAGGCCGAGCCGCCAGGCAGGACTGGCTCACCACAACCATCTCCCAGAAGCTCTCTTTTCAAGAACAGGAGAAACTTCGCGAGGGACTCAAATTACTTGCGCGGCTCATTGAAGATTGACCCTGCCTTCCCCGTGCCCACGCCTATCCAAGGAGAAAACTCTTGCCGCTAACGAAGCTCGATCCAAACACCGCGTTGATCGTCATTGACCTGCAGAAAGGCATCGCCAACGCGGACTCCCTTCCTTCCATCACCGCGGTCATCGACCGGACACGCAAGCTTCTAAGCGCCTTCCGCGCAAAGAACCTCACCGTCGTCCTGGTGAACGTTGCAGGCCGAGCACCGGGCCGCACGGAACAAGGTCCGCGCAGCAGCGTGCCGTTCGCCGTAGATTGGACCGACCTTCTGCCAGAACTGGATCAGCAACCGAACGATATCGTCGTCACCAAGCGAAGCTGGGGAGCCTTCGCGACCACAGACCTTGAGCAACAGCTCAAAAGCCGAGGCGTGACCCAGATCGTTGTGACCGGAGTCGCAACATCGGTAGGCGTTGAAGCGACCGCCCGACAGGCCTACGAGCAGGGATTCAACGTGACCCTCGCCATCGACGCAATGACCGACCTGCGCGAGGAAGCGCACCAGCACAGCCTCACAAACGTCTTCCCTCGCCTCGGCGAAACCGGATCGACGAAAGAGATCCTCTGGCTGCTCGAAAGCCTGTCGGGAGAAAGGAACAACGCATGATGACCTGGCTTCCGCTTGTTGCATGTTTCTTTGGTGGCGTCTTCTCTGCGAACGCCATTCCCCATTTTGTCGCTGGAACGATGGGGCGTCCCTTCCAGACTCCCTTCGCCAAGCCATCTGGTATAGGTCTCTCCTCTTCAACGGTCAACGTCGTCTGGGGATTCTTCAACGCGGTGGTCGCCTACCTGCTTCTCGCGCACGCTGGCTCTTTCGATCTGCGGACGAGAAGCCACATCCTCACGTTCGCTCTAGGCGCGCTGCTCATCAGCCTCTTTGCGGCACGCCACTTCGGACAGTTCCACGGAGGCACCACCTCGCCGCGGCCATGAAGAATCGAGTATCCGGCACCTTCCGCTCCCTCAAGAGCTTCAACTTCCGCTTATGGATGATCGGCTGCCTGATCTCGAACACCGGCACCTGGATCCAGCGCGTCGCCCAGGACTGGCTCGTGCTCACGCAACTGACTCATCACGATGCGTCCGCCCTCGGCATCGTGATGGGCCTTCAGTTCGCCCCGCAGCTTCTCTTCCTTCCATGGACGGGATCGGCCGCGGACCGCCTCAATCAACGCAAACTCGTCATGCTCACCCAGGCCACGATGGGCGTCCTCGCGCTCATGCTCGGAGCCCTCACCATCGCCGGAGTCGTCCGCCTCTGGCACGTCTACGTCTTCGCCTTCTTATCAGGCGCCGCTGCTGCGCTCGATGCTCCGGTCCGACAGACCTTTGTCGCAGAGATGGTCGGCGACGAGGACCTCTCCAACGCCGTCGCATTGAACTCATCCTCGTTCAACGCCGCCCAGATGATCGGTCCTGCCATCGCCGGTCTGCTCATTGCCGGGGTAGGCATCGGCTGGGCCTTTCTTCTCAATGGCCTCTCCTTCGCGGCGGTGCTCATCTCGATGTCGTTCTTCCGTATCGCGGAACTCCGCACCAGCACCAGAGCGCATCGCAGCGCTTCAGGATTTCGCGAGGGGCTTCGTTATGTCTGGGAGAAGCCGGACCTGCGTGCCATCCTCATCATGCTGCTTCTCATCGGCACCTTTGGCTTCAACTTTCCCATCTTCATCTCGACCATGGCCGTGAACGTCTTCCACTCCGACGCACGCGGCTTCGGCCTGCTCTCCTCCATCATGGCCGTGGGCACTCTTTCAGGAGCGCTATTCGCCGCCGCCCAGAAGCGAGCGAGCCCAGCCTCTCTCCTCGCCGGAGCCGGCATCTTCGGGCTGGGATGCACCCTCGGCGCATTCGCTCCCGGATACTGGTCGTTCGCGGCAGCTCTCGCTGTCAGTGGAGCTGCAGTATTGATCTTCGCCAACGGCACCAACAGCATCATGCAGCTCGCGACAGAGCCATCCATGCGAGGAAGAGTGATGGCCCTCCGAGTAGGCACAGGACTCGGCGGCATGACCATCGGCGCTCCAGCCCTTGGCTGGGTCGCCAATCACTTCGGCCCTCGCTACACGCTCGGTGTCGCCGCCGTGGCGGCTCTCATCGCCGCTCTGGTCGGAGCCCGAGTTCTGATCCGCAGGACGGAGTCGCAGCCTGCCCAACGGTGACACCTGTGAGACCGGCTTCCGCTCATCGATGCCCCCCACAACCTCACTCCGGCAAAAGCCCAGCCGCCCGGTAGCTGTTGATCACCGCGTCGTAAACAGTGATATCCGCTCGGCTCCTTGCCAGAAGTTGCGCGCCAGCCACAGCAGCGAATATGGCCCGAGCGCGCGGTTCCACCTTCTTGCCGCTCACCACCTTCGCGGCCGATAGAACCTTACTCAGCCACGCAACGTTTACATCCGTAAAGGTCTGGACTTCTTTCCTCACCGTCTCCGGCAGGTCGTCGTATTCGGCGGCCATAAATCCGCTCAGGCACATCCGGTTCTCGTTCTCCAACGCCCAGCGAAACGTCTCGGGATAACGCCGCAAGGCAACGACCGGATCGTGCGATTTCGCGAGGAGATCTTCCAGCACAACCGCGAAGTCCTCCCAATAACGCTTCGCCACCGCCTCAGCGAGACTCGCCTTGCTCGGAAAATGGTGGTAGATGCTCGCGGCACGAATACCCACATCCTCCGCCAGATCGCGAAAGTTGAGTCCGTTGTAACCATGCGCCTGTGCAACCAGCCTGGCGGCCGTCAGAATCTTCTCACGGGAATCCGTACTCATCGCATCGCCTCGCTGCTGCCCGCAAAGTTCAACGAGCAGCTTCAGAAATTTTATTCCGAATTCGTGAATCTACCAAGTGGCAGGTAGCGTCTACTCACTAACCGACCAAGTGGCCGGTAGGTTGACCGAAACCAAACGCCCCACCCCAAGGAGTTTCATATGCCATTCGCACGCATCGATCTAGCTCAAGGAAAAACCTCCGAATATCGCGCCACCGTCGCCGACGTCGTCTACCAAGGAATCGTCGGCGTCCTCAAGGCACCTGATGGCGACCGCTTCATGGTCATCGGCGAGCACAAGCCAGACAACTTCGTCTACGATCCCAACTTCCTCGACATCAAGCGCACGCCGGACCTCATCATCATCCAGGTAACCAGCACCGTCGGAAACACCAAGGAGCAGAAGGTCGCCTTCTTCCGCCAGATTGCCGACGAACTCAACCGCCGCCTCAGCGTCCGCCGCGAAGACGTCTTCATCAGCCTCGTCTTCGTCGACCGCGAAGACTGGTCCTTCGGCAATGGCGAACCCTGGTAATTGATTCGCCTTCACATCGCAAATCTCACGCCATGCACCACAACCCGCAACACGGAGACACGAACATGAGCAACACCATCCAGACACCCGGCCCCAACCCATCCAGCATCCCGGCAATCGAGACCTACCCCGGCTGGGTCGCAAGCGGTCAGGACAACACTCCCGGACGCAAAGCCTATTACATCAACCTCGAAGCCAAGCCAGGCAAAGGCGACCAGGTCGAACAGTTCCTCAAAGACATCCTCGCTGGTGTCGAGCAGGAACCCGGCACCGGCCCATGGTTCGGCACTCGCTACTCCGAGACCACCTTTGGAATCTTCGAGGCCTTCCCCGATGTCGCTGCACGGAACGCACACAACGTCGGTCCGGGCGGCCAGAACTTCCTCCGCTCAGCAGAACTCGACGAGATGCTCGCCTACCCGGCACACGTCTATCGGCTTGATGTCCTGTTCGGAAAATTCAACGTCCTCTTCGGCAAGTCGATCAGCTAATAGTTCCATCAGCGTGCAGCCCCTTCAGTCGATCGACTCATGAGCCGGTCGACTGAAGGGGCTCGAAGTAACTCTTTTGAGCTCCATCCCAAGCCGTCCGGGGTACCATGTCTCCAACTGACATGAGCTCTGAAATCATCCACCAGCCGCAGCCCACCCTCTGGCAGTCCATCAAAGAGGCCCTGCGCGGCAGCCATCAGGACTACACCACCGGCAGCCTCAACCGGTCGATCCTCCTGCTCGCCATCCCCATGGTGCTCGAGATGGTGCTCGAGTCCCTCTTCGCCGTCGTCGACGTCTTCTGGGTCAGCCGCCTCGGCTCGAACGCCATCGCCACCGTCGGTCTCACCGAGTCCGTCCTCAGCATCGTCTTCTCCGTCGGCATCGGGCTCGGCATGTCCACCACCGCCATGGTCGCCCGCCGCATCGGCGAAAAGGACCCCGACGGCGCAGCCATCTCTGCCGTTCAGGCCATCTTTCTCGGCCTCATCGCCTCCGTGGTCATGGGTCTGCCGTTCTTCTTTCTCGCACCCAAGCTTCTCGCCGCCATGGGAGCCTCACCAGCCCTCGTCGCCACCGGCAGCGGCTACACCCGCATCGCGCTCGGCGGCTCCGGCGTCGTCCTTCTGCTCTTCCTCAACAACGCGATCTTCCGCGGCACCGGCGACGCCGCCATCGCCATGCGCCTGCTCTGGGTCTCGAACATCCTCAACCTGATCCTCGATCCCATCCTCATCTTCGGCCTCGGCCCCATCCCGCGCATGGGAGTCACCGGCGCGGCGCTCGCCACCTTCACCGGCCGCGGCATCGGTGTCCTCTACCAGTTCTATCGCCTGGCCAGAGGCACCGAACGTCTCTGCATCCTCGGCTGCCACCTTCGCCTGAACGCCACCGTGCTCTGGCGACTCATCAAGGTCTCCGCCCTGGGCATCATTCAATTCCTCATCGGACAAGCCAGTTGGATCGGCCTTGTCCGCATCGTCAGTCTCTTCGGAGCGCCCGCGCTCGCCGCCTACACCATCGCCATCCGCATCGTGATCTTCGCCATCCTGCCCTCATGGGGACTTAGCAACGCCGCCGCCACGCTGGTAGGCCAGAACCTCGGCGCAGGGCATCCCGACCGCGCCCGCAACGCCGTCTGGCGAACCGGCCTCTGGAACATGATCTTCCTCGGCTCCGTCGGCCTGGTCTTCATCGCCTTCGCGCCCTTCATCCTCGGCCTCTTTACGTCCGACCCCGAAGTCCTCCGCACCGGCATTCCCTGCCTGCGCATCTTCAGTTGCGGCAACATCGCCTACGCCTACGGCATGGTCCTGCTGCAAGCCTTCAACGGCTCCGGAGACACGCTGACGCCCACCTACGTCAACCTCTTCGGCTTCTGGATCGTCGAGATCCCACTGGCCTGGTTCCTCGCCATGCACTCTCCGCTCCAAGTCAACGGAGTCTACGCCTCCGTCGTCGTCGCCCAGTCGGTGATCGTCCTGATCTCGCTCTACCTCTTCCGCCAAGGCAAATGGGCGAAGCAGAAAATTTAGCCTCTCCTGCAACTACGGCGAGAATTCAAAAGACCGCTTTACGAACATGCAGTACGATTCCGTGATGGAAATCTTGAAAAAGCCCCTCGTGATTCTGACGGTGTTGTTGGTGGTGGTGTCTTTTGGAAGTGTCGTCTTAGTCCTAAGTATTTGGCGAGACAGTTATGCAGTTTTGTACGCAATCCTAGGAGCAGCGGTCGGTTGGTGTGCTGGCATCCTGGTCGCCCCCTTCCCGAAAGAAGTGGATCGCTTCGCGAAGTTTTCAAAGACGCTATCCGCTTTCATTTCCGGCTATCTCATCAGCAAACTTGAAACTGTCTGGGGATTCATCACCGATGAACAGCATAGAGAGATATTTTTCAATCCGATCGTCCAACGACGATTCTTCGTCTGCGTCACTTGCTTCTTCCTAGTCGCCGCGGCGGTCTTCAAGAGCCGTTCGTATCTCCACACGGAACCGGATGTTTAATTTCGATACTGAAACACCCACTACCTCCCCAGCCGCTCCACAAAAAACTTCGCCATAACCTCATCCGCCTCCTTCGACTCCGGCAGCTTCGGATCATTCCAGAACGCATGAGTCAGCGCCTCGAACTCCACCAGCCGAGCATCCACGCCCGCCCGCAGATAAGCCCGGTGCAGCGTAGTCGTCCCACTCACCAGTAAATCCCTTCCGCTAGTCACAAACAGCGTCGGCGGAAACCCGCTCAAGTCCCCATAGATCGGCGATAGCACCGTATCCTTCAGATCCGTCGTCCCGACATACTCCGCATCGTGCGGCGTGGCCGACGGCGCATCGAGATGTCCGGAGAACCCGTTCAGCGCAAACAGTGACCACGAATCCCCCAGCCTGCTGAAGTCTCCCATCCCCGAAAAGATCCCCGTAGCCGCAGGCATCGGCAGCTTCATCTGCTTCAACTTCGCCGTCACCTCCGCCGTAAGAATCGCCCCCGCCGAAGTCCCATAGATCGCAATGTGGTTCGGCTTGTACGTCTTCAGCAACTCCTTATAAACCGCCACAGCATCGTCCAACCCTGCCGGAAACGGATGCTCCGGAGCCAGCCGGTACAGCACCGCCACTACCTTGATCCCCGTCAAATTCGCAATCGGAATCGTCTCCGTCAGCGATCCCGAATCCGAGTTGAACCCGCCGCCATGCAGGTTGATCAGCACCTTGTCACCCTTGCCCGCGCTCATCGTCAGCGGAGTCACAATCCGCACCGGCACGCCCGCAATCGTCGACTCCTCCACCTTCGCCGGGTACATCTGCTTCGACACCTCACCCGCGCCGTTCTGCCACTTGTCCGTCCCCGTCCGCCGCTGCTCCAGCGTCGAAGGCACCACCGCATCCGACACGACCCGCGCCAAACTCTTCTGCGCCTCCGGGCTAATCGTCGTCGGCACCGGCACCACCCGCATCACATAAGCCGTTCCATCCGGCCCAATGCGGCTGCTGTCCTTTACCTGCGAAAGATCATCCGCCTGCTGCGCTATCGCGACGCCCGCGCAAACCGCCATCACTGCAACCGTAACTGCACGTCCAAGCCCCAGACACGCCATCCATCCCCCTTGAACAATCGGCCCACAATACCATGCGCTCACCATCGATGCACAGGTCGCACCGCCACAGCAACATACCGATATACTGGGTTTCGCAGACATCAATCTGAACCAAGACCGGAGAAGAAAAATCATGGCGTATCCCGAAACCTACAAGTACACCAAGGAACATGAGTGGCTCGCCATTGAAGGCACCACCGGCACCATCGGTATCACCGACTACGCCCAGAACTCGCTGGGTGACATCGTCTTCGTCGAACTCCCCAAGGTCGGCGACGTCCTTGAGTCCGGCGCGACCTTCGGCTCCATCGAGTCCGTCAAGAGCGTCTCCGACCTCTTCGCTCCCGTCTCCGGCACCGTCACCGAGATCAACGAGACCGTCACCTCCGCGCCCGAGACCATCAACTCCGACGCTAATAACACCTGGATTATGAAGCTCACTCTCTCCGACCCTGCGCAAGCCGACGCCCTGCTTGACGCTGCCGCCTACGAAGCCTTCACCGCCGAAGAGACCGGCCACTAGAGACATGGCAGACCTAACCACCCTCGTCGGCCTCGAACTCACCTCCGTCGAGTTCATTCAGGACCACCTCATCCTCCACTTCGGCGAACCCGTTGGCGGCCCCGCCGTCACCTTCTTCACCTGGCCCGACGTCTTCCGCGAAGAGGGTTCCTACGCCTTCGGCGAGCCCGAATATCGCAACATGCTCTGCGGCGTTCTTACCGAGGACGTCACCAACGCCACCCTCGAAGAAGGCGAGGCCATCGAGATAGAGTTCGAAAGCGGCATCATTATCCGCGCCTCCCTCCGCGAAGAGGATGTAGAAGTTCCGGTAGCCGGCCAGTTCTCCTTCGCAGACGAATTCTGGGAGTTCTAAACGACCGATCAAAGCTCAGAGTAGGCACTGCGTCCCATCTAGACGATCAAAAAAAGCGATAGCTCAACTTTGCCTGTTTTTCACGGATTCTGACCGGTTGATCCTAGGCCATAGCTCACGATGCCGGAGCAAAAGTATGAGTTCGGCGGGAAAATCCGAGTTCGGCGATTGATGGGTCGATAAGAGCTTGCCAAAAGGCCAAAATGTTCCACGTGGAACATTTTAAGGGTGACATTTATTCGGCAATAGTTTTGTAAGAATTGATCGCGACCGGCTCAATCCTGCACAATCCCTCTTAAGTAACTTGCGTCACTCTTCACACTCCCGTAACACCCCATTCGCAAAAGCCCCCTAGTGTTCTAGTCACCGCACATCTCAGCGACTGACAAGGCACATACCTATGGCAACCCCCGCGCACAGCTTCTCTACGACGGCCGAACCGACCCACACCGGCTCACTTCTGGACGCCAAACTCAAAAAGTCCTCGCCCGGCAAAGCCGGCATGATCGTGTTCCTGGTGATGCTGGTCTGCGGCCTCGGCTACATTGTCAGCAAGCTTTCCGATGACCTGTCCATCGTCCATAGCGCCAGCGTCTTCCCCTTCATTCTTCTGGGTATCGCACTCTTCATCGCCCTCGGATTCGAGTTCGTCAACGGCTTCCATGACACCGCCAACGCCGTCGCCACCTGCATCTACACCCACTCGCTCGAGCCCCACATCGCCGTGGTCTACTCCGGCATCATGAACTTCATCGGCGTGCTTCTTAGCTCCGGTGCCGTCGCCTACTCGATCATCACGCTGCTGCCGGTCGAGCTCATCCTCAAGGTCAGCAAGGGCTCCGGCTTCTCGATGGTCTTCGCCCTGCTCGTCGCGGCCATCCTTTGGAACCTCGCCACCTGGTGGCGCGGCCTCCCGGCTTCCAGCTCCCACACGATGATCGGCTCCATCATCGGTGTCGGCATCGCGAACCAGCTCATGCAGGGCAATAGTGGCACCGCTGGCGTTGAATGGGAACAGGTCACGAAGGTCTTCAAGGCGCTTCTCATCTCGCCGCTCGTAGGCTTCGCCTGCGCTGCTTTGGTCTTCTTCCTCTTCAAGCTCGTCGCCCGCGATCCTCGGCTCTATAAGGCTCCGGAAGGCACCGCGCCGCCGCCGTTCTACATTCGCTGCCTTCTCATCCTCACCTGTGGCGGCGTCTCCTACGCCCACGGATCGAACGATGGCCAGAAGGGCATGGGCCTCATCATGCTCATCCTCGTCGGCACCGTTCCCACCGCCTACGCGCTCAACCACACCGTCACCCCGGCGCAGATGCAGACCTTCTCCGCCGTCTCCACCCAGATGGCCGGAACCATCGACAGCTACGCCGACCACAACGCCGTCGTCCAGGATGCTGAGCCGGAACTCGAGAAGTTCGTCGCCAAGAAGACCTTCGAGCCCGCCGTCCTTCCCGCCATCGAACAGATGGTCACCAATATCCGCAACGAGGCCAGCCTCTACGGCTCGCTCGGCAAGGTTCCCGCCGAGATGCAGGCCAACGTCCGCAACCAGATGTACCTCACCAGCGAGAGCCTCCGTATCCTCGGCAAGGCCGACGGCGCGCCGAAGTTCAACGATGGCGACAAGCAAATCATCACCAACTACAAGAAGTTCCTCGACACCTCCACCCGCTTCATTCCCAGCTGGGTCAAGGTTGCCGTCGCTCTCGCGCTCGGCCTTGGAACCATGGTCGGCTGGAAGCGCATCGTCGTCACCGTCGGCGAAAAAATCGGCAAGACCCACCTCACCTACGCCCAGGGCGCCTCTGCCGAACTCGTCGCGATGTGCACCATCCTCGCCGCCGACACCTACGGTCTGCCCGTATCCACTACCCACGTCCTCTCCTCAGGCGTCGCCGGAACCATGGCTGCGAACAAGAGCGGCCTCCAGATGTCCACCCTCCGCGACATCGCCCTGGCATGGGTCTTCACCCTGCCGGTGGCGGCGCTGCTCTCCGGTCTCCTCTTCTGGCTCTTCAACACTATCGCTCGCTAAAGCAGCTCTCCGTTACGAAAAGAAGGTCCGCTCCGGCGGGCCTTCTCCTTTTTCCGACACCTAAGACCTCCCTTGAAACCACCCACCCCTGCAGGGTTGGTATGCTTACACCTGACATCATGAGCCTTAAAGCAAAGATCGAAGCTGTAATCTACGCGTCCGAAGAACCGGTAACCCTGGCCCAGCTCACTGGCCTCCTCGGTCAGGAGGCCCAGGCCGAGCTCGACCACCTTGACTCCGCCCAGCAGTCTCTCGCCCTCGATGGCGAACCATCGGCTGATCTCGAAGCGGAGCCGACCGCCGCCGAGACCTCTCCGCTCCCGGAAGCTGACATCGAAGGCGAAACCGCCCCCGAGCCAGCCGTTGAGCCGGAGTCCGTACCGGAGAAGCCCACGGCTACCGAGCCTGAGCCCGAAGAGACCGCCCCCTCGCAGGAGCCCGAACCGACCGCAGATTCTCCCGTCTACGAGCATCCCGAGACCGAGGCTCCGCCAGCAGCCGAAGCGCAGGCTGATGCCGCCGCCGCGCCTGAAGCGCCAAAGTCCGCGAGCATCTCCAAACAGGACGAAAAGGCCCGCGAGCGCCGCCTCCGCGACTACTTCCGCTCCATCCTCGACGAGCTCATCGCCGACTACACCACCTCCGCCCGCGGCCTGGAAATCCGCGAGGTCGCCGGTGGCTATCGCCTCGCCACCAAGCCCGAGTACCACGACGCCGTCCGCGGCTTCGTGAAGAGCCTTAAACCGCCGCTCAAGCTCTCTCTCCAGGCGCTCGAGACCCTTGCCGTCGTCGCCTACAAGCAGCCCGTCACCGCCCCAGAGATCTCAGAGATCCGAGGAGTCGACTCCGGCGGCGTCCTTGGTTCTTTGATGGCCCGCAAGCTCATCACCACCGCGGGCCGCAAGCAGGTCATCGGCCGCCCCATCCTCTACAAGACCACTCGCGACTTCCTCCTCCGCTTCGGCTTGAAAGACGTCTCCGAGCTTCCCAGCATCGAAGAGTTTGAGAAGATGGCCGGCGAGCTCGCTGATGTCGAGCCGGTCCAGGAGGAGATTCCCATGTCGTCCATAGAGCAGTCGACTAACATTCCCGAGTCACCGAACGATCTGGAAGCCGAGAAGAGTGAAGTCGAGCCTCAGTCCGACGGCGATAGCATCCCACTCGATGGCTCCGACGAATCCTCCGCAGGCGTGCCCGCCGAAACCGCAGCAGACGAGGCAATCGTAGACGGCCGCATCTCCGGACTTCCACCGCAGTACGATATGCCCCCCGACCAGGACCCTGGCGAAGAAGCTCCTTTTGACTCCCCAGCGATGGATGCCGAGCTGCAAAAGGAAGAGGCTGAAGAAGAGGCCGCCGAAGCACAGGAGGCGAAATGACAACCTCTTCTCAGCCTCCAGCAAACAAGCCGGAAGACTCGCTAGCCCTCTGCAAGACCGTCGCCACTCCCGAGGGCGACAACGAGTTTGCTCCCGACCAGCCCCTCAAGCCAATCGAGCAAGGCCACCAGAAGCCGCCTGCCATCGACACCAACAAGCTCTAGCACCCGCAATCTTCTCAGGCTGTCGTCATCCTGAGCGAAGCGAAGGATCCCGACGAACCCCACACATCCCTCCTGCCGCCTGAACCCTTTTGCCACAATTGAGCTCACGTCCAAGGGCATCCTCGATGCCCGCGCCTAACCGCACTCACGATTCAATGTTAGAGTTCTGAGCGATGGAAAATCCCAACGAAATCCAGCTCATCACTTTATTGCCTGGCTTAGCCATGCTCGGAATCTCAGTCTTCCTTTACAGGTCCACGCGCAAATTCCTGGCGTCGTCAAAAACCGCTTCAGGAACGATTCTGGCTGACAAAGAGGGTTCGCTCTCTTCCAAGCCAAGGTTCACCTTCACGACCGAAGACGGAACCGAAATTGTCGTCGTGTCCAACACGGCAACGAAAGCACACACCTTTCGAAAAGGGCAGACCGTCCGTGTTCTTTACGATCCCGCAAGGCCAGAGCGCGCGACGATCGACACCTTCATTCAGCTTTGGCTCGCAACAGTTATCTGCGCTGGTCTCGGTCTGAGCTTCTCCATCACAAGCTTCTTCATTCACTAAGCCGAAGACCACCGCAGGAAGACATAGGACCATCCCAAGGCTAGAACCGGCAAAACGCGCTGGTCTCCAGGTTCTCCAGCAACTCCGCCACATCCTTATAGACCTCGACGCATCCTGCGTGCATTAGCTCTTCCCGGCTCCATCCGCCGGTCGTCACGCCTACTGTCCAGATCTCAGCCTTGCCAGCAGCCTCCGCATCGTAGGGAGTGTCACCTAGCGCCAGCACATCTCGTGGCCGCAGCTTCAGCTTCTTCAGCGTGGCCTCGAAGATGTCCGGATGCGGCTTCGCCCGGTCCGCATCGTCGGCTGAAGTCGTCTCTTCCACGACATCGTCGATGTTGGCTATCTTTTTATAAGCCTCAAGCTGCTCCTGCCCAGCTGACGACGCCAGCGAGACCCGAATCCCGATCTCCTTCATCCGCACAAGCAGCTCCCGAGCCTTGGGAAATGGTTCGACCTGATCGAGATAGTTCATCTCAAAGATGAGCTTGCGATAGGCCTTCAGCGGCTCTTCAACAACCTTCCGCTTCCACCACGGCACGAAGACGGGGATAAGTTCGTGCCCACCTTTGCCGATCTGCCGTCGCGCCTCCTCAAGGTCGACGTCCACGTCGATCACGGAGAAAGCGTCCCGCCACGCCGCCGCATGAAGCCAGTTACTCTCCACTAACGTTCCATCGATATCGCACAACACAGCCTTGACCAAAACGTCCCCCGCGGCAAACAGCGTCAAATCCTGTTCGCTACGTCATGGATGTTCGTTATGACGGCCCGGCTGTACGTAGCTACTCTTTCTTAGGAAACCTGTGAGCCCAGCGCTAAGCGGAGCCGGCCAGCTTAGCTCTTTGACATCGACGACTCAGCCGCCACAGGCCCCCAGGCAAACTCCAGAGTCTCCTTGAACGCAAACCGTTTGATGTGCTCCTCCACCACCTGCTGCAACCGCAGCTCGTCGCCATCCTCCGGCATCATCAGCTTCACGGTCAGCCCGGCAGCATCCGCAAACAAGATGCACTTGCCCGCAGCCAGGTCGATCTTTCCGTGCGTGTCGTCATACTTCACCGGGAACTTATGCGCCCAGTGCTGGCAAAGCTTCCGGAGATAGCTGCTTGCGTTCTCGGTGGCTACGCGCCCCTCAGAGATCTTCGTCAACGTCGAAATGTCCGTAATCATCGTGATAATCCTTTCGTTCGTACTGTTCATCAGCTCCGTTCGATCGCCACCGCAGCCGCGTCAATCGCCGCCACAATCTTCTGGAGCTGCTCCTCCGTCATCGGACCGCTCTGTTGCCGCATCCGTAAAGCCATCTTCAGGTTGTGTACAGCCCGGACCAGCTGCGGCGCTCTGCCCGATCCCCCGCCGCGCTCGCGCATCCGCCCCATAGCCGCATTTGCGGAACCCTTATTCGACTCGAGATAGGCTCTTCCCTCGTCAGTCACGGTGTAAGACTTTTTGCCAGAAGCCTCGGCAACCGTCGCAAATCCGATCTCCTCGAGCATCGTTAACGTCGGATACACCACGCCCGGACTCGGCGTATAGCTTCCGCCAAACTGCTCCTCGATCGCCTTAATGATCTCGTACCCATGCCGCGGCTTCTCCGCAATCAGCGCCAGAATCACCAGCTTCAGCTCGCCATGATCGAACGGCCTGCCAAATCCTCGTCCGCCACCCCAGTGCCGACCGCCGAAGCCGTGATGCCCCTCTCCATGGCCAAATCCTCGAAAACCAGCACCGAATTTTCCAAATCCAAAATGTTCAAACATAATCAACCTTCTCTCCAGATACACTTTCGATATATCTGAGTAATAGATATATCGAAAGTGTATCTGGATGCAAGAACTTTCCTCGACTTGCTGGAAATCAGATTTTCCGCTCGGAACTCCGCGAACCGATACACTGGAAGAAGTACCGCCCGACCGCGACGAGCTTCTCCGCAGTCAGAAAGCTGGAAACTATGCCGAAGTCCCCCAATACACCCACTTCCAAAATCAAGCCCGAAGAACCCGACGCGCCCACGGGCGACCGTCTCCAGAAGATCCTTGCCAAAGCCGGCATCGCCAGCCGCCGCAAGGCCGAGGAGATCATTCTTGAAGGCCGCGTCCAGGTAAACGGCACCACGATCACCGAACTCGGCACCCGCGCGGACGCCAGCCGCGACCACATCCGCGTCGACGGCAAACTTCTCAAAGGCCCCGAAGAGCAGCGCTACTACATGCTCAACAAGCCACGCGGATATGTCACCACCCTGACCGATCCGCAGAAGCGCCCGACGGTCATGGACCTGATGTCGGCGCCGAAGTCCGGCCCACACGGCGACAACGTCCGCCTCTACCCGGTCGGCCGCCTCGACTACCTGTCCGAAGGTTTGTTGCTGATGACCAACGACGGCGAACTGGCAAACTCGCTCTCGAAGGCTGCAGCCGGAGTCGAAAAGACCTATCTCGTCAAGGTTTCGGGAGTTCCGCCCGACTCCGCCATCGACCAGATTCGTCGCGGCATCATGATCGACCGTGGCCGTCTTGACGAGGTCCGCGCCGGACGCCGCGACCGCATCATCACCGCTCCCGCCCAGATCGAACTCGTTCGTGGAGGCGATAACCCCTGGTATCAACTCACGCTCACCGAAGGCCGTAACCGCCAGCTCCGCAAGATGTTTGAGGAGATCGGCCACCACGTCGAAAAGATCCGCCGTATCGGCTACGGCGCCCTTCGCCTCGATGTGCCGCCGGGCGAGTTCCGCGAACTGAAGCCGGGCGAGGTGATGGCGCTCTCCCGCGCTGCCAGCGGCAAGAAGGTCGTCCCCAAGAAGAATCTTCCGGAGTTTGCGCAGCTCAAGGCACCGGTAAAAAAGCGAACCGCCCCGCCGCGGCGGACCTTTGCGTCAAACACCAGGCCGTCCCGTCGGCCCAGCTAGCAGGCCCTACTTCTTGTCCCAAACGGTTGTAAACTTCGCGGAAGTCTTCAGCGCCGTGCTGACCATCGTCAAGGTCTTGCCATCTTCGGAGACCTCGTACTCTTCTGCGCTATCAGGCTTACCATTCACCTGATCTTCCATGTGGATGTGGCGTGCGCTCACTCGGCTTCCTGATGTCGTTTCGACCTTGGCCGATTCCGAATTCTTATCGGGATGCTGCACTCCGTCGAGTTCCAGGTCGGTCCGGTGCTTATTTGCAGCAGACGTTATGGTGATACCCGTCTTACCGTAAGGCTCGATGGTGAAACTCTGTTCGCCGGAGACTTCTTCCTCCAGAGAGATCGACTTCCATTCGCCATAGATGCTCTTGCCCGGCCCCGTTCGCGCGTAAGTGGTGGTCGTCTTCTCGTGGCCGCCATCCGGCCCAGTGAACACGTCCAACAGCACCAGGTTTTTGTCGTCGGCGGAGACCGTATAGGTCCGAACCATGGTTTGCCCCTGCACTCTGTCCATCTGCCAGGTGTGGTCGTTCACCTTCTTGAATGAGACAGTTGCCCCTGAGGGGGACTTGATCGACACGCCATCCGCTTTGATCTCGGTCGTCTCTCCGGTGCTTCCCGTCAACGCATAGCGATCGCCGCCGAGATCCTTAATTCCATACGTGATCGTAGGCTTGGGACTCTTTTGAGAGCTGTACACCCAAGTTCCCACAAATGGATCTTGGGCCACGGCTGCACCGGTCGTCGCCAGGAACAGGGCGAGCAACATACTTTTCGGTCGCATCAAAACCTCCTTGGAAAGTGCGCGCGAAGTCTACCACGTCACCTTCCGAAGAGGATTTCCTACGACAAGAGTAGATAAATCTCTTCAACCGCTTGACGGAGGTCTATCGAGTGGAGGAATCTACTCCAGCTTTTCACAGAAGATTTCACGCTTCGCCCGATGACAAATTTGCGTCGCCGGCATCCAATCAGAGTCAGGCAACAAAGCCTTTCCATAGAGAACAGGAGCAGCACCCGTGGCAATTGAAAAGGCAGTCTTTGGAGCAGGTTGTTTTTGGGGTGTAGAAGCCCGTTTTGGCGAAATGTCTGGAGTTTTGGATACCGCCGTTGGATACGAAGGTGGGGAGCTCGAACACCCGACCTACAAGGAAGTCTGTACCGACCGAACCGGCCACGCCGAGGTGGTCGAAGTCACCTTTGATCCGTCGCGGCTCAACTATGAGACGCTTCTGGACACCTTCTTCTCGCTTCACGATCCTACCCAGATCAACCGGCAAGGGCCGGACTGGGGATCGCAGTATCGAAGCGTCATCTTCACGAATAGCGAAGAGCAGTATCGTGTCGCCTGCTCCAAGATCGCCGACCTGAACGCATCCGGGGCGTACCGCCAACGGGTGGCGACCCAGGTACTCCCCTCGACGACCTTCTGGAAGGCCGAGGAGTATCACCAGCGGTATCTGGAAAAGCGCGGCATGGCGAGCTGCCACATCTAGAATTTATCTTCGAAGTGCCCCGTTTGCTGGGAAAATACAGGCAAACGGGGTTTTGCCTTTAAGCCATAACAAGTTCAGGCTTCATTGCCGCGAAGGCCGCCAGAATCTCGTCGGTCGAGCGCCGGGCACCCGTCTGCAGGTACTCCATCGCCGCCAGGGATGCATTATGGGCCTCGAACGATGAGCCGATGACGCAGTCTTCGACGACTCGGGTGTAGAAGTCGCTCTGGTGGGCATCGACAAAAGTGTAGTGAACGCAAACATCGGTCAAGCCGCCGATGAGGATCAATGTCTCGGCCTTCAGACCTTTCATAAGGATCGCGAACTCGGTGCCAAAGAATGCGGAGTAGCGCCGCTTCTTGATCCAGTAGTCGGATTCGGGGCGGAAGCCGATCTCGTCGGAGATGGCGGTCAGCGGATAGTCTTCGAGGCAGTGGACTCCCTCGACGCCGTCAAGTTCCCGGCCAAAGTCGATCAGGTTCGGACGATGGACCTCCTGGATGAAGACAACCGGAACATCGGCCTCCCGAGCAGCCGCGATGAGTTCGCGAGCATTTGCGATCATCGTGTCACCCGGTCCCATCAGCGGGATGGATGCCTCACCCGGCGGCCCTGGTGCCTTCTGTATGTCGATCACAATGAGGGCTACTTTGCCGACGATCATTTCCTGCTTCATGTTTTTCTCCCGACCAGCATCCTGTTGAATTTTTGTCGATGCTACCACGGTGATTTCGTGGCATTGGAGTTCTCTATTCCGGCGATCAACATTCGCCAAAGCCGTTCCAGAGACCGGCACCTGTGATGGTATAAACGCTGCACGCCGAGCATTTTAGAGCTTTCACTGGAGGTCCCCGCGATGCTCGAAGTCCCTGCCAGTGAAGAGAGCGATGTGGCCAAAGTCCCGGCGGCTGCGCGGAGATGGCCGCAGCCCTGGATCTTTGTGCTGATGCCCCTGCCCTTCGGCATCTTTCAGGGATATATCCAAACTCCGTTGCCCTACCTGCTCCGCCAGATGGGATACACGGTCGATCGGATCGGATCGATGGTGGCCTTTGTCCTGCTGCCCATGGCGCTCTATTTTCTATGGAGCCCGGTGGTTGACTTCTGGCTGCGTCGCCGGACGTGGATGATCGTCTTCGCCGCTCTGAGCGGAGCGGCTCTGTTTACTTCGATTCTGCTGCTTCCCCGTCACACCGAACTGGCGACCAGCCTGCTCTTCGGAGGATTCTGCCTGAACCTGCTGACCACAGCCGCTGGCGGCGGCATTCTAGCGACGACGCTGGATGAGCAGGGCAAGGCAAAAGGCGCGGCATGGATGCAGGGGGGGATGCTCACAGCATCCGCACTGGGCGGGGCCGCGCTGCTGTATTTCTCAAAACGCATGCCACTGCCAGTCGCGGGAACGATTGCGGCGTTGATGGTTGCGCTTCCAGCAACGATCGCGTTGACCATTCCCGAGCCGGCACCTGAGACAGCTACAAAAGAGTTGCTGAAGACCTGCCGAACGATGGGACGAGAGATTCGCGAGACGCTGTTTTCGTGGAAGTCGCTGCCGGGGCTTCTGCTGCTGGTCTCGCCGGTAGGTTCGGGCTCCGCGCAGAGCCTGTTTGCTGCCATGGCCAAGGACTATCAGGTTTCCGAGCACGGAGTGATGTTGCTGAACGGGCTGCTGGGCGGCGTGCTGATGATGCTGGGAGCGTTTGCAGCGGTGATCGTTCCGGCCCATTGGGACCGCCGCATCGCCTATGGTGCCGCTGGATTTGCATGCTCCCTCTCGGGGATCTATCTTGCGCTCGCGCCGATGACCCCTATGGTCTACTTTCTTGGAGTCGGCTTCTACCTGTTGACGACGGGACTCTGCTATGCCTTTTTTCTTGGCGTGGTGATGTACACGCTGGGCGCGGCAGGTCAGAGCGCGAGCAGCCGATATACGATCCTGGTCTCCCTCGGCAATCTACCGGTGGTCTATATGACCAAAGTCGAGGGCTGGGGCTTCGGCATGCTTGGGCCGAAGGGCGTTCCAGCGCTCGATGCTGCGGGAAATTTATTGGTCGCGCTGTGCGTGGCGGTGTGGGTCGGATCGCAGGCAATGGGACGAAAGCGAATAGTCCTCGACGCAGAGCTGTAACATCGAGCCCGATCTGTGCTATTCTTTTATTGCGCTGGTCAAAAACGGCGCGGGCATCGCAGGCAAAGACTCCGAATGGATTTGGATTCTGGCCAGAGACTGCGAACCGCCCTACCCACCGCAGACCTTCTAATAAGAGCTTGAACGCTCAGAAGCCGCGCTGGATGCTCTGGCTGGAGGCCTCGTCATCGGACGAGTCTCGCCGTGCAGCAGCAGCGCTTCACCTTCCCGGTACAGCAATGCTGAAAAAGTAAGTCCATGACTGCATACCTGGGCCATATGGCCTGATCCGTCTGGTACGCCGCTTGAAAGAGCTACGACGATTGTCGTGTGCCCCGAGTGGTATGACCAGCCAGAACGACCTAACGATAAGGATTATCTTGACTACTGCAACTCTAGAACCACAGATGGAAGCGACTGCCGCTCCTCAGAACCTCTCTCAGAACAACACCCCTTCAAACAATGGCGCCACAGCAGAGTCTGCGGTCTCCCCTACCGGCATGCCGCTCGTTGCCGATGTTCGCTTCACCGACTTCAACATCTCCGACTCACTGAAGAGCCGCCTTACGGCTGCCGGCTTCAGCACCCCGACCCCGGTACAGGCCAAGGCCATTCCGCCGGCGCTTGAAGGTGCAGACATTCTTGCCACTGCCTCAACCGGCACCGGCAAGACGCTCAGCTTCCTGATCCCGATGATCGAACGCATGGACGCCAACTCGGTTCCAAGCACGCGCGGCAAGCGCGGCCCGATCCGTTCCCTGATCCTGCTGCCGACGCGTGAGCTCGCCATGCAGGTCCTTGAGGCTTACAACAAGCTCGTCCCGAACTCGAAGGGCGATGCCGTCCTGGTCTGCGGTGGTCTCTCCGAGAACACGCAGCTCGACCAGCTCGATCGCGGCCCTCGTCTCGTCGTTGCGACCCCTGGCCGTCTTGAGGACTTCCTTCGCCGCCGTTCGGTCAACCTGAGCAGCGTCGAAATGTTCGTTCTTGACGAAGTCGATCGCATGCTCGACATGGGCTTCCTTCCCGCCATCCGCCGCATCGTTGGCGCGATCCCGAAGACCCGCCAGACGATGTGCTACTCGGCCACACTGGACGCAAACATCCGCGAGATCGTTCGCGACTACGTCAACAAGCCGGTTCGCATCGAGATTGGTACGACCTCGAAGCCTTCAGACCGTGTTGAGCTTCGCGTCTACACCGTGATGCAGGACCAGAAGCTCGGCCTGCTGGACCAGATGCTGCGCCAGGAAGAGGGAACGTTCCTCGTCTTCTCGCGCACCAAGCATGGTGCCGATCGCATCTCGAAGAAGCTCGAAAAGCTTGGCCATGATGCAGACGTGATCCACGGCGACCGCTCGCAGTCGCAGCGCACTGCCGCCCTGAAGGGCTTCGCAAACGGCAAGCACCGCGTTCTCGTCGCTACCGACGTGGCCGCTCGCGGTATCGACGTGAACGACATCGCCCACGTAGTGAACTACGACTTGCCCAACGCTTCTGACGACTTCGTCCACCGCATTGGCCGTACTGGCCGCGCGGGCAAGAAGGGCGTTGCAACGACCTTCGTTATGCCGCAGGAGAAGTCTGATGCCCGCAAGCTGGAGCGCGAGTTGAAGATCAAGTTTGAATGGCGCGAGGCCGACAAGAACCTCGAAAAGGAAGAGCGCAACAAGCCTGTCGATCTCACCTCGCGTGGACCGGCCGACCTGATGCAGATGGAGACTCGTTCCTGGAAGGGCAACGAGCCTGTCACTCCGATGACCACCCCGACCAACAGCTACGGCAACTCAAATGGCGGTCGCAGCCGTTCTGGTAGCGGCGGCGGCGGATTCGCCGGCGGACGCAACTCCGGCGGACGTGGTCCGAGCAACTTCGGCCGCTCGTCCAACGGCGGGGGTAGCGGACGTCCGGGTGGCAGCAGCCGCTCTGGCCCAGCTCGTCGCGGCCAATAAGCCCAGTTTTACCCGATTGCATTGAAACCGCTCCGTCCCTCACGCCAACCAGCGTAGGACCGGAGCGGTTTTTCATTGCCTAGGAGGATTTGGACTTACACTTCTTCTATGTCCGACATTCCTGGTATCAGCGAACTCACCGAGATCATCGGTGACGATAAAAGCTTTGTTCTCCGGATCGTGCAGCCCGGACTTGCCGGGTTGATGGACGGATCGGTGTCGACGCTTGCGCCGATCTTCGCGACTGCCTTTGCAACGCACAACTCCCGAACCGTCTTCCTCATCGGGCTGGCATCGGCGGTCGGGGCAGGAATATCGATGGCCTTTTCCGAGGGTCTATCGGATGACGGCGAACTTACAGGACGGGGAAATCCGGTGTTTCGCGGGATCGTTACCGGGTTGATGACCTTTCTTGGCGGATTTCTGCACACGCTTCCCTTTCTCATCCCCAACGTCCACACGGCGTTGACCTGGGCTTACGCAGTCGTTGGGATTGAACTAGTCGTCATTGCGCTGATCCGACACCGGTATTTCAAGACCAGCTTTGCGCTTTCATGCCTGCAGGTGATCGTGGGCGGCGGTCTGGTGTTTGCTGCGGGCGTTCTTATTGGGCAGTCGTAGCAGTTCTAGAGAGTTTATGAGGTTCTACGAACTTCTTGCAGAACCTCGCTCGTCATCGGATCGGCAGAAAATAGCGCTGTCAAATTAACCTCTGTGAGACCGTTACGCGCAACGCTCATCCGGAAAGAGATGATCTACAGTCCCTCTTATGGAGATACTGCGTTTACCGTGCCATTTTTCGACTCTTTTCTCGAACGTCAGCTCGCGAATCCCATAAACTAGACATTAGGCCTACGGGCCAACCCATCTTGTTACGAACCCAGGAAGAATCCTCATGATCTCTGTCTCAAATGTCACTATGCGGTATGGCTCGAAGCTTCTCTTCGAGGATGTGTCGGTCACTTTCACGACCGGACGGCGCTACGGCCTCACCGGGCCGAACGGCGCAGGCAAGTCTACCTTCATGAAGTGTCTGACGGGCGAGATCGACCCGCAGAAGGGCACGGTCGTCCGTCCGCGCAAAATTGGTGTGCTTTCGCAGGATCAGTACGCCTTCGATGCGTATCGCGTGATAGACACCGTCATCATGGGCAACAAGGCTTTGTGGGCGGCGCTTGAAGAGCGCGAGATCATCTACAACAAGGCCGAGATGACCGACGAAGACGGGTCACGGTTGGGCGAGCTCGAAGGCACCGTAGGCGACGAAGACGGCTACGAAGCCGAGGCGAATGCAGCAGTGTTACTGCAGGGACTCGACATTCCCGACGAGCTGCACGATCGCAAGATGTCGGAGCTCCAGGGTGGCCAGAAGGTGCGTGTCCTGCTGGCGCAGGCGCTCTTCGGTAATCCGCAGGCGCTGCTGCTGGACGAGCCGACGAACTATCTTGACCTCGAATCGATCCACTGGCTGCAGGACTTTCTGATCCGCTACAACGGGACCGTGATCACGATCTCGCATGATCGTCACTTCCTGAACAACGTGTGTACGCACATCGCCGACATCGACTACGAGACGATCATCACCTACAACGGCGGCTACGATGACATGGTCTTTCAGAAGACCAGCGTCCGCACGCGTATTGAATCGCAGAACGAACAGCGCGAGAAGAAGATCGCGCAGTTGAACGACTTCATCGCGCGGTTCTCCGCCGGTACGCGTTCAAGCCAGGTGAACTCGCGTAAGAAGGAAGTCGAGCGGCTGGCGACGAGCGAACTGGCGCGCTCGAACATCGCGCGTCCGTACATCGCGTTCAAGATGGAGCGGCCCTCGGGCAAGAACGTGCTGGAGTTCGAGCACGTGAACAAGAGCTACGAGCAGAAAGACGGCAAGGTCGAGCACGTCATCAACGACTTCTCCGCCTCCATCTCTCGCGGAGATAAGGTCATCCTGATGGGCCGCAACGGCCAGGGTAAGACAACGCTGCTAAAGGCTCTGCTGGCGAACGGACCTGGCATTGACGAGAAGGATGTTTCGATCGACTCGGGCTCGGTGAAGTGGGGACATGAGGCGCAGATCGGCTACTTCGCGCAGGACCACAAGGGATCGATCCAACTGGGCATGACGGCATCTGACTGGCTGCACCAGTTTGATCCGCAAGCGACCAAGGAAGATATTCGCGGCATTCTCGGCCAGATGCTGTTCAAGGGCGAAGAGGGACTCAAGAAAACCGATGCGTTATCGGGAGGCGAGGCTGCACGGCTGCTGTTCTGCAAGATCATGCTGCAGAAGCCGAACGTGCTGGTACTGGACGAGCCAACGAATCACCTTGATCTCGAGAGCATCAATGCTCTGAACCAGGCGATTCAGAAGTACGAGGGCACGGTCTTCCTGGTGACGCATGACCAGGACCTGATCGAAGAAGCAGGGACACGCATCTGGCATTTTGAGGGCGGCCCAACAGACTTCCGCATCACCGACCATAAGGGACCTTACGAGGAATACCAGCAGCAGCTTGCAATGGCCTCGAAGTAGTTCGATCAGAAGTTCCCGTCGGCTATAGCCGACGGGCAAGGATATACGAGGTCTTTATCATGGCAATCAGTGAGCCGACTAAAGCTCCAGGCAAAAACGTGCTCGGCCAACCACTCTCGACCTGTGGCTGCGAGCCGATGACGGGCTTCTATCGGACGGGATGCTGTGAGACTGGCCCGGATGATCTCGGAGTTCATACCATCTGTTGCGTGGTGGATGCGAAGTTCCTTGCGGCCTCGAAGGCGCTGGGCAACGATCTGTCAACCCCGATGCCGGCCTATGGATTTCCTGGGCTGAAGCCCGGAGATCGATGGTGCGTGTGCGCGGCGCGGTGGCTGCAGGTGCAGCAGGCGGGCGCAGGATGTCCGGTCGTGCTCGAGGCGACGCACGAGGACACGCTGCGTATTGTTCCCTTCGAGCTACTGATCCAGTACGGCGTCATTCCTGATCGTCTTCACTAAGTTCCAATAAATGGCTGGAAGAATCCCTGCTGGCGGAGGCACGCTGACCTCTAACTGAGGCCTTGGCGTCAGATGCCGACCTGTATGCCCACATCGGGAAACGCCGGGTACTTCAGTGTGGCCGAACCGCGTGTAAGGGTGTTCATGCCTGATCGATCTTCGCCGATACAGAGGACAAATCAATCCCCTGAACTTTACCGTTCCCTGTACTCCGCGCCTGGCACCCGAACGAAAGTTGCATGTTAAATCGATGTAAACATTGGCTTAAACGTCGCGACCACGTGTTAGTACGCCCCAAAAATTCAATATTTGGGAATTTATTTCCTATTGTAGAAGTGGTCCATCGCCTCTAGCCTTGTAATTAATAACTAAACCAGACATCTCTCAAACGCGAGCCTCCTCGTGAAGCACTGGCTATATGTGTGCCTTAGAAGGCTTGGCCGAACTTGAAACTCCGGGTCCAACAGAGTCGAAACACGATACCGATACCAGCGCCCCGTTCCGACAGTTGAAGGAAGACTTTTCATTTCGCCCATAGCCAGAGATCTGACGATAGACAGGAGCTTCGCGTTGAGCAATCAACCACAGAGCGATAACACCTTCGTAGGACTTGATACGCCTATTCGGCAATTCACTCTACCGGCGTGCCGAAATAGCATTTCGCTTAGAGGACTAAGAAGGTCCCGAATTGCAGGCCCCCATTTTCCGTTATGCATGAATGTATCCGGTTCAACAGCCGGTATTCAAGCACTGAAGTATGTAACTGCTGCCTTAACTAAATTTTTTTCGGAGCCCTCCCTCATGCACATTTCAGGACTCAAGCAAAACACATTCTCTATGTACGGTCGTTTGATAGCGATTGCGCTATTTGCTATTTGCTCCACAACGTCCTCATTCGGGCAGTCAGCTTCGACACCGACGACGATCAACATTACTGACACGCCGAAACTGAAGACGGCAAAGCGCATCGGATTGGTGCTTGGCAATCAAAACTTCTATGACTCCGGGCAGTTCATGCGAAACCTTGCGTTCCGCAACCCTGGCTTCGAAGGTGAAATCTGGCAGTCGATCATCCACTGCGAGTACGTCACCGCGACCACTTGCACGGACGACGACCTTTACACCTATTGGCCAGCGAATTTTCTGGCAAATGCACAGGCCGAATTTATCGTCGGCGCGGCTACAGGACAGACGACTACGGTTCAGAGCAGCACCGCCGCGGTAATCGGTGCTACTGGTGTCACGATCAAGTTTCCCGCCCTCGCCAAAGCACCAGCGGTGGGCGATTATGTCGTTGTACGCATGTCCGTTCCCGGCAACGCGGCAGCGGGCTGGTGGCCGCAAGGATCCGCAGGAACGACCTTCACCACCGAATACTCCGATCTCTCTCCGAACACACCGGGTAAGCAGGCGCTGCGTGTGACCCAGGGCACTTCGGACCAGGCCTCCGTGACAAGCTACATGGACAGCACCGCGGGTGTGTCATATCTGCAGATGAATGGGACTTACACCATTACCTTCCGGGCTAAAGGAACGGGCGGGAGCAACAAAGTAGAGATTAACATGAGCCGTCCGGGCGTCACCTTCTTCGACCAGGTAGTGACACTGACCACATCCTGGCAGGATTACAAATACACATTTACCGCGAAGGACATTGATGTCCCCGGGACCGTCGCCCTGAAATTTTACCTTGCAGGCAGCTCCATGCTGATTGACGACGTAGCCCTCACGGCGGCTGCTGGCGCAAACAACCCCACCGTCTATCGTGACGAGGTCGTCGCCACTCTGCAGAAGCTCAAGCCTGGCATTCTGCGGTTCATGGACTCAGGTACGAACTGGGGCAGCACCTTTGACAACCTGATACAACCGGACTTCGCACGGCGGCGCGCGGGATACAGCAACCATAACTCCGAAAACGACGATATCCCGCTAAGCCTGCACGACTATCTTGTTCTCTGCCAGACAATCGGAGCCGAGCCCTGGTTTACGATGCCGACCGGCATGACCACGCAAGAGATGCTCGACGTGATGGACTACTTCGGCGGATCGACCTCCACGACTTACGGAGCGCGTCGCGCAGCCCTCGGACAGACAGCTCCGTGGACCACTGTGTTTCCCAAGATCCATCTTGAGTTCGGTAACGAAGTCTGGAACACCTCAAACCCGGGTGCCAGCATGACCGACCCCTTGTCTTACGGCAAGCGGGCGGGCGTGATCTTTACAACGGCCAAGTCCTCTCCGTCCTACTCGGCTAAGGCATTCGATCTGGTTCAGGACGGGTTTCAGGCGAATCCCTGGTGGTCCCAGCAGGCACTCTCCACGAGCACCAACTATGACACGGTAACTGTCGCCGCATACACGTTCGGCACTCTCTCTGACGTCTCGTCGAACGAAGCGATCTACGGCCCGATGTTCGCTGAGCCCGAAGCGGCGAACAGCACGGTCGGCGGGATCTTGAATCAGTCTGCAGTCCTGGCTGCGGCGGCGAATCCGCCAGCCAAGCTAGCCATCTATGAAGAGAACATGGGCACCATTCAGGGCACCGCCTCGCAGGCTCTGGTGAACGCCAACATAGCTGGCGTTGGCGCAGGTCTCTCCACAGCTGTCAACCAGTTACTTCTTCTCCGCGACCTGGGCATCACCGATCAGAACTTCTTTGCTCTGGCCGGCCCGAGTGCTCCCTTTATCGGCTCCGGCGGGTCGAACGCAACGCTCTCACCGATCTGGGGTGGAGTGATTGACATGGGCGGGCCGACCAACCGCGTCAGACCGACCTTTCTGTCCGAGCAACTCGAGAACTCCGCCATTCTGCCGACGTTGCTAACGACAACGCAGACCGGAGCGAACCCGACATGGAACCAGGCTTACACCATAAATGACGACTTCAGCCTGGCGGGGGCACACTATCTCCAGAGCTTCGCTTTCACAGACGGCACCAAGCTGAACATCATTCTGTTCAACCTGAGCCGCACCACCGCTCTGCCCGTCAACTTTGCCGGCCTGAACACTCCGCTAGGCACGGCAACGATCAGCACGCTGACCGGGACGAGCCTTAGCGCGAATAACGAAACATCACAGAATGTGGCTATTACGTCGAAGTCTCAGACGCTGACCACAAGCTCGACGCTAACCTTGGCTCCGTTCTCGATGACCGTTGTGAGTGTTGATGCTCCGGTTGTTCCGATTGAGATCACAAGCATGACGGCAACCTGCGCCAATGCGTCGCTCTCTCCGGGCAACTCAACGACCTGCACCGCGAACGTCGTCGGTCAGGGTAAATATGACTCCAGTGTCAGCTGGTCAGCCGATACCGGGACGATCGACAGCAACGGCAATTACACCGCTCCAAGTTCGATTCCTTCGAATGGAAAAGCGACAATCACCGTGATCTCCAATCAAGACAAAACTCAGAAGGTCAAAATAACGATCTCGATTGCTAATAGCAGCATCACTGGCGTAACAGCGACCTGCCCATCGACTGCAATCAATCAGGGTGCCACAACCACCTGCACAGCTACAGTCAACGGAACGGGAAGCTTCTCTTCGGCTTACACCTGGGCCGCATCGGCGGGCAGCGTCACTAGCAACGGCACGCTCACCGCGCCGACGACTGGTAGCACCATGACCTTGAAGGCAACCAGCACGCAAGACCCGACGAAGACTGCTACCGTCACTCTCGCGCTGTCCCAGGTCCTGATCATGGGCACCCCCTCGAGCAAGGTGACGAGCACAACCGTCACGGTCTCCTGGCCGTTGAACATGGTTGCGTACAGTGGCATCACCTACGGCACAACCTCGGGGCTTGGCTCAAGCACTCCTTATAGCCCGATCACGTCCACCACGCCAAGCCTTACCCTGACCGGCCTGACACCGGCCACCACGTACTACATGGTGGTGTACTCGTTCATCAATAACCAGACTGTGGAGAAGACGTACGCCGTAACCACAGCCAGCACGTCAAGCACGGTCACCGGAGTTTCGGTTGCCTGCCCCTCCGTCCTTGGCCTCAGCATCGGTGGAACGGTTGGCTGCACGGCAACGGTAACCGGAACTGGCGGCTACTCCTCCTCCGTGAACTGGTCGGCATCGCTCGGAAGCATTAGCACCACGGGCCTGCTTACGCCTCCTCTGACCGGCACCTCGGTGACGGTGAAGGCGACCAGCGTGCAGGATGCCACGAAGTCGGCGTCGCTCACGATCTCGCTCACCGGACAGTCAACCATCACCGCCGTCTCCATCGCCTGCGGCTCCAGCAGTGTTTCGGCTGGCGCAACAGTGGCCTGCACTCCCAGCGTTACCGGCACAGGTAGCTATTCCTCGGGTGTTACCTGGTCGACCTCGGCAGGAAGCATCAGCGCTGCCGGTGTGTTGACCGCACCGACGACTGGAACCTCAGTCACGGTGAAGGCCACCAGCACGCAGGACACAACCAAGTCTGCTACTGCAACCATCGCGGTAACACCGTCAAGCAGCGTAACGAAGCTTACGGTAGCCTGCGCTGCGAGCACACTGGCGCCGAGCGGGGCAACGACCTGCGGAGCGACTGTGACTGGAACCGGAAGCTACTCCTCGGCCGTGAACTGGACGACCTCGGCTGGCACCATCACCTCGGGCGGAGTCTTCACGGCGCCGGCAAGCGGAACGTCGGCGACGATTACCGCGACCAGCGCACAGGACAGCACCAAATCTTCGTCGAGCACCATCAGCATCAGCTCGCCTCTCGTGATCAGCAATCCGGTCACTTCAGCCTCCACCAATTCCATAACGGTTGGCTGGACAGTGAACACCCTCGCTCATAGTGGAGTTACTTACGGAGCCACTGCGGCTCTGGGCAGCAGCACTCCGTATGACACCACCTTGACGGAGACACCGACTTACTCGATTACCGGACTGCAGCCCTCAACCACCTATACCCTGGTGATCTACTCGTTCGTCAACAACCAGACCGTGTCGAAGACGATAACGGCGACCACGGGTGCTGCAACCTCCGTCACCGGAGTAGCGGTGAACTGCGGTGCATCGAGCGTGAATGCCGGTGGAACCCTCACCTGCGTCCCGACAGTAAGAGGCACCGGAAGCTACTCCTCCGGGATCACCTGGACGACTACCGCAGGAACGATCACTTCGAGCGGTGTGTTGACGGCACCCGCGACTGGAAGCTCAGTCACGGTACGAGCGGTCAGCACGCAGAATCCTCTCATCTCCGGCGTGGCGACGATCACACTCAGCAGCGTAGTCTCCAGCATTGGCATCAACTGCCCTGCTTCGGTGACAGCGGGCGGCAGCGTTGCTTGCACTTCGTCCGCGATAGGCGTAGGCAACTACTCCTCCGCAGTTACCTGGTCTACCTCTGGGGGCAGCATTACTCAAGCAGGTATCCTCACGGCGCCTACCACAGGGTCTACTGTCACCGTCATCGCAACCAACAAGCAGGATCCGACTAAGTCGGCCGCAGCTACGATCTCCCTCAACGGAGCCCTCTCCAGCGTAGGCGTCGTATGCCCTGCTTCGGCTTCCGCTGGTAGCACCGTTACCTGCACCTCGTCCGCGATAGGCGTAGGCAACTTCTCCTCCGCAGTTACCTGGTCGACCTCCGCAGGGAGCATCAACCAGGGCGGTGTATTGACGATTCCCACCAAGGGCAGTTCCATCACTATCACCATCCACAGCACGCAGGATGCAACCAAGAGCGCTGTGGCGACCGTAGCCATCACGTCGGCGAACACGACCGCGACCGTCAGCGGGGTCAAGGTCGCCTGCGCTGCGGCCTCCGCTTTAGCTAACGCAAACGTAGCCTGCTCTGCTTCGGTATATGGCACGGGCAACTTCTCTTCAGCAGTCACATGGATCACGACCGCCGGCACGATCTCGCCGGCGGGCGTGCTCACCATGCCAGCAAGCAATGTGTCGCCAACAGTCCGGGCGATCAGCGTTCAGAACCCCGTCATCTCCGGGGTGAAGACCGTAGCGATGCTGGCACCTCTCGCAATCGTCAACCCAAATATTTCTGCGACTTCTACAACTATCGTGGTATCCTGGAATGTTAGTCAGCCAGCACACAATGGAGTCAACTACGGATTGACTAACCAATACGGAAATATCACTCCGTACGACAACAATCTCATGACGGCGCCCAGCTACACCTTTACCGGGCTCCAGCCGGGCACCACCTACTACGTTTACCTCTTCTCCTTCAACGATAACGGAACGGTAACGCTCCCGCTCACCGTCACGACCGCACCGAAGTAGTGCCCCGCGGATCTGGCAACTACAACCGAAGTACTCAGCCCGCAGGCCCCCGTCAGATGACGGGGGCCTGCGATTTTAATCTCCTACCGTCATGGGGAAGAGTAGTGCGGGCGACTCCGTGAACGTCTTGCAGTCGGCTACCGGGACCACCCGTGCATGTGTCAGTATCGAGGTGGGGGCTAACAAGTTCGGAGTCTAATACAGCTCCTGCTTGCCCGGCCCGTGGAGGCGATGTGAGAAAGAAGCTGATCAATTCCAGCGTCATCGGAGTCATACTCGTCGCATCGCTGGGTGCCTGGTGGATGCTTAAGCGCCGGATGCGCGCTCCCCTGTTGACCTCGATGATGGTGACGGCCCCGGTGACAGCGACGGCGCAGGGCCCGACGGTCATTCAGGTGAGCCCGACCATCCTTCATCAGGACGTGAAGAGGATGGGGATGAACCTTGGAGGACAGGACTTCTACGATTCGCAACAGATCATGAAGAATCTTGTCGACCGCAATCCAGGCTTCGAGGGACTGGAGTGGCAGACGGTGATTCCGTGCGGCAAGGTAACGGCGACCTCCTGCACAGACGGTGCCAACAACGGATCCTGGCCAGAGGGATTTCTGGACGGCGGCAACTACGAGGTCATCACAGGAACGGCCAGCGGGACGACCGGCACGATTCTTCACAGCACGGGCGCGAGCAGCCAGGCGGGCGCAGTGGTCCAGTTCGCACAGGCTGCGAAAGCTCCCGCCGCCGGTGACTATATTGTCGTGCGCAAGATGACCGACGGCTACGCTACGGCCGGTTGGGATGCTCAGTTGATCGGCGGAGCGACCATCACAGTAGAGTCAAAAGACCTGCCGCCACATACCGCAGGCAAGCAGGCCATCCGGTTGAAGGCACCACGCGGCGACCAAGGCGCCACGCTGAAGCAGTACTTCGACTCGACGCCAGGGCGGTCCTATATCCAACTGCGAGGACCTTACGTGGTCCGGTTCAAAGCGAAGGGCATCAGCGGAAACAAGTCGCTGAATGTCTACGCCGAGCGCCCCGGAGGCAACGGCCCGATCTTCCGGCTGGACGCCCCGCTGACCTCTGAGTGGAAGGAGTATTCCCTGCCCTTCGAGGCCCATGAGCCCACCGGTGCCGTAGGAACGGTCGCGTTCGGAATTACGGTGATTGGCGGCGAAGCGTTAATCGATGACGTCAGCCTGAGTGAGGCAAGCTCGAACGGGACTGCGTTTCGCAACGACGTAGTCTCAGCATTGCAGCGGTTACAGCCCGGGGTGCTGCGCTACATGGACAGCGGCGGAAACTGGGGCAGCAACCTCGACAACATGCTCGCGCCCGAGGCAGGCCGCAAGGTCAGTGGGTATAACCGGTACTTCTCGACGGCGACAGACATACCGATCGGACTGCATGACTTTCTCGTGCTCTGCGACAAGCTGGGAGCGGAGCCCTGGTACACGATTCAGATGGGCTGGTCGAACAAGGACGTCTCGAACCTGATGGAGTATCTAGGCGGCGGCCCTTCGACGAAGTACGGTGCTCTGCGAGCATCCCTTGGACATCCTGAGCCCTGGACGAAGACGTTCAAGACGATCCATCTCGAGTATGGCAATGAGGCGTGGAACACCGCCCAGCCCGGGGAGTCGATGGCGGATGCCAATGCGTACTCTGACCGGACAACGAAGGTGTTTGGACTCGTGCGTTCCTCCCCGGCATATACCGGCGGCCACTTCGACCTGATCGCAAATGCGCAGGTTGTAAATACCTATCTGACGAAGGCTATCCTCGATCGAGCGAGGGGCATCGATACTCTAGATATTGCTCCCTACACCTTTACCTTCTTTGGCGACGACAGTTCCACCGAACACATCTTCGGGCCGATGTTTGCGCAGCCGCAAATGCTGGACACGTCCGCTACCGGTATCGTGCATAAGCAGGCGAATGCCGTGGCGACGGCGGTGCATCCGGTCGACCTGGCAGTGTATGAGACGAACATCGGGACGACAGGTGGGACAGCGAGCCAGGCAAGCCTGGACTCGGTAGTGCCGTCGGTGGGGGCGGGGATCGCGTCGATCGACCACATGCTTCTGATGCTGCGCGACGACGGCATCAAGGTGCAAAACACCTTCCAGCTTGGAGGCGGAACCTATCACTTCAATGACACATCAGGAAGGAACAAGGATGCGGCGTCGCCGGTGTGGGCGGTGGTGGTGGATATGGGTGGCCCGACAAACCGGGTGAGGCCATCGTTCCTGGCGCAGCAGCTTGCGAACCATGCGATACGCCCGACGATGTTGAGGGCCACGATCAGCGGAGACGATCCGATGTGGAACCAGCCGAAGAGCGCCAACGACGAGATCGAGCTGAGCCACGTACACGAACTCCAAACCTTCGCATTTACCGACGGCAAGACCGACACCATGATCCTGCTGAACTTGAGCCGAACGACGCCACGAGTCGTTGGGTTTGAAGGCGCGTGCGTTCCGCAGGGGACGGTATCTGTAGAGACGCTGACCTCGGCCAGAATTACGGACACGAACGAACGTCAGGAAAATGTGAAGATCGTCGGGCGGGTGGAGCACGACTTCGTTCCGGGCAAGGGATCGCTTACGCTACCGCCTTTTTCGATGACGTCACTAGTTGCTCCCAGCCACGGGTGTGCCCCAAAGCGCTAAGCCCTAACGCTTGAGGGCGGTCTTGAGCTTGCGTGCTACACTCATCGCCTGCCGGAGGCCAGGGACTGACTCGAACGCGCCGAAGGTGATGTCGCTGCGGGAGCTTCGCTGGCCGGCGAGCGAAGGCTGCGCGATGAGAGTGACAAGCTCGGGATGAGCAGCGCGGAACATGGTCAGAGCGCCGTCGACGTGCATGGGACCACCGACAGGATCGCCCGGTGGCCGCACCAGGCAGCCCTCGAGATACTCGACGAGCGGAGCAAGAGCGCTGCGGTGAACGCCATACATGTGCAGGTTTTGGAGATGGCCCGGGAACTCTACAAGCGAAGGTCTGGAGCCCGACGGCGGAGGCGGGATAGGCGCGATGTGGCCAAGGTGAACAAACTGCCAGTCGCAATGCTTCAGGCCGAGCGCGACCTCTCCCACTGCAGCGCAGTTACTGGAGGGAACATCGCAGTCGTCTTCGAGGATGAGAACGCTTTCGACATCGCGGCTAAGAGCATCGCGCAGGACACCGAGGTGGCTCATAAAGCATCCGTGTGCACCCAGCGATGGAAAGCCGGCTAGTTCAGTGGGCCTGGTCGCGGCGTAGATTTCGACGCTGCCCTGCTTCCACTCAAGTCCGAGTGCCCGAAGTTGCCGAGTGACTTCTTTGTACCGATCGGTGCGGTCGGGGAGATTGATCACCCGGATGAGGTCGAAGCTTTCGGTTAGCGGGGGCATGGAGTCATCTTAGCGGAACAGGGACGGCATCTTTGGCGGCAGCGCTCAAGCCTTTCGGCGCAAGGCTGGTCTGCTCCCGCATGGCCCACAGCAGCACGATGCCAATCGCGAGGAGTATCCAACAGGTATGGCCACCGAGCGTGAGATCCCAGAGGCGAGGTGAGCGAACGATGATGCCGACCGTTTCTCCCAACTTTCTAACGATCGCGCTGGTGTTGAGAAGGAAGTCCGACAGCAGGAACAAGAGCCACCGCGCGGAGCTGAAATGGAGATGGGTGAAGCACCAGAGAATAAGTGGCAGCAGCACGATTGCTGCATACATGCGGGTGTAGCTGGGAAGAAGTCCAAGGGCGAGGCAACCGGCGGCGACAAGCAACGGCAGGCCGTAATGCCTGATCTCTGGTTCCGGTATCGCATTTGGCTTGCGCCACGCTGCTCTCTTGCTGAAGAGAAAAAGCAGCACGAGATAAACGAGCGCGGCGGAAGCGGAGGCGAAGGTACGATCCGGGAACAGGGCAAAAGCTACCAGTTGGAGATCGATGCGATCCGTGTTTTCGGTGTTCTGGGGCGAAACATCGGCATTGCCTCCGTGAGTAAATAGGAAGCTGACGTTCTCGCGGTAATCGGCGAGCCATGACATTCCCTGATGCGCCACAAGGGGCGCGAGGGATAGAGCCGTGATGACTCCGCACGAGAAAAGGATCGCGGCAATCAGACGCCAGCGGCGATTGTGCATGAGCCACGGCAGAAGAAAGACGCCGGTGGTCGGCTTGAGCAGGATCGCGGCAGTCACACAAATACCGATGACGATGGCACTCTTCGACACGCTCAAGCTGCGGGGTTTCGCGAGAGCTTCCTGAACAGCATCGGATCGGGCAGCGATGGCGTCGCCACGAATTGATGTGACGACTGCGAGCATTGCCGCACCGGACGCGATGAGAACGATGTTCAGAGAGTGGAATGCGGTGTGAACGGGAGCGAAGCCTAGCGCGAAGGCGATAAAGAACAGGGCCATCGGCTCCTTCGCGAGATTTGCGAAGCAGCTGTGCTGCGGCCAGCCGACGCGCAGCAATCCATAGATCGCAGCCGCGTAAAACACCAGTCCAATCAGCACGAAGAGATAGACGGCGGAGTTCCAGCGGAGCAGCGCCAAGGGAGCCATCAATAGGAGCGTAGGCGGAGGATAAACAGAATGCGTGCCCGAGACCCAGTCGCTCAAGCCAAGGTTCGGGCCGCCCCTTGTCTGCCAGGTGGAGAGGAACTTGAATGGGTTGTAGGGATTGGCACCGGCGAGCCAGAGGGTTGAGCTGGTATAGGGGGCTGCGAGATCGCTAAGCCAATTCGCACCAACACGGCCGAGAGCGCGAACAAGAAACTCGACCGCTCCCAGAAGGACGGCGAGTCGTGCAAGCCATAGGGATCGTCTGGAGCTTGTCGGCAAGTTTGTCGGCAAAGAGGTTAAGCGCTGCATCCGGCCATGTAAAATGAGATCGTCAGCAGGGCACAGTCTAGCATGAAAGCGATGATCACCGGCTCGCACGAAAGTCGCATTTGACAGGCTTGGGGAAGATCGGCGGGGCTTCCGTTGTGAACCTGAAGGCTACTACAACCAATTGGCAGTACAAGGCGTTGAAGCGCCGGGTTATAACTGAATCTTAGTGTCTCCGGCGGCGTATCTCGGAGAAGTGGTCCTGCAACTGAGAACCTTTTTTTGCCGCTGAATTTGATCCCATTATGGTTCAAGCACTCATCCTTATTCCGGCCCTGATCGCGATTGGAATGCTCAACGCATCTCCTGCCGCGCGCGTGATGCTGAAGGTATACGTGCCGTGCATGATGATCATCCCCATGTACCTGCAGTTCCGGATGGGGGGACTATTTCTCAATGTCACGTCGGTCGTCACGCTCTTCCTGGCGCTGATCGGGCTCTACGCCTGGTATGGGACGCTGAAGCTCACGCTGCTGGACGCGTGCGTCGTCTTCAATACCTTCAGCGCGTTCTACGCGGATGCCCACCGGCACGACCTGAAGATATCCATCTACGCTTTTTGCCTCATTGTCTCGAAGACCCTCTTTCCTTACGTCATAGGCCGGACGCTGATTGAGCAGACCGGGATGCGAAAGCAGTTCGCGAAGACCCTGGTGCTGTGTCTTGCCGTCGTCTCCCTTGTCAGCCTATGGGAGTACCGAATGGAGAAGAATCCATTCCAGACGTTTGTCGAGAGGCTGACTCACGAGCCGTCCGGATGGGGGATTATGACGCGCTGGGGCTTCGGTCGCATCGCTGGTCCCTACGGTCACGCCATTACCGCGGGCATGATCTTCTCTACCGGACTGCTGCTGCAATTATGGTTATTCGGCACCGGAAGCTGGAACTCCTCGAAGTTTCTGAGGTTCTTCCGTTCGCGCAGGAAGCCGCTCTACCTTACGCTGGTCATGTGTATGGGCCTGTTCATGACGCAGTCTCGCGGTCCGTGGATCGGCTGCGGATTCGGTCTGATCGTAGCGTCGATTGGCTTCTCGCGCGATCGCAGGCGGGCCGCCATCATTGCGGTGAGCGGCCTGGTCGTGGCAATCACCATCGCTGGTGTGGCGCTGAACAAGTACACCGATGTCGACGAGACCAAGACGACCGACCGCGACCAACTGAATGCAAGCTATCGCCGCAATCTCATTGCAACCTATAGGCCGTTGATCGACCAGGGCGGATTGTGGGGATGGGGAACTCCAGAGCTCGCCAGCAATGGGACCACAGGGTACAGCAAAGACCAGACTTCTATCGACAACGAGTACATTCGCGTAGCGATGTGGCAGGGATACGTCGGGGTCTTTCTCTTTGTATCGATGGAACTGCTTGCGATCTGGCAATTGATCAAGCTTTGTATCAGCCTTCGAAATCGTGAGGACATTCTGTTTTGTTACTGCCTATTGGGCGCGATCGTCGCATCCGCCTTCAGTTTGACGACGGTGTACCTGGGCGACCCCATGATGCAAATCCTGTTCCTTATGCTTGGCTGGGCCATGTCGATCCGTCCCACTCGCTCGGTCGAAGAGATTCAAGCACCCGCCGCTACGGGAAAGTATGCCTTCCAGAGAGTTTTTGCTTGATGCCTGTTGCGATCGCTTTCATGGAGAGGTCCATAGTCTGAATTTCCGTTCCCCCCTTGCATGTACAACAAATTCGTTAGGCAGATTTTGCCTCGCAGCCTGTAACCTAGCGATGTACTTTCCTCAAGACAAAGGGATTCGCCATGAGTTTGCACAAGACGCTGCTGGTCACCGGCGGCGCCGGATTCATAGGATCGAACTTCGTACTCGCTGCGGTCGCCGCGGGTCAGACGGTGATCAATCTCGACGCCCTGACGTATGCCGGGAACCTGGGCAATCTCGCGTCGATCGCCTCGAATCCTCGCCACATCTTCGTTCACGGGGACATCAATGACGGCGAGTTGGTCGCAAAGCTGCTGGCCGAGTATCGGCCTTCAGCGGTCGTTCACTTCGCGGCCGAGAGCCACGTTGATCGGTCGATTGCAGGACCCGAAGCATTCCTGAAGACCAATATCGATGGCACGTTCACAATGCTGCGCTGCGCGCGGGCATTCTATGAGTCGTTGGCTGGGGAAGAAAAGGAACTGTTCCGCTTCCTGCATGTTTCAACGGACGAAGTGTACGGCACGTTGACGCCCGAGGATCCGGCGTTCCACGAGAGGACACCGTATGCGCCGAACTCGCCGTATGCCGCGTCGAAGGCATCATCGGACATGCTGGTGCGCGCGTGGGTGCATACGTACAAGCTTCCCGCGTTGATCACGAACTGCTCGAACAACTACGGTCCCTTCCAGTTTCCCGAAAAGCTGATCCCGTTGATGATCTTGAATGCGCTGGCGGGCAAGCCATTGCCTGTTTACGGCGATGGCCAGCAGATTCGCGACTGGCTGTTTGTAGCGGATCACTGTAGCGCGATCGCCACGGTTCTTGAGAACGGCCGTCTTGGCGAAACCTACAACGTGGGTGGTGGCAATCAGCGGGCAAACCTCATGGTGGTTCACACAGTCTGTGCTCTACTCGATGAGCTCCGTCCAGACTCGCCATTCGTCCCGCACAGCAAGCTGATCACCTATGTGCAGGACCGTCCCGGACATGACCGGCGCTATGCGATCGACGCTCGCAAGATTGAAGGCGAACTAGGCTGGCACGCGGCCGAAAGCTTCGAGACCGGGATGCGCAAGACGGTCCAGTGGTATCTCGACAACCCCGAGTGGTTGAAGGACGTGACCAGCGGAGCCTATCAGCAGTGGGTGAATAAGAACTACGCCGATCGAAGCAGCGCGGCGTTTACAGATTTCGCGGTGGCTGCAGTGGAAGCAGGTACGAAATGAAGGGCATTATCCTCGCCGGCGGCTCCGGCACGCGGCTTCATCCGGTGACACAGGCGGTATCCAAGCAGCTTCTTCCCGTCTACGACAAGCCGATGATCTACTATCCGCTCTCAGTGCTGATGCTGGCGGGGATACGAGACATCCTGATCATCTCCACGCCCTCCGACACGCCCCGGTTCAAGCAGTTGCTCGGTGACGGAAAGAAGTGGGGGATCGAGATTCAGTACGCGGTGCAGCCTTCGCCGGACGGCCTGGCACAGGCATTTCTGATTGGCGAAGAGTTCCTCGCGGGCGAAGGCTGCTGCCTGGTTCTGGGCGACAACATCTTCTATGGCCATGACTTTGCCAAGACGCTGCGCGATGCTGCCTCGCGTACGACGGGGGCGACTGTATTCGCTTATCCGGTGATGGACCCGGAGCGCTATGGCGTGGTGGAATTCGACGATCAGCGGCGAGCGGTGTCGCTTGAAGAGAAACCCCTGAAGCCGAAGTCGCGTTACGCGGTCACAGGCGTCTACTTCTACGACAACCGTGTGGTCGAGATTGCGAAAAACCTGAAACCTTCGCCGCGCGGCGAGCTTGAGATCACAGACGTCAACATCTGGTATCTAAACGCGGGCGAGTTGCGGACGGAAGTGCTCGGTCGTGGATTGGCATGGCTGGATACGGGGACGCACGATTCCCTGCTCGAGGCCTCCAACTTCATCCACACCATCGAGCAGCGACAGGGCTTGAAGGTCGCATGCCCGGAAGAGATCGCCTATCGTCTCGGCTACATTAATGCCGCTGAACTGACGGCGCTTGCCGAAGACATCAAGAAGAGCACCTACGGAAAGTATCTGCTTCGGCTCCTTGAAGAGACGGTCTACTAGGGTGGCTCGATTGGCCGGGCAGCGGTTTCTGGTGACAGGAGCCTCGGGACAGGTGGGCGGCGAACTGTTGCACACACTTGCTCCCTTCGGCGAGGTGATCTCCCCCTCACGCGCGGAGATGGACCTCGCCAGTGCCGATTCGGTGCGCGCTTTTGTGCGGAGTGCAAGGCCTGACTGGATCGTGAGTGCCGGAGCGTATACGGCCGTGGACAAAGCAGAGTCCGAGTCCGAGCTTGCCTATGCGATCAACCGCGATGCCGTAGAAGTGATTGGGCTTGAAGCGAAGGCGATTGGAGCCTCGGTCCTCCACTTCTCAACAGACTACGTCTTCAACGGCGAAGGAACGGTTCCGTGGGTCGAGGAGGATGCGACCGGCCCGTTGGGCACCTACGGCGCGAGCAAGCTGGCTGGAGAGCAGGCACTCCTGGGGTCCGGGGCGGCATCACTGATCTTCCGGACAAGCTGGGTATACGGATCGACTGGGAAGAACTTCCTTCGAACGATCCTGAAGTTAGCAGCGGAGCGGAGCGAGTTGCGCATCGTCGACGATCAGCATGGAGCTCCGACCTGGAGCCGGAGTCTTGCGCAGGTGGCGGCGCACGCGATCGCGGAATGCGGGAACGGGCGCGAAGCAGCCGCTCCATTCAAAGGCATCTATCATGTTGCGGGCGGCGGCGAGACGACCTGGGCAGGCTTTGCGAGGGAAGCGATCGCGATGATTCAGGAATTAGAGCCAGATGCAACCATGGCGAAGGTCACAGGAATTCCAAGCAGCGAGTATCCTACGCCCGCGGCTCGACCAGGAAATTCGCGCCTGAACTGCCAAAAGCTGTCACGAACATTCGGCTGGAAGACGGCTGCATGGCCGGAGTCGCTGAAGCTGGTTATCGCGGAAACGCGATTGCCCACTCCTATCGACTGAAAGTTGTGTGCAATTGATTACGGTTTCTTTATAACCTTATGGGTAGCTTAAGGCATCCTGAGCTCATCATGTTTGCGGCCAGACGAATGGCCGAATTTCGTAGTACGCGTTCGCTGGAGCTCCCAAAGATTCCCCAGATTACTATTTAGCTTCCTATTCTTTCACTTGAATGGATTGGTGTCGCCTGGCTTGGTCATTGACTCTCAAAGGTTTGATACGGCGCCCTTCGGGGCCAAGTGCGCGAGGAATAGAAGCCGCGTCAAGGTCGTCCAGCCTACATCTCCCGTGGGACTGCCAAATTTCGACTGGACGGTAGACTGACGTGGTGACCCCCTCGACCGCCGGGCCGACCCGCATCGCCTATCTGTTAAGTCAGTATCCGGCCATCTCCCATACTTTTTTCTTGAATGAAGTCCTGCTTATGCGGGAACACGGCTTCTCGATCGAAACGGCATCGATTAACTCGATTCATCCACCGGCAGGAGGATTTCCCGAAGATGAGACGCGCGAGGCGGCACGCACGTTCTACATCAAAGAAACGCCCAAGGGGGCGATTCTCAAGATACTGTTCAGGACTCTTGTCCGGCGACCGGGCGTGGTAGGACGGGGCTTGTCGGCAGCGCTGGCGCTGCGCCCGTGGGATCTACCCGGAATGGCCTATTCCCTCTTTTATCTGGTCGAGGCCATCCTTCTCGGCGAATGGATGCTGCAAAGAGGATGTACCCATCTCCATGTGCACTTTGGCGGTTCGGTGGCTACCGTCGGCATGCTGACGTCGATCGCCTGGGGGATTCCGTACTCGCTGACGATCCATGGGCCGGAGGAGTTCTACGATGTGGGTCCATCGTTTCTAGAGCAGAAGTTGCGACAGGCAAGCTTTGTGACCTGCATTAGCGACTTCTGCCGGAGTCAGTTGTACAAGATTGCGCCGGTCGCTTCGTGGGGTAAGTTTGAAGTCTGCCGGCTGGGCGTTCGGACTGCGGTCTTTGCTCCACCACCTGAGACGACGCGGGAGACGCTGCATATCGTTTCAGTGGGCCGGTTGCATCCGGCGAAGGGGCAGATGATTCTGCTCGGAGCTTTTCGGGAATTGCTTGACCGCAGGCTCCAGGTGAGATTAAGTATCGTAGGCGACGGAGACGGACGCAGCTCGCTCGAGGACTTTATTCAAACCTATCGGTTGAAGGATTCCGTCACACTGCATGGCGCACTGAGCCACCCCGCGACCCGTGCCCTTTTGGGAACGGCTGACCTTTTCGTCTTGCCCAGTTTTGCCGAGGGAGTTCCGGTGGCTCTTATGGAAGCCATGTCCATGCAGATCGCCTGCATCAGCACATTTGTAGCGGGAATACCTGAACTGATCGAACCAGGGATGGAGGGGCTGTTGGTCCCGCCGTCCTCCCAACCTCACCTGACGGATGCCATGGCATCTCTAATAGGTGATCCGGCCCGGCGCATGACGCTCGCCAGGGCGGGCCGGGAGAAGGTGCTTTCGAGCTATGATCTGTATACGAACATCGGCACTCTCGCCCGAGTATTCGAGCGGCACGGACTCAGCACCGGCGGTCTAGCGAGCCGTGCCCCAGAAGTTTCATCCTGACTGAACGCAAGACTCGGCATTTGAGGTCTGGAGCCGCGAGGTGCGGACCAGAGACGAAGGCAAAGATCGACAAGGCCACGGAGCGAACGCTACCACTCATGCAGAACGAAGCAAACGACACTGGATCCCCGAAGCCCGCGATCTCGATTCTGATCGTGTCCTTCAACACCCGCGACGTGTTGCGTGAGTGCCTCGATTCAGTGGCGGTCGCGACCGGCAACCTTGTGGTGGAGACGATTGTCGTGGACAACCACTCGCGCGACGGATCGGCTGCGATGGTTCGGGAGGAGTTTCCCTGGGTTCGGGTCATCGAGAGCACTGAGAATCTGGGTTTCGGGCGCGCCAACAACCTTGCTTTTGCTGCTGCCCATGGCCGTTATATCGTCCTGCTCAACTCGGACGCATTCCTGCAACGCGACACGCTTTGCTTGTCCCTTGAGAAGATGGAGGCGGATCCCACCGTAGGTCTGGCAAGCGGACGGCTGGTGGGGCGCGACGGTGAACTGCAACCCTCAGCGCGGATGTTTCCCAATCCGATGCGCCAGTTGCTCGTGATCTCGGGCCTGGCCGACAAGTATCCCGGGTCGCGTTTCTTCGGTCAGGCGGATCGGACGTGGGCCGACCCCATGGAAGCGGCAGAGGTTGACTGGGTACCCGGCGCTTACTCGATCATTCCCGCCGATATTCTGCATCGGTACGGCTTCTTCGATCCGAGGTTCTTTCTCTACTACGAAGAGGTAGACCTCTGCCTGCGCATCCAAAGCGCCGGATACAAGATCATGTACTGGCCGGAGATCTGCGTGGTCCATGTAGGTGGCGAATCTTCGCGCCAGATCAAGACTCTCGAGATGTCGCAGACCGGAGCGCAATTGGTCTTGTGGCGGATGCGCAGCACCCTGCTCTACTACCGGAAGCACAAAGGTTCGACTGCGGTCGCGGTACGCTGGCTGGAGGAGATCTGGTACCTGTTGCGGGCATGGCGGAACCGGCTTCGGAGCGGGGAGGATGCGCGCTGCGAGGTGCGCAATCAGAAGCGGCTGGCCGACCTAATGAGCCTGGCCTGGAAAGAGACTAAGGGCGGACGGGTTTCCCCTCCCCAGCCCTGGTAGGCAACCGCAGATCGCGTCCTGATCGCGACCTTTCCGTTGGCTTCCCCCGCGCCATCTCAAGAGAATCAGTATCCGGGTCTCCACAAAGAATTCATCCCCTTCGCGTGGGATTCGATGCGGTCCAAAGATGTATGGACAGGCTTATTTACAGCATCCATGATCGGAGGGTTGATGGATTTTGCCATTGCATCTCTTCGGGCCCGCTTTGATTGGATCCCTAAGTCGGTCTGACCGTCTCGCAGAACTCAAATCCTGGTGCGGAAGAGGACACAGTTGCCGAAGGAAGACAATTGTGAGGTTGTAGCGTTGAAGCTCCGCTGCGGCGAAAAGTTATCGGCTGATGGCGTCAAGTTTAATAGCCGGAGACATCGGCGAAACGTCTGCCACTCCCTTGGACGGCACGAAAGGCCGCTGAATGGAGCCGCCAATGATTGCGCGGCGAGCATCCTGTCGATGGTCCCGAGAGGGAACTTTCGGGAGAGCCGGAGTTTGGGTGGCCCTGTTCATCCGGTGTATGATGGAAGCACCGAAAGGTTTGAGTATGATGCCATTCTTCTGTCTGGCGCGGATCTCACGGCGACCGGTTGCGGCACGGATATAGCCCAGATCAGCATCACGGGACCAGTTGGGGTCTGGTCCAGCCGTCAGAAGAGCGAGTTGGACATCCAGATGTGCACCGGGGGCGTCGCCTCGCGGGAGTCCGCAAGTACGGCGTATCGCGACGGAACACCAAGTATCCTGCAGGCGGGAGCAAACATGGGAGGCGGACTCAAACGCATCGCAATCCTGGGCGTACCCATCGACAACCTGTCGATGGACGAGACGATCGAAGCACTGGACAAGTTGATCGAGACGGACGGCTTTCACCAGATCGCCACCGCGAACATCGACTTCCTGATGAAGGCGATTGGCGACGACGAACTGATGGATATCCTTCAGCGCTGCGATCTCGTGCTTCCCGATGGAATGCCGCTCGTCTGGGCCTCGCGCATCATGGGAACTCCGCTGAAAGAGCGCGTGGCAGGATCAGACCTGCTTCCGCGCCTGGCCGAACTCTCACAGCGTAAAGGCCGACGCCTCTTCTTGCTGGGCGCGACCGAAGAACGCTCTCGCGATGCTGCTGCGTGGATCATGCGCAATTATCCCGGAGCGCAGATTGCGGGGCGATTCTCCCCTCCCTTTGGCTCCATAGACGACATGGATCACGGTAGCATCCTGCGAATGATTGAAGAGTCGGACGCCGACATTCTGCTGGTGGCCTTCGGGAATCCGAAGCAGGAAAAGTGGCTGGCGATGCACCGCAGCAGGCTGCATGTGCCCGTCTGCATCGGCGTGGGAGCTTCGCTCGACTTTCTCTCCGGCACCCATACTCGCGCTCCGGAGTGGATGCAGAAGTCCGGCCTCGAGTGGATGCACCGGTTTTACAAGGAGCCCGGCCGTTTGGGCGGCCGGTACACGCGCAACGCGATGGGCATCCTTCGTCACCTGTCGTTGCAGATGCTGGCGGTATCCACGCAGCCTCGAACTTCGGCGCTCTCGCGCATCTCGGTCTTCCAGGAGAACCAGGCGTTGGTCATCACGCTGGTGGGAAGATTTACCGGTGAAGTAGTGGAGGAGTTCGACCAGGCTCTGGAAAAGCTGGAAGATCTCGATTCGCCAATGATCCTGGATCTCAATCTCACAACATCGATCGGTGCCGATGCGATGGGCTTCCTGGTGGATCTGAGCAGCAAGATGCGCGACCGCAACCAGGACATCTGGCTGGTCGGTATGCGGCCGAGCCTGCGTAGACTCTTCCGGACTGCGTTTCTGCAGGAGCGTCTGTTCCGCCTTGCACCGAAGGTCGCCGATGCCCTGCGTCGAATCGATTCCAAAGCTCCCGCAGCTGAACCCAGGTCGACCACGCGCCCTTTCCTCAAAGAGGAAGTCGGTCGATGAGAGATCGATTTACAGGTTTCACGGAGCCTGAGGTTGGACGATCGCAGCTAACAGTATCCAGGTGGCTCACTCGGTCGCACCCAGTACAAGGTGACTTCGAGCCCATGGCTCGCGAACCCGGCGCACAGGCCGCTTCTGAAGATTGCGGCGGTGCGTCTAACACATTCGTTGCAATCTGCACCGAAGAAGCCATTTCCTTGTTGAAAACATGGGTTTCGACGCATACCCTTAAGGCTGTGGTGGTGTCTCGGGATTGTAGGTTCGTATGGCAGTAACTGTGTTGCTGGCTCTCGCTGTTTTCCTGAAATGGGTTCTCCTGCTTGTTACTCTTCCGCTTGTGGTCGAGCTGTTCCTGCTCACGATCGGGTCGATGCTGCCTGCCCGGCGGGAAGAGGCCGTGACTGGCGGCGTGGTTGCCCTGAATGCTTCCGAGGGCACGGCAGCTGAACTCGAGAACTATCGGCATGACTTCAACGATGCCAGTTCGCGTACCCCGAAACGCATGATGATCATCGTTCCAAGCCACAACGAAGAGTTGTGCATCGCCCGCTGTGTTCAAAGCCTGACGGAGGCGACCGGAAACCCTGACGACGTGCTGGTGATTGCGCACAACTGCAGCGACGCCACCGCCGAACGGGCGCGGAAGGCCGGTGCGCGGGTCGAGGTAGTCAACGATCTATCCCGTGCAGGTAAGGGTCATGCTCTGAAGCACGGTTTCGAGTACGCGTTCGGCCCGGGAATGGCGGATGCGGTGATGATCGTCGATGCGGATTCGACTGTCTCGCCTAATATTGTTCGAGTCGTCTTGAAGCAGCTTGCGTCCTCTCCCGTGGTGCAATGCCGTTACCAGGTGAGGAACTTCTCGGCTTCGTGGCGGACCGGGCTTACTTCGCTCGCGTTTCTGGGCATCAACGTGGTGCGCGCGCGAGGTCGGGATAATCTTGGTCTCTCCTGCGGCATCTTCGGCAACGGCTTCGCGATGCGGCGCGAGGTGCTGGAAGACGTGGCCTACGACGCCCACTCGATCGTTGAAGATATGGAGTTCCACCTATCGCTGGTGGAGCGCGGTTATAAAGTCCGCTTTATCGAAGAAGCTTACGTGCTGGGCGACATGCCGCTCTCCGCGAGCACCTCGGCGAGCCAGCACTCACGCTGGGAGGGTGGACGCCTGCGCCTGCTGCGGGACTGGGGCTTTCGGCTCGTGGGCAATGTAGCGGCAGGCAAACTTAGGCTCTCTGAACCCCTGATCGACCTCCTCGGGCTTCCCCTCGCCCTTGAGGTCTTTTCGCTGGGACTTCTCCTGCTCTACCCAACCAGCCTGACTCGGAGCTACGTGCTCATCGCTTTCGGCGTCATCCTGCTGCACATGGCCGCGATCGTTAGAGTCAGTCCAGACCGCAAAGGCAGCCTACAGGCTCTTTTGCTGTCTCCGGTATATCTCTTCTGGCGGGTCACGATGGTTACTTCCGCCGTACGCGCCTCCGGAAAGGGAGCTACCTGGGTTCGCACGACGCGGGATACCGTAGTCGAAGTTGCGCCACAGGAGATTCTGGCCGCCAAAGCCGCCAATCATACTCAGGAGATTTCATGAAGTTCACTCCCCAAACTCTCCTTGGACGGTTCCTGCAGGTATCCGCGATAGGCTGCGGAATGCTGTTCGCGAGCGCGTCTTCACAGGCATTCTCTCAAGCTCAGCCGGGCGGACAGGACGGCAGTGCCACCACCACCGGGTCGACTCCTCAGGAGTCTGGTCTGCAGCGGCATCCGCTCGAGCTTGAGGCCAGTCAGCCAAGCGCGGACGAGGAGTATCTGCTGGGCGGCGGCGATGACATAGTCGTCACGGTCTCCGGCCGGCCGGAGTTGAGCGGCGCGCATGTCATCGGCCCCGACGGGCGCATCACAATGCCTGTCATCGGAACGGTGAATATCGGCGAAAAGTCGCGAGATGACGCCGCCAAAGCCGTGGATACAGCCCTCTCGAAGTACTACAGCGGAGAGATGTCTTCCACCATACAGGTGACCAAGTACGGTTCAAACCACATTCTGCTGCTCGGAGCCATTGAAAAGCCCGGCGTGATCACATTCGACCAACCGCCAACTTTGCTTGAGGCGGTCACACGTGCAGGGCTCGTCTACAACGCCGATAAGACGACACAGATGGCTCGCAAGTGTGTGATTTATCGCGGCGACGATAAGGTGATGAATGTAAACCTGAGCGAACGCTTCGACAGCAAGCGAGCTCTGAACAATGTTCGGCTAAGACGCAACGACATCGTCTATTTTCCGGAAGACCAGGCGAGTCTGATCTCGGTTCTGGGCGAGGTAACTCACCCCGGCCCGGTAAGGCTCGCTGGGAACAGCACGGTGACTACTCTGCTTTCAAGCGCGGGTGGCATTACGGAGAAGGCGGGCAATCCGTTGATCCAAGTCATTACACCCTCAACGGGAAAGATTCAGACAGTCAAGTTCAAAGATCTTCTACAGCCACCGGCTGGAACGGATATTGCGCTGCACGACGGAGACGTCATCTTCGTGCCGCGCAGTGGATTGGCAAAGACTGGCTTCTTCTTCCAGCAGATATCTCCCATCATCGGAATTGGGACGATCTTCACGTTGGCGCGTTAGGCACGAGACGCAGTCGATCGACGCATGGCAACAGACGCACGGCAAAGATAGCGCACGATGCTTCAAATCAATTTCTCTGGAGAATGATCTAGTATGCCCTCAACCAGCGAGCTCTCCCCGATCGCCTCACCACCTGGAGTTGCGTCCTCCACCGGCGAGCCTGTACGGGTTGGCATTCAGCCCCTCGACCTCATCCGCCGACACGCAAAGCTCGCGGTCGGGGTTGCGCTCTCAGTAGGCCTGCTCGGCGCCTTGGTGCTGCACAACCGTATGAGGCCGTCCTACGAGTCCACAGCCGTCGTCTATGTCTCGCCTATCTTCCCCACTGCGCTGGGCGACAGCCACGATCATGACCGCCAATACGACTCCTTCCTGGAACAACAGGTGACGTCGGCAACGCGTTACGAGACGCTGCAGAAGGCGATCCGGAAGTTCCCCCAGGCATGGCCTCAGATTTTTCCCGGCGAGCCGGAGCAGAACCAGATTCTCAGACTCCAGAAGGCGTTGAAGGTAGAGCAGGTCGGACACAGCTATGAGGTCGCGATAACGCTTGAGAGCGATCGTCCGGCAACAGTAGCGGACTTCGTCAACGAAATTACATCGCAGTACCTCGCCGATGCGCGTGACCAGGAAGTCTTTGGCCACGATCAGAAGCTGGCAACCCTGAAGCAGGATAAAGCTGACATCGAGCGTCAGCTGGCCGCTGCCATGCAGAAGCAGAACCAGTTGCTGCAGGATGTTGGCATGGCTCACTATGAAGCCACTGGCGGGGCCAATCCCTTTGATGACAGGCTCGGCAAGTTGCGCGAGGAGTACAGCGACGCGCGTGAGAAGGCGACCGAGGCTGACGCAGAACTTCGCTCTCTGGGCACGGGCAGCACCCCCAGCCCTGCTCTACTGCAGGCAGCTCAGGAAGAGGTGAACCTGGATGGCTCAGTGGGAGCAATCAAATCCGGGCTGACCGCCAAGAAGGCGGCGAATCTTTCGCTGATGACCGGGCTGAAGCCTACCAATCCCGCTTACCTCCAGATGCAGAACGATAACTCTGAGATTGATCAACGTCTTGAACAGATCAATCGAGAGGCGATCCGAAAGGCTTCCGCGCATATTCAGCAACGGGCATTGTCTGCCAAATCGCGTGCAACAAGCCTAGAGAATGACCTGTCCGCTGACATTGCAAAGACAACTTCGGAGGCATCGACAGCGCGTCCCCGACTCCAGCAATCCCAGCTGGTCTCTTCAGAGGTGGACCGGCTGCTGGCCATGGAAGGCGTAGTCGAGACACGTCTCCAGAACGTCTCGCTTGAGGGCGACTCACCTGGATCGGTGCGTCTCTTCTCAGCGGCTCTGCCTCCCAACGGCGCGGTCAAGCGCAAGACCGCAATCGCTTACGGTGCGCTGTTGATCGCGTGCCTGCTATCCGGATTCGCTGCAGCGTTCATCGCCGATGCAGTCGACCCGCACATCTACACCAGCCGCGACATCCGGAAAGTGGTTGGCTTCCCGCCAATCGGCCTGCTGCTGAGCGACTCGGAGTTTTCTCCGGACATTCAACGCGAGTACTTCCTGCGTCTAGCGGGTGGCCTGGACCAAGCCCATCGCCGCACCGGAGCACGTACCTTTGTGTTCCCCTCGGTGGGACGGAGCAACTCCAGCACCATCGTGGAACGGCTCGGCGCTGAGCTTTCAAGCAACGGTTTGCGCGTCCTGGTGGTCAACATACTGCACCCCGGACAGGCGAAGCCGACAACCAAGACGGCCGGCGTCGAAACTGGACAGCCGAATCCGCGTCTGCTCACGGTTACAGATGGCTCAGCCCAGCTCTCCACCGAGGTCGACAAAGAGCCCTATCGCGTCATCTCGCTTCCGGCTTCGGAGGTCGCAGAGTTGCTGCGTCGCTCTCGCAGCTACTACAACACCATCCTGGTTGCAGCCGACCCGCTCTTCACCTCCGCGTATACGGAACACTTTGCACGCACCGCCGATGGAACGGTGCTGATCGTCGATTCTGGCGAAACTCGCAAGGACGAGCTTGTCCGCGCAGCGCGCCTGCTGGAACGGCTGAAGATCGCGGGAATCGCCATCGTGCTGAACGGAGTGACCGAGAAGCGCGCCGAAGAGGATGTCGCCAAGACCATCGCCGACTATCGCCGAAGCGCCGCTTAGGCGTGCTCCGACACGCCCGGCAAAGCTAGTCCCGATTTTGAATAGCCCGCCCCAAGGAGCCTATGCCGTCCTCTGATTCCCTGCTGCCACCGCTTACCACCGAAGAGATCGAGGGCGGGGCTGCGGCTGTTGAGGTACTCCAGGCAACGAAACAGCGCAATCTCGAAGGAACAGCGCTTAAGGCGACCCTTTGGACCGCAGGGTCCTATGGGATCTCTCAGTCTCTGAGGTTGGTAAACAACACACTGCTCACGCACATGTTGGTGCCAGAATACTTCGGCCTTATGGGCCTCGTAAGCACGATCACGCTGGGAGCGACCCTGATCTCTGACATTGGTCTCCTTCCCGGAGTGATCGGATCACCGCGCGGCGACGAGCCTATATTTCTTGATACAGCGTGGACGATCCAGGTTGTTCGCGGCTGTTTCCTCTGGGTTGTCGCTCTCATCCTTACAATACCTGCCGCACACTTTTATCGCGATTCCCGACTCTACATGCTGATTCCGATTGTCGCGTTCAGCACAGTCATCGACGGCTTTGCCAGCAGCAACCTGATGACGGCCGCTCGACATATCGGCGTCAAGCGGCTGTTGATGATCGATCTTTCCAGCCAGATAGTCACGATTCTTGTCACCTATGGTCTCGCGGTGGCCACCCACAGCATCTGGTCGCTCGTGGGTGGATCTCTTGCTGCCTCGGTTCTGAAGACCTCGATAAGCCACCTGCCGAAGATTCTTCCGGGAAGGAGGAACTCCTTCGCCTGGGAGAAAGACGCGGTCCACAGCCTCGTTCATTTCGGGAAGTGGATCATGCTCGGGACGGCGCTTTACTATATGGCGTCGCAGGCTGACCGGCTTATCCTGGGACGGCTTGTCGGGGCTAGTATCCTAGGCGTATATATCGTCGCCTTCACCTTTGCGGATATTCCGCGACAGGTCATCCAGCAGTTCTCCTACCGTGTAGGTCTTCCCTTCATCTCGAAGCTGGTTCATCTGCCCCTGCCGGAGTTCCGCAAGAACTGCCTGAAGTATCGTTTCTACGTGCTTGCCGCTGGTTCGTTGGTCCTCAGCCTGGTAGTCAACTTCGGTGGCACCATCATCCCTCACCTTTATGACAAACGTTACGCCGACACGGCGTGGATGATCCCAATCCTTGCGCTTGGTCTATGGCATACGCTGATGTACGCAACCATCGGCGATATTCTCTTCGCGCTCGGGAAGTCAAAGTACAACGCCATCGGAACGGCATGCTATTGCGCTACGATGTTCCTCGCTCTCCCTATCGCGTATGCTCACTTCGGTCTGCGCGGTGCGGTCATCAGCGTGGCTGCAGGCGACTTCCCCTTTTACTTGGTGCTGACCTGGGGTGTCTGGAAGGAGAAGGTCAGTGTGTGGCGGCAGGACATCTATTCGACGGCGATGTTTCTCGGATTTCTCGGCATCGGCCACTTCGTCAAGAAGCTCATTCTGGGATAAGCAGGGCCTCTGAACTATGCTCAAGAACCTCATCAGAAAGATTGCCTTCAGGACCGGGAGACTTACGTCGCTCTACCTGAAGTTATGCGGTCCGGGCGGCTCCGAGTACGCCGACTTTCTGCGCGCGCGAAAGGTCTTTCACGCTCAGGGCGAGCACTGCAGCATCCTGATGTCGACCCAGTTCTCTGATCCAAAGTATGTCGAACTAGGCAATAATGTTCAGTTCGCGACGTGTACCATCCTGGGTCACGACGGCTCGAACGCGATGCTGAACCGCGCATACAACGTCGCGCTCGAGGGAGTCGGAGCGGTCCGTATCAAGGACAATGTCTTCATCGGGCATAACGCGATCGTCATGCCCGGCATTACGATTGGCCCCAACGCGATCGTCGCCGCGGGGGCGGTCGTCACGAAGGACGTTCCTCCGGGAACCGTAGTTGGCGGTGTTCCGGCACGGGTTATCGGAAACATCGAAGATCTGCTCGCAAGGCGAATCGAAGAGTCAGCAAATCTTCCCTGGGCCGACTTGATTGCAAAACGAGGGGTTCGCGGATTCGATCCGGCCATGGAACCCGAGCTGGTCGCCCGGCGCGTTGCGTACTTCTTCAAGGAGAGTTCCGAGGCGTAACTCCCGGACAACCGTATGACCTCCAGCGCCAATTCGCTTCGCATCACCTTTCTTCTGCCTATGTCCGCGGCCAAGCCGGCGGGGGGCTTCAAGGTGGTGTACGAGTACGCGAATTTTTTAGTCGCGCGAGGCCATCAGGTGAAGGTCATCCATCCGAACCTGCTGCGGATCGATGAGCCGCTGTCTTCTCTTGGGTTGAAGGCAAAGATAAAAGCGGTGATGCGTTACTTCAAGATGAAGTGGACGAACGGCTATCGCCCCGATCACTGGTTTACCGTCTCCCCTGCTGTAGGCATGCCCTGGACGAAGGATCTTTCGGCGGCGAATGTTCCCGATGCGGATATCGTTGTCGCCACGGCGTGGGAGACAGTCGAGTGGGCGATCACCTACCCTCCGGGCAAGGGCAGACGTTTCTATATCATTCAACATCTCGAGACTTGGTCCGGACCGGAAGAGCGCGTCTTCGACACATGGAAGGCGCCGTTCGAAAAGATCGTCATCGCCGGATGGCTGCAGCGCATCGCCACCGAGATGGGACTGACGTCTCATCTGATCCCCAACGGCATGGACTTCACCCGGTTTAGGCAGACGGTGCCATCTGAAGATCGCGATCCGCATCAGTTGCTGATGCTGTATCACATCGTGGAATGGAAGGGTTCAGCGGACGGTCTCGCGGCCTTTGAGATTGCGCGACAGACGATTCCGGAGCTACGTCTGACACTGTTCGGCATCGATCCCGCGCCGCCGAAGTTGCCGCCGGGAGTCGAATATCACCACCAACCGCCGCAGGATATGCTGAACAGCTTCTACAACCGCGCCGCGGTCTTCATCAGCCCAAGCTGGACCGAAGGCTGGGGGCTGCCGCCAGCGGAGGCTCTGATGTGCGGTGGTGCGATCGCCGTGACACGCGGTGGAGCCGACGAGGCATTTGCGATAGACAACGAGACCGCGCTGGTGAGCCCGATCAAAGATCCGGCTGCGCTCGCGGCGAACATCATCCGGCTCGTGCTCGATAGGGAACTTCGACTAAGGCTGGCAAAGCAGGGACATGAACTAATTCAGCAATTCACGTGGGAACGCTCGGGCATCGCGCTTGAAGCTTTGATGCTTGACGCCGTCGCGCCCATGGCCGAGCATGCGAACGCAGAGATCGAGACGACCGTATGAGCGACACCACTGCCAATTCGTCCCTTCCACGCATCGGTGTTGTCGTCATCGGACGCAATGAAGGCGAGCGCCTGCGCGCCTGCCTCACCTCGGTCCTAGCGATGAACTATCCCGGCGACCTGCTGGACGTGATCTATGTCGACTCCTCTTCGACTGACGGGTCGGTCGCGTTGGCAAAGAGCATGGGAGTGAGGACGATCGTGCTCGATGGACCAACGACAGCCGCGCGTGGTCGCAACGCTGGTTGGACAGCGACGGATACTCCGTTCATTCTCTTTCTCGATGGCGATACGCTGCTCAATGCGGAGTTTGTCGCTACTTCCCTACCCCGGCTTGCGGACGGGAGCATCGCCGGCGTCTACGGGGATCGGCGCGAGATGCGGACCGCCGATTCGATCTACAACGCCATCTTCGACATGGACTGGAACGCGGCATCGAGCACGGGCAGCAGTTGGTCGATCTTCTTTGGCGGCGATGCCCTTGTCCGCCGGTCGGCGCTCGAGAGCGTCGGCGGCTATAACGAATCTCTGATCGCAGGCGAAGAGCCGGATCTCTGCCGTCGCATGCGCGGCCTTGGCAATCGCATCCTGCATATCGATGCGCCCATGACGCTGCATGACCTGGCGATGTACACCCTCAAGCAGTACTGGCGGCGATCCGTTCGCACCGGCTATGCGTATGCCGAGATCTCTTCGATGTACGCGAACACGAACGATCCACTCTGGAGCGCCGAAAGCAGCAGCAACTGGACACGCGGGATATTCTGGACCTGCGGGCCAGCGTTTGCGACTCTGCTTTCGATCCTGATGTGGTCGCTACTACCCTTATTTCTCTTCCTTCTCGTCGCGCTCGCACTGTTCGCACGCACCGCGATGAAGGTTCGAAGCCGCACTGAATCCACGAAGTTATTGGCCGCCTACAGCGTTCACTCCCACCTGCAGCAGATTCCGATCTTCTTCGGCCAGCTTCGATATCGCAGGCAGCGCCAGCGCGGCGGCAACGCAGCGATCATCGAGTACAAATCCACCCCATAACCCTCTGGAGCGGGACGATGTTCAAGGACTTCAAGGAAGACTGGGCAAACTATAACGGCGCCATCGGCCACCGTGGTCTGTGGGCGATGGCAACCTATCGCTTCGGGCAATGGCGCTACACCATCAAGTCAGGATTGATCCGCAAGCCTTTCTCGATGCTCTACAAGGTGTTGAAGGTCTTCAGTGAGATGGTCACCGGCGTCGAACTTCCCTGCGAGACAGTCGTCGGCAAGCGACTCATGATCGAACACGCCTTCGACATCGTCGTCAGCGGCGACGCCGTGCTCGGCGATGATGTCATCCTGCGCAACGGCGTCACCATCGGCCTGCGCCACCGGCTCGTTCGCGGATCGCCAGTGATCGGCAATCGCTGTGACATCGGGGCAGGAGCGAAGATTCTGGGACCCATCAAGATTGGGGACGATGTCGCCATAGGGGCAAACGCGGTCGTCATCACGGACGTGCCCTCGAACTCGATTGCAGTTGGCATTCCGGCGAAGATACGCCCCCGCAAGCCGGAGGCGATCGCCGCGCTACCGGAAGATTATGAGGCCAACGAACTTACGTCGCTTTGATTGCAAACCTCACGAGGCAGCGGGAGGCATTGCGTGCTGCGAGTGCGTTAGCCGATTCAGGAAACCCAGACTTGCAGCCTGAATGGCATTTGGCGTGAAACACAGTATTGCGTAAAGCACGTAGATAACTGCCCAGGCAGCTTGCCGCTTTACTGTCATCTGCCGGTTTGGAGGAGTTTCATCTCCGGACTTTCGCTGGATCTTCCCATCCATGAACAAAAGCAGTACGGTGATGCTCGCGATGTGGATGTAAATCCAGCGATTCCAATCGTATGCATAGACAAACAGAATGACCGTGCCGAGAAACGATATTACGACCGTCGTCCATAAGACAGCAACCTCGCGTTTCATCCGCGAGCGGAGCATCCGGGCACTCTCTGCAACCGCCGGTAGAATGGCGATGGCTGCGAAGATGGGGAACACCACCAGAAAATGGTACTTCCGCATACTGTCCAGCGTATTCGCGCGTGCGTAGGCCATGCTTCGAGTGAAATACGCAATTGCACCGCCGGCACAGATCTGCGAGTTCCCTTCCAGATCTAATTTGTAACCGAGCGAAGAACATATCTGCGATGCCGCCTCTACGTTGCCGCTGTGTTGGGAGCAAAGGTACGCAACCGCCAGCCCCAGTAAGGCCGGCACGGAGCACTCGATCGCCGCCTGCCGCACGGTCTTGCCGCTGATGACGAGAAGGGCAAAAAAGTATGGCGCATAGAACACCATCCCTTCGTGCGACAGCACTACCAAAACCACCGCAATCGACATGTAGAGCGACGCCATAATCCCACTTATCTGAAATTTGGATAGAAGGACAGCGAACACCGAAAGCGTGGCGAGGTAGAGGATCTCTTTGTTGAACCCGTTGTGCGGGTGCAGGATCTGGAACCAGAAAGTGGCAGGGGACAACAGGAGCGCCATAAGCCACACATTCCGTGAAGATGCCATTGCGAGACTTCGGACAGAAACAAAGATCAGTGCATAAAGCGCGAAACACGAGACCAGAAGAAATGCCACGGGGGAGACGTGAAACAGCTTTCCAAGCAGGTAGAAGACTTCACCCGGTAGCCCCCGTCGTACAAATCCTCCTTCGTAACTGATGAGCCATTGCCCTAGGACCCACCCCCGGGCTGTCTTGGTAAGGACGAAGCCGAGAACGAAGGTGACTGCTCCAACCAACGAAAAGAAGACATTGACCCAAATCCGTGGAAATTGGATTTTTGCCCATGCCTGTGGGGCAGAGCGCACCGGTCCGCTCCGAGTTTGCAGATCAACGTGGAGGGGTCCAGACGGTCTCGCATCCGGTTGCTGGGGTTGACGGAGTGTCTGCATAAATATTTGATGGAAAGGGATGGTGCACCCGAGAAGATTCGAACTTCTGACCTACAGCTTCGGAGGCTGCCGCTCTATCCAGCTGAGCTACGGGTGCATGGCTTAAGCCTAGCACGACCTGTCGGACACTTCCATCCGGCAAACACCCGAAGTTGACACCTGCCGCGTCACGCTTGAACATCGGAGACGTTCGTGTAGCCGATTCGAAGAAAGCGAGACCCTCCGAAATGTTCCTCCGCTCCCTTGCCTGTACGCTGCTGCTTGCCAGTTCCACTCTCGCCGTCCCGACGCTGGGTTGCGCCGCCCAGACAGCCGACTCCGGCAAGCCCCTCGCCAGCCCCGCCGCGACCGCCATGGCGACAGTGGGCGACGCCAAGATCACGATCGCCTACAATGCTCCCTCGGTGCGCGGCCGCAAGATCGTGGGCGGCCTGGTTCCCTACGGAAAGGTCTGGCGCACCGGCGCGAACCCCGCCACTACTATTACCACCACATCCGACCTGCACTTCGGAAAGCTGCTGGTGCCAGCTGGGACGCACACCATCTACAGCTACCCCAGCGAAAAGGAGTGGCTGTTGATCCTCAACAAGCAGACGGGCCAGTGGGGCACAGAGTATGACATTACTCAGGACCTGGGTCGGGTACCGATGACCGCGAAGCCGATGGCCAGCCCGCAGGAAGTCATGTCCATCAGCTTCGAGAACACGACGGCTACCTCGGCCGAGCTGCATGTGCGTTGGGAGAAGACAGACGAGTTTGTGAAGATTACGAAGTAGTCGCGAATCGGGTGCCCCACGTCTCGTTTCTGAGACGTGGGTGGATCGCCCAGTCGTTAGCGCCAGTCGTCCCGAGTCTGAGCCTGATCTGCGAAGACCGCATCGAAGTTCTCCGTCTTCTTGATGAGGATGTCCCCCATCAATGCGGGCTGATTCAGCAGAACAGCCTGAAGCCTTACCAGCTCCAGCATTGCCAGAAACATGCAAATCAGCGCGCGCTCCGAGTGCGTCTGGTGCAGCAGCTTGCGCAGTGAGACCGGCTTCTCCTCCATCAGCAGCCGGCGCTTCACATACTCGATCATCTGCGCAACCGTCACCGATTCCTCGTCCACATTCAGCACCGGTCGCGACCTCATCCGGGCCAGAATGTCCTGGAAGACACGAACCAGATCCGGGACATCTGCGGCGATCTCGCGCTCGGCACTCGTGTCCTCGCGAAACTCGCGAATGCCGGGGACCGACCAGGTCGCCTCTTCGATCTGCTGCTTCTGCATGAGCATCTGCGCGGCAGCCTTGAAGCGCTCGTGCTCCAGCAGACGCTCTACCAACTCGCGGCGCGGATCTTCGGAATCAGCCCCCGTAACATCGCTGGGGTCGCGTGGCAGCATGGTCTTGCTCTTGATGTGGATCAGCAGCGACGCCATGTAGATGAACTCGCCTGCAGAATCGACATCGACTTGCTTGAGGTGGTGCGTGTACTCGAGAAACTGCGACGTGATCTGCGAGATCGGGATGTCGTAGATGTCTATATTTTGCTTGCGGATCAGGTCGAGCAGTAGGTCGAACGGCCCATCATAGACCTGTCCCACGGTGACGGAGAACGGCGACTGTGAAGCTTCTTCCTTGGCGGCTGAATTCTTCTTCGCGTCGCCGCGCTTCGACTCCGGCAGGGGCGCAGCGATGGGACGGGACTCGAGCGCGAAGGGCTCCTGCAGAGTAGGCTCGCTCACTGCATCGTTTTCTTTCGAAGAGTCCCCAGAACCGTCATCTTGAGCGGAGCGCAGCGGAGTCGAAGGACCTGCATCTCCGCTCACTGCCGCACTCTCGCTTGGATCTTCAGCCTCAACTGCGTCGCTTTGAACAATCTCCTCGGCCATGACTATCTCAACCCCATCGCTCTGCGAACGTCACTCATCGTCAGGTTCGCACGCTCGTTGGCCTTGATGTTTCCGGCCTCAAGGATCGCGGCAACTTCCTCTGGATGGGACTCATAGTAAGCTCGCCTTTCCTGGATCGGCTTCAGTTCCTTTACAACTGCGTCCGCGAGCCAGCCCTTGCACTGAATGCAACCAATGCCCGCAGTCGTGCAGCCCTGGCGGACCTCCGCCTGCACGTCATCGCTCGAGAAGACCTTGTGCAGATCGAAGACCGGGCAGACGTCCGGATTGCCCGGATCAGTCCGCCTCACGCGTGCTGGATCGGTCACCATCGTCTTCAACTTCGCGCGAATATCCGGCTCAGTCTCGGACAACAGAATCGTATTGCCGTAGCTCTTCGACATCTTGCGACCGTCGAGTCCTGGCAGCTTTGGCGAGGGCGTCAGCATAACAGCAGGTTCGGGAAGAATCTCGTTGACCGGAGCAATCTGCGATAGCTCGGCCGTAAGTTTCTCCTTATCGGAGTGAGCTTCGGACAGGACCGACGTCGTCTTCGATCCGTAGATGTGATTGAACCGTCGCGCAATCTCACGCGTGATCTCGACGTGCGCTGCCTGATCCTGACCTACCGGAACGTACTTCGGCTTGTACAGCAGGATGTCCGCCGACTGCAGCAGCGGATATCCGAGAAAGCCATAGGTCGCGAGGTCTTTCTCCTTTAGCTGTTCCTGCTGGTCCTTATACGTGGGAACACGCTCCAGCCAAGTCACGGGCGTGATGTTGCTCAAGAGCAGGTGGAGAACCGCATGAGCCGGTACCGCGCTCTGAATGAAGATGGTGCATCGGCTCGGATCAAGTCCCGCCGCGAGGAAGTCCAGGACGACGTCGTCAATATTGGCGTTGATCTTCGAGGTGTCCGCGTAGTCCGTCGTCAGCGCATGCCAGTCCGCGATGAAGAAGTAGCACTCGAACTCGTGCTGCAGCTTGACCCAGTTGTACAGCGCTCCCATGTAGTTTCCGAGATGCAGTTTTCCTGTCGGCCGCATGCCGCTCAGCACGCGTGGCCGTCCGCCGGCAGGGGCCGGATTTTGCCCTAATTCAGTCGTCGAAAGTGTCATTCCCTGCTGTGTTCCTCAATAGGCCATGGTACTTGATCGACCAGTGTTAAAGCGCGTTCAGGACGCTATCAAAGATCGTCAGCATCGGGACCAGAATGAACATGATGATTCGGAAGCCGATGAAAAAGAAGGCGATCATCAGGTAGAAGCTCCAACTGTCGAAGGTCTGCTGAGCGTTGTAGGGCAAGAAGTAGCGCAACACCTTCCCGCCGTCGAGCGACGGCAGAGGGATCAAGTTGAAGGCGAAGAGCAGCAGATTCACCAGGATGCCGTAGTAGAGAAACAGCAGGATGGGGAAGATCGGCGGCAGGTCGAGCGTCGAGACCATGGGATCGCGGAAGGCCAGTCGCGAGGCGATATCGAGCGACTCCGTCGTGCCGGCAACCGTATGCTTTAGCACCACCAGTATAGCCAGGCAGACCGCAGCCGCCGCCAGGTGCGCAAGCGGGCCGGTCAGATAGATAAACATCTCATCTTTGTAGCGCTTCAGGTTGCGCGTTGTGATCGGGATGGGCTTGCCCCAGCCGAGCACCAGAGGGCTGCGAAAGATGAAGAGGGCGGGCCAAATGATCGTCCCGAGAACGTCGTAGTGCTTCAGCGGGTTCAGGCTGATCCGGCCGAGCATCTTGGCTGTTGGGTCGCCGAGGCGATTAGCCATCCATGCCTGGGCGGCATCGTGGATCGAAATCGCCAAAAGAAGAACAACAAATTCAAAGATTGCGAGTGCAACGTCCTGACTCATGCTTCAAGCTTATCGGAAGCATGAGTCAGGCGCAGAGCCGAGGGCCATCGAGGTAGAGCTATTGCAGTGAGAAAACCGCGTACACAGTAGCGGACCTGGAGATCTTCGCGGGGCTGATTGCGAGGGGCTGGAATCGCTCTCGAGCATCGGAAATCTTGGCGAAGGCGTTCAACCTGTCGAACTGACGGGGTTGCGCGTTTGAAGGCGTTTGATTGCTGGCATAGACCAGCGGTCCAAGCGTCACCTTCAGTCCCTTCGCCATTCCCTCCGCGATCTGCTGAGCATGCACCAGCGCCTTCGTTGCGGCTTCAGATTCGAGCGCCTGATCGTCTACAAGTTGCCAGTCGATCCCACCGCTGTTATTCGCTCCCGCCGTAATCGCCAGATGCAACGTCTCCGCGGCATCCTTCGCCGGCACCGTGACGCCCCACGACTGCGCCGCTACGAACCGAATTCCTTTGCTATACCGCACCTTGTCGTTGTCATCGATCGCCGTCAGATTCTGCTCGCGGCTCTCAATCCCCTCGGCCTTCACTCCGGCGTCCTTGAGTGCCTTTACTACGGCGTTCGAGACCTTCGACGCCTCCCCATAGGTCGAATCCTGATCCGGCCCATACACCGTGAACCCGATCGAGACGATCGCCCGGTCTGCAATTGCCTGTGCCTCGTCCGTCGTAGTGATAGCGATCGTCCGGTTATCTTTGTTCACCTGAATCGTCTGCGCTTGCGCCGCAAACGTCATCGCCGCAAGCGCGACCACTGAAAGTCCAATTCTGTACATAATTCCTCGTTCGAGAGTCTTCAGCGGCCAAGCCGCAGGTGGGTTAGACGTCGCCATCCTGCTTTTCGAGCAGATCGGCCAGCGTCTCTTGATGCTTCGGCTTCGCCGCGAGCTTCTGTTTGGGGTCCGGAATGACGCGCTCCGGCGGCGGCGTGCCGACGCGGTCTCGCGCATTCTCCTTGACCGCCTTCACAATCGAAAACACTCTCTTTTTTGCCTTCTTCATGCCACTTTCTTTCCCCATCACCAAGAACAAAAGCTGGCGACTCGGTCATTATCCACTACTTCACTCTGAGACACACAAGGCCTAAGATACTGGAGGCGCAGAAGTATTGCCCGCGTCGGCACCAAAAGGGGAGGGACACCACGCATGGAAGAACGCGATTTTTTTGATGAACGGCCCGAGAGCCGTACGCATACGATCACATGTCCGCACTGCGGTCAGCCCGGGGAGTACGAGGTAAGCTGGCTGGTCCGCCGGAAGAAGGCCCAGCTCCCGCGCGGTGCAGACGACCGGGACCGCGCCCGCTTCGCCAAGGCACAGAGCTATATGGTCCGCCGCGACGACATGCTCGGCTGCAAAAACATTCGATGCCGCAAGCGCTTCGACGTGACCAGCATCCAGTCAGTGGCGTTCATTTAGAACGCGGCGTCGGGGGATGCGACCGGAGGGATCAACGAACCACTCCGGCCGACCGATAGCGAAGAAGGTCAGCAAGCGGCGGGGACTGGATGACATCTATAGACTGCCTCAGATGGCTTGAAGCTGACGTACCGACCGGGTTACCAGGGTAGGGCGAGACCCTGCAGAGGCGATCTAACGCCTTGAGCGCGTTGCTATAATCGACGCACCGAAAGCTAATTCACAGATCAATTCAGCTCAGCGTTTGCAATCGTGTAAGAAGCCGGAAAGGCCAACCACCCATGCTGCTGTCGGATTCCCCTGTCAAATTGAATTATGCCGAACCGGACCCAGGATGGACGCTTTTCGATAAGGTGCTGGTTTGGGCCATTGCGGTTTATGGTGCGATGGCGTCGCTCCTTCTGCTCTTGACACCGAAGCTGTTCCTTCCGGCCGAAGACGCGGCGATCCTCTTTCAGTTCAGCCGGAACCTAGCAGTCAACGGCGCCATCACGTTCATTCCGATGGGCCCGCGCGCTGAAGGTGCAACCGACTTCGCTTGGATGGCGCTGATCTCGCTGGGTATGAAGCTGCACATCGATCCGATGTGGCTGGTGGCGGTACTGAATGTTGCGTCGATTCTGCTGCTGGCGGACCTTCTGATCAGGATCGCAGGGCGCAAGCCGAAGTTGCTCTCTCTGTTCTTCGTAGTGGGCACCATCGCCCTGATGCCACAGATCGTGGCGGCGATCGGGGGCTTTTCAAGCCTGCCGTTCGCCTATCTGCTGATTGCGTTCGTTTACTTCTTTCTTCAAAGAAACGATGCTGCGATGGCAATCGCCGGCCTGGTGCTTTGCCTCTTCCGTCCGGACGGAGTGGTGTTTGTCGTTCCCATGCTGATTGCCGGTCTGATGATCTATCCGGCTCGTTCGCGGCGGCTGGCGCTTTACACGGTTTTGTTTGTTGTGCCGGGACTCTGCTACTTCGTCTGGCGTTGGCATTACTTCGGCCAGATGCTACCGCTGCCCTTCCTTGTGAAAGCAAGTGCGCCGCGCATCTGGCATCTGTTTGTCGAGACCTCGCTGAAGCAATGGAAGCTTCTTGGCCTCTTCTCCCTGGTAGTGCTGATCTTTGCAATGCGCGGGCGTCTAGCTGATGCCCGGAACCGGGCTGTTCTGTTGTGCATCGTTGTGCTGCCGAACCTGTTTTACCTCGCCATGCGACTGGACCAGAACGTCGGCCACCGGTTCTTCATCTATCTGCCGATCGGGACGGCGCTGCTGATTGCGATGAACTGGACGGAGCTGCGCCTGAAGGCGCCGACGCTGCTGCGGCTAAGCGTTCTCCTGTGGGTAGTGCTGATCGCGCGGATCTGGTTCACAGAAGGCAAATATGCTTACGTTCTGCAGTACGACAACCGGCGCGCCATCGCGCAGGAGATGGCGAACCTGCCGCCCGGCAAGCTGATCCTGAGCGAAGCGGGGCTGGTAACGTATTACTCACATTGGGCCGTGTACGACCCGTGGGGCTTGAATACCGCGGATTTTGCAAAGCGGCTCTTCAAGCCGTCGGACGTAGAGGAGATCAAGCCGGACCTTATCCTGGTCTACACGGGTGGCGATATTGACTGTTTTCGCCACGCGGATTGGGATGTTCCCTACACAGCCCGGACATGGAAGCACATGACGCGGAATGTGCTTGCGGGCGCAGACTTGGCGAACTACCAGCTTTGGCTGCTACCGGCGGGCAATACGCGCTACAGGAGCTGGAAACATGAACCGGGATGGGAGGGCGACCAGGAGTGCTGGCTCGTCCGCAAAAACGGTGTCGACGAGGCGCAACTGACCTCCATTTTGGCGCGACACGGCGGTTTGCCGGCACAGGACTATCTGGCACATTCACCAGGGCCAGGGCCGGGTGGCAATGGGTTGGAGGTCGATGGGGTGAAGCCGCCGGTCGACAACGAGAAGAGAACAGGCCTTCGGCTGGTCAAGCACTGGCTAGGCGAAGCGTGGCGCTCGCTGGATGAGTAGGCGAAGGCCCATCGATTTCGGCCTTTACGAATGAATGGACATTCAGCTATCCTTCGCTGCGTAGACGAACCCCTGAATCGAATGCTTCATTCAGCCGATACAAACCCTTTAGGCCAACTAAATGAGCAAGCTGTGATTTAATGGGTCTGTACTGAACCGACGCAGGAGAGAACAAGACCGATGGCGAACATGTTGCTGAGCCCGAAGGAACGGAATCTTACCCCGGACGAAGTGGAACACCTGGACAAGCGTCGCCGTCGCGGCCAACTCTTCCTGGTCATCTGTTTCCAGTGCCTCATCGTGTCGACGCTACTGACACTGTGGTCGGGTCAGGATCTAACCTACTCTCCGGGCTGGGCTCATCCAGTTGCCTACTGGAACGCGACCACGCTGATTCTGGCAACGTTCTTCGGCCTTACCGGACTTCGTCTACGCCGCGGGAGCACCGAGTTCATCAGCTACTAGGCTTTTGTTAGCTGGCCTCTGAAGAAACCGGAACCTCCTGCAACAGTCGTTGCGATTGCGAGCGATGCGCCAACACAGGCGTCGCCCGGCGGGATGGGTTCGGATGCTGGTTGTACACTCCGCTTCGTGGTCTCCGGCTGCAATGCCGGGCGCATTCCTTCTACCAATTTTCGCAGAACCAGCCCATTTCTCCGCATCGGAGATGGGCCTTCTTGCTTTCTGCATCCTGATTTCCGGCGGCCTCTTCTTCTGGCGCTTCGGGCCGATTCTGCGGACAATTCTGCGCTCGAAAGAGGACGCTGACTTCTCGCTGCATCCGCTTGGCCGTCGCGTCTGGGAGTTCTTCTGGGAGGTCCTCTGCCAGGCTAAGGTGATCGAGCAGCGGCCCGCGCCCGGCATCGCTCACGCGTTCGTCTTCTGGGGATTTCTCGCCTTCGCTCTGGTCAGTCTGAACCACTTCGCCGCGGGTCTGCGGCTGGGCTTCCTGCCGCCTGAGAGCCTCGTCGGCAGGTTCTACTTTGACTTCGCCGCCGTCTGGGCCGTGCTGGTCGCAGTCTCCATCGCTTCCCTCTTTATCCGACGGTTCTTCGTCCGCCCCATCTGGCTGGGCAAGAAGATTTCGTACGAGTCCGGCTTCATCTCCTTCCTTATCTTTCTGCTGATGGTCACTTATCTCGGCGCGTTCTTCGCGACCGATGGCTCCGTCACGGTCAAAGCCCTTTGGTGGACGCACACGCTAGCGCTGCTCATCTTCCTTCCGCTGATCCCGCATACCAAGCACCTGCACCTCGTCCTCAGCCCGCTGACCGTCTTCCTCAAGCGTGATGAATTTTCGAAGATCCCACCGCTCGCAGGCGACGAGGACTTCGGCCTTGTCTCTGGCAAAGATGTCACCCAGCTCATTGCGCTACAGACCTATAGCTGCGTCGAGTGCGGGCGCTGCACCGAGCACTGTCCGGCCGCGACAACGGGAAAGGTGCTCAACCCGAAGGAGATCATCCTCGGGATGCGTAGCTATCTCAATGAGTTCGGAGCTGACTCAGATGCTCCTCTCTTGAAGGAAGACGCGCCAACGAGTCACCTCTCCATGGAAGCCGCATTCCAGTGCACCACCTGCGGAAGCTGTGAGTTCCAATGCCCCGTCGGGATACAGCATCTGCCGATCATCGTAGGCCTGCGCCGTGGCGCCACCAACACCGGCCAATGGGAAGACACTTACGGCACCAAGCTCTTCCTCGCACTTGAGAAGAACGGCAACGCGCTCGGCCTCAGCGCCGTCGAACGCGATAAGTTCATCGCGAAGCAGGGCTTCCCTATCTTCGACGGCACGCAGGAATACTGCCTCTGGCTTGGCTGTATGGGTGGCTATGATCCCAAAGGCCGGGAGATTATCGCCGACTTCGCCCGCGTCATGGACTTCCTGGGCACAACCTTTGGCGTGTTGAAGAAAGAAAAATGCACCGGCGATCCGGCGCGCCGCTTAGGTAATGATCTCGTCTTCCAGACCCTGGCGGAACACGGCCTGAAGGCGCTCGAAACGGCGAAGGTGCAGAAGATCGTTGCCATCTGTCCCCACTGCGTTCGGACGATCTCAAACGACTGGCGCGAGTACGGAATCGCTCCGGAGATCGAACACCACTCCGAGTTCATGGCGCGTCACAAGGATCGCCTGCCGAAACAGTTTGAAGGCGGCGAGATCGTCTATCACGACCCCTGCTATCTGGGACGATATCGCGACGTCTACGAACAGCCTCGCGAGATCGTCGCTCTTGCCGGTGAATTGGTCGAAGCTCCGCGCAACCACGAACGCAGCTTCTGCTGCGGGGCCGGCGGCGGACTCGCCTTCCTTGGCGAAGAGTCCGGCGAGCGCGTCAGCCATGTCCGCGCAAAGGAACTTGCCGACACCGGGGCCCAGACCGTCGGCACCGCCTGTCCCTTCTGCAACACGATGTTCCGCGACGCGCTCTCCGCGGTCAGCGAAGCTCCGCCGCAGCTCTACGACATCGCGCAACTCACGGCACGAGCTTTGCCGCCGACCAAAATCTAAGCTGCGAACGTTTTCCCACTCGAACTCTGATCGCCCAACCCAACCAGTAGGCCCGCGACCGAGATATCCTCGTCCAGCGCCTCCCAATGAAGCCCATGACTGCTGATCCGCACCTGCTCGCGTTGCTCCGCACTGCTGCAAAGCAGCCTAGGGAACCACGCCAGCGGCACACCCAGCGTCCGGCCGTCGCTCAGGTCCAACCCACATGCTGTCTCCGTCGAAACGGACTCGCGTTGCACTAACCGAAGTGCTCATTCCAGGTCCTCACGATCAATTCCCGATTCTCTCTCACGATCTCAATCAGCTCGCGGAGCGTTCGGGCATCGTAGCCATTATTCTAGGCCACCGAAACCTCGGGAAAAAGCCAGAATTTGGCTTCAGCTTGGTCTTTCTCGACGTGGATGTGAATCGGCTCGCGAGGTGATCCTTCATTCGACTAGAAGAAAAACTTGAAGCCGCGATAACGAAACACAACCGGCATTCCGTCACTCTATCAAAGCCAGTCACCACCCCCTCGCCAAACCGCGCTCCCATGCGCTAAACTCTCCAACTGAATGAGCATTCATTTTTGCCAAGTTCCGGAGCCTTTCCCGCATGAAGATCATCGTAGCCATCAAACAGGTGCCTGAACGCGACGCGCAAATTCAAATCGCCGCGAACGGCAAGTGGATTGACGAGGACGACCTCACCTACGCCATCAACGAGCCCGACGCCTACGCGCTCGAAGAGGCGCTGCAGTTCAAGGAAAAGAATGGCGGCGAGGTCATCGTCCTCTGCGCCGGACCGGAGCGCGTCACCAGCACGCTGCGCGATGCACTGGCCAAGGGTGCTGACCGGGCCATCCACATCGAAGCCGACGACCTCGCCCAGCGCGACACGCTTGGTGTCGCCGAGTTGCTGGCGGTCGCAGTGAAAGCGGAATCGCCTGATCTCATTTTGACCGGCCTGCAGTCCGATGATCTTGGCCTTGGCCAGACCGGAGTTGTGCTGGCAGAGCTTCTCGGCATCCCTCACGCGACGATCATCATGCAGGTGGAGAAGACGGACACCGGTCTGCGCGTGAAGCGCGAGCTTGAAGATGGCTGGTTCCAACATGTCGATATGCCGCTCCCCGCGCTGCTGACGATCCAGTCAGGCGGCAATAAGCTGCGCTACGCGACTTTGATGGGCATCAAGAAGGCGAAGTCGAAGGAGACGAACACCATCGCGGCCGCCGATTCCTCCGAAGCAGCCGCACTCAAACTTGCTCGCGTCTACCTTCCGGAGAAGCAGAAGAAGACCGTGATGCTGACCGGCACGCCTGAACAGATCGCCGCGCAACTTGTCGAAAAGTTGAAGTTTGAAGTGAGGGTGATATGAGCGGAGTTCTTGTCGTTCTCGAACAACGCGCCGGCAACTGGAACCGGATGAGCTTCGAAGCTCTAGCCGCAGGTCAACAGCTTGCCGCGGCTCTCGGCATTTCCTGCTCTGCCGCCGTGGTCGGAAGCGGCATCGCTGCGCTCGGCACAGAGCTCGCCAGCAAGCGACTCGACAAAGTCTTCCTGGTGGAACACGAGCTGCTAGGCGAATACACCTCCGACGGATACGTGACCACGCTGGAGCAGCTCGTCAAACAGGCCGCCCCTAACTACGTTATCTTTCCCCACACCTATCAGGTGCGCGACTTCGCCCCGGCACTCGCAACCAGATTTCGTCGGGTATTGATCTCGGATGTTGTGGCGATCCACGCAGAAGGCGACGGTACGCCAGTCTTCGTGCGACAACTGCTGCAGGGCAAGCTGAACGCAGACTATAAGCAGACTGCGGAGGCTCCAGCCTTCATCTCGATTCAGGCTGGGACATTTCGTGCGGACACCGTCGTCGAGGGCGCGGCGCAGATTGAGACGATCAATCCCGCGATTGAGGCATCGCAAATCCGCAACAAGCCCGGCGAGCGCTTTCGTGAGTCAGCCAGCACGGTAGACCTAACCGTCGCGCCAGTAATCGTCTCCGTAGGCCGCGGTATCGGTGAAGCCGACAACATCCCCATGATCGAAGAACTGGCCGCTGCGCTCGGCGCAGAGCTGGCCGCGTCCCGGCCCATCTGCGACAACGGCTGGCTGCCCATGGAGCGCCAGGTTGGCAGCTCCGGGCAAACCGTCGCGCCGAAGCTCTACCTCGCCGTCGGAATCTCGGGAGCCATCCAGCATCTCGTCGGCATGAAGGGATCGAAGGCCGTCATCGCCATCAACAAGGACGAGAACGCGCCCATCTTTGAGGTCGCTGACTTCGGTGTTGTGGGGGACCTGTTCGAGATTGTCCCGGCTCTGACAAAGGCTGTGCTCGCCGCAAAGAGCTAAGAATTCCCACACAGCGCGGCTTTCAGGCAAGATAGAGCTATGTTCTCCGGATTGTAACCATCACCCCGGCGGGGCATCCAATCTCTAATGGCCAGTCCGACGCTCATCTCGATCGCTTCTACCATCCCCGTGATGGCAGGACATCTCTCCGCCCCGGAGGCGGAGGGTCGGCTGACCGACAGCCACGGTCGAGCGATCACCGATTTGCGCATCTCGGTCACCGACCGCTGCAACTACAAGTGCGTCTACTGCCGGACAGGCGAAGAGGGCATCAACTTTACCGAGCTTCCGATCGAGCATTATCTGCGCATGATCCGGATCTTCGTGTCACTCGGCATTGAAAAGGTTCGCATCACCGGTGGCGAGCCGCTGCTGCGCGCAGGGCTCGTCGACATGGTCAGTGAGCTGGCGCAGATGCGAACAACGTATCCATCCGTGGAATTCGGCGATGCAGGTAAACCTCTCGATATCGCACTCACGACCAACGGGCACCTGCTCGAATCGATGGCCGCGCCTCTGAAGGCAGCGGGATTGAGCAGAATTACGGTGAGCATGGACGCTGTCGACTCAGAGACCTTTACGCGCATCACCCGCGTTCCACGCAGCTTTGAGCGGGTGCTGGCGGGTATCCGTGCCGCCCGGGATGCCGGTCTCGGCCCGGTGAAGGTGAACTGCGTCCTTCTTCGCGGTTTCAACGACGACCAGATCGAGCGTTTCGCGGAGTTCAGCCGTACTGAAGGCGTTATCGTTCGCTTTATCGAGTGGATGCCACTTGAAGAGGATCGGAGCTGGAAGCCGGAGACGGTCGTGACCATGGACGAGATTGTTGCGCGGCTGAACGCGTGGCGGCCACTGGTCGATCTCGAACCGAATGCCGCAAGTGAGACAGCGCGGCGATTTACCTTCGATGACGGCATAGGGGAGATCGGCATCATCGCTCCGGTCTCGCGGCCCTTCTGCGGCCACTGCAGCCGCATCCGGCTCACCTCGGACTCGAAGATCCGGACCTGCCTCTTCTCCCAGATTGATCACGATCTTTATCAAAAATCTCGCGAAGGCAAATCCGATTCGGAACTAGCTGCGTACATCCGATACGTAGTCTTTCGCAAAGAAGCCAGGCACCATATCGGCGAAACAGGTTTTCAGAAACCCGCTCGTAATATGGTGCACATTGGCGGTTAAGATCGGTAGTTCGGTACAAAACACCTGAAATGTCATTAAAACAACAATAGTTTGCCCGCAAATTCTGCTTTACCTCCCCAAACTTGTGACTTCCGCAATTGTGTTGGCAGTGTAAGCTGAGGTATACATGCGAGGATTTCTAGGCGGCAAGAAGCAGCACTACGAGGCAATCGATAGTGCGCAGATGGACCATCTCCGGGTGTTCCACGATGTTGCGCGTGCGCTTACGTCAAGTCTCGAACTTGAAGAGATCCTTCACACCATCATGAACAAGATGGCGTCGTTCTTCGGGCCGGAGCGCTGGTCGCTGATGATGGTGGATGAAGCGACCACCGAACTCTACTACGCCATTGCTGTCGGCGAGAACGAACAGACCCTGAAAGGCCTGCGCGTTCCTCTTGGGGAAGGCGTCGCAGGATGGGTTGCCGCAACCGGCAACACGTTGGTCGTTCCGGATGTCGCACTCGATCCGCATTGGTCTGTCTTCTCGCGAAATCACCCTGAGTTGAATATCCAGTCAATCGCTTGTCTTCCAGTGCGCGCGAACAACAAGACGCTTGGCGTCATCCAGCTCCTCAACAGCAAGCTTGACCTGATGAGCGAGTTCTCGCTTTCGTTCCTGCGCATCCTCTGTGACTACGCCGCCATCGCCATTCAAAATTCGCGTTCGATGAACCTGATCCAGGAACTTACGATCACCGACGACTGCACGGGGCTCTTCAACGCGCGTCACCTCTACGTGACTCTCGACCAACAGGTGCAGCTTGCCGGCAACGTGCAGAAGACGCAGTTCAGCCTGCTCTTCGTCGATCTCGACCGCTTCAAGAATGTGAACGACACGCACGGCCACCAGGTCGGAAGCGCCCTGCTGGCGGAAGTGGGCAACTTGTTGAAGAGAGCTGCCGGCCCGGAGAACTCGGCCTACCGTTACGGTGGAGACGAGTTCGTCATCCTCCTTCCTGGCGTTGGCAAGGATGCCGCGATGGCTACGACCATGGAGATCTGCCAACGCTTGCGCGAAGCTCGCTTCCTCGATAGCCGCGGCCTTTCTCTGGGCGTCTCTGGAAGCTTCGGCCTCGCCACCTTTCCCGAAGATGGCAACTCAGTCCATGCGATCCTTCGCTCCGCCGACAAGATGATGTACGAGGTGAAAGCCACCTCGCGCAACAACGTCGCCGTCGCTGGACGTGGCTTGGTCATGACTCCTCCGCAGACTGGCCCCCGCGTCATCAATCGTCCTAAAACTGGTTGAGACCGGCTAAGATGGCTGCATGAAACCTGCAACACTTCTTGTCTTCGCCCTGGCCGCGGCCGTTTCGTCATCGCTTTGCTCCGCACAGATGGATATGTCCTCGCATGGCGTAGCCATGACGATGAAGGAGATTCCTCCACCGGAGAAACTTCCCGTGCCGGTGAAGATGGCGGGCATTGGCAACAGCCACATCGCGATCAACTCCACCCCGGAAGCTCAGCTCTGGTTCGACCAGGGCCTGAATCTGCTTCACGATTTCTGGGAGTACGAATCCGCTCGCGCCTTTGAACAAGCCGTGCGCGTCGATCCAAACTGCGCGATGTGCTACTGGGGACTGCACCAGGCGCTGATCTTCCGGCATAGCGGCGCAACGGCTTACTCCGGAGCGGCTCTCGATAACGCCGTTCGGCTTCGCGACAAGGACAACGAGATGGGCAAGTTCTACATCGACGCCGCTGTGGCCGCCAGTGAGGCCCGCAAGGCATCGGATGCGGGGACCGGTTCACCGGCCCTGGATGAGAAGGAGACCTCGATCTTCCGCGAACTGGTGAAGAAGTACCCGGCCGACACCCAGGCGAATATCTATCTCGCGATCAGTCTCCAGAACGGCTACGACGACGCGGGTGAACCGAAGAAGGGGACGAAGGAGACGATCGCGATCCTGACGGAAGTACTGAAGAAGACTCCGAACGACTCCGCCGCCAATCATTACTGGATCCATGCTCTCGAGCCGGGCAATCATCCCGAGCAGGCGATTGCCAGCGCGGCGTTGCTGGCCAGCCTCGCGCCCACCTCCGGACACATGGTCCACATGCCCGGCCACATCTACTACCGCGTTGGGGACTACGCCCACGCCGAGCATTGGTTCGCCGCCTCTACCACTGCTGACGAGAGCTACATGCGCGACCAGCACGTCGCCGTCGACGATGACTGGAACTACGTTCACAACCTGATGTACGGCATCGCCAACCTGATGGAAGAGGGAAAGCTCTCCCAAGCGACGACACTCTCCGCCAAGCTTATGGGAGCACGCGGACAGTTCCGCGAGACGCTTTACATTCAGTCGCCACGCGATGGCATCTCCCGCATCGATCCGCTCCTGCCCGTCGCTCTTCGAACCGGCGACTGGAGTGAGGTGATCAAGCTGACCGCTGCAAGCAAGCCCGATGCGAAGCTCGAGAATCTGACCTTCCTTGCTGGACAACTGACGCAATTCGCTACTGGAATGCAGGCTGTGAATACCGGCAATCTGGCCGCTGCGCAAGCGGCTTCGACCGCGCTCGACGCGGAACTCTTTCATCTCTCGCAGAAGGTGAAAGACGCCCCAAAGAAGAGCGACAAAGAAGATCCAAAGGCACCCATAGTGGCTGCCGTGATGCCCGACGCTCTTCCCGCTCCCGTGCTGGCCAGCCTCTCCATCATGTCGCTGGAGCTGCGTGCTTCGATCCTCGCGGCGCAGAAGCAGCTTCCTGCCGGGAAAGCGCTCTTTGAACAGGCCGCACATGAAGAGAAGGCCCTGGGCTACCGCGAGCCGCCTACCTACATCCGCCCCGTGGGCGAGACGGAGGGATTTGCCCTGCTGGCTGCCGGAGATCCAGCGGGAGCGCATCAAGCCTATGTCAGCGCGCTAGCGGAGCGGCCCAACTCTGGCTTCAGCCTCTACGGCATGGCTCGCAGCAGTGAGGCAGCGCACGACAACGCCAAGGCTACAGCCGAGTACCAGAAGTTTTCCGAGGCCTGGAAGGATGCCGATCCGGCCGCGCCCGAGATGATGCACGCAAGGGAGTTCATCGCCATGCAGACCACGGTAGCCTCGGCGCGTTAGTACGCCTACTCCGGATCGGTGTGGGCTCTGCGGCGCTCCAGATCGATCCGGCGCTTTGGCTCAGGCTTGATGACATCGCGATTTTCCGGAGTTTGTGGGTGAACCCCGAAGTCCCACACGCCGAGGTTGATCTCCTTCTCCGAGATCACCTCCATCAGCACATACTCTCCAAACTCCAGTGGACGTTTCGGTGAGAGCTTCATCCAGTGGCCGCCGGTCAGCGTCTCCTGGTTCATCTCGACGACATCGTCGATGTGCTTTCCCGAATCGAGCGCTTCGAGACTGAAGCTGGCGACCACCCGCGCATCCACACGGACATCGGTTCGTACGACGACGTACTGGCTGTTGTCGGGCCGCACGTCGTTGTCACTCTTCGCGCTCGAAGCGCCGTGTGTATCGACCGTGAGCGGAGCGCCACCAGTCGATGGTGCCGTAGCCTCCCCCACGCGAAGGTAGATCGCCGGCGTATCCACATGAAGTTGCACAAAGGATCTCTCCCCCTTCAGCGTCAGCACCTGATGTGCGGCGGCCTTCGGATTCAGCGCCTTCTTCAACACGCTGTGGGCGGTCGTATGGTTCAGGTCGCCTTCCGACTGCGTGAGAGGCACCAACTCGGGCTTACCTTGGAACTCGTCGAGCGCGAGGACGCTGTCCTCTTCCGGCAGACGAAGGTCAGGCTCGATCATCGGCGTAAGCGACTGCCGCTCCTGCTCCTCTTTCATCAACTCGGGGTCGAGCACCGGAGCGCGGCCCTTGTCGCCACCTTCGGCGACCGGGGTATGAGCCTTCTCCCAGCGCCGCGTCGCGTCGAGATCGACCAGTTCAGCAGGAATCTCCTCGTGCTCCCCGCCCCGCTCCGCGCTGACGTACTTCACGACCTTGCCGACGACGCTGTAGCTGGTAACGACCTGGTAGCTGCCATCCTTCAAGATCAGGTGTATGCGCCGCTGCGTCTGAGAGCTCTCAGGCTGAGGGATCACCGTTTGGGACCGCAACGCGATCGAACCGGACAACAACGTAAAAACGACCGCGCAGACTCCACTTCGGGCCAGACTCATCGCAACTCCTTTCCACACTTTACTCGCTTGCCGTTTGTGCCGATGATCTTCCTCGAACAGCGGTATGATTCTCCCGTCGTAAAAGGAGATCAGCGATGCGGATTGGGATGTTGACGGGCGGCGGCGACTGCCCTGGGCTTAACGCGGTCATTCGAGCGGTCGTACGCAAGGGGATCCAGCACTACGGGGACGAGTTCATCGGCTTCATGGAGGGCTGGCGTGGCGTTCTCGACGACCGCACCATGCCGCTCGATCTGAACACCACCAGTGGAATCCTGCATCGCGGCGGGACGATTCTGCGGTCGTCGCGCACCAACGTGAAAAAGATCGAGGGCGGCTTCGAGCAGTGTCTGAAGGTCATCCAAAGCCACCATCTCGACGCCCTGATCGCCCTCGGAGGCGACGATACGCAGTCGATCTCGGTCGAACTGTCGAAGCGCGGCGTGAACTGTGTCGGCGTGCCGAAGACCATTGATAACGATCTGAGCGGCACCGACGCCTGCTTCGGCTTCGACACAGCCGTGACCATCGCCACCGAGGCCGTCGACCGGCTGCACTCGACGACAGAGGCGCACAGTCGTGTGCAGGTCGTGGAGGTCATGGGCCGCGACGCCGGCTGGATCGCCGTCACGACGGGCATAGCGGGCGGTGCGGACGTGACCCTCGTGCCGGAAGTGCCTATCGACATGGACGAGGTCGTCCGGCTTCTAAAGGCTCGCTGGGAGAGCGGCAAACGCTTCGCCATCGTCGTTGTCGCCGAGGGCGCAAAACTGCCGGAACACACCGGCCAGACCTCGGTCGGGACCAAGCTCGACTCCTTCGGCCACGCGAGGCTGAGCGGCATCGGGCAGGCGCTGGCGGAAGAAATTGAGAAACGCACCGGATACGAGACGCGCAGCGTCAATCTTGGCCACACCCAGCGCGGAGGCACACCTACCGCCTATGACCGCATGCTGGCGACGCGTTACGGGATCGCTGCAATCGACTTAGCGCACGCCGGTAAGTTTGGCCGCCTTGTCGTTTTGAAAGGAACGGTTATCTCAGACATACCGCTCGAAGACGCCATCGCAAAGACGCGCACGGTGAGTGACGATCTGCTCGCTGTAGTGAAGGGACTACAGCCCAAGCCTTAGCCCTATTTGTGAGCTTTGAGCGCTGGCACCAGCGTGCCCATCTGGCCGTCTGTTTCTGGCGGAGTCAACCCTAGAATTCTCGCGAGGAAGGGATAGACCGCAACATTGCGAAAGGTCGCGACCTTCGTGCCCGGCTTGATGTCCGGTCCTTCCGCGAAGAAGATTGCCTTCATCTCGGGCATCTTCACCGGATCGTACCCGTGCTCGCCCTTGTTATTCACCCAGTTCGCCGCTGGCGGCTTGGTGCGCAACTCGTAAGGCCCGTTGGGGACCACGACCGGATCGCCCTCGCGCGGGTTGCTGTCGTAGTGCAGGTCCTTCGGAAGATTCGCCCGACGGTACACGCTAAATCGCGGATCGGGATGCGCCTTGAACTGCTCGTAGATCTTCTCCGCGGCAACTTCATCCTTCGCGTAGATCAGCGAGCCTTCGGTGTGCGCTTCGGAGAGGTCGGCAAAAGTGGACAGGTCGATCGGATCGCCCTGCACCTTCACCATGCCGTGGTCCGCAACGACGATCAGGTCCACTGGCAGCTTCAACGCAGCGAGCTTCGCCTGCAGGTCGCCAATCGTGTCATCTACATGATGCACCGCGGCACGCACCTCTTCGGAGTCCGGGCCGTAGGTGTGTCCTGCATGGTCCACGTTCGAGAAGTACATCGTGATGAAGTGCGGCCGCTGCTCTGGAGGAAGACTCAACCACGCAATGACCTGATCGACACGTTTCGCGTCGTCCAGCTTGTCGTCAAACTTCTCGTAGTAAGAGGGTCGCTTGCCTGCGATCTCCGCTTCGGAGCCAGGCCAAAAAAAGCACGCCGCGCGCATGCCCTGCTGCTCCGCCAGCGACCAGAGCGGGACACCGCTGTACCAGCTTCCCTCAGTGTTCGTCTTCGATTTGTAGACGTAGGTCTGGCCTTCATCCGGCGTCCGCGACGGATCGTAGAAGCTGTTCGCGACGATGCCGTGATGCTCGGGGTAAAGCCCGGTCACCAGCGTGAGGTGGTTCGGGAACGTCAGCGAAGGGAACGACGGCAGCATGCCTTGCGGAGCGCTCGCGCCATCAACGGCCATGCTCTGAAGATGCGGCGCGCCGTACTTCGCGGGATAGTCATAGCGAAATCCATCGAGCGATACCAGGATGACGTAGTGCTTCGCCTGCTGCTCCGCAGTGTTGGGCGGATTGTCCACCCGGATGACCGGGGTGATCTCCTGCGCAGCCGCGCACGACGCGGTGAAGATCGCCGCAAGCAGCAGCACTCTGAGGTCGCGCATCATAGGTCAATCCTTTTCTCTTGTGACTGCGTTTGAGGAGACTAGCCCTTATCTTCGATGTCGACCATCTGCAGGCACAGCGGAGGCTCCAGCATACAATCCATCTTCGCGATGGAGGCCAACGCCTTGTGAATTGTGGAGGTAAGGCACGGCTCGGTCGTCACGACGAAGGGCAGTCGATGCTTCGGGTATCCGGGCCGTTGCAGGATGGAGTCGATGTTCGCTCCTACTTTGGCCAGCGCGCCTGAGATCGCCGAGACGATGCCCGGCTTGTCGTCGACCACCACACGCACATAGTGCGAGGCCATGAACTCGCCCGTGACGTTCCGCTTGCGCACCGGCAACTGCACCGCATGTGAACCCTGCGCGACCGCCAGAAGATCGGAGACGACTGCGACGGCTGTCGGCTCACCGCCCGCACCGTGGCCGGAGAAGACGACATCTCCACCGAAGCGTCCACTGGCGACGACCATGTTCTGCGTTCCATGCGACCACGCCATGGGCGAGGCCAGCGGCACCAGCATCGGAGCAACCCGGGCCTGGATAAGACTGCCCGCCACCCGCGCGCTCGAGACCTGCCGGATGGTGCAGTTCAGCTCCTTCGCGTAGGCGAAGTCGATGGCGTCAACATCGGCGATGCTCTGCGTCGTCACATCGTCAGGATTCAGCTCCGCATGCATCGCAATGCGCGAGAGGATGCAGAGCTTCGCACGCGCGTCGTAGCCGTCGACGTCGGCGGAAGGATCGCTCTCCGCATAGCCCAGTGCCTGCGCGTCCGCAAGAACCGTAGAGTAGTCTGCGCCAGTCTCCATGCGGGTGAGGATGTAGTTGCAGGTCCCGTTCACGATGCCGCTGATGCGCGTGATCTGGTCGCCGCCAAGCCCCTGCGCGAGACCGGGAATCACAGGCACTCCGCCCGCAACCGCTGCGCCGTAGACGAGTTGTACGCCGTTCACTGCAGCCAGCTTTGCCAGCGCCGCGCCCTTGTAGGCGATCAACTGCTTGTTGGCCGTGACCACTGACTTGCCGGATGCAATCGCCTTGCGCAGCCAGCCTTCCGCGGGAATCATGCCGCCCATCAGCTCGATCACAACATCGACGTCAGAATTGAGGACGACGTTGACGTCCTCTGTCCAGACCGCCGTCTTCGGCACAAACTTCGCCGCCTCGGACTCCCGCTTGCGCGCAACATTGCGGTTGTAGACGTGCGTCAGCTCAATGCCGGGAAATTTCTGCACCGAAAGCAACTTCGCGACGGAACTACCTACCGTGCCAAATCCAAGCAGCGCGACCTTCACGGTCGGGGCAGTCAACTTCGTCTTCGATAGAGCTTTCGCTGCGGTCTGTTTCGTCTTTTTTGCGGTCATGCTAGTAGTCGACTCTTTCCGTCTGGTCTCGCCAGGTATTGAAGGTCACGATCGCCTCTTCGGGCATCATGCGCGAGGTAGGGATGCTGCGCTGAGCATGCGGCTTCACCACCTCGTGGTAGAGGAAGGAATCGTCGAAGCCAACATCGGCCGCGTCCAGAGCTGAATTGCCAAAGTAGATCGCTGAGCAACGGGACCAGTAGAGCGCCGCCAGGCACATCGGGCAAGGCTCGCAGCTGGTGTAAACCTCGCAACCGGTGAGCTGGAAGGTGCCCAGAATCTCGCAAGCCTTTCGGATCGCCATGACCTCGGCGTGCGCCGTCGGATCATTGTTCGCTGTAACGCAGTTCACGCCCGTTGCGAGTACCTCGCCATTGCGAACGACCACAGCTCCAAACGGGCCACCCGCGCCACTGGTGACGTTTTCGGTCGCCAGATCAATCGCCTTCTGCATAAAGACCGGATTTGGCTGCATCGTGCAATCCCTTCGTCGCATAAACGCGCGTGCTTAGAACAACCTGCGAGATACTGAAATTATGGCACAGGCATATCTTTCGAATCGGGTAGTGACGCCGACGGGCACCGTGGCCGCCGCCGTCGTGGTCGAAGCGGGAAAGATCGTTGCAGTCTGCGCGAAGGACGAGCTAGCCGGGCTCGCAACTCCGATTGATCGGACGATGGCCTTCGGCGATCGGGCCATCCTCCCGGGGCTGGTCGACACTCACGTTCACATCAATGAGCCCGGACGGACGGAGTGGGAGGGCTTCTACACCGCTACCCGTGCCGCCGCCGCCGGAGGCTATACGACGCTGATCGACATGCCGTTGAACTGCCTGCCTGAGACCACGACCGTCGCCGCGCTCGAAGTAAAGCGGGCCGCCGCCAGGGGCCAGACGTTCGTCGACTGGATGAGCTGGGGTGGCGCCGTCGCCGATAACCAGCAGCACATCCTCCCGCTCGCGATGGCCGGAGTACCTGGCTTCAAGTGCTTCCTCATCTACCCCGGCTGCGACGGCTTCACCATGATCGACCAGCAGCAACTCGAGGCCTCGCTACCGGCCATCGCCGAGTCTGGTCTGCCCCTCCTAGTACACGCAGAGCTCGCCGGGCCAATCGACGAGGCCACCGCTGCTTTACGAAGTGCCAACGCCGACTGGCGCAAGTATGCGACCTATCTTGCATCGCGTCCCGACGAAGCGGAGATTGACGCAATCCGCCTCATGATCCGTCTCTGCCGCGAGTACAAGTTCCGCCTGCATATCGTGCATCTCGCCACATCGCAGGCGCTCGATGATATCGCTGCCGCGCGCGCCGAGGGCCTGCCGATCACAGTCGAGAGCTGCCCGCACTATCTTCACTTTGCAGCGGAAGAGATTGGTGATGGGGCGACGCTCTTCAAATGCGCTCCGCCGATACGCAGCGGCGCGAATTGCGACCAGCTGTGGCAGGGCCTGAGCGACGGCGTGATCGATATGATCGTCACGGACCACTCGCCCTGCCCGCCAGAGATGAAACGACCCGCCGTGCAGAAACCTGAGGACGAAGGCCGCTTAGATCTGGCGTGGGGCGGCATTGCCAGCCTCTCAGTAGCTCTGCCGGTCATCTGGACGGAATGTCAGAAACGAGGCTTTTCGCTCGATGATCTCGCCCGATGGATGAGCTCGGCACCCGCTTCCCTTGCTGGCATTGGCGACCAGGCCGGAGCAATCCTCCCCGGTCGCGACGCCAACTTCACCGTCTTCGATCCCGACGCATCGTTCACCGTGACTACGGACGCGCTTCACTATCGCCATCCCGTATCGCCCTACCTCGGCGAACAGCTTTACGGAGTCGTCCATGCGACCTACCTTCGCGGCTATCTCGTTTTTCAAGACGGCGTCATAACGGACACACCCCAAGGCCGCGAACTCACGTTATCCTGACATCTCCCATGAATCCTGTTCTTGCCCGCTGGAACTCGATCGACCCGACCTTAGCCGCCGAGCAGATACTTCCCTGCTGCGGCTCGCGTGCCTGGGCGGCTGAACTCGCGGCGCGCCGCCCCATCGCGGACGAAGACCACCTGGTCATCTCCTCCGACGCCGTCTGGGTCAGCCTCCCCGAAGCCGCGTGGCGAGAGGCCTTCGACAGCCATCCCCGCATTGGCCAGCAAAAGGCCAAGGCCGCAACCGAAACATCGCTGACATGGTCGGCGACCGAGCAAAGCGCAGCCATGAGCGCTGACGATGCCGCAAAGCTTGCGCTTGCCGAAGGCAACAAGCTGTACGAAGAAAAGTTTGGCCGCATCTTTATCGTCTGCGCCAGTGGAAGATCGGCGAGCGAGATCCTCGCCATTCTTGAAGAGCGCATGAAGAACGACGCCGTCGCGGAGCTACATGAAGCGGCGGAGCAACAACGCCAGATCACGCAGCTTCGCCTGCAACGCTGGCTGGGGGAAAAGTAGATGGGCATCTCGACACACATTCTCGACACTGCGCTGGGACGCCCCGCCGCCGATGTTCCTGTATCGCTTGCCATTTGGCAATCTGCCGAATGGGTGCTCTTGAATAGCGTAGTAACCGACGCCGATGGCCGCTCGAAGTACCTATTGCCTGCTGGCGAACCGCTTACGGAAGGCCTTTACCGCGTGCGCTTCGAGACTGCCGTTTACTACGAGGCCAAGGGACTCCAGGGCCTTTACCCCTTCGTCGAGATCGTCTTCGAGGTCCGCGACGCCGAACAGCACTTTCACATCCCGTTGCTGCTGACGGCAAACGGCTACTCCACCTATCGTGGCAGTTAGCCGATATGCTATGAACAAATCCACCACGACGACACAGGAGTCTGAACGATGAGTTCGAGGTTTCAACTTGCGGAGAACCGATACGGCAAGACGCGTGTGCGGCTGGTGAAAGTGACGCGCCACGCGCACGGTAACGACATGTTCGAGTGGAACGTTCGCGTGCTTCTGAGAGGCGACTTCGAGACCGCTCACACCGAAGGCGACAACAGCAAGATCCTCGCCACCGACACGATGAAGAATACCGTCTATTACATTGCGGGCCGCTCGAAGGCGACATCGATGGAAGGCTACGCGAAGGAGCTGATCGACTTCCTGTTGAGCCGCAATCCGCAGGTATCCTCGGTCGAAGTCCACATCGAGTCTGTTCTATGGAAGCGACTCACCGTCGACGGCAAGCCGCATCCCGACAGCTTCATGCGCGGCAGCGACGAGCACCAGACGACGACCGTCGAACGCGCGCAGAACGGCGAATTCGCGGTGACATCGGGCCTCGCCGATCTCGTCATCATGAAGACAGCGAACTCCGCCTTCACCGGCTATATCAAGGAGTCGCTGACCTCACTGAAAGAGACGACCGACCGGCTCTTCGCAACCTCTCTCTCCGCTAGCTGGAGCTATATGTCGGACGATTTCAACTTCAACGCCGAGCGGACGAAGCTGCGCGAAGCCATGCTGAAGACCTTCGCCGGGCACACTAGTCTCTCCGTCCAGCAGACACTCTACGCGATGGCGGAGAGCGCGCTCGAGGCCGTACCGAGCGTAAGTGAGATTGAGCTGACGATGCCAAACAAACATTGCATCCTGATCGATCTCGCACGCTTCGGCCAGGAGAATCCGAACGAGATCTTTGTGCCCACCGACGAGCCTTCGGGCTTCATCCAGGCTACCGTCAAGCGGACCGCATAAGCGAGATCGATGCCGCTACCCGCCACAAAACGCGCTGAAAAGATCATCGCCCGATGCCGCGAGATTGCCGCCTGCACCGAAGTCCCCGGCGAGACAACGCGCACCTTCCTGGCGCCCTCGATGCACAAGGTGCATGCGCTACTCCGCGACTGGATGGTAGCCGTAGGCATGACAGTGTCGATCGATGCCATCGGCAATCTTCGCGGCATCTATCCCGGTAGCGATCGCGGAGATCGCCTCGTCATCGGATCGCACCTCGACACCGTACCGAATGCCGGCGCCTTTGATGGCATCCTCGGCGTTGCTCTTGGCGTTGCGCTTATCGAAGAGTTGCATGGAGAGCATCTCCCTTTCGCGATTGAGATCGTTGGTTTCTCCGAAGAAGAGGGCGTTCGCTTTGGCAAGCCATATCTAGGCAGCATGGCGCTGACAGGCTCGCTCGATGACGAGGTGTTGCAACGCAAGGACACTCAAGGGATCAGCGTTGAGGCCGTCATTCGTGAGTTCGGACTCGATCCGGCTCGGATTCCAGCAGCCGCGATAAGTAGCGATGCGTTCGCTTATCTCGAAGTCCACATCGAGCAGGGGCCGCTGCTCGAGAGCGAAAATCTTCAACTTGGCGTCGTCTCCGCAATCGTCGGTCAGACGCGCCTGCAGCTTCGCTTCAGCGGTCAGGCCAATCACGCCGGAACAACTCCGATGCATCTTCGCCACGACGCAATGGCCGCAGCCGCGGAGTGGATCTCCGAAGTAGAGCGTCACGCGAAGGTTACACCCGGCCTCGCTGCGACGGTGGGCAAGGTACAGACGCGGCCCGGAGCAGGCAATGTCATCGCGGGCGAGGTGTTCGCCACGCTTGATGTCCGCCACGCCAACGATGAAATTCGACGCAACGCAGCGAACGCGCTTCTCACGGCTGCAACAAACTCCGGGGGAGCCCGGGGCGTTCAGGTTAGCGTGCTGGCTTCATCGCATGAAGACGCCGTTCCCACCGATGTTGCGCTCTCGAAGCTGCTGCTTGAAGCATCCGAAGCCGCCGGCACTCCGGCCCGCGTTATGCCTAGCGGCGCTGGGCACGATGCCCGCATTGTGGCGGAACGCATGCCCATCTCGATGCTCTTTCTCCGCAGCCCTGGCGGCCTGAGCCATCATCCTGACGAGAGCGTACGACCTGAGGATGTCGAAGCTGCGCTCGCTACCACGCTTGCCTTCGTCACACTGCTGAAGGCCAACCACACAATTCAAGCGACACCTCAACCTGCAACGGAGGCCCATGCATAACCTCGGCCGCACGCGCAGCAGCGTCAAGCGCGACCACATCCTGCAGACGCCGGACACCTTCATCCGCACCGTGCTTCCTGGCATGACCGACGCCACGGCGATCGTCCACGTTGCGCCCGCCGCTGGTGCAGCGTTCACGCAGTACACAGCAGAGCTCGAGTCGCAGGGCACGCTCGGTGCGACTTGTCTACAGCGTTTCGTATTTGTAACTGAAGGAGTGGCAGATCTAGCAACAGACACCAGCTTCAAAACGCTCACCACAGGATCGTTCGCCTACATCCCAGCCGGTCTCGCCCACACGCTGACGGCACAGGAGAAGACCGTCCTCGCCGTGATCGAAAAACCGTACGAGCCGCTGGCAGGGGTATGCGCTCCCTCGCTGCTCATCGGTCACGAAGACGACGCCATCCCCACGGCGCTGATGGGCGACGAAGACCTGCAAGTACGCGCTCTGATCCCCGATAATCCCAGCTTCGACTTCGCGGTAAACACCATGACCTATCAGCCCGGCGCGGCGCTCGCGTTAGTCGAAATCCACGTCATGGAGCACGGCCTGCTGATGCTCGAAGGCGGCGGAATCTACCGTCTCGGCGATGCGTGGTACCCGGTCACAGCGGGCGACTTCATCTGGATGGCGCCATTCTGCCCGCAGTGGTTCGGAGCGCTGGGCAAGAAACCCGCAAAGTACCTTATCTACAAAGACTGGAACCGCCATCCCATCGGCTGAGGTGCTTATGAAGATCGATATCGATGCAGCGCGCCTCAGCGAAGAACTAGCGGAGCTGGCCCGCTTCACTCATGCCGAACCCAGCCCCGAAGGTACTGCCGTTACTCGGGTCGTCTTCACAGAGGATGATCTGCGTGCCCGTGCATGGCTTAGGGGACTTGCTGCGGAGGAAGGCTTCGCCATACGCGAGGACGCGGTTGGTAACACCTTCATTCGCTGGGTTGGCATCGAGCCCGATCTTCCCGCCGTCGGTACCGGATCGCACATCGACGCGATTCCCCACGCCGGCATGTACGACGGTACAGTCGGCGTCCTTGGCGGCCTCGAAGCGATGCGGGCGCTCAAGCGCAGCGGGCAGAGATTTCGCCGCAGCATTGAACTCCTTCTCCTCACCTCGGAAGAGCCGACGCGCTTCGGAATCGGATGCCTAGGCAGCCGCCTGCTCTCGGGCACTCTCGATCCCCAACGCGCGGACTCCATGAACGACACAGTCGATGCAGAATCGCAAGGCACCTTGAGCGACGTCCGCAATGCCGCTGGATTCACAGGCGACCTTGCCTCGGTCCGTCTCGAGCCACGCTTCTACCATGCATGGCTTGAGCTCCACATCGAGCAAGGCGCGCTGCTTGAACGAGAAGGCCTTCCCATCGGCATCGTTACCAGCATCGCTGCGCCAGCCGGATATCGCTTTACGATCAGCGGCTTCGGCGGCCACGCAGGCGCGCTGCTGATGCCTGATCGCCGCGACGCGCTCTGCGCCGCCTCAGAGCTCATCCTTTCCATCGAACGCCACGCTCTCGCCGCCAACGCGGCATCCGACACCAGCGATACCGTCGCCACTGTGGGCACCTGCGGCGTCTTTCCCGGAGCGGTCAACAGTGTACCCAGCCGCGTAGTGCTTCAACTCGACATCCGCGACACCGATCCCGCACGACGCGAGTCCGTGATGCAATCTGTGCGCTGCGATTACACTGAGATCGCAGGCCGCCGCCGTGTGCAGATCGAAGAAGAGCTGGTCAACGCCGACGCTCCCGCGCAATCCGCCCCACATATCGTCGAAACGCTCGACGCCGTCTGCGCGGAACTTGGCATCTCACCGAAGAAGATGGTCAGCCGCGCCTATCACGACTCGCTCTTCATGGCCCGCATCGCTCCTATCGCGATGATCTTCATTCCATGTCGTGGTGGCGTGAGCCATCGCCCCGATGAACACTCTTCCCCCGAAGACATCGCGCGTGGAACGCTTGTCCTCGCTCACGCACTGGCCAGACTGGCGGCGGAGTAGCTATGGCCATCGAATCGATGAATCCCGCAACCGGCGAACTCATCCGGCGCTTCGATCCTCTCACCGAAGATGCGATCCATCAGAAGCTCGCCCTCGCCTCCGAGGCCTTCAAGAGCTATGCCGCCGTGCCCATGGGTCATCGGGCACTCTGCATGCGGAAGCTTGCGAACCTGCTCGAAGAAGACGCGGTCGAGCTCGCTGAGATGATTACGATGGAGATGGGAAAGCCAATCAAGGCCTCCCATGCGGAGCTAACCAAGTGCGCCGCGGCCTGCCGGTACTATGCGGAGAACGCCGTCCGTATGCTCGCGCCAGAGAGCATCACCACCGAAGCCTCCCGCAGCTTCGTTCGCTGGGACCCGCTCGGCGTCGTCCTCGCCGTCATGCCATGGAACTTCCCCTTCTGGCAGGTCTTCCGCTTTCTAGCGCCAGCCCTGATGGCCGGAAATGTCGGCCTGCTAAAGCACGCCCCGAATGTGCCCCAGTGTGCGCTCGCCATCGAATCGCTCGTGCGTCGCGCCGGTTTCCCCCGTGGCACCTTCCAGACGCTGTTGATTGAGACTAGCCAGGTGGATGGCGTGCTCGCCGACGAGCGCATCGTCGCTGTCACGCTCACCGGCTCGGAGACCGCGGGCCGCGCCGTGGGAGCCCAGGCCGGCTGGCTCATCAAGAAGTCTCTATTGGAGCTCGGCGGCAGCGATCCCTTTATCGTCATGAGTTCCGCGGATCTCGATCTTGCGGTCGAGAACGCCGTCCAATCCCGCTGCATCAACAGCGGACAGTCATGTATCGCAGCAAAGCGCTTTGTCATCCATGCCGGGATCTACGAGGAGTTCGAGAGGCTCTTTGTCTCCGCCATGGCCTCTATGCGAGTCGGTGACCCGATGCTCGACGAGACGCAGATTGGCCCGTTGGCTACACGGCGTCAGTTGGAGAATCTCGATCAGCAAGTTAACGCAGCCATCACTGCGGGAGCCAGGTTGCTAACCGGAGGCCGCCGCATCCTCGGTCCCGGCTACTACTTTGAGCCGACCGTGCTTTCCGGCCTGCCGCGCACCGCCCCTGTCTATCGCGATGAGATCTTCGGTCCAGTCGCGCTACTCTTCAAGGTGAACCATCTCGACGAAGCAATCCGAACAGCAAACGATACGCCGTTTGGCCTGGCCGCCTCGGCCTGGACGCGCGATCCCGATGAGCAGCAGCGGCTAGTCGCCGAGATTCAAGCCGGGTCAGTATTCGTGAACAAGATGGTTGCCAGTGATCCCCGGCTCCCTTTCGGCGGGATCAAGCATTCTGGCTATGGGCGAGAGCTTTCGGCCGCGGGCATGCGGGAGTTCATGAACGCGAAGACCGTAGTCATCGCATAAACTCCCACATCGCCCACCCCTCGTTAGAAGCTGAAAGTCGCAAGCAGGGTGATACGGCGGACCGCGGAGTTGCTCGAGAAGATACTTCCCGCAAGTCCAGTCGACTCGTAAAAGTTCGAGGCCGAAACTTTGTCTTGCGTCTGAGGCACTACTCCGGACGGTGTTCCACGATCCACATCATTGAAGACGTTTGCCGCCAGAACTCCGAAGCTCATAGAGTAGCGCCTGCCGGAGCTGGCTCCGCCTCCGAATCCGCCTGGACCGCCGCCTCCCGGACCACCGCGTCCGCCGCCGCGACCGCCGCCACCTGGGCCTCCGCCGGGAGGTGGTCCATTCGGACCCTGTGACTGGCTCTTGGGCGTCCCCGTCTCCGGTCCAAATCCGATCGTCTTCGTCATTCGGAGGTTCAGCGTAAATGCGGCTGGTCCAGTGCCGGAGTTGATGGGAATTCGTGGCACGTTCGCGGTAGGGGTGATGTCAAAGCTGCCGTGCGCGGTGTTAATAATGGTGGCCGTCGGAGACGAAGTCACAATGCCGGGCCGGTCATTGGTCAGGATCGAGTCACCGTTCAGGTCAGTTCCGGTGATGATGTTGAAGGGGGAGCCGGAGGTCGCCACCATGAAGGGCGAGAAGCTGACACGGTGCGGTAGGGAGAAGTTTCCACCCATGAACAGGCGATGGCGGGTGTCGAAGCTAGCGCGGCCATAGTCCGCCTTCAGGTTTCCCACCACCGATGGAAAGCTGCCTGAGCCGGAACTGTCAGCGTTCGCGAAGTTTAGGCTGTAGTAACCCCATAGCGAGATCGAACGCCCATAGCTGATGCGCGGGCTGATGGAAAGCTGGTTCTGGGTGAAGACTCCGCCGGAAGCGAATTGATAGTCCTGGCCCGTCGAGATGTATGTGCCCGTCGCGCTGTCGAACTCCGGAACGTCAACGTTCTGACTGTTGAACTGGTGCACGCCACGCATGTGCAGGTAGTTGACTGATACCGTTCCAATCTTGCCCAACTGACGATCTGCGCCGATGGCGAACTGCATCAGGTAGGGACTACGAAGCGTAGGCGCAATCGAGTAGGTGGTCTGTGCCGAAGGACTTGATGAGGAGGCCAGGCACGCGCTCTGATTCGCGGGGGTGCAGGTAGCACTAGGAGACCTGATCGTAAACAGTTGCTCGTTGGTTCCGTTCTGCTGAATCGTCGTGATGGTATTGGTCAGCGTGAAGCGATCGTAGAAGATACCGAAGCCGCCCCGGATCACAGTCTGGGGATTGTTCTTGTTGCTCCCAACTCCGTAGGCGAAGGAGATGCGCGGAGCGAAGTCGTGATGGTCTTTAATGTGGTTCTGCGTCTCGTAACGCAGGCCGTAGCTGAAGGTGAGGTTTGGCTTGATCTTCCAGTCGTCTTCCGCGTAAATGCCCAAGTCCGCGAGCGTCGCATGTACGGAAGGCTGGACGTAGTTCGCCACCTTGTACTGCGACGGAGCCCGGCCGTTCGCATAGTCGTCAAGACTGCTGTAGGTGAAGACTCCCAACGCCTGCGCATCGCTGAAGTTGGCGTCACGCGTCGTCCGCAGCCTTCCGCCCATCCGTATGAAGTGGTGCGCAAGTGCCAGCGAGGTATAGTTCTGAACCTCGAAGTGGTCCTGGTGATCATTGACCACCAGCGCACTCGATCCTCCGCCGGTGAAGCTCGCCTGCACGGTTACGCTCGGCGCCGCTGACACAGGTGTTTGTGAGCTCTTATCGCGGCCATACTCGAACCGTGTCTCGTTGATCAGCTTGTCGCTAAAGATCTGGCTGTCGACAATCTGTATCTCGTTTTCAGTCGAATCGAGGTTATAGCCAGCGGAAGGCAGGTCCAGGCCGCCGGTCCCGTTGTTCTGCTGAGAATTCGTCTCGTACTGATAGCGCAGGGTAAGCGTGTTCTTCGCAGCCAGTTGATAATCGAGACGCGGCGTGAGGTCGGTCCGCACCTGCGGAAAGAGCGTCGGTATGGAAACCTGGGTCTGTTGCGTGCATCCCGCCTCGCCGGGCGCGCAAAGCGCCGTCGAACCAGGCAATGCATAAAGTGAACCGAAGTACACAGTATTGTCCTGGATCACACGGTGCGATCCTCCGAGGTTGAAGGACGACTTGGACGTGACCGGGCCGGTCAGATTTCCGAGCACAAAGATGGTGTGGTACGGCTGCTGCTCGGTGGTGCCGAGAAATGGGCTCTTCGTATTGAAAAAGTCCGCATTGCCGTTGGCCTGGAAGAAGCCGTGAAATTTATCCGCGCCCGGCTTGGTGAAGACCTCGACGCGGCCATATCCCACACGGTCGTACTGGGCTGAGAAGGGATTCTGATTAACGCGGATCTCTCGGATCGACGATTTTGGAGGAAGTTGGCCTCCAGTAAAGCCATCCACATAGATCTGGCCGCCGTTCGGCCCCGCTGACGGTCCGGCCAGTGCGGATAGCTCTGAGGAAAGCTCGTCCGGATCGTCCGATAGCGCATCAAGATCCTTGCCCTTGATCACCGTTGCACTGGCGTTGCTGTCGGAGTCCACGCTGACCGTCGCGCCCTCTGTCGTCACATTGACTTGCTGGTTCGCCGCTTGAACGATCATCTTCGCGTCGAGCGTCATCCCCTGACCGGCCGCGACACGAACTCCCTGCTTCACAAAAGAGGCAAAGCCCTGCATGGTCACCGTGAAGGAGTAGAGACCTGGGCGCAGACCCGTCGCCTGGTAACTTCCATCGCTGCCCGATGTGATGACCGTTGCTTTGCCGGATGCCAAGGTGAAGGTGACCGTGGCACCTGGGATCACGGCGCCATCAGGGTCGGCAATCGTCCCTTTCACGGTCGTTGCCGCCACAGACGATGTCCCATTCTGTGCGGCACCTGCCGAAACTGCCGGCGCAGGATTCGGCCCTTGCGCGTTTGCCAGAGGTACCACGAGCAGAGCGCATGCGAGTACGAGGGGCGATATAGGGGAGGTGCTGAAACGAACCGACATCAAAACTCCTTAAAACTCATTTTCCTTCCGGGCATACACCCCAACCCGGTTGCATTGTCCGGCGACATTTGCCACCGGCTCATCTCTCCGCGCGACGACCCCTTGCGGCAGCGGCTCACTCTACGACGGCCCGCGATATTGGAGCGCGGGGACTCACGAACCAATTCCACCCACAAAGACAGGCTATCGCCTAAGCGCCCCCGCCGTCTTGCCCGCCACCGAAGTTCCATGGCGACAGTGTCATCGAAGCAGTTCCCTTCGGTGTGGCCGTCAAAATCGGCTCGACTCCCGAAAGCACCGTGATCGCCGTCAGCCCAGCGCTACCCGGGGTCTTCTCCGCGACGATCATCAGGGTCTGGCCGATATGGAGATCGCTCAGTGAACCCTGCGGAAGCCGGGTTACGAGCTGCGAGAGGTCTCCGCCCGCTGACCCGGTTCCGGAACCCCTTTGTTCGGAGTGTGGGTCGCCAACCGCAACCGCCGCGGCTGGAGGCAGCTTCGGCTTATCGACTCCGCCAGAGGCGGCCGCTTGATCGCTACCCTTCGCACGGGCAGCGAAACGGGCGGCGGCCTCTGGTGGCAGGGCGCGGAGGCTGGAGTTGGCGGTCACTGTAATGGAATACGACTTCTTGCTGGAAATATCTGTCAGCGTGAAGGTCTGCGAAGCGGCGTCGATCGCCGTCACTGTGCCTGCCAGGTTTTCGAATGCCCCGGTTACGATCTCGTCAGCTTTGATGGAACTCCCGTCTGGAGCCTTGTCCCCTCGGGCGCGAAGCTGGTCGCCCACCTGAATCTGGTCCCGAGTGCCCACCACTGCGTCCGCGAACTTGACCGAGCCATTGGCATAGCGCCGGTAGACGGTCGAGGACAGGGTCTCCACCGCGATCTTCTTGCCGCGTGAGTTGATCGTGATCGTACCGCTGGCCGGATCGACGCCACCTACCAAGCCACCCAGGCCGCGCTTCTGCCAGTCAGCCTGCTCGGCTTCGTTCTTCTGCGCAATGTCGATCGATTTCATCAGGATGACCCGCGAGACAGTCATGGCGTCTGGAGCATCCTGATGGCCGGTAACAAGGACGCGGTCACCCGTCTCAATATCGCTCAGGGCAATTGTCTGGGCCGTCTTCAGGTCGGTGCTTCCGGGCGCGACTTGGAGCACCTTCGCTCCATCGACGACACTTACGGAGACGGTCTGGCCCGCGTCATTGGCGATGATCAGCTTATTAGGTGTGACCTGCTTGACGACACCGATCAGCTTGGAGGGCGCGGTCGCCTGCGCATACGCCCGAATGGAGGTCCCAGGTAGGACCAGAACAGCTAGCGGTGCAAGACTCAGGCATACCTGCATCGTCACGCTTCGCGAAGCGTAGAACGCCTTGCGGACAACGGCCCGGGGTGCTGCGCTCTGGGTCGTTCTACCGCTGAATTTCCTTCGGATTTCGCCCTGCATCTCGTTTTGAGTCATCAACTGGATCATCTCTTTTTCTTCTTTGGAAGGTCGGGCTCGTGAAGTTTTGCCGAATTAAGTTTAACTCTCAATTATTTAGGAGACGAAAAGTGGGGGTGAAAGTTTCCCGCCCACAACCATATATTGCTGGCCCCGGCCTCTGAAGGATGAGCCTTACCGCAGCAGGCGGTGGCCCGAATAATCGATTAAGGTCTGGGGACATTTGAGGGTTTCAACGGACAGCCCTCAAAGCAGTTATCGCTAACGTGATTTAAATGCGTTTTCCCAAGAAAGATTTGTTGCCAATTGTCGTTTCGTAGGCATAGTATCCGTCTCGGCTCGATACAGTTTTGGGACCCGCAAGCCGTATCAAATCAAAGTACAACGATTTACACGTTCCCCCGTACAGTGCCGCATTTCCACAAAATCACTCCTGACAGGGTTAGCCCTTCAGTGTTCTCTGGAGCGAAGAAAAATGTCTTGGTACGCCTACTGCATCGCAGAACGTAAAGTCTTTCCCGAGCTCGGACGGCATCGCCGCCCCATTCCTCTTGCCGGAGTCACTGGACTCTTCGGCAATCAGACCTTCCTCTTCCCGGCAGGCGATCTGGCGGTCATCGTCTCCGAACACAGCGCCGAAGACTCCGCCCGCACCGATCAGCAGGTCGCAAAGGACCACGCCCGCGTCATTAGTGAGTGCTTCAAGCTCTCCACCGTCCTGCCCTTCCGCTTCAACACCACCTTCGCCGATGACGACTGCCTGCGCCGTTCCGTCCGTTCGAACCAGAGACACTTCCTAGCCAACGTGGAGCGGCTTCGCGGCAAGGCCGAGATGCACCTCAAGGTGCTTGTTGACGACATCTGCCCCGGAACCTCTGCCCGCGACATGACGGTTGGGCAACAATACCTCACCAGCCTTCGCGAGAGCGCCAGCCGTCAACGCGAGCGTCAGTCCAAGGCGCGCGCCTTATCACTGCAGATGCACCGCATGTTCCTACCCCTCGCCGAGGAGATCACCTGCAAACGGATCGACTCCGGCAAGATGCTTCTCGATATCGCGCACTTGATCGATAACAAGACCATCGAGCGGTATCAGAATAAGTATTCTTCAGCGACTCAGCAATTGAAAGAGTGCCGCATGCAGCTGTCCGGCCCCTGGCCTCCCTATCACTTCGTTCATAAGAGCAACTCCGCTCCGACACACAACGCTTAGCCCACAAAATACATCTGAAGCAAGCAAAAACCTCCCAACCACTGGGAGGTTTTTGCATTTGGCGATCAACCGAATCATCGACTCTGCGTGAACGCACGGGACTACCTTTGCAGATACCCGGGCATCGTATCTGTCATCGGTCCTATGCGCACGCGGGATTGTGCCGGTCTTAGCTGCTGCGAAGAAATTGCTTCATGCAAGCAGCCCGGCAAGATGTAAGGAGATTACGCTGATGATGCACGACAGCTCGAAAAATTTCAAGTTCTCTGGATTTAGCCTTAACTCTCTCGCCATGTCTACCTTTACACCTCTGGCACTGGCCGCTGTTTCTCTTCTCCCTATCACATCGACTCCTTTCGCGGCCGCGCAGGAACAGAATCCCACGGCCAACAACGAGCCCCGTCCTCAGGACAACCAGATTACGCAGCAGAATGGCATCTACATCTATCGCGTAAAAGTCGTCCAACGCGATCTTGATGCTGTGAACTACTTGCATCGGAGCGGGTCAACCACTATCGGCTTCGAGGGAACAGCGCTGCTACCCCTAGCAAAGGGAGAAGCGAAGGTTGAGAGCCAGCGCGGCGGCATCACCATCGACGCGAGCTTCAAGGGCCTCACGCCTGCCAATGGCTTCGGTCCCGAATACCTGACCTACGTTCTCTGGGCCATCACGCCAGACGGTCGCCCTGCAAATCTCGGCGAAGTCCTTCCCTCCGGCAACAAGAACACGATCCACGTCACGACCGCCTTCCAGTCCTTTGGCTTGATCGTAACGGCTGAACCTTATTACTCCGTCAGTCAGCCCAGCGACGTGGTGGTGATGCAGAATGTCATCAAGCAGGACAAGACCACTGGCGTACTTGAGAAGGTCAATGCTCACTACACGCTCCTTCCGCGTGGACTCTATGCAGAGACAGACGGAGCCAAGTCCAACGCTAACCCGATCACTCGCGATATGAAGTCGCCGCTTGAGATCTACGAGGCGCACAATGCCTTCCGCATTGCCCAGTCAGTCGGAGCGGATAAGTACTCGCCCGACATCATGCGCGAAGCGGCGGAAGATCTGAAGAACGCCGATGACATGGACTCCAACAAACATGGCGATCGCAAGATGGAGATCACCTTCGCCCGCCAGGTAGTCCAGCGGTCGGAGGATGCTCGCATCGACACTCTGCGCAAGCAGGCAGCCGAGCGCCAGCGCAACGCTGACCTTGCGCAGCAGCAGGCTCAAAAGGAAGCAGCTCAATCCGCCGCCGATGCTCAACAGTCGCAACTGGCAGCCGCACAGGCACAGGCTGCAAAGGAAAAGGCTGACGCAGAGCGTGCTCGTGCTGAAGCTGACGCCGCCGATGCTCGTGCCCGGGCAGCAGAAGCGACCAAGGCAGCCAACCAGAGCGTTGCAGATGCCAACGCCATTCGCGAAAGACTGAAGGCGCAGCTCAACAGCGTCCTCCAGACCAACGAAACCGCACGCGGTCTCATCGTGAACATGTCGGATGTGCTCTTTGATACCGGCAAGTACACCCTGAAGCCCGGTACTCAGGTTGCTCTCGCCAAGGTGTCAGGCATTCTCGCCGCCTATCCTTCACTCAAGCTTCAGGTTGAGGGGTACACCGACATAGTGGGTGGCGACGCGTACAACCAGAAGCTCTCTGAGAATCGCGCGGGAGCCGTCAAGGACTTCCTAGTCTCTCAGGGCGTCTCCATCAACAACATCACTGCGGCAGGCTACGGTAAGGCCAACCCCGTCGCGGACAATGGCACCGCAGCAGGACGTGCGCAGAACCGCCGTGTACAGCTAGTTGTCTCGGGTGATGCCATCGGCGTGCAGCAAAGTGGTCCCGATACGGCAGCACCTCAACAGTAACCTCCACGTTGTTTGGACAGAGTGACAAGGGAGAGGCGATTGCCTCTCCCTTTCTCTTTGGGCAACCTCATGGAAAGCTGAGATCGTGAAAACATAGCACCATGGCTACCCTTCGCGGCAAAACAGTTCTCATCACCGGCGCAAGCTCCGGCATTGGCAAGGCAACCGCAATCGCATTCGCGCAGGAAGGCGCAAGAATCCTTATCTGCAGCCGCCGCCTCGCTCCGCTGGAAGAGACGGTGCGTGAGCTCACAGCCTCTGGTGCGGATAGCGCCTATGCTTTCGCTCTCGACGTCTCCGACCGCATCGCCGTCGAGCGCACTCTCTGTAATCTCCCCACGGAGTGGCGCGATATTGACATTCTCGTCAACAACGCCGGTCTCAGCCGCGGTCTCAACAAGGTCTACGAACAGGACCCTGAAGACTGGCAGGAGATGATCGACACCAACGTACTCGGCCTGCTGCACGTCACTCGTGCCATCGTCCCCCGCATGGTCGAGCGCAGCGTTGGCCACGTCATCAATCTCGGCTCAACCGCAGGACACATGACCTACGCCAACGGCACCGTCTACTGCGCCAGCAAGGCCGCCGAGATGGCAATCACTGAAGGACTGAAACTTGATCTGATGGGAACGCCGGTGCGCGTCACGACAGTGGATCCGGGGATGGTCGAAACAGATTTCTCAAAGGTCCGCTTTCGCGGCGACGAAGAAAAGGCGGCGAAGGTTTACGCCAACATCACTCCGCTTCAGCCCTCGGACGTTGCCGATGCGATCGTCTGGGTGGCCAGTCGGCCAGCACACGTTAACGTCCACAGCATATTGATCACCAGCATCGACCAGGGAAATTCCATGGTGCTGAATCGCCGCGGCTAGTACATCGTTTAGAGGTGTAGCGTCCAGCCCAGTTCAGAGAGTTTCTCTTCGATGTCGATCAAGGCAGCAGAGAGTGCGGAGCGTCGGTGAGGACTTGCTGTGCGCTCGGAGAGAATGCGCTCCCGCTGCATCGCCAGCGCCTGGACTCGCCGCTTCTTTTCGGCGTCGTCAGAAACATTTCCTTTGATAACTGGCTTAGGCATAGCAGCGACGTTTTGCTGCTCCTCGACGGATTTGCTCTCCCAACCCTTCGACATAATCAAATTCTACGCTCTTCGTTGAATTCGGTTCTCGTATGGTCAGACGAAAACCGCAGATGGACTTCTTTTCCTATGCCGCACAACGTGAGAGACTTCGCGGCTATACCTATAATCGAGCCTGCATCGGAAGATCTCCGGAGATGAAATCAGCGTGATTGTAGAGATAACAGGGCTCAGGAAGATTTACGAAGGCAAGCAGCGTGTCGTGGCCGTCGATGGTATCGATCTTGGCGTGCGCGAAGGTGAGATCTACGGCCTCCTTGGACCCAACGGTGCCGGCAAGACCACCACCATCAGCGTCTGCACAACCCGCGCGCTGCCCTCTGAAGGAGTCGTCCGCATCAACGGAATCGACGTCGTCAAATCTGCCGCCGTCGCAAGAACCTGCATCGGCGTGGTCCCCCAATACAACACACTCGACCGCGCCTGCACCATCTTCGAGAACATCAATTTTCATTGCCGATACTTTGGATTTTCGAGGGCCGACGCGAAGCAGCGAACGGAACAACTCCTCGAACAGTTCCACCTCTCCGAGCGTGCCGGCGCCTATCCGTCTCAGCTCTCCGGCGGTCTTGCTCAGCGCGTACAGATCGCCCGCGCCATCGCCCACCGCCCCAAGGTGCTCTTTCTCGATGAGCCGAGCGCAGGCCTTGATCCGCAGTCGCGCATCGCCATGTGGGAGGCCGTTTCCGGGCTTCGCAAGGAAGGCATCACCGTCGTCCTGACGACCCACTACATGGAGGAGGCCGACGAACTCTGCGACCGCGTCGCCATAATCGACCATGGGAAGATCCTCGTCGAAGACACGCCCGCTGCACTCAAGCAATCGATCGGCGCACAGCGTCTTTACGATCTAGACCTTCGCAGCGAAGGAGACCACGCCGCTCTCACCGCATTGCTAGAGCAGCTTGCCGGCGTCACCTCGGTCGAAAGTTTACCCAGTGGCCTACGAATCTTCGCAGACAGCGCAGACGGCCTACTCGCCGGGATCGTCAATACCGCCAATCCCTACGGCCTGCGCGACCTCCGCATTACCGAGACGAGCCTGGAAACCGTCTTTATCAAGCTCACCGGCAGAGACCTTCGCGAATAACTCTCTTCCTTTGTCATCCTTCGCGTAGCGGAGGATCTGCTTCCTCTCTCTGCCGTTGCTGTTGTTCCCAACCCGAAGCCCCACGGAACCCAAATGACCACAGCCATCGCCATTCCGCCCCAGGCAAAGATCTCGAAGGCCTCGCTCTATACCCGCGCTTTCCTTGGCCTCTATCTGCGCGACCTCTACGTGCTGCGTCGCGAACTCTTCCCCTTCGCCATCCGCGTCTGCATGAATCCGTTGCTTTTTCTCTTCGTCTTCACCTACGTGATCCCAGGAATGAGTAGCCATGGCGGGACCGCCGCGATGAACCCCTCTGCAGCTCTGGCCAATTCGGGGATCTCCTACTCCACCGTGCTTCTGCCCGGACTGATGGCCGTCGGCATCATGTTCTCCGGCATCGCAGCCGTCGCGCTTCCGCTTGCGGTCGAGTTCGGTTCAACTCGCGAGATCGACGATCGCGTTATGTGCCCACTGCCGGTCGCCTTCGTGGCAATCGAAAAGATTATCTTCTCCGCCATGCAGTCAGTCTTCGCCGCCTGTATCGTCTATCCGCTCGCCTTCTACGTTCCCGCCGTGCACCCCACAACGCACGTCGCGAGTTGGCCGTTCCTCATCGTTGTCGTCGTGCTCGCCAGCCTTACCGCAGGAGCCCTGGGCCTCACCATTGGCACCAGCGTCAAGCCTTCTCAGATCGGCCTGATCTTCGGCGTGGTCGTCATCCCAATCACCTTCCTCGGCTGCGTCTACTATCCCTGGGCACTGCTTAGCCACATCAAGTGGCTACAGTATGGCGTCCTAATCAACCCCATCGTCTATATGAGCGAGGGACTGCGAGCGGCGCTAACGCCAACGCTCGATCACATGGACCCGGCCGTAATCGTATTGATGCTCTGCGTCGCCCTTACCACGCTCACCTGGCTCGGAATGCGGGGCTTCCTTCGGCGGGTGATCGGGTAGGCGATCAGGCGAAAGCGGGCGAAGGAGAGCCTAGCTTCACCTTCAAGTCGTCGGCAATCTGTTTGCCGTGGAAGCGTCCGTTTTCAATGAAGATCTCGTTCGTCCGCTCTCCAGCCACGATCACACCCGCTAAATAGATCCCAGGCACATTGCTCTCCAGCGTCGCCGGATCGCACACCGGGCAGCGGTCGTTGTCGGCGTCCAGTTTCACGCCGAGCCGCTCGATGAAGCTGAAGTCAGGATGATAGCCAGTTAGAGCAAAGACAAAGTGATTCGGAATCGTGACAGGTCCCTCCGGCGTGACGATTGTAAGATCGTCCTCCCGCACCTCGATCACCGAGCTATTGAAGTAAGCAGTAATCTCGCCGTTTTTCACTCGATTGTTGATGTCCGGCAGAATCCAATACTTCACATGGGCGTGCATCACCGGCCCGCGATGCACCAGCGTCACCTTCGCGCCATGTCGCCAAAGATCAAGGGCGGCGATGGCAGCTGAGTTCTTACCGCCGATGACGACCACATCCAGCCCGAAGAACGGGTGCGGCTCATGGTAGTAATGGCGAACCTTGCTTAGCTCTTCTCCCGCGATATTCAGATAGTTCGGAAGATCGTAGTAGCCCGTCGCGATGACCAGCTTACGCGCGCGATGCTTCGTTCTGCGCTCAAACCGATCGGTCGTATGGATGATGAAGTCACCGTCCGATCCTGCGACCGATACCACCGTCTCATACTGCCGCACATCGAGCGCGTAGTGCTCGGCCACCTTGCGGTAGTACTCCAGGGCCTCCATCCGGTTCGGCTTCTGGTTTGGACTGGAAAAGGGGATGTCCCCGATCTCAAGCAGCTCCGGCGTTGTGAAGAACGTCATGTGCGCGGGATAGTGAAAGAGCGAGTTGCACAAGCAGCCCTTATCGATCAGCACGGCCTTGAACCCGGCCCGCTTCGCCTCGATCGCGCAGGCAAGCCCGGTAGGTCCCGCGCCGATCACCAGCATGTCGTACACTTCGTCGTTCTTCGCCGAAAACTCGCTCATATCCCATTCTATCGAATCGGAATCATCGCGAATCTAAGGTTGGAGGTCCATCTCGACAAGCTTGTGAGCAATCGCGAACAGCGCAAGTTCAAGCCTCGTTGAGACGCCCGTCTTGTCGAAGACATTCGATAGATGGCGCTTTACTGTCTCTTCCGAGATATTGAACTGCTTCGCGATGTCCTTGTTGCTACAGCCTTCGACGATGCAGGTCACAACTTCAAGCTCGCGCGGAGTCAGACCGTAGGTCTTGCGCTCAGGAACCGCTGCGGCCTTCTGCATCAGCTCATGCAACGCTTTCAGCAGATTCACGACGCGCTGTCCATTGATCCAGTAGTCGCCCGAGATGACGGCGCGCAGCGCCTCCGAGAGCTCTCCCGAGACGGCGTCCTTCAGAACGATACCGCGGGCACCAATCTGGAGCGCTTCGATGACCTGCTGCGTCGTAATGAGGCTGGTGAGCAGCACAATCTTCACGCGCGGCGAACGGCTCATGATCGCCCGCATCGCCTCAAGACCTGGGAGCCGAGGCATCTGCAGGTCGAGCAGAAGGATGTCCGGTTCCTTGTCCAGCGTCTCGGTGATCGCGACATCACCATCTTCGGCTTCGCCGACTACGGTAAAGCCAGCACCGCTGGTAAGAATGTTCTTCACCCCGAAACGGACAACCGGGTGGTCGTCGGCAACGACAATCCGGATCGTGGAGGCTGCGCCGTTCTGGTCGATCGATTTCATGATGGATTCGTTCTCCCGGGGATGTCAAAGACAAGAAAAGTAAAAGCACTTCTTTCGCGCAGGCGTCCGCTACCCGCGCAATCGTTCCACAAGAATACGCTCTAGCCGCTCCGATGCGCGTGCTAATTGATCGAGCAACGCCGTAACCCCGCTGGTTCCCGCACTTGCGCTCAATCCGGCGCGTTCGGCCGCTGCCGCCAGATCATATATCTCAGCCGCCCCGATCATACCTGCCCCACCCTTAATCGCGTGGGCCTCGCGCCGGTAGCCAGCATCGTCGTCCTCTTCCTGAAGCGTGCGCATAGTGGCCAGGCGGACCCGCGCATCGGCGATACAAAGCTCGTACATCTGACCAAGCTGGGAAGACGGCATCAGCTCCTGCATCTTTCCGAAGACATCCTCGTTGATCGCAGGAACATCCTGCTCGCCGGAAGGGTCAGCTTGCGTCGATGTGGCGGCGACCTCCCATACCTGGTCTTGAACCACGCCAGCAATCGCGTCTCGAAGGTCAGCGACAGAAAACGGCTTCAGCAGAAATCCGTCGAATCCGGCGGGCGCAAAAGCCGGGGTTCCAGGCGGCCGCGAGTCGCTGCCGCTCATGGCGATCACCGGCACACCCGCTGGCAGCGCAGCACTCAGCGCCCGAGCAAGCTCCGTCCCCGAAGTGCCAGGCATCTGCAGATCGGTCAGCACGATCTCGGGATGCGAATCTATTCCACCGAGCAGCAAAAGGCCCTCATCGCCTGAAGACGCAGACACAACCGTAAATCCTTCTACCTCGAGCAACATCGTCAGCAACTCGCGGCTCACTTCATCGTCGTCGATAACCAGGATCAGCAAAGATCGTTCGCTCCGTCTTTCCGGCAGACTTTCCCCAAAGGCTATCATCGGCAAGCTCGAATCCCCGTATTTTAGCGATTTCAGGTGCATCCTCTTCACCGCCCAAAGTACAGTGAAGCCATGGCTCCGGAAGACCTCTCCCCGACCGAAAACCCGTCCGACTCAACATCAGATGCAGGATCGGATGTCTCTGTAAAGGAGATTGAGTACCTTGGGTCGCAGGTCAAATCACTCACAGAGCGCGTCTTTGCGCTTGAGCAGGCTATATCCGACATGGGCGGCTCTAAGCCTGCGATCATGGTGCCTCCTCCGCCGCCGTTGCCCGCAGTATCTCGTGCGAGATTCGTAAGCCGCACCGTCCCTAATGCCGGCAGCGAAGCTTCGGGTGCGAGCGAGACCACTCCGAGAAAGCCGCCTCGCTCCCTCGAAGATCGCCTGGGTTCGCAGATCTTCAACCGCGTCGGTATTATCGCCCTCCTCATCGGCGCAACATGGTTTCTGAAGCTGGCGATGGACAACCACTGGATCGGGGCTTTGGGCCGCGTCCTCATCGGCCTCATCGCTGGTGCGGGAATTGTCGTGTGGTCAGAACGCTTCCGCCGCCGCGAGTTCGCCGCCTTCTCCTACTCGTTGAAGGCCGTCGGCACGGGAGTGCTCTATCTCTCGCTGTGGGCCAGCTTCCAGCTTTACCACCTGCTTCCGCCAGAGGCAGCCTTCGCGTTGATGCTCCTGGTGACTCTCTGGAACGCGTGGATGGCGTGGGCACAGCAGTCCGAACTCCTCGCTGCCTACGCCATCGCCGGCGGCTTCGCCACGCCCATCCTGCTCTCGACCGGCGGCAATCACGAGATCTTCCTCTTCAGCTACCTGCTCACGCTCGATATAGCAACGATCGCCTTAGTCAGGCTGTCCGCTCTGCGATCGAAATCCTGGTCCCGGCTCCTGATGGCAGCCCTTCCCGGAACCATCGTGTACTTCATCGGCTGGTACGTCCGCTTCTACGCCCCTGCCGAGCTCGCTTCCACCAGCGTCTTCATCGCAATCTTCTTCATCGCTTTCCTCACGCTTCCCTTCCGGCTCGGCTCCCGGGAACCCGTGCCCGCGGTCGAGGCGGAGCCGATCCAGGACGTACTTCTGCCGCTCATGAACGCGGTCTTCGCGTCGCTCGCCTTCTACTCCGTCCTTGAAGACTCCGGCAATCACGCATCGCTTCCGTGGGTATCACTGCTCTTTGCCGCCATCTACCTCGTCGCGATGCGTCTCCCCGCTCTCAGCCGAATGCAGACCGCCGCCGCGCGCGCCGTGCATCTCTCGCTCGCCGTGCTGTTCCTCACGATTGCGATTCCGCTGAAGGCGAGCGGACGCTGGATCACCATCGGCTGGCTCGCCGAGGGAGTCGCTCTTCTCTGGGTCTCGGCTCGGCTGTCACAGACGGAAACGGCTGAGGACAAATCCGGAGCGGCCGTCCACCGTATGCTTCGCCGTCTCGCCTCTCTTGCTCTGGCGCTTGGCTTCTTCGGTCTGCTGATCACTCCTTTCTGGCTGGACTCCTCGATCCAAACCGCGGTCTTCAACCGGCGGTTCGTCACCGAGGCAGCAGGAATTCTGGCCTTTGCTGTAGCAGCATGGATCTCATGGCTTGCCCTGAGGGCAAATGGACCTTCTGAGAATGTCGCTCAGAAGGATCAGACTTCCGTCTTCCCCAGTTGGCTGCAATTGGCCGGCACCTCTGTCGTCGCTCTCAATCTCATCGCGCTGCAAGCCGGAGTCATAGAGATTCAAACCTTCTGGACTCGCGGCACTACCTGCTACTACTGCGGGGAGATCGCCCTTCAGACCGCACTCTCCATCTCCGCATTCCTGATGGTCTACGGCGCAGGCCTTCTTGCCGCAGGTTTCTGGAAGCACAGCGCCTTCCTTCGTTGGCAGGGGCTAGGCCTCCTGGTCATTGCCATCCTCAAGACCTTTCTCTACGACGTCCGCAGCCTCAGCCAGGGATACCGCGTCGCCAGTTTCCTCGGTCTCGGAGCTCTGCTGATGGCGGTCAGCTTTGCTTACGTTCGAAGAGATGCAAAAGCATCGCCGCCGGACCGGCAGTAAAGCTCCCGCCGAAACAGAACATCCGCGCCCCGGCTTCCCAGCACCGAACTCTTCCACGTCAAGTTCATCTCCCGCCCGGTCGATAAGGCCTCTGGGAGAGGACTTCCGTGATGGTCGATTCTGCGACACGAATAGAGATGCTGGGGGCCACGCTCGATCTCCTCGACGAGGGCGTTGCGCTGCTCGACGCCCACTCGCTCGTCGTCTATTGGAACGACGCGGCCGCCGCCCTCACCGGCCATCGCCGCATGAATCTCCTCTCGCGCGTCTGCCCCGCCGACCTCTACGAGATCGCTGAAAGCCACGGAACCGAACCGGTTTTAGGAGCGACCCCGCCCAAAGAGGAGTACACAGGCCCGAAGTACTCCGGCCAGCTTTACACCCAGAAACACCTGGTCAACGGCCGCCCCGAAGACTCCGCCGAAGACGAAGCCGCCAAGCCCATTCTGGTCCAGATGAAGCACCACCTCGGCCACTCCTTCCCCGCCATGCTGCGCAAGCTGCCGCTGCGCGACTCCTTTGGCAAACGCCTTGGGACCGTTCTCATCTTCCGCCCTGCGGAGGAGATCGACGAGATTCCTCATGGCGAGACCGGCGAGGCAGCCGTCCTTCATCGCAGCCAGCCGGAGACCGAGGAACGCCTTGAAGGAGCCTTCCACGAGTGGAAGACCAATGGCACCAAATTTGGCCTGCTCTGGATCACCGTCGATCAAGCGGCCCAGATGCGCCGCACCCATGGCCGCGATGCCTGCGAAGCGATGTTGAAGATCGTCGAACACCGCCTCGCCCAGGCGCTGCGGCCATCCGAAATCATCGGCCGCTGGGGCAACGATGAATTTCTAGTCCTCTCTCACGAGCGCACCCTCGACATGCTGATGGAACACGCGCACCACCTCGCCGGCATGACCCGTACCGCCGACTTCCGCTGGTGGGGCGACCGCATCAGCCTGACCGCCAGCATCGGAGCGATTCAGGCTGCATCCGGCGACACGCTCTCAAGACTCATGCTCGAAGCCCAGCAGGCCATGCACGCCAGCGTCTACGCCGGCGGCAATCATGTCACCCATGGAAGCGGCCATTCCGTTCCCGCAAAAGGAGATCCATGTTCGCGATAATCGGCCTCGTAGTGGTCTTTGGTGCAGTGCTCGGCGGCTTTCTGATGGAACATGGGCCGATCCCCGTCCTGATCCAGCCAGCTGAGTTCGTGACCATCATCGGTGCCGCGCTCGGCACCCTGCTCGTCGCCAATCCCCTGCACATCATCAAGGCCATGATCGCGTCGGTCCTTGGCGTCCTCAAGGGATCAGCCTTCGGCAAAAAGCGCTATCTCGACGCTCTGAAGATGATGTTTGAGTTCCTGAACAAGGTCCGCAGACAAGGGTTGATCGAGGTTGAAGCCGACATCGAAAAGCCCAGCGAAAGCGAGATCTTCAAAAAATATCCCGAGTTCCTCAAGGACCATCACATCGAGGCCTTCGTCTGCGACACCCTGCGCATGGCCATCAGCGGCGGCGTCGAACCCTTCGACATGGATCAGATGATGGAGCTCGACATGGAGGTCCACCACCACGAAGCCATAGCTCCCATCGCCGCGCTCAGCACTGTCGCCGACGCGCTTCCCGGTCTCGGCATCGTGGCCGCCGTGCTTGGCGTCGTCATCACGATGGGCGCACTCGGCGGCCCGCCGGAGGAGATCGGCAAGAAGGTTGCAGCCGCCCTCGTAGGAACTTTCCTCGGCATCCTGCTCTGCTACGGGGTCGTGGGTCCTCTGGCCGCGAACATGACCAAGAACGCCGACGCACACAACGAGTACCTCCACGTGATGCGCGTGCTGATGCTCTCCTTCCTCAAGGGCAACGCTCCCATCATCGCCATCGAGATGGCCCGCCGCGCCATTCCTGCGCACGTCCGGCCCACCTTCAACGAGATGGAGACCGCCTGTAAGGGAGCCGCCGACAGCAGTAGTGGCGGCGGTGGCGGCGAGTAAATCCTCAACCAGCGTCACCTGAGCGCGGAGACGATACATCCCCATGAGCGAGACAGTACAACCCATCATCGTCATCAAGAAGAAGGGCGCCCACGGCGGCCACCACGGAGGCGCATGGAAGGTCGCCTACGCCGACTTCGTGACCGCCATGATGTCGCTCTTCATCGTGCTTTGGCTTATGAACTCCACGCCACAGGTCAAGAAGGCCATCGCCGGATACTTCAACGATCCCCGCGGAACCTCGCGCCAGATGGGAACCGACATCCTGGGCAGCGGCCCCTCCGTAGTCATCGATAAGACGACCGTCGAGAAGTTACAGGAGCAGATCAGGAAAGCCATCGTTCAGCAGAAAGAACTCGACAAGCTGAAGGACCAGGTTGAGCTGAAGATGACCAACGAAGGCCTGCGCATCGAGTTGATCGAAGGCAAGAACGGTACTTTCTACCAGAGCGGCAGCCCCAAGCTCAGCCCCGCTGGCGAAGAGCTGCTCGGGTTGCTCGCCAAGCAGTTGGCTCCGCTACCGAACCACCTTCAGATCGAAGGGCACACCGACGCCAAGCCGATGGGCAACGCTACCGCCACCTACTCCAACTGGGAGCTCTCGTCTGACCGCGCAAACGCCGCTCGTCGCCTGCTGCAGCAGGATGGCGTAGGGCCGCACCAGATCAATCAGGTGCGTGGTTACGCCGACGAGTTGCTGCGCGTCCCCAACGATCCGCTTGACCCGTCGAACCGCCGTATCTCGCTGCTTGTCCAGTTCCTCGAAGCTCCCGCAGGCACCAAAGGTCCGGAGACTCTGGATATGGAAGGAGGGAAGAAACCTGAAGGAAAAGAGGGAGAAGGTGCCGAGAAGGGCGCCGAAAAAGGCAAGGAAGCAGGCCCCGTCCCGGCCCCAGTTGAAAAGCCCAGGCCCGTCGACGTTGCACCCACGGCAGGCAAGATCGAACTGCCGGCGATCCCTACCGGAAAGCCCGGTGCTAAACCCAGCGCAGCATCACCCGCCAAACTCGGCGACGAGCTCAATCAGCTACGCGAGATGAAGAAGGCCGACCCACCCAAGCCGAAATAAGGCCGCGTTGCTACAATCGACTCGTGCGACGTCTCCTCGCCATCTTGATCGCGATCCTCGTGGGCTTGCCCACGGTCTCGCCGCTCTTCGCGCTCTCGACGGCTGACGATCTCAGCCGCCCGGCATGCTGCCGCCGCGATGGCAAGCATCACTGCATGTTGGCGGACATGGACGTGAGCGGCACAGCCTCCTCTGACCGCTCCGGCTTCAATGCGCCCAGCATTTCGGAGCGCTGCCCTTACGGCGCAAAGTCCGTTCCGTCGACATCGCATCCGGACTGGTCGCTCGACACAGCGCGGGCCGTCTTCGCGGGCGTCGTTGCGCATCCCGCAGTCGCCCCGCAGACCGAATCGAAGCGCCGCATCTCCGCCGACCGCTCCCGCCAAAAACGCGGTCCACCCGCATCGCTCCTCGCCTGACTCATCTGGCCCCGCTCCAAACACTCTGTGCCCCATTCATCGCAGCCCCATCGCGATGAATGGGGCCGCCACAGAGGCCGGGTGCCCCATCCACGACAGCTTCATCGTCATAGGTGGGACCGAATTCCTCCGGACACCGAGCGCAGCCCGCCATACCTGTACGTCAGCTCCGTCATCCCTATGACGAAGGATCGCCCATGCGCAAGCTCCCAGCATCTCTGCTTCTCCTGCTCGTTCTCCTGCTCCCCTCAACTCCATCCCGAGCCAACGTCTTCGGCCAGATTCGCGGTATCGTCCACGATCCCCAGCACCGCCCCATCTCCGGGGCGTCCGTCAGACTCAAATCCGCTAACTCCGACTTCACTCAAGTAGTAATCAGCGGCCCCGACGGTGCCTTTGCCTTCCCTGCCCTTGCTCTCGGCGACTACGTCGTCACCATCTCCGAATCAGGCTTCGGAACGCAGGCTCAAGCAATCACCCTCGCCTCTGGCACCTCGCCGCTGCTGCACTTCGAGCTTGCCGTCGGCAGCGTCACGCAGTCGATCACCACCGAAACCACAGCCTCGAATATCAACACCGTCACCCCCACCACGCTCGTCGACCGCACCGACATCGCGCTCACCCCGGGCGCGGATCATACCAACAGCATGGCCATGATCACGGACTTCGTCCCTGGTGCCTACATGACCCACGACATGCTGCACATGCGCGGCGGCCACCAGATCAGCTGGCAGATCGACGGCGTCGAGATCCCCAATACCAACATCGCCAGCAACGTCGGCGCACAGATCGACCCCAAGGACATCGACTACATCGAGGTCCAGCGCGGCAGCTACACGGCCGATACCGGCGACCGCACCTATGGCGTCTTCAACGTCGTTCCCCGCACCGGCTTCGAGCGCGACCGCCAAGCCGAGCTCGTCCTCAGCGCCGGCAACTTCTACCAGACCAACGACCAGATCAACTTCGGCGACCACACCGAGAAGTTCGCGTACTACGCCAGCCTCAATGGCAACCGCAGTAACTACGGCTTGGCCCCGCCCGTGGGCCAAGTCTTGCATGATGCCGCCAACGGCTATGGTGGCTTCGCCTCGTTTATCTACAACCGCACCCCGGCAGACCAGTTCCGCCTCGTCACTCAACTTCGTCAGGACTACTTCCAGATCCCTTACGACCCCGACCCCAACAGCATCGCCAACAAGGACTTCGACTCCAGCGGCCTCCGCGACGGCCAGCACGAGACCGACGGTGTCGTCGCCTTCTCCTACATCCACACCTTTGACCCGACGACTGTCCTGCAAGTCTCTCCCTTCTTCCACTACAACCAGTCGAACTACGAATCCCCTCTTACCGATACACCGGTCGCGACAACCTCGGACCGCACCTCTAACTACGCCGGCGCCCAGGCTTCCATCACCACCGAAATCGCCCACAACACGCTGCAGATGGGCCTCTACAGCTTCGGTCAACACGATAGCTACTTCTTCAACGCATCTTTCGCGAACGGTGGGGTTCCCGACGCGGCCTCCGGCGGCGTCATCGAAACCTATCTCTCCGACACCTACAAGCCCACAGGCTGGCTCACTCTCCTCGGCGGGTTCCGCTCGACCGAGTTCCGCGGTGCCTTCACCGAGACGTCCACCGATCCGCGCGTCGGCGCTGCCGTCCGTATCCCACGCCTGAACTGGGTCTTCCGCGGCTTCTACGGCCGCTTCTACCAGCCGCCACCGCTGCTCACCGCGCAGGGTCCGATCGTTCAATTCGCCGCAGACAATAACACCGCCTTCACCCCACTCCACGGTGAGCGCGACGAAGAGCACCAGTTTGGCGTGCAAATCCCCTACAAAGGCTGGCTGCTCGACGCGGACACCTTCAAGACTCGCATCAACAACTTCCTCGACCACTCCAACATCGGCGACTCCAGCATCTACTACCCCGTCACCGTCGATGGTGCGCTCGTTCGCGCCTGGGAGCTGTCACTTCGCAGTCCACGCTTATGGAAGCTCGGCCAGGCCCACCTCGCCTACTCCAACCAGATCGCTGAGCAACGCGGCAACATCACCGGCGGCCTCATCTGCACGCCCGTCGGCGACCCAGCCTGCGATGCCGGCTTCGACTACACACCCGTCGACCACGACCAACGCAACACCCTCAATGTCGGCTTCAACGCGACGCTGCCGCTACGCATCACCGCCTCCACGAATGTGTACTATGGCTCCGGCTTCGTGAACGGAAGCACAGACGATCCACGCTACCCAAACCCTTACTTGTCCCCGCACACCACCTTCGATCTCTCCGTGGGTAAGAGCTTTGGCGAAAACATCACCGCCTCCGTCACGGCTCTCAATGCCGCTAACCGCCGCCTCCTGCTCGACAATAGCCTCACCTTCGGCGGCTTCCACTACAACGACCCACGTCAGCTCTACGCTGAGTTGCGCTACAGGTTTCACTTCTAGTCTCCGAAGCAAAGGGCCACAGCCAGTGGCCCTTTGCGACGATCTGAACTCTGATAAGCTATCGCTATCTATTCGACGAAAGGAAGGAACCATGAAGACATTCAAAATGCCCGGCGACCCCAAAGCATCGGCTGCGTTCCTTCCCGCCGTCTCGCGCATCTAGACCAATTCTCAGATTCCATCTGAAGGTCTCCAGCACAGTCTAACGACGGCTTCCGGCACGCCCATTCCCTATTCAATTTGGATTCCTCCGTGGACCTCGTGTCCTCCACACTCTGTTCTCTGGCGAGCTTCTATGAGCAAAATCTCCAACAAAGGCGCAATGCGCGAAGTGCTAGCCTTTCTGTTCCGTCACTGGCGACGCGAAAAGCTTCTGGTCGTGTGGGTGTCAACATGCATGATCGCGGCCACAGTTTCCGACTTGCTGCTGCCGGTTTATTCTGGCAAACTCGTCGACGCAATCGCAGTTCACTCAGCAACGAGTACGTTGGCGCTACACGATGCTCTGCGCGCCATTGTGATGATGGCAATCTTAGGCGCGGCAATGACGGCCCTGCGCTACGCGGGAATGATGGGCATCATCCGCCTGACCTTGCGCCTGATGTTCCGTTTTGCCGGCGACTCCTTCTGGCGTGTGCAGCGGTTTTCAACTGACTGGCACGCGAACAACTTCGCAGGTGCAATCGTGCGCCGCATCACGCGCGGCATGTGGGCTGTCGACACGATGGACGACATCCTGCTGCTCGAGATGTTGCCCGCTCTGCTCGTGCTTGTCGGCGCTTCGCTGCTGCTGGGTCTACGCTGGCCGGGGATGGGCGTCATGGTCGCGGTAGGTGCTGTGGCGTACATCGCGATATCAGTCTCGCTGTCGCTCTATTACGTCGCTCCTGCGGCTCGGCTGTCCAATGCTCAGGACACGCGCATCGGAGCGGCAATCGCAGATGCGATCACCTGCAACCCGGTGGTCAAGTCGTTTGGCGCGGAGAGCCGCGAAGATCACCGACTGTCGAAGATCCTCGGTAAGTGGAACAGCCGAACATCTCGGACATGGGTGAAGGCAACCGCTAACGGCAGTCTGCAGATGCTTCTCTTGCAGGGCTTGCGCACCCTGGTGCTCGCCTACACGGTATGGCTGTGGTGGCAAGGCCGCGCGACTGCCGGTGACATGACGTTCGTGTTGACCAGCTACTTCATCGTGCATGGCTACTTGCGTGACGTAGGACAGCATGTGCGCAACCTGCAGCGCTCCGCCAACGAGATGGAGGAGATGGTCCACTTCCACTCGCAGCCACTCGGCGTGTCTGATCGCGCCGATGCGAAGCCGATCCGTGTGACGACTGGCGAAATCGTCTATGACCACGTGACCTTCTGTTACGGGGGACAAACCGAGCCTCTGTTCAAGGACTTCTCCTTGCGGATTCGTTCCGGTGAACGCGTAGGGCTGGTGGGTCATTCAGGATCAGGCAAGACGACCTTCGTAAAGCTGCTGCACCGGCTGTATGACGTGGGGAGCGGAAGGATCGTCATCGACGGACAGGACACCTCACATGTGACACAGGCCTCGTTGCGCGAGCAGTTGGCGCTGGTGCCACAGGAGCCCATCCTCTTTCATCGCACGCTTGCGGAGAACATCGCCTATGCCAGACCAGATGCTGCGATGGACGAGATCGAGCACGCAGCACGGCTTGCTAATGCGCACGAGTTCATACAGCGTCAGCCGAAGGGATATCACACGCAGGTCGGTGAGCGCGGCGTGAAGCTCTCTGGGGGCGAACGGCAGCGCGTGGCGCTAGCGCGGGCGTTTCTGGCCAATACACCGGTGCTAGTGCTCGATGAAGCTACCTCGAGTCTCGACTCGGAGTCAGAGGCGTTGATTCAGCAGGCGATGGAGCGCCTGATGGCAGGCCGAACCTCCATCGTGATTGCGCATCGGCTTTCAACCGTTCGCGTGCTCGACAGGATTCTCGTCTTTGAACACGGAAGCGTGGCCGAGGAGGGAACGCACGAGGAACTGGTACAGCTCGAAGGAGGCACCTACAGGAGACTCTTTGAGCGACAGGCACTCGGCCTCCTCATTGACAACGAGAGCGAACTTGATGAGCCAGATTTTCTGGACAGTGAGCTTGCATCTTGAAGAGTCTCGAGAGCAGAAGCAGCTTCAGCCTGGATGGACCGTCGTTCTCTTCTCGGCGGTCGCAGAATGGAGGTGAAGCCTGGACAAGATCGACTACGGGCCTTCTTGAACCATCAGAATTTGGTCAACGGAGTGAGCCGGGAAACTGGGAACTGCCCCCTAATTGGTCTGACCACGAAACTCCTCATTGAGGAGCTTCCTTTGCCCGGATCGGCAAATGCTCTCAGCTCTGAAAACGGAACTACCCAAAGAACATAATTTGGAATGAGAGGCTTGGCAGCGTCGGATTGAGCCCGAACTTGGGCAACTTGCCACAAAGTATCGTCGCTTCTCCCTCGAAGATACCTCGAGTAGGTATGACGCAACGGTTCTATGGGTGATTGGGCGCATTACAAATATGACTTTCGTGAAGAGTCTCTGTTGGGCCAATAGTTCAAGTTCTAGCCAGAGGCCCTCGGTATCGCTAAGCAGCACCACAATCAATCTGGCGATGTCAGAGCTTTTCATCACAGAACTTAGGCAAGCGTAGTTTCTGCGAAGAGCAGGATCTGGCCATTAGGAAGAGAAATTGACACGTGCTCATTCAAGTTATTCACCTAGAGATAATAATGCTTAGTGATCACGCTGGCTAACTTGTCGGTCGGAAGTGGGTCGCTCCGCGCGCCTTTGAAGGGCTGCAGGCTGAATGAGATTTCTACTGAGAGTTTGGCCCCGGAATAACTTACCCAATCAGGCTTGAGCACGTTTTAGGCACGCACACCTGCGAGCTGCGGTACCTACAACATAATGAAGCAGCTGATATGGTGCCACGAGAGAAACTTGATAAGCGTGAATCTTGAAAACCGTTTAGAGCCGGTAAATCAACGGGTAAAGAACCATCGGACGAGCTCGGGATGCCGCCGAGCTGTAGCAGTCGTGGTATTCTACCGCCTCAGATTCTGGCGCGTCCCATCATTAGCGTTTAATGACACCGTTGAGGAGCCGCGAGGCTTAACTCGCGAAAGCGCCGAAAATCACATCACCCGAAAGAGAAGTCCGGAGCTTCTATGTTCTCTATTCTCAATCTACAGCAGGCTTCCTGAACTGTAAGTCGCCAGTCGATCCCCGCCGCCCGCTCGATGCTTCCCAACCACTACGTCCTGAATCACAGGATCTGCGTACTTTGATTGAAGGTTTCCCCGCATGGTAAAGAGCGAACAGTCCACGAACTACTCGGCGGCCATATGGACGGTCTGGAAGATGGCTGCAGTCATCGCGGAGCAGGACCATACACAGATCCAGCCGGTTCAGTTCCTATCGTGTATTTGCTCGCAAATCTCCCATGCGGACATTGCAAACCTGGGCGAGCCCAACATCAAGACTGAATTGGATGAAGTAGCGAAGGTATTCGACACCCACGGCCTCTACTGTAACGAGATGCTGCAACGGTTGCAGCCGCCCGGCACCCGCACCCCTTTGACATCTCTACCACCGTCTCAGCTTTCCGGTCGTGACCCTGTGTCGAGGTCGGCGGTTACCAAGAGGGCATTCGAGTTTGCCGTTTCGGCCGCAGCACAGGAGTCGATGGACAAGGCCCGGCTTCGCCACTTGGTCGCGGGCATTCTCGAGCACGACCGCGAACTCTGCGCGGTGCTAGGCATCGATCCGGTGCAGCGTGCAGAGCTGGCAACCGATCTCTCCATCAACCGGAGCTACCCTAAGCTATCGAGCGAATTTGCCGTACCGCACTTCCAGAAGACCGATAGCACAGCGGACGTGTTGCGCGCGGTCGACGCTAACTCCATCCTCAATCTGAAGATCGATTGGAGTGTCGTCGGCCCAAAGTACCAGGAACTCTGCGAGATGGCCTGGAAGGTTGGTGCCTGCGGCAAGGTCGGCCCGCTGCTTCAGTCGGTTATCGAAAAGATGCTTGAGTTCATTCCGCGCGCGACACATGGCGCGATCTTGATTCTGGACCGAAAAAATGGATCGTTAGACCTGATGGCGCAGGCCCCTCGAGGGGAGCCTTCGTTGAGCATGACCTCGGCCCGCCAGGCCATCGATACCAAGCAGGCGTTTGTCTGGCAATCTCATCGAGATATGACCAAGACGCAGTTCGATAGCCATCTCGAGTCCGGCATATATGCCCCGATCATCGCGGACGACAGATGCTTCGGGGTGATCTGCCTGAACAGCAAGAGCGGCGGACATCGCCTGACAGACGAAGATCTCTCCTTGGCGGTCACGCTTGGCCACCAGATCGGGCTGGTCTTCTCAAACCGCGATCTCAAGACGGAACTCACTCAAAACGTAAAAATCCTCGAACGCCTGATGCCCAACTTTTCTCCAAAGGTGAGCAAGCACCTCGTCGACCGTGCAAAGGCCGGCGAACTTAAGCTGGGCGGACAGCTTTCAGATGTCACCATCCTGTCTGCCGACATCCGCGGCTTCACGGTCATGGCCGCCGAGATGGAGACCGGGGACCTCATCGCGCTTCTCAACGATTACTTCGCCGCCATGGTCGAGTGCGTCTTCGCTCATGGAGGCACGATCGACAAGTTCATCGGCGATGCCCTGCTCGTTGTCTTCAACAGTCCGGAACCCTTGGAGCATCATATTGAGCAGGCCGCAAAAACGGCTTTAGCGCTACAGGTAGCAGCTCAGGGCGTCAGCGAGCGGCGGCGCATCAGTCGCCTCCGGGCCTGCGAGATCGGCATCGGGGTGCATACCGGCGAGGTCATCCATGGCTTTATCGGATCCGCTGAACGGATGGAGTTCACTATCATCGGGGACGCCGTCAATCTTACCTCGCGTTATTGTTCCTCTGCCGGCCCGGGCGACATCATCATCAGTCCGCAGGTCTATGAGAAGATCTGGCACTCCATTCAGGTGAAAGCCATAGAAGTGGCTACAAAACACGAAGGCAACCTCAACGCCTACAAGCTCCTTGGCCTCAAGAGCAGCTGAGACCTACCACGGCCCCCAAACGGCGACGCAAACGGCTGCTCCGGCGAGAAGCGCCGTGACCGCAAGCAAGGTGTAGAGTCTGCCTCGACCGAAGCGCTTCAGAAATCCACCTCCCTTAGCTGGAGCTTCGCCGATCTTCACCAGCGCGATGCTGATGTTGTCTCCACCGCCTCCGGCCAGCGCCAACTCCAACAGACGGTCTGCGATCGACGCCGTGCTCCCTCCTCTGGAAAGTATCTCTTCGAGTTGCTCTGGCGAAGTGTATCCCCAGAGTCCGTCGGAACAGATCAGCAGCAGGTCGTCTGTTTCGATCCCATGGGCTGAGACATCCATCTGTCCCTTGGGCTGGCCCAGGCTGCGCGTCAGGATGCTGGCATTGGGGTGAGAGCGTGCCTGCTCGCTCGACAGAATTCCCTGGTTGATCATGCGCTGCACGACCGAGTGGTCTTCCGTCAGGATCTCGCAGACACCACGGCGCGCGCGGTAGACCCGGGAGTCTCCGATGTGTCCGACGTATGCCTTGTGCTCGGCCAACAGCACCAGGGCAACGGTTGAGGCCATCTCCTGCATCCCCGCCGGCCCGGCCAGGCGGGCGTCGGCGAGTCGCGCATTCACCCACATGGTTGCCTGCTGCAAACTGTCGGCGGGGTCGCTCCCGGCACGGACTTTGGCGAGAAAGCGGCGGTATTCGTCGCGTCCCAGCGATGCCGCCCGCGAGCCTCCGGTGTGGCCGCCTACACCATCGAAGACGAAGAATAGCTCACCCAGCGGAACACCAAAGCAATCGACGCGGTCCTGATTCTCTTCGCGAACGAGGCCGGGATGGGAGCGCAGGCTGCTTTCGGCCACGCTCGAACGAGATCTCGATTTTGATCTACCAGAAGCTTTGCCAGAATGATCGACACTGGTGACTTGGCTTGCGTCGTCGAACTCGTTCTCTATTTTCCCCATGAATCACTGACTGAGCCTGTCCCTAGAGGATATCCCGCATACGCAGAAAAAGGAGCACCGACCCGAGCAAGACCACAAGCATTCCGCCCAGAACGCCGATCGATTCGCCGTAGGTATAACGCAGGCCGGCTCCATTGGTTAGCTGCGCCGGCTGACGAATATCGTTGCTCTCGGATGTCGCTTCCGGCACTTGGAGCGTGGCGGCGTCCACGCCCTTGCCGCCGCCGGGACATGCGTCCCACCGCTGCGGCCCGGGAAGATAGCCGCAGACATGGTCCTTCGCCTCCTCGATCATGTTGCGCTCGAAGGCCCATCGCGATGGTGCAACGTAACTCATGACGCGCGCTGGAGCGGGCATCTTGTAGATGGCGCGGATGCCGCCTCCAAGCGTGATGACAGGAAGAAGAACGACAGGAAGCAAAGCGATCGCGGTCTCTGTTGTTGCGCTACGCGCGGAGATCGCAAGACCAAGCGCAGCCCCGACCAGCGACGAGATGACAAGGATTCCGGCTTCGCGCAGGTAGCTGCCGTGAAGATCGCACCCGAAGTAAACGACCGTCAGCAAAGTAAGACACTGAAAGATACACAGGCCCATCAGCACTGCGAACTTCGAAAAAACATACGACGGAAGCTTGAGGTTCACCATGCGCTCGCGCTGGTAGATGGACCACTCGCCAACCACGTCGCGTGCTGCATTGTTGCAGCCGAACCAGATTGCCGCGACGACCAGCAGGAACTGGATTCCGGCGAGGTTGCCGCTCAGTTCGCTGAAGTCCCGCTGCGCCTGGGCGAGCGAGACGGCAGCCTGCTGGGCGGGCGCACTCAGAACCTTCGACAGGTTGTCGGGTTCTTTGACCGTGCCGAAGACCAACGCGATAAGGACGGCGAAGAGGGGTGCCTGCAGCAGCGTGATGATGAGCTGGGCCCGATCGCGTGTGCGCAGAACGATATTGCGCCGGAAGAGCGTCCACCACTGCGCGATGCCAAAGCTGCGCGTGGCGGAGACCTCTTTCTGGCTGCCTTCGCCCTTCACCTTTCCCGAACGGTCTTCGACGAAGAGCTTGCGATACTTCGACTGCCCATAACGCTTCACCCACTCGGCGGTCGGCTGCTTGGCGAGTCCAGTCAGCAGCATCTCTGGGTTGAGTGTGCTCTTGTCCGTTTGCTGCTGCGCGGGCGGGTGGAAAAACTCAATGGAATCGGGGAATGTGGGACCGTAGTAGGCAAGCGAACCGCAGCCGCCACGGTCGCGCGAGATCATGATGAGGTTATCGAACTTACGGTAGACGTCGATACTTGGCTGATGGATGGTGGTAATGATCGTCTTGCCACCGCCGGCAAGACGCTTCAGCAAGTCGACGACGCCCTCAGCGTCATAGGATGAAAGTCCCGACGTGGGTTCGTCGAGGAAGAGCACCGGAGTGTCGGTGATCAGCTCCATCGCAATGTTGACGCGTTTGCGCTGTCCACCGCTGAGCACCTTCTTTTCGGGCGATCCAATCAATGTGTCTTTCTTGTCGAGGATGCCCAGATCATCGAGGATCTTGTCGATACGGGCGTCAATCTCCTTGTCATTCAGATCGGTCCGCAGCTTGGTCGAGAAATAGAGCGCCTCTCGCACCGTAAGCTGCGAATGGACGATGTCGTCCTGGGGAACGTACCCCATCTGCTGACGAAAGAGATCGTACGACTGGTAGAGGTCCGTACCGTTGAAGAGAACGTTGCCCGCCTCTGGCGGCGTGTAGCCATTGAGCGCCTTGAGGAAGGTGGTCTTTCCGGCACCGGCGGGTCCCATGAGCGCGACCAATTCGGAGGGATAGACCGTGAGCGAGATGGGATCGAGGAGACGTTTGCCGCCTACGGCTACGCACACCCCGACAGCGGAGATAGAGACATTCCCGTGGTATTCGCGACGCTCTAGCTTCCCGTTTTCGACGAGGCGGAACTGGAAGCCGCCGATCCCGACCTCCTCCCCCAGCCTTAGTTCCGTCTTGCTGGTGATGCGGACTCCGTCGACGAATGTGCCGTTGCGCGAAGATAGATCCTCGATGAAGACTGCATTGCCTGATCGCGTAATCTTCGCGTGGTTCCAGGAGGCCAGCGGGTCGTCGAGCGGCTCCCCGCACTCTGGATCGCGTCCGATGATGACGCTTTGCTCCTGCAGGTCGACTGGCTGTGCGGTCGCGGCCCCAATTGCGGTATTCGATATCCCGAGCAGGCGCGTTGCGGGGACTTTCAAAGAGCCGAGGTAGACGCTGTCGCTGGCCGTGATGCGACTACGTGTAATGCGGTTATTGAGTTGATTCAGCGCGGTGCCGTTGCGCGATTGCAGGTCCTCTATGAAAAACTCACCATTCTCTTCGACGATCCGGGCGTGCTCCCACGAGATCATCGGAAGGTCGATGACAACGTCTGAGTCCGGCGCGCGACCGATGCGTCTGGTTCGCGTCGAGGGTATCGTCGAAACCGGCATATCTTATTCCCCTACAGTGCAAGGCTACCTGCCAAACGTTATCCAACCGAACTCACGCGCGGCCGTCCATCGCACCGACGCTAGGGCTGGCTGCTTACCTGGTCCTTTACTTTGACCTCAGCGGTCCCGGTATAGGTCGCAACTGCGGAGGTAGCGTCGGCCTCCGTGATCTTGGCCTCTCCCAGCTTGTCGTAGACCGTCCGAATTATCTTGCCTGTTGTTGGATCCTTGACGACATGATTGAACCGTTGCACGTCGACTACGTCGTTCACCTTCAAACCTGCCTTGGTGCCGACCGTAATGACGAGCGTCGTGCCGGAGACATCCGCAACAACGCCTTTGTAAGGGGTCTTCGGAGTAGTCGAAACGACGGCGACAGTAGGAGCCACAACCGAAGGAGGGGCTTTGGCTTCGGCAGCTATAGTCGGCAGTGGAGAAGACTCAATCTGGGTCGCGATCTGGTTGATCGCCTGCGTGGTGGCGTCCGTCACCATGGCCGCACTAATTCCGTTTCCAGAGGTCTGGATGGCGCTTAGGCCGCCCACTTTCTTCGTTGACACACCGTTGCCCAGCGCGGTGCCAACGATGGTGCCAGTAGTTGTGTCGATCAAACGCGCCGTTACACCGACGGTGACGGTGTATATCGAATTCTTGGTTCCTGGTATCGGAACCAGGCCAATGTGCCCGCCGGGAGTGGTCGTAGTCTGCGTCTCGCCGCTATATTGACTCACCGAACCGATGATGATGCCGTCCACTCCGGCGATCTTGCCCAGCTTCACCGCAGTGTTCTGATCGGAACGGTCACTGTTGGAGAGGTTCTGCTCCTTAATGATCTTGTCCAGCGCCGAGCGTTCGATCAGGATGAACTTTCCATCAGCGTTTAACTTGTTGATGATCAGGTCGCCCATCGAGACGCCCAGGTCGTTCTGCACGCCAAGCTGGGCCGCCTTAAACCTTGCATCCTGACTCACATCCAGGCTCATCACCGCGATGCGGCGCTTGGGTGCTTGCGTCGACTGTGCAAGACAGACGGAGGAGAGAGTAACCAGGCCCAGTAGCCCGGCGGAAAGGCAGACATTACGAGTCTTGCAAACGGCAGAGACAAACATTTGGATTCACCTCAATGGAAAGTTCGCTATGCATTCTTACCGGCCTAGAAAAGTCTCCAACGCCTTCAAATCAGGCTCGGTCAGATTGGCGAAGCGCGTTGCGCGGTCGGGATCCTGTGCGTTGAATGCCTCCTCGGCCTTGCGGAGGTTGAGGTTCATGCTGGCCTGCTTAGAGGCCATGTCACCGCGCAGACTCATTCCACTCTGTTGCATGGATCGCTGCATGGTGATGAGACTTGCGTTTACAGAAGCTGCCCGCGCCTTCAGTCCGTCAATCTGCGTCTCCACCGCGTCCAGCTTGTCTTTCTCCTCCTGGGACAACTGGGGTCTGGCTGGCTGTTGAGGTCCGGGCTGAATAACTACCGTTCCGCGAATCGATGCCTGCTCGCGTGGAGCAACCGCCGGAGCTGTACCTCTCGGCTGCGGCCCGACCGTGGCCGGAGGCTTCGTCAGCTTGCTGGGTGCTACTGGCGAAGGCGCCGTCGGCTGCGGCTGTTGCAGTGGCACAGGCGTGGGCGTTGTCGCCCCACTCGTCTCCACCTGTTTTTGGCTATCGGAGAGGTGCATGGAACGGACCACCGGAACGGCAGCGGCGGCCAATGCAAGAGCTGTCCCTCCCACCGCATAGAGCAGTTTGTTGTTCGACTTTTTCGGGAGAGCGAGTGCGACCGACTGCGGGTTGTAGGCAGGCGTTCCGGCGACCTCCGTCATGCGGCGATCGTCGAAGGCATTATTGAGGAGTGCGGTCTGTGGCCGAGCGGATGGGAAAGCTTCGACCATGGTCGCCGGACGGCTGTTCTCGGCAAATGCGGCAGGCCAGTTGTTCTCGACGATGGTAGCGGGACGGCTTTCGAGGAAGGTCTTGGGGACCGTCGTCGACTGCTCGACCATGGTGAGTACCGGAGACTGGCCGGCGCCGAAGCCGTTCGGCAAGGCTGCGGGAAGGTCGCGCAACGCCTGGCGGAGGTCTTCGGCACGCTGGAAGCGGTCCTCGGGGGCCTTTGCAATCGTCTTCATGATGATCTCGCTGAGGCGGGCCGGCATCCAGGGCTGCATCTCCAGCGGACTCTTGGGCATCTCCTTCACGTGAGCCGCCATGAGCTCAAAGTCGCTGGTCGCCTTGAATGGCCGCTGCCCGGTCACCATCTCGTAGAGCGAAACGCCGATAGAGTAGAGATCCGAACGAGCGTCCGTGGCCTGACCCATAATCTGCTCAGGGGACATATAGTCGATCGAGCCGAGCGTGGTGCCGGTCTGAGTCAGTTGCCGCTGGGTATCGGCACGGGCGATCCCGAAGTCCATCAGCTTGATCTCGCCAGTGGGGGTCAGCATCATGTTGGCGGGCTTGATATCGCGGTGGATGATGCCCTTGCCATGCGCGTATCCGAGGGCCGCGAGAGCCTGGTCGAGATAGTTAAGGGCGTCCGGAACGCGGATGGGGCCGCGTTCTAGCAGTTGGGTAAGGGTGACACCGTCGACGAACTCCATCACCATGATGAGTTGGTTATTGATGGTGAGCGCGGTGCAGAGGCTGGCGATGTTGGGATGGTGCAGGCTTGCGACGAGCTTGATCTCGCGCAGGAAACGGTCAGCGAGGTCGGAGCGCCCGGCAAGGTCGGGGAGCAATATCTTCATCGCCTCGATTCGGTCCGAGATGACGTTGCGAACGCGATAGACGCGCCCCATTCCGCCGGCACCAAGGATGCCTAGAATCTCGTAATCCCCGACGCGTTGATTTACTTCGCCTTGCATACTGGGCCTCACGCATTAAATTGTCTGCCCAAGATTACGCAGCAGTCGGCAATTCAGATGGATGTCGGCACTGCTAGCTAACCTGTAAAAACAGGAGCCGCAATTTCGACGGAGATTATTGCCAAGTAATCGATGCCCTACTTTGTATCAGGAACCGGAACCGGCAACAATCTATTTGCGAGAATTCTTCTACACCCGCAGGCGAAAGCCGATGTTTTGTCAAAACATCCGGCCACGCGCAGCGGATTTTCAGAGATACCTTTCTCGGGTGTAAACGGACAACCGAACAGGCAAGAGTGACCCGGATTCTGGCGAAGAGTCTTTCCTTCACGACCTTACCGGCCGGACGCAAAGGTGGGGAATTTAAGTGGTTGGTAAACATAATCCAACTTACCCCGGTCCCGTGAGCCTGGGTTCAGGACTCGACAGGTACGAGGATGAGGGGAGGCACTCAGGGCGAGATCCACTGTCGACCATCCTCGAGAGCTATCGGTGTGCGTGTCTGATTTTCGCGCGGTTTCTCTGGACCGCAGGCGACTCGGACAAAAAGTGAAGCGGGAAACACGGTGAAACGCCTCCACAGAGCTATCGCTCTTGGTGAGAAGTTCTCAAACAAAACCGACGCCCCAAGTCCCCAAGCTTGCATTACTTCGTCCGACTCTTACACCCACCGAGCAGCAGCCCTTCCGGGTGCTGGACAGAGCCCACCTATCCTCACTCGTCCGCTTCTTCCTGCTTCTGAAGGAATGGGATAGTTTGGCATCTCCCGGCTGCGCTGACGAGAGGTCCTAAAACGAATGAAGTGACCAATGAAACCAGCAACCTACTACACCCGTGTATCCAGCCGAGAACAGCAGCAAGAAGGTTCTCCCTTGGAGCACAAGCCAGGACTCGACGGAGCGGCCCAGACTGCTCAGAATGATGTGTTTGAACTATTCCCTGAATGCCGTAGGTATAACGCGCGCATATAGGTATCCATTCAATCTCATCTTCCAAACGGCCAAATTGTAAGAATGGTCGGGGCGAGAGGATTCGAACCTCCGACCCCCTGCTCCCGAAGCAGGTGCGCTACCAGGCTGCGCTACGCCCCGACTATGGATGGAATGTGCCGATGATAGGAGCGCCGCCGCCTTGCTCAGGAAGACTCGGAATCTCCCTGCTGGCCTCGCCAACCGACATCTTAGTTTAGCAGAGATTGCGCCGCGGGATAAACGCTACGTAGGACCGGTTACACAAACCCAAGCAAAATATCCGGCAGTCCCTTGATTCCGGGGCTGATATCGTTTAAGAGTTCGCAGTGGGAGCGCGCACCGATGATAATGGAACGCCGCCAAATCGTGGGAATGGCAGCCCAGGGCCAAACCGGCCCCATGGTAACCCTCGTTCGCATCGAAGGCTCTTCGTACCGCCAGGCCGGCGCAAGGCTGCTGCTCTCCTCCAACACGCCTGGAACCTATGCCGGAACCATAAGCGGCGGGTGCCTGGAGACCGAAGTGGTCACCAAGGCACTCTGGAAGGTCCGCAGCGGCCCCGTCGTCGAACGCTACTCGACCCTCTTCGACGATACCGCGGAGGTCCCCTACGGTCTCGGCTGCGGTGGCACTGTCGATCTCCTCTTCGAACCCGCTGGAACCCCAGAGTTCGAGGCCCTCCTCCGTGCGCTGGCTGAAGCGCTGCAAGGTGAATCTTTCACCATCCTCACCCGCCTCCCGTCGACCGGTGTTTCCTTCGCGCGGGCTGTCCTCTCCGCCACGAAAGAGGTTCTCTTCGCCAGCGATGGTCTTTCGCTCAACGAGATCGAGCAGTCTCTAGAGGCCGAGCAGCCGGAACTCCTGGGCGTCTTCAGAGAGCAACTCACTCCGCCCCAGAGACTGCTCGTCTTCGGAGCGGGCGACGATGCCAAACCTCTCGTCAACCTGGCAGCTTTGCTCGGATGGACGGTCCTCGTCGCCGACGGCCGTTCGCAACTCGCCAAGCCGGAGCGATTCCCCGCAGCCGCGCAAGTCTTCGCCGTCACGACTGCGGACCTCGACTCACTAAGCGTCTCATCCAGCGACGCCGTCGTCCTGATGACCCATAGCTACGAGCAAGATCGCGAGTGGCTTGCCGCTTTGCTCCCGGTCGCTCCACGCTACTTCGGCGTACTTGGAGCACGCCATCGCAGCAGTCTTCTCGTCAGCGAAGCCGCGGTGCTGTGCGGGCTCCCGCTTGCCACCTGTTGCGAGCGCATCTTCGCTCCAGTCGGACTTGACTTAGGCGGTGACGGTCCCGAGGCGATTGCCCTCGCCGTCCTCGCCGAGGCCCAAGCGCGCTGCATGGGTCGACTCGGAGCCTCGCGCCGCCTCTCTGCGGACGACGTCGCCGCTCAGGTCAACAAGGGCGGCCCCTCGCGCTATCTGCAGGCACAATGCGCCGTCGACGATTCTCTCTCCCGGATCTCCACCGACGCAGCATCACTCGGATGAAAGCCGCCGTCATTCTGGCTGCTGGAGCCTCGCGGCGGCTCGGCCGACCGAAGCAAGATGTCGTGCTTGGCGGCGAGACGCTGCTCGAACGCACCGTCCGCATCGCGATTCAGGCCGCTCTCGATCCCGTGTACGTCATCGTCGCTCCGGAACGACAGAGCTCTCACATTCCAGGTGTCACGATTCTCACCAATCCCGACGCTGCGGAGGGCATGGCCGCATCTATCCGCACGGGCGTTCTCGCAGCTGCGCATAATCAATGCGAGGGCATCATCATCCTCGCCTGCGACCAGCCCGCGGTTACTCCCGAACATCTACACGCAATCATCGCGAACAGCGACGGTGGAACGCGGATTTCTGCCTCCAACTACGGTTCGCGCAGGGGCGTTCCCGCCTACTTCCCTTCCTCCGCATTCCCAGGCCTGCTCGAGCTCCGAGGAGACATAGGCGCCCGCGACCTCCTCGCCTCAGCACACGCTATCCTCCTAGCGAACGGCGAACTCGACATTGACACCGCCGAGGAGCTCGCCCGCGCTCAAATTCTGTTTCAAACATGCGAAGGCTGAACGCCCGATCCGTTCCCCGCTACAGTCCGCGCAGAAACTCCTCAACCAAGTTCCCCGCCACGGCCGCCCTATACTTCGCCGTGCTGCGAATGTCATCGATGGGCCTGCATTCCCCGGCGAGTGCCGTCCGCGCAGCTGCAATCGTCGGCCCTAGCTCAGCATCCACACTTCTTCTGGTCAATGCCAGCTCTGTCGCCACCAGCCGCGCGGGAGTCTCCCTCAGGCTCGCCGCTCCCAACCGGATCTCTTCAATGACACCACCGTGCACCCGCGCCAGCGCCGCGATCGCCACCTTCGAGATCGCCTGCGCATTCCGCGTCCCCACCTTGCGCGCATACGAAACGTAACCGCTGAAGTTACGTTTCAACTGGATGCTGTACAGCAGCTCATCCGGCCGCAGCATCGTCTTCTTGTAGCCAAGATGGAACTTGCCATAAGGAACCTTCCGCGCGCCACTGGCCGAGATCAACGTCAGCTCCGCCTCATACACCAGCAGCGCTGGGGGCGAGTCCGCAGCCGGCGAAGCATTCACGCAGTTCCCACCCAAAGTCCCGCGATTCTGATTTGCGATGGATCCTGTCCAACTCGCTGCCTGCGCCAGCAGTGTGAAATCGCTGGCGATCACCGGATGTCTGCGCAAATCGGTGAACGTGGTCCCCGCGCCGATCGTCACCGCATCCTCCGAGACCTCGATGAACCGAAGCTCCGGGATACCCCACAGCGAGACCAGCTTCTTCGCTTCCAGGCGTCCCGCGCCCAGCGCGACCATCAATTCCGTGCCACCCGCAATCGGCGTGAACTCTCCCGGCGAATCGGCCAGAGCGTTCAGCACGGCGGCCAGAGAACCCGGCGCAATCAGGTCATACTGCGATACATTCGAGCGCATGAAGTCATTCTAGTGCGGAGCGTAGTTCCCCAGCACCCCAAAACAGACCAGAACCGTACCCGTGAAAACGAAGACCAGCCGGCACAACCACTGCGGGCTGTCCGGCCCGGAACAGGCCTTAATCTCAAAACCGTTGCGGTAGAACCCGACCAACAGAACGATTACGCCGAGAGCCAGTGGGATGTCGCGGAGAAAATTGATATGCATAGTGCCGCCTCCTACGCATGAGACTTCTTTGCGCAGGATTCTACAGCGTTGAAGATGCGTTTGTAACCAGTGCATCGGCACAAATTTCCCGCGAGGCCCTCCTGGATCTGCGCCATCGTCGGCTGCGGATACTTGTCGAGCAGATGATGCGTCGCCAGGATCATCCCCGGCGTACAGATACCGCACTGCGCTCCACCCTCCTCAAGAAAGCACTGCTGCACCGCATCGAGCCGTCCTTCGACTGCGACGCCTTCAATCGTGCAGACATTCGCGCCAGCCGCCTGCAGCACCGGCACCAGGCAGCTGTTCACCAGTTCGCCGTTCATCAGCACGGAGCACGATCCACACTCGCCCTCGCCGCAACCCTCCTTAGTGCCGGTCAGGTGCAGGTCTTCACGGAGCACATCGAGGAGACGCTTCATCGGAGGCGCGGTGATGGTCTTCGATTCGCCGTTGATGGTGAGAGTGATCGCGCTCAAGCCCCCACCTCACTGAAGTATGGTCCGGCAATCGCAGGTTCCAGATCTTCCGTCCCACCCGCCGGTGTCTGCGTCATGCGTTCGAAGATATCTTCCGGCAGTAGCGGTATCTCGGTAAACGAAACTCCCGTCGCATGTTCAATCGCGTTCAGGATCGCCGGTGCGGGCCCGTCCATCGGCAACTCACCAATGCCCTTGGCACCAAACGCTCCGTGAATCGTCGGCATCTCTTCGAAGTGCACATGGATCGGCGGGATGTCCGCGCTCGTCGCCATGATGTAGTTTGTCATCTGGCTATTCGCCATGTGGCCCTTCTGCCAAACGCACTTTTCGTAGATCGCATAGCCGATTCCCTGCGCAACTCCGCCCTCAATCTGCCCTGCCGCGAGTATGGGATGCAGCACCTTGCCCACCTCCTGCAGCGCGTGGAACTCGGTCACGCTGGGGAAGTAGGTCGTCATATCGACTGCAACCTCCGCCACATAAACCGCCCACGCGTAGGTGGGATACGCCTCACCGCGATACTTGTCGTCATCCCAGAAGATGTCTCCGGGCGACTCGTACCGCGCACTCGCCTTCAGCGCCCCATGCTCGGCGAGATACCCAATCGCCGCCGCGCGAAAACCGTCTTCGGGCGTGAGCCCGGCAGAGACCAAGGTTGCGCACATCTGCTGCGAAGCCCGCTCCACCAGCTTGCCGACAATCATGGCCGTCCGGCTCGCAACCGTCGGCCCGGAGTTCGGCACCCTGTGCGTGTCCGGCTGCGCGATCAGCACATCCTCGTACGCAATCCCCAGCGTCTGCGCGCACACCTGGCAAAGAATCGTGTTCGTCCCCTGCCCGAACTCCGTCGAGGAGACCAGGATCCTCGGCTGGCCCTCAGCTGTTAGCTCAATCTCCACCAGCGAGTTCAGCCGCCGCTCGCCCGATCCGGTAAATCCCGCACCGTGCATGAAGGCCGCAAAGCCCATCCCGCGCTTGATCGTCGCGGTCGGATTTTCGCGGTCAAAGCGCTCCCGCTTCTCGTGATAGCCGGAGACCTCTAGCGCCCGCGTCAGCAGCCCCTGCATGTCGACCTTGTCTGCAAGGTGCTGGCCGGTCGCCGTATGTCCGCCCGTCTCAAGGAAGTTCCTTCGCCGAATCTCCTCCGGCGTCAGACCGACGACCTTCGCGATCTTATCCATGTGCCGCTCAATCGCGAACAGGCTCTGCGGAGCTCCAAAGCCACGAAACGCCCCGTGCGGCGGCAGGTTCGTAGCCATCGCCTTCGCCCGGACAGTCAGGTGCGGCCAGTGATACGGCCCCGACGCATGAATCGTTCCGCGCGACAGCACCACCGGCGACAGCGTCATGTACGCCCCGCCATCGAGCGCAAAATCGATCTCTCCCGCCAGCAACTTCCCGTCCTTCGAGACCGCCGTCCGATGACGGGTCCGGCTTGGGTGCCGCTTCGTCGTTCCGGCCATGTCCTCGCCGCGGTCGTAGCAGATCTTCACCGGATGCCCGCACTTCATCGCCAGCAGCGCCGCATGCGATCCAATGACCGAAGGAAAATCCTCCTTACCGCCGAACGCTCCACCGGTCTCCGTCTGGATCACGCGGCACTTTTCCGCTGGCAAATTGAAGACCAGCTCCAGCGCATGAACGACATAAAACGGGCACTGCATCGATCCCGACACCGTCACGCCGTCGCTCTCGGAGTACTCACCGATGACGCCATTGTTCTCGATGTAAAGCTGCTCCTGCGCTCCGGTCCGGTACTCGCCTTCGACGACAAAGTCAGCTGTCCGGAAGATCTCTTCCATCACAGCCGCGTCGCCCGCATCTCCGGCGTTCATCAGGTAAGTCTTGAAGACGTTGTCTTCACCCCAGATGGCGGGGGCGCCCGGTGCCTCACTCTCATCGATCGTGAAAACTCCCGACAGTTCTTCGTAAATAATCTTCACCGCTGCGACCGCCGCAGGCAGCACAGCCTTGTTGGGGTGCGCTAACAGAAGAATCGGCTCATCAGGATGATTGACGAAGGTATCGGCGAGGCAGAGATGATCCTTCGCCAGATGCACGATACAGTTCTCGCCGGGAATATCCGCCGCCGTAACAATTGTGAACTCGTCCCACGGAACTCCCGGAGGAAAGCTAATCGACAGAATTCGCCCACGCGCAATCGTGCTGCGGACGGTCGCTCCGTACCACATGCCGGGTAGCGCGATGTCGTCAACATAGCGGGCCGCCCCAACCACCTTGGCGCGGCCCTCTTTACGGATAGGGGAGGTTCCAACGATCTGGCCGGGTGCTGGAGTCATGGAGGTTGTTGGTTAGCATAGACCGAAACTTGCCTTTCGCCAACGCGACACCGTAACCAATCTCGCCGAACCCAACCAGACTACTTCTTCGGAGCCTTCGGCTTGGGCTTTTTCGGTGGCTTCGGCTTCTTTGGTGGCTTCGGCTTCTTCGGCGGTTTGGTGGGAGTCACCGGCGTTGTCGAGACCCCGCCCAGCAGCTTGATCAGCGCCGGAGCATTGGGCGATCCCAAACCCGTGCAGGCATCCCAGCCCGGGCCGGCCGTGAACCCGCCGTTATTGCCAGAGGTGATGTCGTTGAAGCTCGACGCCGCCTTCGCCGCATAGATCGCCGGATTGATGAAGCCCGCCGACTTGCCGCTCATCTGGTTGGCGACGGCGATCAATCCTGCCCACAAGGGGGCAACCGCACTCGTGCCCCCGATGACCGACGTCTGGCCGTCCACCCGGATGATGTAACCCGTATTGGGGTCTGCGTCGCCCGAAACATCCGGAACTCCTCGCCCGCCGCCGCTAACTGTGGGAGCCGGAACCTTCGCGCTCGACTGCCAGCTTGGCAGTGGGAAGACGTTGCTGACGCCGCCGCCGGTTGCGCCCTCACCCGAGGCCTGCTCGTTCCACACCACTTCGGAGTTGATCGTGGACCCGGTCGCGTCAAGCATGGTGCCACCGCAGGCCAGCACGTGCGGACTCGAAGCCGGAAAGTCGGCGTGGTTGGCCCCATCGCTGACGCCGTCTGTCGATCCGTTATCGCCCGAGGCCACCGTGATCGTCACGCCCAACGCAGCCGCCGTCTGGCAGGCCGCATCGAGTGCATTCATAGACTGCGTCGTCCAGCTAGACTCAGGACCGCCCCAGCTGATCGAGATCACGCTCGGCTTGTTCGTCGTGTCATGTACTGCCGTGGTAATCGCGTCGATGAAGCCCTTGTCCGTGTTCGGCGTGAAGTAAACGACGATCTTCGCTCCCGGTGCAACGGCCGCCGCCACTTCGATATCCAGCATCACTTCGCCGTCGGCGGAGTTGGCGTTGGAGGGCGCGTTTTTGCCGCCGTCGACCGAGACGGCGGTGACGCTGGGAGGCGTTTGCCCGATGCTCTTGAAGTAGGCCGTGATGTCGGCGGTACGGTAGCCTCCGCCGAGCTCGATGATGCCGATTGTTTGCCCGGTGCCGCTGGCTCCGCTGGGGAAGCCGTACGCCTGCGCGACCTGGACTGGAGTGTAGGAGACGCCTGCGGATCCGGCATGGGGCTGGATACCGCCGGCGCCGGGGGTTGCTGCGGCAATGGCTTTGCGAATACGAAAATGCGGCACCGCTTGCGGACGATTATCGAGGCCGAGCACCGCCGTCACCGAGCCGATCAAACCCGCCGGCAGCGTGATCGATCCTTCGCGCACGCGATACTTCTGGCCGTTGATGACCGTCTGCATCAGCTGCACGCCGAAGGCCTTCTGCATGTCTGCGTTCGTTCCAGTCAGTTGGACCGTCCGCCGCGCGACCTGCTTCGGATCGGCTTCAACCTTAAGGTTGAATTCCTTGGCAAACTGCTTCACCAGCTTCACCGAATCAGGGTCGGCGGCATGCAACTTACCGAACTCAGCCCGTGTAAATCGTTCTTTGCCCAGCTTCTTTGTCTTGAGGGGTTGCTTCCGCTTTACGATGACCGAGACCGTGACCTTCGCCGACGAGGAAGCCGGCTTGGCCGCGGGAGCGCCATCGGTTGAGATGGAGACGACGGGAGACTTCTCGCTCCCGGGTAAAACGCTGCGGGGATGCTCAGCTAAACGCGGCAACTTTGCCATCGAATTCCCTCACCTGTCTCTATAAGTCGTCTGCTTGCGGCAAAATATTTGTAACCTTCTGAACAACTGTGAATGTTAGCCCCGAAGCGCATCACTCGTGTAGACGGTTTCGTAAATTATTTTTTTAGACTCTGGAGAGATCGTTTTGCTCAAAGAAAGTCCTGCCCCCGTCATTGAAACTGAGCGCCTTCGCCTACGTGGCCATCGCGAGGACGATCTCGCAAACTGCGTTGCCATGTGGTCGGAGGAGGCCGTCACACGCTTCACCGTCGGTCGGCAGCTTACCGAAGAAGAGATCTGGATGCGCATGATTCGGCACGTCGGCCACTGGGTCCTGAAAGGCTATGGCTATTGGATCATTGAGGAGAAGTCCACCGGCGTCTTTCTCGGCGAAGCCGGAATAGCCGAGTTCCACCGCGGGATCAAGCCTTCCATCGTCGGTACCCCGGAGGCAGGATGGGTCTTCTCCCCCGCCGCTCATGGCAAAGGCTACGGCTTCGAAGCCGCCAGCGCTTTCCTCGCCTGGGGCGAAACTCATTTCGGCAGTCTCCGCAGCGTCTGCATCATCGCTCCCGAAAATGCCTCGTCACTTAGGCTCGCCGCCAAACTTGGCTACGCGGAAGAGGCCCGCACCGAATTTCACGGGAAACCCGCAATCCTTCTTGGCAGAGGCCATTCAACACCCTGAACCTATCCTGCCCTAAAAGTGGCGCAACTGCTCCGACGGTTTCACCGGGATATCCATCGGTCTCGGCGGCAGCTTGTCCCCGCTCCGCTCCAGCGAGCGCGTAACAATCTCTTTCGAACCCAGCCCAACCGCCAGCGACAACGTCAATACAATTCCCCCGAAGAGTATTCCAAAGGCTAGTTCCACGATGTTGCCACCCACGCCGAGATGGTCGAGCACCATCGCCGCCGTCAGCACCAGCACCATCCACTTCACGCCTAACGACAGAAACCGCGCATAGGCCAGCTTCGCATTCACCGCGCCGATCAGCACCGATCGCGCCAGGAAACGAGCGACGATATTGCCCACCAGTAGCAGGATGATCGCGCCCACCGAGTGCGTCAGGTAGGGCAGAAGGAAGGACGACATCCGCGAAGCACTTGAATACGAAGCATCGAAGGCCGAGATGCCCACCACAAACCCCAGCACCACGCAGAGCCAGAACGCGGTCCGAACCACCAGCACCGTGGGACTGTGAGACGGAGCCCAGTCCTGGATGGACGAAGTGATATCGGCCGACCGATTCTTCGCCAGCCGCTCATCGAACTTCAGCGCGACCAGGATGCGCTTTAACACAAACGCCAGCAGCGCGCCGATGGCAGTCAGAATCGCAATCGCCAGGATCAACGCCAATAGCGAAGGCAGGAGACGGCTGAAGAACGACAGCATCCGGTACATGGAGTCGTGCAGGGCCACACCCATGTGCTGCCAGATGGACTGCCCACTCGACGGTACATACCCCGCCGTCGGGTCGGACGCGGGCTCCTGGTAGGTCTGCTGCAGAAACAGCGCGATATTTGCCATTGTGCGAACTCCTTGATTGAAACCGCTCCACGATCTGCGCCATAAAACCTTCATCGCAGCATGCAGCCTCTCTACGGATTGAATCTGTCCGGCCAGCGCCAGCGCGATACAAGATAAGCCTTGTCCGACTCGAAGATACGCGCCATCTCTTCGATATGCACCTCGGGATCGACTCCGGTCCGTGCCAGCAGAAAATGAGACGCCACCCATGCGAGATAGAGCGGAGTCAGCGCGCCCAACAGGTGACCTCGGTTGATGGTCCGCAACCTATAGGCAAGGATGAAGTCGTACACAATCCGCGCCCAGAGCGAATCTCCCATCCTGAACCCATCGGCGGGAGCCTGCGAGAGCCGCTTCAACGCCAGCAATGAATTCGGCGGCAGCACCAGCGACCAGATCTCCTGCAAATTCTTATAAGCCACGCGGAAAGAGTCAATCATCGGCTCGACATCAGGCAGATCGCCCGGGGCCGCCAGAGACTTCGTCACCTGGCGTCCTCCGCCTACCCGCGACCTCTGCCAGAACGCGGCGTTGGTCTCGATCATCGCGAACAAGGACGCTCCCACCTGCGCGAGCACAGCGTTTAGATCACCGCCAGCAGGCTGCGGCAGGGTGCGAGCTCCCGCGTCAACCTCTGTGACGCTATATCCCGAGGCACATGCCTCAGCAATCGGCCAGATCAACGCATCGTTTTGATTGGCTGCCGTGAAACGCTGCGCCACGGTTGCCAGCTTCTCCGCCATGCGCCGAGAAAGCCCAAGATCGACCGCGAGCGGGAATCTGGGCTGGCCGCCGAAGATCGCCCGACTGACCGGATAGAGCAGTGCCGAGTTGACCAGGCCCTCACGCGACCCTGTCGCATAACGCGGCACGGCAAGATCGCCACCGCTCGAGATCGCGCTAGCCAGCGCTCGCATCGCCTCTACCCGAAGCGTCTGGGCCTCCGGCCCCAGTAGCAGGCAGGCTGCGGCATCGTGTTCCTGCAAAGTCTTATACAGGCTGACAAAATCCGCCGCGCTCAGCAGCCAACCGCTCGGTGGAGGAGCCGTCAAGTCATCGGACACAATTTCAAGATTGGCGAAGTCCTGTCCCAGGCTCTTCGCTGCCTCGGCGCCCAGGTCCGGCGTCGACACGGTGATGTTGTTGCCGATAAAAGCGAGACTCAGCCGTCCAAGCGTTGCTTCGAGAGCCTCAGACGGCAGCGGAGTCAAAACCACCAGCAGCTTACTGGTGGGCGCTGCTGTCGCCGCGCTGGACGTATTGACTTCGGACGATATCGCTGCCATTAAACGTTCCCGCAATCGGCCGTGTGTTGTTCAACGGACTTTGGCTAATCCTAATATGGATGTCATCCAGCGGAGCGCAGTTGGCCGCACCGGTGGTCATGCAGCCTGCAGCCGGTATCTACGGCAGCGCGAGAATACCCAGCAGAGGAATACGCACCCACGCGGGCCGATTATTCAGTTCATAAAGTAGCTCGTAGAGCGCCTTCTCCAGCAGATAGGCATTCAACATCGCCTGCGCCTGCGCGGGGTCCTCAAAAAGGCCGGCATCGCTCACGATCGTCGCCTTATAGGCGTTCAGGAACTCCGTCGACACGGCGTTTATCCACAGCTTCGTCCACTGCTCCAACGGCCGGGACTCCTGCGCGGAAGCAGGTGGACGACGCTGCGTGAAGGCTCCCAGACCCGCGTACGCCGCGTAGCTGAACGACCGCAGCATCCCTGCGACGTCCTTCAGCGGCGACTGCTTCATCCGTCGCTCCTCGAGCGACCGCGCAGGCTCGCCCTCGAAGTCGAGGATCACAAAGTCAGCTTTCGACCGAAGCGTCTGCCCAAGGTGATAGTCGCCGTGGATACGAATTCTCTTCCCCGCCAGGTTAGCGTCGACCGCCGTCAGCCGCCGTGCCCGCGTAAGCAACTGTCGTCGCTGGCTCAAGGCCAACGCCGCCAGATCTGACAGACTCTCGCTATCACTGGACTCGCTCGGCGTGGAAGGGAGCCCGACCATGCCCCGGCGCAGGGCCTCTAGGCTGCTGGTGATCTGAGTCTCTATCCTCGCCGCGTCGCGCGACAGGTCCTCAGGGGTGAACGGCTCGGCGCGAAAGGCCGGATCCTCGGTCGGTGTCGCCAGCGCAAGATGCATCTCCGCAGTGCGCCGCCCCAGGTGCGCCGCGTTCTTCAGATACAGGCCCGCATGTTCGTCAGCTTCGGCAGGCACGTCCGAATCGCGGTCGAACGCCGGGAAGGTTCCCGCATCGTGCGGTATGGGACACGTCGCGCAACTATCGAAGTACCGCGACAACTCATCGAGCGTCCACTGCCAACCGTCGCCCTCGTTTTGCACCAAGCCTTGCAGCATGGCCAGCGTGGTCGGCTCATCGTCGGGTCCACCGCTGCTCGTGATGTCTCCGAGAAACGGGGCAATCGGAGTGAAGTGGGCGACCTCGGTCAGAAAGCGGCCAATCTCGGTATCCGGGTTCTCACCCGGCTGGAGACGACGAAACAGCTTCATGATCAGCTTGCCCTCGTAGAGAATCGAGGTGTTCGACTGCTCCGCTGACCCCGTCCGCGCAGGCAAAGCTCCCTCTCCCCGCGCCGCGTCGAAGGCCGCGCTCTTGTGCCCCTTGACTCTTCCCAAAGCCGACGGCAGATCGCCATTCCGCTCGATCAGCGTCAACAACCGCTGCCGGAAGCCCTCATCGGCCGCGCCGTCATGCAGGATCGCGGGCCCGGACGAGGTATCGAGCGTCGCAATGATCGCGGACGCCGAACTCTCCCGGACGCGCTCGACGTCCGCGCCGCTGCTGATGCACAGCGGCAGTTGGTAGGTATCAACCACTCCATCTCCGTAAGTGATCTCGAGAAAGACAATCGCACAGGTAGAAGCCGCAGGTGCACCCGACGCGCGAGGCAGAGGAACCGAGTCCGCCACGCGCACGCTCTCAAGCGTTCGGGACTTCGCCCCAAACCATCGCTGCCGAATCAGGTAATTCGGCAGAAGCTCCTGCAATAGGGCCAATCCGGGGCCGGTGAGGATCGCATTGATCCCTTCACTCTTTCCTATTAAATTCAAGTTCGCCAGTGAAGCTTCGTCACTCTTCACCACCGGCGTCTCAATGAACTCCGGAGCCGGCTGCAACTCCAGCCAGAAGAACGAGTACGGTGAAAGCGTGATCGCGTAAGGCGTATTGCCGATCTGCGGGAACGAAACGTAGCCCAGCATCTCAACCGGCATCATTCCTTCGAACTTTCGCAAGTCCAGCGATACCGGTTGAGCAAAACGCGAGAGATTGGCGACACAGAGAACCGTCTCCGAAGGAGCGCTGTCATCTGCCTTCAGATGCCGCACATAGGCAAGGATCTTGCGGTTCTCCGGATCGAGGAACTCAAGCGTGCCGCGCCCGAAGACGCGGAAGAGCTTGCGCAGCGCGATCATGTTCTTCGTCCAGTACAGCAGCGAAGAGGGATCCGACTGCTGCGCCTCGACATTGATCGCCTGGTAGCCCCAGATCGGATCCATGATGACCGGGAAGTAAAGCTTCGCGGGCACCGCCTTCGAGAAGCCCGCATTGCGATCGGAGTTCCACTGCATCGGCGTGCGCACGCCGTTGCGGTCGCCGAGATAGATGTTGTCGCCCATCCCGATCTCGTCGCCGTAGTACATAATCGGCGTGCCAGGAAAGCTCAGCAGCAGCGAGTTCAGCAGTTCAATGCGGCGGCGATTATTGTCGACCAGAGGAGCAAGCCTGCGACGAATGCCAACGTTGATGCGCATTCGAGGGTCGGCCGAGTAAGCGAGATACATATAGTCCCGCTCATCATCGGTCACCATCTCCAGCGTCAGTTCATCGTGATTGCGCAGGAACAAACCCCACTGGCACGACTCCGGAATCTCCGGCGTCTGCGCCATGATGTCCGTGATGGGCAGGCGGTCTTCCTGCCGAAGCGCCATGTAAATGCGCGGCATCAGAGGGAAGTGGAAGGCCATGTGGCACTCGTCGCCATCGCCGAAGTAAGGCCGCACATCCGCCGGCCACATGTTCGCCTCGGCAAGGATCAGCCGGTTGCTGTACTCCGCGTCCAGGGCAGCGCGAATCTCTTTGATCTTGACGTGCGTCTCAGGAACGTTCTCGCAGTTCGTCCCGTCGCGTTCGACGAGATATGGAATCGCATCAAGCCGCAGGGCATCCACGCCCATGTCGAGCCAAAAGCGCATCGCCTTCAGCACCTCATCCATCACACGCGGATTGTCGAAGTTCAGGTCGGGCTGATGCGAAAAGAACCGGTGCCAGTAAAAGGCCTTCGCCGTATCGTCCCACGTCCAGTTGGATTTTTCGGTGTCGGTGAAGATGATGCGGACGCCTTCGTACATGCGGTCCGTCTCCGACCACACATACATCTCACGCTCCGGCGAGCCGGGCAGAGCGTGCCGCGCCGCCTGAAACCAAGGGTGCTGATCCGAAGTGTGATTAATGACCAGCTCGATCATCACCTGCATCCCGCGCAGGTGGGCCGCATCGATGAACTGTTTGAAGTCGTCGAGTGTCCCATACGAAGGATTTACATCAACATAATTCGCGATGTCGTATCCATCGTCGCGCAGTGGCGATGGGAAGAACGGCAGCAGCCAAAGGCACGTCACGCCCAGGTCCTGCAGATAATCGAGCCGCGACATCAGCCCTGGAAAGTCGCCGATACCGTCGCCGTTCGAGTCCTGAAACGCACGAACGTGAATCTCGTAGATGACGGCATCTTTGTACCAAAGTGGATCAGTAGCGCTTCCGGCTTTCTTCACTCGGATATCTCGGCTTTCTCGTTCTCATCGGTTGGGGCGTCTTGAATTAGCTGTTGTGTGTGTGTCACGCGGAAAATGTGAGCAGGCATCACATCCGGTCTTAGCGCCACATAGTTGCTGCGATCATGCCACTTGTAATGCACGCCCGTGAGTAGATCTTCCACGTCAAAGGTCTCATCGTGCGCGATGCCCAGAGACTTCAGATTCACGTCGATCCAACCCGCCTGCTCATTCTTTGGATCAAGGTTGATCGCAACCAGGATGATGTTGTCGTCGTCTCGCTTGTGATAGCACATCACCATCGGATTATCGACGGCGTGGAACTCCAGCGAGAGATCGCTTTGCAGTGCGACATTTTCGCGGCGTATCTCGTTGACCCGCGTGATCAGCGGTGCAATGGAGTACGGCGCGTCCAGCTTCCATTGCCGAACTTCATACTTCTCGCTGTTCAGGTACTCTTCGCTGACCTTCTTCGCCGGAGCATTCTCACCCAGTTCATACGCAGGCCCATAGATGCCATAACTCGCGCCGAGCGTGGCCGCAAGGATCAGCCGTTGCATGAAGGCCGGACGTCCGCCCTCCTGCAAGGCTGCATGAAGGATGTCCGGGGTGTTCGGCCACAGGTTCGGGGTGAAGAAATCGCTGACCGGCGGCTTGGTGATCTCCTCAAAGTACTGCTGTAGATCAGCCTTCGTGTTCCGCCAGGTGAAGTACGTATACGACTGCGTGAATCCCGCCTTCGCGAGCGAATACATCACGTGCGGCCGAGTAAACGCTTCTGCAAGGAAGATCACCTCGGGATGCTTCGCGTGAATCTCCGCGATCACCCACTCCCAGAATGGCAACGCCTTGGTGTGCGGATTGTCCACGCGGAAGATCTTCACTCCATGCCGTACCCAGTGCTCGAAGACCTCGTGCAGATTCTCCCAGAGATTGCGCCAGTCATTCGACTCGAAGTTCAGTGGGTAGATGTCCTGGTACTTCTTGGGCGGATTCTCCGCGTATTGAATCGTTCCATCGGGACGGATGATGAACCAATCAGGGTGCTCTTTCACCCAGGGATGGTCTGGCGAGCATTGAAACGCAATGTCCAGCGCGATCTCCATCCCACGATCGTGCGCCGCAGCGACCAGGCCCTCAAACTCGTCCATCGTGCCCAGCTTCTTGTGGATCGCCTTATGGCCGCCATCGATTGACCCAATGGCCCAGGGACTACCCTCATCACCTTTTTCCGCGGTTACGCTGTTGTTCTTGCCCTTGCGATAAGCCACCCCGATGGGGCTAATGGGCGGCATGTACAGAACGTCGAATCCCATCGCCTGAATTGCAGCCAAACGTTCGCGTACATCCGCAAAGGTTCCATGCCGTTGCTTCTCCCCCTCTTCAAGGGCAGCCGCGGAGCGTGGAAAGAGCTCATACCAGGTCGAGAATCTTGCCCGTTCCCGATCCACCCACAGATCGAAGTCTTCGCTGCGCGTCGCCAAAGCCGGGTCGAAGTACTTCGCCGCAAGCTCACAGATGCCGGGGGTAATCGGATCCTCGTAGAAGACCGCCTTCTGCTCGGCCATCCATTCGAGCGACAACTGGACCTCGCGGATGGCGATAGAATCCCTGCCTTTCGCAAAGCTTGCCGCGCGCTCCAGAAGGAGCGCCCCCGACCTCAACGCCAGCGGAATGTCCTGTTCGGAGGCAGTTGAATCTGAATTAGCAGGGTCGGGCTGCGCCTCAAGACGCTTGCGCAAGTCCGCCTGCCAGGTATCGAAGTGATCGATCCAGCCCTGCACCGCATACTGCCATGCTCCAATCTGGTCGATGACGAAGCTTGCAGACCAGATATCGTTGCCCTCTGCCTCAAGCGGGATGCTGTGCCACCTGCGCTCACCCTTCATCCGATAGAGCAGCTGTCCCCCAACATGATCGTGCCCGTCGCCAAACATCGCGGCAGACACCTTCACGCGATCACCCAGGAAGCGCCGCACCGGATATCGTCCACACTCCACGACCGGTTGAATTGCCTCGATGACGACTCGCTTGCGGCCCTCTACTGGTTTCATCAGATATGCCTTGCTGCCTGGGGCGTGAAGCTGGTTTATGAGCGTCTTTATCTCTTCGTAACGAGCAAGCGGCTTACTTTTCAGTGAGTTCAAAGTCCGTTTTCATGGCTGCCCTTCCGTTGGCATCCAACCGTGGAAGAACAGCCATCTCCTTGTAGAGATGCCATATGCGTGTCAACCGGTTGCTGAGTGGAAAAGCTCGTCCCGATTACCGCCCGAACGAATTCTGAACGAGGAAATCTTGTCGAAAGCACGGCGCACGCCCCAAAGCTCCCCCTCCAAAGCAAAACTGCCCCTGCATGGGTCCCGGATTGAAGACTACGCCATCATCGGCGACTGCGAGACAGCCGCTCTGGTCTCACTCTCCGGGTCAATCGACTGGCTCTGCCTGCCGACCTTCTCGTCGGCGGCTTGCTTCGCGGCCCTGCTGGGTACCGCCGACCACGGCCACTGGAAGATTGCACCCTCAGCCACGGTCCTCTCAACTCATCGGACCTATGCCGGGCCGACGATGGTGCTCGAGACCACCTTTGAGACCCGCTCCGGCGCCGTCAAACTTATCGACTTCATGCCGGCGCGCGGCGAAGATTCCAACATCATTCGAATCGTTCGCGGTCTGCGTGGCAAAGTAAAGATGGAGACCTCGCTCGCACTTCGGTTCGACTACGGCCGCACCGTGCCCTGGGTGACCCGCAAGGATCACGAACTGCGCGCTGTCGCCGGCCCGGATATGGTCGTGGTCCGCGGCCACCATGAAGGTGACGGCGAGATCCACATGAGAGGAAAGGGTCTCTCTACCGTCAGCGAATTCACTATAAGAGAGGGAGAGACCGTCTCCTTCACGCTGACCTACAGGTCCTCTCTTCTGAATGTCCCCAGTCCTCTGAATGTAGAGAAGAGCCTCGCCAGCACGCTGCGCTATTGGAAGAAGTGGATGTCCGGGTGCACCTACAAAGGCGAATATGGCGTCGCCGTCAAGAGGTCATTGATGACTCTGAAGGCGATGACGTACCGCCCATCCGGCGGCATCGTGGCAGCAGTGACGACATCGCTGCCTGAGAGCATCGGCGGCGTTCGCAACTGGGACTATCGCTACTGCTGGCTACGCGATACCTCCTTCACGCTGTTAGTGCTGATGCTCGCCGGCTATCGCGACGAGGCTGTCGAGTGGCGCAAATGGCTGCTGCGGGCGGTCGCTGGCGATCCCGCGCAGGTGCAGACCATCTACGGCATCTGCGGCGAACGCGAGTTAAAGGAGTGGCAGGCCGGCTGGCTGCCAGGTTACGAGAACTCGAAGCCCGTAAACATTGGCAACGGAGCTGTCGGCCAGTTTCAGCTCGATGTCTTCGGCGAAGTCGCTGCCGCACTTGCCCGCACGCCGCAAGCAGACGACGATCTTCGCGTCTCCTCGAGCGCCCTGCAAGCCGCGCTCGTCAACCACCTCTGCGATGTCTGGCAGAAGCCCGATGAAGGCATCTGGGAGGTACGCGGACCGCGCCGTCACTTCGTTCATTCCAAGGTGATGGCATGGGTCGCAGTGGATCGCGCGATCCGAACCGTGGACCGTTACGGCCACGCCGCCGATCTGCCACGATGGAAGAAGGTCCGCGCCGAGATTCACGCCGAAGTCATGAAAAAGGGCTTCAATAAAAAGCTGAACAGCTTCGTCCAGTACTATGGCTCGACGCAGCTTGATGCCTCCTGCCTGCGCATCGGCATGGTCGGGTTTCTACCGCAGGACGACCCAAGAATCATTGGTACCGTCAATGCGATCCATGAGGGATTGACGGAAGACGGTTTCGTTCTCCGGTATAAGACGGAGAAGTCGGTGGATGGCCTTCCAGGCACAGAGGGATCGTTCCTCGCCTGCAGCTACTGGATGGTCACGAGCCTGTATCTCATTGGCCGCAAAGACCAGGCGCGAAGACTCTTCGAACGCCTTCTCAAACTCAACAACGATGTCGGCTTGCTGGCCGAAGAGTACGACCCGCGGGCGAAGAGGATGGTAGGTAACTTTCCACAGGCGTTGTCGCACATCGCACAGATCCACGCTGCGTTTACCCTATCGAACCAATGGACTCCAGCGATGATCAACAGTCCGATTGAGCGAGCGTAGGCCTGCCGGATATAAGAAGCCGCATACCGCCGTGCAATGCAACCTCGTGGGACGTTTTAGCTTCTTACTTTAATTCTGGGCCAGATGTGCGTCTGTTGTCGGTCTAAACGTTCATCCTGCTTGCAAATGCAGGCAATATCAACATTTGCTGCTCTTCAGGCGAGAGTTTATGCCCCGTACTCCCCAATCGACATACCGTCTTCAGTTGCATAAAGACTTTACCTTCGACGATGCGGCCGCCATCGCGAACTACCTGCGCGAGCTTGGCGTCTCGCACGTTTACAGCTCTCCATATCTGCAAGCTGCTCCGGGAAGCACGCATGGCTACGACGTCGTCGACCATCGCCGCGTGAACGAAGAGCTAGGCGGGGTTGCCGCACACAAACGCTTCTGCGAAAAGCTAGGCGAGACCAGGCTGGGGCAGGTCCTTGACATCGTTCCGAACCACATGTCGCTCGGCCGCGAAAATCACTACTGGTGGGACGTGTTAGAGAATGGCCCGTCGAGCCGCTACGCCTCCTTCTTCGACATCGACTGGCAGCCACAGGAAGAGCGTCTGCGCGATAAGGTCCTTGTTCCCGTCCTTGCTGACCAGTATGGGCGTGTTCTACAGGCAGGCGGAATCGAGGTGAAGCGCAGCGGCAACCGGTTCCTCGTCTGCGCATCGGAACAACAGTTTCCCACCTCGCCGCTCTCGCTCACCGCGATCCTGCCCCGCGCAGCGGAGTACGCCAAGTCCGACACGCTCAGCTTTCTCGCCGCCTCCTATGGCCGCCTTCCTGTGCCCGAATATTGGGACCGCCGCCTCATCTTGACGCGCCATCGCGATAAGACCGTGCTGAACAAGATGCTGGGCCGCCTCTGTGCGGAAGAGCCGGCGGCGTGCGAGGCAATTGACCGCGCAGTCGCTGAGTTGAACGCGAACCAGGATGCTCTCGACGATTTCCTGAGCCAGCAAAACTACCGGCTCTCGTATTGGAAGACCGCCGATCAGCAGCTAGGCTATCGCCGCTTCTTCGATGTCAACACGCTGATCGGCCTGCGTATTGAGCGCGAACACGTCTTCGAGGAGACGCATGAACTGATTCTCGGCTGGCTGAAGGAAGGCGTTCTCGATGGCATTCGTATCGACCACCCGGATGGCCTTCGCGATCCACTCGAATACTTCCGTCGCCTGCGCGCCGCCGCGCCCGAGGCATGGATCGTCGGAGAGAAGATCCTCGAACCCGGAGAGTTTCTGCGCCAGGAGTGGCCCATTGAAGGTACCAGTGGTTACGACTTTCTCAACGTCGCACTGAATATTCTTGTGAAGCCCGAGGGAGTCGCCGAACTCGATCGCATTTACGCCGAGTTCACCGACCGCTCGACTGACTTCCACGCCATCGCCCACGACAAGAAGTTGGCTGTCACACAAGAGGCCCTGGGCAGTGACGTCAACCGCCTCACCTCGATCTTCGTCAACATCTGCGAGACGAATCGCAATCAGCGTGACTATACCCGCGCGGAGATTCGCCGCGCCATCCGCGAAGTTGCTTCCTGCTTTACGGTCTATCGCACCTACGTCGTGCCTTCGCGAAATGAGATCACCTCCGAAGACCGCGAGGTCATCACTGCGGCGACCGAATGCGCCAAGGCCAATCGAAGCGACATCGACGGTGGACTCTTCGACTTTCTGCGCGATGTGCTGACCATGCAGGTGACGGGCAAGGAAGAGAGCGAGTTCGTGCTCCGCTTCCAGCAGTTCACCGGCCCGGTGATGGCAAAGGGCGTGGAGGACACTGCCTTCTACTGCTACAACCGGCTGACCGCGATGAACGAGGTTGGCGCGGACCCGTCACGTCAGGGCTCGACCATCGAAGAGTTCCACGCCTACAACGCGAAGATGCAGGCGACCCATCCGTTGACCATGACCACGCTCTCGACCCACGACACCAAGCGCAGCGAAGATGTCCGCGCCCGCATGGCCGTGTTGTCAGAGATACCGGAGGTCTTCGCCCACGCCATCTATCGCTGGTCGGAGAATACAACGCAGCATCGCGCCAGCTTCCTCGATAAGGGCACACAATACTTCTACTACCAGACGTTGATCGCCGCGTGGCCCATCACACCTGATCGCATGAAGGCCTACATGCAGAAGGCGATGCGCGAGGCCAAGGAACAGACCACCTGGGTCGCGAACAACAAGGACTACGAAGACGCCGTCAACAACTTCATCGACGGCACGTTTTCAGACAAGGCCTTCCTCGCCGAAGTAGAGACCTTCGTAGTAGGCATCAAGCGCGCCGGATGGATGAACTCACTTTCGCAGACGCTATTGAAGCTAACTGGCCCGGGCGTGCCCGACCAGTACCAGGGCACCGAGCTATGGGACTTAAGCCTCGTCGACCCCGACAACCGCCGCCCCGTCGACTACGACCTGCGCCGCCGACTCCTCAAAGAAGTTCACGTAGCGAGTCTCGAACAAATCATGCAGCGCATCGACGAAGGCCTGCCCAAGCTTTGGACCATCCATCGCGGACTCACCCTGCGCCGCCGTCATCCCGAGCGCTTCGGCGAGACCGCCGCCTACACGCCCATCATCGCGACCGGAAGGAAGGCCGAGCACGCTGTCGCCTTCCTTCGTGGTGACTCCGTTGCGACCATCGTTCCGCGCTGGACGATGAGCCTCAACAACGATTGGGCGGACACGAAGATCGTGATTCCCGAAGGCCGCTGGCACAATCACCTTACCGATGAGCCGCTGCTTGGCGGTACGCATCTTCTCTCCCAGCTTCTTGCCGAGTTCCCCGTTGCCCTGCTCACCAAAGAGGAAGAATAAGCATGCACGAGTTCAAGCTCTGGGCACCGCGCCCAAACAAGGTCTCCGTTCAGATCTGCAATCAGCTTCATCCCATGGAAGGCCCCGACGAACACGGCATGTGGCATGCCCTGGTGGAGACCTGCGGCCCTGGTGACGACTACGGCTTCGTCCTCGATGATGATCCCCAGGCATGGCCCGATCCCCGCAGCAAATGGCAGCCCAACGGTGTCCACGGACTATCGCGCATCTACGACCAGAAGGCCTTCCACTGGCGCGACCAGTTCTGGCAGGGTCCGCCCCTGACGGGCGCCATCATCTACGAGATGCACATCGGCACCTTCACGAAAGATGGCACCTTCGACTCAGCCATCACCAAGCTGCATGAGCTGCAGGCACTGGGCGTGACCCACATTGAAGTAATGCCCGTTGCCGCCTACGCCGGCGACCGCGGCTGGGGCTACGATGGTGTCGCTCTCTTCGCCGTGACCGAAAACTACGGCGGCCCCGAAGCTCTCAAGCGCTTCGTCGATGCTTGCCATGACACAGGTCTCGCCGTGCTGCTTGATGTGGTCTATAACCACTTCGGTCCGGTGGGGAACTACACCGGCAAGTACGGACCTTACGTCACGAATCGCCACATCACGCCGTGGGGCGATGCCATTAACTTCGAAGAGGCGGGCAGCGACGAAGTCCGGCGCTTCTTCTGCGATAACGCCCTCATGTGGATGCGCGACTTCCACTTCGACGGCCTGCGCCTCGACGCGGTGCATGAATTCATGGACCGTTCGGCGCTGCACTTCATGGAGCAGTTGTCTGCTGAAGTCGACGTTGCCAGCGCCACATTAGGCCGTCGCCTCGTCCTGATCGCGGAGAGCGACCTGAACGATCCTCGCATCGTCACTCCACGTGAAGCTCGTGGCTACGGCATGGACGCGCAGTGGAGCGACGACTTCCATCACGCGCTCTTCACCATCCTGCACTGCGACGAAGGCGGCAAGGGCTACTACGACGACTTCGGCTCGCTGGACAAACTCGTAAAGTCGCTCAAGGACATCTTTGTCTACGACGGCGTCTACTCGAAGTACCGCAAGCGCCGCCACGGCAGGCCTGTCATCGGCCTCTCGGCTCATCACTTCATCGGCTTCATCCAGAATCATGATCAAGTCGGCAATCGCGCAACGGGCGACCGCCTCGAACACATCATCGGGCTCGACAAGGCCAAGGTCGCGGCGGGCATCGTCCTCACCTCTCCCTTCACGCCGATGATCTTTCAAGGCGAGGAGTTTGCCGCCTCCACACCCTTCCAATACTTCGCGGACCATGAAGATGAAGAGATGGCGAAGCTCGTCTCCGCCGGTCGCAAGAAAGAGTTTGCCGCCTTCGGCTGGGACGACGGTCTCATCCCCGATCCCGAAGACCGCGAGACGTTCCTACGTTCAAAGCTCAACTGGGATGAGGTGCATCAGGACTACCACGCCGACATGCTCGACTGGTTTACGAAGCTCATCCACATCCGTCGCGCTTCGCCTTCGCTCAACGATGGCGATACCGCGCACACGCAGATCATCTTCGAGCCGGAGGATAAGTGGCTCGTCATGGAGCGCGGTCAGGTAAAGGTGCTCACGAATCTCGGTTCAAAGCCCGCAGAGTTTGACGTGCCAAGCGGCTATCGCCTGATCGCCCAGTCGAGGCCTGAGGTCACTATCGAAGGGGAGAAGGCAAAGCTACCGCCCAACACATTCGCCATCCTTTCATCGGAAGAAGCACCGGAATAGATACGAAGGCGCTATACCCTTGATGCTATGAAGAGATTTCCCCGCACATTGCCGACGGCAAAAGTCTTCGCGCTCGCTACACTCATCGTGGCGTCGTCTGTTGCTCCATCTTTCGCCGCAGCACCGCTGGCAAAGAGTGCGGGCGATGCACGGGGGAAAGAGATTATTCGCACTTTGAACCTAAGCGTCCTGCCAAAGGAGTCCGGCTACCTCGGCCTCATTGGGAACTCTGCGATCAAGACGTCTGTCGATGGCAAACAGGTCGCAGTACAGAGTCAGGTTTACTACATGCTCACACGCGAGCGGCCCATCAACTATCTGCACTGGCTGGCTGGCGATGATACTCACATCCTGATCGAAGGCGGCCCGGTCGACTACTTCATCTTCCACCCCGATGGCCATACGGAGAAGGTCACACTCGGTCGCAACTACGCCGCTGGGGAACGCCCGCTGGTGGCCGTGCCCGGTGGATGCTGGAAAGCGCTCCGGTTGCATGATGGTGCAAGCTACGCACTGATGGCGAACGTTCTCTCGCCGGAGTTCACACCGGACCGCGTAAAGATTGGCGCTGATGAAGACTGGATCAGCAAGTACGCGGGATCTGCTACGTGGGCCACGCGCGAGACACTGCGGACCTTCATCGGCCCAAACTGGACGGGCAAATAGTGGCGGCCATCACTCGCCCGGCTTCGTCTCTACAGCAGACGGCTTCGCGGTCTTCCATGAAGGAGGATCAGCCGCAGAGGTCTTCTTGGCCTCGGCGTCTTCGGGGCTCGATATCCCGACCAGCCGCAACACTTTTCCGAAGCTTCTTATCACTGGATGCACGCTGTCCCTCGCTGCCTCAGGTTACTCTCTTTCACCGCAACCCAGGCACTCCACCTCGGCCAGCCCTGTACCTTTGAAAGGACCCCATATGACGACAACTTCGCCACATCCGATCCAATCGCTGCTTCTTTCCCGCGCTTTTACTTCGCTGGTCATATTCCTGGCCCTTGCCACCACCGCCCTAGCGCAGGACGCTGCGAAGAAGCCAGAGCCCGATGTGATCGTTTTCAGCAACGGCGACCAGCTTACCGGCACGGTCGAGCGCGGCGCCGGCGACTCGGTCGTCTTCAAAAGCGACATGGCTGGTGAGATCACTGTCCCCTTCTCTAAGATCAAAGAACTCCGCGCCCACGGGCAGTTCGCCCTGCTGCGCAAGGACACCAAGACACCGACGACCAACGTTCAGGAAGGTACCGTTGGCTACGCCGACAGCAAGGTGACCCTTAGCAGCTCCGCAGGTACGCTCGAAAGCGTTGAGCCGAAGAACGTCGACTTCATCATCGACCAGCCCACATACGACAAGCAGGTACTCGGCCACGTTCCGTTATGGGGCGGATGGCACGGCAACGTCACCGGTGGCGCAACCTTCGTGCGCTCCACGCAGAACGGCTCTACATTTACCGCAAGCGCAGCGCTGATTCGCGCTATCCCGCTCGTCACGTATCTTCCTCCAAAGAGCAAGAGCATCCTCAACTTCACCGAGACCTATGGCAAGCTGACCCAGCCGGTCTTTCCTCAGCCTGATCCCGCTCACCCGCTTCCCGACACCGTCATCAAGACCAACATCTTCGCCGCCGGCTTCGAACAGGACCAATACTTCTCACCCCGCTTCTACGGCCTCGGCCACGTCAACTTCAACCACGACTACTCGCAAGGCCTCGATCTGCAGCAGGTCTACGGTGGCGGTATTGGATGGACGGTGTTCCAGCAGCCGAAGCAGGAACTCGACCTGAAGGCCGATGTTCATTACGAGAAGCAGCACTTTGCGCAACCCGCCGACCCGACGACAACCCCAGCGACGCCGGACCAGAATTTGATCGGCTCGACCATCTCGGAGCTCTACCACCGCAACCTGCCCAAGGGCATTGTCTTCAACGAGAGCGCCGACGCACTTCCGGCCTTCAACAACTCAAACGCGTACTCGGCCGACGCGACCGCCGGCATCGTTCTTCCCGTCTACAAGCGCCTGGGAGCAAACTTCACCACGACCGACAACTTCCTCAACAATCCCGCTCCGGGATTCAAAAAGAACAGCTTCCAGTTCGTCCTGGGTGTGACATACACCCTGCCGTAAGCGCACAGAACAGGAAAGGCGGCTCAGAGTGCTGCTCTGAGCCGCCTTTTTCGTTTAGAAGCCTCTAACTATTTCGATCCTTTCAAAATCCCGATCACCGGGTCCGGCAGTTGCTGCCCGGCGCTCTTCAGCAGCAGGCTCACCTGCCATATCTGCGTCTCGGAGAGCTGACTTGCGTAAGCCGGCATGCCGCTGTGGGGAACGCCATCAGCGATCTTCGCGTAGATCAAGCCCGGCTCTTGTCCGCTGACACCGACCGCGCCGCCGTGGCGCTTCCATAACTGCCGTGCAGCAGGGCTCGTGGATCTTGCAGGAGCAGCATCATGACCCGGCGTGCCATGACAGCTCGCGCAGCGCAGTTTGTAGATGTGTGCGCCCGCCTCGAAGACATCTTCACTGGTGCCGAACGGCGCCGTTCTGATCGCGACATCGGTATGCGCAGTCGGAGGGAGAGCCGCGGGCGCGGCGGCCCTTTCAAACGGGATCGGCTTCTCCGGCACGCGCGCCGGGGCCATGCCGAACTTGAAATACGCGAACGCCCCGGCAGCAGTGACCACCAGCCCCAGCAGAAATCCCCAGCCAAAGCCGCCGGAACTGCCTTTTTTGCGTGCCATTCGATTACCGCCCTTCCGCCATGGGATGTTCTAATGAAGTTGTGCGTTCAGGCCCACTGGAGATCTGTCTCCGGAGTGTGGCACTCGCTCAAACGTATCAAAAGAAGCTGGCTATAAAATGCCGCTTTAAAACGAAGGTCTTTGCAGGGGTACATTCTTGATGTTTGTTTTCGGAAGCAGAACGAAGTGGTTTGCCGCAGTGTTAGCCGTCGCGGCCATGGCAACAGGAAGCATCACGACACAGGCACAGTCCAAACGGCAGCGGCGCGAGACCAACGTGAACCGGCAGGCGCGCGTCAACCGCACCATCAAGGACACCTACACCCACCGCTATGAAGTAGCCGGCGGCGGTGGCTTCCTTCGGTTTCGCTCCGGCGAATACCTGAAGCGCAACAATGAAGTCACCTGGGCGACCAGCGGAACCTACTTCCTGAACCCGAAGCTCGGCATCACCGCCGACGTGCGCGGCTCCTACGGCAACGCCAACATCCCCAACGCCTTCGCGCTCAACGGCCAGTTCCGTCCGCTCATCAACGAGTACATGTTCTCGGGCGGTCCCACCTATCGCCTCTACATGCGAGAGAAGTACGCCGTCAGCGCCGTCGTCACCGGCGGCCTCGCCATCGGCAACTTCAGCGGCGGCAACAAGGGCACGGCCTCGGAGACGGTGGGTATGTGGAAGTCCACCAACCGGCCCGTCATCACCGCAGGCGTGAACTTCGATTACAACTTCTATCCCAACCTGGCCTTCCGCTTCACGCCAACCTTTGCCGGAACGACCTTCGTCGGGACGACAGCGATTGGCCCGCTCGCCACCGGCGGACACGATATTGGAACCTTCCAGACCAACATTGGGTTCAACGTGGGCGTTGTCTACAGGTTTGGCCGGCTCAAGTAAGCAGTTGGGAGCATAATAAGGCGCAGCGAGGTGCAGCATGGCCGCAGCCAGCACAACCGCAGTCTCTAGTCTCATCTCGATCGAGCAATACCTCAACACCGATTACCGGCCCGATGTCGATTACGTTGACGGATACATCGAGGAGCGGAACTTGGGCGAATTCGACCATGGCGACCTGCAACTGGAGATAGGAACCCTCCTGCGCATCCGGCAGAAGGAATGGGCGATCCGCGTGGTCACCGAGACCCGGATGCGCGTCTCTCCAACTCGCGTCCGCATACCCGATGTGTGCGTTATTGAAGCTGGCCGCAAGCGCGAACCCGTCATCCTTCATCCGCCTTTGCTCTGCATCGAAGTGCTCTCGCCACGAGATAGTTTGAAGGCCATGCGGAAGCGTTCGCAGGATTACCTCGACATGGGCGTCCCACAAATCTGGATCTTCGATCCGTCGACCCGCACGGCCCATATCTGCACGTCCAGCAGGATGACTGGGCACACGGATGGGATTCTGAAGTTGCCGGGCACGCAGGTCGAGTTGTCTGTCACCGAGGTCTTTGCCACGCTCGATGCCTAAGCAGTAACCTCATCTCCATGGCACTCATCAAGCAGGACGACTTCATCCAGAGCGTCGCGGACGCGCTCCAGTACATCAGCTTCTACCACCCCGTCGACTACATCGCGAACCTCGCACGCGCCTATGAGCTAGAACAGTCGCACGCAGCGAAGGACGCCATCGCGCAGATCCTCATCAACTCCCGCATGTGCTTCGAGGGCCACCGGCCCATCTGCCAGGACACCGGCATCGTCACTGCATTCGTCAAGGTCGGCATGACCGTCCAGTGGGAGCCTTCGTCCAAGCACGGGATGATGACCATGCAGCAGATGGTCGACGCGGGCGTCCGTCAGGCGTGGAAAGACCCCGACAACACGCTGCGTCCCAGCCTGCTCGCCGATCCCGCTTTCACCCGCAAGAACACCGGCGACAACACCCCCGCGATGGTCGTTGTCGAACTCATCGAAGGCGACGCGGTGGACGTGACGGTCGCAGCCAAGGGCGGCGGCTCTGAAGCCAAGTCCCGCTTCGCCATGCTCAACCCCTCGGACTCGGTCGTGGATTGGGTGCTCAAAACGCTCCCCGGAATGGGTGCGGGCTGGTGCCCTCCGGGAATGCTGGGCATCGGCATCGGAGGCACGGCGGAGAAGGCGATGGTCATGGCGAAGGAGTCGCTGATGGATCCCATCGACATGCAGGAGCTAGTCGCACGCGGCCCTAAGAACAAGATCGAAGCTCTTCGCATCGAGTTGTACGAAAAGGTGAACGCTCTTGGCATCGGAGCGCAGGGGCTCGGCGGCCTCACCACCGTGCTCGATGTCAAGATCATGGACTACCCCACCCACGCGGCGAACCTTCCCGTGGCGATGATTCCAAACTGCGCCGCAACCCGACACCTCCATATTCGGCTCGATGGCTCAGGTCCGGTGATGGCCGATCCGCCGCCGCTCGAAGCATGGCCGAAGCTGGTCTACGACGTCCACACCGCGCGACGCGTGAACCTGGATACAGTCACGCATGACGACGTGAAGACATGGAAGCCCGGAGAGGTCGTCCTGCTCTCTGGAAAGCTGCTGACTGGCCGCGACGCGGCCCACAAACGCATGACCGACATGCTGAACCGCGGCGAAAAGCTGCCCGTCGACTTCAAGGGCCGCTTCATCTACTACGTCGGCCCGGTCGATGCCGTCCGCGACGAGGCCGTCGGCCCAGCCGGCCCTACCACCGCGACCCGCATGGACAAGTTCACCCGGCAGATGCTCGAAGCCACTGGTCTCCTCGGCATGATTGGTAAGGCTGAGCGCGGGCCTGAAGCAATCGCAGCGATCAAGGACTACGAAGCCGTCTACCTGATGGCCGTTGGCGGAGCGGCTTACCTGGTCTCGAAGGCGATCAAGCACTCGCGCGTTCTGGCCTTCGAAGACCTGGGCATGGAAGCTATCTATGAGTTTGAGGTGGTCGATATGCCGGTGACCGTCGCCGTCGACTCCAAAGGCACCAGCGTCCACAACACCGGGCCAGCGGAGTGGAAGGCACGAATTGCCGCAAACCACACCAGCGATCTGGGTGGTGTCGCTATACTCGGTCAGTAATCGGCAATTCCAAGGCAGACTATGACCAGGGACCAATGCGTTCAGATAGCGGCCCGCGCTTTAGCCATCTATCTCTTTGTGTGGGCGGTAAGTGACGTACTTTCGCTCCCCCACATGATCGTCTCGATCCGCCACTACATGTATGAACTGAAGTTGGAAGGCAACGATATTGGCAAGAGCGTGGCAACTGGTCACTACCTTCGTCTCGAACTCACCTATCTTGGCGAGTACGTCCTGCGGACCGTATTGTGGCTGGCTGCAGCGAGATGGCTCTATTCCTGCGGACCCTGGCTCCAGTCGTTCTTCAACGATGCCTCACCGGGAATAGACTCATCCGGTTCGACTGAGGCCTCTTCGCAGAGCGCCTAGAATCCGCGGCGGCGCGGACGGACGGGGGTAAGTTGAACGACTTCGGGCTGGTCCAGGTTCGTCGAGCTACGGCGAATCATCCGTACTAACGACTCAAGCACGGGGATGAGAATAGCGACGCCAACGATGCAGCTTACCGACACGACAAAGGAGTGCAAGGGTTCAGACATAAGAGTTCTCCGATTCGCTTTCATTGTGGCCGGAGGATGCGAACCGTTTCACTCCACGCTCGAGAATCCGCCTGAAGTTGAAAGTCAGCTGATGTGCGAGGTCCGTTCCGGACCCGAGGGCACCACCGGCGCCGCAGGCTTGGCCTTGCGCGAGAGCACGAAGCTCTTCTGAGCACGGCGGTCGTCCGAAGCGTGGTCGATCTTCTTCCAGAAGCCTACAAAGTAGTCCACCGCCGAGATGATCGAGACGATGCACATCCAGTAGATCGCCGTGAGCGCGATGAAGCGTACGCCGACGACATATCCGCCATGGAAGTTCGGGAACCAGAGCCAGTAGTCCCAGCGGTGCGCCAGGATGGAGGCAACGACCGAGACGATCTGGATGACCGTCTTCAGTTTTCCAATCTCTGACGCCTCAATTGTGAAGCCTTCTGCGGCCGCGATCGATCGCAGCCCGGAGACGAGAAACTCGCGACCGATCACCAGCACCGCGATCCACGGCGGCACCAGTCCGGGTGTGTAGGCGACCAGGATGATAAATGCGGTCGAGACCATCAGCTTGTCTGCCAGCGGGTCCAGCAGAATGCCCATGGTTGTGATTTGCTTGCGCTTACGGGCGAGGTAACCGTCCAGGCCGTCCGTGATGCTGGCCAGGATGAAGACGATCGACGCAATCAGTTCCTGCTCCCCGCCGAGCAGGCCGGAGTGCCCGTGCCCCTGGAACGGGAAGCCGCGCGACAGAATCCAGATCAGCAGAGGAACGCTGGCGACCCGGCTCATCGTGATGGAGTTGGGGAGGTTCATGGCGTCATCAGAGTCCGGCCCCGCCTTCGCTTTTCCCGAAGTAAATGACCGGGAAGCGCGGAGGCAGATAAGAGCATTCTGTCACATCGCGGCGCGGGACGTTCGATTTCCTCCGCACGGCACGATCTGTACCGGGAATCGGGCGTCACTCTGCGTGATACCGTGGTGCTGATCGCATTCGCCCTGCCTCGCAGGAGCGCCTGAAAGGTACGATCTCCTTGCCCTTCCGAGCTCCCCATCTCGCGCTGATTCTCGGTCTGCTGCTCTGCACAGTCTTCGGGCTGGCGCAGGGCGCTCCCGGGCATATTAAGGCCCGCCCCGCAGCCTCGTCGGCGAAAGATTCACCAGGCTCGCCCGACAGTCCCAGTTTGAGTCTGAACCTCTGCGTGGATGGATCGACCACTTATCCTTGCCCGGCAAACATCCTCTCGGACAACATCTACGTTCCCTCGATCGCGCTGACCTATGGGCAGATCCTTGATGGCGTCATCGCCTACAGCCCGGGCGATCTCACCTCCGGCACGATCACCATCTACAAGGACAGTGGCACCGGGCGACTCCCCATCTGCGTCGTGCAGATTGGCATTGACCTCGCCTGCCCGGCGAACAGCACCATCTTCGATGTCGACACCTATACGCTCTCGGCGACTTTGACCTTCCCCGCCGGGTCGTCTCTTCCGAACTTCGACACCAATGTGGGGCCATGCACTACCGGCCCGACTTGTGATGTCATGGTCTCGGTGTCAAAGGACACTTCTGAGGTTGCGGTGAGCAGTTCGCAGCAGATAGCGACGCTGGGCTCGCTGGTGACGCTGACCGCGACCGCGACCGGCGGCTACGGCGCGATTCCTACCGGGCAGGTCGTCTTCAGCCTGGACGGCGCGCAGCTTACTCCCATCGCTCTAAGCGCCACCGGCACCGCCAACTTCACCACGTCAACACTTGCTCTGGGAACACACAACATCACCGCTGCCTATGCGGGCGGTCTGGACTTCTACCCCGCAGCCGATTCGCCCGTGTTCAAGCAGCAGATCGTGCCGCCACCGACGATCGCTGCTATCACTTCGAGCCTTAATCCCTCCGCTACCGGTGACAACATAACGTTTACCGCCAGTATCACCAGCGCCTCAGGATTGAGCGGCAACATCTCGGGAACGGTCACCTTCCGCGACGGCAATGTGATCTTCGCCACGCAGCCCATCGTCCAGAAGGGCAGCCAGTACGTGGCTCAGGCGACGATCTCGACGCTGGGCTTTGGATCGCACAGCATCACGGCGGCGTATTCGGGGGATGGCTCGAACGCTGCAAGCGTCTCGCCAACCTTCGTGCAGCAGGTGAACCATCCTCTGACGGAGGCGCCGCCGGGATATCGGATCACGGTAACTCCCTCGCCCGTTGCGATGGGCGTGGGCCAGACGGCCGCTCTGGCGGTGACCGTCACCGCGATCAGCGGCTTCTCGCAGCCGGTGACGCTCAGTTGCGGCGATCTCCCCACGGAGTCCGCCTGCACCTTCGGCGAGATGGTCATCCCTGCCGGCGGAGGTTCAACGACGCTCGCCTTCAGCACCATGGCACCGCACGATTGCGGCTCGAGCATACCGTACTTCACCGGACACGCTGCGCTGCATGGTTCGTCGTCCGCAGTGCGCTATGCGGGTCCATTGCTGGCGGGGCTGCTCGTTCTGGTACTACCGCGACGGTGTCGCATCACGAGATGGATGCGGCCGCTGCTGGCGCTCGTATTCGCCTGTGGTCTGCTCACGCTGAATGGCTGCGGAGGCAACTGTACGGACTTCGGAACGCCGCCCGGCGGCTATACGCTAAAGGTGAATGGAACGTCGTCGGCAAACGGGACCGGGACCGGAGCGTCTTCCGCAACCGATCCAACCGCAGTAAACGTAACTACCAGCGTAGCAATCTCTGTAAAGCTATAAGTCTGGCGATCTCCACCCGGATAAGCAAAAAAGGGGCCGGGAGCGCATGTTTGCGTCTCCCAGCCCAAATACCCTTTACGGGCTAGCGATCCGCCTTCACCTGATCTACTCGAAGGCGGTACGTAAGTCCGAAGTATCCAATCGTCTCTGCTGCGCCGTGCTTGTTTTGCAGCAGCAGAGCTCCGGGGAAAAGGTGTCCGACGCCGACGTTGGCGACGAGATAATCGTGGAAGACATACTTGCCGGTGACGTCGAGCTCCTGCCCGATGACGTTCGAGGCAAATCCTGCCGTCGGCGCTTTGATGGTCGCGCTGCCCGAGCTGGAGTAGACGCTGTCCTTCCGCTCCGCCACGTTCAGAAAGCCGCCCTGCACAAGGATGGTGAAGCTGGGTGCCGGGGCGATGTCGAGGTTGATCCGCTCCTGGCGCATGTTCTGGTAGCCGAAGAGGTCCACGTTGCCGAAGGCGTTGTGGTTCGACGGATACTGCTGGTCATAGGTGGCGTAACGCAGCGGGTTGCTGTGGTCGTTGCCCGTGGCGTAGTTGTACTCCACGCCGAGACGCGGCTGCCAGAAGATCGATGCGGGCGCGCTGTAGTAGACCTTAGCCAGTGCCTGACCCGCGTGAATCGAGTCGTTCGCGTAGCTTCCACGTTGCAGCGATCCATTTGCCAGGTAGCAGAAGCGCGCCGGAAGTTTGCCCTGGATCTCTGACCCGAAGGTCGTCTCCACTTCGTTGCCCTTGATTCCCTGCAGGCTGGTCACGCCGCGGACGTCGTGAAACAGGACGTACGGAGACAGGTGAACGCGGGGAATGAAGTGCGTGAGCTGCGCATAAGCGCCGTGGAATGTGAGGCCCGCTCCGTGGGTGTCCAGCGATGACGGGTGCACCGTTACGACAGAGGTGCTAAAGAGATCGACACGGTTGCGATCACCGATGCGGAGATCGAAGCCGTCCCATGTGCGACTGTTATTGCTCCAGTCGCTTACGCCGATGATGCGTTCGCTGCCGAACCGAAGCTCCTGCCGTCCAGAGATAACGCTGATGGGCACGCGGCCTGCGGTGCCATGAACGTTCAACCAGCCCTGGTGAAGATCAAAGACATCGCGCATGTTGGAAGAGACCGTATGCAACGGAAGCCCCAGCGCGTGGGTGTCGATGAACTGCATATAGCCGGTGATGTGGCTGGTCGGGCGAACTTCTACGCTGCCGAGGGCGCGCGTCAGATCGTAGGTACGATCGGCATTCTGCACGTAGCTGAAGGAGGTCTGGCCTTCGGTGCGGCTGCGCGTCTCAAGTGAAACGGTCATCCATTTTGGCAACTCACTCCAGGCGAATCCTTCGGTCTTGCCGCGCTTCTGCGGATAGTCGGCATAGGAGGTCTGCGCCCCGGCCCGAACACAGGAAAGAACGAAGAGGGCAAGGAGGAACGCTATGGTCGCGAACCGTCTCCTTGAAGTAGGGAGTGCAGACAGAAATGTACGCGTCATGATTGAGTCTCCCGTTGCTGCGACATGGCAGCTATCGATTCGCCAACGTGCGGGCATGGTTTTCGAGCTCTTCCTTATCGGCCAAAACAGGGGTAATTTGCAGGGAACGGGGTAGCACTTAGTAGTCATGGCCCAAAGCGGGCAGGGGATTCCTTCGTGCGTCGCGAAAGCCTCGGATCTGGCGCTCTGCACGCTCACTTGAAATAAATAGGCTCTGGCGGATATCGTTCTCACTGGCGGAAAGTCCACCCAACAAAGCACTCCTAAATTGCTCCAGACCCGGACCACCCCCGAGGCCGTTTGATGGCAAAGTTGATCCGCAACCTGCAGTTCACCGTCCGGCTGCTATGGAAGAGCCCGGGCCTGACGATCACGGTTCTGCTTACGCTGGCGCTGGGGATTGGCGCCAACACCGCGATCTTTACTGTCGATTACGCCACACTGCTGGCGCCGCTTCCCTACCCTAATCCGGATCAGTTGGTGGTGGTCTGGTCGAAGATCCAGACCTTTCACAACGGTATTTCGGCAGGCGACTTTACCGACTGGAAGCGGATGAACCGCAGCTTCACGGACATCAACGCCTTCACCGGTGGAGCCTTCAACATCGCCAGCAAGGAGCAACCGGAGAACATCGACGGCGAGCAGGTTACGCCGGGCTATTACAACATGCTGGGAATACCCTTTTTTCTGGGCCGCGACTTCCTGCCTGAGGAGGGCAAGGTAGGGAAGGATCACGAGGTGATCCTGACGCACAAGCTTTGGTCGCACCTCGGAGCGGACCCGAAGCTGGTGGGGCAATCCATGCGCATCAATGGCGAACCCTACACCGTTGTGGGGGTGCTGGCACCGGGGGTCCTCGATCGCGGTCAGGCGCAGGTGACCGTGCCACTGGCCTTCAAGCCGGAACAGCTGAACCACGACTTCCATTGGCTTCTCTCGTACGCGCGACTGAAACCGGGGATCTCTGTGAAGCAGGCGCAGGCAGATATGGATGCCGTGTCCTTGCAAATCGCTCAGGATAACCCCAAAAGCAACAAGGGCTGGGGATCGTTTGTCGAACCCCTGAAGAACGATTTCATGCCCAGCGAGCGTAAGCAGACGCTTTGGCTACTGCTAGGAGCCGTTGTATTCATCCTGCTGATTGCCTGCGTAAACGTTGCGAACCTGCTGCTGGCACGCGGCATGGCCCGGCAGAAGGAGCTTGCAGTGCGGAGCGCCATGGGTGCCTCACGCCGGACCATCTTCGAGCAGTTGCTGACCGAGAGCTTGTTGCTTTCCTTTGCCGGAGGGCTGCTGGGCATCGGCGTTGGGTATGGGATGCTTCAGACTCTCGTCGCCATCATGCCGGAGGGGACGTTGCCTACCGAGGCGGACCTGCACCTGAACGTTCCGGTGCTGGCCTTTACGCTTCTCGCGACGACGATCGCTGGCGTGCTCTTCGGCAGCGCGCCAGCCTGGTACGCCTCGCGCATCGATCCGGCGGAGACGCTGAAAGAAGGTGGTCGCACCGGCATGGGTGCGGGACGGCATCGGCTACGGCAGGGTCTCGTGATTGGCGAGTTCGCGCTGGCCCTCACGCTTTTAGCTGGAGCGGGACTGGCGATTCATAGCTTCCTGAACCTTCTGCGCGTCGACCTCGGGCTGCGCACCGACCATATCCTGACGTTCTTCCTGCCCGTGCCGGACTCGCGGCCCAAGGAGCCGGAGAAGATCATCGCCTACTACCGCCAGATGCTCGAACGCATCAACGCGGTTCCGGGTGTCACATCGTCCACGGCAATGACGGGACTGCCAGTCTACGGCGCGGGCTTTGGGATGCCGTTTACTATCGTTGGCAAGCCTGCCTTCAACGATCCTTCCATGCGGCCCAATACCGGCTTCGGCATGGCGACCCCGGCGTTCTTCGATACCTTCGGGATCAAGATCGTGAAGGGCCGCGGTTTCACCGAACAGGACACCGCATCGAGCGTGAAGGTCGCCGTGGTGAGCGAGGAGTTTGTAAAGAAATATCTATCCGACACCGATCCATTGCAGCAGCGTATCTCTGTCGAGCAACTGATCCCTGGCGTGACCAAGCTGGGGCCGCCGCAGGACTGGCAGATTGTTGGTGTGTATCACAACATCCGGCGCGGCGACCTGCGCGAAGACAGCCCCGAGATGCGCATACCGTTCTGGCAGACCCCATGGCCGGGGGCAGGCATCGCGGTGAGGACGGCGAATGACCCGGCGTCGATGACCAAGAGCATCGCCGATGCGGTGCACTCGGTCGATCCGGAGATCGCGCTGGCGGAACCGCGCTCGATGGAAGAGGTGCGCGACCGTCTGATGTCGAACGACCGGTTTACGCTGACGCTCTTTGTCTGCTTCTCGGTAGTCGCGCTGCTGCTGGCCGGGCTGGGCGTCTATGGCGTGATGTCGTTCTCGGTGGCACAGAGGTCGCACGAGATCGCGCTTCGCATGGCGCTGGGTGCGGACCGAACCCGTGTCGTGGGACTCATCGTTCGCGAGGGACTGATCCTGGCGGGGATTGGGCTGGCGCTGGGATTGATCGGCGCGGTCTTCGTCGGGCGAAGCATGCAGAGCACGCTCTACGGTGTGGGCAAGTTTGACGTGTCCGTCTTCGCGTCGGTCGCGTTGGTGCTGGTGGCTTCGGCGCTCGTGGCCTGCGTGATTCCGGCACAGCGAGCGGCTTCGGTGCAGCCGATGCGGGCTCTACGGGCGGAGTGAGAGGAGCAGCAACGGAAAGGGCGAACTCTTGGAGATCGCCCTTTCCATTGCCTCAAGACAGTTTAAGCGTAGATGCCGCGCTGCTTGGTTGTATAAGCCACGCGGTCGATGGCGAGCATATACGCCGCGATGCGGTTGTTGACCGAGTGAGCGGTGGCATACGCAACAACGTCGTCGAAGCTTGCCGTCATGATCGTGTCGAGGCGGTCGTTCACTTCCTTCTCGGTCCAGAAGTAGCCCATGCGGTCCTGCACCCACTCGAAGTAGCTGGTGGTCACGCCACCGGCGTTCGCGAGGATGTCGGGGATGACGAAGATGCCCTTTTCGGCGAGGATGTCGTCCGCGACGACCGTGGTGGGGCCGTTTGCGCCTTCGCACAGGATGCGGCACTTCAACTGAGCTGCGTTCTTGCTGGTGATGACGTTCTCGGTCGCGGCGGGGATGAGGATCTCGCACTCGCGCGTGATGAGTTCGTCTTTATCCACGGCTTCTCCTCCGGAGAATCCGTTAATTGTGCCGGCGCGCTTGCGGTGCGAGGTGAGCGAGGGGATGTCGATGCCGTTAGCGTTGTAGAGAGCGCCATCGAACTCCGTGATGCCGATGATGGTGTAGCCCTTCTCGTGCAGCAGCTTGGCGGCATTCGAGCCAACGTTGCCGAAGCCCTGGACGATGACGCGGCAGCCTTCGACGGGCATGTTGAGGTACTTCAGCGCGGAGTCGCAGACGACGGAAATACCACGTCCCGTGGCTTCGCGACGGCCTCTCGAACCTCCAATGCTTACTGGCTTACCCGTTACGACCGAGGTGACGGTCTGGCGCATGTGCATCGAGTAGGTGTCCATGATCCACGCCATGGTCTGTTCATCTGTTCCCATGTCGGGCGCTGGAACGTCTTTTTCCGGGCCGATGAACTCGATCAGTTCAGCGGTGTAGCGGCGGGTCATGCGTTCCAGCTCGCCCTGGGACATCTTCTTGGGGTCGCAGATCACGCCGCCCTTGGCTCCGCCGAAGGGGATGTTGACGACGGCGCACTTCCAGGTCATCCATGAGGCGAGGGCGCGGACTTCGTCGAGCGAGACGTCGGGCGAGTAGCGTATGCCGCCCTTTGCCGGGCCGCGGGAGATGGAGTGTTGAACGCGGTAGCCGGTGAAGACTTCGATGGAGCCGTCGTCCATGGCTACGGGGATGTGGACGATGATCTCGCGCTGCGGGTAGCGGAGCACCTTCCAGATGCCGGGGTCGAGGTTGAGCTTTTTTGCGGCGAGGTCGAAGCGGAAGGCCTGCGCCTCCCAGGGGTTTGTTTCCTGTTCCAGGGTCATCGTTTGAAGCGGCTTTTGCTCAGACGTCGTGGGCTGAGCGGTACTTGCAGTTGCAGACATGGTCGTTTCCTTTTTCCTTTTGACTTCGTTGGTGGGTATCAATGATTCCGTGGCCATAATGGTCCACCTCAAGTGCGGCAGTTGCGTCTCGCAACGTCATGGGTGCGAGACGACTTCGCAGTATAGGCCTCGGCGGAGACGACTTACAATCGGGTGCCTATGGCTAATTTGCGTCACTTGAGTTGGATGCCTGGAGTATCGGACCGGCGTGGCAATTTATGATGAACAGGCCATGCCGAGCTCCTTTCAGACCGTCCCTTCCGCGCGTGATTTCAAGGCGCTCTCCAAAGTACATACGCTCATTCCCGTCTACCGGACTGTGACCGCTGACCTCGAAACTCCCGTTTCGGCGTTCTTGAGGATTGCGGCGGAGGCGCCCGAGGCGTTCCTGCTCGAGAGCGTCGAGGGCGGCGAACGGGTTGGCCGCTATACGTTTATCGGCATCGAGCCCTACAAGAAGATGGTGTCGCGAGGCACCTCGATCGTTGCAGAGGAAGGGCGCAAGCGGAGGAGCTTCGAGGGCGACATCTTCGAGGAGCTGAAGGCAGCGCTCTCCGGACATACGCCAGCACGGCTGCCGGGGCTGCCTCCGTTTACGGCTGGTGCAGTGGGCTTCTTCTCCTACGATGTCGTCCGCCAGATCGAGAAGCTGCCCTCGCTCGCGAAGGATGAGCTTGGAGTGCCGGATGCCTGCCTGATGTTCTTTGACCAGGTGATCGCCTTCGACCACGTCAAGAAAGAGATCCACCTGATGGTGACCGCCGACCTGACGCGGCAGGCGAAGGAAGGGGCTTATGAGCGGGCGGAGCGGAGGCTGAATAAGCTGGAGAAGCGATTAGCTTCGGCTCTGCCGAAGCTGTCACGTAAGAAGATTGCGGGCAAGCTGAAGATCACGGCTCGGACGCCTAAGGCGGCGTTCCTGAAGGCGGTCGCGAAGACGAAGGAGTATGTGGCTTCGGGCGACGTCTTTCAATGCGTGCTGTCGCAGCGGTTCGACTGCGAACCGGGGGTGGATGCGTTTGAGGTCTACCGTGCGCTGCGCATCGTGAACCCTTCTCCCTACATGTACTTCCTTCGGTTCGGCATGGAACCGGTTGCAGGCTCGAAGAAGAAGGCAAGTGTCGGGCATATCGTGGGAGCGTCGCCTGAGCTTCTGGTACGTGTGCATGAGCGCGATGTGCAGTATCGCCCGATTGCTGGGACACGGCCACGGAGCGAGGATGAGGAAGCCGACCGGGCGCTTGAGGCCGACCTGCGGGCAGACGAAAAAGAGGTCGCCGAGCACATCATGCTGGTCGATCTTGGCCGCAACGACGTTGGCCGCGTGAGCGAGTTCGGAACGGTGAAGGTGAAGGACCTGATGTTCGTGGAGCGGTACAGCCATGTAATGCACCTCGTCAGCGCGGTCGAGGGCAAGCTGAAGGCGGAACTCGCGCCGATCGATGCGTTCAAGGCGTGCTTCCCTGCCGGGACGCTCAGCGGCGCTCCGAAGATTCGCGCAATGGAGATCATCGAAGAGCTGGAGCCGGCACGGCGCGGCGTTTATGGCGGAAGCATTCTCTATGCGGACTTCAACGGCAATCTCGATAGCTGCATCGCCATCCGAACGCTCTTCATGGACGGCAAGCAGGGGCACATCCAGGCGGGTGCCGGGATCGTCGCGGACTCGATTGCCGAGAACGAGTATGTGGAGTGCGGGAACAAGGCGCGCGCGGTGGTACGGGCGATCGAGCGGGCTCGCGGGGCGTAGCGGCTTTCGCTGAGGCTTGAGTGCGCTCGCTCTTATTTGAGATTGAGCGGCTTCGAGATGTGTTGATGCTGGATCTTCCAACCGTCACCGGACTTTCGCAGGCAGAACGTCGCTCGAACGAGATCGGAGAAGACCTTCCCATTCGGCGCTGTGCCTCCACACTGGATGAAGCCGTGGGCGAAGGCCACATCATTTCCGGCGGTGATGGCGAGATCCTGCAGTTCAAACTGGCCATCGCTGGGAGTGTCGGGATGCCAGTCGCCCCAGCTTCTGCGATAGGTGTCTGCTCCTTCATACTTCATGGGTGGCAGCACGTCGTAGATGAGGGCATCACTGGCGTGATTCTTCAGAACTTCGTCAAGTTGGCCTATGCGAGTGGTCTCCGCCCAGCGTTCAAGAATCTGCTGGATCTCGTTGCTGTCGCCGCCCGATGCTTTGTTATCCATAAGGCTTCTCCTCTTCTCTGCGTCCGATTGTAGGGTCGTACTGGCTTCTCCATTGTGACTTGACCAGGAGTTGGTCCACCGGAGACGTTCACCGTATCGATAACTTCAAAGTCTTCTTGCGCGTATCCGAAGCGGCGTGAATGCCGAGGCAGGAGAGTGCCATCTCCCGGCATCGTAGCGGGGAGGCGGGACGAGAGACGCGCCCTCCGCTGAAGTTTCCAAGGAGAAATAGAGATGTCGCCAACACGTTTCGAGACCACGATCAACGCAATCAAGCAGGGTGCCAAGGCGCTTACCGTGGAGAAGGCTGTGAGCAACATCGAAGGCTGGGAAGATTACCTGTCCAAGCACGACCATGACGGAGTGAAGCGCGTCGTTACTGATTTAGGCAAGTTGAAGAAGCTGCTACACGCCGATAAGCTTGATGGCGAAGCGATCAAGACTCTTCTGCACAAGATGGGCAAGGAGACGGTTGCGGTCGCTGGAGATGAGAAGACGGCGGGCGCGGGGCACATCAAGGAGCTAGGCGAGGCGCTTTCAAGCGCGGCATAGCCGAGATGAGTCGAGGTGAGCGAAGGCGGAGGCAAAGGTCTCCGTCTTCGCTGCGTTTCAAGCTGCGCGGCAAAGCCTGAAGCACTCCAGCGTAGGATAATGGGACAGATATGGTCTTCGTTCTAGACAACTACGACTCCTTCACCTACAACCTGGTCCAGTACATGGGCGAGCTTGGCGCGGAGATGGTGATCCGGCGCAACGATGAACTCACGCCCGCCGAAGTTGAGGCCATGCGGCCGGAGCGGATTCTCATCTCGCCGGGGCCATGTACACCGCAGGATGCGGGGATCAGCATGGATCTGATCAAGCACTTCGCCCGGCCGGATGCTCCGCGGCGGGTGCCGATCCTCGGTGTGTGCCTGGGACATCAGGCGATTGGCGCGGCGTTTGGCGGCAATGTAATCCGGGCCGCGAAGCTGATGCATGGCAAGACCAGTGAAGTGGAGCACGACGGCAAGACCATCTTCGCGGGCATTCCTTCGGCGATGACCTGCACCCGGTATCACTCGTTGATCGTCGAGGATAGCGAGTTTCCCGACGTGCTGGAGGTTTCGGCGCGGGCGGTGACGACGGATGCCGATGAGCCGGGAACGATCATGGCGCTTAGGCATCGCGAGCTACCGATTGAGGGAGTGCAGTTCCATCCTGAGAGCGTGTTGACCGTACACGGCAAGCAGATCATCGAGAACTTCCTGAGGATGCAATGAGGGCTGGGCGTGGGGCACGGCGAGCTTTTGGAACAGGGATGGCAGCGGGGGCGATCGCGCTTGCCGCTGGAGCTCCGCAGGCTGGGGCGCAGATGCCGATTGGCAGCGTGGCGACGGTCGACGCTGTCGTATCCGGAACAACGTCGACGGACAACCAGCGGTCGGTGTTGCTCGGGAACGTGACAGTAACGGCAAAGGACCATCCGGCATATGTGGAGTTATTCCGGGGTGGGTCAGTGAAGGTGTGTTCGACCAGCGGGGTGCATCTGACGGCAGGGAATCCCGTGGTCGCGTCCCCGCCGAAGCAGGAGATTGGGCCTGCTGGATCGGGAGACAGTAAACCGGTGCCGGATTCAACCGCGCCGGCTGGTTCAGCGCAGTTCCCTCTCATGGTCTCGCTTGACCGGGGAGCGGCTGAGTTGCATGCGAGCGTGCTGACCAGCGACGAGTTGATGACACCGGATCTCCGGGTGAGCTTCTCCGAGGGCGGGCCGCTGGATCTGAGGGTACGCGTCGCGAACAATGGGGACACCTGTATCGAAAATCGCGTTGCCGGACTAGGGCAGCATCCGACGCTCGAGATTGGCAGCCTGTTCGGAAACGACAACTACAGGGTGCTTCCAGGGCAACATGTGATGTTCGAGCACGGCAATCTGCATGAGGTGGTGGATAACGAGAGTTCTCCCTGCGGGTGCCCGGACCAGGCAGTGAAGACGGTTGAAGCCACGCCGGATATTTCGCTGCTGCCAGGGACGAAGGTTCCCACGCCACCGCCGCCGACTGCTCAGTATCCCTTCCCTGCCGCGGTGAGCCAGGGGCTCGCACCGCCGCCACCACCGCCGCAAGCTGAGCCCGGAGTGGTGCATACGCAGGTGGCGACGACGCTGGTGTATAAGGCGGACAACCCGACCCCGCCGCCTGCGCCTACGGAACCTGAGAAGAAGGATGCTGCCAAACCGAAGCCGACCGTGCCACAAAGGACGGGGTTCTTTGGCGGGGTGGGACGGTTCTTCAAGCGGATGTTCGGCGGGAGCTGAGACGGCGGAAGTGCCTTCCTGTTGAGCTACAATCGTAAGGTTGCGGACTTGTTGCCGGAGCGCTGTCTGTGAACTGAAGTTGAGTTCTTGCGCGATGAATTGGAGCGCTCTCGAGTGCCTTCCCGCCGCCACAAATACACAAGATCAGGAGTACCTTCACCATGTCGATTCCCGCAACGCAGATGCGCCCGGGCATGATTATCAAGTACAACGCAGACCTGCACATGGTCTTTTCGGTGGAGCACCGGACGCCGGGCAACCTGCGGGCGTTCATCCAGGCGAAGCTGAAGAACGTGCGCACGGGGGCGATGTTCACGGAGCGCTTCCGCTCGCCCGACCCCATTGAGCGCGTGTACGTCGATGAGATCAAGATGGAATTCCTCTACAACGACGGCGAAGACTACTACTTCATGGACGAGTCGTTCGAGCAGACGATGCTGAAGCGCGAGACGCTGGGCGACGCGGTGGAGTTCCTGACGCCGAACCTTTCGATCAGCGTGAGCTTCCATGATGGCAAGGCCGTCGGTATCGAACTGCCTACCCACGTTGAGATGACGGTCATGCAGACCGAGCCGGGGATCAGGTCGGCGACGGCTTCTTCCGTGACGAAGCCGGCGACGATGGAGACGGGCCTTGTGGTGCAGGTGCCGCCGTTTATCAATGAAGGCGAGAAGATCCGCGTGGACACGGCAGAAGGGTCTTATATGAGCCGGGCGTAAGCGTTCGAGCTTGGAAGAAACGCAAAGGACCGGCCAAAGCGGCCGGTCCTTTTGCGTCGAGCTAGAATGCTAATCCGCCGCCGACCTGGATGGTCTCGCCGGTGATCCAGCTGCCATCTGCCGACGCCACAAACGATACGGCTGCGGCGATGTCGGAAGACTCGCCGATTCTGCCGAGCGGGGTGCGGCTCACGACAAAGTCGATCGTGCCTTGATCCATTCCGCTGGTGCCTTCGGTGGTTGTCAGACCGGGAGCGATGCCGACTACGCGAATCTTGCGTGGGCCAAGTTCGAGCGCCAGACCACGTGTGAGCACGTCGACTGCGCCCTTGGTGGAGCTATAGACCTGTGCGACAACCATGGGGGTCTTGGCCACGCCGGAGCTGATGTTGATGACTACTCCGCCTTCCGCCGGGAAGAGACGGGCGGCTGCCTGGGTTGCGAGAATGAGACCCTTCACATTCAAGGCGTACTGCCGGTCGATGTGTTCCGGCGTGACGGCATCGAGGCCGCCGAACTCGTAGATACCGGCGTTGTTCACCAGGATATCGAGCTTCGCGAACTCCTTGATGGTCGCTTCGAAGAGCGAGGTGATCTGTTCGGACTGCGAGATATCGGCTTGTACGGCGAAGGCTTTGCCGCCCGCCGCGGTGATCTTCGCGACCAATGCTTCAGCTTCCTTGGCGCTGCGTGAGTAGTTGACGACAACGGAAGCGCCGTCGGCGGCTAGCCGCAGAGCAATGCCTGCGCCGATGCCCTTTGATGCTCCTGTAACGATTGCTACCTTGCCTGCGAGAGTTCCCATCGGTGTGTCTCCTCGGTGTTGCCTGTAGTGGATGCGCCGGAGAGAGGTCCAGATTCCGCCGGAAGCCCACTTTACAGAGAATTGTTCCTGGGAGCCTGAATGGTTCGCTCTGACGCTTCTTGTATCTGCCCTGCCGGGGGTGCGACACTTGAAGAAATGGTTCTTCACTTCCTTGTCAGGGGCCGCGTGCAGGGCGTCGGTTTCCGCTGGTACGTGCATCGCGAGGCGGCCGAGATCGGGCTGCGCGGATGGGTGCGTAACGTCCCTGAGGGCCATGTCGAGATTGTTGCGGCAGGGACACAGGCTGAGCTTGCGGAGTTGCGGGCGGCGGTGAAGAAAGGCTCGCGCGGCAGCCGCGTCGATGCTGTTGTGGAACATGAACTGGCCGAGAGCGAAGGCGATGCTCTGGGGCCATTTGAGATTGAAGGAGCCTGGTAGATGCAAGCGAAAGAGAAGATTAATTGCGAGCCGTTGAAGGAGCTCGTACGGACCGTGCCGGACTTTCCCAAGCCGGGGATTCTGTTCTACGACATTACGACACTGCTGAAGGACAAGACCGGATTTGCGCAGCTGATCGATGCGTTTGCGGCTTACTACATTGGGAAGGAAGTCGACCTGGTGCTGGGCATCGAGGCACGCGGGTTCATCTTTGGGCCGGCGCTGGCGTATCGGCTAAATGCTGGGTTTGTGCCGGTTCGCAAGCCGAAAAAGCTGCCCGCTCCCACGGCCAAGGTGACGTACGACCTGGAGTATGGGACGGACTCGCTGGAGATCCATCTGGATGCGATTGAGCCTGGGCAGCGCGTGGTGATCGTCGACGACCTGCTGGCTACCGGAGGCACGATGGAGGCTACCGTGAAGCTGGTGCGCCAGTTGGGCGGTGAGGTTGTGGGACTCGGATTTGCGATTGAGCTGGACTTCCTGCAGGGTGCTGCGAAGTTCAAGGAGTATGACGTGTTCAGCTTGCTGCACTATGACGAGTAGGCGTGGGTTTCTCTGTGGCTGCTCCGCTTCTTCGCGGAGCAGCTGCGAATGAATAGGGCGCAGAGTTTCCGGACTAGTTGAGAAGTTGATACGGAGCTGGCATGAGTAAATTGATGGCGTGGGCGGCAGTAGCGGCACTTCTGGTGTGTGGCCCTTTGGGACGGTGCGCGGACAAGGCGCTGACCCAGAGACTACTTAATGCGGCGCAGGGCAGCTCGCTTGACGATCCGGCATTGAAGCCCTGGCATTTGAAGCTCACTTTCCAGCTCTACGATAAAAAGGGAGCGGCAGCCGAAGGGGGAACGATCGAAGAGTGGTGGTCCGCCGGGGACGACAAGCGTATCTATACTTCGAGGTCCTACTCCTCGACTGATATCCGACGCGATAAAGATGTCTACCGCACCAAGAGCCAACTCCCGGCTCCCTATCTCTTGGACCGTCTTCGCGACGAAGTAGTCCATCCGCTCGCAGCCGATGCAGAGATAAACGACTCTGTTCCTGATCTGCGGGTGCTGACTCTCGGCAAGACGAACCTGGACTGCATCATGCTTGATCACCCTATGACAAACGTCGGCTATCCTCCAGTAGGGCTGTTTCCGACCTTCTGCCTTGATCGGGACAAGGACCGGCTCCGCGATTCATACAGATACGGCCTGGAAAATTCGGCGCGAAATACTATTGGCACGTTTCAAGGCAAGGGTATCGCTGTCGAGATCGTTGTCTCCCAGGATCGCGTGATAGAGGCAAAAGCCCACGTCGACACATTGGCCGTGTTCGCTCCTGATGCGCACTTCTTCGAGCCGGATGACAGCCTTGAGACGCAGGACTCCAAGGCGAGGCCAGTGTCCGGCGGCGTCATCGCGGGGAATATCGTGTCGAAGATTGACCCGGTGTATCCCGAAGTGGACAAGCAAAGCCACACGCAGGGTCAGGTCCACCTGAACGCCGAGATTGGGGCGGACGGCCGTATACGTCAACTCTCGGTCATTGACGCTCCGAGCTCAACTCTTGCGATCTCGGCGCTGATCGCAGTGAGACAGTGGGTCTATAAGCCCTATCTATTAAATGGACGCCCCTGTTCAGTCAACACAACAGTTACTGTGAACTACATCCCCGGACCAAATCGGGCTTATGAGTTCAGTCAATAAACTTCACACAAGCACACGAGCCCGTCAATGACTTCCCTACTCAAACATTTTCCTTTGGTGGCCATTCTTGGCGCTTCTTGTACCGCTAGCGCAGCTGACCCGGCGGAGTTGGCGAAGCGGCTGCATCATGCGGCGGAGATGAGTTCGCTCGACGATCCGGCGTTGAAGCCCTGGCATCTGAAGGTGACCTTTCAACTGCTCGAAAAAAAAGGCCCGACCACGGAAGAAGGGACTATCGAAGAGTGGTGGTCCGGTGAAAGCGATAAGCGAATCTACACTTCGCCTTCTTATAACGCGACCGAGATCAGGCGTGACAACGAGGTCTACCGGACCAAAGATCAATCTCCTACTCCATACCTGCTTGGACTGCTTCGCGATGAGGTCGTCCATCCGGTCGCCGACGACGCCGAGGTGAATGATGCAGTTCCGGAACTGCATGTTGAGGGCTTTGGCAAGGTCAAGCTTGACTGCATCATGCTCAATCGCCAGGTCAGGAACCTCGCCTACCCTCCGTTAGGGATGTTTCCCACTTACTGTCTCAGTCAGGACACGGACAGGCTTCGCGGCTCGCTTCGCAACGGGTCGGAGAACGTTGCACGCAATGCCATCGGAATGTTTCAGGGGCGTGCGGTCGCGGTCGATCTCTCTGTGTCCGAACAGACGGGCTTGGTGGCTAAGGGCCACATTGCAACCTTAGCGGCATCGCCTCAGGATGAACACTTCTTCGATTTAGACAACACGATGGGGCCGAAGAGCACCGACCCAGTCAAAGTGGAGTTAAAGGTGATTGCCAAGTCGAAGATCTCAGGCGAGGTGCCCGTCTTTCCGATCGAGGATAAGAACAGCCGGACCTCGGGTGCCGTACATATTCACGTCTTGATCGGGACTGACGGACACATCCATCAGTTATCGCTCATCGATGCACCAAGTCCGACCCTTGCCGCCTCGGCCCTGGACTCGGTGCGAACCTGGGTCTACAAGCCGTATTTAGTAAATGGCTTACCATGTTCTGTTGACACAATAGTCACCGTGAACTACGCCTTTGGCGATTGAGAGTTTGAGACTCTGTCGCTACTAAACCGTATACGTACCAGTGAATGGGAGAAGAGTTCAATGAAGTCGCATGGATATGCAGCGCATGACCCGAAGTCGGCATTGGTGCCGTTTGACTTTGAGCGCCGGGAGCCGGGGCCGAAGGATGTTGTGGTGGGAATCGACTTCTGCGGGATATGTCACTCGGACATCCACCAGGTGCGGGATGAGTGGGGCGGGTCGATCTACCCGATGGTTCCGGGGCACGAGATCGTCGGGCATGTGACGGCGGTGGGCGCGGAAGTAACGAAGTTCAAGGTGGGCGACCTTGCGGCTGTCGGCGTGATGGTCGATTCATGCCGAGTGTGCGAGAACTGCAAGGCCGGGGCGGAACCGTACTGCTTCAAGGGCATGGTGCCGACGTACAACGGCAAGACCTTCGAGGGCGAGATCGTCTTTGGCGGATATGCGAACAACATTGTGTGCGATGAGGCTTACACGTTCACGGTCTCAGACAAGCTGGATCTGGCGGCGGTCGCGCCGCTGCTTTGCGCGGGGATTACGACTTACTCGCCACTGAAGCACTGGAAGGTGGGGCCGGGATCGAAGGTCGGCGTGGTTGGCCTTGGCGGGCTGGGGCATATGGCGCTGAAGTTTGCGCATTCCTTCGGAGCGCATGTTGTCCAGTTCACGACTTCGGCGGGCAAGGTGGAGGACGCGAAGAAGCTGGGGGCCGATGAGGTTGTGATTACGAAAGATGCGGAGGCGATGAAGGCTCATGCGCGTTCGCTGGACTTCATCATCGACTGTGTTTCCGCACCCCATGATCTAAACGTCTATCTCGACCTGCTGAGACTGAATGGGACGCTTTGCCTGGTGGGTCTGCCAGAGGTGCCGATGGAGGTGTCGGCGTTCTCGATGGTGACGGACCGGAGATCGCTGTCGGGGTCGATGATTGGCGGAATGGCAGAGACGCAGGAGATGCTGGATTACTGTGCGGAGCATGGCATTGTTTCCGACATCGAACTGACGACCGTGGACAAGCTGCCTGAGGCTTATGAGCGGGTGGTGAAGGGCGACGTGAAGTATCGGTTTGTGATTGATTTGAAGTCGCTGGGGAAATAGTTGTAGGTTGTACGTTCTCCGTTGTTCGTAAAGGCCGTTCCCCCTTGGGTGCGGCCTTTTCGTTTGAGTGAGGACGAGTTTTACGTCCCACATCTCAAAGGCGAGATGTGGGGCACCCGTCGTTGGGTGGCGGGATGGGAAAAATGCGGGGATCTTTCCACTCTGCTGCGCTTCCGTCGAGATGACGTTATCTCGCTACTTCACGATGGCGTAGATGTTGCATCCAAGGGTCTCAGGCAGAGGCTAAGGAGTGCGTGGAGTGAAGAAGAGGGTCGAGGTTGCGGTTGATCCAGTGGAGTCGGCTAAGGTGGCGGGGCTGCGGTATGTGTCGGATGCAAGGCCAGGGATTGCGCGGTTGGGTTCGGCGAAGCGGTTTCGATATGTGGGCAAGGATGGGCCGGTGAAGGATGCGGAGACGCTGGGGCGGATCAAGTCGCTGGTGATTCCGCCGGCGTGGACAGAGGTGTGGATTTGTCCGAGCGCGAATGGGCATCTGCAGGCGACCGGAAGAGATGCTCGTGGAAGGAAGCAGAGCCGGTATCATCCGCGATGGCGCGAGGTTCGGGATGAGAACAAGTATGAGCGGATGGCGGCGTTTGGCAAGGCGCTGCCGGGGATTCGCATGCGCGTGGAGCATGATCTGGCGAAGCAGGGTCTGCCGCGGGAGAAGGTGCTGGCGACGATCGTGCGGCTGATGGAGATGACGCTGATCCGGGTGGGCAACGAGGAGTATGCGCGGGAGAACAAGTCTTACGGGCTGACGACGATGCGGAACAAGCATGTGGACGTGACCGGGACTGCGGTGAAGTTTACGTTTCAGGGCAAGAGCGGGGTGAAGCATTCGGTTGATTTGAAGGACCGAAGGCTGGCTCGAATCGTGGGGCAGTGCCAGGAACTCCCGGGGTATGAGCTATTTCAGTATGTGGATGGCGAGGGGGAGACGCACTCGGTCGATTCGGGTGACGTGAATGAGTATCTGAGGGAGATCAGCGGGGAGCACTTTACGGCGAAGGACTTTCGAACGTGGGCAGGGACGGTGCTGGCTTGCGAGATGCTGCGGGAGTTCGAGAGCTTTGAATCGGAGACGGAGGCGAAGCGGAACGTGGTGCAGGCGATCAAGCAGGTGGCGGCGAAGCTGGGGAATACCCCGGCGGTTTGCCGGAAGTGCTATGTGCATCCGCTAGTGCTGGACACGTATATGAGCGGAGCTTTGGTGAGGGATGTCGAGCGGAGGAGTGGGGTGAAGGGATTCGGGGATGAAGGAAGGTTGCTAAAGATGCTGAAAGCAGGTGCCAGGAGATAGTGGCTGCAGACCCACATCTGGCGATGAAACTGCCAGTTATGGGCACCCAGTTTGGTGGCTGAAAGGTTCGGGCGATTGCGGTGATGCGAGCGGTCTCGGGGTCCTTCGCTCCGCTTAGGATGACGGCGGGAAACTAGCAAAGGCAACAGCAGATCCTCCGCCTACGGCGGAGGATGACAAGGGTGAGTGCTTATCGGCTGTTGGCTGCGACTAGAGGACGGTGTGTTCGGGGGGCATGACTACGGGGCCGGCGTTGTCGGCGGGGAGACGGCCGAAGACGCGCTCGGGAGAGATGTCTTCGTTGATGATCGGGAGCGACGGGAGATTGTCGGTGCTGCCAGCCTCTTTGACTACAGCGTTGGCGTGGTCGAGGACCTCTTCGACGGTCATGGTGTACATCTCGCGGCCGTTATCGTAGCCGGTCTCGATGATGGACTTGAGGTAACGGCCAGCGGTCTGGGCGGCGAGGTAGTCGGTGATGACCTTGCCGGTGCGACGCTTCTGCTCGACCCAGGCCATGTTGGGCATGGCGATCCAGATGGCTCGGGGAGACGAGGAACCGGCCTTGACGGAGAAGCGGATGTCGGTGGCGTCGGCATGGCGAGTGGCGATGGCGACCACGGTTCCCTTCCAGGAGCAGTGGAGGTCTTCGTCGGTCCAGCGGTCTTTGACGGTGAAGTCTTCGTACATGGGTTTAGCTTATCTCATTCTTGAAAGAGAGCCGCCGCAATGTTGTTGGCGATGGTATCGGTGATGGGGGCGTCGCGCTTTTTGGCCGGAGCGAGGGCGAGGCCGTCGAGGGTGGGGGTAAATTCGCGGACGACCTCCTTGTAGTAGGGGGAGTTTATGACGTGGGCGACGTTGCGGGAGGCGGCCTGGAGACCACGGATGAGGACGGAGGCGCGCTTGTCGTCGAGTCGGCCGGTGGCGAGGGCTTCGACGACGAGGGAGAGGCCGATTTGAATGGACTCGGGGTCTTCAAGGGAGGGGATGCGGAGTGAGGTGTCGGGAAGGGTGGCTTTGGCTTCGCGGATGTAGCGGTGACGGGTGTGGAGGCGCTCGTGGTAGAAGCACCAGGATTTTTCGCGGAGGGCGGGCGATTCGCAACGACGGCCATTGGACTTTATGTGGCGGCAGAGTTCGTAGGGCATGTGAATGCTCCTGTGGAAGGCTGTGGAAAAATGGGTGGGGAAAAACACTAGAGCTAGAGAGGAGTAAACGGCCTGGAATGAGCGTGTTAGCGGATCTTGGCAGGGCTAAAGTGGTGCAAGCATGGGAGTTATCCCCTAAAGTCGTCAAAATATGGGAGTTATGGATTTAACGGAGAAAGCCCCGGCGTTGGCCGGGGCTTTTGCTTGACTCTAGTTAAATCGTATCAGGTTGAGTGGGGTAAATGGGCACTTTTCTTGGGGCGGTAAGTCGCTTTGAATGTTGTAGATGCGGGCGATTATGAAGGAGTGGGGGCTTGACAAGGTTTTTGGGTGGGGCCAAATCTGGCGATGAGACTGCCAGATATGGGGCACCCGGCTTGCGTCTCACCCCACGCGTGAACTAAGGCGCGATGGTTTGGGGCTGCGGGGATGGACGAGGTTGAGGAGGAACCCACCCATGGCCAAAAGCGAGCCATGGGTGGGGCACCCGGCACCCGGGTTTGTGGGTGGGTTAGAAGTTGAGGCGGGTGGAGATGGTGACCGATTGGGTAAGGACGTGGATGTGGGAGTTGGAGTACTCACCAGCCTCGAGGGAGCTGGTGCCTACGGACTGGTTGGCGGGGAGTTGGAGCTGATAGGCGGCGTCCCACTGGAGCTTCGAGAGGAAGTTGTGGGGGATGCTGGATTCGGGCTGGTAGCCGAGGCCGGTGGAGAGGCCGTTCGAGAGGATGGCGGCCGTCAGGGGTGTGATGGTGGAGCTGGGGACCGGGTTCGAGAGGAAGCTGTAGCCGGCTCGGGCGGTCCATTGGTGCTTGACGGGGATCTCGACGCCGGTGCGGAACATGGCCTGGTTGCGCCAGTGGAGGGCGATCTCATCCTGGATGGCAGAGCTCCCGGCTACGGAGTTGATGACGGGGTTGGTGCCCTCTTTGAGCTTGACCGGTAGGGTGTGGAAGGCGGTGGCCCAGTTGGCGAAGCCGCCTTCGACGGAGAGGCGAACGCGGGGGTTGATCTGCCAGCGAGCGCCTGCGGAGACGGCTTGCGGGAGATGGTTATCGACCTCGGCCTGGTATTGGAAGGTGGGGTCGGCGGTGACGCCTAAGGCGTTGAAGAGAGCGTAAGCAGAGCCTTGGGCGTAGCCGTGGCTGGGGATAAAGGTGGGCGACTTGTAGGAGATACCGAACCGTAGGCGGTCGTTGGGCTGGTACTGGGCGCCGGCGCTGCCGTTCCAGCCGAAGCCCTTGGTGTGGAGGTCGAGGAGGACTTTGAGGCCGGCGAGGGCGGGTTGCTGCTGGAAGATGTAGGGGGCGTGGAGGAGGTTCTGGTTGTAGACGAGGCCGAGGCTCGAGCCGAAGGACCACTTGGGGCTGGCGGAGTAGGCGATGGATGCTGAGCCGCGGACGGCGATGAATTGGGACTCCTGCTTCTGCTCGCCGTAGGTGACGCCGGCGGTTCCTGCGGGGTCGGTGTACTGCCAGGCGGCACGCATGAGGAACTCGGGCGTGACGGCGGCGGCGGCGGTGAAGCGGTGGCCGAGAGGCATGGCGAAGGCGGCGTAGGGGAGCGCTCCGGAGAAGGCGCGGAGGGTGCCGTGGTTGTCGACCGAGTTGGTAAAGGTGCCGTGAGCGACGAGGGCGAGGCCGCTGAGGTCGAGGACGCGGTGATTGATCCCGGCTAAGCCTGCGGGATTGCCTTCGACGGCGTCGAGGGGAGAACCGTGCTCGGTGACCATGGTGCCACCGCGGGCGACGGCGGCGGCAGAGAGGCCGTTGCCGAGGGCTCCGGCGGACTGGGCGTGGAGTGCCGAGGTCGAGAGGACAAGGGTAAGTAAGACGGCGATCGAGAGCGGGCGTGCGGGATGGGTTGGCATAGTTTTTCGTATGTCGGGTTGGCGACGTTAGGAAAAGCCTACGGGGGGCATTGGTCTATGTCAGTGACACAAAGGAGGTATCACTTCTTGCGCTGTAGTGAAGTGGGACGGGGATCTTTGGTGGGGTGAAGAACAGGCAACGGCAAGGCTAATACGGGGGTCTCTCCACTGCACCGCGCGGTGAGCCTGCGCGGCTTCGGTCGAGATGGCGCTTCTTTTCGAAGGACGGGGCGTTCGGGTTTTGGGAGGAAGGCGGTTCGTGCTTCGCACGAATGTCCCACCCATCGCTAAGACAGAGGCGCGATGGATGGGGCATCCAAGTTGGTGGCGCTCCTTCCCACATCTCAGAAGCGAGATGTGGGGCACCCGCACCTGCATTGGTGACCAGCCCCACTGCTGCGATGAAATGGAGCACGAAGTCATGGCTGGCAAAGCAGATTCCCTTGGGGAATGACAAACGAAAGAACAGGCGACGGCAAAGACCTTGCGGTTAGCGGGGGAGCGTGCCGAAGGCCAGATCGATGAGGGTCTTCTCTTCGAGTTCGTGGGCTTTGGCGGAGCCGGTAGCGGGGCTGGCTGAGGCGGAGCGTTTGACGGCGGTCAAGGCTCGGTTGCCGGTGAGGGTTTTCAGAAGCGGCATGATGTAGGTGTGAGCGCCCATGTTGGCGGGCTCTTCCTGAACCCAGACGATCTCCTGCGCGGAGGCGTGTTGGTCGATGGCTTCCTGGACCTCGGCTGCGGGGAAGGGGTAGAGCTGCTCGATGAAAATGATGCCGACGGACATGTCCTTGCGCTTCTCGCGCTCGACGCGGAGGTTGTGGCCGATCTTGCCGGAGCAGAGCAGGAGGCGGCGCGGATCTTTGACGGAGTTGTCGGGCAAGACTTCGAGGTAGTGGGGAGCGGCGAAGTCGGCGAGCGTGGACGATGCGTCGGGGTGTCGGAGCATCGACTTGGGGGTGAAGACGATGAGCGGCTTGCGCCAGAGACGCATGACCTGACGGCGGAGCAGATGGAAGTACTGGGCGGCGGTGGAGGGTTGATTGATCTGGATGTTGTCGTGGGCGGCGAGCTGGAGGAAGCGCTCGATGCGTGCGCTGGAGTGCTCGGGGCCTTGGCCCTCGTAGCCGTGGGGGAGAAGCATGACGATGCCGGAGAGGAGTCCCCATTTGGACTCGGAGGCGGAGATGAACTGGTCGATGATGATCTGGGCGCCGTTGGCGAAGTCTCCGAACTGGGCCTCCCAGAGGACAAGGGCTTCGGGATAGTCGCGGGAGTAGCCGTAGTCGAAGCCGAGGACGGCGGCCTCGGAGAGCATGGAGTTGTAGACCTCGAAGCGAGCCTGGTCGGGGGCCATGTGGGCTAGCGGAGCCCAGCGCTGCTCAGTCTCGATATCGATCATGACAGCGTGGCGCTGATTGAAGGTTCCGCGCTGGGAGTCCTGACCACTGAGGCGGACGGGGAAGCCCTTGAGCAGGAGCGAGGCGTAGGCGACGAGCTCGGCCATGCCGTAGTCGAAAGGCCGCTTCCCTGCCCCCATCTCCAAGCGCTGCTCGAAGAGCTTCTTTACCTTGGGGTGGACGTGGAAGCCTTCGGGAGCTTGCGTGGAGAGGTGGACGAGTTCGGCGATGCGGTCGGCGGGGAGGCCGGTGGTGACTTCGTAAGACGTTTCAAAGTCGCCGCCGCGATAGGGGGCCCAGTATTTGGGTAGCTCGGCGAGGCGAGGCTTGTGCTCGGCGTGGCTGGCGGTCTTCTGGTCGTCGAGGAAGTGCTGCTGGAGGGCGGCGACTTCGGCGGACGGGTCGACGCCGAGCTGTTTGGCGTAGATGTTGTAAAGGACGGGATGGTCCTTGATGGCGGCGTAGCGGCGGGGCTGAGTGACGGTGGGGTCGTCGACCTCGGAGTGGCCGTGGCGGCGGTAGCCGACGAGGTCGATGACGATGTCGGAGTGGAACTTGTGGCGATACTCAGCGGCGAGGGTGGCGACGCGGATGACGGCGTCGGGGTCTTCGGCGTTGACGTGGAAGATGGGGATGGGCAGGCGCTTGGCGAGGTCTGAGGCGTAGCGGGAGGCGTTCGACTCTTCGGGCAGAGCGGTGAAGCCGAGGAGGTTGTTGACGATGACGTGGATGGTGCCGCCGACTTCGTAGCCGGGAAGGGCGGCGAGGACGAGGAGTTCGGCGAAGATGCCCTGGCCGGCGAATGCGGCGTCGCCGTGGATGATCATGGGCAGGACTTTATCTTTGCCGAAGGAGTTGTCGGCGGCGTAGATGTCGAGGCGCATCTGCTTGGCGCGGGCTCTTCCCAGAGCCACTGGATCGACAGCTTCGAGGTGGGAAGGGTTCGAGGCGAGGTGCAGGTTGATCTGGCGGCCTTCGGGCGAGGTGTAGGTGCCGGTTGCGCCCACGTGGTACTTGACGTCGCCGCCGCCGAGGACAGAGCGCGGATTGACGTCTTCGAACTTGGCGAAGACATCGGAAGCGGAGCGGCCGACGGTGTTGGTCATGACGTTGAGGCGGCCACGGTGGCTCATGGCGAAGACGGAGCTTTCGACGCCGAGGGGAGCGCTGGACTCGAAGATGGCGTCGAGAAAGGGGATGAGGACGGTGAGGCCTTCGAGCGAGAAGCGCTTGGTGCCGAGATAGCGGGACTGGATGACCTGCTCGAAGAGTTCGGCCTTGATGAGCTGGGTGAGGTTGCGGGCCTGGCGAGCGGGATCAGCGGTGGGGACCTGTTCCATCTGGGACTGGAGCCACTGGCGGCGCTCCATGTTGCCGATGTGCATGAACTCGGCGCCGATGTTGCCGCAGTAGAAGCGGCGGGCCTCGGCGGTGACTTCGCCTTCTGGGGGAGCGATGGGGAAGGGCTCGGGCGGGAGGAACTGACCAAGGGGATCGAGCGTGGCCTGGAGATGGCCCCAGGTGCGGAAGAGGTTGAAGATATCTTCTCTGTTTTGCTCGCGTTCCTGCTCGGGGCGGGAGATTTCTGGGGAGGTTTGGGGTTCGGTGCCGGGGGTGGTCGCCATGACTTCCTTTCTCGCGGGTGTTGTGGCGGGTGAACACACAACTTTCCCTGTAAATAATGCTAGACCTTTGCAAAGGGTGGTGAACGCTCGAGTTCGATAATCGCTCAAGAAAAGGGCCACGAATGTACCGAGGAAGTACAACTCTGCGGGGATGCTTCTCTGTCAGCGATTGTGGAGAGTTTGCCAAGTGTGTGGATCTCAAGGCAGAAGAGGTTGGGCGGTATGGGCGATGGAACGGTGTGGCGAGTCCTTCGACTGCGCGCTTTGCGCTTCGCTCAGGATGACAGTTTTTGGGTGGCGTGAGAGAAGAGCAAACGTGAAGCAAACGCGGGTTCCCTGAGGGAATGACAAAGAAATAAGAATGGTGGCGGTAAGATCGGTGGCATGACGAGAGGCTGGGTGGTGGGTGTTGCGGCGGTGTTGTACGTGGGAACGGCGACGACTGCCTGGACGCAGGCGTTGCCGGCGTTCACGCTCGAGGGGTTGACGAATGGGGCCTGGGCGGCGATCGATAACGCTGCGGCCAAGGCGGATGAGTCGGGATCAAATGCGGGTTTTGTGATTGGCGCGGATGGCGTGCTGGTGGTCGATACGTTCGAGAATCCGGCGGCGGCGAAGAAGATGCTGGAAGCGATCCGCGAGAAGACGAAGCTGCCGGTGAAGTATGTCGTGAACACGCACTATCACCTGGACCATGTGGCGGGGAATGCGGTATTCGCAGGGGCAGGCGCGGTGGTTATGGCGCATGAAAATGTCCGTGAGTGGGAGCGGACGGAGAACCTGAAGTTCTTTGGGGAGAAGCCGACCGCAGAACAGAAGGCGATGGTGGAGGGACTTTATCTGCCGGATGTGACGTATGAGCGGGAAGCGATGGCTTACATCGGAGCGAAGCATGGCGTGGAGTTGAAGTACATGGCGGGGCATACGGGCGGAGACACGGTGGTGTATGACGCGGAGTCGAACGTGGTCTTCTGCGGGGACCTTTTCTGGAACAAGACGCTGCCGAATTTGATCGATGCTTCAACCAAGGAGTGGATTGAGACACTGGATACGCTGGTCCAGGATCATCCGACGGCGAAGTTCGTGCCGGGGCACGGCGACCATGCGGGCGGCGCCGGAGATGTGAAAGCATTTCGCGACTATCTTGCGTTTCTTCGGGATGCGATTGCGAAGGCGCAGGCGGGTGGAGCGAAGGGTGACGCGGTGGTGAAGGCGGTGCTGCCAGAGATCAAGGCGAAGTACGGAGACTGGGCGTTTCCGGAGTTTATGGAGCCGGATATCCAGCGAACCGATGAGGAGTTGCGCGGGGTGAAGCGGCTTCCGCCGGTGGCGAAGAAGTAGAAGCTCGATCGCTATAGTTGAAGGATGATGGGTGCGGCGTTGAGGTGGGCAGGATGGCTGGTGCTGGCGGGGACGGTGACGGCTGGCGCCCAGGAGACAGGTAAGCCGGAGCGACCGCTGCCGGATGTTCCGGCGCTGATGCATGAGGTGGAGGCGAAGCAGCGGGCTGCGGAAGAGGCGCGGAAAGACTATATCTTTCATGCCGTGGTGACCGAGGTGGAGGTGGATGGGAAGGGTTCCCCGAAGAAGACCGAGGTGAAGGAGTATGACGACTTCTGGATCAAAGGAGTTCCGGTCGAGCGACTGGTGAAGAAGGATGGTCGTCCGCTGACGGAAGACGAGGCGAAGAAGGAGTCTGAACGGATCGATAAAGAGGCTGCGAAGGCTAGCGAGCGCAGGGCCAAGGAAGACGCTAAAGGAAAAGAGACCGATCCCCGCGGGAATGACGAGGTGACGGTGTCTCGGCTGCTGGAGCTGGGGAGCTTCACGAACGCTCGGCGGGTGCAGATGGCGGGGCGAGATACGATTGCGGTCGACTACACCGGCGATCCGAAGGCGAAGACGAAGAACCGGTTCGAGGGCGTGATTCGGGACATGGCTGGGACGGTCTGGGTAGACGAGCAGGATAAGGCGATCGCGCGGATTGAGGGGCGGTTTGTGAGTTCGTTCAAGGTGGGTGGCGGATTGATGGCGAGCATACGCGAAGGGACGAACTTTAACGTGCAGATGACGAAGGTGAATGGCGAGGTCTGGCTGCCGGCGCGGATCGAGGGGAAGGGAGAGGCGCGGGCGCTGCTGTTCTTCAAGTTCAATGGGAGTCTAACGGCGTCTTATTCGGACTACCGGAAGTTCAAGACGAGTTCGACGATTGTGGGGGTTGGGGTGGTGAAGGAGTGAGTCTCCGGGTATTTTACGTCCCACCCATCGCAAAGGCGCGCTGGATGGGGCACCCGGGGGGTGGGGTGGTGACGGGGTGATTTGTGGTTGGTAGCGACGCGAACGTCTTACGTCCCACATCTCAAAAGCGAGATATGGGGCACCCGCGCGATGGATGGGGCAACCGGCAAAAGCAGATCCTCCGACTTCGTCGAAGGATGACAAGGTTTGGGAGAAGACAGGGCAGGAGGGGCTTAACGGCGAAGAGGGATAGCCTAAGCCATCCCTCCCGCAAAACTTTTGAAGCAAGATGCAGCCGCTAGCGATAATTCAGAGCGCTTCGATCGGGATCTTGCGAGTTCCCTCGAAACCGGAATTACAGCTTTGGCAAAAGACTAGAGAGGCTGAACGTCAGACGCCTGCCAACCCTTGGGTCCCTTGACCACGTTGAACTGCACTGCCTGGCCCTCTTGAAGGCTCTTGAAACCGTTCGAATTGATCGCCGAGTAGTGTACGAATACATCCTCGCCGTTCTGACGGCTGATGAAGCCAAACCCCTTGGCGTCGTTAAACCACTTCACTGTTCCCTGTTCCATGTTCGTTATTTCCTTATTGCTGATGAATTTGCCGCAAGATCCAAATCGGGGTTCGTACACATACAGCAGTTGCAGAAAACCAATCTGTTTCAAACGATGACTGAAGGTTAGCATCACTTGCAAGAAAAGTGTGGAAATATTTTTGCAACCCGTTTCGTTGCACAGTTTTAGGTGCAATTAAGGGTCAATTTTGTGCATTTACAGGAGAAACGCGCACGTTACGAAAGACACCGGGGTGGGTGACTGGTGATGCGGGTGAGCCATCGAGGCGATGGCGCCCCAGCCCAAATCTCAGAGGCGAGATGTGGAGCACCCGGCGTTATTTCTTCGGGGAGCTATTGCGGTGCGGCGGGGAGGTGGCTGCGGACGATCTTCTCGGCTTCTACGAGGACCTGGTCGAGGGTGAGGTTGGTCGAGTCGAGAATGACAGCGTCCGGTGCGGGCTTAAGGGGCGATTCGGTGCGGGTGCGATCGCGCTGATCGCGTTCGCGCATCTCGGCGATGAGGGCTGACTCGGTGACCTTTGGGGCCTCGGGCGTGCCTGGAAGCTGTTGGTAGCGGCGGTTGCCGCGGACTTCGGGGTCGGCATCGAGAAAGATTTTTACTTCCGCGTCCGGGAAGACGGCGGTGCCGATGTCGCGGCCTTCCATGACGACTCCGCCGGCCTGGCCGAGGATGCGCTGTTCGGCGACCATCCAGGCGCGGAGGCGGGGGTGGACGGAGATCTGCGAGGCTCCGGAGGTGACGTCTTTGTCGCGGATGCGGCGGGAGACATTGGTGCCGTCGAGAAGGACGATGTTGCCTTCGAGCTGGGGTTCGAGCTTGATGCGAGTCTTGGCAGCGAGTTCGAGGAGAGGCTCTTCTTCGTCGAAGCCGAAGTCGTTTTCGATGGCTTTGAGGGCGAGGGCGCGGTACATGGCTCCGGTCTCGAGGTTGAGGAAACCGAAGGTGCGGGCCAGGTGGGCGGCGAGGGTGCTTTTGCCGGCGCCGGCGGGGCCGTCGATGGCGATGACGGGGCGCTGACGCGGTTTGAGTTCAACTTTTTCTGCTGGGGCGAAGGAGTTTGCGGTCAAAAACGTACCTCAGCGGCTAAAGCCGCGCTTCCGATGAAGGCTTGCGACACGGCTGAAGCCATGCCCTTAAGCAAAACGGAGTGTATCAGCAACGGCGAGGACCGTGGCTTCGAGCAGGAGAGCTCTCAGGCCACGGCCCTGGCGATGCGATTACTCGCCGGAGCGGGGACGACGGGGCTTTTCGGTGGCTTTGCCTTTGAAGGACTTGGCCTTGCCGCCGGGTTTGCCGGGCTTGCGGAAGGGATTGTTGCCGTCGGCAAACTTGGCGAAGGTCCCGGGGGGTTTTGCGGAAAAGCTGCCCGGTTTTTTGGGGCCGAAGCTGCCGGGTTTCTTGGCTCCGAAGGTGCTGGTGGATTTGGTGTAGGGCTTCTTTTCGCCGGAGAAGCTGGAGCTGCGCGCGGGACGGTCGGAGCCGCCTTCTTCGCGGGGCTTGCTGAAGGGACGTGCTGGGCGGTCGCCGGTGCTGCGGGGGCCGCTCGGGCGGTCGCGTGGGGCGTCGAACTTGCGGTAAGTTGGGCGGGCTGGGCGGTCGCCGGAGCCTGCGGAACTGTCGCGGTCATTATCGCGAGGACGGGAGAAGCTGGGCTTGCTGCCGAAGCCGGTTCCGGATGCTGAGCGCGGACGGGCGCTGAAGGAGCCGGGAGTGCGGGGTGCGGAGGGACGTGCAGGGCGGTCGGATCCGTCGAAGGAACGTGCGGGACGCGATGGGCGATCGCCGCTATCGAATGAGCGTGACGGACGGGCGGGGCGGTCTCCGCTATCAAATGTGCGGGCTGGACGCGACGGGCGATCGGATGGGCCGGCGTTGAAGTCGCGGCGCGGAGGACGAGACTCGAAGCCGCCTTCGCGCTTGCGTCCGAAGGTTCCGGGCTTGGAGAAGGTCTTGCGCGGGGGGCGGGAGTCGCCTTCCGCGCCTTCGGGGCGCGGGGTGAACTCGCGGCGTGGCGGGCGGGCGTCGTCGCCGGTGCGAGGGGTGAAGCGGGGCTTGTCGCCGAAGCTTGGGCGAGGACGGTCGCTGGAACCGGCGCGGGTGCCGAAGGCTGGCTTCCGGCCGAACGCGGGCTTGGAGCCGAAGGCGGGCCGGTCGCTTGAGGTGCGGCGGGGGCGGGGGGTGAAGGTGCCGTCGGCTGCGGGAGCGGCGGAGTCGCCGTCGGCGCGAGGAGCGCGGGGGCGGGCTGCCTTGTCTTCGTCCCATGGCTTGTTGAAGGCTGGTTTGCTGCCGAAAGGCTTGGCGGAGCGGGCGAAGGGGCGGCGTTCGCCGTCTGGCTTCGGGCTGCGAGGAGCGCGGGCGGGCCGGTCATTTTCGCCGAGCGGAGCTCCGCTGAACTTGCGGCCGTAGTCGCTGGGGAAGCCGGTGCCTAGCTTGCGGGGCTTGGCGACGAACTTCTTGATGCGTGGAGCATCGGTCTCTTGCAGGTTCGGGGTTGCGCCTTCCACTTCGATCTCTCCGAGCGGCTTGGCGTGGACGTCAATCTCGAGGTCCTCGGGGGCGGCGAATGCGGGGAGGGAGCCGGAGACGTGGAGGACGGTGCGACCGTCGAGCGCGAGAGTTTCGATCTCGCGGGCACCCATGAGGGCGTGGACGACGTCGCGGATGCGCGAGCGGGCGGCGAGCGGAGAGAGAAAGGTTTCGATCTCTTCTTCCGACGCTAGCATCGCGGAGCCGAGGTAGAGAGAGATGAGCGCGGAGAGGGCGGAGGGCTGGCCGGCATTTGCGCCCGCTTTAATGTGTTTTGTGAACCGCGCGCTGGTGAGCTCCCAGAGGGTGGCCTGGCCGTCGGGCTGGGGGACGGGGATGACGCGGAGGTGGGCCCATAGTTCGTTGAGGGAACGAAGGACGGCGGACTCGGTGACTTCCTTGCCTAGCTGGGTTGTGAGGTCGTAGGCGGAGAGCGCGGGGCGCTTGGTCAGAATTTCATGCGTCGCAGCGGCGAGCGGGGAGACTTTGACCGCGCCACTGGTGGCCGGGGCCTGCTTCCAGGCTTTGTCGCCGCGGAGGGTGAAGATGTAGGAGAAGACGGGGGCGGAGACGACGAAGTCCGGCGTTTCTCCTGGGGTGCCGAGCAGGTTGAGCGGGACGGCGATGCCTTCGGAGATGAGGCGTGCGAGGAGGGTGCGGGCCTGTTCGGTGTCGGCTAGCGTGGGCTCGGGTGAGGGAGCACCGAGGACGGCTTCGACCAAGGACGGCGCTGGCGCGGGAAGCTGCGCGGGGCGCGGGGTGAAGAGGACGAGGCCGGCGACGTTCATCCAACTGCGGAGGTTTTCAAAGGTGAGAAGAGCTTCGCCGTTCTGGTGCCACTGCGCGAGGCGGGCTGAGGCGAGCTGTTCGAAAGAGGGGATAACGGGGGAACTCAAGGTAGTGCCTTCCTGCTGTGCGGATGGTCGTCGCACCAGCGATCCGTTTGCTGCCGCGATCCGGCAGATGCAAAGGATAATTTCAATTTTCAAGATGACGCGCTATATGCGCTGGATGTTTCAGATGTGCCTTTACAAGGATAGCGCAGTATTGGCGGGGGTGCGGGCGGGGAGGAGCAGTTCGTGCTTTGCACGAATGACCCACCCATGCGATGGAGCTGCATGGATGGGGACCCGAAGCAATGGGCGGCCTTCGCGTTGCCTTTTCTGTTGCCCTATGCGCCCAAAGACTGAAAGCATGGCCAGCATGATTAAGCGCATTTTTATGTGGCTGGCGGTTATCGCCTGCCTATATCTAGGTTCAGTATTGGTCTTGTTGCCGTTGCTGGAGCACATCCTAGGTATAGGCGTGTACCAAAAGGGCACAGGTGTCTACCGGAAGTAGTGGGTTAGTTGGCGTATTTCTTGTCATTTCAAACTGAGGCACTACCGAAGTGAGGGATACCCGGGGTGCCCGGTTTGCGCCGCCACAGTTACACTGGCGATCATGCGCGCCTCTTCAGTTTTCACGTTTCTCGCTCTTTTGGGTGTCCTTTCTGTGGCTTCGGCCGAGATGCCGGCCAAATCCGGCAAGGATTGGCCGGTGGTGAAGCTGCCTTCGTGGTCGGAGCAGATTGCTATTCGTGAGGGGTGGCTCGAGAAGCGGCAGGGGATGATCCTCGAGATGATGCGGCGGCACCACATCGAGATGTGGATTGTGGTGAACGAGGAGTTTCATAACGATCCGCTGACCGAGTACATCGCTCCGCCTCGGCCTTATACGGGGAACCGCGATATGTTTGTGTTCATCGACACCGGGACTGGGCTGCGGAAGATCGCGGTGACCGGATATGCGGAGGACAACCTGAAACGGTTCTTTGAGGCCGAGGATGATCCGAAGCCTGCGGATAAGGTGCTGCCGGCGTTGTATGAGCAGTACAAGCCGGCGCATGTCGGGCTGTCGATTGGGGCGAAGCGTGGGGTGCAGAGGTCGCTGACGCATGACAGCTATTTGTTCCTGGCGAAGACGCTGGGGGCGGATGCGGAGGGACACTTTGTGCCGGCGGCGGATTTGATCGAGGAGTATTCGGATACGCGGATTCCGGAGGAGTTTGAGACGTATAAGACGCTGGTGGAGTTGACGGACCAGCTGACGAAACGGGCGTTTTCGAATGAGGTGATAACGCCGGGTAAGACGACTGTTGGGGACGTGCGGCGGTGGCTTTATGACCAGATGGGATATCACGATGTCACGACGTGGTTTCAGCCGGATATTCGGCTGCAGCGGAAGGGGCGCGTGCCGAAGACTTCGCGGGGTTTCCTGGGGGTGGAGCCGGAGTCGACCGTGATTCTGCCGGGAGATGTGCTGCATCTGGACTTCGGGATTACGTGCATGGGATTGAACACGGACTGGCAGAAGGAGGCTTATGTCTTGCTGCCGGGGGAGAAGGACGTTCCTGCGGGCTTGAAGGTGGCGCTGGCACATACGAATGCGCTGCAGAAGTCTTTGATGACGCGGTCGCGGCCGGGGCGGTTTGCGGGCGATGTGTACAACGACATCATGGCGGATATGAAGGCGGCCAACATTGAGGTGAAGGTGTATTCGCATCCGATCGGCGACCAGGGGCATGGGCTGGGGGCGGGACTGGATTACAGGGCTGCTCAGGCCACGGCGAGCGAGTAGAAGCAGATGCGGAAGGGATCGTATATCTCGATTGAGTTGAACTCGGCCACGGCGGTGCCGGAGTGGGCTGGGCAGAAGGTGTATGTGATGGAAGAGGACGATGCTTATCTGACGGATGATGGGTTTAAGACGTTTTTGCCGCGGCAGACGGAGTTTTATCTGGTGAGGCCTTAACGGGTTGAGTCGTACGTCCCACATCTCAGACGCGAGATGTGGGGCACCCGGAGATTGGCGGGAGCGGTTCGTGCTTCGCACGAATGTCCCACCCATGGCCAAAGGCGAGCCATGGATGGGGCACCCGGGTTTATAGCTCTTCCTGTCTGAAGCTGCGGAGGCTTTCTACGGATGGGACGAAGTAGTAGGAGCCGGTGAGTGGTTGGGTGTAGCGCGTTAGGGCGTCGCGGGTGCCGTTGACCAGGCCGGCCATGCTGTCGAGCATCTTCGAGAGGCGCTGCTGTTCGGCGCTGAAGCCGACGAAGACGGTGCCGTGGTCTTCGACGTTGCCGTAGGGCATGTTGCGGCGAAAGATGTGGCCGAACTCGTCCTGGTCGGTGCGGGCGACGTGGGAGTCTTCGGGTTTGTTCTCGAGTTCGATGCTGTCGGGCTTGTTGCGGCCCATGATTTGCTCCTGCTGATCGACGGGCAGGGCTTCCCACTGGGTGGTCTTGTGCTTCCACTTCTGCAGGAGCAGGACGGAGCCGGCTGCTCCGGGAGTTGCTTCGGGGACGAGAGCTTCTTCGGGGGCGTCGAGGAGGGTTGGGTTCTCGGAGCCATCGATGAAGCCGGTGAGGTCGCGGTCGTGGCGGTAGGGCCAGCTGGAGGTCTCATCGGCGAGTGATGCGAGGCCTTGCATGTCGTGGACGACGGAGCGGGCCATGTCGAAGAGGACGTCGTAGGCGCTGCCGGAGAGCCATACGAGGGCGTCGTGCTGGGTGGCGGGCATCACGAAGTCTTCTACGCCGCGGACGGGCTGGTTGAAGCCTTCGACGCCGGCAGGGATGTCGTTAGGGGCGAGGGCGCGCCAGAGCTCGGGGCGGAAGCCGATGACGAAGTTGACGCCACCGGTGGTGGTGCGGGGCTCGCGGATGGAGGAGATGGTGGAGGCGAATTCTTTGCGGCGGGCGGCGTCCAGGATGTCGAACTCAAGGTATGCGTGAGCGGAGGTTCCGAGGGCGAAGATTCCAGCCTGAGGTGTGAACATTCGGAGATTATAGGGCTGGTGTGGGGAAGGTCGATGAATCAGGAGCGAGGCGACCGGGGGCGACCGATACCTAGTATCCTGATGAGCGACCATGGCATACCAAACAAATAATCTCAGGATCAAGTCGAGCCGCATTGTTCTTCCGCCCATTTTTCTTGAGGAGGAGATGCCACTTACGGAGAATGCTTCTCTGACAGTGTTCGAGGCGCGGCGGCAGATCGTCGATGTGCTGAATGGCGAGGATGACCGGCTGGTGGTGGTGGTGGGGCCTTGCTCTATTCACGATGTGGCGGCGGCGCGGGAGTATGCGGGCTTGTTGAAGGGCGCGATTGCGGAGCTCTCGAGCGAACTGCTGATCGTGATGCGCGTTTACTTTGAGAAGCCGCGGACGACGCTGGGATGGAAGGGGCTGATCAACGACCCTTACTTCGATGAATCGTTCCGGATCAGCGATGGGTTGAGGATTGCGCGGCGGCTGCTGCTGGATCTGGCGGAGATGGGCGTGCCGGCGGGGACCGAGTACCTGGATATGATCTCGCCGCAGTATGTGGCGGACCTGGTGAGCTGGGGAGCGATTGGGGCGAGGACGACGGAGAGCCAGGTGCATCGGCAGCTTGCTTCCGGGCTATCGTGCCCGGTGGGTTTCAAGAATGGGACTTCGGGGAATACGCAGATCGCGGTGGAAGCGATCCTGTCGGCGGAGCATCCGCATACGTTCCTGGGGACTTCGGAGACGGGCCAGGCTTCGATCCTGCTGACCTCGGGGAATCCGGATTGCCATGTGATTCTGCGGGGCGGACGGCAGACGACGAACTTCGATGCCACATCCGTTGAGGCTACAGCCGTACAGATGGTGAAGGCAGGGGTGAAGCCTCGGATCATGATCGACGCGAGCCATGCGAACAGCGGGAAGGACTATCGCAGGCAGGGTCCGGTTTGCAGGGATGTCGCGGGGCAGATTGCGGGTGGCGACAAGCGGATTATGGGCGTGATGATCGAGAGCAACCTGGTGGCGGGAGCCCAGGCGCTAGGGGATGGGAAGTCGCTGGTTTATGGGCAGAGCATTACGGATGCTTGTATCGACTGGGCGGAGACGGGGGAGTTGTTGAAGGAGTTGGCGGGGGCGGTCAGAGCTCGGCGCGGGGAGTAAACTCGTACTTCGCACGGAGGGAACTGATCGCGTCGTGGACTGCCTACGTCCCACATCTCAGAATCGAGATGTGGGGCACCCGCTTAGCGTTCGGTAGGCACGGCTGCGCCAGTTTGAGAGGCGTTTGATAGCTTGCGGTGTAGGAAGAAGCCGGCGATGAGGAAGTAGACTCCGCCAAAGATTGCGTAGCCGCCGAGATCTTTGATGTGGGTCTTGTCGTGGAGGCCGCCGAGGATGAAGGCCGCGCCTGCGGCGGTGGATTGCAGGCCGCTCAGGATCATTGCCCACTGACCGCCTAGCTGTTTCCTGCGAGAGATGCCGACTGCGAGTTGCGCGAGGCCGGCGGCGGCGGCCCAGGCTCCGAAGGTTACGACTGCCTGTTGCGGAGATTTGAAGACCGTCAGGGCGATTCCTAATGCGGCTAGAACTCCCAGGGCCAGATTGACGTATTGGGCAGTCGGCGGCCCGGCGATGGTGCGAGTGGAAGATCTCAGGTCGTAGAGGGTGCAGGCGACGTCCCAGAGCGGATAGAGGATCAGAAGACCGGCGGCCAGGGCGGGGTTGCTGACGGCTACCGCGAGGACGGTGCCAGCCCAGAGTAACTGGACTACGGTGCGGGTGAAGTAGAGGTTGCGTAAGGAAAGGGTCTGTAGCTGTTCGTTTGAGGCCGTGGTCGACATGTTAACTCCTTGAAGCTATCTTCTAGTTGGTAGATTGAATGGGTAAGCGAAAACTCTTTCGCTTGAGGGGCTAGGATTTGCGCGTGGAGATACGTTGCAGGGCGGTGTTGGTGACGGCTTGAAATACCTCGCAGCTTCCGAGGGCTCGGGCAGATAACATTGCGCCGTGGACTAAGGCCATGAAGGTCTGTGCCTCGTCTTCAGGAGTGCCCTGGAGCTTCAACTTTTTTTTGCTGACGCCCTCCTCGAGGGTGCTGCGAATCCATCCGCTTAGCTCCAGGAAGTGTTGTTGGACTTCGTGGCGGACTTCTTCGGGAAGGCTTGGGAGTTCGGCTGCGAGCAATGCGGCGATGCAGAAGGGTTCGTTATTGTTGCGAATGCAGCCTTCCCAGTGGTTGACGTAGGCCTCGAGGCGCGAGAGAGGATCTTTGACTTGCTGGGTCAACGATTGTGTGGCCTGCACCAACCCGTCTCGATGGGCCTTGAGGACTGAGACGACCAGGATCGCCTTCGTGGGAAAGTGATGATGGATGCTGGCCTTGCTGATGTGGACGGCTTCCGAGATATCGGCGTAGCTGAAGGCGGAGTAGCCGCGATCGGAGATCAGGGACTTGGCGGTTTGGAGGATGCGGTCTGCGGTTTCGCCTTGCATGGTAATGAGACTACCTACTAGTAGATAACGATGCAAAGAATGTTTTGGTGGGGGACGGGCGGCGATAGGCAGGATCTATTCCAAGGTGGAGTTTCGGGCGTCATACGATCCCACCCATGGCCAAAGGCTAGCCATGGGTGGGGCACCCAGAATTCCGGGTGTTTTATCGAACGGCAATGCGGTAGACGGTGAGAGAGTAGGGGCGCAGATGCACCTCTACGGTTGATGACTTCACGTCGAGTGTGGACGATTCAGGGGCTAGGGCAGTCGGTTGCTCGAAGGTATTTTCGAGCTTTAGATCGGGGCTTGCGAGGGTGGTGACGGTGGCATTGCCCGACGGCGCGATTCCCTGCAGGCGAATCTCCGCAGGTCTTTCGGAGGCCGTATTGTTGATGGCCTTCACGATCAACTCGTGGGTGCGTTCGTCGAGGACGGCGCTGGTAAAGAGGCCGTCGGATGCTAGTGGGGTGATGGGCACGACGCGCGTGCCGGTGTTGTTGGCGAAGACCTTCTGGACGTAGTAGTCGGGCGTTCCGTAGGCGTGGAGGTTGTCGAACCAGATGGCGTCGGGCTTCCATTGCCAGGCGTTTTTGTTCGCCAGCAGCGGCGCGTAAGAGGCCATGCGGACGACGTCGCCGTTGCGTTCGAGGCCGGTCATGAAGGCGGCTTCGGCGATGGCTGTCTGCCAGTTGTTGTGATTGTCCTGGTTGGCCTGGCCGGCGCTTTGGGCGGCGTACTCGCCGGCGAAGACCTTGGGGCCGTTGCGGTCGTAGTGGTCGTAGCGTTGAGTGTTGGTGAGGAACCAGTCGGGGCTCATGTAGTAGTGCTCGTCGACGAGGTCGGCGTGCTGCTCTCGCCAGGTCTTCCACATGCTCTCGAAGGGTTCACCGGAAGGTGCTGGGCCGGCGGCGACGACGAGCTTGATCTCGGGGTGCTTAGACTTGAGGGCGGCGGCGAAGATCTTGTAGCGCTCGACGTAGCGTGGGCCCCACTGCTCGTTGCCGACGCCGAGCATCTCGAGGTGGAAGGGTGCGGGGTGGCCCATCTGGGCGCGGAGCTTGCCCCAGGGCGAAGTGACGGGGCCGTTGGCGAAGTCGATGAGGTCGAGGGCGTCCTGGACGTATTCGTCGAGTTGGCCGAGCGCGGCGGTCTCGCTGGAGTTGAACTGGCAGGCCATACCGCAGTTGAGGATGGGCAGGGGCTTTGCGCCGAGGTCTTCGGCTAGCTGGAAGTATTCGTAGAAGCCGAGGCCGAAGGACTGGAAGTAGTCCGGGGCGGGGCGGTAGTCGAACTCGTCGTTCCAGCGATTGATGATGGTCTTGCGCTCGGAGATGTCGCCGACGGTGGTCTTCCAGCGATAACGGGTGATGAGCTGGCGGCCTTCCACGATGCAGCCGCCGGGAAAGCGGACGAAGCCGGGGTGCATATCGTAGAGGAGCTGGACGAGGTCTTTGCGCAGGCCGTTGGGCCTGTTCTTCCAGGTGTCGACCGGGAAGAGCGAGACCATGTCCATGTCGAGGTCGCCGATGTCGTCGACGTAGAGGGTGAGGCGGGCGTCGGGCACGGTGGCGGTGGGGGTGATGACGGTCTCGTAGCGCGTCCAGCCGGAGCCCATGAAGCCTTCGAGCTTGCCGGTGCCGATGACCTTGCCGGAGGGGTCGGTGAGAGTGGCGCGAAGGGATTTCGGGCCTTTGCTTCGGATGTACGCCGAGAACCTGTAGCCAGCGCCGCTGGTCACGCCCATGCCTCGATAGCCGACGTTGTAGAAGGCGTATCCGGGGGCGGTGGCGTGGGCGCGGAGATAGTGTGGGTTGGTGGCGTTGAGGGGCGAGTCGGTGCGGATGTCGAGTTCGCCCTTGGGCGGGTCGATGCCCTTAGGCAGTTCGTAGGAGAGGACCTCGTGCCAGCCGGTGAGGGCTTCGGAGAACTCGAAGGAGCGGTTTTTGACGAGCTCGGGATAGAGGCCGCCGTCGGCGCCGAAGTTGATGTCTTCGAAGAAGATGCCAAACATGGAGGGGGAGATGGAGGCGCCGGGGTGGGTGGCGTCGACGGAGATCACCGCTGTCTTTGGGGGCTCCGCCGCGAAGAGAGCGGTGGAGACGGATAGGAGCAGAAGAGAGACGGCGGTGATTGGTTTGAACATATGGCAGCGATGATATCGAAAGATGGGGCTGTCGGGTTAACGTTTACCGAAGTCTGGCATTGGAAGCTCTTTCTACCGGCACCCCTTGACATTCGACAAGAGCGGGCTTAGAAACTACTTGTCGAATGTCGAGGGGACACACTTCCCTTCCTGCATCGATCTGCTTCAGATTCGGAGGCTTTGTCATGAGCGCCGTCGCCAAAGTTCAAGAGTTTCTTAGCCGCCTGCGCTTCGTGATCTCTCGCAAAAGTCACGGCGACCTTGATGATGAGCTTGCGTTTCACCTTGAGCAGTCTATACAGCAGAAGATTTCAGACGGCTTGACGCCTGGAGAGGCGCGCAGGCAGGCACTGATCGAGTTTGGCGGGGTCGAGCGAACTCGCGAGCAGTGCTATGAGCAGCGGCCCAGTCTGTGGATGGAGAACATCGGGCAGGATGTTCGCTATGCGCTGCGCGGGTTTCGCCGAAGCCCCATCTTTACCGTTACGGCCATTGTTACGCTGGCGCTCGGCATTGGTTCGACGACGGCCGTCTTCAGCGTGGTGGACCGGATCCTGTTTCGGAGCCTGCCTTATGGCAACGCCGACCGCCTGGTTTCGGTTGGACTGACAGCTCCGATCAATCCGCAGGAGTTCATGCTCGGCGGTTCGTACTACGACTGGCGCGACAATCAGAAGCCGTTTGAGTCGTTCGCGGCTGAAGGGATCTCCGATGCTTGCGATCTGACGGAGAACAATCCCGCGCGGCTGACATGTGCCAAGGCGGAAGCGGGCTTGCTGCCTACTCTTGGCGTCTCGACTGTGCTGGGGCGTAACTTTCTTCCGGAAGAAGATCGTCCGAACGGGCCGAAGGTGGCGTTGATCTCGTACGCGCTGTGGAGGACGCATTACAACCTTGATGCCAGTGTTTTGAATCGTCTGATCAAGATCGATGGCAAGGATGTTCGGGTTGTGGGGGTGCTTCCGAAGGATTTTGAGATGCCCGACCTGCTCGACGCCGATGTGGTGCTGCCGTTGGCGCTTGACGAAGCGGCGCAACGGAAAGATAGCCCGGGGGCTGTCCTGTACGCGTTTGCGCGGCTGAAGCCGGGGATGAGTATCGAGCGGGCGACGGCTGAGCTTCAGCCTGTCTTCGAATACTCGCTGAGCCTTGCGCCGGCTCCATTTCGCAAAGAGGTCCACTTCGTGGTGCGATCGCTTCGGGACCGCCAGATGCACGATGTACGCGAGATTGCGTTTGTTCTGTTGGGCGCGGTGCTGGCTTTGCTCCTGATTGCATGTTCCAACGTGGCCAGCTTGTTCCTTACTCGCGGAGCAGCGCGTGAACGTGAGCTGGCAGTGCGATCGGCGCTGGGTGCGAGCCGGGGCAGGCTGGTTCGTCAGACGTTGACGGAAGTGTTGATGATCACGCTTGCTGGGGCAGCGGCGAGTTGGGTGCTGGCTGTGCTGCTGCTGCGGGTCTTCGTGTACCTCGCGCCTGCTGGGATTCTCTTCCTCGACAAAGCTCACCTTGACCTTCGCATCATGTTGTTCAGCGGCGGGCTTTCGTTGATATGCGGTGTCCTGTTTGGTTTGGTGCCTGCAATGCAAAGGCCTCGGGCCTCAAGCTTGTCGGCTCGATCTGCAGGCTCGCGGTCACAGGCTTTCTTGCGGCGTGCCCTCGTAATGGGGCAGATCGCTGTCAGTATCGTTCTGCTGTCGAGCGCGGCCCTGTTGCTGCGCAGCTTTCGTAATCTGCAGCTACAGAACTTAGGGATGCAGACAGGCGGCGTTCTTACGGCGGCGATTGACTTGCCGCAGTATCGCTACGCAACTCCACAGAAGCAGATGGAGTTCTTTCTGCGGGCGGAGGCTGCGTTGCGCGCATTGCCCGGGGTCTCGCGCGTGGGGCTAACCGATACCCTCCCACCCGGGGGAATGCACCATGAACAGATCTACAGCAATATCAAAGTCGCGGGGCAGCCGCCCTCTACCGCAGGAACGGGTGGTATGGTGACCTGGCGCTGGGTCACGCCGGCTTATTTTCAAGGGCTTGATATATCCATCTTGCGTGGGCGGACATTCACCGAAGCTGACCGAACCTCGAGCCAGCAGGTGATGATCCTGAGCAGCCTGCTTGCATCTCGGATGTTCGGCAACAACGACCCGATTGGTCAGCGTGTGCAGCCGATTCCAGAGGGCCACTGGTACACGATTGTAGGTATTGCGGCGGATGTGAAGAACGCTGGACTTGCCAGTCCGGCTAATCCTGAGTTCTACAGGCTTCGTCGGAACAAGGCTGAAGACTGGGACGGGTGGGGCGCGACGCTGATCGCAGAGACCTCTCTGCCCGCGAAGACGAGCATGCCGTGGGTGCGCACCCAGATAGCGCAGATCGATCCCACCGTTCCTATCGATGTCGGCACGCTCGATCAACAGGTGAACAAGCTCGCCGACCGGCCGCGTTTCGAGAGCGCTTTGCTTGGTTTCTTCGCCTTCACCGGGCTTGTCATGGCAGTTATCGGCATCTACGGTGTGACAGCGTTTATGGTGATGCAACGAACGCAGGAGGTCGGCGTTCGGATGGCGCTTGGAGCAACGCGAGCAAATATCCTGCGGTTGATTTTGTGGGATGGCGTGCGGTTGATCTCGCTTGGTGGGGTGCTTGGACTGATCGTTGCGCTGGCGGTTTCGAGTACGCTCAAGAGCTTGCTCTTCAGCGTGGGGCCGCATGATCCAGCGACGTTTGCCGGAGTTGCGATCTTTCTGGGAACAGTATCGCTTGCGGCGACTCTATTGCCGGCGCGATCCGCGACGAGGGTCGATCCTGCGGTTGCCCTGCGTCACGATTAGCCTCTTCACGACAACTAAATCCTCTGGAAGGCTTTTTGGATGTCTTTGTGAGTGTATTTGAGGGCTATGGGGCGGCCGTGGGGGCAGCTGGTGGGGTGCTCCGTCTTGGCTAGTTCTTGTAAGAGCCAGTCGATCTTGGCGGGCTCTAAGGGCATGTTGACCTTGATGGCGGCGTGGCAGGCGATCGAGGCGGCGATGCGGCGGCGGCGGGTGTCGGAGTTTTCGGTTTGCTGCTCGCGCTCGGGAACGGCAAGGACCTCTTCCAACATGCGTTCCAGTTCCCTGCCCTCCAGGCCAACGGGAGCGGCCTTGATGGCGAGGGTGCGGGGGCCGAAGGGTTCGGCTTCAAAGCCGTTGCGGTCGAGCTCCTCGGCGATGGTGGCAAAGGCGACCATCTGGGCGGGGAGAAGGTCGATGAGCAGGGGCATGAGGAGGCGCTGGCGCTGAACGGCTTCGACCTCGCGGTCGCGGAGGATCTTTTCGAAGAGGACGCGCTCATGGGCTACGTGCTGGTCGACAATCCAGAGGCCCTCCTCGTTGACGGCTAGGATGAAAGAGTCGCGGAGCTGGCCGAGGGGTTTTAGGGTGGCCAAGGCGTTGAGGGTTTGAGGTTCGGCGTCGGAATGGGAGATGGCTGGGGATGGGTTGTCGTCGTAGCCTACGGGGATCGAGCCCGAGAAATCGAAGCGGCCGGGGGATTCGGGGACCAGAGGCGGGGCGAGGCTGAAGGGTGCGGTGTCTTCGGCGGACGGGAAGTTGGGGTCCGAGCCGGGCTGGCCGTTGCGGGTGGGATCGTCGAGAGTTGTGCCGAAAGTGTAGGCCTCGCGGGGCTGGAAGACTGGCGATTCAGGGCCGTTGGGGAGCGGGCTTACGTCGAGCGTGAGGGAAGACGCAGCGTGCGGCGAGGACGTAAGCGCGGCGGCGAAGCTGGCGGCGGGGCGGGCAGAGGTGAGCGCGGCGCGGACGGTGTCGCGGATGAAGTCGTGGACGAAGGTGGGCTGGCGGAAGCGGACTTCGGTCTTAGCGGGGTGGACGTTGACGTCGACCTCTTCGGGCGGCATGTCCAAGAAGAGCAGGACGACCGGGAAGGAGGTGGGCGGGATGATGTTGCGGTAGGCCTCGGTGAAGGCGTGGAGGACGAGGCGGTCGCGGATGAGGCGGTGGTTGACGAAGAGGTAGATGGAGTTGCGGTTCAGTTTTTGCAGTTCGGGCTTCGAGATGAAGCCGGTGACGCGGAGGTGACCGGGAGCCGGGGCTTCGTAGTCGAGTGGCCGCTTCCAGGGTGGTAGCTCAGGTAGGCCGGCGTGGGCGAAGTCCATCTCGGCGGCGACGGGGATCATGAGGGCGGCGGTGTCGGCGCCAAAGATCTGGAAGAGGCGTTCGGCGGTGTTTCGGGCACCGGGCGCTGTGAGCAGGGCGTGCGAGGCGGAGTGCAGCTCGAAGTGTTTTGTCGGGTTGGCTAGAGCGTAGTGGGTGACCATGGCCGCGATCTGGGCGAGCTCGGTCTGCTCGGAGCGGAGGAATTTGCGGCGGGCGGGGGTATTGAAGAAGAGGTCGCGGACCTCGATGACGGTGCCGGGAGGGACGCCGGCGTCTTCGAAGTGGATGATGGAGCCGCCGGCGATCTCGACCATGGTGCCGGTGGCGACGCCGGTGGCGCGGGTCTCAAGCTTGAGGCGGGAGACGGAGGCGATGGAGGGGAGGGCCTCGCCGCGGAAGCCGAGGGTGGTGATGGAGAGGAGGTCGTCGGAGGTGCGGAGCTTGGAGGTGGCGTGGCGCTCGAAGGCGAGGAGGGCGTCGTCCTTGACCATGCCGCAGCCGTTGTCGGTGATGCGGATGAGCTTACGGCCGCCGCCTTCGACGTCGATGCGGATGCGGGAAGCGTCGGCGTCGAGGGAGTTTTCGAGGAGCTCCTTGACGACGGAGGCGGGGCGTTCGACAACCTCGCCGGCGGCGATCTGATTGGCCACCTGGTCGGAGAGTACTCGGATGCGGCCCATCTTTTGATTGTAGAGGGAGAAGGGATAGGGGAGGAGAGCCGAGGGTGTGACGGTGGACGGAAATGGGAATAAGAGCTTTGGCTGGGAGAGGAAAAGCCAATGCGGGGGCTCTCCACTTCGCCGTGCGATAGAGCTGCACGGCTTAGGTCGAGATGACGCCTTTTTGCGGGTGACGTGACTCGGCTTGTGGAAGGAGAGCGATTCACGACGGGCACGAAGGCCCACCTTAGCGACGATAAAACTGTCGCGAAGATGGGGCACCCGGCAGTGAGTTGGTTAGCGGTGTTCGGGGAGGGTGACGGCGGGGAGGCTCTCGAAGCCGGGGCGGGCGAAGAGGTAGCCCTGCATGAGCTTGATGCCGCAGTCGCGGAGAGCGTGGTACTCGTCGAAGGTCTCGACGCCTTCGGCGACGACGTTGAAGTGGAGCGACTCGGAGAGTAAGGCCATGGACTCAACGATGGCGAGGGCGCGGGGGCGCTTGTGGATACCGCGGATGAGGTCGATGTCGAGCTTCACGGCGTCGGCCTGAACATCGGCGAGGAGACCGAGGCCGGCCCAGCCGGCTCCGAAGTCATCGAGGGCGAGGCGGAAGCCGCATCTGCGGTATTCGTTGATGATGTCCATGAGGTGCTGCGAGCTGGCTACCTTTTCCACTTCGACGATTTCGAAGATGAGGCGGTCGAGAGGGAAGCCGACAGCGCGGGCGGTTTTGAGGGTCAACTGGATGCAGGCGGCCGGGCTGTAGACGGCTCCGGGGAGGAAGTTAATCGAGAGCATCGCGCCGGTTTCGGCGAGGCCGAGCTGCGCGGCGAGGGTGATGGCCTTGACGCGGCAGGCCTGATCGAAGGCATAGAGGTTTTCGTCGTTAACCTGGTTTAGGACGAAGCCAGCGGACTGCTGTTCGGGGCCGCGGGCGAGTGCCTCGTAGGCGTAGACGCGGCCGGTCTCGACGTTCACGATGGGCTGGAAGGCCATGGTGAAGGGGAAGGGCTCGCTGTGGCCGTCTTTGCAGGCGTTGCAGGCGGACGTCTGACGTTGCTGCAGAACTTCCATGGGACTCCTCGGGATGCTGTCGTCGTGCGACGGCGCAGGCGATCGTCTCCAAGAACGAACATGGAGTACTGCCGGTATCGGTTGCTTCCGATGCCTGGGTCAGAGTATCGAAGGGGAGGTGCGGTTCCTATACAACCAACGTGGATGTGGGGGAGGCTTTGCGATAGCGGTGGCGTGATTCGTGGCGGGGAGGACGGAGATGCGGGGGTCTCTCCACTGCGCCGCGATGATGCTGCGGCTTCGGTCGAGATGACGGTATTTTTCCAACCGGCGCTGCTCTGGTTCGGTCGGCGTTTTCAAAGCGGGGCGAGCGTTCCCACCCATCGCGATGAGGCTGCGATGGATGGGGCACCCGATTCGATGTACAGGGACCCGCAGAAAACAGAAGCGGATCCTCCGCCTGCGACGAAGGATGACAAATAAAAGGGGCGCAGACGCAAGAGGTGAGGTGAGTTACTTCTTTTTCTTTTTGGGCTTCTTTTCGAGGATGTCGGCTTCACGGTCGCCGATCATGTGGAGGCGCATGAAGTTGGTTGCGCCGGAGCGGGTGCGGGTTCCGGCTACGATGCCTACGATCTGGCGTTCATGAACGTAGCCCGGTCCGAGCAGGATGGATTCCGCCATGTGGATGAGCTTGTCGGTGTCGCGGAAGCGGTCGCACTTGATGGGGTAGGTTCCCCAGAGAAGCATGGAGCGGTTGATGACCTCTTCGTGGGGGGAGAGAGCGTAGATCGGAGGGTCGGGGCGGTACTTCGAGAGGAGGCGGGCGGTGGCACCGGTCTCTGTGAAGATGGCGATGGCACCGACGTCGAGGTCTTCGGCGGCGTGAGCCATACACTCGCAGATGGTCTCGGCGACGGAGAGGCCGGTGGGCTTGATGCGCGGAAGCTGGTGCTGAGGCTCGGTGCGCATCTGATGCTCTGTTTCGACGACGATCTTGGCCATCATGGCGACGGAGGCGACGGGATATTTTCCGGCAGCCGATTCTGCCGAGAGCATGACGGCGTCGGAGCCGTCGTAGATGGCGTTGGCTACGTCCGAGACCTCGGCGCGGGTGGGGCGCGGGTTGTCGATCATCGACTCAAGCATCTGGGTGGCGGTGATGACGGGGCGGCGGTACTCGGCGGCGCGGCGGATGATGTGCTTCTGGATAGCCGGGACTTTTTCGGGCGGGACTTCTACGCCGAGGTCGCCGCGGGCGACCATGATGCAGTCGGCGACTTCGAGGATGGAGTCGAGGTGCTCGATGGCCTGGGGCTTTTCGAGCTTGGCGATAATCCAGGCGTCGCTCTTGAGGGCGTCGAGGCGCTTCTTGACGTGGAGGACGTCATCGGCGGTGCGAACGAAGGAGACGGCGATGGTGTCGACACCTTCGCCGATGGCGAAGATGAGGTCTTCTTCGTCTTTTTCGGTGAGGGATGGAACGTTGACGGCGATGCCGGGGAGGTTGATGCCCTTGTTTTCGCCGAGCATGCCGCCGTTGACGATCTCGCAGGTGACATCGACGCCCTTGACGAAGTCGACGCGGAGTTCGATGAGGCCGTCGGACAACAAAATACGAGAACCCGGCTCGAGATTTTCGGCGAGGGTGGTGAAGGTGGTGCCTACGAGTTCCTTGGTGCCTTCGATCTCGCGCGGGGTGATGGTGAGGCGTTCGCCAGCGACGAGCAGGACGGGCTTGTGGTCAACGAGCTTGCCGGTGCGGATCTTGGGGCCCTGGAGGTCGGCGAGGATGCAGATGGGCTTGCCCTCTTCGCGGCTGACCTTGCGTACCATCTTGATGAGCTCGGACTTCTGGGCGTGGGAGCCGTGGGAGAAGTTGAGGCGGGCGACGTCTAGGCCGGCGCGGACGAGGTCGCGGAAGACCTCCTCGGAGCTGGAGGCGGGGCCAAGAGTGGCGACGATCTTGGCGCGGCGGCCGCGCTCGAGCGGAGCGGCGGGGATAGACGCGATCTCCGCGATTTCAAAGGGCGCAAGGCTCTTCTTCGCGGGCTTGCTTTCGGACTTCTTCTTGAGCTTGGTGGCGGACTTAGATGCGTCGGACTTCGATTTGCCTGATTTCATGGGGGCCAGTGCCGTGTACTTTCTTACCCTGATGCAGACAGTGTTACGAGGTCTGCGGGTGGTTGCGAATCTGGATTTGCCGTCGAAGGCAATTCTAACTGGGGAATCGCGTCTGTGCGATGACAGCGCGGTCGATGGGTGGTTGGAGGAACGCTAGGCGGAGGGTTCTCGCGGGATCTGCGGTTCTAAAGAGGGAGCGTTGCAGTAGGCGGGATAGAGCTGGGCGTTGAACTCCGCGCCGGCGAGGACGCTGAGCGAGATGATGTAGAGCCAGAAGAGGAGGGCTACACCTGCGCCGAGCGAGCCATAGACCTCCGAGTAGTTGGCGAAGCGGGTGACGTACCAGCCGAAGACGAGGGTGGTGAGGAACCACATGGCGGTGGCCAGGGTTGCGCCGGGGAGGGTGCGGGTCCAGGAACGTTCCATGGTGCTCATGGCGCGAACGGTGCGGACCGAGCCCCAGAGGTGATCGTGGCGGTTGTCTTCTTCCATGACGGCGAGGCCCGCAGGCGGAGTGCCCATGTGATAGGTGATCGCGATCACGAAGACGCTGGAGATGAGGGCGACGGTCCAGCGGACCAGGAATGCGGTGACGAGGATGAGGGTGCGGGCGGAGTCGCCGATATTGGCGGAGATCCAACTGGAGACAAAGTGGCCAAAGATTACCAGCACGCTCGCGATGAAGAGCGGGACGAGAGCGATAAAGACGAGGGCGACAGAGCGCCAGCGACGTCCCCAGAAGCTCCACCGGTCCCCGGGCAGGTTAAAGGCACGGCGGAAGCCCTCCATGAGGGTGACGATAACGCTGGAGGCACCAATGAGGGAGACGATTCCGGCGAGAACGAGGGCACGCGTGGAGTGGATCGTCTCCTGGCCGTTCTGGAAGTAGCCATCGAGAATGGGGCTGACGTCGTAAGGGAGGACGCGGTCGAAGAAGAGCGCTGCCTGGAAGCGGAGCGGGGCGGCGTCCGGGAGCAGGGCGACGACGGCGGCGGAGACGATGAGCGTGGGAAAGAGGGCGACCAGGGCCGAGTAGGCCGCAGCCTGGGCGAGATGGAGGCAGTCGTGAGCGAGAAAGCCGACGAAGGTGCGGCGGAGCAGGCCGAGAAAGTGCATCATCCGGGCCGGTGCGAGGGACACGGCGGTGCGGAGGGTGCCGGGCGGATGCTGTGGGGCTACCGTCACCGGAGTTTCCATTGAAGACGGAGTGGAGTTCAGGGCCATCTTCCTCCTCGGAGCTTTCAGGATATGCGGAGATGGGCGGCGAGGGAAGGTGAAGATTTTGGGGCTCGTGCAGAAAAGGCGGTTGGTGCTTCGCACGAATGTCCCACTCATCGCGAAGGACAAGAGCGCGATGAATGGGGCACATGGGTTCGTCGCGCGACCGGAAGGAAATGCGGGGGTCTCCACTACGCCTCTCGCAATGGAACTGCGAGAGGCTTCGGTCGAGACGATGTTTTCTTAGAGGTCGAGCCGGAGCGTTACTGCTTCCACTTTTCGAGGAAGCTGGTGACGGATTCGGGGTTCATGTTGCGCATGTTTTCGAACTCGCCGGTCTTCTGGGCAAAGATGGGGTCCCCTTTGGCGGAGACTACAGCGAGTGCGGGAACGCCCTTCTTAATGGCGACGCCGTACTTCTCCGGAATGTCGAGGTTCTTGTCGATGTGGCCGATCCAGACGTGGACGAGCACGAAGTTCTTTTCAAGAAGAGCTTCGTTGGGAGCCTGGTGGAAGTAGATGTCGAGGACCTGGCAGTCGCCGCACCAGTCGCCGCCGAAGTCGAGGAGGACGCGCTTGTGCTCTTTCTTCGCTTGAGCAAGGGCGGTGGCGATGTCGGCTTTGGGGTCTGCGGTCTCGGAGTAGATGTGTTTCTTGACGAAGGGCACCTGAGCCTGAATCTGAGGCGACGCCAGAGAGAGCGTAAGGACGGCAACGGAAAAGAGAGCGAGGTTACGGAAGACGTTCGAGAGTTTCACTTGTAGACCATCCTTTGGATCGTCGCCGCGAGGCGTGTGATCCTGACGCCGACTTCGGCTTTCAAGCCTTGGCGACGCACCTGTAAAGGATGCATGAATACAGGGCGCGATGCAAAATGATGGCTTTCAGAGCCCTCCGCGAGGCAGGTAAGACGGGGGCAATTTGGCGGGAAGTCTTGACGGAGATGCGGTTACGGGTGCAGGCTATCAGCGACAGGCGAGAGATACTCGAATGCGCTCCGCACGAGTCGGGGATGATGTCATGCCGAATGTTTGGGGGGCTGCCCACTGATCGCAATAGAAGCACGATGAGTGGGGCAAGGCTTGTGGGGAGTGGGTTGCTGATTCATTAATGGACACATAATGTGTAGCCGAAGATGCCACTTAAGTAACTAGGAATGTGTACGGCAAATGGTAACGTTTGACAACGGGCGACCGAAGTGGCAGCGCAAATTCATTAGCGGGAGAGTTTCTTGGGGCCTCATATCAGCTCTGCTGCATGGGATCTGCTGACGACTAGACCGTGGCAATCGGCTGCTGGATATCGTGCCACAGGCGCGTTTCTGCTGGCAGGGATTTCGACGCAGGAGCTTGCGCGTAATCTCGGGATGCTGCTGGGCGGTCTCGGCACGGGAAGCCTCGCGATGCTGGGAGTCCAGCGGAAAAAGGCCAGCACGTTCCGGACAGCCGACGTGGAACGACTGAACGAGGAACGGCGGAGATTCCAGGCGGCGGCAGAGGCCTCGCGGGACGCCTTCTACATTCTCGACAGCGTGCGCGACAGCAAGGGTGCGATCCGGGACTTCAGCTTCCGCTATGTGAACGCCGAGGGTGAGCGGCGGCTCCAGGTCAAAGATGGCAGTCTTACCGGGGCAAGCTGCCTCGAGCACTTTGGCAGATTCTTCGAGCAAGGGCAGATTGAGCGGTACTTCGAGGTGGTGGAGACCGGAGCTTCGCTGACGGTGGAGCTACCGGTGTTATCCGTCGGCGCCAAGATCAAGTGGCTGCGTCACCATGTAGTGCAACTGGGCGATGGGGTGGCAATCTCTAGCACTGACCTGACCGAGTTCAAGGCCGTCCAAGACCGATTCCAGAGCGTATCGGAGTTCAGCGAACACATCTTTGAGCAGGCTCCCTTCAGCATCATCGCGACCGATGGCGCCGGGATGATCACCGCGATGAACATCGAGGCGGAACAACTGACGGGCTACAACAGCCAGGAGATGATTGGGACGGCATCGATTCTTCTGTTGCACGATCCGCAAGAGCTGCAGCAAAGGGCGATTCAACGCAGCGAGCAGGATGGAGTGATGCTGCAGGGGATCGACCTGATCTCCTCGCCGACGGAGCGAATGAGCAGCCCTTCGGCTCTGATGAGCAAGGTGGTTGTAGGCAAGAATCCGGGATCGCACACGCTTCCTGAGCAGGACTGGACGTTCATCCGCCGGGACGGAACGCGGATGCCGGTGAGCCTGGCGTTGAAGATTTTGACAGGACCGACGGGCGAGCGCACCGGGATGATCGCCATCGCTCACGACTCGAGCAAGCGGAAGCATGTGGAGACAGACCCGGCGGCGGGTGGATTGTATGACGACTTGACCGGGCTGGTGAGCAAGAGTCTTCTGGAAGACCGAATCACGCAGGCGATCAAGCGGAGCAAGCGGGCGGGGACAAAGGTTGCGGTGTTGACGATGGATGTCGACAACTTCAAGCGGATCAATGACGCGCTGGGACATCCGGTTGGCGACGAGATTCTGACGACGGCGGCGAACCGGCTAATCGGCAAGGTGCGGATCTCGGATACGGTTGCGCGGATCGGGGGCGATGAGTTCATCGTCCTCCTGCCGGACCACACGGATCTTACGAACATTGAGTTTTGCGCAGAGCAACTGCTGCGGACGATCTCCTCCCCGTATATGGTGAGCGGCCACGCGATCAACGTGACGTCTAGCATTGGAATCTGCGTTTATCCGGATCTGGCTTCGGACACCGAATCGTTGCTGAGGCGGAGCGAGACCGCGATGTTCTGGGCGAAAGAGGCGGGGCGGCACCGCATGGCGATGTTTGCGCCGAAGATGCTGGAGGATGCTTACTCACGGCTGTCGATGGAAGGCGCTCTGCGCCAGGCGATGGACCGGGGCGAGTTGTTCATGGAGTATCAGCCGCAGGTGGCATTGCCGAGCGGCAAGGTGATTGGCATGGAGGCGCTGCTGCGCTGGAGGCATCCGAAGTTCGGGCTGGTCTCCCCGGCACACTTTATTCCGATGGCCGAGAAGATTGGCATTCTGCCGGAGTTTGGCATGTGGTTGATGCGGAAGTCGTGCCAGGAAGCGAAGTGGATCCAGGAGAAGCTGGGGCGGCGGGTTTCGCTTTCGGTGAACCTGTCTCCGCACCAGTTTGCGCAGGCGAAGCTGTTGCGGACGATTGAAGAGTCGCTGGATGAGAGCGGGCTGCACCCGAACGACCTTGAGATCGAGATCATCGAGAACACGCTGATGATCAATTCATCCGCCAACATGAAGACGCTGCAGATGATTCGCGATCTGGGTGTGGGGCTTTCGATCGACGACTTTGGAACGGGATTCTGTAACTTCAACTATCTGCTGCAGTATCAAGTGGACCGGCTGAAGATCGATCAGAGCTTTGTAAGGCAGGCAGCGTCGGATGTGAATGCGGCATCGGTGGTGCGGACCGTGATTGCGATGTCGCACGGGCTGGGAGTGAAGGTGATCGCCGAGGGCGTGGAGACGCGTGACCAGTTGAAGTTCCTGCTTCGTCGGCGGTGCGACCAGGCGCAGGGTTATTTCTTTGCAAGACCGCTTTCGCCTGAGAAGTTTGTCGAAGCGGTTCCGGGGATTGAGCGGATGAACTTGAGCGATCCTTCAGGGGAGCGGGCTGCTGTGGCGATTGCGGCGGAGGAGAAAATTGAGTTCATTCGGCCGACCTCGGATGGGAGTATGAGGCCGCTGGCGATCGGGTAGTGGTGGGTTGTTTGTGGCAAACCCACTCATCGCGATAGAGCCGCGATGAATAGGGCACAGATTTTGGGCTGTGAAGAGAAATGCGGGGGGCTCTCCGCTGCCCTTCGACAGGCTCAGAGTCCGGTTGAGATGACTTTTTTTGGTTTGGGCTTCGCTCCGGGCGAGATGACGATTTTCCCTTTGCTTCATTGATTCTTGCAAAACAAAAAAAACGGCCCCTCGGGCGAGGGGCCAATCTGCCTTGGTTCTCTCTGGTTAGGAGAGTCTGTCGCAAGCGCGCTCTTTGTATGGCTGCGTCCTGCTATCTTAAGATCTCTCGGGGAGGACGAATGATTCGCTTGACGCTGATCATTCGCCCTTATCCCGATATGGGAACTACTGGTTTCCGTCTACGTTGCTGGTTCCGGTCGTCTGAAGGCTGGAAGCGGGAGCAGCGTAAGCAGTGGTGGGGGTCATGGTGGCGAGGCTGTTGTGCATCAGGCTAACCATCACGCCGTTGGTGAGGGGCTTCTCTCCGTCTGTCGGCTTCTGGGTGTTCTTTCCGAGACCGGTGCGGTAAATCCGATAGACAGGAACCTGGTGCTCGGTTACGAGGTAGCGAACAACTGAGTCAGCCATCGCCTGCGAGGTTTGAACACCGGAGCGGCTGTAGCCCTGGACTTCGATGATGTAGCCCTTTTCGCCATTCAACTTGGTAGCTATGTCATCGAGTTGCGCCTTGGCCTTGGGGCCGAGAGTGGTGCGGCCTGAGACAAAAGCAACCGGAGCGGCGGTGACAGTCTGATATTGGTCAAGGTTGCTGACCGTTCCATTCAAAGCATTGGTGCGGTTGCTGGCGTCGGATGCGAGTCCCTGGGCGTGATCGGCGCGATTGCGGGCATCGGCTGCGTGCTGGTCTGCGAGGCTCGCGGAGTTCTGTGCCTTATTGATGCCGGCGGTCGCACGGGAGTCGACGTCGCGGATGTCATTAGCGTTCTTGGATTGAAGCTGGTCTAGCTCATTGGCGCGATCCTTGATGGGATCAACCTGCCGATTTACCCACTTCTTCCGAGCGAAGGGGTTCACGTGTCCCCAGAAGCCTTCCTTGGATTGACCAGCGAGCGGCTTACCCGTCGCGTAGGTGGAAGAATCATTTGCATCGGTCTGTTTGGTGGTCTGTGCGGCGGGGAGAGTGGAGGAGGGCTGAGCAACTCCGTCCGTGGTGCCCGACTGAGCAAAGGCCGAGGTCGCCAGCGAGGCGCCAAGGACTAAAACTGAAAATTTACCTGCATAGATTGATGTCATCTTCGTCATTTTTGTTTACTCCCAGGTCGTGATCTGGTGCGCGTTACTGGAGGATGTGATGCTGAATTTCAAGCCTGCGTGCATTTGGAAATCTTCGGCGAAATCGCTGCACATCTCTTTCGACTTGGGATCAATGCAAGCGGGTGGCCATTCCTGCAAAATTGCGCCTCTCGCTTTTTCAGCGAGTTACGACACTTTTCGAGAGCGGCCCGAGAGCGACGTAGGGCCGATGAAAGAAGAACCGGAAATTTCTTCCGGTGGGTGGCAAGAAAGTACCCGAGGGAGAAGTCATCTTCAAGCGATGAATGTAGCCTATGGCCGATATTTATTAGTAAATCCACGCGAGTTGAGAGGCTTTCGAAGCGATAGCTGCCCGTAAGTTACTGCAGTGTCGTGTGGACGACAGAGACTTCTGGCATCTGCTGGTTCCAGTTCTCCGGGATGGACTCGAAGATGAGCCGGAAGTCGGCTTCCTGGCCAGGCTTTATGGGCTCGGCGCTGACGGGTTCGGTGTCGACGTAGGGCTGGCGGGTGCGGATGAGGGAGAGCGGGAGGGATTCGACGGTGGGGGCGAGGCCGACATCGTTGCGGAAGATGACTTGCAGGGTGGCGCCGGTGAGGGTGGAGGTGCCGGTGTTCTTGATGTGACCGTCGAGGAAGGTAGAGGTCTGGCCGGAGAGGCTGGTGGACTGGCTCATGGCGAGGCCGGAGAAGGCGAGAGATTTCGCGTAGGCGTCGGCCTGGACGATGGTGTTGGCTGCTTTGGCCGGAGCTTTGTCCTGACCACGGGGGAGGAAGATGCCGGCGAGGATGGCGATGACGGCGAAGCAGACGATGCCGAGGATGAGGCCGCGGTGCGACGGCTCTTCTGGGGGAGCGGAGAAGATGCTTTCTTCCGTGGGGGCGTCGGGCTGTTTGCGGGGATCGCTCATCAGGGGAGATTTTATACCGCTGCCGTAAGGGCATGCGTAGTGGCGGGAAGGAGCGGCTAACACAATCGTCATGGTGGCAGATGGACGCTGAGCGCCATGATCGGCTCAAGTTGCGGAAGAGGCCGCCGATGAGGGAGGTGTCCGCACAGAGCTTCACTGGAGAACTGACCAATGTCCGCTTCGCATCTGCCGCATGCCTCACTTGCCCACCATGGAATTCATCTCGTAGCGCGTTCTGAGAGGAAGGCGGCTTCGCTGCTCCTGTGCCCGAATGTGGCTTATAAGGTTGCGGCGGCGGGAGTGGCGCTGCTACTGATGATGACGGTGTGTTGAGGCTCGGCTTCGCGAGTCATGCAGGTGGCAACCCTAAGCGCCCGGCTGAAAGGTTCGAGCGACCGCGGCAAGGTTGGATCGCTCGGGATCCTTCGGCTTCGCGCTACGCTCACGATGACGCCTTATGCAAAAGCTAGCTGTCAGGCGAAGCTGGCGCGTTTGACCTTCTGGCGGAAGTCTTCACCGTGCATCTCTACGACAACACACATCTCCTGCAGGCGTGAGCGCATGCGTTCGCCGATGCGGTCTCCAAGGGTCTCTTCACGGACGGCGTTGCGGACGGCGCTTCCCTGCCCTCCCTCGGAACCCAGCGGGGGAAGATTGCCGTAATTGGTGGTGATGATGGTGGTGCGGCGGTCGTTGTAGCGGGTGTTGAGGATATGGGCGACGGTGTCCCATACCCAGTCGGTTGGCTTCGATGCGCCGAGTTCGTCGAGGACGAGGACCTCGGCTTCAAAAACCGGCTTCAAGATTTCCAGCTCCGTTTCGTTGACTTGGCGGTTGTAGCTGTTCTGGACCTGCTTGAGGAGGTCGCGGTAATCGTAGAAGAGGCCGGTGGCGCCGCGCTCGGCGACGAGGGATTGCAGAATGCCGACGGCAAGGTGGGTCTTGCCGACGCCGATTGAGCCGGTGAGGAGCAGGCCGGTTCCGGTCTTGTCAGAGGGAGAGTAGTTTTCGACGAACCTGCGGGCTACGAGGTGGGCGGCTTCAAACGTTTTGTTCACGGCGCGGCCGAAGCCGGGCTCGAAGCTCTCCAAGGTGCAGTGTTCGTAGCGTTTGGGAATCTGGGCGCGGGAGATCATGCGCTGTCCGCGCTGGACGAGGCGGAAGGGGCAGGGTTCGGCGAACTGGCTGCCGTCGGGGCGGCGGGTGATGTGGAGGCCGAGGCCATCGCAGATGGGACAGATTTCAGGCACGAGTTCCAGTATCGCAGGGTGGCAGACCAGGGTTAGCTGTGCGAATCGTTCGGCATCTGTGCATAGCGCGGCATGAAGCTGAAATCTGCTGGCCTTTCGCTGGCTAAGTGTGGCCGCCGCGCTCGGCGATGAGACGCAGGGCTGCGGGATCGACGAGCTTCTGGTGGATGAATCTCTGTCCCCAAGCAAGAGGAGTGACATCCCGGTATTCATGCGTGCCTTCTATTTCATAGCCGGGATGGAGTTGTTTGCGCAGCGAGGCGCGGGCGTTCGGGTTCGCTCCACGTTCGAGCAGAAGCCGGGTGAAGGGTGCGTCGGAGGGGTGGCCGTGGTGATTTATCCAGAAATTTGGCTGAGATACGACTGTGGAGAAGAGTGGGGTGTGGCCTCCGAAGCCGTCGGCGTCGATGGCAGCGGGCTGGTCGGGGTTCATGCCGTGGTCGAGGAGGAGGCGGGCGGTTTCGAGCTCGTCGTAGTCGGCGCAGAGGTGGAGGAGGGTGGCTCCGGCCAGGGGTGTTCCGTGGGTCGCGTTCACCTCGTCGCCACAGCCGAGTTCGGGAGGGTAGACCTCCTCGTGGGTGAAGGTGCGGGTGACGAGGCCGGGGTCGCGGCGGAGGTGGGCTTCGAGGAGGTCGACGCGGCCACGAAAGATGGCCATGAGGGGCGTGTCGGGGAGTTTGAAGCCGTACTGCTCGTAGAGATCGAGGATGCGGTGGCGGGCGGCGGGGTTGCGGCTATCGGTTTCGAGGACCATGTGGACGGGGGCGAGGCGATGGCCGTTGTCGTCGTAGACGCGGGCGCCGATCTCGAGGAGAAACTGGGTGCCATCGGCGTTGAGCGTGTAAGCGGGGTCGACGAGGCAGCCGTCAGCCGGGGTGGGGCTGCCCATCATGGCGTGGAGCTTGCGGGCGGTTTCGACCTGCCCCTGGAGGCAGGCGCGGTTGAAGGCCTGCTGGAGGTCAGTAGCGCCGAGGCCGCGGAGCATCTCGATGATGGCGTCCTGGCCGAGGTTGGCGGCGTAGGAGAGGGGAGGCCCCCAGTTGCCGGTGACTCCGCGGGCGTCTTCCGTAAGGAGCCTGGGATCGCGGAGGACGAGGGAGCGGACGGTTTCGAGGTCGCCGCGCCAGAGGGCAACGGTCATGCGGCAGGCGGTGACAAGGCGGGGCCAGCTGGGGAGGCCGTAGCTGCGGGCTAGGACGAACTGGGCGTCGGCGAGTTTGACTGTGGTGGGGCCTACGAGAGGGCTGCCGAACTCGGCGAAGTCTGCAATTGCGGCGGAGTCGCCTGCGCGATAGGCGCGAAGCAGATCTTTGGCCTGGCGGCGGAGTTGGTCGAGACTGGGGCGAACAGGAAAGTGGCGGGCGGGCATGGACGACCTCCTAAAGCTGCGTGCCCCTGGGTCCGCTACTCGGGGGCTGAAGGAGTTCGTGAGAACCTTCGATTTCAAACTTCACAGGTGGACTCGGTCCCTTCCGCGGACGGGTGGCGCCCTGTGCGCCGGAAACAGTGTATCTCCGTTTCCGGCCGGCCTGGAAGCAGCACACAAGTGGCAGCTCGAATCGAATTCTGCTTTGGCGAATCAGATTCTTTAGATACACTAATGAAAGTGCCTGATTGCCCTGCAAAGCGGGGCGTCACTGGATTCGCGACAGGCCTTCGATGTGAACGTGACCGCACCGTTTGCAAGCGAACCGCGATTCCGGAAGGCCAATCGAGATAAGAAAAGGAATTTAGTATGCCAAAGCAAGGGATTCATCCGTCGTATAACGAAATCAACGTGAAGTGCGCTTGTGGATCGATCTTTCAAACGCGGTCGACCCACAAGGGCGATATCGTGCTCGAAATCTGCTCGGCTTGCCACCCGTTCTTTACCGGCAAGCAGAAGCTGATCGACACGGCAGGCCGTGTGGAGCGGTTCCGCCGGAAGTTCGCGAAGTCGGACGCGGGCAAGGCCGAGACTGCTGCCGCGAAGTAAGGCGGAGGCGATATAACCCGAAAGGCCTCCGCTTTGCGCGGAGGCCTTTTGTTTGCAGAGTTGAGGATATGAAGAAGCGTTACACATTGGAGCAGAAGCGGTGGGACGATCCGGCGGAGCATGCGATGCCGGAGCATACGCGCGTGCCTGCCCGGTTCAATATTGGTGGGGTGGAGATCGCGCCGGCGACGGTGCTGGCGCCGATGGCGGGTGTGACCGATACCGTGTTTCGGCGGTTTATCAAGAACGCCAGCATGTTTTCGGCGGACGGTTCTGCGGGGCTTACAGCTGACGGTGTTGAGGCGGTGACTTCGAATCAGCAGTCGGGGTGCGGGCTGATTATGACGGAGTTTACTTCGGCTGATGGGCTCTCGCGGATGCGGGAGACGAAGCGGAAGCGATATCTGACTTACTACGACGATGAGCATCCGATCTCGGCGCAGATCTTTGGGTCGAACCCGGAGACGCTGGCTGATTCGGCGCGGATATGCCAGGATGCAGGATTTGATCTTGTGGACCTGAACCTGGGGTGTCCGGCAAAGCGGGTAGTCGCTTGTAACGGTGGGTCGGGACTGTTGCGGGATCTGCCTCTGATCGAGGTGATCTTCAAACGCGTACGGGCGGCAGTGTCGATTCCCTTCACCGTCAAGTTTCGGATGGGATGGAATGACCACCACATCGTCTGCGTGGAATTAGCGAAGATGGCGGAGGACTGTGGGCTGAACGCTGTCGCGCTTCATGCTCGGACGCGTGAGGATGGGTATACCGGGCAGGCCCGGTGGGAGTACATCGCCGCGGTGAAGGATGCGGTGACGATCCCGGTGATTGGGAATGGGGATATTCGCACGCCTGAAGATGCGGCGGCGATGGTGGATGCGACACACTGCGATGCGGTGATGATTGGGCGGGCGGCACCGGCGAATCCCTGGATCTTTCGGCAGATCGCGCAGTACACGGCTACCAAGGAGGCTACCGGGGTTGGGAGCTATGAGGTTCCGACCGATGCCGACCGGTACCGGATGATTCGGACTTACTTCGAGATGCTGGTGGATGAGATTGCGATCGAGGAGCGCGCGGAGGCGGCTCGGGCCGAGGCGATTACGGCCTCGGGGCAGGTGGCTCGTGAGCAGCGGAATCGCGATTGTGTGGGCAAGATGAAGCAGTTCGCGAGCTGGTTCACGCATGGGGTTCCGGGAGGGTCGGGGCTGAGGAAGTCGATCTTCGAGGCGAAGAACGGGGCCGCGGTGCTGGGGTCGATCGAGGAGTTTTTTGAGGGGCGGGCGAATGCAACTCCTCATAACGATTCGGGGCTCGAGGCCGTTCACGAACCTGAAGCGATGATCGCCTGATGCAGGTTCGGTGGCGGAAGAATCCTAAGACGGAAGACGGATGGTTGAAGCGGACGGCGATTTCGCTGCTGGTGGGAGTGGCGGGGTTTGCTGTTGGCTTTCCAACGGCGTTTTTTGTGATGGCGGGGTATCTGCGGCGGGCGACTCCGGCTGGCGGCGAGAGCTTGCTGGGGGCGATGACAGCGGCGGTGGTCGCTGGACTGGGTGTGGCTGCGGTGGGGTTCTGCGGAACGATGGTTGTCCTTTGGCTGCTTAGCTCGCGGGGAAAAGTGGCCGCCGAATCGCCGGAGGTTTAGCGCGGTTCTTTCTCGCTTATCAGGCGTTTCATACCCACCAGGCTTCCACAGCCTCTTCCTTCATCAGGACGCGAGACAACATCCCTATCGCAGAACTCAGCCCCTCATGCGTCGACATCAGCGCATCCTCATGCTCGATGCTCATCACGTAGTCGTATCCCACTAACCGGAGCGCCGAAGCAATCTTTTTCCACTCAATTTCGCTGTGACCCCAGCCCACGCTGCGGAAGAGCCAGGAGCGTTCCCGCAGCTGTGTGTAGCTCTTTGTATCAAGCACTCCGTTTACTCCGACACGCGCAGGGTTCACCGCCACATCCTTCGCATGAAAGTGGAAGATCGCATCGCCTAGCTCCGCAATCGCTTCAGGAATATCAATCTGTTGCCACCAGAGATGACTGGGATCGAGATTGATGCCAAGCGATTTGCCGGTGGCAGATCGCAGTTTCAGCAGGGTCTCCGGATTGTAGACACAGAACCCTGGATGCGCTTCGAGCGCTATTTTCACTCCCGCCGCTGCCGCCATCTTCTCGGCTGCGATCCAGTATGGAACCAAGCGCTCGCTCCATTGCCACTCGAGTCCCTGAGCAAACTCCGGCGGCCATGCGGCCGTAATCCAATTAGGAGTCTTATCGTCGGCGCTCGCCCCAGGGCAGCCTGAAAATGTGACCACTACCGGCACCTCAAGTGCCTCGGCCAGTCGTACCGTCTGCTTGAACGTCTCATCCTCTCGCCGTGCAATCGCCGGGTCTGGATGCACTGGGTTTCCATGGCACGAAAGCGCGCTGATGGTCAGCCCTGCATCCGCCAGCTTTACCCGATACTCCTTCGCCGCAGCTGCACTCGCCAACAGCTCCGCAGGATTGATATGGCTCGCGCCGGGCCATCCGCCGCAGCCAATTTCAAGCGCCGTAATCTCCGGGTATAGCTTTAGTTCTTTGAGCAGATCCACAAACGACAGCTTGGCAAATAGCGGTGTAAAAAGCCCTAACTTCATCGCAACGTCCTCTCAACAGACTTGATCAGTCTAAGCGCTCCCCAGAGCGGTGCCGATCCACTTTATACAGCAGGGGCTGGCCCTTTTCGGAGTGGTGTTTTGTTGAACAGAGTGTAGGTCGAAGGCGGCGGATGCTAGGCTCAAAGTGATCGATATTGGGAGATTTGAGCTTTGAGTGACGAGGCATTGGCTGTAGCGAATGAGGATACGTTGGTGGTTGAGGCTGGGAGCAGCCGGTTTGTGCGGGCTTGTCTGCGACAGCCGGTGGATCGAACGCCGGTTTGGTTTTTGCGGCAGGCGGGGCGGTATATGCCGGAGTACATGGCGGTGCGGAAGCATCACAGCCTGCTCGACATCTGCCGGACGCCGGAGATTGCGTCCGAGGTAACGATTACAGCAGCGGAGCGGCTGGGAGTGGATGCGGCGATTATCTTCGCGGACCTGCTGCTGCCGTTTACGCCGATGGGGTTGGACTTTGAGTTTGTCGCTGGCGAAGGGCCGCAGGTAAATACGCCGGTGCGGTCGCTGGAGCATGTGCAGGCGCTCCGGACGGATCGCGCGGATGAGCTTGGGTATGTCGCGAAGTCGATTGAGAAGGTGGCGAAGCACTTTGCCGGGCCACGGGCGGATGGGGACACGCTGGGGATCATCGGGTTCTGCGGAGCTCCGTTTACGCTGGCGAGCTACATGATTGAGGGCGGGTCTTCGCGGAACTACATCGAGACGAAGAAGCTGATGTACTCGGATTCGGTGGCTTGGCCGATGTTGATGGAGAAGCTTGTAACTGTTTTGGTTGCATTTGCGAAACAGCAGGTCGAGGGCGGCGCGGACGTGATCCAGATCTTCGATAGCTGGGCTGGCGCACTGTCGGTCACGGACTTCCGCGAGTACTGTCTGCCGTGGACGAAGGAGCTGGTCGAGCGGGTGAAGGCGTTTGGCGTGCCGGTGATCTACTTTGGTGTGGATACGGCTTCCCTGCTGGGCACGATGCGGGAGACCGGCGCGGATGTGATTGGGCTGGATTGGCGGGTGCCGCTGGAAGTGGGTTGGAAGTCTGTTGGCGAAGGCTGCGGCGTGCAGGGAAATCTCGACCCGATTACATTGTTTGCTCCACAGGATGTACTGGAGCGGAGGGTGCGGGAGGTTCTGGACGCAGCCGGCGGCAGGCCAGGGCACATCTTCAATCTGGGGCACGGCATCGTACCGGGCACGCCGGTAGAGAATGTGATTCGCGTGGTGGAGTTGGTGAAGGAGTACAAGCAGCGATGAGTGACGAGTCGATTCTCCCCGTCGAGCAGGTCGAAGAGGAACCGTTACAGCAGGAAAGTGAAGCTCCGCTGTTGGTTGAGGAGCCTGTGCTGGAGTTAGAGCCGGCCCAGCCGCATGATGCCGTGCTTCTGCTGGCGCATGGAACGCCGGACGTTCTCAGCGAGATGGCCGAGTACCTGAGTAAGGTGACGGGTGGGCGGGCGCTGCCGCAGGAGGTGGTCGAGGAGCTGCAGCATCGCTATGGCGAGATTGGACTGAAGGAGACGCCCGGTGAAGAGGCTCCTCCGCTGACGAAGTGGACGCTGACACAGGGGTTCCTGCTGGAACAGGCGCTTAACTATGCCGGGCCGAATACCAAGGTGTATGTAGGGATGCGGAACTGGCATCCGTACATCGCGGACACGGTGGCGCAGATGCGGGCGGATGGGGTGAAGCGGTTCAAGGCGGTGTGCCTTGCTCCGCAGAACTCGCGGACGAGTGTGGGGCTGTATCGCAAGGCGGTAGTGGCTGCTGCCGAAGGGATGGAGATGACGTTTGTGGCGGGGTGGGCGGAGAATCCCACGCTGGCGCGGGCGTTTGCGGACAAGCTTTGGCCGACGTGGGCGGAGGCTTGCGCAATTACAGAAAGGAAGGTGCCGGTGCTGTTCACGGCGCACTCGGTTCCCTGCCGAACGATTATGACGGGTGCGGCTTCCGTCGCGGGAGCGAGACCGGGGACGCCGGAGCAGGAATCGCCCGACCCTTACCCGGTGGAGGCGAAGGCTACGGCGCTGGCCGTGGCGGAGCGGATGAAGGCTGTCGGGATGACGGAGAAGGACTGGTACTTTGCGTTCCAGAGCCAGGGGATCAGCGGAGGGCCCTGGATTGGGCCAACGGTTGAAGACACGCTGAAGGCGCTGAAGGCTCAGGGCGAAGTGGGCGTGGTGATGCAGCCGGTGGGGTTCCTTTGCGACCACGTGGAGATTCTTTACGACATCGATATCGCGTTTCGCGAGATGGCGAAAGACCTCGGGTTGCTGCTGTGGCGGGCGGAGAGTTTGAATGCTTCTCCGCTGTTGGTACAGGCTCTGGAAGAGGTCGTGAGTGGGGAGTATCCGGCTACTGTGGATGAGGTTGTGACGGTTTAGCGGTTGGCTACAGCCGCCGCTTCGTTCGCGGGTAGGAAGGCTCGGACGGTTGTGGCACGATGGAACCCTTCGGGGTTCCTTCGACTGCGTTTGGCGCAAAGTGCGCGCCAAACTCCGCTCAGGATGACGGTTTCTTGTTGGTGGTGGGAGATGTACTTTGGCTAGGCGGGTTGCGATTGTTGGTGGTGGGGTTGCCGGGGTGACGGCGGCTTGGCAGCTTGCGAGGCTTGCGGCTGACGGGGCGGCGGTTGAGGTGGTGCTGTTCGAGGCTTCCGGGCGACTTGGTGGCATTGTTGAGACCGTGCGGTGCGATGAATTTGTGATTGAGTGTGGGCCGGATGGGTGGGTGACAGATAAGCCCTGGGCTCGGGAGCTTGCTGAGGAGCTGGGGCTTAGGGCTGAGATTATCTCGTCGAACGACGCTACGCGGAAGACTTATGTGCTGCAGGACGGCGAGCTGGTGATGATGCCGGACGGCATGCGGATGATGGTGCCGAAGGGGCTGGCGGCGCTGGATGGGATCGATGCTTCACCGCTGTTCTCCGCCGAAGCGAAGGCGGCGTTTCGTGCGGAGGTGGGACGGGCGGAGGAGTTGAAGGCGGGCGCTCCTGATGCGGATGAGAGCGTGGCCAGCTTTGTGGCGCGGCACTTCGGGATGGAGGTGCTGGAGAAGATTGGTGCGCCGCTGCTGGGTGGGGTATTTGGCGGCGATGTGACGAAGCTGAGTGTGCGGGCAGTGATGGCTCCGTTTGTAAAGCTGGAGCGGGAGTTTGGAAGTCTGGTGCTGGGGATGGAGCGAAGGAGCGAGTTCGCTAGTCAGCGAGTTAGCGGAGGAGCGAAAGCGCTAATTAGCGAGTTAGCGGAAAGCGCGGCGCTTTTTACTTCTTTGCGGGGTGGGAGTGGGGCGCTGGTGGAGCGGATGGTCGAGGGGATTCCGGCGGGGTGGGTGAGGTTGGGGTGCCCCGTCACAGGAGTTGCAAAGGCGGGCGATGGGTGGGTAGTTTCGACGGTTATCGGGACGGAACAGTTCGATGCGGTGATGATGGCTGCTCCGGTGGATGTGGCACGGGAGTTGTTGCGAGCTACCGATGCGCGGGCGGCGGAGTTGATGGAGATTGAGGCGACGTCGGCGGTGGTGGCGGCGTTTGCGTTTACGGAGGCTGTGAATCTGCCACAGGGGTTTGGGTTTCTCGTGCCGCCGGGGTCGAAAGAGAACCGTTTGCTGGCGGGGACGTTTGTGGATCAGAAGTATCCGTCGCGGGTGCCGGAGGGTGGGCGACTGGTGCGGGCTTTCTTTGGTGGGGTGGCGGCGGATGGGCTGCTGAGTGCCAGTGATGAGGAGATTGCTGGGCTGGCTATGACGGAGTTGAAGCGGGTGCTGGGGAAGTTGCCTTCGCCGGTGCTGACGGTGGTGCGTCGATGGCCGAGGGCTTTGCCGCAATATGGGGTGGGGCATCTGGAGCGGATGGCGGAGTTGTTTCGCCAGGTGGAGGCGATGGGTGGGATCTGGTTGCTGGGGAATGGGTATCGTGGGGTGGGGCTGCCGGATCTGGTGAGGGATGCCCGGTCGGCGGCTGTCGAGGTCGCGGGATAGACATGGGTGGTGGTCCCACTTATCGCGATAAGGCTGCGATGAATGGGGCACGACGTTTGCCGGATGGCGTCTAATAGCGTGGGAGAACAAACATATGACCCAGAGCACGCATAACCGAGTCGCCGAATTACACAATCTTGCCGCACATGCCCATGAGGCCGCAGCAGTTGCTCATGGGAAGGGCGATCATCTGAGCGCGCATGAACTTTCGAAGCAGGCGCAGGAACACTCTGCGGAGGCGCACCGGCACTCCGAGAAGCTGTTGGAAGAAGTGAGGAAGTAAGGCTGCGCTTCCCTTCCCCTGGCTGGTTATCGACCGTGCGAGGGGTCGGGAGTGGCGGCTACGTTGAGGTCTAGGATGAGGTGGCCGATGGCCGGGTCGGGAGCGTAGCAGTTGTTATCGGGGGCGTAGGTCTTGGCGCAGGCGGCGGTGTTGGCGCGGCGGCGGGGGGATTGGGCGTACTGCCAGACTTCGGCGGAGGGAGTTCCGCTGGAGGCTAGAGGCGGAGGTGTGAGGACGCAGCCGTTTGAAGGTGGGCAGGTGTCCTGATAGACCCAGAGAGTGATGGGATGGAGGTGCCGGGCGGCGACCTGCTGCTGGATGTCCTGCGCGGTGGTGATGGTTTGGCCGGGGCCGTCGGGGACGGGCTGACCGCTGATGTAGGTGCCGGGACGAAAGCCGGTGGCGGCGAGGGTCTCGGTCCAGGCGAAGAGGTAGTCGGATTGTTCGGGGGTGAGGCGGCCACCTTCTTCCTGGTCGAGGAAGATGAGGGTGTGGGGTGGAAAGCCTTCTCGTTGGGCGGATGCGGCGGCGGTGGTGGCGTCTTTTTGGCCCTGGGCGGCTGGTGTGGTGAGACCGGCTTTAATTTGGGATTCGGTGCGACCGTTGGCGAGGGCAAGGAAGCCGAAGCCTTGTGCGGCGAGGATGGCACGTTTGCCAGTCCAGGTGTTGCGGTTGGAGCCTGGGGGGTTGGTGAGCCAGAAGCTGGTGAAGTCGAAGTGGCGGCGGAGCGCAGGGAGTGCGGTGTCGCCGGGGTAGACGTTGCGGTCGAAGCCGATGTAGGTTTTGGGGATCTGGGCGTGGGCCGCGAGCGAGAGAATGACGAGGGCGAGGATGGAGCGCGGGAGGCGGGGCACGTGGATAGAATACCGGCAGACGCTTTGTTGCAGGTCTACCTCGTGATGCCGTGGCTGAAAGGTCGAGGGGTTGGGTGGAGTAAGCGGTCTCGGGGTCCTTCGACTGCGTTTGGCGCAAAGTGCGCGCCAAACTTCGCTCAGGATGACGGCTCTTTTGATGTTGGAGCATAGTGAAACGAGAACAAAGCGAAATGTGGAGGTCTCTCCACGTCGCATCACGATATGGCCGTGATGCTCCGGTCGGGGTGACGATTTTCTGGGAGGAGAATTCTTATGGCGACGAGTGTTGATGCAGTGGTTGATCCACGGTATCCGGTTGGGCAGTGTGTGATGCCGGAGGTGATCGGATCTGCGGAGATTGCGGCTGCGATTGCGACGATTGAAGGGCTGCCGAAGACTATGCGGGCGGCGGTGGCTGGGCTTTCGGAGGCGCAGATCGATACGCCTTATCGCGAGGGTGGATGGATGGTGCGGCAGCTTGTGCATCATGTCGCAGACAGCCATATGAATGCGTTCATCCGGGTGCGGTTGGCGCTGACGGAGGAGTCGCCTTTGATCACGGGGTACGACGAGAAGGCATGGGCGGAGCTTGCGGATTCGAAGGGGCCGATTGAGGTGCCGCTAGGGATTCTGGATGGGGTTCATGCGCGGTGGGTGGTGATGTTGCGGTCGCTCGATGAGGCGCAGTGGCAGCGGGAGGTCCGGCATCCGGAGCGGGGGCCTTCGAGTGTGGCGGCGGCTACGCTTTTGTATCAGTGGCATAGTTTGCACCATACGGCGCACGTGACGGAGTTGCGGCGGCGGGAGGGCTGGTAAATTTCGTGGTTGATGCGCGGAGTCACCGTCTTACGTCCCACCCATGGCCAAAGGCGAGCCATGGATGGGGCACCCCGGCGTTATACGTCCCACATCTCAGAAACGAGATGTAGGGCACCCAGGATGTCGCGGCGAGGAGAAGAAACGTAGATTCCCTTCGGGAATGACAAACAAAAGGGTATGCTCGTGCGATGAACGCCGGAGCTGAGATTTCCCCCGGGCAAAAAGAGCAGACGGCGCGCCAGGTAGCTGGGGCGCTGGAGGCGTTTCTGGCTGAGCATCCGGCGGCGGTGCTGCTGGAGGATGGGCGGCCGCTGTTCGATATGCGGACCGCGAAGTACACGGTGGGGAGCGAGCATGGGCGGTGCTCGTTGCATATGTGGGATGAGGAGCGCAATCTTGTTCGGCGGGTGGTGGATGCGGCCCCGCGCAAGGCGTCGCTACGGCTGAGCACGATGCGGTTTGGGCAGACCAAGCCGCAGATGCTGGAGCTGGTGGCAGATAAGGATCGAAGGACGCCTTCAACAAGAGAGAGTACACGGCTGAGGTATATGCGGCGCTTGGAGAAGGCGCTGCTGCGCGAGTTTCCAGACTGGAATCCGGATGGATTTCGTACCTCGATGGATCTGGAGAAGAGCTTCGGGCCGGCCTATGCGCGTGGCGTGCAGGTCAAAGGCACGCAGGCTTGGGCGGTGATTGGGGTCAACAAGGAAGAGACGCAGGCGACGGTGGATGGCGTGATGACGCCGGGGATTCTTTGGCTGGCGCAGTGCCGCGAGGGCGCGGGTGGGCGACGGCTGTTCCAAGGGCTTCGTGTCATCGTGCCGAAGGCGATGGAGGCGCTGACGCTGTCGCGGTTGGCGTGGCTAAATCCTGCGGTGGCGAAGTGGGAGCTATACGTCTTCGATGAGGAGGCAGACGAGCTTGCGTCGCGAGAGGCGGGGGACTTTGGGAATCTGGTGACGCGGCTGCTTCATGCTCCTAATGAAGAGTCCGCGCTGGAGCGGTTTGGCGACGCGGCCAAGAAGGTGCTGGGGCTGGTGCCGCAGGGGATGCGGGGCGTGGTGGAGATGCGGGTGCGTAGCGGCGGGGAGATGGCGTTCCTGATCCATGGGCTGGAGTTTGCACGGGCGCGGATGGGCTATGCGGGGCAGGGCTTTAACCGGGTGGAGGAGATTACGTTTGGCGCGGGAGCGAATGAGACTCCGCTGACGGAGGAGAACGAGACGGAGCTGAGAGAGCTGGTGGAGAGGCTTTTTGCGCGAAGGAGTGCGATGGGGAGCACTCGAGATGTGCTGTACAGGATGGCTCCGGAGCGGTGGCTGGAGAGTGTGCTGCGGAGGAATGTTGAGCCGATCGATGCGGGGCTTGATCCGGCGCATGTTTATACGCAGGTGCCGGCGTTTGCGGCGGCGGATCGGGGGATGCTGGACCTGCTAGGAGTGACGGCGGACGGGCGGCTGGCGGTGATCGAGTTGAAGGCGGAGGAGGATTTGCATCTGGCGCTGCAGGGGCTGGATTACTGGGTGAGGGTGCGGGCGCATCATCTGGAGAATCCTGATCCGGTGACGGGGTTGGGGGAGTTTCAGAGGAACGGATATTTTGGGGGCGTGAGGCTAGCGGCTTCTGCGCCGAGGTTGTTTTTAGTGGCTCCGGCTTTGCGGATTCATCCGGCTACGGAGACGGTGTTGCGGTATTTTTCGCCGAGAGTGGAGTGGACGCTGGTGGCGATCGATGAGCGGTGGCGGCAGGAGATCAAAGTGGTCTGGAAGAAGCGGAGTTCGGATGGGGCGAGGGGAGTTTATGGCGGGGAGGTTTGAGGCGCAGCTCCGACGTTTAGGGCACCGCTCCTATATCTGGCGATGAAACTGCCAGATATAGGTACCCGATTTGTGGCTGAAGGGTTCGGATGGCAGGGGTGATATGGGTTCGCTCGGGGTCCTTCGACTCCGCGCTGCGCTTAGGATGACGGTTTCTTCTTTTGCTGAGCTCCGCATTGGTTAGCGGCGCGTGTAGAGCCATGCCCACCAGATAAGCGGGAGTTGCAGGGGGAGGCGGAGGTAGAGCGCCCACACAGGCATCGACGGATAGCTAGCGTGATCCGTGGCCATGTAGATGTTGGCGGGCATCACGGCGATGAGGAGAGCTACGAGTCCCCAGGCGGCGAGTGTGCGGATGGGTGGGTGGAAGAGGAGGCCGAGGCCACCGAGGATCTCGCAGAGGCCGCTGATGTGCACCAACATCTCGTGGGCTGGGATGTAGGGCGGCATGATGCGAATGTAGGTTTGCGGAAGCAGGAAGTGGAGGGAGCCGGCGGCGATGAAGAGGATTGCTAAGAGGATTCGGAAGAACATAGGGAACGGGTAGCGGAGACGATCCGCTACCCGTGACTTTACTGCATTGGAGAGGGTCCTACTTCAATTACTTTGCAGCCAGGGCGAGCGCGTCGCGGTGGTCGCGGACGTGGTCGTGCGAGGCGATGATGTGCTCCTGTTGGGTGATGAGGAGTTGCTTGATTGGGAGAGGGAGCGGTTGTTCAAGGGCGTCGGCGTAAGCCTTCTTGGCTACGTCTTCACCCTGCTCGGCGGTGGAGAGGACTTCGTGGTCACCCTTGACGACGCTGAGCTTCACGTTGCCCCAAGTGCGATGGAGTGCTCCGGCCACGGTGCCGGTCTCCTTCACGTCATGGACGCCTGCGTGGTGGAGTTCGGTCTCTAGGTCGCCGCGGAAGCTGGCGCGCTTGAGCGCCTCGGCTACGAAGAACTGCTTGAGGTGAGGGTCCTGGAGATGTTCGGCGAGATCGGTGAAGCCCTTTTGGCCATCTTCGAGGGAGTTGATGACGTTTTTGAGGACCTTGATTACTTCTTCATTGTTGATCGATTCAGCCATGATTGTTTTCCCTTCGGAACTTTTGAGTTGCGTGGCAGGGTCCGCCGGTTGTGGGCCATTCTCCGTGACCGGCGGCAAGCGGAGGAAATGGCGAAAACCCGTTCCCCTGCGCGACGCTTGATAAGGACTGCCGTGCGGTCTATCGCGCATGGCAGCGAGTATGGGTATCTAGATGCGGTGGGTGGTGTGGGGTTTGCTTGTGGATTTTATTTGGTGGAATGGGCGGAGATGAACGCGCGGCTTGCGAGGGTACGCAGGGAGGTACGTGGCGGGTGGATCTTCGCCCTTTACTCGCCGGTAGCTGGAATAATTGACGGTACCTGCCAGAGTTGCACCCCGGACGACGCGGCCTGGTGGCCAACGCTCGAACGAAGTAGGTCAAACGCTTGAAGACGCTCCGGTTTGTTCTCGCTCCAACTCGAAATCGCAGGGTCAATGAGATTCTGGGCATGATGGTGCTGGTCTCGGCGGCGCTGCTGCTGCTGGCGCTGGTCAGCTATACCGCGTCTGATCCCTCGTTCAACACGGTGGGAAGTTATGTGACCGGGAGACCTGCGCATAACTGGACGGGATTGGTGGGGGCGTGGGTGTCTGACTCCGCGCTGCAGATCATGGGCGTGGCAGTGTTTCTGCTGCCGCTGGTGCTGGTGCGACTGGGGATTAGCTGGATGCGGTCGATGCCTGCGGGATCGGGACTAGCGAAGGGGATTGGTCTGGCGCTTTGGGTGGTGTTTGCGCCCGCAGCGATCGGGTTGATTCCGGGACATGTTTTGTGGATGCACTCGCTGCCGCTTGAGGGTGTAACCGGGCGGATTCTTGCGGACGCGATGGTGAAGTACCTGAACCTGCCGGGAGCGGTAATCGTGCTGACGTTGATGGTGGCGCTGTCGCTGTACCTGGCGACGACGTTCACGTTCAACACGGCCAGCGAGTGGATGGCGGCTCGGTTCAGCTTTGTGCAGCGGATTCGGGAGTGGTGGGAGAGCCGGAAGCGGGCGAAGTCCGACGCTGAGGCGGAAGAGATTATTGGAGCCTATGAGAGCAAGCGCGAGCGGGCGATCGAACGGGCGCGCAAGGCCGAGGAGAAGGCGCGGAAGAAGTCGCCTGCGGAGATGGCGGATGCTTTGGCCGCAGACGAGAGCGAGCCGAGCACGAGTTTGTTGGGTGGGCTGTTTGGTTGGTGGGGCAGGCGGAAGGCGCGGAAGAACGAGCTTTCGATGATGGCACAGGAAGAGGAGCCGATGGTGGTCCCGGCTCCGGCTTCGATGTGGCAGAAGATGCCGCGGATGGACGTAGACGCTCCTCCCGCGACTGCTTTGGGGACGGCTGCAGCGGCTGCGGCTCCTTATGCGGAGGCACTGGCTGCGGCTTCGGCACCTCTGTTCCGGGAAGAGGCGTTCGATCTGCCGGACAGTGCACCGGCACCTTGGGCCCTGGATGAGTTGATTGGGGCGGAGGTGTCGGCTTCGCGGGCGGGAAATCTGGTGGAGATGCCAAGGCCGATGGCGACACCGTATCCGGAGCCAGAGCCGATGCCGATGCCGATGCCGTTAGCGCAGATGCCGGGGCAGATTTCGTTTGGGAAGCGGGCGGACGCGGACCAGGTGGCGGTGGTGATTACGCCGAAGTCTGTGCGCGGGTATAAGCTGCCGCCTTCTACGCTGCTCTTCCAGAGTGAAGACCACGCTGTAGTGAGAGAAGATGCTCTGCGGGATGAAGCGAAGGTACTGGTGGAGAAGTGTGCCGAGTTCGGCGTCGATGGACAGGTGACGCAGATCAATCCCGGGCCGGTGGTGACGACGTTCGAGTTCCGGCCGGATGCGGGCGTGAAGTATGCGCGGGTGACGGGGCTGGCCGATGATCTTTGTTTGGCGATGGCGGCGGAGTCGATTTTGATTGAGCGGATGCCGGGCAAGTCGACTGTAGGCATACAGGTGCCGAACCATGAGCGGGAGACGATCTGGCTGCGGGATGTGGTGGAGTGCGAGTCATTCGCACAGTCGAAGAGCAAGCTGGCGATTGCGCTGGGCAAGGACATCAACGGACGGATTGTGACGGCGGACCTGGCGGCGATGCCGCATGTGCTGATCGCGGGGTCTACAGGTTCAGGTAAGTCCGTGGCCATCAACGCGATGATTATGAGCGTGCTGTTCAAGTCGACGCCCGAGCAGGTGAGGATGATTCTCGTCGACCCGAAGCGGGTTGAGCTTGGCATGTATGAAGGCATCCCGCACCTGTTTACGCCGATCATTACCGAGGCGAAGCTGGCTGCGAATGCGCTGAAGAATGCTGTGCGTGAGATGGAGCGGCGGCTGAAGCTGTTGGCGGCCAACCACGTAAGGAATATAGACCAGTTCAACAAGCTGTTCGATCATGGCAGCGAGTACCTGTTTGAGGATGTTAATCAGGAGCCGCTGCCTTACATCATCATCATCATCGATGAGCTTGCGGACTTGATGATGCTCGATCGGGCGAATGTTGAGGAGTCGATTACTCGGCTGGCACAGATGGCGCGTGCGGTCGGGATCCATCTTGTATTGGCTACGCAGCGGCCTAGTGTGGATGTCATTACCGGGTTGATCAAGGCCAATGTGCCTACGCGTATGAGCTTCCGGCTGGCGACGAAGGTGGACTCACGGACGATCATCGACAGCAATGGTGCGGAGAGCCTGCTGGGGCGCGGCGATATGTTGTATCTGCCGCCGGGGACTAGCAGGGTGCAGCGGGTTCATGCTCCGTTTGTTACGGAGAAGGAGATCGCCGCGGTCACGGCGTTCTGGAAGGCGCAGGGCGAGGCCGAGTATGTGCACGGCTTCCTCGAAGGGCCGAAGGACGATAAGGGCCGAGAGATTGATGACATGAGCGGCGGCGAGGACAACGACGAGCTCTACGAAGATGCGATGCGGCTGGTGTTTGAGTTTGGTAAGGCGAGCACTTCCCTGCTGCAAAGACGGTTGCGGATTGGGTATGGACGGGCTGCGCATTTGATCGACATGATGGAGAACGATGGGCTGGTGGGGCCGGCGGATGGATCGAAGCCGCGGGAGATCTTGAAGTCGGCGGATTGGCTTGCGGAGATTGAGGCGGCTGCGCGGTAGGGTATGCGTGTCCCGGCCATGTGGAATACACTTTCCTCATGGCCGGGAATGTCATAGTTCGCTCAAGCGTCAGTGTCGAGGTGAAGGAACAGGCCAGCGTTGTGCTCGACACGATGGGACTGAGCGTGTCGGACGTGATGCGGATCGTTCTCACCCACGTCGCGAACGAAGGCAAGCTTCCGTTCGAACTTACGCCGAATGAGCTGACCCGGGAAACTCTGCTGAAGAGTGCTCGCGGTGAGGGAGTTCATCGGGCGAAGGATGCCAAGGATTTGTTTGCCCAGCTTGGCATCTGATGCGAACGCCTGAGTACTCTTCTCAGTTCAAGCGCGATGTAAAACGAGCGCAAAGGCGCGGCAAGGATGTAGGAAAGCTCAAAGAGCTTCTGTCATTGCTGATCGAAGACAATCCTCTGCCCGCGCGGTACAAAGATCATCCTCTTAGAAACAACTGGGTGGGTTATCGCGATGCTCACATCGAGCCGGACTGGTTGCTGATTTATGCCTATGTGAACGAAGCGACCATTCGATTCGAGCGCACCGGGACGCATTCAGATCTGTTCGACTAGGAACTCCTGTAGGCTGTTGCTATTCGGCTTCGATAAATCACTTCCTGGTGAACTTCTTGCATATGTCTCAGCGGAACTTCTTGTTTGCGGCGGCGTTTTCGCTGGCTGCATTACATTCTCACGCGCAGGCCGCTCCGCAGTACCCGAGCTATCCGAGCGAGACGCCGACGACTCTGCGGCAGCCGACCTATGCCGGGGAAGGCATGGACTATGAGCGGCGCGAGGTGATGATCGCCATGCGCGATGGGGTGAAGTTGCACACCGTCATTCTTGTGCCGAAGGCGGCGAAGCATGAGGGGATGTTATTGACGCGGACTCCTTATAGCGCGACGGCTACTACTACCAATGCGATGAGTATCCATCTGGCGAGCGCGCTGTACGGGTATGACAATGCGCTAGAGACGATTGTAGATGGCAGTTATATCCGGGTAGTACAGGACATTCGCGGCAAGTATGGCAGCGAAGGTGACTATGTGATGAATCGACCGAACCACTCTTCAAAGCCGGGGGCCTTGAATCCTACGCCGGTGGATGAGACGACCGATACCTACGACACGATCGACTGGCTGGTGAAGAATGTTCCGGAGTCGAATGGCAAGGTGGGGATACTGGGGATCTCGTATGACGGATTTACGGCGCTGATCCCGATCTCGCATCCGCATCCGGCGCTGAAGGTTGCCGTACCGATGAACCCGATGGTGGATGGATGGCGGGGCGATGACTGGTTCCATAACGGCGCGTTTCGCGAGCAGAACATGGGGTACATCTACGAGCAGGCGGGGTCGCGGGGGAATGATTATCACTGGCTGAATACGTACTTCGACGACTACGACTTTTATATGAATGCCGGGTCGGCGGGAGAGCTGGGCAAGCGGCGCGGGCTGGAGCAGATCGGGTTCTGGAAGAAGGTGACGGAGCATCCTGCGTATGACAGCTTCTGGAGCGAACAGGCGGTAGATCGCGTGCTGGCGGCCGAGCCGCTGACCGTGCCGACGATGCTGGTGCAGAGCCTGTGGGACCAGGAAGATATTTATGGCGCGATTGCGACTTATAAAGCGCTGGAGCCGAAGGACACGCATAACGACAAGCTGTTTCTGGTGATTGGGCCTTGGCATCACGGGCAGGAGATCGAGGATGCTAGTTCGCTGGGAGCGGTGAAGTTCCATAGCGATACCGGGCTCTATTTTCGCGAGCAGATTCTTGCTCCGTTTCTTGCGCATTATTTGAAGGACGATCCGCCGCCGTTGAAGACGGCCCCTGTGACGGCGTATGAGACCGGGACGAATACGTGGGAGCGGCTGGACTCGTGGCCTTCGGGATGTTCGCATGGATGCGAGCCGAGGGCGACTCCGATGTACTTGCAGGCGGGGGCAAAGCTGGGGTTCAAGGTGCCTGCGGGGGGTGAAGAGTCCTCTGCCTTTGATGAGTTTGTGTCTGATCCGGCTAAGCCGGTTCCCTACCGAGCGCGGCCCAGTCAGCCGATGGGGTACACGCCGAATCTCTCGTGGGTTCGGTGGCTGGTGGACGATCAGAGGGAGTTTTCTGGGCGGACAGATGTGTTGAGCTATACGAGCGACGTGCTGACCGCGCCGTTGAAGATCAGCGGGGAGCCGGTTACGAATCTTGTGGCTTCAACAACAGGCAGCGATGCGGACTGGGTGGTGAAGCTGATCGATGTTTATCCGGACGAGGTTGGTGGGGATGTCGAGATGGGTGGGTATCAGCTTGCGGTGTCGATGGACATCTTCCGCGGGCGGTATCGCGAGAGCCTGGCGGAGGCGAAGGCGATTACGCCAGATAAACCGCTGACGTACAAGTTCGCTCTGCCTACGGTGAACCATGTGTTTCTGCCGGGACATAAGGTGATGGTGCAGGTGCAGTCGAGCTGGTTCCCGCTGTATGACCGGAATCCGCAGACGTTTGTGCCGAATATCTTCTTTGCGAAACCGGGGGATTATAAGAAGGCTACGGAGAGGGTTTATCACTCGGCGGGTGAGGCTAGTTTTGTGGAGTTGCCGGTGGTGAAGTAGTTGGTGGCGGCGCTAAGAGTGTCGGGTTGACTGTTTACGTCCCACCCATTCGCGATGAAGCTGCGCATGGATGGGGCACCCGGGCTTTCGTACTCCGGGTGGAGAAATTAGCGGGGGAGCTTTTTTGCGCTGCGGAAGGCGGTCAGGGCCAGGATGCAGACGACAGCGAGGAGGACGATCCAGAGGAGTTCGGGGTGGCGTTCGGTGAAGGGGCGCGCGTCGGTGCGGGGAGTGAAGGTGGGGTTTGATTCTTCGGGGGTGAGGGTGGCGATGAGCGGGGTGGCAGAGGGCTGGAAGAGCTTGGCGTAGTCGTAGACCGGAGCTTCGAGGGTGGAGTCGCCGTAGAAGAGTTGGAGCGGCGAATTGGTCACCGTCGCGGCGTCGAAGCAGATGCGGCGCTGGCGCATCTGGAGTTGCACGGTGGCGATAGGCAGCGGGGCGTCGTCTCCGTTTTCGATGGCTACCTGGAGTTCGGCGAAGTGCTGCATGTTGGCGCCGATGGCGGTGGGGATGGTGAGATTTTCCTGCGCGATCTCGCGACCGGCTTCGGACTTGTGGACGCTGAGGATGGTGCCGGTGGAGGTTTCGGCGGAGGTTGCGCTGTCGTCTTCTGAAGATGGATCTGAAGATGAATTAAGGGACGGATCTGATTTCTGACCGGGCGTGACGCGGGCTTCTATGCGGACCGGGCGGCTGAAGCTGCCCTTATAGCCAGGGGCGAGGGTGAAGGCGATGCGTTCGATGGGGACTCGGGCGGGGACCTGGAAGGTGGCGACGGTCTCACGGCCTCGCTGGACCAGGGCAGAGGTTTGCTGGAGGGTGGTGTAGAGGGTCTGGGCTTCGCGGCTGGGCGGGACGGAGGCCGATTTGACGATCTCAGGGCGGTTCAGAGAGACGGCAGTCGCGGACGTTCCGGGCGCGGGGGCTAGCGAGAGATCGACGTGGAGGTAGGGGAAGCTGGACTCTGCGAGCGGAAGGCTGGTGCTGTGGGAGAGATGCTGGCTGGTGAGGTCGAAGAGTGTGAAGCTGCCGAGGCTGGTGGGAGACGGGGCGGCTATTTGCTGGCTGCCGGAGACTTCGGCGGTGGCGATGAAGTCGTGGGCGTCGAGATCAAGGGCGACGGCGGTGTAGGGGCGGGCGGGCATCGCGAGATCGAAGACGATGTGGCCGGAGCGGGTGCCCAGGTTGAGGATGCGGGCATCGTCGGTGTCCTGCTGGAGGGGCTCGCTGAGGGTGATGGCGTAGGGGATCTCAGTGTTTCCGGCGTAGATGCGGAGGTCTTTGAGGGACGGGGAGGCGTGGGTGAAGACGGAGGCGTCCAGGACGGCGCAGGACTCGCCGGTGAGTTGGGTGACAGAGCTGGGAAGGCGGATGGTGCGCTGGTAGCGGAAGTGCTGCGGGGAGGCTTCGGGGTGCGGGGCGGCCTGGAAAAATAGGAGCAGAGAGGCGAGGACGGGTTTGGCAGCAGAGAGATGGAGGCTGGGCCGGACTCGGTCGATTAGCACGTCCCGATTCTAGAACGCCTGATCGCTTTATTCGCCGATGAGGTGAAGGACGATCTCCCGGCGGTGCGGGCGGACGCGGTGTTCGAAGAGGTAGATACCCTGCCAGGTGCCGAGGGCGAGGCGGCCCTCCATGAGTGGGATGGATAGCTGCACTTGGGTCAGCGCGGTTTTCAGATGGGCGGGCATGTCGTCGGGGCCTTCGGAGTCGTGGTGGTAGGGGAAGTTCTCTGGGGCGATGCGGTCGAAGTAAGCCTTGATGTCGGTGCGGACGGTGGGGTCGGCGTTCTCCTGGATGAGGAGGGAGGCGGAGGTGTGGCGGCAGAAGACGGTGAGCAGGCCGGTGTGGATCTGCTGGCGGCTGACCCACTGGACGACTGTTGATGTGAACTCGTAGAGGCCCTGGCCGCTGGTGGTGATTTCGAGGCTGTGGGTTGATTGCTTCAAACTTTGCTCCTGATTTCCGGCTCCGGCTTCCGCCGGGGCCATTTCAAGAGTAACGGGCGGGGTGGAGAAGAGTGAAACGCTCCGCATTTCTGCCAGCAAAACTGTTGACATTTCGAAATGAATCACCTAACGTAGGTGAGTGGCAAGACTCCCTTCGGGTTGAGTCAGTCACAGCGAAGTCCACCCACTTCGTTGCAATAACAGGCAAACCCACGCATCAGCCCCCACCGCGCTGCGTGGGTTTCCTCTTTAAGCCCGAAGTTTTGGACCGAACCACCGTACCTCAGCGGCTGAAGCCGTGTTTCACCCAATAGCGTTTTGGCACGGCTAGAGCCGTGCCCTTAAGCGAGGCGGACTCAGGGTCAGACCGCGCGACTGGCGTGCCGATAGACTGAGATGGATGCCTTTCGAGAATCCAGACTCTACGCCGGAGATCAAACCTCTACTGCAGCCTGTGACTTCGACGAGCGGGTTTGCGCCGCTCAAGATTGCGCTGTTTCGTGACCGCTGGATTGCGTCGACCGTGTCGAGCGTAGGCACGTGGATGCAGGACACGGCGGCGACCTGGTTGATGACGACGCTAACCGCTTCCCCGCTGCTGATCGCGCTGATGCAGGCGGCGGCTAGTCTGCCGGTTCTATTTTTCGGACTGCTGGCGGGAGCGACAGCGGACATCTTCGACCGGCGGCGGCTGTTGATCTTCTGGCAGGCGTGGATGCTGGCGACCGTCGCGGTGCTGGCGGTGCTGACGTTCCTGGGGCATATTTCGCCGTGGGCGCTGCTCTCCTTCACGTTCCTGATGAATGTGGGTTCGGCGATGAACAACCCGGCGTGGCAGGCGATTGTGCCGGAGCTGGTGCCGCGAGAGCTGATTCCGGATACGGTGTCGCTGAACTCGGCGAGCAACAACCTGGCGCGGGCTGTCGGGCCGGCGTTGGGCGGGCTGATGGTGGCGGCGTTCAAGGGAGTCGATAAGGGCGCGGGCTCAGTCTTCCTGCTGAATGCACTTTCGTTCGCGGGCGTGATCTGGGTGCTGGTGAACTGGAAACGCATCCCGCTGTTCAAGAGCGTGCTGCCATCGGAACGGATTGCGGGGTCGATCCGATCGGGGCTGCGTTATGTGAGGTACTCGCCTTCTCTGCAGTCGTCGTTGATACGGGCGTTTACGTTTACGTTTTTTGTGTCGGCGGTGTGGTCGTTGCTGGCGGTGGTGGCAAATCGCGACCTTCACCAGGGGGCGATGGGGTACGGCATTCTGAATGGGTCGCTGGGGCTGGGGGCGGTCATCGCGGCAACCGTGCTGGGGAAGGTTCGGCGCAGGTTTGGAGCGAGCCGCATGATTGCGGTAGCGACGGCCTACATGGCGCTGACGCTGCTGGTGATGGCCCGGGTGCGATCGCCCGGGGTGATTATTGCGGTGCTGATGGCTGCGGGCTTCGCCTGGACGAGCACGATGGCGACGCTGAACACCTCGGTGCAGTTGGCGGTGCCGGCGTGGGTGCAGGCGCGGGCGCTGGGGACGTATCTGATGACGTTCCAGGGCGGGCTGGCGTTGGGATCGATTACGTGGGGGTTTGTGGCGGAGCATAGCTCGACGCCGGTGGCGCTGGTCGCGGCGGCGGTGGGGTTGATGGTGACACTGCCGGTGGTGCATCGGTTCAAGATTCTTGAGGGGCCGCTGCCGGACCATACTCCTTACCAGTGGACGAGACCGGCACCGCAGCTTGCGGGTGACTCGGATGTGACGGCGGGGCCGGTGCGGGTTTCAGTTGAGTACGTGGTGAAGGCTGAGAACTATGTGTCGTTCACCAAGGCGATCCACGAGCTGCGGGGGGTAAGGCTGCGGGATGGCGCGATCCGGTGGGGGATCTATCGGGATGCGGTCGATCCGGAGCGGCTGAATGAGACGTTCCTGATGGAGTCGTGGCTGGATTACCTGCGTAGCCGGGAGCGGGTGACGGCAGAGGATGCGGCGATTCGCGACCGGGTCTATGCGATGAATGAAGGGAACGAGAGGCCGAAGGTCTCGTATCAGATCTATGCGAGAGAGGTTGCGGGGTGAGGCGCCGTCGGTTGTTCGTCCGACATCTCAAAAGCGAGAGGTGGGGCACCCGGCGATCTCGGCGAATCTCCACCTATTGATGGATGACGATGTTGTATCGTACGGGCAGACTTATATGCCTATGTCCACCGCACCGTTCTCCGTTCCGTCCGTCGCCGTTGCCGCGCCTGCCCGCCGCCTGCCTCGGCTTGAGGTTTCGCTTTCTATCCTGTTGGCGGTGAGCATCGCGCTGATCTTCTGGAGCCAGCAGCGGTATCCGGCGCTGCTGAAAAAGCTGCACGCGGGTAGCGGTGTGAAGGTGGCCGGGACGATCTCGTTTGACGCGCTGATGAAGGTGACGCCGGAGATGCCGGTGGCAGAGCAGGTAGCGCGGACGAGCGTGAACTGGATCTATACGAATCGGTTTGGGATGTACTTCGCGTTGCCGTTTGGGGCGGCGTTGATGACTCTGTTTGCCGGGGCGATGGTGCCGAAGCGGTTCGATTCCGCGGCAGGCAATGTGCTTTGCGGGGCGGTTGCGGGAGCTCCGATGGGCGTGTGTACGAACTGCGCGACGCCAGTGGCGCAGAGCATGATCGTCGGCGGGGCGAGCACGCGGATGACGCTGGCGGCGATGATCAGCTCGCCGACGATGAACCCTGTCGTAGTGGCGATGGCGTTTGTGCTGTTTCCGCTGCACATTGCGCTTTGGAGAATCGCTGTGCCGTTGGTGCTGCTGGCGTGCGTGCCTCTTCTGGTGGCGGAGAACAAGCGGAAGATTCTATCGATGGGATCGTTCGAGGAACAGCCTTCGCTGGGAGCGCGGCTGGGTAAATTTGCGCAGCGATACCTGCGGAACTTTGCCAAATTGACCTTGATGACGCTGCCCTGGATGCTGTTGGCGGCGGTGCTGGGGGCAACGATGGCCGTGGTGATTCCGGCGTATGGGACGCATCTGCCGGTGTCTGTTATCGGGGTGATCGGGGTGGCAATTGTAGGTACGCTGCTGCCGGTGCCGATGGCGCTCGATGTGGCTCTGGCGTTTGTACTGTATCGGGCTGGAGCTCCGGCCGCCTACGTGGTGGCGCTGCTGTGCACCCTCGGGCCGGTGAGTGTTTATTCGCTGAGCGCGATGTCGCAGCTAATTGGGAAGAAGGCTGGAATGAGGCTCGCAGGTGCAGTGGCGGGGCTTGGAGTGGTGGCGGGGCTGAGCGTGATGTGGTGGGGGTAGCTCACGCTGCCGCTTCCCTTCCAAAGAGCTGAGTGAATGGGCAGCGTGACTATGGGGATAGCCGCGTTCAAGCCTTTATTTTTCTTGACTGATAGGAACAAGTTGGTAGTCTGGCGCAACTCGATTAATGGTCTATTCATTTTCGCGGAGCGTGCGTTGTGGCTACAGAGAACTTCCAGGGCGAGACTAAAAAGCCCAAGAACATCGTCGTCTGCTGCGATGGCACCGGCAATAAGTTCATCGACGACACTGATTCAGACGACAGCAACTCGAATGTGGTGAAGCTGTATTCGACGCTGCGGATTACGAACAATCAGGTTGGTTATTACCATCCAGGTGTCGGAACATCCGATGATCCCAAGGCAGAGAGCAAGCTTGCCAGCCTGTGGTATCGGACAAAGGGAATGGCCTTTGCCGCCGGGTTCAAAGACAACGTTCTGGATGCTTATAGATATTTAATGGAGACCTACGACGACGGCGACCAGGTCTATATGATCGGGTTTTCGCGAGGCGCCTACACCGTGCGTGCCCTGGCCGGACTTCTGGATGGGTATGGACTTTTGTGTAAAGGCAACGAAGGACATCTGCCCTATGCGTGGAATGAGTATGCAAGGCAGCATGACGACCGCAAGTTGAAGAAGGTCGAAAGCAACACCCGATTCAAAGAGACCTTTTCGCGCCGGAAGTTTCGGATCCATTTTCTGGGTATCTGGGACACGGTGTCGTCGGTGGGCTGGATCAATACGCCGCTGCGGCTGTTCAGTGTCGCCCAGAATCCCACGGTAAAGACTGCGCGGCATGCGATCAGCATCGATGAGCGGCGATGCTTTTATCGCGACAACCTGTTCGAAAAGGCAACAGACCAGCAGTTGGCGGCGATCGCTTCGGAGGACGATCCACACCCGACTCAGGATGTGCTGCAGGTCTGGTTTCCGGGTGTTCACTCTGATGTAGGCGGCAGCTATTCCCAGGACTCGAGCGTGCTCTCAAACAATTCTCTTGAGTGGATGATCGGAGAGATAGAGAAGGCCGGGGCGGACATCAAACTGCATATGCAGCAGCTTGTGCTGGGTGAGGACATAAATCCTATGCCGGATGCGGCGACTGAGCTCGATGAGTTGCGGCGTATCGCGGCGCTCAAAGACCTTTACGTCAAGCCGACCAAGAAGATGGTGCATCCGTCGTTGAATGGATCGTGGTGTCTGCTGGAGCTATTGCCGCACCGGTACTACGACAAGGATGACGGCGTGGAGAACTGGCGGACTCCGCTGGGAATGAGGCGGAGACTGCCATCAGGCAAGATCAAATTGCCCGATGGCAAATTCGCTACGCAAGAGACGTTTATTCACCGCACCGCCAGAGACTGGATGGCAAGTCGCGGCTATGAGCCTGGAAACGTAGTGGGCGGAGTTAAGTCGCTGTCGCCAGTTGAAGTAGAGGGGCAGCCGAGCGGGTCGCTCTATTTGTATCAACCCCCTGAGGACAAAAAGCCGGTGCAGAACGAGGCATTCGTTCGCTGGAGCATCATGATCGCGGTGACCGGAGCGGAACTGGCTTTCGTCGGCGGGCTGGGAGCGCTCGCGGTCTGGGCGATCCGGCTGCTTTAGCGTCCGATTATCTAGTGCCTAGATACCGAGTTCAGTGCGGATGGCGGCGGCGATTGCCTCTGAGTGGTGGCGCATGAGGGGTTCGGATTCGGCTTCGATCATGACGCGGGCTAGGGCTTCGGTGCCGCTGTAGCGGATGACGACGCGGCCACTGTCTTCGAGATCGTGCTCGGCCGCGGCGATGGCGGCGGCTACGGTGGGGATGGTCTCGAGCGGGCGTTTTTCGCGGACCTTGACGTTGACGATGACCTGGGGGAAGGTCTTGAGGTCAGAGGTTAGGTCGGCAAGGGACTTCCCTGCTCTTTGCACGATGTCGAGGAGCAGCAGGGCGGTCAGCAGGCCGTCGCCGGTGGTGCTGCGGCCGGAGAAGATGATGTGGCCGGATTGTTCGCCGCCGAGCGATGCGCCGGTGGCGAGCATCTGCTCAAGGACGTACTTGTCGCCTACGTTGGCGCGGAGCATTTTTATATTCGTGCGTTTCAGGGCGGCTTCGAGGCCCATATTTGACATGGTGGTGGCGACGACAGTTTGGTTAGCTAAGGCGTTGCGGGCGGCTAGATCGCGGGCGGCCAGGAGGAGGACGGCGTCGCCGTTGATGACGTTGCCGTGGTGGTCGGCGAAGAGAGCGCGGTCTGCGTCGCCGTCGAAGGTGATGCCGAGCGAGGCTTTTTGGGCTACTACTTCCTGCGCGACGACGATGGGGTGGAGGGCACCGCAGTGCTCGTTGATGTTGCGACCGTCTGGGCTGGCGTGGGTGATGATCGCTTCGCCTCCCGCTCGTTCGATCAAGGAGGCGAACAACTGAGGGGCTATTGAGGATGCGGCTCCGTTGGCGCAGTCGATGACGATCTTCTGGTTGGCCAGGGTGAGATCGGGAACGGAGTTTAAGAGGAAGTTGATGTAGGTTAGGCGGTCGGATTCGTTGACTGTGGGGGTGGTTGCGGTGCCACTTAACTGCAGGTCCTTCGACTCCTCGCTTTGCGCTTCGCTCAGGGTGACATTTCCATGGGCAGTCTCTGGGTTCGCAGTGGCGGCATCGAGCTGTTTGAAGATTTCGGCTTCGATGGCTAGTTCGGTGGCGTCCGGGAGCTTGAAGCCGTCGGGGCCGAAGAGCTTGATGCCGTTGTCTTCCCAGGGATTGTGCGAGGCGGAGATGACGATGCCCGCAGCGAAGTTGTGGGTGGCGGCGAGGTACGCTACGCCGGGGGTAGTGATGATGCCGGCGGATTCGACCGTGGCTCCGCCGGCGATGAGGCCGGAGGTGAGGGTGGCGGCGATGGAGGGCCCGGATTCACGCGTGTCCATGCCGATCAACACCTTTGGCGAGTTGCCGAGGTGATGGGCGAGCGCAAGGCCTACGGCATAGATGGTGGGCGGGTCGAGCGGGGCCTGGCCGGCGACGGCGCGGATGCCGTCGGTGCCGAAGAGTTTTTTCACTTTGATTCAATCTCCAAAACTGTTGCGGTAAGGGTGCCAGTGGCAAGACGAGCGCTGATGCGTTGGCCGGGGCGTGCTTCGGCGGCGTTGTGCAGAAGACTTCCCTGCTCTGAGTAGATGAGGGCGTAGCCACGATTGAGCACGGCTAGAGGCGAGAGGGCGTGGAGACGGGTCGCGGCAGAGGCGAGGCGAGTGCGGCGGGTGTCGAGGAGGTGGCTGCCGGTGCGGATGAGGGCTTCGCGGGCGCGGTCGAGGCGGCGATCGGCAAGGGCCAAGCGTGCCGTGGGGGCTTGCTGCTGGAGGCGGGCGGTGAGGCCGGCGAGTCGGGCCACATGAGAGCGGAAGCGGCGGTGGAGGGCGGAGTCGGCGCGATAGGCGAGGTCGTCGAGATGCTGTTCGCGGCGGTAGAGGTTGTCGCGGAGGCGGATGAGGACGGAGTCAGCAGAGAGGCGGGCGTATCGCTGCCGCGACTGCATGAGGCTATACGAGATGGCGCGCTGGAGGCGGGTGGTGAGGGACTGGACGCGGTCTTCGATGCGGTGCTGGGCGGCGGTAATGAGTTCGGCGGCGGCGGATGGCGTGGGAGCGCGGAGGTCGGCTACGAAGTCGGCGATGGTGAAGTCGGTCTCGTGGCCGATGGCGGAGACGATGGGGAGCTCGCTGGCAGCGATGGCGCGGGCGAGGGACTCGTCGTTGAAGCCGGCGAGGTCTTCGATGGAGCCGCCGCCTCTTGCGATGACGATGAGGTCGACTCGGTCAGGATGCGCGTTGAACCAGGCGATGCCGTCGATGACTGTCTGAGGGCTGTTTGCGCCCTGCATGAGAGCGGGATAGATGAGCAGGTTGAGGCGGGCGTGGCGGCGGCGGACGACGGTGACGATGTCGCGGATAACGGCGCCGGTGGGCGAGGTGACGACTCCGATGCAGTGCGGGAAGGGCGGCAGGGAGCGCTTGCGGTCGGCGTCGAAGAGGCCTTCGTCGGCGAGGCGGCGCTTGAGTTGTTCGAAGGCGAGTTGGAGTGCGCCTGCGCCGCGGGGCTCCATGGTCTCGGCGATGAGCTGGAGCTGGCCTCGGGACTCGTAGACGGAGATGCGGCCGCGGACGAGGACGGCGAGGCCGTCTTGTGGGCGGAAGCGGAGGAGCTGGGCCTGGCGGCGGAAGAGGACGATGGGGAGCTGGGCTTCGCCATCCTTCAAGGTGAAGTAGATGTGGCCGGAGGCGGCGGGGCGGCAGTTCGAGATCTCGCCTTCGACCCAGACGTTGGAGTAGGCGGACTCGGTGTGCTGGCGGATGTCGGCGACGAGGGCGCGGACGGAGTAGATGCGGCGTTCTTGCTCTATCGGAACGGCGATGGCGGGGGCCGGAATGCGGGGATTCTTCGCTTCGCTCAGACTGACGGATTTCGTAGATTCTGGGGCTGGCGCGGGTTCGTGGGTGGAGAAGAGGTCGGGTTGGGTGGGGCGGCTTTTTTCCACCTTGGGGCGGGATTTGCGGCGCAGGCTGGCCAGGGTGTCGGGTGGGGTCGAGTTCTCTCCGGCGGGCATCCAGAGGGAAGTTTAGCATTCTGGGAGTGGGCGGGGGCGGTTCGCGCTTGGCGCGAATGTCCCACTCATCGCATAAGACAGAGGCGCGATGAATGGGGCACCCCGGGGTTTGGGCGCGGGAACTTTTACGTCCCACATCTCAGAGGCGAGATGTGGGGCACCCGGTGGCCTGCGGTAGTAGACTTCAGGCCATGGAACGGCCTGATCCGGAAGATAAAGGTGTTCTGCTTCGTCCGGTTCGCTCGCCTCATGGGAGTGCGGAGATGGAGGTGGTGAGGCCGGGGAGGACGATTGGAGACCCGGGCCAGCATCACTGCGCGGACCATGCCACCTTTCACGCCGACTGCGTGGTTTGCAAGCGGGCATGCGCGAACTTTCAGCCGTATCCGGTGCGTAAGCCGAAGCCGGTGGCTCGGTCGTTTGGGTTCACTGACGATTTGACCGAGGAAAAAATTCGGGCGCTCGATCCGAAACCGGGGAATCTGTATGCGGATGATCCGGAGTTCAGCCTGAGCCTGAGTGTGGTGCGGTTTCTGCTACGCCTTATCTGGCCGTTCAGGTTCTGAGTCTGGGCGACGCTGCGGTGGCGTGGCGGCGTCTCCAGTCGTCGTCCGAGAGCAGGCGGGGGCCGGCTTCGATGAGACGCGGCATCATGTTGAAGACGGCGACGCGGGTCCAGAGGCTGCCATCGCGGGTGCGGAAGCCCTTTTCGTTGAGGTCGCTGACAATGCTGGAGTAGGGGAAGTCCTGGGCGAGGAGATCCATCATCTGCTTCATCACCTGGTTTTCAGTGGGGTCGATCTCGAGGCGGGTGCAGTCGTCGGAGATGCGGAGGCCGTAGGGGATATCGTCTGCGAAGGCGCCGGTGGGGGGGGCTTCCATGGCGGGAAGTTCACGGCGCCACTCGATTGAGAGAAGCTGCCAGCCGGAGGCGAGGCGCTGGTCGATGATGCCTGGGCTGAAGGGACCGGAGATGACATCTCGGATGCGTTCGAAGTGCGACATGGGTGGAACTCCTTTTATGGCGGAGCTACGTTCGCGTGTGGGGGCACTTTGAGTGCCGAAGCGAAGCACGGCTAAGTGGCTGGTGGTATTGAGTTCTTCGGCGAGCGACTCGGGTTGAAATGTTCATTTTCCGGAACGGATGTCCGATTGCGAACGGTCGTGAAGGTTTGCGCTCCCGGAAGACCGGCTTGAACAATAGCTCTGTCCGCTAGATGACTTTAGTCATGTAGCGGGACCACTTAGGCTAAGCTTCCGCATCTCATGAACATCGCCCAAAGTGGCGGAACGGGCAGATTTCCTTCTGGCTTGGCACTTCGCTCAACGCTCTATAGAGACTTACGCAGAGGCGCCACTATGCAAACTACACGATTCGACATGTTCCTTTTTTTTGCGCTGCCCATTGCTCGCGGTGCAACTGCATGAACCTCCATTCAGGACGACCAGCGGAAGGGCGACCAAGTGACGGCTTGATAGGCGACCGCGAACTTCGAGACCAGATGAGACTGTTGGAGCAAACTCTCTCTGAGACGCGCGCCTCTCTAGAAGAGTCGGAGTCGATCAAGCACCAGTACATCAATCTGTATGAGCTGGCACCGGTAGGCTATCTCACGCTGGATCTTCTTGCGTCGGTCCTGGACGTGAACCGAACGGGAACGAGGCTTCTGTCGGGGCGCAGGGATGAGATCATTGGCCTGCCCTTTGCCGGATTCGTGGTTGCCCAGGACGAACATCGGTATGCGCAGCTTCTGGAAGATGTGACGGCGAGTGGCGATCCCGAGAGGATGGATCTATCCCTGAGACGGCTGGATGGGACGATCTTCGATGCGCAGATCGATTGCCTGCGGGTAACGGCAAAGGACGTCCGATCTCCGGTACGGCTGACGGTGGTGGACATTACAGCGCGGAAGAAGGCTGAGGCAGAGATCAAGCACCTGGCGTTCTACGATCCGCTGACGTCGCTTCCGAACCGGCGGCTGCTGCTGGATCGTCTGCAACACGCGTTCCTGGAGTGCGTCCGAACGCATCATCATGGGGCGATCTTCTTTATCGATTTGAACTCCTTCAAGAACCTAAACGACACCCAGGGACACGTCATGGGCGATCTGCTGCTGCAGCAGGTTGCCGCCCGGATCACGGGCTGCATCCGAGAGTGCGACACGGTGGCGCGGCTCGGCGGCGATGAATTTATCGTGATGATCCTGCACCTCTCGAAGAATCCGGTTGAGGCAGCGGAGCAGGCAAAGGTGGTTGGCGAGAAGATCCTCGCGACCTTCGAGGCGTGCTATCAGCTGAACAAGTATGAATACTGCTGCTCCGGCAGCCTGGGCGTCACTCTCTTCAAGGACAACCTGTCTTCCGTGGAAGACCTGCTGAAGCGTGCCGACATGGCGCTGTACCGTGCGAAGACCATGGGCATCAGCACGATGCAATTCTTTGATCCGGAGATGCAGGCGGTCGAGACTGCGCGGGACGTACTCGATGTGGATTTGAGACGTGGGCTCCAGGAGAACGAGTTCGTCCTTTACTACCAGCCGCAGGTGGACAGTGCCAATAAGCTGACCGGCGTTGAGGCGTTGCTACGATGGCCCCACCCGAAGCGTGGACTGCTGTCGCCCGGCGAGTTTATTGCCTTCGCCGAGGAGAAGGGGTTGATTGGCCTGATCGGGCAGTGGGTGCTGGAAGCGGCATGTATTCAGCTTCTTCGCTGGAGCGCTGATCCGGAGACTGCCGAGTTGACGATTGCGATCAACGTGAGCGCGCTGGAGTTTTCGCACCCGGAGTTCGTGCCGCGGATGCTGAAGGTGATCGACCGGACGGGCATCAATCCAAAGAGGCTGGTGCTGGAGTTTACCGAGCGGGTGATGCTGGGGCTGACGGAGGACACGGTTTCCAAGATGAGGGCGTTGAAGGCGAGGGGCCTCTACTTTTCGCTGGACGACTTTGGTATCGGCTACTCCTCGTTGGGATATCTACAGAGTCTTCCGCTTGATGAGTTGAAGATCGACCGAACGTTTGTGAAGGACATCCTGACGAATCCAAACGACGCTGTGATTGCCTGCTCGATCATGGCGCTGGGCGCGAGCCTGGGGCTTGCCGTTGTCGCCGAGGGTGTGGAGACGCAGGAGCAACGGGATTACCTGGCATCGCAAGGATGCAAAGCGTACCAGGGATATCTGTTCGGCAGGCCCGTCCCTATCGCTGAGTTGCGACTGGGAAGGAACGTACGCAATCCCTAACCGATCGAGATCGGTTCAGCTGGCGACGGAGAGCATGCGGGCGGCTTCGCGGAGGATCTCTTCGGGAGGGCAGGGCTTGAGGAAGACGTGGGTGCTCTGCGGCATCTTGCGAATCTGTTCGCGGACCGGAGGCAGGTTGGTGATGTAGCCGGTGAGCACGATGACGGGGCAGGCGGAGTTCATGCGGGTGAGTTCGACCATGAACTCGAGGCCGTCGCGGCCGGGCATGGTGATGTCGCAGAGGATAAGTTGTGGATGCGACTCGCGAACGTAATCGAGGGCGGCGTCTACGTTGTAGACGACGTGGGTGTCGAACCCGCGCTTGCGAAATATCAGGCCCAGGGTGTCGGCCGTGATCGGCTCGTCGTCAATGACCAGGACTCGTTTCATGGTGTAGCTCTGCTGGGAGAGAGGTTGCGTAACGATGGGGGCCCCTGAAGCGTGATACAGAAATTGGAAGACAAGTTCGGCCAGATTATCGAGATTCTCGAGGTGTTACTGTCTGCCAGAAAACATAAGCTTCATTATTCTAAGGCGAGGAAAAGTTGCCGTTCCGGACATGACCTAAAATCTGATTTGGAGCCAAAAGAGTTTTGCAGATCATAGCGGGAGTCGCGGGAGTCGTGTTTTTGTTGGCGGTAGGTCTGGACACGTTCCAGACGATCATCCTGCCAAGGCGTCCGGCGGGACGATTTCGGATCACGCGGCTATTTTTTATCGCAACGTGGGGGCCGTGGTCGGGGATCGCGAAGAGGATCGAGAGCAAGCGGGCGCGGGAGGACTTTTACGGGATCTACGGCCCGGCATCCCTGATCCTGCTGCTGGTGGTCTGGGCTGCGCTGCTGGAGATCGGGTTCGCTCTGCTGTTCTTCGCGATGGGGTCGCCGTTCCACGACGTGACGGGGCATGTGGCGACTAGCGGGTTCGATCAGTTTCGGACGGACCTCTACGTGAGCGGGACCACGCTGTTCACGCTAGGGCTGGGGGACATCCTGCCGCAGGTAGTCTCGGCGCGGGCGATGATTATTACCGAGGCGGGCGTGGGGCTGGGATTTGTGGCGCTGGTTATCGGGTACGTGCCGGTACTGTACGGGGCGTTTTCGAAGCGCGAGGTGAGTATTGCGCTGCTGGATGGGCGGGCGGGGTCGCCGCCGACTGCGGGAGAGTTGCTGCGGCGGCATGGGTTCGATGGTGGCGATGAGGCGATTGTGACGCTGCTGGCGGAGTGGGAGCGGTGGTCGGCAGAGCTGCTGGAGTCGCATGTGTCGTACCCGATTCTTTGCTACTACCGATCGCAGCATGACAACCAGAGCTGGCTGTCGGCTCTGACGGCGGTGTTGGATGCTTGCTCCGTGCTGATTACGAGCCTGCAGGGGACGCCGGTGCGGCAGGCTCAGTTGACCTTCGCGATGGCAAGGCATGCGTTGGTCGACCTGGTGCTGGTATTTCATCTGAAGGAGCAGAAGGAGTGGGCAGCGCAGCAGGAGATCGACCGGCTGCCGATGGCGGACTTCCGCAGGCTGTGCGGGCTGCTGAACGATACCGACATTGAGCTGTGCGGCGATCCGGCTTCGGAGGAGCGGCTGAAGGCGATCCGGAAGCTGTACGAGCCGTATGCTCATGCGCTGGCGGAGTACCTGGGGATGCCGGTTTCGGATTGGATCACGGAGCCGAAGAAGAACGACCAGTGGAGCACGGTGGCGGGGCTGCGGTCGCAGAAGGAGATTGCGAGGAAGCTGGCTCCGGGAGTGGCAATCAATACAAAGCCTGACAAGGAAGCTCGAGAGTTTGCGGTTGTGGGTGAGACTCCGCTGCATGAAGAGCATAAGTACTAGGTGTAGCGGCGGAGTCGCGGCTACGGGTGACTCAAGGGTTGAGTGGGCGGCGAGATTCTGGCGATTGCCTACTGCTGAATCCTAAAATCGGAGATCCCCATTTTTTGTCTCGAAAACCTGCATATTGGCAGCGTATGATTCCGCCGACTCAGGATGGTGCACGACGCCGCACGGTGAAAGGCGATACTCATCGGGTCGAACTCCCCAGTTCCCCTCGTCGATGCAAGCAGAACGGCCTGGCATCGAAATCGAAAGTAAGTTCGACAACCATCATTCCTAAGCGACCTCAGCATACGGAGATCTACATGAGAGTTCTGCGTCTCGTCCCGTCTTTTTTCCTGGCTATGCTCGCATTTGCAGTGTTTGGCTCGCCTGTAAAGTGCAGCGCCCAAGCCTCCACAACAACGGCATTAAATGTGAGTTCCGCCTGTCTGCAACAGGGGTGCGTGACGACGCTGACGGCGACGGTCACGTCCGGCGCTACGGTGGTCCATCCGGGGCTGGTGATCTTTTGCGACAAGGGGCCGACAAACTGTGAGAACGAAGCACCGATCGGTCGTGCACAATTGCTGGCGAATGGGACGGCGACGATCCGACTGCAGCTTGCGCCGGGGCCGCACGCGCTGCGGGCGATCTTTCACGGGACAAAGACCTACGCTACGAGCATCTCCGTGGGGCACGGACTTTCGACGACGCCCAGCGCCGCGGTCGCGGCGACCCAAACAAGCGGTGGGGCGGTTGCGGCAACCAGCGGATATACGTTCTCGGCGAATGTACAGAGCGTGGGAAGCATTAGACCTGGCGGAACGGTCACATTTACAGACGCGTCGAGGGACAATGCTTTGCTGGCGACCGCGCCGGTGGCTGTGAATGTCAACTATCTCCCTTATCTTAGCTTTCCGACCGGAAGTTCGCTGGATCTCTCCAGCGTCCCTGTGACGCTCAAGACAACGGCGGTTGCAGCGACGACCGGGGACTTCAATAACGATGGATTCCAGGACATCGCGGAGACCAATAGCGCTTCTACATTGAACGTTCTGCTTGGCAACGGGGCTGGAGCCTTTACGCCCGCGCCTACACCTGCGGGGCCGACTGGGGCACATGGCGCTCTGCTTACTGCGGACTTCAACGGAGACGGCAAGCTGGATATTGCAATTCCGGACACGGAGACGAACTCGATTTATGTCGGGTTGGGAAATGGGAACGGGACGTTTACGGCAGCTACGTCCACGCCTCTTAACGACAGCCCGTTGTTTCTGGCGACGGGAGACCTTAATAGGGACGGGATAGCTGACCTGGTTCTGATCAGCAAGACCGCTTCGGGCGGTGGTGCAATCCATGTCCTGCTGGGACAGGGTGACGGGACGTTTGCAGTGCAGGCGGCGATTTCAATAGGCGGAGACACTTTAGCCAATCCAGCGATTGCGGACTTCAACCACGATGGATTTCAGGACCTGGCCCTGTACGACGTGGTGACACAACAGATTCTGGTTCTCGGCGGGAACGGGGATGGCACTTTGCAGTCACTCCCCGTGACAGCAGTTACGTTATCGGGAAATCCTTACAAGGATTTGAGCGATGCGGGTACTCTTCTGGTCGGTGACTTTGACAACGATGGCTTTCTGGACATCAATTTCACAGGATTCGGCATCGGCGCCTTCTTGCACGGCAACGGTGACTCTACCTTCGTGCAACACGGCAGCAACGGGTTGAACTACCTATTCGCCGCTGACGTCATCGGCAACGGCAATCTGGATGTAGCGGGATTCGCCGGGTCGGAAGGATATCTCGGGTCGTATTTTGCGGCCCAGCAGATCACCAACCCACCCGGGCAGGGCGTTTTTTACATGTCCACACTGATCCTTCCGCAGCCGAATGGGTACGTGTATCCCGTGCTTGCTTACGCAGACTTCACGGGTGACGGGATTCCTGACCTGCTGGAGCTAAACCCGTTGAGCGCCTCGGCATCGACGAGCTTTGTGCCTTCATTGAGCCAGACATTGGTTGCGAGCAGTAGCACGGCTGTGCCGCTCGATTCGGGGGTACACAACATCATCTCCACTTACTCTGGGGACACCTTTCACAGCGGCAGTGTGTCGCCGGGCAGCGAGGTCGATTCAGCGGGAGTTGCGTACGGAAGCGGATTCGCGGGAGAGACGGGGCTACAGTTGAACGGGAGCGCCAAGCTGCAAGGGTCGGCAATCGAGTTGACCGATGGCGGTCAGTTCGAGAGCGGCAGCTTCTTCTCAAAGAAGAGGATCGAGTTGACTGCCGTCTCCTCTTTCGAGTCAGACTTCGACTTCCAATTGACGGATGCCAATGCTGACGGTTTCGCCTTCGTACTGCAATCGAATGGTCCGAACGCCATTGGCTCTTCCGGCAGCGGCCTTGGCTATGGAAATCCTGCCGGCGGAACGGGAGCGAGCATCACGAACAGCCTGGCGGTGGCCTTCGATCTACATAGTAACCAGGGCGAAGGCAGCAATTCCGTGAGGCTTGAGGAGAACGGAGTTACTAAGTCCCTAAACCCGAATTTCACCGCTCCGGTCGATCTGACGCCATCCGGACTCGATCTGCATAGCGGCCATCGTTTTCACGCGAGGATCTTCTCGCAAAATTCAGATCAAATCGAGGTGATGCTTACCGATCTCGTGACGCAAAAGTCCACTGATTTCACGTTGTTTCTCTCGACGGCCTATCCGCTGGGCGGCAGCGCCTTCTACGCGGGATTCACTGGAGGGACCGGCGCCGGCACAGCCATTCAGACGATCTACGATTGGAGCATCAATGTCGACGCCTTTCCGCCAGCTCCGTCGCTGTTTCCCTATCCTAAGCCAACCTATCCGGACGGATTCGCGCCGGGAACGGGGCAGCCGTTTGATGGGTTCACGGGAGGGACGGGACTTGGCTTCAATGGCGTTGCGGCGGTCAATGGATCCGTGTTGCAGTTGACCAATGGCACCCAGTTCCAGGCGACCGCAGCGTTCGAGATTGCGAAGGTGCTGCCGCATGGCTTCTTCTCAACCGACTTCGACTTTCAGATCGCGAATGGCCAGGGGGATGGGTTCGCGTTTGTGATCCAGAACCAGCGGCTAGGTTCAATCGGCTCGCAGGGGGGAGGGCTGGGCTACGGTCCGGCAACTCCGGGCGGGGGCGGGGCGGTGATCGGCAACAGCCTGGCAATAAAGTTCGATACGCATAACAATGCGGGCGAGGGGACAGACTCGACTGGCCTATACCTGAACGGCGCATCTCCGACTACGCCATCGATCGACCTGGGAAGGACCGGGATTCTGTTCTATACCGGGCACACGTTCCATGCGCGGATCGAATCGGATGGGACGAATCTGACGCTCTCCATCACGGACCTCGACCAGTACCAGAACTTCACCACAAAGCTGTACTCGGGAAGCGGGCTGGAATCGTTGATACCGGCACAGGCGTTTGCCGGGTTCACAGCCGGGACCGGAGCCACGGCAAGTTCGATCAAGATCCTGAATTGGACCTGGATCGCGCACTAGCTCTTGCTGTACGGATGGAAGGGTCAAAGCAGCGGAGTCTGGGGCTTTCGGTCAGACTCCGCTTTCTGAAGCGCGTGGGTATACTGCTGCGATGAGCGACGGGTTGAATCCGGTTGGGATCAAGGTGGCGGGGATCAAGATGATTCCGGTGATGGGTGGCCGGTACAAGGTGTGGACCAAGCGGATGGGCGAGGGGCCCCTGAAGGTTCTGCTGCTACATGGCGGGCCGGGGTTTACTCACCAGTATCTTGAGGCGATGGAGTCGTTTCTGCCGCAGGCCGGTATCGAGATGTACTACTACGATCAGCTTGGGTGCGGGAACTCGGACAAGCCGGATGATGCGTCGCTGTGGACGCGGGAGCGGTATCGCGAAGAGGTGGAAGAGGTCCGCGTGGGGCTGGGGCTCGAGGACTTTGTGCTGTATGGGCAGAGCTGGGGCGGGATGCTCTCGATCGAGTATGCGCTGAAGTATCAGCGACACTTGAAGGGGCTGGTGATCTCGAATATGACGGCGGGGATCCAGGCTTACCTGGGGCGGTTGGATTACCTGAAAGGGCTGCTGGGGCCAGAGTCGCGGGAGCGACTGGAGATTCTGGACGCGGCGCGAGACTACGACAATCCGGAGTACGAACGGATCATGATGGAGGAGCTTTATCCGCAGGTGATCTGCAGAACAAAGCCGTGGCCGGAGCCGGTGACGCGGGCGTTCCGTGAGGCGAACCTTGCGATCTATAACGAGATGCAGGGCAAGAGCGAGTTCGTGGTGACGGGGAACTTCAAGGACTGGGAGAGCTGGGACCGGCTGCACGAGATCAAGGTGAAGACGCTGACGATCGGCGCGGCGCACGACACGATGGATCCCGAGGACTTGAAGAAGATGGCGGAGATGGTGGCGGATGGGACGTCGCTGATTTGCCCAAATGGGAGCCATCTGGCGATGTGGGACGACCAGGAGGTTTACTTTGAAGGACTTCTGCGGTTCTTGAAGTCGCTGTAGGGACAGCGATGCGAAGGGCTCTGCAAACTTCCTGGGAAAAGGACTGACGATGAAGCAGGAGCCGGGACGAGGAACAGTGCTGGAGGTGTTCCTTGCCTTCCTCCGCCTGGGGTGTGTGTCTTTCGGAGGACCTGTGGCTCATCTGGGCTACTTTCAGAAAGATCTCATTGCGCAACGAAGATGGTGCGACGAAGACACTTTTGCAGAGATCATCGCGTTGGCACAATCGCTTCCTGGGCCATCGAGCAGCCAGGTTTGTTTCGGCCTGGGCATTCTACGAGCCGGATGGTTTGGCGGACTCGCGGCGTGGATTGGGTTCACTCTCCCTTCTGCGGTGCTCATGCTTGTGTTCGCCTACGGGACAGCGTATCTCTCTGGGCCGCTGGGCGCTCGCGTTGTCCACGGTCTACAGCTCGTCTCCGTCGCTATCGTTGCTCAGGCAGTCATGACGATGCAGCGTTCTCTCGCTCCGGATCGCGAGCGGATGACGTTAGCCGTGATTGCTCTTGCCATCGTCCTCTTCGGGCCTTCACATTTTGCGACGCTTCTGGCTATCCTGGTTGGCGGCGCGGCGGGTGTCCTGCTCTTCCACTCTGCTGCGTTGCCGGAGCCGAAGGTTGTGCTGCTGCCTTCTTCAAAGCGAGAAGGGATTTTTTGTGCAGTTGGACTTCTTGCGCTGCTCGTCGTGCTGCCGCTGGCTGGCTATCTCTCCCATGCCTTGGCGATCAAAGTGCTTTCGGCCTTTTACCTCTGCGGGGCGCTGGTCTTTGGCGGGGGGCATGTCGTTCTGCCGTTGCTGAAGACTGCGGTGGTCGATCCCGGCTGGGTAAAGGAGTCCGTCTTTCTTTCGGGGTATGGAGCAGCCCAGGCTCTGCCCGGACCGCTTTTCACTTTCGGAGGGTTTCTAGGGGCTTCTATCCAGGGATCGGCGCATCGTGTCTGGTTGGGTCTGCTCGGACTCATCGCGCTGAGCGCGCCGGGATTGTTGGCAATGGGTGCCATCTTGCCGTTCTGGCACCGCTGGCGTGAGCTTCGACCGATGCAGGCCGTTCTGCGAGGCGTCAACGCCGCAGTTGTTGGTGTGCTCATCGCTGCGCTCTTTTCCCCGCTTTGGACATCCACCGTGCACGGCCCTTGGGACTTTCTGATTGTGCTGGTTGCGTTCGTCCTGCTGACTCAGTGGAAGATTCAACCGGTGGCGGTTGTCGGCCTCATGCTTGTTCTCAGCCTAGCGGTGCACGTCTTTTAGAAGACAAGTCGTCGATCCGTGACGAGGCACTCGGGAAAGGGAGACGCCATTTAGGGAACGTTTACCAGGACGTCGATTGCCGATCGTATGTTGAGGCTGCTATAAAGATCGGCCTTGGAGGAAACATGGATCGACGGATGTTTGTGTTGAGTGCTGGAGCGACCGTAGCGACGCTGGGATTTCTGCCGGGCCGGGTGGGGTTTAGTCAGGGCGATGGGGTAAACGTTTCCTCCAATTTGCTACTACTCGGGACTGACTACTATCCAGATCAGACGCCTGAACATCTTTGGGAAGACGACGCCGTGCAGATGGCGGCGATGGGCATCACGAATGTCCGCATCGCTGAGTTTGCCTGGGCTCTTATGGAGCCGAGGGAGGGCTTCTTCCACTTCGAGTGGCTGGAGCGTTCGGTGAAGATTTTGAACGCGCATGGGATCGCGGTGATCCTAGGGACGCCGACGGCTGCACCGCCTTCGTGGCTATCGAAGAAGTATCCCGAGATCCTGATCGTGAATGAGCATGGCGTCACGCTGACTTATGGGTCGCGGAGGTTCACCTGTCCGACGAATAAGACTTACCGGAAGCTGTCGTTGACGATTGCGACAGAGATGGCGAAGCGGTTCGCCAGTACGCCGGGTGTGGCAGGGTGGCAGATCGATAACGAATTGACGCTGGGAAGCGACGCGCGTTGCTACTGCCGGTTTTGCGGCGAGGGATTTCAGGCGTGGACCAGGGAGAAGTACAAGACGCTGGAGGCGGTAAACGAGGCGTGGGGGACGGTCTTCTGGAGCAACACGTATACGGACTGGACGCAGATTCCGGTGCCGCTGCCATCGGGCGCTCCGACGAATCCGGGTCTGATGCTGGACTATGACCGGTATCAGAGCTACGCGAATGTGAGCTATCTCGAAGAGCAGTTGATGGTATTGCGGCGGGAGTGTCCGAAGCACTTTATTACGACGAATAACCTGCCGGGTGTGGTGGACACGATCGACGCGCGGGACCTGTATCGGAAGCTGGACTTCGTCTCGGCGGACAACTATCCGGGGTTCTTTGCGCTGTTCTTTGGCGGGCAGAGTACTTCTTCGGTGGCTTCGTTTGCGCATGATTTTTCGCGCAGCGCAAAGGATGGCAAGCCCTTCATGATTATGGAAGAGCAGTCGGGCAAGGCGGGGCAGCCGTACTTTTCGCCGCAGCCGGAGCCGGGGCAGATTCGGCTGTGGACGTACCAGGCGGTCGCGCATGGAGCGATGGGGATCAACTACTTCCGCTGGGACACGGCGAACTTCGGGGCGGAGGAGTACTGGCACGGGATGATCCGTCACGACCGGTCGCATAGTCCGGGGTTCGACGAGATGAGGCAGACGATCAAGGAGCTGAAGTCGCTGGGGCATGAGGCGCTGAATGCTCCATATGTGGCGGAGGTGGCGCTGTGCTTCGACTCGAACTCCGATTGGGCGCTGACGATTCAGCCGAGCCAGATGAATCTGAAGTACGCGACGGAGCTGATGACCTGGTACGGGTGCGTGGGAGCGTCGAACGCGGGCGTGGATATCGTGGACGCAACGAAGGACCTGTCGCAGTACAAGGTGCTTTACGCGCCGGTGATGTACATCGTCACCAAGCAGCAGGCGGAGCGGATTCGCAGCTTTGTGCAGGGTGGTGGAACGTTTGTCGCAGGTTTCCGGCTGGGCGTGAAGGAGGAGAACGACCGCGTGGTCGATACTCCGCTGCCGGGGCTGTTGAGGGATGTGATGGGTGTGGAGGTGCTCGACACGCAGCCGATTTATTCGGAGAAGCAGGGCGTTAAATTCTCGGGCATGCTCGCGGGGAACGAAGCGGAGTGCAAGGTGTGGAGTGACATTCTCGACCCGAAGGGAGCGGATGTTCTGGCGACTTATACGACGGGGCAGTACGCCGGGAAGGCGGCGATTACGTCGCATGGCTTCGGTAAGGGCAAGGCAATTTATGTGGGGGCGCATCTTGAGCCGGCGGATCTGGCTCGGGTGCTTCTGACACTCTCCGCGACCTCGGGGGTGAAGGTTACAGCGGATGTGCCTCGCGGAGTGGAGATCACGACGCGGCGGTCAAACAAAGGGACGCTGACTTATCTGCTGAACTACAACGCTGCGCCGGTCTCGGTAAAGGTGGCGGGGAAGATGAAGGATGCGCTGAGCGGGGCGGCGGTGTCGGAGACGGTGAGTTTGGAGGGTTACGGGGTGAGGGTGCTGGAGGGAGCATAGAGCTTCCAAGCAGCAGAAAAAGCAATGCCAATGCGGGGTCTCTCGACTACGCGACGGACTGTGATGCTGTCCGGCGCTTCGGTCGAGAGGACGTGTTTCCAGCAACGTATCTCAGCGGATAAAGCCGCGCTCAGAATTTACAGCCTGTAGTACGGCTGACGTCGTGCCCTTATGTAGGCTTTCTCTTATAACTCCGCTGAACTGAAAAGGCGGACCTGAGTTCTGGTCCGCCGCTTCAGTTTAAGGTTGGAACGGATGCTTACTGAGCCTGGATTGCTGCGCCGGGACCGCCGCCTGCAGGGGTCGGGTTCAGCTTCTGCTGCGCGATCTGGCCGATGGGCCCCTTGGCGTCCTTGTCCTTGAGCTGAGCGTAGATCTTCTTCGCGTCGGCGGGCTTGCCTTCGGACTCGTAGAGTTCGGCGAGCTGGAGTTGGGCGAGACCTGCGGGGACGGTGGAGGTGGGCTTGGCGGTGAGCTGGTTGTAGAGGTCGATGGCTTGGGGATCGCGGCTGGTTTGGCGATAGAGCTGAGCCAGAGAGAGCTTGGCAAGCGCGGAGAGATCGGAGTTCCAGCCGTCGGCGACCTTCTTGAGGGTGGTCTCGGCGGGGCCGTTCTGGCCGGCTTCGATGTAGGTGAGGCCAGCGAAGTAGAGCGAGAGCTTCCCCGAGTGGGTCATGCCGTACTTGTCCGAGACGGTGAGGAACATGGCGTTGGCGGCCTTGGCGCGCTCAAGGACGGAGGGGTAGGTCTTGACGCCGGGAGGCACGGGCTGACCAGCTTGAGCGATGGGCGTCTGGTAGGCCTGCATGGCGGCACCATAGTCGGTTGCTGCCTGCTCCGAGCGGTGGTTGTAGAGAGCGAAGCCACCGATGAGGGCTACGATCGCGACGAGCAGAACGGCGGCACCGGTGATGAGGGTGCCGCGATTGGCGCTGGCCCAGGAGATGCCGGAGTTGGTGGTGTCGATGAACTGGTCGTGCTTGAGAGTCTCTTTGGTCTGTTGATCCACGGTGGTTGTGTCTTCCTTTGAGTTGTTCCGCGGCGGCGAGGTGATCCGGCCATCTGGCGGAACTGAAAAGATGTCCGCGCTGAAGGGACGGCGCGAATCTTTAGTGTAACAGCGGGGAGGCGGGGTCGGCTGAGTCCAGCCGGACGGGAGATGAAGTGGCGGGGCTTGTCGCAGCGGGGCCGGCCGGGTCTTCTGCCGGCGCAGTGAGGCCGTCGGAGGGCTGCAGTTCGGTGCTGGTGGTTAGAACAAGATCCGGGGCGTCTTTGGGTAGCTTGAGGCGGCCATCGACGAGGAAGGCGGCGACGGCTGCTCCGGTGACCTGGGGAGCGAAGAAGGTCAACGGGATGACGTACTTTTTGCTCTTGACGAGGGCCTCGGCTACGCCGTCGACGGAGTGGCTGCGGTGGATGTTTCCGGGAACCTGTGGGATGGTGAAGAAGGTCGCGTGCAGCTCCGGGTGGCGCTTGTCGTAGACGACGAGGGATCGGGCGATCTGCTTGGGGGTCATGATGCCGAAGTCAGCGATGACATTGCGGCGGATGGCGTCCGGCATGTAGTGCTGCAGGACGGAGCGGGAGAAGTCGGCGCAGTTGCGATAGAAGAGATTGAAGTGGGCTACGTTGCGGCGGTCGTTGAGGATGGCGATGAGTTCGAGGTCCTGATCGGGCGTGGTATCGAAGCGAAGGCCATCGATTCTTCGGTTGAAGGAGGCACCGACGAGCTGGGTCCAGTCGCCTTTTGGGGCGCGGTCGTCGAGGGTGGTGGGAGCAATGTCGAGAAGGTACTTGCGGCGGTAGGCGTCGCGGAGGGCGGCGGCTTCCTTCTTGTCGACGCGTTCGGGGATCTCGCTGACGGAGTCGACGGCGTAGAGATAGGGGATGACGGGGATGGCGACCCAGTCGTACCCGCCTACGTGGTGGTAGCGGCTGAGGACGACTCCGGGTTCTTCTTCTCGGCAGGGGCGAAGGTGGGTGGGGGCGTCGGCGCAGACGTTGTCGAGATAGATGGCGGCGTGGCCGGTGGGGTTGAGTGCGCCGAAGGTGCCGTAGGGCTCTTCGAGGAGGAAGGACGCGGAGGCGGAGGCAGACAGCGGGTATATGAGTACCAGGATGAGCAGAAGTGCAGAGGGAGGGAGGAGGGCTCCTCGTTGGGAGCCTTGTTCGGCTGTCATGTATGGTTTGACGCAATTTCGGTGGCTGGCGATCTTTGAGAGGGCTAGCGATGAGGTTATGTGAGGGATAGGCAGTGGCTATATTGCTGATTCGAGGGCGTGTGGGCGCGTAGACTGGGAGCATCACTTTCAGAGGGTTGGGGAGCGGCGGCGGGGGTTGCGTCCGGGCGCGGTGTGGTGGGGCAAACGCGAAATGCGGGGGTCTCTCCGCTGCGCCGTGCGATCAAGCTGCACGGCTTCGGTCGAGATGACGATCTTTAGGGGGGTCGATGCAGGCTGGTAGTCCAGAGGTGACTGTTCCGTGCGTGGTGGTGCCGCCGAAGAAGCTGGCGAATACACCGAATGGCGATCCGGAGCAGGCTTATAACCCGCTGGGGGTGAAGAATACGGACTCGTGCCTGCCGCTGCGCAGGACGGGGCCGGTGATGCATGACTACGCGTGCGAAGGGCCGGCGGCGGGGGACATTACCCTGCGGTGGATTCATGGGTCGGTGGTTGCGGCGAAGAATACCGATCCCCGGGTACATGTGATCGCCTACAACGAGGACACGTACATCCTGCGGGAGAATCCGTGCGTGCATTGGGAGGCTCCGTTTACCTATCTGCTGTTTGGAAACAGTGAGGCGCTGCTGATCGATACGGGAGCTACGCCGGATGCGGCGTACTATCCGCTGCGGGCCACGGTGGATGCGCTGGTGCGGCGGTGGTGCCAGTTGCGGGGGAGAAAGACGATTCCGCTGACCGTGGTGCTGACCTCGGGTGAGGACGTCTCGCAGCACCAAGGGCGGGGGCAGTTTGTGGGACGGCCGGACACGACGCTTGCGCCGATGGAGCTGGCCGAGGCGAAGGCCTTCTATGGGTTGAGCAAATGGCCGCATGAGACGCGGAAGATCGACCTGGGCGGGAGGGTGATCACCGTCATTCCTACGCCGGGGACGCATAAGGATGGGGTGACGTTTTATGACTCGTATAACAAGATGCTTTATACGGGTGACCTGCTGTATCCGGGGCGGATCATGATCGCGAACGATCGCGACTATGTGGCCTCGCTGACCCGGCTGAAGGCTTGGAGCGAGAGCCATCCGGTGAAGTGGGTGATGGGTGGGCACGTGGAGATGATGTTCGTGCCGGGCAGGGCTTATCCGAGATTCAGGAACCATCGGGAGTTTGAGCATGTGCTGCAGTTGGAGCCTGGCGTCATCGCGGACGCGCTGGTGTCTGCGACTGGCATCGTTGGGCAGGCGAAGGTGGTGTTTCGGGAGGAGTTTATCCTGCTGAACCGGGTGGGGCCGGATGAGCAGGTTTATCGGACCGGGGCGGATATGCCGGATATTGCGGTGCCGTTCTGGCTGCCTTGAGGGATCTGTGGCGGACCCACTCATCGCGATGATGCTGCGATGAATGGGGCACAGAGTGTGTGGCGCACAAGCAACAGCAGATTCCCTTCGGGAATGACAAAGAAAAAGGGGAGGTGAGTTTCTTGGATCGTAGAAGTTTTCTGACTTTGCCGATTGTTTCGGTGGTGATTCCTACGGTGTCGGCTGTGATGGAGCGGGAGGCGGTCGCGGAGCCGCCTATTGCGGCGAAGGTGATCGACTTCACAATCAGTGTTCCAGCGGCCGGGACTTGGCCGGATAAGTGGATCTGCGGATCGCCCTCTTGTATGGACAACAAGGATCCGGCGGTGCAAGTGCATTGGTATAACGAGCACACGGCGTACCTGCGGCAGAACAAGGCCTACAGCTACGAAGCCCCGTTTATGCACCTTTACTTTGGGAACGAACGGATACTGTTCATCGACCAGGGGTATACGCAGCTACGGACGGATTGGGGGCTGCGGGATGCGGTCGACCAGTGCATTGCGGAGTGGTGCGGGCGGAATGGACGCAAGCCAGAGGAGATGGGGCTGCTCTTGAGCTTCAGCCATCTGCATGATGACCACTATGCGGGGATCGACCAGTTCTGGGATAGGCCGAATACGCGGTTCATGGGGCAGACACACGAGGAGATGGTCGGGTTCTGGGGGATGACGAACTACCCGGAGGAGCGGGTGGCGCTCGACCTGGGAGGGCGGAAGATTCTGATCTGGGGAAGCCCGGGGCACGTCGAGTCAGAGTTTGCTTACTACGACGAATACACGCAGATTCTTTTCACGGGCGATATGTTCTACCGGGGGCGGTGCTACATCAGCTTCTGGGACAAGTGGTACAAGAGCATGGAGCGGCTGATGAAGTTCCTGGAGACGCACCCGGTGACGCATGTGGTTGGATGTCATGTGGAGATTAGCAAGACGGGCGAGGACTATCCGTACGGGATTACGTATCAGCCTGACGAGGCGCCAGTGCAATTGACGGTGGCGGAGCTGAAGCATGCGTACGAAGTGGCGAAGACCGTGACCAAGCCGGGGATCTACTTCACCGGCTCAGTGTTTCTTTGCAACCAGACGCGCGGAATGACTACGGTGGACACGAATCCCTATGCGTATGACTAGAAACTGAACCGCCCATCTGCGGCTCCGAAAAGGAGCGGCAGATGGGCGGTTCGATGACGGTTCTACGAGGACCGATTTACTTCTTGGTGGCGAAGGGGTCTTTCTGTTCGTCGTACTGCTTCTGCACGAGATAGACGAAGTGCGATAGGGCGCGGGCTACGCGGAGGGCGTGCTCTTCGTCCGCTTCGTAGTAGATGCGGAGTGCGCCTTCGGTAAAGGGCTCGCCGGTCTTCTGCATGCTGTTGACGCAGAGAACGTTGTCCTTGCACCAGACCTTGACGTTGGTGGGCGGGTGGCCGCTGACGACGAAGGACTCGCAGTCGAGAAGATAGACAGGAACGCTCTGGCGGAAGCCGGAGTCGAGCTTGATGACGCCAGTTTCGACGCTATACGTGAGGGTAAAGTTTGGGACGGTCGCACGGCCGGCTTCAACGAGATACTTCGTCGTCTCTTCGAGCGAGGGGCCTTCGACCTGGCAGGCAGCATGAGCGACGGAATGGCAGGAGATGCCCAGCAACATTACCAAAAGAAATCTGAAGCGGTGGATGGTCTGCCAGTGCATTAAATCTACCTTTCGCGTTATGGATCTGGTGAATCGCTTGGAGGGACGAGATCCAACTACACGAAGGAACGACAGAAGAGCATAAACGCAACTCAAGGCAGACAGCAGGTGGCGAGGATTTGTCCTTGAGGTGATGCTAATGGCTTTGCCCTTTATGGGCAAGAATTTTTGGGCTTCAGGGGCCAAGTGTGACACGAAAGTGGCAGACATCGCTTGATTTAGCGGGTCGGTGCCGCCGGAGAGGAGCCGTCTTTCTTGGCAAGCCAGAAGCTGGCTTACCTGCGAAGTGTTATGCTTCCTGCGCCCGAGAGAGGCAGTTTCACGCGGATGCGTAATGCTCCGCAGAAGGTGAATCCTACTTGAAATACTCGCGTTCGCTCGCTTCTGTTCCTACCTTGATTTCGTTGACCGCCTTCCTTTTCCTGTCCGGCAGTTGCGCCCTACTGCGTAGTCAGGCAACAGATCCGATTGCGACTGCACCTGCAGCAACAGTTCCTTCAGGCACCCCTGTAGTTGCTGCACCGACGCTTGAGATGGTTTTGCTGGTCACAGATCATATCCATCGGCCTGTCGACGACGTGTCGTTGGAGAGGCTGCGGTTGAAGACCGCAAATGGAACGCAGATTACGCCGCTCTCGATGCGCCGGGAGGGTGAGGATCCGCTCTCGCTGGTGATTCTGATCGATGCGAGCAGGGACAGCTTTCACGATCTTGCCAAGCTGGGCGACGAGTTTGCAGGGTTGGTGGGATCGCAGTTGCTTCCAAAGGATCGGATCACGATGTACGCGGCCGATTGCACGATGACACGCTCGATGAACAATGGGGTTCCTGACGCCGCGGCATTGCGGAAGGGGGTGAGCGACGCGATGACGTTCCCAACGCTGCATGGGGGTAAGGATCACTCGGCATGCGGCAAGACGTTTCCGCTGTGGGACGACATCGCCGTAGCGGTTGCGGGACTATCGCATGCTCCGGGAAGGCGGGCGATCCTGCTCATCTCAAGCGGTGAAAGTGGCGGTGGGAAGTACGACTGGCTGGCAGTGGAGCAGTACGCGTTCGACCAGGGAGTGGCCATCTTCGGGCTGAGGGACAAACGGCAGGCAGATGCGGACGACTTTTCACGGAACTCGCTGACGACCACACACGGAACACCGGGTGCAACCTCCTCCTTCGCCCCGCCGCCCGCTGCGCGTTCGGTCAATAATCTGGAACTGCTTTGCGCTAACGATGGTGGCCTGACGCTAAGTTCGGCCCCGGAGTTCCGCAGAGACGGAATTGCAGGCATCCTCTTCCTGATCCGTAACCGATTTATCCTGACGATTCCGAAAGACGCTTACCAGGTGGGGACGACGCATGGGGTCAAGGTCACCCAGACTGGAGCGTCGCCATACTTTATGACGGCGACGGGAGCGTTAGAAGCAACGGCGAAGTAAATGACAGCGGAGTAAGTGACGGCGGAGCAATGGCCGCTTTTTGCGGACGGCTTGTGCAGTTAATCAGGCTGCATTGAAGACATCGACAAAGTGCTGACAAGAATAAGACCGAGCCAAGACAACTTTCCGGCGGGGAAGGTCCATGCTTGCTTTGATTGAGCCAACGCAGGACCAGTGCCAGTGCAAGTATCCAGTTCTCGGCTTCCCTTCTCCGGTGCCGGGGGCTTAGCGGATAACACCGCTCTAGAAGAGTTTTCTGCCGCAAGCCTGCGTCGCGTGATGTTTGCGTGGCGCAGGCTTATTTTTGCGAGTTGAAGCTACTTGATGTCACGCCAGTTCTGGCCGATGCCTACGTCGGCGACGATGGGGATGGAGAACTCGGCTACGTGTTCCATCTCGTGCTTGACCAGGGCCTGAAGCTCTTCGGCCTCTTCGGGGACTACGTCGAAGAGGAGTTCGTCGTGGACTTGAAGGGTCATTTTTGAGCGGAGGTTGCGGGCAGTCATCTCGCGATCGAGGGCAATCATCGCTAGCTTGATGAGGTCGGCGGCGGTGCCTTGCAGCGGCGTGTTGACGGCAGTGCGTTCGGCGAATCCGCGCATGTTGGGGTTGCGGGACTGGATGTCCGGGATGGGGCGGATGCGGCCGAAGTAGGTCTTGACAGCTCCGTCGCGGCGGACGGTTTCGAGGGTCTCGTCGATGAAGGTGCGGACGCCCTTGTAGCGGTCGAAGTAGGTCTCGATGTAGAGCTTCGCTTCCTTCTGGTCGATGCCCAGCTGGGCGGCGAGGCCGAAGGGGCTGATGCCGTAGACGATGCCGAAGTTGACGGCCTTGGCGCGGGCGCGCGTCTCCTTGGACATGGTGGCGGGGTCGACGCCGAAGACCTCGGCTGCGGTGAGGGTGTGGATGTCCTGGTCAGTTCGGTAGGCATTGAGCAGGAGCGGGTCCTGCGAGAAGTGGGCCATGAGGCGGAGCTCGATCTGCGAGTAGTCGGCGGACATGAGGACGTTGCCGGGGGCGGCGATGAAGGCGGTGCGGATCTCGCGACCGAGGGCGGTGCGGGTGGGGATGTTTTGCAGGTTGGGGTTGGTTGAGGAGAGCCGGCCGGTGGCGGTGCCTACCTGATTGAAGGTGGTGTGGACGCGGCCTTCGGAGTCGGCGAGGGTCGGAAGCTGGTCAGTGTAGTTGCTGCGCAGCTTGGACATCTGGCGGTACTCGAGGACGAGAGCGGGAGCGGCGTGGTGTTCGGCCAGTTCTTCGAGGACGTCCTGGGCGGTGCTGACTACTTTTCCCTTGCCGTACTTCATGGGCTTGGGGAGGTTCATCTTATTGAAGAGGACGTCGCCTAGCTGCTTGGGCGAGTTGATATTGAAGCGATGAGGGGAGTCGAGGCCCATGGTCTCACCGGCGAGGGAGTAGATGCGCTCGGCGAGGTTGTCGATGTCGATGGAGAGGCGACTGGAGAGAGCGCGGAGGACTTCGCTGTCGACGCGGACCCCGGTCTGTTCCATGCGGAGGAGGACAGGGACTAGGGGGAGATCGATCGTCTCATAGACGTTATGAAGCGGGGAGATATCTTCCTTGCGCGTTGGCTTTTCGGTTACCAACATCTCGAGGGTCACAGCACCGCCGAGGGCGGGGTCATCTTTGGGGATCTCGTGCTCGAAGGTGCCGGCTTCGGATAGTTGCGTGGAGAGCGCAGTCGCGAGGCGAACGATGGCGGCAGCGGCTTCGGGAAGGCGGTTGGGGTCGGCGGGATTGAGCTTCGTGGGCTGATGGATGAGGGCTCGGCTGGTGGTGCGAGCGGCGATGTCGGGCAGCGTGTGCGAGCCGTGGGTTGGGTTGACTAGGTAGCTGAGGAGCATCACATCGTCGCGGACTCCGGCTAGTTCGATGCTATGCGGAACGAGAGCGCGGAGGACGGCTTTGAGGTCGTGGAGGTCTTTGGGAAGAGTGGAGTCGGCGAGGGCCTCTTTGATGCCTGGGGCGTCGAGGGAGACTTCGATCGCGGAGTCGGCTGTCACGGCCAGGCCTAGGCGGCAGGCGGGGTCGGGGGCATCTGTGGCTGCACTAGAAGCAGGTCCTCCGCCTTCGACGAAGGATGACAAGGTTTCGGGGGTTGTGTCTGCAGGAGCGCCGAAGAGGGACATCGTCTCGGCGGGTGGTGGCTCTACTTCGGCCTCGGTGGCGGGGTCTTCGATGGCAAGCTCTTCGGAGAGTGCACGAGCGTCTTCGAAGATGGCTATCGCTAGGCCCTGCGGGAGGCCGGTTTCGGAGTTGATCGCGCGAGCAGCAGTGAGGAGATGATCAATTTGTAACTGCGTGGGTTTCAAATCGTAGGAGATGACGGTGTTGTCGACAGAAGGGGCGAGTTCTTTGAGCAGCGTGGTAAATTCGAGCTCGGAGAAGAGGGCGCGGCAGGCGGCGTTGTCGACGGGCTGGGTGCGCATGGCTTCGATGGAGAAGTCGATGGGCACCTCGGTGTGGATGGTGACGAGCTCTTTCGAGAGGAGAATGTTGTCGCGATTATTTTGTAACGATTCGCGATACGTTTTCTTCTTAACTTCGTCGGCGCGGTCCAGTGCGGCTTCTACGGAGCCAAACTCCTTGATGAGGTCGATGGAGCCTTTGTCGCCGATGCCGGGAGCGCCGGGAATGTTGTCGACCGAGTCGCCGCGCAGGGCCATCACGTCGATCACCTGTTCGGGCGGGACGCCGAGGACATTGGTCACGCCGGCTGGATCGAGGATGAGATTGTCTTTGGTGGGATTGAGGATGCTGACTTCGTCGGTGACGAGTTGCATCATGTCCTTGTCTGGCGAGATGACGTAGACGTGGTGACCGAGCGCGGCGAGCTTGTGCGAGAGGGTGCCGATGACGTCGTCGGCCTCGAAGCCCTCGTAGTAGAGGATGGGGATGCGGAAGGCTTCGAGGGCGCGGCGGATGTAGGGCTGCTGCTGGATGAGGTCGGGTGGAGTCTCGGCGCGGTTGGCCTTGTAGCCGCCATACTCGATGGTCTCGAAGGCCTGGGTCTTGATGTTGAATTTTTGGACGTCCTTCAACTGGGTCGCCAGCTCGTTGCGATGGACCGGGGCGCCGACGTCATAGATGGCTGCGAGGTACTGCGGGGAGAAGTCTTTGCGCAGCTTGTTGATCATGTTGACGAAGACATAGGTCGCGGCGGTGGGGATGCCGGTGCGCGTCGACATGGGGCGCTGGCGCTGCATGGCGTGGTAAGCGCGGAAGATGAAGGCCATGCTGTCGAGAAGGTAGATTGGGGGCTTGGAGGATTGTTTCGCAGAGTCGTTGGGGTTGATCGCCATGGCTCTTTGAGGATAGCGCCTCAGACCAGGAGCATGCAGTCGCCGTAACTGAAGAAGCGGTAGCGCTGCTGGACTGCGTGGTGGTAGGCGGAGAGGATGAGTTCTCTTCCCTGCTCTGCGCTGGGGGCTTGAGCGGCGAGAGCGCTGACCAGCATCAGGAGCGTCGATTGTGGGAGGTGGAAGTTGGTCAGCAGTCCCTGCACGATGCGAAAGGTGTGTCCGGGGGAGATGAAGATGCTGGTCTCGCTGGAGTGGGGCTCGAGGGGTTTGCGGTCGGCGACTAGGGCGCAGTGTTCGAGGGTGCGGGTCGTGGTGGTTCCAGCGGCGATGATTCTTCGTCTGTCTGCGAGGGCTTCGTTGATAGCCGTGGCGGTGGCGGCGGGGAGGGTGTAGTGCTCGGCATGGAGGCGGATGTCGGCGAGGTGGGTGGCGCGGACAGGTTGGAAGGTGCCAAGGCCTACGTGGAGGGTGACGTACTCGATCTGCACGCCCTTGGTTTTGAGGGCTTGCAAGACTTCAGGAGTGAAGTGGAGGCCTGCGGTGGGAGCGGCGGCGGAGCCGGGCTGGTTGGCGTAGACGGTCTGGTAACGTTGGCGGTCCTCGGCTGCGTCATCGCGGTGGATGTAGGGCGGCAAGGGCATGTGGCCGATGCGATCGAGGATGGCGTGGAAGGGCTCGGAGTTGGGGACGAAGCGGAGGATGCGTTCGCCGAATTCTCCTGTTGTGAGGACTTCCGCTGTGAGGGCTATTTCGTTAGTGACTGGATCGGCAAAGTGGAGGTGTTCGCCGGGCTGGATCTTGCGGCTGGGACGGACCAAGGCGGACCAGATGTTTTCTTGTTCTTCGCTGGGGAGTTGCTGGGTGAGGAGGACTTCGATGCGGCCGGTTGGGTCGGGGGAGCTGGCCTGGGTTTGTGGGCTGCGGGCTCGGGTGGCGAAGAGGCGCGCGGGGATTACACGGCTGTCGTTGAGGATAAGGAGGTCGCCTTCGCGGAGATAGCTGGGGAGGTTGGCGAAGGTGTCGTCTTTGAGGGTGCCGGTGGCGCGGTCTACGGAGAGCATGCGACTGGTGCCGCGGATCGCGGGCGGGGATTGGGCGATGAGGTCTTCGGGAAGGTCGAAGTTGAAATCGGAGACGAGCACTTTGATGAGTTTAATGCAGATGGAAACAGAAGCGGTTCGCGCGGGGCGCGAAGGCCCACATCTCAGAATCGAGATATGGGGCACCCGCTGATGCGCGGATATTGAACGGTGGGGAAAACAAGCATCGGCAACGGCGAAATGCGGGGGTCTCTCCACTGCGCCGTGCGGTGAAACTGCACGGCTTCGGTCGAGATGACGCTTCTGAGGGGAGGCCGGTCGGCTAGAGCACCTTCTGCGTCATCGCAACGGCTTGATCGAGATTGGCCTGGACGGTTTGTTCGGTGACTTCGGCGGCGGGGACGTGGGGGGGCCAGGTGATGAGAACTCGGCTGAAGGGCTTGGGGATGAGGAAGCGGTCCCAGGTCTTGAGCTCCCAGGCGCGGAGGGGAAGGACGTAGAAGGTGCCGACCCAGGTGCCGACGAGCTGGGCGAACTGGGCGGTGCCGGGCTTGGCGACCATGTTGGGGCCTCGGGGGCCGTCGGCGGTGATGGCGCAGCGGGTGCCTCGGCCGTACTCGTCGGCGATCTGTTTCAGGGCCATCGCGCCGCCGCGCGAGCTGGAGCCGCGGATGGCGATGAACCCTAGGCGCTCGACCGTGCGGGCTATGAGTTCGCCATCGAAGCTGCGGGAGATGAGGATGGCGATCTTCTGGCCGCGGAAGTAGTAGGCGCAGGAGAGAAGGCAGCGGTGCCAGAAGGCGTAGACAACCGGACCGGGGATCTGAGAGCCGGGAGTGACACCGGGGGAGATGATGTCTTCGTAGCGGAGGGTCGAGCCGAGGATGCGGATGAGCAGCGAGGCCAGGCGCGGGACGAGGAAGAGGGTCAGGCGCTGGGTGAGGGTGTAGTTGGGTGGTGGCACTTGGCTAGTTTAGCGGGAGCGGTTCGTGCTTCGCACGAATATCCCACATCTCAAAAGCGAGATGTGGGGCACCCGGCTTTTTGGAGTTCCGGAAGTTAGCTGTATTTGAGCCAGCGCAGAAGTTCGGGCAGGTTGGGTTTTTTGCCGTACATCAGGATGCCGACGCGATAGATGCGGGCGGCGAACCAGAGGATCGCGGCGATGGTCAGGACGAGGCCCGCGATCGAGATGGCGATCTCGTACCAGGGTGGCTGGCTGACCGCGATGCGGACGTACATGATGAGCGGTGTGCAGAAGGGGATGAAAGAGAAGACCTTCGCCACGGTGCCGCTGGGGTCCGAGACGACGGTGAAGACGACGCCGGAGCAGGCGATGAGAGGCAGCATAAGGAAGATGTTCATCTGCTGCAGTTCCTGCTCGGAGCTGGTCATCGCGCCGAGAGCAGCGGCCATGCCGGAGTAGAGCGTGTAGCCCAGGAAGAAGAAGACGACGAAGAAGATCCCCTGCCGGGCGGTGATGTGGAAGGCGAAGTCGTCGCCGAGGGAGATGAGGCCGGGGGCGCTGAGGGCGATAGCTCCGAGGAGCCAGATGCCGACCTGGGTGAGGCCGACCGATCCGACGCCGAGGACCTTGCCGGCCATCATCTCTTCGGGCCTGATGGTGGCGAGAAGGACCTCGAAGATGCGCGAGGTCTTCTCTTCGATGATGGAGCGGGCGACGTTCATCCCGTAGAAGAGGATGACGAAGTACATGATGAAGAAGAGGCCGAAGGCGACGGCTTCGCCGGAGGAGGCGGAGTCTTTGCTGGCGACTGAGGCGTCGAGATCGATGGGCTGCATGAGGGCTTCGACGTCGTTGGCTCCCATGCCGGTGTGGGCGAGGCCCTGGCGGGTGAGGACGGTGCGGATGGATTCGCTGAGCTCGTTCTGGGTGTTGATGTAGCCCCTGGCGCGCGTCTTCCACTCAAAGGTTGGGGCTGCGTGCTCGGATACCGGAGGGGTAACCCATAGATAGCCGTCGAGGTCTTTGCTCTTGAGTTCGCCTTCGAGCGTAAGACGCGTATCAGCTCCACCGCCTTGCGGTGACAAGACGTTTGCGGTGATCTTCGGGTGCTTGTGCTTCGCGAGCTCCTGCTGGAGATCGAGGCCGAACCTGGAGTCCTGGGTGACGATGGCGAGGTTCACATCCGACTTCGCGTTCTTGCCTGTGGCGTAGTTCATGGCGAAGGTGAGGCCGCCCATGAGCGCGGGGATGAGCACGGTCATGACGATGAAGCTTTTGGCGCGGATGCGTTCGACGTACTCGCGCTTGGCAATGAGCCAGGTGTTATGGAAGAAGCTGGGCTGGACGCTAGACATGGGCGACTCCGTTTGCGTTGGCGTTGGCCGCGTTCTGGGCGGTCACGCGCTCGATGAAGATCTCTTCGAGCGTTGGCTCCATGACTTCGAAGCGGGAGATGCGGGCACCGGTGAGGGCTTCGGCGAGGACGGCGTTTGAGGCGGCGGCGAGGTCGGAGGATGGAGCGAGCTTGATCTCGGCGTGGCCGCTGTAGTTCTTGGCCTCTTCGATGGCGGGGTGCTTCAGGAAGGCGTCCGAGCCTTCGAAGACGACCTGAACGCGGTTGCGCGGATAGGTGGACTTCACCTCGCGCATGGAGCCGGACAGGAGGAGATGGCCGTTGGCGATGAGGGCGATCTCGTCGCAGAGCTTTTCAACCTGGTCCATGCGGTGGGTTGAAAAGAGGACGGCTTTGCCTTCCTTGCGGAGGTCCACCAGAGTGTCTTGAAGCAACGTTGCGTTGACCGGGTCGAGGCCGCTGAAGGGCTCATCCATGATGATGAGATCGGGCTCGTGCAGGAGCGAGGCGATGAACTGTATCTTCTGCTGCATACCCTTCGAGAGTTCTTCGGTCTTCTTGGGGATGGCCTCGGTGATCTCCATGCGCTCGCACCAGATGAGGGAGCGCTTCTTCGCCGTCGCTGCGTCGAGGCCGTGGAGCTGTCCGAGGAAGACGAGCTGATCGAGGACGTTCATCTTTTTGTAGAGGCCGCGCTCTTCGGGAAGATAGCCGACGCGGATGAGCTGGCTGCGATCGAAGGGCTGGCCGAAGAGCGAGACGGTGCCGGAGTCGGGCACGGTGATGCCGATCATCATGCGGATCGACGACGTCTTGCCGGAGCCGTTGGGGCCGAGAAGACCGAACATGGTGCCGGGCTCGATCTTGAAGGAGAGTCCGTGGACGGCGATTTTGGTGTCGTACGCCTTGCGGACGTTGTGCAGTTCAACGATGGACATGGGATCTCGGGGTGGTGTGATGAGGTGAGTTTATCAGGGAGAATCCTGCGGCTTGTTTACGAGAGAGGAGCGAAGCGTGCGGCGTTGATCCAGTAGCGGGTGGTAAGGGTGACTTTGCCGTTGTGCTGATATTTGTCAAAGTAGCGAATGAGGGAGGCTTCGAACGGGGCGAATTCCGGCGTCCCGGGCAGCGGCGCGTGGGAGAGCGACAGGGTGAGGCCGCGCAGGGATTGCCAATCGAGAGACATCTCGCCGGGGATATCTTTCTGGTGGAACTCGCCGTTGGGGAAGAGGTCTTTCAGGCGCTGATAGACAGCGTAGGAGACGCGCGTGCCTTCGCCATCCCTAGTGTAGGGGCGGAGGAAGTCTTCGTAGGCGATGTTCTCTTCCCTGCCCTCTTTTGAGCGGCCGAAGGCGATGATGATGACCCAGCCGCTGGGCTTGAGGATGCGGCGAAACTCGAGAATAGTAGCTTCGAGGTCGAACCAGTGCAGGGCACGGCCCACGGCGACGGCCTCGACAGAGGCATCTGGGAGGCCAGTGGCTTCGGCGGTTCCGTTGATGATGGAGAGCGCGGAGTTCGCTGGGTGAAGTTCGAGGCAGGCTTCGCGCATCTCGGCGTTGGGCTCGATGGCGAGGACGCGGTTGCCGTTGGCGAGAAAAATATCGCTCAACATGCCTGTGCCCGCGCCGATGTCAGCAATGGTCCAACCGGGTTTGAGGCTGCACGAGTCGCGGAGGATGGGAAGAACGATCTCGGGGTCGTAGCGCTCGCGGTAGGCGACGTATGCGGAGACTCGGCCAGTGAACTTTTCGGTGTTGCTCATGTTTCCATTCTCGCTTAGCGCGCAGCGCAGGCTTTGAGGTAGGCGCGGGCGAGGAAGATGAGTTCCTGCTTGAGCGGTTCGACGTGTTTTTCAGGCGAAGGGCCTTCGAGCAGGCGGCGGCTTACTCCCGCCATCGCGCTGCTTAGCATGGAGGCGACAAGGTCGGGATCGCTCAGAGGGGGATCGCTGGTAGTGGCGAACATCGCGGCGACGGACTTGCCGGAGTGAAGGCCGACCTGCCGCGCGATCTTCATGCCGTCGACATCGGCGCTGATGGAGTACATGGCGACGCTCGCGTTGGCGTTTTTCATCTTGGCATCGAGGAAGGCGGTGATGAGGGCGGTGCCCATCTCTTCGAGGGAGCGGCCGCGTTGCTCGTGGCAGACGCGGTCGATGGCGTTGGTGACGGCCTCGAGATGGCGGCGGAGCGCGGCCTGCAGGAGGGCAGTCTTATTGGGGAAGTACTGGTAGAGGGTGCCGACCGAGACACCGGCTCGCTCCGCGACGCGGGTGGTGGTGAACCGCTCCCGGCCGACGGTGAGCAAAACCTGAACGGTGGCCTCGAGAATGGCCTCGACACTGGCAGTGGAGCGGGCCTGAACCGGCGATTTGCGGGGCTCTAAGAGGACTGCGGATTGCGGGGGCAAATGCGAACTCCTAACCTGAAGCTTTCTTCATCTAAACACAGGAAGAGCGAAGAACAGTAAGAAGCAGCGAAGGAGAAATAGATGTGTGACTCGAGGAATTTTACGTTTCCCGGAACTTCGATGACGGTGGACCGGATGGGTTATGGCGCTATGCAGCTTGCGGGGCCGCATGTCTTTGGTCCGCCGAAAGACAGAGCGGCGTGCGTTGCGGTTCTGCGCGAAGCAGTTGAGAGCGGCGTGAACCATATCGATACCAGCGACTTCTATGGGCCGCATGTGACCAACCAGATCATCAAGGAGGCACTGCATCCTTACAAGGATGGACTGGTGATTGTGACCAAGGTAGGAGCGACGCGCGGAAGCGATGGATCGTGGATCACGAGCATGAAGCGCGATGTGCTGGTGAACGGCGTTCACGACAATCTGCGCAACCTTGGACTGGATGCGCTGGATGTGGTGAATCTGCGCAACGGCGGGCTGGAGCGGCCGGACGAGGGTTCTCTGGCAGAGCCGCTGGCAGTGCTTGCGGAGTTGAAAGAACAAGGGCTGATCAAGCATATCGGCCTGAGCCAGGTGACGCCGGAGCAGTTCGCGGAGGCGGAGAAGATCATGCCAATCGTGTGCGTGCAGAATCTCTATAACGTCGCGAAGCGGGGCGACGACGAGTTTGTAAAGACTTTGGAGAAGAAGGGTGTGGCCTATGTGCCTTACTTCCCGCTTGGCGGATTTACGCCGTTGCAGTCTTCGGAGCTGGATTCCGTTGCAGGAGAGTTGAACGCGACGCCGATGCAGGTAGCGTTGGCGTGGCTGCTGCAGCGATCGAGCAACATGCTGCTGATTCCGGGGACTTCGTCGGTGGGGCATCTGCGGGAGAATCTCGCGGCGGCGAATATTTTGTTGTCGCCGGAGGTTGTGGCTCGGCTGGATGCGATTGGGGGTTAGGGTTTACGTCCCACATCTCGGAAGCGAGACGTGGGGCACCCGTTCGATTGGGTCGAAGACGATTGCTTGAAGACTGATTGCGAGAAAGATCCGAGCGGATGTAGTGAGGAAGAAGAGATGCAGGTCCTTCGACTACGGTTGGCGCAAAATCGCGCCAACCTCCGCTCAGGATGACGGAATTATTCTTGAGCGATTGAGAGGATCTCAGCTTCGGCGCGGGTCTGGCTTAGGTAGCCAGCGGCCCAGTCTTCATCGCCGCGACCTGCGGCGATTGCTGCTTGCATGTGTTGCTGGTACAGGTCGCCAAGCGGCGTTGGGGTGTGGCTGGATTGGGCGGCTTCGCGGAAGAGCCTTGTGTCCTTTGCGCCGAGCTTGACGGTTGCGCCTGGGCTCTGCGGTGGATCGATCATGAACTTGCCGTAGTTGCCAACAAAGGCCGATTGAAAGAGAGCGCTGTTCACGGTCTCGAGGAAGATGGCGGGGTCGATTCCATTTGCTTCGGCTACTGTGAAGGCCTCTGACAGGGAGGCGATGATCGAGGTGATCATAAAGTTCCCGGCCACCTTGACGGCATTAGCCTGGCTGGGACGTGTGCCGACGATAGTGTGGCCGCGCGAGATGTGTTCGAGGACGGGCATAGCCTCGTTGATGACTGCCGAGTCGCCAGCGATTGCGAGCCAGAGCTTGCCTTCGGCGGCTACGTTGGGGCGGCCGAATACAGGGACGCTGAGAAAGAGCTGATGGTGTTCGGTGTGCGCGGCTTCGAGACGTTCTGCCAGGGCTACTGAGATGGTCGATAGCGAGATGTGAATGGCGTTCGACGGGATGGCCGCGAGCGTGCCTTGGGTGAAGAGGACGTCTTCGACGGCGCTGTCGTCGGTCAGCATGGTGAAGATAATCTCCGCGGAGCGCACAGCTTCCGTGGGAGGCGATGCGAGTACGGCTCCGCGTTGAACGAGAGGATCGGCCGCGGACGCAGAGCGGTTCCAGACGGTGAGACTGTGGCCTTTGTCGATGAGAAGCGAGGCGATGGCAGTGCCCATCTTGCCGAGGCCGAGGAATGCGATCTGCATGAGGTGTTCTCCTGTTGGTTCGATGCCTTGCAGGAGGGTTTGATTCAGGCAGCGCGGTCGCTGAAGAGATGAATGTAGGCGTATTGCAGCAGCATGATGGTCTTGCCATCCTGAATGGCACCTGTGTCGATGGCAGACATCGCCTCTCCAATCGGCAGTTCGAGGACTTCGATGTCTTCACCTTCCGCGTGATTGCCTCCGCCCAGCGTTGCGCGTGAGCCGCTGTGGTACTCGGCGACGAAGAAGTAGAGGCGTTCGGTGACGGAGCCGGGACTCATGAAGGCTTCGAAGATCCGGCGGACATGCGAGATCCGATAGCCTGTCTCTTCTTCGACTTCTGCACGGATGCGGTCTTCGGGGCTGGCTTGATCGAGCAGGCCGGCAGCGGCTTCAATCAACATGCCTGGATGGCCATTGACGTAGGCCGGAAAGCGAAACTGGCGGGTGAGCACGACGGTTCCGCGCTCCAGGTTGTAGAGCAGGATCGTGGCTCCGTTGCCCCGGTCGTAGGTCTCTCGATTCTGCCGCTGCCAGGTTCCGTCGCTTCGTAGGAGCTCGAACGTCGTCTTTTTGAGGACGTACCAATCATCGGAGAGGGTCTCAACGGAGTGGATGCGAATCTTCCCTTCCATGGACGGGCTGCTGAGCGTCATAGGCATGAGGTGAAGATATCGTGCAATTTCGCGCAATGTCAAGTATTATCGTGCAATGCTTACGACTCAACGAAAGCAGCAGATTCTCTCTCTCCTGAAGCGCGATGGCCAGGTTGTGGCGAAGGATGTCAGCAAGGCGATGGGGGTCTCCGAGGACACCATTCGGCGCGATCTTCGCGAACTTGCGCAGGAGGGGCTGCTCCAGCGAGTGCATGGTGGAGCGTTGCCGGCGTCGCCAGCAGTCGCGGACTTTGCTGGACGAGAGTTACTGCGTCACGAAGGAAAGGTCGCGATTGGCATGGCCGCCGCTGCGATGGTCCGTCCAGGGCAGGTTGTCATTCTGGATGGAGGGACGACAGCGCGAGAGGTCGCCCGGCATCTGCCTTCTGATTTGCAAGCGACGGTGGTGACGCACAGTCCTACGATTGCGCTTGAGCTGGTCCACCACGCTTCGGTTGAAGTCATTCTGCTTGGCGGACGACTGTTCAAGCACTCGATCGTTGCAGTGGGGGCGGAGACGATGGATTCAATCCGGCAAATTCGTGCAGACACCTTCTTTATGGGGGTGACCGGAGTTCATCTGCAGACCGGGCTGACAACGGGCGATTACGAAGAGGCCGCGATCAAGCGAGCTCTGAGCGGTGCGGCGGCGGAGACAGTTGTGCTGGCGTCTGCGGAGAAGTTGAATGCGGCGTCGCCGTACCGCATCATGGGACTTGAGAAGGTGAGTTCGATCGTGATCGAGCGGGGTACCAGCGAAGTTGTGACGAAGGAGTATGAAGCCGCAGGCGTGAACCTGCTGCGAGCCTAGAAGCGGTGTGATGGCTAGTGCGAGATGCGGAGGCCGGGCTCGCGGGAGATTGGGCGAGGGTTGTTCCGATCGAGGCGGACGGCAAGGAAGGCGAGAGCAAGGGTTACGAGGGCGATGGCGGCGCTGGCGAAGGTGAGGCTGCGATAGCCATATCCGGCAGTGATGATGAGGCCGCCAAGTGAGGCTCCGGTGGCGTTGCCGAAGTTGAAGGCTCCCTGATTGAGGGTGGCGGCGAGGTTGGGGGCTTCGGAGGCGTGGTCGACGACGCGGGACTGGAGCGGAGCGCCGGCACCGAACTGGATCGCTCCCCAGATGAGGATCATAGCGATGCAGGGGATGGCGTAGGGCTCTGCGAAGTAGAGGGCGAAGAGCGAGGCCATAAGGGCGAGCATCGAGGCGATAAGGAAGGTTCTTGGGTGAAGGTCTGAGAGGGTGCCGCCCGCGAGGTTGCCAATGGTGATACCGACGCCGAAGAGCAGCAACGTAAGCGTGACCATATGCGGCGAGACGTGGGTGACGACGAGCAGCGTGGGCGCGACGTAGGTGTAGACGCAGAAGAGCGAGGCAGAGGTGAGGGTGCTCATAAACATACCGAGCAGTACTTGAGGACGGCGGAGGACGCGGAACTCGTGGATGAGATTACTCTTCCCTGCTTCCTGCGGCGGGACGAGAAAGAAGAGCGCGGTCGCGGCGGCGAGGCCGATGGGCACGATGGCCCAGAAGGCGGCACGCCAACCGTATGCCTGGCCGAGAGCGGTACCGGCGGGAACTCCGAGAACGTTGGCGAGGGTGAGGCCGGAGAACATGAGTGCGATCGCCTGTGATCGCTGATTCCGGGGCACCAGATTCGCAGCGACTACGGAGCCGATGCCGAAGAAGGCTCCGTGGCAGAGGGCGGTGAGGACGCGGGCGGCGAAGAGGAGGTTGTAGGTGGGCGCGACGGCGCAGGCGAGGTTGCCGAGAGTGAAGACGGCCATCAGCAAGAGCAGGGCGCGCTTGCGCTCCAAGTGGGCAGTGGCGAGGGCGACAAGCGGAGCTCCGATGGTAACGGAGAGAGCGTAGCCGGTGACCAGCGCACCGGCCTTGGGGATGGTGACGGCGAAGTCGCGCGAGAGTTCCGGCAGCAGACCCATGATGATGAACTCGCTGGTGCCGATGCCGAAGGCCGCGACGGCGAGCGCCATGAGCGGCGTGCGGGTGAGGATGCTGGCGGGCTTCTGCGCCTGCTCGGCGAAAGAGGTGTCCATTCTTCCAGTTTATCTGGAGGACTGGCTTGCAGAGTTTGCGACCGCGAGCATGGGACAGTCGTACTACGGTGGATTGAGAGTCGTAGCACGGGTGGCGTAGGATTTCTGCGACTGAAGACAAGGGTTCGGGGGATCTATCGCGATGTCGTTTCACTCGTTTACGCGCAGGGATGTGTTGAAGGGTGGGGCTGCGGCCTCAGTAGGGCTGGCATTAGGTGGGCGGGCGATGGCGGATCTTCTGCCGGGTGCAGGCGCGGGTGCGCGGCTAAAGCAGCTTGAGTATGGTCAGGTCACGCTGCTGCCGGGGCCGATGCGGACGCAGTTTGAGCAGACGCAGGCGCGGTTTCTGGGGCTGGATAACGACATGCTGCTGAAGCCGTTTCGACAGGGGGCAGGACTCGACGCTCCGGGCGACGATATGGGCGGGTGGTACTCGAACTCGCGGTTCTGGGCGACCAATGGCGGGGCGGAGGGATTCGTTGCAGGGCACAGCTTTGGACAGTATGTGTCTGCGCTCTCGCGAGGATATGCGGCTACGGGCGATCGCGCGACGAAGGTGAAGGTGGAGCAGCTTGTGGCGGGGCTGCAACCAACTTTGGTGAGCAAGTTTTATGACGGATATCATCTGCCCGGATATACGTTCGATAAGACGTTCTGCGGGCTGAGTGACGCTTGTTATCTTGCGGGCGTGAAGTCTGCGGAACCGGCGATGAAGGTGGCTCTGGATGCGGCGCTGCCGCATCTGCCGGAAAAGGCGCTCTCGCGGATGGAGCAGCATGCACGGCCACATAAGATCGACGGCGATACGTGGGACGAGACGTATACGCTGCCGGAGAATCTATTTCTGGCTTATCAGCGAACGGGTGACGTGAAGTATCGCGACACGGCGGTAAGGTTTCTTGAAGATGACCTGCTCTTCAATCCGCTGGCCGAGGACATCAACGTGCTGCCGGGAGAGCATGCGTACAGCCACGTGAACGCGCTGAGTTCAGCGATGCAGGCTTATTTGACGACAGGCAGCGAGAAGCACCTGCGGGCAGCTACGAACGGGTTTCGCATCGTGCAGGATCAGAGCTATGCGACTGGAGGATGGGGGCCGGGTGAGTCGCTGCTGCGGCCGCATACGGATGATCTGGCGCGGAGTTTGTTCTCGGAGCGGAACAGTTTTGAGACGCCCTGCGGAGCGTATGGGCACTTCAAGATCACGCGTTATCTGCTGCGCGTGACGGGCGACAGCCGTTATGGCGACAGCATGGAGCGGGTGCTCTACAACACGGTGCTGGGGGTGAAGCCGATCCAGGAGGATGGGTCGAGCTTTTATTACTCGGACTACAGCATGAATGGGCGCAAACTTTATTACGCGAATAAGTGGCCGTGCTGCTCCGGGACGCTGCCGCAGATGGCGGCGGACTATGGAATCAGCTCCTACTTCGCGAGCGATGCGGGTCTGCATGTGAATCTATTTGTGCCTTCGCAGGTTACATGGAAGCAAGGTGGTGTTCCGGTGACGCTGGTGCAGGAGACGGAGTATCCGTTCCGGCAGACTACGAAGATGACGTTGAAGCTGACTGCGGAGCGGGAGTTTGTGCTGAACCTGCGGATTCCGGCGTGGGCCGGGCCGGGGACGCGGGTGCTGGTGAATGGCAAGAGCGTGGATGGCGAGGTGAAGCCGGGGACGTTTTACGCGGTGAAGCGCGGCTGGCGAAATGGCGATGTGATGGAGATGGAGTTCGGGATGCCGGTGCGAGTGGAGACGTTGAGCATGAACGTCAATCAACATTCGTCGACCGAACCGGGCAAGATGTTGGCTTCCGAGAACACTACTGAGTTCGCGGCGTTGATGAGCGGGCCGGTGGTCTACATGGCGACCGGGCACTGGCCGACGGAGATGACGCGCTCTAGCTTAATGGCGGCGAAGAAGGTGGAGGGCGGCGACGCTTACTCGGTGGAGACGGGTGGGGCGCCGGTTTTGTTCAAGCCGTTTATGGGGATTGGGGATGAGATGTATCGGACGTATCAGACGTTGAAGTTGGGGTAAGAGGAAATCTGTTGGGAAGGTCTCGGCGCGGCGAAGAAGTCCGGCCGCGCTGGGGCGAGACGCCCACCTTAGCGACGATGAAACGGTCGCGAAGATGGGGCTCCCGGATTTGGCGGTTGAACAGTTCGGGCGGTACGGGTGATGCGGGCGGCGTCGGGATTCTTCCCCTTCGACAAACTCAGGGGTCAGAATGACGGTTCTTTTGGTGGACCAGATGGGTGGATGGTGAGGTTGGATCGTGGGCTTGGTAGCATCGGGATGTGCTTGAACTCTCTACGCCGGTGAAGTTTCTCAAAAGGGTGGGGGAGCGGGTCGCTGTCGAGCTGGAGAAGCGCGGTGTCGACACGGTCGAGGACCTGCTGTATCACCTGCCGTTTCGCTACGAGGACCGGCTGAATCCGGTGCCGATCTCCGCGCTGAAGGCGGGGCAGATGGCTTCGATCATCGGAGAGGTGAGGGGCGCGACGCTGCTGCAGACCAAGCATATGCCGCTGTTTGAGATGACCGTGGGGCAGGGGCTCGACACGGTGAAGTGCATGTGGTTTCGCGGGACTTATCTCAAGGACAAGTTCCGTACCGGGCAGATGGTGGCGCTGTATGGGAAGCTGGAGCCTTCGCGGTCGAGTGCGGGGAAGTTCAAGATGATTCAGCCGCAGTTCGAGCTGTTGCCTACGGATGCACAAGGCGAGGACGCTGAGTTTTCCATGCTGGAAGTGGGGCGGATCGTGCCGGTGTACGAGACGCTGGGTGGGACGACGGCGTGGGGAGCGAAGCTGGGGTCGAAGTGGTTGAGACGGGTGCTTTGGTCGATCTTTGAGGAGATGGAGAGTGGTGGCGGTCCCACTCATCGCGATGATGCTGCGATGAATGGGGCACAGGGTGTTCCTGTGGTCGACGCCGAAACTCTTCCTGGGAATTTGCGTGGGCGGCTGAAGTTACCGGCGCGGTTGGAGGCTCTGAAGGCGGTTCATTTTCCAGAGGCGGGGACGCCGATGATGGAGTTGATTGCGGCGACTACGCCGGGGCATCGGCGGCTGATCTTTGAAGAGCTGTTCTACCTCGAACTGGGGCTGGAGTTGAAGCGGCGACGGATGCGGGAGCGCGCAGGGACGGCGTTCACGACTGGCGATGGCGTTCGGAAGGCGATCAAACAGGTGCTGCCGTTTCATCCGACTGCGGCGCAAAAGCGCGTACTCGGCGAGATCGTTACGGACATGAAGCGGCCGCAGCCGATGCGGCGGCTACTGCAGGGTGATGTGGGATCGGGCAAGACGATCGTGGCGATGCAGGCGGCGCTGGTGGCGATTGAGAACGGCTACCAGGTGGCGTTAATGGCGCCGACGGAGATTCTTGCTACGCAGCATTATTTGTCGGCGAGGAAGCTCTTCGCTGATGCGATATCGCCGAAGACGGGGCGGTCTTATCGGGTGACACTTTTGACCGGGTCGCTGGACGAGGCGACCAAGCGTGGGGCGCGAGGGACGATCTATCGCGGAGAGACGCAGCTTGCGATTGGGACTCATGCGTTGATCGAGGACAAGGTGGACTTCGCGAACCTTGGGCTGGTCATTGTCGACGAACAGCATCGGTTTGGCGTGCAGCAGCGATTTCGACTGATGAAGAAGGACGATGCGCTCGATCCCGATGTGCTGGTGATGACGGCTACGCCGATTCCACGGACGCTGGCGTTGACGTTGTATGGGGACCTTGATGTGAGCGTGCTCGATGAGTTGCCGCCGGGACGAACGCCGATTGTGACTCGGAGGACAACGGAGGAACGCGCCGGCGATGTGTGGGATTTCGTGCGCAAGCAGGTGGCGCAGGGGCGACAGGCTTATATCGTTTATCCCGTGATTGAGGGGGCCAAGGACGATCAGCCGGAGTTGGACTTTGCTCACGATGAAGAGATGGAGGCGAAGGCCGAAGCTGCGTTGAGTGCCGGGGCAAAGACGGCGAAGAAGGCAGCGAAGAAAGCCGCTGTGAAGAGCAAGAGCGTAAAGCCGGCACTGTTTCCTAAGGCGAAGCTGCGGTCGGCTACCGAGATGTATGAGGAACTGAGGAAGGGTGGGCTTGCTGGGCTGCGGATTGAGCTGCTGCATGGGCGGATGAGTTCTGATGACAAGGAAGTGGCGATGGCGCGGTTCAAGCGCGGCGACGTGGATGTGCTGATTGCTACGACGGTGATTGAAGTGGGCGTGGATGTGCCGAACGCTACCGTGATGGTGATCGAACATGCGGAGCGGTTTGGTATGGCGCAGATGCACCAGTTGCGTGGGCGCGTGGGGCGTGGAGCGGCGAAGAGTTACTGCATCCTAATGACCGGAGGCCGCGTGAGCGAGCAGGCCGAGGCCCGACTGGATGCAATGGTGCGGACACAGGATGGGTTCGAGTTGGCAGAGCTAGATCTGCAGCAACGCGGGCCGGGGGAGTTCTTTGGGACGCGGCAGGCGGGGCTGCCGGAGTTTCGCGTGGCAAATCTAATCCGGGATAGGGAGCAGTTGGAGCTGGCCAAAGTGGAGGCGGCAAGGTTTGCGCGAGAGCCTGATCCGAAGGTCTCCGACGAGGAGCGGCAGGTGGTGTGGGCACGGCTGAAGCAACAGTGGCAACGAAGATATGGGCTGGTGGAGGCGTAGAGCCTGCGCTCAACGAGTCTCTTTAAGAAACTGGATTAGGTCTTTGCGCTCCTGCGGCTTTACGACGCTGAAGCTCATGTTGTTGCCGGGAACGAATGCGTCCGGGTCAGTGAGCCAGCGATCAAGCGTCGTCTCGTTCCACACAATATGGGCATTCTTGAGCGCGGCGGAGTAGTCGAAGCCGGGAAGCTGCGCGGCAGGCTTGCCGACGATTCCGAGCAGCCTTGGGCCTTCGTGACTTTGTTCGAGAGCGTGACAGCCTGTACAGCGCTTTTCGAAGAGCATTGAGCCTGCGGCGGCATCGCCGATGTGGGTCGCAGACGCCTGGTCAATTGAATTGCGACCGCGCGCCCAGGCTGTCAGGGTTTGCAGATCGGTTGTCGTGACAGCGGCGTTGCGATGGATGAAGCGGTACTGCGGGAGCGGCATATCGTTCGATTTCGTCTCCTTGAGAATGAGGGACTGCAGGGTCTGCTGTTTGTCGGGCGAATAGGTATCCCAGGCTGTGAGGTCAAGGTGTCTGCGACCCTCGACGATGTCGCGCTCCATCAGCCAGGAGACGGGAGCGAAGCGGCCATACAGGTGCGGGCGGGAGTAGTCGGAGTGACAGTCGGCGCACTTGCTGGAGAGGATAGCGTCAACCTGCGGCGGGATGGAGCTGTGATGAGTTGGCGGGGCCGGGGTGAAGAGGCCCGCGTCCCCTAAGGGATGGACGCGGGCGAGGAGCAGCGAGGCTGCCAGAGCAGTGATACAGGTGAGGAGGGCGATGCGGGCGCTCATGCGTTCTCCGCGAGCGAAGCATCGACGATGGCAAGGTGGGAGTGTTTCGCGATGTACTGAACCTCCGTGATTCCGAGGACGCTGCGGAGCTTGCCTGCTGGCACCATCATTGGGCCCGCGCTGGGTGCCTTGCCGGGAGCGGGCTGGGGGAAGGCCGTTGAGGTTGCGGTATGGAAGGCAACGTTGCCTTCGACCTTCTGCACAACCTGGTGGATGTGGCCGTTGAGCACCGTCACCGAGCCGAAGCGCTTGAAGTAGCTGAGGGCTTCCGCGCCGTCCTTGGTGCCCCAGCCCCACTCGGGATAGACCATCCATAGCGGAATGTGGGCGAAGATGACGATGGGTGTGGAAGCTGAGAGATCAGTGAGGTCCTGCTTGAGCCACGCGAGTTGTTCTGGGCCAAGCTTGCCGAGGGCGTCGATCTGCAGGCAGTTATTCAGCCCGATGAAGTGGACGCCGCGATGATTGAAGCTGTACCAGCCGGTTCCCAGGGTCCCTTTGCCGAAGCGCGCCATATACTGTGCTCCGTCGTCGGAGGAGAAGTCGTGTTCTCCGGGAACGTAGAAGGTCTCGCCGGCCTTGGCGGACTTGATGAGTTGCTGGGCGGTGTCGAACTCGGCTGGCTTGGCGGAGTGGGTGATGTCGCCGGTGTGGAGCAGGAGTTCGGGAGTTGTGGGGAGGGCGTTGATCTTGTCGAGGGCAATCTTTAGAGTGCCGGTGACGTCCTGGTTCGCGGGCTTGTTGAAACCGATATGGCTGTCGCTGATCTGGACGAAGCTAAAGCTGCTTTGCGCGGCAGCATGGCTGGACGGCGTGGCGGCGAAGAGCTTCGAGGTAGGGACGCCGCCCACCATGCTCCAGATAAGGCCGGTTCCAGCCCATGCCATGCAGGACAGGAAGTTGCGGCGGTCGATGCCGTCGGCCGACGGTGTGGATGCTGATGTATCAGGCGCTGATTCGGGTAGATGTTGATCGCTCATGGGTTTTGGTTCCTCCGCAGAGCTAAACCAGCAAACCTAAGATTTATTCCGGGAATATTTTCGACGCTTTATAGTTTGCATGGATGAAGCGGAGCAGCAATGACGTTACTAGCGTGGAAACGCGCCGCGCCTGAACAGGCCAAACCAACCCGAAGCTTTGAGGAAGAGGCGGAGCCACTGCTGCCTGCGCTCTACAATCTCGCTTCGTGGCTGGCGCGGGTTCCTGCCGATGCCGAGGACCTGGTGCAGGAGACGTATCTGAAGGGGCTGCGCGGCTACGCTGGGTTCGAGCCCGGTAGCAACTTCAAGGCTTGGATCTTCCGGATATTAAGGAATACCTTTCTGACTTCGAAGACAGGGCTTGAATCGCGGCGGACCCTTGCGCTGGAAGATGAACTGAGTGGAACCGAGATCGTCCCGGACGGAGCGGTTGAGTGGGCGACGCCGGAGAGCCTCTTCCTGCAGATGAGCAATCGGGCGGCGGTGGAGGCGGCAATGGAAGAGCTGCCCGCGCCGCTGCTTGAGGTGATCCTGCTGTGCGATGTGGAGGAGATGAAGTACCGCGAGATTGCCACGGTGCTGGATATTCCCATGGGTACGGTGATGTCGCGTATTGCGCGTGCACGACAGCGGCTCCGTGAGCAGTTGATGGCGAAAGAGGTGCGGAGATGATGGAACATCTGTCGGATAGCGCGATGAATGGGCTGGCTGACGGCGAGCTGTCTCCGGAGAAGATGGCTGCCGCGACGGCGCACCTTGCGAGTTGCTCGGAGTGTACGACGGACGCGCTTGCGAGAATGATGCTGAAGCAGACGACCGCGCAGGCGGGGCGGCGGTACACGTTGCCAGACAATCTGCGAGCGCGTTTGGGCAACACTCGTGACGCGCAGCCCGCTGTAGGGCGCGGGGTTTGGAGGCAGTGGGCGGTTGCGGCAGCGCTGCTCGTTGCGTTCGCAGGCATGGGATGGTGGCGTCTTACGCCGCAGAAGATCGAGCAAGGGCTGGCGACGGAGATTACAGATCAGCATGTAGCAGCGATGGCTGCGAGCGCAGCACCGGAGGTGTTGTCCTCCGACCGGCACACGGTGAAGCCATGGTTCCAGGGAAAGATTCCGTTCAGTTTTAACGTGCCGGAAGGATTGCCGGAAGGGACAACGCTGGAGGGAGCGAACCTGGCTTATGTGGGGCATCGTCCGGCGGCGCAGTTGATCTATAGCGTGGGCAAGCATCGGGCCTCGGTCTTCCTGATGGAGAAGGCTGGATCAGAGGCCAGAGATGCCGCGGAGGTGCGGGCCTCGGGGTTTCATATCGTGGACTCGCACGCTGCGGGGCTTGAGATTGTTGCGGTGAGTGATGTGGAGATGGCGAAGCTGAGAGAGTTGGTTGCGGCGGTTGATGGGGTGCAGCGGTAGGGCGAACTGGGTCGACGGTGTACGTCCCACCCATGGCCAGATGCGAGCCATGGGTGGGGCACCCGAAGGGTTGTGGCTGTGCGGTGAAGGCGGTTCGCTCTGAGCGAATGTCCCACGTCTCAGAATCGAGACGTGGGACATTCGGCCTTATTGGTGAGGGACGAGGTTGGAGGAGGGCCAGTGCATGGGCTGAGCGTTGAGATTGGGAGCTATGGAGACCTCGCCGGTCGTGGGCTTTACGTCGATATTGAGGCCGTCGATGGCGACTAGCGGGGTTTCGCCTGCGAAGTCTTTGGTGGCGGCTTCGATGGTGATAGTGCGGCTCTCGTTGGGAACGAGAGTGATGTAGTTGTCAGAGTAGAAGGCAGGCAGGACGCGCTTGCCGGATTGCTTCTGGTGAAGCTGGATGTGGGTCATCATGGCGATGGATTGCGATGGGTTGTGGAGGGTGACCTTGATGTGCGTGTTGTCGCCCACGATCCTTGAGGATGCCTCGGCGTTGAGCGTGACGGTGGGGAGTTTGTCGAGGCCGGTAAAGTCTTCCTGGGCGACGTTCTGCCAGTAGAAATTAGTGGAGACTAGCTTGCCATTTGAATCGTTGAGTTCGAGCTTGACGAAGTAGAGGGCTTCGCGCGTCGCAGGTACAAACTGGAAGGCTTTGATCGTGGTGCTTGCCGGAACGAAGGCGACTGGCTTCGTGTCTTCGGAGGTGACCTTGCCTGCAAGGCTGTACTCAGTAAGGTGGACGGTGAGGCCAGTCAAGGGTTCGGGGGTGTTGTTCACGACTTCGACGCCGTAGTTGGCTTCGTTGAGTTGGACGTGGATCTTTTCGCCGGCCTTCTTTGCGGCGAAGAGCGAGGAGTTTGGGTCGAGGTCATAGTGGTAGAGCTGCCAGACGAAGCTCGGCTGCGCGGGATGGCTCATCCAGGTGATGACGCCGGTGGTGGCCTTGAACATCTGCGCGTTGCGGCCTTCGTACATGGCGCGGAAGGCCTCGTAGTTGGCGAGCTGGCCCTTGCGGACGAAGTCGGCGAGGTTGCGGATGGGGCCGTAACGCTTGGCTAATTCGGAGGGGTAGGCGTCGCCGCGCTGGGCTCCGTGGGCTAGGTCGTGCTGGGCCCAGTCGTCGTTCTGGGTCTCCCAGTCCTTCTCGGGCATCATTCCCTGGATCGACTCAATGGTCGGGATTGAGACGGATCCGGTCTCGGTTTTGAAGCTTTCGTTGAGGTTGTAGAAAAGGTGGGGCGAACGCCAGTAGTAAGGACCGTGCGAGGAGACGCCGCGACCGTCAGCGGAGTTCGATTGATAGAGGCGCGTCGGGTCGAGCTTCGCCATCATGATCTTCAGTTGGTCATCGAGCGCCTTGGGCGGATAGCCCTCGTTGCGCGCGCACCAGACCGCGATGGCGGGATGGTTGCGGTATCGAAGGACCTTGTCGGTGACGTTAGCGAGGTACGTCGGGATGTCGTCCGGGTTGGGGCCGTCGCTGGGGTTGGGCTGGAAGAACTCATCCCAGAGGAGGATGCCGTACTTGTCGGCCATATCGTAGAAGTCGGGGCTGGTGCTTTGGCCGACCCAGTTGCGGATGAGGTTCATGTTGGCGAGCGCGTGCATGTGGAACTGCGCGTCGAGGCGTTCGCGGGGGATGCGCTTCATGCCTTCGTCGAGGCCCCAGTTGCCGCCGCGCACCATGATGCGGACACCGTTGACGGAGATGGTGAGGTTCTCGGAGTCGGAGACGGAGTAGTCGATCTTGCGGATGCCGAAGTTGGTGGTGATGAAGTCGGACATGCCCGGTGATTTAGGGTCGCCGATGCTGAAGGAGAGGGAGAGATGATAGAGGCGGTGCTCGCCGTAACCGTTGGGCCACCAGAGGTGCGGGTCTGCGATGTGAAGTGCGGGCACTGTAGTGCTGTCGAGTGAGACTGCTGTTGAACTGTTGGCGTCGACACTGACTTTCTTGCTGAACTCGATGGGCTTGCCGCCGGGGCCCATGATGATGCCGATGAGCGTGCCGGTGATGGGGGCAGCTGTGATGTTGGTGACGGTGGTTGCGACGGTGAGGTCCGCGGTTGCGTGGTCGGGGGAGATCTCGCTGGTGACGAAGGGATGCTTGATCAAGGCTGGACCGCTGGCCGAGAGAGTGACGGGAAGCCAGATGCCGGTGTCGCGATCGCGCACGGCGGGTAGCCAATCCCAGCCGATGGTGGAGAGGAAGGTGGGGCCGTCGGTGGCCGTGTCGCCGCCGTTCTTGCCTACGCCGTTGGCGACGGTGTGTTCGACGGGCTTTCCGGGATGAGGCTGGGGAGAGATGAGTACGGCTAGGGTCGCGGTGGTGCCGGGCTTGATGTACGCAGAGATGTCGAAATCGCCGCGGATAAAGGCTCCGCGCATGGAGCCGGCCTGGTGGCCGTTGACCCAGATCTGCGCCTCGTAGTTGATTCCGGCGAAGTGCAGCCAGGTGTGGCGGCCTTTATGCGAGGCCGGAACAAGGAAGGTGGTGCGGTACCAGTAGTCGGCCTTGTTGAGGCTCTCCGGGATGGAGCGCATGTTCTCGCCGTAGAGGGGCTCGGGGTAGACCTTGTTGTCGACCAGCGTGGTGAGGACGGTGCCGGGGACGGTGGCGGTGTACCAGCCTTCCGGATGGAAGGTAGCGCTTGAGACCTCGGCGGGCTTGCCTGCGACCTTGGAGGTGTCCTGCATCTGCCAGCCGGTGAGGGTCGTTTCAGGGAGTTGGGCAGAGACGAGGGTGGCGGGGACGAGGAGTGCCATAAGGGCTAGCTTCAGAGCAGTCATTGTTGGCCGTAGAGCTTTCCGGATGTCTGAATAGATGAAGAACATTGCGACGAGTTTACAGCGGCGGAGTGAGAATGAGTGGCCCGGCCCACTCATCGCGATGAGGCTGCGATGAATGGGGCACAGACTGGTGGCACTCTAAACGCAGATTCCCTGCGGGAATGACAAGCAGAATTACAGACACAAGAGTTTTACGCAGATGCTTGAGGCTTGCGCTAGCTAGCTGGCGGCGGCGTGGGCGAAGGAGGGCTGCGCGTACTCGGGGGTCGTGTAGTCGGGCTTGACGGCCTTCTTGGGGCCGCGTTTGCGGGCCACCAGGACGCGGATGCGTTCGAGCATCTCGGAGGCGGAACATGCGCCCTTGGGGAGGAAGACATCGGCGGCGATCGCGCGGTCGAAGGAGGTGACGGTGCCGGAGACGATCATCGCGGGTAGACCGGGGTGAAGCTGCTTGGCGCGGCGGACAAGTTCGTTGCCGTCCATCTGCGGCATGATGAGGTCCGCAAGGATGAGGTCGAGCGTGCCGGGGATGGAGGCCTGGAGGATCTCAAGCGCCTGCTGGGAGCTGGTTGCGGTAAGGACGCGATAGCCGCGGGTTTCGAGGAGGAACTTGCGAACGGAGAGAGGCTGTTCGTTGCTGTCGACACAGAGAATGGACTTCTTGGGGCGCATCGGGGCTCGCATTATCTGCCGGCACGGCTGGTAGGGCCGTGCGGCGGAGAGGGCCGCGGCGATGTGCTCGTTTGTTGCGAGGCGCATCGTGGCAGCATGGTTTCGGACGAACCCGCAGACGTTCTCGATGAATTGAGAGCGAGAAAGGGCGTCTGCGCCGAGGGGAGTCAGACAAGAGAGGCTCGATGAGACGAGACTCTCCTGTCTGCTCCTGAGGGAAGCAGTGCCCCTGGCCTGCCGTTCGACCTCGTTTAGAGGCATGGAACGGCGCGGCCACGGGTGCGAGAGAAGCCCCACTTGCTGGTCCGCCTTGCATCGTGCAAGGAGTCAGGGCAGGTTGCCACGCTGGCTTCAGGGACGCAGATGGCCTAGCTGCGGCGGCCGCGATCTTAGCGCGATTTGCGGTAAGATCGCCTTGCAAGCAGGGGCGATGTGCGAGTGAAGGCGAGCGTCTGCGGTGTCCGGCATCGGATCCAAGAGCACACATCAGCGAAGCTGATGGAGACTTGAACCGGGGTGGACAAGCAGCGAGGCTTCTCTCAACTCAAGTTGTGGTAAAGCAGGCGAAAGACTGTTTTTTGGAGAGCAACGATGAAGAGAGCCGAACAGCGCGCCTCATCTGTCTCCTGTAACGCTTCCCAACATTACGAACGGCTCATGGACTTCGCAAGTGCGAAGATTTGGCGAAGCGAAGGATTTCTTTCCTCTTGCCATCGAAGCAAAAATTCGAAGCATGCGTGAATTGGCTGTTAAACGCGGTTTTCCCTTGTGGGAATCCGGTGTATCACGGCAGGAAAAAGGTCCCGGATGCAACGGGAATGGTGCGACCTCCGACGAACACTAAATCGGGAATCGATTGTTGATCGGTTGAAAAGGCGGCTCTAACCTCAATTCGGCTTGGCCGATTGATCTCAATTCCCTGCTCGAATACAACTGTCTGGTCATTGACTGCCGCCTTATGGTGCACAAGATAAGCGATGGTGCAGCCCGATGCCGAGCCAGTGGCGGGATCTTCACCGTTGTAGAACTGCATCCGGTTGTGCCAGTCAGCAGACGAGCCTTCCTCCGTGCGCGTGATGCAGTAGAAGAATTTTGCGTCGCAGGAGTCGAGATAGGCTTGCGCCTTATCCTGCGGGATGCAGAGGCGCGACGCGACTTCCATCGAGCGTAGCGGAACGATGCAGAAGGCCATGCCGGTCGAGACAGTCTGGATTGGCAGCGACGGGTCAAGGTCATCGACCGAGAGCCCCAGCGCGGCTGCTATGGCCTCTGGCGAGTGCGTCATGCCGAAGGTGGGAGCCTTCTGCTGCATGGTCCCGGACACGCCTGATTTTGCGGCATCCTGAGGGCCGAACGTCACAGTGATGGGGCCGACGGGAAGGTCGAGCGTGATGGTCTCCGCCCCGCGCAGCACGGGGTGATTGAGATAGAGCCACGTGGCAGTGCCCAGAGTGGGATGGCCGGCGAACTGAAGCTCCTCCTGAACGGTGAAGATGCGAACCTGTACGCCGCGTTCGGCTTCGATGGCGGGGTCGCGCGGGATGATGAAGGTGGTCTCAGCGAGGTTGGTCTCGCGGGCGAGCGCCTGCATGGTGTCTGCAGAGAGGTGGCGAGCATCGGTGAAGATCGCGAGCATGTTGCCTTCGAGGGGTGACTCGGCGAAGACGTCGACGAGGGCGTAGTCGGTGCGGGCGTGTCCAGAGGATGAGGGTGGGATTGACATGAAAGCCTCGAAATCGTAAGGTCGAAGTTACCGCAAGGAGGTCAAACAGCCTCCTCGGCCATACCCGCATAGAACTCAGGGCAGGCTGCGGTACAGATTCAGTTTAGAGCTTATGACGATGACTTCCATCTCGAACATGCCTTGCTGCCGCTGCTGTTGCTGCGGATGTGACGTGGTGTGTTCCGGGATGATGGGATAAGCGACTCGAAGTAAGCGAAGCATTTCGAAGAGCAGATAAAACCCACCCGGACGCTGAGAAGCGAGGGTGGGTTTTCTGTTTCTGATTGTTTTCGGTTTGGGATAGGAGCAGCGATGAGCGAAGGTCGGATTCCCAGGATTCTTGAAGTAGCGCCGGATTTCGAGGCGACGAGCACACACGGCCCGATCCGCCTGAGCGACTACACGGCCAAGGGCAAGTGGGTGCTGCTGTTCTCGCATCCGTCGGACTTCACGCCGGTATGCTCAACTGAGTTCATCGAGTTTGCGAAGCACCAGGATGAGTTTGAGCGGCTAAACGTGCAGCTCGTGGGCGTGTCGATTGACTCGATCTACTCGCACATTGCATGGGTACGTGACCTGGAGTCGATGGCGGGAGTTCAGATCCGTTTCCCCGTGATTGCCGATCTCGATCAGAAAGTCTCTCAGGCTTATGGCCTGGTGCATGAAGTGGCGAACGATACGGCGACCGTGCGGGCGGTGTTTGCGATTGATCCGCAGGGCCTGGTGCGGGCGTTGATGTACTACCCTGCTCAGCTGGGACGCAATGTCGCGGAGTTGGTGAGGATGTTCCAGGGACTGCAGACGGCGGATGCGAACGGCGTGAGCTGTCCGGCAAACTGGAAGCCGGGTCAACAGGTGATCGTGCCTGCTCCGGCTACGCTGGCCGACGCGGCAAAGCGAACCAACGGTGGTGGCGCCGGATTGAACGTGGCAACGTGGTATCTGGCGAAGAAGGACCTTGCGCTCGCAGCCCGCTAGGGACTTAGGCTAAGGCAAGGTTGTACGATAGGATCAACGAGATTGCGGGGAGTGTGGCATTCACCGGCTCCCGGCGAGTCAATGAGCACCGATGGCGAAGTGGCTAACGCGCTGGTCTGCAAAACCAGTATTCATGGGTTCAAATCCCATTCGGTGCTCCAATCATTCAAAAATGCAGGCCAGCGACCGCATACTTTGTCTTGCCGATCCGGGGCATGGCATAGGCAACTACAGCTGCTGAAAAGTTCGATCCTCACGAAACAATCGACACACGGAAGACGATTCAACGCGCCTAAAGTCCAAGTCGTTCCTGCGTTGGCTTGTAGTCAAAATGATGCGGTTGCGCCTGTTCGCCGGAGCGCGAACGGTCGTTCCACTCCAGCTCATAACGCAGGTTCTCGCGGGTCAGCGGATAGCTCTGTTGATTGCCGTAAGGGTAAGCGCTCATGCCATGAAAGGGCATCTGCGAGACGGTGTAGGGACTGGCTTCGTAGAAATCCATGTCCTTCACATATCCATTGACATAGAAGAGATAGTCGCGGCGCCATCCTGGCGAGAGCGGCGGAAGCGAAGAGTTATCAAATTGCACCTCGATCTCCTCGCCGCTACCGAAGACGACGTATCGGTTATCCGCAGCCTCTAGAAGCGGTGTCACATCGCCATAGCGCGTGTAGTTCCCGCGCTGCCAGAAGAAGGGGCCCGTGGCGCTGATCTGGTTGTAGTCGTAGGTCAGATCGCCGGGATTGTCACGCTCGATCTGTTTCGGATATCCGCGAAACGCAAGGTTGCCGCCATGCAGTGGGAGCTCCGTCGTGCGTGCCTTGCGAGGATCCTCTGCGTTATCCACCAGAATCTTGTCCCAATAGATTTGCAGGTTTGTACGAAGGCGGACGCGCCGTGTACCCACGGGTAGTCTGCCGGTAAGATCTGCAACGATCGTGCGCTGCAGGCCGGCGGGAAAGCCGAGGTCTTTGATGATCGTCTTCCAGCTTCCATCGGGAAGCTGCGCTTCGAGCGATGGCGACTGCGGCGTCAGTCCGGCCTGCCATGCTGCATACATCGAGTTGGCCGTGAAGTACTCGATGTAGCCGGTGAGAAAGAGACGCAATGGCTGGGCCTGTTTCCAGTCGCCCAAATCCAGAGTGAGTTGATGCTCATTGGTGAAGCCTGCATAGCGAAGCACATCGAAGTCGCGCACGTAGCGGTGATCCTCGTCCGATAGCAGCTGTCGAACATCGTTGCCGTGATCGTCCCACGCTCCCTCCGGTACATGGGCATGGCTGGACGCGACTACCAGCTTGCCCGAGGCAAAGGGAGGCTCATCGAGGAACGCCTCTTCGGGATAGGCTTCGGTGCCCGCCGGATGATCGATCGCTACGAGCTTTACCTGGTCGATGTAGTTGACCTCTTCCATGGGCTCGCCAAAGCGTAGAGAGAGCAGCCCATCGTGCGCCTTCAACTGGTCGCCGCGCACCCGCACCCACTCGTCGGGATCGGCGATGTTCTTCTCCGTTGGAGAGATCCAGTGCCCGACAACGCCGGCGCCAATCACGTCACTGATGAACTCGTAGCGCTCTCCGTTCCAGGTGAAGAGCGTCGGGCAGGAGCTCCCACGGCGGTCGAGCTCTGTAATCACCGACGGCTTCGCGGAAGGCTTGTCGATCTCATCCTGCGGTACGCCGGTGGGCCATAAGAGGCGTACCACATCCGCGGTCTCCGCCGTGCCTAAGCCTGCGAGCAGCTCTAGGTCGCCCTGGCTGGCGAGCCCGGCGCTGCCGGTGATCTCGAAGTGCTGTGGCTGGCCGTTCGCGATGAGCTCGACCTGCGTGCCGATGGCGCTACGGTTGTCCGCAAGGCCCTGCAAGGCCAAGCGCAGCGCATGATGACGGCTGTCGCCGGAGTTGTGCAGCACCAGAGGCGTTCGTCCAACGCGGCCGATGATCAGATCGGCGACGCCTCGCTGCTCTGTATCCACAGCGATCACCGACTCCGCTTCAGACAGATCGATGCCCTTCAGCCCAAGATGCTCTGAATCATCTTCGAAGCAGCGAGGACCGCAGTTGCGTAAGACGCGGAGTTGGCGCGTCCCGCTTACATCCACCAGCACTGCCAGGTCAACGAAGCCGTCGTTGTCGACATCGAACGCCGCCAGGCCAAAGGCCCCGGTAGCTCCCTTTAGCGGCACGGGGATGCGCTCGAAGAGGGCTTTGCTGGGATCCTCGCTACCGGTGTTGCTCCATACGCTAAGTCCTGGAGCGCCCACGTGCGTGACGGCGATGTCCATGCGTCCCGTCTTTTCGAAGTCCGCTGTAACGATGCCTCGCGTCGGGCCCAACGCATCGCGGTAAAGCGGCTGCGCGCGAAAGGCTCCTTCCCTCTGGTTGAAGTAGAGCTCTGGTGAGGGCGCCATGCCTGTCGTGATGAGGTCCACCGCGCGGTCGCTGTTGATGTCGGACAGGATTGCCGCCGAGGTGGACGAAGAGCCGCTGAGCCCTGTCTCTTTGGTCCACTGGGTAAAAGTTCCGTCTCCGTTATTTCGCCACAGAATGTTGTTGCCCTCTTGTCCGCTGCCAGTTAGCAGAAGGTCGAGGTCACCGTCGTGGTCAAAGTCAACAAAGGAGAGACCCGAGGGCTGATTCAGGCCTGTCACACCGGACCCCTGTGTCACGTCTTTGAAGCGGCCCGGCCCTTGATTGAGGAGCAACACGATGCGGTTAGTGAAAGCTATGGCGAGGTCTGGAGTACCGTCATCGTTGAAGTCGCCAACAGCGCAGGCAATGGCTTTCCCAGCGCCCGATGCATCGAGTCCGGTATCCTTGAGAGTCTTCTCGACCAGGTGTCCGTCGTGAATCTGCCATGCGTGCAAGGGTTGGTTTCCGTTGCCCATACTCAAAATCGTCTTGCGATGATCCCCGAAGAGATCCAGAACGCAGAGTCCTGCGCCATGTTGCAATGCTGGATCAGGACTGTCGGGCCTGAGATCAGTGTCACCTGCATCAAGAGGGAGTACCGTGAAGGCCACGTTGCCCAGCGGTTCAACGCTTGGGAGGCTGGAGCGCAGCTCCTGGGCCATGGCATTTCGCCCTTGCTCTCCGTAGATCGAATTCACTGTACGGCCACGGCCATCCTTGCTTAGTTGCTGGAAGCGCGTGAAGTGGAGACGGGCCTTGTCGGCAGAGCCGCGATGCTGCAACATTCGCGCCAGGCCAAACTCCGCTGAAGCGTGTGCCGGATTGAGTTCGATGGCGCGTTCGAACGCCCTTTGAGCTACGTCGTCCTTCTTAAGTATCGCGGCAGTGCTGCCCAGGAAGTACCATCCATCGGCATCCCGAGGATCAAGCTCCAACGCGCGTTGAAACGCCTCCAGAGCAGCATCGGGGCGGGCCATTCTGAAATAGAGGAGGCCCAGGCAATAGGCGGCGCGCGCATCCGTTGGCACAGACTTCTGCACCTTCAGTAGAAGCTCCTCCGCCTCGGCATCCTTCTGTTGATAGAGAAGTGTTATGCCTTCATTCAAGAGAGGCGCGGGGTCTTCCGGAGCGAGGGTTCTCGCTGCCCGAAAACGAATGAGAGCACGGTCAGGAAGCTGTTGCGTCAGCATGGCAACGCCGGCGTTGTTCTCCCGAATTGCCTTTTCTCTGGCTTCTTCTTTGGCCGGATGATGCACGGTAGCGGCTATCGCCTGCGCCGCGATAGCGCTGGACATCGAACTCACGATCACACCCGCAAATAGAAGCAGGCGCGCACCGCGCGAGAGGGCGGTGCGGAGAATCCCAGCCACAACAGGCGCAGGTTGCGTTGCATCGTCGATGGTCTGGAGCATGGGCAAGAGCCTCGCCAATTCCTCGCTAGGCTGCCCCAGAGTCTAACAAAAAACACCGCAGCTGGAGTCTACGGGGCCTACTCTGACGCTCCCTCCACTGCGATACCAGAGTTGAGCATGAACACCAGATCGCAGGTTGAACTCTTCTTGCCGCAGTACACCACCGCATCGCGCAGTACGCGCGCGGACGATCCGGCGGGTTCCGCGCCGGGCAGACGCAGCGACTTCGACTCGTCCAGCAGGGGCTTCAGCTTTGCGTCGCCGGAGACGAGCATGGCTGCGGCGACGCCTTCGGCGTTCAACTGCAGACGCACCGTGCCGCCACCCTCCGCGCCAGCACCGTTCTTCACGTGGTAGCTGCGAAGGTCCTGCATTGACGTGGGAAAGCCTTCACCGCTGGCCGCCTTGACCCCGGCCTTCTCGAGGCGCGCAATGGCCGCGGTCACTTCGGCATAGTCCTGCTTCGCATCGGCAGCGTGCTCAGCCTCCTTCGCAAGCCGGTATATCCATAGCGCATCTGGATTGCGGTCCAGCCCCTCGAAGGCCTGCGCCAGGTGATTGCCGACGATTACGCTTTCCTGAGAGAACCATGCTGCGCGCAGGTAGGGCTCGGCCTCCTTAGGCTTGCTCTCCAGCAGCAGGATGTACCCCAGCGTGTCCCACGAGGCGACGAGGTTCGACGAATCAGCGAAGGCCTTCGTATTCGCCACTTCCAAAATATGCGAGGCGGTCGCCTTTTCGAGCAGATCGACCGAGCGGCGCGACTGCGTCTCCGCGAACGGAAGATCGATCTTCGTCTCCGACAGTACATAGACGTTGTTGTTGATGACATCAGGATCGTCGCTACCGTCCATCGCTTTCTTCGCGGCCATGGCGGCTTCTTCGTTGCGATGCAGTTCGTATAGAGTGCTTGCCACCTGCGAGGCGATCGCACGATTGTCAGGCTGGCGCGCCTGCAGATCGCGCAAAACTCCGAGCGCATGCATGTAGTCATTCTGCCTCTCAAGCACGTAGACTCGCATCTGCTGAACGCGATCACCGCTGCCGCCAAACTTGCTTAGCAACGCTTCGGCATCGCTGTAACGTTGCTTGCTGCTGTACTCCTGGGCCAGACCGAGCACCATCCACGGGTCGTCATCGGGATGCGCCTTCATCTCCGCTTCGACATCATGGGCTCCGGCGTCGAAGTCGCCGTCCTCCGCCTTGACGAGCCCAAGCATACCCAGCACATAAGGCGCATCCGGCGAACTCTTCCGTAAAGCTTCGAGGCGGTTGCGAGCCCCACTGAGATCGCGTCGCTGCAGCATGGTGGTGATCTCTGCGAGCTGCTGCCGAACGTCGGATGGGTTTGAGGAATCAACCGCAGGCATAGCATCTTTGGCCGGCGTGTCCTTTGCCGGCGCGGTGGATGCGCTCTTGGCGGCCTGCTTGTTGATCGTGAGATGGTCGGGTGGGATGAGCCGCAGATAAGGCTCCCCATCGCTAACAAGAGTGGCCTTCTGAAAGGCGAGGTAGTCCTTCCAGCGGTCACGCGGCAACTTATGTACCTTGACGACCAGCTTTCGTTCCGCGATGACCTTCCCGTCGACAAGGCGATAGGTCTTGTCGTAGGTCGCGAACTCCCGGGTGACATGCACCGCGTCGGGCAGCTCGGCACGATAGCCAGCGGGGAGAGCGACGGTGCTGTGAGCCTCGACGGTTCGCGGCGCCCCAAGATCGATATCGTGCTCTGGTGCCTTCTCGTCGTTTATTAGAGTGAGTTCAACTGCGGGGAAGAGCGGCAGCGATTGCTTGTTCTCCCACCCGGCGTACTTCTCTCGGCTGTAGTCGTAGCTGATCTTCACGGGCGCGGCTGCATCGGCCTGGCGCATGTCCGTACCGCTCACCTTGCCTCCAAACCCCATTGCCCCCGAGAGGTACTGCATCGCGTCGTCCCATTGCGCGGGCGATAGCCGCTGCATCATGGAGCGCAACTCGAGCTCATTGTCTGACCTCGCGGTCAGGACCATGTGGCTCTTCATCAAGCCGTCGCCGTCCAGCGTGCCCACGGCGGTAAAGTCTTCGTGATAGGCATAGGGCGGGTTGGGCGGAGTCTTCTCCAATGTGGCGGGTGCCTTATCCGGGATGACGAGCGCCTGCTGGTCGCGGATGACGGGCATCAGCACACGAAAGGGCGCGACCTCCGCTGTGGAATCGAGCCACACTTGCTCTGGCTTGCCCGCCGCGTCAGGCAACTCTACGGTCGTGATGGCGTGGTTGAAGACGGAAGGTGAGGGCACATCCGTTACCGGCGCGATACCGGCCCCGATGAGCACGGGTGCCGTGGTCATCCCTTTCGCGCGCAGGAGGCTCTCGAGCAGGGTATCCTTGTCCTTGCAATCGCCGTAGCCGTGGTCCAGCACTTCGTCGGGTGTATGCGGTTGAAAGCGGCCCACACCGAACGAAAGCGAGATGTAACGAATCTGCGTCGCAACGAAGTGGTAGAGCGCCTCTGCCTGCTCCTGGGGTGTCTTCGCGTTCTTCGTCAGCTCGTCAGCCTTGGCCCGTACGCTGGCGGTGGGTTGGAGGCGCTGCTCTGCCAGGCTGCGATACCAATCGCCAACCTCGGCCCAGCTATGGAAGGTGGTCCAGGCCACGCTGGGGAGCTTGCGCCCGTCGGCGTCCTCGTCTGGGTCCTTCACGTCGGCGGCAGTCATCTTGCCGTTCTCGTCGCGTGCGCTGGCCTTGGCCTGCGACGAGGTCCACGTCCACACCTGCATCCCGTCGCGCACCACTGGAGTCGTCTTGTGGTTCGGGCTCCAAACCTGAACGTAGGTCTTCTCCGGCACGGAGAGCGTGAGGCTTTGCTCCAGAACCACACCACCCTGCACCAGGAAGTGCTCTGCCCCCCAGAACTGTCCCGGAGCCTGCGCCTTGGTAAGGACGGTGTGGAACTGATATTCCAGCCGGTCGCCTGACGCAAGGCTGCGCACAGGCAGGTGCTTCTCTTTCAGGTCCGAGTACATCGGCGCCTCGCGGGTCACTTCGGCGGGCATCTCCATGGCGTCGTCGACCGGCGTGTTGATGGTGCTGCCGTCCGGCTTGTGTACGCGTACGAACTCCATCGTCGCGGTCGAATTTGCTGAGGCATACGAGAGATTCAGGACGCTGAACTGTCGCGCCACGCCGTCGGACTGAACGCGCACGATCACGTGCTGCACGATGTCTCCGGTGCCGTCGGCCTTCATCGTAGTGGTCGTATCGTACCGCTCAAAGACAAACGGCTCATCGCGGTACGGATCGGCGGAGGACGCCGGAGTTTGAGTGCGGGACGGCAGCGGCAGGGTCGCAATTACAGCAGCGGACAGGACAATCAGACGGAGTTTCATGGGTGTAACTGCGTGTATAGCAGATTTCGCGCACGTGGTACATGGTTATAGTCGCCGGCGGACCCGGACTGGCACTTTGACTACTTTATGGCGTCGAGGCCAGGCTGCAGCCATTGCAACGCGGTGTCTGTGATGGATGGAAACTGGGTAGTCAGGACGCCGATCAGAGGCCCGGCCAGAAATGTCGCAAGGCGAACGTAAAAGTCCGTTCCCAATCGGCCTGGCGTGGTGCTGGCGATGTAGCTGAGGATCTCGTCTCGCTCCATGCCGGCGTAGACGTAGGCGACAGCGGAGCCGATCAGCACAAGATTCAGGATGAGCCAGACGCTGACTTCGGTGCGCGGAACGAAGGGGTAAAACGAGATGGCCGAGCAGACGGTGATGAAGAGGAAGATCATCGAGAGCGTCATGGTGCGCATGCGGGCGACGATGTTCTGGATGAAGGAGATGTAGTGGTAGGCGACGAACTCCTCCGCAGCGCGGATTTGCGGATCGTCGCTGAGTGGGATCATCTTGGGATTCTCTTCGCCCCCGGTACCGAGCCCCTCAATGTTGATTGATTCCGTTTCTGTGCACCAGATCTGAGTAAGCACGTTGGAAACCTCGCCAACGGCGTCGGCGAGAACGTCTCGCAGCATCAGAGACGGAAGAATCTGAGCTGGTTCCTCCACAGGCATCGGAGCGGGAGGCGTGAGATGAGAGTTCCATGCGACCTCGCCCACGACGGGAGACTCGATATGCCTGGCGAACTCTTTTCCATAGATGGCCGCCTTCTGAAGGTATGTGAAGGGGCCGGCACCTTCTGGCGTCGCATCCGTGAGGAGGATCAGCCGGTTAGCAGCATCAAGCTGGTCGCGGAGGAGGTCGTACTGGACGCGGCGGACGCTCCCGCTGACACTCCAGATAGAGCCCGCCTCGATGGGACGAAGGCGACAGATGGTTCTGAGCAGGCGCAGACGTCCGAGGGCAAGCAGCAGCTTTCTCAACATGACCCAAGTGGAGTAGAGACGGAGCGCTTCGGTGGCGGTGAAGAGGAGCGCGAGGATGAGGATGCCGTCGACGACGATGTTGAAGCAGCTACTCTCCAGGCCCAGGAGAGGAAGGTTATGAGTCCAGTTGAAACACACGCACGTCGCGATGAAGAAAAAGATCGGCACGGCGATGATCCGGTTCGAGAAGCAGAAGGGGTGGGCAAGACGGAGGATCTCTCTGCCAACCGTCTGGCTGATGTGGTTGTTCTCCGGTTCAAGCGTGTTCGGTCCGTCACCTGCGGCTGGCTGTGAGAAGAAGGTCCGGCCAAACGGACCGATCTGATACCAACCCCCTTCCACTGCATGTTCGTTGCGTAAACGGGGCAAAGTAGGACAGCCCCGGGCTAGCATTAGGTCTCCCGCGACCGCCTGCCAGTTCCAAAGATAAAAGCCGAAGGTCAGAAGCAGGACCGGGAGCAATGGAGACACACCGTCGGTAATGTGGACCATGCGATAGAAACGCGGGACGGCATTGACCTCATCGAGGCGCGAGAGATAACAGAACCAGAACAGGAGGAAGAACACCGTGCAGGATGCTGCCAGGGTTCCAAGTGTCCGAATGAGGCTGCCTGCGGCCGGCGGTAGACCCAGGCCGTCGAGTCTGCGCTTCCGTCGAACGAACCAGACAATGAGTAGAACGACTGCAACAAAGAGAGTTGTGAAGACGGTGTAGATGTAAGCCCTGGAACCGCTAACGAGGGAAAAATCAGGAGGGACGAACGAGACCCCTCCGAGTTCAAAGAGCAGCATCAACGACAATGAGCAGCCGACGGCGAGCAGGACGCCATGCGCGGGATCTTCGGAGAGACGGAAGACCGAGAAGAGACCATCCGCGGGATTGATGCCGCCCTGAATCAATCCCCAAACCTGGTAGCCAAGCAGGGCCGAAGCAAGTAACGCGGCGATGATCCAGGGAAGCGGAAGCGAGATCCTGAGCCGGGAATTCAAGATCCTGGGTTGACCTGAAGTGGACGCGCGTTTGAATTCATAGTGCTGTACAAGAGCGGAGGTCGGAGTCTTCGGGTCCGGCAGCTTCGCGAGTTCTGCGGGGTCCGGCTCAATGAGATCCAGAACGGTCGAGACGGGCGGAGCCTTCGCGGGAGAGCCGATGGAACAATGGTTGTTTTCATCTTCGAGACACACGCCGGCGATCTGATCTCTCTTGATGACAGCGATCGGCCAATAGCCGTCACGACCTACGGCCGAGATCCAGGTGGGTGGATGCGTCGCGAAGTCGTTCTTGACCGTAGTCTCCGGGTGAAACCAGAAGGGATCGGAGAAGTCGGGTGCGGGAAAAGCCCGATACATCCGCAGCGCAGGACATGGGCCAGTCATGTCCAGGCACTCCGGCGGAGCTTGCTGGGCGGGGATCAGGGGAACGTCCGAAGATTGATCCGTCTGCGGATCGGAGTTTGGGCTCGGCAGGTTCGCACCCTGCAACGTGTAACGCGCGGCGAAGTACATGCCCTCCGCGATGTCGCCCTGGAAGACCAAGTGGTTGTGGTTCTGTTCGTCCCACTTATCCTCCGTAATCCGCGACCAATGCTGAGAGCGTGGCAGCAACGGGTAGCTGGTGATCGAGAGCACGCCGCGAAACTCCGTGGTGTCGATCTCGCGGCGGAAGAGCAGGTCCGAGCCAACCGTGACGATGCGTGCCTGCGGGTAAGCGCGGTGGAAGAAGCGGGTCAGGAAAAGGAAGTCGAGCGGGTTGGTGCAACGCAGGATGAGATAGCGGGCGTGATGCGTTCGCAGGATGCTGACGAGGCCATAGAGATAGGCCTCCTGGTCGATGGCGGCGACGGCGCCATTGGAGCTTGCGATGGTGTCGGTAATCTCGGATTGATCCGTATCTCCGGGAGCATCGCCATGCAGGATCGGATGGGCGCGCTCCTTGAGGCCCGGTCCGCTACCCGCGAAGACCTCCTGTCTCTCATAGGCATTACGGAGAGCAGAAATGTCGCGAGGGAAGACGAGATGGATGGGGCGATTGTCCTGGGCGTAGGGAAAGTCGCAGGGAGAATCCGTTTTCTCGCGCGCTGCGTAGGCGGTCTCATCTTCGGAGAGGATGGCAGTGTCCGATGGAGAAGTCCCCTGGGAGCTGAGGAACTTCATCAGGCGATAGATGTGGACGGAGTCGTTCTCCTGGAAGGTGCCGAAGTCGATGTGCCACGGAGAGGAACCCTGCGCGCCGCGTGGAAGTTCGCGCTCGAACCATTGCACCGCGGAGCAACTACTGACGCTGCCGCTGAGTATGCGGGCGATGGGAAACCAGTCGCGGAGATTTGCTGGCGGAGCGGGAGCGCCACCGGGCTGCGGCGCGTCTGGATCGTACAGAGCTTTAAGGTTTCGCCTCAGCGAAGGTAGGGATCCGGTGAAGGTAGGTCCCAGGATGCGGAGGACGCCGTCGCCGGCGATCGGCTTAGCCTGGGTCTTGTCCGCGTGTGGCAAGGGGGCGGTCAGTCCCGCGTGCTGGCTCAGCCACAGCAAAGCGTTCCACCACTGCCCCTGATTGATACCCCCGGTGGCCTGTTCCCCGACCACGAGGACCACCAGACCTTTGCTGAATGTCTCCGCGCCAGACTGGTTGCGGCGCCGGAAGAGGATCACGCCGGGACAGCTTTCGCGTTGGCTGCCAAGGTCGTCCGCATACTGTCGCTCGCCGAGATGAGTCAGGGCAGGCGATGAGTCTGATGACCACGGAATCCATGAGGAGTTGTAGTCGTAGCCCTGGTCCTGGGCGGCCTGTACAAGCAGCGCCATCTCGCGGTCGAACATGACACTGAGGTTGGTGTGGCGAGGATCAGGCGTAAGCGCGATGGCATAGCGGACTGTCGATGGGAGCGGCGGATTCTTTCCGGCGTCGAGACTAAAGAAGCTATCGATGACCGTGGTCGCTGAACCGGCGTTTTCGTCTTCGGGTTCCGTATGCGGCTTACCCCCTTCAGAGGCGAAATAGGCACTGCAGCCACCAGCGTAGGACACCTTCGGCACCGCCTCCTGGCGCGCCGAAGCTCCGACAACCGTAATACCGGACGGCGCAGCAGACGAGGGCGAACCGAAGTGCACCGTCGGGAGGGCGACGGTCACAGCGAAGGCCGCAGCAGAACCTCTCTTGAACATAGCCGACTCCCGATGACCTATTCCGGAATTGCGCGCAGTATAGCAGTGAGCGCAAACGCCAATTCGTTTCTTGCGCGCCAGTCAGGCGGAGGGAACGCGGCGAACGCCGGGCTTTTGCGAGGAGGGCACGGCGCTGGTACAGTTGCGTCCATGGCGACCCTGACACCGATGCTTACACCTCGCGAAGCAGCACGGATGCTGGGCATCAGCTATCCGACGATCAAGCAGTGGATCCTGAACGGTAAACTGCCTACCGTACAGACGCCCGGCGGACACCACCGGATTGCAGAGAGTGCGTTGAAGCCGCTGTTGGCGAAGGACAGTCTGAAGCCGGAGGCTGAGTCGCGGGCTCGTTTCCGCAGGGTGAGCGGAAGGAACCAGATCTGCGGCAAGGTGCTCAGCGTTCGCGTTGAGGGCCTGCTGGCGGAGGTCGTGATCGGCGCAGGGGACACTCAGATCACGGCGATCATCACGGCAAGTGCGGTGAGGGAGCTTCGCCTCAAAAAAGGCGACAGCGCGGCGGCGTTGATCAAGTCGACGGACGTGATGGTGGAGCGGTTGGACGCCGAATAAAACCCAGCATAAGAGGCTGTAACCTCGCTCGGCAGAGCTGCGTCTCACTGATTGACTACACGTATTGAAACGTATATTTTCGTTAGGACGCCCTACAGGCCAGGTTCCTCAGACCAGCGTCGAACGAAAGCTGCCTGTCCGGCCATCTTCCCTTCCATACCGCTTGCCGCGTGCTGCCGCAATTCCCGGAGATTCCTGCGTGAAATCTAGAAATATCTTCCTTGTCGCTCTTTTGCTGGTTATCGTCTCTTCGTCCGCGTTTGCGCAGATTGCAGCCAGGCTGCAAGGCAGAGTCGTCGATCCTTCAGGAGCGGCAGTGCCGAACGCGCAGGTGACGTTGACCCAGGCCTCGACTAATGTAGCGCAGCAGACCGTGAGTTCGTCCTCGGGCGACTACTTGTTCTCGCAGATCACGCCGGGCGAGTATCGGATTGATGTCAACGCGGCTGGATTCGAACACCTGACCCGCAGTGGAATTACGGCGATGGTTGGGCAGACTGCTGACGTGACGTTGATGCTGACGGTGGGAAGCGACAATCGGACGGTGAGCGTGACGGCGGATGCTCCGCTAATGCAGTCGGTGGAGAGCGACATTGAGACTCATATCGCGGGAAGCACGGTTGTGGGCCTGCCGCTGAATAGCCGAAACTTCATCAACCTGACGACACTGGCACCTGGTGTGGCACTGCCGCCGGGCACAGTGCTCCCGCGCATCAACGGTGGACGTCCGCGGACCAACGAGTATCTTTACGACGGCATCTCCGCGCTGCAGCCTGAGCCGGGGCAGGTTGCGTTCTTCCCCATCGTCGATGACATTGCGGAGTTCACGGTCGAGGCGGACAACGTGCCTGCCGAGTTTGGCCGGTTAAATGGCGGCGTGGTGAACGTGGCGACACGGGCGGGCGGCAATGAGTTTCATGGGAGCTTGTTTGAGTTCTTCCGCAATGAAGATTTGAACTCGCGCAACTACTTTGCGACGACCGGAGCGAAGCCGGAGTATCGCCGCAACCTTTATGGCGGGACTCTTGGCGGGCCGGTGCTGCGCAATCATCTGTTCTTCTTCGGGGACTATCAGGGCATCAAGCAGTTGATCGGAAAACCGGCCACTTCGACCGTGCCAACGCTGCTCGAACGGCAGGGTATCTTCACCGGGGTGTCGAAGATCTATGACCCAGCGACGACGCAGACGGTGAACGGCAAGTACATCCGGCAGGAGTTTGCGAACGACGTAATTACTACGCCATTCGATCCGGTTGCGCTCGCGCTGCTGAACCGCTTCCCGGCGCCGACGAAGTCTGGCGCGGCTAACAACTACACGCGCACGGCCAACGATGCCGACCACCAGAACCAGTTCGACTTCCGCGTGGATGGCGCGTACAAGACGAGGGACCGTGCGTTTGGGCGGTACTCCTACTTCAGTGATGTGGAACTGCCGATTACTTCTCTGCCGGGGAGCGGTGGGACGGTACTTGGAGGCATCATCGGCACGGGCAACGTCGCCGGGCTGTCGAATGTGCTCGGCCAGCAAGCGGTGTTCGATGAGACGCATACCTTCAATGCACATCTGCTGAACGATGTTCATGTTGGCTATACGCGGCGCAGCAACAATATCGTTGGGCCGACGCTTGGCGATACGGCATCGTCGGCGCTAAACATTCCGGGTATCCCGACGAACGCCGCGTTCAACAATGCGCTCCCGCTGTTCACAATTACTGGCTTCCAGCAGATTGGATCGACCGCGAGCACGTTCTCGCAGTACCAGACGGGCGTGTGGCAGTTCGAAGAGACTTTGAATTACACGTTCGGCCGGCACTCCATCAAGGGCGGCGCGGACGTACGTTTCTACCAGTTGAATGCAGTCGCTCCGCCGAGCCCGACGGGCTCGTTTGCGTTCACCACGACTGGAACGAACACGCAGACTGCGGCAGCGACGACGACTACCGGAGGCAACGCGCTGGCGAGCTTCCTGCTAGGCCAGGTCGATACTTTCTCGATCGATCTACAGACATCGATCCTGCGCCCACGCGACCACATCCAGGAGTACTTCATTCAGGACGACTGGCGCGCGACCGACAAGCTGACGCTGAACATCGGAGCACGCTGGACGCTGCATTCGCCTTCGACCGAGAAGAGCAACCAGGGCGCGGTCTTCAATCTTGCGACGCAGCAACTGGACTATGCGGGCGTCGATGGCAACTCGAAGAGCGCGCGTGAACTTCACTACGACAACGTCGCACCTCGGCTCGGCTTCACCTATCTGCTGACGCCGAAGACCGTAGTGCGTTCGGGATTTGGCATTGTCTTCATCGACCAGTCGGGCATCACGACACCGTTTACGCTGCCGCAGTTCCCGTTCATCCAGAACGTGCAGCAGAAGACGCAGGACAGCATCAACTCAGCATTCGCGCTTGCGAGCGGACCGACCGTGGCACCGATCTCGTTGAAAGCAGATGCGGGTCTTGGGCAGAGCGTTTACACGGCGAAGCGCGCCGCTGGATCGGGATACGTGCAGCAATGGAACCTCGCGGTACAGCGGCAGATTACGAATAATCTATCGGTCGATATCGCGTATGTCGGATCGCACATCGTGCATGTTGGAATTCCGGATGCAAACCTGAATCAATTGACTGCCGCGCAGCTTGCAGTGGGATTGACGAACCCGACAGCACTAACCGGCAAGGTCACCAATCCGTACTACGGACAGATTCCGAACTCGAGTCCGATCGGCACCAAGACCGTTGCAGCGGCTCAGTTGCTGAAGCCGTATCCCCGCTTCCAGAACGTGGCGACGTATCGCAATAACAGCGGCACAACGAACTACAACGCCCTTGAAGTGAAGGTGGAGCAGCGCGTCACGCGTGGGCTTTACTTCCTTGCGGCATACACAAAATCCAAGCTGATCGACGATGCTTCTTCGGTGTTCTCGTCGACCGTGCTGTCGTCGCCGAACTCGAGCAGCCTGATTGCGGCGGACAGCTTCCGGCCCGGACTTGAGCGGGACTCTTCAAATGGCGACATGCCGAACGTTACCTCGCTTGCGGCGACGTATGATCTGCCAGCGGGACGCGGACACAGCTTTGCATCGCACGGCATCGCGAGCGTGATTGCAGGTGGATGGGCGGTGAATGGGATCGCTTCGATTCAGTCGGGCATGCCGGTGACGGTGACGCAGGCGACCAACAACAATGCCTTCGCCGGCCTCTCGCTGCAGCGCCCGAACATCATCGCGAACTCTTCGCTGAGCCCCGGCCTGCGGACGCCCGCGCACTACTTCAATACGGCTGCGTTTGCGGCAGCACCCACGTTCACGCTGGGAAATGCGTCGAGAAATCCGGTACGTGGACCGGCGTTTCGCGATCTCGACATGGCCCTAGTGAAGCACACGAAGGTGATGGAGAAGAACGACGTAGAGTTTCGCGCGGAGTTGTTCAACGTGACGAATACGCCTGCGTTCTCGCAGCCGAATGGAAGCTTTGGGGCGGCAGCGTTTGGCAGCATTACCACTACGACGACAGAGCAGAGGGTGTTGCAGTTGGCGCTTCGGATTAGCCGGTAGGCAAAGCGATTCATTGGCCGAAAGATTCGAGCGGTACTGGCAGGATCAGATCCCTCGGGTTCCTTCGACTGCGGCCCTTGCGGTGATACTGCAAGGGCCTTCGCTCAGGATGACAGGTCTGTGGTGATGGGGAGGCTAAAGCGGTTCGCGCTTAGCACGAATTCCCATTCATCGCCATGAGACTGCGATGAATGGGGCACATGGCTTCGTCGTTGCCGTTCGTCCTACGCCGCGTCGGGTAGCGTATCGAGCAACACAATTCTGAACGGGCCGAACTGCGAGTTGAAGTTGAGACAGCTTAGCTGCGGCTCCGGCTGATGGTGATGGAGTTTGTCCGCAGGCTGGGGGAAGACCAGCGGCGTGTTGATGCGCGTGCCCGCCGGCAGCAGGCCTTTGAGGTTGCCGCCGATGGTGTTGATCAGCTCGCCGATGGCGTCGCGGACGTCTTCGTTGAAGGCCTGCGGTAGTTCAGCGCCGGTCATGCGCTCGGTGAAGGCGAAGGCGATAGAGGGGCTGCACTCGATGCGGATGCTCCCTTCGGACTCGCCCATGTAGCAGATGGTGGCGCGGATGTCGGCGATCTCGTTGGGATCGAGAATCACTAGCTCGGGGGCTGGCGGAACGGGAAAGACTTCGATGTCGGCCAGGACGGTAAAGGCCTGCTGCGCAACCGAGATCTGAACGTCGATGTTTTCGGGAGTGAGGAGTTCGGCAAGCATGGGTTTGTCCTATCGAACGGCGTAAAAGGTGGAGTGACCGAAGACCTTACGCTCGTACTTGTGATCGACGCTGATGAGTGTTTCCGCGCAGCCAAGGACGAGCATGCCTCCAGGCAGGATGGTCTTGGCGATGGAGGCGATGATCTGTTCCTTGGTCGTGGCGTCGAAGTAGATGAGCACGTTCCGGCAAAGAACAAGGTCGAATTTTCCGAGCGCGGCGAAGCTTCCTCTGAGGTCCAACTTTTGGAAGTGGACCATGTTGCGGACTTCGGGCTTGATCTGCCAGTCAAGGCCGACCTTGGTGAAGTACTTCATTAGGAGAAGTATGGGCATGCCGCGGCCAACTTCGAACTGAACATACTTCCCTGTTGCGGCGCGCTCGACGACCTGTTCGCAGAGGTCGGTGCCGATGATCTCCACCCGGCTGGGATCGATGCGTGCTTCGAGCAGCGTGATGGCGAGGCTGTAGGCCTCCTGCCCGGTGGAGGACGCGGCCGACCAGATGCGAAGTTTGCGTGAACCGGCAGCGGCGATCAACTCCGGAAGGACGGTCGTCTTCATGACCTCGAAGATGGCTGTATCGCGGAAGAAGAGCGTCTCGTTGGTCGTCATCGCATCGATGACGCGGGTGGCAAGCGCGGGCGAGCGGCCTGTGGCTACGAGGTCGCAGAGGGCATCAATGCTTGCGAGACCTTCGCGAATGACGATAGGACGCAGTCGGCTCTCGAAGAGGTACTGCTTGTCGTCGTCGAGGACGATGCCGGACTCGCGATAGATGTAGGTCTGCAGGAAGGTGTAGTTGCGCGGCGAGATAAGCGGCGCAGCGTTGGCTCCCTGGGAACCAGGGTATTCGAGGCGCGATATGGGGTTTGGATTCGTCATCGGTATCGAATGCTCTTTAGGATCTCGGGAACAATTCTGTCGAGTGGAAGAACGTGGTCCGCGGCCTTGGCAGCGACGACTGCGCCGGGCATGCCCCAGACGACGCTCGTGGCCTCGTCCTGCGCAAGGATGACAGCACCCTTGGCTTTGAGCGCTTGCACGCCGAGCAGGCCATCCTGCCCCATGCCGGTGAGGATTGCGGCGATGGCGCGGCCTCCGAGGACTTCCACGATGGAGCGGAAGAGGACGTCGACGGCGGGGCGGCAGGAGTTCTCCTTGGGGCCTTCGTCGAGCGTCACGATGAGCTCGCGACCCTGGCGTGCAACACGCATGTGGAAGCCGCCGGGAGCGATGACGGCCTGGCCTGGCATCAGCATCATACCTTCCGTGCCTTCGACGACGGGGATGGAGCCGACGCTGTGCAGCCGGTCCGCCAGCATCTGGGTGAACATGGCCGGCATATGCTGCACGAGGACGACGGGCAGAGGAAAGTTCTTCGGGAACTGGCTCCAGATATCGTAGAGCGCGCTGGGGCCGCCGGTAGAGACGCCGATACAACAGATCTCCGCCGGAGGATGCGAGACAGCGGGTGCGGAAGAGATGGCATTGGCGCGGGCCACGCTTGCCGCGAGCTTGTTGGAGTTCAACTTCGGAAAGAGTTGTTTGACCTTTGAGAGAAGCTGCACCGCGAGCTGCTCGTAGGCCGACTCCGTGCCCTGCATAGGCTTGGTGACGTAGTCGCTTGCGCCGTTCATCAGGGCGTCGAGTGTGGTGCTGGTGCCGCGCTCCGTAAGGCTGCTAAGCATGATGACGCGGATTGCGGGATAGGTCTTCGAGATCGCGCGAAGGGTCTCGAGGCCGTCCATCTCGGGCATCTCTACGTCGAGCGTGACTACATCCGGATTCATCTCGCCGAGCTTGCTCAGGGCGTCGATGCCGTTGCGCGCGGTGCCGGTGAGGACAATCTCAGGGTCGCTCTCGAAGATGCGCGAGACCATCCGGCGGATGAGGCTGGAGTCGTCCACGACGAGGACGCGGATCTTGGTCGCCTGTGAGTTGCTGCTTTCTAGAAGCATGGTCATGAAGGCTGCAGTTCCTTTCTGCCGTTGGCGATTTGGCTGATCCGTGGCGAATTGCGATCTGGGTGCGGAGAGATTTTCATTCGTAAGGAACGAGGCCGAGGGTCTGCAGCTTTTCGAGGACCATGACGTCGGTGAAGGGCTTCATGACATACTCGTTGGCTCCGAGCGCGAGGGCTGATGTGATGAAGTCAATCTGCGTTTCGGTGGTGACCATCATGATGGGGATGTCGTCGAAGCGTGGCTGCTCGCGCATCTCGCTCAGCAGCTCGAGACCGTTCATCACGGGCATGTTGTAGTCGACGCAGAGCAGGTCGAAGTCTCCGTGGTGTTGTTCCAGCACGACCAGGGCCTCCGATCCGTCACCGGCCTGCGCGACCTCGAAGCCATAGCGGACGAGGATGCGCGAGAGCATGGTGCGGATGGCCCGTGAATCATCGACGACGAGTGCCTTCTTCATGGCGGTTCCCTTCGGTTGGCGACCCTCCCGCACGGTGCGGGAGGGAGTGTCTGATCGTTATGCGGCGATGCGGAAGCGCTGTACGAGCACCTGAAGCTGGTTGGCCATCTCGGTGAGTTCCTTGGCGGCTGTCTCGGTATCGCGCGCCCCGGCGGTGGTGGACTCCGCCGACTCCGCAACCAGGGTGATGTTGCGGGCGATGTCGCCGGTGCCTCTTGCAGCATCGGTCACGTTGCGACCGATCTCGTTCGTGGTCGCGGTCTGCTCTTCAACGGCCGAGGCGATGGTTCCGGAGATATCGTTGACCTCGTTGATGATGGAGCTGACGTCTCCGATAGCCTTGACCGCTGCCTTGGTGTCGTTCTGGATGGCTTCGATCTTCAGGCTGATCTCGCCGGTGGCGCGTGCTGTTTCTTTCGCGAGTTCCTTGACCTCGTTGGCAACGACCGCGAAGCCCTTGCCTGCTTCACCAGCGCGCGCCGCTTCAATCGTCGCGTTCAAAGCCAGCAGGTTGGTCTGCTGCGCGATCGACGTGATGACCTTGATGACCTTGCCGATCTCCTGGCTGGATACGCCGAGCTTGCCGATGGTCTGGGTCGTCTCGTCGGCCATGCTCACTGCGGTGCGGGCGATGCGCGATGCACCGGATGCGCTCTTCGAAATCTCGCGGATGGAAGCGAGCATCTCTTCCGAGCTGGCCGCGACGATCGAGACGTTGGCGGAGACCTGTTCGCTGTTCATGGAAACGGTCTTGGCCTTTTGCAAGGATCCGTCGGAGTTGGTGAGTACCTGCTGGCTAATCTTGAGCAGTTGTGACGAGGCTGCGGAGAGGGCGCTCGCTGTTTGTCCGATGCCGGAGATGCTGGAGCGGAGATCGGTAATGAGCTTGGTGAGACCGGCCGCAAGCTGGCCGATGGAATCTTCACCGGTGACCGTGACGGTCTGGGTGAGATCGCCATTCGCCGTTGCGGCGACGACGACCAGCAGCGATTCGACCTTCTGGCGGAGTTCCTGCGTCGACGCTTTCTCTCGTGTCTCCGCAAGTTCTGCATTGGCCTTGGCCTGCACCTGAGCGGTGATATCGCTGGCCAGCTTGGTGACGCGGTCTACCTTGCCGTTGATGTCGAAGAGCGGGCTGTAAGTCGCCTGGATCCAGACATCCTTACCGCTCTTGTCGATGCGCCGGAACTCTGAGGTCTGGAAGGTGCCGCGGTTCAAGTCCTCCCAGAACTGGACGTACTCGCGGCTCGCGGCGTATTGGGGGTCGACGAAGATCCTGTGATGCTTGCCCTTGATCTCCGACAGGGTGTAGCCCAACACATGGCAGAAGTTCTCGTTGGCATCGAGGATGACGCCCTCGTTGGTGAACTCGATCATCGCCTTGGTGTTTTTGGTCTCGTTCAACTGGCGGTTGCGGTTCTCTTCATCGACGATGCGCTGGGTGATCTCGCTGGTGATGCAGATGATCTTAACCACGCTGCCCTTGTCGTCGAGCACCGGAGCGAAGGTGCCACCGACCCAGATGACGCGACCATCCTTCGACTTGCGTTTGAACGCCTGGTTCTTATGGCGGCCTCCGAGAACGGTGCCCCACAGTTCGCTAAACTCCTCCTGGCTGGTGGGGTCGGCAAAGTTGAACCTCGAGAGATTCTGCCCGATGATGTCGGAGGCCTCGTACTCGAAGGCCTTGCAGAAGTTCTCGTTCGCGCTGAGGATGATGCCCTCCGGGGTGAACTCTGCGAACATGTTCATCCGGTTGACAGTGGCGAAGATGGCGCTAAAGTTCTGCCGCTCCAGTTCCACCTCTGTGATGTCGTGGGCGAACATGACGATGCGGTTTGACTTGCCCGCTGAACCAGCGATGGGATTGAAGGAGCCCTCAAGCCAGACAGGCGAGCCATCTCCGGCGAGGAGTCTATAGGTGCCGCTGTGAAGCTTGCCCTGGCGCAGGTTATCCCACAACTGCCGGTACTCGGCTGAGCGCTGCTCTGCGGGGCGAAGGAGAGCACTGTGCATCGAACCTGCGAGCGCTTCGGGAGAGGAGCATAGCAATTTTGCGAAGACATCGTTCGCAAAGAGAATCTTTCCGTCGAGATCAAGCTCAACGACGGACTGGGTGCGAGCGACGGCGGCGAGCTGACGCACCAGGTCAATCGGGTTTTCAACCTGCTGCGCTGCTAGATCTTCGTGTACGTTTTCAAGATTTGTTTCCATGATGGCTTGGTCCTCTCCGTGTTTCAAACTTGAATCAGAATTTGGGTCTAACTGCAGGCGTTCTCAAAGACGTTGGCGGTATCGAGGACGAGCATCAACTCGTCCTTGGTGCGGAAGACGCATTCGATCATCTGGCGCTGTTCGTAGGGCATGTTCTCCGGTACGGGAGCGCGGGCAGAGAGGGGAAGATCGATGACGTCGCAGACCTCGTCGACGAGCAGGCTGATGACGGAGTCGCCGGAGCGAATGGCGATGTTGACGCGTGTGTCTTCGCCTTCGGCGGCCGGCAGACCGAGGCTGCGGCGCGTATCGATGGCGATGACGATCTGACCGCGTAGATTGATGAGGCCTTCGATGGCGCGCGGCGCGAGCGGAACGGGGCTCATCTCCTGGCGGCGGATGAGCTCCTGCACCTTCAACACCTCAACACCGAGGAATAAATCTGCAACGCGGAAGGTTGCATATTGGCGGGAGTCTTCAGTCGATGGGGTCATGCCGCCTCCTCGTACATTGCCTGGTGATAGTGGCCGCTGGGGCGGACGAGCGACGAGATGGATGCGAGCAGGTCCTCACGGTTCGAGCGCATGATGCGGGCGTCGTAGGAGAGGCCGTCGGGAACGTATGCGTCCAACTGCTCGGGGTGATCGACCAGGCCGAGAATGGGTGTGCGGTCGAACTGCTTGTCGCGGCGAAGCGCCTTGAGCGTGTCGAAGCCGGAACGACCTTCCGGCACTGCGGCGATGACGATGTCGAAGCTGGATTGGCGGATGCGTGGCATCGCGTCCCCTACAGAGTTCGCGGAGGTAACATCGAAGCCCGAGGCGCCAAGGTATTCGGCGATCATCTCGCGTGCGGGCAGGCAGGAGTCGAGCAGAAGTATGGTGTGGCCTTGCGAGCCGATGTCGTCGGAGTTGAGCCAGTTCCCTCCCCCGGCGCTGACGACGGCGTGGAGGTCGAGGAGGTCCGTGATCTTGCCGCCGATGACTGCGGAACCTAGCAAGCCTGGAGCAGCAGCGCCGCGACGGACGGTGACGGCTTCGTCGACGATGTCGACGATCTGGTCGACGATGACACCGATGCGGCGTGCGCCATCGGTGAAGACGATGAGCTGGATGATCTCTTCGGCGAAGGCGTCGTGGCCGGAGCCGGGTTCGAGCACGGAGGCGAGATCGACGAGTGGGAGGATGTCGCCGCGATAGTGCAGCACGGATTGGCCGGCGGCGCGTTCGACCGTGTTGGTGGGGATCTTCTCGAGACGAGCAACCAGCGGCAGCGGGACGGCGATGCGGTGGAAGTTCCCGGCACGGAAGAGCAGCAGCATCTTGGTGGGCAGCGCGGCCTGCTGCGGGCCGGAGCGGGAGGAGTCGACCGTGGCTGAGGAGTTGCGGCCTTGGAGATTCGCGAGCCGCGCAAGGCCCGCGACATCGAGGATGAGGGCGGGAAGGCCATCGCCCATGATGGTGCCGCCGAGGTAGCAATCGAGGCCCTTCAACTGACGGCCAAGCGGCTTGACGACGATCTCCTGCGTGTCGTGGATGGCATCGACGACGAGGCCAAGGCTGCGGTTCTCCGCCTGCAGGACGACGATGCTGACGGCCTCCGGTTCGCCTTCCGGCATGGACTTGCCGAGAATGCGACGAAGATAGACGAGCGGAAGTAGCTGGCCGCGATAGTGGAAGATGGGAGTGCCGTGCAGACTCTTGATGCGCTCTTCGATCTTGACTCCCTCCAGACGGACTAACTCGAGTAGATTCGCCTGGGGAACGACGAAGCGTTCGTCACGGGTTGGCGCAACATGCGAGCCGTTCGAGGAAGCTACCACCTTCGGCGTGAGCGAGACGATGAGGCCGGGGATGATCGCGAGTGTGAGTGGGATACGGATGCGGATGGTCGTGCCATAGGGCTTGCCTTCGAGGATCTCGACATTGCCGCCGATCTTCTCGATGTTGGTCTTGACTACATCCATGCCGACACCGCGGCCTGAGATGCTTGTCACCTTCTCCGCGGTGGAGAAGCCGGGAGCGAAGATGAGTTCGCGTGCCGACTGGTCGTTCATCTGAGCGGCCTGCTCTTCGGTGATGAGGCCCTTCTCGATGGCCTTGGTGCGCATCTTGTTGGGGTCGATGCCTGCGCCGTCGTCGGTGATCTCGATGTTGACGACGCCGCCTTCGTGGAAGGCGCGCAGAAGCAGGCGGCCTTCGGGATCTTTGCCCTTGCCGGTGCGGGTCGCGGGGTTCTCCACGCCGTGGTCGCAGGAGTTGCGGACGATGTGTGTGAGCGGATCCTTGATGGCCTCGATGATGGTCTTGTCGAGTTCGGTGTCCGCACCGATCATCTCGATGGAGATCTGCTTACCCACCTGCGAAGCGAGGTCGCGCACGACACGCGGCAGCTTATTCCAGACAACGCCTATAGGCTGCATGCGCGTCTTCATCACGCCTTCCTGCAACTCGCTGGTGATGAGGTTCAGGCGCTGGGTGGTCTTCTGCAGCGACATGCTCTGGGTGCTGGAGTTCTGCAGGAGCTGGTTGCGGGCGAGGACGAGTTCGCCGACCAGATTCATCAACTTGTCGAGCAGGCCGACGTCGACACGGATGGTGGAGTCGGTAGATGCGGCAGGGGCCTTCGCAGGGGCAGCGGGCGTGGCGGGTGGAGGCGGCGGTGCTGGAATGGGCGCAGCGGCGACGGGAGCCAGTGGTGGTGGCGCAGCCTGCACGGGCGGCGGAGGCGCTACGGCTACTGGAACAGGAGCGGGCGGCGCGGCTACAGGGACCGGAGCGGGTGTTGGCGCGGCGGGCGGAAGCGGAGCTGTTGCAACTGGGACTTCCACCACTGGCGAAGGGACAGCGGCAACCGGCGCGGGCGGCGCAGGGGCAGCATGTGCCGCTTCCGCGCCGCAGGAGTCGTGCGCGATCTCGAGGCGGCCTATGAGTTCGGCGCAGTCGACGTCGCCTTCGACGCCGGTCTGCTCAATGTTGACCAGCAGTATCTTGATCTTGTCGACCGCTTCGAGGATGAGCGAGATGACGTCGGGCGTGAGCGTACGCTGCCCCGCGCGGGCCTGGGCGAGGATGTTCTCCGTAATGTGAGCGGTCGCGCTGAGCAGGTCGAAGCCGAAGAAGCCGCACGTCCCCTTGATGGTATGGATCGTGCGAAAGACGCTGGAGATAAGGGCGTTATTCTCGGGTGTCTTTTCGAGTTTGACGATCTCGTCATCGAGCGTGGCGAGATTCTCGTTGCTCTCGATGAGGAATTGGCGAATGTCTTCGTCCCGTTCCTCTTGTTCGTTCACATCCATACCGGGCAGACCTCTTCTCACATGCCTTTATCGGACAGGAACGAAAGAGGATTACCGGCACGGTGCAGAAAAATGGAACACCTTCGGGCTAGTGGTGTCCCATTTCCCTCCATCGGAAGTTTCATCCCAGCCTCTCAACCCTGCGCGCGTGCTGCCGATGAACTGCGTAGAAGGACGGGGGTTTGCTCGATGCGTGCGTTGATAATCGACGATTCACTTTTGTTGCGGAAGATGGTGCAGAAGGCGGTGAATACCGCGATCCCCGCGATCAACCAGTTTGAGTATGCCGGGGACGGCATTGAGGCCGTCCAGGTGCTGCGCTCCGCGCTGCGCAGCCAGCAGAAGTACGACCTGATCGTGACCGATACAAATATGCCGAAGATGAGCGGGCTGGAGTTCATGGAGCGTATCCAGAAAGAGAAGCTCTGCCCAGGGACGCACATCATCATGATTACGACGGAGAACAGCCCCGAGCACGTGGCGCGGGCGAAGGCGGCGGGGTCGAAGGGGAATATCTCGAAGCCGTTTACGGCGGAGCAGGTACGGGCGGTGCTGAGTCCGCTGTTTCCGGGGAAGTAGGCGTTAGGGCAGGGCTTGAGAAGTAGATCCTCCGCTGCTGTTGATCACGAGAAGACTGTGATCAACAGCAGCGAGGGATGACAAAGGTTGGGTGGGTGGCTCGCGGGCGGTATCTGCGGGCGAAGAGTTCCTTTGGTTACTGGCGTTTCCAGCGAACGCCGTCCTTGCCATCTTCGAGCAGGATGCCCTTAGCGAGCAGGTCGTTGCGGATGGCATCGGCGCGGGCGAAGTTGCGTGACTTCTTGGCCTGGGTGCGTTCGGCGACGAGGGCGTCGATGTCGGCGTCCGAAAACGCGAGCTTCTCGACAAGGTTTGTAGCGACCTCATCCATGCGGTCTTCGCGCTCGGCCCAGGCGATCGCTTCGCGGGTGATGGCAGCATCGTTGTCCGTGAGGACAGCGAAGACGCCGTCGAAGAGCGTGAGCACCGAAAGAATCTCAGTGACATTTTCAGACTGCAGCGTGCCAGCGTCAGCGGCGGAGTTCGCCGCGCGGACTAGGTCGAAGATGGCGGCGCGGGCCTCGGCGGTGTTCAGGTCGTTGGCCAGTGAGGCCGTGTAGCCAGCGCGGGCCTTCGCCGTGGCTGCGGCTATCTCGGGGTTTAGACCGGCAGCAAAGCCGCCCTTCAACATCCGCTGGTGGAACGTCCGTAGACGATCGATGGCGTTGGTCGATTCGATCAGGCCGTCGAAGGTGAAGTTGAGCTGGTGCCGGTACGGGACCGAGATGAGCAGGAAACGGATCGCGGAGGCGCGATAGCCTTTCAGCAAAAGGTCGCGGAGGGTGTAGAAGTTGTTGTCGGACTTCGACATCTTCCGGCCTTCGACGAGCAGGAAGCGGACGTGCATCCAGTGGCGCGCGAAGGTGTGACCTGTCGCTGATTCGGACTGGGCGATCTCGTTCTCGTGGTGCGGGAACATGAGGTCTTCGCCGCCGGCGTGAAGGTCAAAGCTCTCGCCGAGATATTTGCGCGCCATGGCGGAGCACTCGATGTGCCAGCCGGGACGGCCGGGGCCGAGAGGAGTCTCCCAGTGACGTTCGTCGCCCTTTACTGCTTTCCATAGCGCAAAGTCGCGGGCGGCGTCCTTCTCGTGCTCATCGTTATCGACGCGGGCGCCATCTTCGAGGCCTTCTAGATCCTTCTTGGCCAGCTTGCCGTACTCAGGGAAGTTGGCGATGCGGAAGTACCAGCTTCCGTCCTCGATCTGGTAGGCGGTGTCCTTCTCGGCGAGCTTCTGGATGAGGGCGACCATCTCAGGGATGGAGTCGGTGGCGCGCGGCAGGTGCTCCGGCCTTTCGATGCCAAGCCATTCCATGTCCTCGAAAAACGCCTGCTCGAACTTTGCGGAGTAGTCTTCGATGGATTTGCCGGCGGAGGCAGCGTTGCGGATGATCTTGTCGTCGACGTCCGTGATGTTCATGACGTGCTGGACGGGAACGCCCTGCTGCTTCAGGAAGCGGCGCAGGACATCGACATGCAGGAAAGTTCGGAAGTTGCCGATGTGGCCGTAGTCGTAGACGGTGGGGCCGCAGGCGTACATACGGAGCGCCGGAGCGCCGACGGGAACGAGGGGTTCGACCGTACCGCTAAGCGTGTTGAAGAGCTGCAGTTGCGATTCAGATTCCGAAGACACGCGCAAAGAATACCCGCTGCCGGGCGATTGCGCCGTGCAGTCCGCTTTCTAAAATAATCCTATTTGATTCTAGTCGATGGCTATATGGCCCTGCGGCGAAACCGTTCGATTGACCTAGAGGCCAGATAGGAGGCGCAATGTGGAGTCGCAAGAAGAACGAGGAGAACCACTGCCGAGCGCCAGGTGATGGAGTAAACCAGTGGCTCATCTTCATGCTCCCAAAATATCGGGAAGTTCGAACGGAGCAACCACAAAGCACTGGCCATACACAAAATTGAACTCACTACGAAGCGCGGCACCATATCGCGCGGGAAGGAGATGGTTGAAATCCACTGAAGAGTCAGGAATAAGAGAAAAAACGCAAAGGCGATTGAAGGGGCCGTGTCGTCGTGGCGCATGAGCGCAAAGGCCAAGGCCAGTCCTATCGCTCCCACAGCTAAGCCAAACAATATCTGCAAGATGATCTTCAGGTTGGCGCTCCTTGTACCGGCTGTTTCGCTGCTGAATACTAACCGCTTTCGGACTCAGCCTAATTTTAGCTGGGGGGTGGCGACGAGGCTGTCGTCCGAAATCTGACCGGAGAGGAACCTCGGCCAGGCTGCCGCGGCGATCATGGCGGCGTTGTCGGTCGACAAGGCGAGCGAGGGGAAAGCGACCGTGAGTCCGCGCTTTTCTGCTTCCGCAGTGAAACGTTGGCGAAGCTCCCGATTGGCAGCGACACCGCCCGAGACGAGAATGCTGCGCACGCCAAAGGCCTCGGCGGCGGCAAAGCTCTGGCGCATCAGGTTGCCAACGACCGCGTACTGGAACGATGCGATCAGGTCGAGCGTCTGCTGATCGCAGAGGCTGGCGGCTCCCGCGGGCCTGAGATCGGGGCTGGCGGCAAGCGCGGCGTGGCGAATCCCAATGGACGGCTTCATGGCGTGGGTTTCGACGTAGCGAAGGACGGCGGTTTTGATTCCGCTGAAAGAGAAGTCGAAGACCGGGCCGGTGCGCTCGGCGATAGCCTTCTTGTTCGGCGTAACGGCACCGGGCCGCGGCGTGATCTGCCCGAAGTTGAAGGTGACGGCGCGAGGGTTGCCGTGGGCGGCGAGCGCGTCCATCCACGGGCCGCCGGGGTAGCCGAGGCCGAGCAGCTTGGCGACCTTGTCATAGGCTTCGCCGGCTGCGTCGTCGACCGTGCGGCCGACATTGCGATAGTGCCAGCTCTGTTCGTCATGCGACGCGAGGTAGAGATGCGTATGGCCGCCGGAGACTACCAGCGCAAGCAACGGTAACTCTTCCTTCTCCCTGTTCCCTTCTCCCTGCATCACCACGGCATGGATGTGCCCTTCGAGGTGATTGACGCCGATCAGCGGCTTGTCGAGGCCGAAGGCGAGAGACTTCGCAAAGGTGATGCCGACCAGGAGAGCTCCTGCCAGACCGGGACCCTCGGTCACAGCGATGGCGTCGAGATCGGCGTAGGTGACGTTGGCCTCCTGCATGGCCTGGCGAACGACGGGAAGGATGTTGCGGAGGTGCTCGCGGGAGGCGAGTTCGGGGACGACGCCGCCGTAGTTGCCGTGAAGCTCAACCTGGGAGGCGACTATGTTCGATAAAACACACTGTCCGTCGCGCACGACTGACGCCGCGGTCTCATCGCAGGAGCTTTCGATGCCGAGGATTAACCCAGTTCCCATGGAAGCTGTTCCGTCGCTTTCCCGCATCTAACCATCATAAGAGGAAGTTGATGGCACCCGATTCAAAAGCATTTTGTAGCGGCCCTGAGTACAGGGCTGCCCTGTCCGTCTCCCAGGCCATTCGTAACGCCGGCCACCAGGCTTACTTCGCAGGGGGCTGCGTTCGCGACCTTCTGTTAGGCCTGACACCTAAAGATTTCGACGTGGCAACGAGCGCGACGCCGGATGAGGTCATAGCGCTTTTTCCGAGGACGAAGTCCGTCGGAGCCCACTTCGGCGTGGTTCTGGTGCAGACAGACACCGATGAGAATCCGACTGATATAGAAGTCGCGACGTTCCGCAACGACGGCATCTACACCGATGGCCGCCGGCCTGACGCGGTACGGTTCTCAACAGACCCGAAGGAAGATGTTGTCCGGCGCGATTTCACGATCAACGGTATGTTGCTCGATCCCATCGCGTTTGACGAGAGCAGCAACCTTGATGCGTCGGTGCTGGACTTTGTGGGTGGCCGCGCTGACCTCGAAGCGAAGATCGTGCGCGCGATCGGAGATCCCGCGACCCGTTTCGCCGAGGACAAGCTGCGGATGCTGCGGGCGGTGCGATTCGCCGCGCGACTGGAGTTCGAGATCGACCCGGCGACCATGGCGGCGATTCGTGCCCAGGCAGCGAGCATCACCAAGGTGAGCATCGAACGGATCGCGGCAGAGCTGACGATGATGCTGACCGAGGGCCATGCACGCCGCGCCTTTGAGTTGCTGGACGAGTCCGGCCTGCTGGGGCACGTTCTGTCAGAGGCGACGAAGTTGAAGGGCGTCGAGCAGCCTCCGCAATATCACCCCGAGGGCGATGTCTGGGTGCATACGATGCTGCTGCTGGAGAAGCTGCCTGCGGGAGTTTCGCCGACGCTGGCTTGGGGTGCGTTGCTGCACGACATCGGCAAGCCGGCCACGTTCACTCCGCCCAAGCCCGGCGTTGCGGGCGACCGCATACGTTTTAATGGCCACGTTGAGGTAGGCGTCCGCATGGCCGAGGTGATCCTGCACCGGCTGCGCTTTTCAAACGAAGATGCCGAGCAGATCGTCGCGCTGGTGAAAAATCACATGCGTTTTGGTGACATCCTGAACATGCGCCAGGCGACTTTGAAGCGCTTCCTGCGGATGCCGAAGTTCGAGGAGCATCTTGAACTTCACCGCATGGATGTCTTATCCTCGAACGGCAACCTGAGCCTGTATGAGTTCGCCAAGCAGCACTTTCACGAAGATCCGGAGGAATCTGCGCGGCCCAAGCCGTTCGTCAGCGGGCGCGACCTTATCGTCGCCGGATATCGCCCGGGGGTGCAGTTCAAAGAGATGCTTGAGTTTGCCGAGGATGCGCAACTTGACGGCGTCGTGAATACTCGCGCAGAGGCGCTTGCCATCCTGAAGGAGCGGTTCGGAGCTCCTCCGCAAGCGTTCACGACACTCACCTCGGCATAAATGCAAACTGGAAGCATGAGCGAAAAAGATCAGAAAGAAAACGACGCTGACGTGCTGGTGCTGGGCGCAGGAATGGCGGGGTTGGCTGCTGCTCGCGCGCTGGCCATCGACGGTCAACGAGTGCTGGTACTTGAGGCGGAGGACCGCGTTGGGGGGCGAATCTTTACTCGTCACGTTGGAGATGAAATTGTTGAGCTGGGGGCGGAGTTCATTCATGGTCAGCCTCCACAGCTGCTGGCTCTGATTAAAGAGGCCGGGCTCGAACTTGTGGAACGGGATGGCTCGACCGTGCGCTTTCAGCATGGCGAGCTGCGCTCTGATGAGCAGGATGATGACGACTCTGGTCAACCCAAAAGCCCTTTTGTGGTGCTTGAAGAACTGGAAGATCACTCCGGGCCGGATCTTTCTTTCGCGGAGTTTCTTGCGACGAAGCACCTCTCCGAAGAGGCCTGCGCAGCCGCCATTGGCTTTGTGGAAGGATTCAATGCGGCTGACCATCACGTGATCAGTATCGCCGCATTGGGATTCCAGCAGAAAGCAGAAGACGCCATCGAGGGAGACCGGGCCTTTCACATCACCGGCGGTTATGACCAGCTTCCTAGATTCCTTGCGGCGAAGGTGCAGGAATTCGGTGGGCAGATTCTTCCAAACACGCGAGTTCGGCGGCTCGAGTGGAGCGAGGGAAGGGTTCTCGCCATCGCAGGCAAGGGCGAAGATCAGCGGAGCTTCTCTGCCCGACGCATCGTTATCGCGTTGCCACTTGGCGTGTTGCAGCGCGGAGAGCCGGAGTTTCGCCCTGCACTACCTGCCAGCATTCGGGACTTGCTCGCCATCGACGGACCGATCCGGATGGGCCATGCCGCCCGCTTCACCTTGGTCTTCAAGGAGCGCTTCTGGAGGGAGCTTCCGCCGCAACCCGCACTCGCCGAGTTGAGCTTTCTTTTTACGCCGGCGAAGATACCGCCCGTATGGTGGACGCCGCATCCTGAAGCCAGCAACACGATCACAGGATGGGTCGGCGGCCCGCGAAGTTCCGCGCTGGCAGGCTTGAGTGTGGAGGCGGTAGGCGAACAAGCTTGCGCTGTCCTCGCAGAGGCCTTTCAGCTTGACGCGGTATCCATTCGCGATCAGCTAAGCGGTTGCTACCTGCACGATTGGTCGGCAGACATCTCGGCCGCGGGCGCATACAGCTATATCGCAAAGAGAGGAATCGATGCGCCGGAAAAGTTCGTTGAACCAATCGCTGACACAATCTACTTCGCCGGAGAGCACACTACGACCGACGGTCACTGGGGAACCGTCCATGCCGCGCTGAGTTCAGGATTGCGCGCGGCTGCCCAGATTTTGGCCGGGCGCGAGGCTCTTGCGACTTCGTAACCTAACGCGACCGGCTAACGCCTTGAAACTTCTTCCCATCTGAACGAGGATGAACTCTATGAAGCGCCTGCTGAACACCCCGCTGCCGACCGAGACCGATGTCCACCTCATCCTGAACGGCAAGCAAGTTCCCGCGCGTACGGGAGAGCTTCTTGTAGAAGCCCTGAATCGCGCGGCCGGCGAGCACGGCAAGAAGGTGCCGCAAGTCTGTTACCTGCCACAGATGGGCCCGATTCAAAGCTGCGACACCTGCATGGTCAGCGTGAATGGATCCCTGGTTCGAGCTTGCTCTACTGAAGTCACGGCGCAGATGAATGTTTCGACCGAAGGCGAAGCCGTGGACATCGCACAGCGAGAGGCCTTCGATCGCATCCTCAAAAACCACATGCTCTACTGCACGGTCTGCGACAACAACAACCAGAACTGCACCGTTCACAATACGACCGCGGAGCTGGATGTGAAGCACCAGTCGCGACCTTATACGCCGAAGCCGTATGAGAAGGACATGTCGAACCCGTTCTACCGCTACGACCCCGACCAGTGCATCTTGTGTGGGCGCTGCGTGGAGGCGTGCCAGAACGTGCAGGTAAATGAGACGCTGACGATTGACTGGGCGTCGGATAACCCGCGCGTCTTATGGGATGGTGGCGAAAAGATCGAAGGCTCAAGCTGCGTCTCGTGCGGCCATTGCGTGACGGTTTGTCCATGCAATGCGCTGATGGAGAAGTCAATGCTTGGCCATGCGGGGTATCTAACGAATCTCCCCGATGAAGCCCTTCACGACATGATCGAGGTGGTCAAAGGGGTTGAGCCGCCGATCGGGTACGGGCCGATTCTGGCGCTCTCCGAGATGGAGTCGGAGATGCGCCACGAGCGCGTGAAGCGGACTAAGACCGTCTGCACCTACTGCGCGGTGGGATGCAGCTTCGAGGTGTGGACGCGCGACCGGCATATCCTGAAGATCGAGCCGACACATGGGCCGGCGAACGGCATCTCAACCTGCGTGAAGGGTAAGTTTGCGTGGGGACACGTGAACGCCGAGGATCGCCTGGTGCATCCGCTGCTGCGTGATGGCGATCACTTCCGCGAGATCACCTGGGACGAAGCGCTCGATGTAATCGAGAAGAAGTTCAAGCAGGTGATGCGCGACCACGGGCCGGATGCGTTGGCCTTCATCTCTTCTTCGAAGACGAGCAACGAAGAGAGCTACTTGATGCAGAAGCTGGCGCGGGCGGTGATCGGCACGAACAACGTGGATAACTGTGCGCGCTACTGCCAGAACCCGGCAACGATGGGACTGCAGCGCACCGTGGGCTACGGCGGCGACTCCGGTTCGATCTCCGATATCGAGACCGCGGGCCTGGTCTTCATCGTCGGCGCGAATCCAGCGGAGAACCATCCCGTACTCGCCACTCGCATCAAGCGGTCGCATAAATTTCGCGGCCAGCGACTGATCGTTGCCGACATCCGGAAGCACGAGATGGCAGAGCGGGCAGACATCTTCTTCCGGCCGAATCCGTCAACGGACTCGGTGTGGATGAACGGCGTGGCGAAGTACATCCTCGACCACAAGCTGCATAAGCCGGAGTTCATCACGAAGTGGGTGAACCACTTCGACGAGTTTGCGAAGTCACTCGAACCCTACACGCTGGAGTACACAGAGAAGATCACCGGCGTGCCGCAGGCGACGTTGATTACGGTGGCGAACGAAGTCGCTGCTGCGGATGGCGTGTGCATTCTCTTTGCGATGGGCGTGACGCAGCATTGCGGCGGATCGGACACTGCGACCGCGCTCTCGAACCTGCTGCTACTTACGGGCAACTACATGCGTCCGGGTGCGGGAGCTTATCCACTGCGCGGGCACAACAATGTGCAAGGGGCGAGCGACTTCGGATCGATGCCCAATGTCTACTCGGGCTATCAGAAGGTCGAAGACGAAGCCGTCCGCGCGAAGTTCGAAGCGGGCTGGGGCGTGACGCTTCCCACGTCGACGGGCAAGGATAATCACCAGATGATCGACGCGATCCTTGATGGGTCGCTGAAGGCGATGTATATCAAGGGCGAAGACACGGTCACGTCGGACTCGAATGCGGGCTATGTAGCTAAGGCGCTGGCGCAGCTAGAGTTCTTCGTGGTGCAGGACATCAACTTCTCCGAGACCTGCCGCTATGCCGACCTGGTGCTTCCCGCAGCAACGTCGCTCGAGAAAGACGGCACCTTCACCAGTACCGAACGTCGCATTCAGCGCATCTACAAGGCGCTTGAACCGCTGGGCGAGTCGAAGCCCGACTGGGAGATCATCCAACTGATCGCGAATCGCATGGGCGGCAATTGGAAGTACACACACCCGTCGGAGATCATGGCGGAAGCGGCCTCTCTGACGCCGCTGATTGCGGGCGTCAGTTATGAGCGGCTTGAAGGCTTCAACAGCCTGCAGTGGCCGGTTCATGCGGATGGAACGGATACACCGCTTCTATTTACCGACAAGTTCAACTTCCCCGATGGCAAGGCGCGGTTCTTTCCCGTGACATGGATCGAACCATCGGAGGAGATAAGTTCGACTTATGACCTGCACCTGAATAACGGGCGCCTGCTTGAGCACTTTGAGCAGGGCTCTATGACGAGGCGCACCGCTGGTATCCACGAGATCACGCCTAACAGCTTTGTCGAGGTGTCTCCGGAGCTTGCGGAGGAACGCGGCATCACCAGCGGACGACATGTGCAGCTTGCCTCCCCTTATGGGCGGGTGCGGGTGCAGGTACTGGTGTCCGATCGAGTGCAGGGCAAGCAGCTTTATATGTCACTGAACTCGGTTGACCAACCGGTGAACAATCTGACCAGCAGCCACACCGACCGACAGACGCATACTCCTGCGTTCAAGGAGACCGCAGTTTCTATGACAGTCCTGCCCGAGCAGGGCGAGAATCCGCTGCCACGCAAGAACTTCCGCTACGGCACGCGCACGCCGACGATGGGCGTCGAGATCGAACGCAAATGGGCCCGCTCTGACTATCACATCCCAGGATCGAAGCCATCGGACAAGCTGGTACAGATCGTTTCAACCCACGTTTAGGAAGTTCAGGAGTCTTCGATGGCCGCACCGCTTACGTTCAAGCCGCTTCCGGTGGATCACAAGAAGGAGTTGCAGAAGCGCCTCGAGGCCGCTCCTGTCGAACATGGCGAGGCGCTGCTGGTGCTGTGGGATCTCCTGCAGACCGCGCACGATCAGGGAATCCTTGATCTACTCGACGGGATGGTATCGGCGAAGGACACCATCGCCATTACGATCGCGAAGTATGCAAAGACGCCGGAAGGAATTGCATCCATACGAAATCTGCTGGCAACGGTAAAGCTGCTGGGGCAGCTTGACCCCGAGATCCTCGACAACTTGAGCGCTGTCCTGACAACGGCGACTCAAGAGCACCAGGCAGAGCGCCAGCCGCCTTCTCTATGGCAACTTTTCCGGCGCTCCACCAGTGCGGACAGCCGGCGAGGGCTTTCGTTTATGACGCTTCTGCTGCAGGGTCTAGGACGGTCGATAAAGTAGCTCGAGCGGTTACGACTTCTTATTCAACTTCCTCTTGGCGGCAGAGAGTTTCACCCCATCCCACGCGGCGATACCGCCGTCGATGGCATTGCTGTTTGCGCCAAGGATGACGTGCTGAGGAAGGTCCTGCATCAGCTTCGCGTTGCCGCCGCCGAGCAGCACATAGTCGCAGACCATCGCCGCCTGTAGACGAGTGACGATGTCGAGCACAGACTTCCGCCAGCGCTTCTTCCCGCGCCGTTCGAGGCCAGCTACGCCGATGTACTCCTCGTAGGTGAGGCCTTTCTTGTAGGGCAGGTGCGCGAGTTCGAGCGAGATGATCTTGCCATCGATGATCAGCGCGGAGCCCAGGCCGGTGCCGGTGCCGAGGAAGAGCATTCGGCCACCCTTGTATCCACCCAGTGCCTGCATCGCAGCATCGTTCATAAAGATGTAAGGCTTCTTGAAAGCCTCGGCGTAGTCGAAGTCGATCCAACCCGGAGCTAGGTTGTGCGGCTCCATGGTTGGGGCGTCATCTTTCACCGGACCGGGGTAGCCGAGGCTGATGCAGTCGTAGTTCCAGTTCTTGGTGGCTGCCAGAACGTCATCGACCATGATCTTGGCGGTGAGGTGCGGACCTGAAGGGATCTTTATGGGGACCCGGTTCTCTGTGGATGCAACCTTGATGTTTGTGCCGCCAATGTCGATGACCAGAACGTTCATGACGACCAGAATACAGGGCTTTGGTGCGGGATGTGGATGGAGTGCCTACAATTGAAACTGACAGTTAGAGATTGAGGAATCGAATGGCCAATAAGTTCGGCGAAGCGGCTTTGATTGCTGCCCGCCTTGAAGTACCAGCACAGGTGACCGCTGCCCAGAGATGGGACACAGCTGTACGCCAGCTCTATCCGGATAAACCTTACATGCAGAAGAAGAGCGCGCCCAAGTCCGCCTTCCTTGGGCTGTGCGAAGCCGGAGTGGTGAAGGGCGTGGCCGTCGCTGAGCCTGGTGCCGAAAACAGAAACAAAGAGTACGCGGTAAAGGCGGTCGAGTTGCTGCGGGCAGGAACGCACAAAACAATTCCCGCTCTGTGGACTGCGGTGGCCGAGGGCGACGAAGCTCCGCATGCCGCGCAGTTGGACGTGGTGATGGCGCTTTGGAAGAACGGGCTGATCGTTACGGCTTAGGCGTTTGATCGGCGAGCAGGCTGCCCAGGTTAAGCGGGCGTGTGTACATGGTGGGCTCGCCGTTCGGCAGTCGCGGCCAGTCTTCGAAGGGACGGTCGCGATAGAGCTCTACTCCGTTGCCGTCCGGATCGCGGAGATAGAGGGCTTCGCTTACTCCGTGGTCGGAAGCCCCATCGAGCGAGATGCCCGCGTCGATCAGTCGCTGCAGAGCGTTGCCGAGCGTGGCACGGTCCGGGTAGAGAATCGCAAGATGATAGAGGCCGGTCGTTCCGGGTGCGGGCGGCGAGCCACTTGCGCTCTCCCAGGTGTTGAGGCCGATGTGGTGATGGTAGTCGCCCGCCGCGATGAAGGCGGCGGAGTCGCCGAAGCGATGCTTAACCTCGAAGCCCAGAACATCGCGGTAGAAGGCGAGCGAACGGTCGATGGTGGCGACCTTCAGGTGGACGTGGCCTATGCGGGTGCCGGGGTGGATTGTCGGAACGGGGGGTGCGGGCGTGCTCATAGAGATTCGATGAGCACGCTGTCGCAGAGGTTCAGGCGATTGCGGCGTGGATCGCGAGAAGCTGTTCAAGCAACGGCTTGAGGTGGTCGAGCTTGAGTGCATTGGCTCCGTCGGACTTGGCCTCGGCGGGATTGTTGTGGACCTCGAGGAAGATGCCGTCGATGCCCGCCGCTACTGCTGCGCGGGCGAGGACGGGGATGAACTCCGGCTGGCCACCGCTTACGCCGTTCCCGGCGGACGGGGTCTGCACGGAGTGGGTGCCGTCGAAGACGACTGGGGCGAAGCCGCGCATGACGGGCAGCGAGCGCATGTCGACGACGAGGTTGTTGTAGCCGAAGCTGGCACCGCGCTCGGTGAGAAAGACGCGGTCGTTGCCCGAGTCATGGAGCTTCTGCACGGCGTGTTTCATGTCCGCAGGAGCGACGAACTGGCCCTTCTTTACGTTCACCGGGCGGCCAGTCTTGGCTGCGGCGATGAGTAGGTCGGTCTGGCGGCAGAGGAAGGCGGGGATCTGGAGGACGATCTCGGAGTCGCCAAGAGCATCCGAGACGCGGGCGCAGTCGTCGGGGGTGTGGACATCCGTCAGTACAGGCAAGCCGGTGGATTCGGAGATGGCGCGGAGAACGCGGCAGCCTTCAACAAGGCCCGGGCCGCGAAAGCTGTGGATGCTGGTGCGGTTCGCCTTGTCATAGCTGGCCTTGAAGATGTAAGGAATCTTCAGGTCATCGGTGATGCGCTGGATCTCATCGGCGAGCATCCGGGCATGAGGCTCGGACTCGAGCACGCAGGGTCCAGCGATGAGGAAGAGACTGCCGTCGCCGACGGAGACTTTGTTTGCAGGGGTGCTGATTTCGAAGGTGTGGCTCACAGTTTTATTGGAACATAACTGCGGGCTGCGCTTAGTTGCCAGCCGGGGGCAGGCTCCCGACCTCAGCCATCGTCTCGCGCAGGTATTTATGTGGATTGACCGGGGTGTTGCGGATGCGGACCTCATAGTGGAGGTTGTTGCCAGTGACGCGACCGCTGTGGCCGACGTAGCCGATCACCTGGCCACGGACGACCGTCTCGCCGGGCATGGCGGCAAAGGCAGACAAGTGGCCGTAGCAGGTCTCGAGGCCATGGCCGTGGTCGATGATGACCTCGCGACCGTAGCCGTTGACCATGCCAGCGAGCTTGACGGTGCCGTCTGCGGTGGCGCGGACCGGGGTGCCGCTTGGCGCGGAGATGTCGAGGCCCTTGTGGAACTCGCCGTCGCCGTTGCCGAGGACGGGGTCTTCACGCTGGCCGAAGCTGGAGCTGATGTTACCCATCACCGGCCAGAGCGAGGGGATGCCGCCGGGCGAGTCGAAGGAGTCGCCGACGATGCCGGCGTCAGGATCGCTGAGGAACGTAGTGCGGCCGAAGGTGTTTCCGGTAAGTTCGCGGGCAGCGCTGCCGCTCATAGCGGAGGTGCGCAGGGCGTAGAAGGTGTCGAGTGACTTGAAGTAGCTCTCGTCGGTCAGAGCAGCGTCGGAGCCTGCAGCCACAGCGAGCGGCGCCGTCGCGACCAGGTTCGCCGCAGCGTTGCCGGCGGACTTGCTGGCCCGTCCGCCAAGATGTACCTGGGAGAGTTTGCTCGCGGTAAATCCGTACAGCGCCGAGACTTCGGTCGCCAGCGATCCCAACGAGGCTGTCTGAACTTCCTTCTGATGCAGCGCCTCGGTCAGATGAGCATTGTCAGCGCGCGCAAGGTCGCGGTCCTTCCGAACCTGGTTGAAGTACGACATCTTCACCAGCATCCGGGAGTACGATCCTGCCAGGCCCGTCACCGTGAACAAGCCGATCACCGCCGCCGCCACGAAGATATAGGCGTAGTGCATCGGAACCGGAACCTTGGTGACCGCCCCTTTATCGTCAGTGCTGACAAACAGGATGTAATGGCGCTTCTTCAACAGATTCAAACGACGACCTGCGCCCGGATCTGGCCGCTCCACAAAGGAAGAGTAAGTACGCGGCGCTAAGAGAGACGAGGCTCCGAGGATGATGGATCGGATGCGGGGAAATCGAAGTTAGCATTTCTCATTTGCATTCGGTCATTCGCCACTGCGGATACTCGAATCTCTTGTGAGCTTCTTAATCGTACTAGCTGCGCCACGGTCAGGCAACCGGGCACGGGCAGTTTGACCGGTTCGGGCATACCTCGCAAGTGGCATGTTGCAGCCGCTGAAGCAGATACGCCAGGGCGATTTACGATGACTAGATGGCGTCCAGATCATGAGATATCCGCCCGGCAACACCCATGAGCTTGCCCTGATCGAAAGCATCCGGCGGGCCTCGGCCAGCCGCCCCGCAGGCCGGGTCCGGGTGGGCATCGGTGACGACTGCGCGGTGATTCGCCCGCCTGCCGGTCATGAGATCGTCGTCACGACCGACTTCTGCCTTGAGGGTCGTCACTTTCGCCGGGACTGGCATACGCCCGAGTCTGCCGGCCATCGCTGCCTCGCACGCGGGCTGAGCGACCTCGCGGCGATGGGAGCCAAGCCAATCGCGGCTTTTCTCTCACTGGCACTTCCTCGTGATACTGACCGGCGCTGGGTCGATGGTTTCTTTCGCGGATTGCGGGCGCTGGCAGACGCCGTGAGTGTCCCGCTCGCAGGAGGGGACACTGCCGCCTCACCTGGCGAGCACGTCCTCGCTGACATCGTTCTCATGGGATCGGTTCCGGCCGGGAAGGCGCTGCTGAGGTCGACCGCGAAGGCCGGCGACCTGATCTATGTCACTGGAAGTCTTGGCGGAGCGGCGGCAGAGTTGAAACAGCTTGCCGCCGCTCCAGGGAAGATAAGGAAGTCAGGCGAACATCCACAGCTATTCCCTGCTCCCAGGCTCTCGGCGGGGCAGACCCTACTTCGACGCGGGCTGGCCACCTCGTGCATTGACGTCAGTGACGGTCTCTCGACCGACCTGAAACATCTCTGTGACGCTTCGCACCTATCCGCCGAGCTTGTGCTTCCCGCAGCGTCCATCCATCCTCTCGCCTCCGGCAGAATCGATCTCGCGTTGCACGGCGGCGAGGACTACGAACTTCTCTTCTCCGCCAAGCCAGCCACGCGAATTCCGGTAACCATTGAAGGCGTCCGGATTACTCGCATTGGCACCTTCACAGCAAGAAAGCCACGAGCGGCGATCACGATAATCGACGAGAGCGGACACAGACGAAAACTTACGGCGGGCGGCTGGGAGCATCGTTTCGGCTGATCCGGCTTTCATAACCCGGCGGATTTAGACTCAAAGCTATGCGTGACGCTACCCGAATCATCCGGTCGACCCTGACCCCTGTCGCCACCGGCGAACCCATTCACCACGGCCCGGTATTTGCCGCCCCCTTCCACACTCCGGGCGATCCGGAGGAGGGTGCCTACACCTACGCTCGCGACCACAATCCGACCTGGACCGCAGTCGAGAGCGCACTTGCCGGGATGGAGTCAGGTGACGGCTACACCGCGAAGGCGCTGGTCTACGGCTCGGGAATGGCGGCGATCTCGGCCGTGTTCAGCGCAGTCCTAGAGCCGGGAGATGTGGCCGTGCTGCCATCAGACTGTTACTTCGGCGCGCGGGCGCTGATGCAGGACATCTTTATTCCACTGGGGGTCGAGATGCGGCTGGCTCCGACCGCCGGAGATGCCCAGGCGGCGCTGCTCGAAGGCGCAAAGCTCCTATGGCTTGAGTCGCCCAGCAATCCGACGATGGATGTCTGCGACATCGCGGCGCTCTCAAAGGTGGCACACGAAGCCGGCGCTCTGGTGGGCGTCGACAACACGACGGCAACGCCGCTGGGCCAGTCTCCGCTGGCTCTAGGAGCGGACTTTTCCGTCTCCTCCGACACCAAGATGATTGGCGGCCACGGTGACCTGCTGGCCGGACACGTCGCGGTTCGCGAAGGCGCGACCGACGCCTCCGGCATGAATCTCTACGACCGGCTGGCAAAGGTGCGGACTCGTTCTGGAGCGATCCTGGGCCCGATGGAGGCGTGGCTTCTGCTGCGCTCGATCGCCTCGCTGCCGCTGCGCCTGGAGCGATCCTGCGAGAATGCGCTGGCACTCGCAGAGTTTCTCGGTACGCGCGGCGAGGTCTCGGCGGTGATGTATCCGGGCCTGCCAAGCGCGCTGGGTCACGCCGTTGCTCGACGCCAGATGCGGTCGTTTGGGCCGGTGCTCAGCTTTGTCTTGAAGGATCAGGCCAAAGCGGACGACTTCCTCTCCCGAGCGCAACTAATCACTGATGCCACCAGCTTTGGCGCAATTCACACCACGGCGGAGCGTCGCAAGCGTTGGGGCCACGACAACATCCCCGATGGGCTCATTCGCCTGAGCGCCGGATGCGAGGCGATCGAAGATCTCGTCGACGACATCGCCCAGGCGCTGGCTTGAACACAGTAGAGCAGGCACGGAGGTCGTTCGAGGCGTGGCCGCCAAACTGGCGAGCGCAGGTGTTGAAAGAGCCGCCGATGATCGCTCCGGCGCGACAGTTCACGTTTCCGTTGCAGATCGCGGGCGAGGAAGATGCGCTCGCTCGCGGGGCGCTGCAGTTGCTGATCCACCCCGCTGCGGGAGGAACGTTCCTCGCGACCTGCGCCCTCGGGTTCACCAGCGCCGCCGTGCCGACAGGCTTTTTCGCCTGCCCGAATCCGGATGAGTTCTGCGCCGTTGCTGGGGGATACGCTTATCTCGTCAACAGCCTGCAGCCTGAGCGATGCACGCTGCTCGCGATGAAGCCGGTCTCCGCTGTCTGCATCGCGCCTGAGGAGAATCTATTACTCTTTGCGGGCTTCCATAAGATTCTGGCGTGGGGACGCGATGGCCTCGCATGGGAGACGGGGAGGCTGAGCTGGGAGGGAGTTCAACTGGGCGAGATCGACGGCCACACGCTCCACGGCTCAGGCTGGAACATGCCGACGGACAAAGAGATGGCCTTTGCTGTCGATCTTCGCACCGGCAAGCACACGGGCGGAGGTTATGAGTCGCCCGGCGGCGTCGATGCAGTGACCCGATAGAAGCTTAGCGATGCGTCACCCTGCTTGTGGCGGCGATACTGCTCCAGGCCTCCAAAGCGCTCCGGAAGCGTTGACTTCGTGTTGTGCTCGGCGACCACGACAGCTTCCGGGGCCAGCAGCGTGCGGCCACGGACGCTGCCGAAGAAGCTGAGAGTACCTTCGTACTCCGCCTCAGCCTCATAGGGCGGATCGAGAAAGACGATGTCGAGCGGCTTGCCAGACTTTGCCAGCCGCTGCAGAAGCGCACCCGTTCCCCGGTCTTCGATAGTGAATCCACGAACTATCTTCAGCGCGGAAAGATTAGCCTGGATCGATGCAATAGCCGGGGCGACGTTCTCCGCGAACCACACCTGTGCTGCCCCGCGGCTGATCGCCTCGATGCCGACAGCGCCGGTGCCGGCGTAGAGATCGGCGAACTGACAGCCCTCGATCTTTGGGGAGAGGATGTTGAAGAGCGTCTCGCGGAGGCGGTCGCTGGTAGGCCGAGTTGCGGTCCCCCGTGGCGAGACCAGCAGCCGGGAGCGATAAGTTCCTGCAATAACGCGCATCTCCACAGTGTAGCCGCTCGCCGGAACAGCACACCGGCCGAACGAAAGGCAGGCATACAATCGAATCATGCGGACGTGGTCGTTTCCCGTTGGAAGATATCTCGGAGTTGAAGTGCGCATCCATGCGTTCTTCCTTCTCCTGCTGGGAACGTCTATCACCTTCGCCGAGGCGACCGGGAGCAACGGCACGCGCGGCTTTACGCTATGGCTGATGCTGTTCTTCGCAGTGGTGCTGCGCGAGATCGCCCGGGCTATCGCTGCAGCATCCTTCGGACTTGAACTTCGCAGCGTTCTTCTCCTCCCCACCGGCGGTCTTCCGACCTACGCGACCCAGGACGACACGGCGCGGGCAGCGAAGCCGGCCATCGAGAAGCGCATGGCCGTCGTCGGCCCGCTGGCTAATATCGCGACGGGCCTGATCCTCTTCGGCATGATGGCAGGAATCGCTCCGGGACTTGGCCTGCTCGACCGGCCATGGGTCACACCGGACGCGCTCCTTCGTTCTTTCGCCTGGACGCAGGTGCTGCTTGGCGCAATCAACTTCCTCCCCGTCGCGCCGCTGGATGGTGGTCGTGTGCTGCGCGGCGGATTTTCGAGTGCCGGTGGGGGTATCGCCAGTGCACAACAGGCGATCAAGTTCGGCCAGTATTTGGCCATCGGCATGGTCATCATGGGAATCGTGCTGGTGAACCTGGTGCTGATGCTGATTGGCATCTTCGTTCTGGTCGCGGCGCATCTCGAAGACCAGGGCGTGCTGCTCCAGACCAAGGTCGACAGTGTTCGCATGAAGGACGTCATGCTGACGGAGTACACGACGCTCTCCGCCTCCGCGACGCTTGAAGACGCGCTCGAACAGGCGATTCATTCGCTCCAGGATGTTTTCCCGGTTGTGCGCGCTGGAAATCTCGTCGGTGCCGTCTCGCGGCAGGGTATCTTCGAGGCGCTGCAGACAGACGGCAACGGCTACGTCCAGGGCGTGATGACGCGGTCATTCCATACGGCGCAGCCTGACGACTCCCTGCTGAAGACGCTGCAGCGGATTACGAATGGAGTCGGTGCTCAGTTGGTGCCGGTGGTCGAAGGCGAGCGCGTCATTGGCATCATCACGCCGCAGAATCTCTCACAGTCCATGAGCATCCTGAACCAGTCGAAGAAGCTGCAGGAGCGCAACGCTCGCGCCAGCCAGCAGGACCAGGAATAATCGCAGTGGACGAATCGCAGCATATTGAAGCTGATGTTCCGGTCGATTTAGAAGAGCCGATTCTTCCGCGCAAGGCCGGCCCGCTCGCTCCCGGGCTGTATCTCGTCGCGACGCCCATCGGCAATCTTGAAGACATCACCCTACGAGCGCTCCGCGTGCTGCGCGAAGCCGACCGCATCGCCTGCGAGGATACCCGGCAGACGCAGAAGCTGCTGAACCACTTCGGCATCAAGACGCCCACTGTCAGCTATCACATGCACAACGAAGGATCGCGGTCCGAAGAATTGACGGCTGCACTAAAGGCCGGGGCGCGGATCGCAGTGGTGAGCGATGCAGGCACGCCGGGAATCGCCGATCCCGGTAGCCAGATCGCCGCAGCGGCCATCGCGGCAGGAGTACCGGTCTTCCCGATCCCCGGCGCCAACGCGGCCTTGGCTGGTCTGATCGCCAGCGGGCTGGGGACAGAGCGATTTACTTTTCGAGGATTTCTTCCTTCGAAGGCGGGCGCACGAAAGACTGTTCTGGAAGATCTGCCACGGGATGGGTCGACGCAGCTCTTCTACGAGACGCCTCACCGGATTCTGGAGGCGCTGGCAGATGTTGAGGCGGTCTTTGGAGGCTCGGAACCAGTAGCGCTGGCGCGCGAGCTGACCAAATTGCACGAAGAGTTTCTGCGCGGGAGAGTCGCGCAGGTCCGGGCAGAACTGGCAGCGCGGGCCAGCGTTCGCGGAGAGATGGTCCTGATGCTGGCCCCGGAAGCGGCTTCGGACGCAGTCAAAGGAAGCATCGCCGAAGAGGTTGCGGCGCTGATTAAGTCGGATGGGCTAAGCGAGATGGCGGCGCTGAAGCGCGTCGCGAGGGAGCGCGGCCTGGGTAAGAGCGAGGCCTACCGGGAGCTGCAGCGCGAGCAGAATCGCCGGAAGTAACGGTCGTCTATTCCCTACCCTTGACCCGGTCGTAGAGGTAACTATCGCTAGTGGTCCCAAGAGACTGGTTGTAGAGCGTGGCCGATCCGGTTGCCTCGTTCAGCTCCTCGGTAAACGTATGCAGCGCGCGGAGATGGTCGGCGGTCGCCGGAATCTCGATCTTGCTGGAGGTAAAGAACTTCTGGTAGCCCTTATCGACCAGCCGGGAGATCTCTCCGCCGAGCAGCCAGCCTGGTCGCGCCAGCACCAGAACGGTACCATCGGAGCCTGACGGAGCTTCGGCAATTTCCGCCGCGCAGCCGTATTTGCTGACTTTGAAACCGGGGGGGAAGCCAGCCGGAGTGCGGCGTGAACCGTCGTGGGCTGGTGCAACATCGAATCGTTGACCGCCCAGAAGCGAGAGGACGTCGTTGAAGCTTCGCTGTGTGGTCTTTTTTGCCATGGGTTTCGATAAGTTAGACTCAATAACTGTCGCATAGATCGATTTTCGGTTCAATGTAGCTCAGCGTTCCGGCCCAAATTCGGAGTTGCTAGAACGACAAGTACGCAGGTTCTTTGTATGAGTGCAACGCTAGTAACGACATCTACCGCGCTTGGCACCAGCGTCCTCGACCGTGTCGGGAAGACGCCTCTCGTCCGCCTCGACGGCCTAAGCCCTCGCCTGGCCGGGGTGCAGATCCTCGGCAAAGCCGAGTGGGCGAACCCCGGCGGATCCGTCAAGGACCGCGCCGCGTCGATGATCATCGCCGACGCCCAGGCCAAAGGGCTGATCAGCAAGGATCGCGGCCTGCTCGACGCCACCAGCGGCAATACCGGCATCGCCTACGCGATGTTCGGAGCGGCGCTTGGCTTCCCGGTGACGCTGTGCGTGCCTTCGAATGTGTCTCCGGAGCGCAAGAGGATCTTGAAGGCCTATGGCGCGAACGTTGTTTGGACCAATCCCGCCGACGGCTCCGATGGAGCGATCCGCAAAGCGCGCGAACTGGTAGCCGCCGAGCCCGGCCGGTACTTCTACGCCGACCAGTACTCGAACGACAACAACTGGAAGGCGCACTACTTCACCACCGCCGAAGAGATCTGGGAGCAGACCAACGGCCGCGTGACTCACTTCGTCGCCGGTCTAGGGACCAGCGGGACGTTTATGGGAACCACGCGCAGGCTGCGGGAGCTGAACCCGGACATTCGCTGCATCTCGATGCAGCCGAACTCGCCGTTCAACGGACTCGAAGGCCTGAAGCACATGGCGACGGCCATCGTGCCGAAGATCTACGATCCGAAGCTCGCCGATGAGAACATCGAGATGGGCACGGAGATCGCATACAAGATGGCGAAGCATCTTGGCCGCCATCTCGGCTTACTGATGGGCGTCTCCTCGGCTGCAAACGTCGCAGCGGCGGTCGAGATCGCAGAACAGGAAGCAGCGGCAGGACGCGAGGCAGTCGTCGTGACGATTCTTTGCGACTCTGCGGACAAGTATCTTAGCGAACGTTTCTGGGAGGAGGGCGAACCCGCATGATCCATATCTCCGAAGAAGACTTTCAAGCCCTGCGCGCCCATGGCGAGGAGACTTATCCGCATGAGTGTTGCGGTGTGCTCCTCGGCAAAAGCGAGGCAGGCGTTGGCAACCGGGTCAGTCTGATCGTCCGGGCGGGCAACACGCGCACGGACTCCGCCCACAACCGGTACAACATCGCGCCGCAGGAGCTGGTGAAAGTCCAGCGGCAGGCGCGCGGTCTGGGCTTCGATATCGTCGGCTTTTATCACTCGCACCCTGATCATCCGGCACAATGGTCACAGACAGATTTTGCCGAAGCGCACTGGATGGGCTGCAGCTACGTCATCACCAGCGTCGATAAGGGCAAGGCAGAGCTGACGAACTCGTTCCTGCTGACCGGAACGAGCGAAGAGAACAAAGCGTTTCAGAACGAAGAGGTCGTCGTAGAGACGCCTCAACCAGAGTTGATCAGCAAGGAAAGAGGAGAAGCATGAAGATTCACATCCCTACGCCGCTCCGCAGTTACACAGGCGGCAAGGAGACGGTCGAGGTCGGCGGCGCAACCGTGGCAGCCACGCTCGATCAGCTCGCCACCAGCTACCCCGAACTGCGCAATCACCTGTTCACCGCCGAAGGCAAGCTGCGTTCGTTCGTGAACGTCTATCTGAACGACGATGACGTGCGCTACCTTCCCAACAAGGAAGAGACCGTTGCGGCTGAGAACGACGAACTCACCATCATTCCTTCCATCGCCGGTGGCTGTTGTTGTAATTTGTAACCATTCCTGGCCGCCTTTTCGAAGGTCTCCGCGCCGGTCGAGTGTATCTGTAACCAATTCCCTTACAATTTCATGATTTCCGCGCTCGAAGCGGAAAAGAAGGACAAGCACCATGCCAGTTCTTACTGAAGAACTCACGACCACAGAACTTCCGAAGCTCACGAACGACGAGATCGCCCGCTACTCGCGCCACCTGATCCTGCCCGAGGTGGGCATGGAGGGCCAGCAGAAGCTGAAGGCGGCGAAGGTGCTTTGCGTTGGCACAGGCGGCCTTGGCGCACCTCTTGCGCTCTATCTCGCAGCGGCAGGCGTCGGCACCATCGGCCTCGTCGACTTCGACACCGTGGATGCCAGCAACCTGCAGCGCCAGGTGATCCACTCGACCGCGACAGTCGGGATGCTGAAGGTCGACTCCGCCGAGATCATGCTGAAGGGTCTGAACCCGCACCTGAACGTGGTCAAGTACAACACCATGCTGACCAGCGCGAATGCGCTTGAGATCTTCAAGGACTTCGACGTCATCGCCGACGGGACGGATAACTTCCAGACCCGCTACCTGGTCAACGACGCTTGCGTGCTCACCGGCAAGCCCAACGCCTACGGATCGATCTTCCGATTTGAGGGGCAGGCCAGCGTCTTCGGCACCGAAGAAGGCCCATGCTACCGCTGCCTCTACCCGGAGCCGCCGCCGCCCGGCCTTGTTCCCTCCTGCGCCGAGGGTGGCGTACTCGGCATTCTGCCCGGTCTCGTCGGCATCATTCAGGCGACGGAGGTAATTAAGCTGATCCTGAAGATCGGCGACCCGCTGATCGGACGTCTGCTGCTTGTCGACGCGCTAGGCATGAGCTTCCGCACGCTGAAGCTGCGCAAGAACCCCGACTGCCCGGTCTGCGGAACACATCCGACGGTCACTGAGCTGATCGACTACGACCAGTTCTGCGGCGTTCCCAAGCCGACCGAGGTTGGCCCGCTCGAAGTCGCCCAGAATCAGGCCGTAGGCGATCTTCCAGTCGTCGACGGCATCCCGCAAATCTCGGTCGAAGCGTTCAAGCGCAAGCTGGACGCGAAGGAAGATATCTTCGTGCTCGACGTGCGCGAGCCGCATGAGTATCCGATTGCGAACCTCGGTGCGCCGCTGATTCCGGTCGGCTCGCTCGAAGGCCGTATCTCGGAGCTTGCGTCGGTGAAGGACAAGGAGATCATCGTGCATTGCCGTTCGGGAGCACGAAGCCAGAAGGCGGCTGTCATCCTGAAGAATGCAGGCTTCAGCAATGTCTCGAACCTCACGGGCGGGATTCTTGCATGGGCCGAGAAGATCGATCCAACTATGCCGAAGTACTGACCCCTCTCGATCAAGAAGAAAGCGCCATGCGGTCATCGCCGCATGGCGCTTTTCTATTCCGACGTAGGAGTGGCCAGCAGTGCACCGTAGGTGAGCCCAGCGCCAAAAGCGGCGAGCACAATGGGGGAGGACACTTCAGGCGTTCGCTCACGCCACTCCGCCGCAGCGATCAGCATCGAAGCCGAAGACGTATTGCCATACCGCTGGATGTTGGTGAAGAGTCGATCCGGCAGCAGTTTCAAAGTCTTCGCCACGCGATCGAGCAGGTTCAGATTCGCTTGGTGAATCAGGACCGCGCCCAACTCTTCAGCGGCGACTCCTGCCTTGGCGAGCACCTCCGAGATGACCGAGGGAAGCTTCTGGCTCGCCTGCCGGATGACGGCCATCCCGTCCATGGAGAACTGGCCGTCACGGACGACGATGGCCCCGGCACGCTCTCCGTCCGTATGCAGCGCGACCGCCTCGATACGGGCGAAGCCAGCGTCCTCGTGGGTCACCAGGCAGGCTCCCGCGCCGTCGCCGAATAGGATGGCATTGTTCTTCCCCTCAGGAGTGCGAAGGATTCGGCGCGACATCACCTCGGTGGCGACGACGAGCACGTTGCCGAACCGCGCAGCCAGAGATTCCGCCAGCACCAGCGCAGAGATCGATCCCGCACTCGCAATCGGCACATCTATCGCCGGCGTGTCACCCAATCCGAGACGCGCGGCAATGGCGCTGGCAGGGCCGGGGCAGAAGACATCCGGTGATCCGCTCGAGACCAGCACGATGCCGATCGTGCTTGCCTCCGTGCCAGCGTTCTTCAGGCAATCCAGCGCCGCCTCGACGCCTAGGTCCACGAGGGTCTGGGAGTCGAACGCGTATCGCCGCTCCTCGATGCCGCAGGAGCTCAGGATCCAAGCCGGCTCAACCTCGAGGGCGGCTGCAAGCTCGTCGTTCGAGACGACGCGCTCGGGGAGATATTTTCCGAAGGCTCGAAGGTAGCTCATGAGAGAAGACTACTTCGCTCGCGACGAGATGTAGGCGTCGATGCGTTCGATGGTGTCGAACTTTCGCGGCGACAAATCCGAGTCGGGAATCTGGACGCCGAAATGGCTCTCCAACTGGGTTGCGAGATCTACCAGCGAGAAGGAGTCGAGCAGACCGGCGTCGAAGAGACTCTCGTCTGGAGTCGGAGTTGTCTGAGATGCGGATACAGCCTGAATGCACTTGAGGATGAGGGAGCGGTCTGCCATGTTCGTCCAGCCCTTCAGCTGGGGGAGTTGCGGTTGGGGAGGGAGTGAGGCTCAGGGTCGACGAGCGGCTGAAGAGACGGTACGCGGTGTGGCTGGATGAAGCCCCTTCCAGACCTCGTACGCGCCGATGATATCAGAGTAGAACAGGTCAGCAAGCTGGATGTATCCGGCGCTGGTGAAGTGGGTGTGGTCCTGCTGGGCAAGCCCTTCGGAGGCCCAGCGATTCATGCTTCCAAGGCCGCCCATGCGTGCACGCCAGTCCCAGAAGGCACAGTCATGGGTGCGGCATACGTCGCGCTGCGCGTCGCTGATGTGGACGGTCGCGGCGAAGGTCTGCCAATGGGCTGAGCGGCGGCGGCCCACGCGCAGGCTACGGTCTGGCGGCCCGACGACGAGAATCGATGCGTCGGGGACTGTGTCATGGAGCATGTCGACGATCTTCCCCAGCACTTCGCTATAGCTTTCGTAGGTCCAGTTGTGATTGCCGGCTTCGTTGGTGCCGTAGGCGAGGACGATCAGGCTGGGATCGCGCTGCTTCAGGTAGCTGGTGAAGATGGGCTGGTCCCAGCGCAGCATCAATGCCGCTTCCGCTCCGTTTAGGCCGAGAGCTTCATAGGTCGTTCCCGGGCGCTCGGTCACGGTGCCGAAGAGACGCACCGGACGGCCGGAGTCCGCGACAACCTGGAAGTGGTGTATCAGTCCGCTCTCGGAGCTGGAAGTACAGGGCGATTCAAAGGTCTCGGCGGAGACCGGGTTGTCCGTCGAGACATGACCGAGCTCTCGCCCGTCCTCGGTGACCAGGAAGCTGCCACCGTCGGGCTGATTCAGGTATTGCACCTGAAGCAGGGCGCAGGGAGCATCAAGGCCGATGGAATCACCCGCGCTCGTAGAGGTGCTGGCGACCCCGCCCAGACCAAGCTCCGTGTTCACGATCTTGGTGAAGTGAACGCCTTCGTCGATCCATCCGTTGCTTTGAGCACGGCTGGTGCCGAGGATGCGATACCCCGCGAACGGATGGCCTGCGTAGGTGAACCCGGCGCCTCCGTTGCCAAACCGCTGCTGAAAGAGTGAACGCATGCGTCCGGTGAACATATCGGCGGCGGTGTGCGAGTCGCCGAACTGCAGAATACGTACCGTCTGCTGGTTGTCGCCGCTCTCTTCGTCGCGCAGCCGTGCGAAGAAGTGGTCGAGGTGCTCGGGGAACTGGATCTGGCCGGGAAGAGCGGAGGGCGTGAGCGGCGCGGGGCCGGTAGCGATTGCCGGAGGTGGAGCGGTATACGGGGCCGGGACGGTAGTTGTGCCCGCTCCGCTATCTCCATGCCCAAGTCGGTATGCGGTAAGCGGCGGCCCGTGGTGACGTTTCACCTTTGCGTCAGCAGTCGTGGACTTCGCGCTGTGCTTTGAGCTCACAGCAGACTTAGCAGCCGACTTGGATGAAGAAGTCTTCTTCTTCTTCGGCTTCGACACGGTCTTCTTAGGAGGAGCCAGCCTGCGCACCGGCTTTGTGGGCGTCTCCGCAGAGATTCCGGGGGTGGAGTATGTGCCTGCTCCAAAGAGAGCCACAGCGAACAAAACGAATTTGGCACGGCGCAGGCGCGGAGAGCTTGTCATCTTTTACTATTTTCGCTGATTGGGGAGGATGCCTGTGCCGCAACGGGCATTGCAGCCGGCGGCTGCAGACCATTCCGGGATTTGTAGCGCGCATAGCCCTTCTGAATCTCGCCGACAAACGAGGTGGCAACGATCTTCGCACCCTGCGGCGTGGGATGAATCAGGTCGCCCCCGACGAGTCTCGGTTTGCCCTCATACCAGCGCTGCATGGTGCCATCGCCACCCATCGCCTGGAAGGTGTTGAAGAAGGCGCAGCCGGTATCGGCGGCGACGCGGCGCTGTATATCGACGATCTTCGGAATGGTATCCATGGTGGTGATCGCGTTGCCCGCCCCGCGCTCGCCGCGGTCCATGGGGCTCATCAACAGGATGGACGCATCGGGGGCCGCTTCGTGAACACGGGCGATCGCCATGCGAAGCTCGCCTTCGTACTGCTTGCCGATGAAGGAGGCAAATCCGGCCTCGTTAGTGCCGTAGTTGATGACGATCAGGTCGGGGTGCAGATGCGCGAAGCTCTGCTTCATCATGTCCTTCGAGATCGCACGAGAGAGCACCGTGATCGACGCTCCGTTGAGGCCGATGCTGTCGTAGGTCAGGCCGGGCTGATTGCGCTGAAAGATCACGCCGTAGAGGTGGACGTTGCCGTCCGTGACCTTGAGCGACACGGTTTTCGTGCCAGCAGGAAGCTGAATCGTTCTGAACTGCGATGCCGTAGCTGCGACCGGCTTCGCGACGGGCGTTTCGGGGGTCGCAAGTGCTCCCTGGAGAAGTTGATCGATCGGGGTCGCGGTCGACACAGTTGCGACCTCGGTGTCATCCGCACTGATGGAGACCGATCCACCACCGGTCTGATTCTTCCAGATCAATTGCATCGAGTCCGGGCTGGTGCCGGAGAACTTGTACCGCGCCGACGCGTCCTTGCCGCCGTCGAAGCCCACGCCTCCGATGCCGAACTGCCCCTCGCGCATCAGGCCGACTGCCGTGGTGAACTTCCATCCCTTGTCGGTCTCGTCGATGTCGCGATGCTGGTACCAGGCCCACGGCTTGGCGATGAGGTTGAAGCCCGGTCCCGCGTCGCCGAAGCGCTGCTGAAGCTGCTGGCGAACGTCGCCGGTGATGAGGTCGGCGGTCGTGGGCGAGTCGCCAAAGTGGACGACGGTGGCGTCCGCGCGCGCGGAGTGCGCGTCGAGCTTGGCCAGCGACGCGTAGAACTTGTCCAGCGAACCGGCGTTGTCGATCAGCAGAGCGTCGGGCGGTTGCTGAGCCTGCGCCGCCGTGCCGACGGCACCTTTGGCGGGTGCGTGAGTCACCGCCTTGGTTGAAGCGGGGCGGTGCAGCCAGGGCAGGTCTCCAACCGCGGACAAGCTGTGCCAGTCGAGGCCTGACGGATAGACAGCCGAGGTCTTCCCGACGCGCCAGTGCCACGCCGTCAGCGAGACGGCGATGGTGGCGACAGCTAGGGCTGTCTTGATCGGAAATGCGGTCGGTCCGACTTGAATCTTTATCTTCATGGCGTGATCACGGTTCAGAACTTGCTGTAAGCGAACGGCGCGGCTCCCTTGCCGGCGAGGGTCTGCAGGGCAAGAACGACTCCCGCGATCGCTGCTCCCTGGAGGATGAAAGGCGTCCGGCTGAAGAGAGCGACCGCCTCATCGAACCAGGATTCGGGCGCGATGTGCAGGAGGACGGCGGCGGCAAGATAAAGGACGATCGCAAGCGAGATATGCTCGACCGAGAAGGTCATCGAGCCGATACGGCGGAAGACGTCGAGCGCATCCGAGGCGGAGTCGGCGCGGAAGAAGATCCAGGTTGCGCAGACGAATTGGAACGTAAAGAAGACGGCCACATACCGGCCGATTGCGGACGGCTTTTTGCCAAGCTTCTTGCGCCAGTCGTGCCATGCCCTAGTGAGAGAGAGTGCTACGCCGTGCATCGCTCCCCAGATGAGGAACGTCCATCCGAAGCCGTGCCAGAGGCCGCCCAGCAGCATGGTGATGATCGGATTGGTGAACTTCGCCGCAGCGACGCGGCGCTCCGAAGGCAGAGAGAAGTAGACGTAGTCTCGGAGCCATTGCGAGAAGGAGATGTGCCACTTGCGCCAAAACTCCGCGATATTGGCGGAGCTGTAGGGCCGGTGAAAGTTCTCCGGCACCGCAATTCCCAGCAGTAGGGCCGATCCCATGGCGATGTCCGTGTAGCCCGAAAAATCGTAGTAGAGCTGGAAGGCGTAGCCCCAGACGGCGACCAGCACCTCGAAGCCGCTGTAGAGCTTCGGCGTGTCGAGGAAGTTGTTCACCAGATTGTCGGCGAGGAACTGCGCGATCAGCAGCTTCTTGATGAGACCGGAAGCGATCAGCAGAAGCGCGCGGGCGCTGCGGGTATCCTCGAGCGAGAATGGCTTCTTTAGCTTGTCGATCAGGTCAGGCAGGCGGTTGATCGGGCCAGCCGTGAGCGACGGAAAAAACGTCGCTGCCGAAACGTAGTTCAGGAAGTTCGTCTCGGGCTCAGCGTCGCGGCGGAAGATGTCGATGGTGTAGCTGAGCTGCTGGAAGCAGTAGTACGACAGGCTGAAGGTGAACAGCCAGCCCAGCTTTGCGCCGAATCCCTTGGCCGCAGCCATCAGGCCGACGTTCAGCACGACGCTGCCGGCCAGCAGAACGCGCCGCTGCGTGATTGAGGTGCTGCGACCGATGCCCAGGCCGAAGAAGAAGTCCAGAGCCGCTGCGACGGGCACCAGCAACAGGCAGCCAAGGCCAAATTTGGCAATGAAGAAGAGACTTGCGACTACCAGGATCGCAAGCCTTGCGGCTCGAATCTGGCAGACCGCCCAATAGACGAGACAGACCGCTACCAGAAAGACAAAGTAGGGTGCGGCAGTGGGATACATGATGTCCTGTGAGCGCAGGCTCTCTGAATCGGAGCCACGGCCATCTCAGTATGGGGCCGCAGGAAGTTCAACTCTGTTAACTCGGCTGATTCGCTCCGGCGATTGCCTACAAACTGCACAATTCGCAGTGCATACATGACCTTTGAGGGTAACTTCCGGCGTCTAATTTGGTAAACTGGACATTCGTTGTAGACGTGCCAGCCGTGACTGGATGTTGGGCCGCACAAATTGCGGCAGGTACTATTTGGAGATTGGATGATTTTGGAAACGCTGCGCTCGACGCTGATTGTAGGAACCGTACTGGTTAACGCCGTTCAACTGGGACACCCCGTTGAACCGGTCACTGTAAGCAACACCTCCGAGACCGCGCCGACCGCTCCCCTGAATCGCGAGGTCTCTCCCACCCCAACGACCTCCCTGATGACTCCCCCGTCGCCCGTGACCACACGGACGCCCGGTCTGTTGACCATGAAGCGTGTCGAAGCCAGCTTCGCGAAGCTGAAGCATGTTCCCTCGGGTCTGGCCACATGGTATGGCCTGGTGCTGGATAGCCATCGCACCGCCAGCGGCGAACGCTTTGACTGCCGCAAGTTGACCGCCGCCAGCAATACGCTTCCCTTCGGGACGCGCGTCAAGGTGACCAATCTGAAGAATGGCCTCTCCGTGATTGTTCGGATCAACGATCGAGGTCTGCTTGATCCTGGCCACGTCATCGACGTCTCATCCGCTGCAGCCGAGAAGATCGGGCTCCTCAGAATGGGGATTGCCCCGGTACATCTGGATGTTCTGGCGAAGGCCAGCTAGGCTGGCCTCCCGGGCTGAAGCGCCCTGTACTCCCTGCTTTCTTGCTTTACTCCCCGCCTTTACTGCTTTCCTTCGTCACTGTCTTTGTCCTTGTCATCTTTGTCGCCAAAGGTGAAGTGCCCCGGCAGGTCGAGCGCCACCAAGCCAAACTTGGTGCCGCTCCCTTCGGGGTCGATGGCGACGATGTGCTGATGCTGCTTCGATCCCGCCTTTAGCTCCGTCTTCCCGCTCACATCGTCGTCCACATGGACGTGGCTGTCCTTCTCATCGTCCGAGCAGGTTAGCCCGTCCGGAGTGCGTGTCGGCGATCCCACCGGCGTGTGGTCTTTGCACTGAATCACCGTGCCGAAGCGGGCTAGACCCTTCTTGTAGAAGGCCAGCACCTGGTCCGGCGGATCCGTCGTGGTGAAGCTCACAGCCTTCACCCGGAGCGTGAAGTTTCCAAAGCTCATGTTGATGTCAGCAGCACCATCGTTGTGATCGTCCTTGCTCTTCTTCTTCGTGATGACCGCACCGGGGTAGGTCGGCAGCCCGGTGCTCTTTACGACGTCCGAGTCATCGGTCTTAACGGACATTCCGCCAAACGGCGTCGCGATCTTCACATTGTCGCCATTGCCGCTTTCGCTCTTCTTCGATTCAATGCGGCACCCGAGCATCAGGGTGATGGGAAGCGCGCCGAGCAGCAAAAAGGTGATTGGCCTGAAGTTGGACTGGGAACCGGACATGCTGTGCCTCCGCAAAAACGTATGAGACAACATACGACATCGCGCGCTCGACGGTTCACAGAATCTTTCAGGGTAATGCCGCAGGTTCAGCGAAGCTCATAAATCCGGGTGCCAGCCGCTATACTTGTTGGCAAGCAAGGCGGCGCACCAGGCTTACTGGAGTCCGCACCGGAGAGAGTCTGCAATGGCACTACGTCAGCCAGTTCGGAGCGGGGCGAAGACGGACCGGACCGGCGGCGCCTCCAAGAGCGCGCGCGAGATTCCGGACAAGCTCTACTTCCGCATCGGCGAGGTAGCGAAGCTCTGCGAAGTGGCTCCCTATGTGCTCCGATTCTGGGAGAGCGAGTTTCCACAGCTGAAGCCCAATAAGGGAGGCACCGGCCAGCGCCTCTACCGTCGACGCGATGTAGAGATGGCGCTCCGGGTCAAGACGCTCCTCTACGATGAGGGCTACACGATCGCCGGAGCACGCCAGTATCTTAAGGGCGAACTTCGGTCTAAAGAACCCCTGGCTGCAACACCGGCACCGACAGCGATTGCACCTGCAGCCGAACCTGAATCGAATGACGCGATCTCGGTCAAGCTGCAAGCTCTGCGAGCCGAAATGCAGTCCCTGCTTGCACTTCTCTCTCAACAGCCGGTTGCAAAGCCCAAGGCAGCGGTGCAGTCGATCCGCGCGGTGAAGCCAAAGGCCGTCGTCGCAAAGCCCGAGTTCGCCAGCCTCTTCGACAACCTGGACCAGTCCTAGAGCGCGATCCATCCGCGCGCGATCGCATACAGCGACAGACTCGCCACCACAATCCAGAGCGTGATGCCCTGAATCAAGGGACGCACGCCCACCTCGCGCAGCGTCGTGCGCGTGATGCCGGTGCCGATCAGGAAGAGAACCACGGTGAGCGCTGCGCGGCCGAGCCGGTTGAGCGCACCGAAGAACGGCACAGACTGCGGCAGGAAGTGGGGAACGTAAGTCGCCAGCACCGCCGCTCCGCAGAAGTACAGGATGAACCAGGGCCAGTGAATGCGCGTCTTGCTCTTGCGGATCGACGCGGTGGCGATGGCCAGCGGAACAATCCATAGAGCCCTCGCCAGCTTGACCGTCGTGCCGACTGCAAGCGCCGTTGGCCCGTACTTCGCTCCCGCCCCCACAACCGAGCTTGTGTCGTGGATCGCCAGCGCCGCCCACAGTCCGAACTGCGTCTGCGACAGATGCAAGGCCCAGCCAATCGCCGGGAAGGTGAGCAGAGCGACTGAGTTGAGCACGAAGACCGTGCCCAGAGAGACTGCCATCTCTTCCTCATTGGCTTCGAGCACCGGGCCGATGGCGGCAATCGCGCTTCCTCCGCAGATCGCCGTTCCGAAGGCAATCAAGAGCGACTGCGTCTGCTGGACCTTCAGCAGTTTGCCCAGCGCGACGCCCAGGCTAAGCGCGAAGGTGATGCTGATCGCCGTGTAGATAAATCCGGACTTGCCCGCGTGGACGACCTCCTGCAGGTTCATCCCGAAGCCCAGGCAGACGACCGCTGCCTGTAGCAGGAACTTCGAAAGATTGCGGCTTTCGACGTGGAAGTGATGGATGGTGGTCAGCCCGAAGATCAGGCCGCCCGCAAGCGCGATCGGGGGTGAGATAAGCCCGCTGGCCGAGAGAATAATGCCGATATAGAAGAGATTGCGAATCATGTCAGCTACAAGAAGACGCCCGTGGAGTTGCATTGTCGAGACGATTGTTACGATGGGTCATAAGCATTTCTTATAACCTTGCACAAGCCTCAACTTCGGAGATCGAAGGCTGCGAAGCGTCGGAAGGCCGCTGCCGCTCCAACGGGCTCTTGACCGGCACGATAGATCAGGCTGAAGTCACGCTCGATGGCAACGCCCTGAAGGTTGACGATACGAACCGTACCAAGCCGAAGCTCTTTCCCGATAGCGCTCTCGGAGACGAACCCCACGCCAAGTCCCGCTTCCACGCCACTCAAAATCGCTTCCGTCGAGTCAAGCTCCATCCCGGCATGAAGCGAATTGACGGCGACACCGGCATGTTTCAGCGCGCGCTCCACAACGCGACGAGAGCCCGAGCCGCGCTCCCGCATCAGCAACGGCAGGCGTGTGAGTTCTTCGATGGAGATGGCCGCCTGGGTCTCTGTTGACCGTCCTTTGCCGCCCGCAATCAAGACCATGCGATCGCGCATCAGCGGTTCTACCCGAAGTCCTCGCCGCATGGCCGGACCTTCGATCAGGCCAAGCGCTACGCCTTCCGCAACGACTGCCTCGACGATCTCCTCGGTGTTTCCGCTTAACACCGAAAGCTGCACCTGCGGGTGTTGCCGGTGGAAGGCTCCAAGCACTCGGGGCAGGATGTACTGCGCTATCGTGGTCGAAGCTCCAACACGAAGCTGCCCGCTGACCATGTGATTCAACGCTCCCAGCGCGGTCTTCGCCTCTTCAACCAGAGCCGCGGCAGAGAGCGCGTACCCATGCAGAACCCGGCCCGCAGCGGTGACGGCAATCTGGTTGCCGTCGCGCTCAAACAGCCTCGCTCCGCACTCCTCTTCGAGCGCGCGAATCTGCTGACTCACCGCAGGCTGGCTGAGATGAAGCGCCTCAGCGGCCTTGCGAAAGCTCATCTGCTCGACCACTTCGCGAAAGACCCTGAGGCGGTGATTTTCCATGCTGTTGACCCTAGTCGAGTAGATTGACCTAGTCTCGCAGATTTCACCGACCCCGCCCGATAGAATGGAGGTTTGCAGCCAGTTGGGAGAGATTGAGTTTGGCATTGGTGAAGAATCCGGGTGCGGAAAAGCCGGGCAGGTTTGCCTGGCTGCGCATGTCGCAGACCCAGACCGCATTCTCTGCGACGCTGATCACGATGGCGTCAACCCTGCTATCCGGTCTTCTCGGCCTCGTCCGCACGGCGTATATCAACCGTACATTCGGGGCCGGCCCGGCGACCGACGCCTACAACGCAGCGTTCCAACTACCGGACATGCTGAGCTACTTCCTGGTCGGCGGCGTAGCCTCCATCTCGTTGATCACCATCCTCAACCGCTATCGGCAAAAAGGCGACGAGGCGGGTGCCGACCATGCCCTGCTCATCGTGCTCAACGGCGTCGCCGCGATATTGGGCGCAGCCATCCTCGCGGCGGAGATCTTCGCTCCGCTCTACACTCGCCTGGCCTTCCATGACTTCTCCCCGGAGAGCGCCGCGCTCTGCACTCGCCTCACCCGGATCATCCTTCCCGCGCAGCTCTTCTTCTTTGCGGGCGGTGTTCTGGGTTCGCGCCTGCTCGTGCGGAAAATCTTTCTCTACCAGGCCTTCGGGCCGCTGGTCTATAACCTTGGCATCATCCTTGGCGGCGTCCTCCTCTCGCGTTCCGTTGGCGTCGATTCGCTCGCTTATGGCGTTGTCGCGGGCATGGTGCTCGGTCCGGCAGGGTTTGCCGCGTTCGGAGCGTATCGTAACGGGTGGCGTTACAAATTTATTCTGGACCTTCGCCATCCCGTCTTCCGCGAATGGTTGAAACTGAGTGTCCCACTCATGGTGGGGGTCTCGTTGACCTACGCCGACAAGTGGATCGTCAACTACTATGCGGCATCGGTGCCGGGCAGCATCTCGAAGCTTAGCGTGGCCAAGAGCCTCTTCAACGCCCCGATGACTCTCCTTGGCTCCGCGGCCGGAGCCGCTTCCCTTCCCTTCTTCGCTTCACTCTTCGCGCAAGGCCGTTCGTGGGACTTCGCCAGCGCCGTCAATCGCTCGGTCTCGCGCGTCGTCGCGACGTCCCTCCTGGCGGGTGCGTGGATGATGGCACTCTCGATGCCCCTCATCGACCTCTTCCGCGGCGGCCGCTTCAGCCCCGCAGATGCCGCCGAGACCTCAGGCTATTTCACGATCTTTGCCATCTCTATCGCAGTCTGGTCGGCACAGGCTATCTACTCCCGCAGCTTCTACGCGGCGGGAAACACGCTCACCCCAGCCGTCGCGGGTTGGGCAGTGACGCTCATCTCCATCCCCATCTATGCCCTGCTCTTCCAGGGGATGGGTGTAGCCGGACTGGCCATCGCTTCAGACATCGGCATGGCCATCAGCGTGGTCACGCTGGCGATTCTTCTGCACCGATATCGCCTCGTTCACATTCAGGGGCTTGAGTACGCAGAGCTTGGAAAGGCCTTGCTGGCAAGCCTGCTCAGCTATGCCGGAGTTGCGGCCTGCCTGAGAGCGTTGAACCTGTCGCGAGGCCACCGTGCTGACTTTATTGCCATCGCTATTGGCACCATCGTCTGGGCTGTTATCAGCGGAGCAACGCTGCTTGCGACGAGGGCAAAACTTCCCGCGCAACTGCTTCGCAGAAAAAGTTAGACCAGCGGCGTCGCGTCGGCGAAGGTCTCAGCGGTAAGCGGCACAAACTGTTGGATACGCGCGTCGTAGTTGTCCACGCGGCCTGTTCCAATGTCGTATACCCAGCCGTGAACGCGAAGCTGCTTGTTGTGAATCGCGTCCGCTACCGAGGGATGGGTTAGTAAATTATCCAGTTGGGTGAGGACGTTCTCTCTCACCAGCGCGTCAAGTCGAACTTCAAGGGGAGCGTCCGGAACCTCGGCATCAACCGCGCGCAAGGCGGCATCCGAGTAGCGGAGCCATCGCGCTACTGCGGGGAGCTTCGTAAGATTCTGGGCACCGTTCAGGATCGCCGTCATCGCGCCGCAGCCTGAGTGACCGCAGATGACGATGTCGGGTATGCCCAGCACGGCGACTGCATACTCAATGCTGGCCGTAACGCCGCCGGGTTCGGTAGAGCTTGGAGGGACGATGTTTCCCGCGTTCCGCACGACGAAGAGCGATCCGGGGTCCTGCGCGGTAAAGATCTCGGGGACAACGCGAGAGTCAGCGCAGCCGATGAACATAGCCTGCGGCGACTGCGCGATCGCCAGTTCGCGATAGAGCGCCTCGCTGTTGGGCCGAACCTCACGCTGAAAGCGCAGGACGCCGTCGATGATGTGTTCCATGCGGATAACTTACCCTATTCATGCGACTGCTGGTTTAAGGGTCGTCCATCGCCTACTTGGCGTCTTCGTACTCTTCGTGCCAGGCCGTCTGGATGGCCTCGAGGATACCTTCGTTCGACTTCGCGGGGTCGCCCGCAAAGCCCGGAAGTTCGGTCACATAGCGGTGAAGATCGGTGAAGCGGACAGTGTAGGGATCGAGTTCGGGAAACTTCTCTTGAAGCTGGATACCGATTTCTAGGACATCGGTCCATGTAATTTCGCGGGGCATCGTTCTCTCCTGTGAGGTGGCTAAAGCTATGCCGACGGGGTGGAGGGTTTGCCCTCCTGCACGTAGTTGCGGTTCCACTTGGGAATCTCGACGACGTAAGTGCCAGGCTTTTCGATGACTGCCTGGCAGCCGAGGCGGCTGTTCAGTTGAATGTCCGCGGCCGTCTCCATGCGGTCGAGCTCCAGGTCTTCGGCTTCGCTGACGCCGCCGGCACCTTGCTTTACCCAGATATGGCAGGTCGTGCAGGCGCAGGCTCCGCCACAGGCGTGGTCGAGGAAGATGTCATAGTTCTCGGCAACATCGAGGAAGGACATCGGCAGGCCGTGGCCGTCGTACTCGAGAGAGCCAAAGGGGAATTCAACGGTCTTGCCTTCAGGCAGAAAGGTGACGCGCACCATGTCTTCGGCGGCGGGAGTGGCTAGATCTTCGGAACTCAGATAGTGAACTTCGGTTAAGGACATGTCCTAATCAGTTTAGTTCAGATGAGGCTCTGCCCGGAGGCTGAAGCCCATCTCCGCTGCAAGTTGACGCGTGAACGGCGGCATCCTATGGTTTGTTTGAACCTGTTCAACAGGTTGTGGGGTCCGAGTTGGAAGAGAAGAAGCTGAAGAAGTCGGAAGAGACGCGCATCCGGATCCTCGAGGCCGCTCTCTCGGTCTTTTGCGCGCGCGGGTTCGAGAAGGCTACTATGCGCGAGATTGCGACCGAAGCGGGCGTCGCAGTGGGAGCTGCCTATTACTACTTCGACTCGAAGGACGCGCTGGTGATGGCGTTCTACGAGCGTTCACACCGCGAGATGCAGGTGGAGATCGGCGCGGAACTGGACCACGCGAAGACGCTCGAGGCCCGTCTGCGCGTCATTCTCTCAAAGAAGTTCGCCTACTTCGAGCCAAACCGAAGCCTGCTCAGCGCACTGACCGCGCACACCGACCCACAGCATCCTTTGTCGCCTTTCTCGCAGGAGACGGCGATCATTCGGGATGAAGACGTCGCCACCTTCGAGCGCGCCGCGCATGAGAGTGGAGTGAAACTGCCGCCGAGCTTATCGCCCTACCTAGGCCGGCTGCTGTGGATGTACCAGATGGGGCTCATCCTCTTCTGGGTCTATGATCGCAGCCCTGAACAGAAGAAGACCATGGCGCTCTACGAGAAGACGCTGAAGATGCTGCTGGTGGCGTTGAAGATTGCCGGCGTTCCTCTCTTCCGGCCACTGCACAAGTTGGCGGGAGAGCTATTGGCGATTGTCTACGAAGATTGAGCCTTCTAGGTCCCACCCATCGCGGTGAACGTGCGATGGATGGGGCACCCGTACCTCAGTGGCTATTTGATATCGGCCTTGGCAAACGGATGCGGCGCAGTCGGGCCTTCGCCCATGTCTTCTCCGGCCGACGTCATCGTCTTGCCCTTCATCGCGCCCGAGACCGCCGAGTCCATCATCAGTTCGGCGAAGCGGCGGGTAGCCTTGTCCAACCGCTCGATGCCGGAGCGGATGGTTTTGTATTGGCCCCCGAGGACAGACGCCTTGAGCTCATCGACGGCAATCTTAATGGTCGCGATCTCATCGGAGCTAAGTTGCTGCCAGGCATCGTGCGAACGCCCCTTATCGACGGCTGTCAGGATGGTCTCTGCTTCGTTCTTTGCCTCGATCACCTGCCGCTCCTCGATGTCCTGCTCGGCGTTGTCGAACGAGGCAAGGATCATGTCTTCCACCTGCTCGTCGGTGAGGCCGTAGGTGGGCTTCACCTCGATCTCCGCCTGCTGGCCGCTGCGCTGTTCTCGCGCGCTGACATGCAGAATGCCGTTTGCATCGATGAGAAACTTCACCTCGATGCGCGGCAGTCCGGCCATCATCGGCGGAATGCCTTTGAGGTCAAAGCGCGCCAGTGAACGGCAGTCTTTGGCGAGCTCTCGCTCACCCTGGAGCACATGAATCGCGACGTTGGTCTGACCGTCCACGCCGGTGGTGTAGTGTTCGGTGGCACTCGCCGGGATGGTCGAGTTGCGCTGGATGATCTTCGAGACCACGCCACCGAGCGCCTCGATGCCAAGCGATAACGGTGTCACATCGAGCAGCAAAAGGTCTGCGGTCGCCGCCGACGAACTGCCGGAGAGTATCTGCGCCTGAACGGCAGCGCCGAGCGCGACGACTTCGTCGGGATTGAGATCGGTGTGCGGCTTCTTACCCCGCGGGGTGAGTTGGAAAAGGTCATCTACCAGCGCGCGAACAGCAGGAATTCGCGTCGATCCGCCGACCAGCACGACCTCATCGATCTGGTCAGGCGTCAGGCCTGAGTCCTTCAGAGCCTGCTTGCAAGGCGCGGCGGTACGAGCGATGACCTGCGCGGTGAGCTGCTCGAACTGAGCCCGGGTGATCTCGCGGGTGTAGGACTTGCCATTGGGAAGACTCACGTTGAGCCGTGCCGAGTCTTCAGTGGAGAGCCTGATCTTCGCCTCAATCACCGCCTTGCGAATCTCCTGGATGGTCTCGCCGCTGTGCAGCGTGTCGGGAGTCAGAGCGAGATCGGCGTCGCCTGCGATGTCATCGAGCGCGATGGCGATCAGCAGGTTGTCGATGTCGTCGCCGCCCAGGTGGGTGTCGCCGTTGGTGGCGATGACCTCGAAGATGCCCTCGTGAAGCTTGAGGATGGAGACGTCGAAGGTTCCGCCGCCGAAGTCGTAGACGGCGATGAGGCCGTCCTTCTGCTTATCGAGCCCGTAAGCAAGCGCCGCAGCGGTGGGCTCGTTGACGAGGCGGAGGACCTCGAGACCGGCGATACGGCCAGCATCCTTCGTCGCCTGGCGCTGTGCGTCGTTGAAGTACGCAGGGACGGTGATGACCGCCTTGGTCACCGGTGCACCGAAGAAGCGCTCAGCGTTCTTCTTGAGCTGCAGCAGGACGTAGGCGGAGATCTCTGGCGGCGTAAGCGAGAGGCCGCCAACGTTGAGCTTAAGGACTTCGCCCGGCTTCAGACCTTCGGCGAGCTTGAAGGGGAAGAGCTTGAGCTCTTCTTCGATGTCGGCGAGGTCGCGGCCCATCAAACGCTTGGCGGAGTAGACGGCGCTCGACGAGTCCGTAAGCAGCGTCGCGCGCGCCGCGTTACCAACAAGGAAGCCCTCGGCGGTCTGGTCGTTGAAGGCTACGACGGAGGGAACGAGCCGGTCGCCATCTTCTCCCGGGATGACCACGGGAGAGTCGCCCTGCATGAACGCAACGAGCGAGTTGGTGGTGCCGAGGTCTATGCCGACTACGCGGCCTGCTTGTGTTTCTTCTGCCATGGTTCTGAAGTTCCTTTTAACTTTCCGAGGCTTGCGCGCCGACGCTTCAGGCGCTACTTTGATTGTCGCATCGCATTGTCAGCCGGATGCGCTCGTTTATTGGATGTGAGAGGGGATCAGCATGGCTCAGTTCGCGAAGGATTGTCGATCAACCGTGATTCCAGCAATGCGCTACCGCGACTGCGTGGCCGCGATCGAGTGGCTGTGTACGGCGTTGGGATTTGAGAAACAGGCGGTGTACATGGGCGACGGAAATACGGTCATGCACGCGCAACTTACCTTCGGGAACGGCATGATCATGCTGGGGTCGGTCCAGAACGCCGGCGAATACGGCAACCATATCGTCCAACCCGATGAGATTGGCAAGAAGGAGACCCAGCATGCGTGCCTGATCGTAAGCGATGCGGACGCGATCTATGCGACCGCGAAGGCAGCCGGAGCGGAGATCGTGGGAGAGCTAAAGGAGATGGACTATGGCGGAAAGGCATTTTCGTGCCGCGACCCCGAAGGCCATCTGTGGAGCATCGGAACGTATGATCCGTGGGAGACGCCCGCAGGGTGACGTCTACTCCAGCGCCTCGTTGACGTCACGGACAAGATTGCGAAGGTAGCTGCGCTTGTTCAGCAGGACGACCATCCCGTCGCGGGCGGAGAGCTTCGCTGCCTCGTCGTGGACCTCGAGAGCGCTGTCCCATTTTGTCCAAAGTGCTTCAAGATCTTCCTGTGCCTGGACCATCTTCTCGTCGAAGGCGTCCTTTGCGGTCATCAGTTCGCGGCGAAGCTCAGGCTCGTCCTCGCCCATCTGCTTGTTGGCGCGCATCTCGGCCAACTGCATGTTCAGCTCGAAGACCTCCTCGAGCAGCTCGGGCGGGACGATTTGTTTCTTCTGCTCGCCGGTTGCGCGCGCAGCATCTGTAGCGGACTTTGACTGTTCCTCAAGCTGCACGCCCTCGAGCGTGAGCAGGTACTGGGTACGCGCGATGGGATCTTTAAGGGTGCGGTAGGCGTCATTCAGCAGCGAGGACTCCGCAAGCGCGGCCTCCTGCTCGACAGGTGACTTGCCCGCGAAACGGTCTGGATGCAGCTTCCGCGAGAGGACGTAGAACTGCTTCTCGAGGGCCGGAACGTCGATGTGGAGTTTGAGAGGGAGGCTGAAGAATTCGAAGTAGTTCATGCGGTCCGGCTACGTAGAGAAGGACGAGCCGCAGCCGCAGCTCTTCGTGGAATGCGGATTGATGAAGTTGAAGCCTTGGCGCATCAGCGTCTCTTCGTAGTCGAGCACCATGCCGTGAAGATAGATGAAGCTCTTCGGATCAACGAAGATGCGGATGTGCGGGGCGTCGGTCGCCGTCGGATCGAGGTGCGTCTGCGGGAACGCATACACGCGGTCACGATCACGGGGCTGGGTGTCGAAGCGGATGTTGTAGCTCAGGCCGGAGCAGCCTCCGCCCTGGATACCGACGCGCAGGCCACCCGCGTCCGGCGTGATGTTCTCCTTCGCCATAGCGACGCGGATGCGCTTGAGCGCGCGCGGCGTAAGCTGGATGCCCTTCTGGCCGGTCTGGCCCTCGGCGTCGAGGACAGTCTGTCCGGCGAGCGGATCAGCGGGTGCGGAGGCTCCCGGCTTGGGGGCGGAGGTTCCGGGTTGGAGGAGAGTTGTGGCCATAGTTTTGAATTCGGTGCTTCTGCCAGCCTACCTCAGCGGCTAAAGCCGCCCGCAGAGGTTGGTCTGGCACGGCTGAAGCCGTGCCCTTAAGCAAGACAGATGTCCGTCAAATGACGGACATCTGCGGAGTGAGAATTAGTGAGCTGCGACGGCTACTTCAGCGCCTTCGGCAACGTGGTTCTTCTTCTTCCAGTCGCCGATCGCCGCGCGGATCGCGTCTTCCGCGAGCACCGAGCAGTGGATCTTGACCGGAGGAAGCGCAAGCTCCTTGACGATATCGGTGTTCGAAATCGTCAGCGCCTCGGAGATGGTCTTGCCCTTCACCCATTCGGTGGCGAGCGAGCTGGAGGCGATGGCCGAGCCGCAGCCAAAGGTCTTGAACTTCGCGTCCTCGATGACCTGAGTTTCGGGGTTGACGCGGATCTGGAGGCGCATGACGTCGCCACACTCCGGCGCGCCGACGAGACCGGTGCCGACTTCGTCCGAGCTCTTGTCCATCTGGCCGACGTTGCGGGGATTGCTGTAGTGGTCGATTACCTTGTCGCTGTATGCCATGTTGTGTCTCCTGTGTCTCTTACTTTGATGTTACGGCGAAGAATGCGTCGCTTTGTAAATTCTTTCCGGGCGGCAGCGCAATTAGTGCGCTGCCCACTCGATCTTGCTCAGGTCAATTCCCTCTTTCACCATCTCGTACAGTGGCGAGAGCTCACGAAGCTTAATGACCGTCGTGATGAGCTTGTCGGCAACGTAGTCCACTTCCGCTTTCGTATTGAAGCGACCGAGGCCGAAGCGAATCGAACTGTGTGCAACATCGTCGCCAAGTCCAAGAGCCTTCAGCACATAGCTGGGTTCAAGCGTCGCCGAGGTGCAGGCCGAGCCCGAAGATACGGCGATGTCGTTGATGCCCATCAGCAGGCTCTCGCCCTCGACATAGACGAAGCTCATGTTCAGGTTACCGGGAAGGTGGTGGTCCATGTTGCCGTTGACGTGGACGTAGTCCAGCGCGTTCTCGAACTTGGCCTTCATGTAGTCACGAAGTTCCGTGAGGCGCTTCGATTCGGCTTCCATCTCTTCACCGGCGATCTCGCAGGCCTTGCCCAGGCCGACGATGCCGGGAACATTCAAGGTGCCCGAACGCATGCCGCGCTCGTGACCGCCGCCGTTGATCTGCTCGGTCAACTGAACGCGGGGATTGCGGCGGCGAACGTACAGAGCGCCAACGCCCTTGGGCCCGTAGATCTTGTGCGCGGTCAGCGAGAGCAGGTCGATGTTCTCTGCCTGCACGTTGACTGGAACCTTGCCGACTGCCTGAACGCCGTCTGTATGGAAGATTACGTTCTTCTCGTGGCAGAGCTTGCCGATCTCGGCGATGGGCTGGATGACGCCAATCTCGTTGTTCGCGTACATGATGCTGACGAGGATGGTCTTGTCCGTCATCGCGGCCTTCAGGTCATCGAGCGAGATCAGCCCGTCGGGCTGGACCTGCAGATAGGTGACCTCGAAGCCCTCTTTTTCGAGGCGCTTGCAGGTGTCGAGCACAGCCTTGTGCTCGGTCGCCTGGGTGATGATGTGGTTGCCGCGCTCCTTGTACATCTGCGCGACGCCCTTGATGGCAAGATTGTTCGACTCGGTCGCGCCGGAGGTGAAGATGATCTCCTTAGCGGTCGCGCCGATCAGCTTTGCGATCTGTTCGCGCGCCTTCTCGACAGCAGCTTCAGCTTCCCAGCCGAAGGCGTGGTTGCGGCTGGCGGCATTGCCGTAGACGCCGGTGAAGTACGGCAGCATCGCTTCGAGAACGCGCGGGTCCATCGACGTGGTCGCGTGGTTGTCCATGTAGAGGGGAAGGTGTACACCCTCGGGTAGTGGAGTCTTGCTCTCTGCAACGATCAAATCTGTACCAAATGCCTGTGCGCTCATACTGAAACTTCCCCTTTTTGCCTACAAATCTCTAAATATCTTGTTGTCGCCTAAAGCGCGATACTGATCAGCCCGCCGCCAACGGCAGTCTCAGTACCCGGTCGGCTCTCCGATGTCTCGATCAAATCAGAGATGCGGATTCCGCTCAACAGGTCTTTGATGCTGTCGTTTACTTTGCGGAGCGGTTCTTTGATGGTGCAGTGACTGGTTAGGTCGCACGCTCCGTGGATCGTGATGCAACTCGTAATAAACAGCGGCCCGTCGATAGCCCGGATCACCTCAAACGCCGTGATCTGCGACGCCGGCCTTGCCAGCGCATAACCGCCGTTCGTCCCGGCGTGCGAGACCAGGATTCCGGCCTTTGCCAGCGTCTGAAGGATCTTCGCCAACAACTGCGGAGGGATGTGGTACGCCTCTGCGATGTCCTTTGCCGACTGAGCCAGGCTGACATGCGCATCCGGCTCCGCAGCCGGCACTGGGCCCGCCTGCTCGGCAAGATACTTCAGAGCCATCAGGCCATAGTCGGCTTTTTTTGTCAGACGAAGCATACGGTTTTTGTGCCCTAATCCGGTTGTTGGCCGGCAAATCACAACTCAATTTCCAGCTCAATCCCGACCGTTAAGGTCTGGATTGTACAACCTAAGTGTAAGCCCAGATTTTCTCCGATGCAACCGGCTTCCGAAGATGCTGAGAAGGCTCCCGTAAGCGCGTTCTCCGAGGGTCGAGCGTCCCTGAGCTTTCTATGCGGTACATAAGCTGAGGTCTTCACAAAAAACTGCATTGACACGCTTGCCGGGCCGGGTGAGAATCTTCCCATTCCGCCCATAACGCCCATCCCCGCGAAGTGCAGACATCCACAAGTGCGCGTCGTCGCGCGCGATGAGGACACCGAGTTTGTCGAGTGCCAGCACTGCGGCGAGGTCTTCGACGCCATCGAATACCGCGACATGATGCTCGAAGAGGAAGAACAGAAGCGGGCGGCTGAAGAGACGGCGGACTCCGCCTAAGATTCCTTCTAGGACGCGACCCGGTCGGTAGAGCCGGAAGGATCGGCACCTTCCACAGCTGAGATCTGGGCGAGACCAGTTTTCGGCGCACTCCGACGTGGGGGATCTTCTGCCGAATGAAGCCTCTGAATGACGATCCAGGCATATTGCGCTGCGGAGAGCGGAGCCAGGAACGCGATCGACCGAACCAGGGTGGCGTTCAGCGTCGTAAATTGATGGCTTGAGAACGCCTTTTCGCCCAGAATCGTCAGCAGAGCCACGATCTGGACCAGCGTATTCAGCTTCCCAAAGAGGCTTGGGCGGAAGTCGCGAAGTGTATGGGTCGCGAAGAGCAGCGTGGCGATCAGCAAGATCCCGAAGTCCCGGCTGAAGACAAGCACTGTCACATATCTCGGAATGATGCCGACATGCGTCAGAACGAGAAAGAGCGTGCTCAGCAGCAGTTTGTCGGCGATCGGGTCGAGATAGAGGCCAAGCGTCGTCTTCTGGTCGAGCCAACGCGCCAGCAGCCCATCGAAGCCGTCGCTGATCCCGGCCAGGATGAACAGCGCGAAGGCGACGCCGAAGTTCCCATCCAAGATCTCGATGACGATGAAGGGGATGGTAAAGAGCCGAACCATCGTAAGAAGGTTGGGCGCGGCGCGGAACTGGGCAAGGAAGGCCACGGCTGGATAGCCAATCTTAGCGTATCGGACGATTCCGCCTCATCGCTTCTCGATGCATCCGGTCGCGGCCTGTTCCCGGAGCCGCAACCACGCCAGCAAGGCAAACGGCGTCAGGACGAGAAGAGAGACCGTATAGCAGACATCGCGGACGTCCGCCGATCGCCAGATGCGGCCAGAAGCGTCCGCCACGGCAAGCGGAGTGGCAGCCAGCGGCCGGATGAGCAGATTCCCCAGGGCGCAGACCGCGTACATCGCGATCGGGGCGCGCCAAAAACCGAGCGAGATCGGTGCGGGGGGCGGACGGGAGCGGAGATAGACCGCGAAGGCGAGAAAGAATAGAAACGCCGTCAGGTACCACCCGCGGAAGTTGCTGACCGGGACGCCAAAGAACGCGCCACCGTCCTCCCATATCCAGGCACGGTCGATCGTCGCCCACTGCGGATCCATCGAAAGGTCCCACGCAAGCATGATGAAGCTGGCGAGCATCGGAGCCGAGAAAATCCGAGTTCCCCGGAGCGGGGTGTCCTGGTAGCGCAGGATCAATAGGGCCAGAATCCATGAGCAATAGCCAATGCCCAGGTACGCGAGCGCCAGCAGAAACGGCAGACCAAAGAGCTTCGGCCCCATCACGCCGGTGAAGTGGTAGCGCCCAAAGGGAAAGCCGGTCCGTAGACTTAGGCTCTCGAAGAGAGCAGCTGTTCCCAGGCAGATGGCAGTGAACGCGAGCACACCCCGGCGGCCATACAAGCCGCCGCCGTGGATCATCGCCAGCAGAGCGGGCGGAATGACATGCAGAAGGACGATGAGCAGAATGGGGAGCGAGTCGGCGTAGATCTGGCAGACTCGGGCAGCCGCATAGACCGCAATCGCGGCCCACAGACCGAACGCCACCCATCGGTTCGCGGAGATCTCTGGCGCCATTCGATCCTCAGCCCATTCTAAAATGCTGGGAGATGGCCCGAGCCATGGATTCCTCACCCACCTTGGTTGCCCTTTGGCCAGCTTCCATTTAGACTGAAATGACGCACGCAGGCGCGTAGCTCAGTTGGTTAGAGCGCTACCTTGACACGGTAGAGGTCTCCGGTTCGAATCCGGACGTGCCTACCACTTCCACAGCCATTATCTCCCGATTTATCTGGAAATGCGGCTTGTTTGCTGGAAGGCCCTGCGACGATATCGTCAAGTTTGGAACACGGAGTCAGTCATGGCACAAAAATGTGATCTTTGCGGCAAAGGCCCGCAGTTTGGCAACAACATCTCGCACGCCCACAACACGACCCGCCGTCGCTGGAACGTAAACCTGCAGCCCGTCCGGGCCGTGACCAACGGCATCAGCAAGCGTTTGCGCGTATGCACCGGCTGCATCAAGACCGGCAAAGTCGTAAAGGGCTAAGCTCCACAGAAATTAGCTGCAAATGAAAGTGCCCCAGCCGCGATGATGGCGACTGGGGCTTTTCGTGTTTATCTCGTCCTGCTGAGGTCCTGACCAAATCGCTGGCCAGGCGTTCTAATTAGGATGGTTCATCTCTTTATTCATCGTCTCCAAATCCAGACAGAGACCCAAGCGAGTACGTCCATGCCTAGCCTCCGTCGACTGATACAAAGAGTCGCCGTCCTCATCCTTACAGCGCTCAAATCGATGAGGAGTGTCTCCGCATGAGCCTCGCATGGCTGGTTGTGATCGTGCTACCCAAGCTCAACCCTTTCTTCATACCCACGACAGCAGTCGATCAGTTGCATCACAGCCCCGATCTAATCCTGGGTGTGCTTCTGCTTTCGCTTGCCATCGCTTTCGTGTCGCTATGGCTTACAGCGCGGGATTTTCGCGTCTTCGGGACACTCGCGCTGTACTACGGGCTGCTTGGATGCGAGTTAACAGCGGAGTATGCCGGTGCCGATCCGCTTGACTGGACCCTACGGGCCTTTGCCGTCGCGGTGATCGCCGAGGTGGCGGGGCAGGCCCTGGCCATCGCCAACACAAGATGGACGAGACTCTTCTGGCCTTTTTACGTCTTAGTCCTTCTGGGTGCGTGGGTCCCGTCGCTGGCGGCCTTCAGGGACCTTGCCCTAGTCTCGGAGATTCCGCTTGCGGTCCTGATCTATCAGGGCTTTCGCCACGGTAACCGGCGCGAGCGGATGATCGCCGCAGCGTTTGCCCTGCACTTCATCGTACGGATTACGGTAGTTCCCGCTGCACAGCGGTTTACGGGGTGGAGCAATCTCATTGTCATCGGCGATTGGCGATGGAAGCGCACCGCCTTGACGTTGACGATCCTGGGTGTGACGACGCTAGCAATCTTTGTCCGGGCGCTGATCCAGGATCGCCGGGACAAACTTCGGCTGGTGACCGAAATCGAGGCGGCGCGGGCGATTCAGCAGGTGCTTATTCCCGAGGTGATGCCGGCTGTACCGGGATTCAAGATCCACTCGGTATACCGTCCCTTCGGAGAGGTGGGCGGCGACTTCTTTCAGATCTTGCCCCTGCGCGAAGGCCGGGCGCTGATCGCCATTGGCGACGTAAGCGGAAAGGGAGTGCCCGCCGCCCTGCAGGTCTCTTTGCTGGTAGGGATGTTGCGCGCAATGGTGGAGTATACCGACAGTCCCGCAGCCATTCTTGCTGCCTTGAACCGGCACATGATGGGCAGGAGCAATGGCGGCTTCACAACATGTCTGCTCTTGCGGACGAACGCCGATGGACAGATGATCGTGGCCAACGCAGGCCATATCGCGCCGTACTGCGGCGGTGAGGAACTGAGTGTGGAAAATGGCCTGCCGCTTGGACTCGCCGCGAGCGCTGAGTATGAAGAGTCCGCCTTTACGCTTGAAAGCCACCATCAACTTACGCTGACAACGGACGGAATCGTCGAAGCGCGATCGAAGACCGGCGAACTCTATGGCTTCGACCGGACCGCCGCCATCAGCACCCAATCGGCCGAAGCCATCGCAGCCGCCGCGCAGGCTTTCGGGCAGGACGACGACATCACCGTATCGACCCTCACCCTTCAAGGGTGAGGGTGAAACGATCCCTCCACATCGGCCGCCAGGAGGGGTCAGGCGGGTCGCCACGGCCCAGGGCTTATTTCCCTTCAAACGCCAGCGAAGCGCTATTGATGCAATAGCGCAATCCGGTCGGCTTCGGGCCATCCGGGAAGACGTGTCCCAGATGCGCTCCGCAAGTCGCGCAATCGACCTCGACCCGCCTCATGCCATGCGAGTTATCTTCGGTGGCAACAATCGCGTCCGCGTCTACCGGCAGCCAGAAGCTGGGCCATCCACTGCCTGACTCGAACTTCTTGTCCGAAGTGAACAGCGGAGCGTTACAGGCTCCGCAGTGATAGATGCCATCGGCGTGGTTGTTCACCAGCGCCCCGGAGAACGCGCGCTCGGTTCCCTTCTGGCGCATGATGTTGAACTGCTCTGGCGTCAGCAGTTCGCGCCACTCGGCCTCAGTCTTGTGAATCTTCTCGCGTTTTGTCGTTTCAATTGTCTCGGACATGGTTTGTCTCCTCGTTCTATTAGACGTGTGGTGTGAACCCCGCGATTCGCGGCGCTAGTTTACCGCGACCACCTCAACCTCGACCAGGGAGTCCTTCGGCAGCCGCGCCACCTCCACCGTCGAGCGGGCAGGAGGCACGACGCCTTCGGGCGCAAGATACTTTGCGTAGATCGCGTTCATCGCCGCGAAGTCGTTCATGCTCTTTAGAAACACCGTCGTCTTCACCACGTGTACGAAGTCGATGCCCGCCTTTGCCAGCACCGCCTTGATGTTCTCCATCACCTGCGTCGTCTGCTCGGTGATACCGCCCGCCACAAGGTTGCCGGTCTTCGGATCGATCGGGATCTGCCCCGAAGCGAACAACATGTCTCCCACGCGAACCGCCTGCGAGTAAGGGCCGATGGCGGCTGGAGCGTCGGCGGTGGAAATTGCGGTCTTCGTGTTCGTGGGCATTCTTGGGTCTCCTCGTTCTCCAATCATCATAATTCCGCGACGGGCCGAAACTCTCTAGCCGGAGATGGTGTTAGTACATCTCAGAAGATGGCAGTAGCAATAGATTGGCAGACACGAATGGAGCTCAATCATGAAGATGAAATGGCTATTCAGCGCGACCCTTGCAGCAGCGGCAGTCTCTGCACCAGCATTCGCCCAGATCGGTGTCTACATTGGCGCCCCGCCGCCGCCGATTCGTTATGAGGCGCGTCCTCCGCTTCCGGGACCGGGCTACGCGTGGATCGACGGATATTGGGAGCCCTACGGAGGCCGCTACCGCTGGGTAGGCGGTCGATGGGATCGCCCGCCCTATCCGGGCGCGTATTGGAGCCATCCGCACTACGATCACTACGATCGCGGCTGGGCCATGCACGAAGGCCACTGGGACCATGACGACCACGGCGACCACCACGACTGGGGCCACCACCGCTAGCCTTTTCTTCATCACAAGCCCGCGGCGCCCTATCCAACAGGCGCGTCGCGGGCTTTTCGTTACACTCCTACAATGATGTTCATGAAGCCTGTTCTCGCCGCAGCCCTTGCGTCCTCCTCTGCCGTCATCGCCCAACAGCCAGCCTCCCCGCTCAAGTACCCCGAAGCGCACACGGTGGAGCAGGTAGACGACTATTTTGGCACCAAGGTCAGCGATCCGTATCGCTGGATGGAGAACGTGGACTCGCCCGAGGTGAAGACCTGGGTCGATGCCGAGAACACACTCACCCGCAGCTATCTCGACCCCATCCCTGGACGTGACGCGATCAAGTCGCGGCTGCTCGCGCTGACCGACTTTGAACGCTTCTCCGCGCCCGGCCGCCAGGGCAAGCGCTACTTCTACAGCCACAACACGGGCCTCCAGAACCAGTCCATCTTTTTCTGGCAGGAGGGCCTCTCCGGCGAGCCGCATGTGCTGATCGATCCCAACACGCTCTCGAAGGATGGCACCGTTGCATTGAATGGGATGGGCCTCACCGACGACGGCAAGCTGATGGCCTATGCGCTCTCGGATGCAGGCTCCGACTGGGTGACCTGGCACGTCCGCGACATCACCACCGGCAAAGACCTGCCCGACGTCATCGAGTGGTCAAAGTTCTCCGGAGCAAGCTGGACCAAGGACAACTCCGGCTTCTTCTACGAGGGCTACGAGCGTCCCGACAAATTGAGCAAGGAGAGTTCGCTGAAGACGGCGAACTACTTCCACAAGATCTACTTCCACAAGCTGGGAACGCCTCAGATGTCCGACCCTCTGGTCTTTGAGCGGCCAGACGACAAGGAGTTGAACGTTGGCGGCAGCGTGACCGACGACGGACGCTACCTCATCATCTTCATGAACCGCGGCACCAGCCCGAACAACCAGATAACCATCAAGGACCTCGAGCATCCAGACGCCGCGACCATCAAGCTCGTCACGACCGAAGAGGCCACCTTCGATCCGATCGCTAACGACGGCACCTACTTCTGGTTCAAGACGACGCTCGATGCCCCGAATGGCAAGGTGATCGGCATCGACCTCAAGCATCCTGAGCGCGAGAACTGGAAAACGCTGATCCCGGAGTCGAAGAACTCGCTCGACGGCTTGACCATGGTGCACGACACCCTGATCGCACAGTATCTCGCCGACGCGCAAAGTCTCGTCGAACTCCACGGACGCGACGGCAAGCTGATTGGCCGCTACGAGCTCCCGGCGATCGGCACCGCGAGCGGCTTCGGCGGCAAGCGCACGGACACCGAGACCTTCTTCACCTTCACCAACTTCACTACGCCGGCCACGGTCTACCGGCTGGAGATGGCAGCGATGAAGACGACCGTGTATCGCCAGCCCAAATTAAAGTTTGATCCGGCCAAGTTCGAGACCAAGCAGGTCTTCTTCACCAGCAAGGATGGCACGAAGGTCCCGATCTTCCTGAGCTACAAGAAAGGTCTGAAGCTCGACGGCCAGAACCCCACGCTGCTCTACGGCTACGGCGGTTTCAACATCTCGCTGCAGCCGCAGTTCGCGCCCAGCTATGTCCTGTGGATGGAGATGGGCGGCATCTACGCCCAGGTAACGCTGCGCGGCGGCGGCGAGTACGGAGAGGCCTGGCACCAGGCTGGCATGAAGCTGAAGAAACAGAACGTCTTCGACGACTTCATCGGCGCGGGCGAGTGGCTGATCGCCAACAAGTACACCTCAACCCCGAAGCTGGCCATCCAGGGCGGAAGCAATGGAGGTCTGCTGGTCGGAGCTTGCGTGACCCAACGGCCTGAACTATTCGGAGCGGCGGTGGCGCAGGTGGGCGTGATGGACATGCTGCGCTTCGACAAGTTCACTATAGGCTGGGCGTGGAAGGCGGACTATGGCGCGCCATCGGAGAACAAGGAAGAGTTTGAGGCAATCTACAAGTACTCGCCGCTGCACAACCTGAAGCGCGGCACGCACTATCCGCCGACGCTGATCACCACCGCCGACCACGACGACCGCGTCTTCCCGGCGCACAGCTTCAAGTTCGCGGCGACGATGCAGAAGGACCAGGCCGGAGAAAATCCCGTGCTCATCCGCATAGAAACTCGCGCCGGACACGGCGCAGGCATGCCGCTCTCGAAGCGCGTCGACCTGACAGCCGACGAGTACATCTTCATGGTGAAGTCGCTGGGGATGACCGTGGATCTTTCTCAATAGGCAGGCACGGTCACAGCGCTACGCTTCAGCGTAGTAGTCGATGAGGGTTGCGAGATCGTTCTTGTCCTGCTCGGCGATGCGGTGGAACTCGATGCCAAGCGACAGGCTGCCGGCGCTTGCGCGTCGCACAAAGCCGATGGCGCGAAAGACCAGCGTGCTCAGATCGATGCGTAGCTCAAGGACGTCTTCTGGACTGACGGACAAGGGTTCAACCGTCTTGATAGAGCAGCCGCTGATGCTGATGTCGACGAGCGAGCCCTCGACAAATGGACTCGACTTCGAAGCTCGGACCATCACCGTTCCGGAACTGTAACGGACTCGGGCATGCCGCCGTTCTGCGGTTTCAGTCATCTTCAGCATTCACCCTCCCTCGGTCGTCAATACAACACACGCATTGCTCTATTCTTGTACATCGAAAATAAAATGCACGCTCTACACCGAATGGGGGAGCAAGACAACGTGCATGAGAGTTGCCCTGCGCCTCACGCTTGCGGGCTAGAAGTTAGCCGTCAGGCGCAGCGCGAAACTGCGCGGCGGTCCGATGGCGTTGCCAGAAAAAAGCCCCCCAAAGTCGATGACGTCCAGAACGTCACTGAGGTTCTCACCATCTGCCTGAAGGTGCATCTTCATTCGTTCACTCGTGTAGAGATCGAGCCCAGCGGAGGCGCTCACCTGGAAGGACGGCAGAATGCGTCCCCGATCGAAGTTGACCCGGCTTATGATCTCAGGGCCGTATTGCGCCAGCGCCTGATCGCGGTCACCTCCGAAATCGAAGGGAAGGCCGGTATCGTACTGCGTTCCGAATGCGAGCCATAGCCGCGGCACGATCTCGTAACGAGCGCGCGCACGCAGGCTGTGCCGCTGGTCCTGCGAGTCCGGAAAGTGCCCACTGAGATTAGCCGCCGCCTCATCGGCGTTGTCACTCAAAAAGATGCCTCCGGTCACCGGATTCCAGACGTTGCCCACCATGTACGAGTAGCTGGCAAAGCCTGAAAAATGATGCCAATCCGGCACAGTGATCTTGGCCTCCGCACCGTAGATGATCGCTTTACGAAACGAGATGGGGAAGCTGATGGTGGTGTTGTCGATCTGGTCGTCGTCCGCGTAGTCGTTGACGAAGCGCCGGTAGAGGTTCGCATCGAGCTTCCAGTGCTTCGCGAAGACCGTACTCAGTCCGCCCTCGTAGTAGTCACCCTTCGAGGGCTTGAGCGGTAGTCGCAGAAAGTCACCGGGATCGATCGACTCAATCTGCGTGGAGCTCGACAGCAGGATGTTCTCGAAGGACGGCGTCTGGAAGATGCGGTCATACGAGAAGTGCAGCACCGTGTTTGCCCGGGGGAAGGATCGCGCAATCGAGAAACGCGGCTGAACGCCCTGATCCTTGACGACAAGCTGATAGTGGTCCCAGCGCAGGCCGGCGGAGATCGTCCAATTGTTCAACCGAATCCGGTCCTGAATAAAGATTGACTGCTCAAGATCCGGGCGTTGATCCTGATAGGTGAAGGGCTCGTTGTCACCATCGTCAGCCGGCCGCGCTCCCGTGGACCGCAGAGCCAATCGTCTCAAACGGCCAAGGCTCGCGGGCCTGGTGCCGCTATCGTCATCGGCATCGGCGGTGGCGAGATAGCTCGTGTTCTCGTGCAGAAAGATGTTGTCAGTCTCCGCGCCGATCTTCCACTCCTGGCGTCCTCGATTGAAGGTGAAGCCGCTTTGAAATATCCCTCGCGGAAGGAGTTGTGTTGCGAGACCTCGACCGGCGTTGATTCCGGATTCGAGTAGAAGTCGTTCGCGTTGTCGCGCACCATGCCGTGAAGATCGCCGGTGGCATACGCCGAAAAGATGTGCTGATACGAAGCGATGCCCAACGTCTCGATGTTGTCCGCGTTCTGACGTTGACCGGCAGCCTGCTGCACCAGCTCGTTCGGGATGTCGTAGCGAGAGAGTTCATGCCGCACACTCAGACTGATCTGGTCATTGGCCGTCAACTCACGGCGATAACCCGCTGCAACGTCGCCAAGCGTTCCCGTGTTGGAGTAGTTCTGCGGAACGACCGGGTTGAGATAATGGTTCGTCCGGCTACCATCACCGCTGGCGCTGAACGTGTTCTTCCCCCACGCGTACTGTCCCCTGGCAAAGGCTCCCGCCGAGGCGAAGCTGCCGCCGTACAAAGTGACCTGGCCATGCAAACCGGGATCGGAGTCCTGCTGCGTGTTGATCTCCACCACTCCTCCCATCTTGCGGCCGTACTCAGCAGGAATGCCGGCGGTATAGATGCTCATCGACTGGACATCATCGGCTTCGATCTCCGGGCCGAAGCTTGGCGATCGATCGTCGGTAAGCGGTATGCCATCGATGACAAACTGTGTCTGGTACTCGGAGCCGCGCGGATGCAGAACAGCGTTTCCTTCATAGAGCCATCCTGGCTGCGAACTGACGAGGTCCTGAATCGAGCGGCCCGGGATGGAGCTGAGCCGGTTCTGAATATCTTCCGAGCCAATCTGATTGATCGACCCAGCGTCATCGGTGTCGAGCAGCGTCTCCCCCGCGCTCACATCGATGGACTGTCGAACGGAGGAGAGCTTTAGCTGAATGCCCTCGTGCAATGGAATGGAGGTCTGTATCTCGAAGGCCTGCGAGAGTGATGCGAAGCCGGGCTGCCGGACCTCCACGCGATAGAGCCCGAACGGCAGGTGCTGCAGGACGGCGCGTCCTTCGGCATCCGCTGTGATGGTGTTGGTGTAGTGGTTGCTCTCGCTCACGATACGCACCGGGCCTTTCACTGCGGCTCCGTCGGGGCCGGTGACTCTCAACTGCAGTTCGCCCTGGTTCGCCTGACCAAATACTGCGCTGGACCAACAAAGAAAGAGGAAAGGGATCTTCTTCATAAAGAAGCCACCTCAACACCATACGCGCTGACGGCGTGTCAGATCTTCTGCACGCGGTGCACTTCTCTCACTCCAGGGACCTTGCGCAGGTTTAGCACCAGTCGGTTCAGATGCCGCACATCGACCGTCTCCACGACGAAGTCAACCAGAGCCTGTCCATCAGGAGTCGGCTTTGAATCGACCGAGCGTATGTTCGTTCCATCATCCGCGATGATCGCAGTGAACTCTTTCAGAAGGCCGGCGCGGTCTTCACAAAGAACTGTAAGGCGGACGGGATAGGTCGTAGGCTTGGGGGACTTCGCATCGCCCGGGCTCGCCGGAGCGGCGGCCCACTCCACCTGGATGCGGCGGTCCGACTCATACAACAGGTTCTGAACATTCGGACAGCTTCTGGCGTGCACCGCAACGCCCTTGCCCCGCGTCACGTAGCCGATAATCTCTTCACCACGGATAGGGTTGCAACAACGCGCGCGGTAGACCAGCAGGTCGTCCTGCCCCTCCACTTGTAGCGAATCGGAGCCCTTGCCGAAGAAGACGCGTTTGACCACATCGGACATCTGCCCGATCGCGTTGCCTACTGCGGATTCAGAAGGCGCGGGTTCAGCCGCCATCGTCGATCCCGGCTCCAGCTTGTTCAGCACCTGCCGCGTCGAGTACTTGCCGAACCCTATGCCGCCGAGCAGTTCAGCCTCGGTGCCAAGCCCGTACTCCGTGGCCACGCGCTCGTAGTCCGCGATGGTGAACTTGTGCAGCGAGACCTTGTACTTCCGCGCCTCGCGCTCCAGCAGCTTGCGACCAATCTCGATCGCGCGTTCGCGCTGGTGCTCGTTGATCCAGTGCTTGATCTTGTTGCGAGCACGGCTGCTCTTGGTAAAGCTGAGCCAGTCGCGGCTCGGAGCATGACCGGTCTGCGTGGTGATCTCGACGATGTCGCCGTTGCGCAGCTTCGTCCGCAACGGAACGATGCGGCCGTTCACCTTCGCGCCTACCGTCGTGTTGCCGACCTCGGTGTGAATCGTGTAGGCAAAGTCGATCGGGCTCGCGTCCTTCGGCAGCACCACCACCTTGCCCTTCGGCGTGAAGGTATAGACCTCCTCCGGATACAGGTCGATCTTCAGCGTCGACATGAACTCGTTGGGGTCGGACATCTCGCGCTGCCACTCCATCAACTGGCGCACCCACGCAAGCCGTGCTTCATCCTTGGCGGTGACGGAGTCTGAAGCCTTGTACTTCCAGTGAGCCGCGATTCCCTCTTCGGCCACTCGGTGCATCTCTTCGGTGCGAATCTGCACCTCGAACTGGTGGCCACCAGGAGCGATCAGCGTCGTATGCAGCGATTGATAAAGGTTCGGCCGCGGCATCGCGATGAAGTCCTTGATGCGCCCCGGCACCGGTCGCCATACGCTATGCAACAAGCCCAGCAGAGCGTAGCAATCGCCAACCGTCGTGCAGATGACTCGGATCGCAAGCAGATCGTAGACCTGGTCAACCGGGATCTTCTGCGACTCCAGCTTCTGCTGGATCGAGTAGAGCCGCTTGATACGCGACTCAACCCGGCCTTTGATGTGGTGTTCGCGAAGCTTCGCTTCCACCTCGCCGACGATCTTGTGCAGAAAGATCTCGCCTTCGCCCCGCAGCGCATCAACCTCCGCCGTCACCTGGCTGTACGCGAAAGGATCGGTATAGCGGAACGCCAGATCTTCAAGCTCTCCGCGCAGCTTACCCATGCCCAGCCGGTGCGCCAGCGGAGCGTAGATGTCCAGCGTCTCGCGCGCAATTTTCTGTTGCTTCTCGGGCTTCAGGTGCTCGAGCGTCCGCATGTTGTGCAGCCGGTCGGCGAGTTTGATGATGACAACGCGAATGTCGTCCACCATCGCCAGCAGCATCTTGCGGATGTTCTCCGCCTGGTGATCCTCGCGGTTCGCAAACTTGATCTTGTCGAGCTTGGTGACGCCCTCGACGATATGCGCCACCTGGTCGCCAAAGCGCTTCGCAATCTCAGGCGAGGTGACGTCGGTGTCTTCAACCGCATCGTGCAGCAAACCGGCGGCGATAGCCGTCGAATCCATCTTCAACTCTGCAAGTACCTGCGCAACCTCAAGCGGATGGATGATGTACGGCTCGCCGCTGGCGCGTTTCTGCCCTGCATGTTGTTGCAGGCAGAACCTCCACGCCGCGCAGATGACCTCGAGATCATCCACTGGGCGATTGGCGCGGACCGTCTTCAAGAGTGTCCGGAAGTCGTTGTCAACAGTCTTGATCTCGGTATCAGAGAACCCGGACAAGTAGGCCGCAGCGAGGACTTCTGTTCCGAGTGGCAGATCAGGAGGCACCGAACTTACCGTTTCAGTGGGCTCGGCAAAGACTTCCGTCCCACTTGGCACGATTCCGCGCTCAGTTCCGCGCTCAGTAAATTCCTCTGCCTCTAAGGCCGAGTTCGCCTGGCCCGGCAGGTCAGTATCGGGGGTCGCAGCCTCCGACGAGACTGGGTGGACAGGTGCCATAGTTCATTATAAGCGGACAATATGAGCAGCGACATGCACTGTAGAGGAGCGCCAACCTCTATTCCCATCTATCCCGCGAATAGACAACTCTTATACCCGTGCGTGAAGTCGCCCCAATGAACCTGTCGGCGGCTATACACGAGGAACGCACGTCGCCACGTGATGAAAGTGTGACAACAATTCGCTTGCAATTGTGAATTCTCTGCGAAAGACTAGAGATACACGCACTCACAATTTAGATCGCGCTCTCACAATTCACATTCGAACAGACCCGTTTCCGCACCTATTCAAAGCGGGAAAACTGTAGTCGCATCTTTCGGAGGAAGTTTTGATCGGACGCTCCCGTATACCCGCAGTGTTTCTGTTTGTCGCGTCTCTGGCCACGTCATACCTGGGCTCGACTTTGCTGGCACCAACCCTCCTGGCCCAAAACGCCAGCACCTCGCTCCGCGGTTCCGTCACCGACTCCACCGGCGCTGCGATTCCCGGCGCAGCCGTGTCGATCAAGAACAATGCCAACGGCTCCGATTCTTCGACGAAGGCAAACGGCCAAGGTGAGTACTCGTTTCAGCAGATAGCGCCCGGCAAGTACACGATTACCGTAGAGATGGCCGGGTTCGCCAAGCAAACACTAAGCGCGGAACTCCTCGTCGCCCAACCGGCAACGATCAATGTGAAGCTGGGCGTCACAGCCGAGTCGGTCACCGTCGACGTCTCCGCAGCCGCCCAAACGCTGAATACCACCGACGCGACGATCGGGAACGCGATCAATAACCAAACCATCATGGAGCTGCCGAGCGAGGCACGAAATCCAGCAACGCTGCTGGCCCTGCAGCCGGGCGTGCTGTACATCGGAGACACAAATTCGACGGAGAGCCGAAACGGCGTCGTCAGCGGAGCGCGTGCCGACCAGACGAACATCACGCTGGATGGCGTGGACAACAACGATCAGATTGCGCCTTCCGCTTTCACGGGCGTACTGCGAACGACGCTCGACTCGACCGAAGAGTTCCGTGTAACCACCTCGAACGCGAACGCGGACTCCGGGCGGTCATCGGGTGGCCAGGTGAACCTTGTAACCCGGTCAGGCACAAACTCCCTTCATGGTGCGATCTATGACTACAACCGCACCAATGTCGGCGAGGCCAATGACTGGTTCGCCAAGCAAGGCCAATTGAACTCCGACCTGCCGAACTCCCCTCCGAAACTCATCTACAACGTGTATGGCATTCGCCTTGGCGGCCCCATCAAGAAGGACAAGCTCTTCCTCTTCGGCAACTACGAAGGGTTCCGCAGAGACGAGGGAGTTGCAGTTTCGCAAACTGTACCCACAGCATCTTTGGCGGCGGGCAATCTGAAGTACAACACCACCGATGGGAGCACAGTCACTCTTACGCCCACCCAGTTTGCCTCGATGGACACCAAGTGCTCGGCCAATGGGACCTGCCCGAACGGGGCTGGCGTCAATCCGTTCTCGCTGGCACTCTTCAAAGCGTACCCCCTCCCAAACGGCTTCGCCTCGGGTGACGGCCTCAATACCGGCTCGTACTCGTTCTCGAGTCCTGCAATCACGGTCGAGAACGTCTATATCACCAGGCTCGACTACAACCCGGCCGACAAGTACCGCTTCTACGTCCGCTCCAGCATGCAGAATGACTCAGTGGGCGGAGCGTCCGCATTTCCTGGTCAACCGGCCGCCACCAAACATACGGACGACTCTAAGGGAATCTCAGGAAACTTCACCTGGACGATCAAGAGCAACTTGATCAACAACGCGCGTTACGGGTTCACCCGGCAAAGCTTTGCGGATACCGGCGCAGCGCAGGGAAACTACACCACCTACAGAACGCTAAGCACTCCGGATGGCGAAACGAGCTCTGCTGGCCCGCTCGAGCGCACCAGCTCAACGGTCGTGCCGTCGCATAACTTCATCGACGACCTCACCTGGACAAAGGGGAAACACACGATTCAGTTTGGGGCCAACTTCCGGGTTTTCAACTATCAGAACAGTACGGACGCGAACTCCTATAACTCGGGCAGTGAGAATGTTTCCTGGCTGTTGAACTCGGGCTTCACAAAGAAACCAGGAACGTTCAATCCGACCAGCTTTGGCCTTCCTGCTGTCAACTCAGATTTCACCACGAACTACAACTACGCCGTGGGAATGCTGGCCGGACTGACGGGCGAAGAGACCGACCACTTCAACTACCAACTTTCAGCTGACGGAAAGACCGGTACCGTGCTTGGTGTAGGCGTGCCGGTTAAGCGCAGCTTCAAGACACATGAACTGGAATACTACGTTCAGGATGCTTGGAAGCCGCTCCCTAACCTGACCATTACCGCCGGTCTGCGGCACACGATTCTGCAAACACCCTACGAAGCGAATGGGCAGCAGGTGCAGCCGACCATCAACATCCATGACTGGTTCACCACGCGCGCGGCGCAAGCGGCGCAGGGAAATAGCGTGCAGCCTCCGATCTCCTTCGCTCCTGCAGGACAAGCGCGTGGGGGCAAACCTTTCTATCCGATGAATTGGGGTAACATCGCTCCTCGCTTCGCCTTTGCCTTCGCTCCCGCTCCAGAGGACGGCACATGGATGAACAAGCTCCTCGGCGGAGCTGGCAAGAGCAGCATCCGTGCGGGATTCGGCATTTATTACGACCATTTCGGTGAGGGCCTGGTGACGAACTACAGCCGTCATGGATCGTTCAGTCTTTCCAGCTCACTAACCAATCCGGCAAGCAGCCTGACCGCCGATACAACACCCCGATTCACCGGTCTGCACAACCTTCCTGGGCTAATTGATCCGTCCGCCGGCGCGACCACGATCAACTATCCACAAACCCCATCCACCGACATCAACGGGACTGGGTTCGCTATCACCAATGGACTTGACGACCGCATTAAGACGCCGTACTCCGAGGTCTTCAACCTGTCCGTGCAACGCGAACTGAAGGGTGGATTTACGTTTGAGGCCGACTACGTTGGCCGCCTTGGACGCCATCTCCTCCAGCAGCTTGACCTCGCGCAGCCTCTCAACCTCGTCGATCCGAAGAGCGGCACGGACTACTACACGGCCGCAACTCAACTCGCGAAACTCGTCGACCAGGGCGCAACGACGGTTGCTCCTATCCCATACTTTGAAGATCTGTTCCCTGACGCAGCAGGCGTGGGCGCGGCAGACGACGGAACGCCAGGCGCTTCGGCAACACAGAATATTTATGACCTCGACTACTCCACACAGCGTGGCAACGAGACGCAAGCTCTGAATAATCTCGATGAGTACTGCGACCCGGGCTGCGGTGGCCAAATCGGCCGCTACTGGCCGCTACAGTATTCTTCCCTCTACGTCACATCGTCGGATGGAAGCGCGAACTATAACGCGCTACAAGCGATTCTCCGCCACCCGATGAAGAACAATATCCAGTTCGACTTGAGCTACACCTTCTCGAAGTCGCTCGATCTTGGATCGGACTCGGAAGCGAATCCAACCAGTTCGGGAAACAGCTACGGCTTCCTGATTGATGGGTTCAATCCCCGCAAGAACTATGCCGTGTCGGACTTCAACACCAAGCACCTCTTTACCGGCGACTGGGTCTTGAAGCTGCCGGTCGGAACCGGGCAGAAGCTGGCCGGAAACTCCTCCCGTCTAGTCAATGCGGTGATCGGCGGCTGGGACACCTCCGGAATCGCCCGCGTTTCGAGTGGTCTACCCTTCGGTCTTTCGGACGGAAACGGATGGGCGACCAACTGGGAATATGAGAGCTACGTGGTGCAGACCGGTCCCATCAAGTTCCGCAAGCATCTGGACTCGAACGGTAGCCCGCAATACTTTGATGATCCGCTGGCTGCCCTCGCGAACACTCGCAACCCATACCCCGGAGAGGCCGGACAACGCAGCAAGTACTTCGGTGACGGATACTTCGACATCGACGCTGGCGTTCATAAGAACATCGCAATCGGAGAGCGCTATAGCTTTTCGCTTGCGGCGGAGGTCTTCAACGTAACCAATAGCGTGCGCTTTGACGTCCACTCCCTTGATACCGGTTCCACGGACGGTAGCCAGGCCGGTGTGTATTCAAGCACTCTCACACAATATCGCCGTATGCAGTTCTCTGGACGGTTCGACTTCTAAGCCTTCCATCAACCATCCATTCAAAAGGCCCGGATCAAATGATCCGGGCCTTTCCCTTTTGTCAGTAAATCGATTGAGGGAGTAAACTTTCGCTTCATATGAAGCTCTTCCCTTCGATCCGTCTTCAGCGGCTTTTGATTTCAACGACCGCTTCGCTTGCCGCACTCATCTCCTTCACAAGCATCCTCCAGGCCCAATCCGGCAGTTCGCTCGAAGTCGAAACAAAGCTCGGCAAGGTTGCAGGCGAGCAGGAAGGCGGCATCCGCGCCTTTCTCGGCATCCCCTACGCAGCCCCTCCTGTAGGCCCGCTGCGCTGGCGTGAGCCCATGCCCGCCGCGAAGTGGAAAGACGTTCGCCAGGCGACCAGCTTCGGTCCGCATTGCATGCAAGCGCCATTCTTCGAGGACATGATCTTCCGCGACCCCGGCCCCAGCGAGGACTGTCTCACCCTCAACATCTGGACGCCCGCGAAGGACAAGTCCGCCAAGCTGCCCGTCATGGTGTGGATCTACGGTGGCGGCTACCAGGGTGGAAGCACCTCCGAAGCCCGGCAGGATGGCATGGTGCTTGCGCAGAATGGCGTCATCGTCGTCACGATGAACTATCGCCTCGGCATCTTCGGCTTCTTCACGCATCCCGCGCTGACGGCTGAGTCGCCGAACAAGGCCTCGGGCAATTACGGCCTGCTCGACCACACCGCCGCCCTGCGCTGGGTCAAGGAGAACATCGCAGCATTTGGTGGCGATCCATCCAACGTAACCCTCTTCGGCGAGAGCGCTGGCTCCTTCGCGGTCAGCACGCACATGGCGTCACCCGTCGACAAGGGCCTCTTCCAGAAGGCCATCGGCGAGAGTGGCGGTGCCTTTTCGAAGAGTACGCTGGGAATGAAGACACGGGCCGAGGCCGAGGTGAAGGATGCCGAGTTCGCCAGCAAGGTCTATCACGTCGACACGCTCGATGCGCTCCGTGCCATTCCCGCGCAGGAGCTCCTGGACCGTGCAACCAAACCGGTCAAAGATCCAGATCTCATCCGCTTCGGCCCGGTCGTCGATGGCTATCTGCTGCCCGAAAGCGTCCCCTCCATCTTCGCAGCAGGCAAGCAGAACGACATTCCCCTACTCGCCGGCTGGAACCACGACGAGGGCGGCGTGCTGAGCAAGTCCACCGTCGATAGCTTCCAGGCGTCGGTCAACAAGCAGTTCGGGGACGACGCACCGAAGGTCCTCGCGGCCTATACCGCCGCCTCGGACGCCGACTCCATCCGCGCCGCCTCTGACCTTACCGCGGACAGCTTCATCGCCTACTCCACCTGGAAGTGGCTTGAGGCTCAGGCGACAACCGGCAAGCAGCCGGTGTACCGCTACCGCTTCGATGAAGTCGTTCCCGCCGATCCGTTCCACGCGGCCGGCGACTCCGCCTACCACTCAGGCGAGATCGCCTATGTCTTCGGCAGCCAGCATCTTCTAACTGACTTCAAATGGACGCCCGAAGACCAGGCACTGAGCAAGCAGATGCAACAGTACTGGAGCAACTTCGCGAAGATGGGAGATCCCAACGGAGCCGGCCTCACGAAATGGCCTGTATACAACGCTGCATCCGACTGGCAGGTGATGCATCTCAGTGCTCAGCCGGCTGCGGACAAGGACGCCACGCGGAGCCGGGATCTCGTGCTTGACTCCATCTGGGCCAAGTAGTCGTCAATTTACTTTGAGAAACAGCGTGTGCGCGGAGCTATGCCGTGTACCCGCTGGACTCTCAAAGGAGTTCTGAATCATCACGTCGAGCCCTTCAGGGACGAGATGCGTCGTCACCCGCACCGTCCTCGAGGTATCGGAACCGCTCGGCTTCGGGGAAAAGGTGGCGGTCATGTTGTCTCCGTCCCCGACGGCGGGCTGAGATCCCCAGTCGCACACCGGAGCCTGGCAGCTTCCAAAAGCATGGATCGTCAGACCATCGCCTGCCTTTGAAAAGGCCAGCAAACCAAGTGTGTCGCCGTTTCCGGCCGAGACGCTACGCCTCCATGTCCCGACGTAGGAGTCTCCTGGGCCTGGCGTCTTCGCCGGCAACGTTTCTGGCCTGCCATCTGCCGCGGTAACGGACACGGACGCTGTCATCGTTCGTGCCTGGACAGGAGTAGTTGCGGGCGCATCGGAAGATGTAGCTGCCGACGCCGCCCCGGAAGGATTGTTCGCCGGGTTCGCGGCACCGGTGACGGGAGTGCTGTCTACCGGTTTCGGCGCAGCCGAAGGCCGCATAGCAAGGTAGGCCATCCCCCCGGCCACAGCCAGCGTCACCAACGCAATTCCAGCGATCAGCGGAGTCTTTGAGCCGTCTGCCGCTGGCCTCGACACATCGCCCGGAGGATGCGGAGCCGGAAGCTGCACCGGCACGGTCGCATGCACAACGGCCGTTTGCGCAGATGGGCTCTGAGTGACGTACGCCTTCAGCGCTTCAATAAGCAGCCCCACGTCAGAGTTCCAGCGCGCGTGCGAGAGCTCCACGCTGTTGTGGAAGGCGAGGTCTTTGAGGCTCTCCGGAAGCTTGTCCACGGCAGGCATCGTCGCTTCGTGGACCAGCACGGGAATCACCGGCACATCGCGCTTCATCGCGGATGCAATCTCGAGCGCGACAAAGTCGTTTGGGTCGTCGAGTCTCCGAGCACCCTCGGAATTAGCTGTGCTGAGCCACCTCGGCCCAATCATTGCCAGCAGAACGCCGCAGCTTGCCACGTTCTGCTCGATTGCGCGGCGGAAGTCCACGCCCGGCTTGATCCCCGCAACATCCATGAATACGGCTTCGCTCCCGAAGGCGCGCGTCAGATCATCGAAGAGCCGCCCTGCCTCGCCCTCGGAGTCGTCACGACGGTAGCTGATGAAGATTGCATCTGCCAAGACATTCCCTCTTCTGCACTCGAAAACTGAAGTGATTTCAGATACGGCCAGAATAGGCGGAGACACTGCTTTCAGCAAGAATAAGAAACCGCCATAACAACTCAACTTCAATGAGGTGAAGCATCGGCGGTCGTAGCCGGTGGCCGCACGTGCAGCACGATGCGGCGGTACGAAGTCAGCCGTGGCGTCCCGTCGTCCTTCACTTCGAGGATGATGTGCGCAACGCCTTCCGCCTTGCATGGAATGAGACCTGAGATCCAAGCTGCACGGCATGCGGACGTAGCCGTCACCGTCGCCTTAGAGGTGTCTGCATTGGCGATCGCAACATCGGCCCCATGTGTCCCCGACAGCCCCGCCTCTTCGTACACCCACCAGCGATAGTGCAGCGTATTTCTATCTGGATCGCTGCTACCCGCCGCATCCAATGTGACGGTCTGCTCCTCATCGGCGGTCATCTCGACGACGCCCGTCCCGGCTTCGCCATTCACCACAAGCTGCGGCGCATGGTTGGCATGCGCAAAGTCCTTCACCGTCCAGTCCATCCGCGCCGCAAAGTCATCCTGATAACCTTCGCGCCAGCGCCATATCGTGGCCTGGTCAGAGACGTGTTCGACGCCGTCAACACCCTTGACGCGGTCCTGCGAGCTTGCGCGGCTGAAGAGATCGCCGCCCTGGCTCCAGATTGTGTGGGTCTCGCCATGCGGTTGGCGATAGACGTAACGGCCGCCCCATCCACCCCAGTCCGGCCGGCGATAGGCGTTCAATCCGTTGTCGATCAAGCCAAGATACGAAGGCGTGTCACCCTCCATGATGAACATGAACTTCGGGTACATCTTGCCCAGCGGGCCCTTGGCTCGGATGTTCGTGTCGAGCCACTCGTTCGTGACCAGGCTTGTGTCCGCGCCCGTCGCGCCGCGGTAGTAGAGGTCTCCGCTGATCCCAGTCCAGGTTGCGTAGAAGTACTCTTCGCCGTTCTGAGAACTCGGCTGAACGACATAGAAGAGCCCTGGGAACTCGCGCCGCAACCACGCACCCGCGTCGTCCTGATCGGAGATGGAGGACACCCGCAGCCGGCTCACCAGCCGCTCCATCTCAGCAGCCGAATGCCTCGTCTCGCGGAGATCGATCAACGCCTGCGCCAATGTATTTGCGCCACCCCACAGGCAGACCCACAGTGGCCTCGGATCATCCCGCTCAATGGCCCTCATCAGCGCCTGCGATCCCGCCGAAGTCTTCCCCTTACCCACTGCAGCCATGCCATACGCAGGTTGCCCAGCAAAGATGCGCTGATCGAGCGTCGCGGCCTCCGGCCATCCTTTCGCATGCAGCAACAGGTTCCCCCGCATCTGCCCATACGTAGCAACAATCGCGTGCATCGTCTCAGGATGCGTAGCTGTCTTCTGCCATGTCGAGGTCGAAGCGATCATCGCTTCAAGGTCGAGCTCATTCGAATAAAGCATTAGCCGCACGAACGACATCTGATCGTCGGGCTCGTTGCCAATGTCGCTCAGAATCGCCACGCGCGGATGCCCTGCGAAGCTATCGATAGGCGGTGGACCAGCGGACTGGGCAAGGCATGCCATCGACGCCGCGATACCCATAGAGACAACAAGCAGCCTCTTCCGCAGCAGCAGCCTTCTCTCGATCACAAATCCATCTCGCATTCCGCTCCGATCGCGCCAGACCACGGCTCCGTCAGTGCGAACATTCTATCCGCAACCTGCACGCTGCGGCTCCGCTTCGTGTAGCCTGAGATCGGCTGCTGCGATTGCTCCCACAACGCCCGCCGCAACGTTCTTATGGCAAAGCAGGGGCCGTACCCGCAAACCGACCGTGACCTGATTCGCCGCGTGGAGCGGTCCGCTGGCAGCCGCGCCGGATACAAGCAGCTCGTCCGCGAGCTTGGCCTTGGCGGAGGCCGTGAGCGCCGCCTGCTGCTTGAACAACTCGCCCGCATCACCGCCCGCGGCGAACTCGTCAAGATCAACAACGAACAGTGGTCGATGCCCTCGGCCATCCCCGCAAAGACGGCGCGCGCGCCACGTCATCTCGCCGCCGCGCCAGTAGAGAACCGGGCCACCCGCGACCGCCTCCTTGCCGGCAAACTCGACCTGCACCGCGACGGCTACGGCTTCGTCCGGCCCAATGGAAGCACCAACCGCGATGACGATCTCTTCATCCCACCGAACGAGATCAACGGCGCGATGCAGGGCGACGAAGTCCTCGTCGACGAGGCTCCCCCAGGTCGCGATGGCCGCCGGTCGGGCCGCATCGCCCGCGTCCTCACCCGCCGCAATCCCACCGTCGTCGGCATCTTCCACTACGCCAAGTCCAGCAGCCGCCGCGCGGTCTGGGACAGCGCTCCACTCTTTCACGGCAACTACATCACGCCGCTCGACGAGAGGATGACCCAGCCCATCCTCATCCCGGACGGGCTTGAGATGCCCGCCACGCCGCAGCTCACGACACATCGTGTTCTAGGCGAAGAAGCCCAGACGCAGCAGGCGCACTGGTTCGATGAGACCAAGCTCGACCCGCTCGAAGGCATCGCCGTCGATGTCGAAGTCACCGACTTCCCTTCCGCCGGCCGCCCTGCCAAGGGCCGCGTCCTTGAGATTCTCGGCCCTCCCGATGCCTTCGGTGTGGACGTCGAAATCATCATCCGCAAGCACCATCTCCCGCACGTCTTCCCTGCCAACGTGCTCGCCGAAGCCACCGAATCCGCCGCCCTCCCCATCGCCGAGGAAGAGGGCAAGCGCCGCGACTTCCGTGGCCTCAACATCGTCACCATCGACGGCGAGACCGCCCGCGACTTCGACGACGCCGTCCTCGTCACGCCGATGCCCAACGGCAACTGGGAGCTACAGGTCCACATCGCCGACGTCAGCCACTACGTCCGGCCCGGCACCGCGCTCGATCTCGAAGCCCGCCTGCGCGGCAACTCCGTCTACTTCCCGGACCGCGCCATCCCCATGCTGCCCAACACGCTCTCGAGCGGCATGTGCAGCCTGCGCCCGGACGAAGACCGCCTCGTCCTCAGCTGCATCATGGAGGTCGACGCGCGCGGCGAAGTCCTCGGCTACGAGATCTGCGAGGGCATCATCCGCAGCGCCCGCCGCATGACCTACACGCAGATTCAGAGCGTGCTCGACAACGACGCAGCCACCTGCGAACAGTTCGCCGACCTCGTCCCCGACTTCGAGCGCATGTACGAGTTGGCGCTGAAGCTCAACGCCAAGCGCAAGCGGCGCGGCTCCATCGACTTCGACCTGCCGGAGCCGGTCATCCTCTTCAACCCGGACGGTGACATGCACGCCATCGTGCGCTCGGAACGCGGCTGGTCGCACCGCCTCATCGAAGAGTTCATGCTCTCCGCCAACGAGTGCGTCGCCACCTGGATCGAGTCGCAGGTCGTGCCCAGCATCTATCGCATCCACGAGACACCGGACCCCAAGCGCATCGTCGACTTCGAGGAGACCGCCAGCCAGTTCGGTTACTCGCTCGGCTTCTCCAGTCTGCCGGTCAAGCGCGTCCAGACCAGGGGCGACCGCCGCAACGTTCGCGGAACCGATCGCCAAGCCCAGACCCACGAGATCCCCGAATCCATCCCGGTCACGCCGCAGATGTACCAGAAGCTTACCGCCCGAATCGCTGGCAAGCCCGAAGAACGGATACTGGCTTACTTAATGCTCCGCTCCTTGAAACAAGCCCGCTACAGCGAGAAGAACGTCGGCCACTTCGCCCTCGCGAGCCCCAGCTACACGCACTTCACCTCGCCCATCCGCCGCTATCCCGACCTGATCGTCCATCGCCTCCTCCGCGCCCTGCTCGACTCCGGTGCGGACCCCATCGGAGGCGCGATCCTCAGCGACGCTCCGCAGCCCTGGTCCTCCGAGACCCGCAAGCGCAGCATGGAGACGGCCAACAAGGAAGCCGCCGAGAACGCCGCGCAAGCGCCCATCCCCGAGGCCGAGCTCGACGCGATCGCCAGCGAGTGCAGCCAGACCGAACGCCGCGCCGCCGACGCCGAGCGCGAACTGATCGAGTGGAAGAAGATCAAGTTCATGCAGGACCGCGTCGGCGAAGACTTCCAGGCCGTCGTCCTCTCCTGCACCAAGTACGGCTTCTTCGTCGAACTCGACGACCTCTTCATTGAAGGCCTCGTCCCGCTCAGTTCACTCGTCGACGATCGCTACAGCTTCCGCGACACCGACCGCCAGATTGTCGGCGACCGCAACGGCCGCGTCTTCAAGATGGGAATGCGCGTCCATGTGCTACTCGACCGCATCGACCGCCAGCAGCGCCGCCTGCAGTTCGCCCTGGTCCCTTCAGAAGACGACCCCGCAGCGATCAAGCCACGAAAGAAGTCAAAGACCGCCGCAAGCCCCGAAGGCGACCGTCCGCACTCCAGCCCCAACCGGAGCGGCAAGAAAAAGGGCAAGACAAAATCAAAGGTCCGCACCCGCGACAAGAAGGCCAAAGGCAAACGCAAGTAGCTCCTCACCTACGTCCGAATCCAGGGCGCCGAAAATCCCTCTACAATGGAAGTTCAGGAGATTCCGCACACAATGGCACACATGGTTTTTTGCGTGAAGTACAAGGCTGAGATGGAGGGTCTGGACGAAACCCCGTTCGACTCCGACTTCGGCCAGAAGATTTACAAGAACGTCAGCAAGAAGGCGTGGGGCGAGTGGGTCGAGCGCCAGAAGATGCTCCTCAACGAGTACCGCCTCCAGCCCTGGACCCGCGAGGCCCAGGACTTCCTCGTCGAGCAGATGAACGAGTTTTTCTTCGGCGAGGGCGGAGCACTGCCCAAGGAATTCGTAGCCCCCACCCACTAATCGGCAGACCGCAAATCTGACAGAAAATCTGTGCCCCATTCATCGCTCCTTTGTTCCACGCGATGAGTGGGTCCGCCACGACCCTTTCCTGCGCTGCTCCCTCCGGCCAAAGCCCCGTATCGTGTACACTTAAACCTGCAACATACCCCGCCGTCTCAGGCCTGAATCACCCGATTCCTGAACCTGATCGACGGCTGCAACAAAGTCGGGACGTGGCTCAGCCTGGTAGAGCGCACCCTTGGGGTGGGTGAGGTCGCTAGTTCGAATCTAGTCGTCCCGACCATTCTTCCAATTCAGCCCTTTGGAAGATCTGATTGAACGGGCGCCTTATGCGCGAATCCCACTCCGCCGTCTGCAGACAAGCTCGAAACATCATTCTGAGCAGTTTGGCTTGAACTATCGAATCCTGGCTTGCCGCTGGAATCCCCATTACATCACCATAAGGCCACACTCTCGCGAGTGGCGACTTGATCGCAAAAGCGCTGAAGAGCGAACGAGTCCGCCGGAAATTCATTCCTATGTCAATATTTCTTTGCGCGAAAAGTGGAACGCTTCGATTCCTCGTACGTATAAAGAGTGTCAGCTTTCTTCTTCCATCTTCAGGAGTTCCGATGCGCCTTGGTCTGCCTCTTCGCATTTCTATGATTGCGCTATCGTTGAGCGCATTGAACCTCTCGCCCTCCTTCCTTCTCGCAGCGACAGGGCAGGCAGCACCGGCCACAGCCGCCCAAAATATCGACGACACGTGGCAGGGGACGCTGCATGCCGGCAAAGATCTGCGCACCGTGGTGAAGATCAGCAAAAGTACAGATGGCACGCTGCAGGCGCAGTGGTACAGCATCGATCAGACGCCCAGGCCGTTGCCGGTCAAGGCTACGACCTTCCGAGATGGGGAGCTTCGCATGAATTTGGAAGACATCGACGGGGTGTACACCGGCAAGTTGTCTGTGGATGGAAACACCTTCGTGGGCGAGTGGAAGCAGGGAGGGCAGACTCTTCCATTGATCCTGGCACGCGCTACAAAGGAGACGATGTGGGCTATTCCTGAGCCGCCGAAGCCGGTTGCACCCATGGCTGCGGACGCTGACCCAAGCTGGGAGGTTGCTACGATCAAGCCGGCTGCTCCGGACGCGAAGGGTAAAGGGTTCGGTGGCGCGCCTCGTCAGTTCAAGACCTTCAACACAACGTTGAACGATGTCATCATGTTTGCGTACGACGTGAACTCGAAACAGATTGTTGGCGGACCGGCATGGATGGAGACGGACAAGTTCGATATCACCACGGGCGAACCTGACCAGCCGGGCTCACCGAGTCAGAAGCAGTTGAAGTCGATGCTACGGAAATTGATGGCGGACCGCTTCGGCCTGAAGTTTCATCCAGGCAAGAAGGACATATCAGCCTACGTTCTGACGGTCGCGAAGGGCGGCCCGAAGATGACCAAGAACGAAGCGGGCGATCATCAAGGAGCTTCGTTCTACTTCACAAAGCTCGGCAATCTCGTTTTCCGCGACGACACCCTCGATGACTTCTGTCATGGCATGCAGGGAGCAGTGTTCGACAGACCTGTGGTGAACCACACCGGCCTTGAAGGGCATTGGGATGGCGCATTGAAGTGGACGCCGGACGAGACCCAGTTCCAGGTGTTCGGGGTGAAGATTGTGCCGGACGAGTCGCCCGACGCGCCGCCGCCGATCTTCACTGCCATTCAGGAGCAGATCGGCCTGAAGCTCGACGCGGAGAAGACTGCGGTCGATGTAATGATCCTCGATCATGCTGAGAAGCCGAGCGACAACTAATGCGGGGTTGGATACTCAGCCGCAAATCCGTCCGTGCAGTCACAGCGGCCTTGATGTGGGCGGCGGCCATGGTGGCCTCCGCCGCGGAACATCATGGTCGCGTCACTCTGAACGGGTTGCCGCTGCCGGGCGCGACAGTAACCGCAACTCAGGGCGGGAAAAACCTGGCCGCTGTCACGGACCTGCAAGGGCTCTACCAGTTCCCGTCCATCGACACGGGGGAGTGGCATCTCATGGTCGAGATGCAGGGATTTCGAGCGGTCAACGCCACCGTCACCATCCCTGAAACCACAGCCGCACCTTCCATCGAGATGCAGATGCTTCCGCTGGCGGATCTCCTCGCCTCCGCAAAGGCGGTGTTGCCGTCCGCACCCCTGCCCGCGCTGATTCTCCCCGCTGAGAAAAGTAAAGCGAAGATCATCGATGCGGATGTAGCAAACGCGCCGGCGCCAGCAGAGCCGGAAGGAGATGCGGACAAATCCGCCGACGGCATGCTGATCAACGGCAGCTCGAATAACGCAGCCACCAGCAAGTACTCGCTCGCACAAGCCTTCGGTTCACGTCGCGCAGGCAGCAAGAGTCTCTACAACGGAAGCCTCGGCTTCCAACTTAGTGCTTCGCCGTTCGATGCGCGACCTTACTCCATTACGGGACTTGAATCACCGAAGGCTTCGTACACGCAGTTCACCGGCGTCGCGACGCTCGGCGGTCCCATCCGTATCCCACATCTCTTCTATAACGGGCCGAACTTCTTCGTGGCCTATCAATGGACGCGCAACCGCGACGCCAGCACCATCTCCGGCCTGGTGCCGACCCTCGATCAACGAAGCGGCATCGTTGGCGGCACTCCCTTCGACATCAGTCCGCAGGCTGCGGCATTGCTTGCACTCTATCCGCTGCCGAATCTTGCAAACAGCACCAGCTACAACTACCAGACGCAGGTGCTCAACGGCACGCATACGGACTCGCTGCAATCGCGCATAGATAAATCGATAGGTCGCCGGGACCAGGTGTTCGGCAAACTCGCCGTGAGCAGCACACGGTCGGATACCGAAAGCCTCTTCCACTTCCGCGACACCATCGACACCTTCGGCATCAATTCGGACGCGAACTGGTCGCATCGCTTCCCGCACCAGCTCTTCGTCGAGACGACCTTCCGCTTCTCTCGCATGAGGACGACAGTCACGCCCTACTTCGCGAATCGCGCCAACATCAGTGGCAACGCGGGGATAGCCGGCAACCTGCAGGATGCGACCAACTGGGGGCCGCCGGACCTTAGCTTCTCGAGCGGCATCTCGACGCTTACCGACGGGGTAAGTGCGTTCGATCGCAACCGCACAGATGGCGTTGGCGTGAGTGCGACATGGACCCATCGCCACCATACCGTCACCTTCGGCGGGGACTTTCGGCGGCAGGAGTTCAATCAACTCCAGCAGGCAAATCCGCGCGGCAGCTTCACCTTTACCGGCGCAGCGACAGGCTCAGACTTTCAAGACTTCCTAACCGGCGTGCCGGACGCTAGCAAGCTAGCGTACGGAAATGCGGACAAGTACTTTCGGCAGTCTGCCAGCGATGTCTTCGTGACTGATGATTGGCGCATGAGGCCGGAGTTGACGGTAAACGTCGGTGTGCGCTGGGACTACGGCGCACCAGTCACGGAGTTGAAGGGGCGTCTCGTCAACCTGGACATCGCGCCAGACTTCAGCGCCGTCGCACCCGTGATCGGATACAGCCCAACGGGGACGCTCACCCAAACCCGATACCCGTCTTCGCTGGTGCGGCCTGACTTCCGCAAGTTTCAACCGCGCCTCGGCTTTGCGTGGCGACCGCTGCCCGCGAAACCGCTTGTGATCCGCGGAGGCTATGGCGTCTACGTCGATACGTCCGTATACCTCTCCGCGGCAGGCAACATGGCGCAACAGGCACCGCTCTCGAAGAGTCTAAGCGTGTCGAACAGTCCAACCTGCCTTCTCACATTGGCGAACGGCTTTCAGGATTGCAGCGGCACCACATCGAACACGTTCGCGATCGATCCCAACTTCCGCGTGGGCTACGCGCAGACGTGGCGACTATCTGCGCAGCAGGATTTGCCGGGATCGATCGTGCTGACGGGAACGTACCTTGGCTCGAAAGGAAGCGATGGTCTTCAGGAGTTTCTGCCCAACACCTACGCTCCGGGTGCAACTGTCGTATGCGCGGAGTGTCCGCGAGGCTTTCTCTATCGCACATCAAACGGCAGTTCGATTCGTCATGCGGGTGAGCTGCAGGTAAGACGCCGCCTGCGCAGTGGCCTGACCGCGACGCTCGACTACTTGTACGCCCACTCGATCGACAACGATGCCTACCTTGGAGGCGGTGCGACCACCACCTATACCTCTGCGCTCGATCCATACAACACGCCTTCTGACACCATCGCGCAGAACTGGCAGGACCTTGGCGCGGAGCGCAGCCGATCTTCCTTCGATCAACGCCACCTGCTGAAGTTCAGCTTCCAGTACACCTCCGGAACAGGCATCGGTGGCGGCACATTGATGACAGGATGGCGCGGACGCTTGCTGAAGCAGTGGACGCTTGCACCGCAACTGAGCGTAGGCAGCGGCCTGCCGCAGACGCCGATCTATCTCACCACTGTTCCTGGAACAGGCTTCACCGGAACGATCCGTCCAAATCGCACGGCTGCTGACCTGTACGTCGCGTCGAACGGCTATCACCTGAACGCCGCATCATTCACCGCACCAACGGCGGGCCAGTGGGGCACAGCGGGCCGGTACTCCATTGAGGGGCCAAGCTCCGTCACGCTCGACAGTTCCCTCGCCCGCACCTTCAAGCTACGCGATCCACTCTCGTTCGATGTGCGCGTCGACGGCACCAACGTGTTGAACCACGTTGTATTTACTGGGTGGAACAATATCACCAACAGCTCGACCTTCGGCCTGCCGGTTGCGCCAAAGTCCATGCGATCGTTTGAACTCAGCGGGAGGTTGCGCTTCTGATGATCCGATATCTCATCCTCGCATCTGTAGCTCTGGCACCGCATCTGTTCGCGCAGCAGATCGGCACTAATCAGGTTCAGAGCAAAGACGGCACCTACAGCATGACCGTGAAGTCACAGCTTGTGACTGAGGCCGTTGTGGTGAAGGACAAGTCGGGCAAGTTCATTCCCAACCTTACCGCTAACGACTTCACGATTACCGAGGACGGCGCGCCGCAGAAGATTCGCATCTTCGAGCACGAGTCGCTGCCCATCGATGCACAGCCGCTGCCAAAGCAACCGCAAGAAGACGAGAAGATCAGGATCTACAAGAAGCTTTCGCGGACCTCGTACAGTCAGTCTGCAAAGTACAAAGATAAGCGGCTGATCGCCATGTACTTCGACATGACGGCCATGACGCCGGATGACCAACTGCGAGCCCTGCAGTCGGCGGAAAAGTTCATCCGGACACAGATGACCTCCGCGGACATGGTCTCGATCCTGCGCTATAGCGGAGGTTCCGTCGACGTGCTGCTCGACTTCTCCGACGAGCGCAACAAGATGCTGAGCATCCTTGGAACGATGATCGTCGGCGAAGGGCAGAATAATACGGAGGGAGTCGAAGACAGCAGCAGCGCCGATGTCGGGGCAGCCTTCGGTCAGGACTCCGGTGAGTTCAACATCTTCAATACGGATCGTCAGCTGTCCGCACTACAGACTGCCTCGAACATGCTCGGAGCCATGAGCGAGAAGAAGACGCTGCTGTACTTCGCGAGCGGCCTGCGCCTGAACGGCAACGACAACCAGGCCCAGCTTCATGCGACCGTGGAAGCTGCCGTGAAGGCAGGGGTATCCTTCTGGCCGATAGACGCGCGCGGCCTCGTAGCAAGCGCTCCTCTCGGCGACGCAACGCAGGGCTCGCCTGGCAACGAAGGCGTGTACAGCGGCGCAGCGGCGCAAGCCTCGAACGATCGCTTTCAGCAGTCGCAGGACACGCTGTACGCGCTGGCGGCAGACACAGGCGGCAAGGCCTTCTTCGACAATAATGACTTGAACGCGGGCATCGTGAGGGCGCAGCATGCCGTTTCGGACTACTACCTCATCGGCTACTACACGACCAACACCGCGCAAAACGGCGCATTCCGCAAGATCAATATCTCGGTAGCCGGAACTCTGAACGCGTCGCTTGACTATCGCCGTGGCTACTATGCGAATAAAGAGTTCGGCAAGTTCAACGGCACCGAGAAAGAACACCAGCTGGAAGACGCGCTGGCGCTCGGCGATCCGATCACCGAACTCACTATCGGAATGGAGCTGAACTACTTCCAGTTGAATCGTGCGGAGTACTTCGTGCCGCTGACCGTGAAGATTCCAGGCCACGAACTCGCGCTCGCGAAGAAGTTCAGCAAAGAGCATACCGTCATCGACTTCGTCTGCGAGATCAAGGATGAGATCGGCGGCAACACCGTCACCAACCTGCGCGATAACGTGGACGTAAAGTTATCAGACGCCACGGCTGCGGAGTTGAGCAAGCGCCCCATCGAGTACAGCACCGGATTCACGCTGTTACCCGGCCGCTACAGCATCAAGTTTCTCGCTCGGGACGATGAGACGGGACGCATCGGCACCTATCAGACGAGCTTCGTAATTCCTAACCTCAACAAGGAAACGACGAGGCTGGCGATAAGCTCTGTCGTGCTCAGCAATCAACGCGTCGATCCGAAGGCAGCTCTCTACAACACGATGAAGGGTAAGGATCAAGCGAAGAACGACGCCGTCAACCCTCTGGTGAACGCCCAGGGAAAGCTCATTCCAAGCGTTACGCGCGTCTTCCGCTCAGACCGTGATCTGGAGATTCTGCTGCAGGCGTACCAAGGCGTCCTGCCGGCGGATCGCACCGCATCACGCAGCCCAATCATCGCCTACGTAACACTTCTTCACGATGGCAAGAAGTCGATGGAGACACAGGCAGTAAAGGTGGAACCACTCGCAGAGAACCGCCTTGGCACTACTCCCATCACTATGAAAGTCTCGCTCGCCGGACTTGCTCCGGGCGAGTACGACGCCCAGGTGACGGTCCTCGATCCGGGTTCGAACAGGATCGCCACGTGGCGCGGGGCGATGGCGGTAGCGCCCTAAGGGCTGTCACTGAGTCGCAACTCTGCGATCGCGAGGTCACAGAGATTTCTTGTTGGCCATGATCGCGTTCACGAAACTTCCCTTTTCTTAGTTGTCAGAGGGATTCTCGATGCGGTCAACCATAAGAACTTGCACGTCTGCTTTCGCAGGTTCGAGCTTCAGCCCAAGCTGCTCCTGAACGGCAGTGAATACGCTAATGTCTTCTGGTTGGGGATTGTGTTCGATCCTGAACTCCGGGGTAGCTTCCAGTTTGATGTCATAGGCGCCTGTGAGACCTGTTCTGTCGACTATCGGTCGATCGACCATGAAGGTGTTTCGAATGTCGTCGGCGAGGGACACCATCGACTCGCGTGGCATGGCGATGGTCTGATTTCGGCCATGGACGCCGAACAGCCCTCCTTCAGACGCGTCGGGAGCGCTACTCTTGATTTTTTGGCCGTTCCTGCCAACAACGAGCAGGTACACCGGCATCTCTTTGTTCTCTGGGTGAAACTTCAGATTGAACCGCTGGGCTAGCAGCGTCTGCAACATCTGACGGAATTCCCTCTTGGTTGGTGCGGCGTCGCCTTCGGCCTTTGCGGCTATGTCGTAATAGATGTCGTCCTTCCGCTTCGCCTCTGAACTCCATGAAACCTGATAGCTTTTGAGGTTGAATGCCTCCAGAATGAGTTGCGTCGAGTTATAGCCTTCGAGGGTAAGCCGTGAACCCGAGGACGAAAAACCCATCATGACATGGAGGGGACCCTGATGTGGGTGGATGGAAGCAACTTCAAAGGCAAGGGGCGCGGTTGGGGTAGCTAGCAATTGGTTGGGTGAGATGCAACAGAAAAGCCAGGCGGCAACGAAGCTACTCCGGATCACGAATGCTCCTTACGACGAATATTGTGCTCAACATTATCTGTAAAATGCGGGGAATTGCGAATCACCAAGATTTAGCCTGCGTCGAGGAAATCTCTTCAGCCACTAATTCTCAGAAGGCCGTTCTACATGGTCAATAACGAGGAAGCTCAGCGGAGCGTGGGAGGGTTGAAGTTTCAGGCCTAGCTGGTTCTTGAGACTGTCACGGAAGTTAGCGGAGTTGTCATCGATTGCGGCGTCTACGTCCGCGGAATCATGCACCCACGACAGCGTGAAATCGTAGAGCCCAGAGAGACCTGTATCGTCCACGACAGGCCGAGGCATGATGGCGAGTCCAGTCATCGTTGGGATAGACGTGGCGAAGAGCGAGAGCGAAACGGCACGGGCCCCATAGTGCTGGCCGGGCGCTGACGACGGAACATGCGCGATCACACCGCAGATGGGCGGAAGATCGCCTACGGAAGAGGGAGTAGCTGCCGGATGGGGGGCAGAGTCTAAAGATGGGTCAGGCGCAGAACTGACGCAGAAGTCCGATTGGGAGTGCGGCTTCAGATTCGGGCCAGTCGCGCCGTACTTTGCGACGACAAGCGCAAACACGGGAGCGTCCGCTGTCACATATCGAATGACTAGATGGAAGCGGTCTACAAGGAGGGCCTGCATCATAAGGCGCATCTGGTCGATCGACGTATCTGCGGGGGCGCGCGCTGAAATGTCGAAGAACTCAGGCGAGGTGGTGAAGGTGCCTGTCACCCAGGAGGGTGCGTCGGACTTGGGCGCACCGGAGAACATGTTGAAGCGGAGAGCGAGCTCCTGCGTACCGGACAGCTTGTAGGCAAACGTTATATAGCGCCACAGGGCTTGGTGGGTTGCAATAAACAAACCGCTGGCGGCACTGCGGTCGTCGTCGGCGTCTATGGTGCCGTAGACGTTTCCAGCGTCGAGAGGGACATTGCTGCGCGGCGAAGCGTCTGGTTTGCTGGGGCGGACAGCGGCGACGTCGAAGGCGAGTTGCGTGGGGCTAGCTGCGCTCTGGGCGATGGCGGAGCAAGTGGCGAGGTTGCAGACGAAGCAGAGCGCGAAAAGCTTCATGGGAACTTAGACCCCACACGGTCGATAGTGGCTTCTCTATCTAATCATCTTGGCCCGATTCTGAAAATCGGAACATCCCTGGACCTTCTCGCGTAATTGTTGACCACCGGCATTAATAATTTCCTGGCCGCTGCGTCATCCTTATGAAAAATGAGAAGGTGAACCCCTTGGCAGCCGCCAGCGTGACCATACCGTCCACAGCGAGCATCTCGCAACTCTTTGCGGAGCACTACCGGCGCGTGCTGCTTGCGGCTCATCGCATCACGGGCAGCATGGCGGATGCGGAAGACATTGCGCAGGATTTGTTTCTTCGGCTGGCAAGTGCGGACAGACCGATGGAGAACGTCGGCAGCTACCTCTATCGCGCCGCGATTAACGGGGCTCTCGATCTGCTGCGCAGGCGAAAGAGGACCGCGACAGAACCGCTTGACCAGGCAGCGGATGTCGCCTCTGCTAGCCGGGATAGTTCGCCCGAGGCCGAGCTTTCAAGCAGGCAGCTGGGCGATGCATTAAGGATCGCGATCAGCGAGCTGTCGCCAAAGGCCGCCGAGATGTTTGCCTTGCGTTACTTCGAAGAGTTGGGCAACAAAGAGATCGCGACGCTGATGGGAACTTCGCAGGCTGTGGTCGCCGTTACGCTGCACAACGCGCGATCAAGGCTGAAGAGACGACTTATAGAAATGGATGGGAAGATCAATGAGACACGATAGCGAATCCTTACTTGAGACCGCAATTGACGCGATTCACGCCGCTGAACCGGATGCAACGCAGATCTCCGCGTCTACCGGAAGAGTGGCGGCTCGTCTCGGCATCGACTCGACGAGCGCGATCAATCTCTCGGCTCGCTCGGCGATTGAGAGCTGCGTTGACGTGCAGCATATGCTCGGATCGTATCGAGCCGGAACACTCTCTGACGCTCGTGCACTTGTGATTCGCGCCCACCTGAAAGATTGTGGCGAGTGTCACCGCTCCAACGCCGCTGGCCCGGGAAAGCCGGCGCTGGACTGGTCCACTCCTCAGCCCGTGCGCACTTCTGCATGGAACCTTCGCGCATTCCGCTGGGCACTGGCGGCCACTCTCGCGGTCCTTACTCTGACCTTCTTCCTCTATCGCGCGTTCTGGCAGGTTCCTCCCGGAGTTCGCGCCGAGGTGAAATCGCTGGATGGCACTGCCTACCGCATCTCGGAGGCAGGCGACGCGCCGCTCTTGGTTGGCGACAAGCTGAACGAAGGCGACCATGTGCGGATGGGCGGAGGAGCCCACGCATCACTTCAGCTCTCGGACGGCTCAACCGTCGAGGTAAACGAACGAAGCGTTCTCGCGGTTGGCGCGAGAGGACGAAATATGACGGTCGCTGTCGATAATGGAGCGGTCATCGTGCAGGCGGCGAAACGCACCTCAGGCCACCTCTATGTGAAGACACCGGACTGCCGTGTGGCCGTCACTGGAACCGTCTTTTCAGTAAACGCTGGCATCAAAGGTTCACGCGTCGCCGTATTGCAAGGCACCGTGCATGTGACTCACGCGGGACTAGACACGCTGATGCATGCGGGCGATCAGGTATCGACGAACGACAATCTGAGCTCGGAGCCGGTGGAGCAGCAGATCGCCTGGAGCCGCGACCTCGACAAGTATCTTCCTCTGCTCGCGCAGTTCAGCACGCTGCAGCGTCGCATTGATCAGATCCCCACACCACAGCTCAGGTACACGAGCGATCTGCTCGCTCGCGTTCCCTCCAATACGTTGCTCTACGTCAGCATTCCCAACCTCGGCAACTTTCTGAGTGAGGCGAACAACATCTTCCACGATCAGTTGAAGCAGAGCCCTGCGCTTCAGCAGTGGTGGGAGAATGGTTCGCACCACAACACAGCGGAACTGGACGATCTCGTCGAGAAGCTTCACCAGGTGAGCGAATACCTCGGCGATGAAGTCGTGATCGTCGGCGTTCAGCAGACAGGGGACGCAAAGTCTCACCCTGATTTTGCGATCGTCGCCGATCTTCAGAAGAGCGGCCTGGGCGATGTCCTGAGGACTTCGGCCCCTTCTATCACCCTGGTTGACGAGGCTTCGCTTGCTGTCGCTTCCGACCCGGCATCAAACCAGCGTGGGCCGTATGCCCTTGTGCGGCAACATGAGGTCGTCTTCTCAAGCAGTGTTGCGATCTTGAAACAGATGAATGCCCAGTTGAATAGCGGGCCGAGCGGCTTTGCCACGGGAGACTTTGGAAAGCAGATCACCGCTGCCTACGGTCGCGGCGCGGGAGTCATTCTCGCCGCAGACCTCCACCAGATGCTGCACACGGCCTCCGATCTCAGCCACGACAGTCCAGCCAAGCTCAACGCACTGCAGAACAGCGGCATGGATGGAGTCCGCTACCTGATCGCCGAACATCGCGAGCGGAATGGCTTGCCTGAAAACCATGTCAATCTGCAGTTCGCCGGTACTCGGCAGGGAGCGGCTTCATGGCTCGCGGGCCCAGCGCCCATCGGGTCGCTCGAGTTTGTCACACCGAATGCCGCCGTCGCGGTCGCATTTCTTTCGAAGGACCCCGCAGCCATCGCGGACGACATCATGAAAATGGCTCAACCCTCCGGGAACAGCGACTGGAGCGACGCGGAGGCGAAGCTGAAGATCAGCGTCCGCAACGATCTCGCCGCAAACCTTGGCGGCGACTTCCTGCTCTCCCTCGATGGCGCAGTGCTGCCAACGCCCGCATGGAAAGCCGTGGTTGAAGTTCGCAACTCAGGCCAGCTTGAGAAGACCCTCGAGCGATTGACCGGCGCCATTCGCAACCAAGGCAACGGCAGCCATACACACAACATCGCCATCCAGTCGAGCCAGAGTGACGGTCAGATCTTTTACTCGATCAACGACCTGACCTCCGGTGCTACGGTCGCGCAATACGTCTTTGCCAATGGCTACATGATCATGGCTCCCGATCGCGCCATCCTGTTGAAGGCCCTGCATGCGCAATCAAGCGGCAACTCGCTGGCACGTTCCGCGGCTTTCAAAGCGCTGCTGCCCACAGATGAGAATGCGAACTACTCCGCCATCGCCTATCAGAATGTTGGTCCGGTGTTGACGCCATTGCTCACTCACCTGAGCGGCGAAGCGGCACAGGCATTGTCCCAACTCGCAGCAGATGGCCGACCGACTGCGATCTGCGCATGGGGGAAGGACAACCGCATCGAGGCCGCCAGCAACAGCCATATCTTTGGCTTTGACCTTCTGGCACTTGAAGCTCTCGTGCATCCTGAAGGGACACGGAACAAGCAGTCAGGTGGAAGCGTAAGTGAATAGCATGGGAACGATTGAACTCGATGCGCTCGAGGTCCGGCTCGGTGGCCGCGCCATCCTCAACGGGCTTAGCGGATCGCTGCGTGGCCAGGCGATTGGACTGCTTGGCCCGAACGGGGCGGGCAAGTCTACGCTGATCAATACGCTGCTTGGCTTTCACCGTGCAACAAGTGGAACAGCCCGCGTCTTCGGTCTCGATACCTATCGTGACCGGGCCCAGATCCGCGGCGGCATCGGATATATGCCGGAGAACGACTCCTTCATCGGCAATATGAGCGGCGTACGCTTCGTCCGCTACATGGCAGAGCTTGCCGGCCTGCCCTCGGCAGAGGCTCTGGAACGCGCCCATGAAGCGCTCTTCTACGTTGGGCTCGGGGAGGTCCGTTATCGCAAGGTGAACACTTACTCTCTTGGCATGAAGCAGCTCATCAAGCTTGCACAGGCACTCGCGCATGGGCCAAGACTGCTGATCCTCGATGAGCCCACCAACGGCCTCGATCCCATCGCTCGTCAGCGCATGATTCAACTGATCCAGCAGATTCGCAAGGAAGGCAGCGTCCGCCTGCTCATCTCCTCGCACCTGCTTCGAGACATCGATGAGACCTGCGACGAAGTCCTTATCCTGAAGAGCGGGCGCATCGCGGCCTTATGCAACATCGAAGAAGAGCGGCGTTCGAACCGCAGCTTCATGGAGCTTGAAACAGTGGGCGCGACGGAAAGTTTCTCTGTAAGCATACGTGGCCTCGGCTGCGAGGTCGCCTGCTTCCCCGGCGGCCGCATCAAGCTCGTGCTTCCGGAACACGTCGAGGCCCGCGACCTTTATCTCATCGCCTCTGAACAGAAGGTGCAGATTCGCCGCATGCATGTACGCCGGGACTCGCTTGAGGACATCTTTCTCCGAGCGATGGACTACGGCCCGATGGACAACGGCGTGATGGTCACAGAAGGAGGACGCCCCGCACATGTCCATCCATAAACATGACTACCGCGCCTATACCGGCAGGGTAACTCCAGTCTGGACGCGCATCTTTGTGCTCGGGCGATACAGCCTGGCCGAAGCCTGGAGCTCGAAGTTCACCACCGTGCTCTTTGTCGTCTGCTTGATCCCCCCGATTGGTGCCCTCTTCACCATTTATCTCGCCAACAATCCAGCCGCAAGGCTGCTGATGGGCAACGTTGGCCCGCGCGTGCTCGCTATAGATGGAGCATTCTTCCTCAATGTGCTGACGATCCAGTCATGGCTGGCGATGGCGCTCGCGTCGTGGATTGCGCCGCGACTGATCACGCTCGACCTTGTCGACAACGCGCTGCCCATTCTGTTGAGCCATCCTATCTCGCGCTTCGGCTATGTTCTTGGCAAGTGCGTTGCTTTGTTTGCCACTCTCTCCATAGTCACCTGGGTTCCATGCCTGCTGCTCTTTGCCTACCAGGGATACGCTTCGCCGGTGCCGTGGGCGGCGGCGAACCTTCGTATCGCGGTTGGGATGTTCGCTGGATCACTGGTATGGATTGGGCTGATATCGCTTCTCGGCCTAGCACTTTCTTCCTGGGTCAAATGGAGAGTGGTCGCCACCGGCATCATCTTTGCGGCGATCCTCGTCCCGGCAGGCGTCGGAGCCATTGTCAGCGAAGTGCTGCGCACCAAGTGGGGACTTCTCCTCAACCTTCCGCTCGTAGCCTTTTCCCTCTGGCAGAGGTTGCTGGGCCTGCACGATCACGTCGACGAGCTAAAAAAACTTCCTGTGGGAGCCATTCTCGCGGTGCTTGCACTGGCCTGCTGCCTCTTTGTCGTGATGCTGAACAAGCGCATCCGCGCTCGCGAGGTGGTCCGCGGATGAACGATCAGATCATCTTCGAAGATGTCTCCAAGTTCTATGGTGAGGTCCTTGGCGTGAATCGCGTCTCGCTTACCATCCCGCCTGGTATTACGACCCTTGTAGGCCCCAATGGATCGGGCAAAACGACCCTGATGAACCTCTTGACAGGCCTCGTGCAACCATCGAGCGGAAGCATCTCGGTAATGGGGCTATCTTCTCGTGACGCGAATAAATTCTTCGCAACCGTGGGATATTGCACCCAGTTCGACTTCTTTCCACGCGGCATTACCGGATGGCAATTCCTTCTGGACAGCCTGATGCTGCATGGGATGAGTAAACTCGCGGCCATCCAGTTGGCAGAAGAGTCGCTTCAACGAGTGCAGCTTGATAAGACCGCTGCGTGGCGAAAGATAGACGGCTACAGCAAGGGAATGCGCCAGAAGATTCGGCTCGCACAGGCCATCGCGCACAGGCCCAGAGTACTCGTTCTCGATGAGCCGTTGAACGGCTTGGACCCCATGGCTCGCGCAGAATCCATGGCGCTCTTCGAGGAACTCGGACGGCAAGGAATTCATCTCATCATCTCCAGCCACATACTTGATGAAGTGGACCGCATCTCTGATCGTGTTGTGCTGATCACCGGCGGATACCTGATCGCCGAAGGCAACATCCATCAGGTGCGGCAGGAGGTGCGCGAGAAGCCCATGCAGGTGCTCGTCCGCTGCGATCGTCCGGAGGCACTCGCATCCAAAATGTTCGCGATGAACCACTGTGTCGAAGCCAGGCTGCATCCGGATGGAAGAGGCATCTTTCTACGCACCGGTGACGTGGACCAGTTCTATTCGATTCTGAATGACATCGCCACGGAGGGGACAGTGAAGATCGAAGCAGTAGCTCCCGCCGATGACGATGCCCATGCGATCTACCAGTACCTCATCGGTTCCGAGGGAGGCACGCTATGATGCAGCAAGCTGGTGCCGGCAGGCGAAGAGATTTTATGCAACAGCCATGGGCTCTCTGGCGGCTGCAGGCGAAACGTCTTACCCAGATTGAACTAAGACGGAATCTCTTTTCGTGGAGAGCGACCTGGATTTATTTTCTAGCGTTTATTCCAACTCTAATCATCTTCATCCACATCCTGTTTAACGAACATGACGCATCTTCTTTCAACGACGACACCCAGGTGCTCGCGGGTATTATTCAGCTTTACTACATCCGGCTCGGGGTCTTCTTTGGCTGTCTGGGTATCTTCTCGCGTCTCATTCGCGGCGAGATGATCGAGCGCAGCCTGCACTTCTACCTGTTATCTCCGGTCAGGCGTGAAGTCCTTTTGCTATCCAAGTTCGCGGCTGGATCGGCCGCGGCGGTGCTTCTCTTCGTCACGGCTACTATCGTTGATTTCGCCTTGATGTATCTTCCTTTCGGCGCTGCGGGAAGAGACTACGTATTCAATGGTCCTGGTCTCGGACAGTTAGAGGCGTACGTTCTGATCATCGTGCTCGCCTGCCTCGGGTATGGAGCGGTCTTTCTTCTATTGAGCATGGTGTTCAAGAATCCAACTCCCGGCGCACTGCTCTTTCTCGGATGGGAGGCAATCAATCCGGTCTTGCCATCTATACTCCAACGGCTCAGTGTCGCCTCCTACCTTCGCCACTTGATGCCAGTCGATGTCGGTGCGAAAGGCTTCATCGCGCTGCTCACTGTGGAGACGGAACCAGTCTCAGGCTTGGCTGCAACGCTCGGCTTGCTTCTGCTGATAACGGCAGTACTGCTTTACTCCTGCTATCGCATTCGGACGCTCGAGATCCGCTATACAACAGAGTAGTCAGCCTGCGCTTTACTTTGATGACGGGCCTATGTCGACGGTGCTTTCAAGGAAGACAGGGCCGATGAGCCCCGATGGAAGCAGGGGCGAAGTTGCCGTGTATTTGCGGATGTTCGTCGTCGTGAATCTCTGCGTGGTATTCGGCTGGGCGTCGCCGATGATGCGGTTTGGCCAAAGGTTCGTCACATCGAGTTCGATCACGTTCTCGCCTTCGCTGAGACTGGCCGTGATATCGAGTCGATAGGGCATGGCCCAGATGGTTCCGACAGGCTTTCCGTTGATGCGAACCGTGCAGATTTCACGCACGTCAGTCAATTTGAGATAGACGTGTTCGTCTTTGCCAACGTGATGGCTGATTGTGGTGCGGTACGTTGCGGTGCCGGAGAAGTACTTGATGGCAGGGTTCGAAGACTCAGACCAAGATGCGAATCTATCCACCGCAACGGCCCCGACCGGAGCACCGCGATTTGGCTGAAAGGCGATCGTCCACTGGCTTGGAGGAAGCTGTTTGGAGGCTGGTTTGGGATTGTTCTCGACGACACGGGCGGAGTTCGAGGCGGATGAGTTGGTGAAGACCACGAAGACCGAGCCGAAGGGGGCCAGATGCAAGTGAAGGCTCGTGCCTTCCCCTGTCTTGCTGTAACGGACAGCTCGTTGCATCGTGCCGTCGACCGCGTTCCAAAGCTGCGGGGCGAGGCCTGTAACGCGGAAAGTCGCGGGGGTGTCGACCGCAAGAGAAGACCTGTTGCGAACAAAGTAAATGTCCGTCGAGCCATCACGGCGATGAATGTAGTCGAGTTGGTGAGAAGCGTCTTCGAAGTCGGGTGTGACGTTGAGCGTCTGGAGCGCCTGGCGGCCATTCGCGGTACACAGTACCTTGCCCGCACCGTAAGGGTGTGCCGCGGGGCAGAGATCCCAGAGCGCGTGGGTGAGCGCGGCGAAACGGTCGGCTGAGGGCTGGTCGACGATGCCCGTTGGGGCGAGGGGCGACTCGCCGGCAAGGTTGCCGCCCTGCTTGACGTAGGTGGCAATGCGTTCCAGAGAGGCCAGCGAGAGGCGGCGTCCCTTGGGCATCACAACCAGCCTGTAGGCGTTGCCCATCGGGCTCTCGATGACTCCAGACTTCACTTCGAGGTTGTGCAGGAGGGCATCTTCATTGGTGACGTCGTAGTCGTAGCCAGGCAGCACATGAGCGGGATCGTCCTGCTTAAGGCGAACGAAGTTGGGAACTTCATCGCCATAAAAGTAGAGGACGTCATCTACCGCGTGACCTTGCTGGAGGAGGAACTGAGAACGATTGAGGTAGAGAAAGAAATCGCCGCCCTGATTCCACCAGGTGACACGCGGATTGAGATGAGTTCCGGCGAAGTATTCGTTACCAGGAAGGCCGAAGGATGCGGGCGACGAGGTGAACTCGTGCCACACGAGGCGGTTCATGCCCTCGGTGAGAGCCTGGTCGAAGGAAGGCTTGAGATCCGTCGCGAGCGACTCGCTCCACTGCGGACCGATGCTGGTCATACCCTCCTGAGCAACGATCGGTTTGCCGTAAATATCTGCGGCGCTCGCGGCTTCCTTGGTGAAGAAGCGATCCTGATCGGTCGAGCGATGTTCGTTGGATTGTGCCCAGTATTCGGTCTGGGGCACGGCGGCAGAACGGAAGGTTTCGAGAGCGTCGAGAGGAGCGCTATGCGGACCTCCGGACTCACACTCGATGCCGAGGCCGTACTCCCTAGCTCGCTCGGCCATGTGGTCGTAGTGGTCGGTCACGAGGTCGCCGACGGTGCGGCGCAGATCGTTGAGAAAACGCTCGCTGGTGGCGCGATCGGTGACAATGCGTCCAGCGACGACGGGAAGGTACGGAACTGGATCGTAGCCGCGGCGTGCACGGAACTCCGCTTGAAAACGGCTGGTCCAGTTAGTGCCGCCAAGCTCCCAGGAGTCGCTGGCAAGATTGATGAGTGACTTGCCAAGATAGGGCCGGCCGGCCTCGAGAAGTGGAACGACGGTGTGTGTCCAGTAGGTATCGAAGGCCTCGCGATCCAGATAATCAATAGCCAGGCCCTGCCAGGCTCCGCTCGCGGTCGAGACGCGGGCGTCGGAGTCTGTATAGCCGATGCAAAGGACTTCCCACGGGCCGCGAGTAGGTGGCTGCCAGTCGGTGTGGCCTGCGGCATCAACCTGATCCGCTATGTTGACGACGCCGACGAGGGGTGTGTCCGCGTCAAGCGATGAAGCGGAGGCATCGCCCAGGAGGCGCTCGGTAGAAGGCATGGAGAAGCCGCCCTCAGCGGAGGCCGTCTTGAGATTGAGAAGGGCGATGGGCTTGCGCGTGTCGCTTGACTTTCCGGGAAGTGCCAGACCATGAGTAAGTGGGTAAGCGAGGACCGCAATCTGGCGATAGAACCCGTTCTTGCTGGGAGGCGCGGGAAGGTTGCCGTCGAAGTGCTGAGTTGGAAGCGTGGTGCGAGAGAAGGTAAGAATTTTGGAAGCGTCGGAAGGCACGACATCCGGGCCACCGAGATTCCAGCCGCTGGTGATGTTGAGCGTAACCTCGAGATGGAGTTCCGCGGCGACCTTAAGTGCGTGGATGTACAGCTTCGTCCACTCCGGGCTGCCGAAGGTAGGGCCGGGAGGGACTTCGGCGTTCCCGGACTGGTTGGATCCGTTGGCATCGACGAGGAGGACGCCACCAAAGCCTTTACGGCTCATCTCGGTGAGTTCGTAGGTGATGGTGTCTTCGGTGGTGTTGCCGTTGAGCCACCACCAGTAGCAACGGAGTTTAGCTTGTGAAGGGGGATTCTGGAATCCTTCGCGCAGCTTCGCTGCAGAGGTCACATTCTGTGCGAGCGCATAGGGGGAAAGGAGCGCCGCCAGCAGGAAGGCGAGGATCGGCTTCGGACAAATGAGCATGGCACCTTAGTCCTGCAATGTTCGTTAGGAGAAGAACCAATCCCAGGGCGTAACGCCCCGGGATCGAATGGCTGCAGCTCTAAAAGTTGATGCGTCCTGTGAGTTGACCGATGCGCGCGTCGTTCGCCTGCGTGAGGGTAACACTGCCGAACGCGGAGTTCCCGATGCTCGTATTAGGACCGCCAAAGTTCGGGGTGTTGAGAACGTTGAAGAATTCGCCCCGAATCTCGAAGCTCATCCCTTCGCGGATAGCAAAGACCTTGAACAGGGACGCATCGACGAGTGGATGAATTCTCTGGCGGATGTTGAGGACGGTGCTGTTGTTCTGGATCGTATAGGCGAGACGCTGACGGTAGGCAGGTGTGGGCGATAGGCTGTCGCACGCCGGATTCGAGCTGGTGGACTGAACATTGACGCCGCTCGTGTTCTGGTAGCAGGTGTTGAAGTAGCGGCTGTAGGTGGGATTGGGTTGCCGCGGATTGCCAATGATGTCGACCGATCCCGGCGCGGAGATGAGGCTTCCATTCTGCGCACGAAGCACGCTGTTGAGCTGCCATCCGCCGACCAGGAGACGTTCATAGTACGAGCGAGCGGCGAACTTCGGAAGCTCAAGCGTACCGAAGATATTCCCGACAAGCGTAGCGTTTGCATCCTGCACGGAGTACAGGTTCGGGTTTGCGCCGAAGGCGTTGACATAGCCGTTGCGCAGCATGGTCTTGGACCAGGTGAAGTTGCCCTGCAGCGAGAAATGATTGCGCATCGGTCGCGTCACCTGCACCTGGAGCGAGTTGTAGGGAGCGCTTCCGATGGAAGAGTACTGTTCGGTCACCGAACCAAACTCCGGATAGGGCAGAAGCAAGAGGTTGCGAGCGATGGTGGCGTTGTTCAGCGACGTGGTGCCGGTAAACTTGCCAGCCAGCGGATTCGCAACGGCCGCATTGAGATAGGTAACCTCCGCACTGCCCTGGTTGTAGTAGGTCTGCGGCAACACATTGATGTTGTGGTTGACCTCAAGACGCGTTGGGCGATCGCCGACGTATGCGACCTGAAGTGCGAGCGACCCAAAGAACTGCTGTTGCACGCTCAGCGAGTACTGGGCGCTCTTGGGCTGGACATGGTTTGGATCGATGAAGCTGATGCTCTGGCCGAGAGCGGTCGCCAGGCCAAGCGAGCTTCCGGTTGGCGTACTGACTCCCGACGGGAAGGGGTTGGTGAGGCTATTGGTGGGTGCGCTGGTGGTGTAGTTGTTGTAGCTCGTGGTCTGCGAGAAGCCGGTGCCGATGGGCGTTTCAAGCGTATTGAAGTAAATAATGCCGAATCCGGCGCGAGCAACGGTGGTGGGTGTGGCCTGATACGCGGCTCCGATGCGTGGCTGAAAGTTATTCAGATCGCGCGAATAAGGGAGCCGGTTGGAGGCGCTCGCGAACTGCAGTCCACCCTTGAGGTTGAGGCCAACGACCGAGGCCTGGAGGGGGCTCGCGCAGGTGGTGCAGAAGTTCGAGACCTGCTTGTTATAGCGTTCGGTGAAGGGTGACTCGTAGTCCCAGCGAACGCCTAGATTCAGGGTGAGCTTGCTGTTGACGCGCCAGTCGTCCTGCACAAAGGGAGCCATATAGATCTGCTGCAGAGCGTAAGCGGCGGAGTTGTTGAAGGACGCCGAGGAGAAGTCGCCGAGGAGAAGCGAAGCGATGGGATCTCCGGAACTCGCGTCGGAGCCAACGGTTGCGTTGATAGAGTTCTTCTGGGTAAAACGACGATCAAACGCAAAGGCCCCGAATCCGCTCTGTGGGTTTTGCACGTTGTAGCGGATCAGGTTCCCTTCGAAGCCGAAGCGAACAGTGTGCTTGCCGAACGTCTTGGTGAGAATCTCTTCAAGCGAGCCGGTGGTGTCTTCGCTGATCTGCCCGCCGGCTCCTGGAGCAAGACCGGCGTATACGGCGTTGCTGTTGTTGTAGGTGGCGTCGCTGGCAGTAAAGCCGGGGAAGGTGCTATACGGCAGCGAGTTGTTGGCGATGCCGATGGAACTCAGGTCGAAGCCGGAGTTGCCCGGGTAGGTAAGGCCAAAGGGATGGTAGATGAGTCCGAAGCGCGAATCGAGGACCATACTGGAGGAAAACTGGTGGACATCGTCGATACTACCGCCACGGTTGTTTCGATAGACGCTGTAGCCGTATCCTGTGGGTCCGACGCCCTTGGGAAAGCCCTGAAGGGGATACTTCTGCGTGAGCCCGGACCGGAACATGATGGCGTTCAGCTTGTTCTTGGAGCCGAAGGCTTGATCGATGCGCCCGATGAAGGACGGGTAGGTGCTTGGGTAGGAGGTCTGGTTCGAGATGTAGTTGGCCTGGCTGGTGATGGGTGCTCCTGCGACATTAGGCAGAGGTAGGTAGCCGACCAGGGCGGCTCCGGCCGCGTTGATGCGCGAGGCGATGTTGTTGTCCGGGAAGAAGACCGTACGATTGCCATTGGCGTCAACCGGCGAGGTTGGATCGTAGAGCTGCACCCCGGCCTGGCAAAGGCCTGCGCCGTTGAATCCTCCAGTGCAGAGGCCCGAGAAGTCGCCGGCACGCTCGGCTGCCGAAGGAACGCGGGCGTTGTAGTTGATGGCAGTGTGTGAGGCGTAGCGCTCGAAGGCAAACAGGAAGAACGTCTTATCGCGGCCGTCATAAACATGAGGGATCAAGACGGGGCCGTCAATCACGAGGCCGGTCTGGCTGAGTTGGTCGTTGTTGCGGTGGGTGGGCGAAGCCGGGTTTAATGCGCCGTTCTGGTTGGGGACCTTTTCATAGGTGTTGGCGTTGATGTAGGTGTTCTGGAAGGCGTAGTAGGCCGCGCCGTGAATCTTGTTGTTGCCGGAACGGATGACCGTGTTGGTGACCGTTCCGTTGCCATGCCCGATCTGGGCGTCAAAGACGGAGGTTTGGACCTTCACTTCCTGGACGGCCTCAGGCGACGGCACGAACCCCGTGTAACTGGCACCGGAGAAGCGCTCAGCGGGATCGTCAGGGATGCCGTCGAGGGTGAGCCGGTTGTGGCCTCCGTTGCCATCGGAAAGAATCTGTACCGAGACCCCGGAGAAGGGCTGCGTGAACTGGCTCGATTTGCTCTGCATGTAAGCGCCCGTGGTGACACCGGCGGCGAGAGTGGCGAGCACGAAAGGATTGCGCCCAACGTTCGGGAGGTCGGTGACCTCCTTGGTACCAAGCGTCGTGGCAATGTTCGCCGATCCCGCATCGAGCAACGTATTGCTTGCGGTTACGTCTACCGTCTCCGAGGCCGCACCGGGACTGAGCGGAAAGTCGATAACCTGAACGCCGCCAGCAGTGATGACGACATCGTCACGATTCTCCGTCTTGAAGCCGGATGAGGTAACACTGACTTTGTAGGTGCCGGGGTTCAAGGCCGGAAAGTTATAGGTGCCCGCCTCATTTGAGATGCCGGTGGTCTTGAAGTGGGTGGAGACCTCTTCGGCGACCACCGTTGCTCCAACAACCTTGCCGCCAGTTGAGTCGGTGACCTCCCCCTGGATGCCGCCGAGGTAGCGTTGCGCGGGCGCGCTCAAAGTAAAGCCGAAGACGATAGCGAGAGCTAGGGTGAGAATCTGCCTGGTGATGCGACGTGGCACTGGAACCTCCGAAGATTTGAAACGACAGCAAGGTCCTTCAACATGGATTCCGTCAGAGAGGACGGACCACTTAAGTGACTCTGAAAGACGCCTCATCTTCGAGACCTCATACAACGGCAGGCAAGTTAATTTACCGGAAGGCGCAGGCTAGAATTAACCGTAAGAAGAGCAGGTAAACACCTTGCCATCTACAGTTTGCCTCAGCTTGAAATTATTTCGTATGGGGCATGTGAAGAGTGCTCCGGAAGAACAAAGACACACACCGCATGCTAGACTGGTCGCCTTTGGGATAGGGCTGGCATGAACTTTGGAGCGAATTCACTACTGGAAGAATGCCTGGATGAGCCGAGCATCGACGAACGACGCAGCCTGATTGAAAGGGTTGCGTCGAGCCCGCAGCTCAGGCGTTCGGCTCGTCTACGCGACTTCCTGCTCTACGTTGGCGGACAGTCTCTCAAAGGGGGGCAGCCTGAGCTTCACGAACAGGAGATCGGCGCAAAGGTCTTTGGACGTGCGCCTTCATACGATCGGAGCCAGGACAACATCGTCCGCGTGAACGCGACCGAGTTGCGCAAGCGCATTGAGACGTACTTCGCGACCGACGGATCCCATGAGACGCTCATTCTCGAAATTCCTCGCGGAGGGTACAAGCCGGTCTTTCATCGGAGACAAGCGGAGGTCTTCTTCCTCCCAACACCCTCGCCCGAAGTCGCGCGGGTGGATGAGCTTCCGAAGGCTTCCCCGGCGTCCGTACTAAGAATCGGAATCCGTGCGCATCTTGTCTGGGCCGTGATTGCTGTGGCGCTCACCGTAATCTGTGCGCTCCTCCTGCGGCAGAATCTGGCTCTCCGTTCCTCTGGTGGCCAGTGGAGTGGACGACCCGAAGTCGAGGCGTTTTGGAAAGGCTTCGTCAAGGGGCAACAGGAGATCGATGTCGTACTACCGGACGCTTCGGTCACTCTAAGCGAGGAGGTGACGCATCAGCGGATGACGTTGACCGACTATCTGAACCACAACTATGTGCAGCAGGAGCTAACGGCACCCTTGAGTGCTGACCGCGTCAGTGATCTCCACAGTATCTTTGACCACAATCTAGTAACGCTAGGCGACTTCCACGCGGCGCAACAGATTCTTGCGCTGCCTACCTTGGCTCCCATGCTGCACCTTGTACTCTCGCGTTATTACACAGCGGACTCGATCCAGCGCAATAGCTTCATCCTGCTTGGCGGACGAAAGGCAAACCCTTGGATGGGACTCTTCACTGATCGGATGAACTTCAACGTGGACTTCGGACCGCATAATGAGACTTTCGTGACAAACCGGCATCCGCACACGGGAGAGCAGCCGACCTACACGGCATGGACCGATCCGAGCGGCTCGACGACCGTGTACAGCGTCATCGCTTATCTACCGAATCTTAGCCACACTGGAAGCGTCATCGTGCTGGCCGGCACCGACTCCAGCGCGACCAGCGCGGCAGCAGAGTTTCTAACGTCGGAAAATTCCATGACAGGCTTCCGAAGCATGCTGCACGCAGAGAAGCTACCTTACTTCGAAGTGCTCCTGAAGAGTTCACGCGTGAGCGGAACTCTGTTTAGCTCGGAGATGGTGGGCTACAGAACCTATCCGGAGACTCCGTGAAGATGCGCAACGCTCTTGTAGCGACGAGCCCTGCTCAAGGTCGCACTTCCTGTCTGTGGCTCGCTTGATGCATCTTCCAGATCGACTTCATGGGATAGATCTCAAGGCGATTGACCACGCTCGTACTTCCTCCGAAGCCGAACTCTAGGCCGTGACTGCTCGTGGCCGCAGGTATCTCTCTCACGATGTAGCGTGCCCCTCCATCAACAAAGATCTCCGCCACAGCCTTATCGATCAGGACTTCTACTGAGCCCTGGCCACTCTCAAACTCCGTGGAATGAAGCGTGGCAATTGTCTTGCCTTGATACCCGATAGCCAGCTCGTCATCCTTCGCGAGCGTGACCTTGAGCTTCACATCAAGAGGCCCAGGTCCAGCTTTATCGAGCGCCCGATTCACCTCGCCAGTTGTCACCGAGGACAGTGTCTCCGCCTTCCCACGTAACTTATCGATCTCTCCAATGGGGGTTGCTCGCAGGCGGGGACCGCCTTTCGTGTTCACCAGCTTGAACTCCGTAGGAAAGAGCATCATCTGGTTGAAAGGCATTCCTTCAGGCTGAATTCGTCCCCACGCTATTTGCACCCGTCTGCCATCGGGCATCTCGGCGAACGATTGTGCCGCATAGAGAGCATCGTCGCCATGAGCGTTCGTGCCTTCCGCATAGTGAAGCTCAGGCGACTCCGGGGTGAATGATTCGCCATCGAAGGCCCCGATGAAATAACCCGATGAGCCTCCGTGCAGAATCCACTTCGTGTGAGCACGATCGCCGTCGATGGGGAGCTCAAAGAGATCCGGACATTCGTGCAGGCCTTTGATATGACTCTTTCGCGTCCAGCTCTTCAGATCCGTCGAAGTGAAGAAGGACATTCCATCTTTTTCGAACAAGACCATCACCCAATGCTTGGCCGGGGCGTACCAGAAGACCTTCGGGTCCCGGGTGTCGTTTGAACCTACCTCGCTGTTGCTATCCAAGATCGGATTCCCTGCATAGTGCGTGAACGTCGCTCCGCCGTCTGTGCTGTAAGCGATGCACTGGACCTGCTTCTTCGATCTCCGATCGAAGGCCGTATAGACCAGCACCAGCGCATCTTTCCCCCAGCCACCGTCGTTGTTGTGATCAACGAGACTGCTTCCCGACCAGGGTGAACCGAGGTGGTCGAGCATCAGCGCTGGAGATCTCTCCTGCCAGTGGATGAGGTCCTTGCTGATAGCGTGCCCCCAGTACATAAAGCCGGTATCCCAGGTGGTGCCAAAGGGAAACGCCTGCCAGAACAAGTGGTATTGACCCTTGTAGAAGATGGGGCCGTTGATATCGTTGCTCCAGCCACGCTTCACGGTGAAATGGAACTGTGGACGATTGGGCTCTTTGTAGAGCGTGTCAGCACCTTCGATTGTGTCCGCCTGATAGATGGCGTCGAGAGCGGCCTGTGACGATGGACCTGAAAGGTGGATGGTCTTTCCCTTGAACTCGCTTATATCGAGGAAGATCCAATAGTCAGGCTGATGTTCTGCCAATTGCGTGGGAAACTCCCGTTTCTCCACACCGTCGACCTTTATCTGAAACACATGCATCTTGCTCGCGCGGGAGACCGGGATGTTCAGGTAGCGCTTCGAGACGTTGATGTCTCTATCTTGTGCGGAAAGCAAAGTAGAGACAGAGAGTAAAAGAATAACGAGGAACCCGAGTGCTAAGTGAACCCGATTTCGACGCGCGGTGCCGTCGATCTGTCGGACCTGCCCGGCAGCCACGCCAAGAGTCGTACGGTTGGGCGGAGTCTTTGAATGCACGGATATCCTCCAGGCAAGACTCTACCGAGAAATCCAAGCACCTTCAATGGCAGGTGTGCAAACCGTTTGCAGAGCTTGCGCTAAGACACAGGCTGCGGTCCCGACGATTTCCGCGACCGCAGCCCGTTTTGCCGATGCTAGTTGACAGTGAGCGTAACCGCGTTCGACGCGGACGATCCCGGGTTCTGGCAGGTGATGCTGACGGTACCGGGCGTGCTCACGTCGGCTGCTCCCACGGCCACGGTGAGATGTTGCGTATCCACGAAGGTCGTCGTGTAAGCGACGCCGTTCCAAAGCACGCTCGCCCCCGGTATAAAGCCCGTTCCGACGACAGTAAGGATTTGATTGCCACTGCCGGAGGTAAGTGTGCCGCTACCGGCAGAGGTCAGCGTAGGCGCACCGTTGGCGGAAGCTTCCGCCGGCAGCACGAAGGCGCCGCGCATCAGCATCACCTGTGAGGGTGAGGATGAGCCGATACCTCCGGTGAGCAGCAGAGCGATACCATCCTGTCCCCAGCGAGTAGCTGGAACAGACTCAATAATGTTGTAGTTGGTCGGAAGGGTTACCGAGTCTTCGAGGATGAAGTGCTGGGTGTCAAAACGCTCCATCACCACCGCCCAGGTTCCAGCAGAGTTGATGCCGAAGACGAAACTCTTCTTGGTGGTCTGGTACGGAAGAGCTCCAGCTCCGCCGAGACCGTAACCGTACGGCCCTGGACCGAGCGGCAGAACGCCAAGCTGGGTCAGCGGCGTGGTGGTCGGATCAATGATGCCTCCGCCTGATGCGAAGAGCAGGCCCTGATCAAGCGCGAGAGAACCGCTGAAGCCACCCGTGCCGAGAAGCGTGCTGCCGTCAACATTGTGGACTCCGGTGGCGTCTACGGTGTAGCGGTAAATCTCCGCGCCGGTCGACTGGTTGTCGTAGGTGTAGGCGTGGCCGGAGTCCGGGAAGACTGCATCGTTATAACCGAGCGCCGAGTTCGGACGCAGCGTCGCCGAGGTTCCGCTGAAGTCCAGAATGCCCACATTGTCCACCGATACGCTATTCTCCAGGCCCGGAATGGAAGCCAGCGCAGTCGCCGCAACCGGACCGCTGAAGTAGCCTGGGCTGACCAGTGGAATCGTCGTGTCGACCGCCTGCGAAGCAACGTTGAATCGAGCGAGCGACTCTGCGCCGCTGAGACCAATGTAGAAGTACTTTCCACCCGGGCTCTCGGCGATCGTGTTGGGTTCGCTGCCCACCGTAATGGGCGTTCCCACCGTGCCGGTTACAGGATCGATTGAGACAAGGCTGTTACCCGCAGGAGATGTAGAGGTGCTGGGCAGGACAGTGAACAGTTTGCGGCTGTACGGGTCGTAGACCATCGCGTTCGCGGGCACGGAGAGCAGGCTGTACACACTAACCGTGAGATTGCTGGAAGCACCGCCCCCGGGCGAAGGATTGGTGACCGAAACCGCCGCCCAGCCGATCTGAGTAAGCAACGAGCTATCAACAGTGGCCGTTAGCTGGGTGGCGCTGACGAACGACGTGGTCAAGGCGGTCCCGTTCCAGTTGACGACTGACCCTGAGTTGAAGCCTGCTCCATTGACCGTCAGCGTCGCCGAGGCCGTGCCGGTAGCAAGAGCGTTTGGCGAGAGGCTGGAGACGGTGGGCACCGGCGCATAGAGTGAGCCTCCTGCTGTGGTCGTGGAGACAACGATGTTATTGGACGCAACTGGATCGTAAGTCTGCGAATCGACCGTGGCGGAGACCTGAACGGTTCCAGCGGTGGATGGCGTAGCCGTAACGGTAAGGGTTGCCGTAGCTCCGTTTGCGAGGCTGCCGAGGTTGCAATAGAGAACTCCACCTCCGTTGCAAGTCCCTTGGGTCACAGAAGCGGAGCCGTAGAGCAGAGTCGAGGGCATGCTCGTCGCAAGTACAACGCCGCTAGCGTCGCTGCTGCCAAGATTCTTCACCTGAACCTGGTAGGTAAAGGCGGTTCCGGTGGTGACAGTCGCCGGAAGTTGTGTGGTGACCTGCAGGTCCGCCGGGGTGGTGCTGGTGTCCTTGACCGTGCTGCCATGCAGCAGGAAGAGCTGAGTTCCGGTGTGGAATGCGAGGCCATCCTGTCCCCAGCGAACCAGGTCCGCCGGATTCGAGGACGAGTAGTTGCTGTTCGCGACCGCACCAATCCCATTGAGTCCGATGGAGGTGACGGGCAGGAAGCTGGTCTCGTCGTAACCGATCAACTGGGTCGAAGCACTGCCGAAATTGTTGACCACGATCCATGCGCGGTTCAATGAAGAGTCGGAGTAGATCGGCCCGGAGGCGGCGACGGTACCCGTTGAGTATGGGGATGCGGTCGAGAACTGGCCCAGCGTGGCGCCGGTCGCGGGATCCGTAACCAGGCCATTCGGTGTGTAGAGGCGGCCATTGTCGTACTGGATCGTCGCTCCGGCGGCGCTGGAGGAGAGCTGTTGGAAGCCCGTCACGCCGGTGCTGTCGATAGTCAGCTGATACAGGTAGCTCGAGACGGTAGAGGCCGCAAGATAGAGCGTGGACGCGGAAGCGCCGAAGGTCATGGAGCCGCTGTTGGAGTAGAAATAGGTTGAGAGGCCACTGCTTGTCTTTGGCCGAGCAATACCTGAGTCGAAGATGGTGACCACGCCGTTGCTGCCGTACACCGCGACCGAGTTCGGCTGGCCGGGAAGGGCGGCGAGTCCAGCGGCGGTGAACGGCGGATCATAGACACCCTGACTTCCGCCCAGCGTGAACTGGACACCGGCGACTCCGCTGGTGAGATCCACCTGGCGCACTGCCCCGGCCCCATTGAGGCCGACGAAGGCCTGGGTTCCATCGGTCGACAAGACCACACGAGTCGGTTCGCTGCCAACAAAGATCGTGCGCTGGATAGCGCCGGTGACGGGGTCGACACCTACGAGGCTATTGCCGAGCCCTGGCCCACCTGAACCGGCGATGGTGGCATAGAGCAGACTGTCCTTAGCGTTGTAGACGAGGCCGTTGATCGGCAGCGCGATGTAAGTATTGAAGGCCGCCGTTGTCGAAGCGATGCCCATGTTTTCAGGAGTCGCGACACTGAGGGTGGCATCGCCAGCCACCGCGAGGTCTCCGGCTGGTACGACGGCGGTAAGAGTGTTGCTCGACACGTAGGTCGTCACCAGGGGAGCACCGTTCCACTGAACGACGCTGTCGGCGAAGAATCCGGAACCCGAGAGGGTGATCTTCAGATCCGGGCTGCCCAACACTGCGGAGCTCGGGTTCAGGTTGAAGGAGGCAGAGGGACTGATTACATTGATCGACGCGGGCTGCGAAGTAATGGAAATGCCGCCCGCGGAGGGTGCCGGGTTCGTGACGTAGATCTGCACGGCACCGGTCTGATAGAGAGTCTGCGAGCTGACGGTGGCAACGATCTGCGTGCTGGTCTGCGAGACGACCGGCAGGGTATAGCCGTTGAAGGCTACCGTTGCGTTAGCTGCAAAGTTCGTGCCGGTTATGGTGATGTTCGTTGATGTAGTGGCTCCCGAAGTTGGGACCTGAACATAACCAGGGTTGACGCTGGAAATGGCTGGTGGCGCTAGTACAGGCAACGAAAGTGTGGAGCTGGTCGCGGCGTTCGGGGCCGGATTGCTGACCGCAATCTGACCCGCGCCCGCAGTGGCGAGATCTGTGGCGGGTACAGTGGTCCCAAGCGCGGTAGGGCTGAAATAGACAGTAGGAAGCGCCGTGCCGTTCCACGAGATGCTGGAGTTGGCGATGAAGCCGGTTCCGGTCAACGTGATCGCCGTGGCAGCAGCACCCTGCACCAGGCCGGTGGGATAAACGGTCGTCAGCACTGGTGTTGGGCTGTTCACGGGAAAAGCTACGCTGGGCGAAAGCACCGGCACAGGAGTGGGATTCTGCACGGTAATCGATGCAGGCCGCGCATTGGCCAGTGCTGCAGCGGAGATCTGCGCCGTCAGCGTGGTCGCGCTGCCATAAGCCGTCGGCACGGCGGTGCCGTCCAACTTCACCACGGAGTCGGAGGAGAAGCTTGTGCCGGTGACGGTCACGGTGGCTCCACTTGCCCCGGCCGATGCCGAGGAGGGAGAGAGCGAAGCGATCGCCGGAACCGCATAGACAGGTTCGGTCGCAGCCTGGGTATCCGAGCCCCCCGGCCCGGGGTTGCTCACCGCAATCTGCCCGTTGCCCGCGCTCGGCACATCGGCGGCCGTCAGAGCTACAGTCAGCGTGTTGGTGCTGAAGAAAGTCGTGGGTCGCGCCGATCCGTTCCACTTCACCACGGAGTTGGACTCGAATCCGCTGCCACTAATCGTGAGCGTTACTGCGAGCCCCTGCGGAATGTAAGCCGGCGAGATGGAACTCACCGACGGTGTAGGACTCATCACAGCAAAGGTGCTCGCCGGAGATGATCCGCCGCCCGGCGTGGGGTTGCTGACCGTCACGGAGACATCTCCGCCTGCGGTAAGTGCCGACGCCGGAACCTGGGCCTGGAGCGAGGTCGCACTCGTATAGGTGGTCGATAGCGCTGCGCCATTGAAGTTAATAACGGAGGCAGCAACAAAGCCGGAACCGCTGACGGTGATCGTCTGCGGGGCTGCACCTGCGGTCACGCTCGCCGGGGTGATGCCGGTGACCGCGGGTACGGGATTGTCTGGCTGCGATTGCCCACCGCCGCCGGATCCCGAGCCGGCGCCAGCGCAACCAATTTGCAGAAAAAGAGCAGCAGAAAAAAAAACAGCAAGGATAACTCGACGCACAGAAGCTCCGGTTCGACCACCTGCAAGGAATACGCAGGTTCGCCGCAGCGCATGGATTTAGGAAGACTTCGAGAGTCTAGCAAACTATGTAGACACCTGGAAAGAATCGGACTCTTCTCGTCAACTTTTAATGTCCCATGTAGATCGATGCCTACATTAGAGCCGCGACGAAATGCGCGATCAACATCTTCAGCCTGCCAGGAAGACCAACCTCGCAATCACGCGAACTCGAAAAGCCGCCAAACCCGCTCTTTATTTCAAGAGTAGGTTTGGCGGCTCTTGTACTCCGTGGAATGGATTAATCAAGCAGGAAGCATCCGTAAAGTCTGGGCTGTAGTTAGAAATTCGCCGAGCCAGCCTGACTATTTAAGTCCAACAACGAAGTTGCCTGCTTAGGAAAGTACTCCCGCCTGTTGGAGATCTTTCTTCATTCCTTCCCAACTGATGCGTGTCGAAGCTTCGGGTGTGCCGCCGCCCTTCCAGTGCGTCTCCAGGTTCACGGCATCCGAATAGCCGATCTTCTCGAGCGCACGGAACTGCGCTGCCCAGTCGATATATCCCTTATCGACCGGCGACCAGACGATCTTCCCTGAGTCGTCCTTGATGGCATTCTTCACATGGCAGTGATGGATGCGATCTTTGGGTATCGCGTCCCAACCGTTGGGGAACGCATCGAGCTCTCCGCGCATCACCGCGTTACCGGGATCCCAGTTGAGCGAGAAGTTGCGCGAAGAAACGCCGGCAAGCGTCGCCGCAGCCTCCCGGCCCGTGGCGGTGTTGCATGCGAACTCGTTCTCGAGCACGAGCATTACCTTCTGGCTCGCCGCCTTCTCCGCCGCCTTCTGTAGCGTCTCGTTGATGGCGGCGCGGTAAGGCTTCACGTCATCGATACGCCAGAAGTCGAAGCAGCGCAACTTGTTGGTCTTGAACTGTTTCGCCAGCGAGATCGACCGCTCCAGCACTTCATCCTGGTGCTTGAAATTGACCTCATCCGCTCCGTGCATATCCTCTTTGGTTCCAGACTGCGACACCGGCGCACCGGGCCAGTTGACCTTGTAAAGCGGACTGCTGATATCTGTCACCGTGAGGCTGTACTTCGCGAGGATCTTCTGCGCCTCTGCAATCTCGGCATCGGTGATCACTTGCAGATTCTTGCCCCACACCTCGCGCAGTTCAACATAATGAAGACCGAAGTCCTTCGTGATCACGGAGCAGGCGTGATCGAAGTCCTGTGATATCTCGTCGGAGATGACGCCGATCTTCAGCTTCGAAGTGGCGGCCCAGCCACGCATAGGTGAGGCCAACGTAGCGGCGATGCCTGCCGCGCCTCCAACAAACTTTCTCCTGGAGAGATTCATTATGGCAAATTCCTTTCTTGTCCCGTTGAAACGTTAGACGTTGACACCGGTCCGGAAGACCAACCAACCAGCAGCCGAAAGCGAGGCGGCGCGCAGCATCCCATCCCCTGAAGCCCCGTTGGAATAGGATGATGCGCCATGACTAGAAAGCGAACTTCACTCCCGCCTGAAGAACGCGGGGACCGCCGACTCCGTTGACATTGCCAACGCCGCTTCCGAGCGTCCCGGAGATCTGTCCGAGGTGCGAGCCCAGCGAGCTATTCGGCAGTCCAAAAGCGGGCGTATTCGTTAGATTGAATGCGTCAAAACGCGCCTCCAGTGAGGACTCGCGGAAGATGGGGAACGTCTTGAAGAGTGAGAGGTTGTCAGAAAAGTAGCCAGGACCGCGGAACTGGTTGCGGCCCGTGTTTCCGAGGGCGCAGGCATTGGTGTTGGTCGATGAGTAGGCAACGCACGCGGCGGGTGCGACAAAAGCCGTCGGATCGAACCAGGCGACGTTCGCTGCCTGGGTCACGTTGTGAGTGACCTTGTAGGCACCGACCTTGTTGACGGTTTGGGTAGTTCCCGGAGTCGCGCTGCTGGTGGTGATCTGGAAGGGCAGACCGGAGACGGCAGAGAGAATGGCCGAGACCCGCCATCCACCGAGTGCGTAGGAGGCTGGCCCGGAATTGAGGAACTGGTGGCCGTGTCCGGCAGGCAACTCGTAGGTGACGGTCTGCTCGAAGTTGCGTGTCCGGTCGAAGTCCGCGACCGCGTAGTTTCGTTGAACGGGTCCCGCCCAGAAGAGCAGTCCGCCATCCTGCGGCCCGGTCTGATAGTTCTGCGCCTTGCCCCACGTAAACGCGGAACTGAATGCAAGACCATTGGAGAAGCGGCGCGAGAGCTGGATCTGAAGCGACTGGTAGTTGGTGGAGTAGCCGAGGAAAAACTGGTTGACGGCGGCGGTCTTCTTGAAGGCGACGTTGAACGGATCATAGGCTGCGCTCTGGCCGTAGATCCGGGGCTGGTTGATGTTCTGGGAAACGTCGATGCGAGTGCCGTGGTTCGCTACATAGGCGATCTGTAGAGACATATCCTTCGGCAGCGCCTGCTGCAGCGCCACGTTCCAGCTTGAGACGTAAGCGTTCTTGAAGTTCAGCGGGATGTAGAGGTTAGCGAGGCCGATGGTCCCGTTTGCAGCGCTCTCGGTCAACGTTCCATCCGAGCCGAAGGCAACAGTGGGCGTAGCCGGAACGCCGGTCTCGAAGTTGACAAGGCCGCCAACGGGATTGAGCGCCGAACCGTAGGTCGGGGTGTTGGTGTAGAAGGTACTGGTCTTAATGGGGTAGTTGTATGCGTAAGTATTGTCGACAAAGGGGACGTAGCTGACGCCGTAGCCGGCGCGAACAACCGTCTGATCATTGACGCGATACGACGCGCCCAGACGAGGAGCGAAGTTGGTGTAGTCAGTCTTCATTCCCAGGTTTGAGGGATTTCCGTTGAGACCGGCGACCACGAGTTGATTGTTAGCCGGGTTGTAGTTGACGAATCCGCCCGCCTTACGTGGAGTTGCCGGAGGATAGAGCTCGTAACGAAGGCCGATGTCGACAGTGAGCTTGGGTGTCGCCTGCCATTTGTCAGAAGCGAAGAAGAAGAGCCACGTCTGGCGATACGCAGGGAAGGTGCTGTTGGTGTCCTGACCGACCTGGTAAGGAACGTTGAAGAGGATGCTGGCGATGTCGTTTGCCTGGCCGGTGGCGGAGCCGTTGAACTTGGTGGCTCCCGGTGCGGAGGTCTGGTTTTCGCTGAAGTTGAACTGGCCCGCAGCGGCATTGTTATTGCCTTGAAGAAGGTCGTCGCGTACGCGCCGGATGTCTGCACCACCCTTGATGGTGTGATTGCCCAGGATCTTGGTCCAGTTATTGGCGACATCGATGTTCGATTCGGCGCGAAGCCACGGCAGCGAGGCCGAATACCCTACCAGCGGAGAGGAGAAGTTATTGTTGTTGTTATTGACGGTAATGGCTACCTGGCCGCTGGTCGTAGGAGTGTTGTTCGTTCCGTTGGGACCGTTACCCGGAATACCAAGCGTGCGAGCGTCGTTCTTGCCATAGTCGCTCTGTTGGGCGGAGTTGCGAAGGTGTGCGACGCCGAACCGGACCTCGGTCAGCAACTTGGGCGAGAAGGTGTGGTCGTAGTTTGCTCCGGTGCTGTAGGCGGTCGCGGTTCCGGTAGCTTCGAAGCCGCCGCCGGCAGGGCCGCCCAGGAAGCTGCCGAAGAGCGGAGCCTGGAAGGTGGTCGTCTTCTGGTGGCTGAAGCGTCCGCTGAGGTGGTCCCTCTCTGAGATCGCGTAGTCGGACTTGATGTCGTAGCTTATGGAATCCTTGGAGAAAGGTGAGTTCTGGCTGAAGTTGTTGGTGGTGGCACCGGCAGTGTACTTGCCTACCGCGAGGTTCTGCCTCGGGTCGCGGGCGACAGCATCGAGATCCTGCAGGACGGTGAGGCCAACCGTGCTGACACCGGGGTTGGACAGCGGAATCTGGTTGTTGGCGAAGGGCGTCCGACCGGTGCCGCAAGCCGTGCCCGCGCTGCCATTGCAGGTTGCGGTGACGCCGGTGTTGGGATCATAGACCTGGCCGCTGTAGCCGCTCAGATCAAGAACGTTGTTGGTGACGTTGTAGTAAGGGACGCTCGCGTTTACCGTTGAAGCCTCGTGGTCTGAGACGCGGAGGAAGTCTCCGAAGGCAAACAGCTTGTCCTTCAAGATCGGGCCGCCAAGCGAGCCGCCCGTGTAGTTGTAAACAAGCCGTCCGTTCGGGCCGGTGGCGAAGTAGTTCCGCGCATTAACGCCGTTATTTTCCATGCTCTGGAACGCGGACCCGTGGAAGTTGTTGGTTCCGGATTTCAAGGTTACGTTGACTACCGATCCGACCGCCCGGCCGAACTCGGCCTCGAAGTTATTGGTGGTGATGTCGACGTTTTGAATGGCGGCGGCTGGAGGAACCAGGATGATGTGGATGCCGGTGCGCTGGTCATCATCGATGCCTTCGATCTGGTAGAGGTTCACATAAGAAGACTGGCCGTTCGCATTCACCGACAGGTCATTATTCGCGTTGAAGAATTGCGAGTTATTGAAGACTACAGGCGCCATGCCCGGAACCGTGTTGAGCAAAGACTGGAAGCTGTTTCCGCTGCTGAGAGGAAGGCTCGCGATCTGGTGCGATTCCAGAGAGGTTGAGATGTCGGCGCGATCCGTCTGCAGCAGAGGAGGAGCGGACGTGACCGTAATCGTCTCAGAGGAGCTACCAGTCGACAGGCTGGCGTCGACGCGAGTCGTCTGATTGGTCAGGACTGCGATGTTCTCCCGGGTCTCCTTCTTGAAGCCTTGAGACACGATCGTGACCGTGTAAGTGCCAGAGGGAAGATTCGGTTCGGTAAAGTTGCCGCTCTCGTTGCTGACAGTCGTATAGGTGACGCTTTGGCCCGTAAGAATAATGGTGATCTGGGCGTTGGGGACGCTTGCACCCGTTGGATCGGTCACTGTACCGACGATGGTTCCGCTAACGGCCTGCCCATGAAGGAAGCCGCCTCCACAGAACAGGATCGACAAGACTACGAGAGATAAGGCAAGGCTTCGAGCACGTGCGAGCATCAATTTCCTCCAAAAGTTTGGCAATGAAACTATGTGTCATTGGTCAGACCACGAGGAATTTACTCGCTGTATAAAACGTCCGTCAAGCGTTTGTCTCTGGAAGGTCCTTGCTCGTCACCCTCACTTGACCGCGAGAGACACTACCTAATCGATTACTTTCTGCAAACCCACGGCGACAACAAAATAATTGGCCGGAACACTTCCCACGTTTTTCAATCCATGTAGGACGCCGGACGCGGTGAAGATCACGCCGCCGGGTTCGACATAGCCATGTTGGCCATCGCTTGTCACCTCCAGCCTGCCCTCGCGAATCAGCAGCAGTTCAGAGTGCGTATGACGGTGCGGAGGATGAGGCATCTCGCCGGGAGGCAGCATCGTCTCGTGGACTTCGATGTATTCGCCCGTGGCCAGCGTACCGCGTATCACCGACCGTGAAGCCATGCCATTCTTCCCGGTGTTCACCGGCAGTTTGTCGAAAGCAAAGATCTCAGAGTGAGCAAGAGTCGAGCCCTCTCCCGACTGGCCCTCCGCCGATATACCGCCAAGGGCAGCGAACGCGGATAACGCAAGTCCTAACTCACGACGATCCATCTTCTTCATTGAGAAACCGCTTTCTCGGCTTTTCTATTTCAGCTCAGCTGTGCGTTGCGTATCCGAGCCCTGCCAGCACACCGCGCATGTACGCGAAGCTGGCGATTACACCCGGCATCGGGTCGTCGCCATGGATCTCGTACTCAAGGTCCACGAAGCCCTGGTACTTCGTGGCGATCAGCGCCTCGAAGATCTCGCGGACGGGCATCTTTCCCTCGCCCACTGCGACCTGGCTCTCCTTCACCTTCATATCCGACAGGTCTTTCATGTGCATGTTGAAGAGACGCGGCCCGACCTCGTGAATGGCCTCCACAACATCGGTACCAGCTCGCGCGGTGTGGCCTACGTCGATGCAACATCCGATACGCGGGTCCATATTCTTGATCAGCTTCAGGATGTCGAGCGGCGATTGCCACAGCTTGTCTTCGGGGCCATGGTTATGGATCGCGATACGGATGTCGTACTCCTTCACGAACTTCTCGACGCGAGGAAGACTCGCCGGACTTGGATCGCCGGCAACGATCACCTTGATACCCGCCCGCTTGCAGTACTCAAACTTGCTGCGGATATCGTCGTCTTCATCCTTCGGAAAGTAGATCGCGCCCGCAGCATGAAGCTTGATGCCCGCGGCGGTGTAATCGGCGACCGCTTGCGCCTCCTGCGCGGGATCGATGGGCAGATGATCCTTCGTATCCTTCGTGTTCAGGTCAGAGACATTGATCTGCTTCAAATACCCGATCATCTGCGCCCGACTGAACTCGCGAAAGGTGTAGCTCGCAACCCCAAGTTTTAGCGGCAAAGGCTTACCAGTCTCTTCACGGGGCGCTGCAGCTGCAGAGAGGATAGCCGGGCTCGAGAGAGCAGCTCCCGAGAGGGCGGCGGTACGAAGAAAGTTGCGACGCGAAACCTGTGGCTTCATGGTTCTCCTAAGAATGCTGACCAACGATGGTTGATGTCCTAGACCTTGGGCGCCCAGCCCTTTTCATACTCGCGATCCCAGTACTTCATCGCCTCCGCATCGTGCAGCACCTTGCCATCCGTCTGATCCAGGTGGAGCTCTCGCTTCGTCTCCCACGCGATATTGGAGAGCTGCAACATCGTCACCGCAACGTTGCCCTGAGCGACCGGCTGCTTCAGCTTCTCGCCCTTCTGAATGCCCGCGATGAAGTTTGCAAAGTGTGCGTCCGTCATCGAATCGCGGCCGACCAGGTCCGCCGATTCAGTCTTATTGCCGACCTTGAACTCGCTCGTCATCTTGCCCTTCAGGTCGTAGATCTCGTATCCATCACGATCCAACACGACGGTGCCGGTTGTGCCCATGATGGCCGAACCGCGGTCGCGTCCGTAGTACTTCATCCCGTTGCAGCACTTCCCTTCCCACGCGATCATCGCGTCGTCATAGGAGAAGCTTGTGCTCATCGTGTCGTAGAACTGCCAGTCATCCTTGAACTGATAGCGACCAGCAATCGAGGTGACGCTCTTCGGATAGTCGACGCCCAGCGCCCAGCGGCAGACATCGACCTCATGCGTACCGTTGTTCAGGGATTCGCCCGTACCCCAGACCTTGAACCAGTGCCAGTTGTAGGGCTGTACATTATCCCGATAAGCCTGACGTGGAGCCGGCCCCTGGAACAGGTCCCAATCGAGCGTCGCTGGTACCGGAACTTCCTTGCCTGTCCCAATGGACTTCCGCACGTTGCTATACCAGGCCTTCGCGAAGTAAGCTCGCCCAATCGCGCCGTTGTGAATCTTGTCGACGATCTCGATGCTGTGCGGTGAGGAGCGCTGCTGCGATCCCATCTGCACCAGCTTCCCTGTCTTCTTCTGCGCTTCGATCAACATCGCGCCTTCGCCAGGATTGTGGCTGCACGGCTTCTCGACATAAACATGCTTGCCCGCCTGTACTCCCGCGATCGCCATCGGAGCATGCCAGTGGTCGGGCGTCGCAATCGTGATCGCGTCTATCTCTTTCAGCGCGAGGACGTTGCGGAAGTCTTTCTCCGTCTTCGGAGCCTCACCCATCTCCTGTGTCGTGCTATCGGCAAACTTCTTCAGAATGTTGCTCTCCACGTCGCAGACGTAAGCGATGCGGGCATTCGCTTTATTTGCCTTGAGCGACGAAAGATGCGCGTAAGCTCGACCATTTAACCCGATCACCGCGAAGTTCAACCGGTTGTTCGATCCCATAATCTGGCCGTAGCTCTTCGCGGTCGATGCGATTGCCAGCCCTGCCGTCCCCAATGCAGCCTTATCCAGAAACTCACGCCGTGTCATCATCTTGCTCTCCTGATCGTTAGCCTTGCCCTTAGTTCTTTGCTCGTAGAGACGAGCGTTATGGGATGAAGGACTCCCGAAGTAATGTCATTGCGCCCACGCCAGACCGTCCGCGTTCTTACCCGCCTGAATAAGTCCGGTGACAGCCCAGCTCCCGAGATCGATTGCGGCCACCTTGCTGCCGCATGAGACATACGCGACCTTACCGTCGGGCCGCACGAGTATCTCGGTAGGCGTGTCCGGCACGTCAATCGTGCGGGTTACTTTTGAAGCTTCCAGGTCAACGACAGCCACCTGATGCGTAGCCCTCAAAGCCACCAGCAGCCATCGCCCGTCCTGCGTCGGCGCGGTCCCATATCCAACCGCAGGCAAAGAAATCCAGCCCGCAACCTTATTGCTCGCCGTATCGATCACCGCAAGCTGCGGCTTCTTCTGGTCGGCGGTAAAGACCTTCTTGTCGTCGTTCGAGATCGAGATCCGCTGCGTCTCGCCGGAGATCGGAATCACCGCAACCGTCTTCTTTGCCGCAAGATCAAGCACGGAGACAGTACCGGGCCCCACATTCGCCGTATAGCCGAAACGCCCATCATGCGACAGCACCAGCATGTGCGATTGCGCCTGCCCGGTCGGGATCGAGCCAACGATCTTCAGCGTCTCCGGATTGACGATACTGATGCTTTGATCAAGCTCCGTCGTAATATAGATCACGTTCCGGTGCTTATCAAAGACAGCGCAGTGCGGCCGAACCCCGTGGCCAAAATCAATCGTGCCTGAGACCTTGCGCTGATTGAGATTGACCACCGTAACGAGCTGGCCGTCAGTCCCGGGCTTGCCTACACCGGAGTCACCATAGACCGGCACGAGCGCCATCCGTCCATCCGGAGTAGCCACCACCTCGTGGCCAGTGATGCCGCCCACATCGACTGCGAGTGTCTGCTTGCCGGATGCTGGATCGATGAAGCTGAGGTTATGGTCACCCTGATTCACCACCAGCAAGGTCGCGTGATCAGCCGCCGGAAGAGTCTGCCCGGGCGGCGCAAGAGCGAGGAAGGCCGCTGCGATGAAAACGGCAAGACTCGAGGTTCTGCACATGGCCGGAAAGCATAGCACCACGAAACAACCATAAGGAAGTGGTCTGACCATATCCCACAAAAATTGGTTTTGCGCGTAGCCTTGAAGCATGGCCAGGCCGATGCCATTGACTCTGCGCGCGACCCTCCCCGGAGGTCAGATCTTGACCTGTTTCGCCGCTTTTGCGCTGACTCTGGGTCAGGTTTTCGTTGCGGCCCAGACTCCCCCGGCCGCGACGCGGTTTCACCTCTCCCACGCAGCCATGGGCACCGAGTTCACCATCGACCTCTACGCAAAGGACCAGTCGACCGCCGAGCAGCAGGCAAACGTCGCCTTCGACGAGATCGATCGCCTCGAAGACCTGCTCAGTAACTACCGGCCATCCAGCGAGTTATCCCGAATCAGTCGCGATGCCGGGAATGGCCCCGTCGTCACTGATCCCGAGACCTTTCAATTTCTCGAGCGTTCCCTTTTCTGGAGCCAGCGCTCCAGCGGAGCCTTTGACATCACTGTCGGCCCGCTGCTGCGTGTCTGGGGTTTCTATCAGCATGGCGGCCGAGTACCTTTAGACACCGAACTGAAGTCCCTACGCGATTCCATCGGTTCCGAGAAGATAACCCTCGATGAAGAGCACCGTAGCGTCTCCTTCAAGAATCATCATGCGATGGACCTCGATCCCGGAAGCATCGGCAAAGGTTTTGCTGTGGACGCCGCCGTCCGCCTGCTGCGCGAAGCCGGAGTGCAGTCAGCGCTTATCTCCGCCGGCGGAAGCACGCTCTATGCAATCGGAGCCCCACCCGGAGAAAGCGGCTGGATCGTGAAGGTAGAAGACCCGCGATCCACCGGCATCACTGCGGCGACCGTCTTGCTCAAGGACACATCCCTCTCCTCCGGAGCCTGCACCCAGAAGTTCTTCATCAAGGACGGCCATCGCTACTGCCACATCTTTAACCCGCAGACCCTGCGGCCCATGGAAGGCGTCCTGCAAAGCACCGTCATCAGCCCAAGCGCGACCGACAGCGATGCACTTTCTACCGTAGTCTTCGTTCTTCCACCAGAAGCTTCTCGCCAGTTGCTGACGTCTATGCCCAACACCGAAGCTCTCCTCTTCCGTGGCCCCACCCCGGTCAGCGATTGCATTGCCATAAACTGGCAGGGCCAACCGTGTTCACCCAACCATAGCTCTTCGAAATCTCCCTCCCAGGAAAAAGGAAACTGAACCTTGATCAGCCGCCGTCAATTCACCCAGAGTCTCTCTGCTCTTGCCGTATCTGCCTCCACCGGGGTGCTGAATGCTGCCACCGAAGCCTCGAGCATCGAGGCAGCTGAAACCGATGCGGCCCGTCAGATCGCCCCAGCAAAAGATAGCTCCCCGTTTCGCCTGGGAATCATCGGCGCAGGCAGCCGCGGACAGGAGCTCATCCGTAGCTTCCTGCGCGTCCCTGGCGTCTCCGTCGCTGCTGCAGCCGATGTCTACGAGCCCCGATTCGCGCAGCTCAATCGCATCTGCGGACACGAGGTCGCACCGCATAAGGACTACCGCGCTCTTCTCGACCGCAAGGACCTCGACGCTGTCATCGTTGCCACGCCGTTGGGCCTCCACGGAGAGCACGTCGTCGCAGCTCTTTCCAGTGGTCATCACGTCTATGGCGAGAAGGTCATGGCCTACACCGTCGAACAGGCCAACGCCATCGTAGCCGCAGCCAGCGAGAACAAGCGCATCTATCAGATCGGCCACCAGTATCGCTACTCGCCCTGGATCCGTGCCGCGGTACAACGCGTCCAGCAGGGAGAGATCGGCGACGTCACCCACATCATCGGCTACTGGCACCGCAACAACGACTGGCGCCGCCCCGTGCCTGATCCATCGCTCGAACACCTCATCAACTGGCGACTCTATCACCAGTGGTCGCTCGGACTCATCGCGGAGCTTGGCTCACATCACATGGACATCGCCAACTGGGTCTTCGGCGAATATCCCGAAGCCGCCCTGGCGTCAGGTTCGATCTGCCGCTATCACGATGGCCGAGAGACCGACGACAACGTGCAGGCGATCCTCAGCTACTCGGGCGGACGCCGCTTCATCTTCACATCGATCACCGACAACGCCAAGATGGGCGATCAACTTTGGCTCTATGGCACCAAGGGATCACTGAACCTGACTCTTCAGGATGCAACCTTCTTCTATGAGCCGAAGAAGATCACCAAGCCTGTAGTTGCCGCCAACGGAAAGGATGAAGGTGTCGTCACCAGTGCGTCTTACAATCCTTCGAACGAGATGCCCTATCGAGGCCCCGGCAAGCCTGTTGACGTATCGACAGCCGAAGATCCGACAACGGCAGCGACGCGGGCCTTCATCTACTGCGTCCGCACGGGCACGTCTCCGATTGCCGATGCAAAGGTCGGTTTAGGCTCTGCACTTGGAGTGATCCAGGCAAACGAGTCACTCAGATTGCGGAAGGAAATCCCAATCTCCTCAAAGGCGTAGCACCGCAGCGATTATCAGCGGCGACGCTTCGCCGTGGGCTTCTCCAACTCAAGGTTGAACTCGTGGCGCACGACCGTATGCGAGAGCACAAGGCTGGTTGTGGGCACACCATAGCTCAGCAGCTTCATGATGAGCTGCTCCAGTTCTTCTATGGACGACACCAGCACCTTCATCATCAGGGCGTCGCCTCCGGTCACGTGGTCGCACTCACGCACCGCTTCAAGCGTCTTCACAAACTGCGTGAACTGGCGATAGCGCTCACCATCGCAGACCATGCGGATATGCGCCTTGACCGCATAGCCCAGCGCCGCCGGGTCGATGTCGATCCTGTATCCACGAATGATCTTCGCCTCTTCAAGGCGATGAACGCGTTCCGCCGTCGCTGAAGGAGAAAGGCCAACACGCCGGCCAAGTTCGGCATAGGTAGCGCGCGGATCTTTCTGCAGTTCGACCAGGATCTTGCGGCCGATGTTGTCGAGAACGGAGCCATTGTCCATCTGAAGTCCTCCCAGGCAAAGAGTGCTGTGCAGCGGGTATCAGCGAAGCGACACGGGGTAAGGCGCAATTCAATTGAGTCGATTGGCTTGAGGCAGGAGCGGCAGAAACGTTCGCGCGTGCAACAGGGACGCGGCAAAGTCTGCGGAGAGTTCGTCTGCTTTAACCGTATGCGATCACTGCAAATAGCCAAAGTACAAACATCCTGCATAAGCTGTATCTGAAGGTCGATCCAAGCTAATTCCAGGCTATAAGCACTTGAATCAATGGCTAAAACCCATCTGGCCGTGATTTTCTTATAACACAGCGGAGCCCGAGCTTGCGTTGCATCAACGGCTACTCCAGCACCCGAACGGTGATCCCCACCAGCAAGGCATCGCCATTCGCAATGACCAACGCCTGATCTTCACCGACCTTCGAAGCCCGCAGAAAATGACCGGCTCCGATCTCGACAACCTGCCCGTTACCCGACTCTTCGAACTGTGCGTTTCCCGATGAACAGAGGACGAAGAAGTCATCACAGGCGGGCACGGAGTATCGCGTTTCATTGACGATCTCGAACGTCGCATCGACCTTGCCGCGCCGCACCATCAGGTTCAAGTCCTGCGTAGCCCCACCGAGCAGGTCGCATACAACCTCTTCTTCACCACGAAAGAAGAAAGGAGAGCGCGGTTCGTCGAGTCGATGATCGGGCCACGCCGGTGAGCGAAGAACCACGCCGTCTCCCTGCCAGAGCAGGATCGTGCGATCGATCCCCGGAAACGCAGAGAACTCTCCCCGCGCATCGATCTGCGCAATACTGAGGCGCCATAAGAAGTCGTTGGCCCCGGCCTCTGCGGGTGACATCGCAAGCTGCCGCGTGGTACCTCCACCGTTCTTCCACGGAATGGAGGCCACGCTATCAATCGCAATGGGCGCTTGAATCTCCATCAGTTCCTTATTCGACGGGCCTGTTCGGAAGCAGCGGCAGCTTCAGGTGCGCCTTGCGCGCAGTCTCTTCCGCCAGCGCATAGCCCGCGTCCGCGTGCCGCATCACACCAGTCGCGGGATCGTTGAAGAGCACGCGCTTCAGCCGTGCATCGGCATCGGCGGTGCCATCGGCAACGATGACGACGCCGGAGTGCTGCGAATATCCCATGCCCACACCGCCGCCGTGATGCAGGCTCACCCACGTCGCTCCACCCGCGGTGTTCAGCATGGCATTGAGCAGCGGCCAATCCGACACGGCATCGGAGCCATCGAGCATCGACTCCGTCTCCCGATTGGGGCTTGCCACCGACCCCGTATCAAGGTGATCGCGGCCAATCACAATCGGAGCCTTCAGTTCGCCATTGCGCACCATCTCATTGAACGCAAGCCCTGCAAGATGACGCTGCCCCAGGCCCAGCCAGCAGATTCGCGAAGGAAGTCCCTGAAAAGCAATGCGTTCGCGCGCCATGTCGAGCCAGCGATGAACGTGATCTTCTTCCGGAAAGATCTCCTTGATCTTCGCGTCGGTCTTATAGATATCTTCCGGATCGCCCGAGAGCGCCACCCAGCGGAAAGGCCCTTTGCCCTCACAGAACAGCGGACGAATATACGCAGGCACGAAGCCCGGAAAATCAAAGGCGTTCTTAACGCCTGCTTCAAGCGCAACCTGCCGAATGTTGTTGCCGTAATCGACCGTGGGAACACCCATCTCATGGAAGGCAAGCATCGCGCTCACATGCGCGGCGCAGCCCTCTGCCGCTGCATCGCGAAGCGCTGCATGTTGCGAAGAATCCTTGGCAGCATTCTTCCACTGCTCCACCGTCCATCCGACGGGCAAGTAACCGTTGATAAGATCATGTGCCGAGGTCTGATCGGTAACAAGATCAGGCCGCGGCCCACCAGCCTGTGCGCGGCGAACAAGCTCCGGCAGCATCTCCGCCGCGTTGCCCAAAAGTCCAATGGACACGGCCTCTTTGCGCTCGCAGTGGTACTGAATCAGCTCAAGCGCATGATCGAGGTCCCGAGCCTGCTTGTCGAGATAACGCGAGCGTAGACGGAAGTCGATGCGTGACTGCTGGCATTCGATGTTCAACGAACACGCATGGGCAAACGTCGCAGCAAGAGGCTGAGCTCCGCCCATGCCTCCAAGCCCAGCAGTAAGAATCCAGCGCCCGCGCAGATCGCCACCGTAGTGCTGCCGTCCTGCCTCTGCAAACGTCTCGTAAGTCCCCTGTACTATGCCCTGCGAGCCAATGTAGATCCAGCTTCCCGCAGTCATCTGGCCGTACATCATCAGACCCTTGCGATCGAGCTCGTGGAACTTCGCCCACGTCGCCCACGCTGGCACAAGGTTCGAGTTCGCGATCAACACGCGTGGCGCGTTGGGATGCGTCTCGAAGACGCCGACAGGCTTGCCTGATTGCACCAGCAGCGTCTCATTGGCCTCAAGCTTCCGCAGGCAATTGAGGATCTCGTCGAAGCACTCCCAGTTACGCGCAGCGCGGCCAATGCCGCCGTACACCACAAGGCTCTCCGGAGCCTCCGCCACCTCGCTGTCCAGATTGTTCTGAATCATGCGATAGGCGGCCTCACTCAGCCAGTTCTTGCAGGTAATCTCGGCGCCACGCGGTGCGCGGATCTGGCGCGAAGGATCGAAGCGGTTAGTGATGGCCTGCTCGGCTGGAGTCTCGATGACGGTAGATGACATGGCTAAATCCTCACGTACTTCTGAATAAATAAGTAATGGCCGGGACAGCGAACAAGCTCAACGCGCAAGCGCCTTCCATGCTGCAAGAAACTGATCATTCGCCTCACGCGATCCAACACTGACACGGATGTGCGTGTTGAATGCAGGTTCCATCCACGGCTTTACGATGACCCCGCCAGGCAACAAACGCCGCGCTATCTCGGAGGCATTGGTGCGAGCATCGAGAAAAAGAAAGTTCGTGAGCGAAGGCGCGGCGGTATCGCCCATCAACTCGAGCTCGGCGCGCATACGCTCACGCTCTGCAACCGTGCGTGTCACAACGCTGTCCACGTAGCCTCGATCTTCAAGCGCTGCAATCGCACCGATCTGCGCCAGCCGATTCACATTGAAGGGCGCGCGAACTCGGTCCATCAACTGGATAATCTCAGGGTCCGAGGCGATCGCGTATCCGATGCGAAGCCCCGCGAGACCATACGCCTTAGAGAAGGTCCGAAGCATCAGCCACGGAATATTGAACTCAGCGAGAATCGAGTGAAAGTCAGGATAGGACGGATCGGCCATCGCATATTCGAGATAGGCTTCATCGAACAACACAAGCGTCTCCGGCGTAAGGTGATTCAAAATGCTGCGCAAATCTTCGGCACTAATCGACGTGCCAGCCGGGTTCGATGGATTGCCGAAGAGCAGCATGCGGACGCCGGGCGTAAGCGCCGCCATCACCTCGTCCACGTCCATTTTGTAATCTACACCGATCGATACGGTCGCAACGTCTGCCCCGACAGACTGCGGCCAGATCACATGCAATCCAAACGAAGGAGCGAACGTAACGACCTGATCTCCGGGAGATAGAAACGTGTGGACCGCGACGGAGATAAGGTCCTCAGAGCCATTGCCAAAGATCAGCTGCTCCGGCGCAACCTGTAGATAGCCGGCGAGCACAGCACGCAGCGAGTCACAGGAGGCGTCAGGATAAAGACCAATCTCAGCCGCTGCACTAGCGACTGCAGCGATCACCTTCGGGCTGGGCCCATAAGGGTTCTCGTTGCTGCCAAGCTTGGCGATCTTCTCAACGCCGTAGTGCTTGCGAACGTAGTCGATGGAGAGGCCCGAGTTATAAAGCGGCAGCTCACGAATCGCCGCGCGAGTCGCGCCCAGAAAGGGCTTCAGTTCGTTCAGCGTTCCCGTGGTCACAGGCTTCTCCTGAATAAATTACGCATCGGTCGACAGGCAATCACTACGCCTCTGCGACGCTTGGCTGCACTTCCTTATTGAGCGTTTGCGCACGTTCCCTGCTGGCGGCGCGAAGCATGTTGAAGCCGGTATAGATCATCACGCAGAAGACCAGCCAACGTAGACCGTAGAGCGGTAGCGAACGGACGAAGTACGCGGCAAGCAATACGCCGGGCAGACCACCGATCGTCATGCCAATGGCCGCGCGCCAGTTGTAGCGGCTCTGGCGAATGAAGCGAATGCTACCCACCGTGCCAAGAAAAGCGCACGAGCCCATCATGATGGGAAACGCCGCGCGCGGGCTCATGCCCAGCATGTACACGACCATCATGCACGGCGCGAAGAATCCAATACCCAGCGTCATCAGCGCGCCAAGCAGCAGGTTCGCAGCGACGGCGATCAACAGGCGCGGCCCGTCGAGTCCGAGCAGTTCCCCGCCCAGTGGCAACAGGTCAAACTGCCTGCAGAGCAAAAAGCCAGCCGTGACAAACAGCGTTGTGCCCATGCCGATCTGGATCTTGCGGCGCGGCCAGCGGGAAACAATTCCCGCTCCAAACCACGCACCGGCAGCGGCTGCAATGATCATCAAGGTCAATGTCTTCGGGTCAACATCGACCACCGACATGTAGATGTATCCCTGCGCGACGGCCGGGATCGTAATGCCAATATTCAGCGTGCCGGGCAGGTCCTCATCCGCGACGAGGTTCCACACACGATACAGTGCAGTCGTAGTCGCAAAGGCTCCAATACCAAGCGTGTCGAGAAAGAGCGTGAACAGACCAATGCCGCATTCGCGCAGTCCCGGCCAACGGAGCGACTGCTTCCGTCGCGCCTCTTGATACCAAAGAACACAGAACACCACGGTACAGAGGGCAAGAGCGATAAAGAGCAGTTGCTTGATCGTCATGATCGCCAAAGCCTCGTTTCTTTCGAAAAAGATTGCGGTGACCCGACGCGGTCTCCTTGACGGAGCGTGACCGAGCGATTTCTGTGGGCTTATTGCAAGTCTAGCGCCTGCGGGAACAATTCCTCAACGGCTTCATGCAGCGACCGAAGCCTGTACCTCGATATTGTTCAATGATCCCGAGGCGATGAACTTCTCCGCTCCAGTCATGCGCGTCGAAAGAACGCAGTCCTTGGACCACGCGGGGACATACTCACGGAACCGGCGTATCGCCTCCTGCAGAACAGGAGTGGTCTCGCTTTCTTCGCGGAAGTCGAGTGCGCGCGTTGCCGCCATCAACTCAATCGCGACGATCATGCGAGCCAGCTTGACCGACTGCTCCAGCTTCAGCGCGGAGGTCATGCCCATGCTGACGAAGTCTTCCTGGTTGCCGCTGGTGGGCAGTGACCCAGTCGACGCAGGAGTAGCAAGCACGCGCATCTCCGCGTAGAGACCAGCCGCAGTAACCTGCGCGATCATCAGCCCAGACTCGATGCCCGGGGCCGATGCGAGGAATGCTGGAAGCCCTTCGTTCAGCGTCGGATTCAGCAGGCGCTCGGTGCGGCGCTCGGAGATGCCAGCAATCTGGCAGATCGCGATCGCAAGGTAGTCGAGGTTCAGCGCAAGCGGAGCGCCATGGAAGTTGCCGCCGGAGAGGATGTCTTCCTCGAAGACGAGCGGATTGTCGGTAGCGCTGTTCAACTCAATCTCGAAGACTCGGCGAGCCTCTCGCAACGTGTCCCACGCGGCCCCATGTACCTGGGGAATGCAGCGGAGACAGTAAGCGTCCTGAATCTTGCGATTCACACCCTGCGTGCGCGGAATGGGGCTATCGGCCAGCAGAGACCGCATGTGCTCCGCGCTGTGCAACTGACCGGGATGCGGTCGAACCTTGTGCAGGCGAGCATCGAAGGGGACCGGAGTTCCGCGCAGCGCCTCCATCGTGATGGCGGCGGATGTCTGCGCGGCAACAAACAGCGTCTCAATCTCCTTCAACTGCAGGCAGCCGATCGAAAGCATCGCCTGCGTGCCGTTCAGCAACGAGATGCCTTCCTTTGCCTGAAGCTGCAATGGCTCGAGACCCGCTAGCACGAGGCACTCCGATGCGGGACGAACCTTGCCTTCATACTCGGCATCACCTTCGCCGATCAGGGCCAACGCCATGTGCGCCAGTGGCGCAAGGTCGCCGCTCGCGCCAACGCTCCCGCGCGATGGAATCACCGGCGTAACGCCGCAGTTCAGCAGGTCGCAGATTCTCTCCGCGATGACCGGCCGGATGCCCGAAACGCCCTTGGCCAGCACATTCGCTCTGATCGCCATCAGGCCGCGAACCACCTCGCGCGCCAGCGGCTCGCCCACACCGCAGCAGTGCGAGCGCACAAGGTTGATCTGCATCTCTTCAATCTCTGCATGACCCAGCGCAATGTTCGCAAGCAGACCAACGCCTGTGTTCAACGCATACACCGGCTGCGTGCTCAGCATCGCTTCTTCCACGAAGCGACGCGAAATCGACATGCGCTCAAGGGCGGAGGGCGCAATCGAAACCTGGTCGCGACCATAGGCAATTGCAACAACTTCATCAACGCTGAAGCTCATTCCATCTAACTGGATCATAGTTTCATCCTACGTAAAAATAGCTATCCCGGTGAATGGGGAATCAACGACACTTTTGCTTGCTACGGCTTGATTGCCTGCTTTTAACCGCTCTGAACCGGCGGATCCCCTGCCAAAATCGATCAGCTCCGAACTTACGCTGGCAACGAAGACAGGCGACGAGCAACTGCGGTGTAACGTGTCACAATTTCTTCGGTCAGTGCGCTTTGCCTGTTTGAAACCAGAACGCGCCCGTTGCTCACGACATCGCTAACAGCAGTCCTCTCTGAACCAAACACGATGGTTGAGAGCAACTCCTTCGGGGCCGCCCCAGCGATCGAAACATCGTTTAGATCAAGCGTGAAAAAGTCCGCAGGGTTACTGATCTTGAGTTCACCCGTGTTCATCCTAAGACTCTTCGCGCCCCCGGTCGTCGCATAGCCGAAGAGGCGCTGCGAGATCTCCTCCCCGTTGATTCCATCAAGCAACACGCGGCGTTCCCGCTTCAAGCGAAGGTGATAGTCAAGCTCACGTGCATCTTCGAGCAGATTGATATTTGCCTGGCTATCCGTACCGAAAGAGAACGGTACGCCCGCGCCACATGCTTGATCCGCATCGATGATGCCGTCGCCAAGATTACGTTCGGTCGTCGGACAGGAACATATGGTCGCACCCGCGCACGCCAGATGCGCGATCTCTTCCACCGTCACATGGATCGCATGGACCAGCGTGGTGTTGCTTGAGAGCAGATTGTTCTCCACCATCAGCTTGATCGGCGTGTACCCATACTCACGCACGCACGCGGCCAACTCCGCAGCCTGCTCGGCCATGTGCATGTGAATAGGCAAGCCGCGCATCTCCGCCCACTCGCTGATCTTCCTCACTTCATCGAGCGTAACGGCGCGAATGCTATGTGGAGCTACCCCAAACGTAACGGTCGGATCCAGGCCCTGGAGGTCTGCGGCAAGCCGCTCCATGCTATTGAGGTATTCGACGTTCGTCTCGTAAAACCGCGCCTGCCCCGGGTTCGGCGGCAGTTGATAACCTGCGCGCGAATAAGCGACGCGCAGCAGACAGATGCGAAGACCAACGGAACGCGCTGCTTCAATCACCGCCATCGAGAGAAGATTCGGATCGTCGTAAGCCGTGCCATCAGGCTGGCGATGAAGATAGTGGAACTCGCCTACTGCTGTGATGCCTGTAAGCGCCATCTCGAGGAATGCCATCCGCGCAACATCATAAAGCTCTTCGGGAGTAAGCTGCGAAGCAGCACGATACATCGTATTGCGCCACGCCCAGAAGTCATCCCCGTTGGCTCCGCAGTGTTCCGCAACACCACGAATGAGCCGCTGAAACGTGTGCGAGTGACCATTGACAAGCCCCGGCAGCATCGCCTTGCCCGGCATCCTGACGTTTTTTGCACCGTTCGCCTCCAGGTCCGCGCCGATGTTCAGAATTACACCATCGCCTCCAACGAGCAGCCCCATACCTGCATGGAATGCGCCTTCCATGTAGAGAAGTTCTGGGAGATAAAGTGTTGGCATCTTATTGCTCGCTTTCAAGGTGTTTTGCGTGATTCGTGATGACGATTAGCTAAGACCGTTCAGCAGCAGATGTTTGATGATGTTGGTCCACTCTTCAAGTTCGTCTATGGGCACGCGTTCGCGCTCGCTGTGCGCCGTCTCCATATCGCCTGGACCAACAACGACAGTTTCCTCAGCGAGAGAAGCGAAGCGAGTGGCTTCTGAGCCGAAGGAGATCCCGGTCTCTGCGCGGTTTAACAGGCTGCACAGCTTTGCTCCAAGCAGGTCTCCAGCAGGATTCGAGAAACCCGAGTCGGCGCGCAGGACGTTTATTTCGATCTCGCAGTTGGGATGGTCGAAGGAGGTGGCTCTAGCGAGGTCGTTCAGTATGCTGCCACCAAGCTGGGGATCTTCGCTAGGCAGTGGTCGCCATTCGACAAGGAAGCTGCAAGCACCGGCAACGATATTCTTGGCCGTTCCACCTTTGAGGACGCCAACGTTGAACGTCGTCACTGGTGGCGTGAAGCGGTCGTCGCCTTGCTCGTTCGCCTGCCGCTGCATCTGCTCCAGCCTGACGATGAGGCCTGCTGCTGCGTTGATCGCGGAGGCTCCGCGATACGGGAAGGCACTGTGCGCTTCACGTCCACGCACGTTCACTTCCGCAAGCGCATAGCCTTTGCCCGCCGTCGCGGGACGTAGCGATGTAGGCTCGCAGACGATGACATAGCGCGGCCGGATAGCTCCGCTTGCAGCGAGCTTTGTAGCGCCGATGCAGCCGATCTCTTCTTCCGCGGTAAAGGCAAAGGCCACGGGTCTCTTGATAGACGTTGTATCGACTTGAAGCGCAGCGGAGATTAACGCGGCAAGCGAGCCTTTAACATCGCACGATCCATTTCCATGCAGGAAGCCGCCCTTCTCCGTGAGAACCGTGGCATCCGTCCATTCGCTACGAAAAGGCACGGTGTCGGTGTGGCAAACAAAGAATAGCTCCACATCAGGCAGCGAGTCCTTGAACTGGCTGGGAACCGCGAGAAGGTTAGCCTTCTCAACACCGTCGGCAGCGATGTAAGGGAAGCGTTGAATAAACCACCCATGCGGTTCGAGCAGCGATTGAATCGCATCAAGTAACGGGCCATTCGAAAGCGAAGAAACGCTTTCAATGCCGACCAAGGCGCGCAATATCTCAGAGGTCGCGAGCACAGCTAGCAAACCTCCTGTCCAGAGACGAAGACGCGAGGTCTCGAAGGCGTAGCGATAAAGTACGCAAGCTCGCGATAGTCATCAAACTCGTGGATGACGAAGTCGGCCTTCTTGCCAACTTCCAGTGAGCCGATCTCATGCGCCAGATTCAGGCTTGCCGCAGCGTTGATGGTTGATGCGACCACCGACTCCGCAGGGAGCATCTTCATATAAAGAGCGGCAAGCGAGATGATGAAGGGCATCGAAGCAGTCGGCGATGAACCAGGGTTGAAGTCCGTTGCGATCACCGGCGCAAGCCCCGCTTCGATCATCGCTCGAGCGTTCGGATACTCCGTACGGCCAAGCGCGAAGACCGACGCGGGCAGCAGAACAGGCTGTACACCGGCGTCTTTCAGCGCGGGCATATCGTCAACAGCCATGCACTCAAGATGGTCAGCAGTTGCCGCGCCAAGCTCAGCCGCAAGCTTCGCTCCGCCATCGGAGCGGAACTGCTCTACGTGCATGCGAAGCTCAAGGCCGCTCCGTTTCGCGTGTTCGAGGAGCGGGCGCGCCTCAGCGACAGTGAAGGCGTGATCGTCGCAGAAGATATCGCAGTAGCGTGCAAGCTTCTCTTCGCACACAGCGGGTATGATCTGCTTCGTGATCAGCGCAATATACGCGTCACGATCAGCACGGAACTCCGGTGGAATCGTGTGCGCGGCAAGCAGCGTAGGCACGATCTTCATCGGCACCTGCTGTTGCAACGTTCGCAGCGCACGCAATATCTTCAACTCCGATTCAACGGAAAGCCCGTAACCAGACTTCGCCTCGATGGTCGTAGTGCCGCCGCGAAGAAACCACTCCGCGTGGCGCTGTCCTATTGCGACGAGATCCTCTTCCGATGCCTTGCGTGTGTTGCCGAGAGTGGACGCGATCCCCCCACCCGCGGCTGCGATCTCCTGATACGTCCGGCCCGCGATACGTTGTTCGAAGTCGCCAAGACGATTACCGCCGAAGAGCAGATGCGTATGCGCATCGACGAAGCCCGGCATGACGGTGCGGCCTTGCGCGTTGATGATCTCCGCATCAGCCGGAGCGACCGCCCTGATCTCCGCGTAGCTGTCGACAGCTGCGATGCGGCCGTCCACAATCAGCATCGCCGCATCGTTGCGGATGCCGAGGTCCAGCAACTCAGCGCCGGTTCGCGCTCGTGAAGGGCCTGCGACCGTGACGAGCTGTCCGCAGTTCACGACGATCGATGTTGATGGACCTTGCGGGGCCGATGAATCTTTGCTGAAGCTCACACAATCTCCGGGCGGCAGGCTCGGCACTGCTGCCTGAACCTGGTTCCTGCGCGCACTTGAATCTTACCTGTCCGAAGAAGCTTTGCCTGCCGCAGGCTTCTTAGGGTCCTTTACTTCGGCCACGACAGGCTTCTTATCTTCTTTCACGGGAGGCACGCAATCGCTGGAGCGGCAGTTATTCGAATTGACCGATCCGAGTTTTACCAGCAGAGTGACAGCTTCCGGGTTGGGAAGCGACTTCTCAAACGGCCCATTGGCGAGGTCGGCCACGGTGTCACCGGCCTTGGTCTTCGCATCGATCTTCGCGCCATGATCGACAAGATACTGGATGTTCTTCAGATCGCCAACGAATGCCGCCCCATGCAACGGCGTGTAGCCGAGAATGTCCTTCGCATTCACGTCCGCACCCTGACTCATGCAGTATTCGATCGCCGCAAGACGCGTGGGCGAAGTCGTACTGTAGTTTGCAGACCAGCCCAGCCCGGCCGCGACCATCAACGGCGTCGTGCCAATTTTCGAGGGCATCTTTGGGTCAGCGCCGCCAGCCTTTAGAACTTCCATCGCCTTCACATCATCCGCCTGCGCTGCGCGCCAGAAGGGCGTTGATCCAGTGGGATCGATCCAGTTGCGGTTCTCGCTCAAAATGCGCGACCAGACCTGCTTCTTGATCTGCGCATTTGGATTTGCGCCCTTCGCCAGCAGCAGCTTCATCAGCGTGAGGTAATCGGTCTTCTCCTGATCGACAATCGGCTCTGCGGACCACTCGTGCGGAGGCCAGCGAACGTCGATGGTCGCATACAGCGGAGCGACACCCATGTCATTTGCAAGATTCACATTCGCGCCGCGATCGATCATCAGCTTCGCAAAATCGTAGTGTCCATTCGCGATCGCCAGCACCAGCGGCGTAGAGTGCTCACTGCCGCTCACTTCATCGATCTTCGCTCCGCCATCGAGCAGCGCCGTCGCTGCGGCAAGATTGCCTTCGCGCGCGGCGTAGAGCAGCGGAGTCATGCCACCCATCACCTTGGCATTACGTTCGGCTGCTGCCTTGCGGTAGGCGGCGATCAATTCATCTTCCTTCGGCGCGTCGGCCTTGGCTGCTCCAGGCTTGGCGCCGTCAGATTTAGCTATGGCGGCAGACTTTTCAACCGGCGGTTCTTTGTAGTCCGGCTTGGTAGCATCGGCGCGGATACCCTCTGCCCTGGCCGTCGCTTCCTTCTTGCTGACCTTGCCTGTGTCTTCCTCTTTGCTCGCGACACTATCGCTGGCCTTCTCGGTCTTTCCGTCCGTCTTCTTCCCTTCCGCCTTCATTTCGCGGAAGTTGATCTTCGGAATCTCGACGACCTTCGAGGACGCGTTCGGATCGGCTCCATGTGCGATCAACACCTTGATCGCGTCAGCGCGGTCGAGATTCGCGGCAAACATCAGCGCTGTCTGCTCATGAACATGCTCGCGCAGGTTGACGTCCGCGCCATGCTCGACCAACGCGGTAACGGCAGCGGCGCTTCCCGAAGCCGCAGCCATCATCAGCGGAGTCGTGCCGTGTCCATTGGCCTTATTGACCAGCACTCCATGCTTGACGAGCAACTCAACCATTGGAGCATTCCCACTCTGCGCAGCGAGGTGCAACGGCGTAAGTCCGGCAAGCCGCGTCTCAGCATCTACGTTCGCGTGAGACGCGAGCAGAAGCTCCGCAAGCGCTAGGTTGTCCGTGGTCACAGCCCAGTGCAGCGCGGTCGTGCCATCGCCTTCAGGGCTATCGACGGCAACATGCGCACGCAGCAGCTTCTTCACTTGAAGTGCATCCCCACTCTTGACGGCCTCGGGCAACCGGATATCCGGCTGCGCCGCGGTGTCCGCTGCAAGGCTAGCAGGGGCCAGCAGAAGCGCGAGCATCGGGGTTGCAAGATTGAATCTCCGCTGAATCATCGGATACCTCCTCCGCGCATCGGCTTGCTGTCCATGCGCACTTCAGACTGCTGGCTAGATGTTGATGACGCCCGTGCTGTCGCCCAGGTGGTCCAGGTTCATGCCAAGCTTGTTCATCATCGTCAGCAGCACGTTGGCCATCGGAGTCTCGTCGGCCACCTTGACGTGATTGTTGCCGCGAACGCCTCCACCCTTGCCCATCAGGAAGAGCGGCAGGCGCTTGTGGTTATGCACGTTTGAGTCACCCATCGGGCTGCCGTACAAGGTAAGCGAATGGTCCAGCAAACTGCCATCTCCATCAGGAGTGCTCTTCAACTTCTCGAAGTAATAGCTGAGCAGGCTGACGTGGTACTTGTTGATCTTCGCGAACTCAGCCACATGCGCGGGTGTCTCACCGTGGTGCGAACAGCTATGGAACGGCGTGGTGACGCCACTCTCCGCGAAGACGCGCATGCAGACGTCGCGGCTCATCTTGAACGTGCTGACGCGGGTCACGTCCGTCATGAAAGCAAGCACCTGGAGATCGAACATCAACTTCACATGCTCGGCATAGCTATCGGGAACGCCAAGCGGAGCCGAGGGCAGCGACCGTGACTCACCACTGGCGTTGTACTTCTCGATGTGCTGAATGCGGCGCTCAATCTCGCGAACATTTTCGAGATAATCATTCATGCGGCTGCGGTCGGCCGAGCCAAGGTTCTTCTGCAGGCTCTGCACATCGCTACCGATCCAGTCGAGAATACTGGCGTTGACCTTCTGCCGCTGCAAGCGTTCGCCGGGGGTCGAGCCATCACCGAAGAGCGTCTCGAAGGCCATGCGCGGGTCCATGGTCATTGGCAGCGGAGTCGTGGGGTTGGCCCAGCTGATCGTGTCCGAGTAGACGCAGGCATAGCCGTAATCGCACGCGCCTGATGCGTCCGCGCTCTCGATGCAGAGCTGCAACGAAGGCAATGGCGTGTCCTGCCCGAAGCGCTTCGCATAGAGCTGATCGATCGAGGTGCCGTTGTAGATGTCGGCGCCTTCGGTCATCTTCGGGTGTGCGGCGGTCAGGTACGCTGCGGAGGAGCGCATGTGGTCCGCGCCCTCTTCCTCAGGTGTCGAAGCCATCGCCGGACGTAGGTCCGTTCCAGTCACGATCGTCATGTAGTCGCGATAGTTTGCCAGCGGGCTCAATGTGTCGGACATCTCGAAGTTCGAGCCTTCGCCCGCAGGCGACCAGTAGTGCTTGTTGGTGCCGTCCATCGTGCTGCCAGCGGCGCCGTGCACCATCTCGATGCAGGTAAGTCGCGACGTGGGGCGAGCGGCAGTATCGGCAAGCGCCGTGCGCGCGGGAACCATTGCGTCCAGTAGGGGGAGACACACCGTCGCTCCCATGCTGCGCAACATTGTCCTGCGAGATAGATGCCGTTTTGTGAGATACATGAACGCTCCCTTATTGCTAAATGCTAGTGATGTGCCGTATCGGTTGCAGTGGCCGCCTCGTTGAGATCGATCGCAGCCGTAAACCGAGCGGGCAAAGCAGGCTCTGCAGTCCGCATCCGGAAGGGCTCGCTGTTGACGATGCCCATGACGAACGAGGAGAAAGTGTTGTCATGCCGCGCCGCAGACGCTGCGATAGACCGCACCACCGGCATATCCGAAGGTGTAAGCACGCGCCCCATGCCGTAAGCGAAGAGGTTCTCGGTGAACGTTCCGAGGAACGCATCGGAGTGCGCCATAAGCGCGTTCCGCAGGCTGGCCGGACTGGAGAGCTTGGTGCCGTCGTAGAGGACGCCCGCCGAATCGATTGGAGCGCCGGAGTCGAAGCTGCGCCATGCGCCAATGGGATCGTAGTTCTCAAGCGCAAATCCGATGGGGTCCATGAATTTGTGGCAGGCCGCGCAGGTGGGGTTCTTGCGATGCTCTTCAAGACGCTCGCGCACGGTCGCCACCGAGCCGCCATCTCCATGCTCCTTCAGCGCCGGGATATTGGGCGGAGGAGGCGGTGGAGGCGTGCCGAAGAAGATCTCCATCACGTACTTGCCGCGGATCACCGGCGAGGTACGATTGGATGCCGAGGTAAGCGTAAGAATGCTTGCCTGGCCGAGAAGGCCGAAGCGGTTCTGGTCCGTCAACTCAACGCGGCGGAAGCGATTGCCGGAGACGTTTGGAATTCCGTAGAGCCCGGCAAGCTGCTCGTTGACGTAAGTGTAGTGCCCATCGAGCAGGGTAAGCACGCTGGCGTCGTCATGCACCACGCTGCCGAAGAAGAGCTCGGTCTCCTTGCGCATCGAGTCGCCAAGCGTCTTGTCATAAGCGGGATACAGATAACCATCCGGCTGTACGCCCTTCAGGTTCTGAAGATGAAGCCACTGCCCCGCGAAGTTCGCCGAGAGCGACTTCGAACGTGGATCGGCCAACATGCGCTTTACCTGCGCGCGAAGTGTGATGGGATTGTGAAGCTTGTTGGCCTCGGCAAAATCAAACAGCGTCTTGTCGGGAGCGGCGCTCCAAAGGAAGTACGAGAGCCGCGATGCAAGCTCGAGATCGCTGACCGGATAGAGCGAACCCGAAGGCGCTACAGTCTCCTTCACGTTCTTACGGACACCCTGCTGGCGACTGCGCTCGAAGCGATAGATGAACGAAGGGCTCGAAAGGATCGCCTGCAGCGAAACGCCCACGCCGCCTTCGAAACCGCCATTCTCATGGCCAAGCTCGTAGAGCTTCATCAGCCGTGCAACTTCAACAGTCGTAACCGGCCGCCGATATGCCTGCGCCGCAAGCCGCGTCACGATACTCCGGGCACAGGGCTCTTCTTGCACGGCAGTGTCGGGGTGGCAGGAGAAGATCAGCTTGCGGCTGGGTGTCTCAGAGATGCCTTCGACCTTCGTCGGCCCCGTGACGGTGAACTCATGCACATGCGGCAGCGTCGTCAGACCGGGGAGATCCGCCTGGTTGAGATCGAGCAGCGAGAAGCCTACCGGCTGCACCGCATCTTCCACCGGGCCATCGTAGTTGTTGACGAAGGCGGCAGTGATTCGCTGCGGCCCAGCCTTGACCGCGATGGCCGGGGTGCGCAGCTCATCGAACTTGGTCATCGTCGGATTCAGCGTGAAGACGGCCGCGCGAGCTCCATTGACCGAGATCTCGATCTGCTGCCCATTCCCCTGCATCGCTCCGAAGAGCTGTCCCTCAAGCGAAAAGTAGAAGGTGACCTTGAAGGTATAGAGGCCGTCCGCAGGGAACGTATGGACGACCGAGATTCCGCCACGAGTCCCGCTAGGAGCTCCATCGACATGTCCCACCTGCGAGACGACGCGAGGAAGGCTATACGTCGAACTCAGAGGAGCTGCGCTGCGATCGCCAATGGACTGTCGGCTGATCTGCCCAGCGGCGCGGATGTACGCCTCCATCAAAGCAGGCGAAAGCGTCAGCACGTCCGACATGTTGTCGAAGCCATGGCTCATGGCATCGCTGGGAAGCAACTTCTCCGCGTCGACATCCACATCAAGCAACTCATGCACGGAGTTCGAATACTCGGAACGGTTCAACCGATGCAGCGCAGGATTGCCAATCGCAGGCCGAGTGGCCGCGTAGGTATCGACGTTGCTGGCCAACGACGTGGCGAAGAGCTTCATCGTCGCCGCATCAGGCCGCGCCTTGCCCGGAGGCGGCATCATGTTCACGCCCACGCGGCGGATCACCTTCTCCGCAAGATCGATGTTCTTCTCCGGATGCTGCAGGTCAAGATCGGTCAGCGTCATGCTGCCACGCTTCTCGTCCGGATTATGGCAGTCCGAACAGTACTGATCCACAAGCTGCTTCTGCTGGTCCACCGTCATGTGCGGCGTCGCCGTCGTGTGGGCCTTCGGCGCCTGCCCATAGGCGGTCACCAGACCCAGACTGCAGACGGCCATCATCATCCGATTGCGCATCAATCCATCTCCAAACCTGTACCGTTGCGGTGCTACTTCGCGGGTGTTGACGTTGCTGCAGTAGCGAGAAGCTGGCGAATCTGCTCGACCGACTCGCTGACATGAATGTCGTACCCGTATTTGCCGATCTCGGCCGTCGAGGCGCGTCCATCCCCGCTCACCCCGTTCGTCGAATGCTTCAGGTGCCCGGGCTGCGCGGGAGGAGCGCCGACCGGAATCTGTTCGATCGCTTCCGGCAACTTATCGCGACGCACCCAGGCATCGGGCGCGGGCTCAAGATACATCATCTCCGAAGTGTCGTTGATCGAGGCGTGGCCGCTTGGCGAAAGTCCCTTCGAGGCGATCCACTTGTCGTAATCATCGTTCGACTTCTTGTACGCGTCCTCGCAGTAAACAACGTGAATGCCCTCAGACGAATACTTCGCATCAAGCTCGGTCGCAAGTGCGGCAAGCTCCTTCTGCCCGCCGCCATGGTCGCCCATCAGCACAACATTCTTGAAGCCGTTGCGAATCATCTGCTCGGCGACTTCCTTGTTGACCTCCTTGAAGGTCTCGGCCGTAATGCCGATAGTGCCGGGGAGTTCAGGATAAGCATTGTTCGGAGAGAAGGGCAGCACAGGAGCCGCTAGAGCGTTCCCAAGCTCGTGCGCAATGGCGACCACCTTGGCGTGCGCCACAAAGGTATGCCCGCCGTTGACAGCCTGCGGCCCGCGAGTCTCGGTACCACCGTTGAAGATGAGAGCGGTCGTCTTGCCACCAACGATCGCGGCCTTGACCTCGTTGGTCGTCATCAACTCCAGGTCGACGCGGTCTAGCTTCGCCGGGGCTGGCTTGGCCTTAGCCAGGGCACCGGTTGCGGATGCTGCAAGAATGGCTCCGGCGATCCAGACCCTGTGCTTTGAGAGATGAAATGCTGGCAACGTTTCCTCACTTAAGTGCTTGCTACGAGCAGTTGTCGCGAAACAAAACGGAGGTGGTGACCACTGGTTAAAGAGTAGAGACTATGGGACAAAATGGGAACCGATGACCCGTGGTTTGCGCTGTTCTATGCCGTTGAATCCAGCTTTTTTCTTCAGATTGGGCGAGATACGTAAGAATTCTGAGCCAGATGCCGCAATGATGCAGATTCTACGAGGGTTTTGCGGTCTCGCCCCGAGTACCGATAGACGGGACGAGACTGCGATAAGTTGAGGTTAGAACTCGTACCGAAGAGCCGCCTGAAAGACACGCGGGTCGATGAACTGTTGCGGTCCGAGATACTTGCCAAAGGTTCCCGGCGTGCTCAGGTTGAGGGACGCGGTTGAGATATCGAACCGGGCCGTATTGGTCAGGTTGAACCCTTCAAAGCGGAACTGAATTGAGTGCTGCTGGTCGTGGATGCTGTAAAGGTCGAAGCGCTTGGAGAGGCCGCCATCGAGCGTGATAAGACCATCGCCGCGGAGACTGTTGCGTGTACCCGACTCTCCGGCGAACGTTGGAGCGAAGGCAGCATACGCTGCGGACGAGCTTGAGAACATCTGCCCCTTCGGCCCCTTACCAGGGAGCTTTCCGGTCTGGGTTGCGTAGCCGGTGAAGTCCCAGATGGTGGGGTAACCGACGCCGTTCGATACGCTGCCGGGGAAGCCGCTGGTGGTGCGGAAGAGCGTGGTAAGCTGCCATCCGCCGATGAGTGCATTTGTAAGCTTGTTGGCTCCCGCGCCATACGCCTTGCCCTTACCGAAGGGAAGTTCGGCGATCCCAAAAGCGGTGATCTGGTGGCGAAGATCGTAGTCGCAAACAGCGTGCATCTGGTTCGGGCTCCACGTGTTCAGGATAGAGCCGGTTGACGTGGTGGCACCCGTGCTCTCAGGCGAAGATCCGAGGTCCAGGCACTTCGAAAGAGAGTAGTTGAAGTCGAACTGATACCCCTTCGAGAACGATTTACGAACCAGCACCTGCATGCCGTTATAGCTTCCGGTTCCAATGGAGCGGAAGGCGTAGAGGGCAGCGAACTGGGAGTTGAACATGGTGTTCTGTCCCAGCTTGCTGCACGAAGGAGTACAGAAGGCGTCGAAGTTGAGCAGGGCCGAGGTCCAATCGTTCTTGTTGGCGACGAACTGCTGGTAGATGGCCTGGGTTGCGGTGGTGGTGGAGCTCGCGGCACCGGGCCAGAGGTTCTCCCAGTAGGCAACGGTCGGCACCGTTGCGGCGCCGGCTTGCGCAGCCTGGCTCAGAATCTTGGCAGCCTGGAAGTAATCCGTGTTGGACGCGGTGTCGTAGAGGTCAGAGGGAGCTGCGATGTCCTCGCCCGTGAGGGAACGGCGAGACTGGCGGCCGACCCACGATACTTGAACAAGATAACCACCCTTGAGTTCACGAGCGATGCTGAGGTTCTCGCTCATGCTGTAAGGCGACCGGATGGAGGAGTCGACCGTGCTGGCCTGCGCAAGACCGCCAGCAGCAGGTGTCTGCGGGAAGCCGCCAGCTACAGCCTTCGGGAACAGGGAAGCATTGAACGGAACGTCGTAGAAGCCGGTGTAGCGCGGTACGTTTGCGACCTGCTGGCCGGGACCGTTCTGTGTGAGCGTGGAGAAGCCGACAGCGCTCGCATAGTCGCGCTCCAGGCCCTGACCGAAGGCGTCGTAGAAGAGACCGAAGCCACCGCGGATGGAAAACTGGTCCTGATCGCCGGTGATAGCGCGACCAATTCCATGCTCAAACTTGGGCGACCACGCAAACGAGACGCGCGGTGCAAAGTCGTTCTGGAAGTTGTAGAGCGACTTCCCAAGCTTCGACGACAGGTCGTAGGTTACGTTTCCTGCAAGCGCCTGCGACTGGCCGCTGGCAGCAAGCTGACCGCGCTTGGTGAGGTACGCGCCAAGCGACTGGGTGGAGCTGACGTTGAAGCCCTGGGTCTCAGTGAGGGGCGGACTCATGGTGTAGCGCACGCCAGCGGTAAGCGTCAGATTCGGACGAGCCTTCCAACTATCCTGAACGTAGAGGTCGAAGTGCTTCTCGGCGAAGTTGCGCTTGACCGTGGAGCCGTCAGCCAGCGTGTTGCCGCTCAGGTCATAGTTGCTGCGACGCTGTAGCTTTGCCTCGAGCCCGAGCAGGTTGGTGAATTGGAGTTCATACGCAGTCGTCTTCTTGGCGTCTGGAGCGAGAAAGTCGCCGCCATCGTTCACGAGGTAAAGGCCGTCGATGAAGGCGTTCGAGAACGATGCAGAGTTGGTGGCGTAGTGGTTGTGGAGGAAGAACATCTCTCCGCCGAAGCCAATGGTGTGGCGGCCCTTGCTCCATGTGAGGTCGTCACGAATGTCATACACGGGAAGCTGCTGCGCGGTCGCATATCCACCGGCCTGCGTCGAGCTTGCCGCGCCCATCGCGTGCAGTGGGGTGATGGCATCGAAGTATGCCGTGGATGCCTTCTGAGTACCGGTCGTCGAGACGCTTTGGCGGGTATAGCCGAAGCGCAGCGAGTTCACTACATTCGGCGAAACAATCCAGTTGTAACCGAACGCGTAGCCCTTGCTGAAGTTCACGTAGACACTCGACGAAGGCTCACCGGGGAACTGCGGAGCTCCGTTGGCGTAGTTGTCGGTCTGCATGTTGCCGCGCCAGAAGATGGTGTGCTTACCCGCGCTGTCAATGTTGTAGTCAGCGCGGGCGATGTAGGTGTTGTAGGTCAGCGGCGTCTTGGCGTTGAAGGTGTAGCCGCCGGTATTGATGGTGTCGCCGCCAGCGATATTCGAATGCGGATACTTCTGGAAGTCTGCAAGAACAGCGGGGTTTTCGCCCATGCCCTGGGGGTCGAGCGCCTGGACTTGCGCGGGCGTCAAAGTATTGTTGCCACCTGTTGTCGTGGCATACGTAAAGGTACCGGCGCGGAAGGCATCGGTCGGAACCGTACGGTTCTGCGAGGTCGCGCTGGCATCGCGACGCCCTTCGTAGTTCATGAAGAGGAAGGCACGATCTCTCTTGATGGGACCACCAACCGCCGCGCCGAAGACGTTGCGGATGAGTGCCGGACGAGCAAGCACAGGCGTCGCGCGCTTATTCAGGAACTGGTTGGCTTCGAGCTCCGTGTTGCGGTTGTACTCATAGGCGCTGCCATGGAAGGTGTTGGTCCCACCCTTGGTCACGAGCGTGACCTGAGCACCGGAGCTGTGGCCGAGGTCCGCGCTGGGGTTGCTCGTGATGGTGCGGAACTCCTGAATCGAATCAGGCGTAACCCGAAGCACACTGGTGAAGGACGTGCGATTCTGCTGGTCGTTCGCGTCCACACCGTCGAGCAGGACGTTGGCCTGGTCAGACTTGCCACCGTTTACAGATCCACTACGATAGTCGTTCTTGGACCCGGGATTCGGCTCCTTGATGAACGTGACGCCGGGCTGGAGAGCGAGCAATCCAGTGACGTTGCGGCCCTCAAGCGGAAGCTGAACGATCGGCTTGGTCGATATAACGTTTCCCAGGGAGGCGTCAGAAGTATTCACCTGGCTCGCGCTGCTCGTGACGTCAACGACCACCTCACTGCTGGCGCTTTGAAGAGTGATATCGAAGGTAGAGGGCGTATTCACCAGCAACTGCACCTTGGCGATCGTCGCCTTACCGAAACCCGCGGAATCCGCGGTAATGCTGTAGTTGCCGGGCGCAACCTGAGAGAACTGATAAACGCCCTGCTTGTTCGTCGCTCCAGTGCGCGCAGCAGCCGTATCGATGTTGGTCAGCGTAATAGCCGCGTCCACAACGACCGCGCCGGTGGGGTCAGAGACAGTGCCGCTTACGGACGTTGCCTGGCCGAATGCGGCGGCTACGAAACAAAAAGTGAACATAAGAAAACAAGACAGTCGTTGAATCAATGGAGTTCTCCTGTATCCGCCGCATGTGCGTTGCTGGAAAAGAGGTAAGTTCGACCGTCCTCCCAGCAAGGGGAAGCGGAGGCCACTTAGTGCGATTGAATCAATACGTTTTTGGAGCTGATTCCGCGGGCGCGGAATGGATACCGATGTAAAGTCGATCCGGCTCTCATCGTGGAGGCTCGGATGACCTTATAGCTCTGCTTGAAGTGAGTGTGAGTACTCCATAATTGTACGAAGAAAATCCCGTTTCGTCCCATGCACGATCGAGCGTATCGAGGCGGCTTAACCCTCGATCAACGGAAATTCACGCCCGCGAACCGCAAGATGAAGCACGATATGAGCCACAATCGCTTCGATTTACCGTGGAAACGCTTCTGACCGCAGGTCCGCGGAGAGCCTCGGAACGATGGCGATTCAGTCACTGCCCGGCATCTGCGGATCAAGCAAACGCCTTCTTGCCAAACATTAGTCAACCGCTCCGCGATCTTCGCTATCTAAAACGATAGGCGGCACACTTAACGATCGAGCAGCACCCAACGCAACGGAGCACTGGAAAGGTATCCTCGCATGCAATACAAGACCCTCGGCAACACCGGCCTCCTCGTCTCACACATCTGTCTCGGCACCATGACCTTCGCCGGCAAAGGCTTCTGGACCGCGATCGGCTCACAGGACCAGGCCACCGCGGACTCCCTCATCAGCGCCTCCGTCGAGGCCGGTGTCAACTTCATCGACACCGCCGACGTCTACTCCGAAGGCGAGTCCGAGCTCACCCTCGGCCGCTCCCTCAAGAATCTCAACATCGCCCGCAAAGACATCGTGCTCGCCACCAAGGCCTACGGCCGCGTCGGCCAGGGACGCAACGATGTAGGCGCATCACGCGGCCACATCATGGACGCCGTCGACGCCAGCCTCCGCCGCCTCCAGACCGACTACATCGACCTCTACCAGATTCATGGGACCGATGTCGTCACGCCCGTCGAAGAGACCATGCGTGCTTTAGACACGCTCGTCCAGCAGGGCAAGGTCCGCTACATCGGCTGCTCCAACTGGCAGGCCTGGCGCATCATGAAGTCTCTCGGCATCTCCGAACACAAGGGCCTGGCAAAGTTCGACACCCTCCAGGCCTACTACTCCATCGCGGGCCGAGACCTCGAACGCGAGATCGTTCCCGTCCTCGAAGACCAGAAGACCGGCCTCCTGGTATGGAGCCCGCTCGCTGGCGGCCTGCTCTCCGGCAAATTCAGCCGCGAAAACCAGAAGCCCGAGGACTCCCGCCGCTCCGCCTTCGACTTCCCTCTTGTCGACAAGGAGCGCACCTGGAAGATCCTGGACGCCATCGAGCCCATCGCCAAGGCCCACAGCGTCTCCATAGCGACGATCGCCCTCGCATGGATCCTGGCGAAGCCCTTCGTCACCTCCGTCATCATCGGAGCCAAGCGCCTCGACCAGCTGCACCAGAACCTCGCCGCAGACTCGGTCATCCTCACGGCCGATGAGATGAAGACCTTAGACGAAGTCAGCGCTCTCCCACCGGAGTACCCCGGCTGGATGATCCCGTTCCAGGGCAGCGACCGCCTCGGCCCGGTGCAGCGTGTCCTACCTAGTCAGTCGTAAACAATCGCGCACCTGCAAACAGAAAGTGGCAGCAAGCCAATCGGCCTGCTGCCACTTTCGCTTAGAGCGAGCAATTACTGAGGCTGGGCAACCACCCGCAGATACGGCTTCAAAGTCTTCCATCCCGCAGGAAACTTCTCCTTCGCCTGCTCATCCGAGACCGCCGGAACGATGATCACATCCTCGCCGTTCTTCCAGTTCACCGGAGTCGCCACCTGGTGCTTCGCTGTCAGTTGCAGCGAATCGATCACGCGCACGATCTCGTCGAAGTTCCGCCCCGTCGAAGCCGGGTAGGTCATCGACAACTTCAGCTTCTTGTCCGGCCCAATCACAAACACGCTCCGCACCGTCGCACTGTCCGAAGCATTCGGATGGATCATGTCGTAGAGGTTCGCAATCGTCTTGTCGGTGTCGGCGATCAGCGGGAAGTTCAGCGCCGTTCCCTGCGTCTCTTCAATGTCCTTCGACCACGGCTCGTGCGACTCGAGCTTGTCCACGCTCAGGCCGATCACCTTCACGCCGCGCTTATCGAACTGCGGCTTCAGGTACGCCGTGTAGCCCAGCTCCGTCGTGCAGACAGGCGTAAAGTTCTTGGGGTGCGAGAACAGCACCGCCCACTTGCCATCAATGTAGTCGTAGAAGTGAATCTCGCCTTCGGTAGTCTGCGCCGTGAAATCAGGCACAATATCGCCAAGCTGCAGTGACATATCGGTCTTCCTTTTCTGGTGGATTACAAAGAGGTGGTGCCCCGGCGCCTCGCCTTCGAGACATGGGTTTCGGGACTGAAACCGGAACTAAAAATTCACAGGAGGGGTCGTGCCTGTCGCCGCGCCTAAGCGCAACAACACGCATCCGTACAACATCGGGAATCGTTCATCGGGCAAAACGGCATTCTGCTCATCGCTGCTTCCAAATCCCTATAGAGATAAGATGCAACAAGCATGACCATAGAAGCAAATCTCGCCCGCGTCCGCGAAGACGTCACCGTCGCCTGCCGCCGCGCCAACCGCCCCGAATCCTCGGTCTCCCTGATGGCCGTCAGCAAGGTCCATCCCGTCGAATCCCTCCTCGAAGCCTACGCCGCCGGCCAGCGCCTCTTCGGAGAAAACCGCGTCCAGGAGTTCGCCGGCAAGTTCCCCTCGCTCTCCGCCTGCACCGAAGGCGAATATCACCTCATCGGCCCCTTGCAGTCCAACAAATCCAGCAAAGCAGCCGAATTATTCCACTCTATCGACACCGTCGACTCGGTCAAACTCGCCCAGCGCCTCGACAGCGCCGCCGCAACGCTCGGCAAGAAACTCCCCATCTACATCGAGGTCAAACTCTCCCACGAAGATTCCAAGCACGGCATCTCCCCCGAGGAACTCCCCGCCCTGCTCAACGCCATCGCTCCCCTCGAAAACCTCACCGCCGTCGGCCTGATGACCGTTCCGCCCTGGAGCGAGGACGCCGAGACCGCCCGCCCCTACTTCCGTCATCTCCGCGAACTCCGCGACGCCCAGCAGCGCCTCCACCCCACCCTTACCCGGCTCTCCACCGGCATGTCCAACGACTTCGCCGTCGCTATCGAGGAGGGCAGCACCTGCGTCCGCATCGGCACCGCAATCTTTGGCCGCCGAATTTCACCCGATCAACAAGCCTGAAGGTCGTTCCCCTCCAGCTTGGCCTCCGGGATCATCCTAGGAGGTACATGCCAGAGATCAAGCAAGCCGAACTCGACTCCCCCCTGAACGAGGACGCAGCCGTCAGCCACGACTTCTCCGTCGTCGATCCCACCCGCGTCGAGCAGCAGATCGACGAAAAGCTCATCGGCGAACGTATCCGTTCCATGCGTTTGAAGCGCTCCATGGGCCTGGTCGAACTGGGTCGCCTCTCCGGCCTCTCCGCCAGCTTCCTCTCGCAACTCGAGACCGGTCGCGTCGTCCCCACCATCCGCAACCTCGCCCGCATAGCCCTCGTCTTCCAACGAGACCTCTCCTGTTTCTTCACCGTCGACAAGAAAGTCTCCTTCCGCCGCCTCTCAAAGAGCGATCGCATTCCCATCACCAGAAAGCAAAAGCAGAACTCCCGCTTCGTCTCGCAAAGCCTGAGCGCCCTCATCCCCGACCGCCACATGGTCCCCTGCCTCGCCGAGTTCCTCCCCAACGGCGAAGAGTGCGAGTTCACCCCCAAAATCTTCCGCGGCACCGAGTTCGTCTACGTCCTAGACGGCGAACTGGAAATCGCGCTCCCCAACGAGCGCCACTGGCTCTGTAAAGGCGACGTCGTCTGGATCGACGCCAACACCACGCGTCAGTACCTTTGCAACGGCGACCGCACCGCCCGTGCCCTCATCGTCACCGAACACCCGAAGTAGGCCAGGCTCTGGAGAGAGCCAAAGAGGTCCGACCTCTAGTAGACTCCCCCCATGCCGATCCAGCGTCTTCTCGCCGCGCCAAAACTTCGTTCCTCTAAGAAAGAAATCGTCATCTCAGCCGAAGCGGCGGACGGCACCATCGTCCGTCGCGCAGTGCAGAGACCCCCGCATCTCGCCTTTGCCGTTGTCTTTGCCTTGATAGCTCTAGCAGCCCCGGCCCAGCAAAAGGTCGACGTCACCACCAACCACAACGACCTCGCCCGCACCGGCGCAAACACCCACGAGACCGCCCTCACCCCGGCCAACGTGACCGCGTCCACCTTCGGCCTACTGACAAAGTTCCCGGTAGACGACCAGGTCTACTCCCAGCCCCTCGTCGTCACCGACATCAAGCTCAAAGACTCGAGCTTCGGCACCGGCACCCACGACCTCGTCTTCATCACCACCGTCAACAACAGCGTCTACGCCTTCGACGCCAACGATCCTAAAGCGACAAAGCCCATCTGGCACGTCAACTTCGGCGCTCCCGCCAACCTCTACGACGCCGACTTGGGCTGCCTCGACCTCAACGGCAGCATGGGCATCATCGGCACCCCGGTCATCGACAAGCCGCACAACGCCCTCTACGTAGTCGCCCTCACAAGAGTCGGTGACAAGTTCACCCAGCGCCTCCATGCGCTTGACCTGGCCAGCGGCGCAGACCTCGCAAACAGCCCGGTCACCATCACCGCCCCCGCCTTCGATCCCCTGCTCCAGAATCAGCGCCCGGCGCTGCTGCTCACCAACCACACCGTCTACGTCGGCTACGCCTCGCACTGCGACAAGGAGCCGTACCACGGCTTCCTGCTCGGCTACGACGCCCGCACCCTCCGCCAGACCGCCGTCCTCAACACCTCGCCCAAGGGCGGCCAGGCCAGCATCTGGCAGTCCGGCCAGGCGCCCGCCGTCGATGCCGCCGGCAACATCTACATCGTCACCGGCAACGGAACCTGGAACGGCGTGACCGACTTCAGCGAAAGCTTCATGAAGCTCAGCCCCTCGCTCAAGCTCCTCGACTGGTTCACCCCCACCAACCACCGCGAACTCGACGCGAAGGACAACGACCTAGACTCCTCCGGCGCAACCCTCATCCCCGGTACTAATCTGGTCGTGGGCGGCGGCAAAGAAGGCGTGCTCTACACTCTAGACACGCGCAAGCTCGGCCATCTTGGCGACCAGCACGCCATCCAGCACTTCCAGGCCACCGGCTCGCACCTGCACAGCGTTGTCTTCTGGCAGAGCGCCAAAAACGGCGACCTGCTCTACATCTGGGGCCAGCGCGACAAGGAACGCGTCTACAAGATCACCAACGGCAAGGTAGGCGAAACTCCCATCATCACTCGACCCGAGTCGAACGAAGGTCATCCCGGGGCGATGCTCTCGCTCTCGGCTAACGGTGGTCACGATGGCATTCTCTGGGCCGCCATCCACGCCAGCGGCGACTCCTGGCACGAGACCCGCCCCGGCATCCTCCACGCCTACGACGCCGACGACATCAACCACGAGCTCTGGAACTCCTGGCAGAACCGCGGTCGCGATGACTGCGACGGCTACTCCAAGATGGCCCCGCCCACCGTCGCCAACGGCAAGGTCTTCCTCGCCAGCTTCGGCAAGGAGAACATCGGCACCGGCGGCCTCTGCATCTACGGCCTTTTGCCGGACAGCCAATCTCCTGCTGCACCCACCAACATCTCCCCAGAGATCAAAGGCGGCAGCGTAACCCTGACCTGGCCCGCAGTTTCCGACGCAGTCACCTATACCGTCGCCGCTTCCGACAAGGCCGACGGCTCCTTCCACACCATCGCCACAGGTCTGACCACGGCCATCTACTCCGGCATCCAGGCCCCAATCGGCATGAGCTACTACACCGTCACCTCCAGCAACTCCCACGGCGAAGGCCCACCCTCAAAACCCATCCCAGTAAGAATCGAGAATCCCACCGCCAAAGGCCGCATGCACTAAGGTCTGTTCACGTGCCCAAAGCTCAACACCTTCACTTCTAGCCGGGTGCCCCATTCATGCGGCTTCATCGCATGAGTGGGACATTCGTGCGAAGCATGAACCGCTTTCCTCCCTCCACCAATCCCCGTCATCCTGAGCGGAGGCGCGTGCAGTTTCATCGCACGCGCCGAAGTCGAAGGACCTGCATCGCCATTCCCTCGCCAAAACAGCTCAAACCTTTCAGCCACCACAAACAGAAACGGCCCGGAGTCTCAAACCGAGACCCCGGGCCACTCACATCATTTTCAAAAACTCTTACTTCGCCGAATCCTCAATCTCTTTCCACTCAGCCGCGCTCAACTCCACCTGCCCCGCACCAATATTCTCCTCCAAATGCGCCACCGAAGTAGTCCCCGGAATCGGCAGGATCACCGGCGATTTCTGTAACAGCCACGCCAGCGAGAGTTGCGACACCGTCGCTCCATGCTGCTTCGCCGCCGTATCCAGCTTGCCGCCCGGCTGAGCCAGCTTACCCGCCGCCACCGGATACCAGGGAATGAACGCGATGTTGTTCTTCGTGCAGTACTCCAGCGTATCGTCGTGCTTCCGATCACCAATGTTGTACTGGTTCTGCACGCTGACGATATCGATCACCTTCCGCGCCTGCTCGATCTCATGCGGCTTCACTTCAGACAAGCCCACATGGCGAATCTTCCCAGCCGTCTGCAATTTCTTGATGATGCCGAGCGACTCCTCAACCGGAACCTTCGGGTCGATCCTGTGCAGCTGCCAAAGCTCGATCCGCTCCAGCTTCAGACGCCGCAGGCTCATCTCCACCTGCTGCTGAAGATACTCAGGACGCCCAACCGGCAGCCACTTGTTCGGCCCCTGCCGCGTCAGGCCGCCCTTGGTCGCAATCACTACGCCGTTCGCATACGGTGCCAACGCCTCGCCGATTAGCCGCTCACTCACGTCCGGCCCATAGGCATCCGACGTGTCGATAAAGTTCACGCCCAGCTCCACAGCGCGCTTCAGAACCTTCTTCGCGCCCTCAATGTCCTTGGGCTCGCCCCACACGCCTTCGCCCGTGATGCGCATCGCGCCGAAACCCAACCGGTGTACCGGAAGGTCTCCACCCAGCGAAAACGTTCCACTCGCCGCTGCATTTACGTTGTTCAAAACCGCCGAATTAGCCATGCCCATACGATGCAGCCAAAGATGAGGAGGATTCCCTCTCATTGATCGCCGGACGAGCGGCCATCACTGAACCCTCTCGCGATAAGAGCATCGTCTCACCCTCGGTCAGCACCCGGACCTTGTCCGTAATTCCCAGCCGTGAAGCATCCGCATTCAATCGTTCGACCGGCTCTTCCATGGGTTCACGTCCCAGCCGGAATGTCCCGAAGTGCATCGGAATCATCCACTTCGCACCACACTCCATGAACCCGCGCACCGCCTCTTCAGGCGACGTATGCACCGTCCTGTACGTGTCAGGAAAATACGCCCCAATCGGCAACAACGCCACATCCGGCCGCAGCCGCTCACCCACCTGGCTAAACCCCTCGAAATAAGCTGTGTCACCGGAGTGATACACCGTCTGCCCACCATCCGTCGGCGCGATGAAGTACCCGCCGTACTCCCGGTGCATATCGCGGAACATCCTCGCTCCCCAGTGCTTGCAAGGAGTCATCACGATCTTCAGTCCCAGCGTCTCAATCTCGTTCCACCAACTCATCACGTGCAGCTTCTCGAAGCCCATCCACTGCACGAGATCCTCCACGCCATTCGGCACCACGACTTCCGGTGTCGTTCCCCGCAGCCGCCGCGTAGCCCGGATCACCCGCCGCAGAGACGCCTTATCCAGATGGTCCATGTGCGCATGCGTCAACAGCACCAGATCGATCGGCGGCAAATCCCGCACCATCACCCCCGGCGCGCGTTGCCGCCGCAACACAACCAGCCGTGTAGAAAAGACCGGATCTACCAGGATATTCTTCCCACCCACCTGCAGCAGAAAGGAAGAGTGCCCCAGAAACGTGATCCCCGTCTCTCCGGCCTCAGCGATCTCGGGCAGCCGCGGCTCGCCGGTAATCGGCTGCTCATGGCTCTCACGCACCAGCCGGACAAGCTGCTCCAGCTTCTGTATCTTGAACGGACGCCTGCGGCGCACAGAGACTCTTTTCACCGGCCTGTTCTCCCTGGACATTGGATGCGGACACGCCCACTTCGATCACTCAACTTCCTAACCTTAGCCCATCGGCCCTCTGATTCCGTTAACGGCGCATCTATCTCTGGGCGAAAGGTACCGCACAGATGCCGCACATCGATCCCCCCGATCCGAAACAGGACGCCCCGCGCGCCCAACCCGCCTCGCCGCAAATCATCGACCCCGCCCGACTCGCCGCAGCCCGCCAGCGAACCGTATGGGCCATCGTCTCCGCCTCGCCCATCGGATCGCTCTGGGACCTGCAAGGCACGCCCCTGTTCACCGTCGTCAAGCGCACCGCAAAGTCCTTCCTCGCCGATAACCTCCTCGGCCGCGCTGCTGAACTCGGCTTTTACTTCCTCTTCGCGCTCTTTCCCACATTGGTCAGCGCCAGCTCCCTGCTTGGCCTTGCGGCGCGCTCCGCTTCACACATCTACAGCACCCTCCTCGCTTACCTATCGGTCGTCATCCCACCCTCCGCGATGGGAATCGTCCTCGAGACCTTCAACCAGACCACGGCGGCATCCTCAACCGGAAAAGTCACCTTCGGTCTCGTCGCCGCCATTTGGTCCGCTTCGGTTGGATTCTCCGCCATCCAGGACACCCTGAACCTCGTCTACAAGGTCCCCGAAACCCGCCCTTACTGGAAGGCACGCCTCTCCGCCATCGGCGTCACGACGGCTCTCTCTGTCCTGGTCACCGGACTCCTCGCATCCATGCTCGGCGGAGACATGCTCGCCGCGTTCGCCCACAAGATGATCTACCACCACCCTCTGGCCATCGCCGCCGCCATCCTCAGCCGTCTCGTAGGATGGATCGTAGCCACCGCTCTCCTCGCGATCATCTTCGCCGTCATCTACTTCTTCGCGCCGGACGTGAAGAAGAGCCGCTGGCACTGGCTCTCACCCGGAGCCGCCATCGGCATCGTCGCCTGGCTACTCGCCTCCTTCGCCCTCCGCCTCTATCTCCACTTCTTCAACAACTACTCCGTCACCTACGGCTCACTCGGCGCGGTCATCATCCTGCTCACGTGGTTCTACATCACCGGCGTAGTGCTCCTGCTCGGAGCCGAGGTCAACAGCGAGATCGAAGCCGCCGTCACCGAACGCCGCCTCTGCGGCGGCACACCCCAGACCGCCCCCACCGCCGCCTGATCCCGCCCCTTCGGACCCCCCGCAGAGAATCGTCATCTCGACCGGACTCTGAACCTGTCGAAGGGGAAGTGAGCCACCGCATTTCGCTCACATCGCCACATGTCCGTGCCCCATTCATCGCAGTCTCACCGCGGTGAGTGGGCCGCCACCGCACCATCACGTAAACTAACCCCCAACCAACATGAATCCATACGCCGCAGTCCTGGCCGTCATCAGCATCACTCTTCTCGCCGTCTCGCTAAGCCGCGTCAACAAAACAAAAACCAAGGCCGACTACCTCGTCGCCGGCCGCAGCTTGCCCGCGTTCGTCCTCATCTTCACCCTGCTCTCCTCCTGGATCGGCTCCGGCTCGCTCCTAGGGGGCGCGGAGAACGCCTACAAACACGGCTTCGCCGCCCTCTGGCAGTCCGCCGGGGGCTGGGCCGGACTCATCCTCATCTACTTCATCGCTCCCCGAGCCCGCAAGTTCGCCCAATTCACCATCCCCGACCTCCTCGAAGCCCGCTACAACCAGACCGCCCGCGTCCTCGGCGTCATCGCCATCCTCTTCACCTACACCGCCATCACCAGCTACCAGTTCATCGGCGGCGGCGACATCCTCCACCTCGTCTTTCCCGAGCTCATCACCGCCGACCTCGGCAAGTACATCATCGCCGCCTTCGTCATCGTCTTCACCGCCATCGCCGGCATGTCCTCGGTTGCCTACATGGACGTCGTCATCGGCCTGCTCGCCACCGCCGCCCTGCTCGGCTCGCTGCCCGTCCTCATCCATCTGGCAGGCGGCCTCAGCGGCATCCACAACGCGCTTCCCGCCACCCACTTTCAGGTCCTGGGCGACCTAACACTGGCGCAAGGTCTAGAACTCTTCCTCCCCACCTGCCTGCTCATGCTCGGCAACCAGTCCATGTATCAGAAGTTCTTCTCAGCCAGATCCGAGAAGGACGCAAGCCGTTCCGTCATCGGCTGGTTCATCGGCGCCGTCATCCTTGAGGTCGCCATCGCCGCCATCGCCGTCACCGGCTCCGCCCTCTTCCCCACCGGCGAAGTCCATGCCCACCCCCGCGAGATCCTCGCGTACACCGGCATGAACGCTCTGCCGAAGTGGCTCGGCATCTTCCTCGTCGGAGCCATCTTTGCCAAGATTATCTCCACCGCGAACAACTACCTCTTCTCCCCCGCCACCAACCTCGTCAACGACGTCTTCGTCCGCTACATCGCCCGCGACGCTTCCAACAAACGCATCCTCATCGTCAGCCGCCTCATGGTCGTCCTATTGGGCCTCTGGGCGCTCTACCAGTCGCTTCACACTGAGTCCGTCCTCAAAAAATCTCTCTACGCCTACACCATCTACTCCGCCGCATTAACGCCTGTCATCCTCGCCGCCTTCTTCTGGAAGCGGACCACAGCGACAGCGGCGGTAATCTCCATCGCTCTCGGAACGCTGGTCACCATCACCTGGGACTCCGCCTTCATCCACACCCATCTCCCCGCCATCCTCACCGACCGCGACGCCATCTTTCCCGCACTCCTCACCTCACTTTTTTCGCTCGTCCTCGTCAGTCTCATAACTCCCCCGCCCTCGGCGAGCCAGCTCGCTCCCTTTGCATAGGGTTGAAACTTCACACAGGATATTTACAATCACACTTCTGACCGCGATTCCTCAAACGACAACCGCCAGGCAGGAAGGCGCATCCACCCGAAGCAAGATCAGGAGACGATAGATGACACAAGTTACGGAAAACCTCACCCTCGGCGCGGAAGTTCTCTTCCTCAACCCGGCATCGCTAAACCTCGAAGCCAGCGCCACGCCCTTCCTCTTCGAGCCATCACTCGACACTCTCTTCGCAGCCTCCGTGGATGAGGAGGAGGAAGACGACGAAGATGAGGATGAGGATGACGACGAAGACCTAGACGAAGAGGACGACTTCGACGAAGACGAAGAAGAGGATGACGACGAGGACGAGGATGAAGGCGAACTCGAGTACGACGATGACGACGAGGACGAAGAAGAAGAGGATGAAGACGAGGAATAGCCTTTAGTCTTCCTTCGTAAAGATGCCGGGTGCCCCACATCTCGACTTTGAGATGTGGGAGTCCGCCCTACCCAGAAGCGCTATCCTCCCACCGTAAAGATGCGTCATCTTAACCGAACCCTGAGCTTATCGAATGGGAGTGGAGAGACCACCGCATTTCGCAACTCCCTACCCCACCAGCGGTATCCGCACCTCGGCCACACACCCTCTCCCATCCCCCCGGTTCGTCAAACTCACACTCCCCTTGTGCACGATCAGAATCTGCTGCGCCAGCGCCAGCCCGATCCCCGTGCCCTTCGGCTTCGTCGTATAAAACGGCACAAACAGATTCACAGGATTCAATAGCCCCAACCCATTGTCCGTAATGCGCACCGTCGCCTGGTTCGCATCGACCTCCCACATCACAGCCACCTCCGCTGCGCCACCCTCCTGCTCTGCCGCTTCCAGCGCCGCGTCGACAGCGTTCTGCAGAAGATTGATGAACGCCTGCTGTATCTGGTCGGAGTCAACCCGCAGCTCCACCTCGGGCCCGGTCTCAATCCGCACCGCGATCCTCTGCTCCAGCAACGCAACCCGCTCCATCACCAGCCGCAACGAAACCCACTCCAGCCGCGGCGCAGGCAGGCTCGACAACTGCTGATAAGCCTGCAGAAACCTGTTCAGCGAAGCAGCCCTGTCTTCAATGATCGCCAACCCACGCTGCAGATCGCGATTGAGATTTGGCGCGGCCTCAACGCTCTCCGGCAGCCGTCCCCGCAGACTTCCGGCGATCGACTTGATCGGCGTCAACGAGTTGTTGATCTCATGGCCCAGCACCCGAATCAGCCGCCGCCACGCCAGCCGCTCCTCCTCGCGCAATGCCGCTCCCACATCGGACAACACCAGCAGCACATGCGGAGCCCCACGCAGCCGGAACGTCGCCCGCCGCACCACATATCGCGCAGCATCATTCGACTTCGCCCCCGAGTACTGCCCCTCGTCCCGCACATCGAGCAGCACCCCCAGCCCCAGTTCCTCCGCACTCCTGCCATCGGACGAGGGCCTCGTCAGGCCAAACGCACGATCAGCCGCGACGTTGTGCAGCCGCAACCGGCTCTGCGCATCGAACGCCAACACTGGCGACTGCATCGAGCTCATTACGCGTTCCACCAGCGTCAGCGCCTCCAGCGCCGAAGACCGCTGCGACTGCAACGTCCCCGCCAGCGCATTGATCTCAAGCGCGAGATCGCCCAATGCATCTCCCCGCCGCGCCCCTCGCGCGCGAAACGAAAAGTCATCCTCTCGCAACGCCGCCACCACGTTCGCAAGCGTCTGCATCGGCCGAGTAATCAGCTCCACAAACGAGCTCGATACCAACATCCACACCAGCGCAAACACCACTGCCGCCGAGACCATAGCAAACGCAGAGGCCCCACTCACCTCCATCAGCCAGCCGCCGAGAACCACCGCAGGCAGCGCCAGCGCCGTCATCCACAGAAACAGCCGCCGCTCGAAGCTCAGCCGCTTGCCGGTCTTGCCAAGCGGCACCCTCCGTAGCGGCTTCGAATTGGGAATCATGTCAGAGATGGCGCGCCCGCTACTTCGCTTCCTCAGCTTAGAGTTCGTTCAAGAGTAAATCCCTCCAGCCTGAGCGGAGATTCCTCCGATGAAGCCCGTCATCCTGAGCGAAGGCACTTGCAGCTTTATCGCGAGTGCCGAAGTCGAAGGACTCCGGTTCCGTCCGTACAGCCACAACCGCTCGAACCTTTCTCCCAACCAAGCTCAGGCGCGGCGTCGCTCAGATCCCATACTTCTCAATCCGCCGATACAACGCCCCTCGACTCAACCCCAGAGCATCTGCCGCATGGCTCACATTGCCCTGGCTCCGCGCAAGCGCCTTGCGAATCAGCACCGCCTCCACCTGCTCCAGCGACATCTCATCCAGCCCCTGCGACGCTACCTTGACCGTCTGCAGCCCAAGGTCCGCCAGCTCTATCCGGCTGCTCCGAGCCATCAGCACCGCGCGCTCCATCGTATGATCCAGCTCACGCACGTTGCCCGGCCATCCATAGCTCATCACCATCTGCAGCGCCGCCGGCTCGAACCCCTCCACCGCCCGACGATACCGCGCCGCATAACGCGAAAGAAAATGCGCCGCAAGCGCCGGTATGTCCTCGCGCCGCTCGCGCAGCGGAGGCACATGAATCTCAACCGTATTCAATCGAAAATAAAGGTCGCTGCGAAACGTTCCCGCTTCAGACTCCGCACGCAGGTCCGCATTCGTAGCGGAGATCATCCGTACATCCACCTTTCGTGTAGTCGAAGACCCCACCCGCTCCAGCTCGCCCGTCTCCAGCACCCGCAGCAGCTTCGCCTGCTGACGCAGCGGAATGTTCGCGATCTCATCCAGAAACAGCGTCGACCCGTTCGCCAGCTCGAACCGCCCAATGCGGTCCGTCCGTGCATCCGTAAACGCGCCCTTCACATGCCCGAAGATCTCGCTCTCAAACGTCCCCTCGGGCAATGCTCCGGTGTTCACCGCTACCAGCTGCCGGTGTGCTCGCGGCGACAGCCGATGCAGCGTTTGCGCCACCACTTCTTTGCCCGTGCCATGCTCGCCCGTCACTAGCACGTTCGCGCCCGAAGGCCCAATCCGCGCCAGCAGCTCCACCACCGGCCGCATCGCCGCCGCTGTCGCAATAAACTCCGGCGCGCCTTCCGCCCTGCTCTCTGCGCGCAGGATACGGTTCTCCGCCTCGAGCCACTGTGACCGCTTCTGCGCCGCATACAGCTCAAGCTGCGTCCGAACCACAGTCAACACGCGCGCGTTATCCCAGGGCTTCTGGATGAAATCCCTTGCGCCACGCCGCATCGCCTCCACCGCCAGGTCGATGTTCGCCCACGCCGTCATCACGATGATCGGCAGCTGCGAGTCACGCTCCTGGATCGCCGCAATCAGGTCGAGTCCTTCGCGCCCCGACGTCGTATCCCGCGTATAGTTCAGATCGATCAGCACGCCATCAACCTGCTCATGCGACAACAGCTCCAGCACCGCCGCCGGACTATGCGCGGTCAGCAGCTCGAAGCCCTCAGGCTCCAGCAACAAGCCCAGCGCGTCAAGAATCTGTGGCTGGTCATCGGCCACCAATAGGCGGCATTTACTTATCGAAACTCCGGTCATAAGACCTTTCTAAAGATGTTCTGCCAGACGGGCGCCCTGCGCGGGCAGCGGGCACTTCGTGACTTGTATACCGCTTCGCGTGGCTCGCCAACAGAATTCAAATCCCGACCAACGGTCGGGCCAAGCGAAGCCCAATACATGTCACGAAGTGACCGCCCCGCGCGCAGCGGGCCTTTAGCGCCCTTGCGAACTCCCGGTCCTAGCCGATTCTACCGAAATAGAATTCTCCTCAAGCGTCGTCCCCACCGACCGCGACAGCTCGATCTTCGCCTTCTGATAAGCCGTCCTCGCCGCCAGCAGCGCCGACTCCGCCGTCGCCAGATCCTTCCGGCTCGTCAACGTCTGAAACGCCGACCCCGCACCAAGCTGCTGTTCCTTCGACGTAATCTCAAACGTTTTCTGCGCCAGCTCCCGAGCCTTGTTCGCCGCCACCACTCGAGCCACGCTCTGGTCCAGCGCATACTGCGCGTTGCGCACTTCAATGCGTATCTGCTTCTTCAATTGCTGCTCACGCAGATCCGCCTGCCGCGACTCCAGCTCCGAACGGTACTGGTCCGACTTAGCAATCCTGTTGCGAATCGGAATGTTCATCTGGAACCCAACATAGTAGTCCGGCGAAGAGTTATTAAACGCATTGCTCAGCGCTCCCCCAAACCCCACCGGAGCATTCGAGGCCACACCAGCGCTTGGGTTCCCGATGCCCGCCAATCCAGCCCCGCCATACTGCCCCACCAGCGCCAGTGACGGCAGCAGGTTATTGTTCGCCGCCTTCTTGCTGATGTCGCGATTCTGCAAGTCGATACCCGAGATCGCCACCTCCACGCGATGCGCCAGCGCCTGCCCCACAATGTCCTCCGTGGCAGCGCCTCCCGGTGCCGTTGTCCCATCATCCGTCGAAATATTCACCGGCTTCACCGGCATCGCCTCAAGAATCGGGTCGTCGAGATTCTTCGTCAGCGCATTCTTGATCAGCAACTCCTGGAACTTCAACGTGCTCTTCGCGATGCTCACATCCTGTTCGCGATTGGCCACCTCGGCCTCATCCTTCATCACATCCATCGCCGGAATCGCCTGCAACTCAAGCTGCTTGCGCCCCTTCGTCAGCGTCTCGTTAGCAAAGTCCAGCGACTGCGACTTCACCTGTTCATCCTCATAGGCCGCCACCAGATCCCAGTACATATCCGCGATCTGCGTGACCGTCGTGATCACCTGCAGCTTGAAGGATTCGTCGGAGATCTTCTGGTTGTTCCGCGCAATCCGCAGATACCGCAGATTCGGCCCCAGGCCAAACCCCGCCAGCAACTGCTGCTGAAACGTCAACGTGTACGACGAATCCAGCTCCGGCTTCAGATAGGTAAACGGACTGTTGTTCACATTCCGCTGGTTGGAGAACTGCGCCTGAAACGACGTCCCGGTTGGAAACGCCTCGTAGTATCCGAAGTTCCCGGTAAACGTGATCGACTTCAGCGCCTGCACTCCATACACGGTCGTGTTCGAAAGCGGCTGCGCCACATCGCTGTAGTTGATGTTTCCCGTGATCGCTGGATCGTACGAAGACACCGCCGAACCAGTACCCAGCGTCGACTGCACCAGTCCCGAAGCTCCCGCACCCGCACCGCCCGCGCCGCCCGACGTGCCGCCAGCGCCCGCGCCCGATCCGCCTGATCCAAAGCCTCCGACACCACCGCCCGGCGTATTCTGCACCACGCCGGTATTGACGCCGCGAAACACGCCGCCGGCCTTGGTACGGAGCACGTCAGCCTGCGCGATCGGTATGTTGTACCGCGCAATCGCAAGATCAAGATTGTTCTCGAGCGCCAGCGCAATCGCATCCGTCAGCGAGAGCTCCAGCACGCCGTCATGCACCATCGTATCGATGCGCGCGGAGTTCGCTAGATCTGGCAGCGGCACGCTCGCCGGCCGATACGCATCGATCGGATTGTAAGAATGCGGCACATCCAGCCTCAGCGTCCGATGCGGCGCATTCGCCTGTGTAGTGACCGGAGCATTGACCTGCGCATAGCTCTTCACCGGCACGGCAACAAGTGCCCCCGCGACACCCAGAACCGTCGTCATTCTGAGCGCAGCGAAGAATCCCCGCATTCCGCTCGAAGCGTCCACAACACTCGCTGTATCCGGCCCCAACTGCCCGCCCATTTCAAACTCTCTCATCGTCTCAACCATCTCTAGCCCTTCACTTCCTTGTTGCCCGTGTCCATCGTCAACCAGCCATCCCGCAGCTCGATCGTCCTTGTCCCATAAGTCGCATTCAAGTCCGAGTGAGTCACCTGCACAATCGTCGTGCCCTCGTTGTTGAGTCCGCGAAACAATTCCATAATCTCCGCCGCCTGCGCCGAGTGCAGATTTCCCGTAGGCTCATCCGCCAGCAGCAACGCAGGCTTATGAATCACCGCCCGCGCGATCCCAACAAGCTGCTGCTGCCCGCCCGATAGCTGCGAAGGGAACAAATCCTTCTTGCCCACGATCTGAAACTTGTCCAAGGTATCCGCCACCAACGACTGCCGGTCCGAACGCGAGATGTCCTTGTAAGAGAGCGGCAAGTCGATGTTCTCCGCCACCGTCAGATCATCCAGCAGGTGATAGCTCTGAAACACCATCCCAATCTGCTTCCGCGCCAGGTCTGCCCTCTGCTTGCGATTCATCGCATGGACGGCGAGGTCCTTGAAAAAGAACTCCCCCTTCCACGAGTCATCCAACATCGCCAGGATATTCAGCAGCGAAGACTTACCTGCGCCGCTAGGCCCCATCACCGTAACGAACTCACCTTGCTTGATCGTCAGGTTGATCCGCCGCAGGATGAAGTTCTCCGTGCTACCCGTCTTGTAGCTCCGTTCCAAACTGCTTAGTTCAATCATCTCTTTCCCTTTTCTCCAAAGCCAAATCGCCCTGCAAACCCATGTTTTCTTGCTTAAGGGCACGGCTTCGGCCGTGCCCTTAATATCTCCGTAGCCACGCGGCTTTAGCCGCTGAGGTACGGTCTTCAAATCTTTACTGCGACCGTAGCGTCTCCATCGGATCCAACCTCGAAGCCCGATACGCCGGCACCAGACAAGCAATCACCGACACCCCAAACAACAACGCCGTCATCCCAGCAAACGTCCCCGCATCCACCGCCTTCGTCGCAAACAGAAGCGTAGCCATATACCGAGTCAGCGCAAACGAAGCCCCAAGCCCGACCACCAGCCCGGCAACCGCCAGCGCCATCCCGCGATTCAAGATCAGCGTCAGCACATTCCCGCGCTGCGCTCCCAGCGCAATCCGCAGCCCAAGCTCCATCGTCCTCTGCTCCACCATGTAGCTCAGCACCGCATACAACCCAATCGCAGACAGCGCCAGCGCAATCACCGCAAACCCCGAGATCAGCAGCGTCTGGAACTTCTGCTGCGCTGTACTCCTCGTAAGCAGGTTCGTCCTCACGCCGAACACCGGCAGCGACGGATCAATCTCCGCCACCACCGCTCTTACCGTGTCGACATACTTTACTGGATCGCCCGTCACTCGCAGCGCAAACACCGGCGGCCCCAGCGGCACCTGCTCAAACGGGATGAAGTACTCCGGCTTCGGCTCCTCTGCAAGACTCGTCCGCACCACGTTCCCCACCACGCCAACAACCTCCCGCGACTGCGATTTATCGTCCGACGACAACCCTGAGGCAATCCGCTTACCCAGCGCATCCTCTCCAGGGAAAAACCTGTTCGCAAACGCCTGGTTCACAATCATCGTCGGTGCGCTTCCCTTCCGCGCATCGAGCTCCGAGAATAGCCGTCCCCGTCTCAACGGCATCTGTAGCGACTGAAAGAAGTTCGCCGCCACCACGCTCGCACGCGCTGTCGGGTCCTCGCCCTGCGCGTTCGGTCTTCCATCGATCGTGAAACTGATGCTCATGTCGCCTCCCGCCAGGGGCAGCGGAAAGCCATACGTTGAACTCGCCACTCCGGGCACCTTCGCGAACCGCTCCTGCAAACGCTGCGTCAACTGAAGCAGACGATCGTCCTGAAATCTCTTCGGCGGCATCCCCACGCGAAACGCAATCAAGTGATCCTTGTTGAATCCGGGATCAACAGACATCAGCCGGTCAAAGCTGCGAATCAACAATCCCGCCCCAATCAGCAGCATCAACCCTAGTGCCGTCTCGCCAATCACCAGCAGGCTGTGCAGCCGGTTCTGCCCCCGGCTCGCAGTGCTCGATCTCGTGCTGTCATTCAGCGCCAGCGCCGGATCAAGCCGCGACGACCTCCACGCCGGCAACACCCCAAATAGAATTCCCGTCACCAGCGAAGCCGCCAGCGAGAAGCCAAACACCCTTGCATTCAACGCAAGCTCGTTCAGCCTCGGCAGATCATTCGGTAAAAATTGCGACGCAACCCGCAGCGCTGCCGAAGCCAGCGCCAGCCCGGCTGCGCCGCCGAGGAAGCTTACAGCCAACGACTCCACCAGCAGCTGCCGCACAATCTCCAGTCGCGTCGCTCCCAGCGCCGACCTCAGTGCCAGCTCCGACTTCCGCGCCGCTGTCCGCGTCAACAGAAGCCCAGCGACATTCGCGCACGCAATCAATAGCAGGAAGCACACTGCGCCAAACAAAATCCCCAGCGGCCGATGCACATCCCCCACCAACTCCTCGAGCTGCGGCTTCACGCTCACCGCAGTCTCCAGCTTGTTATCGTCCGGATACTGCGCGGCAAGCGCCAGCTGGATCGTCTGCATCTCCGCACGCGCCTGCGCGATCGACACGCCATCCGCCAGCCGCCCAATGGCGCTCAACTGGTTCCATCCGCGCTGCGTCCCGGAAGCATTCTTCCCCTCCATCGCCTGCGATGGCGTAACCCACACCTTCGCATCCGGAGCGTTCGGGAACTCAAACGACGACGGCATCACCCCAACGACCGTATATGTCTCATCGCTCAACTGGATCGTCTTTCCGATCGCTCCCGCATCGCCATTCAGCGCGCTCTGCCAGAGCCCGTGGCTCACGATCACCGACCGGTTCCCCGCCCGTTCCTCATCCCGCGCGAACTCGCGCCCCAGCGCCGGCCCCACGCCCAACACGCGAAAGAACTCCGCCGACACCGCCATCCCATCGATACGCTGTGCCTGCCCATTGCTGGAGCTGAGCGTGAAGCTCTGCCCCTGCCAGGATGCCATCGACCTAAAGCTCTTCGCCTTATCGCGCCAGTCGAAGAAGTTTGGATACGATACATCGTTCGGCATCACCGCGCCTTCACCACTGGTCTGCCGCAGCGAGTCCAACGCCACGATCCGCTCCGGCCGAGGGAAGTTCAGCGGTCGCAGCAGCACTGCATCCACCAGCGAGAACACAGCCGTAGCCGCCCCTATCCCAAGTGCCAGCGTCAAAGTGGCCATCAACGTAAACCCGAGGCTCTTGCGAAGCTGCCGGAAGGCGAATCGAACATCCTGCATCACTGTAAACATTTGTAACTCCAAAAGTGCCAAATCTCTCAACCAATAAACTCCGGGTGCCCCATCCATCGCGCTTTTGCGATGGGTGGGATGTAAACCTTCACTCCGTCCTCAAGGCCTCCATCGGCTCCAGTCTCGACGCTCTTCTCGCCGGCAGCCACGCCGCAAACGTCCCAACCGCCAGCAGCAACACCGGCGCTCCAATCAATGACACGAGGTCATACTCCTTCACCCCAAACAGAAAGCTATGCAACAGTCTCGCGGCCACAAGGCTGATCCCAACACCAACCACCGTACCCGCGATCAACAGCCTCCCCGCCCCGCGAAGCACCAGCGACAAGATGTCTTCCCGCTGCGCCCCCAGCGCCAGCCGCAATCCAAGCTCCCGCGTCCGCAACGTCACCAGGTAGGCAAGCAGGCTGTATAGGCCCGCCAGCGCGACAACCAGCGCCAGTCCACCCAGTGCCTCCAGTAGATGTGCCGCCAGTATCTGCGATCCCATCGCATCCTCAACAATCTGATCCATAGTCCGAATCTCCGCGTCCGCAAGATCGGGATTCATCTCACGTATTACGCGATTGATCTCCGGCACCAGGCTCTCCGCGTCGCGGTCAGACCGCAGCGCAATCTCCGCATATCCCTGCAGCGTCGGCTGATAGAAGGCATCCGTTGGATTCATCTGCGCCGCATTCACATCGATCTCAGGCATCGCCGATTGCGCGATGCCTATCTGATGTACGTCATCAACGACTCCCACGATCTTGAAGGTTCTAGGCGTCTCTCTGCCCGGACTCGAGAAGTCCAACTTGAAGTTGCTGACATCTCCATTACCAATCTCATACTGCTTTGCAAACGCCCTGTTCACCACCGCAACCAACTGCGAGCCAGGGGTGTCCCGCGCATCGAAGTAACGCCCGCGCGCCATTCTGAATCCCAACACCTGCTGCAGTTCCGGACCAGTCGCTCGCATAGTGGCCTTTAGCAGCTTCGCCTTCAGGTCTGGCTTACCTTTGCTTATCCCAAGCGTTAGCACCATGTTGAACTTGTTCTCAAGCGGCGCGATCGTTGTGATCGCTGCAGACCCAACCCCAGGCAACTCCTTCAACCGGGCAAGCAGCGGGCGGTACACGGTCATATTCGGGTCAACTTTGTCCTGGCCGTACTTGTATCGCGGCAGCTTTGGATCGATGACAAAGACATGCTCGGTTCTGAAGCCCAGCGGCACATGACGCAAAGCGAATACCGTCCGCAGCAGCATCCCGCACCCCACCACCAACATCAGCGTCAACGCCAGCTGGCCAACAACCAGCATCCTCTGCAGTCTAGGCTGTCCCCGCCCTGTACCCGACTGCACTCCGTCTCCGCGAAGCGTTGCTTCAATGTTCGTCTTGGCCGCCAGTCGAGCCGGCACTATCGCAAACAGAACTCCCGTGATCAGACTCAACACCAGCAGGGCCCACAGCACCCTCCCATCCGGGCTCAGGTTCAGGGTCTCGTCAACACTCGTGAGCAACCCATGCCGGAAAAACCTCAAGGTTGCTTGCGCAATCCCCAACCCTGCTACTCCTCCGCATAGGCTCAGCAGCAAGCTCTCCACCATGGTCTGCTGTGCCAACCGCGCCCGGCCAGCACCCAGCGCCGCTCGCACCGCCAGCTCTCTGCGGCGGGACGTCGTTCGCGCCATCATCAGGCACGCGACGTTCGCGCACGCTATCAGCCACAGCGCTGCTACCGCTCCCAGGAGCGCCAGCAGCGCCGTCTTCCGGTCGCCGCTGTTCAAGCTATCTCGATAGCTCACCGCCTGCAGCCGATTCGTAGCCATCAGCGTCGAGTAAGGAGGCTCATAAAGAGGAATCAGCACGTTCTGGATCGAGCTCAGTTCCGTACTTACCTCACCGGTATCTACGCCACGCTTCATCCGGGCAATCACGAAGTAGCCGTTCGCGTCGAAGTTCCTGCTAAAAGCGTTCTTCCCGATCGTTCCCGGCGTCCAGATCTGCGCCCGCGATCCGTCGGCGGGAAACGCAAATCCCTGCGGCATCACTCCTATGACATAAAAATCGTCATCATCAATCCGAATTACCTGGCCCAGTATCTTTGCGTCCCGATGAAACTGGTTCGCCCATACGCTATCGCTCAGCAGCGCGACGTTACTTCGCCCCGCCACCATCTCTTCCTTGGAGAACATTCTGCCCAGCGCAGGCTTCGCTCCCAGAGTCTGCAAGAGATTGTCACTGGCTTGAACATGAACGATCTTCTGCTCTGCATTCTGCGCCAGAACGTATGCTTCTCCACTGTTCCAATACGCGGAGTCTTCCAGGGTTCTCGTACGCTCGCGCCACACCGTGACGTCTGCCAGGGTCGGGATCGTTGGCTCCCCACGGGCGGTGATCGCATTAAGCTGCACTAGCTTCCCCGAATCCCTATATGCCAGCGGCCGAAACAAAGTCCCTTCGAGCACCGTGAACATCGCCGCATTCGCACCAATCCCCAGCGCCAGCACGACGATCACGCTGACCGAGAATCCCGGCGCGTGCCGCATCTGCCGAAGCGCGTATCTCAGGTCCTGCAGCAAAGCTCGCATCATCAGTGGCCCTCCCTCCATCCCTGTGCCCCATTCATCGCGCCGTTGTCTCACGCGATGAGTGGGCCTCGGCACTACTCCGTCCGAAGTGCTTCAATCGGATCCACATTCGCCGCACGCCGCGCCGGCAGCAGCGCCGACACGATCGCAACAAATGCAACCAGAATAGTTACAACTGCAAACGTCACCGGGTCGGCCGCCGAGACTCCAAACAACTGGCTCTTCAAAAGTCGTGCCAGCCCGAGCGCCGCCGGTATCGCGATCGCAATGCTGATCCCCGCCAGCTTCAACACATCCGACAGCACCATGCCCGAGATCGCCGCCCGGCTCGACCCCAGCGCGATCCTCACGCCAATCTCCCGCGTCCGCTGCGCCGTCACATATGCCAGCACGCCGTACAGCCCGATCCCCGCCAGCAGCGTCGCCAGCAGCCCGAAGCTGATCGCCAGCAGTTCCGTCAACCGATCGTTCGCCAGGCTCTGATCGATCTGCTCGTCCATCGTCCTCAAATTGTCGAGCGCCAGCGCTGGGTCAAGCTGCTGCATCGCGCGACGTAGCGCAGAGATCGTCTCCGCTGTCGGCAGCGCCGTCCGCACGTGAAAGTAGAGCCGCGCCGGCGCACGCATGGCGGGGATCTGCTCCAGCGGCAGAAACAGACTCGGATCAACAGCGCTGCGAAGGTCCGTCTGCTTGAAGTCCGGGACCACACCCACAATCTCCGTGTCGTAGACCGGCTTGTTCGAGCCCCCATCCGCAAGCCGCTTCCCCACCGCGTTCCGGGCCGAGCCATAGTACCGCTTCGCCAACGCCTCGTTCACAATGGCCACCAGCGGCGTCGTCGCACTGTCGGCCTCGCTGAAGCTCCGCCCCGCCAGTAGTGGAATCCGCATCGCCGCAAAGAAGCCGGGGTTGATCATGCTCTTCTCCGCATCCACCTCTTCTTCAGGCGCCGGCGTATATCCCTCCAGCGTAATGTTGCCGCCTGATGAACTCCCCTGCAGGATCGACGAGTCATCCACCGCCACGCTCCGCACTCCAGGCAACGCACCCACCGTCTCCTCAACGTGCTTCGCCAGCGCGGCCACGCGGTCTGGCGTATACCCCGCAAGCTGGGGCGCAATGGTGAACCCCACCAGGCGCGTCGCGTCGAAGCCAGGATCTACCGCGCGCAGCTTCTGCATCGTCCGGACAAACAGTCCTGAAGCAATCAACAACAGCACGCTCAATCCAATCTGCAGGCAAACAATAACTCGCCGCAGACTCAGCATCCCGCCCGAAGCACTCGCATTCGACCCGCGCAACGCGATGGTCAAATTCGGCTTCCGCAACTGTAGCGCCGGGGCCATCGAAAAGATCAGGCTCACCCCCACCGCAGCGGCGAAGTTGAAGGCCAACACGCGAGCATCCAGCGACGACGAGAACATCGACACGTCATCGCCGCCCGCAAGTTGACGCACCAGCGCCCGCAGCGCAATCGGTGCCAGCAGCAGCCCCACCCCGCCACCAAAGGTCCCAATCAACAGTCCCTCCAGCAGCAACTGCCCAAGAATCCGTCCCTGGTTCGCTCCCAGCGCCGACCGAAGCGAGAACTCGCGCACCCGCCCCGCAGCCCGCACCAGCAGCAGGCTGCCCACGTTCACCGACGCGATCACCAGCACCAGCAGCGCCATCGCCATCACCACCAGCAGAGGAGTCCGCAGCCCTCCACGCTGATACGAAAATCCCTGCGCACCCGGCAGCACCAACAACCTGCTGTTGGTCAAAAATCCATCCGTAAACCGCTGCGACCGCTTCCCCAGCGCCTTCAACTCTTCAGCACGAAGCGCGTGCCACAGAGGCGCAAGCGAGTTCTGCGCAGCCTCCGTCGTCACCCCCGGAGCCATCCGCCCCAGGATATTCATCCACCGATCCTTGTGGTTCGTAAGCCGAGCGCCCCTCCCGGGAATTGCCTGGTCGAGCATTGACATAGGCACAAACAGCGCCGGCAGCTCTCCCCACACCGCGGAGTGAAACTCCGGCGCGGCAATCCCGACGACCTGGAACGGATGGCCGTTCAGAGTAATCGTCTGTCCCACCAGCGATGAGTCCCCGCCCAGGTGCGCCTGCCAGAAGTTGTAAGAGACCACCGCAACCGGGTTCGCTCCCGGGGCAGTATCGTCAGAGGCGACCAGCAGCCTTCCCTTGAAAGCACGCGCGCCCAGCAGTGTGAAGTAGTTCCCCGAAACAACCTCGCCGCTCGCGATCTGCGACGCATTCTTGAACGTGACATCGAAGTCCGAGGGCGAGGTCCCAATCAATCCAGCCATCACCTTCGGGCTCACCTGGGCCGCGAGGTCGCGATACATCGGGTAAGAGAAGTAAGCCTCAGTATCGCCGCCGTGGCTGCTCGAGTGCCCCTCCCACGCCTTCCCTGTCCCTTCAAGCACCACCAGTTGCTCCGGATGCTCCACCGGCAAAGCCCGCAGCAGAGCCTGATCCAGCAGCGAGAAGATCGCCGTGTTCGCCCCAATGCCCAGCGCCAGTGTCATCACTGCCACCGCCGCAAACCCCGGGCTCCGCCGCAACTGCCGCAGCGCATACGTCAAATCCTGTCGCAGATTCTGCATGATCATGCTTCTCCCTCGGCCCTTCTCCCCTGCTTATCTGGGTGCCCATCTATGGCTCGCATTTGGCCATGGGTGGGACGTAAAATCTCACTCGTTCCTTAGCGCTTCCATTGGTTCGATACTCGCAGCACGCCGCGCCGGAATCAGGCTCGCGGCCATCGCCGACACGAGCATCGCAAAGGCGGCAATCGCAATCGCCAACCCCTCGTTGCCCAGCAGCGAAGCTGCTTCCGAAGCATTGACATAAATCGTGCTCGACAGCAGCGAAGCGACCACTCCCCGCACCGCAAATCCTCCCATCGCTCCGGCAGCCAATCCAATCGCCGTCAACGCAAGCCCGCTCCCTAACACCAGTCCAAGTACCTGCCCTCGTTGTGCCCCAAGCGCTATACGCACGCCAAGCTCGCGCGTTCGTGAGCCGACTTGATAGCTCAGCAGACCGAAGAGACCAACCACCGTCAGCAGCAGCGAGAATCCGGCAAACCCTCCCGCCAGCCATGTGAAAAATCGTGGCGCGGCAACGCCCTTGTCGATGTAGCTCTGCATGGCCGCGAACTTCGCGGTAGGCACCTCCGCATCGACCTCGGCAATCGACGCCTCCGCCGCTTCGGCGATCGGCAGATTGCCCGCGCTCTCGAACGTCCGCATGACGAAGGTTGTGGCGAACCACCCGTTGATCGGCTTCATCACATCGTCGGGAACCTGCGCGTAAGCGTGGTAGGACGCAGGGTTCACCTTGTCGGCGATGCTGCGGACATGCGTGTCTGCAACCACTCCAACCACCCGCGACGGTGTGTTCGTATCGAGATCGAAGACGTACTCGCCGATAGCCGATCGTCCAGGCCACCAAAGCGACGCGGCACGCTGATTGATCAGGACCACCCTTGGGCTGGTCTCTGTATCGGAGCTCGAAAGATCGCGCCCTTGCAGCAGGGTCGTCCCCACTGCCTGAAAGTACCCCGGCGTCACGAAGCGCGCTTCAACCGTGCCCTCAAGCTCCTTGTGCCCTGCCGGATAACCCACGTCGTTGAGACCGCTGTCCAGCGGCAGGCCATTCACCGTCGCCACCTTTGCCACACCCGGAATCCCTCGCAGCTTCTCTTCCACCGACTGCACAAACTGCTGCGACCGGGCGCTCGACGTATAGCGCGCTCCCTTCAGATTCACCTGCAACGTGTACAGATGTTCCGGCACAACACCCGGCGGAATCGCCCGCATACGCAGGAACGCGTTCGTCAGCAGAGCCCCCACCGACAACAACACCGTCGCCAGCGCGACCTGCGCCACAATCAAAACCCTGCCCATCCGCTGCTGCGATACGCCCGCACCGGCAGTGCGGGACGCTCCAAGCTGCGTCTCAGTAGATTGCCGGAACACTCCGAGCGCGGGTACCAACCCGAAGATCAGCGTCGTAGCGATGCCAACGAAGATCGCGAACGCCGACACCGGCAGATCCATCACTACGCGGTTCATCTGCGGCAGATCGATGGGCGACGAAGCCAGCAGCATCGGCACGACCATGTACGCCAACCCTATCCCCAGCACCGATCCACAAAGCGCGAGGAGAAGACTCTCCAGAAGCAGCAGCCGCATCACAGCAATCCGTCCCGCACCCAGCGCGGTTCGCAGGGCAATCTCTGCCCTCCGGCTCGACGCTCGCGCCGTGATCAGACCCGCAAGATTCAGGCAGGCCATCAACAGCACGGCCAGCACCGCCAACGATAAGGCGATCAAACTCGGCCGCGCATCGCTCACCACAACGTCGCGCAGCGGCCATACCCTCTCGCTAAGCGGAGCCGCGCCCGCCCCGCCACGCTTCGCATAGCCCGGATACTGCTGATAGATCGCCTTCGTCAGACCTGCAAGCTCGCCCGAAGCCTGGGCCATGGAGACCTCTGGCCTCAACCGCGCGATCATCTGAAAGTTGTCACCTTCATACCCGGCCGTCTTCGCCGAGAGTTGCATCGGCTGCCATGCATCAGGCGTATCCACTGTGGCAAGCGCCGATGGCATCACGCCAATCACCGTGTAAGGATCGCCGTTGATATGAATGACCCGCCCAACGATTCCGTGGTCCGCGTTCAGCATCGTGCGCCACAGCTTCTCGCTCAACACCACCGTAGGCGCGGCTCCGGGGGTGTCCTCTTCACGCGTAAATGTTCTGCCCAACAAGGGAGCGAAGCCAAGCGTCGGCAGGTAACCCGAGGTCACATGGATCGACCGAATCGTCGTCGCGCTTCCCCTGCCATCTGAGAAGTTCTGCCCCAGCGGCCCATCGTCAGCCAGCCCGATACTCGCAAAGCTCTTCGCATTCGCCAGCAGCAGGTCGCCGGTCTCACCCGTCTGCTCTGCGCTCGGCGGCTCTCCCGCATGCCGCCAACCCACCCCTACAAGTTCCTCCGCATGAGGATAGGGCAGCGGGGCCAGCAGCGTGCCACGCACAATCGAGTACATCGCCGTAGTGACTCCAATGCCTAGCCCGAGCGTCAGCACTGCGGTGGCCGTAAACCCCGGGCTACGCCGCAGTTGCCGCAGAGCGTAGCGCATGTCGTGCATAGCTTGGTTCAGCATCGCCATCCTCCTATTCGTTCCGCAGAGCTTCCATCGGATCGATGCTCGCCGCATTCCTCGCGGGCACCACAGACGCAAGCATCCCAATCGCTACCAGCCCCAATGTCAGCGCTCCCAGCAGGAACGCATCATGCGCCGCATTCAACTCCACCACCGAAGCGATCACGCCACGCAGCGCCAGCGTCAACACCCAGCCCACAGCCACACCGGCAGACATCAGCACGGCAACCCGCGTAAGAATATTGCGCACCACTCGCCCTCGCGAAGACCCCAGCGCCATCCGCACGCCGATCTCCCGCGTCCGCACCTCCACCTCGTGATGCACCATGCCATAGATGCCCACCAGCGAAAGCACCAGCGCCAGCGCCGCAAAGATGCCGAACAGCCAGCTCTCCAGGCGCTCGAACGTCAGTGTCTCCGCGATCACCTCGTGCATCGTCTGCGGTTCGCGGAACGGCACCGTAGCATCGACCGAGCGCAGCGCGTCGCGCAGCGGCCCGGCAATTGCCTCCGGAGCGAGCGATGTCCGGATCACCAGCTGCATGTCCGCCAGCGTCTGCTCCACATACTCGGGCGGCACCTGAGCGGCCAGGATATCCATCTCCGCCAGCGGAGGCTCGCTCAGGTTCTGGCGCAGGTCGCTGGCCACGCCTACGATGTTGACCTTCATCGGCCCCCATTGGATCTGACGTCCCACCGCCTCCTCTCCCGGAGCAAAGAACTTCCGCAAAAACGCCTCGTTCACGTTTGCCGCCAGGGCTCCGCCCTGACGATCGGTCGAAGTGTCCAGCCAGCGCCCTTTCACCAGGTGCGCTCCAATCGCCGCCAGCGCGCCCGGCATCACGATCCGGTTCTCCGCCAGCAACTCCTGGTGCGGCGGTGGTGGTGGATGTCCCACGATCGTGATGTCGCTGTTGTTACCCGATTCAAGGATAGGAAGTATGTTGATCAGGCCTGCCGACGTGACGCCTGGAATCTGGCGAACCTTGTCGAGTAAGGGCTGGTAAAAGCTCGTCAGCAGGTTCCGCCCCTGATAGTTCGCGGTCGTGACGAAAAGCTCCTCCGACATGAGCTTCGCCGGATCGAACCCCAGCTCCGCACTCCGCAGAGCCTGCAGATTCCGCAGCAGCAACCCCGAGCACACCAGCAGCCCCAGCGCCACCGCGACCTGCAACGTGATCATGCCGCTGCGCAGCCGATTCTGTCCGCGGCTCGTCCCTGCGCTTCCGCCCGAGCGCAGCGCAAGACTCGGCGCAACCCGCGATGACCGCAGCGCCGGAAGCACGCCCGCAGCAATCCCCGTCACCAGCGCAATCGCAATCGTCGCCGCCAGCACCGGCAGGTTCAGTTGAACATCCGCGCCCCGCGCTAGCGACACGATCAGCAACTGCCGCATCGCCTGCAGCAGTGCCGCCGCCACCAGCACTCCGGCACCCGCGCCGATCAGCGATAGAATGGCCGACTCCGTCAACAACTGCCGCGCCAGCCGCGCACGCCCCGCACCCACCGCAGCCCTCAGGCCAAACTCGCGTTGCCGCCGCACGCCGCGCGCCAGCAGCAGCCCCGCAAGGTTCACACATCCAATCAGCAGCACGCCCAGCACCGCCAGCGTCAACACCCGCAGCGGGGCCGCCGTCTTGCCCAGCGTCGCCTCCGCCAGAGAACGCACCTGCACGGTATTCGCAGACTCATCCGGGTACTGTCGGCCAAGGTCCTTGAACACGCGCGTCATATCTGCCTGCGCCTGCTCGAGACTCACTCCCCGTTTCAATCTTCCAACCGTCGGCAGAAAATGCTCACCGCGTCCCGAAGTCCGCGTCGTCGGCAAGTGAAACGGCCGGTAGATCGCATTCACTGTCTGCAGCGGATAGCGGAACCCCGCGGGCATCACCCCGACGATCGTATTCACCTTGCCATCGACGCGAATCGTCTTTCCGATCGCGTCCTGCCTGCCTTCAAATCTCTGCTTCCATATCTCGTAACTCAGGACCACAACATCATTGCGCCCAGCCTGTTCTTCGCCGGTCTCAAATGTCCTCCCCAATAGCGGCTTCACCTGGAACACGTCGAAGAAGTTGTCCGTCGTATACACCGCATGCACCGGGTCCGCGCCGCCAGCTGTCTCCAGATTTGCGGAAGCGACTTCCCACCCTGCCAGCGCGCTTAGCGTCGCATTATTGCGCCGCCAATCGAGATACTGCATCCACGAAGCCGGCTGCCCATAGCCGTCCGAAGTCGTCCGCAGCGAAACGATCCCATCCGGGTCGTGATACGGCAGCGGCCGCACAATCGTCGCATCCAGCACGCTGAACACCGACGTCGACACCCCAATCGCCAGCCCCAGCGTAAGAATTGCCGTCGCCGCGAACACCGGCGCCCGCTGCAACTGTCGCACCGCATAGCGAACGTCCTGCATCAGGTTCCGAAGTATCGTCATCATCGTGCTCTCCTCATACGGCACCCGCAAGCAACGCCCAAAACCCTTGTCATCCTTCGACGAAGTCGGAGGACCTGCTTCTCAGTAGCGCACTCCCGTCGCGCTCTTCAACTGCCCGCCACAAAACCCCTAGTGCCCCGTTCATGCGGCTTCATCGCATGAGTGGGAAGTACACCCTCACTCGTTCCTCAAAGCAACCATCGGATCAATCCCCGCAGCCCTGCTCGCCGGAATAATTCCCGCCACACAGGCCGACACCACCAGTGCCACGACGGCAAACCCCAGCACCGCCGCATCGGCCCCTTCCACCTGATAAAGCTGCGACTTCATAAACCGCACGCAAGCCAGCGCCACCGGCAACCCGATCACCAGTCCCACCAACGCCTGCACCAACGCCTGCCGCAGCACCATCGCGACCACGCTGCCCCGGTTCGCTCCCAGAGCCATGCGTATCCCAATCTCCGAAGTCCGCCGAGCCACCATATACGCAGTCACGCCATACAGCCCAATCGCCGCCAGCAGCAGCGCCAGCCCGCTGAACAGCAGCGTCAGCCGCGAGATCAGCCTCTCCTGCGTGAACTGCAGCGAGATCTGGTCCGCAAACGTTGAGTAGTACATCACCGGCAGATTTGGATTGATGCTCGCCAGGATCCTTCGCGACTGCGCTTCCAACCCCGCAACATCGCCATGCGTATGCAGCATGATCGTGTTCGTATGCAGCGACCGGCCCTCGCCCTTGGGGTCGCTCGCCGCCAGTTGCAGCAGCGGCCGGAAGTAACGCGGCTGATCGTCTTCGCGGGGCTGAGCCCACTTCGCGTCCTTCACCACACCCACAATCATGAAGTCGTTCGTGCTCGTCATGCCGTTCGTCCCAAACCGTGCGCCGATAGGGTTTTCTCCGTTGTGAAAGAACTTCTTCACAAACGTCTGGTTCACCACCGCCACGCCCGGAGCAGCCGCCGTGTCCTGCGCCGACAAACCACGACCCAGCACCACGTTCTCCCCCACCAGGTCCAGCATCTCCGGGCCCACCCGCAGCCAGCGAGATCCGATGTCCTGGTCCGGCCCCGGCTCAGGCTTCCCGTTCAGAAACACGCCCTCGCCCCAGCTATCGCCCTCGAGCGGCGAGTAACCCGCCAGAGCCACCTGCTCCACTCCCGGTATCGCATGGAACTTCTGCTCGATCTCGTCATACAGGCCCGACAACTGCTCCGGCTTGTACCCGGCGTTCTCCGGGTCCATATGGATCACCACCCGGTCCTCGGTCTTGAATCCGAAGTCCTGGTGCTCCAGCTTGTTCAAGCTCTTTGAGAGCAACCCCGCCGCAATCAGCAGGATCAGCGACAGAGAAGCCTGCAGCACCACCAGTCCCCGCTGCAGCAGAGAGGCATTGCCGCGTGCGCCGCTGTTTCCCTTACCCGATCCCCGCAGTGCTTCGGCCGGCTGCGCCTTCGCCGTAAGCCACGCCGGTGCCAGCCCGAAGACCAGCCCTGTAAGCATCGTCAACGCGAACGCAAATCCAAACACTGGCAGAGACGGTGTCGCATGGATCGGCAAATTCGGAGACGCCGGAAATGCCAGCGACAGCAGCATCTTCGTCCCCGCATACGCCACGCCCAGCCCCGCGAGTCCGCCAATCGCCGATAGCACCAGGCTCTCCGTCAACATCTGCCGAAGTATTCGCGCCCGCTGCGCTCCCAGCGCCATTCGCAGTGACGTCTCGGCAGACCGTCCGGTGGCCCGCACCAGCACCAGGTTCGCAAGGTTCGCGCAAGCAATCAGCAGCACCAGCCCGGAGATGGTGAGCAGAAGATACAGTCCGCTCTTGTACTCCTGCTGCATGTTTTCGATTCCCGCCCCGCCCGGCGTCAACTTCACGTGCGACGCATCCAGGTGCTTCTTCACATCCGCTCTCTTGTAGAGATCGAGGTTCTCGCCCAGCCAGTTCCGCAGGTTCGCCGAGACCTTGTCCTGCAGTGGCCCCAACGCCGTCCCCGGCTTCACTCGCCCCAGCACGTAGACCCAGTTCGCCGGCTTCGCATGCAGTAGTGGAGACTGCGACATGATCGGCTCCAGCGCGAACGGCAGGTAGAAGTTCGCCGGCGAATCGATCATCCGCTCGCCATAGAAGCCCGCGGGAGCAACCCCCACAATCGTCGCTGGATACGTCTTGAACAAAAACGTGCTCCCGATGATCGAATTGTCCCCTCCGAAGTCGCGCTGCCAGGCCTGGTAGCTGATCACCGCCACCGGCGTCGCTCCCGGCATATCATCCGCCGGAGTCAGCAACCGCCCCGCAAACGGTTGCAGTCCGAACGTCTGAAAGTAGTTGCCCGACACAAAGCTCGCTGGAACCCCCTTCGCCAGTGATCCAGGCTTGTTGCTCAGCACCGTCATCTGCCACGGATACGACTGCATTGCAGCCAACTGCTCGAACTCTGGCGTACTCGCCTGCAGATGCTTATACAGCTCCCACGAGAAGATGGAATAGGCGTCATCGCGCGGCAGCCCGCCATTCACGCAGCAATCGTCGCGGTCGCCCACGCGCACCAGCGTCGCTGGGTCAGCCACCGGCAGGTTCCGCAGCAGCACCGCATGCACCAGCGTGAAGATCGCCGTATTCGCTCCTATGCCCAGCGCCAGCGTCAACACCGCCGTGATCGCGAACCCCGGCGCCTTCCGCAACTGCCTCAGCGCGTAGCTGACATCCTGCAAGATCGAATTCATATCGCTCTCCTCTCGCCGCCAAAACTCAAACCCAACTCAAACCTGTCATCCTTCGACGAAGTCGGAGGACCTGCTTCTCCCGGCGTCACTCACTCCGCAATACCGACATCGGATCCACATTCGCCGCCGCTCTCGCCGGCAGAAACATCGCCAGCACCGCGATCCCCAGCACCCCTGCCGAAGCCAGCCCGTAAGCCACCGGATCAAACCTGGGCAGCCTGCCAATCACGCTCGCTAACACGCTCGTCAGGCCCAGAGACAGGCCTATGCCCAACACAACTCCAGCCACCGCAAAGACCAGCGCCTTGCGTAACACCATGGCAAAAAGCTGCGGGCGGTCTGCTCCCAGAGCCACCCGCAGACCAAACTCAAACTTCCTTTGAGCAACCGTGTACGCCGTCACCCCGTACATCCCCACCGCCGCCAGCAGCACACTCACACCCGCGAAGCTCCCAAACAGAAGGCTCTCGAACCTCTCTCCCTGCTGGCTCCCGCCGAGGTCGTCCTGCATCGTGCTCACCTTGATCGCAAGCTCCGGATGCGCGGTCGTGAGCTTTCCCTGCAACGTGCGCCCCATCGCAGCGGGATCGAGCACCGTCCGCACCACCAGCTGCATATCGGTTGCGATCGACGGATGCTGGGCGACCGGAACGTAAAACGTCGGCATCGGCGGGACACCCGGCGCAGAGCTGCGAATCGCGCCGACCACGCCCACGATCGTCCACCACTCGCCTTCGGAGTCATACCCGCACATGATCTGCTGTCCAATCGGGTCCTGGTCGTGAAAGACCGCCTGCGCCAGCGTGCTATCGATCAACAGCACCTTCGGCGCTTCAATCCGATCCTCTGCGTTCAACCATCGTCCGCGCAGCAGCGGCACCCCCAACGTCGTGAAGGTAGCCGGCGTGACAGGGCTTAGGTTCGCTACCGGCAGATTCTCCACCCCCGGCGCGAACACCTGCCGCCCTTTGATCGCATAGCTCACATTGCCGACGCCGCGCATCGGAGCGCCGTCCATCGCCGAGGCGGAGGTCACTCCCGGCGTACCAGAGATAACCCGCAAGACATCGTCGAGCCGGTTCATCCGCTCATGTGTCACGGCAAGCCGCGTCTCCTGAAACTCCGCAAGCGCAGCCGGCGACTTGTTCTTCGCAGCCTCAGGCAGCAACGGCGAACCGACAACGTGCATGTCCAGCGTCACCAGCGATTGGGCATTGAACCCAAGGTCCTGCTTCGAATCCACAATGAGCTTCTGCGCCAGCAGAATCGCAGCCACCGAAAGCGTCAGCGTCAGCGCGACCTCGGCAACGATCAGACCGTCGCGCAACCGGAGCGACCCGTGTGTCTCCGTGCCTCGCGCAGCGTCTGCCCGCATCGCCGTCGATGGGTCGATATGCCACGACCGCCACACAGGCAGCAACGCCGTAATGGCCATCACCGCGAACGATATCAGGAAGGAAAACACGAACACGTCCGCATTCAAATGGATCTCTTCCAGTCGAGGCATAGACGTCGGTGCCAGGCGGACCAGAAGTTTCAAAGCAGGGGCCGCCACCAGAACCGCAGCCAAAGATCCCCCGAGCGACAGGACCGCCGCCTCCAGCAAGGCACGCCCAGCCAGTGTCGAACGCGAAGCTCCAAGCGCGGTCCGTATCGTCACAGCCCGAAGCTCCCGCGTGGCGCGCACCAGCTGCAGGTGCGTGATGTTCGCGCAAATGATCAGCAGGATTACCCCCACAGATCCCATCAGCAACCGCAGCCTCGACCGCATCCACCCCACCAGCTGCTCTTGTAACGGAACCGACTCGAGGGCCTTATGCGCATCCTCCACGTAGGCCTTCTGCAGGTGCGCCGAGAAGGTAGCGAACTCCGCCGCAAGCTGTTCCGGCGATACATCCGCTCTCCGTTTGCCAACCGCATTCTGGTTGTACGCAGTCCGGTTCAGGTTCTCCGGCGCCTGCTTCTGCTCGATCCACACACGCGTCTTGTCGGGGAATGAGAACCCCTCCGGCAGAACCCCAACGATGGTGTAAATCTGAGTGCCATAGGAAGCCGACTTCCCCAGCGCGGACTGCGACGATCCGAAGTGCTCCCGCGCAAATCCTTCACCGACCAGGATCTCGCGGCCGTCTTTCTCGTCGGGATTGAAAAGCCTGCCCGCCACCGGCTGAACACCCATCACCTCAGCGAAGCGCGGGCTTACTACCGCCATCCAGATATAAATACTCTTGCCATTCAGCAGCAGGCCATCGGGCCATTCTTGATAGAAAGCCGTTGACTCCAGACCATGTACCTGCTTCGAGATATCGACATAGTCACCCCCGCCTAGCCCACCAAACGATCTGTTCTCGTTGATAAAGTGCGTCCGCAACGCCACGATCCGGTCCGCATCGTGATACCCCAGCGGCCGCAGCAACACGCAGTCCACCACCGCGAAGATCGCCGCGTTCAACCCGATCCCAATCCCCAGCGTCGCAATCACCGTCAACGTAAACGCAGGCGACCGGCGAAGGCTCCGAAGTGCATGGCGAACTGTAGCGAACATAAGCAGCCTCCTTTACTTCGGATACGGGTATGGGCGCCCCACATCTTGATTTTGAGATGTAGGTATCCTGCCACCGCCATAGGGGTGGAGATCCATCTCTGTGCCCCATTCATCGCGCTCTTGCCTCACGCGAGGAATGAGACGTAAACCTTCCGAATCTCCTCGTTACGCCGAAGCAGCCGAGGCACTCGTAGTCGAAGCGTTGCGCTCCGGATCAGACAGCAACTGCTGCAGCTCACCCTCAGCCACCACTTTGCCGTCGAACAGGTGTACCTGCCGCTGCGCATGCGCCGCAAACCGAGGATCGTGGGTCACCATGCAGATCGTCGCGCCCTCAGCGTGCAGATCGGCCAGCAGATGCATCACCGCCTCGCCGTTCTTCGAGTCGAGATTACCCGTCGGCTCGTCCGCCAGCAGGATCGAAGGCGTCCCCGCCAGCGCTCTGGCCACGGCGACACGCTGCTGCTGACCGCCTGAGAGCTGTGCCGGATAGTGCCGCATCCGGTGCGCCATGTTCACGCGCTCCAGAGCATTCTGTACGCGATCTTTACGCTCGGAAGCCGGCATCCCCGCGCGATAGGTCAGCGGCAGCTCGACGTTCTCATACACGGTCAGGTCGCCAATCAGGTTGAAGCTCTGGAAGATGAACCCAATCTCCTGGTTGCGAATCCGCGACCGGTCGCCGAACTTCAGGTTCGCGACCTCCTTCGAGTTCAGCGTGTAGCGGCCATCGCTCGGCGTATCCAGTAGGCCAATGATCGACAGCAGCGTCGACTTCCCGCAGCCCGAAGGCCCCGACATCGCCACATACTCCCCACGCCCAATGTTCAGATGGACCCCCGAGAGCGCATGTGTCTCGATCTCGTCCGTGTAAAAGACCTTGGTCAGCTTTTCAATCTCGATCAGATTATCCGCCATAGCTTCCTCTCCTCGTTTCAAATAAGTCCCGCGTGCAACCTAGCCAGAAGCCCGTCAAACCCGCTAAAACTCAGTAACCGCCGCCGTCGCCTTGAACAAAAATTCCGCCATCGACCCGGTCGTTTCATCCAGAAACTCTGTCAAAGACACGGCCTCCTCAAACAGGAAATCCGCTATCGATGCCACCTCGTCAGCCAGTAACTCTGCCGTGGACCCGACCTCCTCAAACAAAACATCCGTCATCCTAAACATCTCAACCGCCGTCACCACAAACATCGCAAGATCCGTCATCCCGACCCTGAGTGAAGCGAAAGGGAAAGATCCCGTCATATTTCCTCCCGCCATCGTTCTTTACTCAATCCGCAACCGGTCATTCGTATCCCACCTCGACATATCCGACAGCACCACTGTGTCTCCCGGCTGCAGGCCTTCCAGCACCTGGATGCTGTTTACCGAAGCCCGCCCAACCTTCACCGGCACCTTCACCGCCGTCGTTCCGTCCGCCGAAACGCGGAACAGACTGATCGTGCTGTTCTCATTGCCCAAAGCCGGCCGGCCAACGTAAACCACGTCTGCCATCCGGTCCAGGTCGATCGTTCCATCAACTGAGAGATCAGGACGCGCGCCCTGCGGCAACGCTCCTGCTAGCTCTACGTCAACCGTGACCGTTCCGTTCTGTACGGCGCCATCAATTCTTGTCACCTTGCCCGGGATCACGCCGTTATGCGTGTCTATCTCTGCCGGCTGGCCGATCTGGATGTCACGGGCCTGCGTCTCCGCAATCTTGAGCGACGCCTTCAACTGGTCCGGCTGCACGACTTTGGCGAGAGTGATCCCCGGAGCAACATGCTCACCTACTTGGTGTGGCAGGTCGACCAGAACGCCGTCGATCCCAGCCTTCACGCTCAACGCATCAAGCTGTCGCTGCTTCAGCGAGAGAATCGCCTTGGCCTGATCCACCTTCGTCTGCGAGACCGCAAGCTGCGTAGAAATCGACGCCTGGTTCAGCGTCAACCGCTGCTTTTCCAGATCGTCGCGCTGCTTCAGTTCGTCGCTCTTACCCTTCGAAGCGCTATAGGTCAGGCCGCTGATCACGCCCAGGTCGTACAGGCTCTTGTCCGTCTGTGCCTGCAGCGCCGCCTGCTGTTGGTCCGCGCCCACCGTGGCCGCTCCCGCCCGCTGCGTCATCAGGTCGCTGTTCACCTTCGCGCGTGTATTTTCGAGGTCCGCGAGCGCCGCCTTCAGCTGCAACTGCGCGTCCAGCAGCTGCTGCGTCAGCGTCGGATCGACAAGGTCCATCAACACCGTGTCAGACGTCACCTTGGTGCCGGGAAGCACGCGGATACGCACCACCGTCGCCTCGGTCTCCGCCGGGATCAGCCGCAGCCGGTCCTCGCGCGGGACGAGGGAACCGGGTCCCCGGACCTGCCGCACCAACGGCCCGCGCTTGACCACGTCCGTCCAGATCGCGCTCCGCTCGACGGAAGGAACCGCCGGCTTCAACCGCACTACGAAAAACGCAACTGCCGCCACCGCGACTAGCGCCACTGCGGCAAACGCCCAGGTACGACGTTGCCTCCGAACTTTCAAGTCTGGCCTAGAGATATCCATCGCCAGAGATAGAAGCAACTGCCTAGCCGTCCAAAAGCCGCCCACGCACATGCAAATAAAGGACTTAGGTTAGCTTTAGGACTCGTCCCTGTCCGGTTTTGGGAATCAGTGTCCACAATCGGACAGTGCGCTCTGGGGGTCTCCCGGCACACCGACCCCCCAGACGCAACAAACCCCGCGATCATATTGCAATCGCAGGGTTCCAGTATCCGGAGAATAGGTTAGATAAGCGTTCGCTGACGCTTTTGACTAATTTGTTTCGAATGAGATGGGATCAGCTAGCTGCAGAGACGGGCCTTCTCACGGAAGAACCGGAGGCGATCCATCCACACTGCGGCGTTTACCGTGTCTCGGTGGCGAAGGGAATAGTCTACGAGCGACCCAGAAGCCTTCGCGGCAGCTTCGAAGAACCGCGCCCGCCAGGTGGGAGCGCTCACAATCCGTTGAAAGGGGGCATCAAAATACGTACGCATCGATATAGCTCCAAGTTTGTATCTTCTGATACCGTTTACTGCCTTTTGCTTGTCAAATCCAACCGGGCCCCGCCTCAACTGGGCGACATCTATAAACTCTTCATCGTTCAGGGTCTGTCAGGTTCAATCCACAAAGCGCAAATCTTCCACCTGAGGGCCGCTGCTTCCGTGCCCAACGGTTTTTGCATCGCAGTTTGTTTCAGAGATACCGATAAACCAAGGCTAAGAAACTAAATGGTTCATGTCAGGCAACTAAATGTTTAGAAATTGAATCGTGGGAACGGACTAATAATCGCATCAAAGCGCCGAATTAGAACCCACTGTTTTCTTCGGATTACCTTTATCCTGAAGGTAACCACCCGAAGTTTCGAATTGAATTGTTACCTCGATACCTCCTCTGCTCGCTCTTTACCACTTGTTTCCACAAACACCAAAAACCCTTCACAGTTTCTCGCACTGCATACATTGATCTTTTGTTACGGTTTCGTCAATAGGCGACATGCATTCGCGCAAAGTAACCCTTAATCGCAGCCCCAAAGGGGACCGAAAACAGCTTCTCGTCTTGTGATACGTTCAGCGAGAGAGGTTGGATGATGTCTCGAAGCGAAAGTTACCACTGCGATGTCTGCGGGAAGCTCAAAATGGAGACCGACCTGTGGTGGATGGCCTGGGTCGATTGTTTTAACGGCGGAAATCCCGGCGAGGATCAGCCATTGCTCAAACTCACGCGGTGGCACAGGGCGCAGGCGCACGAGGACGAAGTCAAGCACCTCTGCGGCGCTCGCTGCTCAGAGACCTATATGGAGAGGTGGATCACCAGCCAGCGCGAACACCCCGAAGCTCATTGCGAGACATAAAGACCTGCTACGCGCGAAGCAGTCACTTCGTGACGTGTATTGGGCTTTGAGTGGCCCGACCGTTGGTCGGAAGATAGAATACGTGGCACCACGCGAAGCAGTATACAAGTCACGAATTGACCGCCGCCCGCGCAGGGCGCCTTACTGCGGTTTCTTATCTTCAGGCTTCTTCTCTTCGGGTACTGAATCGATCTGCTTGCCGTTGAAGAGGATGGTGCTCGTCGAGCGGAACTGGCTGTAGTTTGTGTACTTTACCGTCGACCGCATATGCACGTCCTGGCTCAAAGCGCCACTCTGAGCGGCGAAGTGCAGGTTGCCTTCGGCCTTGGTGTAGGTCGGAAACCAGTACTTTCCGTCGATCTGTTCGTAATAGGTAGTGAATGGGGGCTGCAAATCCTCGTGGCCGCGGCGGGTATCCTGCGGAACCGTGGTTCCGTTTACTAGAACGATCTGGAAGTCCTGGGTGTCGACCCAGACTTTGCCTTTGAAGTAGTGTTTGCCCTTTTCGAGCGTTTTTGGGCCCGCGTCAAAGACGTAGGTTTCGAGGTCGTCGACGTGCTGCTTCCCTAGATAGGTAACGTCGTATTGGGGGAGATCTTCGGTGGTCAGAATGAAGGGAAGACGGTGCTCGATCTCGTCTAAGTCATTTGGCGTCATGATGACGCGTTCCAGCGAGTTCTGAGGGGCGAAGACGACGTGCTCCTCACGCCGGCCTTCTTTTGAGAAGGAGATGTCGGTGACCTGCTGATACTCGCCGTCGACCTTATTGGTGTCTTCGGAGATGGTGTCGATCTTTACGGACTGGCGGAAGGTGTAGTTTTCCCGGGCTTGTTTGAAGGCGCTCTCGCGCGCGCCGAACTTTTCGATGACCTGCTGCGCAGTCATTCCGGTTGGCGGAGTCGGGTCGAGCGGGCCGAAGCCCTCGACAGAATCCTGCGCAAACGCAGTCATTGCAACACCAAACAACAGAATCGCCCCAAGCCAACGCATCGTGGACCCCAACCCTTCGCACACCTGACGTTAACGATAGACGGCTATCAGGGTGAAATGTTCCGAAGATGCGTTTTAGAGAGGTAAAGAGCAGATGCGGGTGACAAAATAGACAATTTGGGGCCAATCTTCCACTTGAAAGGTTGCTATAGTCCCAAGTTCCGCAGATGTTCCACGTGGAACATCTGCGGGGTTTAGCCGATATCTTTGGCATTTTTGGAACGTAATAAACTGGCGCGATGAGATCCATCGCCACACTCCTTCTTGCCGCAGCCAGCACCGCCGTCTTTGCCCAGGCCCCGATCGTTCGCCGTCCCGCAGTTGCGCAACATCCGATGACGTTCGAAGACATGATGCGGATGAAGCGGGTCAGTGATCCGCAGATCTCGCCTTCAGGCAAGTGGGTGCTGTTTTCGGTTGTGGACGTGGAGCTGGGTCGGAACTTGAAGACCAGCCATCTGTGGGTGGTTCCGGCGGACGGGAGCTCGAAGGAGGTCCAGCTTACGAATGGGGCGGGTGAGTCGGAGGCGAAGTTTTCGCCCGATGGGACGCGCGTTGTGTTTGTGGCGAAGGGGCAGCTCTACCTGGCGGCATGGGATGAGAAGAAGGGGCGGCTGATTCCCGCGGTCGAGTTGACGCATATTGTGACCGAGGCGGATGCGCCGATCTGGAGCCCGGATGGGAAGTCGCTAGCGTTTACCAGCGATGTGTACCCGGAGTGCTCGAAGGGCGTGGTCTTCGACGGTGCGTGCAACCAGAAGGCAGAGACGGAGGCTGGGCGTGCGCCGACGAAGGCGCTGGTGTTTGATTCGCTGCTGTACCGGCACTGGGACCACTTCCAGGGAGCCAAGCGGTCGCACATCCTGATGCTGCATGTAAGCCGTGCGGGATACATCTTCGACCTGACGCCGGTGGAGGACTGGGGCAAGGATGTGATCGCTCCGAACTTCTCTCTCGGCGGGCCGACGGGGTACGCGTGGGCGCCTGATTCGAAGGAAGTTGCGTTTGTGCTGAACAACGACAAGGTGCCTGCGGCGAGCACGAACAACGACATCTACACGATTGACGTGACCCAACATGACGCTCAAGGAACGGAAGGCATCAAGGGATGGTCGCCGAAGAAGATTTCGACCTCGCCGGGAAGCGATGATGGGCCGGCTTACTCGCCCGATGGGAAGTTTTTAGCATTCAGGTCGCAGGCTCGGGCGGGGTATGAGTCGGATCGGTTTCGGCTGATGCTTTATGAGCGGGAGGCGAAGTCGACGAAGGAAGTTTTGCCGAACTATGACTCATGGGTTGATGAGTTTGTTTGGACGCCTGACTCTGAGGAGATCTACTTCCTGAAAGCGAATTCGGGCGAAGAGTCGATCGTGAAGACGAGCCTGAGCGACATTCTGCATCGCACGAGTCATCTGACACGCGACAGCGGGGAGTATTCCGACCTGCGGCTGACACCGGACGGCAAAGGCATCATCGCAAGCCGAATGAACGTGAACCGGCCCTCCGAAATAGTCAGCTTGAATTTCTCCCAAATGAGCACAGAGCAGACGGAACTGATCTCTGATCCTGTCCAATCCCGCACTCCTCCCCCAGCCCGGCCACGTTCGGTCGTCAAGAACAATGAGTTGTCTTGGAAACACACGGAGAAACTTCACGACACGGGCAGCGTGGCAATTACTCATGAAAATGATCAAACGCTGACTGGTCTCGATCTCTCGAGCATGGAAGACTTTTGGTTTCATGGGGCAGCCGACCAGGAAGTTCAGGGCTTTATCATCCGACCGCCGAAGTTCGATCCGGCAAAGAAATACCCACTAAAATTCCTGATCCACGGCGGGCCGCAGGGGGCATGGGGGGATGCGTGGAGCTATCGCTGGAATGCGGAGTTGATGGCTGCCTCTGGGTATGTGGTGGTGATGATCAATCCGCGCGGGTCGACCGGCTATGGGCAGGCCTTTATCGATGGCGTGAATGGCGACTGGGGCGGCAAGCCATATGTCGATTTGATGAAGGGGCTCGATTACGCCGAGGCGAAGTATCCGTTCATCGACAAGACGCGGGAGTGCGCTCTGGGCGCGAGCTACGGTGGATACATGGCGGACTGGATTCTGACGCATACGAATCGCTTCGCCTGCATCGTGACGCATGACGGGATGTTCAACCCGCAGAGCGCGTATGGGGCGACCGAGGAGATGTGGTTCAACGAGTGGGAGTTCCGTCGGCCGGGTTCGAGCGAGCCGGGGCAGCCATGGAAGTACGCTTCGGGGCCGGTGGCCGAGGACCCGTTCAGGAAGTGGTCGCCGATGCTGTCCGTACAGAATGCGAAGACGCCTACGCTGGTGATCCATTCGCAGAAGGACTATCGGCTGGATGTTTCGGAGGGGTTCCAGTTGTTTACCGCGCTGCAGCGGTTGAATGTGCCGAGCAAGATGCTTTACTTCCCGGATGAGGGGCACTGGATTTTGAAGCCGCAGAACTCGAAGCTTTGGTATGAGACGGTGGGGGATTGGTGCGATCAGTGGACGCACTCCGGTAAGTACGCGGCGGATACTGTGGGGACGGGGAAGTAGCGGGGATCTGGAGGGTATTCGGCATCGGAGGAATCCCACCCATGACCAAAAGCGAGTCATGGGTGGGGCACCCGGCAACCGGGTGTTGCGGCCCGGATTGTGTGGGCGGGTGCGGGAAGAAGTCTCAGCTTGAAAAAGTTGAATGCCAGATCGCTGCGAGACGCCGTGAGCAACGTGATGGCTACGCCTTCTTACCGGATCGCCGCGCAACGCCTGCAGCAGGAGATCGCCGGGCGCAACTCGCTTGAGAGGGCATGCGAGATCGCGGAGGCGTTGCTGCTGCCGGAATGACGGTTCTGTGCAAGGATGACGAAGGTGCAGAGAGTCGGGGAGATCGATGGAACGGCGACGATTTTTGAAGGATGCGGCGGCGACAGCGGGAGTGCTGGCGCTGGTTGGGTGTGCGGGGCGGAGGCCGGTTGCGGCTTCATCTGCTGGGCAGACGATTCCATCGGCGCTGCCGTTTTACGATGCTCTGCCGCCGATTGTGCCTATCCGGGCACATATGGATCGGATCTTTCGGATCACGGTTTGTTTGCGGCCTTTTCGCGCGACAGGACCGCGGCTCGATGCGGAGCGCGTGGGCGACAAGCTGGTGGTGCATAACTATGGGCATGGCGGGAGCGGATGGTCGCTGTCGTGGGGGTCTTCGAAGGTAGCCGTGACCAAGGCGATGCGGGATGGGGAGAAGGAGATTGCGGTGATCGGCGCGGGAGCGCTGGGGCTGACGTCTGCGATTACGGCGCAGCGGATGGGGGCTCGGGTGACTATTTACTGCAAGGAACGGGCGCCGGAGGTGAGGTCGGCGCGGGCGACCGGGAGTTGGACGCCGGACTCCCGGATTGCGCTGACGGATAAGGCTGACGCTGGGTTTGGCGCGCTTTGGGAGGAGATGGCGCGGACATCCTGGAGCATGTACCAGAGCTACCTGGGGATGCCGGGCGACCCGATCGAGTGGACGGATAGGTACAAGCTGGATGATGGCGAGGATGAGGCTCCCGCTACTCCCGCTGCGCCGGGTTCGCCTAAGCCGCTGGAGTTTGCGAGCTATCGGGAGCGGATTCGCGACATTACGCCGAAGTGGCAGGCGCTGCCGCCGGGGTCGCATCCGTTTCCGGTGAAGAACGTGATTCGGAATTCGGGGCTGAGCTTCAATGTGGCGGACTACTCGCGGCAGTTGATGAATGACTTTTTGATCGCGGGCGGGAAGGTTGAGACGGCGGAGTTTCATGCTCCGGGCGACCTGGCGGCGCTGCCGCAGAAGGTGGTTGTGAACTGCACGGGGTATGGGGCGCGGGCGCTTTGGTCGGATGAGTCGATTGTGCCGGTGCGCGGGCAGATTGCGTGGCTGATTCCGCAGGAGGGCGTGCATTATGGGCTCTACTACAAGGACTTAGGCGTGCTGGCGCGGAGGGACGGGATCGTGGTGCAGGGGAATATTCTGGACGACATGTATGGATATGGAAGGACGGATGAGGTGGCGGATCGGGTGGAGGCTGAGGCGGCGGTGCAGACGTTGATCGATTTGTACAAACGTATGGGTGCAATGCGGAAGGTCTAGGGTTGTTATCGCTCGTGGCAGAAAGCTCCGAGCGGTTATGGTGATGCGAGCGGAGTGCAGGTCCTTCGACTGCGGTTGGCGCGAAGTGCGCGCCAACCTTTGATCAGGATGACGGTTTTCGGGTTGAATGGAAGCTTAGACAATGGCGTTTCAGCGGGCGAAAAAACGGGAGCCGGTGGGCGAGGCGGGGTTGTTTGAGTACGCCGTGGGGACTCTTGCACGGAAGATGCGGACGGTGCGCGATCTGCGGCGGCTGATGCGGAATCGGGCCGAAGAGGGTGAGGCGGGCGAGGCGGCGATGGATGCGGTGGTGGCTCGGCTGACTGAGCTTAAGTATCTGTCGGACGACCGGTTTGCGGCGGACTACACGCGGCTGCGCAAGGAGAACCAGAAGTTCGGCAAGAGGCGGGTGCAGCAGGACCTGGCGCAAAAGGGGATTTCGAAGGAGCTGGTCGCTTCGACGATCGCTACAGCTTATGAGGATGTCGATGAGGTGGCGCTGGCTCGGGCGTATTGCGAGAAGAAGCGGATGAAGCAGCCTTCTGGGGCGGACGCGCAGAAGGAGACGGTTCGGGTGATGAACAGGTTGATGCGGGCGGGGTTTAGCTCTACGGCGATCTTTAAGTTGCTGCGTGCGTGGAACGTTGCTCCGCCGGTGGAAGAGTCGGATGCGGTTGATCTTGAGGATGACTTGCCGCAGTTTTAGAGATTGGCTCAGGAGGTTTCGCCTGGAGACTTTCTGGGATCGGAAGATCATCCTGAGCGTCATACGTTCCCATCCATGGCCAAAAGCTAGCCATGGATGGGGCACCCGAGCTTGGTTACGGCAACTTTGAACGCGCAGTATTACAGGGCGCGGACCAGGCGGCCGGGGAGCGAGAAGAGAGCGCCGATGAGGTCGAAGACGCCTTCGAAGACTACGCCGACCAGCCGGAACGGAAGCAGGACGAGCCAGATCAGCGGATAGAGGACGACGGCCAGCAGCGCGAGCGGCCAGCAGAAGACGATCAGAACGCAGAAGAGCAGAAGTTTGAGCACGGGAACTCCTTCAAGAAGAGATACGCGCTTGAGCGGGCGGCGGTTCCAGATTAATGCAGTTCCTACTCGCTGAGCAGGTCGTAGTTGTAGTTCAGTACGAGGCGGACGGGCGGGGCGGTCAGTTTGCCGAGGTTGACGGTCTGATCGACTGTGCTTGAGCCCTTGATGGGCATGTGGCCGAGGAAGATGGTGCGCTTGTCGCCGAGTTCGAGATAGAGGGGGACAGGCATGGCGAACTCCGGCGAGACCTTGGACTGGGTAAGTTTGAAGTGGGCGATGGTGTCGTCGCCCTTCTTGTCGAAGTCGGAGGTGATGGTGTACTTCGGAGTCTCGGTGCCGTAGACGTAGGCGTTGAAGAACCAGTCGAGCTTGTGATTGTGGTCGATGTCCATGGAGGCGGTCATGTGGCGTTCCATGACGGCCTTGAAATCTTCGGTGGTGGCGGGCTGGTTGCGGTAGGAGTTGACGAAGTCCTGCATGGCCGACTGGAAGGGTTTTTCGCCGTACTGCGGGGTGTAGAACTGCATCTCCAGCATGTGCAGGATGAAGGCGCCCTTGGGGTAGATGAGGCTGGTGTAGACGCTGTCGCCGGTGCGGGTGTTGCTGACGAGTGTGCCCATGGTGACGGGGCCGACGTCTACCGGGCGGTAGCCCATGGCGTTCTTCTCGAGCAGGCGTTTGTGCAGGAGCGCCCAGAAGTCTCTGTACTCCTTGTCTGTCTTATTGGTCTCAAGCAGGAAGATAGAGGCGGAGAAGTCGGCGAAGCCCTCGCTCATCCACTGGTCGCGATAGCTGGCGAAGCCGACGGTCTGGCCCCACCACTGGTGGGCGACCTCGTGGGCGGTGACGACTTTCCAGTAGCTGGGGTCGCCATCGAGGACACCGATCTGGTGCTGGATGGTGGAGTCCCAGAAGTAGCAGATGGGGAGATAGACGAGGGTGGGCCAGCTCTGGCCGTAGTTGCAGGCGGTCTGCTGGGTGAGCGAGACGTGATCGTACTGGAGCGGGCCGAAGAACTCGGTGTAGATCTGGATGGCGGCGTCGCCCTCGGAGGTGGCGCGCTTCAACATGCCGGTGGTCGACAGGGTGCCGACGGCCATGCCGGAGTTGCGCAGACCTTCATAGTTCTCCGCGAGCGAGGTATTGGCATAGCTGATGACCTGCAGGTCCTTGTTGCGTTCGCTGGTGTTGGTCTGGAAGGCACCGAGGTTGAATCCGGCGACGGCGAGGGGCGTGTTGCTCTGCCAGACGCTTAGCTGCTGTTTGCCTTCAATTTTTTCGGAGACGCGGTTGCCGGTGGCGACGACCTCGACCGTCTTGGGGGTGTGGAAGGTCATGCCGTAGAAGGCGTAGTTGCCGAGTGCACCGCGCATGTTGGGGTACCAGCTCTCGCGCGCGACGAGGTAGTAGTTATCGTTGCCCATGTCGAGGACGGCGTCCTTGCCCGCGTAGGCGGTGGTGAGCTGGATGCTTTCGCCGCTTTTGAGCGGCTTTTGCAAAAGGACGGCGAAACCGGCGTCGCGGAGCTTGTCTTCTTGGATGAAGTCGAGGGCTTCGCCGGACGGGCCCCAGACGCCGCTGACGCGGAGAGTGGGAAAGAGTTCGAGGGGGAGAACGGTGATGCCACTTTGGGTGGCGGTGATAGCAGTCACCGCGGTGGCGGTGAGCTTGCCGTTGCGCTCGATATTGGCGTCGATGGTTTGTTGCGTGACGCGGAAGGGAATGTTGTTGGCAGGGCGCGGGAGTTTGCGCTGGGATTCGGAGGGGAAGCCGAGGGCGATGTCGTAGGTGCCTTCGGAGGAGGTGAGCAGGGCCACCTCTTCGGGCGCGACACCGATGGCGCCGTGGGGATCGACCATGTAGATGAGGCGTTTGGAGAAGAGCGGACCCTTCATCTCGGCTAAGAAGAAACCGCCTCCAGCGGGCTGAGTTGAGCCCTGTGGCGGCATGTCTTCGAGGAGGCGAGCCTCGAGATCGTACTTGAGATCGTGACGGAAGAGGGTACGCATCTCCTCGCCCTGGCCGGCGGCGTTGCCGGAGCCTGCGGCGGTGCCGGTGGAGGCTTTGCGGAGCTCTTCGGCGGTGGCGTCGGTGAAGGCGAAGACGGCACTGGTGAAGTGCTGGTCGAGCACCTCGGTCTTCATGACGTTCTTGAGCTGACGGCGCTCAATGGCGTTGGGCGGGACGAGGTGGAGGGAACCTTCGCCGAGGAAGACGGCCCCAGTGGTGATGCCGCTGACCGGGCCGTAGAGGTAGACGGTGCCGTTCTCAAGCGTGAAGACAGCGGCGTCGCGCTGGAAGGATAGATGGCTGACGGTGAAGGCTTCGCCGTTGACGGTGCGCAGGCGGAGGGCCTGATAGACGGAGTTTGCGTTTGGGGCGTGGGCGGGATCGAGCTTATCGGGAGCCTTGAGGGGAGCGGGTGGTCGATTTTTTGCGGTCTGTTCAGGGCGACGGGCGAGCTCTGGCTGCTGGGCTTGGGTTGAAGAGGCAGAAAGGACTAGAGCAAGGCAGAGGGAAAGTTCCCAACTTCTCAGGTTGATCATGGGTTAGGCGAGTATTCCATTACGGGTATTTGTGCGCAATGGGAATCTTGCGGCGTGGGTGGCTGAAAGGTCCGGACAGCTGAGGCAGGTACTAGCGGTCTCGGGGTCCTTCGACTGCAGCGCTTCGCGCCTTCGCTCAGGATGACGGATCTTTGGGAGATGGATAATGCGGTGGCAGACCCACCCATGGCCAAAGGCGAGCCATGGGTGGGGCACCCGGCCGCCTACAACCACTTAAGACAAATGCGGGGGTCTCTCCACTCCGCTTCGCTCCGGTCGAGATGACGGGGTACCGTCAGGGGCTGAAAAATTCTGGTGGTTGCGGCGCGTGAGCGGAGATGCAGGTCCTTAGACTGCGGCGCTTCGCGCCTTCGCTCAGGATGACGGATTTTGGGAGTGGATGATGCGGTGGCAGACCCACCCATGGCCAAAGGCGAGCCATGGGTGGGGCACCCTCATCTGGTTCTGTGCCAGAGATGCTTCAGAAGTGGAAGATGATGTCGGTCGCGAAGGTGAGCGCCTGGGTCTTGCCCAGGCCAGTGGGGATGACTGCGCCGGGGCCGTGGAGCGTGACGCTTTCGAGATTGGCGATGGAGGCTCCGGGCGAGATGTTGAGGGCAGTTACGCCGTACTTCGCGTAGGCGTGGGTGTAGCTGAGTTCCGGGCGGAAGGTGATGGTGGAGCCAGCCCAGAAGTTGAAGCCGACCATGTGCTCTTCGTAGTAGGCGGGAGTGCCCGTGCGTTGGCCCTTGATGTCGTCGACGAGTTCGTTGCGGATGTTGAGCGAAGCCTGGTTCTTCCAGAAGCTGTGCTCGACGTAGTTGGTGATGGCCCACTCGGGAGCGAAGCAGCGGCTGGACTGCTTCGTGGCCAGGAGACGAGGGTCCTGGCAGACTGCGCCGAAGTTCAGGTTCACGCCGCCACCGGTGGTCTCGGGAAAGGGAGTCGCGGCTGAGTTTGCGTAGAGGCCGCCGCTGTCGTACCAGTACATATTGGGGACGTCTTTCATGTACTGGTACCAGCCCTCGGTGTCGGTGTGCCAGGTGGGGCTGATGCGGTGGTACCAGGTCTCATAGAAGGCGGTGAGGTTGTTGTAGGCGTACTTGCCATCATTGATGGAGTTGTCGCAGGTGTTGAGGGCGTCGCCGCCGTTCGACCAGGTGTAGGTGATGCAGGCGTTGCCGGTGAGCTTGGCATCGGTGGTCCAGGGCGCGGTGTCGCATCCGGGAGAGATTCCGCCCTGCACGGTCCAGTGATCGTTGATCTTCACCGTCGCATTTACACCGACCTGGGTGTAGCAGTCCACGGTGTAGAGGATGGAGTGCGAGTAGCTGTAGTTATTGGGAGCGAGCTGGGCCTCGATGTCGGGCAGCGAGACGTAACGGCCGACACGGACGGTCATACCCTTGGCGACTTTGGGAAAGTAGCCCTCCAGATAGAACATGACCGGGTCGAAGCCGTACTGGGAGTTCTTGATCAGAAGCTGTTGGCTGAGGATGCCGTGCGAGGTGGTGAAGCGGTAGTCCGTGCCGTAGAGCAGGGTAAGGCGGTAGCCCCAGTCAAAGTGATCTACCTGGGCGGTGTTCTCAATCTTTTCGAAGTAGAGGACGGCCTGATCGAGCTGGACGGTGTTGGAGTAGACGTCGTACGCGGAGGGGAAGTTCGACAGGATGCCCTTGGCGGCGTTGCTCTTGTTGTTGGTTGAGCCGTTAGCGCCGATCTCGATGAAGCCGTAGATCTTGTTAACGCCCCGGTTCTGGTTGATGGCCTGCATGAGCGGGTAAGTCTGGCCGTCGGGGACACCGATGGTGACGGTTCCTCCGATGGGCCAGTCGGAGGCAGGGAACGGCGGCGAGGAGAGCGGGGTGGGAGTTCCGCGGCGGTCTTTTTGAGGGACGGCGGTGGTGGGGCCGTGGCCGGCCCAGTCGGCAAGATAGGCGCGTCCGAGACGGTGGAAGAAGCCGTTGTCGGGATCTACGGCGGGGGCGGTGGTGGGGGTGCCGTCGGCGTTTAGTGCCGCAGCCGTAGAGGCGGGTGTATCGAAAGCGAATCTGGTGGCGCTGGCGGGGAGGGCGATCAGGCTGGGCGCAAGCAACAGGGGTGCGACGGAGCGGCAAAGCTTGGAGATAATGCGGTTCATGGGCCTCATAGCCGGTCGATCTCTCGATCGGCTAAAGGCGAGTCTAGGCAGTGCAGCATAAAGACTGCGTAGGATCGTCATAAAGAAGTCGTAAGTGAGGAGCTTGAGCGAGTTGAGCGGTCCGGACAGGGTGGTGGCAATTGATTGGTCGGGGCGGGTGGACGCGGCCGGGCAGCGGCGGCATATCTGGGCGGGGGTTTGGACGGCGGCGTCTGTCGGCAAGAGCGGCAGGGAGCGCGTCGCGCTGGAGGCGGGACGGACGCGGGAGGAGTTGATTGACTGGCTCATTGAGCTGACGCGGGAGACGCCGCGGATGGTGGTCGGGATCGACTGCTGCTTCAGTTATCCGGCTTGGTTTTTGAAGGAGCATGGGTGCCGGACGGTCTTTGAGCTTTGGCGCAAGGTGGCCGAGGGCAAGGGCGAGGAGTGGCTCCATCGAGATTGCGCGGACGACCGGTTCTGGGGCAAGGGGGGATCGCGTCGGCATGGGCGTAGGCCGGATGAGTTCTGCGGTGCGGGGTTGATGCGAATGATGCGGTTCACAGACGTCGACAACAAGATCACGCCAAAGCTGCTGATGGAGGAGCCGGAGCGGGCGGCGGCAGTGCTGGGGATCACGCCGAAGTCGCCGTTTCAGATTGGCGGGGCGGGGAGCGTGGGGACGGGATCCTTGAGGGCGATGCCGCTGTTGCTGAAGCTGCGGGAGGCGGGGTTCCGAACGTGGCCGTATGAGGCTGCAGACTTTGGGGAGGTCGGGCCGAGGCCTCTGCTGGTGGAGATGTATACGCGGTTGCTGACGGGGGCGGTGAAGAAAAGTAATGCTGCGGCGCGGAAGGCTTACCTGGCGGAGAGGCGAAGAGCTGATGAGGCGTTTGCGGGGATATCGCGGAGGGTTATGGCGAAGGCTGAGGGTAGCGAGGATGCCTTTGACGCGCTGGTGTGCATGGTGGAGATGGTGCGATGGAGGGCGGAGTTTCCTGGGTTGAAAGCGACCGAGGATAAGACGCTGCGCCTGGAGGGGATTACGTGGCGGCCAGGGGTTGAGGGGCAGGCGGGAGGTTGACTGGAGGCTCCGTCGGGCACAGCGAAACCGGACAACCCTTTTCACCGACCGTCATCCCAATAAGCTAAGCGTTCACTAAGTGAATAACATTTTGCATAGACGTGTTGCCAGGTCTATGTGCACTTGTGTTACTTGTTACAGACGCGTTTGTCGCATCTTCCAAATTCACGCAACATGGAGTGGCACATTGGGCCCAATGTCTTTACCTCCCTTCCGGCCGACGCACCGATTCGCCTTCCTGCTGGCCACCGCACTTGCGTTCGGATCTTCTGCCGGGGCACAAGTGGTTCTTTCAGGGCCGCCGACGGTCGGCTCTGCCCAACCGGTGAGCCCGGAGCCAGCGATCACGCGGCCCACGACGACGCCTTGCAAAGTGCAATTGTTCAGCAGTGCCACATTTAACAGTGCCGCAAGCCAGACTTTTTCTTACACTCCGCCGGCTTCATGCGCTGGGCCGTGGGCCAAGGTAGTTTTCACCGCTGATTTCACGGTTGCCAGCGGAGTCCAAACGCCTCGAAACACCTCGATCTATCTCGGGAACGCAACGCTGTTCCGTGGTACGACGGCAATCCCCTCCTCTTCGCTTAGTCCATCCTGGCATGTGGAGGCAGATGTAACTGATCTGTCGGCTCTGTTTGGTGCTTCGCAGTCCGTAGTTGCCGCCTCGATCGCATCGGACTCGACCAACACGAGTCCTCTCTATGCGAGCGCTGAGCTGGACTTCTACCCTTCGGACTTACAAGCGAACCTTGCCCCGACAGTACCCGACCAGGTCATCCCAGTTGTCGCTAGTTCGACGAATCCGGTTCAGTCGTTCACGACGGCAAATCCCCTGACTGTAAGTCTCGCGACACTGCCAAAGAACATGACGCAGCTCTACCTGGACGTGATCGCGCAGCCGGATGAATTGTGGTGGCTTTCATCTCCGAACTCCCAAGTTGCGCCCTACGTCAGGAACAGCACGAACACTACGGCATTGCGTGAGATCGATGTAACGATCGACGGAACACCTGCAGGCATAGCCCCCAACCATCCTTACCTTTTCGCAGGCGGCCTCGACCCGTATCTGTGGCGGCCAATTCTGGGGGCGCAGGCGCTCCACTTGCAGCCTTACCGCATCAACCTAACGCCCTTCGCCGGATTGCTTTCCGACGGCAAAGCGCACACGATCGTCATCAACGACATTCATACAGTTGGGACCGTTTACCTGAACGGTGATCTGCTCATCTACACCGACCATGGCGGGGCGACGACTTCGGGACAGGTCAGCAGCAATACGCTGGCAGCGACGCCTGCCACCACCGTGGCTACCTCTGGAGGCCTCACCAACGGGAACGGCAGCGTCTCAGTGACCGAGTCACTTCAGCGGAGTTTCGCGATCACAGGGTTTACCACTAGCTCCGCCGGCAAGACTACGACGACAGTAAGCGAGAACGTGAACTTCGAAAACTCGCAGCAGCTCAACAACGGGACTTCCCCGGTACGAAACATTCTGCTGGATAACCTGACATCCACGGTCGACTCGACGGTGACCACAACTGGTCCGACGAGTTCAACCACCGCGACTTACCACACCGAAAATCCTCTCCAGGCGTTTATCACGTACACCCAAAACGCGGACGGAACTTACACTCAGGTGACATCGGCGACGGTAAACGATGTAGAGAATCAGCTTGGACCAGGAACACTCAGTTCAAATGCCACGGAGTCGGTGACAGCGGGCGATTCGCTGTCACTCGATTCGAGCCAGGCGATAACGGGCAATAGCGGAGAAACCTCGACCGGCACCTACAATTCGAGCGATTCGCTAGGCAACAGCTACTCCAGCACCTTAAGCTCCGCGAATAATGTGCTGACCGGAGCGACAAGCAACGCCAGTTCAACGGGGTCGACATTGTTTGTCAGCGCGAGCGCGACCACGGTCGCCCAGGGTGGATCGGTCACTTTGACGGCCACGGCCATTCCATTAAACAGCACCCTGGTGCCGACGGGCCGGATCACGTTCTACGCGAACGGCGGGGCGTTGTCGATCGTTTCGCTCTCGGGGGGAACGGTGAGCGTGCCGATCAACTTCAGCCATGTAGGAGCGAATGTGATTACCGCGACCTACGACGGCGACACCAACTTCCTGCCTGAGTCCTCGATGAATCCCCTGACGGTTACAGTGACGCCGGTGGCGGGATCGTTTACCGTTGGGCCAGCATCGCCGACGACTCTGAGCGTGACCAAGGGCAGCACCGGGGTGGTTTCGGTTCCGGTGACCTCGGGTTCGACGTTTGGCGGGGTGGTGGCGATGACCTGCTCGGGAGCACCTTCGGGAGCTACCTGCCTGATCAACCCAAACTCGGTCACTCTGGTTCCGAGCACGAGCACGCAGATCTCGACGCAGACTGTCTCGGTGGTCGTTACCACTACGGCAGCGAGCGCAGCGAACGAGCTGCCAGCGTTCCCTGGATCGACGGCGGGAGCTTTGGGCGGGATCAGCGTGGCTGGGCTCTTCTTCATCTTCCTGCCTAGACGGAGGAGCAAGAGCTGGAAGTCAATGTCGCTGACGGCGCTGGCGGTCTGTGCGTTGGGGCTATGCTCGATGGCGGCGCTGACGGGTTGCGGATCGGGGAGCACCAAGGCTCCGGCGCAGACGGGAACGCCGGCGGGGAACTATACGATCACCGTGACCGGGACTTCGGGGACGACTACCGCGTCGACTACGTTTACGCTGACTGTGAACTAGGCGACACGAAAGGCAGAGCGGCCCGGGAGAGCGATCTTCCGGGCCGTTTTCGTTTAGGGTCAAGAGCCAAGATTCATGCAGCCCCGCAGGAAGGCATACCCCAGGGGCTAAAGCCCTCGCCTTTGGCGGACTATATTGCCAAGGCTGAAGCCTTGGCCTACTTAAGCCAAACTTGACATAGCGTCTCATGCAGTCAGATTCTGCGTCGCCGCCATTCCCGCTGATAAACTTCACGGATATGCATTACAAGTCCGGCAGCCAGATTCGTGAAGATTTTCTGCGGTTTTTTGAGACCAAGACCCATCGGCGGGTGCACTCGTCCTCGCTCGTGCCACAGAACGACCCGACCCTGTTGTTTACCAACGCGGGGATGAACCAGTTCAAGGACGTCTTCCTGGGGGCGGAGCGGCGGGAGTATTCGCGGGCGGCGACGTCGCAGAAGTGCGTGCGCGCGGGTGGCAAGCATAACGATCTCGAGAACGTCGGGTTCACGCGGCGGCACCATACCTTCTTCGAGATGCTGGGGAACTTCAGCTTCGGCGACTACTTCAAGCGCGAGGCGATTGCGTATGCGTGGGAGCTGCTGACCTCGCCGCAGTGGTTTGGGATCGATCCGGCCCGGCTATATGTGACGATCTTCGAAGGCGACGCGAGCGTCCCGAGAGACGATGAGGCGGAGCAGCTTTGGATCGAGACCGGCGTGCCGAAGGACCGGATCTTCGAGATGTCCGGTAAGGACAACTTCTGGCAGATGGGCGAGACCGGGCCCTGCGGGCCTTGTTCGGAGATCTTTTACGACCTTGGTATCGAGGCGAGTGAGACGGGAGAGGACAAGCCGTTTCCGCACGACGACCAGAGGTATGTCGAGATCTGGAACCTGGTGTTCATGCAGTTCGACCGGACGATAACTCCGGAAGGGCCGCATCTGGCTCCGCTGCCCAAGCCTTCAATCGATACGGGGATGGGGTTGGAGCGGGTCGCTGCGGTGCTGCAGGGAGTGCTTTCGAACTATCAGACGGACTTGTTTACGCCGTTGATTGCTCGTGCGGCGGAGCTTACCAAGTTCAAAGACCTGACCGCGGCTGAAGCCAGTTTCTCCGATGCCAAGGGCGCAGCCTCGCTGCGAATCATCGCCGACCATGCTCGGGCCGCCACTTTTCTTATTTCGGATGGGGTGCTTCCCGCAAACGAAGGACGCGGGTACGTTCTGCGCAAGATTCTGCGGCGCGGAATCCGGCACGGACGCCAGTTGGGACAGATTGAACCCTTCATGCATCAGATGGTTCTTGCAGTCCGTAACGAAATGCAAGCTGCATATCCGGAACTGCTTGAGACCGCCGAGCGTGTTGCCAAGGTTGTTCTAGCCGAGGAAGAACAGTTCGCACGAGTTCTCTCTGTCGGTTCTTACAAGCTTGATGCTGCCCTAGAAAATTCAGTGCGGCAAGCGATTGAGCCGATCCTCGACGGCTTCCTTAGTAAACATAGGATTTCACGGCCGCCCGAAGAGAATACGTCCATGCTGTTCTGGTTGAATCCCTCGTGGTCGAAGGAGGATCGTGATCGAGGGGCCAAATACTACCTTGGCGACCTGAACAACGGGCAGCTTGAGAGTGAGCTTCTAGCTGCGATGGACAAGCTATCTGCGGAGCCTCCAGTTCTAGCTGGTCCGGATGCCTTTCAACTCTATGAAACCTATGGCCTTCCGCGCGATTTCATCGAGGATTTTTGCCGAGATTCAAGGGTCGCCTTCGACTCGAAGGGCTTCGATAAAGCTAAGGAAGAAGAGCAACAGCGCGCCCGGGCTTCGTGGAAGGGTGGGTCGCAGAAGTCGGCTTCGCCGGCGTTTCGGGAGCTGCCGAAGACCGAGTTTGAAGGGTATACGGCGCTGCGGGTCGATGGGGCCCGGGTGCTGGCGCTGGTCAAGGATGGCGTTGGGGTTCCGGCGCTGGCCCCCGGCGAACAAGGCGAAGCCGTCCTAAATAGCACCAGCTTCTATGCGGACTCGGGCGGGCAGGTGGGCGATGTGGGTTGGCTCTATGCGAGCGATCGCCATACGGTGATCGCAGATGTGTCCGGGGCGACCAAGCCGGTGCAGGGCGTGTTTGCGCATCGGATCGTGGCGAAACAGGCGATTGAGGTGGGCGATGTGGTGGACACCGTTGTCGACCGCGAGAACCGGCTGGCGACGGAGCGCAACCATACGGGGACGCACCTGCTCCATGCGGCGCTGCGGCAGGTGCTGGGGACGCATGTGAAGCAGGCGGGTTCGCTGAATGACCCGGCCAGATTGCGATTCGACTTTTCGCACTTTGCGCAGATCGCGGAGCCGGAGCTGAGGGAGATTGAGTCGATTGTGAACGGGCAGGTGCTCGGGAACACGAAGGTGGAGACGCTGGTGGATGTGCCGATCGATGTCGCCGTGAATGAGTTGGGGGCGATGGCGCTGTTCGGCGAGAAGTATGGCGATAAGGTGCGGGTGGTGAAGATTGGCGACTTTTCGGTCGAGCTTTGCGGCGGAACGCATACCGGGGCGACGGGCGAGATCGGACTGATCAAAATTACCGGGGAGAACTCGGTTTCGTCGGGGGTTCGGCGAGTGGAGGCGATCTCGGGGACGGGAGCGCTGGGCGAGTTCCGGCGCGACTTTGAGCTTTCGCGCGTGGTGGGGCAGCTTACGGGCGGCGGCGATGTGGATGCGCTGCGGCATAAGATCTCCGCGCAGGACGAGGAGCTGAGGAAGCTGAAGCGCGAACTTGACCAGATGCGGATGAAGGCGGCTTCGGCTTCTATGTCGGATGCTGCTGGTTCCGCTGTTGAGGTCAAGGGCGTGAAGGTGCTGGCGCAGCGGGTGGATTCGCTGGATAAGGCGCAGATGCGGGACCTGGTGGATCAACTGCGTGGGAAGCTGGGGTCTGGGGTTGTGGTGCTTGGTGCGGCGGCTGAAGGTAAAGTCACGTTGATTGTGGGCGTGACCAAGGATCTTACCGGGAAGCTGCAGGCGGGGAAGATCGTTGGACACCTGGCTGGGATCGTTGGCGGAAGAGGCGGTGGGCGGCCTGATCTGGCGGAGGCTGGCGGGTCGGAGCCGGGGAAGCTGGATGAGGCGTTGAAGGCTGCAGCGGAGTTTGTGGGGGCTACGCTGTAGAGTCGTGGCTCTGATCCCACATCTGGCGATGAAGCTGCCAGATATGGGGCACCCGGCTGTTCAGGCTTTTTACGTCCCACCCATGGCCAAGAGCAAGCCATGGATGGGGCACCCAATGCCTTGACGGCGGTTCGAGCAAAATGTGGGGGTCTCTCCACTGCGCTTCGCTTCGGTCGAGATGACGAAATCTGAGTGGGAGAAGATTTGGGAACCGTGGGTTGTTGCCGGGTGTACCCCGTTGGAAATGAGGCCTGAGATATCGGCTGTGGCCGCTTAAACTAGGCTGGCGGGTGCTTTGGCGATTTTGACGACTTTCTCTCCATCTCGGGGCCTTGAGGGCAGAGCTTTGCCGGCTGCGTTTGCGGGCGGGCTGATGCTGGCTGCGGTGCTTTGTTCAGCTGCGTATGCGGCTTCGCGGAGTATTCCTAAGCCGCCGCGCGGGACGCCATGGGAGCAGGCGGAGCGGGGGCGGGAGGAGCTTGAGGCTACCCCGGCGGAGCAGCGGACGCGGGCGGAGTTCACCACCGCGATGGACCGGTTCCGGGCGATCTACCATGATGGGCCGGGGGATGTTCATGCCGCTGCCAGTGTGTTCGCCGTGGCGGAGTTGCTGGCGGAGCAGGGCCGGGTGCTTCACGATGCGAAGAGCCTGCAGGCAGCGGTGGGGCAGTATGAGTTTCTGCGGAAGCAGTATCCGGGGAGCAGTTTGCGGATTCCGGCGCTGCTGGCTGAAGGGCAGGTCGAGGCAAACGATCTCGACGACAAGGCGGGGGCAAAGGACCACTACCGTGAGTTACTGAAGCGGTATCCGCGCAGCGAGCAGGCGGAAGAGGCTCGGGCGGGGCTCGAAAGTTTGAAGGCGGGGAAGGTGCGGACGGGGGTGAATGAGGCGGTGCTTACGCAACCTGCGGGCATCGCCAATGGCGGAGATCAGACACCGGTAAGGGCGGAGGCAGCGAAGCCGGGCGCGACGCTTCGCGAGAGTTCGACGGCGCAGAAGGCGTCTGTGGCGGTGGCTGAAGCTCCCGCAACTGCCACTGTCCCGAAGTCTAAAGACGCGCCTGACCTGAAGGCGCGAAGCCGGGATCCGATTGACGAGGATGCGGCGATTCCCAGTCCGCTGGAGGGTGGCGGGTTGCCGGTCTCGGCGAGGCGACCGGGCGGGGCTTCGGGTGAGACTCGCAAGGGACCGCTGGCCCAGGTGAAAGGCATTCGGCACTGGTCGACGCCGACGTATACGCGGGTGGCGATCGACCTGGGCGAGGATGTGAAGTTTGAGGCGGCGCGGGTGCCGAATCCGGACCGGATCTACTTCGATCTGCATGGGAGCAGACTGGCTCCGGAGCTGGTGGGCAAGAGCTTTTCGGTGACGGATGATGGATTTCTGAAGAAGATTCGGGCGGCGCAGTTCTCCGACAACATGACGCGGGTGGTGCTGGATGTGAACGACGTGTCAGAGTATTCGGCGTTCCTGCTGCCGAATCCTTACCGGCTGATTATCGATATCCATGGTGGGAGCAAGGCGACGACGCGGCGTGAGGCCCCGCCAATCGAGACGACGAAGGCGGGCAGTGCGCCGATTGCGGCTCCGGTTGTGTTGCCGCCAAGCGTGACGGCGACCAGTTCCCTGCCGAGTACGCCAACGACCTCCGGGCGTCCGGGGCCGAGCGTGCCGAATACCGTCGCGACGAAGACGAACAATACGACCGAGGTCGCAGCGCTGAGCACGCAGCCGGACCGGGTGGAGGCGACGACGCGTCCTACTTCGAAGCCGATATCGGAGGTGGTGACGGACCGGCCAGCGGTGGCTTATGACCGGCCGCCGACGGCGAGCGGGCGCAAGCGATCGAAGGCTAAGGCTGCGGATGGAGTTGCTGCCGGGGATGCGATTCCGGCTCGGCCGGCGGTGCCTACGGCAGATGGGTCGACCTCGCTGGTGAGGGCGCTGGGCTTGAAGATCGGGCGGATTGTGATCGACGCGGGGCATGGCGGGCACGATTCCGGGACGCTGGGTGCGGACGGCATTGAGGAGAAGGACGTCGTCCTGGATGTGGCGCTGAGGCTGGGCAAGCTGCTGCATGAGCGGCTAGGAGCCGAGATCGTCTACACGCGGTCGGACGATACGTTTATTCCGCTGGAGACGCGGACGGCGATCGCGAACAAGGCGCAGGCGGATTTGTTTATCTCGGTCCATGCAAACTCTTCGCCGGATGCTTCGGCGCGTGGAGTGGAGACTTATTACCTGAACTTCACCACTTCGCCGGATGCGCTGCAAACTGCGGCTCGCGAGAATGCCGTTTCGAACCAGTCGATTCATCAACTGAGCGATCTGGTGAAGAAGATCACGCTGCGGGACAAGATCGACGAGTCGCGGGAGTTTGCCTCGGATGTGGAGGCGAGTTTGTACTCCGGCCTCGCGAAGGGCAATGACGGGCTAAAGAACCGAGGCGTGAAGAAGGCTCCGTTCGTGGTGCTGATTGGGGCGAATATGCCTTCGATCCTGGCAGAGATTTCATTTGTGACGAATCCTCGCGATGCGGAGCAGTTGCAGAGGCCGGAGTACCGGGAGCGGGTGGCGGAGAGCTTGTACCAGGGCGTGGCGCGGTATGAGTCGGGGCTGAGCGGCATCAAGGCACCGACGCTGCGAGCTTCTATCGGATCGAAGTAGCGCGTACCGTTCGCGCTTACGATTGGCGCTTGGTGGTAGTCTGACCGATGATATGGGTCTTTTATACAAATCCGCAGCCCGCAAGGCTGGGGCTTCCGCTGCACTGTTGATGGCTGTCTCGCTGCATCCTTCTCGCCTTACGGCACAAGCCGCACCTGCCCCGGCGGCGGTGAAGATCGTGGAACCCGCAGCTCCGCTATTGCCGAAGCAATTTGGCAAGTGGCAGCAGGAGGCGAACCAGAGCGCTGAGCCAGCGGCCGACGATGCCAGCACGCGAAGTGTCCTGTTTGAAGACGGGCTGTCCCGGATGGCGAACTCCAGCTATAAGCGCGAGGGCGGGGCGGAGACGGTCACAATCAATGCGTTCCAGTTTGGCGATGCGACGGGAGCTTACTCGGCGTTTACACTGCTGCGTACGCCGGAGTTCAAGCCTCTGGCCGATGAAAAGCTGGGCGCGAAGGCTGTCCAAAAGGGTGACACGGTGCTGTTGTGGAGCGGCACCAGCGTGGTGATGGCGGAGTTTCACGACGGCCACCGAGTGGCGGAGCTGGGCGATGTGGTGTCGGGGCTGCCGAAGATAGGCGGGACCAAGGGTCTGCCTCCGCTGCTGCCGACTACGCTGCCAGCAAAAGGGCTGCTGCCGGAGACGGTGAAGTATGCGCTGGGGTCTTCCGGGTACGAGGCGATGGGCGGGGTGCTCCCCGTGGGGATAGTCGGGTTCGACAAGAGCGCCGAGGTGGTTACGGCCAGGTATGCGGGCAAGGGGACGCTGACGCTGCTACTGTACCCGACACCCCAGATCGCCGGAGCGCATGGACGGCAGATCGAGGCCGAGATGAACCGCCAGGGAAGCGCGGCGGGGACTGTGAAGTTGCGGCGCGAAGGTGTCCTGGTACTTTTGACGACCGGCAACTGGCAGCCGGCTGAAGCTCAGCAACTGATCGAAAATACCCACCTGAACCTGCAAGTGAGCTACGACAAGCCGCTGCCGCTGGAGTTTCACGCCGAGATTCGCAAGACGGCGACGCTGCTGTCGAGCATTGCGGAGCTGAGTGCTGCCCTGATGCTGGCGGCGGTGGTGCTGGGACTGTTCTTTGGCGGGGGCCGGGCACTTATTCGGGTGATGCAGGGGAAGCCTGCGGCGACCGAGCCGGAGTTTCTGCGGATCGACCTGAGAGACCGTCCGGGGGATGGCGGCCGAATGAAGCCGCTGCGATAAGAGAGGTTGTCAAGGTGGCAGTGCGGTCTTGGTGCGGTCTTGGTTCGGTCTTGGATCGCGGACTTCTCGAGGTGGCGGGCCTTGTGTGCACCATTCGTCGTGCAACAGGCTGGCTAATGCGCTCATTTCAAGCAGGATTGGCTTGGCGCGGATGATCTTAAAGCGAAGACAAGGCGAATCAATTCGCGGTTGCAGGACGCGTTAACTCATTGAACAATAACGGCTTATTCCGCCGATCTTTTCGCCTTGACACGGTATTTCTCAAATCTTAGTATGCAGCCAGAAAGTTCTGATGGCTTTGCCTCCGTTGGAACTGTTCTCCCTGATGAAGAGGCTGCCCTGTTGCCGGGCGGCCTCTTCACGTTTGCGGCAGCGATAAATCGAGGTCCGTGTTGCGGCGGAGGGGAGCATCTGCTCTACTCTGTCTGACATGCCAAGCGCAGAGGATTACGTCACACGCTGGCAGGCGGCCGGCCTGCTGGACGAGCGGACAGCTACTTCTATTCGCACGTTCGAAGAGACCCAGGCGAAGCCGCGCGGGCGGCAGTGGCAGGTGCTGCTGGCATTGATCCTAGGCGCGATCCTGTTAGGTGCCGGCGTGCTCCTGTTCGTGGCCGCGCACTGGGATGAGGTATCGCCGGCCACGCGCCTGTGCATGGTACTGGCGATGCTGATCTTCTTCCATGGGTTGGGATTGTTGGTGCGGGAACGTTTTGCGGGGCTGGCGACCGCGATGCATGCAGTGGGGACGATCTCCGCCGGAGCCGCGATCGCGTTGGTCGGCCAGATCTTCAACATGAACGAACATTGGCCCGCAGCGGTCCTGCTCTGGGCGCTTTGCGCTGCGGCGGGATGGTTGTTGCTGCGCGACCACTTTCAGCAGACTTTGACGCTGCTGCTGGTGCCGGCTTGGATCGTGGCGGAGTGGGCTGATCGGACCAGCGCTTATACAGGGGCCGATGTCTACCTGGCACGGATGGGCCTTGTGATCGGCGCGGTGTATCTGTCTGCTTTCCTGCACTCCCGCAGGCGTGCGATGGCTGGCATCCTGTTCGCAGTTGGGGCGGTCCTGATGCCCGTTTCGATTGGGATTCTGGCTTCGGGCTGGATGCCCGGGTACCAGCCTCTGGACTTCGGCTTTGTCACTCTGACCGCTCGCATGATGTCGTTTGGAATCGTGGCTGCCGCCATTGCGGCGGGTATCGCGTGGGATAGGCGAAGCGCGTTTCCGGCGTCGGTAGCGGCTGGGCTGGGGATGGCACTACCTTGGGCACAGACCACCATCGCGGAGCAGGGCTTCAAAGGCCACCCGTGGACAAGGTCGGAGCCGAGCGTGCTGGCCTATGCCCTGGTGGCGGCAGCGGCGGTCTTCCTGGTGGCGTGGGGGGTGCGGTCGTCGGCGAAGGCGCTGGTGAACTACGGCGTCGTCGCGTTTGCGATGACGGTAATGTGGTTCTACTTTTCGAGCGTCATGGATAAGCTTGGCCGCTCGGTGGGGCTGATTGTCTTGGGCGTTGTGTTTCTGGCAGGTGGCTGGGCGCTGGAGCAGACACGGCGGCGGCTGTTGAGCGGCATGGCGGGAGGTGCCGCATGAACCAGAGACGCGCGGTAGCTCTGCTGCTGGTGCAGTTGGCGCTGGTGCTCAGCGTTGCGGGCAAGTTCGTGTATGAGCGCAAGACACGGCCGCGAATCTGGGCGCGGGCCGCGCAGTACGACCCGAGTACGCCGCTGCGAGGAAGGTATCTAGCGCTGCAGTTGGCGGTCGACGCGTGCGGCCTGCCGCGAGATAAGGCTCACTACACTGAGGGTGGAACCGTCTTCAGCACCGACGGCACGATGACCGGAAGACGAGGTCCGGGAACATGGAAATGGCGGGTCACGCTCGCTGTGGAGAACGGACACCTCGTGCCCCGATTGGCGGACCATCCCCGCACGCCGGACGGCATAGAGACTCTGACGATGCAGGAAGACAGATCCTGCGAAAGCGTGAACCTGCAATCGAACGAGGACTTTTTCATCTCCGACCGCGCTCGCAACCCATTTCCCCTGAAGAAGGGTGACGAGCTATGGGTCGAGGTGACCGTGCCTGCCATTGGATCACCGAGACCAATTCAGCTCGCGCTAGCGGGTGCTGATGGATTTCATCCTTTGAAGATGAACTGAAGAAGCGGGATATGAGATTGCGCCAAGCAGGGCGTTGCCGGTAGACTAGTAGGTAGTCGCGCGATGCCAGTCGTGCGCAAAAAACAACAGGCCGATGTAGCTCAGTTGGTAGAGCAACTGATTCGTAATCAGTAGGTCAGCGGTTCAACTCCGCTCATCGGCTCCATTTCTTTTAGAATCAACGGATTGAATCCGACGAAATACAAATCACATAACATTGCATAACAACCCACCCGCCCGATCCTGAAGCGGAAGACGAAAGTCCTCCATCTCGGGGTGGTGGTACGTGCTCAAAAGCATTCCGACGTTGTGACCGAGAATGTCAGACACGACTTTCGGGGAAACCTTCGCGCGGAGCATTTGAGTTGCTGCTGTGTGTCGGAAAGCGTGCCATCCGCTCAACGTGATTCCCAGTTCCCTTGCGGCGGGCCTCACGTAGCGCTTCAGCGCGTTTCCGGGGTTGACGGGTGTGCCTTCCCTCGACCTGAACAGGTAGCCGTCTCCTCGCTGACGTAAACGAGAAAGCAGGTTGGTTCCGCCGAGGGGGAGAACCCGCTTGCTCTTCCGTGTCTTCGGCGTATCCGACTTCCCTTCATAGATTCGCCGTGAGATGTGGACGTTCCCTTCCGCATCGATATCCGAGGCCTTGATCCCAATTGCTTCCCCGATCCGGGCCCCCGTGGTGTCGAGGAAGAGGACTAGGGTCGAATAGGGCTCTTCGAGCATTCCAGCGAGCTGCTCGACCTGTTCCCTTTGAAGAATCGGGCTGACAGGCTTCTCGGGGGTGAGGGCGCGGGGCAACTTGATTCCCGAGCAGACATTTCGCTCCACCCAAGAACAGGCCGCCGCCCAAGTCAACAACGCGCTCAACGCGGAGTGCATCGACTTGAGAGTGTTGCGCCGGTATCCCCGCATGGCTTTGTCCGCCAAGAATCTCTCCACTTCAGAACGATGAATAGCAGCGACTTGAGCGGAACCGAAAGCCGGCAGGATGTGAGTCCTCAGGGTCTTCAGATATCCGTTGCCGGTCGTATGTTTCAGGGTTGGAAGTACAGACTCCGTCCACTTTTTGGACAACTGCGTGAGAGTCATTTGCACTTCTGTTTTGGTTTCGCCGAGCAACGCAGTCAGCTTCTGTTGCGCAGCAAACTTGGTTGGCAACTCGGAAAGAGTACCGAGACGGACATTCCTTTGCTTCCGCTTCAGCCCTCCGTCCTCTGTTCGCAAATCGACTCGAAACATCGCATACCAGACCTTGATTCGCTTCCCGGTCTTGTACACATGGCCCTTCTGATAACGCTGGATCATCGAAGTCTCCTTCGTTTCCAGCGGTTTCCCTGCGGCCATTTTGCACTGATTCTGCCGGAGTAGCAATGCGCTGTCGAAACGCACAAGGCGTCCTAGACGCACAACAGGCAACTCGTGCGCATGTCGACGTACCCAGGTCTGGGAGAGATTCAGAAACGAGGCGGTTTCAGCAACGGTAAGAAGGGGACGAAACTCCGAAGAAGTAGGACCGGGCGCTGAAGCAGATCGCAGGTGATGCAAGCGAACTCCACATCAGGATGGGGATTGCGGGCTTAGTCGTTCGTCCCGCCGCCACGGTACCGTAGTTAGTTCCTGAAGATCGCGGGCCGCCCCGTCGCGATCTCTAACTAGGGCCTTGCGTCTTGCCTGTATGCTCATTTTACTAGATCAGCAGCGAAGCGCAAAGCTCGCCGCCAACCTCCGGCAAAGTGAGCAAGTCTGATTCTTACGGAGACTTCATGGTATTCGCGGCTCGAATACTACCCTAGAATGATCCCATTCCATGCCACACCAAAACGAGACCGATAGTCTTTCCGAAAAAGTCGTAGAGCAACATCTCTCTCACCTCGTCAAAGCATACGTAGATGAGAAGCTGAAGGAATCCAATAAAAACAACGATAACGCCGCGAACAAAAGCTGGAAGCGTTCGTGGCGATCCACGAGTCCTATAACGAAGGCCACTCTTTTGCTCACGGCTGGTGTAGCTTTCGCTACTATCGCCTACGCTTTCATCGCGGCCTACCAACTCGGCGAAATGCGCCATACCAACGACCTCACTCGCGAAGCGTTGAAAAAAGCGGATCAGAATTCAGTTGAGTCTTCCGATCAATTTCAGGTTCAGATCCATCACTATGATGACGCTCTCGGGCAGACCAAGGAAATCGCCAAGCAGACACTTGCTCAAGCCCAACATTCCGACATGCTTGCCAAGGACACCCACGCGTTGGCTGATACCTCTCGAACTCAGTCGATCAGCACTCGCAAGATAGCCGAATCAAACACAGATCAGCTGGACATAATGAAGAACCAGTTGGAACTCTCCAGAGAAGCCCTCATCGGAGTTCAAAGGGCGGTGGTAACCACCGGCTCCCTGAAGATCGTTAGGAAGCCTGGTATTGATGGAAAGATCGAGTCCCTGAAGTTCTATGTGGGATTTAGAAATGACGGGAACACGGCGACAAAGAATCTCCGATTTAGTCATCACTGGCAGGTTATCAATTCGCCAAGTGAGAGGTTTGACCTGATTGACACCCTGCCAAGACCAGACTCTCCTCCTGCATTCGCTTCCGCACACAAGGAGATTCTTTCCATCGGCGAAGAAGTTGACATCGCGACAATCCAACGAGTTATAGATCACAAGGCGTTTGTTGTTTTCTGGGGCAGAGCTGACTACAGTGATGTCTTTCCAGGGACGAATTCTCACATCACCGAATACTGCGCGATTCTTACTGGGTTTGAAGGCGAGATGCCAACTACACCCAATTCAGATAAGCCGACGACAGCAACCGACTACAATTGTGAAACACACAACTGTTACGACGATGACTGTAAAGTCAAGTAGAGCTGCTCTGTCACGAAGTCTCTATACCAAGACTTTTCTCTTCACCTATCGTCGGCTCCGCGCATACTCCCGCAACGATTGTTGATAGAGTCGGTCGCTCTCCTCCGGGCTCAACGACTCCAGGTCGCGTCGTGTGATCGAAGCCGGCGCGACGGTCTCCGGTTTCTCGCCGCCATCGCTGAAGAGCTGGGAATACTTACGCGCGGCCTTCCATGACTCCCATGCCTTGTCCAGTAAATGCACGGTTAGAAGCCGATGGCCGGCGAGCTTCTCCCTTTGGAAATCTCGAAACGTGGCCGCGTCAACCTCGCCAGCGCGGCTATGAAACCAGCAGAACTGCGCGGCTTCGGACGATAGCTCGGGGTTTTTGGCTATGAAGTCAGCGGGGCCGGAGTATTCCTCAGAAGCACCGTTCAGGCTCCACAGCACATAGTTAACAATTCCATTCTCGATGTCGCCAGTTCGAATCTGCGCGATCACATCGAGCTTTTCTTGTTCTGTGAGTGCGCGGCGCGTCCCTCTTGGCACATCTAGCTTGCCGGCCTTCAGCAGGGATTTGTAAGCGCTGGTGAGATCGCCCGGCGTCCAGTGCCCACAGTCATAGAGTCGATTGATAGCAGTTTCATCATCGAGCCACGCCTTGCCGACGTGCCGCTCGGCTAGAAACAAAACGATTGCGGATAAGTTTCGGTCCGTGGCCATGTACTCGGGGTTGCGGCGGCGGAACTCTTCGGCGACTTCCCCAATCTTCTCGTCGATCAGCGCGGCGGCCATGTTCGGGTCTTTCTTTGCCAGTTCACGACGGATGGCGGGATCGCGCAACATTGTCTCGACGCTGGGCATTTTGAATTGCTTGTCGGAATCCAAGTTCCAAAAGCCGTGATCATCCGTCTGCTTCGTGGTGGGTGAAATGCCGAGCCCGCGCCAGTCAATGTTTGCCCCTTCCAAAAATGGGTCAATGTCTACAGGTGTTTGTTTGTTGGTGCTCATAGTTCTCCTTGCGCATGGCGCGGTTGATGGTGCGTTAGGGACGACGGTCAGTAGTTCCGACCGGTGAAGCAGTGGGTAGAAAGGGGAGCGCGCAGCGTTCTGCTAGTTCGCGGGTATCGCGGTAGATGCGAATTTTTGCCTTCTGATACTGGACTGTCGCCATCCAGCGGCCATCTTCCATTTCTTGGACAATGAGCATCAGCGGCCCCCAAACGGAAAGTAGTTGAGCGGGCCAGTGGTCCCGTCGTCTGGGTCAATCACTTCTGGAGGTTCCTTGCCGTTGAACATCTGGTAGTCCAATCGTCGAATGAGCTTTTGTACCGCTGCCTTGGAACCGGCTGGGCACCTCAGTCGACGGGAGAGTTCGGCGGGGTCCAGCCCACGAATCTCCTCAGGGGTCAGTCCATGCAAGCCGCTCATTGAATCACCCCACATGCCGCTAGGGCCTTGGATACTACTTCGGTCAGATCGGGCGAGAGAGTTTCCGGAAAGTTGCGAAGGATCGACCGGAGGGCGCAAGACACCTTCAGTCGCACGACGGCACTCCGGGTGTTCGCGACAACGGGCATGAGGGACCGGGCGTCATCGTTGGCTGTATTAGCGTTGCCGCCCAGTAAACGAATGGTGAAGCAGATGAGCCATAGCTTGCCCGTCGGGGTCTGAGAAAGATCTGAGAGCGGGCTGAAGTCGGAGCCTCCGTATGGATGCGCGGCGCAAAGTGCGGCATAGCGGTCGTCCAGCGATTCGAACTCGGCATCGTTGGCGGAATCATACCCGTGATTAGTCTGGGTATGAAGTGCGTTGCTAATCTTGCGAGGGGCGAGTGCCGCCTTCTCCACCTCTGAGAGACGGGACCTGTTGAGGAGTTTTGAGACGTGGTCAGGATTCATCGGGGTCCTTTGGTGAGGGTTTGTGTTGTCGTCTGAGGCATTCCAAGGCGTAAGCCTCGGCGCAGGCACGCATCAACCTTTGAGGTGTCGACGGATTGCGAAGTACGCGACTGAGGAGGGCGAGTGGTGGGCGATCCAAGGCTCTCAGAGCCTCAAGTCTGGCGGCTTGGGAGCATCGAGGGTTGGCGAGAATCTTTCGGTAGAAGTGGTCCGGGCTCGGATTTCTCATAAGGGCGTTTCGGTGACAGTGGCGGGGCAGATAGATGTAGGCTCGCGGGGCGCTGGAGTGCCAATTTCTCGCAATATTTTTTTTAGAGGGTGGGGTGCCTTTCGGAAGGATTGTTGCCGGTTGCTTGGGGAACTAAGTGCAACACAGGCTTTGCGAGGGGACGGGCCGGGTGGGGTCAAAAAGGCGGCCATGACCCCCTTTTCAGCCGGCCAGAATCCGCGTCGACGGGCAAATCAACCGACCACTAGTTCCCTCACGTTTGTGACTGACGACCATCCGCCTTCAAAGCGTCTGGACGGCGACTACCGGACTCTGCGAGGGGCAATCAAAACGTTGCAGGAAGGATGGAAGCAAATAGTTCTTGACAGGCTGGAGACTGCTGTTACATTTGCTGCTACGTGCATTGCTGTAAATGTTATGCGCGACGGAGACAGTTATGGAAGGCAAGTTTGTCGCCTACTACCGCGTATCCACGAAACGGCAGGGAATATCAGGCCTCGGACTAGAGGCTCAACGGCAAGCCGTCCACCAGTACCTCAATGGAGGGAGGTGGAAGCTGCTGTCGGAACTTACAGAAGTGGAAACCGGCAAGCGGAACGACAGGCCGCAGCTAGAGCAGGCACTCGGTCTCTGTCGCCTTCATAAAGCGACGCTGGTCATCGCCAAGCTGGATCGTCTCGCGCGTAACGTGAACTTCATTTCGTCGCTGATGGAGTCAAAGGTAGATTTCATTGCCGTCGACTTCCCCACTGCCAACCGCCTCACGGTGCATATCCTTGCTGCGGTTGCGGAGCATGAGGCAGAGATGATCTCCACTAGGACAAAGGCTGCGCTCGTTGCTGCAAAGGCGCGCGGTACGGTTCTCGGCGGGCAGCGTGGGGATCACAAGCTCAACCACCGCAGAGGAAACCGCTTGAGCGCTAGGGTCAGAGGTGCCACGGCGTCGAAGAGAGCGTTAGACCTACTGCCCATCATTGCTTCGATCAAGGCTGCCGGCGCTACGTCCCTGCACGGCATTGCTCAGGAACTCAATGAGCGGGCTATACCAACGGCAAGAGGCGGCGAGTGGAGTGCGGTCCAGGTCAGCCGCGTGCTGGCTCGTGCCGAAAACTGAAATCCGAAACCTGGATCACGATGGTTGCCGCAAATCGGCGAGGACATGAAGTCAGGCGACCTTCACCCCTATGCGGTCCATTTACTGGAATCCGGTTGTCCAATCGCTGTCCAATTCGGTCTCTAAAACTTTCGTAGTCACACACACACACAACAACTTATTTACTAAACAGACAGACAGGGGTGTGCATGAGAATTGACTACGTAAGTTCTACACATATTGAAAACAAAGCACTTCCTTCCAAACTTCCGTAGTCATCGTTTGACTACGAAAGATTTTCCTGCGCTGCGCAGGCTCGTATTTCCAACTTCCGTAGTCATCGTTTGACTACGAAAGATTTTGCGAGCGTCAGCGAATCCAACTCAGCGTCTGAGACCGTCGCCCCTTGGTGGGTATTGTCTCGGCTGTGACGTAGCCTTCGGCTATGAGGTTCTGGACTGCGCGGTCGAATATGGTCAACCCGAACCTCACGCCGTTGACTTGTTTGTACAGGTCGCTCCGCTTTACGGACAGCTTTCGCTCGAAGACTTTCTTGATGGCTGCTTCGACGTGCGCCGGTACGTTGTCTGCGCTTGAGGGCCTATTCTGGCAACGGATAATGTACTGATACTTCGCGAGCTTGATTGCGCGCGCGATGATGTCCTTATCGATCAATACGCGCCGCATCCCCTCTAGCTGATTTGGGGCCGGACGATCCAAGAGCCACGCTAGGTGAAGAGCATTCCTCTGGACCTGAACTCCAAGCCGCCCGGCGACATCGGCATCCTGATCCGGTTGCGCCCGAAGCCATGCTGTCCAGCCTTCGAGTTCCGCGTCTGCCTCTGTTGTGAACTCAGCTTCCACGGGCGTCTTCTCAAGCCGGATGACCCTCTGGATAAAGTCGTCGCGCCATCCTGTTAGGTCGGGGTCTTGAAGTCTAGGCACGATCTTCGTGTTGTCAGAAACCACGAGATTGAGCCGCGAGAAGAGCCCGGAACCTACCGCACCCGTTCGTTGGAACATGCTATCCCACTTGTCGGGCGTCGTATTGGCAAGGATCGAAAGATGGGCCGCCCCACCGCTGGCCTTCCGCCCTCGGGTGATATTCGACGGTGCGCGGACACTGCTATCGAAAAGAGTGTTTACGTTTGAAAGGAAACTTTGGCCGCTCCCGCCTATGGAGAACTTTTCAATGATCTGCGACAACTCATCTGCAAATATGAGGATGCGCTGGTACTCTGCGAACGTCTCCACGAGTCCCGTGCCACTGCCAAACTCCCCCACAAAGCAGCCGATGTTGCTGTCCCGAGGCTCGCCGGATGAGTAAAGGAGAGAGTGCGGAAATACGCCTAGAGCCCATCCGGTTGCCGTAGATTTGCCACTGCCCGCACCGCCGATGTTCGCCGTGTAAAACCTTGCTTCAATCCCCGCCATTCGCCAAAGCCGCAGTTGCGATCCGACGATCGCTCCGGTCACGGTCTTCAACGATTCAATAAAATACTCCTGCGTAATATGGTTCCCTACGGAGCATCGCCGGGCAAACTCTGCGTATTCAGTTCCGTCCCACGCGTCCAAGGGGTACGTCTCCGGCTCGATGATGGAGCTGGTCAGACTTTCGACAACGTGTTCCACGAGTGTGTTGCCTGTTTCCTTCTTCAACTCCTCAAGCCATTCAGTGGCTCGTAAGTTGTCCGCCTGGTAGAAATCGCCGAAATCTTTGAAGCCTGGCAGGGTCGCGACGGTAACCGGAAAGTCAGCCAACATCTTTTGAAGTCTCTCCATCGCCTGCTGTCCGCTTGGGTCGGAGTCGGGTATCAGTACGACGCGGCTGAAGGTGTCAGTTACCCACTTGAGGTCGGCAGCAAAGTCCAAAGTTGCCGGATCAGGAACGCCAGCAGTGCCCAATATGGCGACAGCTTCCACGCCGAGGGATTTTAGCAGAGCCTTTTCATGCTCGCCTTCCGCGATGAAAAGAAGATCGGCAAAGGGGTCCATGATGTCGTCGCACCCGTACAAGAAGTCGCACTTCGACGACCCTTTGACTTGAGTCCACTTCACATCATCGGTAGGCTCGATCTTTCGAAACTTGACTCCGACGAGTTCGCCGCTGTGGAATCGCGGGATGACGATAGACTCGCTGCGAGCATCGAAGCCCCAAGACAGCCGCTCCGCGATCTCAGGCGCGATGCCCCTTCGGTGTAAGTAATTTCCCGCCGCACTAAACGGTTCGCGACACTCTTCGCTTAGTGCTTTTTGCCATGCCGCAATCTGTTCATCCGGTACCTGTGGCCTTTTTATCGGCGTGATGATTGGCGCGGGTGGTGGGGGAGTTCCCGGCTTCATATCGCCGCAGAACTCGCGGAATATCCGATCCGCTTCGGTGAAATCCACATGCTGAACCTGTTCGATTAAGTCCAAGACATCGCCTGCCGCATTGCATCCGTGGCAGCGGAACTTCCAAATTCCTTTGTCTAGGAAAACACTGAGCGATGCCTTGTTGTCGCTATGACTCGGCATGACGCATCGCGCCGACCAACTCTGTCCCGATGGTTTGAGGCCTCTGATGTGGCTCTTGAAATAGGGGAGTGAAAAATGAAGTCTGAGGTCTGCGAGACTATCGTGCGTTGCGTACATGGGCGGGATAATCCTCGTCAACTTTGAACTGTTTGGTGTGGCGGATCAGTATCGGTTTGCCGTCTTTGAGGTCGATCTCAATTGCGCCCCAAGACCGGGCTAGGGCGGCATCTGAGAGAAGATCTTCGAGTTGTTTGAGGATTCTGGTTTGCATTGTTGGCCTCGTGGTCGTCCACTGAATTGCTGGCTAATTCAATGGGATTTGAATCTCTAAAAACGGTCAATAAGGTGCGCGCTAAGTGAACTCGCGACTGTTCGAACAGGCCTTCGCAGGAGGGCAGATAGTAAGGCTACTGGCTATCAGACAGGGGCCGCCGAAGCCGCCACGGGCACGCTAGAGGGTCGAAAAAATAAATATTCGACCCGCCGAATCGTGGCTTCAAAAAGTCGGATTGAATGCGAACGCGGCCATTCGTAAATGCTTCAAGCTGTAATGAACGTCATCCGGATCAAGGTCCAGAGCTTCGCTCAACTCAGCGACCAGTTTCCGGTCAGGGATCTGGTGGGGATTGAACGCGCCGATTTTCGCAAGGATCGAGGTGATGACCTTGCAGTCGAGGGAGTTGAGGGGAAACGACTTGGTAGCAAAACTGGACATAGAACTCCGAACGTAGGTGGGATTAGTGGTGCGGTGGGGTACGAGGCGGGAAGTTTGGTAGAGCGGAGGGTTGGGCGGGTGGCGAAAACCGAGGGCGGTTCTCAAGCCAAGCCTTTCAGAGGGTCCGGGGAACTCCGGGATGCGCTCGAAACGGGCTTTTGGGATTCTACACGCCGGCTGCGTCTGCGACCAGTCGAGCGATGGTGTACGGAGTGACGGTCTCATCGTGGTATGCGCGCAAATGTTCTTTTGCTGCATCGCAAACGCGATCAAACACGGGAAGGTTGCGGTCGTGACGCGTGCGATATATACGCCGCCATGTGGGCACACAACGGACGCAAGAGAGCGCAAACACGTCGTTCTCTTGCGACTCTAGGCGGACCCCGTAGTCGGCGAGCGTCTGTCTATTCAAGAGATGCACCCTCGGTGCGGCCAAGACTCTCCAAGCCTTGCCGGATGAAGGACCTGACGTGCAATGAAACGGGTTGATCGGTTTCGAAGGCGAGAAGGCGAAGCTGTTGTTTCAGGGGCGCCGGCAGGTAGACGATCAGCGCCCGGCTTTGGGGAGGCGATGGCATATAGTTGAATCCTTGTTTTGGGATAAAGGTGTGTACTAGGTGATACGATCCAAAAAATCGTTTGGTAGTACCCCTTTGTATAAATCCTGTGGAAAATTAGGCCGGCTAGGCCTTTGATATCGACTCAAACTATTGAAATAAAGTCACTTGTAAGTGTCCATAAAATAGCCAAATAAATTTGGCCATAAAACCAATTTGAGTTATAAAATGCGACCTTGACATGTGAGTTGGGCCGGGCTAATCTCCTTCCATCACCAAGGAGGTTCCAACTTGTCCGAGCATCGACTTCATCTCGTCCCCCAAGCCGCCCCAACTTTCACCACCAAGCCGCCCCGCCGTGGCCGCCGTCGACAAGACTTACCGGATCACACCTTCTTCGCCAAACGCAGCTTGCTGTTTCTCGAACTGAACCTGCGCGATCTGCGCGAAGTTGCGGTCAAGTCTGCTGAAGATGTGGAACAGGATTGGAAGAACTACAAGAACACCGATGACCTAGGCCATATCACTCGGTTCTGCGGCGTCATGGAAACGTGGATGGCCGCCGCCTACGAACTCAACGCAAGAGGATACATCGCACCGGCATGGCCGAAACGGGAAGAACACCACGGGGAGTATTTGAGAATTCACGCCGACGGCCCCGCCGCGATTGAAGAGCTAGACACAGAGCTTCTGAGGCAAGTCGGTATCACGATGAACTGAGGCGAGGGCGGTGGCTCTGGTCAATGAGTCCAATAAGTGGAGAGCAGTTGGGGCCGTTGCAAACGCTCTCCTTCTTCAGCGCAGACATACGGCGCGAAGTTGCCAGTATTGTCACTGGCGCCATCATCCATCAACTCCCGCCAGATGAATGACGTGGATCCTCAGGATCAGGCCTTTTGTGTTGAGTAGGTACGTCGATCTGTGAGAGGAAGAGCAATTGAATTGAAGTGTTCAGGATGCTCGGCCAGATAGCTCTCAACGGCTTCAAGCATTGCCTGCGCATCAGGCGTGAGGAGACTGTCTGTTGATTCATCGTACGATTTTTCAATGACTTCGCTTGAAATGTGGCGGCCCATGTTGCGCTCCTAGGTGGACAATGACGATCTACGAGCAGGCCAACATTAGAATACTGCGGGGCGCAATTTGGCAAGAGTCCTCTCCCTCCAAGAGGCGATCTCGGGGATCCGCAATAGTCGGATTACGAAAGATAGGTGGAACGGCATACGGCCCGACCGGAGTCAGCCGAATCGAATCTCCTATGACGTACCTACACTTCCCGTTCCGCTTTCCCCTTTCCTCTTGCGCTCTTCGGTCCGGCGATTGCAGCCGCATTTGTCGTCTTCATTGCTCCGCTTTTTGAGATCCAGAACGTAACTCCGCAAGCGCGGATAAACCCGACAATGCTGGACCTTTAGGATCGCCACACGCGATTCAAAGCCGTAAGACATCGTCAGCATTCAAAGTGAGGGCTTATGAGTACAGACTTCAGCTTCGCCGAAGCACTAGAGATTTTGCGCTCCCATGGACACACGGTTGGGGCGGCTGCGGCCAACCCTGCACGCGAGCCGATGGTCTACGTCGACGACGACTTCTTGACTCCGAACGAGGTCCTCGATTTGGCAAAAGCCGAGCAGAGCAAGCCGTGACGGACGTAAGCGGCAGCGCATCACGGTTGGTTTTATGTTCCGGGCGCTGTGGGCGCGACTGAAACAGTACGCCAGTAGACTGGCTTAAGCCATGTCTCTTCGTTATCACTTAATAACTACCGTTCACGTCGCCAAGTACGAAGGACTTCGCAAAGTTTGGGGTCTGGCCGGGATCGCCCAGGATGTCGACGACTGCCTCTTGTTTGTCCAGGACAAGCCGCGCACAGCAGCGCAAGCCGAAAGGTTATCCGCGCTCCAAGCTTCGGTCCGCGCCGGCAGGCTAGACAATCCCCGCCGTCCCTAGATGCGCTGTGGCTTTGATGGATGGGGTGCTACGTAGGAGTAGATTTCACGCGTTATCCAGCATCCCCGAACCGTTGTTCCGCACATCGCCGACGGCATCTCAGTGGATGAGAACATCCGGCACATCGAGACCGGGAACGCGGTCGTCTCCTTCGTTCACCGGTTCACGAAAGACTACGGCGGGATGTGGGGCCGATATCCATTCGCGATCCAGTTCGTCCTCGTCCATTTCCGTCATGCCGAGACGGAGCGCCCAGAAACCTTTCCCGCGAATCATTGCCGGTTCGAGCGGCTCAAAGAACAGTCGGATGCTCGTAGGGAGGGCAGCAAGCGCGTCCTCGCGGTCAAAAGAGCGGAATGGTGCCGGACGTTTCCAAGCTTTATTCACAGACTGCAACCAGTAGTGCTCCGGCTTGAAGACATCGCCGTCAAACTCGCTTCCTAGAAAAACTAAGCAAGTGATACTCCGCATATGCTCCTTAATCATTTGCTCAATTCCTTCCTAAGCCTCGTTGCAATTGTCGCAAGTCGAATAGTGCTGACAGAACGCCATCCATAACGGATTTCGCTTGAAACCTGGGTGTGCCGGATCGTTGAAGTTCACCCGCTCTGCGAGTGCGTAAAGGGTCGGTGATGCTTGGGCGAATTTTAGAAGGAGTTCAAGCCCTTGCTGGCACGCTGGGGGTTCCTCCGACATGATCCAGACTCGCATCGTTTCTTGTTCTTGTTCGGTCATATCTGCCTCCCGATCTTAGGGCCGCGAAACCGTATTGACCAGCGGCTCGCCAATCAACATCTCCGGCCCGTTGTTTCGAACATTGCCGACAGCCTGATTAGCCGGTTCCATCTCCATCTCGTCTGATTCGAACGGTCGTAGCAGATCAATCGGCGGTTGTTCGGTGACATCGCGTGCTAGCCAGCGGTCGTAGTCGCGGTTATGGAGGATCACCGGCATTCGAGTGTGTATTGAGGACATGAGTTCGTTCGCCTCGGTGGTCACGATGGAGAAGGACTGTAGCCAACCGCCGCCCGGGTCTTTCCATGCGTCCCACAAGCCCGCAAATGCGAACAACGATGAATCCGCGACGGTGAAGACGTATGGCTTTCGGGTCTTCGCGTCGATCTTGTGCCACTCATAGAAGCCGGATACGGGAACAAGACAGCGGCGTTTCTGGAACGGCTCGCGCCATGTTGGGCTACTGAGGATTGTTTCAGCCCTCGCGTTGATTGTGGACATACCCTTCAAGTCGGACAGTTGCTTCGTAAAAAACGGGATCAAGCCCCATCGCATCATCACCAATTCGCGACCCGCTTCGTCTTTGCTCTCTCGGATGACGGGCTGAAAGGTCGAAGGGGCGATGTTGTAATCGTCCGGCGGCATGGCAAGGGTGCTGATGTCATTCCGGATGTGGAACGCTTCTGCTATGCGTTGTTTGTCGGATTTACGAATATAACGTCCGCACATTGTGTGAATTATTTCTGAATCTCTGGCTTGCATTGGCTCGGCCCAGCAGTCAGCGTGCGGGCAAAGGGATAGGTGTTGCAAAAGGCGACATCGTGGGCGGCGCCAAAGATATCGGAGTAGTGAATGTTGCCTTGCACAACATAACCGCTTCCCGGCATCGACGCTGTGCTCAACATTGCGGCAATCTCCCTGGACTCCGGTGGCGCATGGATGAAGCACTCGTCGCTTGCGTCCTTCCCCAATGCGCCGCTTATCTTAGAACCCTTGCAAGCGGAAAGGTTCGACACCCGAATCGATTGTTTGCCGGTTTGAATGACGCCGGAAACCACTATATCCGCAGCCGGTGTTTGGCCAAAGTTCTTATAGACAACCCGTGCGCAAGACTGGTTCTGTCCCTTTGGCGAGTCGGTACAAGGGAATAGTCCGTTTGGGTCAAACACCGAGTAGACATACGCCCTTTCTGCAATGTGCAGCGAGTCCCTTGCGGCATCGCTTCCGTAAACCGTTGCTCTAACCTCTCCCTGAGTTGCGAGTGCTGTTTCTTTTGTCGCCAATGCCTGCCGATCCAATCTTGCTACCGCCTCGTCTATGCCCTTGTTGATCGACTGGGCGCTGGCGGAGAAGTCGGTGGCTGCTTGGGCGTTCCTCTCGGCGGCCCTGGCGGATATCTTGGCGGCCTCGATTAGTTGGTTAGTCTGTGTCGTGGTGCTGTTGTTGTTCTTCCACGAAGTAAAGAGTTGGGTGCCCGAGAATCCGGCGATGACCAGCGCAAGTAATAGCTCTATGTGCCGGTCTGGCTTCTCATTTAGTAGCTGACTCCAGTAGCTTTTGCGCTCTCTGGATGTGCCGACCGCCCCTGTCTCAATCTCGCTCATATCTGACTAACCCTCTTAGGCACGTTTCGGAACACCCGATTGTAAATCTCGTGCGCCATCTCGACGGATTCATCTATCGCCGCGCTCGTCGGCACCACCCTGATGTTGACTTGCTTCTCACGGGCGAGCCGTATGCCCGCGATGAGGCATGAGCCGAGATAGACCATATTGCGATTGAGGCGGGGCAAGTGCGCATCGGGGTCAAACATTAGGACCTCTGGCGGGCGGGGATTCCAGCGGCATCTAGGAGCAACATATGCGTCCCGACCACGTCCGGGGTGTATGCTCGCTCCCCGCCCATGCCTGGATAATAGGCGAATACAAGGCGAATGTCATCCAAAGTTTGGTGCGCTAAACGTACTTCTTATCGGTACCTGCTATTTGTACTCTATAGCGCTTAGAATCAATTGTTTGCCCCCCGAGCAAAGAGTGCGTTACTGTTGCCCAGAGGCCCAATCCGCATAGCAGACAAGTCACATGCTCACCAACGTGTCCATCCCCGATAAGCAAGCCTTCACCGTCCGCGAGGTCGCAGCGATGACGGGCTTCTCCCCGCAGACCGTTACGCGCCTCTTTGAACATGAACGGGGAACGCTCATCATTTCTCGGCCAACCTCCAACCGGAAGCGGCGCTATCGCTGTATTCGCATCCCCGTCGGCGTTTACGAACGCGTCATCCGGGGTTTGACCGTGAAGTAGCCTAGGCGCTGTTCAACATCTCCGGCACTCACCCAATCGTGTAAGTCGAAATAGAACTTTCGGAAGATGCGGTCCCCGCTCAAAGTGCGGGAAGATGGCATTTCCATTAGTGCGGCCTGTGGGCCACTCATGCAGAGGAGCGTATGCCTGTCATCATTGACTACCGGATGAAACTTGACGGCGCACCTTTGGAGGGTGCGGTTGAGTTTACTGGCGATATCTTACCGAAGCCCGGCGACTCATTCAGGTTGACGGTCGGCGACCGCAAGCTCAATACGGTCGTCGCCGAAGCCGGAGAACTATCTCCATACAGAGGAAGGCTTCACCTCCGGGTAAGGTTCAAGGATTATCCGGTTAGGGGACTTCGAAGAGCAATCCAATTGCTGGTGTCTGCTCTCACGTCGAACGACCGGGTGACTCCGAGCCGTCAGCGGCGCGAAAACCGATAGGCTTTTCGGTCGCAGCTAGTGCAACGCCAAGGGAAGAGGTTGAGCGCTCGCATAATTGCGTCTATCCAGCCTCTCCGTTGCTGTCGTATGAGCGCGCCGCCTTTGCATGAGCAATTCATCGCCATCATCCTATCCGTGCAGGTTCGAGACCGGCAAACCGTTGCTTCCTTGGATGCAATCTTGAAATTGCACTCTCGTCTAGGTGGTTTGACCGCATGGATTATGTCGGCTACCAGCGAAATTTCGATAAGCTAGAGCAGAAGGCGAAGACCTTCATCTCTCACACAATGGCTTCTCATCGGCCACTCTTCGGGGTGGCCACTTTTCTGCAAACTTTAGCCAGCCTGAGCGTTTTCGCTGCAGTTGTCGCAACCGCCGTAATGTTCCGCCATTGCCATGTACGCCGTCGTTAGCTCCGTGAGCCGGTCGCCAGGCTCTTCGGTGCCGAGGCGGTAGACGGCCTCTCCAGCGGATATCAGAAAAGCTTGGGCGAGTTCCATACCTTTGTCGCAAGCTGGTATCTCGTCCATGTTCCAGAGCTTGAGGAGGGCTTCACGGTGCATCCGCCGATTCTAGTCCTAGAGGTAGGAGTCTCGGAGCGCAAGTCGAACTTGGCAGCGTCAGTTGGGGAGAGATGGCACGGAGAGGTACTTCAGGTGTTGCGCAAGACCGTTTGAGGCACAGCAACTCTTTGGCCGGTTTCGCCCAAAACTGCGAGCCCGGACAGTAGCAGCGTGAGTTGTTCGTAGGGAATTCCGTCCAAGGCACTTTCGACTAGTGAGAGTTCATCATAGAGTTCGGCAAGATGCGAATACCTGCCTCCACTGTCGGATGAAGTATCCGCGCCACCTTCGAATGCGAGTAAGGCAATAAGTTGCTTTCGTTGTGTTGCAAGAAAGATTGCATGAGCCCTTGTCATTGGCAGACCCTAGCATTCTCAAATAAGCACCCACGACCAAAAACAAGGTTTAGTGGAATCCGTCGTAACTGGCGAGAGGTATCTGTCGGATCAAGTTTCGAGTACCGGCGAACGATCGAAGAAGCGCGGCTTTGGTGACAACGTTTGCGATCGTGATCTAGCAGCCAAACTTTAGCCGGTGGTATTGATCTGGCGTGAGGGTCAAGACGACCGGGCTGGGAAGCCGCGAGGCCGAGGCGTATTCGACGGCTTTCAGGATGTCGAAGAGTTTGGTCTCCTCGCGGTCCTTTACTGACGAGGAGGCCGGCACGTTCTGGCTTGAACAGAACGGGGCCAAGACTTCCAATTGGGCGAAGTTCGCGAGCCGGGGACATGCTGTCGCTTGGGAGTTCGGCACCAACCGCCGTTACACGGGGCGGATGCTGTTCTATCAGATTTCTCTTAGGGCACGCACGGGAAGAAGCCGATCTTTGCCGCCTATCGTTCAGAGGTTCAGATTCGCTTTGGGCTCTCCCGGACTGGGCCGGGAGGCGAACCTAGGCTTCCACAAGTAGCCGTGGGTTCGGAGCGAACGGGAGCGAAAGAGAAAAGTCGCGACGATTCTCCACGCGCTTGGTGAAGTCGATGATCGTCACGCCCACAACCTCATCGGTCCCCATATCGCGCCGGAAAACAAGGCCATCGGGCCCCTCTTCGCTGAACGCGCTGGTGGGCTCGCCTATGGATAGATACAATACATCGCCCACTGCGTCGTACTTTACCTTCAATTCCGCTTTACGTTCATCCATACGATTTCACCATGCTCTCTAATGGTTTTCACTAGGAAAGCTGTCTTTACCGCCCCGCGCCTTTCGTTCTCGACACGCCTGACTACCGCGTTAATGTATATATCCTGCGCGTGCTTGAAACTGCGATCCGTCAACCGATAGTAATAGTGCGTCTCCGAATCGGGAGTTTCACGTTGAATCACTTGCGGGGTGCTCAATGTAGCACGTAAGCGTTCAAGATGCTCGACCATTTCAGGATGCCCGTCTGTGATGTGCGCCCATCTCTCCGAATCAAGCACCAAGTCGTACCCCTCTGGATCAAGGACGGTGAAGATTACAACTGGAATTCTCTCTCCATCCCCGGGAAATCGCCTTAGCACTTCCGAGGTACTGCTCTGCTCCGGATTGTCCATGTTGCTCCGCGCCGTTCCCGACAAGTCTTCCAGACTCAAATCTTTAGACGCCAAAATCTGAATTTCGACGCAAGTCCGCTTTCGCAGCGCGGAAACCATAGATTCTATGTCGTTAAGGGATTATGAACTAACGGTGTATCCTTGTACAGTCAAAACAGGCGGATACCGCCGGCTAGCTACGTAACGGTTAGACGACTTTAGCCACGACTTCGCGAATGCTGTATTCATAACAAGCAACGTAACAACTGAGCCTAATTGGGGCATACTGAGACCAGTCCAGAAGTCGGGAAACCGCTGAAAACACTGGTTTTGGTTGGCTGACCGTCAATCAGTAGGTCAGCGGTTCAACTCCGCTCATCGGCTCCATTTCTTTCATCAATTCCGGATGCACTCCGGAAGCATCTGTGGGAGCTTCAGACTAATCCGCTGCCTGCCGGAGCCACCCCTCCATCTGTTCATGTCCCACCAAGCCTGCCTGCTGAAACACCATCTTCCCGCCCCGTATCACCGCGAAGTTTGGAATTCCGCGCACCTGGTAGCGCGCGGCTAGTTCCGGATTCGCCTCCGTATCCACCTTCAGTACAACCGCCTTCCCGGCCATGTCCGCTGCTGTCTTTGCCACCTCCGGGGCGGCCGCCCGGCAAGGCCCGCACCACTCTGCCCAAAAGTCCACGAGGATAGGTACTGTAGCGTCCGCCACTACCTCGTCAAACAATTCAGTCCCAGCAGCCACCGGTTCCGCCAGCGCCGGCAGGGGACTCTTACATGCCCCGCACCGCCCCGTATACGCCAGGTGCTTGGCCGCGACGCGATTCTTTTGCCCACACTGCTCACAAGTCCTAACCACCGGCATAGCTCACCTCTGGATTATCAGATGCTAGCGCAGTCCATCCCGCACTTTGTGCGTCATCCTCGAGGGGGATCTGAGTTCAGGAGCGGGTTCGAAGTGATGGGCCGCAAAAATCTCGATGGCAGACGGCGGGCTGGGATGCTCTCCCAGACCGCCTACCCTGCTTTGCCTATCACCGTTCCAGCGCACGGATGTACTCAATGACGGCCTCGCTCCAGCCGTCAATGTGCGCCCATGCTCCGTAGCCCACACCGTTCCTGGCGCTGGCAACGTTGATCATGTATCCCCTGCCCTTCGGCGCGGGAAAGCGATCGTGCGACTGCTCGTCGGTGACAACGACGATTCGATCAAACTCTTCCTTGATCGAATCGAGCGCCGCTCCCAGTCGGGTCCCGCCATGCCGCAGACTAGACTCCATCGCATCCCGAAGCGCAAATCCGCGTCGCGCCGGAATGAGCTTCGTGTCATCCGAGAAGGTGTAGACGCTGACCTTTTCCGCGATCTCGCGCAGCAGCACCGCCAGTCCATACGCCGCGTCGGTCCGCAGCATCTCAGATCTACGCGACAGCGGCGCAACCATCGACCCGGAGACATCAACCAGGACGACGGTGTGGCCCGCCAGCCGCTCACGATCGGCGACTGAGCGGAACATCGCCCGCTCCAGCTCTGGCTCCCACTGCGGCGCATAACGCGCAGCAGCGAGGAAGCGAAACGGAAGCACCCGCTCGGTCTTCATCGCATCCAGCGCAGACACGACCAGCCCCTCAGCGACACCCGCATCCTTCATGTTGCGAAGGTTGCGCAGCAGAGCAAGAGCCCCAAGCTTGCGTTCTGAAAGCAGACGCGTCCAGTGCTCCTGCTTGTTCCCGCCAGACGAGAGTGCTACCTCCCAGGTGTCAGGGGTTGCGAGCTCGTTATCGACCAGCCGCTTCCATACCGCAGCCTGCTCGGCATCACGAGGCTTCGCGTGGCAGAGGAACAGCACGTCCCGCAGCCGAACCGCGCCTGCCCGATCGTACTTGGCGAGCGCATACTCATCGAACTTCGGGAACGCAGCCGCGAGGCCCTTCTTTACTTGTCCCGACAGCGGCGCACGTCCGTCCTTCCAGTAGATCGCGACGAACTCCGCGAGCTCATCCGCACGCTGGATCACGCGAGTCATGGTCTCTGCCACCAGCGCACGGTGCGTCGCATGACGCGCCATCTCGCGCACCAGCAGCAGAGGGACGTGGCGCAGCTTCATCGCCGTTCGTGCCTCTACGGCGAGTGCCGCAACCTTCTCGGCTTCGACCTTCGGCACCAGTTCGCGGATGCGACCGGCGATCGAGACTCCATCCTCGTAGAACTCATCCTCCCACAGCATGCACGCCAGCACACTACGGCGCAGCGCCAACTCGGGAGGAACCACAACCGCAGGAGCTCCCTCGTGCGTCCGTGGTCGCACCAAGTGGCTTAGCTTTAACATGTTCAGCTTCATCACGCACCTCCTCTCAAGGGCACTTACTTAATTGCCGGGGAATATTTGAATGCGGAAGGACATTCACTCTGAGCTACATCAACTTTTCAGTTAATGGCAGGCTTCGAACCTGCGCCCTCCGTCATCGCTGACGGCGCTCTACCGAAGTATCCGTACTCTGCGCCACCGGCGCTCGGTTATTCATCGTCTTCGTGGTAGTCATCGGAGTTGTCATCCTCTTCGATGACTCAGACCGTAGTCTCTCCGAAGCCTGCACCGACCTTGAACCCGACCGGCTTGGGATTGCCCGCTGACACGTGAATCGCCAACTTCTGCATCTGTTGCCAGGTCGGCTTGTTCTTATCGTGGTAACTCGTGCACTCGTATATTCGGAATGGCACCAAGATATTTGGGTGGACGCCACTGCACATCGTCAACATCTCCGACTCCCGGTAGCCCGTCATAATATGGGCGCTCGAGCATGTCCGGCATAACGATTCCGAACCTATGGGCGTTCCGCCCTTCACATATCCTTTGCTCATCTCAGTCTTACTTTCTAACCAGCCTGCAGCTGGAGGGTTAATTGGCCGGGGGAAAAGCGATAACAGAACGTAGGTGCTCTACCACTGAGCTACACGAACTTACGTTCGCGACAGGATTCGAACCTGCGCCACCCGCTTAGTAGGCGAAGTAACTGTTATCTACGCCACCGGCCAAAGTCGATAAGTTGTATGTGCGCAGATCAGGGAACTATCGAGACAAGTCTCAGGGCGAGCGATCTACGGAACCTTGTGCTTCGAGGCAACGCCCCGTCCCGCAAAGCCTCTACTCCGGCAGAGATTCCGCTCTGCCCGTTAATTTCGGAGGAAGTAACTCGTCTCTATCACCACTGATTTACTCCTGCAAAGCCGCGAGTTCTACGACTGAGCAGGAGAGCGCATCTCTGTCAGGGAAAAATCCTGCATGGCAGATGGGGATCGAACCCAATCCTTGCGGATTTACCAGAAGTAGCCATACAGTACGCCACTGACGGAGAGTTAGCTGAGGGATTGAGCGAGAACAGGGGCATTAGTCCTGTTACAGAGGAAGTACCTGTCCTCTTCGCCACTCAGCGATTCTTGATTGTACGGTTGGGCACGCGTAGGAACGTCCGTCTTACCGTAATGGCCAGGTGACCAGAAACGCCCGGTGATCGCCGCAGAGATAAATCATCTCCGGGGACCTACGCATCGAATTTTGAAATGTCGATTTCATCGGGCTTGCTCCTACGCAGAGGTTACTTTCCCATAGCTACTAGAAAAATGCAAGTAGTTTTACAAAATATATTGCACAATACTTCGAAGTATGCGAAGGTACTTGAGCGGGATGCTGTCTGACCTAGCTCCAGCAATTCTTTGAGGCCCACCATGAAGTTTATATTTTCCAGTTCGCGCCCGTATCTCTCCTCACTCGATAGCCTGAGTGCGAGTCGGCGTGTTCTGGACCAACCGTAACCAAGGGATGATCCGAAAGCACACCGACCCGCTCAAATGAGCGGGTTTTGTTTTGCTCCATTGCGGCGCGTTGCCGCGATGTGGGAAAGTTCTTTGACAAATTAAGATGTGCGGGTGTGGCCAAAATGGCAAAGGCGGCTGGCTTAGAACCAGCAGATTGAGAGTTCGAATCTCTCCACCCGCACCATGCGATTAGGCGCAATACAGGGATAACGGCGAAGCATAAGGCTTCGCGCTTACACATTCGATTCCTATACGTCGCATTCAATTCGGAGAGTTGGGTGAGCGGCTTAAACCACCTCACTGCTAACGAGGCGCGCCGCAAGGTGCCGAGAGTTCGAATCTCTCACTCTCCGCCACTTTGCAAGCGCCGCCGTGAAGGTATGGCACCGGTTTGTAAAACCGAAACTCCGAGGAGTTAGTGGATTCGATCCCCACCGCTTGCACCAGCTGGTCCCATGATCTAGTGGCCATGATGTCCGCCTGTCTAGCGGAACGCGAGAGTTCGATTCTCTCTGGGACCGCCACTTTTGCTGCTTGCGTAGGTCTGGTGATTACGCTGGTCTGAAAAGCCAGAGAACGCAGTTCGATTCTGCGAGGCAGCACCAACAATTCGGGGAGTGGTGTAATGGCCGGCATCCTAGTTTTGGGAACTAGCGGTGGGAGTTCGATTCTCCGCTCCCCGACCATGACTTGCAGGCGTCGTCCGACGGATGAGGGCACAGAGCTACGAACTCTGAGATGGAGGTTCGATTCCTTCCGCCTGCACCATATTTCAATCGCAGGACCTGCACCATCAAAAAAGGAAATCGTCATGAGTCATATAAAAACTGGCGCCTCTAACGTGCGTCTGGAAGGAGACCTTGTTCGACGAGGACAGGTGGCTTCCTGTGGTGGGTCTGTTGTTCGTAGGCGTAGGCGTAGCCGAGCAGGTCGCCATCGCGCCAGGGGCGGGCGGAGATCTCCAGTCCGAAGGGCAGACCGTCGGGATAGAAGCCTCCGGGGACGACGATGGCGGGAACGCCGATCATGTTGACCCAGGAGGTGGCGGAGTGCGGGCCGCCACTGATGATGCCGGACTCTCCTTTCTGGGGCATGGTCTCGTCCGGTGGAGGCATCTGCGTGGCGGGGTAGACGAAGCCGTCGAGGTGGAACCGGGTGAGCGCTTCCTCGTATGCGGCTAGAGCTTCGCGACGGGGCTTGAAGTAAGTCGTCTCGGCGTTGGAGTCGGCTTCCAGGTTTGTCTCGACGATGGGTGCGCGATCTTTGCGGGAGACGTCGTTCATGCCGTTCAGGATGGTGTTCGGCAGGGGCGAACCGACGACTTCGGCGTACTGTTCTGCCGAGCGGTACTGAGTTGGGCCGTAGGTGTTGAGGAAGGTCTCCGTGCCCTGCTTGATGTAGGGAAGCGTGCAGACGTGCGAGGCGATCTCGGCGAAGGAGTCGGGAAGGATGTCGTCCGCGAAGATGATGGTAGCGCCGGCGGCCTTTAGGCCTTCGAGAGATTTAAGGAAGGCGGCGCGCGTCTCGGGTTCGAGGGGAGTGATGGCGTTCTTGCGATCTTCGGCGAACTTTTCTGGAGACTCCGGGCAGATGCCCTGGAAGGGAATACCCGCGCCGGCGAGGATAAAGGCAGGGACACCGAAGCGCTTGCCCTTGAGTGCGTTTGGCTTGAGGTATCGGGTGTAGGGGCCGGGCATGGCCTTGGTTGCTGCGTCGGCGGTGCGTGGGTCTGCGGGGTCTGCACCAGCCATGACGGTGAGTGCGATGGCGGCATCGGTTACGTTGCGGGCGATTGGGCCGGTGTTGTCAAGCAGCCTATCGAGCGGAGCGATGCCGGCGATGGAGACGAGTCCGCGCGTGGGAAAGATGCCGACGACGGAGCTTGTCGCGGCGGGCATGCGGATGGAGTTGCCGGTGTCTGTGCCATTGCCGAAGACAGCTTCGTTCGAGGTGATGGCGGTGACGGTTCCACCCGAAGAGCCTCCAGGGGAGAAGCGGACGTCGTAGGCATTGCCGGTACGGCCGAACGAGGAACTGCGGTTGGTGTCCGAGGCGGCGAAGTCCGGCATATTGGTGTGGCCAAGGATGACGGCCCCTGCCGCGCGAAACCTTGCGACGATGGTTGCGTCTTTCGGCGCGACTAGTTCGTGGCCGGGGATGGTGTAGCCCTTCCATCCGTCGGTCGTCACCAGCCCCTTGATGGAGGTATTGGCCTTGATGACGATGGGAACGCCCCAGAGCGGCGCGGGGTGCTCGCCAGGGCCTTCGTGGTCGAGGCGAGCTGCTGTCGCGAGGGCACCTTGTTCATCGATGGTCTCGATGTCGCGATAGATGCCGTTGTAGCGATGGATTCGAGCAAGATACCAACGAGTCACCTGGGTCACGGTGTAACGGTGCGAGCGGTAGAGATCTTCGAGTTGGGGAATCGCGACCTCGAAGAGATCGCTGTCAGCGGAAGCGGACGGAGGTGTCGCTTGCCCGGGGAGACGAGGAGTCAGGGCGGACAAAGAGAGGAGCAGTACCCATTGCAGGCTCTTGAACAAGCGCGGTGACTCCTTGGAGGACGGATGATTCCTAGCCTACACTCGACCGTCGCCGGGTTGCTGTTCTGCGAGAGGGATTGTTCGTGTCGTGATCGCGCGCTGTAGAATCGCTAGCGCCTCTGTTCTTCAGTGCAGTCGCGGAGGACCGGTGCCAGACTTTATCGATTCGACAGACTATCTCAACCCAAAGCGTCCCAGTCGTCGTGGCCGTTTTCTCGTCATCGCCGCTCTGTTGTTTGTCGCTTTCATCGTTGCGCGGATCGTCCTCTCCGATTGGGTCGATCTTCTCTGGTTCAAGTCGCTGGGCTATGGCGATGTGTTCTGGAAGACCTTTGCGATCGAGTCTTCCGTCTTCCTGCTTTCGGCGGCGATCACCTTCTTTGTCCTTTATGGTGCATTCTTCCTGATCCGCCGGTCTCATCACGCGGATCTGCCTACGAACCATGCGATCGTCGTCGGCGGGCAGCGTGTCAGCCTTTCCGTCGCACCTGCCTTGCGTGTGATCTCGCTTGTGGTGTCGATCGCGGTTGCGCTGATCACCGGCCTTACGATGATGTCGGATTGGCCTACCCTCGCTCTTTTCTGGTACGCACCGCACGCTGCGGGTTCCGTCACCGACCCTATCTTTTCGCGACCACTCAATTTCTTTCTTTTCACTCTTCCGGCCTGGCGGATGATCGATGGCTGGCTGCTCACGCTGGCGATTGCTACCTGTGCCGTGGCCGTTCTATTCCTGGTGATCACCAGCGGCTCTCGGAGCCTGGATACGCGTCGGCTGAGTCTTGCGCCCTCGCCCTGGAGAGGACTTTCCTGCACCGCTGCGTTCTTTTTCCTCGTGCTTGCGATGACTGTCTTCGTTGAGCGGTTCGAGCTGCTTCTCAACCACCACACGCTCTTCGACGGGATCAACTATACCGACGCGCACATCACGGCAGGGGGACTTTTGTTCGTTGCGGGCGCGCTTGTCCTGGGCGCGATGATCGCTGCTGTAAATGCCATGCGAGAGTCCCGTGTCGCGGTGATCGTTATCTCGGTTTTGCCTGCGGTGCTTTGCTATGGAGTGTTGACGGTCATTGGCTGGTACGTTGCGAACTTCGTCGTCAAACCGAATCAGCTCGTTCGCGAAGAGCCGTACATCACGCACAACATTGAGATGACGCGGCAGGCGTACGGCCTCGATCATTTTTCGCAGAGCGAGTTTCCCGCCGAGGCGACGCTCGAGGCTGCTGACGCCAGCCACAATCAGCCAACGCTTCAGAACATTCGTCTCTGGGACTGGCGGGCGTTGCAGGACACGCTGCGTCAGGTGCAGGAGATTCGGACCTACTATGATTTCCCCGACATCGATATCGACCGCTACGTCCTGAACGGAAAGCTCAGCGAGGAGATGCTCGCCGTCCGCGAGCTCAACGTCGAGAAGCTTCCCGTGAGCAGCCGGAACTGGATCAACGAGAAACTCATTTATACGCACGGCTACGGCATCACGATGAACCCGGTCAACGGATTCACCCCGGAGGGCCTGCCGAATCTGCTGCTGAGCAATATGCCCGTGCAGAGCACTGTGCCGGGCCTTAAAGTCACCCGTCCTGAACTCTACTTTGGCGAACTCACCAACACGGACGTCTACGTTAAGACGCGTCAGCAGGAGTTTGACTATCCGCAGGGACAGGCCAACAATCTGACCTCATATCAGGGTACAGGCGGCGTTGCTCTCGGCGGCTTCGCCCGACGCCTCATCATCGCCTTCGATCGAGGTGATCTCGGGACGCTTCCCTTCTCCGACGATGTGACGCCGGAGAGCCGTCTGCTCATGCACCGGAACATCCGCGATCGCATTGCGCTGCTGGCGCCCTTCCTCACCTTCGATCAGGACCCGTACATGGTGGTCGGGGATGATGGCCGGCTGTCATGGATCATCGACGGCTATACGACCTCGGATAGCTACCCGTACTCCACCCATTACTCACTGGGCGGCGACTCGGTCAACTACATGCGGAACAGCGTCAAGGTTGTGATCGATGCCTATAACGGAACGACAACCTTCTATGTCTTCGATACCAAAGACCCGGTGCTCGACGCATATCGCCGCATCTACCCGACGCTCTTCACCGATGCCGCAAAGATGCCTGCCGACCTGCGACGCCATGCGCGTTACCCGGAGGGACTCTTCAGCCTCCAGGCAGACGTCTACGGCCTTTACCACATGACCCGGCCAGAGGTTTTCTTCAATCGCGAGGACCTTTGGACCGTCGCAACGGAGACCGCGAGCGATGCGAATGGGCAGCAGTCCGTGCAACCGATGCAGCCCAACTATGTTGTGATGAAGCTGCCCGGTGGGACGCAGGAGGAGTTCGTCCAGATATTGCCGTTTACCCCGGCGAATCGGAACAATCTTATTGGCTGGATTGCGGGCCGCTCTGACGGCGAGGCCTATGGAACGACTGCCGTCTATAACTTTCCCAAGACACGCCTTATCGATGGACCGCAACAGATCGAGGCCCGCATCGATCAGAACGCGCAGCTCTCCGGCCAACTGACACTGTGGAACCAGCAGGGCTCCCATGTTCTGCGAGGCAGCCTGCTGGTGATTCCTACGGGCCGTGCGCTGCTATATGCCGAACCTATCTATCTGCAGGCGCAACAGAGTCCTATGCCAGAACTGCGCCTCGTGGTGCTGGCTCTTCAGGACAAGCTCGCCTATGGCACTACCTTCCAGGCTGCGCTCACCGCGCTGTTTGGCGGCGAAGCCTCGTCGCTTACGGCTTCTGAAACAGCTCAACCGGCGCAAAGCTCGGCAGGCGCTTCGCCGATGATGTTGCCTCAAGCGAATCAATTGTCAAGTCAGCTTCCTGCGGAGCTCAAGGCTCTGATCGCTGATGCAAACAGGAACTTCGAGGACTATCAGCGACTCACTGCCGCAGGCAAGCTCGCCGAGGCCGGCCAGAAGCTGGAGGCTCTAAAGTCCGATCTGGCCAGGCTTGATTCAGCGAAGCGATAGCGCGGAAGGTTCCGCCAGGAGAGACTGCATCGGATAGCATGACAGAAACAGATGGCCTTCTCTCGCGGAATCCCAACGTCTCTGATCCCTGCTGCGGCGTTCCTGCTCGCGCTCTCTCTTCCAGCTATGGCTATCACTGCTGATCCCGGGGTCTCGCATGAACTGGCCATCGAACGCATCGGTCGTCTCTCCCATCTTCAATATCGCCTAAGCCTTTCGCTCAAAGAGCATGAAGACACGGTCGTTGGCACAGAGACTCTCTCATTCGAGAGCAACCTGCGTGGAGATCTGCCGATCGACTATCGCGATGGTGTAGTTCAGTCAGCCACTCTCAACGGTCAATCGATTCCAACCGATCTGAAGGATGGGCACCTCATCCTGCCGGCGATGGCTGGGCGGAACATACTGGAGGTGAAGTTCCGCAGCAACTCCGCAGCCGCAGGCAAGGCCATCACCCGGTACGACGATAAGGATGATGGCAGCGAATACTTCTACACCCTCTTCGTTCCCATGGATGCAAGCATGGCCTTTCCATGCTTCGATCAGCCAGACCTGAAGGCCCGCTTCACGCTCGATGTCGAGCACCCAGCGAAGTGGACAGTGATTAGCAATACATCACCGGCCGGGAGCACGGATACCGCGACTCACTTTGCCGAGACGCTGCCTATCAGTACATATCTCTTTGCTTTCGCCGCAGGGCCGTTCGCGACGATCCACCCGGAGGAAACTGGCCAGCCGACTCTCTATGTGCGTCGATCGCAGCTTGCCCGCGCGACGCAGGAGGCTCCGCAGGTGCAGGCGTTGACCGCTCAAGGAGTCGCGTACTTCTCCCGCTACTTCTCTCAGCCATTTCCATTTTCGAAGTACGACCTGATTCTGATCCCCGGCTTTCCGTTCGGTGGGATGGAGCACGCAGGCGCAACCTTCCTCAACGAAGACAGCGTCCTCTTTCGTTCTACTCCCACTGCAAGCGATTACTTCCGCCGCAACATCCTTGTGCTGCATGAGACCTGCCATCAGTGGTTCGGCGATCTTGTCACCATGAAGTGGTTCGATGACCTCTGGCTGAAGGAAGGGTTTGCACAGTACATGGCCTATAAGGCACTCGCGGAGTTACAACCTTCAGCCATGCCGTGGAAGCACTTCTACGAGGACATCAAGCCTCTTGCTTATGGCATCGACGAGACCGAAGGCACCACTCCTATCTTCCAGAACATTGAGAACCTGAAAGATGCAAAGTCTGCCTACGGAGCGATCGTCTATCAGAAGGCTCCCGCGATTCTGAAGCAGCTTGAGTTCCGCATTGGACCGGATGTCTTTCGGGAGGGCTTGCGCTCCTACCTGAAACAGCACGCTTACGGAAACGCGCAGTGGAGCGATCTCATCGCAGCCTTCAAGTCGGCTGAACCTCTTGCGCCACATGCTCCTACTAGGAGCATCCACGCCTGGGCGGAAGCCTGGATCAAACATCGCGGCATGCCGGAGATCAATGTTGCCTGGTCCTGCACCCACGGCAAGATCGACCATCTCGCCCTCACCCAACATGATGTGTTGAGCGAAGGTCTGACGTGGCCCATCTCGAATCAGATCAGCCTCAACTATTCGCGCGAGGCAGGTCAGAAAGATCGCCTGATGCGTGTTGACTGGAATGGCCCGACTTATTCGGTGGCCGACGCCGTTGGAATGCCATGCCCGGCGTTCGTCTTTGCGAACGCCGGAGATGAAGGCTACGGCCGATTTCTTCTCGACCAACACAGTGAAGCCGCCGTATCTCGACAACTGATAGAGACTCCAATCTCAGAACAGGACCCTCTTCTGCGCACCATGCTGTGGGGGGCTCTATGGCAGAACGTGCACGTCGCCAAATCCTCGCCGCGTAGCTATGTCGAGCTTGCCCTCAAGTCTCTTCCGATGGAGACGGACGAATCGCTCGCCCGGGTGCAGGGTGGACGCATCGCGCTTGCGCTTCACTCCTATCTGCATGATGCCGCACGTATCGCTCTGGTTCCTCAGGTGGAGTCCGTCCTTGCCGATCGCATGAGGAACGCCCCCGAACTGGGTTTGCGGATCGTCAGCTTCCGAAGCTTCATCAACGTCGCCGAGACGCCTGCGGCGTTGCGTCAGGTCAAAGACCTCCTGGCAGGAAGTCTTGTTGTGCCGGGCATGCCGCTAGAGCTGCTCGATCGCTGGAATCTTGTCGCACACCTGATCGCGATGAACGATCTTAACGCAGCCAATGTACTCTCAGCGGAGAAGGCTCGCGACCACAGCGGCGAGGCCCAGAAGTACGCCTACGCTGCCGGGGCCGGAACTCCGTCCGCCGTAACAAAGGCCCACTACTTCGACGAGTACCTTCACGATCCGACGATCCAGGAAGACTGGATTACACAGAGCCTCCGCCCCTTCAGTTCATGGAATCAGAGTTCGCTGACGTTGCCCTATCTCTCCCAGGCACTCAATGAACTCCCTGAGATCAAACAGCACCGCAAGATCTTCTTCCTCGGAGCGTGGCTGGGCGCCTTCCTTGAAGGACAGAATACTCCGGAGGCACAGCAGGTCGTACGCTCCTGGCTTTCGAATCCGAAGATCGATCGCGACCTTAGGCTGAAGGTCCTTGAGAGTATGGATGGGCTGGACCGGGCAGTCTTCATCCGTAAGACGTTTCCCCTGTGATTCATCTTTCAGACGACTCACAACTGCTTCGTGGCCGAGGCGGTTCAGGTATCATCGAGCCATTCCAGTCTTTTCCAGAACCAATGAAGAGCTTCAGACGGTGAGGACGTGCGTCCCCTCGTGGAAGAGACTGTCTTTGACTTCGTAGAACAGCTCCGCCGAACTGGCGAGTCTCGCACAGTCTCGGCCACAGTGCTTCAGAACCGCCCCAAGGAGCCGCATGACGCTTTCCACGCCCGTTGCCCAAAGTTCTGTCCTGTTTCGAACTGCTTCGGTTGTTTGGCAGCTGGGTCTCGCTGTTTTGCTGCTTGCAACCTCTGGCACGGCGCTCGCCGAGGGCAAACGCAAAGTCATCATCGATGATGACGGCTTCGGCATGATGCACATCATGCTGCTGAAGGACCCTAACGTAGAAGTGCTTGGACTCACTTCCGTGACGGGGGACCTGTGGGAGAAGCAGGCGGTTGCCTCCGCGCTGCGTGGCCTGGAGATCATCGGGCGAACCGATGTTCCTGTTGCGGGCGGCGCTGTGTATCCGTTGGTCAACTCCGAGGCGCTTACCGATCGCTGGGAGGCGCTGTACGGCAAGCTCGTATGGAAGGGCGCGTGGATGAAGCAGTGGGTCGAGCCGACCGCCCAAGGGCTGATCGGATACCACGGGCCAGATGATCCGATCAATCTGCCCGAGGGCAATCCTAAGATCAAGGCATCGGACGAACTTGCTGCCAACTTTCTGATCCGCATGGTGCACAAGTATCCCGGCGAGATTTCGATCATCGCAGCGGGGCCGATGACGAACCTGGCGCTGGCACAGCGGCTCGACCCAGCCTTTGCAGGGCTTGCGAAAGAGCTTGTGTACATGGGCGGGAGCTTCAATCCGCAGCAGATGCTGAACAACAAATCGGCGTCAGACTTTGCGCGCGAGTATATGAACTCTCCGCGGCGGGAGTTCAACATACGCTTCGATCCAGAGGCGGCGAGCATCATGTCGCGAAGCCCGTGGAAGAAGGTCACGGTCGTCCCGGCTGATCCCGCGACAGCTACCCAGATGACGAGAAGCCTGCTTGATCGGATGGCTAGTTTCGCAGCGCCGGAACTGGCGGCACACCTGCGGATGCAGGCTGCGGGGTTTCCGCTGTGGGACGAGATCGCCGCTGCGGTATGGATCGATCCCACGCTCGTGCGTTCGAGCGAAGTGTTGTTTGTCGACTACAACAGCCAGTTCGGACCGAGCTACGGAGATACTTTGTCCTGGCGGCCGGGCTATGAACCGGGGCTTGGGGAACGGAAGGCTACGGTCGTTCGCACCATCGATCCGGAGCGGCTGGAGGCGCTGATGGTGAAGCTTGTGAGCGAGGGCGGAAAGCACTAAGGACTCGCGCGGCCAAGCTGTAGAATCGGAATCCGCAAGTCCGAAGGAGATCTCTATTGATCAACGAAACGCAGGTTCAGCGCAGCAGTTCGACGGGATTGCTGCGGGTGCTCCCGATGCTTCTTTTTGGCGCCTTCGCTATCGTCCTTCTGGCCCGCTTCTTCACGCACGGCGATCTCTATCTCTCTTACTTTGAAGACGACTACTTCTACTATCTGGTCGTTGCAAAGCACATCGTGCTGCATGGCGTGTCTAGCTTTGACGGCATCCGACCCACCAACGGATATCAGCCTCTGTGGCAGGTCATCAATATAGCGCTTTATCGGGTCTTCGGAGATCACCGGTCGTTGTTCATTGCGCTTCTGCTGCTGGTCTTTCTGCTGGTAGCCGGGACTTACAGGACACTTCGCCGAACCCAGGTTTTGATGGGCGAGAGCGGCGGGTACGGGCTGGCTGGGGCGTTGCTCTCGATTACTTTCATGGCTTCGATCACACGGACCGGGATGGAGGTCTCGCTGACCCTGCTTCTGCTGACGCTCTTCTGGCTGCGGATGACGGCGCGACCTCTAGAAGAACAGACGCCTGTGGATGCAATGCTGAGTGGGCTTCTGGCATCCGGAGTGATGCTCGGGCGGCTTGACGCGTTCCTTGTTGTGGGACTGTATCTGCTGTTGACCGTTGCTCGTCCCATGAGCACGCGCAGGACGGCGCTTCGCCCGGTCTTGTACTTTTCTGTAGGGCTGCTGCCGGTCGCGCTTTACTTCGCTATGAACCACTCCATCTTCGGTACGTTGCTGCCGATCTCGGGGCTTGCGAAGAACCTGAAAAGTCCGTTGATACCGTCGGCCAGTACTCTACGGGGCCTGTTCAAGGCGCGAAGCGTCAACATGCTGCTGACCTGGCCGTCCATCGCTTTGGGAGTTCTATTTGTTCTGCGTCGCAAGCGGGCCGTAGACGAAAATCTCGCGGCCCGGCGGGTACAGCTTTGTGTCCTGATGCATCCGGTGCTGTTCTATGGTGTCCTGTCTTTTACCAGCGACTGGCCGATATGGAGCTGGTATCTGTACCCGCTGGTTCCTATTGCCGCCCTGCTTGGACCGCAGGCATTGTCGGGCTGGAAGGCGTTGCGCCCACAGGTCATGGTCACGGGACTCACGATCGCTGTTGGGTGCGTCTGCATACTTACGGTAGCCGGGATGTTGAGGCACAATCTCACCGAGCGGCAGCTCTATCTGCAGGCTGAGGAGTTGCAGGAGTTTTCGCAAACGCATCCTGGCCGCTATGCGATGGGTGGAGGTTCGGGAGTTCCGGGGTATGTGATGACGTCGACGGTCGTGCAAATGGAAGGGCTGATGGGAGATCGCGCCTTCCTGGATCGCATCAAGCGGAAGGAACCTCTTGTTCAGGCGCTCGAGGAGCTTCAGGTCGATTACTACGCGACGATGATGATGGGTGGACCGCAACCGGGGCCATGCTACAGGCTGCGCGAGCCGGAGGTGGCAGGACATCAAAGTCCGGTGATGGCGGGAGATCTCTGTTCGCCGGTTGCGGATTTCATCAATCCAGGAGGTCAGCACTTGCTCGTCTTCGATGTTCACCGGCTGACCGCATCAGCGCGGAACTCCCGATGAAGTCTCCCACTTTGATAACGGTACGTGGGGTACCCGCGTACCCTACCCATGGTAACTTGTGCGCTTTTAAGGGGGACTTTTGTAGATCCATCCGATTATCTTCGGATGGGATCAAATTGCGGCACTGAAGAATTCTGTGTGAGTTGGCACGATGACGTCACAATCAATTGAACGGCCGTCTTTACAGGCAGTGAAATCACCCGGGGAAAAACAATCGGAGACGTCACGCGGAAGTTCAGCCGCAGGCGGTGACTTCGACGTGCTTCTGGCGACTGCAGGCTCTGGCGGAACTCTCGCGGCAGTGCGCCAACTGGCACGGTGCGGAACGAAGGCAGCCGTTATCTCAAGCGAGCCACTCGCTGCGGCCGCATGGTCGAAATACGCCTTCCGCAAGTTTAAGGGACCGCAGGAAAAAGACAGCCAGAAGTTCCTCGAATTTCTGATGAAGATCGGCAGCGCGTCTCCCGATCGAGTGCTGCTACCAACCTCCGATGAGACGGCATGGTTGTACACGAGCAACGCGCCCCTCTTGAAGAAATACTTTCGGCTTCACCAGCCTTCGGTGCAGACGATGCAGCGCCTCCTGGATAAGAAGCTGCTATCAGATGCTGCGCTGACAGCCGGACTCCAGGTTCTGCCTACCTGGGAGCCGCGCACGATGGACGAGGTGATCGACTCGGCACCAACTCTTCAGTACCCCATCCTGATCAAGCCGCGCACGCAGGTCCACCGGGCGAACAACGACAAGGGCATGGTCGCGGATTCGCCGAGCGACCTAGTTGAGAAGTACCACGCATTCATGTCAAGGGAGTATCCCGAGGCTCTAGACGTGAATCTGCCCGATGCGAACATACCTTTGCTCCAGCATTTTGTGAATATCGGAGCAAAGGGCGTGCATTCGGTCTCCGGGTTTATCGATGAGAGCGGAGAACTCTTTGTGAGCCGCCATGCCCGCAAGGTCTTTCAACGCAGCATGCCTGCAGGGGTCGGCGTGTGCTTCGAGGCTCTGCCGGCAAATCCAAGCTTGTCGAACTGTGTTCGCCGGCTCTGCAAGGAGCTGGGCTACTTCGGCATCTTCGAAGTGGAGTTCATCAGCTTTGGCGATGGCTGGGCGGTCATTGACTTCAATCCGAGGCTCTTCAATCAAGTTGGGATGGATAGTTATCGCGGCATGCCGCTGCCTCTGATGGCTTACCTCGATGCCGCGGGCAGGACTGCCGAGTTGCGAGAAGTTGTCGAGAAGGCTCAGAAGGATGATCACAACCGGCCGGCGGTCTTCTACGACCGCTTCACGTTGTGGGCTATTCTTACCGCCAAAGCCCTTACCGGACGGGCGGAGCCGGGTGAGCGGGAGTACTGGAGAGAGTGGAAAAGAAGGAACCGAGCGGATACGGTTTACTTTGCCGCCGATGTAAGCGACCCGATGCCTGGCATCGTCCATGCGCTTTCAGAGATCTTTCTGGGTGTAAAAGCTGCGCGAAGATTCCTGCGCTCGACGGAGCGTGAGGTGACTGAGGTTGACCCCCTGATCCCGACGGTTCCGGCGTGAAGACAGCTATAACAAAGACAAGAATCGCCATTGTGGGTGCCGGGCCTTACGGATTGTCGCTTGCGGCGCATCTCGCGGGGCAAGGGATCGAACACCGGATTTTCGGGCGTCCGATGCAGTTTTGGTCGCAGATTGCCAACGCCGCCGGCGAACGTTATCTCAAGTCCTACTGCTTCGGGACTAACCTCTCCGCGCCGGAGCCGGGATTTTCGTTTACGGACTACAACACGCCGCGTGGTCTTGAGACGTTCGAGCCTTGCTCCATGGCGAACTTTGCAGCTTACGGCCGCTGGTTTCAAGAGAACAAGGTTCCGTGGGTCGAGCCGGTCGATGTGGTGAATATCAAGAGGGAAGACATCGGCTTCGCTCTCTCTCTTTCGAGCGGTGAAGATCTGATGGCTGATCAGGTTGTGGTGGCGACGGGACTTTCGTACTTCGCGAATACACCTTCAGCGCTAGAATCGGTATCGCCTTCGCTGGTGAGTCATACCGCCGATGTCACGCGATTCGCAGCCTTTGAGGGTAAGAGCGTGGCGGTACTGGGAGCGGGACAGTCCGCTCTTGAGGCTTGTGCGCTGCTGCGGGAGTCTGGCGCGCGACCGACGCTTTTGGTGCGCGAGGGATCGCTTCGGTGGCACCACAGGGTTTCTCTGAAGCGAAGTCTGTGGAAGAAGGTGAGGTCGCCTATCTCGGGGCTGGGCACAGGGCCGAAGGCGTGGGCGCTGACGAATTTTCCGGGAGCGATGCATCGGATACCCACCCACGTCAGGAGCAGGTTTGTGAAGAGTCATCTGCCTGCAGAGGGCGCGTGGTGGCTGCGTGAACGATTTGAGAAGCATGTCCCTGTCCACTTCGATTCCGAGGTGGTCGGGGCAAGCGAGTGCTGCAGTCATGTTGCGCTCACGGTGCGGAACTCGAAGACTGACACAAGCGAAAAGATGACGTTTGACCATGTGCTCGCGGGAAGCGGATATCGCGTCGATGTCGACAGCGTTCCATTTCTGGACGCGAGTTTGCGCGAGAAGATCGAGCGCATCGATAACTATCCGAAGCTGAACGCCAACTTCGAGTCGTCCGTGCCGGGACTGCGCTTTGTCGGCGCGGCCTCTGCGATGAGCTTTGGCCCGCTCTTCCGCTTCGTGGTCGGGGCCGACTATACGTCTCGAACCATTACTCGCCATGCGGCGACGCAGTTCGCGGGCCGTTCATGACGGAGAACTCCACAACATTCGTGTACTTGCCCGGGGCGGGTGGTGGCGGCGAGGGCGATCTTGCGGAGCTGGCGGCTGGATTGGATTTTCCGGTCAGCTTTGAGCCGGTTCGCTATCCGGGCTGGCAGCGATCGATGGCGGAGGGATTTTCAGCTGAGATACTCCTCGAAGAACTGGCTGCTGAGATCGAGAGGAAGGTTCCATCGGGTCCGATCAGGATCATGGGTATGTCGATTGGCGGACATTTGGGCTATACGATTGCGCTCCGTTTGCAGGCTAAGGGACGAGAGATTGCCGGACTTTGCGTGGTCGATTCGTTCATGATTGAGAGTTCGAAGGCCACCGCGGGCTGGCAGGGGCGCGCGTTGGCGCAAGGGATGGACCTGCTGCGAAAGGGGCGATACATGACCTTCGCCCGATTTATCCGATCGAAGGCATGGAGAGGGCTTCTGCGACTGGGCGGGAAGCCGCTCTTGAGTTTAGTCGGCAGAGTCTCCGGGTCGGGCGGCATGAACACGCTGCTCGCCAGAGATGCGATGGCCGATCAGGAGCTGAGTATGCGGCTGCTCATCGTCCACCTGGCGCCGTGGCTGAAGGAGCTTGATTGCGAGCCGGTTCCGCTGATCGCGCCTGTCGCTCTGCTGCGCACGAAGGTGTCCGCGCGCGACGATCTTTCGTGGATGCGGCGGTGCCCCTACGTATCGATCTACGAGGTTCCGGGAACCCACGAGACATTGTTTGAAGCGGAGAACATCGGAGAGATGCGCAAGGCGTTTGGAGCAGCAGCGATGGAGTTCAGCAGAGCGGGGGCCGCAGCCCTCGAGACGCCTGCCTGAGAGCTGCGGCTCGCCGCTACCTGCATCCGGTTATGGAGTGGAGATCAGAGCAAAAGACGGCGTATTTCCGGTTGCCGTATTCACAACCTAGTCTCCCCCTAGCGCTGGGCTCGGTATCGCGTCGGTCGGATTCACCGCCGCCGCTGAAGCGACAGCGAATACCATCAAGATCCTCAACTGGACCTACGATGGAGGTCGACGTTGACTTCTAAACGCAGATTACTTTCGGGAACGACGAACAAGAAGAACTGACAAAGGGGAGGACGATGTCTCCCCTTTCAGGTCAGTTCTTGAAGGACTTGTCCGGGTACGCAGGCGCGGGCGGAACGGGGCGAGGATCGGCTTTGATCTGCTGCTTCAGGAGATCGATCGCCGCCTGGAGTTGAGCGTCAGTGCCAGAGAAGGTGGCATGGGGAAGATTGTCGACGGTGATGTCGGGGTCGACTCCGTGACCTTCGATGAGCCACTTCCCTTCCGGCCCGTAGACGCCTATCTCGGCGGCTGTGGCTACGCCTCCGTCGGCTTCGACGTTGCTGCCGCTGAGCCAGATCTCTCCGCCCCAGGTGCGGGTGCCGATGACCTTGCCCATGTTGAAGCGCTTGAAGCCTTCGGTGAAGGCTTCGCCGTCGGAGGCGGTTTCGGCGTCGGTGAGGACGACGATGTGGCCACGGAAGGCTCCCTGCATGTTCCAGTCGGGCTCGCCGACACGCGGCTGCCAGTAGAACCATGCTTTGCGAAGAAGTGAGCTGAGCAGCCAGGAGTCGATGTTGCCGCCCTGGTTGTGGCGCACGTCGATGATGAGTCCCTGACGTTTGAAGACGGGGTAGTAGTCCCGGGCCCACTGCTCGATATCGCCCGAACCCATGGCGCGGAGGTGGACGTAGCCGATGGTATTCGAAGATGCGGCTTCGACCTGGGTGCGCCGGGTGTACTCCCACTCGGAGTAGCGGAGTCTGGCTTCATCGCGGGATGCGACGGGCTTGACGAGGACATTGCGGGGTTCGCCGGTTACGGGCTTGACGTGCAGCAGGACGGGGACGCCGACCTTGCCGCGAAGGAGTTCGCGCTCGTCCTGGACGCTGAGGATCTCCGTGCCATCGATCGAGGTGATGACTTCGCCTTCATGGACGAGAGACTCGGGCCGGGAGAGCGGCGGGGCCTGAGCGGGCAGGTCGGGGTCGTAGGCGTAGATGTGCTCGACGACGTAGCCGCCGGCCTTCTCGTCGCGGCGAAGCCTTGCGCCGAGGGCGGCAATGGCGATATTGTCAGCGGGCTTGCGGGCGTCTCCGCCCTGAACGAAGGTGTGCAAGGCGGAGAGCTCGGAGACCATCTGGGCGATGACATTGTTGAGCTCTTCGCGATTGGAGACGCGGTCGACGAGGGGCATGTAGCGGTCGCGCATGCCGGGCCAGTCGACTCCCTGCATGTGACGGTCGTAGAAGTAGTCGCGCTCAAGCCGCCAGGCGTCGAGGAAGATGCCGTGGAACTCCGCCTGCGGCGTGGTGCTGAAGGCCCAGTGGGAGAGATCGATGCGGGCTTTGCCCATGACCTTGGCGTCGGAGAGGCCGGAGCCTTTGACGTCGGAGTCGAGGATCCAGAAGTCTTCGCCTTTGTGGAGGAGCAACTTCTTGCGGTCGGACGAGATCTCGTAGCCCTGCACGTCGCCCATGACGGTGTCGGTCTCGTCTCCCTTGTTGTCGATCTCGAGGCATTGCAGGGACTGCTTGGGGTCTGCCTCATCGGTGGAGTTCAACCAGCAGAGGCGCTTCTCCGTGGCCTGTAGAGCTGAATAGTTGCCGGGCGCGGCTGGAACCTCAGAGATGCGTGACTGGATGCCGGCGAAATCGATCTTGACCTCTGGGATTTTCTTGTCCTTCTCCTTCTCTTTGTCAGACTTTTCGTCGGCGATGGTCTTGCTGTCCTTGCCTGCCTTGTCGACGGGCTTGCCTGCTTCCTTCTTCTTGTCCTCGTCCTTCTTTTCCTTCTTCTCGTCGCTATCTTTGTCTTTGTCGGACTTGCTCTCCGGATGGAGTTCGTCGGGCATCAGGAATGGCGAGCGGAGATCGGCGGTTAGCGCCATCTGGTAGACGCGTACCGTGCGGTCGAAGTGCGGAGACGGCTGCCTTGGACCCCAGGGCGATTGGACGGTAGTGCTGAGGTTGCGGTCGGAGAGGAAGTAGATCCACTTGCCGTCCGAGCTCCAGACAGGACTCATGCTGTTGAACCGTTCGGAGGTGAGCGGTTGCACCGTGCCGGTGGCGACTTCGAGGATCTCGACCTGCGTGAACATGTCGGGGGCGGTTTCGGCGAAGGTAAGCCAGCGGCTGTCGGGGGACCAGGAGAGGTCGGCGAAGTCGCCGTGCATAGACTGACGGATCAGCTTATTCTGCTTCGTCTTCGTGTCTAAGAGCCAGAGCTGCTGGTCCTTGTCGTAGTGGGCGAGGTAGTGTCCGTCGGGCGAGATGAGGCCATCCCAGCGCAGGACCTTGGTGTCCTTCGTCCACTCCTCGGGCTTGGTCTCCGGCGTGAGCTGGCCGTTCGCGGGATACTTCCAGAACTCGGTCTCTCCGGTCTGGGTGGAAAGGGTCAGAATGCTCTTGCCATCGGGAAGGAAGCGGGCATCGCGGAAGCGGGTTGCGGAGTCGCCGGCAACCTTGATGATGCGGCCATTCTTTGGAGCGAGGGTGAAGACCTCGCCACGTGCAGTGAAGACCGCGGCTGAACCGTCGGGGGCGAGATGCGCGGAGGTGATGTACTGCGCCGGCTTGGTGACCCAGTGTTCGCGAAGCTGGTCGAAGTCTGACGAGAGTGTAACCGGGATGATCTCTTCGTGGCCGGAGGTGGGATCGAGTGCCCAGAGCTCCGCGCCCGAGGCGTAGACGATGTGGCCGTCGGAGACCGTCGCCGACTGAACGTCGAACTTGCGCTGATGGCTCAGTTGTTTGACGTCGTGGCCCTGTTCGTCCATGGAGAAGAGGTTCATCACGCCGTCCCGATCGGAGAGGAAGTAGACGCGGCCGTTCGAGTAGATGGGCGCGTGCGAGGTACCGGTGAAGTCGGCGGTGAGAGGCGTGGCCTCGGAGTGGCCGTCGAAGCGCCAGAGGTTCTCCGCCCAGCCGCCTTTGTAGCGCTTGGTCTCGCTCCATTGGCGCTGAGAGCGGGTGAAGAAGAGGGTTTTGCCGTCGGAGGAGTAGGCCGCTTCAGAGGCGGTCGCAAGGGGGACGGCTTCGTGTTCGCCGTGGCTGCCGATCAGGATGAGCTGGTTGTCGGGCAGGGTGGAGTAGCGGCTGGTGTTGACGATGAGGCGTCCATCCGGAGTCCAACCCTCGGGCGCGGCGTCGCCATCCCAGGTCCGGCGCTGGGGCATGCCGCCGGTGATGGGCATGGTGTAGACCTCGGCGGGGCCTTCGTAGTGGGCTTGGAAGGCGACGGTTTGGCCGTCGGGCGAGAGCGTTGCGTGGCTTTCGGTTCCGGTGCCGGAGGTAAGGCGGTGGGCTGCGCCTCCTTGCGCGGAGACCGACCAGAGATCGCCTTCGGAGGTGAAGATGAGGGTGTCGCCGTGGAGCGCGGGGTCGGTGTAGTAGCCGCGATGGGCTTGGCTGGCAGTCTGACCGGAGACGGTGTGTGCGGCGAAGTAGAAGAGAACGGCGGCTAGACGGAGCTTATGCTGCAGGGCCATGGGAAGGGTGTCCTCTTGATCCGGAGAACAGGTCCGGACGAAGCTTTGGGATTGGCTTGAAGCTGTTTGAGGAGGATATCACCGGCCGAATCGCGGTTCAGAGCCTCAGTCGAGCCTTTCGTGAACGCTCCTAAGGATTTCATCCGAGAACGGCTTGTTCTGCACGGCGCGAGCGAGCACGACTGCTCCAATCATCGCGGCGGAGCGGTAGATTGCGTCCTTTCGGTCTCCGCCCATCGCGGAGAGGATGTCCTGCAGTCCTTTCTCGAGGGCCTCGCGAGCTTCTGGGGTCGATCTTGAGATCTCCTGTGCGAGGGTGGCCATGGTGCAGCCGTCGCCGGGATTGTCGCGATGTTTCGGGCTGAGATAGCTACCGGCATACGCGGCTTCTCCGCCCTTTTTGCCATAGGCTCGCTGCACGCTGCCCAGAGAGATTCCTTGTCCATAGGCGACTGCGGCTGCCTGGAGATCTTCCTTCGACTTGAAATGAGCGTAAAACGCGCCGTGCGTCAGGCCTGCGGCCTTCATGACTTCGCCTACGGTTACGTTCTCAAATCCTCGTTCGCGAAAGAGGCGGGAGGCCTCCTCGACGATGCGATCGTGCTTTTCGGCGGTCTCCTGGGCTGGGTATCGCATTTCTTTTTGCATCCTCCATCTATGACGCTCATCATAATTCATGTATGACGATCATCCTATTTGATGACCGCGACAGCAAGAGGAGGCAGTATGAAACTCGCAGGGAAGAAAGGTCTTATCACCGGAGGCAACAGCGGCATTGGACTTGCAACAGCACGGTTGTTTATCGCCGAGGGCGCGCAGGTGGCCATTACCGGCCGTGACCAGGAGACGATCGATGAAGCGATTGCGGAACTCGGCCCGAACGCACGCGGCTATCGCGCCGACGTGACGATTGCGGCGGACCGGCAGCAGCTCTTCGCGGCGCTGGCAGAGGACTTCGGCAAGCTCGATATCGTCTTTGCGAACGCGGGCATCTCGGGCAAGACGCCTACGGGCTCGACCGACGAGGCTGTCTTCGAGAACATCATCCACATCAATCTGAATGGCGCGTTCTTTACCGTCAACTCTGCAGCTCCGCTGCTGAACGATGGGGGCAGCGTGATCTTCAACGGCTCCGTGCATAACCATCTTGGACAGCCGGGTATGGCGGCGTATGCGGCGACCAAGGGCGGTCTGGTCTCCATGGCTCGGGCGATTGCGGCTGACCTTGCGCCGCGCGGCATCCGGGTGAACGTGGTCGCGCCGGGAGCCACCAAGACTCCTATCTGGAGTCGCGGAGGCCGGGCGAATGCGCCGGCGGAGGAGTCTGCGAAGCTGGCAAAGTTCGTGGCTTCGGCGATTCCACTAGGACGCTGGGGTGAGCCGGAGGAGCTTGCCAAGGCGGTGCTCTTCCTGGCATCGGATGACTCGTCGTATGTGAATGCGATTGAGTTGACGGTTGATGGCGGAGTGACTGGCGCGCCTTGGGGGTCTTCGATCTTCCGGGGTTGAAGCCTTAATTCGATCAGAAAAAGGGAGGCCGCTGGAGCGGCCTCCCTTTTTCTGTTGGCTGTTTGCCATTATGCCCGGCGCGTCTATGCTTAGACGACTGTTCGCATGGGTGTTCATGATCGACGAGCAAGTACTAGCGCGGCGCGACAAGGTGGGCGGGCGTCGCTGGATGATTGCGTGGCTGCTGGGTCTGGGCGTGCTGGTCAACTACTTCGACCGGGTGAACCTGTCGGTATCGCATGCGGCTCTGAATGAGACGTTTGGGATCTCTGATGTGGTGTTTGGCTATCTTTCGAGCGCGTATAACCTGACCTACGCGATGTGCCAGTTGCCTGTTGGCTTGCTGTTGGACCGGTTCGGGGTACGGCGGGTGGGGCGCATCAGTACGCTGCTGTGGAGTCTGGCGTCGTTCGCTGCGGCGGCGACATCGAGCATAGCCGGATTCTTTGGGGCGCGGTTTTTGCTGGGCGTGGGCGAGGCTCCGACGTTTCCGGCGAATGCGAAGGCCATAGGGCTATGGTTTCCGGCGAAGGAGCGGAGCTTTGCTACGTCGATCTTCGATGCGGCGGCGAAGTTCGCTTCGGCGATTGGCGTGCCGGTGATTGGCGTGCTGCTGGTGAAGGTGGGATGGCGGTGGAGCTTTGCGGCGACGGGGCTGGTGAGCCTGCTTTACTTCGGGATCTTCAGCAAGGTCTATCGCGATCCTGATGACGACGCGCGGCTGACGGAGGCGGAGCGCGAGTACATCGCGGAGGCGGACGGGGTTCATCAAGAGGCCCATGCGGGGAGTGAGCGGGCTTCGCTTGGATACCTGATCCGGCAGAAGAAGGTGCTGGGGCTGGCGATTGGGTTTGGGGCTTACAACTACAGCTTTTACCTGCTGCTGACGTGGCTCCCGAGTTATCTTGCCTCGGCGCTGCATGTGGATCTGCTGCACTCGTTTCTGTACACGGGCGTGCCTTGGCTGTTCGCGACGGTATGCGATCTGGGTGCCGGGCTTGCTTCCGATGCATTGATCCAGCGTGGGTGGGACGCGAGCCGGGTGCGAAAGACGATCCTGGTGGCGGGGACGGCGTTCGGACTGGGCATTCTTGGCGCGGCGCACGCGCACACGCCGGTGACAGCGCTGTTCTGGATCAGCATCTGCCTTGGCGGGCTGTCGGCGGCGGCGCCCATTGGCTGGTCGATCCCTTCGATGATCGCTCCGCGTGGCAGTGTGGGAACGGTGGGCGGGATCGTCAATTTTTCGAACCAGGTTTCAGGGATCGCAGCGCCGATTGTGACGGGGTATGTGTTGCTGGCGACGGGGTCGTATCTCTGGGTGTTTGGGATAGCGGCAATCTATCTGGCGATCGGAATTGCTAGCTACATTTTGTTGCTGGGGCGGATTGAGCCGGTTGCTGCGGAGGCTTGACGACGGACAGTGCAAAAGCTAAATGCGGGGGGCTCTCGACTGCGCATCGCGATAGTGCCGCGATGCTTGGGTCGAGATGACGCTTTTATGAGGTGGGAACGGGGGCGGGTGACGTCTTGTTGATGTGGAACGTCATTTTGCGGGGAAGAGTTTTGTCTCTTTAGTGCGGGTGTTGGTGATGCTGAAGCTGCCGTCTTTTGAAGCTGTCAGTTCGATGGGATTGCCCGCGTCGGGGACTGTGCCTTGAAGGTTGGCCAGGTGATCGGCTGGGGCGTTCTTATCTGCGCTCTCCGCGGCGAAGTGGAGTTGGTAGAGAGCTTCGAGGCCGGGGGTGGAGTTCAGGGTGTCGAGCGTTCCCGGCGAGCCGCCTTTCTTCTCGCCGTTATCCATGATGGCGACGCGGGGATGAATGCCGTGGACCAGCGCGGGGCTGGAGCTCTGGTACCAGCCGTGGTGGGAGACGATGTAGATGTCTATGTTTCCGAGCTTGTTCATCGGGCACACCAGCTCCATCTCCTTGTCCCAGGTGAGGTCGCCGAGGTCGAGGAGTTTGAGCTTGCCGAAGTCGATCTCGATGCCGAGGGAGCGGGCGTTCTCCGTCTGGTCGGCGGCCTTGGTGGCCGAGGTCTTGCAGGCTTCGTTGGGCTGGCCCGCACCGGGGAGCGAGTGGGAGATCAGTTCGCCGTCAGCGCTGATGACGGTGGCGTGGAAGCCCTTGATGGGCAGCGTGTCGCCGGGCTTGAGGGTGAGATGTTTTAATTTGCCTGTGGCAAGGACCTTCTGGTACTCGGCGTAGTTGTGCTCGACGCCGGGAGTCAGTTCGCGGTTGGGGCCGTGGTCGATGAAGGTGCCGACCGGGATGCGGGCGACGAGCTGGGGGACGCCGCCGACGTGGTCGTCGTGGAAGTGGGTGATGAGGACGTAGTCGATCTTCGCGAGGCCGGCCTTCTTCGCCTCGGCGACGATGCGATCGGCGTCGCGGCCATTGTTGCCGGGCCAGCCTGTGTCGATGAGTAGAGACTCACCTGCGGGGGTGACGAAGAGTGTCGACTGGCCGCCTTCGACGTCCATGAAGTAGACGCGCAGCTTGCCAGAGGATTGTGCGTTGGCGAAGACGCCGCCGATTGCGAGGGCTACAGGAAGCACATTTTTTGAGAACATGATCTCTCCTAAGACTTGGAAGCTAGCTGGACGGTGGCGCGGGTTGCGCCGGTGGAGATGCCGCCATCGACGAGCAGGGTTTGGCCGGTGATGTAGCGGCTGGCCTCGGAGGCGAGGAAGACGACGGCACCGTCGAGGTCGTGGGGTTCGCCGGGACGCTTGAGCGGGATGCGATCGACGAGGTAGTCGACCCACTCCTGATTCTCGTAGAGGACCTTGTTCTGGGCGGTCTGGAACCAGCCGGGGGCGAGGCAGTTGACGGTGATGCCATCGCGTCCCCACTCGTCGGCGAGGCTCATGGTGAGCTGGCGGATGCCGCCGCGGCTGGCGGTGTAGGGCGCGAGGCCGGCGAAGCCGAAGACGCTGGTGACGGAGCCGATGTTCACGATGCGGCCGTAGCGGTGCGGGATCATCTGCTTCGCGATCTGCTGGGCTACGAAGAAGCTGCCGCGAAGGTTGGTTTCGAGGATGAGGTTGTAGTCATCCCAGGTGACATCGACGGCGGGCTTGCGGACGTTGCAGCCGGCGTTGTTGACGAGGATGTGGACCTGGCCGATCTGCTCGGCTGCGGCGGACATGGTGAGGATGCTTTCGTGATCGCGAACGTCGAGTTCGAGCGGATGGGCCTTGCGGCCGAGGGCTTCTATCTCCGTGACGAAGGGCGCCAGGTCAGCCTTCTTGCGGCTGGTGATGATGAGGTCTGCGCCGGCACGGGCGAGCGCGCGACCGAAGTATTGGCCGAGGCCGCGCGAGGCTCCGGTGATGAGGGCGAGCTGGCCGGTAAGGTCGAAGAGGTTCTCTGCCACTTAGGCCAACTCCGTCGCTTGGGGGCGGGGATCGAGAACGATCTTCATCAGGTTGGGTTCGCGGGAGTGCAGGCGCTCGAACCACTGCGGGCCATCCGCAAGCGGAGCGATCGCGGTGATTAACGGAGCGACCTTGATCTTGCCGGAGGCGATGAGGTCCATGGCGTCGGGGTACTCGCCTGCGGAGGCGCAGGAGCCCTGCAGGCGGATCTGGCGGGAGACGACCTTCTGCAGGGGCAGGTTGACCTGGGGCGAGATGTTGCCGACGAGAACGACGGTGCCCCCTTTGCGGACGCAGTCGATGGCGGTGGAGATGGTCTCGTCGCGGCCGACTGCTTCGAGGACGATGTCGACGCCGCGGCCCTGGGTGCGCTTCAGGATCTCGGCGGTGAGGGTGGAGCCGGAGGCTAGGAAGGTGGCATCGGCGCGGAGGTCGGTGGCGAGGGAAAGGCGAGTTGCGTCGACATCGGCGATGTAGACGCAGGCGGAGGCGTATCCCGTGGTGCGGGCGGCCTGGAGCAGAAGGAGGCCGATCATTCCTGCACCGATGACGAGGACGGTCTCGTCGCCCTTCATCTCAGAGACGGCGACGCCGTGAAGGGCGACGGAGACAGCTTCCAGCATGGCGGCATCGGGGAAGGAGAGTTCGTCGGGGAGGTGGTAGGCGACGCGCTCGGGGACGGTGAGGAACTCGGCGAAGGCACCGGCGCGGCGGTACTCGCCGCAGGAGACGCCGATGACCTGGCGGTCGTTGCAGAGGTTGACATCTCCGGAGCGGCAGAAGTCGCAGACACCGCAGAAGACGGTGGAGTCGAAGGTTACGCGGTCGCCGGGGGTGTAGTTTTGGACTTCCGAACCGATGGCTACGACGGTGCCTGCGGCTTCGTGGCCCATGACGATGGGCGGGATGCGGCGACCGGAGGAGCCGTCGTAGCCGTGGACGTCGCTGCCGCAGATGCCGCAGGCGGCGACCTGGATGAGGAGTTCATCGGGGCCGGGGATGGGCGCGGCGAGATCAGAGATTGCGAGCCGGTTGTATTCCGAGAGTAGTAGCGCCTTCATGCGTGGTGTTCCTCAGTTGTGGTGCATATGGCGGAGCGCGGGCCAGGATGTGCAACCGCTTACAGCAGACCATAAGAACAGTTTTGTGCTCGTTCGACAACCCAGACTCCCCACAAGAATGTGCCCGGGGGGCGTCGCCGGGGAAAGATATATGTCGAATCGCGGACAAGCCAAGGTTATCTGACATAACATTCTGCGAGAGACGGGAGCGAGGAAGTGCGTTCCCAATCCAATGCCGCTTTCGGAACTCCGGAGAAGCCATGTTGACGAGTCCTTCGTCCCCGCAGATCGCTATCGGGGAACTTCTTTGGGACATGCTGCCCTCCGGCCCTCGGCTTGGCGGGGCAACGACGAACTTTGCCGTGCTGTCTGCGCGGCTTGGCGAGTACTCCTCGCTGATCAGTTGCCTGGGGGATGACGGGTTGGGGCGGGAGGCCATGGGTCGCCTGGCTGCGCTGGCTCAGGATACGAGTCTCAGCCTGTCGGGCGTTCAGACCTCTGCCTCTCTGCCGACTGGAACGGTCTCAGTGACACTGGACGAGGAGGGACGACCGAAGTACGTCATCAACAGTCCGGTTGCCTGGGATGCTATCTCGCTGGTTCCTAGACTGATCGGGCTCGCAGGTACGGCGGCGGTGATCTACTTTGGCACGCTGGCACAGCGAGACGAGGTGTCGCGTGCTTCCATGCGGGCGGTGGTTGGCGCGGCGGGAACGGAGTGCACAAGGATGTGCGACCTGAACCTGCGGATACCGTTCTGTACCGAAGAGGTTTTGCGATGGAGCATCGCTCATGCGGATGTGTTGAAGGTGAGTGACGAAGAGCTTTCCGAGGTTGGGCAGATGCTGGGGAACGCTGTCATTTCGCGAGGGCTTCGAGCGGCGGTGGATTCGGAGACACTGTCCGAAGCGGCTATCGGGTGCGCTTCGGAGTTGCTGATGCTTGCGCCGCAGTGCAAGCTGGTGGCGATCACGCTGGGGCCATACGGGAGTCTGCTGATGGATCGTCGTGGGAGCTTTCGGCACAGAGGATATGTCGTGAAGGTGGTGGATACGATTGGCGCGGGGGATGCGTTTACGGCTGGGCTGGTTCATGCGTACCTTCAGGGCGCGACCCTCGAGGGGATCAGTGCGGTGGCCAATCGCTGTGGGAGCTTCGTGGCGAGTCAGTCGGGGGCTACACCGAAGATTCCGGAAGAGCTGCGGGGAGAGATTGAGGAGATGGTGGGACGGTAGGGTTGTTCGTTAGGAGCGGTTCAGCGGAACCTGTACCGGCACAAAAGCCAATGCGGGGGTCTCTCCACTCCCCTTCGCGATGCTCAGGGGTCCTGTCGAGATGACGGGTCTATTCACCAGTACAGAACATTGCGGACAGAACACCGGGCCGAGAAACAGCGAAGCGGAATCGATACAAGGAAGATCGATCTCAGCTTTAGTTCATTGCGTTGCTGCATGTTGAAGCGCGCACTATCAAGTCGCAGCGGACGAGCACGTCTCTTACTGGCCGCAAGGGATTCTCTAGGCGATCAAGCATGACCGCCATGGCAACTGCGCCAATCTCCGCGCAGTTCTGTCGAACGGTGGTGAGTTGTGTGGGTAGCAGCTTCGCGTAGGCAACGTCATCGACCCCGGCCATCTTGATATCCTCAGGAATACGAATCCCCAGTGAGATTAGGGTCTGCATGAGGTGGGCGGCAGTGTAATCGTTTGCACAGACGATCGCATCAGGCCTCTCCCGGTCGAGCATCCTGCGGACCCAGGCGGGGTCTTCAAAGTCGCCCGAAATCGAGACGGGAGTAAGCCGCGAATCGAAGCTATAGAGGGCGTCGCGGTAGCCGGCGATGCGGGCATCTACGGTGTAAGCGGAGTTCGGGCGCGTGGCGAAGATGATCCTTCGGGCACCGGTTTCGAGCAGGTGATCGGTGAGCATTCTTCCGGCGCGGTGGTTGTCAATGCCAACGAGGTCGAAGTGCGATCGCTGCGGGTAGGGCTCGTAACAGCGGTCCAGGAGAACGACCGTTACCCCGGCTTCCTGGAGGCGCGTTGCGATGGTGCGGTTCACGTCGCCGCGGGTCTCGGTGAACTCGGCTGGAGCGAAGAAGACGCCGGCCACTTTCTGCGTAATGTATTGCTGGCAGAGCTGCTCTGCCGCGCGCTCGAGGTCTTTCTCCTGCCCGGTGGAGTGGCCCCAGGTGAGAGAGTGGAAGCGGGCTGCGGGCGAGCGCATGATGCCCTGGCAGATGGGCTCGAAGATGTCGGTGGTGCCGAGGTCGGGGATGAGGAGGCCGAACTGGAGCGAGTCCTGGCGGGCGGGTTTTTCTACGTAGGTGCCGGAGCCCGGGCGACGGGTGACGAGGTGCTCTCGCTGCAGGGTTTGGAAGGCGCGGGCGACGGTGATGCGGGAGGCCTGAAAGCGCTCGCACAGGACAGCTTCACTGGGCAGGCGTTCGCCTGGTTTGTAGACGCCGCTTTGGATCTCCGCCAGCAGCTGTTCGTAGATGGACCGATGGAGGGGACCTCCCGGCAAAGCGGTCTCCGCTGCAGCCGAATCTCGAATTGCGCCTGAGCGCGGCAATTTCCTCGAAGGAGACATGGAGCCTTTTCTACCTGAGCAAGATGGCGTGCCGCCGATCGTCATCGCGGACGATTTCCTGTAGATCCCGCAAAATCAGCCGAAGGAAGACAGATACGAAGTAGAACAGATTGCAGGGCAGAAGCCAAGAGTTTGTCTTAGCTAATTCGTTTAAGTTATCTATTTTTCGGATGGAAAAAGAGTTTAACTAGCCTTATCTATTGAAGGGGCTTGCCCGTGCCTTCGGTGAGGTCGGCTATGCGGTCTATCAAGGGCATAGCGAATTGCTCTCTCTCGCCGTTTGGCCATCTCACTTCGACGCTGGAGATGGTGGTTTCCGTGCCGAGGCCGAAGTGCAACCGGAGATCGCTACTGCTGTTATAGCTCGAGCCGCTGCGGACCTCGTCGACCCAATTGCGTTTCGTCCCGTGTAGCGAGACGCGAGCTCCGATGGCGTCGCGGTTGGACTTTGTGCCAATCAGCTTGATGCCCAGCCAGTGGTTCGAGTTCTTCGCTTCGTTGACCAGAAGCATCGGCAGGTCGCTGAGGTTATTGACGACGGCAGAGAGGCGGCCGTCGTTCCAGAGGTCGGCGATAGCGAGGCCGCGGCCAGATAGGGGTTGGGTTAGGCCGGGACCGGAAGACTTCGAGAGGTCTTTGAACTTTGCTCCGGGCTGTGACCAGTTACCGGGATTCCAGTAGAGGAAGCGAGGCTCCTTGAAGGTGCTGCCGAGTTTCGCTTCGTCGACCTGCGGGTAGACGTGGCCGTTGACGACGAGGAGGTCGGGGTAGCCGTCGTTGTCGACATCGGCGAACATGGCTCCCCAGCCGAGGGCATCGAGGTTCACGCCGAGACCTGCTGGGAAGGTGACATCGCTGAAGGTGCCGTCGCCGACGGCGTGGTAGAGGGTGGAGGTGTCGTCGGAGAAGTTAGTTTTGAAGAGGTCGATGTGGCCATCGCCATCGTAGTCGGCAGCGGTGGAGCCCATGCCCGCCTGCTCGCGGCCGTCCTCATTGAAGGCGGCTCCGGCGTCGGCTCCTACGTCGGTGAAGGTGCCGTCGTGATTGTTGCGATAGAGGATAGACGGGGTGGAGTCGCAGGCGACGTAGATGTCCGGCCAGCCGTCCTCATTGAAGTCGAGTGTGGTGACGGAGAAGCAGTAGTGGCCGAGGGTCTTCTGGATCCCGCTGGCGATGCTTACATCTTTGAACTTGCCGCCTCCTTCATTGTGGAAGAGGATGTTCGGCGCGCTGGGCAGGCCTCGCGGGCCGCACATGACAGGAGCTCCCTTCCAGGTGCACCCGGCCTCCCTTCCGGGCATGGGGACCTTGGCGAGGTCGAAGTGGACGTAGTCGGCGACGACGATGTCGAGCTTCCCGTCGCGGTCGTAGTCGATGAAGGCGCAGCCGGTTCCCCACTCGGCACCGCTGCCGGCTGTGCCGGATTGGGCCGCAACTTCCTTAAAGGTGCCGTTGCCCTGGTTGTGGAAGAGGCGGTTGTGGCCGTAGCCGGTGACGTAGATGTCGTCGAAGCCATCGTTGTCGTAGTCGCCGACGCAAGCGCCCTGGCCCCAGCCGGCGCTGACCATGCCGGATTTGGCAGTGACGTCGGTGAAGGTGCCGTCGTGATTGTTATGGAAGAGGTGGTTGGTGGGGGCTTCGTTTTGTTTGCTGGATGGGTGAAGTTCGGTGCCGTTAACGAGGAAGATGTCAGGCCAGCCGTCGCGGTCGTAGTCGATGATAGCTACACCGGAGCCGGTGGCCTCGACGATGTATTGCTTGTTCGTGGCGCTGCCGTTTACGTCGCGCACGGTGATGCCGGCTTTGGCTGCGACGTCGACGAACCAGGCTGGGGTGGGGTGTTCGGCGCTGGGCGGGTAGGGGGATTGGGCGTGAAGCGCTGCCGTGAGAAGGAGAATCGCGAAGAGAGGCGCGAACCATCGCCCGAAAGACGCGAGCGGTGGTGCAGTGGAGAGCGAAGCAGGTTCTTCGACTCCGTCCCTCGCGATGAAACTTTGCGAGGGACTCCGCTCAGGATGATGTTCTTTTTGGAGCTGAAGATGAGGGAGATTCTGCGCTTCGTTCACCGCGGAACTCCTGGGGACTTCGCATCGGCGGGGGGCGCGCCCATCGCGATTGTCTTCAGGATCTTGCCGCCCTCTTCGATCACGTAGAGCTTGTTGGCTGTGAGATCTCGTAGAGTGTCCTTCTGACCGGAGGGCCAGGCGATTTCGATGGTGTCGACCTTGGTCGCCTGGTCGAGGCCGAAGTGCATGCGGAGATCGTTCTGCGAGTAGTAGCTGCCGCCGCTACGGACTTCGTCGACCTGGCGTAGCGGTTGCTCGCCGACGCCCGACATCTCCTGCGTCGCGGTTGCGGCGGTGACGGTGATGCGTGCGCCGATGCCGGTGCGGTTGCTCTTCGTGCCGACGAGGCGGAGCTTGATCCAGTTGCGCTTGATGGTGGAGTCGCAGCGGAGCAGTTGGGGCGGGGCGTTGACGCAGTTGACGACCGCGTCCATGTCCCCGTCATTGTCGTAATCGCCAAAGGCACAGCCGCGGGCGGGGACAGCGTCGTTGATGCCGGGGCCAGCTTGCGATGTGACCTCTTCGAACTGGCCGGTGCGGAGGTTCCGGTAGAGGTACTTGTGCTCGGCGTAGGGGGCGTCAAGGTGGGAGCCGTCGACCTCCGGGTAGACGTGGCCGTTCGAGATGAAGATGTCGAGCCAGCCGTCGTTGTCGACATCGACAAAGCCGACGCCCCAGCCGAGGTAGCGGGTGTTGATGCCGAGGCCTGAGAGGTAGGTGTGGTCCTCAAAGGTGCCGTCGCCGAGTGACTGATAGAGCGAGTCGGTGTCGCCGGCGAAGTTGGTCTTGACGATGTCGAGCAGGCCGTCGCGGTTGAAGTCGCCGACCGCTACGCCCATGCCGGCCTGGGGTTTGCCGTCTGGCGAGTAGGCGATGGCGGACTCGATGGCCATGTCTTTGAAGGTGCCGTCCTTCTGGTTCTCGTAGTAGGTGGAGGCGGTGGAGTCGTTTGCGACGTAGATGTCGGGCCAGCCGTCGTTGTTGAGGTCGGCGACGGTCACGCTCAGGCCGTAGGTGCCGATGGTGTCCCACATGCCGCTCTTCTGGCTGACGTCGGTGAAGGTGCCGTCGCCGTTGTTGCGGTAGAGGATGTTCTTTCCGCCGTCAAGGCCGGGCGGCCCGCATGCTACCTGCATGCCCTTGTAGGCGCAGCCGGCGGCCTCGGGTAGCGGAGCGGTCTTGATGTCGAAGTCGATGTAGTTGGCGACGAAGAGGTCAAGGTGGCCGTCCTTGTCGTAGTCGAGGAAGGCGCAGCCGGAGTTCCAGCGGGTCTTCGATTGGGCGAGGCCGGCCTTCACTGTCACGTCGGTGAAGGTGCCGTCGCCGTGATTCTTGTAGAGAATGTTCTGGCCGTAGTAGCTGACGAAGAGATCGTTGAGGCCGTCGTTGTCGTAGTCGCCGACGCAGCAGCCCTGACCCCATCCAGACCGCGTCATACCGGACTTGGCAGTGATGTCGGTGAAGGTGCCGTCGCGGTTGTTCTTGAAGAGGCGGCTGATGGGGGCCGGGCCCTTGGGAAGTGAGTCGGCGTCGAGGCGGGTGCCGTTGACGAGGAAGAGATCGAGCCAGTCGTCGTGATCGAAGTCGTAGAAGGCGACGCCGCAGCCGGTGGTCTCGAGGAGGTAGCGGTTCTTGTGCTCGCCGCCGTAGATGGTCTTGGCGGTGAGGCCACTCTGTTTGGCTACGTCGACGAAGCTGAAGCCGAGAGGAGTTCCGGTGACGGGAGATGCCTGCTTAGGAGCGGCTTTGGGCTTGGCATCGTAGGTAGGGCGGGAGCCGATCTGGCTTGCTGCTGGCACGGGCTGCTGCGCGGGAATGGCGAGCTTCAGCACGTCTTCCAGCGCGAGCACAAGAGCGGTTCGCGAGAGCGAGCGGACAAAGCCGCGACGGGTGAAGATCATGCTGTGCGGCCTCAGTGAGGAAGTATAGTCAACCGTTCTATTGAGTCGCAATCGATCGAAAGGATGACTCACGGCTGGCTCACCGTCAGCGAGAATTGGAACAATCAGACAAGAACATAGTTCGATGGCCAGATCGTTCAGAGGCCTCTGTCGTTACGTTTGGGGAGGATTGCCTGGCACAGACTCAACTAAGGATCAGAGCGCTACGCTTCAATCTGCTGCTTGCGTGCTCTGTCTGGGCAGTGTGGGCGCTTTTGGGGGGGCATGCGGTTTTCCACTATTTCGCGGTGAATTGGCGCATCGCCCTTACGATGATCTTCGGATCAATGGTCGGCGGTGGTACCAGTGAAGGAGGCGGGGCGATTGCCTTTCCTGTCTTCACCAAGCTGTTGCACATTGCGCCGATAGACGCGAGAAACTTCTCTCTCGGCATCCAAAGCATCGGAATGGTCTCAGCATCGCTGAGCATCCTGTATCTCAAGATACCCATTGAGAGGCGAGCACTGCTCTATGCAGGCGTCGCAGGCCTCATCGGGGTGACTATCGGAGCGCTCTTTGTGGCTCCGCACGCGTCTCCTCCGCTGGTGCGAGCTTCGTTCACCGTGTTGGTCAGCAGCCTGGGGCTCGCCGTCCTGCTGATGAATCTCGATAGGCAGGTACTGCGCAACGATCGAATTCCCATCTTTGGGAACTGGGAGAAACTCATCCTCGTGTTCGCGGGGCTGGTGGGTGGCATCATCAGCGCACTCGTTGGCTGCGGGGAAAACACGATTGCATTCATGGTGATGGTGCTCTTGTTCCGCATGGATGAGAAAGTCGTGACCCCGACAACAGTCATTTTGATGAGTATTGTGACCATTCCAGGATTCCTCCTGCATCTCTTTGTGATCAGAGACTTCGGTGCGCCGGTCATGGGCTATTGGCTGGCCGCCGTACCGGTGGTCGCGGTCGGAGGGCCGCTGGGCGCGTTGATCTGTTCTTACATGCCCCGGCGTGCCATCGTGATCCTGCTGCTCTCGCTCATCGCCCTGGAGTTTGTCAGCACGCTTGCTTTGGTCTCGCTGTCGAAGCAGGTCTTGTGGGCATCGTCTGGAGCGTTCGCTCTGTTTGGGTCGGTCGCCTGGGCGATGAGTTCCGCGAGCCGCTATCGGCCGGGACGCTTGTAAAGCGTTCCGATTAGTCCGTCGACACACATCAACCTTTTGATTGATGTGTGTCGCTATGTCCGCTTGCTATAAGTGTCGGGATCCCTATCTCTCCTTTTGTTCGCACTCGAATCGCTGGACGTCTCACGACCCTATGCCAAACGGCGCACATAAAGAGCTCCCGAACCAGAAGGCAGATGTTGTGATTCTTGGCGGAGGTCTTGCCGGACTCGCCGCTGCCATCCATCTGTCGCGCGCTGGTCTTGCTGTCGTGTGCCTGGAGCAGCGTGAGACGATTCAGCATATCGTCGGCGAATCTCTCGACTGGTCTGCCCCTGATCTGCTGGCTCAACTTGGCCTTCCCATGGAAGAGCTTCTTTCGTCGGGGGCCGCGACCTACAAGCGCCATATCGTCATAAGCGATATCGACGGCAAGGAAGAGCACTACAAACCCGGCCCGTGGCTGGCGAAGCCTCCGTTCAACGTTGAGGTGCGGACGATGCATCTCGATCGCGACCATATACATAAGGCGTTGACGAAGATTCTTGCGCGGACAGACGTTCAGATGATCCACGAGAAGGCCGTCGGTTTCGAGACACGCGACGGCAGAATCCTGGCTGTGGAGACCTCAGCCGGACGCAGGTTCGATGCATCGTGGTTCATCGACGCCGCTGGCGCGGCGGCCAGTGTGCTCGGCCGCGAGCTTCAAATACCCTCTGTGAACTATGGACCGCGAAAGGTTGCTATCTGGGGGCACGTTCCCACCGACAAATGGGTGGAAGGAACGAACCTGTACATGCTCAACTCCGCAGATCAGTACATGGAGTGGCTCTGGGAGATTCCGATTAGCCCGGGCGTGAGCAGCCTTGGGTACGTGGCTCCGGGGTCGAAGGTCAAGATACTCCGCGCTCATGGACTGTCGAACGCGGAGATATGGCGCAAGCAGTTAGAGAACTTCCCGAAGTTTGCGCCGCTCCTGCAATTCTCCGAGTCCGTGCCGCTCGCGGTCACCTCTTTCCTATGCCGCACCTACACCCAGCTTTGTGGCAAAAACTGGATCCTTATCGGTGAAGCGGGCTCGCAGTCTGACCCGATTACTGGCAATGGGGTTACCGCTGCGCTGCGTCATGCGTCCGAAGCGAGCGCGATGATCTCTGCCACTCGCGATAGAGACAGCTTTCCGCTGCTCGCGAGATACGCTTACAACTTGCGCCATGTTGGGCTTGGCCGCTTCTTCAACAGTCTCATCGAAAAGATCTTCTACGAGCCATCGCTGCGGGGGTTGATTGGAGTGTTTCGCGCGGGCGACGTGTATACGGTGCCTGCGTGGACGACCAATCTCATCTATGCGCGCACCCGGCCACGCCGCATTTTGGGCACCCTGATACTTGGGTCGGCCCTTCTCACGATGAGGATGGCGGCATGGGCCGCGTTTCGAGTGAGTCGGCAGCTGAACAAACGGCACAGAGCGGCTACTCGACCCCTGGCTCTCGAAGAGAGGAAAGAGCTTGCATTGCATAACGAAGGGTAAGGGGAAGGCGATCCTGTTTATCCATGGCATCAAGTTCGACTCTGGGCACTTTACGCCTCTGGAACGCTCAACGGAGGTCTCGGCCTGCCTGAAGAAGTTCTTCGCGGCAAACCGTGCCGGAGTGACTCTGCCAGCGGCTAAAACTTTGCTTGCCCTCGTGAGTTAGCGGAGTTTAATTGTGTGAGTTTGCTGTCGCCTTCGCGCAGCGTGTAGTGATGGTCTGCTTTCACAGCGCGGATTCGGTCCACGATGCCTGTGGCGGGCCATGTGACTTCTACCTCGTCGATTACCTCCGCCAGTCCGATGCCTATGTGCTGCTCGAAGGGATTGCCGCCAAAGCTGGAGCCGAAACCTACGGTGCGGAAGATGTAGCGCTTCGTTCCTTTTCCTGAACCAACAGTTAACTTGATCTTGGCTCCAAATGCGGCGCGATTGGAGCGGACGCCTTCGAGCTTCAGCGTGATGGAGTGGTTCTTGTTGCCCGGGTTGCGGTAGAGAGCGCTCTGGTAGACGTCACCGACCTGCGCGCCACCCATCTCTTCGCAGATGTCCTCGAAGCCGGAGCGACGGAGGTCGGCGAAGGCGATGCCGTGGCCCTTTTGAAGGTGGCCGAAGTCGCCGGCAGTGGTGACATCCTGGAAGCGCTGGCCGTGGTCGTTGCGGAACATGCGATTGGGAAGGAGTGCCTGGTAGGTGGAGTCGCCGGTGCCGAGATAGATGTCGAGCCAACCATCGTTGTCGAGGTCGCCGAAGTTTGCGCCCATGGTGAGGATGGCGCGGTCGAGGTGAGTCTGGGCGCTGACATCGGTGAAGGTGCCGTCGTGGTTGTTGCGGTAGAGCTTTGGTTTCTCGGAGGCTATTGGAAGGCCCATCTCGAAGGCGCCGACGTCGCTTGAGGACTGGAGCGAGTAGCCGGCAACGAAGATGTCCGGCCAGCCATCGTTGTCGTAGTCGAAGAACCAGGTGGCGAAGCTGTTCGATTGCTGGGAGACCCCGGCAGCTTCGGGGACGTCAGTGAACTTCCAGCCTTTGGTGAGGTCGTGCGGGGCATTCTTGTCAGCCGGGCCGTCGTTGCGGAAGAGCTTGTTGCGACCGTACATCATGGAGACGTAGAGGTCGGGGCGGCCATCGTTGTTAAAGTCGCCCCAGGCAACGCCTTTCACGAAGCCTAGATTCGCGATCCCACTCGCGGCGGCGATCTCCGTGAAGGTGCCGTCGTGGTTGTTGTGAAAGAGCTGCGAGGGGTGGGGGTCCGAGGCAGAACTCTCGTGGCCGACGAAGAGGTCGAGCCAGCCGTCGCCGTCGAAGTCTGCCCAGGCAGCGGTGTTGGTGGGCGCGGAGGAGGCGGGCAGGAGCAAGCCGGCGGCTTCCGTCACATCATCGAAAGTGCCGTTTCCGTTGTTGCGGAGAAGCGACATGGGGTAGAGGCCCTGCTTGCCCCACCATCCGCCGCGCAGGACGAGGACATCCGGGTGGCCGTCGTTGTTGTAATCGGTGAGGACCAGGTTAAGGCCGCCGGTCTCGCCCAGAAGGCCGGACTGGCGCGTGACATCGCGGAAGGTCCCGTCGCCGTTGTTGTGGAAGAGGTGCATCTGATCGAGCGGGCCGGAGGAGGTGACCATGATGTCGAGTTGGCCGTCGCCGTCGAAGTCTTCGACCACGACACCGCCGGCGTGGCCGGTGATGTCGATGCCAGAGGACGCGGCGACTTCGGGGAACTCGGGGAGCTTGGCTTCGGAGTCGAAGCGGCTCTCGGGAATGAGCCAGCGGACGGGGACATCTTTGGGGTAGCGACCTAGCTGCATGTAGGCGACGTTGAGCAACCACTGCGATTCAGAGTCTGAAGGATTGGCTTCGAGCAGAGCGGAGAGCTCACGAACGGCACCTTCAGCGCCGCGCGGCATCTGGTGGACGGCAGAAGCGCGAAGCGGAAAGAGGCAGGCGCGTTGGCCGTGCATGGTGGCGCAGTTCTCCTGTTCGCCGAGACGGAGATAGGCGAGCGCGAGGTCCTTGCCTAGCTGCTTGATACCGTTTGCGGACATGATGCGGGCATCGCGCTGCCAGCGGCGGCGGACTTCTTCGAGTTGGCGGATTGCGCCTGCGGCATCGCCTGAGCCGAGCATCTCGCGGGCGAGCTGTTGACGGACGATGGTGTCCTGTTCGAATGAGAGTGGCTTAGTGCGAAGGAGTTCCGAGTAGTAGTCCACGCGTTGCGTGGGCTTGCTGGGATCAAGCTTCCAGTCCGTGGCGGCGAAGATGTTGCGGAGGAGTTTCGCCATGCGCTTCGTGGATTCGGCCTGGTAGATTGGAGCGGCATCTTCGCCCTTCGTGGGCATAGAGACCGAGCCGATGGCAGGAGGGGCCATGGCGATCTTTGCGTCTTGAGCCGGTGAGGGCAGAACGCAAAGTGTCGCCAGGAGGCTGATCAGTCCCACCCATTCGCGATGGCGCTGTGAATGGATGGAGCATCCGGATGCGTGAGGGCGAGGCATTTAGTGAGGGCCATCGAGCCTGGGCTCGGTTGCGGCCTGAAGCTTTTGTGCCGTAGCGGTCTCGCGGCTGGCGTCCTCTGCGCGGCTCATCGCGCGATAGGCCTGCCCGAGAAGGCTGTGCGTGATGTAGTTGGATGGGTCGAGTTGGTTGGCGTGCTCAAGGTAAGTTGTGGCGGCAACCGCATCTCCCTTCTTCAGCATGGTTTTGCCGAGAAGAATGTAGGGACCGGTCGCGTTCGGCTCCAAGAGGAGGGCCGCTTGCAGGCTGCGCTGCGCGTCATCGTAACGAGCGGCACGGGTGTAGGCGTCACCGAGGCGGTCGTAGATTGAGCCTTCGAGGGGGTTGCGCTCCTTCTCCTTCTGAAACTCGGCGATGGCGTCGTCGAGATGATTGCCTGCGAGGGCGATCTCGCCGAGGAGTTCGTGTGCCAACGGCAGTGCGGGGTCGAGTTCCAGAGACTTTTGCGCGAAGGTCTGCGAGACGGGGATGAACTCGCGGCGAAGGAACATGCGGGCGGCGGCGAGATAGGCGGCGGCACTGTCGGGCTGGAAGCCGAATTGTGCGGCGAAGGCGTGGCGCGCGTCGTCGTAGCGGCGGGTGTCCATGTAGCAGAGGGCGAGGATGTAGTTGGGATCTGCCTTGCCGAGGCTGCCTTTGGCGGCAGCGGATTCAAGCAGAGGGATAGCGTCAGCGGGGCGGCCAAGGCGGAAGAGAGTGAGGCCGCGCATCTGGGTCGATTCGATGTCTGATGGATCGAAGACGAGCGCGGCGGCGAAGGCGGTGTCGGCAGCCTTTAGGTCGTTGAGCGCGTAGTGGGCGAGGCCTTCGAGACGGCTGAGGCCCGGCTGATCGCCTGACTTGCGAAGATCTTGAAGGCGTTGGAGAGCGTCGGCGGGATGGCCGGTGTCGATGGTCTTACGGATGGCGGTCAGGTTTATTGCAGCCGATTGCTGCGATTGGGGAGGTTCGTTCGCGGACGTTGGCTGCTGAGCGAGAGGGGAGAAGGTAAAGAGCAGGAGAAGGCACGCCGTGCCCATACATTTTGCTGCGGTGTTCATGCTACGAAAGACTCCGGAGCGACCCATGGAAGAAAGGCTACATGCAAAGCAAAAGGTGGGAGGGAGAAATCTCCGCTCCCACCTTCAGGTTGTGTTCGTTGGTTAGAACTGGAAGTGAACGGTGAACTGCAGTTGCCGCGGGTTGGTGGTTCCACCGATACCGGCCGGGAAGGGACCGCCACCGATGCTACCGCCGGTTTCAAGGTTGCCGTCCGGAGTAGCTAGGTTGATGTGGTTGAAGGCGTTGTAGGCGTCCATGCGGAACTGGGCGACATAACGCTCCTTGAAGGTGATGTTCTTGGAGATCGACATATCGGCGTTGAAGAAATGCGGACCGAAGGCCGAGTTACCACCAACATTACCAATCTGATCCAGCCCGGGGTACGTGAAGCCTGAAGGCAAAACGCCCTTTGTTCCAGACTTAGAGAAGAAGGTGATTCCGTTTCCTGGAACGCCCTTGATGCCGGTTTTGAGAGCGCCAACGTCGCCATTCACCCGGCACGGAGCGTCGCTCGGGAGCACAGCACTGCACTCGCTGTAGCTGAGTGTGTAGGGTAGGCCGCTCTGCCACTGAACGACAGGGCTGAACTCCCATCCTTCAACGAGGTAGTTGACGACCGCGTTTGAGTTCCCGAGGAATTGCTTGCCGTGACCGAAGGGCAGCTGGTAGAGGCCGTATGCCGTAAAGGCCGAGCGGCGTACAGCGCTGTCCTGAATTCTCACAGCAGCTTTATCCCAGGTAGCAAGCCCGCTGGAGTTCGAGGTTGCGCGAGCGTAAGCGTAGTTGAGGTTGATGCTGAGCCCCTTGGTGTAAGCCTTGGTGAGCTTCGCCTGGATCGAGTTGTAGTGGGTGTCCTGGTTGTTGCCGTAGTAGGAGATATCCTGCGTCCATCCGCAGGGTCCCGTGCAGGCCGGCAGCGTGCCGTTTGTATAGCGGCGAAGTAGCGTCGTGTTCGAGGTTCCGCCGTCCGCTGCCACACCGGTCGTAACGGAACCGTCGTAATGGAGTGCTACGCCGTTTTGTGTAAAGGATGCAGGCAGGAAAACTGCAGGCTCATTCGGGTTAGTGTTGTTGCCGTCACCATCGCTCAGCGTATGCGTCCCCTTGTTGCCTACGTAGGCGACTTCGAGCGACAGGGTTGGGGTAATCGAGCGCTGGACCGCGGCGTTCCAAGCATCAAGCGTAGGCAGGCGCACCGTGAAAGGACGCGCCTTTACGTTGACCTGGCTTCCGATGGAGGCCGTTGTGCCGGGCACATTCTGCTGGATGGATATCTGTCCAGCAGAGCTGATTGTGGGGACGCCAAACGCCTGCAGGGGGCTGGTTGCATTTGCTGGCGCACCCGTTGACAAGCCCATATTGACCGGAACCGCTGCGTTTGTAGGATCGCTGAGGTTGAAGGCGTAGCTGGTGTTGGTGCCAGTTCCGGTCAGCGACTGGTTGGCAAGCACCGGCAGGTTCTGCGTTACAACGTGGCCAAACTCAGATCCGAAGACGCCAAGATCGAAGCTACGACCGTATCCGGCGCGGATGACAGTCTTCTCGTTGTACTGGTAGGCAACGCCAAGACGAGGATTGTAGGCGTTCTTTGCGGCTCCCACACCCATGTTCAAAGGAATGCCGCCCTCGCCCGCTACATTGATGAAACCGGTGGAAAGGTTGAGCAGAGCACCGTTGTCCTTACCGTTGACCCGCTCCGGAGCATAGTACTCGTATCTGAGACCAGCGTTGACCGTGAGTTTCTGGGTGACGCGCCATGTGTCCTGTCCGTAGAAGAAGTCGCGGGGCTGAAACTCCTTGGCATTGGCTTCGCCGGCGAAGGAGCTAGTGTAGCGATTGAAGCGGCTTACGTCTCCCAGAATGAACGTCGCCCAGCCGAGACCACCGGTGGAACCGTTGGAAGTTGGGCCCTCGTCAAAGTGATTTACCCCGGTACGGTCGGCGTCGCTCGGTACGCGCAGGTTACGCGCATAACGGATGTCGGCGCCGAACTTGATCGAGTGATTTCCGATCGTCTTAGTCCAGTTGTTGACGATCTGGAACTGGTCTTCCTTCTCCTTCAGCGGGCAGTTGCAGTGGTTCTGTTGCAAGCCGGTGCCAAACTGAGCACCCGTGTTTTGACCGCTGTTTTCCTGTGACGCGTTCGAGACGTTCAGGTCGGCAATGCGGATGTCCGGCGTTCCGTAGTTGACCGCTGTGCCGTCGTTTTCACCGAGAAACGGGAGGTTGGTGTTCCCAGGATCGTTCTTTGCCGTCGAGATGTTGTAGCGGAAGTAGCCCAGGCGGACGTCCGTAACAAGCTTTGCATTGACGACGATGTCAGTTCCAAGAGCGAGTGAGTCGTTCGCGCCAAGCGATTTGCCACCGAAGCCCGCAATTCCCAGACCGGGGCCACCTGCCGCACCGAAGAGGCTTCCGCCACTGAGAACGTCGGTAAAGCGGCTAAACCTACCGAAGACGTGCATCCTCTGGTTCAGAGTCGCGTCACCACGCACATCCCACTGGTTGCTGTTGAAGATACCGTTGCCGGTGCCAGCATAGTTATTGTAGAGACCGTTGTCGTTAGCGGTAGACGGTGTCTGATTGGGAGTCTTTCCGCCAGCAAGGAGCAGCGCGAAGAGCTTCTGCGCACGCGGAGAGACCTGGCTCAGCGGGATCATATTTTGCGCGTAGGGCGTTGTTTTTCCGGCGACGGTGTTGTCATAGATCTGGAACCCGTAGGGCAGATACTCACTAAAGTCGCAGAACGCACCGGCAGCGCCGGTGCAGCTTTGAAGAGCACGAAGTGACGGGACAGAGCCGAGGCCCGAACCACCCACACGTTGCCGCACACCCTGGTAGTCCCCGAAGAAGAATATTTTGTCCTTCAGTACGGGACCGCCGATGGAGCCACCGAACTGGTTCTTCAGACCACCGGGATATCCCGCTGCCTTGGTTACTGTAAAGGGGTCGCGAGCGAGGTTAGCATTGCTCTCACGATTGTCGAACGCCGAACCGTGGAATGCGTTGGTACCAGATTTCGTCTGTACGGTTTGAACCGACGATACCGCCTTGCCGAATTCAGCGTCGAAGTTCTGCGTCGCAATTTTGACTTCGGACATGGATTCCGAGTTCGGATTGACGACGATGATTCCGAGAATCGGATCCTGGTTGTCGGTACCGTCGAGGGTGTAGTTGACGCCGCCGAAGGCCTGGCCGTCGACCTGGATCTGCTTGGAGCCCTGCGGGTTTTCTGAGGCGGCATGAGCCCATCCGAGCTGTACGGCGCCGGGCAGCAGGAGCTGCAGGTTGGTGAAGTTATGATCCGGGATCGGGAGTTCGCCGATCTCCTGAGTGTTGAAGGTCGTCGCGACGTCTGCGCGGTCAGTCTTCAACTGCGGAACCTGGTCGGCGGAGACTTCAACGACCTGATCGGACGAGCCGATGGTCAGGATAGCCGCGACGTTCAGCGAGTCGTCGGCGTGAACCTCCATGCCTTTCTGCTCAAATCCTTTGAAGCCCTGGGCACTGACCTTGACGGAGTATGTGTCCGGGATCAGGTGGCTTGCGGTGAACTGGCCGTCGCCGTTGCTGGTGACGGTGATCGATGTGCCCTTGGCAACGTCGCTTACAACGACGGTGGCGTTAGGAATTGCCGCACCTGTGGAATCGGTAACCGTTCCGGCGATTTGCCCAAAGATTGCTTGTGCCAGCGCACTGTGACCGGAGGCCAGAAGAACGGCGACCACGCCCACAGCGAGCGACAACCTTAGATATTGAAACTTACTTCTCATGTCACTCCCCCTCAAAATTGCGTTCCTTGCTTCTTTGCGTTCAGTTCACTCTGGCTTATTGGCCTACTGGCGGAACAGCCCTGCGCTTGTCAAAGGCGCTTCCTCTTTGGGAAGAGACTGGTTCCACTGAAAGTGAAGTTTCGATTGCGCTGGTAACCCTAATGACGGCGTTGCGGAGTTGTCAACTGTTTTATCGGGGAGCTCGGGGTTTTTTGTCCCACAAATGCTATGACAATTGTTTTTGAGGTAACGATTTCTTGAATATGGTGGATAATCGCTTGGCTTCAGCGTTTCCGAGCGCATTTCCATTGCGCCCGAACGGTTTTGAGAAATCGTTTACTTGAAATCCGCCCCGTTACTGATCGAATGACATGACAGCTTGTTCCCCTTCAGCAAGGGAATGCTATATTTCTCAACGTTGTCTCTGGAGGCCCTTCGATGGACTTGTACTCCGCCCGCGTCTGCCTGCTTGAAGGTACCCGCGCCCTTCGCCGCGCGGCTGTAGCGACATTCGCTTTGGCAACAATCGCTTCCCTAACCTGGGCGTTCCCGGTATTGTCTGCGGAAGCTCAAGCGGGCTCGGCTGGCGCCGATACGTGGTGGAAACACGCGGTGGTGTACGAGATCTATCCGCGGTCGTTTCTGGACTCGAACGGCGACGGTGTAGGCGACCTGAACGGCATCACCCAGCGCATGGGATATCTACATGATCTGGGAGTCGACGCGATCTGGATTGCTCCGATGTACCCGTCGCCGCAGATGGACTTTGGGTACGACATTTCGGACTATGAGGCTGTCGATCCGCAGTACGGAACGCTCGCGGACTTCGACCGGCTAGTGGCGGAGGGCAAGAAGCGCGACGTCCGGGTGGTGCTGGACATGGTGTTGAACCACACCTCCGACAAGAGCCAGTGGTTTATCGATTCAGCGAGCTCGCGCACCAATCCGAAACATGACTGGTATGTGTGGAACGATGGCATCCCGGCCGGCTCGGCGGGCGTGACGGCGCTGCAGAAGAAGTATGAGCATGAGGGGAAGGTCCCGCCGAATAACTGGGTGTCCATCTTTGGCGGCTCGCCGTGGGAGTGGGTGGCGGCGGTGCATCAGTTCTACTATCACGAGTTTGAGAAGGAGTAGCCGGATCTGAACTGGCGCAATCCCGTGGTCGAGAAGGCCTGCTTCGATGCAATGCGTTTCTGGCTGGATCGTGGCGTGGCGGGCTTCCGGCTGGACGCGATTCCTACGCTGTTTGAAGATCCGCAGCTGCGCAATGAACCTGAGACCGGCGGAACGAATGCCTATGGCGACCCGGCGGTGAGCGACATCTATACCAGTAACCTGCCGGAGGTGCATGACGTGATCCGGCGGATGCGGGCGATGGTAGCTACCTATCCGGGCGACCGGGTGCTGATCGGCGAGACGTATCTGCCGAACACCGCGGAGCTGGACAAGTGGTACGGCGGCGAGGCGAAGAATGAACTGCAGCTTCCGATGGACATGCTGATCGGAATGAATGGCGATCACGCGAAGCTTGACGTTGCGAAGTTTCGGCAGCATCTCGAAGAGGTGCAGACGCAGGTGCATGGGTCGCAGCCGCTGATCGTCTTCGATAACCACGACAATATGCGCGCCATCGACCGCTATGGCGACGGCGTGCATAACGGCGAGATCAACAAGCTGCTGGCGACGATGCTCTTCACTACGAAGGCTACGGCGCTGATGTACTACGGCGAGGAGCTTGGCATGCCGACGACCACGCCGACGCGCAAGGAAGATGTGCGAGACCCAACCGGACTTGCCGGCTGGCCCAAGGAGAAGGGCCGAGACGGCGAACGGACACCGATGCAGTGGACGACGGGTCCGCAAGCCGGGTTCAGCACAAATCCAAAGACGTGGCTGCCGATCCCTTCGAGCTACAAAACGATCAACGTAGCTGTGGAGTCGAGGGAACCGGGTTCTCAGCTTGAGTGGTTCAAGAAACTGATCGAGCTTCGTCGCACAACGCCCGCGTTGCGCGACGGGAAGATGACGATGCTCGATACGAGCAACAATGACGTGCTCTCCTACGTTCGTTCGACCGGGTCGGGATCGGCGGTAGTAGTTGCGATGAACTGCACGGCGGAGGCGAAGACGATCTCCCTGGACTTGAGCGGCGCGGGCGTTGCGGGCACGAAGGTGAAGACGCTGGCGACGGATGCGGCTTCGTTGAAGTCGACAGGCACGCTGACAAGTGTCACGCTGCCACCGTTCGCGAGCTGGGTTGCAAGCGTGGAGTAGCTACCAACGAATCGTAACCATCTGCGTTACATATCCTGAACCGGGGGCGAAGTCGACATGCAGCTTGTCTGCATCGAGCTTCGCCCCTTCGATCTTCATGGCTATTTTGGGATCGTTGAGGCGCAGGTTAAGGAGCGATTGAGTGCCACCCATGGCTTCGAGTTCGAGGCGCAGCGAGTGGGACTCGTAAACCTCGCTGAGAACTTTCATCTGCTCGGTGCGTGAGCCGGGTGTCGGCAGGCCATGGCTGATGGCGACTTCGACCGCTGGCAGCGGGAGACGCAACGTAACTCCATCGCCCGATGCCCTGGCGAGGCGGAGCTTTGCCCCCGCGGGCTGGTGCAAGGAGACGACGAGTGTGGACCGTTCGCGCTGAAACGAGAGATCGACCATAGAATCGCCGACGTGAATGCGCTTCACTTCAGCACTGGTCCAGTCTGCGGGGAGGTGAGGTTCGACAGTGATCTCATGCTTCAGCGCGTCGACGCCGATGCCGAACATGCCGCGCAGGACCGGTGTGATGACCATGGCGGAAGACCATAGCTGGTGGCTGGTGCTGCGACCGAAGGGTTCGAAGAGATCGCCTGATAGCAGTTCGGTTACGGCACCGATGTCCTGCGCGTGGGTCAGATCGGCGTTCTGCATGGCGCTTTGATAGCCGGCGAGCGCGTTGCCGGAGCGGTACTGTGCGATGGATGCCCAGCCGGTGAAGAGCGGCCAGACCGAACCCTGGTGGTAGCTCATGGGGTCGTAGAGCGGGTCGCTGGCGGCGATGTCACGCGCGCCCCAATCGGTCGCGAAGTCGTGCGAAGCCCAGCGGCGAAGGCTGGCTTGAGGGTGGTCAATTCCCTTGCCGCCGTTCCACCAGGCGATGGAAGGATAGATGGTCGCGGTAGTGTCGAGCGTGCCGTTATTCTGGCTGAAGGCGTAGGTATTGGATGGGGCACTGTAATACTCGTGTTCGATCGTGTCATGGAGCTTTGCCGCGCGAGTCTTTGCTGCGGTCGAGATATCTCCCGAACCGAGCAACGTGGCGAGGTCGCTCATCGCTCGCGATGCCTGCTCATCGAGCAGGGCAAGATAGACTTCCTGCTTCGGCATGCCGGGAGGCCAGCTTTCGACCCAGCCGGTTCCCTGCGCGTTGTCGTAGATGCCGTCGCCATCGGCGTCGTGCGTGGTCTCGAAGGTCCATGCGTTCATCACGGCGTCGCGGTGCGTCTGTAGAAACGCAACGTCGCCGGTGCTGCGGACGTAGTCGAGCATGGCGGTGAGGAAGAGCGGGGTGGCATCGGCGGCGGCGTATTCGTAGGGTAGGGATCTCCAGTCAAGTTCACCTGCGGTCTGCGAGTACTCGTGCATGACCTTTCCGTCGGCGCGCTGGCGCCTCATCAGAAACTCAAGCTCGGTTTTGGCGAGCGCGTGATCGCCGTAACTGTCGATGGCGTAGAGCGTGTAGAGCGAGTCACGTCCGAAGAACCATCCGAAGCCGGGCCGAGCGGAGTCGCCCGAGGCAAAGTATCCGGCGACGAGGCCGACCTCGCCATCGGGAGCGCGGGCCTGGAGTTGGTCGATGGACGTCTCGGCCCAGGAGAAGTCTTCGTTCAGTCCAGCGTCGGGCGTGACGATCTCGGTGATCGTCTGTTCCTCCTTGCGATAGCGATCAGCGTGTGCCGCGTAAAGCGAGGGGATCTGGTCGTCGACCTCGGCGAGCTTTGCACGCAGGGCGGTGCTGGAGGCAGTAGCCTTCGTGCTGCCGACGGCCATCAGCAAGGGATAGAACTTATCGCGATCGGTCTTCGGATCGATGTGCAGGCGGAACTCGAGCGGATGAGTCTGAGGCTGTTCCTGATAGGGAGCCATGATGCCTGAGGTTGCACCGGGAAGAGCGACCGCGCCGGCAAAGTCGTCGAAGTCTGAGTGGAGGACGTAGAGGCCTGACTTGCCTTCGGAGACCCACTCCGGTGAAGGCTGGCCGCTGCTGAGCGCCGGCCACATCTTGCGCAGTTCGCCGGTGAAGCGGAAGGTGAGGTCGACCGGGCGGACGGAGTCGACCTGAAAGAGGACAGCGGCACCGGTGCCCTCGGGCATTTCGTTGGGCGCGAACATGATCTGGCGCAACGTCATGGCGATGTGCGAGTAGGTGATGGTGGTGCGGTCGGGGCGCACCTCGATCTCTCGGGCCATGGAGTTGAGGTCGAGCGGAACGGGGTAGCCTTCGATGTTCGCCTCGATGGTCATGTGGCTTAGCAGCTTGACCGGAAGTACCCAGCCTTCGAAGACTCCCTGCTGCTGGCCCACGATGACACCACGCTGGCCTGCGACGGTAAAGGGAACCTTCGTTTGCACGCCCTGGCGAAGCATGGGGCCATCGGTTCGCAATGGGAAGGCACTTAGAGGATGGAGGGCTGGCTGCTGCGCCGCCGCGTGGATCGTTGAAAGTGCGAGTATGGAAGCGAGCGCGCGGTACAACATGGAGACACCCCTTGAAAGCGACCTAATTCTACCTTGCAAACTGTAGAGCCAGTTCCGTAGGATGAGCACCTATGAAGACCGTAATTTCTGTTCGATCGATGCTGCTTGCGGCTGCCCTGCTCTCCTCCCCTATTACTATTTTTTACGGTGCAGCGTTGCAGGCCCAGAGTTCTACTGCGACTGCGAAGGTTGGCATCCTCAACCGCGAACAGGCGGCAGCGATTCTGCCAGAGAAGGTCTTCTACCGCGGACTGTCGGCTCCTATCCAGGCACGCAACTCGGGCGGCGTAAGGTTTGCGGATTCGAAGCTGGTGTTGACGGCGCTGGTGGATACATCGGGCTACTCGACGGCGGTGAAGGAGACCTACCAGGCCTACCTGATTACCGAGGTGCCGCTGATGCTGGGCGATCAAAAGCTCGCTCCTGGCGCTTATGGCTTCGGCTTCATTGCGGACGACAAGATGGTGGTGATGGACCTTGGAGCGAACCAGTTGCTCTCGACGACAACGACGCGGGATGCCGCGCTGCCGAGACCGAACCCACTCCAGGTGCTGCCTGATCCAGGCTCCGCCAGCCGTTACCGCCTTTACCTGGGCCGCAGCTATGTCACGTTTGAAGCTGCGCCGAAGCAGAACTAGATGCCGAGGTCGTGTGTCTTTGCGGGGGGCGTAGCAGTTGCGCTCCTTCTGCTTCCATGCCAATGCGATGGCCAAGCCGCGCAGTCGAAGGCGACGAACCTGAACGCGGCGAAAGCCGCTATGGTGCATGGCGTAGCCGCGATGCAGGTTGGAGACTTCGTCAGTGCGAAGCGCGACTTCTCCACCGTCGTGCGACTAGCCCCGCAGGTGGAGCCCGGACACGCGGCGCTCGGTTCGGCGTTGCTGGCGCTCCGTGAGAACGAGAGTGCGGTGCGCGAATTGGAGATCGCACTCAGGCTTGCTCCGGATGATTATGCCGTCGCGATAAACCTGGGCCGGGCGCAGACTGCGCTTGGACACTACAACGACGCCGTGAAGGCATTCGGCGCGGGCCTTTCAGGTGCGGAGACGCCAGCTCTTTCGCCTGATGAGACGCTCGCCTATGCGACGGCACTGGCAGCAACCGGTCAGCTTCAGTCCGCTGTCGAGTTGCTGCAGCGTGGCGTCGATGCGGTTCCAGACTCTGCGCTGCTGCAGGATGGACTGGGTACGGCGTTGGCGCAGCAGGGCAAGCTGGATACGGCGCTCCCGCACTTCGAACGTGCGGTGGCGATCGATCCGGCACAGGCGGCTCCACAACTCCACGCGGCTGCGGCTCTGCTTGCGCTGGACAGACCTGCCGAAGCCATTCCCTTTGCGGATAAAGCGGTAGCAGCGGCGCATGACAGCTTCGATGCACAGCTTCAACTTGGGCGGGCGCTTTCCGCAGGGCATCGCGATGCCGAGGCGCTTGAGCATCTTCATCGCGCTACGGAGCTTCGAACGAAGCTGCAAACGCCCGACTCGCTCTATTCGCTTGCACTCGCGCTGCAGGCAAGCGGAGACGCCGCTGGATCTCTTCCACTGTTTGCGGCTGCGACCTCGGACGCGACGGCGAAGACATCGTTTGCGCGCGGGTCCGCATTGATCAACTACGCGCTTGCCCGCGTGCTTACTGGCGATGCGGTGGGCGCTCTACCTATCTATGCGCAGGCGCTGGCGATTGGGCCGGACTCTGCGACGCTGCGTGAGGACTTTGGCGCGGCTTATCTACAAAAGGCAGACCTCGACCACGCGATCATACAGTTCAAGGCGGGGCTGGCGATTGAGCCGGACAATGCGCATCTGCACTATGACCTGGGGCTGGCCTACAAGCTGAAGGACAACCTCGCCGAGGCGGTGCCGGAGTTCGAAAGGTCAGCGTCGCTGGACTCAACGCTTCCCGACCCCGCGTACACGCTTGGCGTCATCTACATGCAACAGGGAAAGTATCCCGAGGCGATTGCGAACCTGAGACGCGCTACCGCACTGCGGCCTGAGAATGGAGACGCGTGGGCGCTGTTAGGCGGCGTATTGAAGGACTCGGGCGATTTAGCGGCAGCGGCCGATGCGTTGCACCATGCGATCGAGCTGCAGCCTGACCAGCCCAGCCTGCACATCCAGCTTGCGACGCTGGAGAGCCAGGCCGGTCACGCAGCAGAGGCTGCGGCGGAGCGCAAGACAGCCGCAGACCTGAGCCGGGCGGCAATGAGTCGCCAGCGGGCTGAGTTTGCGTTGAAGAGCGGACGCACTCTACTGGAGCAGAACAAGCTGGGCGATGCGGTCTTTCAGTTGATCACTGCGGTACATGCTGAGCCATCCCTCGCCGAGCCGCACCGCCTCTTGGCTGAGGCCTACATGCGGCAAGGGAAGGCCGCAGATGCAGCGGTGGAACGGCAGCAAGCGGAGGCGTTGGCCTCGGCAAAGAAGCCGTAAGCTCGAACTAGAGTGCCGAACGAAAAGAAGGTCCGCTTGAATACTGTGCCGACATTCCGACGTGTGATCGCATTCGCATTGATCGCGATCGCAGCGTCTGTGCTGTATGTCGATGCGCCGAGGGTGGCCGTCGTTCACGCCACTCCAGGCAGCCGCGCTACACTGGAGAATCCGGACGCGGCGTGCGCGGCGTGCCACCAGACGATCTATGACAAGTACCGCCAGACGGGCATGGCGCGCGGCAGCGGCGTGGCGATGGACGGGCTGATCGCCGGGGGATTTCATCACGCTCCGTCGGGCGTGGACTACCGAGTCTTCGAGCGGGATGGAGCTGCATGGATGTCCTACTCGCGTCCGGCGAAGGCCGCGCCGGACACGGCTCGGGGAGCTCTCGAAGGAGAGCGGCGGGTTGAGTTTTACGTTGGCTCTGGCCACCGCGGACGCACCTATCTCTTCAACGAGAGTGGTCGCTGGTACGAGCTTCCCATCAACTACTACACCCGGCGCGCGGCGTGGGACATGGCTCCGGCGTTCGATAACGTTACAGCCATGCCTGCACCGCTGCCCGTCGATCCGAACTGTCTGCACTGCCATGCGACGGACGTGCAAGCGTCCTTGCAGGACGCGCGGAATCATTACGCGGCAGCGCCGTTCCGGCAAGGCGGGATCGGTTGCAGCGCGTGCCACGGCGATCCTACGCGGCATCTCGCGGACAAGGGCCACGGGCCGATTGTGAACCCCGGCAAGCTGCCGGTCGCGGAGAGAGACAGCGCGTGCATCCAGTGCCATCTTGAGGGCGATGCAGTGGTCTATCGGCCCGGACGATCTCTGGCCCAGTTCAGGCCGGGAGATAAGCTCTCCGACATCGCCGTCTATTTTGTGCGCGCGAGCGAGCCTGGGGATGGAAGGCGAGCGACCAGTCAGTACGAAGCGCTTCTGCGGAGTGCGTGCAAACGGGCCAGCGGCGATAAGCTCACCTGCACGACTTGCCATGATCCGCACTCTGCCCCTTCGGCTGCCGAGCGAGTGTCGTACTTCCGCGCACGATGTCTCGCGTGCCATACGGAGTCCGCGATGGCGACGCATCATTCTGAACAGCAGGACTGCGCGACCTGCCACATGCCGACGCGAAAGACGGTTGATATCTCGCATGAGCAGGTCACCGATCACGATATCGAGGCGCGGCCAGCTTCGCAGGGCGGATTGCAGCTTGCGACGCTTGGGGCGAATGATATGTCGAAGCTTGTAGCTGTGGGTGGATTCGAGGCAGGTGACCGCGAGACTGGGCTCGCCTATGCACAGCTTGCAGGACACGGCGATCGTGCAGCCGCGCGAACCGCGCTAGGCCTGCTGTCAAAGCTGCCGGCGAGAGCTCCGGCGGGTGTCGATGTGGCGGTGCGGCTTGGGTATCTAGAGCAGATCAGCGGCGATGCGGGGAAAGCAGCAGCCTCGTACAAGTCTGCGCTGGAGACGGATCCGTGGGAGCCGACGGCGCTGGCGAATCTGGCGGTGCTCGATGCTGGATCGGGCCGTGTGCCTGAGGCGATCAACCTGCTGCAACGGCTTGTCGATGCCGATCCTTCGCGTACTGCGGCGGGGCTGAACCTGGCGTTCATCGAGTGCAGTCTCGATCGGCGCGAGAAGGCGGCTGCATTGCTTGAGCGGCTTCGGCGATCGAATCCCGATGACCCGCAACTGCGGCGCTTCGCCGATACGGGCGAGTACGCCGGGCAGCGCTGCTTGCTGAATCCGCAGTTGCCGAAGAAGTAGTCACGGTCACAAAGAGCAAGCCCCGCAGACTTTTGGTCTGCGGGGCTTGCTGGTGAGAGAACCAGGGTTGCAGTTAGAACGTGTAGCGTACGGAGACCTGTCCACGCCGGGCGTTGGTGCCGTCGGGGAAGCCTTGAGAAGCCGTTCCAGTACCTGCGCTCGGTTGCGCTGTTAAGTAGCCGATAGTCCCGGGGTTAGGGGTATCCGCGCCGTTCGTTGATGCTACGTAAGCAACCTGCTGGACCGAAGTCGTGGTGATGTAGTTGAAGACGTTGAAGCCTTCGAAGTTGAGTGTGATGGACTCTTCTTTCGGCAACTTGAACTCTTTGGTCAGGCGAAGATCCGTTCGGATCGTCGTTCCGAGGTTCAGGTTGCTGCGCGGAACGAAGGGAACACGCTGGTAGGCGGCAAAACCGATGCCATCTCCACTGATGGTGGAGTTGTAGACACCACTGAAAGCATTGGTTGGAAGGGTGGAGATGCTTACATCCGAGTTGACTCCCTGTGGAGTTGCGTAAGTTTCGATTGCCGAGAGTTGCCAGCCATTGAGAGATTGGTTCAGCAACTCCGATCCATAGGCATGGAACGGATTGGCGATGAGGCCGCTGGCAACCAGGCGATGACGCTGGTCAAGCGGCGAGCGTCCTTTTTCGCTCTTCGGATCACCGTTCAACACTGAAAGCGGTGGGTCGGTGTAGTAGATGTTGTCCGCTCCGGCACCGAGGCCGAGGTCGATCGCGTGCGACCATGTGTACGCCAGATTGAACGAGGTGGACTTCGATTGACGCCGCGCCATAGAGACTGCGAGGGCGTCGTAGTAGATCTTGCCGCCGTTATAGATGTGGTTGAGCACCTGGTAACGGGGATCTTTCACAGCCGTATAGATGGGCGTCGTATAGGTGCCAGTCTGTTTGCCGCTGGCATCCTGAATGATGTAGGTGAACGTCTGAGTCGGGGCGACCAGGTTGTCGTCTTTACGCGTCAGAAAATCCTGACCCACGTTCAATAAGTAGGCAACATCGAGAGTCGTCTTCTTGTCGATCTTCTGTTCGAGCGTCAGGTCGGCCTGCTCGGTGTAAGGGGTCTTCAGGTTGGTATCCGCGTGGGTGCTATTGGGGCTGCCGCCAGACAGGTTGCTTGCGAGATCATAGCCTGGGAACGTCGGAGCCCCCGGCGTGGACGAGGTAAAGAAGATCGTCTTTTGAATGACTCCGTTGCGTTGCTGCAGGCGAATGACGCTGGCAGAAGGCAGCCGGGCATAAGAGATTCCGTAGCCGCCGCGGAGAACGGTTGCGCCCTCGTTCATTGAGTAGGCAAAGCCGATGCGCGGAGCAACGTTGCCAAGAGGCTCGTTGAGTTGGCCGGTTTGGGGGTAGTCGGGGTTCAGAGGTGGCTGGGTGAAGCGGTTGAACTCGTAGCGCACACCGAGGTTCAGTGTCAGCTTGTGATTCACCTGATACTGGTCCTGCGCGTAGAAGTTATAGTCACGAACGATAGCCCGCGTAAGTAACGGGCCAAAGCTCTGCAGGAAATAGTTATAACGCTTACCTGCGAGTGGATCTCCCGCAACCGGGGTCAAGTCTTCCGCCCAACTGGTGATATCTCCGTAGGAGTAAGTCCCCTTCGCGAAGAAGAGAGCATTCTCCACATCACGCAGGTAGTTCGTCTCCGCACCGAACTTCAGTTGATGCTTCTGTACCGTCTTCGAGAAGCTGTCGACGAAGAGGAAGCGATCTTCAGACGGCTGCGAGTTGGGAATGTTAACTGAGAGACCAAGATTCGCCAGATCATTCACTGAGAGACCGGAGACGAGCCCATTCGAAGGCGTGATCGCCTGGTTGATGGATTGCTTACGTGTGTCCTTGAACCAGCCGAAGCGGAACTCATTCAACGCAGTCGGGGAGACGACGTGAGTTTCGGAGAAGCGCGCCCAGCGGGTTAGGTCGATCTGGTTGCCGTTCGGGTAGAAGCCGCTGCCATCGGCCAGAGCGGATGCGCTGACCGTGCCATTCGGCGACGCAAACTGCATCAGGTTGAAGTTCATGCTGACGCTGTCCTTGTCGCTGGGCCGGTAGTCGACCTTGAGAAAACCGACGTTCTCATTCAGCTTGCGGGGAAGGACTGCAAACGTTCGTTGAATGTATGCCTGGGCCGCCGCGCACTGCGTCGCTGAGGCCAGGCACGCCCCAGCTACAAAGCTGCCGTCTGGGTTTAACTCGGTCTTGGCACCGGTCGTCGAGGAAACTAGCGGGCGGCTCTCGCGGGTGATCTCGGTGTTACCGAAGAAGAAGAGTTTGTCCTTGATGATCGGTCCGCCGACGCTGCCGCCGACCTGATGCCGCCAGTTCGGAGGATTGAAGGAATTGCCGGCACTGTCCAGTGAATAGGGATCCGTTGCGTTGAGCGTACGGTTCTTGAAGAATTCGAATGCGGAACCGTGAAAGCTGTTTGTGCCGCTCTTTGTGAGAGTGTTGATGATTCCGCCAGCGGCATGGCCGAACTCCGCGCTGTAGCCTGAGGTCTGCACCTGGAACTCCTGCACCGCGTCCTGGCTCAGCGGGGAGAATGCGCTGGTGCTGCCTGCGTCATCCTGTCCCCACTGCTGGGTTACGTCCATACCGTCCTGCAGGAAGATGTTGTTGCCGGGAACGCCGCGAAAGGTGACCTGGCCGCCTGCACCGTCAGTGGTGACGCCGGGGGTGAGAAGGACGAACTGGTCGACGCGGCGACCATTGATTGGAAGATCGTTGATCTCCTTCTGATCGACGAGCGCCGAGACGCCGGAGCGGGTGGTGTCGAGTTCGGAGATGGAGGCATCAACGGTTACGGTCTCGGTCGCCTGAGAGACGGTCAGCTTGATCGGAACGCCCGTCGTCTGACCGACGTGGACGCTGACCTTGGTGACTTCGTAGGTGGCGAAGCCGGGTACCGTAACGGTGACTACGTAGCCATCTTCCGGCGGCAGAGAAGAGGCCTCGAAGTTTCCATCGGAGCTGGCAACGATCTCGCGCTTCAAGCCAATTTTGGGGTTGGTCACTACGATGGTCGCCTTGGGCACAACTGCGCCCGCCGCATCGGCGACTGTTCCGTTCAACGCTCCAAGGCCAGCCAGTGACTGGGCAAAGGCGATCGGCTCAAGATTGATGGCGGCGAGATTGAACGCGAAGACGGAGCCTGCGAGCAGACCGGCGCGAAGAAGCAACCGGGAAACGCGCGGGGCGGTGCTCAAAGAGAGAGCGGAGCGACGAAGAGTCTTGCCTGACATATTGACCTCGCGAAGAAAAGAACTACAACAGTGGTGGTGAGGCTGTGGTGAACGGCTGCAAGGGCCTCGGTTGCCCTCTAACAAAAATGGAAATCGAGCGAGGTGCCGTGGCGTCGCAGGCTGAGGCAAGATCGACCAGGGAGGTAGAGTTCGCTGTTGCCTCTGCGGTCAACGGATGAGTTCAGGACGGCGTGGTCCCTCACTTCGACGCGACTGGCAAAACCTGGGTCCGTATGGAACCTGTGAAAGGTTCGGAACGGGAAGTTATCTGGAAGATGCTTCAATTAAACACGTACTGTCCTCGCGCGTCTAATCGAATGTGGTGATGTCGTAATCAGTTTTGAGGCGGGAAGCGGCGTTGCAATCGTGGCGCTCTCGCTGAAACGCTCGCCACGACTGGCGAAAACTCATTTGACACGCTGTTACCAACAGATTAGCGTTCAGTTATCGTAAGAAAAATTTGTTGAGGTTCACTCCACTGGAACTCCGGCACCTTACCTCGTTTATCGCGGTTGCCGAGAGGAAGAGCTTCGTACACGCAGCCGAGCACCTTCACCTCTCGCAGCCTGCCGTCACAGCCCAGATTCAACGGCTGGAGGAGGAGCTTGGCGTTCAGTTGCTGGACCGCAACCGGCGATCGGTAAGGCTGACTCCAGCCGGAGAGACGTTCCTTGCCGGGGCGCGCGCGACCCTCGAGAGCGCAAATCAGGCCATCCTGGCAACACAGCGCGTGTCTCGCGGCGAGACAGGTCGCGTTCGCATCGGCTTCCCTCCTTCGGTGCTGAAGGAGATCATGCCGAAGATAATGATCGAGTTCCATAAGCAGCATCCTGGGATCAAGCTCGACCTGTTCTCGCTGCATACCAGCCTGACCATTGCGGCGCTTGAAGAGGACAACATCGACATCGGCTATGTCCGCCTGCCGGTTGAAGCGAAGGGACTGCGCATCACTCCGGTCCACCATGAGCCGCTCGTCGTCTGCCTGCCGCGTGGACACAAGTTGGCCACACGCCCGCATGTGCGGATGGAAGATCTGCGCGAGGAACGGTTCATCCTCTACGAACGCAAGTGGGCTCCGGGATTTCACGATCACTTTCTGGAACTCTGCAGCGAGGCTGGCTTTCAGCCGGTCGTGGCGCAACAGATCGATGAGATGTATCTTGCCGCGACACTGGTGGCGACGGGCGTGGGGATCGCGATCATTCCACGGATGGTGCTTTCGCTGCCGAACGATTCCATCGTGGTCAAACCCATTGTGGGAAGCCGTGAGCCTGCGCTTTCAGAGTTGGGGATAGCAACGCGAGCTGGCGAGCCTTCGCCTGTGATCCGGTCGATCATCTCCATCTCGTGCACGATTGGGAAGCGCCACTCGGCGATTGAAGTCGCGTAAAATTGAAGGTGAACCCTTCCGGCATCGAGGTCTGAACCTCCTCAGACGACCAAGCTGGAAATCCAGTGAGGAAGATCATGTCCCAGAACTACCAGAGTCAGGATGTCTGGAGCCGCGCCACGTCGGTCAACGGCTTCCCTTTCGATGAGTTGCGCTCGGTGCTGCAAAAGTCGATTCGTCGCGGCCTGATTGAAGAAGCGGTACTTGCCGCGTACGAGTTTTTCTCGAGCGGCCCAGAGGCCGAAGAGGTGCTGTGGCGCAGGCTTGAGATCATCGCGACAGAAGATGTGGGCTTTGGTTTGATCGAGGCTCCGGTGATTCTTGAGTCGCTGAATCAACAGCGCCTGCGCATGGCCGATCGCGGCGATCGCTGGATGTACTCCGTCCATGCTGTGCGTCTGCTGGCAACCGCGAAGAAGGACAACACCTCGATGGAGCTTGCATGCTGGGCGCAGTTTGCGACGGCGCGCGGTGAGCGCAAAGTAGTGGTCGAGGACTTCATGGTCGACCTGCACACGCGGCGCGGCGCGGAGATGGGGCGCGACGTCAAGCACTGGTGGACAGATGGCGCGAAGCTCCGCAACAAGCTGTCCGAAGAACAGACGCCGTGGGGCAAGTATCTTGACGAGCTATACCTTGGGGCCAAGGAAGAGAAGTAGAAACATCTGTTTTCGCCCATCTCATGATCGCGATGCGATGGGCAAGAAGCTTCCGCTATCGGAAACGCTCGCGAACTTTCAATTCGACTGCCCCACCAATCGTGTAGAGAATCGCCGATAGCATCATCGCTGCAAGGCTCGCTCCCCATGCGCGCTCCGTCTGAAAGGCCTGGCTGGTGAGCGCGAACATGTTGCCAAGGCCTCCGGTCTGCATCAGGTATTCGGCAACCATTGTGACCAGTACGCTGGTTGCAGCGCCCACGCGTAGAGCGATGGACAGGCTGGGAATGGCAGCAGGCAGAGCGAGCGAGAGTAGCTGGCGGCTGCGCGAGGCGGCAAGGACGTGGAAGAGCTCGCGCGACATAGGTGGCAACGCGCGCAGGCCGGCGGTGGCAAAGACGAAGCACGGAAAGAAAGACATGACGGCTACGGTGACGAACTCCGTGCGGCTCTCGTAGCCGAAGATGCGCGCGAGCAGGGGGATGAGGCAGACCACCGGCGTCGAACTGATCAGCAGCGCCGTCGGTCCTATGGTCCCGGCGAAGAGACGCCACCTCCATGCTGTGATTGCGAGAAGCAAGCCGATGGACATGCCTGCGGCGAGACCGCCGAGGCTGAAGGCAAGCGTCCACAGCGAAGGCAGCAGATAGATCATTGGGTTCAGCGCCATGTCGCGCAAGACAGCTAACGGCGAGACGATCACGATGCTGTTGTAATGGTTCGCCATCACCCATATCTGCCAGAAGGCGAAGATGGCGATGAGCCCCCACGCTTGCTCGAAGAGGCGCATTACGAGGCGGACTGCGAGGCCCATTAGGCGAACCTCCGCGTGACAAGACGTTCGAGCAGGTGCGCGATGCCGTAGCCGGTAAGCGCAAGACCTGCAACCAATAGAACGGCAGCCCACATGAGCGGAATCTCAAAGTTCTGCATTGTGTTCAGGATGACGATGCCGAGGCCCGTGGGCGCACCGAACCACTCGCCGACGATGGCACCGATCATCGCGGCAGTCATGGAAACCTTTACTCCGCCAAGGAACGAGGGCAGAGCGGAAGGGATCTCGAGATAGAACAGGCGCTTCACTTTGCCTGCGCCGAAGGTGGTCATCATCCTGCCGAGCCCGGTCGAAGCCGTGCGCAGGCCGGAGCTAACAGCGATGTAGATGAGAAAGGATACGGGGATGGTGGCGAGTAGCGAAGGGGTCAGTTCGCGACTGACCATCAGGATGAAGATGGGGCCAAGAGCCACGGCGGGAATAGCGTTAATGGTGACCGCAAGGCGATCGAGACCGGGGCGCAGCGGCCGCAGCAGATGTGCAACCATCGCGGTTACAATTCCGATCACGATTCCAATCAGCAACCCGGTGAGCGCGGACTTGCCTGTCGCCATCGCCGACCTGTAGAGCAGGGCAGCGAATCTCGGTTGTGCATAAACCTGCAACACTCTGCTGAGGGCCGGGACCGAGATGCCGAGCGCGCCTGAGCGCGCGAGAAGCTCCCACGCGGCAAGCAGGGCTAACTGCACGGCAACGATCAGCGAGATTTGGCCAACGCTCGTCTTTTCGCGTGGTCCTGTCATCGGAGGGACGGCTCCAGCAGGACCGTAAGGTAATCGGTGAGCCTATGAAACTCTTCGGAGCGCATGAGCTCGACGGGTCGCGGGCGCGGGAATGGGACGTCGATGCTCTCGACGATTGTGCCGGGCCGGCCTCCGAGAACGATCACGCGGTCCGCGAGAAAGATCGCCTCTTCAACCGAGTGAGTGACCAGTAGTGTCGTTGGCCTGCGCTCCAGCCAGATGCGCTGCAGCTCAATGTTCATGCGCATCCGGGTGACAGCATCGAGTGCGCCAAAGGGTTCGTCGAGCAGGAGCAGCGCGGGATCGAGGCACAGTGATCTCGCGATGGCCGCGCGCTGCCTCATGCCGCCCGATAGCTGTGAGGGCCTCGCGTGCTCGAAGCCAACCAGGCCCACGAGTTCGATGAGGTGCTTAATGCGCGCCTTATCGACCGCGACGCCAGCGATCTTGTAGGGCAGGGCAAGATTGCTCTCGACGGAGAGCCACGGCAGCAAGGCATGATCCTGAAACGCAATGCCGAGGCGATGCTGGTCGCGCAGAGCGGCCGGCGGTTCACCGTCGATCAAGATAGACCCGGCAGAGACGGCCTCGAGCGCTGCGACGAGATGCAGCAGCGTGCTCTTGCCGCAGCCTGAGGGACCGATTAGCGCGACGAACTGGCCTTGCGCGACAGAGAGGTCGATGCCCTGGAGCGCAGTCACCGAAGACTTGCGATTCAGAGCATACGATTTACTGACGTTGCTGATCTCGATGGCGGCCATGGTTTATGCGATGGCCTTATCGTAACGCTCCATGATGTTCGCGTAACGCGATGCGACCTTCTGCTTCATCGCGGTGAGGTCGACGGTGAGCAGGATGCGGTCCTTCATCACGACGCGGCCATCGATGATGACGGTGCGAACGTTGGGGCCGACGGTGCTTTCGGCGAGGGTGATGCGGGGATCGTGATTTGGGAACTGCGCAAAGCTATCGCACTCAACGAGGATGAGGTCGGCGAGCTTGCCTGCTTCGAGCGAACCGATCTTGTCCGGAAGGCGAGCGGCCTGCGAACCTCCACGCAGAGCGGCGGCGAGCATCTGCTCATGCGTGATGGGCGCTTCGATGTGATAAGGCGCGCCTCCGACAGCCTGCTGGCCAACGGTCGCGGCATGGACGACCTCGAACATATCGAGGCTGCCGCGTGTGGCCGCGCCATCGTTGCCCAGCGCGACGCGGATACCGCGATGCAGCATCTCCAGCACACGCGGCGAACCCATGGTGTAGTTGTTGAACGAGCAATGGCAGGCGGAGACATCGCGCTTTTGGTAGAGATCGAGCTCTTTCAGGCTGAGCAGCACGGAATGGGCGGCGTGGATATTTTCATCGAGCGCGCCGATGCTCTCCATGTACTCCACCGGCCGCAGACCCCACTTGGCGACCGAATAGTCCACCTCGTAGGCGCCTTCGCCAAGATGCGTATGGATCGGCGTGTTGAGCTGCTTCGCCAGCTCGCTCATGCCCTGCGTGAGCGGGGTCGTGTTCACCATGATCTGCCGCAGTGCGAGCCACGCATTCACACGCGGATGATGCTGCCAGCGCTTGACGAGAGCTTCGTTCTGCTTGAGCGCCTCGTCGGTGGTGAAGCGTGAGCCAGCGGGAATGCTCTCGTCGCAGTCCATGGTGGAGAGCGCGATGCGGCCACGAATACCGATCTCGTCGGCGGCGCGTCCCATCTCATCGGGATGCGGGCCACCGGCTTCAAGAAAGCACGTCGTGCCACTTGAAATCATCGAGGCATACGCCGCGAGGCCACTGCAATAGATGTCCTCAGGCTCAAGGCAGGCCTCGAAGGGGACGAGGTAGTTTGACCAGCCCGGTTCCTTCAACTGTCCTCTGCGCCTGATGGCCGCGAGCTTGCCATGCAGGAACTGTTGCGCCGTGTGCAGGTGCCCGTCGACGAATCCGGGCATGGCAATGAGGCCCGAAGCATCGAGCTTGTCTTTCGCGATGAAGCGTGACGTGGCTTCGCCGGCCGGACCGATCCAGACGATGCTGTTGCCAACGATGGCGATTGCGGCGTCTTTCACTTCGGTGCCAACTGCGTCGAACGCGACCACGTAGGCGCCATCAATCAAGAGGTCTATCTGCTGCGGCTGCTCCACACCATCTCCTATATTCCGAGGCTTTGGTAAGCCTCTTCAAGCAAGCTCATATCCATGATCCGCGATGGATCGGGCAGATTCTTGCGGCCAGTGACCAGCGCCGCGCCGTACATGTTCTTTTGCAGATCCTCGTCCGAGATCCAATAAGGGCCGCGCGAACCCGGCGTTTGATAGAGCGGCAACTGCAGCTTGTTGGTGCGCAGTTCGTGGTCGTAGCTCATGCCGAGGTCAGCGCCGTAGCGATCGACGGTGAGGTTTGCGGCGTACGCGGGATCCTTGTCGTTGTCCATCTTGCCGCGCAGACGTGCCTTCAGGAAACCGACAATCTCTTTGCGACGGCGCGTGATCGTGTCGCGCTGGGCGAAGAGCAGAGTTGAAGGAACCTTGTAGCCGAGCTGATCGAGACGCGTCACGAAGAAGTCTGAACCAAGTTTCATGCCCATGTTCTCGAAGACGATGGGCTGATTCGTGATGAAGCAGTAGTAGGCGTCGCCAGCGCCGTTCAACAGAGCCTCGGGCGAAAAGCCCACAGGGACCAGTTGATAATCCGGCGCGAAGTGGTTCAGTTTGAAGGTGCATTCAATGGTGGTGCGCTCGCTCGGGCCCTGCACCAGGAAGCGCGATCCGGGCAGGTCCGCAGGCTTGAGGATCGGCCGTTTCGGCAACGACATCAGGCCGCCGGGATGTACGGGGAAGATGGAGCCAATGATGACGAAGTCGTTGCCGCGAAGGATGGCGTCGAGCAGCGGTAGCCACTCGGCATCGCCCATGTGGGCGAGACCTGCGGCGACTTCGATCACAGGCTGCGGAGCGTTGGGGCCGCCGGGCCAGATCTTCAGCGGGCAGTGCTCCTGCTTGAAGTAGCCGCGCGCCTCCGCGACGAAGAGGTCGGCGTACTCGACGTTTGGAACCCAGCCGAGTGCGACGATGAGGTCTTTACTGGCGACCGACCTGCAGCCTGAGAGCCACGGAGCTGCTGAAGCTGTGGCCACGCCACTGCCGATGAATCGACGTCGACTCCATCTTTGCACTCGAAACCTATGCTCCAAAATTTTGCAACTGCTAGGCCAGAATATCGCGAATGACGCGGCCGGAGACGTCGGTGAGACGATAGTCGCGTCCGGCGTGGCGATAGGTCAGCTTCTTGTGGTCCATACCCAACTGATTCAGGATGGTCGCCTGGAAGTCGTGGATGTCGCACTCGTTCTTCGCGACCTTGTAGCCGTAGTCGTCAGACTCGCCGTAGGTGATGCCGCCCTTGATGCCGGCGCCCGCGAGCCACGAGGAGTACACCGAGGACTGGTGCGTGCGGCCGGCTTCGTTGGGAGCGCTGTCGCCGGGAGCACGGCCAAACTCAGTGGTCCAGACCACCAGCGTGTCTTCGAGCATGCCGCGCGACTTCAAATCTTGAAGCAGGCCGGCGATGGCTTTGTCGACCTTCTTCGCGGAAGTCGCGTGCATCTTGATGTCGAGATGCGCGTCCCAGTTTGTGTACTTGTCGGAGCCGGTGTCGATGAGTTCGACGAAGCGAACGCCGCGTTCCGCAAGGCGGCGAGCCATCAGGCACTGCCAGCCGAAGCCCTTCTTCGTGTCGCGCGTGATGCCGTACATGGCGAGGGTCGCGTCGCTCTCCTTGGTGATGTCGAAGACGTCGGGAGCTTCCTTCTGCATGCCGTACGCGGTCTCGAAGGTCTTGATGCGTGCGGCGAGCGTCTTGTCGGCATCGTGCTCGGCGAGATTGCGGCGATTGAAGAATTCGATGAGACCTAGGTCGAGGTCCTGCACTTCGAGCGACGCCTTACGCGTCATGTTCGGGATCGCCTCCTGCCCGGGCACGACGCGAATCCCCTGATGGCACGCGGGTAGAAACGAAGAGTCCCAGCAGGTTGCGCCGCCGTAGGGCACCTCGGGAGCGAGCACCATGTAGGACGGCAACTCCTTATCGAAGGTGCCGAGGCCATAGCTGACCCACGAGCCGATGCTCGGGCGCGCCTCGACGGCGGAGCCGCCGTGAATCTGCATGACCGCCTGCGAATGATTGGGAATGTCGCACTTCATAGAGCGGATGACGCAGATGTCGTCCATCATTGCGCCGACGTTGGGGAAGAGTTCGCTGACCTCGGTGTCGCACTTGGCGTAGCGGCTAAACTTGTACTTCGAGGCGTGGAGGAACTCGCCGTTGTACTCCTTGCCGTGGTCGCGCGTGAGCAGCGGCTTGGGATCGAAGGTGTCGACGTGCGAGACGCCGCCGCTCATGTAGAGGAAGATGACGCGCTTCGCCTTCGCGGGGAACATGGGTGACTTGGGCGCGAGCGGGTCGGCAGACTGTGCGGGCGTGGGCGTCTCGCCGAGCATCTCGTGCATCATTCCGGGGAGGAGCATGGAGGCGCTGGCCAGCGATTGGATGAAGCGTCTGCGTGTCTGGCTTGGGTTCTGCGACATGGGGATGACCTCTGGTGTTGCCTACTCGACGAACATGAACTCGTTGGTGGAGAACATGGCCTGGATGAAGTTGGAGACAGCCTTCTTGTGAGCGTCGTCGGGCGCGTCCGAGCGCGAGATGTAGAGAGCGGTAGCGCGCTTTAGGAACTCTTCCGAGCGATCGAGTTCTACCTTCTGCGCGGGCCTGCCATAGATGGTCACGAAGGCTTCTTCGATGATCTTCGAATCAGGCACCTTTGCCTCGGTCCATTGCGTGGCGAGGTTGTCAGAGCAGCGCTTGGGGAAGCTGGCATTCAAAAAGTAAAGCGCCTGCAGCGGGGTGAGGCTGCTGGTTCGCTGCTCGGTGCTGGCGTTCGCGTCCGCACCGTCGAAGAGCGTCAGGTACGGGTGCTTCACGCTGCGCTGCACCATCATGTAGACCGTGCGGTGGTCGTTCTCGTACCTGGTCACGTCAGGCGCGAAGGGGTTCTGTTCCTCCCAGTTCCACTGCGACTGTGGCGGGAAGGGATGGGGTTTGGCGGGTGTGAGATCGAGCAGCTTCGCGTCGGCCAGCATCGAGTCGCGAATCTCTTCGGCATCGAGACGGACACGCGAGTGCCGCCAGATCAGAGCGTTATCGGGATCGACCTCGTCGTTGGCCGCAGAGTCCGCGGTTGAGAGGCGGTAGGCATGTGAGAGCAGAATCTCGCGCTGAATCGTCTTGATCGACCAGCCCTTGGCGATGAACTCCGTTGCCAGATAATCGAGCAACGCCTGGTTATTGGGCGGGACTCCACGTGTGCCGAAGTTGTTCGGCGTAGGAACGATGCCGCGGCCGAAGTGTCCCTGCCATAGGCGATTGACGAGGACGCGCGCCGTAAGCGGATTGTCTTTGCTGGCGATCCAGTCCGCGAGTTGCAATCTTCCGCTGCCCTTGGTGCCGGCGGGCAGAGGGCCGCCGCCCAGCACCTGCAGAAATCCGCGCGGGACCTCTTCACCAAGATTCGTGGGATCGCCGTGAACTTGGATCTGTGCCTGTCGCACCGGGCCTTCGGTGACGGCGTAGGCGTTCTCCGGGAAGACAGGTGCGTGCGAATAAAGATTCATGCGGCGCGCTTCGAGCTGCGGCAGAATGTCGTCGTAGGTACCGGGTAGAGCGAAGACCGCATTGATCGCGCCGGCGATGGGCTTCAACTGCGCGTTGAAGTCCTTGATGTCCTGGCGGTCCGCGGACTTGGGGTCGCGATAGACGAAGCCGATCTGACGGCGTGAGACGTCGTCGCCGGGATCGGGGAACTTCGTGCTCTCGAGGATGCCGTAGATCGCGTAGTAGTCCGATGTTGGGACGGGATCGAACTTGTGGTCGTGGCAGCGAGCACAGGCGACCGTCATGCCCATGAAGGCATAACCGATGTTATCGACGGCATCGTTCAGGTATGCGCCATCGTAGCGGGAGGCGTTCGCGAGATAGCCCGTGGCAACGACGTTCGACCAGTGCTGCGGCTCGCTGTCTGAAGACAGCAGGTCGCCGGCGATCTGCTCCTTGATGAAGCGGTCGTAGGGCTTGTCCTCGTTAAAGGACTGGATGACATAGTCGCGATACTTCGAGGCCTGTGCGATGGGATAGTCGCCGCCGCCGCCGGAGGTGTCGGCGTAGCGGACGACATCAAGCCAGATGCGGCCCCAGCGTTCGCCGTAGGCCTTCGAGGCGAGCAGGCGGTCGACGAGGTTTTCGTAGGCGAGGGGCGAGTGGTCTGAGATGAAGGCAGAGACTTCAGCTGGGGAAGGTGGCAGGCCGGTGAGGTCGTAGGTGACGCGGCGGATCAGCGTGTGTTTGTCGGCGTCGGCGATAGGCTTCAGGTGCTTCTCGTCGAGCTTCGCGAGGACAAAACGGTCGATGTCGTTTTTTGCCCATGCGCTCCTAACATCAGGAACGGCGGGCGTGACGGGCGCCCTGAACGACCAGAAGTCGCGCTGCGCGGCGGAGACGGTCTTGATCGCTGGCGAAGCCGATCCCTTCGGCCAAGGCAGACCGTCGGCGATCCAGCGATCGATCGCGGCGACCTCGTCGGGCTTGAGTGCCTTGCGCGGCGGCATCTGCAGCTTCGGGTCGCTGTAGTGGACGGCGGTCGATAGTGTGCTCTGCTCGGGGTGGCCGGGGACGACGATATCGCCACTCTTGCCTCCGGCGAGCACGCCTTCACGCGAGTCGAGCCGCAGGCCGGCCTTCGCCGCGCTGGCGTGGCAGCTATAGCAGTTGTTCACCAGCACCGGGCGAACCTTGGTCTCGAAGAACTGTTCCTGCTCGGCGGACATCAGCGGAGAGGCTGCCGCCTGGGGTGCGCCTCCCAGCGCAACCGGTACTGCTTTCACAGCGGCAGCAGGAGCAGGCGCGCTTGCAACCGGCACCGGAGCGGCGGGGGTGGGGTTGTCTTTCAAATCTCCCGGCAGCGGCTCCGCGCTCTCGGCGATCCACTTGTCGATGGTTGCGATGTCCTCCGCGGAGAGCTTGCCCTTGGGCGGCATCTGCATATCGGGATCTTCGTAGTGGATGGTCTTCGTCAGCAGGCTCTTCTCGGGCTTGCCGAAGGCGACGATGGCGCCGTCCTCGCCACCCTTCATCACATCGGCGAGGGAGTCGAGGCGAAGCTGTCCACTGTGGCCGCCCAGAACGTGGCAGCCGGCACAGTTGCGGTCGATGATCGGCTTTACGTTCTGCTGGAAGCTGTCTTCTGTCGAAGGCTTTGTGGTCTGGGCCATTGCGTCAACAGATGCTGCCGCGAAGACGAGCGCGAGCGACGCCGCTGCCATGCCCGCGCTCTTACGCCACGGCATTTGAACTTCGCGTAGTCGTCGACCTAAATACATGAACACATCCTTCTGCGACTGGTGGCTGAATGGCGCACTACGCGGTCGCCGATGTTGCACGGGGAGGATGAACAAAGCTCCAGGGCGAGGGGCACTTCCGCCGTTAGATCATCAGAGAAATTGGTGGGAGTTGTGAAGCGTACCGACGCGCGTCGAGGCACAATCGATGGATTCGCTCTAGTGATAATGACAACAAACTTTACCCTGTGAAGTCCAATCAATTGTCACGATGGGTCCATTCGCGGAAGTGATTACAGCTCGTACTTTTGATCGCCTCGTACGAAGTTCGCGAGGAGTCAGATTGTTGTCGTTATCACATTGCGAAGCACCTTCGCGTTCGGTTTCAGCACTGGAACCTAATTAGGTACGCGATATCCACTGTTTTCACCGTTACGCAACGCGAATCCCCTTGATTGACGCGGTCTTCCCATCGATACTCAGGCTTGTAGGGAAGCTGAATTGCGATTCACAGAACACATCAGACACGCGGGCGAGAGACGGGCAGGACGAGACCACAACGTGAGCCGATATAGCCGTCAGGATGTTTTGAGAATTCTGCACCTGCACCACCACCAGCTTGCGGCATGGGAGCGGGCGGGGCTGGTTCTTCCCACGGAAACTTACAGCTTTGCCCACCTGAGCCAGTTGCGAACCTTGCGCGACCTGCGGGCCACGCGGTTGCCCTCGCGAAACATTCGTGCCTCCGTCACCGCGATGCAGCGCATGTCCGGCGTTGTGAATCCTCTGCTTGAATCAAGCGTGGTGCGGCATGGCTCGCGCGTGTCCTTCCGATATGCCGGAGCCCTGCTCGACCCGGTCACGCATCAACTCTCCTTCGACTTTGACCAGAGCCTCACCGAGGTGCTGCAGGTTGCAAACGGCGGCGTGATCACGCGTTCGCAGCGTGCGGTGGAGGTGCAGGAGATGTTTTTGCGGGCGGTGCAGTTTGAGGAAGACGCGTCGACGCTGGACGCCGCAGCGCTGCTATACGGCGAGATTCTGCAGATGAACCCGGATCACGCTCCGGCGTCGATCAATCTTGGAACGATTCACTACAATCGCCGCGACTTCGTTCGCGCCGAAGAGTTGTATCGCAACGCGACTGTTGCCGATCCTGACTACGCTCTCGCCTTCTTCGACCTGGGTAATGTGCTGGACGAGACCCTGCAGCTCGATGAGGCGATCGCCGCTTATCAACGCGCCATCGCGCTGGTGCCTCACTACGCCGACGCGCATTACAACCTTGCCCTCGCCTATGAACGACAAGGCGAACGTCGGCGTGCGCTGCGCCACTGGCTGATGTACACCCGGCTCGATCCCGTCGGCCCATGGGCCAGCCACGCCAAGATCCAGGCTCGGAAGATCCTGAGCAGCGAACGGTTGTCGATCGTGAGCCGGCGCGGCCAGCGAGTGCCCATCGCGGGATAGACTGCGGATTCGTGGCCTGACAGCACCCACTATCTGACAGACCAATCCTTACGTTCGCCGCGAAAAGACTACACTTGAGCTAGCAGCTAAAACTGCTCTCCTGATGAACCCGACCGATGTCCAATCCGAATATCCCGCACCGGCTGCGCCCACTGGCCCGGTAAATACGCCGATTCCGAAGGCTCCGCTGCCCTTTCTTGGGCTGGCGTGCGCCGTGGGCGTCTCGGGAATCTATTACAACCAGCCACTGCTGCTGGAGATGTCGCGGACCTTCCATACGACGGCTGGTCGGACCGGATTCGTCGCGGTCGCGACGCAGGTGGGATATGCCATCGGCCTTCTCTTCTTCGTGCCACTGGGCGATGTGCTGGAGCGCCGCACGCTGATCGTTCGCATGTTCGCCGCCGTGGCCGGAGCGTTGCTGCTGGTCGCTGCTGCGCCGAACCTTACTATTTTGCTGATCGGCAGCGCATTGATGGGGATCTTCTGCTCGGTGACGCATATCGTCCTTCCGATCGCGCCCGACCTGGTCGACGACGCGCAGCGCGGACGCGCGATCGGCATCGTGATGACGGGGCTGCTGCTGGGTATACTGCTGGCGCGGACGTTCTCGGGGTGGGTCAGCAATCTTGGCGGATGGCGCAGCGTCTTTATCATCGCGGCTATCGTGAACGCTACCTTTGCGCCGCTTATCTGGCGCTACATGCCGAAGCTGCCGCCGAAGCAGACCATCGCCTATCCCGACGCGATGCGTTCGCTATGGACGCTCTTTCGCACGCAACCGCTGCTGCGCGAATCCTGCGTGCTGGGCGCTCTGATCTTTGCGTCCTTCAGTTGCTTCTGGACGACGCTGGCCTTCGTGCTGTTCAGCCACTATGGGCTTGGGCCGGGAATAGCCGGAAGCTTCGGGCTCGTGGGCGCGGCCGGTGCGCTGGCCGCGCCCATAGCCGGCAAGTTCGCGGACAGGCGCGGATCGCGATGGGTGATCAGTCTCGGCATCGTGGTGTTGGCGAGCTCCTACGCGCTGTTGTGGGGCGCGGAGGAGGCGCGGCTGCCTTTCGCCGTACACATTGCGGCGCTCGCGGTGGGTGTGATCATCCTCGACGTGGGCGCGCAGATGATTCAGATCGCCAACCAGACGCGCATCTTCGGCCTCGATCCTTCGGCGCGGAGCCGTCTGAATACCGTCTACATGACGATCTACTTCAGTGGAGCTGCCGCTGGCTCCGCTCTGGCGACGATAGCGTGGACACACTGGAAGTGGAATGGCGTATGTGGACTGGCGATGAGCTTTATCGCGCTGGCGACGTTGCGTCACTTGACCGGGCGGCGCACGCCGGTTGTGGGACATCCCAGCGCGGATCGGACGCGTGAAGAGCCAGTGTGTCTCGAAGGCTGAGCCGGCTACTTCGCAGCGCCGCCGTAGACCGCTGGTTCACCGAGGCTGCCGGCCTTGGGAAGATGGCGGATGTAGAGGACCATCTGCCACATTTCTTTGTCAGAGAAGTCGCCACTCGAAGGCGGCATGCCAGAAGGGTAGATGCCATTCTTGATGACCCAGTGCAACTGCCCGTCGGTGTAAGACTGAACTTCGGCGCTGGCGAGCGATGGCACCTGCGGCGAGATGGTCGTCGCGAAGGGAACGCCGGTGTTCTGGCCGTCGAGCCCGTGGCAGACCATGCAGTATGCAGTGAAGCTCTGCTTGCCTTCGTCGATGCTCCCTTCGGATGCCTTGATCGGGTTGATGTCCTTCTTCCCGCCGACCGTGACGTGGTGCTTGGTCCAGTTGGCGATCTTCGTCTCTGCCTTTGAGGGCGGTTTCGCGGCGCAGCCAGCGAGTAGAGTCGGCAGGGCGACGAGCATGATCAGGCTACCCAGTCTCTTCATCGATATAGTACGAGGCATCATCGGATTGTAAAGCTCCGTTTCTTTTGCGAGGCAAACGTAGGCGGCGAATCGCCTACGGCATCAAATTGAACAGCGAGGGACTGCAAGTTGACTGAACAATCAGGATGGATTGAAACCACCGCGACGGTCGTCTCCTGCAGGTATCAGTTTGCGAGAATGAATACGTTTCGGATGGGGGTGCAGAGTGGCGAAAAATACCGCATCGCATTTGACTATGTTGCGCACGGCCAGACCTACTCCGACGAGTTTCAATCCGCTGTGGCCATTCCGCAAAATGAGCAGTTTTCGATTTGTTATAACCCTTTGGCACCGCAGCAGAACGATCGGTCTTCAGAAGGTGCCAGCGCGGGCCGAGCGCCTGTATTCGCGCTCGGCGTTGCTGGGTCGATCGTCCTATCGCTGCTGTGGCTGGCGGTGCTTCGCGGCTGTAGCTAGTTAGGCAATGATGTCGTGGATCACGTTGCCGGAGACGTCCGTCAGCCGGAAGTCGCGGCCGCTGGAACGGAAGGTCAGCTTGGTGTGATCGATGCCCATCAGGTAAAGAATGGTCGCGTGGATGTCGTGGACGTGGACTGGCTTGTCGACCACCTTCCAGCCGAAGTCATCGGTCGCGCCGTAGGTCATGCCGCCCTTGATGCCGCCGCCTGCAAGCCACATGCTGAAGCCGTGCGGGTTGTGGTCGCGACCGGCGTGGGTTCCGCCGCCGCCTAGCTCGACGACCGGGGTACGGCCGAACTCCGAGCCGCAGACGATGATCGTTTCGTCCAACAAGCCGCGTGCTTTGAGGTCCTTGATCAGCGCGGCGAAGGGCTGGTCGGAATCCTTTGCGTTCTTGCGGTGCGACTGGATGTCCGCGTGTGCATCCCACGGGTCGCCCAGCGAGTAATAGACCTGCACCATGCGAACACCCTTCTCGATGAGGCGGGCTGCTGTGAGGCAGCCGCGGGCGGTTGAGCCCTCACCGTACATCTTGATGGTGGCCTCGCTCTCCTTGCGCACGTCGAAGACGTCGGGGGCCTCGGTCTGCATCCGGAAGGCCGTCTCCATGGAGCCGATGGTCGCCTCGAGCTGCGGATCGGCGTCTGCGGGGCCGTAGGTCTGCTGCTCGCTCAGCGCGTCGAGCTTCTTGACGAGGTCGAGTTCCTTGCGCTGTTGGCCGATGTCGAACTTGTCGTTGTGGATGTTGGGGATCAGCTTGTAAGGGTCAAAGTCCTTCTGCCTCGTGTCGGTGGAAACATAGGTCGCCTGGTTGACAGCGGGGAGGAAGCCGGAGCTCCAGAGCGGCGGCCCGACGGTGCTGGGAACCTGCGGGCAGAGGACCACGAAGCCGGGAAGGTTCTTGTTCTCGACACCGAGACCATAGGTGAGCCACGATCCCATCGACGGACGGCCAATGATGTTCGCGCCGGTGTTCATCATGATCAGCGCGGGCTCGTGGTTGGGGATCTCGGTGAAGACCGAGCGGACGACGCAGATGTCGTCGGCGCACTCGCCCACGTTGGGGAAGAGCTCCGAGACTTCGAGGCCGCTTTTGCCGTAACGCTTGAACTCGAACGGCGACTTCATCAGCGTGCCGGTCTTGCGCTCGTGCCCAAGATCGCCACCGGGCATGGGCTGGCCGTGGTACTTCACAAGCGCCGGCTTGTTGTCGAAGCTGTCGATGTGCGAAAGACCGCCGTTCATGAAGAGGAAGATCACATGTTTGGCTTTGGGCTTAAAGCCGGGGTCTTTCAGCATGTACTCGGGGACGGGGGTCGATTCAGTGACAGCCGCTGCGCCACCGAGGCTTTCGGCCTGCGCCAGCGACTCGCCGATCATTCCGGCAAAGCTCATCATGGCGAATCCGCCGCCAATGCGGCGAAGGGCGTCTCTACGATCGATCGGTTTCGGTTTGACACACGACATGGGGAAATCTCCTCTGTTTCGAAGTGCCTGATGAACCTGCCATCAGTCTAGCGATTTCTTCTGCTACCTAATTCAAAAACTCAAACTCGTTGGAGCTGAATAACACACGCGAGTACTGCTTCCACGCGGTCATCGGCTCCTGTGCGACAAGGTATCCGGGCTTCTCCGGCGTGTTCATCAAGAAGTCGAGACCGGCCTGTAGCTCCGCTGGCGTCGGCGCTCTTCCGTAGAGAAGGCGATAGGCCTCGGTGATGCGAGCCGAGTCGTCTCCTTTGTCGTAGACGCGTTCGGCGAGCTTGCCAGCCTGCGCGTAGACCCATGCGTTATTCATGAAGTAGAGACGCTGTACGGGCACGTTGGTGGAGAAGCGCTGCTCCGCCGTGAACGTGGGGTTGGGGAAGTCGAAGGCCTGCAGGAAGCTGTCGATGCGGAAGCGGCTGACCTTGGCGTAGACCGTGCGGCGATCGTTGTCGAGGCCAAGCTCCGTCGCCGGACCGCCTGCGCCCTTCTTATCGAGATCGCCTGCTACGAACAGCATCGAGTCGCGAAGCTGCTCGGCGTCGAGACGCTGTACGGAGAAGTGCGAGTAGAGGCGATTGAGAGGGTCCTTGACGTGCTCGTCGGGAGTCTCCTTGCTGCTCTGCTGATAGACAGCGGAGAGCATGATCGTCCGCTGCAGCTTCTTGAGCGACATGCCATCCTTGCGGAACTTGATGGCGAGGTAATCGAGCAGCTCGGGATCGGACGGCGGATCGCCGACCTTGCCGAAGTTGTCGGCGGAGTTCACGATGCCCGTGCCGAAGTGCCACTTCCATACTCGATTGACAATGACGCGCGACGCGAGCGGGCTGGCGATGATGTCTTCCGCCAACTGCAGACGGCCGCTGCCTTCGGTGTAGGGCTTCTTGTCCGAAGGGCCGAGCACGGTGACGAAGCCGCGCGGGACGATGTCGCCATGCGCGTGAGGATTGCCGCGCAGATCAAGAGCGATGTCGACTGCCTTCGGCTTGTCCGCCGTGCCATGCGCAAAGGGATACTGCTCCCCGACGGCAGTGGTGCGGCCACCGTGTCCCATCTCCTTTTGAAGCTGTGCGAAGTAGGCCTGCTGTGCAGGGCCCAGCCGCCGGACAAGGTCCCATCCACGGAAGACGAAGAGGCCGGGCAGACCTCGCTCCTCGAAGACGCCCGTACCGAGCTGGCGCAGGAACATGTCTTCGTAGAGATTTGCCTTCTCGGGCGATAACACCTTCAACTCCAGCGTGCAGCCGGGGCAGAACTGGTCGTAGGTGTCGAAGTCCGAGGGCTTCACGTCCTTCTCGCGCTCGGTGGGAACGCCCGCCTTGGCCTTGATCTTGTCGTTCTCTTCTTCAACCTTCGCGTTCTCAAGCTCGAGGTCGATGATGCGTTGCTGGAAGGACTCCGCCAATGCCTTGGCCTGATCTTCCGTGCCGCCCTGCGCGACCATCATCTGCCAGTCGATCAGGTAGGGATAGTAGGTCGGCTTCTTGGCGAGGAACTTGACCCAGCGATCCAGCATCTCCGGGTCGAGCTTCGCTCCGTCCGCCGCGTCCTCAACCTTTTTCTTCGGCTTGCCCGATACCTGCCAGGCGGCGACCATGTAGTCCGTCGCCTGCGCAGCGTAGGCCTCGGCCACCTGCGATGAGGTCTCCTTCATGTACTTGAAGGTGGCTTCGTCGAGGTCGTTGGCATGCTTGAACTTTCCTCGCCAGAAGTCAACCTCGGAGTCGGGAACGAAGTTGTACTCCTTGTAAGTGGAGCTGGCGAAGATGCCGCCCAGAGCGTAGTAGTCCTTCGCAAGGATGGGGTCGTACTTGTGATCGTGGCAGCGCGCGCAGGCTACCGTGAGGCCGAGCATGCCGCGAGTCACAGCGTCGATGCGTTCGTTGCGTTCGTCCGCGCGTCCCTGGATCGGCTCAGCCTGGTCCCAGATCCATGGCGCTCCGCCGAGGAAGCCGGTTGCCTTCAGATCTTCGGCCGTCGGCTTCTTCGACATCAGGTCGCCGGCAAGCTGCATCTTGACGAACTTGTCGTAGGTCACGTCGTCGTTGACGGCCTTAATGACCCAGTCGCGATAGACCCATGCCCCATCGAAGGGCATGTAGCCACGGCCACGCGGATCGAGGCCGCGAATATCGTCATCGCCATAGCGGGCGACATCGAGCCAGTGACGGCCCCAGCGCTCACCGTATGCGGACGAGGCGAGCAGGCGATCGACCACCTTCGCGAAGGCGTCTGGCGAACCATCCTTCTCAAAGTCGGCGATCTCTTCTGGCGTCGGCGGCAGGCCGGTCAGGTCAAGCGTCGCGCGGCGAATCAACGTTCGCTTGTCCGCCATTGGCGCGGGCTTAAGACCCTTCTCTTCAAGCTTGGCAAGAACGAAGTGGTCGATGTCGGACTTCGCCCATGACTTCAGCGCCGGGTCCTTGATCGCCGGAACCGGGTAGTCCTTCAGCGGCACGAATGACCACCACTTCCTCATATCGTCGGTGATCTGCTTGCCCGCAACGCGGATCGGAGCGGTGGACTTCGGCCAGGGCGCACCCATCTTCACCCAATCGGAGAGCGTGGCGATATCGGCCTCCGACATCTTCGGCGCCTTCTTCGGCATCTTCAGCTCGCCCGACTGGTGTACGGCTATCAGCAGAAGACTCTTGTCGGGATCGCCCACGACGATGCCGGGGCCGGTGTCACCACCCTTGAGCAAACCTTCGCGAGTGGCGAGACTGAGGCCGCCGGCTTCGCGATCGACGTGGCAACTGTTGCACTGCGCAGCGAAGATGGGACGGACTTTGTTTTCGAAGTAGTCGTCACCGGGCGAGCCCTTGGCCTGCGCCACCGTCAGCAGCGCAACGACGGGCTTGGTCGGTTCGGCGGAGTCCCACACGCCGCCGCGCTTCACCCACTCGGCAAGGTCAGCAACCTCGCTGGCGGTAAGCTTCTCGCCTTTGGGCGGCATCTTCAGGTCGCCGGTCTGGCGAACAGCGGCAATCAGAGTGCTCTTCTCCGGATCGCCGGGAATGATCGCCGGGCCGGAGTCTCCGCCCTTCAGCACAGCCTCATGAGAATCAAGACGCAGGCCCCCGGCCATCTCCGTGGTGTGGCAGGTGTAGCAGCTCTGCGCGAAGATGGGGCGAACCTTCTGGGTAAAGAACTGGGTGTTGTCTTCTTCGGACGGCGTCGCAGCAGCGGCTGTGCGAGCTGGTACGGCAGCTTTCTCCTGCCCATGCACGGACAGGATGACGCCGGCGCCGAGGCCAAAGGTGGCAAGCGTACAGGCAGCAATGATCGGGTTCGGAATCCACTGACTTCTCATACAGCCTCTTCTTCTCCGTCTACCGCAGATTCATCGAGTGCCTGATCGTCATGACGATTGCCACGTGAGAAACGTTCCACGTAATCGACGAGATCGAGGAACTCCTGTCCATTCTTCTTCAGGCTCATTCCGGCTTCGTTACCCGGGAGCTTCATGTCGAGCGCGACCTTCGAACCGCAATGATCTTCATGGCTCGAACGAGCGAGCACGATCAAACGCGTGCCAAGATAGAGTGCCTCGGCGGTGTTGTGCGTTACGAAGACGATGGTCGGCTTCGACTCGTTCCAGACCGTCTTAAGTAATCTCTGCAGACTGGCACGCGTCGCCGGATCAAGCGCACTGAAGGCCTCGTCCATCAGCAGGACGCGGTTCTTCATCATCAGCGCCTGCGCGATGGCGACGCGCTGCTGCATGCCACCTGAAAGCTGGTGCGGGTACTTGCCCGCGTCGGTTGGGCGCAGGCCCATGTGCTCGAGCTGGCGCATCGCCTCTTTGCGAACCTGTTTGCGGAAGCTGCGGAAGCCGGGCATAAGTCGCCCGAGGATGTGGTACTTCGAGGTCTCCGGGCCCATGGTCAGGTTGTCGAGGACTGTGCGATCGGGGAAGAGCGAGTATTTCTGCGGGACGTAGCCGGAGCGCGCATCGACGCGCTCGACAGCCTTGCCTGAGACATAGACCTTTCCAGACGTTGGCCGTTCCTGGCCTAGGATCATTCGCAGCAGCGTGCTCTTGCCGCAGCCCGTCTCGCCCAACAAAACGACGAACTCGCCGTCTTCAATCTCGAGTGAGATGTTCTCAAGCACGGTGCGCTGCTTCTTCTTAGCCAGCGGATAACACATCGAAACGCCGTCGACATGGATCGACGTAGCGGCAGGTGATGGCATCGCGACCACAGTGCCGGTCTCGTTCGCAACTTTCACAGGAGCGCTCACGCCTGAAACCATGGATGCATCCTCCTGTTCAGAAGTCGCAGCGAAAGGTCGATCGCGAAGAGCAGGAACGCCACCCACAGAACGTACGGCAGGATCACGTCCATGCCCATGTGGCGGCGCATGATGGCGATGCGATACGCGAGGCCGTCCGAGGCCGCGATCATCTCGCCCGCGAAGAGGAAGAGCATCATCGGCTTCAGGTTCAGTCGCAGGCTGTTGATGACCTGCGGAAGCACTTGCCGGAAGACCACGCGATAAGCGACGTCGAAGTTGTTCGCATCCAGAGTGAAGGCCTTGACGATCTGCTCCTGCGGCACTGCCTTCACCATCTGGGTCACGTCGAGGATCATGGTCGGCGCGACGCCGATGACGATGAGCGCGATCTTCGACCACTCATCGATGCCGAAGACGATGAACAATATCGGCAGCAGCGAGAGCGCCACGATCTTGTCGAAGAAGAGGACGAAGCGCAGGAAGCCAGCGCCGAACCATGGGAAGAGACCGATGTGGAGCGCCAGCACCACTGCGGGAATCAGCAGAGCGAGGCTGATCAGGAAACGGCGGCCGCTCGAGACCGTGTCCTTCACGATCATCGAATGCTTGAAACGCTCCCACTTCGAGGCATCGTCAGCGGGGATGTAGTCGTCTTCTTCCGCTGGCTCGAAGACGGAGGCATGAATGCCATTCGCAAGCTGCGTGGCGTTGGGGGTGACGCGATCTTCGGGGTTCTCCTTATGCCGGTTGATCGAGGTCTGCATGTAGAGACCGATGCAGATCAGGAACAACAGACACGACAAGGCCTGGGCCACCAGCCGGTTGGGCCGGGCTTGTATATCGACGATGTCGAACGGAGAGAAGGCGGCCATGGTTTAGAGCTTCCCTTGTTGAGCTGCCTGCATATAGGTCGCGTTGAAGCGCAGACGAACGCGGTCCTTCTTGCCCTGGATCGAGCCATCCGGATAAATGATCGCCACGTCGTCTGCAGATTTGATTCCCTGCCCCAGCAGGCCGTGCGCGAAGCAGAACTGACGAACGAGGTCCATCTTCTGCTTGATCGTCGGACTGGTGGTGAAGTCTGCCGCAGACTTCGGGGTCGCAAAGAGCGAGGTCGTCTTCAACTGCTCTTTGTACGACTCGACCGAGTCGCCCGACGCTCCGGCTGAGTACTTGATCGCATTCGCCTGTCCCGCCGCGAGCTGGGCGACGGTCTCGTACCAGGCACCGCTTACGGCCTTAGCGAACTTCTGGCCTGAGCCGTCGGGGCGATTCAGGACTTCGGTGCGGACGACGAGAAGATCAAGGATCTCGCCGGGGATCTTCGAGGAATCGAAGATGGAGTGAACGCTCTTGTCAGCAAGTATCTGCGAGACCAGAGGCTTCCAGGTCACAACCACCGGGTTCGACTTGTTATTCATGAACGCCGCTACGATGTCCGAGTCTGAGGTATTGATCAACTTCAGCTTCGAGAGGTTCGCCTGCTGGCCGTTCAGCACCATGCCACGTTCGAGCAGGTACTCGGAGACGGTCTTCTGCACCAGCATGATCTTCTGTCCGGGCAGCTTGTCGAAGGTGAGGCCGTTGCGCACGATGATGGCGTCGTTGCCGTTCGAGTAGTCGCCGACGATGATGGCGGTCGAATCGACTCCGGCAGCGGCGGGAAGGTCGAAGGCCTCCATGTTGGTCATCGTGCAGGCGTCGATGTTCTTGGCCACAAAGGCGTCGAGCGAGGCGGCGTAGTCGAACCGCTGCACCTTGATCGCGATGCCGTACTTGTCCGCCCACTTCTTCAGAATTCCCGACTTCTGCATGTAGAAGTACGGGTTCCAGCCTGCGTAAACTGACCAGCCCACGGTGAACGTGGGCACGTCAGCCTTCGCCTGCGAGGAGACGCAGGTGGCAAGGAGTAGAAAGGCTGCTGCGGCATACAGCAAACTGCGCGACTTCGACGCTTGCGTGTCTCTCATGGGCTCCCAAACTGCTCTGGCTGTTCTGTCTAAGTCGTTGATCCGGTTGATTCTTGAACCCGTGGTTGGCACGTGTATAGCGCTGGACGGCAGTCAGACTGGAGGCCCGTGATGAGGGCCGGTCAATGACACCTACGGATAAGAACAAGTCTAGGACTTATGTGTGTCAGGAAGATTGCGTATGGAGGGAACGAATTCTGACTATAGAGAATCGTTATGGGACACTCTGCCTACGGGAAAAGGCTGAGTTTTCTCGGCATCTCGATGCCCAGATGCTCGTAGGCGAGCCGGGTCGCGACGCGACCGCGCGGGGTGCGATCGAGGAAGCCAATCTGGATCAGGAATGGCTCATAGACCTCTTCGAGCGCGTCCTGTTCCTCCGCTAGCGCAGCTGCCAGCGTGTTCAGGCCGACCGGGCCGCCATCGTACTTTTCGATGATCGTCCGCAACAGCCGCCGGTCGAGCTCGTCGAAGCCGTGGGCGTCGACCTCCAGCATTTCAAGTGCTTTTTGCGCAGTAGCTCGGTCGATCCGGCCCTCCGCCCGCACCTGCGCGTAATCGCGAACGCGCCGCAGCAGGCGGTTGGCGATACGCGGTGTCCCCCGCGATCGCATGGCGATCTCCGCCGCTCCATCCTGGTCAATGGGAATCCCCATCACCTCGGCCGAACGTGTCACGACGAAGCGCAGCTCGTCGTCGGTGTAGAACTCCAGCCGCAGTAGAATGCCGAATCGCGAGCGCAGCGGCGAACTCAACATGCCCGGCCGCGTCGTCGCCGCGACGAACGTAAATGGCTTGATCTCCATCACATGCGTGCGGGCGGACGGTCCCTGACCGATGATGATGTCGAGCTTGTAGTCTTCTAGCGCGGTGTAGAGTTTCTCTTCGAGGACGGCCTGGAGCCGGTGAATCTCGTCGAGAAAGAGGACCTGCCTCTCGCGGAGATTAGTCAGGATCGCGGTCAGATCGCCCTGGATCTGCAGCGCCGGCCCGGAGGTCTGCTGGTATCCGACGCTGAGCTCGTTGGCGATGATTGTCGCCAGAGTCGTCTTGCCAAGGCCGGGAGGCCCGAAGAGCAGCACGTGATCGAGGGCCTCGCCGCGCGATTTTGCGGCCTCCAGCGCGATCGCAAGTTGTTCCTTTGCCTTGGTTTGCCCGATGAATTCAGCCAGCCGCGTCGGTCGCAGCTTCAGCTCAAAAGCGACGTCGTCGTCCACCTTGCCGGCCGAGACCAGGCGCTCCGCGTCGCTGCTACCGTGGTCCAGATCAGGCCGCTTGCCGCCAGCTTTCGGGTTGAATTTGGGAATATCCACTGGGGCGATGGTAAGGCGAAAAAGCGGGCGATGCAATCGGGTGATCCAACCCGATATCTGACTCAGAATAATCTAGACCGCCTGGAGCTCGCCCGCCTCGGATCGCATCGCGATCTCTTTTGACACTCCCAGCGGCCGCTGCATCATGGACATGTCGACCCACCTGCCAAGTTTGAAGCCGGCCTCTGGAATGGTTCCAACCCGGGCAAACCCCTGCGAAGCGTGGAGCGCCATCGACGCAGGATTATCTCCGCAGATGCACGCGACCAGGCGGTGGCAGCCGGAGGACTCGCAGGCCGCAATCAATGCTTTGAGCAGCTTGCGGCCGACGCCATATCCGATGCAGTCGGCGCGCACGTAGATGGAGTCCTCCACCGTATAGCGGTAGCCCTCGCGAGGGCGGAACTGCGAGGCATAGCAGTACCCGACCACATAGCCCTCCAGCTCTGCGACGAGGTACGGGAGCCCGCGATCGAGGACCGACTGTCGTCGCCGCTCCATCTCAAGAACGTCGGGGGGGGTCACCTCGAGGGTATTGGTGGTGTTCAGGACAAAGTGTTCATAGATGGCGCTTACGGAGGCCATGTCGTTCGCTGTAGCACTCCGAATTTCGCAGGCAAGCATCGTTCAAGAGTAGAGGATGCGGACGAAAGAAACCGTCAATGCGGCCATTTAGGGTTTGAGTTCGAACAGCACCGCTCCGTGCGGCGGAAGCGTCGCCGAAACGCTGTCGGCGGTAGGCGTCTCCACCTTCGTCCATAGCTCCGTCGACCTGTATGCCTTTCCAGTGAGGCCGTAGTGCGCGAACGGCTGCTTGACCTCTGCAGGAGCATCGCCCCGGTTGAAGATTGCGAGATACTCCGCTCCAGCCGCTCCCTTTGATGTCCATGCGACGACATCGCCGTCCGTCGCCGCAAGATGCTGGTCGTGGCCGTGCTGATCCATCGCGATTACTTCGGGATTGGTCAGCAGCGACGCCGTCCAGTCGTCCAACTTCGTCAGATTTCCGCCGAAGAAGAGCGGCTCGCGGGCGATGCACCACAGCGAGATCAGCGTGCGCTGCTCGTCGTGGGTCAGGCGGGTTTCGCGCGGCTCTCCCCAGCCGGGGACGGGACCGAGCGTGCCCAGCGGAAGCATGTCCGCGTCGGGCCAGTTTCCCGGCTTCACGTACTTGGTCCAGCTATCGATCACGGCGAACTGCGCCTTGATGGGTTGCGGGAACAGGTCTTTATCCTGCGGCGCGGTCCAGCGGTCCCAGACATCGTTCGAGATGCGCCATAGCTGCGCCTTCTCGCCAAACGCGACGGCATTCTCAAGCGGCGCGGGGCCGGGCGAAAGGCTCAGAATGATCGGCCTCCGCGTCTTCAGGATTGCGTTGTGGATCATGGCAATCTCGTCGGCCTTATACGGGTGCGAGGCGATGCAGTCGACCTTTACGTAGTCCACGCCCCAGGCCGCGTACTGCTTGAACATGGAGTCGTACCAGGCCTGTCCGGCAGCATTGTTCTTTACGCCGAAGTTGTCAGGGTTCCACGGACAGGTGTCGCTGGTATCAGCGAGATCGCTGATGCGATATCCGCTACCCGCCACCGACAGATTCGCCTTCACCGCGCCCTTTGGAACGCCGCGAATGATATGGATGCCGAACTTCAGCCCTTTATCGTGGACAAACTTCGCCAGCGGCGCAAAACCTTCATTACCCTTCGCAGTAGCGAAGCGGTTCAACGACGGCTGGTAGAGCCCGTTTGCATCCATGCGGTACGCGAGCGTCTCGGGATGCTTGTCCGCAGACTCGGGATTGCCGAGGTACCAGCCTTCATCGACGACGGCGTAGCTATATCCCGCAAGCTTCAGGCGCGCAGCTTCTACCTCGACGTTCGCCTTGAACTGATCTTCAGTGATCGTCAGGCCGTAAGAGTCCCAGCTATTCCAGCCCATGGGCGGTGTCGGAGCCAGCACGCCTTTCTGCGCAGTGAGAGTGAATGCGAAGGCCAGGGACAAGGCAGCGACGGCGAGCGAACGGCAGGGCAGGGACGGCTTCGACATGCCGATAACCTTATCCTTCCAATCAAGTAAACGTCTACTCGGCGACATAAGCCCGCATTTCGGCTACGCTGTCTCCATGTCCCTTACAAGCTGGAGCCGCCTCGCCTTCGTTCCGCTGGTCCCGTTCGTCATGCTCGCTGGAATTGCCGCAGCCGAAGAGAAGCCTGCTACCTTTCCCACCAACGAACAGCTTCGCCACTTCAAGGCGATGGGCGATCCCAGGCTCTCTCCCGATGGCAAGCAGGTGTTGATCCGTATGGTCGACGCGACCGCCGATGGCGCAAAAGGTCATTTGTGGCTGGTCCCCGTGGACGGCTCTGCCGCGCGGCAACTCACCTATTCGCCCGATGCGGATAAAGTTGGCGAGCGCTCCGGCATGTGGATGCCCGACGGCCAGAGCATCCTCTTCCTTGCCCATCGTGGCGAACATACCTCGCTCTTCCGTCTGCCGATGAATGGTGGCGAGGCGAAGGCCTTCGACCTGAAGGTCACGCCGCTTGCCGATGAGTCGAAGCTGCCCGGGGCTCTGCCGACAACGACGCCCGATGCGACAAAGAGCACGAAGGAAGAGAAGCCAGAGACGATTGCCATCGATGTTGCGGGATTCCGCGTCTCGCCGGACGGAAAGACCATCGCTCTGATCGCGGCCGATCCGCAGACCCCAGGCGAGAAGAAGCAGAAGGATGCGAAGGCCGACGCTGCCTGGGTCGACCACGAAACCCATGGTTCGCGGCTCTATCTGCTGGACGTGGCTACCAGCAAGCTGACCGTCACCGGGCTTGCGATCGACGTTCGCGGAGCCGAGTGGAGCTCCGATTCCAGCAAGCTAATCGCAGAGCGCGAAGAGCCGAACGGGGAATCCGAGCTTGGTCCGGCAGGGAGTGGCTGGATTGTCTCAATGAGTGATCCAGCGCACCCTTCGAAGGTCGACGACCTGCCCGCGACGCTTGGGTCAGCGGCCTGGTCTGTTGACGGCGGTTCTATCGTCTATCTCGCACAGGCAAAGCACGAAGCACCTCCGGGATACTCGGACCTTTACACCTATACGCTGGCGACGAAGTCCACCAAGAATCTGACCGACGGCTTCGATGGCTCGATTGGCAGGATGGAGCCGCTGCCGCTGAAGGACGGATCGATCCTTGAGATCGCCGAAAAGGGTGTTGTCACCGCGCCTCTCAAGGTCTCTGCCGATGGGCATTCGACGGCAATTGCATCTCCGACCGCAACCGTCTCCAGCCTGGTCACCAACTCCGCCGAGACAGGCTTCGTCTACCTCGGCAACAGCGGCGGAAGCGGGCCGCGGCTTTTCTATACCGCGTCGCTCAGTGAAACGCCGAAGGCTCTGGCCACGCCGTCGCTCGCTCCCGAGGGCTTGAAATCATTGGCTCCGAAGCGCATCTCGTGGAAGAGCGATGGCTTCACCATCGACGGCCTGCTCTACCTTCCGCCCCAGGCGGCAACCGGTAAAGTTCCGCTTGTGGTTGAAGTGCACGGCGGGCCACTCGGCGCTTATGTCGACAGCTATTCGCTCTTTGTCGACTACCTTCTCGGCAAGGGCTGGGCCGTATTGGAGACGAACCCACGCGGGAGCACCGGCCGTGGCGCTGCGTTCGCGGCGGCGAACAAGAACGATCTAGGCGGCGGCGACTATCGCGACATCATGGCCGGCGTCGATTCCGTGTTGAAGACTACTCCAATCGATCCCGCGAAGCTGGCCCTGACCGGCTACAGCTACGGCGGCGAGATGGCCGGATTCGTCGAGACCAAGACGGAACGCTTCAAGGCTATCGTCAGCATGGCCCCGGTGATCGACCAGAACAGCGAGTACGGCACTGAGCGCGGCTCCTTCTACGACCAGTGGTATTTTGGCAAACCGTGGGAACACGAGGCCGACGCCTGGCGGCAGAGTCCGCTATCGGGAGCCGCCCATGCGAAGACGCCGTTCCTGCTGATCCAGGGAGAGAGCGACACCACCGATCCGCTGGGCCAGTCGCAGGAAATGTACCGCGCGCTACGGCAGATGAAGGTTCCGGTGGAGCTTGTCACCTATCCGCGCGTCGATCACGGCCCGCTGGGCGGGGCAATCTATGGATCGCCTACAAATGAGCCGTGGCACGGATTCGATGCCCGACGCCGGATCGTCAACTTCATCGCCAGGGGCTTCGGTGAGGCTGAACCCGAAAAGTAGAAGGCCCGGCAGGTTTGCCGAGCCTTGAATCGCTTCTATGGGGGCGGTTTCTGATCTAACCCAGCTCCGAGACTGCCGTCTTCTTCCCGGTTCCATTCATCACCACGCCCTGCCTCGCTTGTGGCGTCGCGCGCAGCCGGTTCGACGAGACCCCGACCAGTTGTCCGGTGCGGCTGGCGCCATAGCCCACTGGCTGCTGCAGCGTCACAATGATGGCCGTGGCGGGAACCTCGCCCGAACACTGGTAGCTGTGCACGGTGTCCGCGTCGAAGTAGACCGCATCGCCCGCGTCAATATGGTGCGTCACCTCGCCGTGCTGAATATCCAACCTCCCGGTGAGAAGGATGAGAAACTCGCAGCCTGTGTGCTGATGCGCCCGTGTCTCCCGGCCCTTGCGGATCGGCAGAAACTCGGCGAAGTATGGGTCGAGCTGCCGGTCCGGCACCATGTACCCAAGACTCTCGAAGAAATAGGAGGGATCAGCGGCACCGCTCTGCGGCAGGCGAACGCGGTCCTTAGCCCGGTGAACGCGAAAGAGCGTCTGCGGTTCCGGTTCGAAGAAGTAACTAAGATCCTTCGAGAACACCATTGCGATGCGCGCCAGGTTGCGCAGCGTCGGCACGACGCGCCCGGTCTCGAGTTGCGAGAGAAAACTCGCGGAAAGGCCGGTATGCCGGCCGAGCTCCACCAGCCCCATCGACTTCTTCAAACGCAGATGCTTGATCCGCTCGCCTATGCGCTTCTCCGCGATAAAGCTCTCCGCCGCCTCGCCATCGATCTGAACGCCGTTCTCGCCGGAGCCGGAGGCGTGGCCCGCGATCTTACTTTCAGAGGAGGCGAACTCTGCCCCGGTCATCGGGGTACCCGACACTTCAGCCAAAACTGGTTGTTCGAGCATTTGCAGATCAGATGGAGGGGGCATTGGCATGTGTAGTCCTTAGAGAGTGCAGTGGAGAAGATGTTTATACCATCAATAGATGTTATGGCCGCATCAAAAGTTTCCTCGAGCTGGAGCTTTCGTTCGATTAAGGGCCGGAGCTCCCGCCAAAGGCCCGGAAGAAATTGCGATGCAGTAACCTAGACGAATGCAGACGCAAGCGGACGAATTGGGCTCAGGCAAGATCTCCGTCCAGTCCGGTGCCTCCGTCCTTCTCTTGTGCACGACACTTCTTGCCGGCTGCGCGAATCCCGGCCCGCCGCGGCCACCCTCGCTTCAGCTTCCATCCTTGGTCGGCGACCTCTCCGCTGAACGCGTCGGGGACCGGGTTCTTCTGCATTGGACAACGCCGTCGCAGACCACCGACAAACTAGATATAAGAGGCGCTCTAACCGCTGAGATCTGCCGCAGCGCCGGTGCGCCGGTAGCCAACACGAAGAAATCCTTTGCTGCATGCGTGATGGTCAAGCGAGTGCCCGCTGTCCCCGGTCCTTCATCCGCATGGGATGATCTGCCTGTGCCACTCCTGGCAGATCCGGTCACACTCCTGACGTACCGGGTGGAGATCTTCAACGCTGCGGGACGCTCCTCCGGGAAATCCACGGTTGCAGCCTACTCCTCCGCGGGTGCCGCTCCGTCTCCAGCGGCGTCGCTCACCGCAACCGCCAGCGAAGCCGGAGCCGTGATCCGGTGGAAAAAGGACGCCGGTGGCGAGAACCTCGCTGTCGACCTCCTGCGAAAGAACCTTTCAGCTCCAGCAACGCCGACTCGCAAGCCCGCCTCTTTACCCGTCCATCGCGGGAAGTCAGTCCAACCCGGTAACACCGGGCCCTCCGACTCGAATGAGGTCCATCTTCGGGCTGACGGAGCGGAAGCCTCACAAGCTGCGAAAGACGGCTTCGCCGGCACCGTCGATACCTCCGCCGTCATGGGCCAGACCTACAGCTACATCGCGCAGCAGGTCAGGCTTGCCACTCTCGACGGCCATGCGCTGGAGATTCGCAGCCAGCCAGCCCCTGCCGTCACGGTAGAGATGCGCGATACCTTCCCGCCGAAATCCCCTACCGGACTGGCCACGATTCCAGGCCTGGCTGATGCCGCGAACGGATCGCCGACAGCCGCCTACATCGATCTCTCGTGGGAACCGAACTCCGAACCGGACCTCGCCGGATACCTCGTTTACCGCCAACTTGCCCGGCCAAACGGCGATCCGCAAGGCCCATTAGGGAAGATGACGCCATTACCGATAGCCGCTCCGGCGTATCGAGATGTGGCAGTCGCGCCCGGTCAGCGTTATATTTATTCGGTAACGGCTGTCGACGCTTCTGGAAACGAGAGCGCGCCGTCGGCGAAGGCCCAGGAAGTTGCCGCAGCACAAAACGTCGGTTCGCCGCACTAAGCAGTCGCCAGACTTTCGTTGCCGCTCCGCAGATTGTGCCGCAGCGTCTACCTCAAATTCCGATCCACACACACGCGCACCACAAGGAGTAAACGCAATGGCAACTCTTCTCGAACAGCTCAAGAAAGTGACCACCGTCGTCGCTGACACCGGTGACATCAACTCCATCGAAAAGTTCAAGCCGACGGACTCGACGACCAATCCTTCCCTGATCGCCGCCGCCGCCACCATGCCTGCATACTCCCAGATCGTCGACGATGTTTTGAAAGAGTCGCGCGACGCCGCTGGCGATGACGCCTCTGACGAAGTGGTAGCCAACATGGCCTTCAAGTCGCTCGCCGTCGCCTTCGGCAAGAAGATCCTGAAGATCGTCCCCGGCCGCGTGTCTACGGAAGTGGATGCGCGCCTGAGCTTCGACACGGAGAAGACGCTCGAGCAAGCCCGCGACATCATCGCGCAGTACGACAAGGCTGGCATCGGCCGCGAGCGCGTGCTGGTGAAGATCGCCTCCACCTGGGAGGGCATTAAGGCTGCGGAGATCCTCGAGAAGGAAGGCATCCACTGCAACCTGACGCTTCTCTTCGGTCTGCACCAGGCGATCGCCTGCGCCGAGGCCAAGGTCACCCTGATCTCGCCCTTCGTCGGACGAATTCTCGACTGGTACAAGAAGGACACGGGCAAGGACTACGTTGGAGCAGACGATCCTGGCGTGCAGTCCGTCACGACCATCTTCAACTACTACAAGAAGTTCGGCTACAAGACCCAGGTAATGGGCGCGAGCTTCCGCAACATCAGCGAGATCACCGAGCTTGCCGGATCGGATCTGCTGACCATCGCTCCCAAGCTGCTGGAAGAGCTGGATTCGAAGGAAGGCGATCTGCCGTTGAAGCTCGATGCTTCGAAGGCTGCCGCTATGGACATTGAAAAGCTGACCATCGACAAGGCGACCTTCGACAAGATGCACGCCGAAGACCGCATGGCCCACGACAAGCTGCAGGAAGGCATCGACGGCTTCTCGAAGGCGCTCGAGGATCTGGAGAAGCTGCTGGCGAAGCGGCTGCAGGAACTTGTACAGCCCGTCACGGCGTAAGGATTGCATCACGAGACAACGATGGCGGCCTCCGGGCCGCCATCGTTGTTTGCGACCTCACCCTTGTTGTCCCTCAGCCCGATTCCCCATACGATTGCCGGATGGGCTTATCCTCCGCCACTGCAAAGCCTGAGCTCTCCACCTCCGACCCCGGTGGCTTCGCCCATATCCCCCAGCTTGACGGCATCCGCGGCCTCGCCATCCTGCTGATCCTGGTTCACCACTCCCTCTCGTCGAATCCACAGACTAATTCGCGAGTGATCGCCTTCTTCATCGCCATCCGCGAGTCGATGTGGGTTGGCGTCGATCTCTTCTTCGCGCTCTCCGGCTTCCTCATCACTGGCATCCTCTTCGACTCGCTGAGCGGCTCCCATTTTTTGCGCAACTTCTACGGCCGCCGCGCGGTCCGCATCTTTCCTCTCTACTACCTCGCGCTCTTCGCTGTCTGGGTGATTGGGCTTCCCATCGCGATGCGCTGGAGTGGCTACCAGTGGGTGCTGATCGCCTACCTCGACAACACGCGACTTTGGATCAGCCATGCGGTGCCCCATCCGTTGGTCGACCTGACCGGCCATCTCTGGTCGCTCGCGCTGGAAGAACAGTTCTACCTCGTCTGGCCGCTGCTTGTTCTTCTGTTGCGAGATCGCCGCAGGCTCATCGCTACCGCGCTTGCTCTATCAGCCGTGGCCCTGTGTCTCCGCTGCGTACTGGTGGCGCACGGTGCGCCGGAAGAGATCACCTACAAGACGCTTCCCTGCCGGTTGGACGGCTTGCTGCTGGGCGGCGCGCTCGCTTTGGCGATCCGCGGACCTCATCGCGAACTCTGGCTGCGTCGTGCGCCAGCCGTCTTCTTCACTGCTGCGGGGATCCTGCTTGTGGTGGCTATTCGCGAGCACGGCATTGACTGGCAGCACAGTCGATTCATCAACTCCATTGGCTACACGCTCACCGCGCTTGCGTCGACCGCGCTGATCGCGATGACCCTCGGCGCAGGCTCCCGGTGTGCGCGCGCCTTCAGGCGATCGTGGTTGCGTTGGTTCGGACGCTATAGCTATGGCATCTACGTCTGGCACATGATCGTGCCGTTCCTCGTGGTGCCCCCGCTCCATGCCGCGCTAAGTCAGCAACTGCACAGCAAGCTGCTGCTGCTGCTTGCCAGCGCCGTGGCTGGAGCGGCAGTCAGCGTTGCCGTAAGCGTACTCAGCTATCACGCGTTCGAGGTGCACTTCCTTCGCCTTAAGCGCTTCTTCGCCTATCGCGGGCTTCGTACGCAGTAAGCGGACTAGAGAATATAGCGGCTTAGATCCTGATCCTTCACGATGTCCGCAACCTGCTGTCGCACATACTCTGGGTCAATGACGATGACCTTCTCCGTGCCAGTCGCCGTCTGGCGCTCGATGACCGGAAGCGGTGGCGAAGGCAGTTGCGGCTCGGCGGTCAGCGGAGCCGAAGCTCCAATCTCCGCGATCACACCCTCCTCCGTAGCCTCGGGCCGCGGAGTCTTGAACAGGTCGGGTGCCTGGAAGCTGATCTCGTCGAGCACGCGCTCCATGATCGTGTGCAGACGGCGGGCCCCAATGTTCTCCGTCGTCTCGTTCACGCGGAAGGCGAACTGCGCCATCTCGAGGATCGCTTCCTTGGTGAACTCGAGCTTCAGGCCTTCAGTCTCGAGCAGCGCGGTCGATTGCTTGACCAGCGAAGACTTTGGCTCGGTGAGGATGCGGACGAAGTCGTTCACCGTCAGCGAGTGCAGCTCAACGCGGATCGGGAAGCGGCCCTGCAACTCCGGAATAAGGTCACTCGGCTTCGAGACGTGGAAGGCGCCGGCGGCGATAAAGAGGATGTGGTCAGTCGAGACCATGCCATATTTCGTACTAACGGTCGTACCTTCAACGATGGGCAGGATGTCGCGCTGGACACCCTCGCGCGAGACGTCAGGACCATGGCCACCTTCACGACCGGCGATCTTGTCGATCTCATCGAGGAAGACCATGCCGGAGTCCTCTACGCGTTCGACTGCGAGCCGCGTGACCTGGTCCATGTCGATCAGCCGCGACTCTTCTTCCTGGACGAGGTATTCAAAGGCTTCCGACACCTTCATCTTGCGCTTCTTGGTGCGCTGGCCGAAGAGTCCGGGCAGCATCTCGCGCAGGTCCATACCTTCGCCGCCCTGGTCGGGTCCGGAGTTCGGGCCCATGTTGCTGATTACTTCAAAGCTGGGCGTGTTGCGGTCGCGCACGTCGATCTCGACGATGCGGTCGTCCAGCTTGCCCTCGCGGAACTGCTGGCGCAGCTTTTCGCGTGTGCGGCTGTGGCTGTCGCCCGGCTTGTCGGACTTCTCCGACGTGCTTCCATCGACAGGCGAAACAGGCAGCTCGATCACCTTCGACTCATCGACCAGCGACGGCACAACCGATATCGGCGAGACGGGTGCGCTGGCAGAGACGGAGATCGGAGGCGGCGGCAGCAGCAGGTCGAGCAGCCGGTCCTCGGCGTTCATCTCAGCCTTCTCCTCCACCTCGTCGAGCTTCTCGTCGCGCACCATGTCGATGGCGATCTCCACCAGGTCGCGCACGATCGACTCGACATCGCGGCCGACATAGCCGACTTCGGTGAACTTGGAAGCTTCTACCTTCAGAAACGGCGAGTTGGTAAGCTTCGCCAGCCGCCGGGCAATCTCCGTCTTGCCGACACCCGTGGGCCCGATCATGATGATGTTCTTCGGCATGATGTCTTCGGCGAGCTCAGGCGAAAGCTTCTGCCGGCGCATGCGGTTGCGGAGGGCGATGGCCACAGCGCGTTTGGCCGCCTGCTGGCCAACAACATACTTATCAAGCTCCGCGACGATCTCGCGCGGAGTCATCTCATCCAGCGCGAGGGCTTGGTCTTCAGCGGTTCCGGGTAGAAAAATTGCCATGGGTACTACTCCTAGTAGGTAAAACGGTAGTGCGAGTGGATCGGTTCCCGGGCATGAGCTAGAGGCTGGTTGGAGGTTCGGCCTTCAACTCTTCAATCGTCATCTGGTCGTTGGTATAGATACAAATCTGCCCGGCAATAGCGAGCGACTTGGTCGCAATCTCACGGGCGGTAAGGTCTGTGTTCTCCATCAGAGCGCGTGCAGCTGCGAGTGCGTAACTCCCGCCCGATCCAATCGTCGCGATGCCCTCATCCGGGTCGATAACGTCGCCGGTTCCGCTCAGCAGGAAGGTCGACTTCGCGTCGGTCACGATCAGCAGAGCCTCAAGCTGGCGCAGCATCTTATCTGTCCGCCAGTCTTTCGCGAGTTCGACAGCCGAGCGGCCTAGATTCCCGGCGTACTGCTCCAACTTCGTCTCAAAGCGGCTGAAAAGCGAGAAGGCGTCTGCCGTCGATCCAGCAAATCCCGCCAAGACCTTATCGTTGTAGAGCTTGCGGATCTTCTTCGCTGAGCCCTTCATCACGGTCGCGCCCAGCGAGACCTGTCCGTCGGCGGCCATCACCACGGAGTCGCCCCGGCGAACGCAGATGACGGTGGTCGAACGGATGCGGCGGCCTTCGCCAAGATCAAGCGGATGGCCGGTTGAAATAGGTGCTGCCTGGCTCAGAGTTGTGCTGCCTGAAACTGTAGAAACGGTCTGTTTATCGCGCATTATGGTCACTCTTCAGTATAACGCGCACTGCAAAGGGACGGTTACAGCCTCGCCGTCCCACTCAGCCAGCGGGCGGACTGCACGAACCTATCAGCGATATAGAAAATTCCCATACTCCGGCCCGCATTCGCCGCCATTTGTTCTAGTTGAAGATGCTCGTCCCCACAAGCGACAATTCTATGTTCAAACAGCTTCGTTGCAGGAGCAACTTGTATCTATGGCTTCGATCAGTATGAAATGGCAGGGTGTAACCCTGTTGGCCTCTGGAATCTTCGCTACAACCTCGCTCTTAGCACAGCAGCCGCCACCGCCTCCGGGGATCAAGACGCCCGGTGTCGTGCGTCCGCTCAGCGACATCAAGCCGAGCACCGTCTACCAGGTCGCCGGTTCGCCGGACTGGAAGGTGATGGCGAAGGATTCGGTATGGGTGACAAGCGCCCGGGCCAACCACGTCGTGCAGCTTCTGCCCGGCGAAGGCAAGACCGGCATCGTCGTCGACGTCCCCAAGCCCTGCTCAAGCCTCGCCTACGGCTGGAACTCGATCTGGATTCCAAGCTGTGGCGCGAAGAAGTTGCTCCGCGTCGATGAGACCACCGGCAAGACCGTCGCCGAGATTGACGCTGACGCGGCTAACTCCGAGGGCGGCATCACCACCGGACTGGGGGCAGTCTACCTGGTGGTCAAACCAAGCACGCTGCTCAAGGTCGATCCGGAGACGAACACCGTAGTCGCGAAGCTCGATCTGCCCTCGGAGTCCGAAAACCCATTCTTCGGCAACGGCTTCGTCTGGGTCACATCGTTTGGCCACAACGCGTTGCTGAAGGTCGATCCGCAGTCGATGCAGCTCGTCGCCACCATCCCCATCGGCCCCAAACCGCGCTTCCTCACCGTGGGCGCTGGCTCCGTGTGGACGGTGAACCAGGGTGACGGCTCGGTCTCTCGAGTGGACATGGCAAGCGGTACGCTCGTCGCTACGATCGAGTGCGGCCTAAGTGGCCCTGGCGGCGAGATCACCTTTGGCGCGGGCTCCGCTTGGGCAACGCTCTTCAACATCCCGCTGACTCAGATCGACGCCAGCACTAACAAGGCAGTAAAGCAGTGGGCGGGCAAGGGCGGCGACGGCTTGCAGTTCGGCTTTGGTTCACTCTGGCTCTCGAACCTGGCTCAGCAAACGGTCTGGAGAATTTCGCCCGATCAGAAGTAGACTGGACGGGCCGAGCAATCTCGTCATTCCCAATCTCGTCATTCCCAAGCCGTCATTCTGAGCGCCGCGAAGAATCAGCGCATTTCGTCTTTGATTCCGCTTGTCTCATCAGAAAGGTTGTTTCCTTGTCGTTCGAAGTGTCCTCCAAAACTCTCTGGCAGGAGATGCTGCTAGGCTCCTCGACCTGGTCGCATGTCCTGAAGCGCGGCACGGCGCTGCGTATCACCGCAGGCGGCGACCACGCCAATGTGGGCGCGCTACTGTTGAACGCGGACAACTTCTCTGAGCGGTTGAACCTGCCCGACACGCTGAAGGCGCAGCATATCGCACGACTCACCACGGGCGCGGTTCTCTACTCCGACATGGCGCGCATCCTCTGCTCCATCACCGACGACACGCTGGGCTGGCACGATCCTTTGGGCGGCTGCTCGGATGCAGCGACGGTCGCGGCGAAGTATGGCGCGCTCGATTACCAGGCGGCGCGCAACGACTGGCACCAGAATGCTCTCGACGGCTTCCTGATCGAGCTTGCCAAGTACGGTTTGGGCCCGCGCGACCTGATGATGAACATCAACTTCTTTAGCAAGGTCGAAGTAAAGGACGATGGCAGCATGGCCTTCATCGAAGGCCATGCGAAGGCCGGCACATCGGTCGAGCTTCGCGCGGAGATGAACACGCTCGTCATCCTGAACACCTGCCAGCATCCGATGGATCCCGATCCGGCCTATCGCCAGGTTCCCGTTGAACTCGCGATCAAACGCGTGCCCGCCCCCGCAGCTGACGACATCTGCCGCAACTTCCGCGCGGAGAACGCCCGAGGATTCACCCTGACGGAGCGCTACTTCCTCTAGCACTTGCGCCTTTCCGAGTCACTTTTTTTTGGAGTTCCAGATATGTCAGAAGCAGTTCTAGTGACGAGTCCGCGAACGCCCGAGGATGCCATCTTCTCGGAAGACATCAAAGCGGGCGACTCCTTCGTACATGAGATTCGCGCCGGGCAGTACGTCCGCATCGTCGACCTCGAAGGCAACCAGGCCGTCGACACGCTCTTCTACAACGCGCATGACTACGCCGACCGCTACAGCACGCAGGACACCATCCGCGCCCAGGGGAACGTCTATCTCACCACCGGAACAAAGCTCCTCTCGACAGAGCGCAATGTGCTGCTGACCATCGTCGCGGATACCTGTGGCCGCCACGATACGCTCGGTGGAGCCTGCTCCTGTGAGAGCAACATGGTCCGCTACGCAATCGAGAAGCGCAGTATGCACGCCTGCCGCCAGAGCTTTCTCAAGGGTGCAATCGCATGGTCGGAGAAGACGGGCCGCGAACTCGGCAAGCGCGATCTGGCGGCAAATATCAACTTCTTCATGAATGTCCCAGTCACGCCCGAAGGCAAGCTGACCTTCGAGGACGGAGTCTCGGACGCAGGCAAGTATGTCGAACTGCGCGCCGAGATGGACACGCTCATCGTCATCTCCAACTGTCCGCAGTTGAACAACCCATGCAACGCTTACAACCCCACTCCGGTGCGCATCCTCATCTGGGATGCCGGGGCGAATAGCTAGACAGGATTCAGGAGCACGATGTTCAAGAAAGTCCTTATCGCAAATCGCGGCGCAATTGCCTGCCGCATCGAGCGCACACTGCGCAAGATGGGCATCGCGTCTGTCGCTGTCTACTCCGAAGCCGACGCCCACTCGCTGCATGTATTTGAAGCCGACGAAGCCGTGGCGATCGGGGCGCCGCCCGCCGCGCAGAGCTATCTCGTCCTCGACAAGATCTTCGCTGCTGCCGCCGAGACGGGCGCGGAAGCGATCCACCCCGGCTATGGCTTCCTCAGCGAGAACGTCCACTTCGCGAGAGAATGTGCCGCTCGCGGTATCAAATTCATCGGCCCCGAGCCAGCGCACGTCGAAGCCTTCGCGCTGAAGCATACGGCTCGCGAGACGGCTAAGAGCTGCGGCGTTCCGCTGCTTCCCGGCACTGGTCTGTTGACCGATCTTGACGACGCGCTCGCACAAGCGGAGACGTTGAAGTATCCCGTGATGCTCAAGAGCTCGGGCGGCGGCGGAGGCATCGGCATGAAGGTCTGCTACTCCGCTGAACAGCTTGCCGAGACTTATGACTCCGTGTTGCGACTGAGCAAGGCAAACTTTGGCGACAGTGGAGTCTTTCTCGAGAAGTACGTCGCGCGCGCACGACACATCGAGGTGCAGATCTTCGGCGACGGTAAGGGCGGCGTCATCGCACTTGGCGAACGTGACTGCTCCACGCAGCGACGGCACCAGAAGGTGCTCGAAGAGACACCCGCGCCGGGCCTTACAGATGCCACGCGGCAGGAGCTTTACAAGTCCGCGATCGTGCTCGGGAAGGCGGTGAACTACGCATCGGCGGGCACTGTTGAGTTCATCTATGACGACGACACCAGCGAGTTTTACTTCCTAGAAGTGAACACACGGCTGCAGGTAGAACACGGCGTGACCGAGCAGGTCACCGGCGTCGACCTCGTCGAATGGATGGTGTTACAGGCATCGGGCGACCTCGCTCCGCTCGACTCGTTCGAGATCAAGCCTACGGGCGCTTCCATCGAAGCCCGCGTCTACGCGGAAGACCCGGCACAGAACTTCCAACCTTCACCCGGCAAGCTAACGCTGGTGCGTTTCCCTCCTCCGGAGCTTGCTCGCGTAGAAACGTGGATCGAGTCAGGATCGACGATCACACCGTTCTACGATCCCATGATCGCGAAGATCATCGTCACCGGCAAAGACCGCACCGAGGCGCTGGTGAAGCTCGACGCCGCACTGGCCGCGAGTTTTATCGATGGCACCGAGACGAATCTGCGCTATCTGCGCAAGGTTGCGGCGACTCCGGAGTTTGTATCTGGAAGAGTTACAACTGCATTTCTGGGCACGTTCGCCTTCGAGCGCAACGCGATTGAAATTCTGGAAGGCGGAACGCAGACCACCATTCAGGACTACCCCGGCCGTACGGGCTACTGGAACATCGGCGTGCCTCCGTCGGGCCCGATGGATCATCTCTCGTTTCGCATCGCCAACCGCCTGGTCGGCAACGATGCGGGAGCGGCGGCGATCGAGTTTGCCACCATGGGCGGCCGCATCCGCTTTACCTCCGAAACGACAATCGCGCTGACCGGCGCGGACATGGGAGCGAAGCTCAACGGCAAGCCGGTTGCGCGCTGGGTCGCCATCGACGTGAAGGCGGGCAGCACGTTGTCGCTCGGTGCAGCTTCGAAGGAAGGTATCCGTGCCTACCTCGCTCTGCGTGGCGGCATCGATACGCAGCCGTATTTGAATAGCCGCAGCACGTTTATGCTTGGCGGCTTCGGCGGGCACGCTGGCCGAGCATTGCGTGCGGGCGACGTGTTGCATCTTGGAGCTCCGGACGCAAAGCTCGGCGCGCCTGCAATGCTGCCCGCAGAGTCCGCGCCAGCACTGACGAGAACGTGGGAGATCGGAGTTCTCTTTGGGCCGCACACTGCGCCTGACTTCTTCACTGCCCCGGACATCGAGATGCTCTTTGCGACGCACTGGAAGGTCCACTACCAGAGCGATCGCACTGGGGTGCGACTCGTCGGCCCGAAGCCGACATGGGCGCGGCCCGATGGTGGCGATGCCGGCCTGCACCCCTCGAACATTCACGACAACGCCTACGCGATCGGCACCATCGACTTCACCGGCGATATGCCCATTTTGCTTGGGCCCGATGGCCCGAGCCTTGGCGGCTTCGTCTGCCCCGCGACCATCGTTCAGGCGGAGCTATGGAAACTCGGCCAACTCAAGGCTGGCGACACCGTCCACTTCAATCGCATCACACTTGCTGAAGCCCAAGCGCTTGAGCTCGCGCAGGACAAGTTCCTCGAAGACTTCACATCCGCTCCGCTCGCTCTGCCAACAAGCTCGACGCCAGAACCGGCCATCATCGCGGCCTACACCGATCGGCCGCAGAAGATGGTCTTCCGCGCGGATGGCGACAAGTATCTCCTCGTCGAATATGGCGAGCTTGAGCTCGATCTCTACCTGCGCTTCCGCGTTCACATCCTCGAGCAGAAGTTGCGAGAGACTGCACTCAACGCCATCATTGACATCACGCCGGGCATCCGCTCGCTTCACATTCATTACGACAGCCGCATGCTCGCGCGCGCCAAGCTGATCGAACTGCTGAACGATCTCGACCGCACGATGCCCGAGCTTACCGATATCACCGTGCCCTCGCGCATCGTCTACCTGCCGCTTTCGTGGGACGACCCACAGGCGAAGATCGCGCAGGAAAAGTACATGCAGGCCGTGCGCCCCGACGCTCCGTGGTGCCCGTCGAACATCGAGTTCATCCGCCGCATCAACGGCCTCGATTCCATCGAGGATGTCTACCGCATCGTGCATGAGGCAAGCTATCTTGTACTCGGTCTGGGCGATGTCTATCTCGGCGCTCCGGTTGCGACGCCTGTCGATCCGCGGCATCGTCTCGTCACCACGAAGTACAACCCTGCCCGCACGTGGACGCCGGAGAACGCAGTCGGAATCGGCGGAGCGTACATGTGCGTCTACGGCATGGAAGGCCCAGGCGGCTATCAACTCGTCGGCCGCACGGTTCAGGTGTGGAACACATGGAAGTCCACGCCTACATTCGCTGAAGGTACGCCATGGTCGCTGCGCTTTTTCGACCAGATCCGGTTCTATCCCATCAGTGCAGAAGATCTACTGAAAGCGCGCGAAGACTTCCCGCATGGCCGCTTTGAACTACGCGTCGAAGAGACGACCTTCAACCTTAAGGAGTATCAAGCCTTTCTCGACTCCATCGCCGTCGAAGCTGCAGCCTTCAAGAAGCACCAGAAGGCATCGTTCAACGCCGAACGCGAGCGTTGGGTCGCGGCAGGATTGATGACCGTCGCCGAGCCCGAGGCAGCGCTTGAAGCGACGACCGCCGCTGTCGTCGCTGAAGGATGCGAGGGAGTCTCGTCGCCGGTTACGGCGAGCATCTTCCAGATCGTCGTCAAGCCGGGAGATGCCGTCGGTGATGGCCAGAAGCTAATCGTGCTCGACGCCATGAAGACGGAGATCGTCGTCGCCTCACACGTAGACGGCATCGTCGAAGAGATTTACTGCGCACAGGGAGCGCTGGTGCAGGGCGGCCAACTGCTGCTCTCCGTTCGGCCAACAGAATAGACATAGGAGAACGATGGACATCGCAGCGCTTCACGCAGCCTACGCAGCCGGTGATCAGAACCCCAGATGCGTCGTCGAGGGTATCTACGACCGCATCGAGAAGGAAGGTCTGCGGCCGGTCTGGATCTCCATCGTGCCGCGCGAGCAAGCTATTGCGCGCGCGCATGCGCTTGAATCGCAGGACCGCAGCAAGCTGCCTCTTTACGGCATTCCTTTTGCCGTGAAGGACAACATCGATGTAACGGAGATGCCGACCACTGCGGCCTGCCCGGCTTACGCATACACGCCGACGGAGTCCGCGACCGTGGTAACGAAGCTTGAAGCGGCTGGAGCGATCCTGATCGGCAAGACGAACATGGACCAGTTCGCGACTGGCCTCGTGGGTACGCGGACGCCCTACGGCATCTGCTCCAGCGTCTTCAATGCGAAGTACATCTCTGGCGGGTCTAGCGCTGGCTCGGCAGTCGCGGTCGCAGGCGGCCTAGTCACGTTCTCACTTGGTACGGACACAGCAGGCTCAGGTCGCGTGCCTGCGATGTTCAACAACCTCATTGGCTTGAAGCCCACGCGCGGAGCCATCAGCACACATGGCGTTGTTCCCGCCTGCCGCACGCTCGACTGTGTCTCGATCTTCGCCGAGACCTCTTATGATGCAAGCCTTGTGCTGGCCAATGCTGCTGGCTTCGACGCGGCTGATCTTTACTCGCGCCAGCCCGCAGTCGGAGCTGGAGCTTCGCCATGGGCGGGTGCTCCCACGTTCCGCTTCGGCGTTCCGTCAGAGGCACTGCTGAATTTCTTCGGCGACGATCATAATCCCGCACTATTCAAGAGTGCGGCCGAACAGCTCACCACGCTTGGCGGAGTTGCCGTTGAGTTCGATCTGCAGCCATTCCTCGATGCCGCACAGCTTCTCTACAAAGGCCCGTGGGTGGCAGAGCGTTATGCCGCGATCGCGAAGTTCATCGGCGATCACAAGGCCGAGATGGACCCGACAGTGGCGACCATCATCTCTGGTGCCGCCAACTACTCCGCAGTGGATTCCTTCGATGCGGCCTACAAGCTAGAAGCACTGCGCCGTACGACATCAACCGCATGGCACAACTTCGATGTGATGCTGCTACCGACCGCGCCGCGTGCCTTCACTATCGAAGAGATCGCGGAGAATCCGATCGAGCGCAACAGCATCCTGGGAACCTACACAAACTTCGTGAACCTGCTCGACCTTGCCGCAGTCGCTCTGCCAGCAGGTATGCGCCCCGATGGCTTGCCCTTCGGCGTCACGCTCATCGGCCAGGCATTCACGGAAGCCGCACTGCTCTCGCTGGCAGACAAGCTGCATCGCAAACTTTCAACAGCACTGGGCGGATCAAGGCGCGAGCTTGCCACGACGCCATCACTCAAAGCAGCAAACCCGCCGCACGGCTGCCTATTGATGGCCGTCGTGGGGGCCCACCTCTCCGGGCAGCCGCTCAACTGGCAGCTTACGCAACGCGGCGGCCAACTCGTCAAGACATCGAAGACAAGTCCGCACTACCGCTTCTACGCGTTGGCGAACACGACCCCGCCGAAGCCCGGCCTGGTCCGTGAGCCTGCATTCAACGGCCCTGGTATCGAAGTGGAAGTATGGGCGCTCCCCGCGAATACGGTTGGCACGTTCGTGGAAGGCGTGCCACAGCCGCTCTCCATCGGCACTTTGGAGCTTGAAGACGGTAGCCTGGTGAAGGGATTCCTGGTCGAGCCAGTCGGCACCGAAGGCGGCCTTGAGATCACGCACCTCGGCGGCTGGCGCAGCTATCTTGCATCGCTCAAGTAGCCTTGACTATTCGTCATCATCATCGCCACCGGGGCCGGGCGGTCCATCTTTGCCACCCTTCTTCGGCTTGTACCGGCCATCGAGTATCTGGTCGATGGTCGAGATCATCTCGGGCGAGTCCGGCGTCACGTCCGGACCTAGCCGGGCAATGACCTTGCCTTCTTTGTTCACGATGAACTTGGTGTAGTTCCAGTGCACTGGACCACCGGCGGGAGCGTCCTTGCTCTTCGTCAGGTAGAGATAGAACGGGATCACATCGTCACCCGCGAGCTTCGAGACAGCCATCACGGGAAACGTCACCTTCGCATCGGTGTAGGCCTTTTGAATCTCAGCGTCTTTCCCGGGCTCGGCCGCACCGAAGTCGTTCGAGGGCACACCGATCACAACGACGCCCTTGTCCCTGTAGGTCTCGTAGTCCTTCTCGAGCGCCGCAAGCTGCGCGTTGTAGCTCGATTTCCGTGCAAGGTTCACGACCAGAATGTACTTCCCTTTGAAGGTCGTCAGCGGAACATCCTTGCCATCCGCACCGGGCAGCACATAGTCGTAGGCGGTCTTCTCTGGCTTGGACTTCTTCGCAGCGTCCTTCGCGTCTGCGCTGGCTGCGGGCTTCTGCTTCGCTTTAGCCTGGAACGCAGACGCAGATGAAGTAAAGAGAACTCCCGTCAGCACCACCGCGCCGACGCCGCGCATCCACCAGCCGGCAGGAGGCACTGGCTGGCGATCGGAAGACGAGGCAGGATCTGCCAAACGATAACGCAAGGGGGCAAAAGCAGCGGAGGGATATCGCACGGGTATGCCTGAGGGTATAGCGCGGTGGGAGAAATCGCCAAACTGCTATATGCTTTTGCTATTCAGGCTATAAAGAAACGAAGGTGTTGCGACTAATCGTATAGCTCGCATCGTCTTTCGCTATAACCAGACAACGTCCCGAGCGATTCCCGTTGGCAAACTGCGAACACCTGCACGCCGCGATGCGTGCTACCTCAGTCACGGAACTTAGCCACAGATGGACTTTGACCACCTCAAGACGTTCCTCGAAGTAACGCGACAGAAGAGCTTTTCTCGCGCCGCGGAGAAGCTGCATGTCACCCAGCCATCGATCTCAGCGCAGATTCGCTCGCTCGAAACTTCGCTGGGCCATCGGCTGCTGGAACGCGGCGGCGGCAAGGTCACGCTTACCGCCGCCGGCCGAGTCTTCGAGCCCTTCGCCGAAAGCTGCCTGACCCGCTTGAACCATATGTCCCTGACGCTTGCCGATCTCGAGCGCATGCCGCGCGGATCGTTGACCGTCAGCGCGAATGAGTCGACCGCGCTCTATGTCCTTCCCGTTTTCTTCAGCAAGTTTGGCAAGCAGTATCCGCGCGTCTCGCTCAACATCATCCGCGCAGAACGCAGCCGGACGCTGGAACTCGTACTAGACCGCGAAGTGGAGTTCGGAGTCGTCTCGCTTCCGCTCAAAGACAAGCGACTGCACATCGAGATCATCCACAGCGACGACTTCGTTCTCGTCGTCCCCGCAGGCCACCCGTTTGCCAAACTAGAATCTGTGACGCTTCGCCAGGTATCGCAGCAGCGCCTGCTCCTGCTCAACCAGGGTCGCAAGCGGGAACAGATCGACGAACTCTTCGAACAGGAGAAGCTCTGTCCACGCATCGCCATGGAACTCGACTCGAACGAGTTACTTAAGCGGCTTGTGCTGAAAGAGATGGGGATCGGCTTCCTGCCGCGTATCAACGTGCTCGACGAAGTCCGCGGCGAGACTCTCGCTATCGTGCCGATCGACGGCGTCTCCATCTCACGCGAGCTTGCGCTGATCAGCCGCAAAGACCGCGCGCTGACCCGTGCCGGCAACGCCTTCTTCACCTTCGCCACGGGAACCGTGCGTTCGATCCCCGAAGACCTGTAGGCGATCTGTAGGCAATCGTTGGGAAGCTGCCGAGCGACGCGATGAGGCGCTCTAATGCGACCATCATCACGATCTTCTATAGCCGCGATAACGGGATGGCCGATCACGTTGATCTCCCGCGCGAGCGAGCCGCATAATCGATTTCATCGACCCAGTAACATAGCACCCTTGCCAATCGGCCCGGATTCCTTTATCCCGGACCGCATTGAAGCAGACGAGTACGATCTCGGCCCAACGCCTGTTCGGACCGCCGAGGTCCTCCGCATTCTTCAGAGACTTCTGAAGCGGAGTCTCTGTCTGGAAAGAAACTGCGACAGCACGCCGCAGGCCCTTCAAAGGCGCCTGGAGGCCTAAGCTCAGCAGCGTCGCCCCCAAGAATCATTACGATCCCGCACGCCTATTTTCAGGAGGTTTCTTTTGAAACGTATCGTTCTGGCCATGCTGGCTATCCTGCTCTCTTCCGTCGCGCTGTTCGCGCAGACGAACACCACGACAATCAGCGGCAGCGTGACGGACACCTCCGGAGCCATCATGCCTGGCGTCGAAGTGACTATCACAAACAAGGCAAACGCCGCGGCACAGACGGCTACTACCTCCGGCAACGGCAACTTTGCCTTCGAGCAGGTACAGCCAGGCAGCTATGTGGTCAGGGTCTCGTATTCCGGCTTCAACGACGTGCAACAGACGGTCGACGCCCTCGTTGCCACGCCGCTCAAGCTGTCCTTCAAGCTTGCTGTCGGCACCATGCAAAGCGTGACGGTTGAGACGAGCTTGGCGGAGGTGAACACCTCCGATGCCACGCTGGGTAAGGCCTTCAACAGCGAACAGGTACAGAACCTGCCTTACCTCGCGAATAACGTGACCTATCTTCTCTCGCTGCAGCCCGGCGTGTTGGCGCTCGACAGCGGCGCCGCGACTGGTGGACTGAACACCGACACCCGGACCGGCATTGTCAATGGTGCCCGCCAGGACCAGAGCAACATCACGCTCGACGGCGTCGACAATAACGACCAAGTGTTCGGCTACGCCTTCAATGGAGCTCTGCGCTCCACCCGCGACTCCGTGGAAGAGTTCCGCGTCACCACTACCAACTCCAATGCTGATGCCGGCCGCTCGTCAGGAGCCCAGGTTTCACTTGTAACTCGCAGCGGCACAAACGCCTGGCACGGCAGCGCGTATGAGTACTATCGCGATCCCGCCGCCGCTGGCAACAATTGGTTCATTAAGCAGGCAGAGTTGAGCCAGGGCTCACCCAACATTCCTGCCAAGGTCCTTCAGCACACCTTTGGCGCATCCCTTGGTCTGCCACTCTCGAAAGACAAGCTCTTCTTCTTCGGAGCGTACGAAGGATTCAAACAGTCAAGCGACGTCTCCGTAGGCCAGACGGTGCCCTCGGCGTTCACGACGAATGGCGCCGCGGCCGGACTCGTCACAGGCAATGTCACCTACCAAGCGACGGATAAGAGCTATAAAACGCTTACCCCCACTGACATCGCGCAGATGGACGGCACCGCCAGTGACCCGGCGTGCGCCAAGGTGACCTGTTACTCACCCGTCACGAACGACGCGGCCATCGCTTACTTCAAGCAGTTCCCTCTCGCTAACGCGCCCGGCAACTCAGATTCACTGAACGTGGGCAACTATAACTTTGCATCGCCCGCGCCCATCAGCCAGATCACCAACATCGTTCGCCTCGACTACAACATCACGCCGAAGATGAGCGTCTTCGCCCGTGGCAACCTGCAAAGCGACAACCAGCTAACTCCCGAGCAGTTTCTGGGAGGTGCGGCATCCTCCAGCGTCTACGGGAACAGCAAAGGCATAGCCGTCGGCCACATTTGGTCGATCAACGACAAGATGACCAACAATGCCCGCTACGGCCTGAGCCGTGTCGGAAGCGCATCCCGCGGCACCGGCAGCCAACCTTTTATCAACTTCGGTGCCTTCAGTACGCTTACGGCAGCTACCACGTCGTATCTTTACAGAGTCACGACAAACAACTTCGCCGACGACTTCACCTACGTCAAGGGCCGCCACACCATCCAGGCAGGCACTAACCTCTACTTCATCTCCAATGGTCAATACTTCGACCAGCCGCTGCTCTCAACGGGATACGTGAGCCCGAACCTGCTCTCGACTGCCGCGATCGCAAACCAGGGTGGCAGCCTTGATCCAGCCGCGTTCAACTGTGCGAACTGCGCACCCGTCGACAACACCTTTCAAAGCTTCTATAACAGCGACATCATCTCCAATGTCGGCGCGATTGAAACGGCAAGCTCCGGAACTGAGTTCCAGGTGAAGGGCAATACGCTCGTGCCACTCAACACCGGTAACGTCCCCACCCACACGTTCAAGAACATCGAGCAGGAGTACTACATCCAAGACCAATGGAAGGCGACCTCACAGCTCACCCTTACCGCCGGCTTGCGTTACGTCTATCTAGGCGTTCCATATGAAAAGGACGGTCAGCAGATCGCTCCTGACATTTCGCTGAATACCTTCTTCGCCAACCGGGTATCGGCAGCGGCACAGGGCCAGGCATACGACACGGATGTATCCTTCCGCGCTTCCGGCTCACCCAATGGCCAGCCGAATTTCTGGAGCGCGCAGAAAGCGAACTTCGCTCCCCGCGTCGCGTTCGCCTATGCCACGCGCGACAATAAAACTTCTGTTCGCGGCGGCTTCGCGCTAAGCTTCGACCACTTCGGTACCGGCGTGATCGATTCCTACCAGTCCAACTCGAGCTCCTTGTTCTCTCTGTCAAAGACGAACCTGGCTACCTTTACGAACATTGACTCCAATCCTCGCTTCACCGGCTACCACGACGTTCCCGCGCCAGCCGGAGCAACGGACGTGCTACAGCTGCCTTTCACTCCCGAGGAGAATTCTTTCACCTTCGATCACAGCATCAACGACAAGCAGAAGACTCCGTACGCGGAGACCTTCAACCTCACCCTGCAACACGAGTTCCCGAAGAGCATCTCGGTTACGGCCTCATACGTTGGACGCCTCGGGCGGCATCTACTACAGAATCTTGACGTCGCCATGCCCACCAATTTCTATGATTCGGGCAGCGGCCAGACCTACTTCCAGGCCGCGACCGTATTCGACAAGATGGTCGACGCGGGGGTCGATCCCTCCACCGTTCCCGATAGCGGCTACTTCCACAATGTCTTCCCAAACCTGCAGTTCAACGGGTACAAGGGAGCACAGGCTTACTACTCTCTCTTCGCCGTCAATCGGGGCAACGAGACGAACGCGCTCTATATCGCGGACACAGACTCTACAACCTCAGCGTCAGGCCAGTCCTTCCGCTACTTCTACCCCCAGACATCTTCGATTTACGTACAGTCCACTACCGGTGTCAGCAACTATCACGCGATGCAGCTTTCGGTCCGCCAGGCTTTGCGCTCGGGCCTGGAGTATGACGTAAACTACACCTTCTCAAAGTCCATCGACGAAGGCTCGGACCCGGAGCGGAACGGCTCGGGCGGAAGCTCGATCCTCAACTCCTTTATGCCCCACCAGTGGTATGCGAACTCAGACTTCGATGTTCGCCACAACATCACTGCCAACTACACAGCACCGTTTCCGCTCGGTCTCGGGAAGATGTTCCTGAATCGGGGCGGCTTGATGGATCGCATCGTGGGTGGATTCCAGCTCAATGGTGTCGTCCACTACAGCACCGGTCTTCCCTTCAGCGCAGTTGGATACAACGGCTGGGCGACGAACTTCGCGAACAACAGCAACATGGTCCAGGTTGGTCCTATCTCCACAGGCGGCCACCGCTACGATGCGGCGTCACAAACTGAGACAGCCCTGAAGGGGATGACAGGCGAACAGGCCAAGGCCAATCTGAGATTCGCTTATGTCGGAGAAGCAGGCCAGCGTAACAACTTCCGCTCCGATGGTTATCTTGCGATCGACGACGGCCTCGCGAAGAGCTTCCACACCTGGCGCGAGCAGCAGTTCCGCATCTCGGTCGAAGTCTTCAACGTCATCAACACTAACCGCTTTGCGACGCCGAACATGGATGGAACCACATCAGCCTTCGGGACCTATGAGAACTCGGCGGGCCAGTCGGCCAACACCACCACGAACCAGCCGGGCACCAGTTCTCTTCTGCTGCAGCCCCGGCAGATGCAGTTCTCCGGCAAGTACACCTTCTAAACCTCAACCTGTAAAAGGCCCGGACTGCAAAGCTCACACCTGCGGTCCGGGCCTTTTCTTTCTCTAAGCTCAGCGTTCATCACGAGAGGAAAGCATGCCGAACAGCCTTTGCCGTAACGCCATTTTCGCTGCCGCTCTCTGCCTTACTTCGAGCTTCGCTCGCGCGCAGTTTCCACAACCCGACGGTGGCGGTCTTGAACGCGGTGTTCTGCCCGCGCGCTGGCTCTCGCAGGGGAACAAGTGCATGGAGATGCCCGACTGGCAGATCCATGAGTACAACAAGGACTTCTACATCCTGCGGCAGTCCCCGTATACAGACTTTGAGAAGCCGTTGATCTTCCTCTTCTTCGGCAAGGACAAAGCGCTGTTGGCCGATACCGGCTCCGCCAACGGCAATCTCGCGCCGTCGCTGAAGATCGTCATGGATCGCTGGCTCGCGCGCAATCACCGTACCAGTATCCCGCTGATCGTCACCCACACGCACTCGCACGAAGACCACACCTGGGGCGATAAGGCGGTGCAGGCGATGAACGATCCCGCGTTCCCCGTTACCTTCGTCGCCTCCGATATCGAAGCGCAGAAGAAGTTCTATGGCATCAAGAACTGGCCGACGGATGTGGTTCAGTACGACCTAGGCGGCCGCATTCTCGACATCGTTCCCATCCCCGGCCACACCCACGAGGATCTGGCCTTCTACGATCGCAATACCGGCGTTCTGCTCACCGGCGACACGCTGTACCCCGGACGCATCTTTGTAGAGCACTTCGCCGAATTCCAGGAGAGCGTTGTCCGGCTGGTCAAGTTCACCGAAGGCAAGCCGATCGCACACACTCTTGGCGATCACATCGAGCAAACAACAACGCCGTTCCTCGATTATCCAGAGGGCACGCTCTTCCAGCCGGACGAGCACGAATTGGCGATGCCCGTGGGTTCGCTCGTCGAGCTTAGGGACGCCCTTCTCTCGATGAATGGCAAACCGCGTCGTCTGGCCATGCGCGACTTCTCCATCTACCCCATGGAATTCGGGCTTATCACTCGCGAAGAACGGAAACACGTTGAGGCTTACATGAAAGTGCAGAAGGATCACATGTGGGATCCGCAGAAATAAGCCACGCACGACCGCGCTCATGTTGCGATCCTTCGCCGTTGTGATCGACGACGAAAGATTTACCGTTTTTTAGGTTCACCGACTTAATCCTCAGGAGACCATCTTGAAGCTGCCACTCTTCGCCGCCACCCTGTGCCTCGTCTCCTCCCTCGCCGTCGCGCAACTCCCACAGCCGGACGGCGGCAACATCGAACGCGGCACATTGCCCGATCACTGGTACTCGCAGTTGCCGAAGTGCATGGAGATTCCTGAATGGCAGGTGCATGAGTACAACAAGGACTTCTACATCCTTCGCCAATCGCCCTGCACCGACTACGAGAAGCCGTTCATCTTTCTGATCTTCGGCAAAGACAAAGCTCTCTTAATGGACACTGGCTCACGCAACGGCAACCTCGCACCCGCGTTGCAGCACACGGTGAAAAACTGGCTGGCACGCAATGGGCGCACCAGCATCCCGGTGATCGTCGCTCACACCCATGAACACGAAGACCATACGTGGGGCGACAAAGAGCTTCAGGCGTTGAGCGATCCTGCCATGCCCATTACCTTCACGCCCTCAGAGGTAGAAGCGACGAAGAAACTTTTCGGGATCGCAAACTGGCCGACCGACATTGGCCACCTCGATCTTGGTGACCGCATCGTCGACCTCATCCCCATCCCGGGCCACAGCAAGGTCAGCGTGGCGCTCTACGACCGGCGCACAGCCGTGCTGCTGGGCGGCGACACGGTCTATCCCGGACGCATCTATGTCAACGACTTCGCCGCATTCACCGCCAGCCTTGCACGGCTGGTCGCCTTCACCGAGGGCAAGCCCATCGCAAACATCCTGGGCAACCACATTGAGCAGACGGCCACGCCGTTCGTCGACTACCCTGTCGGCACCATGTATCAGCCGAACGAGCATGAACTCGCGCTCTCCCGCGGAACGCTGCTGGAGTTGAACGACGCAGTGATCTCCATGCACGGCACGCCGCATCGCTACTGTATGCGCGATATCTCCGTCTGGCCGGTCGGGCCGTCTTTCATGACGGCTGAAGACGAAGCGAAGTTCAAGAAGCATCGCCAGGAGGAGAAGGATCGCATATGGGATCACACGAAGCCGTAGCCTGAGCAATTCGGATCAGGCTTCGCAGGCCTCGGGTACGTGGGACGACGCACTCACCCCCCGGTTGCGTCCGCCCTGCTTGGCAGCGTACAGCGCCTCATCCGCTGCGGCGATGAGGCGCTGCGAAGGACGAACGGTGCCGGGAACTACGGCACTGAAGCCGACCGAGATGGTTACAACTCCGGTGGCGTTGCCCTTGTGCTCCAGGCCAAGTGCTTCTACGCCTTTCCGAATCGACTCCGCAATGACGCTGGCGTCTTCCAGCGTAGCGCCGGGGAGAAGCACCACGAACTCCTCGCCGCCGTAGCGCGCCGCCAAGTCGCCCGCCCGCTTCAGATGTGTGCCAAAGCTGCTGGCGATCGCGCAGAGGCAATGATCGCCGGCAAGGTGACCATACATGTCGTTGTAGGACTTGAAGTAGTCGACATCGAGCAGCAGCAGGCCAATGGACATTCCCTGCCGCCGCGCCCTTCCCCATTCGGCGTCGAGCGTCTGGTCGAAGAGCCTGCGATTGCCAAGCCCAGTCAGACCATCGCGCGTCGCGAGGACCTCCATCTGCTGCAGCGCCAGCTTCAACTGCTCCTGGAAGTCGTCACGATCCCGCGCGGTCAGCGTGATGGCGAAGCTCATGACCATGGCAATGGTGAGGTAGGCCTGGAGAGTCATGATCCGGTACGGCTCATGATGCCCCTGGACGAACATGAACGGCCCCATACCGCCGATCGTGCCGTGAGCCGCGATGATGGTCACTAGGTTGACAGCCAGAACCGCGCCGGGAAAGCCAACACGATCGACCATCAGGACGAGGATCGGGAAGATTAGGAACGCAACCGGATACGCGGTCTGATGAAATATAAACCAACTCGTACCCAGCAGCAGGCCAAACATGACCAGGGTCTTGAGACGCTGTCCGGGACGCAGGAGGAGGTAGGTCTCCCGACTGGCGAGGACAAGAACCAGCGGGGTGAAAAGTGCGATTCCGAGGGCGTCTCCGCTGACCCAGTGTTGGACCGTTGACCAAAACTCCTCGCCAAGATGAACGTGGGTATAAGCCGACCATGGAACAGCGGGTATCAACGGCGCGCCGATCAGCACCACGACGCTGAATCGAAGGATCAGTCCGGGCCGCCGCAGCCAATCCGACAGGTTCGTAAAGCCGGGGAGCATAGCTGCAGCAAAGACCATCTCGAAGACGTTGCAGCCTACGTCCCCTGCAACCTGCGAAAGGGGTTGGCCCAGGAGCCTTAACTGCGTCCCGGTTGTGATCATGTAGCCGGCCATGATCCAGGGCCAATTGCGGCGGGAACACAAGAGCAAAATGCCGATAAGGAGACCGTCGATCGGCCAGCAGATGGCATGCAGCGATGTGTAAAAAACGAGTGGATTGATCAGCTTGGAGTTGAGATAGACGCCAAAGGCGCTAATGAGCATGATCGTTATGCCGTACGCCAGCGGAGACTGATCACGGAGCCGGGATGCCGAAGCATGGATCCGTCCGCCCCATGCAGTAACTTCATCTATGAGTTCGCCGGAGTTCAACACCCGTCAACCCCACAACATAGCGCACTCCGGCTGCGACCGCCTGGACGGGTCAGCTCGTGTGAATTCCGGCGTCCACCTGGAGTTTGTGGATCCAAGGGCTCTCCGGAGAACTTTCCTTCGCGGTCGGCCATTTTCATACTATCGGCATATTCCAACGTTTTGTACGAACTTGCCATACGCAAAGGGCGTACCCCCGCTAGACCAATGGGGCATAGGCTACACAAGATTGTCTCCCAGCCGCCCGATGCTTTTACAAAACATCGAGAAGCGCTGTACGGTTTGACTTATCCTACTGCGCCGCGGTTGTAACTACGGAGTTTCCTACTGCATTTACCAGAGTTACAGTCACACCCTGAATCGTAGTGGCATCCTCGCTCAGGTTGAACGGCTGCGTGTAGGTAAATATCGATCCGTAAGTGGTCGACATCGGATTGCTGTACCAAGTGGCGAAGATCGAGGTCACGTCGATCGTTACGTCAGGGTTGGAGATCGTATTTCCCGGAGTAGGCGTGAAGTGGAAGATCGCTGACTTCACCTCGCGGGTATTGGAGAAGCCGGTGACAGTAACGGTAAGCGCGCTCGTCGTGCTCGCGGACTTCGCCGCCGCGATCTGCGGCACCACCGTTGGAAGCGTGACTACCACTGGAGTGACGCTGGCAGGGGTCACATTCACGTCGTCAGCCGTGATCGTGAGCGCCACCGTGACCGTTCCAGCAACGGTTCCCGCCTGGAACTGCACGTCGGGCGTCGTAGTCGAGCTCGCCGGGAGCGTCACGTTGATCGTTCTGCCACCCGATGAGAACTGCACCGCAGGATCGTCGATCCCCGTCGACGTGGCAGGGACGAAGGTGAGTGTGAGCAGGCAGTTGATGGGCACCGCATACGGCTGCTTCAACTGAAAGGTCACCACCGGCTGATCTCCCGAGGCCGCCATTGATGGGCCGGTAAAGACCACCACCGGCGCTACCTCCACCGCGAAACTCGACGCCGCACTCGTCTTTCCGGAGGCGGTATCGGTCACAGTAAGAGACAACGCACCGGCTGATGTCAGCAGGTTCGCTGGGATCACGGCCGTCAGGGTCGTCGTACTAGTGTAGGTCGTGGTTAGCATGGTCGAGTTCACGAAGACCGCATCGGTCGTCGTAAAGTTCGCGCCCGTCAAGGCCACCGTCGTCGCCGCGCTTCCCGCAACCGCGCCGACAGGCGAGATTCCCGACAGCGTGGGTACGGCCGCAGTTGCCACCGTGAAGCTTTGCGAGACCGGTGTCGCAGCCGCGTAAGTCGTATCACCGGTCTGGGTCGCCTGGATCGTCACCGTTCCCGCACCCGTCAACGTCACCACGCTTCCGGTGATGGTGGCTGGGCCAGAGGTCACAGCGTAGCTCACAGCCAATCCTGACGAGGCAGTCGCCGATAGCGTAAATGGCGCATCGCCCACGATGTGGTTCAGAATCGTCGGGAAGGTGATCGTCTGCGCCGCTCCACCGTGTACCGTCAGCGTTCCGGGAACGTAGGTGAAGCTATAGTTCGTCGCGGTCAACGCCTGGGTGGCGAACGTGATCGGATAGGTTCCTGCCGGCGACGTGGTCGTCGCGGTCGTCGCCAACGTGGCAGTACCGCTAATCACCGCCGCCGTGTCGCCATTTACGAAGCCCGCCGTCGCGTAAGTCAGTGTAGGATTTGCCGCTCCGAATGCACGCGACAGATTGGCCGCCGTCGCCGTCAGCACTGCCTTCGTCACTGTGAAGCTCTGCGAGACGGAGGTCGCAGCCGCATAGGTCGCATTGCCCGCCTGCGCCGCCGTCACCACGACCTGACCCACTCCAGTAATCGTCACGGTCGATCCGGTCACGGTCGCTGGACCTGTCACGGTGAAGGTCACGGCCAGCGAGGAACTTGCTGTTGCGGTCAGTGTAAACGGAGCGGCTCCATAAGTCTTGTTCCCCAGCGCACCAAACGTGATCGTCTGCGCTGTCTTCGCGATCGTAAGCGTCTGCGCCGCGCTCGCGCTGGCCTGGTAGTTTGCATCCCCACCGTAACTCGCAATGACGCTGTAGGTTCCAGCCGCGAGCGACGTCGTACTGAAGCTCCCCGCGCCGTTCCCATCAAGGGTGATCGTCGCAAGCACCGACGCTGGAGTAACCGCCGTGTTCATCAACATCACGGTTCCGGAAGGTGCCGGGGATAGACCTGTCACCTGCACCGCAAACGCTACATTCTGCCCGACTCTCGCCGCTGTTGGAGTGATGACCAAAGTGGTGGTGCTCTGCGCTCCGGTCGTCGTACCACCGCCGGCCAGGTTCGTCGTCTCAGATACGCTGGCCGATACGTTCGTGTCTCCCGCGTAGCTGGCTTCCACTGCGTGCTGCGTGTCGCTGCTTCCGCCGATCGTCAAGTTCCGCATTCCCATTGCAGTCTCGGTCACCTGGCTGAGCAGAACTGTAGCGGTTCCGTCGCTGAAGTTCGAGATGCCAATGTCTGGATATCCATCTCCATTGAAGTCCGCAGCAGACTCTCCATACGGGAAGTTTCCTGTCGGATAGGTAAGTTGCGTCTGGAATGTGCCATCGCCGTTGCCTAGAAGGATGCTCTCCGTCAGGCTCGATTGCGTCGTGTTTCCGACGGAGATATCTTCCTTACCGTCGCCGTTGAAGTCTGCGATCACCAGGCCAACCGGTTGTCCGCCGACTACGTACGTCACCTGCGTCTGGAATGTCCCGTCTCCGTTGCCGAGCAATACGCTTATCGTCCCGTCTTCGTGGTTCGTCACGGCAAGATCCAGCTTGCCATCCCCGTTGAAGTCTCCCGTCTGCACTCCCTGCGGGCCGGTTCCTACCGCGTAAGTCACCATCTGTTGGAACGTCCCGTCGCCGTTGCCGAGGAAGATCCCAACCGTGTTGTCTCCGTTATTTCCCACGGCGACATCCAGCAAACCGTCTCCGTTGAAGTCTCCCTCAGCGAGCGTCTGCGGAGTATTACCCGTCGGATAGGAGACCGCCTGCTGCAGCGTGCCGTCTTTGTTACCGAGCAGAACACTCATCGTGTTGCTGTAGTAGTCGCCAGCAACGACATCCGGATACCCATCCCCGTTTATATCCAATACACCCAGGCCCACCGGCGAAGCGCACTCATAGTTCACCTGTGCCTGGAAGGTCCCATCTCCGTTCCCCAGCAGCACGCCGATCGACCCGCCGCCCGTATTCGCAACGATGAGGTCGAGGAATCCGTCGCCATTCAGGTCCGCGACCAGTACTCGCTCCGGCTCGCTGCCGACGCTGTATTTCACCTCCGGCTGGAACGTCCCATCGCCCTTGCCCAGAAGGATGCTGATGGTGTTCTCCTCGTAGTTCCCGACTGCAAGGTCCTGGAAGCCGTCGCCATTGAAGTCTCCGGCAGCCTGCGCATAGGAGCCTGAGCCTGTAGTATTCGGGCTACCCGCCGGAGAAACAGCCGAGAACTCTACCGCTCCCGCACCGAGCCCGACTGATCCCAGCACCGCGTTCGAGTTATTTGTATCCAGGAATGAGACCATTCCCGTCGGGGCAACCGTGTTCGACCCTATGCTCACGACGGTTCCGGTCGCGCTGTAGTTTCCGCCACTGCCCGTTGTGGTGAAGCTAGTGGTGGACGGATACTTCCCGGTCACCGTCACCGTCTGCGGTGACGACTGGCTCGCCAGCATCCCTGGCAGCGGTACAAAATTCGCTGTGAAGTTATGTGTCCCAATCGTTCCCGGAGCGAGCTTGAGCGTCGCGGGAGTGTCGATGCCGATCTGCGCGATCCCAAGATTCGCGGTCAGGCCGCACTGGGTCGCCGCTGCATCGCAGAAGTAAACCTGACCGTACCCCAGGTTCGAGTCGCCCGATTTCACCGTGGCGCTCAACAACACCGGCGTCTGGTACGTGACCGTCGTCGGCGACACCGTTAGTGTCGTCACAGGCTGTAGAGCCGCTGCGACACCGAAGCTGTCCACCGCGCTCTCGCTTGTCCCATAGTTTGCGTCGCCGTTGTAGGTTGCGACCACCGAAGCATTGCCCACCGGCAGCGTCGAATACCTAAGCGTCCCCGTCCCATCGCCGGCGAGCGTCGCCGTTCCCAGCACCGTCGCCGGAGTGGTGGCCGTGTTCGTCAGCGTGACCGTGCCGGTCGGCGTGGGAGGAGTGCTTGTCGTTGTCCCCGCAGCCACGACCACTTGGAACTTCACTGCTTGCCCTTGCCGCGGTGTGTTTGGCGTCGAAGTCAGCGTCGTTGTCGAAGTCGCGCCCGCTGTGACCAACAGAGTCTGCGCCGGACTCGTGCTCGAAGCATTAATCGAGTCGCCGCTGTACTTCGCCGTGATGCTGTGCGTTCCTGCTGCCAACGTCGACGTAAAGTACATCGCATACGATGGGCCGTTTGCCTGGCTCACCGTTCCGAGCAACGTAGTGCCGTCATAGAAGTTGGTCGACCCGTTCGTCGTCCCGGATACGCCTGTGCCCGTCCGCGACACCGTGCCGATAAACTCAACCGACTGCCCCGTGATCACCGGGTTCGGATAGATAGTGAGTGACTCAGCCGTCGGCACTCCCGTGCCATATCCAGCCAGAACATCGCCGTTCGTCGACGTCGTCACATTCAGGCTGTTCGATGTCGCCGTATACGTCTCCTGGTAGCTCTGCGCCGCCGGGGGCGCAAAGTCCACCGAGAAGTCGCACTTCTGCCCCGGCTGAATGACACTCCCGTTCACACATCCGCTCGCGGAGTCCTTCGTAAACACCGTCCCGCTGATCGAGAGGTTGCTCAACGTCAGCGGCATGTTTCCCGTATTTGAGATCGTGTCTCCGCCCGTCGTCGTCGTACCGACCTGCGTCGTCAGAATGAAGTTCGAGGCCGCGCGGTTCGTAATCGCAAGACCACCGCTACTGCCCGGCTGAGTTGTAATCACATTGCCCGCCAGGTCCACCGCCATCCCGTAGTTCGATCCGCCGCCGTAGTTGATGATTGCCCCGTCCGGGCTGATCAGCGTGTCGCCATTCGAAGTCGAGATATAAAGTCGCTCTCCCGCATCAACCGCAATGTCGTACAACGTCCCCAGGCCGGTTGCAATCGAGACCCCAGTGCCGCCCCCCATCGGCAGCTTTGTCACTTCGCCGCCGTTCTGATCGTCTACATAAAAAACGTTTCCGAGGGCGTCCACCGCGAGACTCGTCGGTGAACCAATCCCGCTGGCAAGCGTCGTCTCCGTTCCCTGATTGTCGATCTTGATGATCCGGTTGTTGCCGGTATCGGCGACGTACACCGCTCCCATTCCATCCACACCGACCCCATTTGGAATCGACAAAATGCTTGTTGTGACCGTCGTTGGTGTCCCGAATGCCTCGTTGTACGCGACGATCGTATTGTGCGTCCGGTCGGCGATGTAAAGAGTACCGGCACCATCGATCGCCATGCCGCCCGGCGTCCCTAAACCTGAGATATCCAGTTGCGCCGACGAACCAGAACTCGTTGTGTACTTGTACACCGCATTCTGAGACGCGTCGGTGATGTAGTAGTTCCCGTCTGGCCCCACGGCAACATGGTCCGGCTGGTTCGTAATGCCCGTAGTAACGGACAGGTCGCCAAGGTCGAACCCGAGCTGCGAAGCGGTGCCCGTCGCGTAGAGCAAAGTCTCATAGATGACGTTACCGTTCTGGTCCTTCGAGATCACTGCGTTCGTCGTCAATCCCGGATAAACCGGCGTAAACGCAAGCGGAGCAGTGCACGCTGAAGGATAGTTGCAGGTCGCCTGCCCAGCAAAGCCATTCAAGCCCGCTGCGAAGGTAAGGGTTTGGCTGGTGACTCCCGTCGGATACGGATACGACAACGTGATCGTCGACGAAGTTCCACCGACTACCGTGCTGCCGAAGCTCTGCGAGTTGATCACCGCACCGGGATATCCCGGCACGAGATTCGGCTTCAACCGCCCGTTACCGCTCACAATGCGGGCCGCCGGTGCGGCCTTCTTGGCCTTCGAAGAAGTTGAGGCAGGAACCGCCTTGGGGGTCTCCCGAGTGGAGACCTTGATCTGCCGCGTGAACTCGCGCCGCGAGCCATCGCGGCTGATCATGGTTACGCTCTGGCCTGCCGTAGAGATCGTTGTGGGAGCCCCGGTTACCGCGGGCGTTGCCGCTTCGGCAACGCCGCTTAAGACAGCCAGTAAAACCGCTCCGCAAAACAACATAGCTCCCGGGGTCTCGATCTTCGAACAGCTCAGATTGCGCAATTGGATCTCCCGACAGCCCAACTGTTCGCCTGTCCTTGGTGAAGATCAGTGCGGCAGAGCTACGATCCGGCGAACACAATGCGCCTCCTTCAAAGCCGGAGCGCCCGCGAATTCAGGCCAGATCGATAGTCCATAGAGGTGTCGAGAGAAAGTGAACCACAGCATCCATCGCTTGTCACCAGAAAAGGCGGGGGATGGGCGGAGCGACGGCCAGAATTGCGTGCCCGCAATCTAGTCGAGCCGTCTATTCAAGTTTGGAGGAAAAGGAGATGGTGGGCGAGGCGGGGATCGAACCCACAACCGTCGGCTTAGAAGGCCGGTGCTCTATCCAATTGAGCTACTCGCCCGGTGCTATTTCAATTGTAGTGGCAGGTGCAGCCACCAGCGGAGACGTTTTATGCCAGCGCGATATCTCTGCTGCGCAGCAGCGCAACAATCGCTTCGAGTGCCAATCCCCATGCCTGCTTCGCAGCCGCAAGATTTGGTCCAAGCGCCTTCACATACAGCGATACCGCAAAGCCCTCCTGCGGCCCGGTGAGATCGACCAATGCAGGACGCAGCACGCAATCCATCATCACCAGTGGTTCGTCGATGGGCGCGGCGAGCCGCTCCAGCCGATGCAGCAACTGCTCGCTCTGATGAAACGAGGCGAAGATCGTGCGGTCGCGCCAGACGAGGTCAACATAGCTTGCGAAGCCCGTCTTCGCGTCAGGGCTGTCGGCACTGATGTCGAGCTGCAACTGTAGTTGCTCCAGCTCTTCGCTATCGAGCGCCCAAGCGTCGCACTTTGCTGTGAACACCGGCGAACGTCCAGCGTTCAGAGCTCGCAGCGCCTGCATCAACGGAGGATTCTGCTCCGCCTCCGGGATCTGATCCATGTCGTAGGGATTCTCGCGCAGGTCGACAAAGTCAGCTGTCGTTTCGACCGTCGCCGCTCCCGCCTCCGCCCTCGACCATGGGACGACCAGCACTGGATCGTCCGCAGAGCACTCAACCGACCACTCAACAACCATAACTTCTTATTCTAGCTTCGCCCGGGCAGGCAGCGGTCCGACCTTCGGGCGATTGCAGTCGTGAGTGCTGCCGGCTCTGTCAGGCGTTTGCTAGCAGGAAGCGAAGCAGCGTCTGTTCGGCCCAATAGCCATCGTCACCACGGACGGGATCGGCGTCGGCGAGGAAGGCGCAGTGGCCGCCGTGCATGGTCTCCAGCAGAGTGACGCAGGGGTTCGCCTCCAGCTTGGCGCGGCTCTCCTGCGTGAGCCGAACGAAGGGATCGTCGAGCGCATGCAGAACCAGCGCCGGGATCGCGATGCGATCGATTACCCGAGCAGCGGCTGCGCGGAAGTAGTAATCGTCGGCACCTGTGAAGCCCGCATAGAAAGCGGTGACGCGCTCGTCAAAATCGCGCAAGGAACGCAGTCCCTCCGCCCGCACTGGATCATAGATCGCCGGAAACAGTTCAGCCTTGCGGCGGAATCGCGCTACGAGCGAGCGCAGAAACTTCATCTCGTAGACGCGATTCAACGGTTCGTGCAAGGCATCCGCCGAAGAGCCAAGATCGATCGCAGGAGAAACCCCGATGACCGACTTCAGGGCGGGAGGAGCAAAGGCGCCAAGATCGCCGGCAAGCTTCAGGACGAGATTGCCGCCCATCGAGTAGCCGATCAGTGACATGCTTGTGAATCCCTCGCGCGCGTTGAAGAATCGCAGGACTGCGTCAACATCGGACGAAAGTCCAGAGTGATAGAGCGTTGGCGAGAGGCGCTCCGTGCCGCCACAGGTCCGCATGTTCATGCGGATGATGTTGCAGCCCGCGCACCACAGCTTGTTCGCGTTGCCGATGACGTACTGCGAGTTCGATGACCCTTCAAGCCCATGCACGATGATCGCGGTCGGACGTTGTGCTCTTACCTCAACTGGCTGGAAGTGGTAGTGGCAGAGCACCTGGCTCGCGGGCTGGTCGCCCTGGGATTGAGCGACTTCGACCAGGCATGCCTCCGCCGGCGGCAGAGCGTCCACGCGTCGCAAAAAGTTGCCCACGATCGTCTGCAGATGGCCATTGCGAAGGAAACGCCGGGGACGGAATGTGGCCTCGAGCGCTGTGACCACGGGTGTCGACGACGCTATCAAGACCCGGCACCCAGAGTCTTGATGAGAGCCGCCGCGTTGAGCGCCCCCGTCGGTTCATCCTCATGTTTGAAGTAGACGTAGACGTCGCGAGAGGCGGCTAGTCCAGCAAACTTCTCCGCGAATGTTGCAATCTCCGCGGCGCTGTAGCCGCCGTTCCGCCGCAGCCGAAAGCTGGTGTGCGTGGCGGAAGGATGAATCTCCGGCGAGACTAAGTCGTCACTCTCCGCTATGCAGAGTGCAGCATTGTGGTCGTGTAGAACCGCCTCCACCTCAGGCGTGAACCAGCTTTCGTGGCGGAACTCGAAGGCAGTCGGGATGGCTGCGTCGGTGAGCGCGGTTACCGCCAGGAAGCCGCGAAGGCGTTCTGGATCAGCCTTGAAGTTCGGTGGAAGCTGGAAGAGCAGCAGTCCAAGTTTTCCGGCAGCCCCGACTGGTTCCAAAGCGGTGATGAACTGGCTGAGATCAGCCTCGCACTCGCGCAGGCGCTTGAAGTGCGTGATGCGCTGCGGAGCTTTGAAGCTGAAGCGAAATCCTTCCGGAGTCGCCGCCAGCCAGTCCGAAAGCATCTTCGCTGTAGGCAGGGCGCGGAAGGTGTAGTTCACCTCCACCGAGTTCACTTGACACGCGTAGTAGCTCAGGAACTTCTTCGCAGCCAGACCCTCCGGATAGAAGCCGGGCTTCCAGGTCGGGTATGCCCATCCCGATGTTCCCACGAACAGCCCAGCAGGCGCGACGATCGTCACGACCGGCTTCTCATTGATCTTCGTTTCGGGAGTCTTGGAGGCGCGGGGCAAAGGAAGTCCGTTAGATACGCGGCTTCAACTTGGAGCCCCGCATCGCTGCTTCGTTAGCAGGGAGGGGAGTTTTGGGGCGGCTAGTGGGTTTCGAACCCACGACATCCGCTGCCACAGAGCGGCGTTCTGCCACTGAACTATAGCCGCCGTATTACCTCCAATTGTAGCATCGGCACCCTCTGCAGAGAAGCAGTAGATCGCCAAGAAGACATCCAGGCGTAGCCGGACACCGAATCATGGCATCAGTCCGTGTACAACTCCCGCAGCAGAACTCGCGCCGCAACCTTGGAGAAGCTGTAACATCTAAAGTAGCGATGCAAGGTGCGACGGCAAATTCGGTGTCTTCTCCCCGCGTGACAATCCGCCACGACTTCCTCTAGCTGCGCCTAACCGCAGCGTCGTCGTGTGTCTTGCTATTCCCCTGTACTTACCCCCAAACACCCTAGCTTTAGGAGCACCCCATGTTTGACCGTCTCGACCAGATGGAAGCCCGCTACGAAGATCTCGGCAAGCAGCTCTCCGACCCCAATATCGTTAGCGACCAGGAGAACTATCGCAAGGTCTCCAAGCAGCACCGCGACATGGAGCCGATGGTAGAAAAGTTCCGCGAGTACCGCGCAGTGAAGAATGCAATCGCCGACGCGAAGGCGATGCTGGCCGAGAGCGATCCTGAGATCCGCGCGATGGCCCAAGAGGAACTTGCTGCGCTTGAACCCCGTGTCGAGCCGATTGAAGAAGCTCTCAAGATTCTCCTGCTTCCCAAGGATCCCAACGACGAGAAGAACGTCATCCTGGAACTGCGCGCGGGAACCGGCGGCGACGAAGCCGCTCTGTTTGTGGCCGAGGTCTTTCGCATGTATCTCCGCTTCGCAGAGCAGCACCGCTGGAAGGTCGAGATCCTGTCACAGACTGAGACCGGTATCGGGCATGGCCTGAAGGACGTGACGGCGATCATCGAAGGCGAGCACGTGTACTCGCAGATGAAGTACGAGTCCGGCGTTCACCGCGTCCAGCGCGTTCCGGCGACTGAGACTCAAGGCCGCGTACATACCTCGGCGATCACGGTTGCAGTGCTGCCGGAGGCCGAAGAGGTCGATATCAAGATTGAGGCGAAGGATCTTCGCATCGACACGTTCTGCTCCTCAGGACCCGGTGGGCAGTCGGTGAATACGACGTATTCCGCCGTGCGCATCACCCACCTGCCGACGAATACCGTCGTAAGCTGCCAGGACGAGAAGTCGCAGATCAAGAATCGCGAAAAAGGAATGCGCGTTCTTCGGGCTCGCTTGTATGAGGTCGAGGCAGAACGCATCCACCAGATTCAGGCGAAGGATCGCAAGCAGCAGATTGGATCTGGCGACCGCTCCGAGAAGATCCGCACCTATAACTTCCCCCAGAACCGGCTGACCGATCACCGCATCGGACTGACGAACCATCAGCTTGCGATGGTCATGGAAGGCCAGTTGCAGCCGACGATTGACGCGCTAATCGCGCACTACACCGCAGAGAAGCTGAAGGCCGAGGCGGTCGCGGCCTAAATCTCTTGAAGGGTGGCCGGGGCGGGAGTAAAGTGTGGGTGAAAGCTACCTTCCGCTTGAGGTGCCATGATGAGATCCATTTCTTCGGTGGTGAAGTTAGTTCCGACAGGCCTTGGCATCGCCGCTATGCTTGCCGCTTCCTATGGTATGGCCCAGGCTCCCGGACAGGCACCTGGACTCGACGGTCCACAGGTGTTCCTGCAGAGGCCGCAGCTTGGCTTGGCGGTAACGGGATGTCCGGTCTTCCTGTCGGCAAACCAGCGATCATTACCCCAGCAGGTTGAAACCGGAGGCCTCATCCCGCCAAGACCGACCCAGGGGCTGAGGATCACATTGTCCGGGCGGCGAGCGCTCCGGATCACGAGCGTCGAGGTCGTGGCGCACGCTTTTTCGCCGAGGAATCGAGCCGTTCTCACTTCAAACGTAGACGACGCGGACGTGACACGGTCGTTTCACCTGGAAGCGAAGGAAGGTAGCGGCTTCAGCAGCGATCTCTGGATGGACGGTGTGACTTCGATCCGCTGGATCGAGGTGGAGTCGATCACCTACTCTAACGGAACCAACTGGCACGAATCGGAGACGCAAAAGTGCAGCGTCCGGCCAGACCCATTCGTCCTGATCTCATCCGCTCGCTGAAAGGTTACGTATGTCCGGAGTTGCTCCCGGCAGGATCATGCAGATCGCGGTCACAGTGAGTGACCTGGATCGGTCGGTCGCCTTCTACCGCGACCAGCTCGGGATGGCGTTTCTTTTCAACGCAGGAACGATGGCGTTCCTGCAATGCCGCGAAGTCCGCTTGCTGCTGGGAACGCCGGAGCCGGGCAAGCCGATTTCGAACGGCGGAACAATTCTGTATCTGAAGTCCGACGACCTCAAGGGAGACTATGCGCGTCTCACAGACGCGGGATCGCCGAGCGTACAGGCTCCCCAGATGATCGCGAAGATGCCGGACCACGATCTCTGGCTGGCGATCGTGAGCGATCCCGATGGAAACCCGGTCGGGCTGATGAGCGAGATCGCTCGGACAGCCTGAAGCGTGAGAGACAATAAGGTGTGACTCTTCGCGAAGCGATTGCTGAAGGTGCAGGCCGGTTGTCTTCCGAAGAAGACCTTCGCGAAAATGCGCAGCGCGACGCGGAGTTGCTGCTGCTCCATGTGCTCAGGGCAACGCGGACGCTGCTGTTCACCGATAGTGACCGGACGGTGAGCGACCGCGAATTCTCAGAGTACAACTCTCTGTTGGAACGGCGGCTTCTCGGCGAACCGATCCAGTACATCCTCGGGGAACAGGAGTTTTACGGGTTGCCGCTGAAGGTGACATCGGCGGTGCTGATTCCTCGACCGGAGACAGAGTTGCTCGTTGAAGCGGTGCTCGCCCGGCTGCCAAAGGATAAGCCTCTTCGGATCATCGATGTCGGTACAGGATCGGGAGCCATCGCCCTTGCGGTGGCGAAGCATCTTCCGCTGGCACAGGTGATTGCAGTCGACCTCTCGGAGGCTGCACTGGCTGTGGCTCGGGAGAACGCAGTGAGGCTTGGGTTGCAGGAGCAGGTGCGCTTCATGCGGTCAGATCTTTTGGCCGAGGTAGACGGCGAAACGCGGTTCGACGCGGTGCTCTCGAACCCGCCGTATATTCCAGAGACGGACCGGACTTCCCTGCACCGGCAGGTCCGTGAGTTTGAGCCGGGGATGGCTCTTTTTGCCGGAGCCGAAGGTCTGGATGTCTACCGTAGGCTGATCCCGGAGGCCGCAAAAGCGCTTAAGCCCGGAGGCCTGCTCGCAGTGGAGATTGGCTACGGACAGCGGCCCGAGATTGAGGCACTTTTGCACGTCTGGAGCGAGGTGGAGGACCTAGACGATCTACAGGGGGTATCGCGCGTGATGCTAGCGCGGACGCGAGAGAGCAATTTCGATTAGTGAGGCCCGCCCTTACCGGCAGAGGCGCCCGCCGATCCCGATGCCGATGACGCTGCAGGCGCTGCCGAAGAGAAGGAAGCTGAGCTATGGACCGCTCCCATGGAGGTACTGCCAGCAGAGGCTCGGCCCAGGCTCGTGACTCCTGAGCCGCCGGAAGTGCGCCCAAGGCTGGCAGATGAGCCTTGCCGGATACCTGCGTTGTTCATCGAAGTGGGGGCGGTAGTGGTAGCGGTTGCGGCATAGCTGCGTTCGACCTGGGTCTCTGAGAGAGAACGTGTCACCGATCCGCGTTCGACGGCATGCTGGGAGATCTTATTCAGATTATTGAAGACTCCCCGCGGCACTCCAAGACCTGCGGACTCGCCGCGGAAGACGAAGGAGCCGTCGGAACCGGGCTTCGAAACCTGCAGCTTCGAGAGATTGACGCCAATGATCGTCGGCTGTCCGCCCACCGGCCTGGCCGGCGGACGCGGCCGTAACCCTCCGGGAGCCTTGATCTTCGAGGGTGCGGGTTGATTCTGCAGGCCGTTCCAGCCGCCTTGGGGCTGCCATCCCCATCCTCCGCCGCCCGCGCAGTAGTTCCAGCTTCCTGAGTGATACGGCGTCCAGCCCCAGGGATAAGGCGACACCCACGAATATCCGCTGGCGGGATAATAGCTCCAGATGCCGCTCGCGTAGGGATCAAACGATGCAGTGGCGAGGTAAGGACGCCACATCGTGCCGCAGCCTCCAACGTCCGAAAACGAGCCGTAGTAGGCGAGATCGTTTACGCCGTAACTGTACGGCGAGTTGGCATAGCCGGCGGTGACGGCCAGGGCCTTGTGATAATCTACAGCGTTTTTATCCCAGGCGTCGAAGGGCGAGGGTTCCTCCATGCGGGCCAACGTGGGGACCGTCCCAGCGGTCAGATCAAACGAAGCAGCCTTATGCTTGGTTACGATCAGCGAGCCGGAGTCGCTTGCTGCGGTAACACTGCCCTGAAAGACGGTCAGCTTGGCAGTGTTGTCGGTGAGATCAATCCGAAAGTGGCTGGAGGGTGAAAGCGTCAGAGTTTCGCCACCGACACGGACGGTGAAGTCCGCAGGGGTCTTGCTGCTGGCCAGACTGACATACATACTGCCGCGCACCAGACGAACGGTCGTCGTGGTCGCTCCGGAATCGCTGCGACCGAGCTGGGGGAAGTCTATCTGGGAGTCCGGAACGATCCGAAGCGAGCTGTTGTCTTCGAACTCCACCTCGGCGGCGCCCAGTTGCGTGCGGAGCTGCTCCCCCGCGACGATGGGGAGGTTGGTGAAGGCCGCTTCGAACTTCTGGCCGGTCTTGCGATCGAGTTGAACCTCGCCACGAACCTGGCTGAGTCGGACGATGCGAATCTGCGAAACGGAGCGCGTGGTGGCCTGGTCTTCGTTGCGGTCGGGCACGTCGGTTGAAATAACCGTTGCGGTACGAGCAGCTGGCTGGACCACGGGCGCGGCAGACTGCGCGGCGCAGTCGGAGACGAAGAGTCCAATGGCTAACGATGCGGGAAGATAACGGGAGGCGATTCTCATGGGGTTGCTCTCCTCGGCGAAGCGACGATTCGCCGCGAGCCGTATCGTTCTTATCGGCTCGCGGTAAGTATATGCCTGAAACGCAAGGACTGATCTCTTTTTGTACGGAACTTAGCGGACCGCTCGTACCATCTCGACCAGTATGGTTCGCGTTTCGGCGGCGGTGGCGACCTCGCGGGTGAAGTTGATTCGCGCGCCTTTCATCCCCTCGGCGGTCTTCAGGCGCAGCCAGAAGCCGAGCCGGTCGACCGAGGTCATGGTCCCTTCAGTCGCTTCTAGGCTCGAATGGACGCGCGCGAGCAGGATCATCGAGTCGACATGGTCGGCGTTCATGTGGGCAATAATCCCGGGCGCGGCATCCGCTAGCGGGTCGGGCGCAGCCGTGGCGTACTCTTCAGCGGCGACCCAGCCCATGACGCCAAATCCGCCGACGTAGTAAAGGTCTACAACTTCGAGCCGGAAGAAGTGAAAGTCGGCAAAATCGACCCAGTAGCTGCTGTTGGGATGACGGGCAAGATAGAGCTCGCGAACCGCGGGAAGCTCTTCGACAGCAACTGGCTCCGCGTTGCCAACCAGCGTGGCGCGGGCTGCGCCGAGGGGATCGCCATCGGCCGCAGCCTGCAGGATGAAGAGGCTGCAGCGAGGGTCCGAACGCAGGTTCTGCGTGTGCATCGCCATGTTGCTGATCAGGAAGATAGGCCGACCGGCGTCGTCGGACGCAAACGGCATCAGTGAACCAAAGGGAAAGCCCTCATGCTTGCGCGACTGCGTCGAGAGCGTCGCGACCGACGCAAGAGAGAGTAGCGTGCGCACGCGCTCGGCGTGCGAAGGTTCCGGCGGCGTGGGAATGCTGGGGCCTGTGGAGGCGTGCTGGCGGGATGGAACGGCTACGGTCGACATGGGAAGCATCCTCTACGCTGATACTATCGCTCCAGTATCGTGAACCCGAATTGCGGACGTATCGCGTCGCGCGGGCGCTGCGTTTACTGACGACACAAGGGGAGCGGACGTTGAAGCTACTGGTGAAGTTCAATCTGCTGCTGGTGGGCGTCTTCGCCCTTGGCTTGATCTCGACCTGGTTCGAGGCGCGGGACTTCCTGCAAGGCCAGGCCCAGGAAGAGGTTCTGCGCGAGGCCGGACTGCTGGCTGCCAGCGCCTCCGCGACCCGGGTCTACACGGAGGAGGCGATCACTCCGTACCTGGCGAAGGCAGGCGAGCATGACGGCGTCTTCCTTCCGCAGACCATCCCCTTCTACGCCGCGACCACGACCTTCCAGAAGATCCAGCACGACTACCCTGACTACACCTATAAGGAAGCGGCACTGAACCCAACCAACCTCCGCGACCGGGCGACGGACTGGGAGGCCGACCTGATCCAGCACTTCCGCGACTCTCCCGGCGACAACGAACTGACTCGCACGCGAGAGACCGCGAACGGGCCAAGCCTGTACCTCGCCCACCCCATCCGCGTGACCGAGGGATGCCTGAGCTGCCACAGCCAGCCGTCAGTCGCGCCAAAGACCCTGGTGGCAAAGTATGGTGACCGGAACGGCTTCGGATGGAACATGGGTGAGGTGGTCGGGGCGCAGATCGTCTCAGTTCCCACCTCGCTACCGCTGAAGATCGCGCACCAGGGGTTAATCCGATTGACGATCGACCTGTTTGTCATCTTCGCTTTCGTCATCGTGCTGATCGACATTGGTCTGTACGTGATCGTCATTCGACCGCTGCGCACAATCTCGGAGTCGGCCAATCGAATCAGCCGGGGCGAGATGGATCTCGAACACCTGACAGCACGCGGGAACGACGAGGTCACCGAGGTGACGCGGTCCTTCAACCGGATGCATACGAGCTTGCAGAAGGCGATGAATCTGCTCGAGGAGTAACAGTGCGTCAGCGTGGGCGGGTGCGGAGGAACTTCTGCCGCTCCGCCGGATCGTCGATCTCCTTCGCCGCAGCCTGATAGAGCTGGTCGATATCCGAAGTTTTCCTCGCAAGCCTCAGAACGGTGATCTTCGCGATGGGCCCGATGAAGGACGCAAGGTGCTTCACCAGCGGTTCAAGCGGCTGCGGGACGGCACCGGTTGGGGTCTTGTTCTGGTCGTCGGAGCCTGGACGGTGCGAGCTGTTGACGGGTGGCAACGTGGCCGTAAGGTCATCAGCAGCATGGACCCGGGCGTTCAGCGCGTCGAGGAACTCCGCGGCGCTGGCGAACCGACGCACTGGCTCCTTCTCGAGCGCCCGCGCCACAGCGTCAGAGACATGTGCGGGAATCTCAGGTCGGACCACCCGGAGCGGCTTAGGGACGTGGTTCAGGTGTCCCATCATCAGCTCATAGGCGTTCTTGCCTTGAATGGGGGAGTCTCCGGCGATCAGTTCATAGAGTGTGACGCCGAAGGAGTACAGGTCGGACTGCGACGTAGCCTTCTCGCCGCGCACCTGCTCCGGCGACATATAGATGGGCGAACCTACGACCGAGCCGGCTAGCGTGAGCTCCGTGGACGTGCCGTTCTGGGCTAGACCGAAGTCCAGCACCTTCATCTGTCCGGCGGGCGAGACCATCATGTTGGCGGGCTTGATGTCGCGATGGACGACGCCTCGGGCATGGGCATATTCGAGCGCTCGCAGCGCCTGTGAGGAGTAGTCCAGCAGCAGCGGAATGGCGATGCTGGTTCGACGGCTCAACGCCCGGAGGTCTTCACCTTCCACCAGCTCCATCATCATAATCAACTGCTCTTCAAAGTAGAAGGCGGTATGAAGCCGGGCAATATTCGGATGATTCAAGGAGGCCAACATCTGGATCTCGCGGCGGAAGCGCTCGGCGGATTCGGCCGTGCCCGTGCGCTCCGGCAGCAGGACCTTCATGGCCTCTTGCCGTTGCGAGATACGATGCTGCACCCGGTAGACCGTGCCCAGCCCACCATGGCCGAGGGCAGCCTCGATTGTGTACTCGCCGATGATGCCGCCAGGTTCGAAGGCCATGCGGGGATTGTAAATGAGGAGGTTGGGCGCGCTTACACGTCACGCCCCCTGCGCAACCGCCGATTCTGTCGGCACTGGGCTACGACTTGCCTCAACAGCCCGACTGGTGCAAAGCTGGTGCAGCCCAGCATAATGACTCAACAGCCAATCTGCTATCGCATTGTGCCGGGAAGAGCTCCAGACGAGGAAACTGAATGGACCGCCGCACGTTTTTGACCACAGCATCGGCTGCGATGGCTGCGACAGCACTTCATACAATCCCACTGGCCGCGCAGGCGACCAGGCTGAAGCCGATGGCTCTCGGTCTGCTTGTGAGCCCGTTTGGGGCGCCCGAGGCGACGATCCGCCGCGTCCACGACCTTGGCTTCACCAATTGCTTCCTCTCCCTCGACGGATATATCGGCGGCTTCACCCCGGCGCTCGCGGCGGAGATGAAAAGTCTGCTCGCGAAGTATGAGGTGACAGCGACAACGGTCGAAGTCGTTGGCCCGAAGCCGCTGATCTGGGATTTCCTCAATGGACCTTCCACAATTGGGCTTGTTCCCCCAACCACGCGATCCGCCCGTATCGACGCACTCCGGCAGGTCTCGGACTTCGCCAAGATGCTGGGCGTCGAGCAGGTGCAGACGCACTGCGGCTTCATCCCCGAAGACCCCGCCGACAGGCTGTATCCAGGCGCAGTGGAAGCAATCCGCGCGGTAGCGCAGCACTGCGACGCGAACGGACAAAGCTTCCTGATGGAGACCGGGCAGGAGACGCCGACGACCATGTCGCGCATGATCCGCGATGTAGATGTGCCGAGCCTCGGCGTCGGCCTGGACACGGCGAACCTGATCCTCTACGGCAAGGCAAACCCCGTCGATGCGGTCGACATCCTCGGCCCCCATGTTCGCAGCATCCACGCCAAAGATGGCCGCTGGCCCACCAACCCCAGCAACCTCGGCGAAGAGGTACAGATCGGCAAGGGACTCGTCGACTTCCGCACCGTCTTCGCGAAGCTGCATAAGGTCGGATACACCGGCGCGGTGACGATTGAACGCGAGACCTCCGGCCCGCAGCAGATTGAAGATGTGCGCCAGGAGAAGCTGTATCTCGAAAACATACTGAAAGAAGTCGTGGGCTGAATCAGGATTAAGTTGAGGTGCTATGAATCGTAGGGAACTTATCGTCAAGGGATCGCAGGCACTATCGGGCATCATGATTTTGAAGTCGAGCACCGCCTTCGGTTACCAGGCAAACTCCGCTGTCCGCATCGGGCTGCTGGGTTGCGGGAACCGCGGAACCTCCGTGGCTACGTCGTTTTCGGAGAACACCGCAGGACAGGTTGTCGCCCTGGCCGACCTCTTCCCGGATCAACTAGCCGCCGGCAAGGCACACTTCGACAAGGTGAACGCCGGCTTGCACCGCGCTGCCATCGACAGCAAGCTGCTCTTCCACGGACCGCACGCATTCGAAGAGCTGGCCGCCTCGCACGACGTCGATTCGATTCAGATCTCGACGCCGCCGTTCTTTCATGTCCAGCACCTCGCCGCAGCGGTCGACGCGGGTAAGCATGTCTACTGCGAGAAGCCGGTAGGCATTGATGTCCGCCAGGCGAAGCAGGCACTTGAGATCGCAAAGCGCGTGAAGCCGAACCAGAGCGTGGATGTGGGTTTCCAATGCCGCATGGCACCGCCCATCGCGGCGATCGAAGCCCAGATCAAGGCGGGCGCACTCGGCAAGATTGCAACAGTTGCTGGCAACTACAACGCCCCGGCATCGACCGAGAAGACGCATCCCGGCATCAAGCCCGACGAGTACCGTCTGCGCAACTGGCTATGGGACAAGGCGCTCTCCGGCGACATCCTCGTCGAGCAGAACATCCACATCATCGATCTCTGCAACTGGATGCTCGGCACGCATCCGCTGAAGGCCACGGCCACCGGGGGCCGCAACGTCCTAAAGCACTATGGCGACTGCTGGGACAACTACGAGGTCGACTACACCTATCCCGGCGATGTCCACTTCTCCTTCGCATCGACGCAGTTTGGCAGCGACGGCAAGTTCGACGCAGGCCTGAAGCTGTTCGGCTCAGCGGGATCGGCGACCGTTCCCTACTCCGGGCCGATCCAGATCACCGGCGCACAGGCGTGGGAGTGGAAAGACTCTCGCAGCAGCGCTTCGAGCGGAGGCCAGTTCGCCGCCAACGGCAGCTTCCTCGACAACCTTGAGTTCGCTGACCGCGACAAAGACCGCAGTTTCATCGAGAGCATCATGTCCGGCCCAACGCACAACCAGATCGCAGCCGGAGTAGAGACGGCGCTCAGCTGCATGCTGGGCCGGATGGCCGGCTACACCGGTCGCGAAGTGACGTGGGAAGAGCTGATGACACACGGAGAGTCGTACCAACTCGGAATGAGCCTCGACCAGTTTGCCTAAGCCGGACCGGGGGTATCTTATGCGTGTTCGACGAATAGCGGCACGGATGCTGGTGCTTCTTCTTTTTGTCGCGTCCTTCTGCGCGGGACGAGCCGAGAACAGCGGCAAGGGCGCGGCTTCGGCGGCGGCGCAGCCACCTCCCAGTCAGGTCGCCACAGCCCCCGTCGTGCTACAGGGAAAGACTCTCTTCCAGGTTCCCGGCGTACTTTCGTTTTCCGCCACAACCCGGGCGGAGGCCATCGCGAAAAGAATCACCTCCGTATACCAAGACGTGAACGCGGCGCATGCGAAGATCACTGTCTCCGACGCCGAGAGAACCAGCGACGTGGCGGCCGGGGACCTCGTCCTGCTCTCGGTCACCGAGCAGGACGCTGAACTCGCGGGCAAGTCCCGGCATGACTTGGCGGAGGCGTACGCCCGAACGATCAGCGTGTCCCTGGAACAACTACGGAAGGCCTACTCGGTAAAGACCCTCACCCTTGGAGGCATCTACGCTCTGCTGGCAACGATTCTCCTTATCGTGATCTTCAGGGCAATCGGCTTTCTCTTCGGCAAGCTCTTCAGCCAGATGGAGATATGGCGCGGGACACGCATCCCTTCGCTGCGCATCCAGAAGTTCGAGCTGCTGCCGGCGGAACGGATCGCAGACTTTGCGATCGGGCTAGCGAAGCTCATCCGCCTCGCGCTGGTGCTCGTCGTTCTTTACTTCTACATATCGCTGGTGCTGGGCTTCTTCCCCTGGACGAGAGGCTACGGGCAGGTTCTGATCAGCTATGTTGTCGCTCCGCTCAAGGGGCTGGGCCAGACGATCGTGGCGTATCTGCCTGACATGTTTTCCATTGCGGTGATCGTGCTGGTGGCGGTCTACTTCATCAAGTTCACACGCATCATCTTCCAGGAGATCGGGAAGGGCTCCATAGCCTTCTCGGGCTTTCATCCGGAGTGGGCTGAGCCGACCTACAAGATCGCCCGCTTCCTGATCCTAGCGGTAACCGGGGTCGCGGTCTTCCCCTATCTGCCAGGCGCGAAGTCGCCGGCGTTTCAGGGCATCTCGATCTTCCTCGGCCTGTTGCTCTCGCTAGGATCGACCTCCGCGGTCGCGAACATCGTCGCCGGAGTGATCCTCACTTACATGCGCGCGTTCAAGTTGGGAGATCGCGTACAGATCGCGGACACCGTCGGCGATGTAGTGGAAGTTTCGCTGCTGGTTACGCGAGTGCGGACGATCAAGAACGTTGAGGTCACGATTGCGAACTCTATGGTGCTCAGCAGCCACATCATCAACTTCAGCGGATCGGTGCAGGAGGAGGGTCTGGTGCTGCATACCACCGTGACCATCGGCTACGACGCTCCCTGGAGACAGATCCACGAGCTGCTGATCGCCGCAGCCGAGGCAACGGAGAACATCCTGAAGACTCCTGCGCCGTTTGTGCTGCAGACGGCGCTCGACGACTTCTACGTTCACTACCAGACCAATGCATTTACCGATCAACCCGCCCGCATGGCGAAAACCTACTCCGACCTGCACCAGAACATTCAGGACAAGTTCAACGAGGCCGGCGTCGAGATCATGTCGCCGCACTTCTCCACCCTGCGCGACGGCAACCCGATTGCGATCCCCGAACAATATCTACCGAAGGGCTACAAGGCACCGACGTTTCGCGTTGGCATGGAGAACAAGCGAGGCGATAGAGAGTGAAGCAACGCCTCCGACGCTGTGATGCGGGAGGCATCGCTTGCGTTGAAGGTTAGTGAGCTGCCATGGCCGCGTTGAACTGCTCGAAGAACGCGTAGAACTTCTCACTGTTGAAGTCGCCCGCGAACCGTAGCGGATAGACGTTCTTCACGAGAATCTCCTTCGCATCAGGCTGGGTGGAGAGGATGCTCATGACCTCGGCTATATAGTCGGCGAGTGGCATGGCACGCGGATCGCTGGCCTGGTGCTCGCCCATAAGCTCGGTCTGGACGTAGGGTGGCGCGAGCTCGAGCACCTCGACCGAGGTGTGGCGAAGCTGGTAGCGCAGCGAGACGGACCACGAGTGCATGGCGGCCTTCGTCGCACAGTAGGTGGGCGTCATCGCGAGCGGCGTGAAGGCGAGGCCGGAGGTGACAGTCATGACAGTTGCCTTAGGCTGCTTCTTCAGCAAAGGCAACAGCGTGGCAGTCAGATGAATGGGAGCAGTCAGGTTAGTGGAGATGATGTCATCGGCGGTCGCGGTGTCCGTTGAGTCGGCGAAGTTCTCCGGCTTCATGACTCCCGCCATGTTGATGAGCACGTTCAGAGCGGGATACTTCGCGGTGATATCCGCGACAAAGGTGGAAAGCTTGGTGGAGTCCTGCACGTCGAGGACGGCGAACTCCATGCCAGGGTTTGCGGCAGTGACGGTCTCGAGGACTTCCTTGCGGCGACCGGCGATGATCACCTTATTGCCAAACTTGTGAAAGGCTTCCGCTAGGCCGCGGCCGATGCCGGATCCGCCGCCGGTGATGAGAATGGTGTTGTTTGCGCTGGGATTCATTGGGGGTAAATCTCCTTCTTGAATTACGATAAGAGAGCCACTCTCTTTTGGGAAGTAGGCACTTTTAAGTGGGGTACGCACCGCATGGTAAGAGTTGCGAAGAAGCTAAATAAGAAGGCAAAGAAACTGCGCTTCGAAGGCATGGACGGCAACGTCGCACGGCCGGAGATCGACAAGCTGGTTGAGGAGGTCATCGGCCGGGTTGCGGACAAGTGGACGCTGCTGCTATTGGAAGCGCTGGCGCAGCATGGAGTTGTGCGCTTCAGCCGGCTGGCGGAGCTCGTCGGCGGCATCAGCCAGAAGATGCTGACGCAGACCCTTCGGCAGATGGAAGCAGATGGTTTCGTCACGCGGACAGTGTACCCGGTAGTCCCGCCAAAGGTTGAGTACGAGCTGACAAAGCTGGGGGAGAGCCTGGGAGCGGCGTTCTGCGGCGTGTGGGAGTGGGCGGAGAAGAACTACGAGGAAGTGGAGCAGCGCAGGGCAACGTATGCGCTCCGGATGAAGCCGGATTGAATCACCTGAACGCTACAGCCCCGCATACCAGTCATATCCGAGCTTGGTCCAATAGTCGTCCGGCTGTTTGTCAGTATAGGCGATCAGCGCGATGCGCTTAATCTGCTTGTAGCCATACTTGATCGGCATGTGCAGGCGGATCGGGGCGCCGTGGAGCTGAGAGAGCGGGGCGCCGGACATCTCCGTGGTGAGCAGGCTCTGCGGATGGGTGCATGCGGTCATGTTGTAGCCGCAGTAGTAGTCGCCGTAGGGCGTCTCCATGTAGACGTACTTGGGGAGTTCGCCCTTGGCGTTGCGTGCCGGTGGGTAGGCGGCGATGAGGTCGGCGAGACGGTAGCCTCCCCAGTGGACGATCTCGCTCCAGCCCTCGATGCACTTGAACTCGGTGACGAACTCGTGGTGGGGCAGCGCCTTGATGTCGTCGAGGGTTAGTAGCAGGCCGGGGGTAAATGGATCGAGATCGCTGTCGCTGTCACCAGCCTCTTCCTGGCCGCGCATGGGGGAGCCGTCGCCGTTGAGAGCGCGCGTCCAGACGGCGGGCTTCTCGGCAGGGCCTTTGGAGTCATCGGAGTGCGCAGACCCGGGCTGCACGAAGTCGATCTCTTTGTACTCCCACGCGGTCACGTCCGGGACGAACTGCTTGTACTTCGGGGCGTTGGCGACACCCACCAGTTTCAGCCGCCAGCTATCGAACACGAGCTCCTGCCGCAAACCGTAGGGGCCGTTGAAGCGAAGCTCGGAGACGGCTTTATCTTTCGAGTAAGTGGGCGCGATGCCGCGCTCATTGAAGACTTCACGGGCAATCTTCGCGTTGGTGTTGAAGGCTGTGCGGAGCGGCTTCTGCTGGCGGCCGATCATCTCGCTCTTGTCGATCCAGTTGTAGCCGGTGTAAGCCGCAGCTGCCGCGGCCGCAGCTATCACGAAGCTGCGGCGAGTGCGCTTGCCAGACTTACTGCGGACAGCCTTGTTAGACGCTTCGATCGCGGCTGGATCGGGCTCTGGAGCCGCATCGACCGGAGCGGTGATTGGGATTGCGGACACGGTGACCGGCGGGGCCGGAGTGTCCTCCACTATGGGAGCCGCAGCGATAGGCGTCTCGGTGGAGTTGGAATCAGGGCGCTCCGGCTCGTAGTCGTCCGACTCTTCTCCGACACGGTCGGAGCGGTCAGTCTTCTTCTCTATCTCGCGACGCTTCTCGCGCTCCTCACGCTCTTCGCGGCCATCGCTCATCTTCAGCGGATCGTCGCTTGTTTTCAGCGGATCATTAGGTACTTGTTTCTCTGGGGTCATACGTCTCTCCTCTCTTCAGTGTAGGGAGTTGAATCCGCTGGCCGGATCTCGTAGCCGCTAACCATGCCGCGGAAGTTATTCCATCCTGTCTTGATGACCTGACCTACGTGCAGCAGAAAGAAGGCCATGAAGCCGATCGTCAGGAAGAAGTGCTCCCATCGTGCCATCTCGTAGCCGCCCAGCAGCGAAGTGAGATAGTGGGCCTGGCTGGGCTTATAGATGGCAAGGCCGGTAAGCAGAGAACCGAGGCCCATCAGGATGATCGCGGAGTAAGCAATCTTCTGCGCTCCGTTGAACTTCTTTGCGGGCGGATGGACCTTCGTCAGATGGAGATCATAGAGGGTAACCTGGATCGCTTCTTTCCACGAGCCGAGTGTTGGGACTAGCAACCGCCAGTTGCCAGAGAGCCACAGGTACGTTACGTAGCAGAGGCCGTTGATGGCGAAGATCCACATGAAGACGAAGTGCCAGCCCAGCCCGACAGTAATACGATAGGGCGCGTTCAGCCAGGTGTAGACCCACTCCGGCCAGAAGCGGAAGAGTGTGAAGCTGCCGATGCCAATGCGGTAGATGCGGTGCGGATGCTGGTAGGCATTGTCGGAGTCGCCCCAGTAGATCAGCATGCCGCTCCAGATCATGGTGAACAAAACAGGGAAGTTGATCCAGTGCATCCAGCGGATGGCCAGGGGATGCTTCTTCTCCAGGCGAATGCTGGCGACGGCCCTTTCAGGCTCTAGGGCGGCAGGTGTTGGCACGGCCCCCGGCACAGCGGAGACCACGGCAGCGACACCCTCGGCACCCGAAGCTACGTTCTGCATGGCAAGTTCTCCTGTGGGAAGTGACACCTAACATTGCCCCTTCCATGCCTATGAGACAAGTTAATTCTCGAAAAGTTACAGCTGATTTCGATTGTGCAAGCGAAGCACAATGAGGCCTCGCGGCGGCTTTGAACGTATCCTTATAGAGGGTGGCCGCTGGTGAATTTACGTTTCGCGTTGGGTTCCGGATTACGTGGTGCAATCGGGTTGCTGGCAGCGACTCTGACTATTGCAATTGAAGCTCAGACTCCGAAGCCGATCCGGTTCTTCGACCAGACAGGCAAGATGACGGTCGACGTGGATGGAGCGCCGACGGCATACGGGCCCAAGGGCAAGCGGACGTTGGACTTCGAAAAGAATGCGCATACCGGTGGCATTCTCAGCGGCAAGATCGTCGGTTACATGATGGAGCATGGCAAGGCGGTGGTGCAGGGACCGAACGATCCGGCACCGGGTTACTACGTCTCGACGACCGACTTTCGTGACGAGTCGATCGTCGATGATCGCAACCCAAGAAAGTATCTGGACGCCACGAAGATTCATTACGTAGTCATGGGAAACTTCGCGAAGCGGCATCACGTAAAGCTGGGCGACTTCGTCGTGGTGCACAGTCACGAGACAGAGAAGACGGTCTACGCGATCGTCGGCGACTCCGGCAACCCGGCGGGGACGGAGGGTTCACTGGCCTTACTTCAGGGCCTTGGCTATCCCTACAAGGATGGCAAAGATGACGCGGTGGAAGACCCGAAGATCGTGATCCGGTATTATCCGGGGTCGAACACGGAACACAAGTTCTTCCACACCCAGTCAGAGATAGACAAGGCCGCCGAAACTCTAAAACTTAACCGAAAGTTCCACTAGCGGCGCCGTAATGGGTCACTCGCACGCAGCAGCTTCTGAAAGCTTCACGGGCGCGTGCACCTTCTGCTTCGCTGGTGACGATGTCCTGCTGAGCAAAACGAGTCCGGCGATGACGATCGCAACTCCCACATACGCCGCTGGCGCGATCGACTCATGGGCGAGCTTGCCCCAAAACAATCCCCACACCGGCCCAAAGTAAGTAACCGAGACGACGCGCGTCGGCGAGACACGATCCAGCAGCGTGTAGAAGAGGAGATACGCGAGGCCGCTGCCGAGCACACCGAGCGTGATGGCCGCGGCGAGCGATGCGGCATGGAAAGCCGTGGGGTGGGGGCCAAAGAGAGCTACGGGTGTCACCATTAGAAGCGCGAGGCTAAGTTGTGTGGTGGCGAGGCCGATGGGATCGAGGCCTGCGAGCTTTGCCTTAGCCAGCACGGCAGCGATAGCGTAAGCCGCGCTCGCGAGGGCGATGTAAGCGATGCCTGCAAGGTAGTCGTGACGCGATACGGCAGCCCCTGATGTTCCATGCGAAAACACGACGAGGACAACGCCAATGAACCCGAGCACGATGCCGGGGATGGCACCTCCTTCGGCCTTCTTGCCGACGAAGGTCATGCCCAGGATGAGCGCCCAGATGGGCGTCGTCGCGTTGACGACTGCCGCGATGTTCGAAGGCACGAAGCGTTCGCCCATCGGAAAGAGGATGAAGGGAATCGCGTTGTTGAACAAGGCGACCAACAGCAGCACCACTATCAGCCGGAAAGGCGGCAGCTTGCGGCCTTTCGCAAACATCACCGCCCACAGAAACATCGCCCCGAAGAACAGCCGCAGCATCGCGACCCACGCTGGCGGGAAGCTGCCGACAGAGATACTGATGAGGAGAAATGAGGCTCCCCAGATCGCAGATAGAACCAGGAGTTGGACGACGTCGCGGAGTTTCATGCTTTCTCCCTTGCTAAATCCATGCGTCTTATCCAGACTCCCATCAAACGCACATCGCGTCCAACGATTTGTTTCGATGCAATAGATCGAAATATGCGATAGTCCTTCCATGCTCGACCTGAGAGAACTAAAGACATTTCAAGCGGTAGCTGCGGAGAAGAGCTTTACGCGGGCCGCGAATGGTCTGAACTATGCACAGTCCAGCGTGACCGCGCAGATTCAAAGCCTTGAAGGCGAGGTCGGCGTTCCGCTCTTCGACAGGCTGGGACGTCAAGTGGAGCTGACACTTGCAGGCAGGCAGTTGCTGACGTATGCGGACAGGCTGCTGAGCCTGGCCGATGAGGCGCGGCGCGCTGTGCGCGAAGATGGTGAGAAGACGGGCGTCCTGACTATGCTTGCGCCAGAGACGCTGCTCGCTTACCGTCTGCCTGACTTGTTGAAGCGGTTTCAGTCGGAGTACCCGGGCATCCATCTATCGCTTTCGGCCAGCGAAAGCTGCGGCACGGGCGGTGATATCGAGCCGAACGTCGACGTCGCGTTCTCGCTTGACGTTCCTCTTCGGGCACCCCACCTTATCGTGCAGACGCTGCGCGTGGAGCCAATTGTGCTGGTAGTCGCAGCCGGACATCCCCTTGCTGGAAAGAAGCGGGTGAAGGCAAAGGAGATCGGTGCCGAACAGGTGCTGGTGAACGAGCGTGCGTGCAGTTACAGAGCGCTGTTCGAGCGGGCTTTGCGCGCAGAAGGTGTGCCGGTGACGCGTTCACTTGAGTTGCTGAGTGTGGAGGCGATCAAGCAGTGTGCTCTCGCTTCGCTCGGCGTGGCCGTGCTGCCGGAGGTGGTGGTACAGCGCGAACTGAAGGAAGGGACACTGGTCGCAGTGGAATGGCCAAGGAAGCCGCTGGTGGTATACACACAACTCTACCGGCACCGAGATAAGTGGATGTCGCCGGTGATGACGGCGTTTTGGCAGATGGCAGTAGAGACGTGCGCGGAGACGATGGAGGACATTCCGACGGCGCGGGGAGAACAGAGAAAGCAGATTTCCGCAGTCAAACGTCACGGTAACGCTGTGGCGTTCGACCACGAAGGATGACAAGGCTTATTACTTTTTGTCCTTCTCTTCGTGGTACTCCTGCTCGGTATTAATCGACCAGAGAGCCGCCTTATCGACATAGCCTGCGACCAAGCCATCGACGACGCTCATCGCCGTCAACATGCTGTGGTCCTGGTTGTTGTACTTGTGCATTCCGTTGCGGCCGACGAGAAAGATATTCTCAAAGCTATCCGTAAACTCTCGTAGTTCACCGAAGCGATCGTAGGTTCCAAAGTAGGCTGGATAAGTCTTCGGCACACGCACAACGTGACCATCGCTGACAGCGTTAGCGTCAAGGATGCCGATCTTCGCGACCTCCTCGATGGCGAAGCGCTTGAGGGCTTCGTCTTCCATCTTCCACAGGTCATCTGTCTCGTAACAGAAGTACTCGAGACCGATCCAGACCTTTGTTGGATCGGAGACAAGATACGGGCTCCAGTTATTGAAGATTTGTAACCTGCCGAGGAGCACATCTGGCTCCTGCACATAGATCCACGTATCTTTCAACAACCCACCGTCTGACTCGCGGACTTTCAGGCGATCGGCAAGCAGGCCGACGGTGATGAAGTCACGGTACTCGAGGCCTTCGCTGACCTCCTGCACATTGTGAGGAACGTCATAGCCAGTCATCTTGATGGCAGAGACGAGTTCGCGCATCGGCATCGTTGAGAAATAGTAGTCGCCTTCGTAGCGTTGTCTCTGGCCTGCGTTATCGACGATCTCAACGGCTGTGACCTGGCGTGCGGCGTGGGTCATCTTATCGCCGGGAATCGCTTCTATCCGATCGACCTTTCCGTTCATGTGGATCTCGCCGCCAAGGCGAATGATCTCGTCAGCGACGTGCTCCCACAACTGGCCGGGGCCGAACTTGGGATACATGAAGCGTTCAATCAGGCTGGTGTCGGTGCCCTTCTGCGCCAGGTCGCCCGTGGGCTTCTTCGCGCTGAAGGTCTTCTTGAGGAAGTGCTTTACCGCAGTGGTCAAGCTGAGACCCTTGATGCGCTGCGCTCCCCACTCCGCCGAGATCTTGTCGCAGGGCGTGCCCCAGACCTTCTCCGTGTAGCTCTTGAAGAAGGTGAGATAGAGCTCGCGACCGAAGCGATTGATGAGGAAGTCTTCAAGACTCTTCTCCGGTTTGATCTGGAAGAAGCGCGACTTGACGTAGCTGACACCGACGCGAATCGTCCGTGCAATGCCGAGGTTCTCAAGCGTGTTCGCAGTCAGCTTGATGGGGTAGTCGAAGAACTTGCGCAGATAGTAGATGCGACTCTTGCGCGGACGGATGAGCATAACCAGATCGGGGTCGCAAGATGGCGTCACCTCGACCGTCTCAATGACCTCTCCAACAGTGGGCGCTTCTTCGTAGGCGTCGTCACCCTGCTCAGCTTCAGGCTCATGTTGCAGCGGCCCAAGGCCACGTAGCGGCGGCTCTTCAGTAAGGTGCGCGGGCACAGTAACCACCCGACGCTTGCCTTGATAACTAATTTCAGCTTCGGGCACGGCTAAACCGCCGGCAGCGAGTTCGGGCGGCATCAGGTCCATCCACCACTGCATCACGCGGTCGCTCTTTGAGAAAAATCGGTGGCCGCCGATGTCCATGCGGTTGCCCTTGTACTTGATGGTTCGCGAGATGCCGCCAATCTCGTTCGAGGCTTCAAGGATGATGGGCTTGATGTCCGTTCGCCGAAGGAGCTCGAGCGCCGCTGTAAGGCCTGCCGGGCCCGCTCCTATAATTACCGCCGTCTTTCCCAAACTCCCTCGCATCCACGCACTTCGGCGGTGGCCGGATTAGCAATCCAACTCTTGAGTATACGAGTTGGTGGAAGGGAAAGGCTCAGGCGCGGCGACTGAAGCGAGATGGCACCCCATCGCGATGGGGGCCATCTGTTACACGGTAAGTGCAGTGCGGCCCTCTACCTCGAACTCCAGCCCCTTCGCTCCCACCGTTCCCACAACGTGATCCCCATGCAGGATGCTGCCGTCGAGGATCTTGACTGCCAGCGGGTCTTGAACCATTCGCTGGATCGCACGCTTCAGCGGCCTCGCTCCGTAAGCGCGGTCGTATCCGGCCTTGAAGAGCGCGGCCCGCGCCTCGGGCGTAAGTTCCAGCGTGATCTTGCGGTCTGCTAAGAGCTTCTCAAGGTCGAGGAGCCGGAGATCGATGATGTGCGTCAACTGGTCCTGCCCAAGGGCGTGGAAGATGACGATGTCGTCGACGCGGTTCAGGAACTCCGGCCGGAAGTGCTGGCGAAGCTGTTCCATCACCCGGCCCTTCGCGTCTTCGAAGCCGGCGGGGCCATCGGCCCATGCGCCCGAAAGCTGCTGCGCGCCGATGTTCGAGGTCATGATCAGCACCGTGTTCTTGAAGTCGACGGTGCGGCCCTTGGAGTCCGTCAGGCGGCCATCGTCGAGCACCTGCAGCAGGACATTGAAGACATCGGGATGCGCCTTTTCGATCTCGTCGAACAGCACCACCGAGTAGGGACGGCGACGTACCGCCTCGGTAAGCTGACCGCCCTCGTCGTAGCCGACGTAGCCCGGAGGCGCGCCGATCAGCCGCGCGACGGCATGCTTCTCCATGTACTCGCTCATGTCGATGCGCACCATGGAGGCCTCGTCATCGAAGAGGAACTCGGCAAGCGCACGCGCCGTCTCCGTCTTCCCAACGCCCGTAGGCCCAAGGAAGATGAAGCTGCCTATCGGCCGTTTCGGGTCAGAAAGCCCAGCCCGCGAACGCCGGATGGCATTGGCCACAGCGGCAAGCGCATCGGCCTGGCCGACAACGCGCTCGCCAAGCCGCGTCTCCATCTGCACCAGCTTCTGCATCTCGCCTTCAAGCATCTTCGAGACAGGAATGCCGGTCCACTTGGAGACGACGCGGGCGATGTCTTCTTCGTCCACTTCTTCTTTCAGCATCCGCGAACCCGGCCCCGAAGCAGAGTCGTGCGTCTGGGTAAGCGTGGCAAGCTCAGCCTCGAGCTTGGGGATCTCGCCGTACTGCAGCTCGGCGGCGCGCTGCAGGTTACCCTTGCGCGTCTCTTCGCTCATCTGGAAACGCAGCGACTCAAGCTTCTCTTTCAGCTCAGCGATCTTGCCGATGGCTCCGCGTTCGGTCTGCCAGCGAGCACGAAGGCCGCTTGAGGTCTCCTGCAACTCAGCGAGTTCGCGCTCGACTATCTCGCGACGTTCTATGGATGCAGGGTCGGTCTCGCGCTTCAACGCCTGCCGCTCGATCTCGAGCGACGTAGCGCGGCGTTCGAGGTCATCGATCTCGACGGGAACGCTGCCAATCTGAATTGCCAACGCTGCCGCAGCTTCGTCGACCAGGTCGATCGCCTTATCCGGAAGGAAGCGGTCGGAGATATAGCGGTGCGAGAGCGTCGCCGCAGCAACGATCGCCGAGTCCTTGATGCGGATCTTGTGGTGCGACTCGTAGCGCTCCTTCAAGCCACGCAGAATCGCGACCGTGTCCTCCACGTTCGGCTCGCCGACATAGACGATCTGGAAACGGCGCTCCAACGCAGCATCTTTCTCGATGTACTTGCGATACTCGTTCAACGTGGTCGCGCCGATAGCGCGGAGGCCACCGCGAGCGAGCGCCGGCTTCAGCATATTGCTGGCGTCGAGCGAGCCCTCGGACGCACCCGCGCCAACCAGCGTGTGCAGTTCGTCGATGAAGAGGATGATCTCGCCGTTCGACTCTTCGATCTCCTTCAAAACAGCTTTGAGGCGATCTTCGAACTCGCCGCGAAACTTGGCTCCGGCGATCATGCTGCCAAGGTCGAGCGAGACCACGCGCTTATCCTTCAAAACTTCGGGCACATCTCCCTGAATGATGCGACGTGCGAGGCCTTCAACGATAGCGGTCTTACCTACGCCAGGCTCTCCAATAAGCACGGGATTATTCTTCGTCCGGCGGCTGAGCACCTGCACCACGCGACGAATCTCTTCATCGCGGCCGATGACGGGGTCGAGCTTGCCTCGACGGGCGAGCTCCGTGAGGTCTTTTGCGTACTTCTCAAGCGCCTGGAACTTGCCCTCGGGGTTCTGGTCGGTGACGCGCTGCGACCCGCGAACCGAACTCAGCGCCTTCAATACAGCCTCGTGCGTGGCCCCAAGCGCGGCCATCGCCGACTCCACCGCATCGCCCTTGGCGCGGGTCAGCGCGAGCAGCAGGTGCTCGGTCGAGACGTACTCATCCTTGAAATTCTCGGCCTCCTTGAAGGACTGGTCCATCACAGTCTGCAGCGCCTTGGACATGCCGGGCTGGTTGCCGCCGGCGACCTTCGGCAACTTCTCAATCGCCGCATTGACGCCCGAGAGTAACTGCTCCACCGGCACGCCAACTTTCTCGAGCACCGGAATGCAAATGCCCTCCTTGTCCTCCAGCAGCGCGGCAAGCAGATGCAGCGGCAGAATCTCCGGGTTGCCGTGTTCGCCGGCCATCGTGCTTGCCGCCTGGACGGCCTGCTGTGCCTTGACTGTCAACTTCTCCCAACGAATCGCCATACTCTTCCTCTCTCAACCTGCCACTACACCATGCTCTACTGGGTTCAGCCTTGTGAACGTGCCCAATTGACCAGACCCGACCCGATCCTGGCTGCCCAGAATCGACCACTCCAACCCGACCGCCTTCTGAGCGCCTCGCTGCTCGCTGCTACCGGCGGTCTGCTGGACGCGGTGGTCTATACCCTGCACGGCCATGTCTTCGCGAATGCGATGACCGGCAATGTAATCCTTCTCGGCATCAGCACCTTCTCCCATGACTGGATGCAGGCCGCCCGTCACATGGTGCCGATTCTCTGCTTCATCGCCGGGGTCGTCGCGTCGCGGTTCCTCCGCATTCTGCCCCTATTCCACGCCTCGATCGCGGTCCTTGCGCTGGAGATGGTCGTGCTCTTCGCCGCCGGCCTCCTACCGATGTCTTTTCCGGAGATGACCTTTACCGCCATCATCTCGTTCACCTCGGCATTTCAAGTCTCCACCTTCCGACAGGTGGGGCGGTTCGCGTACAACTCCACCTTCATCACCGGAAATCTTCGAACCGCAGCAGAGGCGACCGTAAACCAGTTCCTCGACTCCGCCCCCGAAGTGCGTCGAAGCGAGGCTGCCAAAGCGCGGAAGCTATTTTTCATCTGCGGCTACTTTCTTCTGGGAGCCATGGCGGGCGCATGGGGAGCGCCACACCTTGGGAACAAAACTCTCTGGCTTGCTGAGCCCCTGCTCCTCATCGTCCTCGCGCGCGTCCTCTTCCTCAACTCCGATCCTGGAGTCGCTCTGGCTGAATAGACGGACGGGCGGAAACCGAAAGTCTCCGCCCGTCGCCAACCTCTCCTTCTTGCGACCTTACTCGCCTTACACGATACGACCCTGAGTCGTGGCCGAACCGTTCTCCCGTCCGGCCTCACGACCGGGGGCCGACAATTCGATCTTCACCTGGCGAGGCTGAGCCTCGGCCTTCTTGGCCAGCGTAATGGTCAGCACTCCAGCGTCGTACGCCGCCGTGATGTTTTCCGTGTCGACCGACCGCGGAAGCGTGAAGGTGCGGACGAAGCTCCCAAACCGGCGCTCGATCCGGTGGAAGTTCTCCTGCTTCGAGGTGTTTTCGAGTTTGCGTTCGCCTTTGATGGTAAGTGTCTGACTTTCAAGCCGAATATCAAGATCTGACTGTTTCACGCCCGGAACTTCGAGGTGCAGCACCAAGGCCTGGGCATCTTCGTAGATATCGACGGCCGGGACGAAGCTACCCATAGCCGGAGCACCTTCAGCCTGATTCTCGGCGACTGCCGGACGGGCGAATTCGCTGAAGATGGAGTTGAGGCGGTCCTGAAGGGCTGCCATCTCGTTGAAGGTGCTGCGCAAAGGAACGAACCGAGTCATCGTGGTCATAACAACTCTCCTGAGAAGAAATTTGAGGTGGGCTGGAGCAGGGCTCGTGGCCTCACATCTCTGTAGACGCAAATATAGCACAGGCGATTCACAAAATGTGATGTACTTGCGCTCATGTTTTTTATTCCCCTGATGATTCAGAGTATCCCCGACCTCCCAAGCCGTCATTCTGAACGGAGTGAAGAATCCTCGAATTCCGTTCCCGTGCCACCAACTTCCCCCGGCAACATGACCGAAATGCGGGGATTATTCGGCTACGCCTCAGAATGACGGCACAGGACGCGATTGCAGCATTCGACAAATCTATCGGCGCTATAGATGATTGTTATGCGGCGCAACGTACACCGCCGAATGGGATGATCTCTGATGAAAGCTACTTTGGCAGAACCCGCCACATCCGCCGACATGTCCGCAGACTCCCGGCGCCACCTCTTCTACGAGACCTCCCACTCCCCGGCGCTCGCCGACCTCGTCGGCTACGAAAAAGCCCAGGACATCATCGACTTCTGCTTCATCGCCAACCCCTACTACCCCACCCCGGCGATGCTCGAAGACCTGCAGCGCAACCTCCCGAATCTCATCAAGTCCTACCCCTCTAGCAACCCGGTGCTTAGCCAGCAACACCTCGCCGCCGTCCTCAACGTCGACCCCGAGCACCTCATCATCGGCAACGGTGCCACTGAGCTCATCGCCCTCATCAAGCTCACCCTCATCGACCGCATCGCCGTCCCCATCCCCACCTTCGGCGAGTACATCGAAAAGATGAAGGACCTCCGCGACGCCGAACTCTATTCCCTGCGCCCCGAAGACCGCTATCAGCTCAACCTCGACGACTACCTCGCCTGGGTCGACAAGCGAAAGCTCGGCTGCCTCCTCGTCATCAATCCCGGCAACCCCACCGGCCAGTTCATCCCGCTCGAAGAGATGGTGGAGTTCCTCCATCGCGCCCGGCATCTCGAACTCGTCATCGTCGACGAGTCCTTCATCGACTTCTCCGGCGACACCATCCCCAGCCTGCTCTCCATGGCCGACCAGTTCACCAACCTGCTCATCGTCCGCAGCATGAGCAAGCACTGCGGCGTCCCCGGCCTGCGCCTCGGATACTGCTACAGCTCGAACCTCTATCTCCTCAACCGCCTCCGGCGGTTCATCCCCACCTGGAACCTGAACACGCTCGCGCAGTACTTCCTCTCGCAGCTACCGGATAACGACGCCGTCTATCACCAGAGCCGCAGGCGGCTCATCGGCGACGTCACCGCCCTCTACGAAGATCTCCGCGCCCTCCCGCACCTGGATGTCTATCCAACCGGCGCCAACTTCCTGCTCTTCAAGATTCAAAACGGCATGACCGCCAACGAGCTCCAGACAAGGCTTCTTGTCGATCACGAGATGTACGTTCGCGACTGCTCGAATAAACTCGGCATGGACCAGTTCCACATCCGCGTTGCCTCCCAGGGCCGCGAAAAAGACAAGCGCCTCGTCCACGCGCTGAGGACCCTGCTCCAATGACTCGTCCTGTTGTCCTCGTCGTCTCCCGCCGCACCTCTCGCAAAGATCGCCAGATCGACTACGTGGGCGAGCTGCACCTCGAACTCCTCATCCGCTTCGGCACCCTCCCGCTCATCGTCCCGGTTGTCGAGGGCACGCTTGCCTGCCTGCCGCAGTACAAAGAACGCATGGACGGCCTGCTTCTGGTCGAAGGCGATGACATCGAGCCAAAGCGGTTCCATGCCGATGAGGCCAACTTCGAGTACGTCGAAAACACCCACCCGCTCAAAGACGAGATCGAGATCCGTCTCCTCCGCCGTGCCATGAAGCTGCAAATCCCGATCATGGGCATCTGCCGCGGATCGCAGCTACTCAACGTCGTCAACGGCGGCACGCTCTACGGTGATGTGCAGAAGGAAAAACACACCGCCCGCCACCACATCGATTACGAAAACTACGACACCTACCGCCACCCGGTCTCCATCGTTAAAGACACCCCGCTGGCAGACTGGTATGGCTTGGATGAACTGAAAGTAAACAGCTATCACCACCAGGGTTACCGCGAACTCGCCCCACGCTTCCAGCCCATGGCCCACGCCGACGACGGCCTCATCGAGGCCTACTACGATCCCAACGCCGCGTTTGTGGTGGGACTTCAATTCCACCCCGAACGCATGTTGAACGACTACGCCGGCAACCTGAAGGTCTGGGAAGCGTTCACCTCAGCAATCAAAGACCGCAGCCGGTAAACGCCCGAAGGCGGGCTTACGAGCGGCCTTCACCCAAGCAGCAGGACCCGCCAGCACTCTTCTCCTTGCCGTATCTCGCGAAGAGTTCCTCCGGCTTCAGTGCCGAGTCCACGGAGTAGTTCTGCTCGTAGCGGTCATGGTGACGCACCCACGACATGGTGAAGGCCAGTCGATCTTCGTCCCGTCCTTTGGGCACGAGATCCAGCAGGTTATACGTGCCGTTCAGGATATCCAGCCCTCGCGCATAGGCGGAATAAGTATGAAACACCTCTCCCGCCGCATCCTTGGCGAAGACACTCATCCCCGGAGCTTCTTCGCTTGGAAACGCGCCTTCGGCATAGTTGTAGTCGACCTTGCCTGACTTCATCTCTTCCGGCGTGAACGAGACGTGATAGTCAAAGTTGAAGTCGCTCTCGTAGGAAGAGACCCACTGGAACTTCCATCCCATGCGCGCCTTGAACCTTGCAATCTCGGCCAGCGGCGCATGAGAGACGACCACCAGCGTCACGTCGCGATTGGCAAGATGAATCGTCGTTCCATCGAATTGGTCGGCGAAGAACGAACAGCTTGGGCAGCCCTGCTCCCACCCCGGTCCGAGCATGAAGTGATACACCATCAACTGGCTGCGGCCGTCGAATAGATGTGAGAGCGCGACTTTCCCGTTCGCCGAATCGAACTCATACCGCTTCTCTACCCGCTCCCACGGCAGAGTTCTTCGCTGCCGGCTCAACTCATCGCGCAGGTGGGTAAACTCCCTTTCTTTCGCTAGAAACTCCATGCGAGCTTCGAGCCACTCGGAATGCGAAACGACATCTGCTTGCTGAACTGCAATCGCGCTGCTAGCCATGATGTTCCTCCGTTGCTGGGGTTGGGATGGGATGAAATTCTCCGGCGCTCCTGCCGCCGAGCTTCCTGACTACGATCGCCGTAATTCCGCCTGCTGAGAGCACGCTCCCGGCAATCAACATTGCGCTGGTTAAGCACACTGGACACATGGGCCTACCCTCCTTTGGAGTCAGTTCTCAGCGACCCTCGGCATGCCGCCGAACGCGGTCGTGCATCGAAGTCCACCCCTTAGTCATCCCCGCCTTATGCTCTTCGGTAACGAGGCCCAGCGCGGTGTGGCGAAAGGTGATCAGAGTTCCGCCCTCGACCTCGCTCAGACGGTATTGAACGTTCGAGACGAACGGAAACGAGGCAAACATCGGCCCAACGAACTCCAGCAGCGTCGGCCGCATGATCGCCTTCACATTGGCCCAGAAGTGCCCGTTGCCATCGCCCATATCGCGATACCACCGGCCGCCGGGCCATGGCTCGATCTTCATGCTGAGAGACTTGCCATCGGGCGTCTCATTTCCCGGCCCCAACTGCTCTAGCAGAGCGGCGAAGGTCACGTCCATGGACGCCTGCACGTGGATCTCCTGGTTGATGGTCAACAACATGTCTTCGAGCGTCGATTCCGTAGCGGTCATCACTTCTCCTTAGATTTCAGATTGGGATTCGGTTCTGGGGAATTAAAAACAGGGCCCTGACGCGCCATCGCCTCCGCGCGCTCTTTCACACGATTCAACTGGTGCTGCCAGTACCGCTCGAAGGTTCCCGCCCACTCGTGCAGCGGCCGGATCGCCGCCGCGTTGGTCTGGTACAACTTCTGGCGGCCCACACAGCGCATACGGACCAGACCCACATCCCGCAGCACCCGAAGGTGCTTCGAGACCGAAGGCTGTTCCAGGCCCAGAGCCGCGACAATCTCCCCAACCGGCCGCTCAGAGCCGGCGAGATAGCTCAAAATCTCCCGCCGTCTTGGTTCAGCCACCGCGTTGAATGCGTCCGACGTCGTGCTTGCTCTTGCCATGCCGGAACATTACATTCCGATATAGGAATATGTCAAGGCCGGCTTTCTCCAATTGCGAAATTTCACTCGCGAGAAAGTCTTTATCGAAGACCTGTCACTTTCTTGCGGGCGCGCTCAAGCTTGTGCAGCGGAAGCAGACGCCAGTCCGCTCAGCATCACCTCGAGCGTCTCCTGAGCATCGCGCCTCGCTTGCTTCGTCCCTTCAATCCGGCTGATCACCAGCGACCCTTCCAGCATCGAGATCACCGCATTCGCCGTCCTTTTCGCATCGACATCACCGCGCAGCTCGCCACTCGCGACTCCGTCCTCCAGGATCCCCAGCAGCCGCGCCTTCCACGCTCCCATGAAATCCTTCGCTTGCGCCTGAACTCCCTCGCAACCGGATTCGGAGTACGCCGCCACGTTCAGCAGGGGACATCCGCCCGGCACCGGCGACGGAATCTCCACAAACGCCTTCACTACATGCATCAGCCGAGGAATCGCGCCCGAAACCTTGTCCAGATCGACGATGCGAGCGGCCACAGCCTCCTGCATCGCGTACCGGAACGCCGCCACCGCCAGCTCTTCCTTGCTCGCAAAGTGCCGGTAGATGCCACCCTTCTCCAGCCCCGTCGCCTGCATCAGGTCCTGCATGGAGCAGCCCGCGAAGCCGCGCTGATTGAAGACAGGCGCCGCCTTCGCGATAATCATTTGCCGAGTCAGCTCTCCTTTGCTCATTCCGACCTCGTTTTTCATCTCTCCCCCGAAAATTTGCACCCTGCCGCCCATTTAAATAATCAGATGCAGGAATAAGACCGAACGGTCTCAAATATACGCCCCGCGCAGCCGACGGGCAGATCTAGGGAGAACCATGGCAACCGCCGTCCTCACACCGCCGCAAACAGCCGTGCAACGGGCGGGAATCAATCCCTGGGTCATTGCCCTCACGGTGACGATCGCCACGTTCATGGAATTGCTCGACACCTCCATCGCGAACGTGTCGCTCCCCTACATCGCCGGCGGTCTTGGCCGTTCTTACGACGAAGTCACCTGGATTCTGACCACCTACCTCGTCGCCAACGCCGTCATCCTTCCCATGTCCGCGTGGCTCTCCCGTGTCTTTGGCCGCAAGAACTACTACATGGCCTGCGTGGCCCTCTTTACCATCACCTCGTTCTTCTGCGGCATCGCTCCCAGCCTCAACATCATGCTGATCGCACGCGTGCTGCAGGGCATCGGCGGCGGCGGCCTCGCTCCCGTCGAGCAGGCGATCCTGGTCGACACCTTCGCTCCGGCCAAACGCGCCTCAGCCTTCGCCCTCTACACGGTTGCCATCGTCACCGCGCCCGCCATCGGCCCGGTGCTCGGCGGATGGATCACCGACAACTACAACTGGCGCTGGGTCTTCTTTATCAACATCCCGATTGGGCTCATCTCGCTCTTCCTTACGAACCGCTTCGTCCACGATCCCCCGTCCTTCGCCGAGGAGCGCAAGACCGTCCGTACCGACGGCAAGCTGAAGATCGACGGCATCGGCATCGCCCTCATCGCTCTCGGCTCTGCCTGCCTTGAAGTCCTTCTGGACCGCGGCCAGATCGACGACTGGTTCGGATCTCGCTTCATCGTCGCGATGTTCGTCGTCGGCGTAGGCTGCCTCACCGCTGCCGTCTTCTGGGAGCTCAATCACCCCGACCCGGTCATCGACTTCCGCCTGCTCAAGATCCGCAACTTCGCCATCGCAAACTTCTTCTACTTCATCTTTGGTGTCGGCCTCTTCGCCTCCACTACGATGATCCCGCAGATCCTGCAGACCCTCTACGGCTATCGCGCCATCGACGCCGGCCTGGTCCTTGGGCCCGGAGCTTTCGTCATCACGCTGCTCGCTCCCGTAGGAGCGCAACTCGTCCAGCGCCAGATCATCCACCCCAGGATCCTGCTCTTCGGAGCGGTCATGGTCGTGGGCATCTCGTTCCTTCACTACAGCCACTTCAACCTGCAGACCGACTACGAGCACTACGCTCTCGCCCGCGCGCTTCAGGGTCTCGGCTACGCCTTCTTCTTCGTGCCGCTCACCGTTATCGCTTACTCGCAGCTAACCCCGGCGCAGAACAACAAGGCGTCCTCGCTGACCAACTTCTTCCGCAACTGGGGTGGCAGCTTCGGAATCGCGCTGATCACCACCGTCAGCGAGCGCCGCCAGAACTTCCACCAGGCCCGCACCGGCAACAATCTCGCGCCTTCCTCAACCGCGCTGCAGGACAACATTCACAGCACCACCGCCTACCTGCAGGCGCACGGATTCTCCCACGCCGACGCAGTCACAGCAGCCTATGGGCGGCTCTACGAACAGCTTCACAACCAAACGCTGCTGCTGGCGTTCATGGATTGCTTCTTGATCATCGGCGTCATGACGCTCATCGCCGCCCCCATCGTGCTGCTGACGAAGAACTTCAAGGTCGGCGGAAAGGCTCCCGCCGGGCACTAAGCCGCTGCGGCAGTACCGCGTGAATCACGCGCGATACTGCTCGTCCGTAACATGCTCGAGCCAGTCCACCGACCTGCCATCTACCTTCTCCGCAATTGCGACATGACTCACACCAGTCGTCGCCGTAGCTCCATGCCAGTGCTTCTCCCCCGGCGCGAACCACACCACATCACCGGGACGAATCTCTTCCACCGGACCGCCGTCGCGCTGCGTCCACCCGCAGCCAGCCGTCACGATCAATGTCTGCCCCAGCGGATGCGTATGCCAAGCCGTACGCGCACCCGGCTCGAAGGTCACTGTCGCTCCGCCAACCTTCGCAGGCTCCGCCGCCTGAAACGGCTGATCTATCCGTACCGCTCCGGTGAACCAATCCGCCGGTCCCTTGTTCGAAGCCTGCGACCCAACTCTCTTGATCTCCATAAAGTCTTCTCCTGAAAGTTCTGATGCACAACACAAGGGGCCTCCGCATCGAAGGCCCCTTGCTGCGATCCTACTCGCCTGCAGTTACCGCCCAACAAGCGCCTTGATGCTCTCCGGATAACGCTCGCCCTGCAGATCGATCTTCTTCACCGCGCCATCGATCTCGTCCAGCTCATCCGCCGTCAGCTCCACGTTCAGCGATCCCAGATTCTCCTCCAGCCGATGCAGCTTCGTCGTCCCCGGAATCGGCACCATCCACGGCTTCTGCGCCATCACCCATGCCAGAGCGATCTGTGCCTGCGTCGCATTCTTCAACCTCGCCAACTCCGCGATGTAGTCGACGATCCCCTGGTTCGCCTTCATCGCATCCGGCGTAAACCGCGGCAGAATCTTGCGGAAGTCTCCGTCCACTAGCTCTGTGCTCTCGTTGACCTTGCCCGTCAGGAATCCCTTGCCCAGCGGACTGTACGGCACAAAACCAATCCCCAGCTCTTCGAGCGTCGGAATGATCTCCGCCTCAGGCTCACGCCACCAGAGCGAGTACTCGCTCTGCAGCGCCGTCACCGGCTGAACCGCATTCGCGCGGCGAATCGTCTGCGCTCCCGCCTCCGACAGCCCGAAGTGCTTCACCTTGCCCTCCGCGATCAGCTCCTTCACTGTGCCGGCAACGTCTTCGATCGGCACCTCCGGATCGACCCGGTGCTGATACAGTAGATCGATCGCCTCGATCTTCAGCCGCTTCAGCGAACCTTCAACAACCTCACGGATATGCTCCGGCCGGCTGTCCAGTCCAACGAAGCCCGGTGACAGATCCTCTTTCAGCTTGAAGCCAAACTTCGTAGCAATCACCACCTGATCGCGAATTCCGGCAAACGCCTCGCCCAACAGCTCTTCGTTCGCGTACGGCCCGTATACCTCCGCCGTATCGAAGAACGTCACGCCCTTGTCCACCGCGGCTCGCAACAGTGAGATCATCTCCTGCTTGTCCCCCGCCTTGCCGTAGCCAAAGCTCATCCCCATCGCTCCAAACCCAAGCGCCGAGACCTCCAGATTGCTCTTTCCCAGTTTGCGTTTCTGCATATTTTTACCCTCCGGATCGAGCCAGACTCACGGCCCGTTCACTGCCCTTTCTCATCTCCAAGCCTACGCAACCACCCCTGAAAGCCGGTATCCCGATCCTGCCAATATCTTGCCTGATCCTGTCGCCGGTTATGAATTTTGTCAACAAGCCACCGCACTGGAGATACCGTAAGTAAGGAAGAGATAGAGCGACCAGATGACAGCACACTTTGAACCGACACCTCAGCCTGACAACAAGGCCGTCATAACCCTGCGCGCAACTCTAGCCCGAAAGATCTCCGCGCATTGCCCCACCGAAGGCCCACGCTCCACCGCCGTCCCCGGCATGATCCTCACCCGCCGCTCCACACCCACCGCCTGCTGCTCCGCCACCTATGAGCCTCACCTCGTCGTCTTCGTCCAGGGCCAGAAGCGCATCGACCTCGGCAAGACCACCTTCCTCTGCGATGAGTCCAGCCTCCTGCTCACCTCGGTTGACCTCCCCGTAGTCAGCCAGATCGTCGCCGCCACCCCGCAGAAACCTCTGCTCGGCATGCTGCTCAAATTCGACATGCCCACGGTTCGCGAGATTCTAAGCCTGGAGGAGTTCCACACCAACGAACCCGCCGGCACCCGCGGCATGGCCATGGGCGTCACCACGCCTGAACTCCTCGCCCCCTGCCTGCGCCTGATGGATCTCCTCGACGCCCCACAGGACATCGCCTTCCTCAGTCCCATGCTCCACCGCGAAGTCATCTACCGGCTCCTGCGCAGCCCTCAGGGCAAGCACCTCCGCTCCATCGCCACGCTCGGCGAACAGAGCCAGCGCACCGCCCGCGCCGTCGAATGGCTGCGAGCAAACTACGCCAAACCCCTCCGCGTCGAAGAGCTGGCCGAGATGGCCCGGATGGGAGTCTCCACCCTGCACCACCAGTTCCGCTCTCTCACCGCTATGAGCCCCCTGCAATACCAGAAGCACCTGCGCCTCCATGTCGCCCGCGAGCGCATGCTCCACGACGGCATGGACGCAGCATCCGCCGCCTTCGATGTAGGCTACGAGAGCGCCAGCCAGTTCAATCGCGAGTACAGCCGCTTCTTCGGCCAGCCACCCATGCGCGACATCAAGTCACGCCGTCTCGCGATTGCTCCTGAAGCCGAGGTCGCCGCCACCGGCGACTGACACTGGTCCTGCCGAACAACAACGCCAAAGGTGGCCGCATTCACCAGCGCGCTCGTAGGACACACTCCTGGCCCTCAAACAAATCTCGCTACAATTTGTCTCTTTTCATCCAAATCCCCTTGCACTCGTTTCTTGCTTAATATATATACCTACTAGTACGTATTTATTAAGGAGACTTATGAAACCTCTTTCCGGCGCTGCAATCTTTCTTATCCTCCACACATCTCTGTGCATTCCGAACCTCTCCGCCGAAGCCCGCGAAGCTGCCGCCCAGCAACTCTCCCAGGCCGCCTGGACCTCCGCTCACGTCCAGCATGTCTATGGATTTCCCGACGCCAAACCCAACAAGAAGGGCACTCTTACGTTAGGCGCGGACACGCTCACCTTCTCCTCAAAGTCCGGCACCACCTCGATCCCGCGCAGTTTGCTAACAGCCGCGAGCGCCGGCAATCAGCGAGTCGAGATCTGGGGTGTTGGCGGCAGGATCCTCCGCATGACCATCCCCGACGGCGGCGGTCTTGCGGCAGCAGCGTTCATGCATCATCGCGTCGACATGCTCACGGTCGAGTTCAAAGACGCCCACGGCGGCGCGCATTCGGCCGTCTTCGTTCTCCCCGCCAAACAAGCGGAGATTGCCCTGAGCGGCTTCGCTCTGCCTGCCACGCGAGCCGCCGCCAGCTTCCCCAGCCAGCAGCCGCCAAGCCAGAAGAGCGCCCTGTCCCTTGTTGCTTCAGAGACCTCATGCGGCACCTCCGTTGAACGCAACAGCGTCCTTATCTCCGAGCCGGACTGGGGCCGCGCCGAAGTGCCAGCCGCCTACCGGGCACTCGTCTACGAGCACATCGTCGACCGCTTCCGCAAAACAAAAGATGTTGGCCGCGTCTATCGTGACGGCGAACAGGGTGCCGGCTGCCCGCAGTACATCGTCCACATCTCAGTCATGGCATTCAAGCAGGGCAGCTCCGTGAAGCGCGCGGCCCTTGGCCCCATCGGCTTCTTTGTGGGTACCACGCAGATGAAGTTCGACGCGACCTTCACCCGGGCCACCGGCAGCGTCATCGGGACCGAGCAGATCAAGGCGACGATACGGGGAGAGTCGGAGAGCACCAACGTCGCGGACCACTTAGCCAAGTCGCTTGCCAAACGCTACACGGCTGCAGTGGAACGCTCATGGAAGCTCACCGAGGCGAAGAGCTAGGCAGCGATGAAGTACGACGGAGATACCATGACCTGCTGCGATCAGCTACCTTCAGATAGCGGAGATCAATCCGGAGCCGACATCGTTGAGCTCATGCATCAGCTAAAGGATCTGCGGCTTCTCGTCTCCCACCTTCTAATAGAAAATCAAGAGCTTCGCTATGCTTTGGTTGAGTCGCGATCGGCCAAACCGGAACAAGTTGAGTCCGGTCGCGACCGATCCCTTTACTAAAATGAAATCAGGAATGATGACTGTCGAAAAAACTGCAAATAAGCATGAACTCAAAACCAGGGAGACGCGGGCGCGTCTCCTGCAAGCTGCCGAAACGATCTTCGTTCGTGACGGCTACGAAGGTGCTGACCTTGGCGAAATCGCCGCTCTCGCCGGCCGCACCAAGGGTGCTATCTACGCCCAGTTCAAGAGCAAGGAAGACATCTTCCTTGCCCTTATCGAAGAGCGCTCCAACTGCTTTCGGGCGCAGATGGAGAAGTTCCTGTCCGTCTCAACCAACGCCGAAGGCAATCTTGCAGCGCTCCGGTCTTTTTACCTTCAGCGCACCGCGGACACAGCATGGTCCCTGCTGCTGCTCGAGTTCAAGCTCTTCGCCCTGCGACATCCCGAGTCGAAGTCTCGCCTGCAGAGTCTGAGAAAAGCATTCATCACTGAAAATGATGAGCAGCGAATCTCCAACATCCTCGGACTTCAACCCAGACAAAAAAACGGAATCAGACTTACATCGGCGGTCGAGGCAATCTTTCCTATCATCTCCACCCTGGTCCTCGAGACGCAGTTGGAGACCGCCCTGCTCGACAAAGCGACCATCAAGAGGATCGTTGGTCGCGTCTTCGATGCCTTGTTTGAGCTTCCGCCCGGTTGACGCCTAGCCAACCGGGCCGTCGGCCTCAGTTACCCAGGAACTCCGTCACCGCGTCGACAAACTCCTTCGGCTTCTCAAGCGAAGGCGCATGCCCGCACTCCGGCACAATCACCAGCTTTGCTCCGGGAATCTTCTCCGCATAGTCCTTGCCATCGGCCAGCGGAACCAGCTCATCGTTACCGCCCCACACCACAAGGGTGGGGATGGAGATGCCGGCCAGATTCTTGCCAACCACTTCCTTGTCCGTCTCCGGATTGCCCACCAGCAGCCGCTCCGTCATACCGTCGTTCGCCTTCAGCTTCATCGCGAAGCTCTCGCGGATGAACTCCGGAGTAATGCGCGACTTGTCGTAGAAGACAATCGCCACGCCCGCAGCATCGCGTAGGTTTCCAGCGATCGGAATCCGCTGTAACACCGAGTGCAGCGATGTGTGTCCCGCCGCATCTTCAAGTATCAGCTTCTCCGGCTTGGGCAGCGCAAACTTACCATCGTTCGCTGGAGCCAGCGCCTGCATCGTGTAATTCGCGACAATCCATCCACCAAGACTCTCACCCGCAAGATCAAACTTCTCGACGCGCAGCGAGCGCAGAAACTCCCCAAGGAAGTCCACATAAGTCTGAATGCTGTAATCGATGAACGGCTTGTCCGACCCGCCAAAACCAATTTGGTCGAGAGCGATCACACGATGATGCTTGCTCAGCGGCACGATCACATTGCCCCAATCGAAACGCGCCTGGCTTGCAAAGCCATGCACCAGCACCAGCGTCGGCCCCGAGCCCGAATCGTAGTACGAGATCTTCTGCCCGAAGATAAGCGCCGTCCGATGCGGAGGCAAAGTGTTCTCGGCCGCCAGCGGCGACTGCGCGGGCGGTGCCGGTTTCACCTGCGCCTCCATCATCGGCGTTAGACCCATTGCAACCGCGCCAACCACCAAGGCATATAGAGAACGACGAAGTTGCATTTGCTCCTCCAAATGTTACAAATCACTTAAGCCATCAAGCTGCGCCGCTCGAAACACCGTCAAGCTTAGCTCAGCGACGAGTCCCGAGTAAGTTCGTACCGCCTCAGCCGTCCGAACCTTTCAGCGATTTAGACTCTACAAGAACCGGGTGCCCATCCATAACGATCTCATCGCATGGATGGGAGTGGATCACCTCAACTCTTCGTCGCGACCCGCAAGCTAAGCTCTTTCAACTGCTGCTCGCTCACCGGTGTCGGCGCATCCACCATCAGATCGATCGCCTTGGCAGTCTTCGGGAATGCGATCACCTCGCGCAGGCTCGTCGCCCCGGCGAGGATCATCACGATGCGATCAAGCCCCAGCGCAATGCCGCCATGCGGAGGTGTGCCGTACTCAAGAGCATCGAGGAAGAATCCAAAGCGCTCATGCGCCTCTTCATCCGTCATGCCCAAAGACCGGAATATCTCCGCCTGGACATCCTGGCGATGGATACGTATCGATCCCGACCCAAGCTCCGTGCCATTCAGCACTATGTCGTAAGCGAGCGCCCGCACTGCGCCCTTATCGTTCGTCAGCTTGCCAGCCTTGATGTCCTCTTCATGCGGCGACGTGAACGGATGGTGCGCCGCGTTCCAGACCTTGTGCTCTTCATCCCACTCGTACATCGGGAAGTCGGTGACCCAGAGAAACTTGAAGTCCGCCGCTGTGCCCGTCTGCTCGAAGCGCTTGTGCTTGTCCGCGAACTTCGCCGCCAGCGTAAGCCGCAGTGCGCCGACGCGCTTGTAGATCCACTGCGGATCGTAGTTCCACATGGCCGGCGTGCCCAGCTTCGGCGTGACCACGATCAACAGATCGTCCGCACCAAGAGAGGCCTTCGTCTCAATCGCTGCAGCCAGCGGAGCGAACGTCTCGTTCGTCTTGAGTCGCGCCACATCCAGCAGATCAAGGCCGGAGTCGCCAAAGCCACCGCGAATCTCCGACAGCAGCGACTTACGCGCCGTCCCGCTTAGTTCGCCAACGCTTGGAATCACGAACCCAAGCACCGGCAGCGCCTGCTCGATCTTCAACGTCTCGCGCAACTCCGACGTAAGTTCATCGGTCAGCGAAACCATCGCAGGCAGCCGCATATCCGGCTTGTCGATGCCGTAGTTCTTGATCGCATCGTCATACGTCATTTGCACGAACGGAGGCTCAAGTGTGATGCCCGCTTCCCTGAACGCCGCCTTCAAAAAGCCTTCGACAAATCCGAAGATCAGTTCCTGCTGCGGGAAGGTCGTCTCGAGGTCGATCTGCGTAAACTCGGGCTGTCTATCCGCGCGAAGGTCCTCATCGCGGAAGCATCGCGCAATCTGAAAGTACTTATCAAACCCGGAGATCATCAGGATCTGCTTGAAGATCTGCGGCGACTGCGGCAGCGCATAGAAATGCCCACCATGCACGCGGCTCGGAACAAGATAATCGCGCGCGCCCTCTGGCGTCGACCGAGTCATGAAGGGCGTCTCGATCTCGAGGAAGCCTTCGGCCACGAGGTAGTTCCGGATCGCCATTGCCACGCGGCTGCGCAGCGCGAAGTTCTTCTGCATCTCCACCCGCCGCAGATCGAGATAGCGGTACTTCAGCCGCACCTCTTCATTCGCAATCGCCTCTTCGGCAGGCGAGAACGGCGGCGTCTTCGCCTCGTTCAGCAGTAATAGTTCATGCGCAACAACCTCAACATCGCCCGTCGACATGTTTGGGTTCTCAAGGCCAGCTGCACGCTTGCGCACGCTTCCCTTCACCGCGACGACATACTCCGAACGCGCGGCCTCTGCCTTGGCATGGGCCTCCGGCGACTTCTCGATATCGAGCACGATCTGCGTAATGCCGCTGCGGTCGCGCACATCGAGAAAGATCAGGTTGCCATGGTCGCGTCGCCGGTTCACCCAGCCCATCAGGACTACGTCGTTGCCAGCATCCTCAGCGCGGAGATCTCCGCACATCTTCGTTCGTTGCAGCTTGCCTAAAAAGTCGAGTGTCACAGTGGTTCTATTGTACGAACTTCCGCCAGCCTGCGCGTTTGTTCAGCGACCCATTCGCTTGCGCTGCCGCAAGAAAGTCGCCCGCATCGACGAATTATCTTGTAACGCCGGCGAATCTCACTACACTGATCACCAATCGACACCGCCATAACGTCTGCCTTGCCGGAAATCCGCTGCATCTGTGAGGAAACGTGCGCTTCTCGACCTCGTTGCTCCGGGCCCCGATGATGACCTGTCCTGCCATCCGCCAAATCGCTATGTTCGGCATTGCGATCAGCGTTCTGGCGATCACAACCTCCGCGCTCGCGCAGGCGCCCGCCGGATCCAACTGGGACTACCTGAAAGCGCTCCCAGCGCAAACCAAGATTCACGTTTCAGCGGATAAGGGCGGCGGCACCTGCAAGTTGCTCTCTGTCGACGACGCAACCCTAATCTGCGGCAAACACACCTTCCAACGCGCCGACGTGAAGAGCGTCAAGCTCACCCGCTACGGTGTGTCGACCGCGGTCGGGGCGGGCATTGGCGCGGGCATAGGGGTTGGCGTTGGGATCGGCCTGGCGGGCGGAAAAGACAGCTTCTTCGGTGACGACAAGGGGAAGTTCGCTGCGGCCGGGGCCGGAATCGGAGCTGTCCTTGGCGGGCTGATCACAGGCCCGGCAGACCTCTTCCGTGGCCCCACCGTCTATCGCATGCCCTGATTCAATCGTACGCGTTACGCGACCTGTGACCTTGCTTATCTGACGGCCCGCAGGCTCACGCCTTCGGCCAGCGATAGTGCCCCTTCGCGAGATGGGGTTGAAAAGCGGCAAGTTCGATCTCCTGCGCTCCTTCACCGATGTTGTGGACGACCGGGTTGCGGAAGGAGATGCGGCCACGACAATGGCCACATGGGGCAACCGTGCATCAAGGAGCCAAGTCAGTTGATCCCCGATCCGAAGCTCTGCCTCGAACGTATCTCCCCTGGTCTCCCTTGCGGCATACCAGAGCCTCTGCCCCGAACGCTGCCAGAATGTCTCAAGATTCAACACGCGACGATGGTCGATGTTCGAGTCTGCACGCTTCGTACCCCAGGCCTTCGGGTAGGCCGCGAAGTGGCGTTCCATGTCTTCATGAACAAGTTGTTGAAGATCTAGCCCAAGGCCGTCCCGCCCCGCGCGCACGATCACATCGGCACAGACGCCTGTCGACCGCGCAACGTCCCCACCCGGATAGGTGATGCGGGCATATTGAGGATCGTAGCCTGTGGTCACGCCCAACTGGGTTCGGGCAGCGGCGGCCAGCTTTTCGCCGTCGCTCTCTGCATCCCCGCTACAGCGAGAGTGGCTGCCGATTGAACGATGAAATCCCTGGGCAGCATCGGATTCTTTCCTCAGGGCCTGAGTATCCTCGACACGCCCGCTCTCAGCAAGCTGAATCAGTTCTTCAGGAACTCTCCAAGTTCTGCCCGCTCCACCTTTACCTGGTCGCCCGTAGCGAAGGTCTTCACGGTCATTACCCCGGTCGCCACTTCATCCTCACCAAGGATCAGGATTCGACGCGCCAGCTTGTCTGCTAGCTCAAACGACTTCTTCAGCCGGAAGCTGCCGTCGCCTACCTCGACCGACAAACCCGAAGCACGGAGGTCCTTCGCCAGCGCGAGTGCTGCGGCGTTCTGGCCTGCGCCCATCGGGGCGATGTAGGCGTCCAGCTTGCTTTCGGCAATGGTTACTGAGCCAGCCTCGGCAAGCGCCTGTAACGTCAGGATCAGGCGGTCTTCGCCGATCGCGAAGCCGATTCCTGGGGCCTTCGGGCCGCCCAGCATCTCGCTCAGACCGTCGTATCGGCCGCCGCCGAGAAGCGCATTCTGCGTTCCCAGACCGAGCGCGACGGTGAACTCGAAGGTCGTCCGCGTGTAGTAGTCCAGGCCGCGAACCAGCCTTGGCTCAATGACATACGGCACGCCGCAGGCGTCCAGCGCTGCCTTGACCTCGGCGAAGTGCGCGGTTGAAGCCTCATCCAGGTACTCGGCGATCTTCGGCAGACCGTCGATGATGGGCTGATCCTCCGGCACCTTGCAGTCCAGCACACGCAGTGGATTCGTCTCCGCCCGGCGCTGGCAGTCGACGCACATTGTCGCCTTAACCGGCTCGAGCGCGGCCTTCAAAGCTGCGATGTATCGAGGTCGGTCCGTCGACGAGCCAACTGAGTTCAGCGCCAGCCGCCAGCCCTTGCCGTCGTTTGCCTCGGATGCGCGCGGGATCGCAAGCTCATCAAGGAGAGTCGCCAGCATCTCAAGCACTTCGGCGTCGCGCAGTGCCGACTCGGCACCGGAGGATTGAGGGCCAAGAACCTCGGCTCCAATCTGCCAGAACTGGCGGTATCGGCCCCGCTGGGGACGCTCGCGGCGGAACTGCGGACCAATGTAGAAGAGCTTCTGCAGCATGCCCGTATCACCCATCTTATGTTCGATATACGAGCGAACCACACCAGCAGTGTTCTCTGGCCGAAGGGTCAGCGACTGGGCCTTTTCACTGGCAGCGCGGGCGCGGTCCTCCCAGGTGTACATCTCCTTCGAGACGACATCGGTCTCTTCGCCCACGCCGCGGACAAATAGCTGCGTGTCTTCGAATACGGGCGTACGGATCTCGCCAAATCCATAGCGGGCAAAGACAGCGCGGGCAGTAGCCTCAACGCGGTTCCAAAGTGCGGTTTCGGGCGGCAGCAGGTCGCGGGTGCCGCGTACGGCTTTCAGGGTCGACATAAGAGTTCCAGTCTATCGAATCCGTCAAGCAACACCTCTATCGAACCCGTCAAGCGGCGTTCCGCAAACAGCGGCCTCAAAGCCCGTTTGCCAGCCCGCTGCTTCCTATCTCCCGCGCCTGCGCCCAAGCGTCAATCAGCAGACCCACGCCGATGGCAAAGGGGATGATCGCCGCGGCTGCGCCCGAAAGAACATCGCGCTCCTGCAAGATCCACGCGAGCACGATGAAGAACGTCGCGACTCCGATCCCCGTAGCCACCAACACGATGCCGCCGCGCCGCACATTGCCCATCCGAATCTGCAGATTTACGAACGAGCTCCGCATCGGCATCGGCGGCAGTTCGGGAAGCGGGATTCCCTTTGCGATCGCCGCCATGCGCTCCTCGTACTGCAGCTTGCGCGTGCTGTAGTCGCTGAGCTTCGAGACAGCGACGATGGCGGGAACCATGATCATCGCCGCAACCGGGACGATAAACGGGCTACTGAACGCGTTCTCAAACTCCATCAACATATCGTTCTCCTCATTCACTGGTGTGTTTCTGGCCGGGTTAGACCTCGCCGTTCGCTGAAAGTTTCATGGCGAACCCTGAAACTTTCGGCGCATACTGCGGTCTTACCCAACTTGCAGACACACCTCCAGTTCGAAGAGATCGTCCGCGAACACCAGTCCATGGTCTTCCGGACCCTGCTGCGTCTGACGGGTGACCGCGAACAGGTGGACGACCTGGCACAGGAGGTCTTTCTGCGTCTCTATCGCGCACTGGACAACTTTCGCGGACAGGCGAAGATCTCGACTTATCTTTACCGGATCGTGGTCAATGTCGCGCAGGACGAGTGGAAGCGCCGCCGTAAGGAGCGAGCCGCGAGAGTGATGCCATTTTCGGCGCAGGACGAGACCGCGCCCGATTATATGGAATCCTTTGCGCACCCTGATCCCGACGCTGAACAGCAGCTTCTCGAGCAGGAGTTCTGGCAGACCGTGGACTGCGAGTTGCTCGCGCTTGGCGAGAGCGAACGCGCCGTGCTGGTGCTCTATCATCAGGAAGAGTGCAGTTACGAGGCGATTGCAGAGATCCTTCATCTGCCGATAGGCACGGTCAGAACGCATCTCCATCGAGGAAGACAGCGCCTCGGTGAAGCCGTAAGAACTAGAATTCGCCCCAGGGAGGTAGTCGCGCGATGAACCCAGAGCAAAATAATCAGGAATCCCTACTGATCGCGGCGCTGGAGCGCAGGCCCGAGATCGCCGTGCCGGTGGACTTCCATCTGCGTCTCCGGGCGTCCCTGGCTGAGGAACCTGCGCGGCGGGCCGCCCGCCGCGTCAGCTTTGCCAGGACGACAGCGTACGTCGCCGCTGTTTGCATGGCCGTGGCACTGGTGGTGCTGACGATGCTTTATCCCGAGACAATCAAGGTGCCCGAAAGCATGACTTTCGTCCTGGAACTGCTGCTTGTGGCGCAGCTGGTGGCTGTCGGCTTCTGGCTGGGAACTCATAGCGAAGGCTAATTCGAGGTTCCGCGGAGCGATTTTTAATGCTCCACGTGGAACATCTGCGGGGCTTGCTGGTTATTTCAGAGTTTCTTAGGCACCCGCGGGTCATTCAGTCTCCGCGAGGTAGATCTTCGTGTAGTCGAGGTAGTTCTGGGCGTACTTGAGGATCATCTCGCGGTCGGCATCGCCAAGCGTGCGACGGACCTTCCCGGGAACACCTGCGACAAGCGATTTCGGCGGGATGACCGTGTGCTCCGGGATGACAGCGCCGGCGGCGATGATGGAACCCTCGCCAATTCGGGCGTCGTTCAGGACGACCGCGCCGATGCCGATCAGGACGGCGTCTTCAAGGGTGCAGCCGTGGACGGTGGAGTTATGGCCGATGGTTACCAGCTCGCCAATGATCACGGGGTACAGATGTCGCATACCGTGCAGAACGGCGCAATCCTGGACGTTCGAACGAGCGCCGATGCGGATGGAGTTGACGTCTCCGCGTACGACGGCGTTCATCCAGATGCTGCAGTGTTCTCCGAGCGACACATCGCCGATGACCTGCGCGGAGGCGTCAACGTAGCAAGTTGCTGGAATGACGGGGAGTTTCCCCTGGTACGAGCGAATCATACGCCCTATCTTAGCCCGGCCTGGACGTTGTTCCGCAGCGGTCAAAGTGCGGCAACAACGGGCAATACGTTACAAAGCATCAAAAAGCTGCGCAATTATTCTATTTTTCTCTGGCGTAAGGAGGTATCCTAAGATATAAACCCGATCAGGGATGGTTTGGAGGTGTATTTCCCTTGGCAGAGATTCGTGTTCAGGAAGGTGAACCTCTTGAGAACGCTCTTCGCCGGTTCAAGCGTAAAGTGCAGACGGAAGACATCATTAAGGAAGTAAAACGTCACTCTTTTTACCTGAAGCCGGGCGAGAAGAAGCGGGTGAAGGAAGCACTGGCCCGCAAGCGCAACCGCAAGAAGGTTCGTAAGGAACAGGACTAAGTCCGTTTCTGACTTCGGCACTAAAGTAGCACGCTTTACGCAACAAGCAGTAAAAAGCTGTATGGAACGACTATAGGAAGGCCGCCGCCCAATGCCCTTGCCGAACTCAGGCACACAGAAGGCGTAACGGTGGTGGCCTTCCGCAGATCGCTCGGCGAGTTTTTCTAACTCGTGAGCTTTGACCGGCAGACCTCTCTCCTGCTGCCGCGTCCAGAAACTGACTACATCGGGCCCCGGTACATTAAGCTTGACCACCTCGCACGGTCGCGTCCGATGGCCGGTGGAGTGATCATCCTTTTTCCTGCAAGACATGGAGAAAAGCGATGCAAACCGAGTTTATCGACAGACTTCTGACCTGCGTTGACTGCCACGGCCAGTTCGTATTCACTGCCGGCGAGCAGATATTCTTCCTCGACAAACAATTCAAGAACGATCCCAAGCGTTGCAAGCCTTGCAAGGCCAAGCGTGCCAGCGTCGGGGTGCGCGCGCCCGGAACTCCCGCCACGGCGGTCGCCCGGACGGAGACACGGACCGAGTGCTCCGAGTGCCATATCGAGACGACGGTCCCGTTCAAGCCGACCCAGGGACGTCCTGTGCTCTGCCGCCAGTGTTTTCAGGGCAAGCGCCCGGCAGCGGCCGTCCCAGCAGTGATCTCTTCGGCGAACCCGGTCAGCTTCGAATTAGCGGCTTCGCTGGGCGATTCTCTCTCGGTGGGTCTGCAGGCCTGATGGAGAGTCAGGATTAGTCTAGCCTGGTTTCTCCGCATATCTGGCAACAGTTTCGCGTGTTCAGTAAAGAATGCGCGCCTGCGACCGCAGGCGTTGCGAATGCGCGACACGCGAACTGAGCGAAGTCACGCGCGGTAGACTACTCTGCGTGAGCACATCGGCAACCATCGCGACACATCCTGCAGCACGAGCGAACGATGGCGATCTCGTACGGACACGGCTGGATGTGGGCGCCTTCGACGTGACCGTCTGCAGCGATGGCACCTACCTGCTGGATGGCGGGGCTATGTTCGGCGTCGTTCCCAAGACGCTGTGGTCGAAGCGGACGCCGGCGGACGATCTGAACCGCATTCTGCTCGGCCTGAATTCTGTGGTGGTACGGACGGGCAAGCACGTCGTTCTGATCGAGACTGGCATCGGCAACAAACAGTCCGCAAAGATGCGCGAGATTCAACAGAATCAGGAGTTGCTGCCAGCCTCGCTCGCAGCCGCCGGGGTGCGAGCGGAGGAGGTTGACGTCGTCCTCAATACCCACCTGCACTTCGACCATTGCGGCTGGAACACGACGCTGCATCCTGATGGCTCGGTGACGCCGACTTTTCCCAACGCACGATACTTTGCGCACGCAGGCGAGGTTGCGCATGGGCACCTGCAGCTTGACCGCGACCGCGTCAGCTATCTTTCGCCGAACTACGATCCTTTGATCGCCTCCGGCCAGATGACGCTACTCACGGCGGAAGGCATTCGTGCCAATCCTGAGATCGTGTCCGGCATTTCGGTGGAGGAGTTTCCGGGTCACACGGCGCAGATGATCGGCGTTCATATTGAGTCGGGCGGCGAGCATGCCTGCTACATTGGCGACCTGATCCCGACCGTGCACCATCTCGATCCGACGTGGGTGATCGCATACGATCTAGACCCGGTGCGGTGCATTGCGGAGCGCAAGAGATTTTATGAGCGCGCGATTCCGGAGCAATGGACCGTGCTCTTCACGCACGACCACCACACCCCAGCGGCGAAGGTTGTCCTGAATGAGAAGGGCAAGCCGGTGGCGACGCCAGTCGGAAATTAGAATTGCACCGTACCAGGAGTCTTCCATGCCCTTGCTTTATACCGAACCGAGCGACCTCTCCACACTTGAACCCAAGAAACTCGCTGCCGAGTTGCGTGCTGTTGTTGAGCAGGGTTTCGATGGGCTTTGCCGCCTGCCTGAACCATTGACCTCGCAGCCTCTCGGCGCGAACAAGTGGAGCGCCAAACAGGTCGTCGGGCACCTGATCGATTCGGCCGCGAACAACCACCAGCGGTTTGTACGGTTGCAGATTGAGCCTGACCTGCATCTCCCCGGCTACAAGCAGGAAGAGTGGGTCGCGGTGCAGTGCTACGCGGTGATGCCGTGGATGCAGGCGCTCGAGACGTGGCGGGTGTTCAACCAGCATCTCGCCTATGTAATTCAGCACATCAAGGTAGAACATCTGGGCCGCGTGTGGCACTTCGAAGAAGGGCCGATGCCGCTTGGCTTCCTGATCGAGGACTACATCGGGCACCTGAAACACCACTTGAAGCAGTTGCCGAATTATTCGGCGTGACCGGAAGATTCTCGGGCTGTCCCACTCATCGCGATGTTGCTGCGATGAATGGGGCACAGACCTGATGAATGGGCACAGACCAACTACTTCTGAGGCACGGGGAAGGGATTGCGCTCCGAGAAGAAGGCCTGGTGCCAGTAGGGGTAGGCGAGCGGAACCGCGCTGGCGGCGTCGAGCTTGGCGATTTGTTCCGGCGTGAGCTGCCAGCCCACTGCGGCGAGGTTCTGTTTGAGTTGCTCCTCGGTGCGGGCACCGATGATGACAGTCGAGATAGTGGGCCTGCGGAGCACCCAGTTCAGCGCAACTTGCGGAACGGTCTTGCCGGTCTCGGCAGCAACCTCATCGAGAGCGTCGACGACCTTGTAGAGATGCTCCTCGGGGACCTGCGGGCCGGCGTCCGTGGAGAGTTTTGAGTTGAGGCGGCTGGTCTCAGGCATCGGCTGGCCGCGGCGGATTTTGCCAGTGAGACGGCCCCAGCCGAGGGGCGACCATACGAGAGCACCGACGCCTTGGTCGGCGGCGAGGGGCATTAGCTCCCACTCGTAGTCGCGGCCTAGGAGCGAGTAGTAAACCTGGTGGCCGATGTAGCGCGACCAGCCGTAGCGCTCGCTAACGGAGAGCGACTTCATGAGGTGCCAGCCGGAGAAGTTCGATGCGGCGATGTAGCGGACTTTGCCCTGGCGGATGAAGTTGTCGAGGGTGTTCAGGGTCTCTTCGACTGGCGTGGTCGCGTCGAAGGCGTGGAGGTGGTAGACGTCGATGTAGTCCGTCCCGAGGCGCTTCAGGGAGCCTTCGAGGGCCTGGGTGAGATGGTAGCGGGAGCTGCCGACATCGTTGGGGCCCTTACCGAAGCGGAAGGTGGCCTTGGTGGAGATGAGGACATCTTCGCGCTTCAGGTGGTCGATGGCCTTGCCGAGGACTTCTTCGCTGGAGCCCATCGAGTAGATGTCCGAGGTATCGAAGAAGTTGAGGCCGGCTTCCATGCAGATGTCGACGATCTTGCGGGCCTCGGCGACGTCGGACGCGCCCCAGGTCTTGAAGAACTCGTTGTCGTGTCCGCCGAATGTTCCGCAGCCGAAGCAGAGCTCCGGCACCTTGAATCCTGACTTGCCAAGTTGACGATATTCCATGTGACTATAGATGCCTCCAACCTCGTCTTCGATTGATTGGCCTGTAGAAATCGATCGCGGGGTCGGCGTAAGTGCATGTACTCCGGCCTTTAGCAAAAGGCGACGATGCCCGGATGGCCGCCGAGCGCAAAAGCTCCGCAGCGTTTCGAAATTAATAGACGGGAAGCTCGATTCGTCGTGCCATAATCCTCCGTGTTAATTGATTGGACCGAGGTGTACCTGTGAAGATGCTTTCATCGCTGGTAGTAATTCTTACGGTTGGGTGTGGATCCATCTTCGCGCAAGACAACCCGATTACAGCAAGGACCGCCACAATCGCCGTTACTCTCAAGAGTTATGGTGACACCGCAGCTGCATGCGTGTTCAATGCAAGCTCCGTCAAATACAATATTGAACAAACCTTGAATATAGGGTCGCAAAGTTCTGGCGCAGGGGCCGGAAAGATTACTTTCAACCCCTTAAGTATCGTTAAGCCGATAGACCTCTGCTCACCTGTCTTTTTCAGTTCGGCCGTTAGCGGCACTGCGTTCAGTGAGGTGCTTGTCGTCATCTCTCCGCCCGCTGGCAATGCTTCGCAGTCAACCTTTGTCATTCGACTTGGCCTGGCCGCGGTGAAGGACCTTACCGATGCCGCGGCTGACAAGACTGTGATTCAGGAACAAGTGCTGCTCGAGTACGGGGACCTCACCCTGGCGGAGTTGTCACCGTCAGGGAGCTTACTATCCTGCCGCGGATGGGACCGAGTTAGAAATGTTCAGGACAGCTCTCATTGCTCTGAGTTGCAGGGCAAGTAGTTGCTACAGCGCATCCGGAACAAGTCGGGGAGACGGCGCGAAAGCTGACACGCATGCTGATATTCCATAATGGTTGCGATGCAGGTGTCGCGGAACGGTGGCCCGGAACGAGGTTCATTGGAGAGTAAACAGCCATAATCTCGTGGAATTTCTTTCCACTGGCGTCGCCGGTATTCTTATGTAGTGCAGGCAACTCTTTTATTTCCGTCAGAACCGGGGCTTACTCCGGAGATTCCACCAACGTGGGGCATCGGCAGCGATGTTTACCACATCACCGAGAAGTGCAACCGGCTGCAGGCGATCCACCCGAACAATCGCGAGACGGGGAAGCCGGGGATCGCGATGCGGCAGTGCTTCAACTGCGAGGACATCATTCGGACCAAGCGGTCGGGGTGAAGTGAGGGTAGCAATCCTCGCGCGCGGAAGCGGATATATGATCAGCATGGAATTGAAAGGGTCTCGATCATGAAGAGCTTTGCCCTCCGCCATCTTCCCTGTTTTCTGCTCTGCGCAACCGCCTCCTTTGCCTCAACGCCCCCCAATCCGGCTGACTATAACGTGAACCTTCACGTGACTTCATCGCGAACCGTGTGGCAGTGCACACAGAGGGGAGCGACGCCACAATGCGCTTCGCAGCTCGTTTTGAATGCAACGATCGATGGAGCGAAGTTCGAGCTTGAAGGTGGAATTGAGAACCATTCGGGGGAGACGAGGTTTGAATCCTACGATGGGTTCCTGGCTCCGGGAGACTACAAAGCGATGCTTCTGTCTAACAAGTTGAAGGAGCCGAAGGTCTCTCACTTCGTGATGAAGAACTATGAGTTACTCATGCCGGATGGAAGACTTGCGAAGTTCCAGGTCACGGGTCAGTCTGAGTAGACACATCTGATTCACTCCACCGGCTTGTCGACCTGGGATTGATAAATCTCTTCGACGCGGTCGAGGGTGTCGATCTCTTCGAGGGGCTTGTCGTCGCGGATGCGAAGGATGCGCGGGAAGCGCATGGCGAAGCCGCTGGCGTGGCGTTCGCTGCGCATGATGTTGTTGAAGGCCACTTCGAGGATGCGAATGGGTTCAACGGTGCGGAAGTGGCCTTGATCTTCCAAAGTGTGGGCCATCGCCCAGGCGCTTAGTTCGGCGATCTCGGCGTCGGTGAGGCCGGAGTAGGCCTTGCCGACGTTGAGGAGTTCGCCGGTCTGGTGGAAGGCGGGGCCGCAGACGGCGAAGGTGTAGTCGCTAAGGATGCCGGCACGACGGCCATGGCCGAACTCGGCTCCGGTGATGACGACATCGAGGGTGGCGAGTTCGCGCTTCAGCTTGATCCAGGCTAGGCCCCGGCGACCAGGCTGATAGTGCGAGTTGGCGGCTTTGAGCATGACGCCTTCATTGGCGCGGGCACGGGCGGCTGCGTAGGCGCGATCGATCTCTTCGGCGGATTCGACCAGACGCGAGGGCGAGAGCATGAGGCGTGCGAATTTCTCTTCCTCGGCGGCTGTTGGTTCGAGCTGCGAGAAGAGGTCGGCTTGTGCAGGAGGGGTGCGATCTTCAATTGGGATGGGGGATGTGGCAAGCGTACCGAGCTGCTCGACGATGGCTTCTAGGGCGTTGCGACGGGCTTTCAATGGCTTGTCGAGCTGTAGCTCTCCTGCGGAGTAGAGCAGATCGAAGACCATGAAGACGGCGGGGATCTTGCGCAGGAGTTCAGCTTGTACGCGCTTGCGACCGATGCGCTGGCCCATGACAGCGAAGGGTAGCGCCCGGCCGGTGGCGAAGTCCCAGCCTAGGATTTCGCCGTCTAGAATTAGCCCGCCTGTGCTGGCCGGGACAGATGCGAAAGCTTCGAGGAGATCCGGGAAGCTCTCGGTAATCTCTTCCTTGTTGCGGGAGTACATGGCGACGCGCGAACTTTCTCCACAATGAATTTGAGCGCGCATGCCGTCGTACTTGTCTTCGAGGAAGGCTTCGACGCGTACTTCTTCGGCTTCGTCAATCGGCTTAGAGCTGAAGCGAGCCACGGCCTCTTCAGGTGATTCCACGGGGCTGGCGAGCATGAACCCAAGTGGATGGAAGAGTCGCATCATCGCCTGGTCAAGAGTGCCGGAGAAGGCCATGGCGGTGGCGCGGGAGAGGTCGGCTTCGAGCATGACGGCGTGGCGGACGGCTTTGACTAGCACCTGCGTGCCGTCTTCGACTGAGGCTGCGGCGGCGATCGCTTCTTCGACAAGACTCTGCTTTACGCCGATGCGCATGTCTCCGAGCATGAGCTTGAGCAGGTACTTGGCTTCGAGAGGTGAGGAGCGCCGGAGGAGTCGCTGGACGAGTTCGCCGCGGACGGCAGTGGTCTTGGCGAAGGGCATAGCGGCGAAGGTGGTGGCGACTTCGGAGAGAGTCAAGGTGACGGTCGCCTGCAGGGGCCAGAGGTCGAAGGCGGCTGCGCCCATGTCGCCGTGGCGGCGGTAGGCGGTGGTGAGGGCTGCGTCTGTGGCGCCGGTGATGGCCTTTATGGCGCTCGAGAGCAGAGCGCCTCCGGCGTTGAGCTTGCGTGGGTCCGATTCGGCGAAGGGAGTTCCGGCGATGTAGAGGGCCAGGAGACCGGCGTCATTGCTGGCTGGAGCGGCGGAGTGCGCGGAGCGCAAGGCGGCGGCGATGGCGGCGCGCTTCTTCAGGCGGCTGGGTTCGCCGGAGAGGTATTCAGCCAGCGAGGCTACGTCTGCGAACAACGCCATGGGGTCATGATCTCCAGAAATTCAGGGCTCTCTGGATACAGATGCGTTTGGGGCGGTCTGCGCTTACTTTGGTGATGCGGTAACGGGTTTAGAACCAAAAGCAGATTCCCTTGCGGGAATGACAAACAAAGAGAGGCAAGATGCACAGGGCTACGGTCGTAGCTTCTGTTCGAGACTGGGAATCTGGTCTGCCTGCAGCTCCGGCTCGATGGTTCGGGCGTTCTGAAGAGCGGCGGCGTAGTGGGCGTGCGCTTCGGCGGAACGGCCTTGCTCGGCCAGTACATCGGCGAGAGCGCTCTGTGTGCGGACGGATTGCGGGGCTAACGCGACGGCTTGCCGGGCGTGGGCGAAGGCGGCGTCGAGATGCTTCGCATAGCGTGCGGTATCGGCTTTCTCGGCTTGATCGAGAGCGCTCGCCAGGGGAAGCGAGAAGTGGCCATCGTAGACGAAGAGGCCGTGCTCGATGATGGCGGTGGGCTTGATGGCGTGGAAGCTGTCGTAGGGATTGAGTGCGCCCGGGCCGTACTCGATGCCCTGGAGGTCGCTGTCGGAGAGGAAGACGGTGCCGTCGATCTCGGGAGGAACGTCCATGGGCAGATTCATCCAGAGCGTTGACTCCTGCGTGGGCAGGCGCTTGCAGTGGATGCCGTAGTCGGAGGGCTCGGTGACGCCGTCGACGAAATAGGCGAACCAGCAGTTGGTGATGTGGTGCTTGTCGATGTAGAGCTTCACGTCTTTGAGCTGCTGGCCCCAGTCGGTGTTGGCATCGCTGAGGTAGTTGTGGACTTGGTCGGAGCCGCCCCAGGCCTCGTTGCCGTAGCCCATGTAGCCGGGTGCGGCGTAGACGGAGGTTGCGACCTGCCAGATCAGGAGTGCGGCGATGGGTGCGGCCCAACGGCGGTTCGACTCGTAGAGGGCGAGGGCGGCGCCGGCAGCGAGGATGTAGAGAAAAGGGTAGATGGGCAGCAGATGGCGATGGCCGATATTCATGCTGGAGCTCATCGCGATGGCGAGATAGACGACGACAGGAAGCAGGAGGAAGGTGAGGTCGAAGGCCCGGTCGTTCCATCGGCTAAGTCGCCACGCGAAGGGCGCGAGGCACAGCAGTATGAGGAATGGAAGTGTGGATTTGATGAGGAAGGCGGCGGGAAAGTAAAGCCAGGTGCCGTGCCGGTAGACGTGGCCGAAGAAGTAGCTGGTGTCGGCATTCTCGGTGATCTTGGTGTTGGCGAGGCCAAAGATGTAGGCCTCGGGGAGAAGGTGATGCTTGGCGACGAGTTCGAGGTGGGCGGCGTCGGTGGGGCGCGGGACTTTGTGGAGGTACTCGGCGAAGGGAGGGTTGGTGTCGCGGCCGTTGGGGGCCGGGGCGTAGCGAAAGCCGTAAAAAGACCACAGGATAATGTAGGCAACTGCGGCGACGGCAACTAGAGCCGCCAAGCGTTGGCCAAAGAGGCGGAGGCTGCGGCGACGGGCGGCTTCGCCTGCGGCGAGGAGGAGAAGCATCGGCCAGAAAAAGATTCCGGTGAACTTCGCGACGACCGATAGGCCGATTGCAAGCGCGACCAGGAAGAGCCGGAGGGTCGTTGACCGCTTGCAGTAGCGGTACCATGCGTAGATGGAGGCGAGCATCAGGCAGGCGCAGGGGACGTCGGTGGTGACGAGCGCGCCGTGGGCGAGGAAGTTGGGATCGAAGGCGAAGAGCGCTAGAGCAAGCAGCGCGGCGAATGGGCCGAAGATCTCGCTTGTGGCTGCGTAGAGGAGCAACGCTAGCGCGAGCGTGAAGATTACGCATGCCATGCGCGCTGGGAAGAGGATGCGGTCGTAGCCGTTGGCGATCAGAAAGGCACGGCCGTCGAGGTAAGCCTCGGTCTGTTCTTCGCGCTCTTGATTCGGTGGGACCTGTAGGTCCGCGTGCAGGAGGGGCAGCGCCGAGATAAACTTTACCAGCGGCGGGACCTCGGGGTTGAGGCGGTAGTCGAAGTTCTTCCAGGTGTTGTAACCGTCATAGAGGTGGTGGCCCTCGTCCCAGGTGATGGAGGTGGCACCGCTGACGTGGATGAGCTGCGCGGCCAGAATCGCAAGCAGGGTCAGGAAGAAGAGCTTTCGATGGGCGGGCTTGATCTTGGGAAGATAGCTGGGCACGGGACGCTCGGCGGATGGATTGATTTCAAGATAGTATCCGGTGCGGTTCGAACTATGCATCCAATTGCGGGTGGCTTATTCGCGAAAGACGGGATCAATATGAGGACTTCACTGTGGAGCGGAGCGTTGGTCTTCCTGACGCTGGTGGTTGGAGCTTGCGGGCATGGGATCGCTCAGAGTGTGGATTCTGACCATGACGGGATGAGTGATGGGCTGGAGCAGGCGCTGCTGGTGCAGTTTGCGCCAACGTTCATGATTGGGGAGCGTGACTGCTCGGATGTTCCGGCGGAGTTCCGGCCAGCAGTGAAGACGCCCGAGGTGGAGCACGAAAACGGCACGATCTACGGCCAGGTCTCTCCGGCGAAAGCGGGTGGCGGACGCAGGCAGGACGTGGAGATTCACTACTACCATCTGTGGCGGACGGACTGCGGAAAGCATGGGCATCCATTGGATACGGAGCATGTAGCGGTGTTGGTGCGCGCTTCCAGGTCTAGTGCGGAGTGGAAGCGGGACGATTGGAAAGCAATCTACTGGTACGCGGCGGCGCATGAGAATACGGTGTGCGACGTCAGCCAGGTTGCGCGGGCGTCTACACTGCATGCGGAAGATCGCGGGGCGAGGGTTTGGATATCTCCGGGTAAACATGCTTCCTATCTCAATGGGGAGCTATGCCGACGCGGATGCGGCGCGGACAAGTGCGAAAGGATGGTCCCGTTGACGCCAGGTGGGATCGTGAACCTGGGCGAGGTGGGAGCACCGATGAACGAGTCGGCGTTTATCGCGTCGAGGGCGTGGCCGCTGGCGGCGAAGATGTCGCAGACAAACTTTCCGGCAGAGCCGTTGGCGCGGCTGGAGGCGCTGCCCGATACCGACATCGCTTGGGTCAACGCGGGCAGGCATCCGGCGCAGCAGATCATCTCGATCAGCAGCGCTACGGAGCAGAGCATTGCTGGTGGCGGGCACAATGCGAGCTCGGCCATCTCGCTGGCCGGCGACTCAACTGGCAATGCGCTGTCGACCGCGCAGGATTCGACGGGCAACGCGCTTGGGACGAGCTATCGGAAGACCAAGCATGCTCTCGGAAGCTCGGCGCGACATGTGGGCGAGGCGCTGCATGTGACGCCAAAGCCGGATGACTCCAAACCAAACTAGGGTTTTTGCAGGGCGCGCCAGCCTATATCGCGGCGGAATTGCATGCCTTCGAAGGTGATCTGGTCGAGGCGGGCGTAGGCCTGGTCGAGGGCGGAGCGTAGGTCGGCGGCGTAGGCGGTGATGCCAAGGACGCGGCCTCCGGCGGTGACGAGGGTTTCGCCCTTGAGCGACGTGCCGGAGTGGAAGACGGTGACGGCTTCGGTGTCGGATTGGGTGGTGAGGCCGGAGATGGAGCGGCCGCTGGGGTACTTGCCGGGGTAGCCCTCGCTGGCAGCGATGACACATACGCTCGCGCCGGACTTCATGGCAATGTCGAGCTTGTCGGCGGTGCCGTCGATGGTAGCGGTGAAGAGGTCGACGATGTCGGTTTTGTTGGTGTCGAGGCGGAGCATGAGGGCCTGGGTCTCTGGGTCGCCAAAGCGGGTATTGAACTCGAGGACCATGGGGAGGACGGGTCTACCGCCGAACGCAATACCGGGATCTTTTGCTTCGCCCAGGATGATGGCGATTTGGCTAATGGTATCGACACTTTGGAATTCCTCATTGGCGCCTTGCTCGGGGACCATCATGATGCCGCAGAAGAGGATGCCCTTGAAGGGAGTTCCGACGGCGGCCATACCGTCTACCACCGGCTGGGCGACGTTCGCGGTGAGCCAGTCGCGCATGGCGGGCGACATCAAGGCGTCCGTGGAGTAGGCTCCCATGCCGCCGGTGTTGGGGCCGGTATCGCCTTCGCCGATACGCTTGTGGTCCTGCGCGGCGGCGAGCGGGACGGCGTGGGTGCCGTCGCAGAGAGCGAAGAAGGAAAGCTCTTCGCCGTGAAGGAACTCTTCAAGGACGACCTGGTCGACGGCTGCTCCGAGTAGCGCGCCGGAGAACATTTCGTCAGCTGCTTGTTGGGCCTCTTCCCTGCTGGCGCAGATGACTACGCCTTTGCCGGCAGCCAGGCCATCGGCCTTGACGACTACAGGAAGGGCGAATGCGATGAGTTCGCGTGCGACGTCTTCGGGCGAGTCGCATACGACGTAGCCGGCGGTGGGGATGCCGTGCTGCTGCATGAATTGCTTGGCGAAGGCCTTGCTTGACTCGAGTTCGGCGGCGGCTTTGGTGGGGCCGAAGACGCGGAGGCCGTGGCGTTCGAGTTCGTCGACGAGACCGAAGGCGAGGGGGATTTCGGGGCCGATGACGGTAAGGTCGGGCCCCTCAGAGAGCGTGAGGGCGAGCATGGCTTCGAGGTTGGTGCCGTCAATGGGGACGCAGCGGACGGGAATCTTCGCGGTTGCTCCCCAGGCGGCGATGCCGCCGTTGCCGGGTGCGATGACCAATTCGGTGACGCGGGGGGATTGCGCGATGGCCCATGCGAGGGCGTGTTCGCGGCCTCCGCCGCCTAATACGAGAACCTTCATTTTTCGGTGAGTCTCCAGAGATTGATGATAGATGGTTTCGGAAGGGTCACTAAGGTAGGGGAGCGTCTTACGTCCCACTCATGCGATGAAGCCGCATGAATGGGGCACCCGAACATTCTGGGCACCCGGTGCCTGCGGCTATTTCGTGAGCGGCAGGATGCGGACCTCGCGGGCTACCTCTGGGGAAAGATCAAGCGCGGTCGTGGAGCGGCCGATGCGGACGGAGTAGCTGTCTGACGGTGAGCGGGTGACGCGGACCTTCGTCCCTGGAGTCAGGCCGTTGGCTTGCAAAGAGCGGAGAGTGGGGGCGTCGCGGTCGGAGATGCTGTCGACGATGAAGGTGCCCTCGGAGACGTCGGTGAGGCACATAGAGGAGCGCGGCGGCATCTCGCCTTCGAGCGAAGGGATGGCGTGGCCGTGGGGGTCGGTGGTGGGGTGGCCGAGCTTGGCGGCGATGCGCTCTTCAAAGCGCTCAGAGATGAAGTGTTCGAGGCGTTCGGCCTCTTCGTGGAGCTCTTCGATGGGGTAGTCGAGGACCTCGTAGAGGAAGGTCTCGATGAGGCGGTGGTGGCGCACGATCTCGAGGGCGCGACGACGGCCCGAGGGCGAGAGGAGAACGCCGCGGTGGCGCTCGTACTCGACGAAAGGTGCGGCTGCGGCGGCGAGCTTCTGCAGCATGTTGGTGACCGAGGCTGGCGCGACGCCGAGGTGAGCGGCGAGGGCGTTGCTGGCTACACGGCCGGGCTGACGCTCGCCGAGAGTGAGAATCGCCTTGAGGTAGTTGTCGACGGATTCAGTGCTGCGTTGGGGCATGGGATCTTTCAAAGCGGTACGACTTCGGAGTTAACAGTTTGACTCAGAAGTTTGATTTAGGTAAACCTAATAAGTAGGCAAGACTAAATTTGGACGATTGAGGCAGGCGGAATTGGGATCGGGATCAACAGTACGGGATGCGGAGACGACGGACTTCGGCGCGGTGCCGCAGGAGGTAAAGCGCGGCGAGTTGATGCGTTACCTCGGCCCGGCGTTCGTTGCGAGCGTGGCTTATATCGATCCCGGCAACTTCGCTGCGAATATCCAGGGCGGAAGCCAGTTTGGGTACAAGCTGCTTTGGGTGCTGTTGTGGTCGAACGCAATGGCAATTCTCGTCCAGTATCTTTCGGCCAAGCTCGGGATCGTGACCGGGCTGACGCTGCCGCAGAACTGCCGAAAGCACTTCTCGCGACGGAATACGATTCTGCTTTGGATTGCGGCTGAGGTGTCGGCGATTGCGACCGACCTGGCGGAGTTCTTGGGAGCTGCGATCGGGATTTACCTTCTGTTCGGAACGCCGCTGCTGGAGTATGGATTTTCGCGGACGGGGACTCTGTTTGTTGCAGCGGTGGCGGCTTCGGTGCTGGTGTTCGGGATTCTGGCGCTTGAGGTCGCGGGGTACCGGTGGTTCGAGGGCGGCATCATCGGGTTCGTTGCGATCATTGGGGTCTGCTATGCGGTAGAGGTCTTCCTGGTACATCCTGACTGGCGCAACGTGGCCTTGCATACGCTGGTGCCGATGCTGGATGGGAGCAGCGCGAAGTCGTTCCACGACAGCATCTACACGGCAGTCGCGATGCTGGGCGCTACCGTGATGCCGCATGTGGTGTATCTGCATTCAGCGCTGGTGCAGCCGCGTTTGAAGGAGCTTGAGGCCAAGGACCAACGGCGGCTGGCGGGTACGACTTCAGGCATGAATACGAGCCGGAGGCGTTACCTACGCTACGAGCTGATCGACATCATCGTAGCGATGAACGGGGCTTGGCTGATCAACTCGGCAATGATCGTGATGGCGGCCATGGCGCTTGCGCACACGGGATTTGCGGCTCCTTCGATCGAGGATGCTTACCGGACGCTGGGACCGCTGCTAGGGCCGGCGGCGGCGATGATGTTCGCGGTCGCGCTGCTGTGTTCGGGGCTCTCGTCATCCACGGTTGGGGTGCTGGCTGGACAGGTGATTATCGAAGGATTTCTGGACATCAAGTTTCCGATCTTTGTCCGACGGCTGATTACGATCATTCCGGCGCTGGCGGTGATCGCCATTGGGCTCGACCCGTTGAAGATATTGGTGCTGTCGCAGGTGGTGTTGAGCTTTACTCTGCCGTTTGCTCTGGTGCCGTTGCTGATTTTGACGAATCGGAGCGGGGTGATGGGTGAGTTTTTGAGTCCGCCTAGAGTTCGTGTTGCGGGGTGGGTGACGGTGGGGATTATTGTGGCATTGAATGTGGTGCTGGTGGGGCAGTTGGCTATAGGTGGGTAGGCTAGGCCCGTTTTCGCGACGTGGCGGTACGTTCGTGGTTAAAAGGTTCGGGCGGCTGAGGTGATGTGGGCGGTATCGGGGTCCTTCGACTGCGTTTGGGCGCAAGTGCGCGCCAAACGCCGCTCAGGATGGCGGGTTTGTGATGATGGCTAGAACGAGAGGCGGGCTCCGAACTGGAACTGGCGGGGATCGGAGGCGGCGGTGGGGCGGCCTGCGTTGGTGTAGAGAAGGTTTACGTCCAGGGTGTTGTTCTTGTTGATGAGGTTGAAGGCGTCGGCGGTGATTTGCAGGGCTATCTCGTGGGGGAGAACGAAGGCACGGGCGAGGCGGAAGTCGGTGAAGACTACGTAGGGTTTTACGGCGGCGTTGCGGCCGAGGTTGCCGCTGAAGTGGCTGTCGGTGGAGCCGGCGTTGGCGGGAGCGTCGATGTAGCAGGGAAGGTTGAAGGCTCCGGTGGGGGAGAACTTCGAGGCTACGGGGGCGGTGCCGCAGCTGGTGGGGGCACTGTCGGGTGTGACGGCGTTGGGGCGGTCGGTGAGTGGGTTGAAGTCGAAGTTGGTGTCGGTACCGGTGAGGATGTTGAAGGGGCGGCCGGAGGAGATCTCGATGATGGGAGCGACGGTGAAGCCGGAGAGTGCTTTCTGCATGAAGGGCGAGCTCATGAACTTACCTGATCCGACTTTGCCGGAGTTGTAGACGCCGCTGAGGACGAGGCGATGGCGTTGGTCGAAGGCGGAGCGGGAGCGTTCGGCGTTGGGGGCGAAGTTGTTTTGCGGGGAGTCGGAGGTGGAGACAACATCGGTGGAGTCGTCGATGGCGTGGGACCAGGTGTAGCTGAGAAGGCCCTCGAAGTTGGCGGAGTAGGTCTTCTTGAGGTTGACGGAGAGGCCGTTGTAGCTGGAGGTGCCGGTGGTGAGGTTTGGTGTCATGTCGCCGAAGGGGACGGCCTGGCCGATGCCGAGGCCATAGGCGGCAGCAAGTTCGCTGGCGAGTTCGACGCACTGGCCTGCGCCCTGAGAGTCGAGGAACTGGCCTAGCGAGGTGTTGAGGCCAGAGCGGCGGAAGAAGTTGAGCAGCGGCGGGGCGACGTAGGGGCCATTGGGGCCTACTCCGCACGGGACGGTGCCACTAGCCGTGGCGACGGTAAGAGGGTTCGAGGTGCCGGAGGCGACGGCGGATTGCGGGGTTCCGGGGAAGACTCCGGCGGAGCCTGCGTTGACTGCGGCGACGGCGTTGCGCCAGTTGGCGACGACCAGAGCGGGGTTGACCGGGTTGACGTTGATGGGGCGGTTGAGGTCGCGGCCTCCGGTGGAGTTGAAGGCGACGTTGAGCGAGTAGTTGTGGCCGAGGTCGCGCTCGATTCCGAAGGAGATCTGCTGGACGTAGGGGGTTACGTAGTGGAGATCCGCAGGGAGGCCGGAGGGCAGGATGGCGAGTGGGAATCCGGCGGCGAGGTAGTTCTGGTTGACGAAGAGGGAGGCGGAGTTGTCGGGGTCGAAGCGCTGCTGGCCGGGGATGTAGTTGAGGCTAGGGACGGGCAGGCAGTTTGCGTTGCTTAGCGAGCCCTGGAAGGTGTTGGTCGCGTTGAGATTGAGAGGGCTCAAGGTGCTGGCCGCGGTGCAAGGCGCTCCGCCGGCGAGGATGACGAGCGGTACGGCGCTGGCGTTGAACTTGAGCGACTGCGACTCGAGGTTACCTGGCGCGCGGTCGTAGAAGAGGCCATAGTTGGCGCGGACGACAGTCTTGCCGTCGCCGGTGATGTCCCAGGCAGCACCAATGCGGGGGGCGACGTTCGAGTCCTGGAGGCGGATGCCTTCGCGGACACCGTAGGCGCGTTCGGCGGAGTTGGTTGCGGAGTTCAGGGCCAACTGCGTAGGGAAGGATTCGACGTCGTAGCGGACGCCGTAGTTGAGGGTGATGCGCGAGGTGATGCGCCAACTGTCCTCGAGGAAGCCCCCCAGGGTCTTGAGGTCGTACTTGGTGCTGGTCTTGCCGATGCCTTGCGCGAAGGACTGTGGCAGGCCGAGGCCGTAGGCCTGGATGGGCGAGAAGCCGGGGAGGCCGGCTAGTGCTGGCGAGACATCGGTCGCGCTGAGGGCGGCGAAGCTGTAGTCGCCGCCACCGTAGAGCTGGCCCTGCTTGAGGTTGATGACGATGTAGCGGAGGTCGATGCCGGCCTTGGCGGTGTGGCTGCCGCGGGTGTAGGTGAAGTTGTCCTGGAGCTGGGACTGGTCTTCGATGCGGTCGACGACGGAAAAGGGGGTCTTGCCGAAGTAGGCGAAGCCGGGGATGTTGACGGCGGCACCGTCTCCGCCGAGAGAGTTGGTGTTGGCGAACATGATGGGGTGGCGAGCGAACTGGAAGCGAAGCTCGTTGACCTTGTTCGAGCCGAAGAGAACAGTGTGCTGGCCGAGGATGGAGTAGTCGTGGAAGCGCTGGGTGGCGGTGCGGGAGAAGGAGTTTTCGCCGAGGTTCTGGTTGGCGGCGTTCTCCTGGATGCCGGAGACGAAGCTGGGGCTAACGCTGGCGCGGAGGAATAGCTGCTGGTTTTCTGTGAGCTTGTGATCGAGGCGGAGGGAGTAGACCTCTGTCTTTTCGCCGATGGGGAAGTTGCCGATGAGCGAGTTCAGTGGGACGAACGACGCGGGCGTCGCCTGGCCGGAGGTGACGAAGTTTGCGGCTCCGATGGTGGGCTGGAGGAAGCCGGGGTTCTGGCCGGTGGTTGAGAGTGAAGAGGATGATCCGACGAGGGCGATGTACTGCTGGATGCCGGGAGTTGCGGCGGGGAGAGAGCCGAGGGCGGCGGCCTGCTGCGGGGTTCCCTGGATGGAGACGGTGCCGGAGGGGTAGCCGAAGAATTTGCTGACGTCGATGGCTGTGAGGCCGAAGTTGTTGGAGCCGATGTCGGAGAAGCCGGTCTCGTTACGGCGGGTGATCTCGGTGGAGAAGAAGTAGAAGGTCTTGTCGGGGATGATAGCTCCGCCTACAGTGAAGCCGGCCTGGACGCGGGTGTAGGCAGGCTGAGCCACAGTGCTAAACGGATTTGTGGCTTGGATATAGCGGTTGCGGAGGAAGCCAAAGGCGCTGGCGTGGGTCTTGTTCGAACCGGATTTGGTGATGATATTGACGACGCCACCGGAGGCGCGGCCGTACTCCGCCGCGAAGCCGTTGGTGATGATCTGGAACTCCTGGACGGCGTCCTGGGAGACGGTGGCGCGGGTTCCGCCGGAGACGTAGTCGCCCGAGTCTGCGCCATCGACGTTGATGGAGTTGGAGCGGGCTCGGACTCCGCCAAAGTTGAGGCCGGAGGTGGGGATCGCTCCGACAGAGGGTGCGGCGTCGCGGGCGATCTGCGAGTTGGTGAGGGTGAAGTTGATGTAGTTGCGGCCGTTAGTGGGGAGGTTGGTGATCTTGAGCTGGTCGACGGTGGTCGATTGGGAGCTGCGCTGGGTTTCAATGACGTCGGCGCTGGACTGAACGACGATGATCTGGCCTACGGAGGCGACCTGGAGCGTGACGGGAAGCTCGGCCTGTTCGCCTACGGTAAGGGTGATGTTTTTTTGCTCGAGGGTATTGAAGAGGTTCGCCTTAACGGTAAGGATGTAGGTTCCCGGGGGCAGAAGGAGAAGCTGGTAGTTCCCTGCTCCATCGCTCGTGTCTGTGCGGGTGAAGCCCTTGCTCTCGTCGGCGATGGTGACGGTTGCGCCCGGAATGGCTGCGCCGGTGGAGTCGCGGATGGTACCGGAGAGCTGGGCGGTGGCGGTGTTCTGGCCGTGGAGCGCCGGGGATGCGAAGCCTACAGCGAACAGCAGGAGCGCGGGGAGGCTCCGCAGAGTACGGATGAGCATGTAGGACACCTCTGCGAAATAGTGTCTGCCCGGTGAGGTTCGTGGCGGATAAAGACTACGATTTCGCGCGGGAATCTTCTACATGAATGAGCATTCAGTATGCAAGACGATTGATTAAGGATGCGGGACCGAATGGTTTACAAGGGATGGAGCCGGGGAGCAGGCGGTCGGGCTTCGCTCGATGGCCACATCTCCAAATCGAGATGTAAGGGCACTCAGCAAAAGAGCGCTATGGGACCGGTGTACGCGCGGTATACCTGATTAGCTCTCGACGAGACGAGGCCAGGGCAGACTTCAGTCGAGCTTTGCCCCAGTCGTTCTATGTGAGCTCAGGCGACATATCAGGCAGGTGACCGGCGTGCAAGGAGATCGTTTGCATCTCGTCTCCGATCATCGTGGCGATCAGGACGCAGTCTCTTCCAGACTCCGGGTCCTCGGCCTTAAAGTGCCAAGGTATGACGTACGTTTCAGCTCGTTCGGCGTGCGTAGGCTGATCCATTGAATCCTCCAGGAACACTGTCCAAGTTCTCCTTTGACAATGCTCCAAAGTCGCGGCTCGGACAATACGGCTTGAGGGGCATCCGATAACACCACCGTCGCAGCGCCGGAAAGCTTTCTGGTGTGCAGAAGTGAGGTCTATTGACACGCCCCCGGTTCTCAATTGAAGTCAGCTCGGAGCGTCACAATCGGATGCGTGGTACCTTTCAGGGACACAGAACACAGGGGATTGCATCTCTTCCCTGCTCCCACTTGCACATCTTCTGAAGCTGACTGGATCGATCTCACCGCCTGAATGAGTCGCGGAGATCACGTTTTGCCGGAGATACCCATGCTCGCCTCTCTGAAAGACCCGTTTCAGCAGATTTCTTCCTCCGCCCACGAGATCGCAACGAAGCAGTTCGAACCGCTTGGCAAACAGGTCAAGGCTCTGATGGTCTGGCCCCGCTTCCCGCCCTCATTCTGGGGTTTTGAGGGCGTGCTTGAGATGGTGCCTGAGAAGTCCGTCATGCCTCCACTCGGTTTGATCACCGTCGCTGCACTGCTTCCGCTGTCGTGGACAGTTCGATTGCTGGACCTATCGTTCCAGGAGTTGCGCGAGGAGGATCTGCTCTGGTGCGACCTGGTGATGGTGAGTTCGATGCAGGCACAACGCGCCGACACACTGGACGTCCTGAGCCGCGCTCGAGAACTGGGCCGTAGGACCTTCATCGGCGGCCCTTGGGCCAGCAGCGAACCCGAGTTCCTGATGACGCGCGCTGACCATGTATTCGTTGGTGAGGCGGAAGAGGTCTTCGCAGAGGTTGCGCATCAACTTGAGCTCGGTACAGCACAGGCTGTCTATCGAGTCATCGACAAGCCTGATATGTCAGTCAGCCCGGTGCCGCGCTTTGATCTTCTGCACATGAATAAGTACACCTCGATGTCCGTACAGTTCTCGCGCGGGTGCCCGTTTCAATGTGAGTTTTGCGACATCATCACCATCTATGGGAGACGCCCTCGGGCCAAGCCGCCGGAGAAGCTGATTGCGGAGTTGGACGCTCTGCTGGCACTGGGCTGGCGCAACGAGGTATTTATTGTTGACGACAACTTCATAGGCAACCACAAGTTGGCACTGCAACTCACCCACTCGCTCGCTGAATGGCAGGAGCGCAATAAGCGTGTCATCTCGTTCTACACTGAGGCGTCGATCGATCTGGCGGACAAACCCGAGTTGCTTGCGTCGATGGTTGAGGCAAACTTCATGTATGTGTTTCTGGGGATTGAAACACCGTCGGCGGAGGCGTTGAAGGGATCGTCGAAGTTCCAGAATCTTCGTGGTGACCTGGTGACGCAGGTGAGTAAGATTCGTGAGAGCGGCTTGTGGGTACTGGCAGGGTTCATTGTGGGCTTCGATTCGGATGACGAGACGATCTTCGAACGACAGCTGCAGTTTATCGAGAAGACTGCGATCACGTGGGCGATGGCCGGCGTGTTACAAGCCCCGCCCACGACTGCGCTGTTCGATCGCATGAAACGGGAAGGAAGGCTGATTGAAGACAGTACGGCCACAACCAACTTCAGCCCGCCAAACTTCAAAACAGTGCTTCCACTTCCGGTCCTGCTGCGCGGGCTGAGCACGCTGCTCACAGGCTTGTACACCCCGGCAAATTACTTTGGCCGAGCGATGCGCTCCATCGAATCGTGGCAACCACGTCCGGCACAAAGGCCTCCGGAGCTGCCAATGCTTTACAACCTGCGTGTCTTTGTACAGTCGATGTGGCAACAGGGGGTGTGCTCAAACTATCGGCTTGCCTATTGGCGATTTCTCCTCACGGCTGTCCGGAGATGGGCTCTTCAGCCGGCCAAGATGTGGCTGGCTGTCATGGTTTTGCTTTCGGCGAATCATTTCTTGAAGTATGCGAGAGGAGTTGCGGAAACTTTAGAGGAGGAGTGCCAGACGCTCGAAGACTCAGGACTTTATTCGCAGACATTGGCTGTCGCCGCGGAGAACAGTGTTTAGAGGCGAAATCCCGGCTTCGGTTCGCACGCTATGAGGAAGTGGTTGAGGTGAATGAAGGCCCACCTGCCGGGCCTTCATTCACCTCACGCAATGAGTTTCATGCCTTGCTTGAGGAAGAGTTCGGGCCGCCGCCTTGGCATAGGTTGGCGCTGGCTTGCTGTTTCAGTCAGAGCTCTTTTCAGGAGATCAGTCATGACGTTGCTACCATGGCGATATCATCCCGGTCTAACTTCCGGCTGCGTAGAAGAGAGCCGGCAACGTCATTAGGAGCAATGCTGTTTTATGGCGACCTACCAAAATGAGCTTTCGGAGCTCGTCTATGAGCTGAACTCCTCTACATCGACGACAAAGCTGGAACGGAGTGCTTCGCTGGACTCCCTCTTGATCTTGGCGGCTGACCAGCGTGCCTCAGACATCCTCTTGGTGTTGGGCTCCCCCGTAATACTCAGAATCAGGGGGGAACTGAACCTTGGCACGGGCAAAATCCTCTCCTCCGATGATCTTCGCAGGATGCTTCTACCCCTCCTGAGCGCAGCGCAATTGAAGGAACTAGAGGACAACAGAGCCGTCGACTTCTGCTTTGCCCACAACTCCGCGGGAAGGTTTCGCGCCAACGTTCACTATCAGCGAGGCACACTTGCGGCGAGCATTCGGCTCCTTCCCGCTCAAATTCCAACGATAGAATCCCTCCATTTGCCTCCCGTACTTTCGCGCTTGATGGAGCGTCGTCAGGGCCTTGTGTTACTCACCGGGCCCACGGGGTGCGGGAAAACCTCTACCATGGCAGCGTTTGTCGACTTCATCAACGCACGGAGGAGGGAGCACATCGTGACGATTGAAGACCCGGTGGAGTATCAGCACACGAACAAAAAATCGATCCTGGAGCAGATTGAGGTGGGTTACGACACCCCCAGCTTCGCTCAAGCGGTGCGTGCTGTGCTTCGCCAAAACCCTAACGTCATTCTTATAGGCGAGATGCGCGACTCGGAGACGATGGCGGCCGCTCTTACTGCGGCGGAGACTGGTCATCTAGTGCTTTCATCTCTACATACAAACGATGCATCCCAAACGATGTCCAGAATTGTCGATAGCTTTCCGGCAAGCAACCAATCGCAGATAAGACAGCAGTTGTCCTTAGCGCTTCTTGCTGTCATCGCGCAACAGCTTGTCCCTGGGCTGGATCAGGCAGGTCTGTATCCCGCGGTAGAGATCATGGTGGCTACCTTAGCCGTCAAGAACCTTGTACGACATGGGCACGATCATTTGCTCCGGTCCCAGATTTCAACCGGCAAAGCTGAAGGCATGATGACGATGGACCAATCTTTGGCAGAACTTGTCCAATCGCGACGTATATCTCGAGATACAGCTCTCGCACATTGCTATCATCCTGACGAGCTCAGGTCTTATTTGCCATAGCTTCGTGGTCACGCGGTAGCTGTGGGGCAGATATCGCGCAAAGGACATCGAGGGCAGCGCGGATCGTTCTTGGTGCAGCATTTTTGACCGTGGAGCTTGATGAGGGAGTGGTGGTCGTCGAGCATGGCGGCTGACCAGTCGTCGGGCGTCATCTCCATGATGCGGGTTTCGGCTTCGCGGGCGGTTGCGGCCTTGTTGACGAAGCCGAGGCGCTGGACGATGCGGAGGTGGTGGCTGTCAACGCACATGGCTCGGCGGCGGAGGGTGGAGAAGTTGACTACGGCAGCGCTGGTCTTGACGCCTACGCCTTCGAACTTCTCGAGCCATGTGCGGATCTTTTCTGTTGAATGGCGAGCGAGAAAACCTAGGTCCAGAGAGCCGTGACGCTCGGTGATGCGAATGAGTGCGGCCTTGAGGTTGATGGCTTTCGGTTCTGGAAAGGTGACGGGGCGGATGATGTCTTCGATCGCGGGGATGGAGGCTTCGCGGAGGTTCTCCCAAGTGCCGAAGCGGGCTCTGAGCGCGGCCAGGACGGCGTGGGAGACGGGTGTCTTGGTGCGCGAGGAGAGCATGGAGTAGATCATCTGGGTGAGCGGATCCCAGAGATCGCGGGGTTCGGGTGGGCCGTAGTGTTCCAACAGACGACGGTGAACGTCTTGGAGGCGAGTGTCGGGGAAGAGGGAGGCGGGTTGCATCGGGAGACTTCTACACAGAGTGTATCGAGCTTCTTACTTACAGGCGACGTTCTCTGCTGAAGGAAATTCCACGAATGTGATGCTTGCTGGCGGCAGCGCCAGCTTGCCCTTTGCAACCGGGAGACCTTTGAACTCCGGGATGTCGCCGTTGGAGGCGACCATCAGCTCTTTGCCGTTTAGATCCACGGTGTGTCCCATCAGGTCTTTGGCTGTCAGCATGTAGCGCACTCCGCCGACAGGCAGGTTCAGAGTGCCTGCCTCGTCTCGGCTCAGGTTCGACGCCAGCAGGGTTACGCCGCCGGGCGTGTCCTTCATGCAATGCGCGTAGAGGTGAATCGTATTGGTGCTGCCCGGACCAGCGCTTAGAACGGTCGTGCCCATTGTGCGATGCCAGAGCAATGCAGCCCAATAGTCCGGTCTGGGCAGCAGGGTCTTCTCGTCGATCAGCCCATAGTCGCTGGCCGCAAGCGTGTTGTGCATGATGGTCTGGACATGCAGCTTGGCCAGCTGGCCCATCTGGTCGACATAACGGAAGCTGTCGAGAAAGGTGGAAGCCCATCGGTCGCCCCCACAGGCCGCCTGCCCGGTTTCGGTGAGCCACATCGCCTTGCCTGGAGCGTATTCGTCGCGGAGCTTCGCATAAAACTGCTCTACCGTTCCTGTTCGCGAGAGCCAGTCTGCAGTGAGCGCCGCCTCCGGAGTGGTGCCGACCTTGCCACCGCCCATCGGGCCGGCACAGCGCTCCGAGATCGTACCGTAGAAGTGATAGGAGAAGGCGTCGACCGGGTTCGATCCCATGGCTGACAGCAGTTCCTTTGAGGGCAGAAGCTTTACCGGGACGAAGTCGATTCCCTCGCCTACCGATCCTGGCCCGAGAAGGACGGTCTTCGGCGCGGCGTCGCGAAAGAACGGCTGGAAGACCGCGAAGTCCTTGCCGTACGCTGCCGCGTCATATCCCTTGGGAACGCCCGCTGCGGACGCGAAAGTTGGTTCATTCATGAACTCCGCCGCTGCGATCTCGCCGCCGATGGAGTGGGTGTAGTCGAGGAACTTCTTCGCTTCGACCGGAGTCCAGACGCCGTCCTTGTCGCGCGTCCCCACGCTCGTAGCAAAGGAGGTCACCAGTTCTGCGTCGACGCTCTTCGCAAAGTCAACGACGCGCTTCCACTCCGCGCGGGTGAGCACTCCATTGAATCCTTCCGGCGGAGCTGCGGCCACGGTCGCATCGGTGTCCTGAAAGTAGAGCGTATTCGCCCAGGTGCCGGAGACGCGCATGTACGCCGGGCCCAGCGATGTTGCCAGCTTGCGCAGTCGCGTGTCTTCGAGGTTGATTGGCGTTCGCTGCTCGAAGAGGTTTGGATCGATCCCGCCGGGTGTGCCTGCCCCGGTCGGCGGTGCAACCGTTCCCTTGCTTGCGTAGGGCTTCCAGAAGCGCCCGCCGATCACCTCGACCATCTCCACGTTGTAGGACTGGAAGCGTGGACCGACGGTGCCGAGCTTTGGCAACGTCTGCGGGTTTAGTTGCGGGGTGTGCTGCGCTTCGAGCGAAAGGCTCAATCCGGCGAGAACAAATGCAAGGGCGATTTTCATGGCGGCCAACTCTACCATGATAGGTGGAAATTGGTCGAACCACTTTGTGAGGGATCTGCGATCCCGAATGCGTCGCTTGATCGTAGGGAGTTAGTTGCGGGCGACGCCGAGGGATGCGCCTTCGGGGGTCTGGATACCCCAGGCCATGCGGGGGGTGTTGTGGGCGAGGCCGATGCGACCGTCGGGGGCGAGGAGAATGATGCCTCCGTGGCCGCCAAGACGCTTGTAGAGGTAGGCGATGGCTTGGGCGGCGGCGTCTTCAGGAGCGACGCCGGCGGCGACGCGGTCGACGGCCCACTTGCCGAGAACAAGCTTCATGATGGGCTCGCCCCAGCCGGTGAGGGAGACGGCGGCGGAGAGGTTATCAGCGTAGCAGCCGCAGCCGATGAGGGAGGAGTCGCCGACGCGGCCAGGGGCCTTCGAGAGCGTGCCTCCGGTGCTGGTAGCGGCGGCGATGTTGCCGTGGATGTCCAGGGCTACGGCGCCTACGGTGTCGTGGGATTCGAGGGCGTGGGCGGCTTCTTTGTCGAGCGAGCTCGATGAATCAGAGGCTGGGCCAGAGAAGGTTTCGTCGACTCCGCCAGCGAGTTCGGCTTGTTGGAAGGCGTAGAGGCGGGCCTGCTCGCGGGGGATGACGAGGTCCATGTTGTCGCAGAGTTCCATGCCGTGCTGGCGGGCGAAGCGCTCGGCTCCCGCGCCGACAAAGTAGACATGAGGGCTTTCGTCGAGGATTAGGCGGGCGGCCTTGATGGGGTTGCGGAGGCGTTCAACGCAGGCGACTCCGCCGGTGCGGAGGTTCGAGCCGTCCATGAGGAGCGCGTCTAGTTGGACGCGGCCGTCGCGGGTGAGGAAGCTGCCTCGGCCGGCGTCGAAGGTCTCGTCATCTTCCATGACGACGACGGCGGCTTCGACGGCGGAGACGGCGGTGCCACCTTCTTCAAGGATGGCGTATCCGGCGGCGAGGGCGTTGGCGATGCCGTTCTCGTGGGCGGCGATCGCGTCGTCGGGCATGGCCCATGCGCCGCCATGGATAATGAGGGTGGGTTTCGGGTGGGGCATCTAGATGATTGTATGCAGATCTCAGTACACGGTATTCGCGAACGTATTTCTTAGCCGCGCTTCAGTTCTAGCATCTTCATCCGCTCGGTTTCTAGATACGTGTAGCGGATGCGGTGGATGACCGTGACTGTTGAGAAGAAGGCGAGCACCCAGAGGGCCGCGGCCATGACTCCCCAGTGGTTGGCGAGCGCTCCGAGGATGACGCAGACGATGCGTTCCGGGCGCTCCATGAAGCCTACCTTGCAGCTTCCGATCAGGGCTTCGGCGCGAGCGCGGGTGTAGCTGACCATCAGGCAGGCCGTCATCACGAAGGCGGTGAGGCCGACGTAGAAGAGGCGATTGCCGCGGGCGTAGAAGACCAGCAGGCCAAAGAAGATGGCGACGTCGGAATAGCGGTCCATGACGGAGTCGAAGAAAGCTCCGAAGACCGAGACCTGATTGGTGAGGCGGGCCACGCGACCGTCGACCATGTCGAAGAGGCCGGCACCAATGATGGTTAGGCCGGCGTAAACGAACATGCGGTCGGCATTCTGGGCGCGGGCGAAGCCGAAGAAGAGCGCGGCGACGATGTTGATGAGCAGGCCGATGAAGGTGAGAGCGTTCGGCGAGATGCGAGTGAGCGCAAGACCGTTCACGATCTTATTGAGCAGCCATCCGCTGCCCTTACCAAATGCGTTCGTCCAGGTCATTTCTTCAACGCCAACTTTGCGGCAGTCAACGCTGCCTATTGTTCAAATTGCTGCCGTACACACGGCAGACGAGTTCAGACGGCTTCGGGAGAGACTTCCTTCACATCGTGGATGGTGGTGAGCTTCAGGACTTCAAGTTCGCGCTTGCCGTTTGGGGTAACGACGAGAGCGATCTCGCCAAGTTTTTTGCCGAGCAGGGCGCGGCCGATGGGCGAGGTGGTGGAGATGAGGCCCTGAGCGACGTCCGACTCTTCACTGGTGACGAGCTTATAGGTGAGCTCTTCGTTCTTGCTGGAGTCGAAGACGACTACCGTTGCGCCGAAGCCGACCTTGTCGTGAGGGATGTTGACGAGGTTGACCATGGCGAGCTCGCCCATACGTTTTTTGAGCTGGCCGAGGCGGGCGTTAACGAAGACCTGGCGCTGCTTGGCCATGTGGTATTCGGCGTTTTCACTGAGGTCGCCGAGGGCGACGGCCTTCTTGATCTCGGCTGGAAGTTCGGTGGTGAGTTCGTGCTCGAGGAGCCTGATCTCTTCTTCGAGCCGTTTTTTTACTTGTTCTGGCATGGACCTTCCGACTCGCTGCGAGCCGTGATAAAAGCCTGGAGCAGCGCACCTGTGGTGAAACATTGATTATACGACGACGGCGTGGGGAAGCCAGGGCGCGAGGGATTGCGAAGATTGTCCGCACAGATGCTTCGCCAGGAAGCAGCAAACGGCTAGACGAACAAAGACTCTTATGGTCTTATATATCAAAGACTAAACAAGTCCGAGTTGAACGGCTAATGTATCAAATGCCGCCGATGATCGAGGTATCCGCAGGTGAAAGTCCGCACGTCCGTTCTGTTTGTACCGCTTCTACTCGTGCTTCTATGGCTGCGTCCGATGGCCTTGAATGCCCAGGAACCTCCGTACTTCGTTACTTACTCGCATGTGCTGGAGGAGCCTGGGAATCTGGAGGTTGCGAGTCAGAATATCGGGGCTTCGCCTAAGAATGCCAGTGCCTTTTATGGGCAGACGATCGAGCTGGAGTACGGCGTGACCGCCTGGTACACGGCCGAGGTGTACTTCCAGGGGCAGACGACGTTGAACGATTCGACCATCTTTACCGGATGGCGGCTGGAGAACCGGTTCCGGCCCCTTCGCAGCGAGCACTGGATCAACCCCGTGATCTACGTCGAGTACGAGGACATCAGCCACGCGGACAAGAGCTTCCTTGAGATCACGGGGCGCCATGTGATCTCGGACCAGGCGATTGCGAATGGGCTGCTGCGTAGTGACGTGGAACGGTCGGTGGAAGGCAAGCTGATCCTGTCGAGCAACTTCAAGGGGTTCAATGTCTCGGAGAACTTTATCGCCGAGAAGAATGTTTCGAACGAGCCGTGGGAGTTCGGATATGCAATTGGCGGGAGCCACGCGCTGGCATCACATGCGAGCGCTTCGAACTGCCAGTTCTGCCGGCAGTATTTTGCGGTGGGCGGGGAGCTGTTTGGCGGGCTCGGGACGAGGTACGACTTCGGGTTCGACAGCACATCGATTTATGCGGGGCCGACGGTTGCGTATAACTCGCCGCGTAACTACACGATTACGGCTGGGCCGGAGTTTGGGCTGAACGCGAACAGCGCTGCAGTGCTCTGGCGGCTGAAGGCTTCTTACGAGTTTCCGCAGGTTCGCGACCTGTTCCGGAGGTCACGATGAAGCGAGTTTCAGGAGTAGCAGCGGTGATGTTGGGAGCCTGCGTGCTGATGGGCGCGGCGGATGGAAGTTGGTTGAAGCGGGTTCCAGCAGGCGACAAGGCGAAGGTAAATCCGCTGGCCGGCCAGAAAGAGGCGGCCGAGGCGGGAGAACACCTGTACGAAGAAGCCTGCTCGCGATGCCATGGGAAGCAGGCTGAAGGCAAGGGAAACCGGCCGACTCTGATCAGCGAGCGGATGAAGACGACAACGGACGGCGAGTTGGCCTGGCTGCTGCGGAATGGAAACTCCTGGAAGGGGATGCCTTCGTGGAGCGTGATGCCGGACGGCGAGCGGTGGCAGCTAGTTGCGTACATGCGGAGCATCAATACGCCGGCTACGGCTGCTGGGATCGCAGTTGAGGCGAGGAAATCTGACGGAGCAGGACAGTGAAGCACCCGCAGGCAAAGTACAAGGAAGTGAAGACGATTCGGCGCAGGGTTGGACGGATAATGCTGGCGATGAGCGGGCTGACGATGCTCTCGTGTGCGGTCCTTATTGGATGCGGTTCGGGGACGGCGCCTAACCTGGGCGGCGAGGCGGACGAGGGAGTAACGCCTGCGGCCGATCCGATTGGCGAGCGGCTATTTCTGGATACGCGGTTCTCGGAGTACTTTGCGACGCACATGACGAGCGTAAACGCTCCGCTGACGACGGGTGACCCGGTGGTGGCGACTGTGCAGACGGCGGACGGGCCGCTGCCCGGGCCGTTTGCGGGACAGGCGATCAACTGCCGAAGCTGCCACTTTGTGACGGAGTTCGAGGGCGTGGCCAATGCGGGGAATCGGACGTATGCGGACTTTACGACGCGGAGCCCGCTGCCGATCTCGCAGAGCGGATTCGATACGACGCCACGGAATTCGATGCAGATGGTGGGGACATTTGCGCCTCACAGCGGGCCGCAATTTCTACACTTCGATGGCGAGTTCGCGACGGGCAACGACCTGGTGGTGGGGACGATTACGGGGCGGAACTTTGGATGGAAGCCAACTGAATATCAGGCGGCGGTGGCGCATATCGCGCGGATCATCCGCGAGGATAATGGCTCGGACCAGCTTGCGGCTGATCGGAGCGATGGGCTTTCTTACGGCACTTTGTTCAAGGGGACGGACCCGAAGATTACTTCGGACATTCTGCTGCCGGCTTCGCAACGGATCGATGTGACGACGGCGACCGACATCCAGATCGTGAACGAGGTTGCGCTTTGCATCGCGCAGTACTTCGAGGACCTGCAGTTCAAGACGGACAACGTCGGGCGGTACGATACTTCTCCGTACGACTTATTCCTGAATGCGAACCATCTGCCCCTGGCTCCCTTGGTGGGAGAGACGGACCTGGCGTACAGCCAGAGACTGTACCTGCAGGTCGTCGCTCTGACGAATCCGAAGTACATCACTCCTGCGGATGGGACGTACGCGTATCACTCGTTCGATTTCAAGTTTGGCGCGCTGGAATTACAGGGGTTGAAGATCTTCCTGAAGGCAGCGGCGTCCGGGAGCGGGACGGACCAACATGCGGGGAACTGTGCGGCATGCCATACGCCACCGAACTTCTCGGACTTCGTCTTCCACAATACGGGTGTCTCGCAGGAGGAGTACGACGGGGTTCACGGGTCGGGTGCGTTCGCGGCGCTGCATGTTCCGGGGTTCGCGGAGAGAAATGCGGCTTACGACCAGTACCTGCCGGCGAATCCTGCGCATCCGAACGCGACCGAGGCTCTGCGGCGGCCTGCTGGATCGAATGCGAACTATGCGGACCTTGGGCTCTGGAACATCTATTTAAACGACGACTATCCGAACCCGCAGGCGAACCTGAAGTCCGTTGTGTGCGTGACGGGGACGGACTGTTCGGTCGATTCGGAACTGGCTTTGACGATCGCCCAGTTCAAGACTCCGTTGCTGCGGGATCTCGTTGACTCTGCACCGTACCAGCACAACGGCAGCGCTGCGAAGTTCGACGATGTGGTGAACCACTACATTCGCGTTTCGGCGCTGGCGAAGGCGGGTGGGTTGAGGAATGCTCCGGCTCAGTTCGCGAATATGTCGCTGTCGGCGGATGATTTGCAGGCGTTGGTGGCGTTCTTAACGTCGATCACGGAGGACTACGACGACGCGTAGGGTAGTGGCCTGGCTTTGAGTCTGGGGTTGAAAGGCTCGGGCGGTATGGGCTGTGCTTGCGATCTCGGGGTCCTTCGACTGCGTCCCTCGCGATGAAGCTGCAAGGGACTTCGCTCGGGATGACGGAGTTTGGGTGGGGATAAGAACGGCCCGGATCTTTTCAGATCCGGGCCGTTCGCTTTTGGTGCGATGGTTAGCGGGTGATGGTCAGGGTGAGGGTGGCGGTGGCGGTCTTACCGCCTCCGGTTGCCGTGATCGTGATCGGGAAGGTGGTGCGGGTCGCGGTAGACTTCGCTGTAACCAGCATCGAAACACTTCCTGATCCCGGAGCAGCGATTGGGTTCGGAGAGAAAGAGACAGTGACGCCCGTCTCCATTCCGGTGGCGGTGAAGGAAATCGGGGCGCTGAAGCCGCCGGAGACGGCCGTGGTGACAGTGGCGGTACCCGAGGTTCCTCTACGCAGACTGCCGGAGGTTGGAGAGACAGCGACGGTGAAGGTGCCTGCTCCGGTGGTTGAGGTAACAGTCACGTTGATCGTTGCGGTATGGCTACCCGATGCAGCCGTGCCGGTGACGATGATGCCGTAAGTGCCGGCGGCGACTGTCGAGGCAACAGTGATGGTCGCGGTCGAGCCACCGCCGGACGTAACCGAGCCAGGACTGAAGGCTACCGAGATGCCGGTTGGGGACGAGGCGCTGAGGGTGACGGTCTCGGCCGCACCGTTGGTGATGGCCGTGGTGATGCTGGAGGTGCCGCTGGCTCCGGCTGCAATGGTGGGGGAGGTTGCGGCGATACTGAAGTCATTGGTTGGGGGAGCAGTAGTAGTACCCGCCAAGGCGGCGACGAGAGCCGGCTTAGGACTGCCCCAGCCGGTGACGAGGTCGAATCCGGTGGTGGCGGAGTAGCTGCCGGAGGTGCCGCTGGTGATGTCGTGGAAGTTGGTGGCGTAAGCGGAGGTAACGTTCTGCGAGTAAATGGTGGGGTTGATGAAGCCGATAGTGGGCTTGCCGTTGGCGACTAACTGCTGATTGACGAGGGCGATGTAAGCGGCCCACATGGGAGCGGCGAAGCTGGTGCCGCCGTAGACGTTGGCCTGGCAGGCGGTCTGGTCGCCGCAGGTGTAGAAGGTGAAGTTGGCGTTGGCGGAGACGTCGGGACCGTTGCGGAGCGTCGTTGATCCCTTGTTGCTGGAGTTGATGACGCCAGACAGCTGCTGGTAGGCGGGGATGGCGATCTTGTCCGGGGTGATTCCGCCGCCGGAGTCGACCCATGCGGTCTCAGAAGCCCACGGGCCGGCAGCGCCGGAGGTTACAAGGTCGGTGCCGCCGACCGAGACGACGTAGGCGTCGTCCGCAGGCCAAGCTTCGTTTCGGGTGGACCAGGTGGACGAGTCGCCGGATGCGGCGAAGAAGTTCTGCCCCTGCGCGGCCATCTTCTGGAAATAGGGATCGAGCGTGCTGGGGTCAGCGGGAGTCCATCCCCAGGAGCAGCCGATGGTGGTGGGCAGCGGGGAGTGCGTGGTCATGGCGGAGATGATCGCCGTGTCGAGCGAGCCGACGTACATGGTGAGGCTGGCGAGACCGGGGGCCATGCCGATGGCCTGGGTCATGTCGAGGTTCTGTTCGCCGTCGTCGCAGTTGCCGCCGGCGCGGGTGTAGACGCAGGAGGTGCTGGTACCGTCGGTGGAGACGAGGGTGATGGGGACGTTGTTGGTCTGGCCGACGTTTTTGAAGTAGGTGGTGAGGTCGGCGAGGTCGGTGCCGAGGTACTCGAAGAGGCCCAGGTTTTGTCCTGCGCCGGTGAGCGGGCCGTTGCCGTAGTAGGCGGCGCGCATGTCGCTGCCAAGGAAGGAGGCTGACGGGCCGGAGCCGGTAGTGGCGTGTGAGACGACGGCGCGAGGCGAGATGCCATTGGCGGCGGCGTAGTCGTTTTTATTGACGCGGAGGGCGTGAGGCAGCGAGTAGTTGTCGAGGCCCGAGACGTGCCAGAGGTTGAAGGAGAGGCTGGGCGCGGGTTCCCGGTCGGGAGCGAAGAAGGTTCGGCCTTCGGTGGGATGCTGGTAGGTATGGAGGGCGATGTGCATCGCGGATTCGACGGCGGCGACGCTGCCTTTTACCTGGACTTCCATACCGTCGCGGCTGCCGCCGGTGACGGTGAGGCCGTTGCTCTTCGCGAAGGCGAGAACCTCATCGTACTGGGCCTGGGTAGGGCCGAACTTCGCGGTGAACTCGGTGGGCGTGAGGTATTTGTGGAAGGTGGGACTCTTGGGGTTATAGAGATCGGCGAGGAAGGCCTTGAGGCCGGCGGGATCACGCAGCGGAAGAACGAGGTCGAGGCTCATAACTTCTGCGGATGGCTTACGTCCTACCAAGCGAGCTTCACCGGTGCGGGTGACCTCGCGCGTGTGGTGCGTCATGACGGATTGGGCCGGGGAGGCGGCGGGGAGTGCCGAAGCAATCGCTACGATTGCGAGAAAAAGTGAGCAAAATCTCCGAATCACGAGGGTCTCCTTGTGTTGGTGCGAAGATGCTTTCTTTCTGCGAACAGGCGTCGATTGTGTCAGGGGAGTTACCAAGTGTCAACGAAATGTTACAAAAGTTACGCGCTTTTCGTGTGATACCGTTCCCTAACTGACAGGCGTTGAGACAGTCTGATTTCTAAGGAAGCGTGCGAAGTTCCAAGCAAAGATGTTGGAGATGAGATGAAGTTGATCTTTGTCTACGGGATGCCGGCGTCCGGCAAGTTGACGGTGGCAAAAGAGCTAGCCGCCGTGACCGGGTACAAGTTGTTTCACAATCACCTCGTGGTCGACCTTCTGCTGCCGGTCTTCGAGTTTGGCAGCGAGGAGTTTGTACGGCTGCGCGAGGAGATGTGGATGCTGGTCTTTGCGGAGGCTTGCCGCAGTGGAGTTCCGGGGATGATCTTTACCTTCGCTCCAGAGCGCACGGTGACCGAGGGATTTATCGGGAGCGTTGTGGAGTTGGTGGCGAGGATGGGTGGGGAGATTGAATTCGTCCAGCTCGTGTGTCCGACGGTAGAGTTGCGAGCGCGAATGGACGAGGCCTCGCGGCGGGCTTACGGGAAGCTGACTTCCTTGGAGATGTTCGATAAGTTGCTGGCGGAGGGGGCGTTTGAGGCGAGTGGGATGCCGGAGGCACGGGTGACGGTGGATACGGGGACGTGCTCGCCGAGAGAGGCGTCAGAGTCGATTGCAAAGGCGCTTGTCCTGCCGGACGGGCCCGCTACGCGCGGGGCGGGCGCTCACGCGCGTTCTTGACGCTTCGCTCGACCCTCCCGCTGGTCGGCTTTGCGACCAGCGGGAACACCACTCGAAGCCCGATACAGGTCACGAAGTGACCGCCCCGCGCGCATCGGGTCTTTCCAGCTTCTAAGCACGTCCCGAGAATTCGCCGGTTTCAGTAGTGACCTTGACCTTTTCGCCCTCTTTGATGAAGAGGGGGACCTTGATCTCCAGGCCGGTCTCGAGAGTGGCGGACTTGGTGACGCTGCCGCTGGATGTGTCGCCACGCACGCCGGGTTCGGTGCGGGTTACGTCGAGCTCTACGAAGATAGGGAGCTGCAGACCGATGGGATTGCCGTTATACATGTGGAGCTGCAGCAACGCGCCTTCGATGAGAAAGTCGAGGGCGTTGCCGACCATCTTTTCGGTGAGCGTGAGCGTCTCGAAGCTCTCCTGATCAAGGAAGTGCGAGCCTTCTCCATCGCTATAAAGGTACGAGGCAGGAACCAGTACGAGATCAGGCTCCTTGAACTTATCCTGCGCTTTGAAGGTCTTCTCGAAGACGGCGGAGGTGAGGAGGTTGCGCATTTTCAGGCGGACTAGGGTCTGGCCGCCGCGCGCTGTGGGAGAGCTGATGTCAGAGTCGAGACAGGCGTAGGGTACGTTGTCGAGTTCGAAGAGCATCTTGCGTTTTACGTTGATTGCGTCGATCAGTGCGGCCATGGATTCCTCAAAAAATTAGGCCAGATGCTGGTTGCGGGCCTGCTCCAAGTATAGGGCGAAACTGGGACGGAGAAGCTGTATACAAGAAGTACAGCTTGCGCATCTTTCGCGCCGGGATGGTGTTCCTTGTGGTGTGCCGCAGACTCTGCAGCTATGAACGGGGCGAGGCTTCGCTCATCGTGCGCGCCGTAGAAGTTCAATCTTGAAAGCAAGGAGTTCTTCATGAAGATCCATCGCATCGCCATCGCGGCCCTGGCTTTCACACTTCCGCTTGCCAGTGCCTTTGCGCAGAAGACGGTTACCGGGAAGCATGGCAGCACAGCCACGGGCTCAGTGTCTCAAAAGGGCGCGACCGCTACCGCGACAGGAACGACCACTGGCGCGAAGGGCAAGACCGTCTCCGAAACCGCGAGCGCAACTCGGACGCGGACGGGAACGTCGGATACAGCTTCAATAACAGGACCTAAGGGTGGGACCACAACGGCGAGCGGAACAACTACAAACAATGGATCGACGACGACAGCCTCCGGCACCATAACAGGGTCAAAGGGGAAATCGAAGTCTGGGTCCACGACGGTCCCTAAGTAGCTTCAGTGCAGATGTTGGCGGATGATGGCGGCGGGCGCTAGCGTTACAGTGCCTCTTCCCTTTTGTGCCGTGCTGCGCGGGCGTCGAGCCAGGATTGCAAGATAAGAACGGCGGCCACCTGGTCGATGATTCCTTTTCTTCCCATGGCAGCGTGGCCGGCATCGTCGAGGTGGCGATGGGCCTGGGTGGTGGAGAGGCGCTCGTCCCAGAGGTGGATCGTGATTCCGAACTCAGCGCGGATCTCTTCGGCGAAGGCCTGGGCCTTGGCGGCTTGAGGACTTTGATCTCCAGACATGTAGAGAGGGTTGCCGACGACGGCCTCGGTGACGGCGTGCTTGCGCAGGACGCGAGCTACGGCCTTCATGTCGGCGCGGCGATTGGTGCGGTGGAGGGTGAAGAGCGGCTGCGCGGTGAAGCCGAGGGGGTCGGAGAGTGCGACGCCGATGCGGCGGTCGCCGACGTCGAAGCCGACGATGCGGTAGGGGAGATCGGGAGTAGCTGGTTCGGCGATGGGTGTGTCTTGGGCCACTAGGAAAGTGTACCTAAGGGGATTGGTGGCTGACCCACTCATCGCTTGAAACAAGGGCGCGATGAATGGGGCACAACTCCTACCCGCCGTCTGAGGGTAGGGATGCAATAAACTCAAGCCTATGGCGCGTGCCCCGATACTCAAAGACCGGCTGGGTTTGATTGCGGGTAATGGGCGCTTCCCTTTCCTGCTGCTGGATGCGGCGCGGGCTCATGGGCTGACTGTGGTGGTCGCGGCGATCAAGGAAGAGACTGACGCGGAGATAGATGAGCGGGCGGCGAAGGACGCTGACATTCGCGTGCATTGGCTGTCGCTGGGAGAGCTGTCACGGCTGATCGAGACGTTTCATGCCGAGGGCGTCGGGCGTGCAGTAATGGCGGGGCAGGTGAAGCATAAGCAGATCTTCTCTTCGATACGGCCCGACTGGCGGCTGGCGAAGCTGTTGCTCTCTTTGCGGACGCGGAACACGGACATGCTGCTGGGAGCGATTGCGAAGGTGCTGGGCGATGAGGGGATCGAGCTGATCTCATCGACGCAGTATCTTGAGCCGTTGCTGACGAAAGAGGGCGTGATGACACGGCGCTCGCCGAACGAGACCGAGACAGCGGATATTGTCTACGGGCGGACAGTGGCGCGGGGGATCGCGGGGTTCGACCTCGGACAGACCGTGGTGATCGCGGCGCAGGCGTGTGTGGCGGTAGAGGCAATGGAAGGTACCGACGCTACGATTGATCGGGCCGGCGCACTGTTTCGCGCGATGGATCACGAGGGCGAAGCTTCAACGCTGACCCGGTCGCTGACGGTGGTGAAGGTGGCTAAGCCGAACCAGGACATGCGTTTCGATGTGCCGGTGGTGGGCGTGGCGACAATTGCGGCGATGGCAATGGCCGGCGCTACTTGCCTGGCGCTGGAGCCGGGACGGACGCTAGTCTTCGATGGGGAGGCGGTTGTGGATGCGGCCAACAAAGCTGATATTTCAATTGCAGTCATCCGTTAGGCGCAGGTAATCCGTCATACTTAGAACGCACCTCAGGAGATCGAACATGAAACGCTCTGCCATCCTGGCCGCATCGGCCGTACTGCTCGCCGGAACATTCGTCTTCGCCACGCGCTCGCATGCCGCCGACCTTGTCGCCGCCGGGACACCCGCGCCGGCTTTCACGCTTCCCTCGCAGGACACACCCGCCGTGAGCCTGAGCGACTACAAGGGCAAATGGGTGGTGCTGTACTTCTATCCCAAGGATAAGACACAGGGCTGCACGATCGAGGCGCACAACTTCCAGCGTGATCTTGACAAGTACAAGGCGCTGAATGCCGTCGTGCTTGGCGTGTCACTCGACAGCGCCGAGAGCCATCGGAGTTTCTGCAGCAAAGAGAGCCTGACCTTCAAGCTGCTGGCGGATACGGACCACAAGGTGGGCGATGCGTACGGGGTGACGGTGCATGACATGCCGGGGATAAAGTTCGAAGCGCGGCAGACGATTCTGATCTCTCCTTCAGGCAAGGTCGCGAAAACATGGGACAAGGTTGATCCTGCAGTTCATAGCGAAGAAGTGCTGGCTGCGATTTCGTCGATGAAGAAGTAGTCGCTCTCGCAAGCAATTGCTGCAGACGCAAAAAGGCCCGGGCTCTCAGGATCGAGGAGACCGGGCCTTTTTGCTTGCCTTACCTACGGTTGTGCGAGCCGGATCAGGTTGCCATGACCGGCTGCAGGAAGACTACTTGGCGGCTTTCTTCGCGACGGCCTTCTTGACGACTGCCTTCTTCGCAACAGCCTTCTTCACGACAGCCTTCTTCGCAACGGTCTTCTTTGCTGGGACGGCCTTCTTCGCGACGACCTTCTTCGCGACTGCCTTCTTTACAACAGCCTTCTTTGCGACTGCCTTCTTCGCTACTGCTTTCTTAGTTGCCAAGGTGATACCTCTCTTAATTGGAATTTTGCTGCTCGCAGTGCTCTTGTTGCCAACCGCCTTTTTAGGGGCAGCCTTACCGCCGCGCAGAGCACTGGATGTCTTCGCGGCAGAACTTGAGATCTTTTTGGCGACGGTCTTCTTCGCGGGAGCCTTTTTCGCGACCGTCTTCTTTGCGGCTTTCTTAGCCATCTTCTTCGCTACTGCCTTCTTGGCCACTGCTTTCTTAGCGAAAGCTTTCTTGGCTACCTTCTTCGCGACAGCTTTCTTTGCAACGGCTTTTTTGACGACCGCCTTCTTCGCGATCTTAGCCGGAGACTTCTTCACAGCAACCTTCAGAGGAGCTGCCTTCGCGGGAGCCGACTTCTTCGCGGCGGCCTTGATGGGAGCGGATTTCTTTACGGTCTTCTTCGCTGCCTTCGCCGGAGCAGCTTCAACGATGGGTGCGGGCTCCGGCTCTGCGGCCAACTCAGTGGCGGGCGTATAACCATCGACAGGGTTCGAGGGAGCAGCGGGGAGATCAGCTTCTTCCTTGTGCGTGGACTTCACGAGAAGTTCGTCGACATCATCGTCTTCGTCGTCTTCATCGTCGCCGGAGCTAAGCGTAACCTCTTCCTCTTCGTCGTCTTCATCTTCGATGGAGAGGTCTTCATCATCGTCCTCGTAGTCATCGAGGTCAGCGTCATCGTGGTCCGCAGCGGCCTTCATGCCCGTCATCTGTTCCAACGCTTCCGGCTCTCTGAATCCATCGAACTTCATTCCGCTCTCCCCTGCTGACTTTGCTTTTTCGATCTGAAGAGGGAGTCGAAGACAACCTCTTCATGATGACTCTCTCCGTAGGATGCACATGTCACACACAGCGACAAAACATCGTGATGAGAATCTAGCATCAGTCTGCCTTGCAGACACATCGATAGCAAGAAATCTTTTTGAAGAGGTAGCTTGTACAGCACCACATGGAATCGTGCAGGGCACACGATGAGGCGCTCGCTATGTGATGATCAGTGCTTCGTGCGATGCGAAGAGGTTGCTGTGCTCTTCGTCCTAGTGGTCGCATGAGCTGATGAAGCTTTGCTCTTTGCTCCACTGCCGCGCGAAGCCTTGCTAGAAATCGCCTTGCTGTACGCGGCTTTTGTGCGCCCTGCAGCCGCAACGCGGCCGCGCTTCACATGCGAGCGCATGGCTGGCGCGAGACGAAGAGGTGCGGAGACAGAGAGCACACGGCCTGGCTTGAGTGCGCTCGAAGAGAGATGGTTCCAGCCGCGAAGATCTTCAGGAGAAACGTTGAAGCGATCGGCGACGATAGCGATCGTATCGCCGTGCTTGATGGTGTAGCGCTGTGCGTGGCCGACTCCACCAGAGACAGCGGCAAGTGGGATGACGAGTTCATCGCCGGGAGCGACAGCTTCGGCGACACCGATGCCGTTGGTCTCTGCGATCTCCAATGGCCGCGCATGTAGCGAAGTGGCGATGCCTTCGAGCGACTCACCAGGCTTCACGGTGTGGAAGCGCCATGATATGCGCTTGTCATCCGGGATGGCCTTGATGCGATCGAGGTAGACATCCTTCGTTCCGACGGGGATGTGAAGGTCAAAGTCGGAGGAGCTTGGCGTGCTGACGCGAAGCAGGCTGGGGTTGAGAGCGACGACCTCCTGCACAGTCGCGTCGGTGAGATCGGCCACTAGACGAAGGTCAACGGGATAGTCCGTGGTGACGGTGTCGTAGACGACTGCGGGCATGGGCACCATCTTGTCGAGGCCGTACTTCTCGGGGTTCTTCGCCATGATGACTGCGGCAAGGATCTGAGGAACGTAAGCCTTGGTCTCCTTAGGCATTGCGTTCCTGCGATAGAGCTCCCAGAAGTCGGCATAGCCGGTGCGCATGACGGCCTTCTGCACGTTGCCAGGACCCCAGTCATATCCGGCCATGGCGAGGTACCAGTCACCGAACTGGCTGTAGAGCGCCTTCATGTACTTCGCATAGGCACGCGTGCTCTTCTCGGGGTCGAAGCGCTCATCGACCCAACCGCTGCGTGCGAGACCGTAAGCTCCGGTGGGCATGAACTGCCAGATGCCGCCCGCGCCTGACCCTGCGTTCATCGCCTGCGGCTGGAAGCCCGACTCCGCGACAGCGAGATAGATGAGGTCCTGCGGAACACCTTCTTCCTTGAGGACCTGCTGCATCATCGTCTTGTACTTGCCGGCCCGCTCCATGCTGCGCAGCATGTGGGCATGGAAGGAGGGTGAGTTGGCGAAGTAACCGATGTAGCCCGCGACCTGATCGTTGATAACTAGAGGCAGGTCAGAGGTGGAGATGGTAAGTTCCTTCTTCAGCTTCTGTGTGAGCTCCGGATTCGCCGGGAAGGTGGCCTCATTCGCGGCCTCGTCGAGAGGCGCGGCCTCCAGCACTGGCGAGAGGCCGTTGCCCTGCTTCAGGGCATCCATCTCGAGCGAGTTGATCTGGTTGAGAAGGCGTTCAAGCTCATCGGAGAGTTGAGGATCTTTCTTCAGGTCGAGACCGCTGGCGAGCATGGTGTCGACAGCAAGGTCGAAGTCCTGCCGGGCTGCATCGAGACGGCCGGCGCGGTAGTTGCTCACACCACTCTGATAAGCCTTTTCAACCTGCGCGATGAGGCGTTCCGCGCGCATGGACCGTGCCGCGTCATTAGCCTGAGAGACGGCTTGAACCGCAGCAGAGGACGCGCTTGCTGGACCCGGTAGAGCAGGGGCAGTGGCGGATGCTGGCGGCTTCGCGGAGGTGGCATCGTCCTGCTTTGGACAGCCGGCGAGCATGACGAGCGGGCCAAGGCATAAGACTATTCCGAATCGCTGCAGCAAATTTTCCAGAGTCATCCGCGACCTTTGCGCCCTGCTCATTTTGAGACGAACCATTCATTGGAATGGCTCGTCCGCTCGACGGTGTTGCGACATGCAAAAGACCTGCACGCTCATGTGCAGGTCCTTTGACTGTCATCCCATTCGCCTAGAAGGTGGTGCTAACCGTTAGGCGGAAGGTCTTACGCGGCTCGCGGAGTTGGTAGTCAGCGCCGTAGAACTGCAACGCCTGCTGGTAACTGTACTGACCCGCTCCATCGTTCGGGAAGAACTTCTGGAAGCATTGCGTCACAGTGGCGCTGCAGGTGTTGGGCACAGCGAGCTTCTGGGGCAGATTCTCGTAGAGCCGAAGGGGGTTGTACGCGTAGTAGATGGTGAAGGGTGCGTTGACGATCGGCAGAACGACCGAGAGGTAGGCTCCGCTCGACATACGCGGCACAAAGTTGGTGTGCGCCACGGTCTGGAGGTGGTCTAGCGGCGCTGGGTTGAAACCATATTTCACACCGTTGACGGTCTGATTCACGAGAGTTGTTCCACCCGAGCACGCTCCATTGACGATCTCCGGGCAGCCATAAGAGGCGCTGGTGACAGCATCGGAGCCGGAAACGCTCTCGCGCAACTGGCTCTTCAGAGCATCGCCGACGAGGCCGAAGTCGGTGAAGAAGGCAAAGGTCGCCTGGTTCACGATGGGGATACGGTACTCCACGTTGCTGGTGAAGCTGGTATCTCCGCCGATGGCGACGAGACGGTAGACAGGGAGGGGGATCTGGACGTTGCCGAGCGTGGGGTTGGTCGGGTCGCGCGGGACGGGATTTCCGTCGGGGTTCGTGAGCGTGAAGAGGACGCGATTCGGGATAAAGGTGTAGGGCGATGCGGCACGGATGTCGAAGCCGCGAACATCGTTCTCACCACCGCCGTAGATGCGGTTGAACGGCGGCGCAACTTCTCCGCCAAAGCCTTCGACGTGAGCCAACTGAATGCGGTAAGCGAGTACGTTGTGGCCCTCGCGGTTCACACGCAGACCCTTCATCGGGAAGAACTGACGATAGCTCGCAACCGGCTGGAAGTACTTGATGTTTCCGCCCGCACCGGCGACCTGGACGGCGAGGTTGAAGTCTTTACCGTTGTGCGGACCGACTGCGCGGTCAAGAGTCGAGAAGGTGAAGCTCGGCGTGATGACCGAGGTGATAATGCCGTTCAGCTGGTTCTGCCCCTGGATTCCGGAACGGAACGAGAGCGATTGGAAGACGTTGCGGGTGTTGTCGTTGAACGTGGTGATGTTGGATCTTGAAAGCGAGTACGAGACGCCGACGCGGGCGACGCCGGAGCGGCTGAAGAGATGGCGGAGAGGCTCGCTGGCGGAGAGAGTGAGGCCGGTCTGCGACTCGTTGTAGTTCTGGAGCTGCGACTGCTGCGCCTGGGTCAGATTGGTGGATTGGCTGCCGGTGGCTCCATAGCTCTTCGAGGGGTTGAAGTCGCGCTTGCTGCTGAAGACCTGCAGACCAACCGAGATGGGCTTGTTGCGCAGGTAGGGCTCGGTGAAGCCGAAGCTGAGCTGGCGGGAGAGGTCGCCGATGTTGGCGTTGACCGAGAGCGTTTCGCCGAGGCCAAGGAAGTTGTTGGTCTGATAGTTGAGGCCGATGAAGCTTCCCGACAGGCCGCTGAGACCGCCGTTAAGGCCGATGGAGTTCTTGCCCTTTTCCTTGAGCTTCAGGAGAAGATCGACGGTGCCGTCGTCGGCGTTCTGGCGGCTCTCGGAGTCTTGATCCGCCTTCAGCGTGTCGAAGTAGTTGAGCTGGTTCAGGCGCAGGATGGAGAGGTCCCAGAGGCGGCTGTTGTAGACCTGGCCCTCTTCGAGAAGGAGCTCGCGGCGGATGACCTTGTCGCGGGTGATGGTGTTGCCGGTGAACTCGATGCGCGAGACGTAGAAGGGCTTGCCTTCGTCGATGTCGATATCGAGGAAGATGAGCTTCTTGGCTTCGTCGAAACGCGGGACCGGGCTGCCGACCATGTTGATGTAGCCGAGTTCGCCGTAGGCCTTGCGGAGCTGATCTACGCCCTTGCCGAACATGGTGGCGTTGAACCACTCGCCATCCTTTTGCGTGAATTGGGCGCGAAGGACTCGTGTGTTCGGAACGGCCTTGTTGCCAGTGAAGGTGATGCCCCCGAGGCGATAGCGTTGCCCTTCCTCGAGCGGGATGAGGATGTCGATCCGCTTGCCGGTGGAGGGGCGCAGGGTGAAGAAGTTCAGGCCGCCTGCGTCGCGGACCTTGGTGACGGGTTCGCTGGGCTGGGCCTTGAAGTAGCCACGATCGCGATAGGCGAAGCGGACGCGCTCCGTGTCTTCATCGAGCTTGCTGGCGTCGAAGGTCTTGGCAAAGAGATTCTCGAGGATGATCGAGTGCGGGATGCCGATGGGCTTCAGGTTCTTCATCGCCGCGCGCAGAGTGCGGTCGTTCAGACTGTTGTTGCCCTGGAAGGCGATCTTACCCACCTTGACGGTCGGGCCTTCCTTGATGGTGAAGGTCAGGGCGACGGCGGCCGGAGGAATGTCTTTCACTTCGGTCTTGATGGTGGCGAACTGGTGGCCGTGCTCGGAGAGCAGATCCTTAAGCGTGTTTTCGGCGCGCTTGATGCGGGTGGGGTCGTACTGACTCTCGACGGTGAGACCGACCTTGGCCTTCTTGAAGCGTTCCTGAACGTCAGAAAGAGAGACCGCGTTCAGGCCTTTGTAGTTGATCTCGCGGATGGTGGGCTTCTCGCGGACGTAGACGATCAACTGGATGCAGGCGGGGCTGTCGACGCGCTCGATGCGGACGTTTTCGAAGTAGCCGGTGTTCCAGAGGGAGTTGAAGTCGCGCTCGACGGTGGGCTGGTCGTAGGGGTCACCCTGCCGGCTGAAGAGTCGGGCGAGGACGGACTCCTTGGGAATGCGCCGGTTGCCGATGACCTGCGGCTGGCAGAGAACCTGCGGCGTGGCCGGTGCGGGGCTAAAGATATTGCTGGTGGGGCTGCCGGCCTGGGCACCAGTCTGGGCCAGCGCTGCCGGGATCGCCATGGCGACCAGAATGGCTGCGGCGGCAGGCATCAGGAGACGGGACAGAATGCGGGAGACGGCGGGGCGGTCACACGCTACATGGGTCTGATTCATCAGGCTTATCGGGCTCATCAGGGAGCTTCCGCTCTCTCGTTTCACGGTAAAAATACGCACACCCTCACTGCTCTCGAAATCGCGCCCAGACCAATTCCCGGGGAAGTCTCGATTATACCTGTGGAAGAGGAGGCGTATAGGCGGTAGGAGCCTGTCCGGACGCCTCCGGTAGTTCGCAGAGAGTTTGACTCGTCAAAAGAGAAAGCGATACGGCTCAGCTTTCGAGTTCTGCGGAGATGGTATAGGCCTGCGCGGAGATGTCCCACTGAATGCTGAGGACGTTGGGCTGGCAGCAGACCTGACAGTCTTCGACGTACTGCTGTCGCGAGCCTCCGGACTCGTCGACGGTGGTTTCGATCCACTCGCCACAACCTGCGCACTGGAATCCGGCTTCATGCATGGGTCATCTCCTCCATATAGCGCGGCCTCGGGCAGCAGCTAGCGCCGCATCCGTTGACGATAAAAGTAGGTGACGAGACTCGCCCATTTTGTCCTTGCGTAGTGGGGTCGGCGTTGAAGGTCGCCCGATGCAGCGATGGCGACAGAGCCGAGGAACGCCGTGAAGAGGGCCGGGGGCACGACGACAAAGGAGATCGTGGACCAGCCCGTCATCATCGAGCGGGTAATCCAGAGCAGCCCGTCGGTGTAAGTCATTGACCCGCTGGAGCAACGGCGCATCGAGTAGGAGAACAACGCGGCCAATATGACTGGCCACGACAGCGAGGCGACCCACCAACTTGTCGGAACCGATACCCGGTCGTTCAGCTCGATCAATACGCCAAGCGGTGACAGGCATAAGAGGGCAAAGAATCCCCAAAGATAGATATGTACGGCGAAGGAGAACTTCGGTCGTTGTTCCGTCACCTGATCTCCGCGCCCGCGAGCACGGCGGCGAAGACGTTGCTGTCTACGTTGCCCCCGCAAAGGGCTGTGCCGAGACGGCTGCCGCCGAGGGTGTTGCCTACGGCGCGATCCTTGAGCAGGGCGGCCAGCCCGGCTGCGCCAGCACCTTCGGCCACGTTATGGGTGTGGGAGAAGTAGATGCGCATGGCCTCGGCAACCTCTTCGTCGGCGACCTCGACGATGCGGGAGACGCCTTTTAGGAAGACCGCGAGGGCAGCGGGGTCGGGCGTGCGGCAGGCGACTCCATCGGCGATTTTGGTTGTGGCGGGGTACTCGACGACATGGCGGGCGGCGAAGGAGAGCGCTGTCGCTGGCGCAAGGGTTGACGTGACGCCGACGATTTCGGTGGACAGGCCGAGGGCATCGCGGGCTGCGACCGCGCCGGCTATCCCGGTGCCCATGCCGATGGGAACGTAGAGGACTTCAAGCGGGGGAGCGGCCACGAAGAATTCGAGCGCCCAGGTGGCAACGCCGGCGACCAGGCGGATGTCGTAGCTGGGGACGCGGTGCCAGCCGTTCTCCGCTGCGAGGTATTTGACGTGCTCGACAGCAGCCTGAAAGTCGTCGCCGTGTTCGATAAGCTCCGCGCCAAGGCAGCACATGGCGCGGTTCTTCTCGACGCTATTGCCGTGGGGAACGACGATGACCGAACGCAGACCGGCGCGGGCGGCGGCGAAGGCGATGGACTGACCGTGGTTGCCACGGGTGGCGGAGATCACTGTTGTGACCTCGGGGTGCTCGCGGCGAAGCCAGTCCATATAGACGATTCCGCCTCGGAGCTTAAACGCGCCGACGGGGTTGTGGTTCTCGTGCTTGATCCACACTTCGGCGCCGGCGCGCTGGTCGATCTGCGGCCAGTGGTACTGCGGCGTGGGAGGCATGAAGTGGTAGACGAGCTCCGCTGCCTGATGAATTTCGGCGAGCGTGGGCAGCATCGCCTCAAGCTGAAGTACGGGCGTATCAAGCATGAGCTGGAGCCTTTCGGACTTCAACCAGAGTGGAGTAGAAGGTAGCGCCGCCACCGATGTCGGTAAGAGTCTCCGAGGTGAGGGCGTTGACGTTTGCGCCGGAGCCTGAGAGGTCGTTGCCAAGCTTGGCCCAGTCGAGGCGGGCGGCGACTACACCTGCGCCGACCTTGTCACCGATGTGGGCGAGGAGGCGGATGCGGCCGCGGCCGTTGAAGATATCGACCTCGTCGCCGTTGACGACTCCACGCGGAGCAGCATCGGTCGCGTGCATCTCGAGGATGCCGGCGGTGCGGGACTCCATGCGCTGGTGGGTGGGGTGGTTGGCGAAGGTGGAGTTCATGAAGTTGTCGGCCTTGCGCGGAAGGAATTCGAGCGGATAGTCGGAGGCGTTGGCGCGGGATTCCTGTGGTGCGCGGAAGACGGGGACGGGGACGAGTTCGCCCTTGCCGCTGGGGGTTCGGAACCAGCTCGCGTCGCTGAAGGGGAGCGTATCGCCGTTGGCGTCGACGGGAAATTGCAGAGGGACATGGCCTTCGCGTTCGAGGCGGGCCCGATCGATGCCGGCGAACCATGGCGCGCGGGGGTCGTGCGGCTGGGGGGCAAGGGTCTGGTCGATGAGGTCGTCGACGGAGTCCGAGAAGCAGGCCTCGGTAAAGCCCATGCGGCGTGCAAGCTCGCTGAAGACGGCGACGTTGTTGCGGACTTCGCCGAGCGGGGCGATGGCCTGATTGGAGACCTGTACGAAAAGATGGCCGTAGGCTCCCTGCACGTCTTTCGTCTCGAAGAAGGTGGGCGCGGGGAGAAGGATGTCCGCGTAGTCGGCGGTGTCGGTGAAGAACTGTTCGTGAACGACGGTGAAGAGATCGTCGCGCTTCATGCCGCGAAGGACAGCGTTCTGATTGGGAGCGACGGCGGCGGCGTTGGAGTTGTAGACGAAGAGCGCCTTCACCGGCGGGCCGTCTTCTTCGTGTTCGCCGAGCGTGGTGAGGGCGTGGCCGAGTTCCGACATGTTAACCACGCGGGCGGGGCGACCGAGAGGGCTGGAGAGCATGAGGTCAGGGCCCTGGAGGTCATCATTGTTGAAGGGGAAGGAGCCGGAGACGGAGAGCTGAACGCCGCCGCCGCGATGTTTCCAGGCACCGGTGAGCAAGGGGAGCATGGCTACAGCGCGGGCGGCTGTACCGCCGTTCTCGCTGCGCTGAATGCCGTAGTTGAGGCGGATAACCGCGGGCTTGCCTGTGAGACGCTGCGTGGTGGCGTAGGCGTGGGCGAGGCCGGTGATGGTCTCGGCATCGATGCCAGTGATTCGCGCGGCGGATTCGGGAGCGTGCTCGGGCTTCAAAGCGTGGGCGCGAAGCTCGGCGAAGCCGTGGGTGGTGGCGGCGATATAGGCGGAGTTTTCGAGGCTGTCGCGCAGGATGACGTGCATGAGCGAGAGAGCGAGAAGGGCGTCGGTGCCGGGGTTGATGGCAAGGTGCTGGTCGGCGAGAGCGGCGGTGCGGGTGCGGTAGGGGTCGATGACGACGAGCTTTGCGCCGTTTCGGCGGGCTTCTTCGATGAAGGGCCAGAGGTGGATGTTGTTGCCGTGGATGTTCGCGCCCCAGGCGATGATGAGGCCGGCGCGGGCGAAGTCCTCTGGCGGGGGAGCGAGCTTGACGCCGTAGACCGAGAGCAGCGCGGCTCCGCCTGCCGAGGCGCAGATGGTGCGGTCGAGTTGCGAGGCTCCGAGGCGATGGAAGAAGCGGCGGTCCATCGACCCGTAGCCTAGCTGGCCGATGGTTCCTGCGTAGCTGTAGGGGAGGATGCTCTCCGGGCCGAACTCGTCGGAGATCGATTGGAGACGGGTGGCGATGGTGTCGAGGGCGTCGTCCCAGGAGATGCGCTCGAAGGCATCGAGCTCCCTGCCCTGCGCGAGCGGCCCCTTGGCGATGCCGGGCTTGCGGCGCATGGGATAGAGAAGGCGATCCGGGGAGTAGACGCGGTCGAGGTACTTCGCCACCTTGCCGCAGAGGAAGCCGCGGGTGACGGGATGGGCGGGGTCGCCCTGGATCTTGGTGGCCTTGCCGCTGAGATTGTCGACGGTGATGAGGACGCCGCAGGAGTCCGGGCAGTCGTGCGAGCAGACCGCATGTACTACGCGCGTCGCTCCACCTGCGGCACCGTTCGCGAGTTCTGCGGGGATTTTCTCCATGCGGTAAATTCTACTGCGATCTTGCGTACCATCTCCGGGGTAGGCCATGTATGCTACCTGCCAAGCTCTCCACGTAGACACCATGTCAAAAAAGCACGCCACCCCGGCCCGACTCGAAGCCTTCTCCGACGGAGTGATCGCCGTCATCATCACCATCATGGTGCTGGAGTTGAAGGTGCCGGTGCACGATGGATTCGCCGGATTCGCTACCCTGCTGCCGACGTTGGCGATCTATGCGCTCTCGTTCAGCTTCACCGGCGTCTACTGGATCAACCATCACCACCTCGTTCACCGGACCGACCAGGCTGATGAGCGGACTCTCTACGCGAACCTGTTCTTCCTCTTCTGGCTGTCGCTGCTGCCCTTCTTCACCGGCTACCTTCTGGATAAGAAGATGGACTCTTTCTCGGTGCTGCTTTATGTGCTGCTGATGATCATGACCGGAGCGAGCTTCATGTGGCTGCGGCTCACGATTGGGCGGTATCTGCGGGAGACTGGCAGGCTGGAGCAGGAGGATGCGGAGGCCGAGCGGAAGCACTGGATCTCGCTGGGGCTTTATATCGTCGCGGCGCTGTGCAGCTTTCCATATCCGCGCATTGCTCTGGGCATCGTCGCGCTGGTGATGGTGGTATGGGTTTTACCGACTTCAAAGATCGATCCGATCGAACACTGTATCGATGTACATACCGAGAAGCATCAACAGACTTGATTTCATTGAGGTTCCGCCATGCTGTATTGCTGTCTTCGCAAGCTAGCTCTCGCTTCCCTTCTTGCCTTTACCGTGATGTCACCATCGCTGGTGCTCTCGCAGGGTCAATTGAAGACCGCCAGCCAGCAGGAGCTGGATGTGATCAAGGTGCTTCTGAAACAGGAGGCGGCGTGGAACCGTGGCGACATCGATGGGTTCGCCGAAGGCTATAAGGACTCGCCCGACACGCTGTTCATCAACAACCTGATCCAGCGAGGGTTTGAGGGGATGAAGGCGGACTATCACCGCAATTATCCAAACAAGGAGACGATGGGGCAGCTTTCGTTCTCGGAGCTTGAGGTGCACCCGATCGACGAGAAGGTTGCGGTGTGCATTGGGAAGTACAAGATTGAGCGGTCGAAGAAGAACGGCGGGAATGCGGAGAGCATCTTTTCGATGGTGTTCGAGAAGACTGAGGCGGGGTGGAAGATCGTCGTGGCGCATACGACGTAGGGCTATTCGCTTTATCGTCAAACGTGGAGGAGCGGGCCATTGCGGCCCGCTCTCTTCGTTTGGAGCAGGGTTTCGGTCAGATCAGACAGTCATGATCTCTTTTTCTTTGGCCTTGCAGAGATCTTCAATACGCCGAATCTCCTGATCGGTAAGTTGCTGGACTTCGTCGTTAGCGCGCTTCTCGTCGTCGGCAGAGATGAGCTTGTCCTTGGCCGCCTTCTTGATCTGTTCGTTGCCGTCGCGGCGGATGTTGCGGATTGCGGTCTTGTGGTCTTCGAGCGTCTTCTGGAGTTGCTTGACGACGTCCTTGCGGCGCTCCTCCGTCATGGGAGGAACGGGGACGCGGATGACCTTGCCGTCGGTCATGGGATTGAGGCCGACGCTGGATGTGCGGATGGCCTTCTCGATGGCCGAGACCATGGCCAGGTCGTAGGGCTGGACGAGGATCATGGTCGGCTCGGGGGTGCTGATCTGGCCCATCTGCGCGACCGGCGTGTCTGTGCCGTAGTAGTCGACCTTGATCTGGTCGAGCATGTGGACGTTTGCCCGACCGGTGCGCGCAGAGAGGAGATGCGCGCGGAAGTCGTCGACGGACTTTTCCATGCGCGACTTGAGTTCCTGATGTGTGCCCTTGAGAGCTTCGATTGCTGCCATTGCCGATGCCATATTCTTCCGATCCCTTCGCTGGTTGCGCGAACTTGTACGATGCCGTTCTACCGCCTATCAGTTTACGACGATCCCGGGGTGCATTGGATAGTCGCGGGGCTAGGAGTTGTCGGATGGGAGGTTCGAGCCTAGGCCGCGATCAGCTTTCTTTTTCTTTGTGGGGTAGGATTTTTCGGCAGGCGGAGGAGCAAGCGCCGCCTCCACCTGGGCCTCGACGCCGCTCCAGTAGCGGATGTCGGCGGGGCGAGCCGAGGGGACGGTCTGGCGCATGCGGCAGTACCAGAGCGACCACTCGAGCTCCTTCGCGTTCTTGTTCTTGATGGCGGCTTCGATGCGCCGGACTTCGGAGAATGGAGGCATGGGACTACGCCAGCCCCGTTGACTCCGCCTGTTCCTGCGCGTGATAGCTGGAGCGGACCAAGGGGCCGCTTTCTACGTGTTTGAAGCCCATCGCCATAGCTTCGTGCTTGAGGAAGGCGAACTCGTCGGGCGTGTAGTAGCGGGTCATCGGCAGGTGGTCGCGGCTCGGGCGAAGATACTGGCCGATGGTGAGGATGTCGACCTTGCGGTCGGCTAGGTCGCGGAAGACGGCGAGGAGTTCGTGCATCTCTTCGCCCATGCCGACGATGATGCCGGTTTTGGTCACGATGTTTTCGCCAGTCTCGGTGGCGATGGCTTTCGCATTCGCAAGGAAGGCTAGCGAGCGCGGGTACCGGCCGCCGGATTTGGCGACGCGGTAGAGGCGTGGAACTGTCTCGATGTTGTGGTTCAGGATCTCGGGGCGGGCGGCGACGACGAGACGGAGGGCTTCATCGTTGCCCTGAAAGTCCGGAGTGAGGACTTCGACGCGGCAGCCGGGGGCTTGGAGGCGGATTTCCTGAATTACTGAGACAAAAGCCTGCGCTGCGCCGAGGTTATCGTCGTCGCGGTTGACGCTGGTGATGACGGCGTGGGCGAGGCCAAGCTGGGCGACGGCGTAGGCTACGCGACGCGGTTCGTCGAAGTCGATGGGCTCGGGCTTGCCCTTGGGGACGGCACAGAAGCCGCAGCGCCGGGTGCAGAGATTGCCGAGCATCATGAAGGTGGCCGACTTCTGGTTCCAGCACTCGCCGATGTTGGGGCACTGGGCGCTCTCGCAGACGGTGTGCAGGTTGAGCTCGCGCGCCATCTTCTTCAGATTGTGGAAGGTCTCGCCCATCGGGGCCTTAGCCTTGAGCCACTCGGGCTTCTTGGCGGGCTTGCGCGGGCTGAGATCGATCTGGATGAGGTCGGAGGTGGCCTCGGCGGACGGCGGCGTCATGTATCTATTGTAGCTAGTTCGCCAGAGCTTCGGGACTGGCGGCAGCTGACACTCCGTCTTCGGGCTTGCGCCGAAGGATGCCAGCGGTAACCAGGGCCATTACGAGATCGACCGGCAACGGCTCGAGCAGGGTCATGGCCATGCGGTAGATCGGGTTCGAGTACATGACTTCGAAGTCATGGGCTGCGGCGATCTTTGAGTCGAGAGCGGGGCCCTGGAGGCCAGAACTTTGGGCGTGTTTCACCATGCTGACGGCGTAGTCATGAGCGAAGTGCTTTTCGACAGTGGCTACCAGGCCCTCCCACATGGCGACGTAGCAGGCGCAGGAGATCAGCATCATCAGCGTCCCGGCGGCGAGTGCGCGGCCAAAACTGATGACGCCGCCGCACTCAGTGTCGCGGTAGTGTTTGACGCCGACGAAGATGATCAGAAAGCTGAGCACCATGATGGTGTAGCCGAAGACCATGCTCCAGCGAGCGCCGATTTGATGCTCGAGGGGCACGGCGAACCCCATGGGGATGGCCAGGGCTAGACCGCTGAGCAGACCGTACTTCCAAACATTTCTCTTCATAATGATTCTCCTGTTCGCGAGGTGATTGAGCGGCGCGATGTCGTCACCTTGCAGGATATTCGGGTCGCCGCGCGTCATACTTTCGCATGATTTTGCCGAAATCCGCGGATTCATGCCGGAGGGTGATGTTTTATGCGAGCAGGCCGAGTTCCTTGCTGCGCTGGACCGCCTCGGTACGGCGGCGGGCGCCGAGTTTGTCGAAGACGCGGCTGCAGTGCGTCTTGACGGTGTTCTCGCTGACGAAGAGGGCTTCGCCGATCTCGCGGTTGCTGAGGCCGCGGGCGACGTGCTCGAGGATCTCGAGTTCGCGGCGGGTGATGCCGAGGCGCTCGCGGATGTTGTCTTCGGGGGTGGCGCTGGGAGCCGGAGGGGCCGGAGTAGTGATCTCGACGATGCGGTCTACGATCCGTTCCCGGGGAGCGAGGAGTTTGGTCCCGAGCCAGATGCCGGCACCGGCAAAGAGGATTGCGATGAGGACCCCGTAGATCGCTACCGAGTGCTCGAGGACGAGAAAGTGGAACTCAATCCACTGAAGGAGTGCGACGAGGACGCCGCCCACCAACCCGAAGATCAGCACCTGTTTACGCATGCCCCTGCCTTTGGAAGTTGCCTTCCATAGTATCGCTAGGCATATCTCGTCGCAGTATCGTCCTAGTTTGAATGATGTGCTGCGCAAAAAGCAGATTCCCTCCGGGAATGACAAGCAGAGCCAGAGGCCCGGGGAAGTTGGACCTTACCCGCCCCCTTTATCGGCGGCGGGCTTCGTGGACGGAGCGTTTGGCGATGTAAATGGTCTTATCCACCTCGGAGACGACTTTGCCAGCATCATCCTTGACTTCGATGAGGAAGACCGGCTCATAACGCTCCTCAGATTCGAGCGCGGCGCGAACCTCGTCGATCTGGGCTTGGGTCAGGCGGAATTCGGCGCGGACGGTGCCGATGCCGGGGCGCTTGTACCGGATGACGGCGGCCTTATCCCAGACTATGTACTTCGGACCCAGATTTTCCATCAGCATGAGCATGTAGAAAGGATCGGTCATGGCGTAGAGTGAGCCGCCGAAGTGCGCTCCCATCACATTGCGGTTGCGCCAGGTGAGGCGCATCTCGACGTCGATGGCGCGGAAGTCGGGGTCCATACGGGTGACCTTGACACCCGCGCCGAGCAGCGGCGGCCACCAGTGCAGGCGGCGTAGGACGCGAAGACGCCAGATGGCACCGCTGCCCGGCGTGGTGATGCTCATAGCAGGCGCTCGCGGGTCTCGGGGCGTACCAGGTAGAGGAAGAAGACGAGGACGAAGATGCCGCGGACGAGGAAAAAAGTCTGGTGGAACTTCGTGAAGAGGAAGAAGTCGCCTGCACTAAGCAGCAGGCAGCCGGCGCAGACGATGGCCCAGCCCCATTTTCTGAGCCGCAGCAGGCCGAAGATTCCTGCGGCAAGGATCGTGCAAAGCGTGAGGATCGCGTAGCGCGTGGGACCGCCGCCGTAGAAACCCTGCAGACCGGCGTAGACGTTGACCATGGTGAGGAAGATGAGGAACATGCAGATACCTGCGAGGCCGGGAAGCATCTGGCCTTTGGTGGAAGCGCGCTTTACTTCGTCTGCCATTTCAATCTTTCGGATACCGGGTTACAAGGTGTGGAGGTAGGCGAGGATGCCGTCGGCGTCCTGCTGGTCAAGGGTGTTGCCGAGAGCCGGCATCAGGCCGCGGCCGTGCATGATCGTCGCGGTGACGCGCTCGTCGGTAGCGGCAGCTCCGCTGGGCAGAGACGGCTTCTTGAAGACACCGAGCATGGACGGCCCGTGGAGAGAGCCGTCCTTGCGGTCGTAGTGGCAGGCGGCGCAGCGGGATTGAAAGAGATCGTGGCCGTGCGCCTGCTGGGGGTCGAGCTGCGAAAGTGGCATGGGCGGAGGTAGCGTCTTGCAGCCGGCGACTGCGATCGACGCGGCGGCCAGCAATATCAAAGAGGAGAGTTTGCTCACGACTTCTATTTTCGCAGACAGATGTCCTACCGGACGGGCCCGGTACGCCCGGGGTGAGCGCTCACACGCCTTTTTATCGCTTCGCACGGCCCCTCCGTTGGTCAGCTTGCAAACAGCGCGAGCACCAACCGAAGCCCAATACACGTCACGAAGTGACCGCCCCGCGCGTAGCGAGAACTATTTCCTTTTGCCGAAGGCGCGGGGAATGTCGTCGTAGGCCACCATGTAGAGGAAAACGACGGCATCGAGGAAGAGGACCATGGCAACAGTCTGCTGTTCATGCGGCGTTTTGAGGGTGACGACGCCGTCCATTCGATCGGCGAAGAAGCGATGACCCCAGATAACCAGCATGAAGCCGGTGCTGACGATGAGGCTGCGCCGCGCCCAAGGCTTCAGACGCCAGAGGCCGAAGCCGACGAAGCCGACGAAAAGGCCGGCTATGGGCAGGAGGAATCCGTGCGTGTCGCGGCCGTGGGCTGCAACGTAGAGAAGGAATGGGAGGAGCGGCATGGAATGGATGGCATCGGGAACGAACTGAAGCAGGGCTGCTACTCCCAGGAGGAAAGCCGCCTTAACGAACTGGAAGTGGGCGATGACTGTGACCGGAAAGGGCCGCTCGATCTCCGGATCGAATCCCGGATGGATCGACAGGTAGCGTAGCTGACCCGTGTATTGATAGCGCTCCTTTCCGGTCCCCATATCGGGCTAGCGTACCTGCTGGGCAGGCGGCGGCCAATAACGCAAAGGAGGCATCGAGAGGACCGGGGATTATTCGGCGGCGGCGATGGTGGCAACAATTTTGTCCATCACGTCGCGGTCGGAGGAGGTGGTGGGGTCGTGGTTGCCGACGAGGATGGAGAAGATGACGGTGCGGCCGCTGGCGCAATCGAGATAGCCAGATAAGGCGCGTGCTTCGCCGAGTGTGCCGGTCTTCGCGAAGACGTGGCCTTTGAGTGGAGCAGTGGTGAAGCGGTGTTCGAGCGAGCCATCTACGCCGCCGATGGGCAAGGAGGCTTTGTAGTCAGCGAACCAGGGTTGTTTGGTGGCGAACTGCAGGAGCCTGGCGATGGCGCGGGGGGTGACGAGGTCGTGGCCGCTCATGCCGGAGCCGTCGTAGAAGATGAAGTCGTTGGGGTCGACGCCGGCTTGAACGGCGAAGGCGCGGATGACTCGGGCTCCCTGGGCGGTTGAGCCGTCGTTGACGACGGCTGCGCCGAGTTGGTGAAGGAGGAGTTCGGCGTGGAGATTCTGGCTGACTTTGTTGGTGACAGTGATGTCTTCTTCGACTGAGACGGAGGTGTGGGAGGCAATGAGTCTGTCCTCGGGAAGAGTCTTGGGATCGCAGTGATCGCAAGCGTAACTTGTTAGACCAGAGCCTCGCCCATGACCTGTGAGACCGGAGATATCCAGCCCTTTTACGGGTTCGTGAGCGACTTGCTGGAAGCTGCCAGTTGCGGCAGGAAGGCGGTGCTCGGCGCGGGCAGTGCCGGTGACGGAGATGCTGCGGGCTTCGAGCATGGCTTTGAGGGCGACGGCGGCGTACTCGGCGGGATCGGCAATGGCGATCTCTTCAACATCAGCCGGCGAGTCGACGGCTATCGAGCCGTATATACGGAGGAGCTTTGAGCCGAGGGCGCGTTCGAACTCGATGTGGCTGGGAGATTTTGCACGGCCAGTTGTCAGGTTTGAGGTGTCGAGGGTGTAGTAAGGGACGGCGGGGTCGAGGGTGACGGTGGGCGGGGTGCCGGGAAGTGCGGCTGGAGTGACGGTGGCTTTGAACTGGTTGTCGGTGATGGTGAGGGCGGAGACGGGAGCGCCGTACCCCCAGACGAGATCGTCGACGGACCAGTCGATGGGATAGGGTTCCCAGGGGAAGAGGGTATCGTCGCCGACGATGTCGCCGTTGATGGTCTTGAGGCCGGATTTGGCGACGGTGTCGGCCATCCCTTCGAGATAACGAAGGGCCGGGGCGAGCGTTGGCTTCTCGCGTGGGGGCGTAACGTAGGGGATCGGTCGGCCGGAGAGGTTAGCGTCGCCGTCGCCGATGATGACCAGGTTACCTACCAGAGATTCGGCGCCGGTGAAGTGGCCTTTGCCGACGATGCGGGTCTCGAAGGTGTCGTGATTTAGCAAAGCGAGGGCGGTGGCTGTGGTGAAGAGCTTGGCGTTGCTGGCGGGCTGGAAGAGCTTCTTCTCGTTCAATGCGTACAGCGGGGCGCCGTCGAGCGTGGTGACCATGATGCCCCAGTTGGCGCGGGCCACAGCGGGGCCGGACGTGAGGGTGGCGATGGTGGTCGGGAGGTCCTGCGCGGGCGCTTGGATGGCGGAGAGGGAGAGCGCGAGGATGAGGGCGCGGAGGGATGCCGGGGGCATGGGCGAAGTCTAGCATTCGAGGGCCGGGCGAAGAGTACGGTTCGCGCATTCGCTCGGATGTCCCACCCATGCGGTGAGACTGCATGGATGAGGCACGCGGATTTGTGTCTACCGGACAACTGGCTGCTGACAACTAGAATTGATGGATGCCGCTGACTCCTCGTACTCGTTTTGAATGGCAGCTTCGTACGCTCTCGATTGCGCTAGGTGTTGAGACGAAGATCATGGGGATTCTGAATGTCACGCCTGATTCGTTCTCGGATGGCGGGCGGTTTGTTGTGGTAGAGGCGGCGATGGAGCGGGCGTTGGAGATGCTGGACGAGGGGGCGCACATTCTTGATGTTGGCGGCGAGTCGACGCGGCCGAATGCGGTGCCGATTTCTGCGGATGAGGAGCAGGCGCGGGTGCTGCCGGTGATCGAGGCGATTCTGATGGAGCGGACGGACGCGGTGATCTCAATCGACACATTTCACGCGGCGACGGCTCGGCGAGCGGTCGCCGCTGGCGCTGAGATTGTGAACGATGTGAGTGGATTTACGTGGGACTCCGCGATGGCGCAGATCTGCGGCGAGATGGGCTGCGGCGTGGTGTTGATGCACACGCGAGGGAGGTCGCAGCAATGGGCTTCACTGCCTGCGATTGCTAAGGATGACGTTGTGCCGATGGTGCTGACCGGGCTGGGGGAGTCGATCTTAGCTGCGCAAATGGCGGGCGTGGCGAACGACAGGATCGTGGTTGATCCGGGATTCGGCTTTGGCAAGAAGTGCGACGAGAACTACTCGCTGCTGGCGGGATTGGAGGAGCTGCGCCAGCTTGGGCTGCCGGTGTTGAGCGGGACTTCGCGGAAGGGATTTCTCGGGGCTTCGTTGAAGCATCTGTACGACGGAGAACCCGCCCCGTTGAGCGAACGGGTGAACGCTACAACGGCGGCGAATGTTGCGAGCGTGCTGGCGGGCGCGCATATTCTGCGGGTGCATGATGTGCGGGCAGCGGTGGAGTCGGCGGCGATCGCGGATGCGATTCTGGCGGCGGCGGCAGTGGTCGCGGGATAGCGGTTCCGTGGAGGAAATCCCACATCTCAGAAGCAAGATGTGGGGCACCCGGCGAAGGTCGCGGGAGAAAAGGTCCGAACAGTTGTGGGTGTGCGGGCAGCATGGCGGGTCCTTCGACTGCGGCTCGCGCGATGAGACCGCGAGAGCCTTCGCTCAGGATGACGGATATTCGTATATCAGACCGGCTCGAGCTGGATTGCCGCTGGCATCGGTGTTCCAGCTTTGCGTCTGGAAGGCGATGAAGATCGCTGTCCACGTCTGTTTCGCAGGCAGGTGTATGAAGAGTGCGCCGTCCTGCCAGATGCCGTTGTCGCCGCCGTGGTTCTTCAGGGGATTGCCCTGGTTCATGTGGATGTCGTGGATGCCGTCGATCCTGCCGGAATCGGCAAAGGCGCTGCCGAAGGCGTAGATGACGCCGCTCTTGTCGGCGATGGTCATGTCGAGGAGGGTGGTGACGGCGTTCTTCAGAGCGGCTGCGCGGGCCTTGTTGATCATGACCGCCTCGGCGGTCGCGCCTTTGGCGGGCTTCTGCAGTTTGGGGAGCAAGGTCATCTCTTCTCTTGTGATCATGGGCTCGCCGTCGATTTCGCTGCGGACGAAGTCGAGAGCGAGGCCGTTTGGCGCTGACGGCAGAGGGTGCATGCCGAGAGGTAGAGCGGTGAGCGCGTCGGGGTCTGGCGGGGTGAAGTCTTCCTTGATGGCGTAGAGGACTTCGGAGCCGTCAACTGACTCGATGTTGACGGCGACAGTGAAGGGGCCCCCTGCACCATTCATGGTGATCTGGTAATGAGTGCTCTTGCCGGTGACGACCTTGCCCGAGGTTGGGTCTCCGGCGAGGACGCTGTAGTTTGTGATCGGCATGGAATCTCCTGCCAGCATTCTTGCAGGATTCGCCGGTGCTGAGCGCGTTCCGCAGGTGTCGATGCTATTCTTTTGGCGAAGGAAAAACGAAATGAATCCGCTCGTGCTCGCCGAACTCGTCTTGCCGCTCCTGATCCTGATTGCGGTCGTAATACTGCTTGTTCGCAAGCCGGAGACACCGCTTACGGACACGCGATTGTTGCAACTGCCGGATCAGTTGACGCGCGTGGACGCCCGGGCCGATGCGCTGGACAGGCACTTCCGCGAAGAGCTTGAAGCGCTGCGGAGTACGCTGGCGACCGAGGCTCAGCGCAGCCGTGAGGCGAGCGCGGCAGATGCGGTTGCGTTGCGGAAAGAGGTGTCAGCGAGCATCGCGCTGCTGGGCCAGACTTTGAACACGGGGCTGAATAGTTTCCGTGGTGACAACAAGGAATCGGCTGAAGCGCTGCGGGCGGCGGTGGAGAAAAATCTGGAGGCGATCTCGCAGCGGCTGTCGGGCTTTATCGCAGATGCGAATCGCGACCAGATGACGGCGCGAACGGCCCTGGATACGCGGCTGAATGAGCTTTCTGGCTCGGCGTTGGCGCAGCAGGAGAAGCTGCGTTTGACAGTTGAAGAGCGGCTGGACAAGCTGAACGAGACCAACGCCGCGAAGCTTGAAGAGATGCGAGTCACGGTGGATGAGAAGCTGCATGCGACTTTGCAGACGCGGCTGACGGAGTCGTTTGGGCAGGTGACAAAGCATTTGGGTGACGTTCAGAAAGGCCTGGGCGAGATGAAAGAGCTGGCGACCGGCGTTGGCGATCTCAAAAAGGTGCTTTCAAACGTAAGCCGCCGTGGTGGAGTCGGCGAGTTTTTAGTGGCTCAACAGCTTGAGCAAATGTTCTCCCCTGAACAGTACCTGAAACAGGTCAACATTAAGCCAAACACGGGCGAAGCCGTGGATTTTGCACTCAAGTTTCCCAGCGGACAGCTAGGCGATTCAGTCCTTCTCCCCATAGACTCCAAATTTCCAACGGCCGATTGGGAGCGGCTCGAACATGCTCATGACCACGGGACATCTGAAGAGATTGCGCTTGCGGTGAAAGCCTTTGAACGCGCCATTCGCGTCCAGGCGAAGAGCATCTGTGACAAATACATCGATCCCCCTGTGACGATGCCGCATGCGATTATGGTGGTGCCTACGGAAAGCCTCTATGCAGAGGTAGTACGCCGCCCTGGTCTGCAGGCAGAAATCCAGACGCAATTCCACGTCACAATCGCGGGGCCTTCGACATTCATGGCGATTCTGACGAGCTTCCAGATGGGCTTTCAGTCACTTAAGCTCGAGAAGAAGGGCCACGAGATACGCAACCTTCTATCTCAGGCGAAGACTCAGTTCGGCAAGTTTGGCGACCTCTTGGGAACGATGGAGACGCACATCGGACGGGCACAGGGCACGCTTCAAGATCTGGGAGTGAGAAGCCGAGCAATCAATAAAGCACTCAAAAACATTGAGAGCCTTCCAGCCTCTGTCGGGGAAGCTACAAACGCAATCGAATTTGAAGACAGAATTCTTCCCCTTCTTGCTGCCACTGACGAAGAATAAGTCGAGTCTCCGGCCTCCGGCGTGCGTCTATTACAGGGGAATCCAACCTCAGATTGACCCACGGCATCGCCACTTTGCTTTACACTCACCTAGGCGCTCGGTATCCTTGAGATTCGGGCTTTCGCGGCAGGCTCCGCACCCATTCAGTTTTGTTTTAGAGAAGACAGGAGAAATTCATGGCAGCAGTAGACGAGAAGGTCAAACAGATTATTGTCGAACAGCTTCAGGTGGATGAGGCTGAAGTCACCCCCGGCGCGAGTTTCCAGGAAGACCTCGGCGCGGACTCTCTCGACGTAGTTGAGCTGGTAATGCAGTTCGAAGAAGCCTTCGACATCCAGATCCCGGACGAAGACGCCGAGAAGATCAAGACGGTCAAGGACGCAGTCGACTACATCGAAAAGAACCAGAAGGCGGCAAAGTAACAATGCAATCGCAGCAACCTTACGTGCAGCGGCGCGTCGTTGTAACCGGTATCGGGCTTGTCTGCGGCGTGGGCAAGACCGCTCCCGAGGTCTGGGAGGGTCTGCTTGCGGGCCGCAGCGGCATGGCAGAGATCAAGGCCTTCGACCTTACGGGCCACCCTGTTCGGTTCGCCGCAGAGGTGAAGGATTTTGACCCTCTTCTCTTCATCGAGAAGAAGGAGGCCCGCAAGATGGGCCGCTTCATTCACTTCGCGATCGCGGCGTCGGATGAGGCGATGAAGCACGCCGGGCTAGTGATCACGGCCGAAAATTCGGAGCGGGTTGGCGTTCATATCGGCTCCGGTATCGGCGGGTTCGATGTTATCGAGCGGGAGCATTCCAACTTCCTGGCGGGCGGCCAGCGAAAGATATCCCCCTTCTTTATCCCGGGTTCTATCATCAACCTCGCTGCCGGGCATGTGTCGATCCGCTTCAACGCTCGCGGGCCGAACGAGGCCACGGCGACTGCCTGCACCTCAAGCGCACACTCGATTGGCGATGCTTTCCGCATCATCCAGCGGGGCGACGCCGACGCGATGATCGCTGGCGGCACCGAGGCAGCGATTACGCCGATGGGCGTAGGTGGATTTGCCGCGATGAAGGCGCTCTCCACGCGCAACGAAGATCCGGAGCATGCCTGCCGTCCGTGGGACAAGGACCGCGACGGATTTGTCGTGGGCGAAGGCGCGGGCATCCTGATCCTCGAAGAGTTGGAGTTTGCGAAGGCGCGGGGTGCGAAGATTCTTGCCGAAGTAGTTGGCTACGGCATGTCGGCCGACGCTTTCCACATGACTGGCATGGCTCCTGAAGGCGAAGGCTGCTTTCGGGCGATGAATGCCGCTCTGAAGGTCGCCGCTATTTCGCCTGACAAGATCGACTACGTGAACGCGCACGCTACTTCGACTCCCTTGGGCGATGCCCTGGAGTCGCAAGCGATCGAGAACGTCTTTGGCGAACGAGCGAAGAACCACAAGCTTCTGGTGAGTTCCACCAAGTCCATGACCGGCCACCTGTTGGGTGGGGCGGGCGGACTCGAAGCGGGCATCACCGTTATGGCGATGCTGAACCAGATCGCTCCACCAACGATGAACATCGAGGAAGTCGATCCAGCTTGCCGGCTGAACTACGTGCCGAATAAGCCGCAGGCGGCGAAGATTGACTATGCGCTGTCGAACTCGTTCGGGTTCGGCGGAACGAATGGTTCACTGATCTTCAAACGCTGGGCCGAGTAAAGCAGCATTACGACTACCAGGCGCGGGAGAAGTTTGGCCCACCCTTGGTATCGTCCCGGAGCCTCGCATCGACTCCAGCACGAACTTCGATCAATCTTCCAAATAACCAGATCACGTCCGACAGGCGGTTCAGGTACGCGAGCACGTCTACGTCCACCTCTTCCCCGCTCTCCATCAAACGTACGGATGCCCGTTCCGCACGGCGGCAGATGGTTCGCGCGACCTCGTAGGCAGCGGACTCTCGGTGCGCTCCGGGCAGCGACCAGTCGGCAAGAATGCTTGGGGTCGCTTCAATCTTGTAGACAAGTTCGGTGAGTTTTGTGGCGTCCTCGATGAGGGTGATGGGAGTGCCTCTGCGCTTTTCGGGATCAGAGGCGAGGCTACCGCCGACGCGGAAGAGGGTCTTCTGAATCTCTTCGGTCCATGCGGCGATCTCGGCGTCGGTGCAGATGCTGCGGGCGAAGCCGAGGGACGAGTTCAACTCGTCCACTGCGCCATAGGCTTCGACACGGTCGTCTGCCTTCGAGACGCGGGTTCCGCCAGCGAGAGCTGTACTGCCGGCGTCGCCGGTCTTGGTTGCGATGCTCATCGATTGCTCCTGCTCTATCCTCGCATCCTCAAGGCTCAGCGGGGGTCGACAAGATCCATGGCAAGCATTCCTAGGGCGGTGATGCTGGGCAGGAAGAAGTATTCTCCGCCCTTCAATTCGACAAAGTTCGGAAGCTTGCTGCAGATCATAGGCGGGTTTGCGGCGGTGGCGTCGCCCTGGATGGCAAACTTGCCGTGACCGCCATGGTTGCCGAGTAGCGGGTCTTTATCGTTGCCGAGGTGGTTATCGTTGCCGTATTCGATCCACTGCTGCTGTACGAACTCGAACTGGCGGGAGATGCTGGCGTTGAGGACCATAAAGACGATGCCGCGATCTTCCGTGTCCGAGACGGGCTGGCCGTCGGGGACGTATCGGCCGTAAGGGAGGCCGCGGCGGGTGATGCGGCGGCGATTGACGAGGCCGCCTTTGAAGCCGAAGGAGTCGCGCGGATTGACGCGGCGAAGGTGCGCTCCCATGGGACAACGGGTGCCTTCAGGGTCGCCGGAATAGGTGAAGTTCGTGCTCTGGTCGGGATCTTTGACGATGGCTTGGTTCTCATAATTCGGCGAGAGTTCGAGCGGTGTGCCGTCTTTCCAGCGGCCGATGAATTTGGCTTCAAGCTTGGCCTTTCCGCCGGTGTAGAACTTAGCTTCGTGGTCGATGTACGCGCGAAAGGCGGCGACGTTCTGCTTCAGCTTGCGGTAGACCATGAAGGTGCCGTTGCTGGCGAGGAGGTGCGGCATTGGAGCGACGGGGAGCTCTCCGGCCTCATCTGCGTAGCCGAGCAGGAGCTCGCCGGTTGCGAGGGGTTCCCAGGATTTGCCATCCTTGGCGAGCTTGCCGTGGCCGGGTTGCGATTTGCGGTCGACTCCGACATAGTCGGGGTTACCGAAACCGTCGGTGTAGCCGAAGTGCTCGATGGTGCTGGCACCGCCGTCCACGACGATGGCGGCGGCGTCCTGATGGCCAAGCTCTCTGGCTCCGCCGGTCTTTTCGATCAAATCGGTCAATTCCGCGTGGCAGGCATCGATGTCGGCGGGAGTCTGGCCGTTGATGGCGACCCACGCGTGGACGTGACCGCTATGCCACATCTCGTCCCAGTTTTTCGGGGCATTGATGCCGGTGTCGCCAAGGATCTCCGAGCGGGCTTTCATGCCCTCCTGGAACTCGACAGGAAAGGTGAGGAGCGTCGCTGCGGGCAGCTTAAGAGCTGCTAATCCCCGGTGCGATAAGGCGATGTTCAGGGTGCTGGAAGGTTTGCCGTTGTCCCAGCACTGGCCGGTCGTGATGCGGCCCAGAAGTTCATGCAGCAGGGCGCGGGTGTGTTTTGGGTCTTCGGCGAAGTGCAGGAAAAGGTAGCGCGCGAAGGGCAGGTTATATCCACGGAGGGTGAAGCCCTGGATGTCGGTTACGTTGAGTTTACTCATTGCGGCCACCCGTCTTGATTCCACGAGGATGCGATACCGCTGCGGGCAGCGGAGTCGGCATTGCCTTCAGTCTCGCGGAGAATTTGAGGAATTCTCTCTGGAGTTCCGGGGCGGGGGTGCCACGGTGCTTCGCGATAAAGTCGGCGACGGCCCGTTGGGTCTGGAGTGCGGTGAGCGTCTGGGTCAGCGACTTGTCGTTGACGGCGGCGAAGTAAAAGGTAGTTTCGAGCTGGCAGGACTTCATGTAGGTGAGGAACTTGTCGAGATTGGCGGTGCCTGGGTAGCCGACGCAGTGGCTCCAGATGGCGTTGATCTGGTCGGGGACGGTCTTGGCAAGGGCGACCAGGTAGCGGTCGAGATCGCCGTCGAAGTTGGCCTCCCAGATGAGGTATTTGAACTTCAGGTGCTCCTCGCTGGAGGGCATGCCGACGTAGATGACGTCGTCCATGACGGCGAGACGGGTGAGGTGGGTGTAGGGCGCGAGGGCAAAGGGGCCCTTGCAGTCAGTGGGCAGATTGGCTAGATACTCGCGGATCTGGAGATCGTGCGAGGGCGTGGCGCTCTCGTCGTCGATGATCGGCGAGAGGATCGTGAGGCCGTATAAACTTCCGCTCTGGTTGGGCATGATCTTCTTCCGAAATGAGTTTTAGAAGACGACGGGCGGTTCGCCCGTCTCTCCAAGGTGCGACTGAACCTGCAGCATGAATTTCAGATAGGCGGCTTCGAACTCACGCGGGGTGCAGGTCGCGGTAGTGGCGTCGAGTTGGTCGAAGGACGCCTGGACAATATGCGCAGCCTTAAGGTCGTTCGCGGTCGCGTGGGGGTAGGCAGTGTAGTAGTAGTCGGTGTCGAACTGGACGCGGGAGATGTACTCCTTGAACGGGGTCACAGGGACAGAGCCGGGGAACTTTTCGCTCCACATCCAGATGAGGTTCAGCCCCTGGAAGAGGACGGCGGAGAAGGCGTCGATGTACTGGTTCCAGGTGCCGTTGAAGTTCGAGAAGAAAAGGAGGTAGTCGTAGCGAAGCTCTTCGGCGTCCATCCGTTCGTCGGGGCGTGGGAAGCTCTTGCGAGGGACGATGACCCAACGGGCGAACTCGATGAAGGAGAGGTTGATGAGGTCCTGCTGCTTGGACTTGATGGCACCGAGCAGGAAGAAGATCAGCCGCAGAAACCATGTCTTCCATGGCTTCATGGGGGTGACGACATTCATGGCGTAGACTTTGCCGTTGATGTTGCTCATGCCGCTCCAGTTCACCGCAGACGTGGCCGGGTGTCACAGATTCGAAAGATCGGGCCCGTGAAGCAGTGCAGGGGTACGGAGGATCGTTACAGCTCAGCAGTTAGAAAACGCGGCGAAGTGCTTCTTTATGAACGGCGAAATCATAGCATCGAGGCGGCGCGGGGATGAACGCGGTACCCATGCGATATATTTACTTTAGAGTGATCCTTAGTCTGCCAAAGTCGCGCTTGTCTTCGCACAGGTCTTCGCATAAGCCGAGGCGCTGGGGAGTCCTCCTCGGCCTGCTTTGCATTGCGCTGGTGCTTCTTGGCGGAACGCTCCAGGTTGCGCACACGCACACGGGCGGCGATCTTTCGCACTCGGACTGTTCGCTTTGCGTGACGGCCCACGTCGTCGCTCAGATTGTCAGCAACCCGATTCCGGTTCCAGCGGAGCTGGCAGTCGCCGCCGCACCGACCTTCAAGGCCGCGCCGCACCCGGTAAGAGTCTCGGTATTCGCCCTGTTTACCCGCCCCCCGCCTGCCGTTTCAACACTCGCCTAGCAGTTTTTGGTTTCGGGTTTTGAATCAGCAGGTTCCATAGCGGTACGTCCATCGTACAAAGGGGTAGTGCATGAACACGTCCATCCGGCGCGTCGCATTCGCAGCATTTCTCGCAGCATTTTCTGTTTTCTTGGCGCAGGATCTCCTCTCGCCGTCTCTCCTGGCACAGTCAGCCGGCAACTCCGGGACCATTACAGGCACGGTTACAGACGCCACCGGCGCGGTCGTTCCCGGAGCGAGCGTCTCCGTCGTGAACGCGGTCAGCGGCCTTAGCCGAACCGCGATCACCGATGCCGCCGGGCACTTCCAACTCTCGAACATTCCGCAAAATCCTTATCATCTGACGGTCACGCTGGCGGGCTTCGCTCCTTACTCGCGAGATGTTTCGGTTCGTTCCCTGGTGCCTGTCGCTGCAAACATCGTGCTGCAAGTGGGTACGTCTTCGACGGTGGTGAATGTCGACGCGGGCGACCTGCTTGAAGGCGACTCTATGATGCACACGGACGTGGACCGCGACCTGTTCAACAAGCTGCCGCTCGAGAGTGCATCGTCGTCGCTGAGTTCACTGGTGACGCTGGCTTCGCCGGGTGTCGCGGCAGACTCGAATGGTCTCTTTCACGGGCTGGGCGATCATGCTTCGAACTCGTTCTCGATCGATGGTCAACCGATCACCGACCAGCAGAGCAAGGTCTTTTCGAACCAGCTTCCGTCGAACTCGGTCCAGTCGCTGGAGGTGATTTCCGGTGCTCCGCCGGCTGAGTATGGCGGCAAGACTTCGCTGGTGATCCAGGTGACGACGCGGTCCGGGCTGGGCATCAATAAGCCGACAGGAAGCGTGACGACTTCTTATGGGGCGTTTGGGTCGTCGACTGGGTCGGTGGACCTTAGCTACGGTGGGGCAAAGTGGGGCAACTTCATCGAAGTGGACGGTCTGGATACCGGACGGTTTCTCGATCCTGCGGAGTTTGCCGTGTTCCACGACAAGGGCAACGAGCAGAACCTCTTCGACCGCGTGGATCGCCAGTTGACCACGAAGGACTCGGTTCATCTGAACTTTAACCTGAGCCGCTCGTGGTTCCAGAATCCGAACTCCTACGACAACCTGAACGTGCAGAATGTGGTCGGCGGCGGGGCGGGCAACAGCCCGGTCTTCGGCGGGGTGGGCGATACTGATCAGCGTTCGAAGATCGTCACCTTCAACATCGCTCCGACTTACACGCGGATTACCGGCGCGGATTCGGTCTTCAACTTCGGGCCGTTCGTGCGCCGCGACGGCTACAACTACTATCCGAGCGGCAACCCGTTGGCCGATCTGGGGCCGATCCAGAATGAGTCGATCGCGCAGCAGCGATCGCTGCTTAACGCAGGAGTTCACACGGATTTCTCCTACGTGAAGGGCATCCACAACATCAAGGTGGGCGCGCTCTATCAGCACACCTTCCTGAATGAGAACGACAGCCTGGGCATCGTGAATGCGACGTTCAATGCTCCGTGTCTCGACGAGAACAACGCGCCAGTTGCGGGATACAACAGCACGGCACAGTGCCAGGGTGCGAACCCGAACACGGCAGACAATCCGAATGCGACGAATCCGTTCCTGCCGGTGCTTTTGCCGTATGACCTGACGCGTGGTGGAAGTCTGTTTACGTACCACGGCCATACAGACGTGAAGGAATTGGCACTCTACATCCAGGATCAGATCAAGACCGGTAACTGGCTGTTCAACGTTGGCATTCGCGGCGACCTTTACAACGGACTGACCAAGGCGAGCCAGGCAGAGCCCCGGCTGGGCGTGGCTTATACGATCAAACAGACGAATACCGTGCTGCGTGCTTCTTATGCTCGGACGCTGGAGTCTCCGTTCAACGAGAACCTCGTACTCTCAAGCCAGGGCTGCGATAACGCTGTACTTTCGCCACTCCTGCTCTGCACTCCCGGAGTTTCAGGAACACTGCAGCCGGGGTTCCGCAACGAATTTCATGCGGGGCTGCAACAGGCGTTCGGCAAGAACTTCGTCTTCAGCGGCGACTACATCTGGAAGTACACGCACAACGCGTTCGACTTCAGCACGCTGGGCAATACGCCGATCACGTTTCCGATCGACTGGCACAACTCGAAGATCCCCGGATTCGCCCTGCGGGCTGACGTTCCGAACTTTCACAACGTCTCGGCATTCGTCGTGATGTCTTCAGTCGCGGCGCGGTTCTTCCCGCAGCAGGTTGCGGGAGCCGGAGCGACGGTTGGCCAGAGTGGATTCCCGTTCCGCATCGATCACGACGAACGGTTCAACCAGACCACGCATGCTCAGTATCAGCTCCCGAAGAAGTTCGGAAAGATCGAGGCTCCTTGGTTCGGCATCAACTGGCGCTATGACTCGGGTCTGACAGCGGGATCGGTTCCCTGCTTCAATCCCACCGGAGCGAACAGCCCGTGCGGCGGCGTGGCACTGAACGGCCAGAACTACATCGACCTGAGCGGGCTAACGGCTGACGAGCAGTTCCAGGCCGGGTTGACCTGTGGAGGGGTGAAGGCGACTCCGACAGCAGGGCTAGGGGATCTTTGCCTGGCAAACCAATTGACCTCGCAACTGGTCAAGATTCCGGCGCCGGGCACGGAGGATGACGACAAGAATCCGCCGCGGATCGCGCCACGGAATCTCTTCGATGCTTCGCTGGGGCAGGACAATCTGCTGGGCGGCGATCGCTACAAGTGGAGTCTTCGTCTGACTGCGGTGAATATCACCAACAAGTACGCGCTGTATAACTTCCTTTCGACGTTCAGCGGAACGCACTACGTGACGCCACGTTCTATGACGGCTGAGGTCGGGTTCCACTTCTAGCGCTGAAGTCGATTAGAAGGAATGAGTCGATGGGTGCCGCCGATTCTCAGTGCACCCATCGATTTTTATTGATCGGGCACCGGAGGACTAGTTGACCAACAATTCCGTCGTGGCAACCTCCGCACGGTTGCGGCCTGCGGCCTTGGCGCGGTAGAGAGCAAGGTCAGCCGCCTTCAGAAGCTCATTCGGATCAGATTCGAGAGAGGCGAAGCCGGTCGCGCAGCCAACACTAACCGAGACGTTGCCGTAGGGACTGCCGGCATGCTTGATGCAACACTGCTCGACCGCCTGCAGGATGCGTTCGGACATAGCCTCCGCTCCGGCGTGCGGAGTATTCGGCAGGACCACGACAAACTCTTCGCCGCCATAGCGCGCTAGCAGGTCCGGGGGACGTCGAAGGATGACTTGAATCGCATTGGCTAGGGCCCTGAGGCAGGTATCTCCGGCCAGGTGGCCATAGAGGTCGTTATAGGGCTTGAAGTAGTCGACGTCGATCAACAGGACGGATAAGAGGGTTCCGTCGCGGATAGCGCGTGCCCACTCCCTGCCCAGGGTCTCGTCGAGCAGACGGCGGTTTGCCACACCGGTCAGGCCATCGACGAGCGCAAGTTGTTCGACCGTGTTGAACGCATCCTGGAGTTTGCTCTCGGCTACTTTGCGCTCGGAGATGTCACGCTTTACATAGACGAAGCCGGCAGGTTCGTTGGTGGACGTGTCGCGGAAGAGACGGACGTTAGCTTCCAGCCACAGATAGGTCGAATCCTGTTTGCGACAGCGGTAAGAAAGAGAGCCCGTCTCCTTTCCCTCCCGGCAGTCGCCGAGCATTGCAACAAACTTTGCTATGTCCTCGGGGTGAACGATGTCCAGATAGCTACCCCTCAGCAGCTCTTCCTGCGACCAGCCCAGGAGCTCGGTCGCTGCGGGGGACACATATTTGCGTTCGCCATCGAGACCCGCGAGGACGATCATGTCACGCGAGGCTTCGGCGAGAAGGCGGAAGCGGGTCTCGCTGGCTTCGAGACGAAGCCGTGTACGGGCACTGCGCGCCATGGCGACTTCGGTGAGGTAAAGCGCAAGCATCGAGACGAAGATGAAGACCTGGAACATGAAGATCTTCGAGGATAGAGAGCCGTTCAAGGCGAAGTTGAGCGGCCCTCGCCCAAACAGCACTGATAGGCCGCCGATAAAGAGGACCAACAGAAGTCCGAGCGCCGAGCCCGTAAAACCAACCCGGCTCCCAATCAGGATGAGCATCAACAGCACCAGCCAGACAAGCGGGACCTTGGCGAAGTCGAAGACGAAGATTGATACGGCGATGAGGCCCAGGAAGAGCCCGACTGTCTCCAGCATCGGCAGATTGGAGAATCGTCTACGGTGATGAAAGGAGATATAAAGCGGGGTCACTGTCGCGACTCCCAAGACATCGGCAGCGAACCATATCAGGAGGGAATGAAAGAAGACCCCCCTCCTCATGGCTCCCCATCCCAGGATCGCCATGGCGGAGGCGAGCAGTGGCGAAAAAAGAACGGCATAGAGGAGGAAGCTTCGAAGCTGTCGGAGTTCGGTCAGGTCCGGGTGTTCTGAGATCGCGTCACAGGTGAGGTGTGCCGCGACTGCGACCTCCACCATGTTGCATAAGGAAAGGTAGCCGGAGATGCCGGCGGGATTGCCCAGGCCCACATTGACTCCGAAGTCGACGAGATATCCGAGAGCGAGATAGCTTGCCCAATGCTTCCTTGGAGCGCACAGGAGAACGCCGATGAGGAGGCCGTTCGAGAGCCAGATAATCGAGACGCCGCCCATGATCCGGCTGCGCTCGTTGACCACGGACGCGAAGGTGGAGAGGAGCAGAAGCGCGAACCCGACCTTCAGTAGACGCAGGAGAGTCGGCGTGTCCGATGCATTCGACTTCAACCCGTCCGAATTCGCGATCACGCAGGCTCCTGAATGGTTCGAGTATAAAGAACTTTATGAACCTATCGGCGTGCACGCGTTGACACAAACGGGTGATTCCCCTTACATCGAAAGCACGAGCCTAGCACTCCAAAGCCGGTAGCCTAAGAGGCGGAAGGACCATTCGATGCATAGAAAGTCACTAGTAAAAATCGGAGTGAGCGTGTTGTTGGTGGGCATGCTCGCTGTTCCGACGATCGGCTTCGCGCAAGCCGGTTCAACCTCTGCCGCTCAGGCAGCCAAGCCGGAGTTAGCGATCTTCGATACGGACATCGGCGACGATATCGACGATGTCTTTGCGCTCGGGATCGCGCTTGCGAGCCCGGAACTGAAGATCGTTGGCATCACCTCGGCGTGGGGTGATACAGCGCTGCGCTCTCGCATGGTCGACCGCGTGCTGTGCGAGACGGGACGCAGCGACATCCCCGTGCTTACCGGAGTTGCGACGCATCGCAAAGATGCGGCAGAGTTCTCCCAGGCGCCGTGGGCAAAGGCTGGGTTGCCGCACAAGGCGCACGGCAAGGATGACGCTGTCGCCTTCATTTTAGATCAAGCACGTCTGCATCCGGGCGAGATTACGCTGATCGCAGTGGCTCCGCTGACGAACATCGGCGCGGCGATCGATCGCGACCCGACTGGGTTCCGTAAGCTGAAGCGAGTCGTGCTGATGGGCGGCTCGGTGGTGCGTGGTTACGACGCGGACAACGCTCCCGGCGTGGCAACGAAGCCGATGGCTGAGTACAACATCGCGATGGATCCCCCGGCGGCGCAGAAGCTCTTCCAATCCGGGGTACCGATTTACATGATGCCCCTGGACTCGACCCAGATTGCCTTCGATGCACAGCACAGCACAGAGTTCACGAAAATCAGCACGCCGCTGACGGACTCGATCGAGGTGCTGACGGCGGAGTGGTCTCATGTTACGAAGCGCAACGCGCCCACCTTGTTTGATCCGGTGGCAGTGGCCTACGCAATTGATTCAGCGACGTGTCCCACCACACCCGAGCACATCGAAGTAGATGCCAATGGATACACGCGCCCCGGCGTTGGATCGCCGAACGCGCAGGCGTGCCTGACGGCAAAGCCGGATGCGTTCTACTCCTTGGCCATGCCGCGACTCCTAAGCCAGAAGCTGGTGGGAACAAAAGTGTGCGTGGCGAAATAGCGACTTCCAGCTTTTGCAGACGCCAGAAGTCGCTACGCCGAGCCCTTAGGCGGTTTTGTGCGTGTGAAGGGCAGCGCGGACCTTCTCGACATGGGTTCCGTGGCTACGGATGGCTTCGTGAAGTTGGTCGCCCGTGACGCCAAACTCCTTCGACCAGTAAGCAATGTCGGAGGCCATCTTCGGGTTGATTTCCTTAGGATCGTGAGGGCCTTTGAAATGTTCCTCGTGGAAGGCGTGTGGTTCGTGGGCTTTCGGGGTGTCGTGGTGCTCGGACATCAATTATTTCCTCATTGGTTCTCTTAGAGAGATGAGGAACCACGGGGTGGGGATGTATTTCGAACTCAGGCGTGCGCGGAGACCAGAGTCTCCGTGGCGGCACCGTTCGCTAAGCCAAGGACAGACTCTATGCGATCCAGACCCCAGTCGAGGTCTTCGCGCGAGATCATCAATGGCGGGGCAAGGCGAATCACCGTGTCGTGAGTCTCCTTACAGAGGACACCGAGTTCCTTGAGCGCTTCGCAGAATGGCCGCGCGCTAGAATTCAACTCAATGGCTATCCAGAGGCCGCGACCGCGCACGGAGGCGACGTTCGGGCTATCCATCTGCTGCAGACGGTTGAGAGCATATTCGCCCAAGTCGGCCGAGCGCTCAGAGAGGCTCTCCTCCACGATGACACGGAGCGCAGCACGAGCGACGGCACAGGCCAGCGGATTGCCACCAAAGGTGCTGCCGTGATCGCCGGGAGAGAAGACGCCCAGGATCTCCTTCGAGGCGAGCACTGCCGAGATAGGATAGAAGCCACCGGAAAGTGCTTTGCCGATGATGACGACGTCAGGACGAATGCCATCGTGCATGTAGGCGAAGAGCTTACCGGTGCGACCTAGGCCCGACTGGATCTCGTCGCAGAGGAGCAGAACATTGTTCTCGCGGCAGATGGCAGCGACCTCGCGCAGATAGCCTTCAGGGGGAACAACAATGCCCGCTTCTCCCTGGATCGGTTCTACAAGGAAGGCGCAGGTGTGCGGCGTAATGCGCTCTCTCAGCGCCTGCGCATCGCCGAAGGGAACGCGGCTGAAGCCGGCGGGAAACGGGCCGAAGCCCTCGCGATACTGGGCGTCCGAAGAGAAGCCGACGATGGAGATGGTGCGGCCGTGGAAGTTGTTCTCCGCCACGACGATCTCGGTCTGTCCGGCGGGAATGCCTTTGACGATCTCGCCCCACTTGCGAGCAGCCTTGAGCGCGGTCTCGACTGCTTCTGCGCCGGAGTTCATCGGAAGCGCCATCTCGAAGCTGGTGAGTTCGTTCAGCTCCTTATAGAGCAGAGGGAGCTGGTCGTTGCGGAAGGCGCGCGAGGTGAGCGTGACCTTCTGTGCCTGTTCGCACATCGCCTTATAGATGGCCGGGTGGCAGTGGCCCTGGTTCACTGCCGAGTAGGCTGCGAGAAAGTCCAGATACTGGCGTCCGGCAACGTCATAGACCCATGCCCCTGACGCCCTCTCGATGACGACATCGAGGGGATGATAGTTGTGCGCACCATAGCGCTCTTCCAGGCCGATTAATTGGGATGCAATCACGAACAGCACCTCGCTCCTTGCAGATAATTCCATGCTACACGGCGAGATCACAAGCTCTGAGGTTACCGATGGAAATGGATGGATATTCCTGGAATGGGCTGATTATGCAGAAGCGGTGCATAAAAATACAGGCATCGCACAGCTCAATCGCTACAGCCGCAGGAGCGCCGTACGACAAGCTTCACGGGTAGAACGATGTTGCGGACTTCAGCAATTGATTCTTCGCGACGCGGCGGTGAGTGCAACTGTTCGAGCAACATCTCCGCCGCCCTGCGTCCGAGGTCTTCAAGCGGCTGCCTCACAACGGTGACCGGGGGACGGAAGATGTCGAACATCTTCAAGTCATCGAAGCCGATGAGGGCGACATCTTTCGGGATACTGAACTTGAGCGTGTCTAGAGCGTGGAGCGCGTGCTGTGTAACCAGATTGTTTGAACTGAAGATCGCGGTAGGTGCGCTGTGGTCGGCCATCGCCTCTTTTAGAACTGCGAGGGTCGAATCCTGCGTCGCGCAAGTGAAGTAGCACTCCGGGCTGAGACCCGCCTTACGCATGCTTTGCACATAACTGGCGTGCCTGACCTTTAGGGTAAAGAGATCGTTCGAGAGGCTGAGGTAGAGTATCCGCCGGTGGCCGTGAGAGATGAGGTGTTCTACGCCAAGGCGAGCGCCTTCAGCATTATCCACCGTCACGTTCCCGCGAAATGCGGAGTCCATCGGTTGCAGGTCGAACGGCCGGTCGATCGTTACCATGGGCACGGCTGCAAACTCCGGGCGAGAGAGCTGGCTCGCACCGAACCACGCGGGAATGACGACGAGACCGTCGACGTTCCTGCGGACCATCAGACTGGCTTCGCGATACTCCGCCGCGGCGTCTTCCGATGAAGTTGTCACCATCACCGAGTAGCCCTGGCGCTGTGCGACCTGGCTGACAGCGTGTGCGCACCACGCGAAGAAGCTGTCGTAGAAGTTCGGAACGATGATTCCGATGGATCGGGTGCGTGCCTCGCGCAGTGAGCGGGCGACCTCGTTCGGCTGATAGTCGAGGCTGGCGATTGCGGCAAGGACGCGGGCGCGAGTCTCGTCGGAGACAGGTACCCTGCCGCTGATGACTCGCGAGACCGTCATGGTTCCAACACCCGCGAGTTCCGCCACATCGCGCATCCGAGCGCGTGCTTTCACTGTACCCTCCTGCCGGGCCGAAAATAACGCACGGCTGACTTGGCTCGGCATGGAGAGTGAGCAGCGTGGCTGTTAGAACACTCTCACCGCTTGCTCTCAAAGCACAATGAAAAAATGTACCGGAGTTCCTGAGTTAGTAGCTCGGTTCAGTGGTGAAGGTGGACGTGGGAAGCCCTGCCGAGTTGTACAAATTGGCGGAAGTGAAGCCCTGCCAAGCGTAACGTACGGATACGGGCTCGGCGACAGCATCGGTTGACACTAGAACGCTCTGGCCTTCGACGACGGCCTCCGCAGGCACATAGTTGTGATCTTTGCCTGCGATCTCGAAGCCGACCAGCTTGCCTCCCTTCGCGCTGAGGCCGGTGCCTGCGTGGTCGAAGTAGAGGCGAGCCTTCGATCCCTCGACCGTCATCGTGCGGTAGGCAGGACCGGAGTATTCAACAGGCTTGTTGTACGCGAGCGCCTCGGCAGCGAGCGCGAGCCGGCCGCCGACGATTTGTTTGTTTGGTGGGTGAACGTTATCGGCGAGACCGTAGTCCAGGGAGACCGCCATGGCGGTGTTGGCGACGGAGAGCGTGCGCCGCTGCTGGTCGCGGAGCAGTCCCCAGTTCTCGCCGGGGGAGTTGAAGCTCGAAATCTGGACATAGAGGAAGGGGAAAGCGCCCTGGTTCCACCGCTCACGCCAGTCGTGGATCATAGTCGAGAAGAGCTTGCTGTAGAGCGGGGCGCGCTCCGGCGGACTGTTCGTCTCACCCTGGTACCAGATCGCTCCCTTGATGGTGTACGGTGTGGCTGGGGCGATCATACCGTTGTAGAGCTGCGCCGGCTCCCAGGACTCCGGGAAGGGATGCCACGGGTGTTTTGGCTTCGGCTGATGGGCAGCCTCTGCGGCGGCGTCTTCGCGCTTCTCTTCTGCCGCAATCGATGTCAGACGGGTCTGGCCGTCGGAGAACTTTGCCCATGAGGCGAAGGCGGGCGTCAGTGAGGCATCGGCTGCAAGCGCATCCAAGCTTGCCCATGCCTCAACTGGGGTTCCTCCCCAGGTTGAGTCGATGAGACCGATGGGGACGTGCTCCTTCTGCTGAATCTCGCGGCCGAAGAAGTAAGCGACGGCGGAGAAGTCTTTCGCGGTCTCGGGCGTGCATTGGGTCCAAGTGCCATTGAAGTCCTGCTGCGGGAAGCTGGCGGTCTTGTGCCCGACGAGCAGGAGGCGAATCTGCGGCTTGGTTGCGCCTGCGATCTCCTTGTCGCCGTCTTTCACGAGGGTGTCGGCGCCGAAGCCCTTCAGTGGCATCTCCATGTTGGACTGGCCAGAGGCGAACCAGACGTCTCCGACCAGCATGTCGGAGTAGACGATGGGTGTCCCGCTTTGCCCCTTTACGCTGAGAGTGAACGGACCACCGGCGGACTCAGGCGCGAGCCAGAGGCCCCATTCGCCATACTGGTTCGCGGTGACGCCCCGCTTCTGGGCGTGAAATTCAACTTGAATCTTCTCATTCGAGGAAGCCCAGCCCCAGATGTGGATTGGAGCTTCGCGCTGAAGGACGCCGTGGTCGGAGAGGATGTGCGGAAGTACGACCTCTGCGGGGAGCGGGCCAGCATTTGAAATCAACATGACTGCGCTTGCAACCGAGAGAAACGTACCCTGACTCCGGGACATCCATTGACGCAACCTCATTCAGCGGCTCTCCTGCATGACCTTTTTACTTGTTGGAACTGTACGTGGTGACAGAGTGTGTCGGCAAGGCTAAATCGATTATTGGTCAGACCTTTGCTTTTCAAAAGTGCGTGAGTGTCTCTATAGTTGTCTGGCTAACTTCCGACAAAAAGGTACGCCTATGATGAAGCTGACCCGCAATCTCTCCTTACTTCTTCTGCTAATTGCAACCGCAGCTCCGTGCTCGACGGAGCTTCAGGCGCAGGCGACGGCCACGACGGCCTCCGAACGTCCCGAGGCTCTGGCGGAAGATTGGATCAAGGCAAGCTCCAAATACGACGGCGAGCGCAACCGGCTGCTGGCGGATGTAGAACGCGAAGGACACGAGGGAAAGTTCAGGCCGGACTGGAACTCGCTTTCGGGATTCGAGGTGCCGGAGTGGTACAAGGACGCCAAGTTCGGCATCTTCATACACTGGGGCGTGTACTCCGTGCCCGCGTTCGGCAGCGAATGGTATCCGCGCGAGATGTACCGGAAGGGCAGCGAGATCAACCAGCACCACGTCGCAACCTACGGGCCGCTGACGGAGTTTGGCTACAAGGACTTCATTCCGAAGTTCACGGCGGCGAAGTACGACCCGCAGGCATGGGCGGAGCTCTTCAAGAACTCCGGCGCGAAGTACGTCGTTCCGGTCTTCGAGCACCATGACGGCTTCACGATGTATGCCAGCGGGCTCTCCGACTGGACGGCGGCGAAGATGGGACCGAAGCGGGACCTTGTCGGCGACCTGGCGAAGGCGGTTCGCGCGGAGGGCCTGCACCTGGGAGCGTCCTCGCATCGCGTGGAGCATGACTGGTTCCTCGATGGCGGACGCGAGCAACCGTCAGACGTGAATGATCCGAAGTACGCCATGTTTTATGGGCCGGCGCAGGTTGCGAAGAAGAATGTTACCGAGCCTGGCGGAGCCGAACTAGACGACGACTGGACCTATGTGAACCCGAAGTATGCCGAGGATTGGCTCGCGCGATCAGCAGAGATCGTCGAGAAGTACCACCCCGACATCATGTACTACGACTGGTGGATCGGGCAGGCTTCGGTACGGCCTTACCTCGCGAAGTTTGCGGCCTTCTACTACAACGAAAGCGCGAAGCACGGTCAGCAGGGCCTGATTAACTTCAAGTTCAAAGCGATGGAGGAACACTCGGGCGTGCTCGATATTGAGCGCGGTCAATTAGCCGATATCCGTCCGACCTACTGGCAGACCGATACCTCTGTGAGCAATAAGAGCTGGGGCTACATTGAGAACGACACGTTCAAGACCTCCGGTTTCATCGTCCACCAGCTTGTCGACATCGTGAGCAAGAACGGCAACCTGCTAATGAACATTGGACCACGCTCCGATGGCACCATCCCCAACGAAGTGCAGCAAACACTTTTGGGCGTGGGCGCATGGCTGAAGGTCAATGGAGATGCGATCTATGGCACGCGTGCCTGGACGACTTATGGCGAAGGCCCCACCAAGGTGCAGCCCGGCTCGTTCCACGACACGGACACGGTCAACTACACGGCGGAGGACTTCCGCTTCACGACCAAGGGCAGCGATCTCTTCGCGATTGAGCTTGCATGGCCCTCTGGCAATGAGGCCGTGGTGAAGACGCTAAGCGCCGCAGGTAGACCGGAGATGCGAAAGATCGAAGCTGTACATCTGCTGGGATCGGATGCTGCGCTGCCATTCAAACAGGAGACGGATGGCCTGCATATTCAGCTTCCCTCGAAGCCGACGGAGGCTCCGGCCTGTGCGTTCCGCATCTCCTTTGGCGGAGCGACGCGTCCATGAAGGCATTCCGAGTCGAAGCGGCGGAGATCGCCGGGGTGGTTGAAATCCCCGAACTCACAAGCGGCGATGGAGTTTTGTTGCAAGTCAAGATGGTGGGCATGTGCGGCACCGACTTGAATACCTATCGCGGACGCAATGCGATGGTGCAGTTTCCGCGCATCCTTGGGCATGAGGTCGCGGCGATAGTCGTTGAGGCTGGTGGCGATCTTGCCGCCGGTACGGCTGTCACCATGTCGCCGTATACAAGCTGCGGTATCTGTCCGGCGTGTCTGTGTGGCCGCGTGAATGCCTGTCAGCGCAACGAGACCATGGGGGTACAGCGCGACGGGGCGATGACAGAGTACATCCGTGTTCCGCGCGAGAAGCTTTATCCGGCGAAGCTTTCGATCAAGGAGCTGTGTCTGGTCGAGCCGCTTACGGTGGGATTTCATGCTGCCGCGCGCGGACGCGTCACTCGCGAAGATGCCGTGGCAGTCTTCGGCTGCGGCGGCGTTGGGCTCGGAGCGATTGCCGCTTCAGCATTTCGCGGTGCTGAGACGATCGCCATTGACATGGACGATGTGAAGCTGGCGACCGCTCGCCGTGCTGGAGCGAAGCATACGATCAACACTGGCAAGGATGATCTGCACGCGCGGCTGCAGGAGATCACCGCAGGCCGCGGACCCGATGTGATGATCGAGGCGATTGGGCTTCCAGTTACGTTTCGAGCTGCGGTGGAAGAGGTCGCCTTTACCGGGCGCGTCGTCTATATCGGCTACGCGAAGGAGCCTGTCGCCTACGAGACTCGACTGTTCGTTCAGAAGGAGCTCGATATTATGGGCAGCCGCAATGCTCTGCCGGAGGACTTCCGCGAAGTGATCGCGATGCTTGAAGCTGGGCGGTTTCCAGTTGAAGATGCAGTGAGTGCAATCATCTCTATGGACGAGGCAGCGCGCTATCTTGCGGCGTGGTCTGCCGCCCCCGGTAAGTTCACAAAGATCATGGTGGAGATGTAGCCCCAAACAGGAGATGTGACCTGGAGTAGGCTGGATTCGTCTTAGCTCAGAGGAACACACATGCAGGCAGCAGTACCCTCGACGCAGTCAAAATCAGACACGCGCAACATACCGGTGTTTCCAGAGCAGATCGCGCTGTTCGTTCTCGTCACGGTGTTGTTCTTTCTTTGGGGCATGTCGAATAACTTGACGGACATCCTGGTGCAGCAGTTCCGGAAGTCATTCGAGCTGTCGCCGTTCAGCGCGCAACTTGTCTCGACCGCGAACTTCACCGGCTACTTCGTGATGGCAATTCCAGCGGCGCTGATCATGCGGCACTGGGGCTACAAGACCGGCATGGTGATGGGGCTGGTGCTCTTCGGCTCAGGAATGGTGCTCTTCTGGCCAGCCGCCGTCAGTGGACAGTACATTCCTTTCCTGATCGCGTTGTTCGCTGTAGGCTGTGGAGCTTCGGTGCTGGAGACTGCGGCGAATCCTTTTATGGCGCAGTTCGGTCCGCCGCAGACCTCCGAACGCAGGTTGAACTTTGCGCAGTCGTTCAATCCTCCGGGCACGATTCTCGGCGTGATCATTGGCGGGCAGTTCATCTTCTCGGGAGTCGAGCTGACCTCAGCGCAGGTTGCGAAGATGAAGGCGGCAGGAACGTACGCGAGCTATCTGCATAGCGAGATCATGCGCGTCGTGCCGACATATCTTGCGCTTGGATCGGCGGTGCTGCTGTTCGCGCTGCTTCTTTCGCGCATGAAATTTCCCGTCGTCTCGAGCGATCCCAACGCAGGCCCGGGAAGCGGCGGCGAGGATACCGGAAGCTTTGCCGAGTTGATTCACTATCCGCAGCTATGGTTTGCTGTGGTCGCGAATGTCTTCAACATCGGCGCGCAGATCTGTATGTGGAGCAACCTGATTCCGTACATGAAGCAATACACACCGGTGACCGAGCGGAGTGCGGCGCACTACCTTACGGCGACGCTGATCGTGATGTCCATTGGCCGCTTCGCTACGACTCCGCTGATGAAGTATGTTGCGGCGAATCGCATCCTCGGGCTCTACGCGCTGATCAACGTGGCGCTGATGGGGCTGGCCGTTACTCGTCCGGGGATGCTGGGAGCTTATGCCATCGTCGCGGCGAGCTTCTTTCTGTCGATCATGTTTCCGACGATCTTTGCGCTTGGCCTGAAGGGACTTGGCCCAAACACCAAGCTGGCGGGATCGCTGCTGGTGATGGCAATCGTTGGCGGCGCAATCTTTCCGCTCTTCCTTGGCGCGATCGCGCGGCAGACAGGCAGCCTTGCGCTGGGCTATCTGGTGCCGCTTACGGGATTCGCCGGAGTGTCACTCTACGGCTTCTTCGCGCCCAGACCGAAGGAAACCTGAACTTACTTTCCCCGACCATGAACATGGAGTTTTGAATGAAGCTTAGGCCCACTCGACGTACGTTTCTCGCACTTGCCGGCACCGCCCTTGCATCGAGCAAAGTCAGCCTGCTCGCCGAGACGAGAGAGACGCATCCCGACACCAACCAGACCCTCTGGTTCACCGAGCCTGCGGCGCAATGGGCCGATGCGCTGCCTATCGGCAATGGAAGAATAGGCGGCATGGTCTACGGTTACCACAAGGTGGAACGCATTGCGCTGAACGAAGACACCTTGTGGTCGGGCTTCCCTCGCGGCAAGGGTAAGTTTGAGTTTTACAAAGATACGGAGAGACCCGGCGCGTCGATCTGGCCTGGAACATGGAACAACCCTGATGCGCCGGCTCACCTTGCGAAGGTGCGCAAGCTAGTGCTTGAGAATCAGGATTACCATGCTGCCGATCAAGAGATGAAGCAGATGCAAGGGCCGTTTGGCCAGTCGTACGAACCGCTGGGCGATCTCGAGATTGAGATGAAGCATGGCGATGCGGTGACGGACTATCGCCGTGAACTCGATCTCGATTCAGCGGTTGGCACGGTGAGCTACGAGGTTGAAGCCAGGCGATACCGGCGCGATAGCTTCGTCTCCGCGCCCGCGCAGGTGATGGCGGTTCGGCTGTCGAGCGATGGAAGAGCGGGCATCTCGGCCACGATCCGCCTGAAGAGCCTGCTTCACGCGACAAGCACCGCGAGCGGAGGCGCAATTCATCTGACCGGCAAGGCACCCAGCGAGTCGATCCCCGGCTATGTCAACTCAGACAATCCCATTCGATACAGCGAGCTTGAAAGCGAGGGCATGCACTTCGTCGCGGCGCTTGAGGCCACGACCATCGGAGGTACGATAAAGCCGCAGCCGGACGGTAGCCTCGTGATCGAGGACGCAAATAGCGTGCTGATTTTCATCGGTATGGCTACGGGCTACAAGGGCTATGGCAGTGCTCCGGACATGCCATTGGAAGAAGTGTTGGCAAAGGCCAGTGAGCCTGTCGCGGCAGCAAAGGCCAAGGGCTATGCGGGATTGGTGGCCGAGCACATGGCGGATCATCGCAAGCTCTATCGACGAGTGGCGTTCGATCTTGGCAAGGAGATCAACTCTCCCGCTCTACCTACGGACAAACGGGTCCTCGCATTCCCGAAGAATCCCGATCCATCGCTGCTGGCGCTCTACTTCAACCTGGGCCGCTATCTTTTGATCGCGAGTTCACGTCCGGGCACGCAGCCGGCCAACCTGCAAGGCATATGGTGCGCGGACCTGCGTCCGCCGTGGAGCTGCAACTGGACCTCGAACATCAACATCCAGATGAACTACTGGCACACGGAGACCTGCAATCTGAAGGAGTGCGCTCTGCCGTTGATGGACCTGATCGCGGATGTAAGTAAGAATGGCGCGGAGACAGCGCGGATCAACTACGGCGTGAAGGGATGGGTCTCGCACCATAACATCGACCTCTGGCGGCAGTCGGCACCGGTGGGCATGGCCTTTGGCGATGCGACGTGGGCGAACTTCGCGATGAGCGGACCGTGGCTGTGCTCGCACATATGGGAGCACTACCTCTTTACCGGCGATAAGCCGTTCCTTCAGGCCGCATATCCAATCTTGAGAGGTTCTGCGGAGTTCTGCCTCGACTGGCTGATCGAAGATGGCAAGGGCAAACTCACAACGTGTCCTTCCCTTTCGACCGAGAACACGTTCCGCGCACCCGACGGCAAGGCAGCGATGACGAGCGCTGGATGTACCTATGACCTTGCGGTGATCAGGCAGATCTTCGCGACGGTGACGGATGCAAGCAAGATACTAGGCATAGATACGGCATTCCCCGCGAAGTTAGCCGCCGCCGAGGCGCGCATGCCCGAGTACAAGATTGGCCGTTGGAATCAACTACAGGAATGGTCTGTCGATTTCGAAGAAGACCAACCCGATCAACGGCACATGTCGCATCTTTACCCTGTCTATCCGGGGGCGGAGATCACGCCGCGCAACAACCCTCAACTAGCGACTGCGGCTCGGGCTTCCCTGCAACGCAGGCTGGATCACGGCGGAGCCTACACGGGATGGAGTCGTGCATGGGCGATCTGCCTTTGGGCAAGGCTTGAGGATGGCGATAAGGCATGGGAGTCGCTGAAGCTGCTCATGGAACACAGCACGGGGGCGAACCTCTTCGATACGCATCCAGCGGAAGGCGGCGCGATCTTCCAGATCGATGGCAACTTCGGCGCGACCGCCGGCATGGCTGAACTGCTATTGCAATCGCATGACGGAGAGATCTCGCTGTTACCTGCGCTGCCCGCCGCGTGGAAGGACGGTAGCGTGCGCGGCCTCAGGGCGCGGGGTGGCGTGGAGGTGTCTCTTCGCTGGAAGGAAGGCCGACTCGTCGTTGCAGAACTCTTCGCAACGCGGCCCGGTAAGCACGCGATCCGTGTACCCAAAGGGACGCAGATCGCAGGAGTTGCCGGGAGCGGAGAGACGACTACCGTAGAGTTAGCGGCAGGGCAGCGATATCCGCTCAGACTCAACGATCGACGAAGCTAAATCGCCTCGTCGATATCGATAGCGCCGAGCTTGGCCTGGAACTCCGCATCGGCCGCGGTCCTTTGTGCGTGGAGCGTAGCGAGTTCGCTACGGAATGCGGCGAGCTTATCTTCCTGAGCATTAAGTCCGCCGGTGTAGCGCTTGAGGAGGTCGCGTTCTTCAGCGCTGCCCTTGAGGGCCTTCATGTTTTCGCGAAGGCGGTCCTGATCCTTCGCGATCTCAGCGACATCGGCCTCGCGGGCGCGGATCTGTTCGTCCAGCCCCACCACCTTGTTGTGGATGTCGAAGACAGGTTGGAGCGCAGCGAGGACAGCGGGGCTGGCTTTGGCGTTCTTGATGAGCAGCGTGATCTGCTCAATGGAACGGTCGACGAGGCGGATGTACTCGTAGTTGGTGTGGCGCTCGCCGATGTGCAGATGCACAGTCTCCTGCGGCTTGGTGGCAACGCGGAAGCGGTAGACGGTGGGCGTAGTCTCGGCCGGCTTGGGGTCAGAGTCAAGGGTCCAGCCCTGACGGACGGGCTGCTCGACGATGACCAGGCGCGCATCGGGAGCGGCGTTGCGGACGAGGTACTCGACCTCGGCGACGTCCGTGGATGACTCGGTGAGCATGCCGTTCTTGATGGTGAGGTGGATGACGCGGCGCGTGTTGTTGGTGTGGTCAGTGGTGACGCGGACGGCCTGGTCCGCTGCGTAGGAGAGCAGCCGTTTCTCGCCGGGATGGATCGGGTCAAGCAGGCCTTCACCGCCGAAGCTGCCGTTTTCGACGATAGAGAAGCTGCCACGATCGAGCGTGAGGTTCGAGGAGTTGGTGATCCAGAGAGCGCGGAGGGCGACGGGCTCTGACGGAGACCAGAGGGTGACGCGCTCGATGGGAAGCTTGGTTTGAAGGATGGGAACGAGGGCGGACTCGTTCTTGCGGATGGTGATGGGGTCGGTGAGCGAGTACTCGAAGAAGTCGTCGAAGGCAGAGGTTGTGGTTTGCGGGGAGTTGGAGTTGGTGGCCGCCTGTTCGTAGCTCACAGCCCCAGTCCCTGGCCGGAAGATGCCCCCACCGGTGTTGCCACCTGAGCCAGGCCCCATCCCGTTACCACTGCCGCTGCCCACACCGCCGCCGAAAAAGCGGTCGCGCTTGGACATTGGAATCGGCCCCGCCATGGCCATCGGCGGCCCGTTCACCTCAACGGTGCTGGACATTTCGGCCACCCCCCGGGGTGGCGCTGGAGCGACTGCATCCTGGGGCGTGATGCCTCCCGACTCATGCGTCTGCGGGCTCAATTGGGCCTCCGCCGGAAGCGGGATCTCCGGTCGGCGCGTGTAATAGGGCGTCGATAGAGGCTGGATGAAAGACTGCGGAGCACCCGCGATCAGGTCGAGGTGAACGTTGGTCCAGTCAGAACCAGTCGTGTTATCGACCACAGACCATCCCTGCAGCGTCGCATCGGTGGTGGTGCCAGCGGCGGTCTGCGAGAAGAGGATGCGGTAGGTGGACTTCCAGACCGGAACCTCGGAGATATAGGAGACGCGGAGTTCGCGTGAGCCGGTGCCCCGATCAAGCAGCGTCAGATGACGCAGCCCCTGGTTGCGGGTGCTGGCGAGGAGTTCGAGATAGCGAGTCACATCGGTGTGCAGCGCGGTGTCGAGCAGCGCGACGGAGACGGTAGGAGTGAGTTCGACGGTGCGGACCTGTCCGGATTCGGAGATAACAGTGACGAAGCGGCGATCGTCATTGGAGGAGGTCGCGTTTGGGTCCGTGTCCTTCGACTTTGCGGCGCGCAGGTCGATCGAGAGGAGCCGCCCCGTGATCCCCGCTCCCACTCCGGTCACTGAGACGCGGGCACCTCGAATGGCATTGTAGAAGTCGACGTCGGAGGGATCGCCATTGAGCGCTAGCGGGAGCGTCTTCAACTGCTGGTCGAGTGGAGTGGTCGAGTTGTAGCCAGCACCCGAGATTCTGCCACCGTTCAGGTCGATGGCAGTCAGCGATTGCAGCACGTCGTTCAACTGGGGCGAGGTGAAGTCGATGGTCACCGACTGATCGCCGATGACATGGCCGACGTGCTCAAAGAAACCGACACCATTTTTGTAGAGCGCCACGCGAGTGATAGGCAGCTCCCCACTGTGGGCTTCCGACTTGGGAAGAGTCTTACGGACTTGAAGATTCGTTTGGGCGAAGACAGAGGCAGCGAAAGCAAGGAGAACGAGGGGTGCGCGCAAGGGTGGGTCTCCGGATACGGCTCTGCTTGCTTAGACCATGGATCGTGCCGGAATGTTCCCTATACATCAAAAGATTCACAGTGCGGGATGGACCTCGACTTGGCGGAGCGCCTGCGCGACGGATCGCGCCGACACTCTGCCAAGGCTTGAGCGCGACCTACGGCAGCGGCCCGGTGCACCCAGCTAACTGGGAGACCGAGGCTGACGTAAGGACTGTGGTGTCCGGGTAGCTATAGGCGTGGTGGATCGCAGTAGACGGCGTGACGCCGGCAAACCACTGCAGCAAGGCTTCGTTCTGCGGATGGTAGGTTGTGCCGTTGGTAGTGATGGCGATTTCGGCGTTCGGCAGGCCCTCGATCACATCGCCGTCTTCCTCATTGTTCTGGCAGTTGCCATTGGGCGAGAGCCACCAGGGAGTCGCATTGTTCACGAAAGGATCATTGAACGTCTCGCTCATCTCATGGCTAAGGGCGGTAATGTCCTGGAAGGAAGAACCGAATAGCCCCGGCGAAACCCAACTCGAGTAGTTCAGGACAAACCGTTTCTCCCGGTTTCCGTTCGACGGCCCGCCGGGCTCTACATCGTAGAAGTGAAACCCGATGACGCAGCATTGATTTGGGTCGCCGTTTGCGTAGAGGAAGGCATTGGGAAAGAGGAAGCTTGCAATCTCCGTTGTCTTGAACTCGCCGGAGTTCTCGGCCGCGCCTACGGGAGTTGAAGTATCGGAGGCGGTTGCCGGGAAAAGAGCATTGCCAAAGGCACCCTCGTCAATCAAAACGTACGCACAGCAACTTCCGTCGGAGTTGAGGGCATAACGATAGGTTCCGCGGATAAGCACCATGGTGCGCGGCGTAACGATTCTGGGGACGAGGAGAGTATGCCAGTCGTCACCGGCCTTCTTGAAGAATTCCGCTCGCTGAACGGCGTCGGGAAACTGCGTGGGACGCTCGCTCGAATCGTAGTAGGTGTTTGAGAAAACAGGGGATTTCAGAACCGGTACGGCGTACTGTGTTGCATCCACGTACAGGCGCTGGCCGTTTACGTAACGGGGCGAGCCATCGTAGTTTCTCAAATCGAGATTAACCGGAACAATGGGAGCACCAATGAGTGTCTTGCGATCTCCCGATCCATCCCGGTCGTCGTCATGCTTTGAGTCGCGATCCGATGAGAAGGGGCTGGTTCCCACCATCGTGTACTGCCACGCATACTGGGCGAAGTTATTGGAGTCCGCGCCCGGGTAATAAAATGATCCACTCCAGTTCGGGATGGTGTCGATGCCGAGCAGGCTTCCATTGGAACGGCCGCCGATGCTGCCACCGTCCGCTCGACTACTATGCATGGATCGCATATGGCCGTTAAGAAGAAAACCCGACGAGAGTTGATCGTCATTCGAACTCTGTCCTACAGCGAACAGAGGCGATAACGCCAGGAAGATGGCCGCTGCCAGTTTGAAACGCATGAATACCTCCAAAGATTGATTTCCGTGGGCCCCGATTCGCTACGTGCGCTCAGAACAGAAAAGTCGAGTCGCGAGACGTTATCGCATCGCAGACCGGAAAGCAACGAAATCTTCAGGAATATTCTTGGCCTACGAAACAAAGGCACCGGGAACGCTGTAAAGCGTTCCCGGTGCCATGATTGGTGAATCGGATGTCCTGCGAACGGACACCCGCAGGTCGGCAGACTGGATTACAGACCGCCGCCTACACCTACCAACTCGCCGGTGACCCAACCGGAGTCGTCAGACGCGAGGAAGACAGCCACCTTCGCGATATCGTCAGGGGCTCCGACTCGGCCGAGCGGGGTCTGCGCAACCATGCCGGTCTCGAAGTCCGATTTCATGACGCCGGCAGTATGCGTGCCTTCAGTCTCGACGAGGCCGGGGTTGATGGAGTTCACGCGGATCTTGCGGGGTCCAAGTTCCTTCGCGAGCACAGCGGTGATCGAGTCGACTGCACCCTTGGTCGCCGTGTAGATCACGGTGCCAGCAGGGTTGAGGCGGCTAATGACAGAGCCGATGTTGATGATGCTGCCTCCAGCGCTGATGTGCTTCGCCGCTGCCTGCGTGGTGAGCAGAAGACCGAGCACGTTGATGTTGAAGTGCTTATGGAAGGACTCCTCGGTGACCTCTTCGATGGTTGAGAAACCGTAGACGCCGGAGTTGTTGACGAGGATGTCGATCTTGCCATAGTTCTTGACGGCGGCGTCGATGATGCCCTGTACTTCAGCGGCCTTCGAGACGTCTCCGCCTACTGCGACTGCCTTGCCACCGGCAGCGGTGATGGCGGCGACGACTTTGTCCGCTCCCTCTTTGCTGGAAGCGTAGTTGACAACGACCGATGCGCCTTCTGCGGCGTATGCCTTTGCGATAGCGGCGCCAATACCCTTCGATGCGCCCGTAACGATTGCGACCTTACCTGTAAGCTTGCTCATTTCAAATCTCCTGTGACTCTCTACTTCTCGCCTGGCGGACCGGATCAGCCGGCCTCATCCTGTAGCTGTCGATAAGATGGGCGAGTGCCTGCGGAAGATTCAGTTGTTCTGAAAATAAGAACTATTGAACAATAGTTCACCGAGGCGTAACATCAGAAGAATGAGGCCTCTCGTTCATCCCGCGATCGAAGACATATCAGTCGAAGGCATCATGCACGCACTGTCCGATCCGGTGCGCGTGGCCATCTTCGCGGATATCGCGATGTCGAACTGTTCACAGAACTGCACAAGCTTCTCTAGCGTCGAGGACAAGGCGATTCCGAAGTCGACCCTCTCGCAGCATTTCAAGTCGTTACGCGAAGCAGGATTGATCCGGAGCGAGCGGCTTGGGGTCGAGATGCAGAACCTGTCGCGATGCGGTGAGATCGACAAGCGCTTTCCTGGGCTGCTTCCCGCCATTCTTTCGGCACACAAGATTCAGAATGATGCACGGCAGCATACCGCTAAGACGGGCAGAAAGAAATCGATCCGCGCTGTCGCAAAGTGATCGGGGCGCGATTGAACAATAATCGCGCCCCTGATCTTTCACATCGCTTTTATGCGATGGAGTTTTTCGCGATGGTTGCCTTGTAGAACTCTGAGCTCAGCTTCGGCGTGCGCTTCTGCGTCTTGAAGTCGACATACGTGATGCCGAATCGCTTGCCATATCCATCGGCCCATTCGAAGTTGTCGAGCAGGCTCCACAGGAAATAACCCTTCACTGGAACATCTTCAGAGATGGCGCGATGGAGTTGCGTGAGGTAGTTGCGGAGATACATCACGCGGTCGGTGTCTAGAACCTGGCCCTCTTCGTTGAGCACGTCCGAAGAAGAGCAACCATTTTCAGTGATGTAGAGCTCCTTCGGCCTCCAAAGCTTCGAGACCAGCTTGGGCGACCAGTAGAGCGCCTCAGGGCCGATCGTGAGCCAGGGGCTGAGCATGTGTGGGTAAGATGCCGGGCCTTCGACGACTGAGTAGCCCACTTCTTTCGTCGAGTCCGCACGAACCCATGTGGGCTGATAGACGTTGAGGCCCACGAAGTCCAGCGGACTGCCAATGATCTTCAACTCTTCCGCCGTGAACTTCGGCGCATTCGGGCCGAGACGCTTGAGGTAGGCGTCCGTGTATTTGCCCTCCATGATGACAGTCAGATATTGAGCGTTCTGCTCCCGCATTCCAATCTCCGCCGCCTTGATGTGTTCCGGAGTTTCGAGCACCGGGCAGGTGGCCTGCGCGTTGTCGGCGAGGCCGATCTTCGTCCCAGGCTTCGTCGATGCGCGAAGCGCCTGCACGGAGAGACCGTGACCGAGCACAGCGATGTGGTTTACCTGCGCGAACTTCTGTGCGTCGACGCGCAGGCCGGGGGCGTGCATGCCATTCTGATATCCGAGTTCGGTGAAGCTGCGAATCTCGTTCATCGTCATGAAACTCTTGACGCGATCGGAGAGCTTGCCGCCCATGTAGCCCGCGTAGTCCGCGAACGCCTTCGCAGTATCAGGATTCTGCCACCCACCCTTGTCTTCGAGCGCCTGGGGAAGGTCCCAGTGGAAGAGCGTGCAGAAAGGCTGAATCCCGGAGCCAAGCAATTCGTCGACGACCCGGTTGTAGTAGTCGAGTCCAGCCTGATTGGGCTGGCCAACGCCTGTCGGAAAGATCCTCGACCAGGCGACGGAAAAGCGACAGCCTCGCAGACCAAGTGCCTTCATCAGGGCAACATCTTCTCTGTAGCGGTGATAGCTATCAGTGGATACGTCGCCAGTGTCGCCGTTCGCCACTTTGCCTGGAGTGTGCGAGAACGTATCCCAGATAGTCTGCCCACGACCACCCTCGTTCACGCCGCCTTCCACCTGGTAGGAGGCCGTTGCCGATCCCCAGAGAAAGCCGGTGGGGAACTTCTTCTCCATGCTCGCTGCGCCCATGGCAGCGCCAAGTGCCGCATGTTGAGTGCCAGTGTCTAGCGTTGCAGCTCCGGCGGGTAGAGACAAAGCTCCTGCGGCCACGCTGAGAAGGCGCGCGAATGATCTTCTGGAAATATAGGGGGCCAAAGATGTTCTCCTGCTAGGCAAACTACACGTTTTAGCTGCCGCCGCCAAGCGGCGAGTGCGAGTGGGAAATGGCTTGTGCAGCGACTACCTTCTCGAACCTGCCCGCATATCAAAGGCTACGGCTTCGAGGAAACGCTCCGGGGTGACGCCTTCGGAGAGCGTAATCTGCATCCTGGCTGCGATGCGGGCGGCGATCTTTGCGGCCATCTCTTCGCGGGTAGTCATTTCGAGGTCGAGCGCCCGCGCCAGGAACGCATCGATCACGTTGAGGTCCTGTTTCTGCAACCGAGCTACTGCGTCTGCGGCAAGTGGCACCTGTCCTGGGCGCTGTGGCTGCGATATCTCCCCGAACTGCGACGGAGTGTAGAGCGCTGCTGTAAACGTCCGGCTGTTGTGGGCAAGCATTGGCTGCTCATCCAGGCGCTCGTGTACGACGATGGTTCCCGCGACGAAATCTCCCAGCCGCTTCTGCTGCTTGTTACAGAGCATCGTGATCACACCGATGAGATAGGCCGGTTGGGAGTCCACGACGCGCAGCAGGTTCCGCGCGAGCGCCTCGAAGAAGGTGATCTGGCGACCGGAGTCCTTGATAACGCGAATCTTGAGCAGTCTCTTGCCGGGGGTCTGGCCGTTCCATAAGGCCTCGAAGAGCGAGAAGTAACCCCAGTAAAGGAGGAAGTAAAAGAGAATGATGACAGCGACGAACCACTTCTGAGCGGTCTCGGAACGAGGTTTGGTGAGGGCGTTACCAACCACACCGGCGCCATGAACCGCTGCGGCGCCTACCACCACGAACAGCAGAATAGTGACGATGACCGCTACAAACTGGATGATGGAGTCCGTCAGGACGGCGAGGAAGCGGCTGCCGATTCCGGCCACAGGGAACCGAAGCTCCACCTGCTCTGGCGTTTCGATGTTAAGCTGGTCGGTAAAGCTGCCGTACTGGTTCATCTGGAAACGTCCACCCCGTATGATCTCGAACCGCTGGATCGCGCTGCGCAAGGAAAACTGGAGCCGCCTCGAAATGCTGCTGCAGCAGATCGAATCGGGTGGTCTGAAGGTGCTGTCCGGCGATGAACTGCGCGACCTCGGCTTGCTCTATCGACAAGCCGCAGCCGATCTCTCCGCTGCCCGCGCCGACGACGCCTCCCGCACACTCGAAGCGTACCTTAACAAGCTGGTGAGCCGGGCACATAATTTCGTGTATTCCGGCCGACGGTTGAATGGCCGCGCCATCTGGCAGTTCTTCGCGGTTGGATACCCCCGGCTGTTCCGGCAACTCTTCCCCTACACGGCGGTGGCCCTGCTCATCTTTCTCGCTGGTGGAGTGCTTGGCGCGATCCTGACCGCAGTCCGACCGAACTTCATGCATGCTATGCTCGGGCCGCAGATGGTCGATACGATCGAGCATCACAAGATGTGGACCGACTCGATCCTGTCCGCCAAGCCCCAAGCCTCCAGCGCCATCATGACCAACAACATCGGCGTCTGCTTCACCACCTTCGCGGGTGGCATCTTTGCCGGTCTTGGCACTATCTGGCTTCTCTTTCAGAACGGGCTTTCGATGGGCGTCATCAGCACGGCCTGCGGCCAGCATCACATGGCCTTGAGCATATGGAGTTTCGTCGCGGCCCATGGGGCGCTGGAGTTGCCGAGCATCTTCATCTCCGGCGGAGCGGGACTGCGGCTGGCGACGGGACTGCTCTTCCCCGGCATGGTGCGCCGCAAGGACGCGCTGGCGCTGGCTGGCGGCGAGTCGATCCGTCTGCTTGCGGGGACGATCCCCATGCTGACGATAGCCGGAATTCTCGAGGCCTTCCTATCGCCCTCGGGCGCACCCGTGGCGTTGAAGTTCTCCGTCTGCGCTCTCCTGCTCGTCGGACTATCGTTCTGGCTCAGCGAAGGTGGGCGAACGACGCCGATCCGCACGGAGTCTAGTGAAGCGGTTAAGGCTATGGCGTAAGCATCAAACGGTCAGGATCAATCTTTTCGAAGTAAGGAGTACTCATGCATATCGTCTGCAAGATCGCCGCCGGAGTTGGACTGGGCCTCATGGTTGGACATCTGTTTGCACAGGTGCCCGCGTCCTCTCCCGACTGGCCGCAACTGGCACACTATCAAGCGGACAATGCCGCACTGGCAGCACCTGAGCCCGGCGAGCAGCGCGTAGTTTTCTACGGAGACTCCATCACCAATGCCTGGGGTCTCGTTGCTAATACCTTCGCTTTCTTCCGGGGCAAGCCTTACGTTAATCGTGGCATCGGCGGGCAGACGACGCCACAGATGCTGGTGCGTTTCGAGCAGGATGTCGTCCACCTGCATCCGGCGGTGGTCGTCATCCTTGCGGGGACAAATGATATCGCCGGGAACACCGGCCCTTCCACGCCAGCGATGATCGAAGACAACTTCCGCGCGATGACGGCCATAGCTCGACAGAACGGCATTAAGGTGGTGCTGGCTTCGATTACGCCGGCGTTCAGCTATCCGTGGAAGCCGGGCATCGAGCCGGTCGCTACCATCCGCGAAGTGAACGGGTGGCTGAGCGACTTCTGTGCGGTGCAAAAGTTCGTCTACCTGGACTATTACTCCGCTCTGGTAGATGAGAAGGGCGCGATGAAGCCGGGGCTGTCAAAGGACGGCGTACATCCCACCGCAGCGGGATACGCCATCATGGCGCCGCTTGCGGAGGCTGCCATCGCGAAGGCATTGGCAAAGTAAGACAACGCGCAGCGCTCAGATCAGCCCCTGTGCCTTGACCTCGAGATACTTGGTGATCGCGGCTGCTCCGACTTCGCCTGGGGTCGTCTCGACTACAAGCACGCCCTGTTGACGCAGCTTTAGGATGGCTGTTCTACGCCGCTCAAGGATCTCCTGCGCCGCAGTCGATGCGAACATCTCTTCCACGTTCTTTGGCTCGCGCGTGCTGAGCGCTTCCAGCTCCGGATGCTGCAGCAGGACAAGCACGACTAGGTGGCGGCGCACGAGTTCGGAGGCCGCAGTGACGACTTCCGGACGACCGACGCTGTCCGCCATCTCCGTGACCCAAAGGACCAGGCCTCTGCGGCGCTGCAGATTCTTTAGGCGTGAGACAGCGTTGAGATGATTCGCCTCCGACCGCTCGCCTTTAGTCTGTGAGAGCAGATCAATCATGATGCGCAGATGCGACGGGCCATTGCCCGGAAGTAGTTGCTGCTGGATGGCTCGGCCGTAGGTTAGCAGCGCGAATTTGTCTCCTGAGCTGGAGATCACCTGGGCCAGCATGAGAGCGGCTGTGGCGGCCTGGTCGAGTTGCGTGACGATCAGGTCCTGCTGGCCGGAGCCACACTTCAATTCGAAGGCGGTTCGCGAGAGGCGGCCGGCATCGATGATGAGCCAGACCTGCTGGCTGCGCTCTGCCGTGAACTGCCTCGTTATCAGCTTGGCGCGGCGCGCGGTCGCGGTCCACGAGATGTTGCGAAGCTCGTCGCCGCGTTGGTAGTCACGCAGGCTTTCAAACTCACGGCCGATGCCGCGCAGGCGCAGGCGGCGCTTCTGCAGCTCAATCTGCCGGGCCCGCATGAGGTAGAGCTCTGTGTCGGAAGCACCTTGTTCGGACGAGGGGAAGATGCGGATCTTCTGTTCGCAGTCGCAGACGGCCCATCGCTCGATCAGCCCCAGAGCACCTTTGCAGCGCAGATAAATCCTGCCCAGATCGACATCTCCACGTTCGCGTGGAGTGACCGTAATGGACGCTCTGGCCGCATCGCGGGGAAACGCCGTCAAGGTCACGGTTCTCGGAGTTTCGATGAGCGCGGGGTGCAGATCATCTGTAACTGAAATGGTTACAACTGTATTCGACTCCTGAACGACCTCAAATTCGATCTCGGTAGCCTGGCCAATCGCGGGCGAGTGAACGAAACGACGCGAGACAACGATCTTCGCCGGGGAGGGCAGGCGCGCACCGTCGACAAAGATAAGCAGCGCGATGAGTCCGTCCCACGCAAGCATGATCCAGAGGCGATGCGGGTGAAAGAACTCCGGCACGGAGAACAGCAGCCCCGCAAGCAGGAGCCACAGCCCGCGGGCCGTGATGCCAAAGCCCACGACGCGGCCCATGCGGCCAAACGTTCGGCCCTTCGCCGAGATCTGCTGCGGTATGAGCGTTTGCATCGCTATCTACTTCGGTACCGGCGTGGCTGAAAGGAGGTCAGCGACGACGCGGTCGGTGTCGAAGCCTTCGAGCTCGGCCTCGGGCCGGAGCACGAGGCGATGCCGCAGGACAGGTCGCGCGGCATCTTTCACGTCGTCCGGGATGAGGAAATCGCGACCCTCTTTCGCCGCGAAGGCCTTGGCTACGAGCAGTAGACTCGCCGAAGCGCGCGGCGATGCACCGAGCGTAATCGTCGGCCACTCACGCGTGCGGCGGACCAGCGCGAGTACGTAGTCGAAGAGCTCCGGCTCGACGCGGACAGCGCGAATCTCGCGACGCGCGGCGGCCAGCAACGTAGGGTCGACGCCCACAATCGGCGTCAGTTCGAGGTCCTTCGCCGCAACGCTGCCGTGGTGACGTTCGAGGACGAGGCGCTCCTCCGCGAGCGTCGGATACGGGACTCGAATCTTCAGCAGGAAGCGGTCGAGCTGCGCCTCGGGCAGCGGATAGGTGCCTTCGAACTCCAGCGGATTCTGCGTCGCGAAGACAGTGAAATATCCGTCCAGTGGATGGGTCTCACCGTCCATCGTTACCTGCCGCTCCTCCATGCTTTCGAGAAGCGCGGCCTGCGTACGCGGCGGCATGCGGTTGATCTCATCGGCCAACAGAAATTGCGTGAAGACCGGCCCCTTGTGCAGCGAAAACTCGTTGGTCCGGGGCGAAAAGATGGACGTGCCGAGGATATCGGCGGGCATCATGTCGGGCGTTCCCTGCACGCGCTTGAATTCGAGTCCAAGGAAGCGTGAGAGCGTCTTGACGGCCAGCGTCTTGGCCACGCCGGGCACGCCTTCCAACAGCGCATGCCCACCGCACAGGAGCGTCAGGAGCGCCTGATCGACCATCTCGTGCTGCCCGGCGATGACCTGTCCAATCTGTTGCCGCCCCTGCTCGAAAAGACCTGCTGCGACGTTTCTTTCTCCCTCGCCCCAATGCAACTCACTCACCGCGTGCTCTCCTATTGTGACTTCAAATGCTTACCCAACGCTTCCATGTCGCTGTCCAGGGCCTTCACCAGCGCCAGCACAGTCTTCGAGGAGAGCGCTCTGTCTCCGCCATCCATCGACTGCGCCAGATGTTCCGCTACAGTGTCCCAGTTCCCACCCAGCCTGTGCTTGAGCGCCTCCGCGATCTCCACCGGCGGGCGGCGAAGCGCTTCGTGCGACAGGCCGCAGCGTTCGTGCAGATAGCGAAGCAGGCGGCGCCTGGCACCGGAAGTAGCCACCTGCGTCGCACCGGCCTTGTTGTAGAGATGTCCCATCGATTCCGCGAACTCCAGAGGCGAGCTTCGCACCACCTGCGCGGTGGCCCGAACAGGGCCGCTCCTGCGGCCGAAGCTCAGCACCAGCAGCAGGGCCACGATGCCGGATTGAATCAGCAGCGACCGAATAGGCAGCCCGCGCGCCTGGTCCCACACCGAGGTGGTACCGCCATGCAGCGATTCGTCGAAGAGTACGTGTCGGCCTGGCTCTCCAGCGCTGGCGAGCAGAAGCTTCAGGCTAGCGTCCTCCTTCAGGCCGCGATTACTCATGGGTAGTGGCGTGCTCCACCAGACTGCCTCGCCCTGTCCCACCTTCAGCGTAACGGCGACAGCATCGCCGCCGCAGCGCTGCTGCACTCGTGTCGCGACGGTATCGCTCTTCCAGCGGACGGGATCTTCCATCGAGACCTGCCCTGCAAGCGCAAGCCGTCCCTGCCCTTCGGGCGTCGAGATGCAGAGGCCTTTATAGAACTCGGTGGGCTCCGCCGTCTCTCCTCCGGGAATCAGGTACGCTCCATTGACGCCGGTGGCGATGACCCGGCCGCCTCGGTCGAGGAAGTCCTCGATCGCGTCCGCGACATCTGCCTGATCCTCGGGTGGAACCACTGGATTGGCGAGCACGAGCGTCGTGTGCGGCGCATCCACGCCGCCGAGGTCGCTGGTCGATCCCTCCCAGCGCTCCGAGTTGTAGCCTAGCTTCTTCAGCAGCAGGAAGGCCGCCTTCACGCCGGCCGATCCGCTGTTGTACGAAGACGGAGAGAGATCGTCATCTTCTGCCGCCGGAGCGAAGAAACTGACCAGCAGAATGGCTGCGAGCATGGCCGCCGACAGAAGAAGCACGAAGCGCTTCTGTTGGCGGCTGACGTGAACCGTTACGCCGGAAGGCGCGGCATCGACTGTGCTCACGAGGACCTCAGTTCGTCGTAGACCGCGCGGGCCTGCTCATAGTCGGCCCGCGCCGCCGGGTCAAGACCGTACCAGATGCGTTCAAGTTGCTGGGTAAACGCTCGCAGAGGTCGGTGCTGAGGCGCATCCGGCGGCACCAGCCGCAGGTATTCGCGGGGCGTGCGAACGCTGTTCTGCCGCCACAGACGCCGGCCCTCAAGCTCGGTTACAGTTGCCCAATAAAGCGCATGGATGGCCTCGCGCCAATCCTCCGCGGCGGCGGCTTGTTCGGCCAACGATGCCCAGACCTTCGCGGTCTCCTGCGAGGCAGTGATCGCGGCCGGATGCTGCAGCCGGACCGCCATTCGCTGGCGATCCAGCATGCGCAGTACCCAGACCAGCAGGCCAGCCAACGCGAGCAGGAGGAAGCCGTACATGATGACCGGGCCAAGCCACGGCGCGCGCTGGCCCAAATTCGAGACGCCGCCAAAGATGCGCCCAAGCCAATTGATGAGCTTTGCGCTCAACTGCTCCCAGATGCCGTTCCCGGTGACGTGTTTGAACTCTGAGCCGGCCAGGATCGAATCGGCATCCCTGCGCGCCTGCTTGAAATTGGTGCCGGGATCGTGCGCTACGCCTTGACCGGTGTCGACCCCAGCCTCGCGAAGCTGGTCGCCCAACCTCGCCTCAGCCTGCTGCAACAAGGCCGTCCGGTCCGCGAGCTTCGCATCCTTGGCTTTGAGCATCAGGTCCCACAGCCAACTCCACCGCACGTCAAATGCAGGCTTGTCATCATGGGGTGGAATGCGGTCATTGCTGCCCGCCTTAGCCGGATCGCAGGCGGCGGGGCTGTGTTCGCAAGCACCGACCAGCTCCCGCAACGCAATTAGGTGCGCGCGGTAGCCATCGAGCGGCTTTGCAGCTGGCCGATCTGCGGGCTGGCCGACGGTCAGTGTCGAAGGAGTCTGCGCGCGCACGGCACCTATGCTAAGCACAAGTAGAAGACAGAGACGCGCTGCGGAACTCCGATAGACAAGCCTACGATCCATGCTTCAGAGTTGCTCCGCAGAGTCCGCCACGTGGACAACCGGCATCTCGATGGACTCGAGCGGCGGAGTAAATTCAGCCACGACCGGAGGAGGCCCCGAACGTTCCAAGAGGAACTCGATATCGAAGCCTTCCTTACGGATTCGCTGGTCAATATAGAAGAGGCAGAGTCCGATTGCGCCTACGGGTCCGATCGCAGCGCTGGCAAAGAATCCGATGACCAGCCCGAGAGCCTGGCCAAGTAACAGTTGCAGTGGGCCTTTGGTCTGCACAAGAAGAACCAGCAGGGGACTTTGAATGGCAAGCACAACGAAGTAAAGCACCATGATGAAGACGAAGAGCAGAAAGATGCGGCCCTTGCTTCCCGCAGTCAGCACCTTGCTGCGCCGCATCGCCACTCTTGCTTTGAGGTTTTCCATTACGGCGGCAGGCACCCCAAAGGAGTTCCGTATGTAGGCGATCGTGCCGTAGATAAGGCTCAGTGAGGCCAGAAAGAACATCAACCCAGCGATCCCCATTTTGCTTCTCATCCCCAGTCCGAAGATGACCAGAGGAGGGATGATCAGCAGGGTGAAGATCCAGCCAGCGCTCCATAGCTGCCAGAGAGAGATGCCGAAAAATCTCGCCCACCGCGCGGAGACGGCACGAAAGGCGATTTTCATCGAAGTCGCGTCGCCGAGATAGATCGCAGAGACTGCGGAAGTGGTCGCCGCCTGCGTGACCCCGTATACGGCGAAGTAAAGGACGCTCGCGACCAGAGACAGGGCGACGAACGCGGCGCTTCGGCCGATGCTTCCCGCGTTGGCCGCGGGTCCGGTCACACTTCCCAGCGCGACGACTCCGAAGAAATACTGGAAGAGAAGTTTAAAAAGCTCCATCACAACGTGTATCCCGGCTGCGATGGAGGCTAAGCCGACAAAGAGCCAGAAGTTCGAGCGGTAGAGGAAAAACGTCCGGTCGAGGAGTTCACCGGTTGTCAAGGGCCGAAGCTCATATCGTGACTGCGCTGGAGTAACTGGAGGAGGAGGCGCGGCTACGAGGCCATCTCCGCCCGATCCATCCGCTGTGAACCAAGCCTGATCGGCCATCGTCGTTCTCCGATGTACATCTCATCTGTCGTTCGGGGTTGAGGCAGATGTTAGCACAACGGCTTTGGTCTGAGGCATACCTCCTTCGGTCAGTGTCTTCCCTTGCGCGGCACAGGTATAGGCAGGGACTATGCGCGGGCCCAGGCCGCTCGCGTCCATCACGAGCTGGATTCCTTGCCAGATCAGTGGAAGTCGCAGCGCGGCGCCTGCAAGCGCCCAGAGCAGATGGAGATGTTCGAGAGCGCGGCCAAGAGCTCGAACTCCCTCGACGCTGCGGGAGCCGTCGCGCGGATCGTAGCGCATTCGGCGAATCGTTCCCGGCGGCAGAGTCTCGGCGTCAAGGATCTCCAGACCGACGAGGTTGCGTGCCTCCAGCCATCGACGCAGTTCAGAGCACGGACCGCAAGTCGCGGCAATGTAGAGCTTTGCGGATTCGCCGGAGTGAAACGGACGCCATCGCGGGAGCCAGTTGCGAACCCCGGCACTATACTCCCGCCACGGATCGCCGAAGCGGAGTTTCAGATCTCGACGCTCGTCCCAGTCGGCGATTCCGGCGCTGTAGATCGCGGACATGGCCGCCGCCAACAGCAGCCATCCGTTCCGCAACAGACCGGCCCAACAGAACATGACGAGCGTGCACGAGGTCTGCATCGGGTTGGCAAGGTAACGATAAATACCGCTTATGACCAGGCGCGTCGGCGGGTCGTAAGGGATCGGAGTTCCGTCCCCGCGCGTGGCGAACTCCACCACGGCGGCGACTCCGGGCAAAGCCAACAGAAGGACTAGCTGGATGCTTAGCTGGAGTTGCCATTCTGGAAGTCGTAGCAAGGGAAGCCAGCCATCTCCGGAGCGCAGGGCAAAGATGATCTCTGGAATGAGGAAGAGGAAGAGAAGACCGGCGGTTATGGTCTGTAGAGCGGCACGTGCCTTGAGGTGGGTGTTGTGCTCAGTCCAACGGGCGATGCAGAGCGCTGGTAAGAGGACGAGGGCTATGGCGAAAGCCTCACCGGCGAGCCACGTTGGCTGCAGGTGCACGATCGCTTTGCAGAGCGGCATGAGGTAGAGGTCGATTAGGGCAAAGATTGCTAACGGCCATGCGATTCCCGAAGAAGAGAAGACGATCTGCGGCACCAGCCCCCACAGGATGACCCAGCCAAGATAGAGCTCGAGCGGCATGCCGCAGAGGCTGGCACCGGCGTTCGGGAAGGTCCACCAGCCCGCCATCTGGTTGAGGCGCTGCATCACCAGCAGTGTTGTCGCTACCCAGAGAAAGCTCAGAAGCAGAGCGGCGAACCTGCGCGGACGTCTGGACGTAAGCAGAAACGAAAAGGCTGCAGCCATCAGGGGCATGTAGAGTGCCGCCGCCCTGGTCCACGCTACCCCGTTCATTTCGTCATCCCTGTCGGCATGCTAGTAGCAGGCTCGGCGTTAACCGCGATGAGATAACGGGCGGCTTCGCCGACGGTCAACCTCTCCCACGGGACGAAGTACCATGCCGGATCGAGCTGACGTGCGAAGGTCACCTTCCATGTCACGAGGGTGCTTCCCGCGTTGATCGGCATCCACGAAACATCGGAACTTTCCCAGCGCAGCCATTGGGTGAGCTTGCTGGCGTCGCTTACGGTTTCGAAGCGAACGGAGCTGCGATCGCGGCCGGTCACGCGCATCATGAGATCTCCCGGAGGATCGCCTTCGGCCCCTGAGAAGTGAATCGTCCGGGTCGCGCCTTCATCGAGGCCGCTTCCCTGCGCGTACAGAGGGCGAGGAAATCCTATGGCGAGATAGCGCGGTAAGGGTTGATCGATTCTCGGGCTGAGGGAGAGCGAAGCTTCCACATCCGCGGCCGACGCCGGGACGACGCGCGAGACGGTGACGGACTGCTCGCGATCAAAGGTCAGCTCGGGGACTACTCCCTCCAGGCACAGCGGCAGCAGGACGATGGCGACACAACCCAGCGTGGTGGACCGCCGCGCGCGGAGCCAGTCGACGAGCAGGCCAATGACGATCCCGACAATGTAGAAGAGGGGTGCCGCGAAGAGGATGCAGAGATATCCTTCGCCCAGCAGAGGCGCGATGATGAGCAGGGCGAGCGTGATTCCCTTGACGATGCCGCCGGTCACCGTCCTCGCCTTGGGCGTCAGCGCAACGAGGATGGCCAGTACCGCCGGAACTCCCAGGAACATAGCCGAGCTTTGGCCAAGGTGCGTGTGGCGCAGCAACCGGTAGAGGAACGAACCTGCAGAGAAGGCGATTGCGAGTGCAATCACTTTATATCTGGAGGGATCTAGTAATGTCTCTTGGTGGCTGGGTTCTTCGTTGTCGGCCATGTGTCTCAACCTCACTCGACATATTTTTGAACACGATCAAATAATGCGCCCGACCCGAACGCGTGTCAAGGAATTCTGAACACGTTCTATTTCTGCGGCAGGTCGAAGGCTCGACGCTTCCATCCAGTTTCGGCCAATGGTGAAGTATGAAACCATGGAGATGCGTGAGCTCGGCTACTGAAACAAATCGCTGTCATTCGACGATCGTCGTCCCCTGCTACAACGAAGCATCCCGCTTTCGTCCAGAGCCCTTTCTCGCGTTTTTAGCCGACGATGGTGCCTATTCCCGGCAGGTGGACTTTCTCTTCGTGAACGATGGCAGCAACGATGGGACTCTGTCCGTGCTTGAAGCGTTGCAGTCGGAAGCCGCGAGGATGGGACATCCCGACCGTATCGCGATACTCGATAAGAAACGCAATGGCGGCAAGGGTGAGGCGATTCGCGACGGGATTGCGGCGGCTCTTTCGCCCACCGGCCAAGAGCAGCCACCCGCGTGCGACTACATCGGATTCTGGGACGCGGACCTGGCCACGCCGCTCTCGGCGATCCCGCAGTTCCTCGAGGTGATCGAGGGCCGGCCTCATCTCCATATGATCTTTGGGTCGCGGATTCGACTGCTGGGCCGGACGATCCGTCGCAATCCAGCGCGGCACTACCTGGGCCGGATCTTCGCGACAGCCGCCTCGAAGACGCTCTCGCTACCGATTTACGATACGCAGTGCGGAGCGAAGATCTTCAAGGCTACACCCGATCTCGCACAGGTGATTGCCTCACCGTTCATCTCCCGGTGGATCTTCGACGTGGAACTGGTGGCCCGTTACATTCAGTTGCGTGGACGCGAGTTTTGCTTCCGTTCCATCTACGAGTTCCCGCTGGATTCCTGGGAAGACGTCGCCGGCTCCAAGGTCGGGCCGTTCGATTTCTTCTATGCGGCCTTCGACATCCTTCGCATCTACCGGCGATATGTGGCGCGCTAGTTGGCCGATCCCACGGCCTCCTGCGGGACCTCGGGGGTGCGCATGACCGGACTCTTGCTCTGCGACAGATCATTGCCCTTCATCTGCACATCGTGCGAGTTTGCTCCGGAGACCTTTACGAAGACTCCTGTGCCGGCGGGTGCGCGATTGCCCTGAATACGCGCTATCTGCGTGTTCCTTAGATCGATGAAGGGCTGTGAGGGATCGCTGGGTGTGCCGGTTACATTCTGCACCGACAATCGCTTCACCTCATCGCAGACGAGCACGGGGCGGGGATCGTGGGTCTGCGAGTTGATGGTTACGTTCTGCAGGGTGAGCCCCTGAACGTGGCGGGCGTAGAGTCCGTAGGCCGGGAGTCGGCCGAACATCGTGGCCTTCGGATAGCTTGCGGCTACCTCCGGCACAGGTGCCTGGAGCCAGGCAAGGTTTCCCGGTTCGACCGTGCTGATCGAGACATCGCGCAAGGTAATGTTTTGAATCTCAAGCTGCGGAATCCCGGTGATCGACGAGGTGACGGTCGCGCCGGTTGCCTGCACGTTGGTGACCCTGACATTGCGGACCGCACCAGTGAGGAGAATTTTGCCCTCCTCGGCCAATTTCTGTTTGCCGGCGGCGGTCTGAAGGCGAAAGCAGATCGGCGCGCGGACGTTCGTCATCTTGATCCCGGAGTAGGTGACGCCATCTACGTAAGAGTTGTCCCATAGCATGATCTGAGCTCCAGAGATCGGTCGCTCGTTCTCCGGCCCACTGGTCCCGTAAACCTCGCAGTTTTCGAAGGTCGTATTCACGATAGGGGCGGGCCCTTCGGGACCGATGATGAGCCCGTTGCAGCAGGTGGTGACCCGGCAGTTCATGATCTTCACGTTGCGCGAGGCCTGGTTGCCCTGGTAGAAGTTGCCGCTCTTGATGCAGATTGCGTCATCGCCGGTGATGATATCGCAACCATCGACGAGAACGTCTTCGCAGGCCTGCGGGTCGATGCCATCACAATTGGAAGCATCGATCGGGTTCCTGACGGTGACCTTGCGGATCAGCACGTTTTTGCACCCGATGGGACGCATGGCCCAGCCGACGGAGTTCTGCAGCGTGATGTTCTCGACGTGCAGATTAGTCACGTTGCCCATCTCAACCATCGGCGAGATCTGGTGAACTCTCCGTCTGCCCAAGGCAGCTACATCGCGCCATTGATCCTGGGGAGCGACGGGAGGACGCGGATTGGGGGCGAAGTAGTTGGGGCCATTGCCATCAATGGTGCCGGGGCCGAGGATCGTGATGTTCTCTGCGTTCAATGCGAAGAGGAGATGAGCTCCGACAGAGACCTTGGTGATGGCGACGGCGTCGGCCGGGAGAACAAAGTCGGAGTAGTTGGGGCTTGCCAGGATCTTCGCGCCGGCCTGCAACTGGAAGGTCACGTTGCTCCTAAGCCGCACCAGGCCGGTGACATAGGTGCCCGGGCCTAACAGGACAGTGCCTCCGCCCGCAGCGGTGCAGTCGTCGATGGCTTGCTGGATGGGTTGTGTGTCGAGCGTCACGCCATCGCCCTTTGCGCCATAGCGGCGTGGATCGAAGACCCGCCCTGCCTGCCCTCCGTACCCGGAGAGAGGCTGCGCCCATGCTTGAGTGCTTGCGGCCAGAGCGGCGGCGGTTCCGGCTGCGGTCTTCATCATGGATCTGCGACTCAAGCTCTTCTTCAAAAGTGTCCTCGTAGTCTGTATGGGTCGCTATGTCCTGGCGGCTGCGCGGGAGCGCGGCATGGTGAAGCCACCGCCGCTATCTGTAGGATGTCGACGGAATGGTTGAGGAAACCCGCAGCCCCGCTTAAAGTTGCAGCCAAAAGCCTGAGGCCGCAGGGCTTCACTCTTCATTCATGCGGGGTGCAGGGCTATTGCTCGCCCAGCAGCACGCCGGAGGCGAGGGCGTTCTGCTCTGCCTTACGGCAGGCATACTTCAGCATGAACCAGTTCATCGCGCCCAGGCCCGCGTCGGTCAGCAGGCTGGACCAGGCCGCTCCCTGCCAGCCGTGACGAGGGATAAGCCACAGATTGAGCAGGAAGTTCACGGCAGCAGCCACGATTTGCGTATAAGTGCGGTACTTCTGAAGTCCTGCGCCCATCAGAGCTGTTCCCGTCATCTGGTGGATGCTGCGGAAGAAGGGGATGAGGCTGAGCCAGCGAAGAGCGTAGACGCTCTCCGCGTAGTCCTTGCCGATGATGTGGGGAATGATCGGGGCAAATAGGAAGATGCACGCAGCGGAGAAGACTCCCAACAGCATCGCCCGCTTCAGCAGCGAGTTTGCCAGTGCGGCCGCGTGGGTAACGCCCTTAGCTCCCTGCTGAAAGAACTTTGGCGTAGCGGCATCGCGCACTGAAAATACAGGGATGCTGGCGATCTCGACCACACGGTAAGCCATGGAGTAGATGCCGTTCTGCACGTTCATCCCGTAATGGCTAAGCATCGTCTTATCGACATCGTTGTAAGCGGATGAGGTTGACTGCGAGAAGGAGTACTGTAGGCCTTCAGCGGCATGACGTCGCATCAGGCTGAAGTCGAACTTTGGCCGGCCAAGCCGCACGGTCACGGTGATCACCGCAATCAATGCGCCAGCAAGAGAGACGAAGAGCGAGACGACAACCCAGTTCCACGCAGTCGCATGGTGCAGCAGGACCAGCATCGCGACGGCGGCGATGGCACGCATGATATTCGTCAGTAGGTTCATCATCGCGGTGACGCGAAGCTGTTCGAACGCCTGAAAGACCTGTCCGGCGGCAACTGCGATCTGCGTACAGAAGCAGACACTGACGGCTGCTGGAAAGATCAATGCCGCGCTTAGAGGATTGAGAATAAAGCGTGCCGTGAAGTAGAGCACCGCCGAGACCAGGAAGCTGACGGTGCAAGTGATCAGCAGGATGTTGCCCCAGTAGACGGGGAACTTGCTCTTGTCCGGGCTTACGTAGCGAAGAAAGACAGTTCCGGAACCGATCGTGCTGTACTGGCTCGCCATGGATACCAGGGCGAAGGTTCCAGCGTAGATACCGTATTCGCGGCTGCCGAGAAGTCGTGCCAGCACGATGAAATACGTCGTCTGGAATATAAGACCAAGTCCCTGGCCCAGAAACATCCAACCAGCATTTCGAGCCAGCCTGCTCTGCTTGAGCTTTGCAATCTCCGCCTTCAGGTCCATGCAACCCCGAGCGACTTGATCCTGCGAGCTTCGTTCTCAAGTCCTACATAGGCCATCATGAAGATCGGCCACTCAATGGCGTTTGGGAACATAAATTTGTTTCCGTCTACCAATGTGAGCAGGGTGTAAAAGATGAGCACGATATACCAGAGAGCGTAGTTCGGGGTATTGCTGCGGAAGCAACGAACTGCATTCACAGTCCCCTTCACCAGCACCCAGGAGAGTACAAACATGCCAACGAATCCAAGTTCCAGAAGCATCTGAAGAACGCCGTTTTCAGCGTTGCCGAGAAAGGGATCGCCTGCCGCCAGGGCAAGCCGATGCGCCTCGGGGTTCCGGACGGTAAAGAACGCGTCATATCCGAAGCCGACAATGGGCGACTTCACGATCGCGAGCGGGGCAATGGCCCAGATAACCGTGCGACCACTGAGGGTAGGATCCTTGCCGATGAACTTGAGGATCGGGCCGCTGTTCGCATAGACCAGCCATAATCCCAGAGCAATAGCTGCCGGCGTGAAGCCCGCTACCAGAATTCTCTCAGTCGGCCTAAGGCGATGCATGAATCGCAACAGAAGGATGAACAGGACGAGGATAATCAAGACGCCCCAGCCGGTTCTCGCCAGCGCGGCGACGATCAACGCCAGGTTCAAGCCGATATACGTCATCCGCTTGACGCCGCCCCATTTTCCAGGAAAGTGGTAGAAAAAGCCGGGAAGCAGAAACAGGATGGTGATGCCGGAACATGCGTTTTTGCTGGGATAGATACCTTCGGCACCTACCGTCGCATTTTTGTAGTCGATTCCGGCGATAGGCAAGGCGATGATCAGCACAAAACTGACAACGGCCGCAACGAGACCGGATAGGAGGACGAGTTGCAACTGCTGGCGCGGGTTGAACCGTACCGCCAGATAAATTCCAAATACTGTCAGCACCAGAGAGAGGATCGAGAAGGAGAGTGTACGAGTGGGTTCCGAGGACCACAGCGTGGAACAAATCGCCCATATCGGCAGGAGAAATAGTGGCCAGTTGGCGCGGCAGGTCTCAATCAGGCGATTGATAACGGGGTACATCACCAGCACCATGATGCCGTAACAGACAATCAACTCTGCGGAGTGTAATGCTGAACCCTGGCCGGTCTCTGGAGTGACCAGGCCGCCCACCCTGCTATTGAAACTCATGCCTTGGATGGAAAACGCGCCTCGGGCAGCAATGAAGAGAATTGGCCCCAGGATCGCGTAGGTGACGATCAGTCCGAAGATGGAATCCGATGGCTGGGTACTCTTAGCCGCCCGGGGAACGGGCTTTGTGAAGACGCCCTGAGGGGTAGCCAGTGTGCTCATTCGTCCCCTCCTCTGCGAAAGCCTTTCGCTCCGCTTACGCCGTGCGTTCGGTCCGGCAGTCGTCCCATTTTATGCGAGCGTCACAAGTCGACCAGGTGCATTTCATACCCGAGCGGCGGGCCGATCATTGGAACGGCCCGCTGACCGAAGTTTAGTGGAAGGCGTAGATAGTGGCACCGCCCGCAGCACTGACGAGCCCGGTCACGCCAAGGAGAGCGTTCTTCAGGTAGCTGAAAGGTACGTAGATAATGTCGCCCGCCTGGAGAGAGCGATCCGCTTGCTTTCCCTTCTGCATTGCGGACAAAGGTAAGTGAATATCTTCATACTTTCCGTCCGGCAGCTTACGGATGAGTCGCGCAGCGGCAGGAGATGCCGTCCTGTTGGTTGCGCCCGCCAGAGCGATCAACTGAAGCACCGTTAGTGGAGCATCGTTGTTCACAATCGGAAATCCGCCGGGCTTGCCAACATCGCCCAGGACATAGACCAGTTCAGCATGAGCGACCCGGACGGTATCTCCCGGGAAGACCATGACATCGCGGCTCAGAAGCGTGGTTCCGGTCCGCTTGATTCCTGGCGCGCTCGAGTCAGGAGTAGTCAGTGGAGAGTTAGCTGTGTAGAAGGTGAGCAATTCCCCCGTTACGCGGCGCTGAACGACGACTGTTCTGTCCGCGTCCGGAGTGAGTCCACCAGCTAGAGCCAGAACCTCGGAGATCGTCCTGCCGGTCGTGATCGGATAAGCGCCGGGAAGATGAACCGCACCTAGTACCGAAACCGACTGCGTGGCGTAGCTATCGACCGTCACTGTGATTCGGGGATTCACCAGATAGTGCGAACTCGACATGAAGTTGGCAATCTTGGCGCCTGCCTGCTCCGGCGTGAGGCCGGCGATCTTGATGCTGCCGCCCATTACTAAGGGGAAATCACCGGCATCAGTGACCCGGCTCTGCTGATTCAACTCGCCAGCGTCGAAGTAAACGACGTGGACCAGATCTCCCGGCCCGATCAGCAGGCTCTCTTGCGCGCGGGCACCAATCACTGCGAAGAAGAACAGGAAGATCGCTACAATCTTCGCCGATGAAAAGGTCTTATACAGTCTCATGCGCGTCCTCCTGGTAGTAGTTGGCGGTCGTCTTGCCGAAGTAACTCTGGTAGAGATCAGAGCTGGTGCTGACTCCGTTCAATACAACCGCGATACTGTCCGGTTTGGATCGCGTTGCCAGAATCTGGTAGGCGCGAGCCAGCGAAGCCTCGTCCGTGACGCCTTGATGCGCCACCAGGACCGTAGAGTCAGCCAGGCTGCTCAAAATCGCAGCGTCTACGACTGGTAGCACCGGAGGCGAATCAATTAGGACGAGTTCAAACTGCTGCTTCAGCTCATCGATCAGGAGATTCATCCGAGGCGAACTCAACAGCTCGGCGGGGTTTGGCGGCGTAGCTCCCCCAGGAAGGAGAAACAGATTTGGCTGTTTAGGCACCTGCAAAAGTGTAGGCGCAACCGGCGGTCCCGAGAGCAGGGTCGAGAGTCCCTCTTTTGCCGTGAACTCAGGGCTAGCGTCCGCTGTGCTGCGGAAGTCCGCATCTACAAGCACGACGCGCTTGCCCTGCTGTGCAACGCTGACCGCAAGATTGCGGGCGGTAACGCTCTTACCTTCGTGAGCGTTGGCGCTGGTCACGACGATGACCCGGTGTTGCGCAAGGCCTGCATTCACAAGTGAGCTGCGAATGCTGCGGACCGCTTCACTGTATGCCGATCGGGGAGCTGAGAGGGTGCGCAGCCCGCGCATACCTTCGAGGGCAGGCTGGCCGCTTCCATACTTGGGAAGGATGCCAATCAGCGGGAGACCCATCTGTTCGACCTGGGCTGTCGAATGGATGCTGCGGTCGAGTCCTTCCGCGATCAGCATTCCGCCAAAGGCAAAGAGCAGGCCGATGGCGATCGAAGCCGCCAGCAGGAGCAGGACGTTAGGCTTAGAGGGATTGGCGGGAACCCGAGCCGGGTCAACAATCGAGAGGTCGCCGCCCTTCAATCCCTTGAGGACTCCCGTCTCCTTCAACTTCTTCAGCAGGTCCTCATAGAGCGTTCGGCTCTGGTTGGCCTCGTCACGTTGAATCGTGTAGTCGACTGCCTTGTCCTTCAGGTTGTCGGCGGCACGATGGTTTGCTTCGTTCTCGGCACGGATCTGATTTTCGTTCGACAGAGCAATCTCATAGTCATTTTTAGCCCTGCTGGCCACACGCGCTACTTCATCGTTCAGCGCGCTGTTAACGTGGTCCAACTGCGCATGGTATTCGGCCATCCTCGGGTAGGCGGTCCCGTACTTTAGCTCTCCGTCGGCAATCTGCTGTTGCAGGGTCGATTGTTGCAGGCGTAGATTTTGGATTAGCACCAGCGAGTTCGCGACGGGAGCCGATGCCGCCGCGCCCGACGTGCCGCTCAACTCCGAGATCAACTCTGCGTTTCCGGTCCTCACCGCTTTGTAGACAGCCTCCTTCACGATCCGGCTCTGATTGGCGGCCGAGAGAGCGGCCGTGGACTGCTGCAACTTGTCGAGGACGCTCGAGTAAAGCTGCTCGTGACCATTGCTGTCCGTGCCGAGGCTGAACATGTCAGTCCCCTTCTGAAGCGACGCGAGTTTGGCCTGATCGGCCTCGCTCTGCTTGCGGAGGTCGGCAAGTTGACTCTGGAGAAACTCGCTGGCCTCGGAGGATGAGGCGTTCTTCGACTCAAAGGAGAAGTCGGTCAGTCCCTGGACGAGCCGGTTCACAATCGCGGCGGAGAGTTTGGGATCCGGATCAGCATAGCTGACCTGGATGAGACGGGTTCCGGTCAGCACCTTGACCTGGAGATTCTTCTCGAATTTGCGAATTGCCCGCTCCCGGCGGCGGGGAGAGTCCTCGAGCGAAGCCCCCTGGGGGTCGGTCTTGCCGGATGGAGTAAAGAGCCCCATAACCGCGCTGATCGGGTTCCAGTTAGACACGAAGTCGGGCGTAGCCTCGAGATTCAAGTCGCGAATCACGTTCAGCGCCAGCGTGTCCGACTGCAGTATCTGGGACTGAGTCTCAAGATTCATGTTAGCGGCAGCAAGGTCACCGCCGAGGGCAGCTCCTGGCCCACCGAGATCGGAGAGATCGATCGCGGTCGAACCTTCTTTCTGAACCTGGACCACGGCAACCGCCGCGTAGCGCTTCGTCGCAACCATGCAGTAAAGAAGGGTAATAAAAACGAATGCCCCGAGAATGATCAGCCCAACATTTCGGCGCCTGCGAAGCACTCGAACCAGATCGTTTACAGTAAGTCCCGCTTCAACGGCCTGCGGTGTGTCGAGCGCGTAGTTTGCCATTTTCCTCTTTCATTACGACACTTGGGTCAGTGCGATGTGTCTGAAGATCCCTGGGATCAGACTATCTAGCTCTTGGACTCGCCTCTTTTGTGTCTGGACGGTTCGGATGGTTGTTGGCTCGGAGGGATAATACCCTCGGTATTCACTTTGCCTGGTCGAGAAACCGTGTGAATGGAGACACCCCTAGCCCTGCCCGATGCAATTTATCGAGTAAGGATTCTCTCTCTTCCTAGCAAAGCTAACTTGACCGAAAGTTACCATCCGGGGTTTTGAGTGTCAAGAAAATCCAGCCTTGCGCACCCACTTAGAAACTACGTCATACAGCCTGAACGAACAAACTTGCTGGCGCAAGAAACACCTGAATTTGCAGCCACTTACCGTCGCAACCGGGGAAGGGAAGATTGAGCCTGGGACCTACCCGTGAGATGGTCGGGCTGTCGATCCGGCTGCCTGAAACAGCTTCGGCTGCCCTAAGAATCTTCGACGGCAACCGCCTCCTGTGACTTCTCTCCGGGCCGGAAGTCTGCGCGGACAACGTCGTAAATGTTCTCCAGACATGCCGTCTGCTTCTGTACGTCGAACCGAGACCGCACCCATCGTAGCCCTTCTTCCCTCGAGGCGGCCCAGAATCCGTCATCCTCCAGATAACGAAGAAGGTGAGCCGCGAGCATCTCGACATCGCGCTCTTCGGCGAGCAGCCCGGTCACCCCTTCCTTCATAGTCTCCGGGATGCCTCCATGACGGCTACTGACGACAGGGACACCCATTGCCTGCGCCTCCGAAAAGACATTTCCGAAGGCTTCACTCATTCCGTCGGCGAGGGTGACGCTGGGAGCGCAGAAGACCCGGGCCTTGTCCAGCCACTGGTGAATCTCCGACTGCGGTCGCTCTCCGAGAAACCGGCAACGAATGCCGAGCTCTCCTGCCAGACGTTCAAGCTCCGGCCGGAAGGTGCCATCCCCGATGACGACCAAGTGGGCATCCGGCTGCCGCTGCTGAACCTGAGCCATAGCCCGCAACAGATAGTCGCACCCTTTATAAGGCACAAGGCGGCCGACGTAGAGGACGAGGCTGGGGTCCATCTCTGCGACCGGGAGCACGGGGGTGAATTTCTTCAGATTCATCCCCGTGTAGTGCACTCGCAGCTTGGCCTCGGGAAATCCGGCCTTGATAGCTTTGCTCTTGATGAACTCCGAGACGCAGAGAAACATGGATGCGCGCTTCCAGAGCCGTTCCCGCCACGCCAAATAGGGGCGCTGAAATAGCTGTTTCTGCAAGGCTTCGTCGGCCATCAACTCCGCGCCGCCTCGAAGATGCAGCATGAGCGGGAGCTTGGCCGCATCCGCAAGAAAGACCGCTGCCGGTCCACCCTCGGCAAAGTGTCCATGAAGGATATCCGCCCTCGCCGAGCATACTGCCGCGTGAAATCCCGGAGCGACTCCTGTCCAGCGATAGGCTTCGCGCCGGATGCGCGCCGCTCTGGTTCGATCGCTGGTCAGCATGATCGGGGCATGCTCCAGGGGGTAGTTCTTGTCCGCTGGGATCAAGCCGACGTACTGGGGTTGATACCGCGTAAGCGCGTTCACCTGCAGCGGAATAAACGTCTGTGTCGAAGGCAGCATGCGCTCCGCAAAGACCAGCACCTTCTTGTCCCGGCTCTCCAAAACTCTCCTCCTAGTCGATCAAATGAAGTCGCATGCGTTGCTCAGGCGAATACCTTCAGATACGCCACCCTGACCCTCGCCGCCGTGTATCTCTCGCCGATGATGCGATAGCCTTCCCTTGCAAGCTTTGCTCGCACCGCGACATCCGTTGCCATTCGCGTCATGGCCCCCTCCAGCGAACCCGCGTCACCCGACGCGAAGAGCATCGCTCCGACGCCGTCGTCTGTGATCTCCCGATGCACAGGCAGGTCGCTCAGGATGCACGGAAGTCCCCGGCCCATCGCCTCCAGGCTCGACATCGGCAACCCCTCCGGTCCGAGCGATGGCATACAGAAGACGTCCGCCAACTCATAATAAGGTTGCATATTTTTCTGAAAGCCGGCGAACTCGACCTTACGGGAGGCGATGAGTTCGGTCGACATCTCTTCGAGCGCGCCCCGGTAGGGTCCGTCACCCACGACGACCAGCCTCGCGCCCGGGACTTCGCGGACGGCTGAGATCGCGAGATGGATTCCCTTGTACCGCTCGAGGCGGCTTGCGCACACGATGACGACCTCGCGTCCGGCTTCGCAGCGGACCATCTGCGGCGCACTCTGCCCAGCCAGCCAATTTGGGATAACCACGGTTGGGACTGCGGGCCGGATCTTTCGAACGCCGATCCCCACCGTCTCGGAGACGCAGACCACCTGGGTGGCCAAATGAACACTGATGCGCGCCAACGCCCGGGGAAGAAACTTCAGCGGGGCGCGATACCAGGGAAAGAGCTCCATCTCGAAGGGCCCATGCCGGGTATAGACCGCGCGGCGGCCCAGTAGGCGGGCCTCCAGCATCAGAGTCGCCTCCAGAAAGCCGTTTACCTGGATAATGTCGATCCGGTCGCGGAGCAGAATGAAGGGGAGAATCAATGCGGTCAACAGGAACCTGAGCGGCTTCAAGCCCCCCCCGAAAGTGGGCAGAAGAATGGTCTTAGCCCCAGCTGCTTCAAGCCGCTTTGCCAGTTCCGGCAGCACGCAGAGAGCGCGCAACTCCACCTCGCCGGCGAGAAGCCCTGCAAGGCTCACCAGGTAATTTTCCACGCCTCCGAAGTGGGCCCCCAGGTCGATCAGCAATACTATTGGCTGTTTTATCAAAGACTTGGATACGGTTTTTTCATCGTCCGCCACTAAAAAGTCCCCCACAGATATTTTTTTGATGCGTTAGCGTAAACTTCGCGCGGAGATCCATGATCTAATCGATATATGCCGATCATTAGCTTGGTATGCGCTACCAAAGGAAGGACCGGAGAAGTGGAGCAGTTGCTGGACTCCCTCGTCGCGCAAAAACATGCGTCGATGGAGGTAATTATCGTTGATCAAAATCAGGATGACCGCCTGGTACCGATCATCGAGGCAGTCCGCGACAGACTCGACATCAACCATCTGCGCATGGAGCCGCGTGGGGTATCCGCAGCGCGCAACGCGGGTTTCAGAGCGGCGCGTGGTCGTATCGTGAGTTTCCCCGACGATGACTGCTGGTATCCGTCAAGACTGGTGCGGGATGTTGAAGCCTGGTTCAATGACCGTCCTGATTACAAGATTCTAGCTGTAGGCTGCACGGACCAGGACGGTGTGCGCAGCGGCAATCGCTGGTTTCAGGAAGAGTGCGACTTGAAGGTTTCGAACTCTCTCCGCACCACGATGTGTCCGACGATGTTCTTCGATTGCACGCCTGAAATGCGCAGGGTTTTCTTCGATGAGTCTCTCAACTACGGCGAGGACACGGATTTTTGCCTCCGCCAGTTGAAGACGGGCATAAAGGGCAGGCTCGATTCGAAGATGAACATCTACCATCCAGTACGCGACATGCTGAGTGGCACCGTCACTGCCGACCGTGCCGTGAAGTATGGCAGCGGCATGGGGGTTCTGGTTCGGCGTCACGCTACCGTTGTGCTGTGGTTCGCGCTGCTCGCCTACGATCTTCTCCGCGCAGCGCTCGTTGCCTGCCGCGGCCGGATGCACGATGCTTCGATCGTGGTGGCCCATGCGCGCGGCCTGACCCGCGGATACATGAAGGCGGCCCTGATTGGCGACTTCAGCGCGATTGAAAAGCGTCGCTTGCTGGTCGACGCCGACGACGTATAAAGCAGCCGGTCTTCATGGCCTACTTACAAATCAAAACCAAGAGCGGAACTTCGGTTCCGCTCTTGGTTTTGCGGTCGGATTTAGTCCTTCGGCGGTGCGGCTGCGGACTCCTGGAGGATGTAGGCCGACTGGAGCAAAGCGATGTCCGCAGCGGTATAGGTTCTGCGAATCTGAACGTCGTTCTGAGAGCCATGTACGTTGCCCTGGATCAGGCCCGTCCCCTGGGTTCCCGGCAATGTCGGGAAGCTTTGTTCCCATGGCTTCACCTGCCGCACCTGGAATCCGCCGCGCAGGGCTTGAAGATGCAGCCAGACATCGTCTGCCTTGGGACAGAGTCCCACGAAGTCCAGGCCTGCGGCCTTCAGCTGCCGCTGCAGCGCTGGTGGATAGATGACACCGGAGACACCGGTGGCAAAGTTGAGGATGCTCGGCTCAGTCGAAGCGCACCTCTCCCAGGTTACGTAAGGAGCGAAGCCCGGGCCTTCGAGCAGGATCTTGTGCGCGCGGCAGCAAGAGACTAGCCCCGGGTATTGCGTGAATCCATCGGCGAGCCCCTTGAGCCATCCGGCCGGGTAGAGCGTGTCGTCATCGGCCGTGACCAGAGGAGCATTCAGAGCAGTCTGGGACTCTAGGTATGGATAGTACTTCGTATGCGGGCCGTAGCTGCCGGCGAGTCGGACCTCGAGCCCGCGGGCCTCGAGCCTTCGCAGCGAGTCTGGTCGATTCTTGAAGGCTGTCTCGTCGTCAAGCCAGAGGATCAGCCGTCTTGGAAGCAGCACTCCCCTGCCGATTGACTCTAGGGTGAGATAAACCGTATCGATCCGCTTTCCATAGCTGGTCATCGAAACGACCGGCCCGTCCGCTGAGATGACAGATGCGGTATCTTCGCGGTTGCGGCGTTTCAGCCTCCGCAGACAAAGGCCGGTCGTGCGGAGATCCAGGCCGGCCATTTCAAGCCAGAGCCGGTGCGTCACTGCCCCAGGTCTCAGTCCCGAATTTGGGTGGTAGTTCGGCAGTAGACTCTCCTTTCTAATCCCTCGTCAGCTCCGCAAAAGATTACTTGGCGGCTGATTGACGCGCAGGTCCCGGTTTATGACGCTTGAAACACAACTTGGGCAATCCGTCCTGAGCTAATCCGGCTGGGTCTGGGCCATGAGGAACCCAATATCGTCAGGGCTGTAGGTCTTTTCAATCTGCAGGTCGTTCTGTGAGCCATGGACGTTTTCGACCACGAGGCCGATGTCCTGGGTTCCGGGCAGCTCCGGAAAACTCTGTTCCCATGCCTTCAACTGCTTAATGCGGAAGCCTCCACGCAATGCCTGTTGGTGTAACCAGACATCGTCGGCACGAGGGCAGAGATCTTCAAAACCTCGTCCGGCCGCCTTGATTCTTTCCTGTAGTTCCGGCGGATAGATGGTGCCTGAGACCCCGGTAGCAAAATGCAGGAAACTCGGCTCCGTCGACCGGCAGCGGTTCCAAGTGACGTAGGGGGCAAACTTGTCCCCTTCAAAACGGACGACATGGGCACGATAGCAACTAACAAGTGAGGGGAACTCTCCATAGCTGTCCGCAAGTCCTTTGAGCCAGCCATGAGGATAGACCACATCGTCGTCTGCGGTCGCCAGCGGGGCATCCAGCAAGGTACTGGACTCGAGATAGGGATAATACTTCTTGTGCGGCCCATAGTTCGGGGTCTGGCGGACCTCGAGCCCCCGCGCCTGGAGCCTGCGAAGCGTCGCCGGGAGATTTTCCAGCCTGTCGATCTCATCGAGCCAGAGGATCAAGCGGCTTGGGCGAAGCAAGCCAAGGGAAATGGACTCCAGGGTGAGATAGACCGTATCCACCCGCTTTCCATAAGTTGTCAGAGACACAACCGGCCCCCCGGCCGCGCAGACCGGCTCATGCGACGCCGCGTTGCGATTCTGCAGCCGCGCTAGCAGAAACCTTGACCTCCTCATATCCTCAGAGGCAAGCTTCAGCCAAAGCCTGTGGAATAGCTCCCCAGGCTTCAAATCCATCATGCGTTTGATCGTAGGCAGAAGTCTCTCCTTATCCGGGATTTTGCCCAGGTCTTTTAGTCCGGATCACACGTCGGTTCTTCGGTCCGGCGTGTCTACTCTTCATTGCTTGGGTGATCGAGTGCCGGAGCCGGTTCACCCTTTGCATGGTGGCTCCAAGGCGCTCGTTTGGAGATTATGGGCGGCACGCAGATCTCCCGGCAAGGGAGGCGGAGCGCGAGAAGCAGTTTCATCAAGTGCGGTACCACCAACGCGCCATGTACTCAGTCATGCGCTGGCATCTAAGATCAGGAAGCCGACGAATAGTGCGACTCAGCCGTCGTCTGTTTCAGGCTACCAACGAGAACGACTTATATCAATTTGAATCCTGTACCGCTTTCGGAGATCTTATGCCCCCTCCACGGATTGAGAAGCACTCGAACGATCTGAAATTGCAGCGAATTCTTTCCGCACCTACCTGGCGAGCGCGTTTTTTTGAGGCTGCTGCGAACGCTGCCGCCGCCATCGTCAAATACTCGATTGAGCAACAGGATGCGATCGGTGCCTCGGTTTGGATGGAGCGCCAACGTTTCTTCCGTAGAAAGGCCGTCCTCTCCGGGGCAGCTGCCGCAATGGATTCGGTTTAGCCTCTTCTCTTCGTAGCTCCGACGCTCAGGCTGCTCGGAATTCCGCAGGACAATGGTGCGGTTCGAAAAGACGCAATCAGGCAAGACAACATATCGCACCGAATTCCATTTGTCCTGACGCACTCGTCAACTATCGTTCGTTATTCTATGTCCATGTTTTCCACCCCTGAACCCGAGCGGCCCTCAGACGAACATGCCCCGGAGGTAGCCTTGACCTATCCCTGCAGGCTGCTCTACAGGTATGTCTGGCTAAATCTTCTGTTCGCTGTTCTACTCGCCTCCAATCTCTGCTTCCCGAGGACTTTGGAAGACCTCGATATGGAATGACGCCAGCCTGATGACGGGGAGATCTCCGATTGTCAAAGTTTTTGCCAATTGCTAGAATGCTGGTGCGGCTAACGCTTGCCAGGAGCCAGCATCTTCTGCAATTACAATTAGTTAGCGGGTGCCGGACCGAGCGATAGCTGAATCGCTCCGGGAATCCTTTGGCAACACAGATTTGACCGGGGTGACTCATGCAGACCGAGACCGCTATAAAAACCACGCACATTGGTCACATCGAAGGTATCGCTTCGATGCTCACTGATCGAGTCAATCTTCCCGCGCCGACCACGGAGATGTACCAGAGGTACAAGAACGCGGTTCCCTTCCCTCACCTCGTCATCGACAATCTCTTCCCAAAAGAAACGCTCGAAGACATGCTCGAGGAGCTGCCGCCCCTGACCGACGATAAGTGGGTCCATGACCGGAATGCGCAGTCGGTCAAATCGAACTTTCGCTCAGCCGTAGACCTTGGGCCTTGCGGCTACCAGTTCGCAGCGTTCCTGAACTCTGCCGGCTTCCTCTACCTCCTCTCCGAGATGACTGGAATCTGGGGCCTGCTGGGCGATCCCTACCTAGGAGGCGCGGGATACCATGTTGTTCCGGCGGGTGGTAAATTCGAGATCCACGCGGACCGTAACACAGACATGAACACGGGACTCTTCCGCCGCCTGGCCATGCTCACCTACCTGAACCACGACTGGGATCCGGCGCTGGGCGGACAACTCGAACTCTACAACGACGATGCTACAAAGTGTGAGAAAGTCGTGGAACCGATTTTCAACCGGACGCTGATCATGGAGATCGGCGATAAGAACTTCCATGCCGTTCGCCCGGTGCTCTCGGATACGCGCTCACGGATGTCCTTTGCCACCTACTATCACACGGTCGGCGAGAAGGACTTCAAAGCGCACAGCTCGATCTACGCGCCAACCTTCTACCAGCAGAAAGAACCGCTGGGTCGTCGCCTGGCCAAGGACCTGCTGCCTCCGATCGTGCTTCGGGCGCTCAAATCGGTCAAGTAGGCTAACCGCGGCGTCGGTTGTTGACAGTAGTGGGCGGCAGACGACACAGCGCAGGCTACGAACGCAAACTCCTTGGGAGCCCAGAGGACACGTATGAGCGCCGCGCCGAACTCCAGTGCCGACAAGATTCATCCGCTCACCTCGCTTCGATTCTTTGCGGCCTTCTTCGTCGTCATCTACCACACACTGGGGAACCTGGTACGCGGACGGTTTCTTCCAGCAAATATCAATACCCCGCATCCCGCGGATGCGCTGCCGAACTTCGGCAGCCGATTTCTCTCGATCGGATTTGTCTCCGTCAGCTTCTTCTTCCTGCTCTCGGGCTACATCCTTGCGATTGTGTATCTACGCAGAGAGAAGCCGATCGATAGGCGCAAGTTCTTCATTGCGCGTTTCGCGCGGGTGTACCCACTCTTCTTCATCACACTGCTGATGGATCTCCCATTCTCCTTCCGGATGCTGGCACGGCTTTCCAGTATGCACCACGCCATGTTGAAGATTCCCATTAACTTCGTGGTGGAGACGCTGATGCTGCATGCGTGGCTGGTAAAGTTCTCGGGTATCAACTTTCCCAATTGGTCTCTCTCCGCTGAAGCTGTGTTCTACCTCAGCTTCCCGTTCATTGGATTGCCATTGTGGCGTTTGCGAGGTAAGGCGCGCTGGACGGCGGCGGTTCTTCTATTTGTTGGGGGACAGGCTCTTGTCTTCGCGTGGTCAACGAGCTTTGATCTCTCGCCGCTTCAGCCCATTCCGCTGCTGCATCTATCCACCTTCGCTCTCGGCATTCTCCTGGCGAGTTGGCAGTTCGATGCACGCAGGCAGAGTCCGAAGCCATGGCAGGCTTACGCTGCCCTGGTAGCTGCGGCGATCGTGATGGTTGCAGCCGTGGAAACGTCGCCTTGGATACCGTTGCACAATCTCGGAGACGGCATTCTCGCTCCCATCTTCATGCTCCTGATCTGGGCGCTTTCGAGCAGCGCTACGGGGCTTTCGCGAATGCTCAGCGTCCGCTGGCTCGTAGTGTTGGGTGAGGCAAGCTTCGGCCTCTATCTTCTTCACATTCCCGTGCTGCACATCTTCGAATCGGTTCACTCCATCGCCCAGCCGTGGGCGTACGCCCTGTACCTCGCGCTGACAATTATCTTGAGCGTTCTAAGCTTTTATTTCGTGGAGGCGCCGCTACGCCGATGGATTCTCGCAAGCTTCGACAGGCATCCTCGAGAGTCTTTAGAGGCGGCATCGATTGCTCAATGAAGAAGTTCAGGCACGCTGTGCTCCTTGATTTCGAAGCTCGCTCTGCGCCTGTGCGATACGCTTTGCACAGTGGGCTGAGACTGCCCGGCGGATGATACGAGCCACACTCTAAACTCGCAGGAGATCCCGATGGAAGATGTAGAACGCCCCCGCGCCAATCCCCTGCTGCTCTACTTCGCCTGCCTGCTCGCTGGGACGCTCGCGGTCATCTTTTTTTATCCGCTGACGCTCGAGGACGCTTACATAACCTTTCACTACTCCCATGCCTTCGCCGTGGGTGAAGGCATCGGTGCGTGGAATGTGGGCCAGCCTCCGGTCGAGGGATTCAGCAGCAGCCTCTGGATGTTTCTCATCGGCTTCGGGGAGAAGGCTGGACTCACGCCCTTCTTTGTCTCAAAGCTCGCCGGCTATCTGAGCTACGCGTTAACTTCTCTGCTCTTCCTGATCGCCTCCATCCGTGAGCGCGACAAGAGCGCGCTTGCTGAGAACGCGGAGCAGTCGCTCTTCCTGGCTGCGATCATCTCGGCTCTCTATCTTCCCCTGCTCTACTACTCGATGACCGGCATGGAAGTGACCTTCGTGTGCGTGCAGGTAGCCGCAACGCTGTTGACGCCATTTCTATGGCGCAGCAACAGCAGTCGCGCGATCTGGTCGTCGCTGCTGGCGCTATCCCTCGTCTTCACGCGGCCGGAGGGGATCGTGATTGCGGTGCTGGTAAATGGCTACTGGCTGTACGCTTTTCGCCGCAAGAGCCAGTGGCCGGCGTTCGCCATTGGAAGCGCGATTGCCATGCTTGCGGCGATGACCGCCTACCGCGTTCATCACTTCGGCGAACTCGTACCAAACACTTATTTTGCGAAGGCCACCGGAGGCACGCTCTCGCATCGCCTTATGTTGGGAGTCCGCTACGTGCGGCACTTCTTTATGGCGGTGGCTCCGTTCACGATCGTGTTCTTGCTTGGCGCGTTTGCGGCGGTGCGGCGTAAGTTCACCCTGAGCCTGCACGTATTCCTGCTCGGATTCTTCGCGTTGTATGCGTTCTACATCTTGAAGGTTGGCGGAGATCCTGAGACAGCATTTCCATTCTCACGACAGTTTGCCCACATTGCCCCAATCTGGATCCTTTACCTCACAGTGAGCTTGGTGTTGCTCGTGCCTGACCGGCGCAAGGCACTGATCTTCGCGGTCGGTCTCATCCTGCTGACCGACGCGGAGATGCTCGCGCTGCGGCACAAGCTACTCATCCCGCGGCAGGAGAAGGTGCTTGCGCGGTATGGCCCTTTCAAGCTCGAGCCACCTAACCCCTTCTACGCGTGGCTGAGACAGTTTGCTGCTCCCGACGCCCTTTCTTCAGTCAGCTTGGCCGGAGAGTGGCCCTTTTACGTTCCCGGAAACTACATTGATAACCTCGGCCTCAACGATGCGTACATCGCGAAGCATGGACATCTGCAACTAACCAGCGGCATCGTGGACTCGAAGTCCGATATGGGCTATGTTATGTCAGAGCATCCGCAGTTCATCGATGGATACATCAGCGGCCAGAGGATCGTGGACGGACAGTGCCCGCTCGAGAACAACGACCGTGCGCAGATGATCGACGAGATGAAGGATGACCCCACCTTCCAGAAGCAGTATGTCTTTGTGACGAATGCTCCGTACATAGATCTCGACCGCGCTTTGTTCATACGAAAGGACGTAGCCGAGAAATATCCGGACAAGCTGAGCGTGGTGCCGGTGACGTCGACCTCGCTCTATCGCAACGACTGTCCCTACCGCTGAACACTTAGAGGCGCAAAAGCTGAAGGCCGCGAGGATCGCGAAACTCTCGCGATCCTTGCGGCCTTTGCCTTGGTACGAGGGAGGGCCCTAGATGAATCCCAGATTGCGAGTCTGGAAGTTTTCGAGCGTGGGAAGCACGCTGTTGAGGTTTCCATCGGCGACACCGAACCAGCTGGCGAGAGTCGCCGCATACTGGGCAACCGAGGTGGTAGGAATCCACCGGCCATTGACTCCAGCGTCGTCCGGACCACCGAGAGCAAGCGTGGGATAGGTCCCGTAGAGCTTGCCACCCTTGACCGCTCCGCCAACGATGATGTGGTGACCGCCCCAGGCGTGATCGCTGCCGGTAGCAGAGTTCGGCTGCAAGGCTCGGCCAAAGTCGGAGGTGGTGAAGGTCGTCACCTGCTCGCTGACGCCGAGTTCCACCGTGGCCTGGTAGAACGCGCTGATGGCCGCGTTCATGTCCTGCAGGAGACTTGGGTGCAGCGAGACCTGGTCGGCATGAAGATCGTATCCGGTCTGGGTCGCGAAGAAGATCTGTCGGCCAGTTCCCAACGCCGAACGCACCTGGATGATCTGCGCAATCTGCTTGAGTTGTGCCGCCAGGGAGGTCACGGGGCCCGTTGGGAATACGGTGGAGATGGGCTGCGCTGAAGAGACAGCATCCTGCAATACCTTGGAGTAGTTGTAGGCATTCTGCGTCAGCGTATCGTCCGCCTGGACCAGCGTCAGACCACTATTGAAGGTAAGCAGATCCTGTGCCGCCTGCAGCCGGATGTCGCATCCGGACTTCTCTGTGCACAACACGTTGCCGGTGTTGCCGGGAATGACAGACGCATACGAAGTGCTGACACCGTTGCAGAAGACATGCGATCCGGTCACCGAAGTGACCACCGGATACTTTGCCGCTGAGTTTCCGCCCTGAAGCAGGTCCGCGATGCGGCCACCCCAGCCGGTGCTCGAGGTTACATTCTGCGCAGAGTTCTGCCAGAGCGTCTCCTGGTCGATGTGCGAGAAGAGATTGTGCGGAGTTACCGCGGTTCCGCTGATGTACTGCTGGCGCGTGGTGGGTGCGACTAGTGTTCCAACGTTCGCAAGCACAGCGGCATGGCCACTGTTAAACAGTGATTGAATTCCGGGAAGGTTTCCGTTCATCCCATAGCTCAGACCGTTCATCGGAAGCAGACTGCCCTGCGCGAGGCTCAAAGGTCCACGCAGCTTCGCGTAGTTCTGATAGCCGGCGCTATCGGTCGGCACCAGGAGATTATTGCCGTCGTTCCCTCCGTCGAGCTGGATGCAGACCAGCGCCTTGTAGTCCGACGAGGTAGATTGTGCGAACGCATTGAGTGCGCCGAATGGCCCGATTCCCGCCGCTGAGCCGGCTGCGGCAAGAGAGATGTAGCGTAAGAAGCTTCTGCGCTGGATATGCATAATTCAGATCCTCCCAATAAACTGCGGACAAAAAGCTGACAGGTGGCGCAATGTGTTTCTAGTGGATGACTCTGTACTGCGGCGAGCTGATGATCAGGTAGACAGCGGTCCGAACCCGTTGTGCGGGATCGCTGGTTCCGGAGATCGCGTTCATGATAGTCGTGCGCATCTGGCTCGACATATTTCCGTGCAGGAAGAGATTGCTCAGTTCCTGCATGAGAACGTCGTTGCTTGCCGCAGCCATCTTGCCCAGCCGGCCCGTCGCTGTTAGGTCGATCGTGAGCCTGCCGAGCTGGTTGTTCACCACGTTGCTCGACAGCGTCAGCTTCTGCATGATGGTGGCCGTGTCCTCCAGCGCGAACTGGGGAGCATTCAACCCGGTATTCATCAGCGGCCATTCCGCAGGATAGAAGTTGAAGACGGTTGGAGAGTTGAAGACCCTCTGTCCCTGGCTGTTGGCGAAGGTATCAATCGCGGTGTAGGCGGTGTAGTCGTTGTACCCAGCCTTCGGAACTGCATTCAGAGCGCGAAGGATGTTTGCTGTCCAGATAATTGGTTCGCGAAGGTAGCCGTCGGTCGCCGACTCCGCGGTGTCACCCGCGCGGGCCTCGGGATCGAGCAGCAGAGCTTTGATCACCGCTGCCATATTCCCGCGGACTCCCTTACCGTCGTTCGCGAAGACTGCGGCGATACGTCCCACATATTCCGGTGATGGGTTGCTCTTCACCAGGTGCTGGATCAACTGCTTGGTGACAAACGGTCCCACATTCGGATGATTGAAGACATCCTGGATGGCCGCGTCAAGATCTTGCTCCGCGGTCTGCCCTGCCGGAAGCGTGCTATTCAGCAAGGTCTTAGCCGAGGTGACGTGCGCCGATTCGACAGCCACCATCGGGTTGTAGAGACTTCCGCTCCAGTTGGGGAATACCGTCTTCCCAGTTCCCATGTCATAGGTCCATCCCGTAAAGACGCGGGCGAACGCTTCGACCTGGGCCTCACTGTAGGTCGGGATCGGATTTCCGCTGCTATCCATCTGCAGTGTCCCGTCCTGGTTCAACAGGTACAGGCCGGTGTTGAAGAGCTGCATGTTCTCGCGAGCGAAGTTCTCGTTCGCAATGGCACCAGCTGCCGGCTTTCCGCTGTTGACCATATTCAGGTACTGTCCCATTGCAGGCGATAGCGTCATATCGTGCAGGATGGTCGACCAGTTTGCGAAGGCGTCACGGGTCATGACGTTCGAATAGCCGCCGACCATGGCTGCGTTCGCTTCTTCATAGCTCACGACGAGCATCTCCATGAGCGTCATCGAAACCCGCTGCCGCAGTTGATCTGGCCCGGCCACCGCGTCAGCCCACCAGTATTCATCGATGCAGATGTACGGGTTGCTCAAGCAAGCTGCGGGGAATTGGCTCTGCACCGGCAGGAGGCTTGCTGGCATCGCCAGTTGTTCATCGATAAAGTTGCTCAAGCCAACCGCCTGAACGTGAGCGACAAGGTCTTCAGTGGGGCCGAAGGTGCTCTGATCGAGTAGACGGCCCGCAGCGACTACCGACACACCGACCACGGTAACGGCTTCCGATCCGGAGCTTGTCGCTTGCGCCTGACTGGTTGCGGTGATGGTTACAGGAAGATTGGATCCTCCCGTAGCCGGCGGCGTGTAAAGGCCCGTCGAAGAGATCGTGCCGGGATTTGCGCCATTCGCAGTCGCTACCGACCAGGTCACCGCCGTGTTGGTGGTATCGGTCACAGTTGCGGCGTATTGGGTCGTCTCTCCAGCTGCGACCTGACTTGCGCCGACTATGGTTACGCCGACCGCGCCGGGCAGCTGAACCGTGAAAATGGATGACTGTGTCATACCGGGAGCGGGTGTGATCGCGATGACCGGACCGGTTCCACCTGCTGTCTGAGACGTTGTCACCGTCGCGCTGATCTGCGTCGGGCTCACGTATTTCGTGACCAGATTGACTCCCTCGAACTGCAGAAACGTCGTGGGGATGAAGTTGCTGCCATTCACAACAAGGGCGATGTTCCTGCCGCTGGTTGCCGCTGTTGCTGAGGTGATGACTGGGATCGCGTTGAGCAGCCCGACAGCCAGCGAAGCCTTCTTTGTCGTATCTGCCTTGCTGGTCGCGACGACGGTCACGCCGGGGTGTATGGGTACCGTGGGTGGTGGCGTATACAGCCCGGTAGAGGAGATCGTCCCATAGTTGTCTGCTGCGGAACCTGCGGCGAGCGACCAGGTTACATCCGTATTCGACGTGCCGGTAACCGTTGCAGTGTATTGAATCGGATTGCCGAGATAGGCCGTCGTATTGCCGTTCACCGTGATTCCGACAGCGCCCGGAATCGTCACATTGAAGTTCGCCGACTGCGTCCGCCCTGGAGCGGGGTTGATGACGCCAAGGACCGCGACCGAGCCGGCAGGCGGGTTGTTCGTGATGGTGAACTGAAGGTGGCTGGAGCTCACATAGGTCGTCGCCGCGCCATAGCCTCCATAGAGAACTGCCGAGCCCGACATAAAGTTAGTTCCTAATACGTCGACCAGAAAAGTGTTTTTGCTGCCAGGCGTCAGGTTTGCAGAGGTGATCGCTGGAACCGGATTGCTGATCGTGACGGTCAGAGAATTGCTCTTGCTGGTGTCTGCCTGACTGGTGGCAGAGATCGAAATCAGACCATGAACAGGTACTGCAGGCGGCGGAGTGTAGAGTCCTGCGGCAGAGATGTTCCCGTAGTTCTCGCTGGCCGAAGCCCCTGTGATCTTCCAGTTGACGGCGGTGTTTGAAGTTCCGGTTACAGCGGCGCTGAACTGCGCTGGCGTACCAATGGCAACCGTAGCCGATCCTGTTACGGATACGGCAACCGCACCTGGAATCGTAACGGTATATGGTGCGGACTGAGTCTTCCCGATTCCCGGGCTGACGACGATCAGAGAGATGGAACTGCCTGCAGCGGGTGGCGAGGTCAGCGTGAACTTCACTTCGTTGGCGCTGACGACCGTCGTGGGAACTCCGTAACCGAGGTACTGAACATACGAAGTCGAGATGTAGTTGGAGCCTTGAACGTCTACCAGGAAGGTGCCCTTCGCAGCTGCCGTCAACGATGCCAAGGAGATCGTTGGCACTGCGGAAGAAAGAGTTGTGGTCATTGTCGCGGTCTTGGTGGTATCGACCACGCTGGTGGCGATCACCGCAATAATGTTGTGTGACGGCACGACGGCTGGCGGGGTGTAAACGCCCGAAGCGCTGATGGTGCCATAGTTTTCGCTGGAGCTGGCTCCCGCAACTGCCCAGGTCACGGCCTGATTGTCCGTGCCGGTTACGGCCGACTTGAACTGCGCAGGCGAGCTGACGGTAGACTGCGCGGGACCAGTAACCGTGACGCCTACCGTCGCTGGAACGGAGAAGCTGTAGTTGGCGGATACAGTCTTGCCCGGAGCTGGTGTCGCAACCGAGATGGACACAAGGGTGCCCGCAGCCGGCGGACTCGACAGCGTGAACTTCAGATTGGTTGAGCTTACAAAAGTAGTCGTAACTCCGTAACCTCCGTAAAGGATGACAGACGACGGCAGGAAGTTACTGCCCGAAACGTTCACCAGGAAGGTGCTGTGATATGCGGGGGTCGCGGTTACCGTGGAGACAACGGGAACCGGATTCATGATGGTGACGGTGGTTGCCGTGCTCTTGGTGGGGTCGGCCGTGCTGGTTGCAACGATCGATATGACGTTATGAACCGGCACCACGGCTGGCGGGACATACACACCGGAAGCGGAGATTGTGCCGTAGTTTTCGCTTGTGGACGCGCCGCGGATCGACCAACTGACGCTGGTGTTCGAGGTTCCGGTCAGCGAGGCCGCATATTGCACGGGTGTTCCGGCGGTCGCGATGGAAGACCCGATTACAGCGACGGCGATCGCAGAGGAGGCGCTGCTGGTTGTCGCTGCCGCAGGCGATGCTCCGCTTGCCTGCAAAACCCCACTGCCACAGCCCAGTAATACAACGAGCCCAAAGAAAAAAGAAAACCCAAAACGATTCAGGTAAGCAAGCATTCGTATCTCCCGAAAAAAAGACGAGATCTGAAAAATGAACAAGGTTTGAAACTTAGTCGTACAGGGCTGATCACGTGCATCCAGCTCTTCCGGAGCTCTCTATCTGGCAGCCCGTACTCAAAGTTCTACAGATTGACGGCAAGCGCCGACATCCTACCTTGCGGTGTACCTCTGCAACTTCCGAGGAATTGTTGGCCTGATACGGGATCGAGCAGGCTTTATGCGCTGCTAGAACCGGTTTTAGACACGACTCCGCGAGTTCCGGACGAACTGCGTCCAGTGGATTCCCGGCGGCGATTGCTCTTGGTGATTGTCTGTTCCTGAAGGCTATCGACTGCACCGGCATTCGACAACGGGAAATAATTTCCCCATTTTGGCAACTCTTCCCTGACTCCGTGAGCTTTCAAGTCTCGAGCTCAAAGCAGAGATCTGGGCAGAGAAAAGTTGAAGAATTTAGCTCGTGATCGATCCGTAAGCGAAGTCCGTCTGAAACTCCCGCACGGTCACGGTCCCCCCTGACTGACATCCGTTGCACACCAAAGCAGATTTCCGACGGCTGGTTGACGTTGCGAGATGAGGCGAGGATCAAGTGCCGGCACGCCTGAGTCCCGACATTCGTCGATGCAATGCTGCGAACACTAGGTTGAGTCAGGCAAGCGAATTAGGATGCTTCGCCTCGCATGGCGGTGATAGTCTGCTCTCACCATTCGGCCTCCGTGCGGAGATTGACCTATATAAATAGGCGTCTCTCCATATCTCTCCCCTTACACCCTTCAGGATGACCCATGCTGCCCAAGAATCTAGTCTCCGTCGCCGCTACTTCGTCGAAAGTTTCCTTATTGAAACTCGCCGCATCCGCACTTCTGTGCTTCGCGCTGGCCATTGCGGCTCCCACCCGGGCCCAGACAGCGGATGCAGTGCGTCCCGTTACGGGTGTTGCAAGCCGTCTCACCTCCCCGATCGTTGAAGCTTCGCGTGTCACCCTCCAGGGTGCGGTACACCCGCTTGCGAACAAGGCGAATGATCGCGGACTAATACCGGACGGCACGAAGCTGGAGCGGATGCAGATCGTCCTCAAGCGCAGCGACGAGCAGGAGAGCTCCCTGAAGCGCCTGGTGAATGATCTCCATTCCCCCGGGTCCGCGAGTTATCACAAGTGGCTGACGCCGGAGCAATTTGGCAAACAGTTCGGACCTTCGGACGATGACTTGGCCAAGCTGGAGACCTGGCTTCAGGCGAAGGGCTTCACGGTGACCAAGCTTGCTCCCGGACGGCAGGTTCTGGAAGTCGCTGGCACGGCCAACCAGCTGAAGAGCACCTTCAACACGGAGATGCACCAATACTCGATACAGGGAGTGACGCGCTATGCCAATGCGAACTCCCCGGAGATTCCAGCCGCGTTGGCTCCGGTCTTTGGCGGATTCGTCTCTCTGAACAATTTCCCCCTGAAGCAGCACGCAAAGCTCCTGGGCAAGGCTCAGTTCAATTCCGTCACGCATGAGTCAAAGGCGGAGTGGACACGGGGCAGTTCGACCAACTTCCGGCTACCCCTGGCACCAGGCGACTTCGCGGTGCAATATGACTTGAATCCGCTTTATGCCGCCGGGGTCAAGGGCGATGGTCAAACGATCGCCATCGTGAACGAATCGAACATCAACGTCGCCCTGGTGAACAACTACCGGTCGCTCTTTGGGCTCCCCGCCAATACACCACAGGTCATCATCGACGGCAGTGACCCTGGTGTCGACGGCATCAACAGCCCGTATGGGCCGAATAGCGCGTCCATCGAGGCCTATCTGGATGTCGAGGTCGCGGGCTCTGTCGCCCCCAACGCGCAGATCGATCTGGTGATCGCGAACGATACCGCGGTCGATAACGGTTTGACCCTGGCGATGGAGCATGCCGTTTATTCGAACGTAGCCCCCGTCATCAGTCTGAGCTTTGGCGGCTGCGAAGCTAACCAGGGCAGCTTCAACACTTTTATCAGCGGACTTTGGGAGCAGGCAGCGGCGCAGGGACAGACAGTTATGGTGTCGACCGGCGACCAGGGATCAGCGGGCTGCGACGGCAACACGGAGTTCGCCGTCTTCGGACAGGCGGTGAATGGGCTCGCTTCAACTCCTTATAACGTGGCGGTGGGGGGCACAGACTTTTACTACAGCGGTGGTGAAAGTTCCTTGAGCACCTACTGGAATACCACCGTGAGCAACACGACACCCACGGTCTCCCTGAAGTCCGTTGTCCCAGAGCAACCCTGGAATGACAGCCAGTATGGGCAGAACCTCATCAGCGTCTACGACAATGACGGCGTGACCACCATCGCAGCGGGAAGCGGAGGTCCAAGCACCGCTGGACTCGCAACGGGAAGCGGAAGCAACGTAACCTACGGCCCGTATCCCAAACCCTCCTGGCAGAGCGGCGTCGGCGTTCCGGCAGACGGAGCGCGTGACCTCCCCGACGTCTCGCTGTTCGCCGCCGATGGAATAAACCTTACTTACTACCCGATCTGCTCCGATGACGGCGATTGCCAGCCCGTGTCGAGCGGTCAAACCGTGCAGATCACCGGTGTCGGTGGAACCTCGGGTGCCACGCCCGCATTCGCGGGCATGATGGCACTCGTCAATCAAAAGTACGGACCGCAAGGTCAGGCCAACTACATCCTCTATCCACTGGCCGCGCAGTATCCCACCACATTCCACGATGTGACGGGAGGAACGAACACCGTGCCCTGCGCCACTACGACTGTGTTTGACGCCTATAACAATAACCTTCCAATCGCTCCGGTCGACTGCAAGTCAGTCAGCGGAGGCATCACGCTTAGCAGTAGTAACGCCGATCCCGAATTTGGAATTACAACGGAAGGCGAAATCAGCGTAGACGGAACGAACGCATCCTACAACGCTGGCACTGGCTACGACTACGCAACCGGTCTCGGAACCCTCGACGCGAACAACCTGGTTACCAATTGGGGCAAGATCACTCTGGCTTCCACAACAACGACGTTGACTCCTTCGATGACAAGCTTCGTGCATGGCACAGCCATCAATGTCTCGGGCACTGTAACCGGTAGCTCGACTCCGACCGGAGATGTAGCGCTGGTAACAACTTCACCCGTTCCTAATACGCAGGCGGCCTTCCCGCTGAGTAGTGGTGCCTTTACGGGCAGCGCCAGCAATCTGCCTGGAGGCAGCTACGACATCTCCGGCTACTACGCGGGCAATAGCACCAATGGCCCCAGTTCTTCGACTCCAGTCCCCCTGACCGTAACACCTGAAAGCAGTGCGACTGTGCTGACTGTCCTTACCGCTCAAGGCGCAGTTGCATCAGGAGGCACCGTGCAATACGGAGAGCCGACGATCCTCCACGCGGCGCCGGGCTCCACGGACAGCACCAAGACTACGACCGCCCCGACGGGAAGCGTTGCCTTCCTCGACGGAAGCGCCACGGTCAACACGGCGGTGGTTACGGCCAATGGCTACGCTGAATATAATGGGGCCTTCGGGATCGGCGCACACACGGTTAAGGCGCAGTACTCCGGTGACGCTAGCTACGGTGCATCCAACTCGGCGTCTACAAACTTCACGGTGATACAGAACACGCCTGTCATCTATATCTCCGAGTCCAATGCGGACGCTAGCGGCAACCCAGTCAACGGCCAAGTGACGTATATCCAAATGGAAGTGGAGAACTCTCTTAGCTTCAGCGGTCTGGCACTCCCTCCCACTGGAACCCTTTCCATCCTGTCGGGAGCACCCTCCGGCACAACGCCCACCTCGGCGACTCTGGTATCGGGAGTAGATCCGTTCACACACTCTCCACAGGGGACCGCTTACTTCGCTGTTCCCTCCTCCGCGTTGAATACGTACAACATCACCTTCAGTTACTCAGGAGACACCAACTATAAGGCGGTCACACAAACCACTTCCGTCATCTTCGACATAGGCGCGGGCAGTGTAGCAACAACCACCACCGCAAATGTATCGGCCGCCGCAACCTCACCCACGAGCCAGATCCTGGTGTCTACTACCGTCACCAGCTCCAACAGCGCCGCGCCTACTGGTTACGTGGTACTGTTTGCGTCGGGAAAACAACTCACCTATACGCTGCTTGCCACGGGTTCCGGGAACAGTTCTTCCGCTACACTCGGCGTCAACAGCGCACTTCTTCCCCAAGGCGTCAATCAGGTGTCGGTACAGTACATTCCGCTCACCACCAGCAACTTCCAATCTTCGGCGGCCGTAGTACAGATCACCAACCCGCTAAGCGACTTTACAATGGTGCCGCTATCGACCATCTTGAGTGTGCCGGCAACCGGAACAGGTGCTGGATTTCAGACTGACGTCATCAACCTTTCCTCTGTCAACGGCTTCGCCGATGCGGTCTCACTTAGCTGCACGGGCGCGTCGGGGGTGCTCTGCTCGTTGAGTCCCACCTCGGCAACCCTGTCAAGCGCCGGAAGCGCCACCACAACCCTCCTCGTCGACACGGGCTCCATAACCGTTCCTGGAAGCTATGAAGTGGTTGTGACCGGAAAGAATACCGCGGGTACCATCATCCACACCCTCGGTCTAACGGCCGTAACCACGCAGACTGCGTCGATACCAAGATTCACACTCACGGCCACCGGGGTCACCATCGCCGCACCCGGAGGTTCCGCAAACTCCACGGTCACGGTCACCCCGGCAAATGGCTTCACCGGCACGGTAGCCCTGACCTGCACCATCTCCGGTGTTACCGGCGCCCCTACCACAAGCGTCAATCCAACCTGTGCCGCGACCTCTGTCAACGTAACCGGAACCAGCACTGTCACCACAACCATCACGATCAACACTGACGCCTCGACCACATCCGGGAGCTACACCGCAGTCGTCAACGGAGCCTCTGGAAGCCTGGAGGCCATAGCCCCGTTCTCACTTGTCGTAGGCACACCGGCGGCACCCAGCTTCACGCTGGCGGGAACAGCGGTCACGATCGCCTCGCAAGGAGCGACTGGAACCTCAAACATCACCGTAACCCCGGCAAATGCCTTCACCGGCACAGTCGCTCTCACCTGCTCCGTAACCTCGTCTCCTAGCGGAGCCTTGACTGCTGATAACCCAACCTGCTCGGCTGCCTCGGCCAGCGTTACCGCAGCGAGCGCTGCGACTGCAACCCTCACAATCAACACCACCGCTCAGACCGCGAAGCTCGATCTGCCGTCGTTCAAGCTGAACGGTAAGGGCGTCTTCACTGCCGGGGGCGGAGTAGCCCTGGGGGCGATCCTGCTCTTCGGCGTACCGTTCGGACGGCGGCGCAAACAGCAGATCAAGTCGCTGCGAGCGCTGCGTATGCTGTCATTGGCCGTTCTGTTCGCCTTGGCGGCAGGCGCGGCGATCGGATGCGGAAGCGGCGGCAGTTCGAGCACTCCTCCTCCGAGCGGCGGAACGACCACCGGCACCTACACCCTCACCGTAACCGGTACCAGCGGATCGACCACGGCGAACACGATGATCACAGTCACCGTGAACTAACCGCAACAGCAAGTCAACAAGCGCCCCGGGCGTATGCGATCGAAGCCTCATCGCATGCACCCGGGGCGATTTATTTTGCGGCGCGAAAGATCACGTTCGACTGAGCTTCATCGCGCGCCTGCTGATTGCCTTACTTCCCAACACACAGGCAACGGTAACGAGACCCGGCCAGGTAGGATCTTCGCCTAACCAGAACCCTTCGATGCCAATATCGTGCGGAATCGCTCTTTGGTTGCAATTGCCGAGATACAGCCGGGAGCCTGCCCCCGCTCCTCGCGGGCGCCGGGTGTAGCATTCATAGGTTTGCGGCGTCGCGACTTCAAAGAGTGCCGTTCTCTCCAAGGTTCGATACATTCGTCGAGCTAAGCCAAGCAGGCGCTCCGCAATCTCCGCCTTTCGCGAGCCAGATGTCTCCCTATCCAGTCCCTTCCACTCTTCGACGCTGCAGTGGGTCGACAGCATTACAGAGCGGTACTGACTCACCTCGACAGATGCGATGCCTATCTCGCAGGGCAGTTCACCTCCGACGACCCGGAGAACACTGGTTCAAGGACGATGTTGGAGAGCTATGCGCTGGATCCGCGCGGCAGTGGCGATCACCGCCAGGCCGCCGCCGATGATCGCTACTTCGCACTCCGTAGGTGACTTCAATGAAGCGGTGAACGGTGTGATCCTGAGCGGATTCTTCTATTGCAGGCCACCAAAAATGGCCCCGAGTCTCTGTGATCGAGACACGGGGCCAAGGGGTATAGCGGCTTGCTTCGACCTAGTAAAGAACCTTCAGGCCGAACTGGAAGATGCGTGGCTCAAAGGTGCTGTTGACCACACCGCCGCTGGTCGGCGCTCCGCCGAGGGTTCCGCTCAGGGCACCACCGGGCAGATAGAGGTTGGTGTGATTGAAGATGTTGTAGGCCTCGGTCCGGAACTCGACCTTCAGGCTCTCGATCGGCGTCGAGAATTTCTTGTTGAGGGAGAGGTCGGTCTGATAGAAGGCCGGGGTGCGACCGGGATTGCGACCGGCGTTGCCGAAGGGGCTTTGAGTGACACCGCCGACAGCGGTCGCCGGCAGTGCAAACGCGGCCAGGTTCACGTACTGAATGTAGCCGGTGCCCGCGATCTTCACATGCTCCGTGATCGGCTGGCCGGGGACGCGATTAGGACGATAGAGGTTCGCGCCGCGATAGCTCGCCGTGATCTGCTGCGAGACTTGATTGCCCGCGTTTCCGCTCTTGGGAGTGTAGGTGAGGTTGAAGGGAGTTCCGGCCTGCATGGTGTTGATCCCGCTCAACTGCCAGCCGCCAAGGAGGCTGTCGACGACGCCGTTGCTGTTGGCGAGAAAGCGGCGACCGTGACCGACGGGAAGCTCATAGACGAGGCTGGTGACGTTGGCGATGGGCAGGTTGTAGTCTGACTGGCCGTAGTCGGCCCGGGGGTTGTTGGCGTCCTGGAGCGAAGGCGTGTTGCCTTCGAGCGAGGCGCTGGCGTTATCAAGAGCGTGCTCCCAGCTGAAAGAGTTCAGCAAGGTGAGGCCGGCGGCCATACGCTGCTCGTAGCGGACCTGAAGCGCGTTGTAGTTGGAGTAGAACTCGTTGCTCGCTAAGGTGATGTCGCTGGGCCAGTTAGCAAAAGGCCGGGCGAATCCATTAGACGGGTTTTTCTGGTTGCCGTTGACGAAGCCCTGAAGCTTCAGGCCGTGGTTGCCGACGTAAGCGATATCGAGGACGGAGTTCTTGAAGAGCTGCTCCTGCACGCTAAGGAAGTAGTTTTCGACGTAGCTGTCGCGGGTGTCCTTGGGCACCCAGGTGATGTTGTCGGTGGCTGAGTTGAAGGTCGAGGTGAGGGCCGAAGGGAAGCCCTTGTCGGCAGTCACGTAGCAGCTTTCGGTCGTGGAGCCGACCGCGATAATCTGCGCCGGGACGGTGCCGCACTGGTTGGTCGTCGTCGGGGTAATCTGTGTGACTGCGGCGAACTGCGCCTGGGGAGCGTTGATAGCGAGGATATCACCCGAGCCGGCGCGGGTGTAGTGGATGTAGCTGGTGCCGAAGCCGCCGCGCAGGGCCGTCCTGGGTGTGAGAGCGTAGGCGAATCCGACGCGGGGAGCGAAGTCGCTCAGGTCAGGATTGACGAGAGTTTTGCCGTAGACACCTCCGCCCGAGAAAGGCGTGATGCCGTTGCCCGCTGTCGCGCCGGGAGTGGTCGTCAGCACGGTCTGGGTGGTGGGGTCGAAGTTGGAGATGTAGTTGTTCTGCTCAGAGTAAGGCGAGCCGTACTCCCAACGGACGCCAAGATTCAAAGTCAGCTTAGGAGTGGGCTTCCAGTCGTCCTGTATGTAGGCGCTGTGCATCGTCTGGCGGACGTGGGCTACGAAGTAGTTTGCCAGCTGGTAGGAGTTGGTGGTTCCAAAAAGGAAGTCAGCCCAGTAGGAATCGGCGACCGCCGTGCCGACGGCGCTGTAGGCGCCGCCGTAGCTGAAAGCCCCGTAGAGGGGGTTATTGTCGTTGACGGCCATCCAGACGTGCTCGTACTCGTAGCCGAACTTGAGCGAATGCTTGCCTTTGATGAAGGTGTAGTTGACTTTGGGGTCGAGCAGGGCGGGGTCCTGCCACTGCGGATTGGTGCTCTGGCGGCCAAAGCCGGTGAAGCCGCCGGAGACGCTGGTCGTAGGCAAGCCGCCAGCGACGATGGGGTTGGTGGGAAGGCCGGGGATGTTGAGAGCGTTGTTGCCGATCGAGAGCGAGTACTTGCCGGCCTTGGTGCGGGAGAGGCCGAGGCGGCCCTCAATGACCTGGTTTGCGCCGATCAGCTTGGTGAATCCGGCAGCAACCTGTTGGTCGAGCACACGAATCGTTCCGTTGGTCTGGCCATCAAGCGGTGCGACGATCGCCGGGAAGTTGACGCCGGTCTCCTTGCGGTCGCTGACGCGGAGGAACCAGGAGGTGGTGGGGTTCTGCTGGAAGTCGAGGCGAAGGTCGCCCTTGTCGGACTTGTCGGTGAAGGGCACCTGCACGGAGTAGTCGTTGGAGGCCAGACCGGTAGTCGCGGAACCAGAGACTGGCAGAACGCTCTCAATCTGCTTGAAGTATGTAAGCACCTGGGCGGAGAGAGGGTTGATCGCCGCCGTCGGGATCGGCGTGCCGGCCGCATAGGTAGCGCCGGTGGTGGCGTTCTTGACCGGGACGACGAGGATGCCGTTGATCTCGTTCTGCGTGGGCAGTGTAAGCACGCTGAGGGGCTTCAGTGTCTGGCGAAATCCTTCGTAGTCGACGAAGTAGAAGAGCTTGTCCTTGATGATGGGGCCGCCGAAGTTGCCACCGAACTGGTTGCGATTGAAGGTGGGCTTTTTGAAGGCCACGTTGCCGAGCGTCGGCTTGAAGTAGCCGGTAGCGTTCAGGTCGGTGTTGCGGATGAACTCGTAGGCGGTGGCGTGGATACGGTTTGATCCGCTGGCGGTAGCGACGTTGACGGTCGCGCCGGAGCTGCGGCCAAACTGGGCGCTCTCGTTATTTGTGACCACCTGGAACTGGGCGACGGAGTCTGGCGGAACGGCGATGATCTGGTTGTCGAAGCCCTGATTGCTCTCGCCGTAGGCGTTGTTGTCCATGCCGTCGAGCAGGAAGTTATTGAACATACTGCGTTGGCCGTTTACGTTGTACGCGCCGGCGCGGGTGAGGCTGTTGATCGAGCTAGTAGTCGCGGCGGTGGGTGCCTGGCGGACGCCGGTGACCAGGCCGAGGAGATCGGCGTAGTTGCGGGTCACGAGAGGCAGGGCAGCGCTCTGGTAGCCAGAGATCTCCTGGCCACGTTCGCTGCTCTCGGTCTCAAGCTGTAGAGCGGTGCCGCTTACCTCGACGGTCGTCGCGGTCGCGCCGACGCTAAGCGAGAGGTCGATGCGCTGGCGGCCGCCAACCGAGATGGCGATATCTTTGGCAATCGCGTCCGCGTATCCCGAAGCGGAGGCGGCGATGGTGTAGGTTCCCACGCGCAGCGATGGAAGCTCGTAGTCGCCCGAGCCATTGCTCGTCGTCTTCGCTACAATTCCGGTCGCATCGTTGGTTACAGTGACGGCAGCTCCGGGGATCACCGCGCCGGTTGCATCATGGATCGTGCCCACAAGACTGCCATTGTCAAACTGCGCTCTTGCTGACACTCCCATAATTGTTAGAAGCGCGGCAAGCACATAACTGCCAGCGCGTAGAAACCCAATTTTTCTCATACCTAAAACGATAGGTATTCAGCAAGCCGACTTCATCAACACGCAGTGAAGACACTGTGTACGGGGGATGAATCGAAAGACAGGGTGTGGAAGATCGCCCCCACACCCCGCGAGGTCAGAGCGCTGGTCCGGCGACCAGTACCACCAAGCCTCGCGCAGGCACAGAGACTGTGACCTTGCCGTTCTTCAGCTTCAGACTCTCCGGAGGACTGGCTGCGCCCGCCTTGCGGAGTTCTGCAAGCTGCTCCCGGGTTGGCGTCTGTGGTCTTCCCATTGCGTCGAAAGCAGGAATCGCATTGCCGTGAGTCCCGTCCACGCGCCACAACTCCACCTTCGATCCGGAGGGCAGCCCCTTCATCTCGACCTCAAAGGTCTTGTTCTCCCCAACTACCGAGGGCTCTGGCGTGTACTTGTCACCCTCGCCGATAGGAGGCAGGTAGTTCCACAGCGCCAAGGCTAGACCACCCTCCTTCGTCTTCGTCGCAAGGATAGAGTCGTTTGCAACAGCGATTCGTTGATCTCCGAGCTTGTGCAGCATCGCGAAGGCATGAAACGCCGGCTTCTGGATGCGGTCCTCGGCAATCAGACCGAAGCCCCCGTAAAACGGCGTGCGGGTCACGCCCTGCTCTTCAAATACGTCCGCGAAGTCCCAGTAGCTCATCGCCTGGACCTGACCATCGACTTGCGAGATCGTCGTTGCCAGCCACGGCCCGATGAAGTAGCTGTCGGTCACGTTCGGCTCATTCGCATAGCTGGCGTTGTACTCAGAGAAGTAGAGCGGCATCTGGGGATACGGCGAAGCCAGGATCTCCTTATGAACCTTGGCCACCGCGAGCGGAACCATCTTGTCACGCGGGATCTTCGCATCGGTATGCAAGACGTTCACATTGTCGTCATTGCCGTAGACATGGGTCGATGCGAAGTCCACGGGGATGTTGTTGTCGTGGCAATGCTGAAGGAACTCACTCACCCACGCGGCCTGCGCTGTCGAAGGTCCGCCTACGCGAATCCTTGCGTTGACCGCCTTCAGCGCCTTCGCGGTGTGGTCATAGAGCTCCCAATAGGTTGCCTGCTTCGGCTTGCCGTCCCAGAAGTCCAGGTTCGGCTCATTCCATACCTCGAAGCTCCAGGTAGAGACTTCTTCGATTCCGTAGCGGGCGATCAGGTGCCGCGCGAAGGCGGACATCATGTCGTCCCACTTCGCGTAGTCCGCAGGAGGCGAGACGTTGGGGTGGTACCAGAAGATGTGGAAATCGTTCGGATCGGCGGCAAGGCCCTTCGGCATAAAGCTCAGTTCGACAAATGGCCGGACATGGTGCTCGAGGAGGCCATCGTAGATCTGATCGACATAGGAGAAGTTGTAGATGCCGTCCGTCGCGACTGCCTGGGTCGCCTGCCCGGGATTGGTGTACTTCCGCGCTGGATCGTAGAGGCCGACTTCGTCGTTGAAGATGCCGTGGAACCGTATGGATTGAAATCCCGTGGCTTCGTGGACGGCGTCGATATCCTGTCGATACTCATCACGCAAAGAGAGAATGGCACGTCCCGATCCGAAGGTCTGCTCCCAGAAGTGGGGAAACGGTGTGGCAGGCGCCTTGGCGTCCACGCTCACCTCGACAGCCGGATTCTGGGCAACCATCAGGCTAGCGATTGAAAGCGCGCTCGCGACCGCCATCGATCTTGCAAATGTAGTGACGCAACGACGTAGCAAATGAGACTTCATCTTCTCTCCTGAGACCTGCCCCGAACTTTACACCACTCTCTAGGATGCCGTGGAGAGGCACACGGTCGAGGCCGCTTTCGTAGTGAGAATCATGCTCTCTTCCCCGGAGGGGGTACAAGACAAAAGGTTTCGGGTCATAGCCGGCCTCTACCCCGGGAGCAGGCATGACCAACTTGTATCGCGAAAAGCCTCGCATGGGTCATTGCGACCACCAAATCCGGGTGTCACGATTCCGCATGCGATTCAATCTTGTAACTCAGCCCTCAATTCAGACGCCTGGAATTCCCGGAGCACTTTCGCTCTCCCTCACCCTTCGTCCAGCCTGTGGCATCCTCGGCGACTATACGTTCCCGACCGACAGCAGCAGCCTTCGCCAGCTATTGAAGAACGGAACCGATCTTCCCGATGCTGTCGTGTGGCGCTTTCTAAGCGATGCTTGCGCCAAGGCCAAGGCTCGGCTGCTCGGTGTTGAACTTAGCGACGAAACTCTTCAAGGCATCGGCTATTTCATCGACTAACGAAACGCGTCGAGTCGTCCTTTATTCGAATACGCTGTACCGCCGCTATCTACGACAAGGAATTGCACTAGCGAGAGTTCCTCTGATCGGAAGCGGACTGATTTTGATGAGCGCTCGCAACTCCTGCGAACGCCGAGCGAACCTTGGTCTCGGCTATTTACCGATGCAGAAACTCCCGAAGATTACGCCAAGAATGTCCTCTGTGTGCGTGGCTCCGGTGAGTCTATCGAGCGCTCCGAGAGCTTCATGTAAGTCCAGTAGAAGCATCTCGTGAGGCATACTACCGTCAAATCCCTCCTGAGCCGACCGAACCGCCTTTAAGGCCTCCGCAATCGCATCCTGCTGCCGCGCGCTGGTCACCGTGATGCTGTCCGTCGTTCCTGAAGATGCTCTCAGCCCCTCCAGAATTGCCCCCCTCAGATCTTCAACCCCGGTGTCGTTCAGAGCCGAGGTGGCGATGAACTTTGCTTCGAGGCTCATCGGAGTTCTTTGATCTCCTACCAGGTCGATCTTGTTTAGCGCGACGATCAGTCTTCGGCCCGCGGCACCGGCCATCACCGCCTGATCGTCGCTGTGGAGCATGCCGCCATCCATTCCATCAGCCGCTACGACCAGGAGAAGGACATCTGCGTCGGCCATTGCCTCCCGCGAGCGCGCAACCCCGATTGCCTCCGCCTCATCGAGCATGCCGCCTTCCGCCAGCTCTTTGCGAAGGCCCGCAGTGTCGACCAACTCGACTGGGATTCCGCCGATATCCACGCGCTCCGAAACCGTATCTCTCGTAGTTCCAGCCTGCGCGGTCACGATGGCGCGCTGGTGACCGACCAGACGATTGAAAAGAGATGACTTGCCGGCGTTCGGTCTGCCGACAACCGCAAGCCGGAAGCCATCCCGAAGCACTTTGCCATACGCAAAGCTTTTCTCGAGCGCGGCCAGAGGAGTCGCGATTGCCTTTAGCTGTCGTGCGATCTCCAGGTCGTCCATCAGATCGAGATCGTCCTCGGCGAAGTCGATTCCTGCTTCGAGCGCCGCAATCAATTGGATCAAGTCCCGCTTCACCGGTGAGATCTGCCGCGAGAGTGCGCCACCCATCTGCTGGGCGGCTGTTCTTGCCTGTTGCAGAGTGGTTGCGTCGATCAGCCCCTGCACGGCCTCGGCCTGCGTCAGGTCAAGGCGTCCGGATAGGAAGGCGCGCTCGGTAAACTCGCCCGGCTCAGCCAGGCGCGCGCCGAGCGCAATGCACTGCTTCAGGAGCGTCCGCAACAGTACAGGGGAGCCATGAGCGGCGATCTCTATAACATCCTCGGAGGTATAGGAGTTGGGCGCAGCAAACCACGTTACGACGGCCTCATCAAGTATGCTTTCCGCACCCACTTCAAAGATCTCGGCAACCCGCGCTCGTCCGGGAGCAAGAGGCCGCCTCAGACGCACCATTCCCTCGACAATCGTCTTCGCTTCTGGCCCGGAGAGTCGAACGATCCCGATACCGCCGCGTCCCGGCGGTGTGGAGGTTGCGGCTATCGTGTCGTTTACGTGCGTCATCGATCCAGACTAGCGCGAGTGACTAGTACTCTCCGCCGCCTCCGCCGCCTTCGGCGAGGTTTTCAAATCGCGTGTAGTCCGCCAGGTACGCCATCTGCACGCTGCCGGTCGGCCCGTTACGCTGCTTGGCGATGATGATCTCGGCCTTGCCCTTGAGGTCTTCATTCTCGCGGTCGTAGTACTCCTCGCGGTGGATGAAGGCGACCACGTCGGCATCCTGCTCGATCGATCCCGACTCTCGGAGGTCGCTCAATAGCGGCTTCTTGTCGCCGGTGCGTTGTTCCGATCCACGCGAGAGCTGCGACAGCGCGACCACCGGAACCTTCATCTCTTTTGCCAGCGCCTTCAATCCACGCGAGACCGCCGAGACTTCCTGCGTCCGGTTCTCGAACTTCTTCTGATTAGCTCCAACGGAACCGGTCATCAGCTGGAGGTAGTCAATCACGATCAGATCGAGCCGCCCCTCCTGCTGCTTGAGCCTTCTGGCCTTAGCCCGCATCTCGGCAAGGCTGATCCCTGGCGTGTCATCGATGAACATCTTCGACTCCATCAACCGCTCCAGCGCCGCCAGCAGCTTGCCCTTGTCTTCCTTGGGCAAAAAGCCCGTCTGGATCTTGCGCGAGTTCACCAGCGCTTCGCTCGCGAGCATGCGTCGCAGCAGGCTCTCCTTCGACATTTCGAGTGAGAAGACAGCCACCACCTTGCCGTCGTGTACGGATGCGTTCTGAGCGATGTTGATCGCCCAGGCCGTCTTGCCCATCGAGGGACGGGCGGCGATGATGATGAGTTCGGAGTCCTGCAACCCGCTGGTCATGCGGTCGAACTCCAGATAGTGCGTCTTCAGGCCGGTGATCTCTCGGCCCTGCTCGTAGAGCTTGTCGATCGACCCAAAGCTCGAAGCTACGATCTCCGCAATCCCAGAAAAGCCGCGCTGAATCGCGCTGTCAGCGACTTCGGCAAGCTTCGCCTCGACGTCTCCGAGAACATTGATCGCCTCTTCGCCCTGGTCCGACGCGCGTGTCGCTCCGTCGTGGAAGATGGTCATCAACTGCCGCAGTAGGCTCTTGTCCTTGACGATGCGGACGTAGCTCTCGATGTTGAAGTTACGCGGAATTCCCTCACTCAGGAAGGCGAGGTAAGCCGGACCGCCAATCGAGTCGAGTTCCTTGCGCCGCGATAGCACCTCGCGGACGGTGATGTAGTCCACGCCGTGGCCGGTCTGCGTCAGCTCCAGAATTGCGTTGAAGACGCGGCGATGCGAGTCGAGTGAGAAGTCATCGGCGCGCAACCTCTCGGTCGCGTCCGAGATCGCTACCGAATCGAGCATCATCGCGCCCAGGATCGCCGTCTCCGCCTGCAGCGATGCGGGGAGATCGTCGTTTGCCGAGATTTGCGCGAAGGAAGCCATAGGGACTCTCTGAGTTTATCTGTCACGACGCGATCGCCTGCTGTGGAGATAGAGGCCATCTGCGGAAAACCCGCACAACCCGCTCCTATTCATAGGACTCCTACCTTTCGCGATGAGTGGGTTCGCGCCACCGGGCCTCCAGATGCCATAATCGACAAATCCCAGCCGAGCTTTTCCCACAGGAGACACCATGGCCTCGCAAAAGATCCTCGACATCCCGCCGGCTGCACAGCGCGATAAGGCCTCCTTCGAGGTAATGCGCGTCTGGATCGCCGAGCATGGCCAGCATGTCTCCATCCAGAGCGGAGCATGGGACGACCCCTTCGCCTGGGGCATCGTCCTCGCAGACCTCGCCCGGCATATTGCGCTGTCGCACCAGATGCAGAACAGCAAGGTGGATCCCGAGGCGTTCATGGAGAGGCTGCTCGAAGGCTTTCAGGCGGAGATCGATAACCCGACGGATGAACCCGAGGGCGAAATCACACAGTAGGCGGAGCCGCTCCGGATTGATGCGGCTTCACCGACTAGGACTGCGTCTCTAAGCCAGCCAGCGCACCGCATTTGCTGGCCCTGGAGACATCATGCTTCGCCCGCCTAAGATATTGTCTGCTAGCTTCATTCTCGTCGTTGCCCTCTCCTCACAGGCACAGATCCGTATCGGAACACCGAAGAAGAGCTCCGCAGACGTAGGAGTCAACTCCGTCCACGCACCCGTTCCCACACCTCTAGTCGCGGGGAAGAAGGCATTCATCTCCTATGAGTTGGGCGATGTCACAGCCTTTCCGGACGCCTACAGCGGCGGTCCAGAGCGCGCCTATGGCGAGTTCTACTCGGCGATGAAGACCTGGGGCCGGTACGACCTCGTATCCGACCCGAACGATGCGGATGTCGTCTTCGCCGTTCGCTTCGTAGATCCGGTGGGCGTCGTACCTCAAATTCGCGTTGGCATCATGGACGCCAAGACCCACATCAATCTGTGGGGTTTCGTCGAACAGGTCGACTTCAAGTTCCGAAAGAAAAACCGCGACCTTGCCTTTACCGATTCGGTAAAGCTCCTGGTCGCGGATATTCAGACTCTTCTGGGACAGGCGACGATTCCGCCGCCTACACCTGCCCAGCAGTAGGCATTTATTTAGTGCCCGTTGTATTCCTTGAAAAGGTCCGGAAACTGCACCTTCAACGCCGCCATCTTCGGCACGTCGCAGACCTGGATGTACGGATTGTTCGGGTTATGGTCGGCGTAGTCCTGGTGGTAGGCCTCGCCATCGTAGAACCCCTTCAGCGGGACCACCTGGGTGACAATCTTCGCCGGGTAGATCTTCTCCGAGTCGAGCTGCGCGATATACGCCTCCGCGACCTTCTTCTGGTCTTCGCTGGTGTAGAAGATAGCCGAGCGATACGAAGTGCCCACATCCGGCCCCTGCCGATTCAGCTGCGTCGGGTCATGCACCACGCTGAAGAAGATGCGCAGCAGCGTGCCATAGCTGATCTTCGACGAGTCGTAGACGATCTTCAGCGATTCGGCGTGGCCTGTGGTCTCAGTCGTCACCTGACCGTAGGTCGCCGTATGGGCATCGCCGCCGGAGTAGCCCGCCGTCGTGTGTTCCACGCCCTTCACACGGTTGTAGACCGACTGCACTCCCCAGAAACATCCTCCGGCGAAGACCGCCGTCTCCTGCTTCGCCGCAGTATGCGCCTCATCGACCAATGGAGCCGGAATCGGCGCCTTGCGTGTTGCTTGTCCAATTGCCATCTGCCTTACTCCTATGAAAACCGCGCCCAATATCAGCGCTCCAATTGCCAGCTTGATCCCCGTTGAAACCATATCGCTCATCGCAACCTCACCGACTCTGACTCTGACTCTGATAAGACGCGCGAGGTTACATCGCAGATTCGGATCAGGCAGTCTGACGCTGGATTGCCTGCCGACCTTTGCCCTGGATCTCGATAAAGATGTTTACCAGCGTCACCGCCGCCGGGGTAACTCCTGCGATCCGGCTCGCCTGTCCGAGCGTCATTGGCCTCACCCGCTCGAGCGTCTGCTGCATTTCGCGAGAGAGCCCGCTCACGACCTTGTAGTCGAACCACTCGGGAATGCGGCGGTCTTCCGCCTTCTTCATCTTCTCGATCGAGCGTCGCTGTTTGTCGAGATACCCGGCGTACTTGATCTCCGTCTCGACGGACTTCATCTCGTTCCGCACCCAGGCGCGCAAGCGGCCAGCTCCCTGCATCGCCGAAGTCCACTCGGCAAAGATCGGGCCCTCGATTTCGAGGCGCGGGAGCAGGAGGGGGGCCATATCGGAGATTTCGAGCTCGGGCCGCTTCAGCAACTGGGCAAATGTCTGCCCGGAGATAGTGGAGGTATTGCCGTCGAGTCTTTCCACCAGGGGAGCGGGAAGCTCTGCAATCTGCACCTGCGCCGATTCCAGCAGCCGCTGAAACGCCGACGCGCGAGTCTGTTTCGACTCAAACTCCGCCCAGTCCGCGTCACCAATCAGACCGAGGCGACGACCATGCGGCGTCAACCTGCGATCGGCGTTGTCGATACGGAGGTGCAGCCGAAACTCCGCCCGCGAAGTAAACATGCGATAGGGCTCGTCAGTCCCCTTCGAGATGAGATCGTCGATCAGAATCCCGGTATACGCCTCGGTTCGGTCGAGCGTGAATGCAGGCTCACCCTTCACCGCCAGCGCCGCGTTGATTCCCGCCATCAACCCCTGGCAGGCGGCCTCTTCGTAGCCGCTGGTCCCGTTGATCTGACCGGCGAGGTAGAGGCCTTCGAACTTCTTAACCTTCAGCGTCCGATCGAGCTCCGTCGGATCAATCGCATCGTACTCGATGGCATAGCCGGGCCGCAGCATCTCAGCGTCTTCAAGGCCCCGGATGGACCGCACCATCGCCGCCTGAACGTCCATCGGCAGGCTGGTGCTCATTCCATTGATGTAGACCTCATGCGTGTTGAGACCCTCAGGCTCGAGAAAGAACTGATGACTCGACTTCTCCGGAAAGCGCACAACCTTGTCCTCGATAGAAGGGCAATAGCGCGGCCCGATGGCCTCAATCTGGCCGGAGTACATCGGGGACCGGTGGACATTTTCGCGGATAAGCCGCAGAGTTTCTTCTGTCGTGCGAGCGATGTGGCATTTGATCTGCCGCAGCGGGGGTACGCCGGTCTTTGTAAAACTGCTGCGAAAGCTGAACGGCGTGGGGTCATCGTCACCCGGCTGCTCCTGAAATGTCTCCCAGCGAATCGTACGTCCATCGAGGCGTGGCGGCGTTCCGGTCTTCAACCGGCACTCGCGGAGGCCGAGGCGCTTGAGGGCTTCGCCGAGGAGGACGCTGGCGGGCTCGCCACTGCGGCCGGCGGTGTATTGCTGCTCGCCGCAGTGGATGAGGCCGTTGAGAAACGTGCCAGTCGTGACTATGGTTGCTTTCGCGAAGATGGTGCGCCCGTCACGAAGCTTCAACCCTGCGATCCGCTGACTCGCGGACTTGTCGATCGGGTCGCCTGCCGCACCCTCGATGATGAAATCAACGACTTCAGCCTGCTTGATGAACAAGTTCGGCTGGCCCTCGAGCACCTCACGCATCTTCACGCGATAAAGCTGCTTGTCGCACTGCGCGCGTGGGGACCATACCGCCGGACCTCGAGAGGTATTCAAGAGGCGAAATTGAATGCCGGTCGCATCGGCGACCTCGCCCATCACCCCACCGAGAGCGTCGACCTCACGCACGATATGCCCCTTGGCAACTCCACCGATGGCCGGGTTGCAGGACATCTGGGCGATGAGGTCGAGATTCAGCGTAAAGATGGCGGTCCGCAGGCCCATGCGCGCGGAAGCCATCGCAGCCTCGCAGCCAGCATGGCCCGCGCCGACGATTACAACATCGAATTGTTCCGTAAAAGCCATACCCAGCTCTATTCTATGAGACGCGCAGAAATCTCCATGCCCCAGTGAACCTGAATGGCATAATCACCCCATGCGCCTGTTCACGACTGCCCTGCTTTCAGCCAGCTTTCTCGCCTGCTCTGGCATCCCTGCCTCTCCGCAAGCTCAGACTCCCGCCGCCATCACCACCGACCCCGCCCCTGACAAGGCACATCCCGCCGCCTTCGACACCTTCCAACTCCCCAGCCACGGCGCGCAGCTCAACGCCTTCGTCTACATCGCCGCTGGAGCAGGCCCGCACCCTACCGTCATCCTGCTGCATGGCTTCCCCGGCAACGAAAAGAATCTCGATCTCGCCCAGACGCTCCGCCGCGCGGGCTACGACATCCTCTTCTTCAACTACCGCGGAAGCTGGGGCTCCCCCGGCGACTTCTCCTTCACTCATTCCATCGAAGACGTTCAGTCTGCCATCGCTTATCTGCGCGATCCTATAAACGCCACCCGCCTTCGCGTCGATTCGAAACAGATCATCCTCATCGGTCACAGCATGGGCGGCTTCATGGCCCGCTACGCGGGCGCGCAGGACCCCGGCATCAAGGCCGTCGGCCTCATCTCCGCCGCCGACATGGCCGTCGACAAGATCGAGACCATTCCCACCGCATATCGGAATCGCGCTGTCGATCCCATCGCCAAGAGCTTCGCCGAAGAAGGCCTTGCTCCTCTCGCCGGATGCACGCCGAAGAGTCTTGCCGAAGAGGCCGTTGCCAACTCCGATGCCTGGAACATTCCAAATCTCGCGCCAAAGCTGGCCAGCCGCCCCGTTCTCGACCTTACCTCCGACGACGGTCTGGCTCCGTCGAACGACGCATTCGTCTCCGCACTCAAAAAGTCCGGATCGACCCACGTCTTTACCCAACACTTTGCAACCGACCACTCCTACTCCGATCAGCGCATCGCGATGCAGATAGCCATCTTGAACTGGCTCGCCGCCCTCTAACTCGTCAGCGACCCGAAAAGCCTCCACCACGCTCGCAGGAGACTCCCGTGCCACTGAAGATTCTTCCCTCTCTCGCGTTTCATTTTGCTTCACCGGCTACCGAAGCGGCAGCGGCACTGCAGATCCGCCACCGTTGGTTTCTCGCCATCTTCCTCGTCTGCGCGGCCATCGTCCTCTCTAGCGTTGTCCACTACGTCGTCTTTCGCCTCATCCGTCGCAAAGAAGCGCAGACCGCGACCCTCGGCTGGGGACTGCAGCAGTATCTTGGACGTCCAGCGCGCGTCATCTTCCTGCTGACCTGCCTGATGGCGGTGCTGCCCACGTTGCCTGATCTCCCTTTCAATCTGAACCCGATTCTGCGCCAGGGCTTCATCATGGCCATCGTCGTCGCCCTGGGATGGTTCGCGGTCGGCTTCGTTTATGTCCTGCAGCAGGTGACCCTTCGCCGGTACGACATCACCGCCGAAGACAACATCCAGGCCCGCCGCGTCCATACCCAACTCCAACTCATCCGCCGGCTGGTGATTGGCTTCATCGTCATTCTGACTGCGGGTGCTTTGCTCTGGAGCTTCGACGACCCACGCATCTGGCACTATGGATCTGGCCTGCTCGCATCAGCTGGAGTCGCATCGCTCATCCTCGCAACTGCCGCGAAGTCAACGGCAGCAAATATCCTCGCAGGACTGCAGATCGCTTTCACCGAACCGATCAGAATTGATGATGTTGTCGTCGTGCAGGGCGAGTGGGGACGCATCGAAGAGATCAACTCTGCTTACGTCGTCATCAAGATCTGGGACCTGCGCCGCTTGATCGTCCCGCTCAGTTACTTCATCGAAAACAGCTTCCAGAACTGGTCGCGTGAGTCGACCGACATCATGGGCACTGCCTTCCTGCATGTGGACTACTCCGTCCCGGTCGAGATTCTCCGCGCCCAGCTTGATACCATCGTCCATCCGCACCCGTTATGGGATGGCAAGGTCTGCGGGCTGCAGGTCACAAATCTCACAGAGAATTCCATGGAACTGCGCTGTTTGATGAGTAGCCACAACTCCAGCCGCAACTTCGACCTCCGCTGCGACGTGCGCGAGAAGATGATCGCCTTCATCCGCGACAACTATCCCGATGCCTTTCCGAAGACGCGCTTCTCCGCTCTGCCTGAGACGATTACGGAAGGAAAGAAGCCATAGGGACTTAGCACCTTGCGGCTGCGCCCTTCCTGCTCACTATCAGGATCACTAAAGCCGCCATCAAATACGCGATCGACAGCATCCCTGTACCCACACGCGTCCCACCGCCATGCTGGATCGCCCACCCCATCCAGTTCGGCCCCACAAAGCCGCCGATGATGGACAGCATATTGATCGCAGCGATCCCTACCGCGGCAGCCGGGCCATCGAGAAACGTGGTGCTCAGGCTGAGCGCCGGCCCCTGGCTTGCGTAGTAGCTCACCGACGCCAGCCCCAAGGCGACGATCATCACCCACGGCTGCCGCACCATCCCGCTTACCGCGAACGACATCGCCGTCAGCAGCGACAGCCCCACGATGTACGGCACCTTCGCCCGTATCCGATCCGAGTGCCAACTGACGATCAACATTCCCGCGGCGCCCGCCAGCGCGATCCCGGCGATCAGAGCGCCTACGCGGTTAGTGCTCCACCCCGTCGCCGCCTGGTAGATTGCCGGTGCCGAAAACGAAAACGCGTAGTACGAGCCCAGCGACAGGAACATATACACACCGATCAGAGCGACCCTCGGCTCCTTAAGCACGGATAGAAGGACAGACAACACGCCCGCATGATGACCGGACTTGCCGCCGGAGCGCTCAATGGCGGCCGCATCTTCGCGTAGACGAGCGAGCAGCCAGGCACGCTCCTCTGGCTCCATCCACTTCGCGTCGGCGGGGCCGTCCGGCAGCATGTTCCAGACCACGACACTGAGCACGATCGCCGGTAACGCCTCCACCAGGAAGAGCCACTGCCATCCCTTCAGTCCCAGCCTGCCGTTCAGGCTCAGCAGCGACCCAGCGATCAGCCCCATCAAGACATTGCTTAGCGGAAACGCGATGTAGAACCTGCCAATCGCCCGCGACCGCATCTCCTGTGGAAACCACAGCGACAGGTAGTAGAGCACTCCGGGAAAGAAACCCGCCTCTGCCATGCCCAGCAGAAACCGCAGCGCGTAGAAGCTGAGGGGCGACCGTACAAACATCATCGCCGCAGCGAGCACGCCCCACGTCAGCATGATGCGCGCGATCCACCGTCTCGCGCCGAACTTCAGCAGGAGGAGATTCGACGGCAGCTCGCACATCGCATAACTCAGGAAGAAGACGCCCGCTCCGAATCCGTAGATACCCGCGTTGAAGTGCAGATCGCGATTCATCTGCAGCGCCGCGAAGCTGATATTTGCCCGATCCATAAACGCGACCATGTAGCAGACCGACAGCAGTGGAATCAGCCGCCATCCGGCTTTCCGCAAAGTGCGTTGGCCCAGCGAACTATCGCTGGCAAGATGCAGCTCCGCCGAATCCGTAACGCCGGGTAAGACCACGCAGAGCCTCTAGAAATAGATTTTGGAAATGGTGATGCGCTCATCCTACCCGTGAGCTATTCTTTCCGCGTAGCAAAATCGCCCGGCCACGGAAAGGCTAGCTAGAATGCTCTCTACCAGCCCCATCATCGGTTTCGTCCCCACGCGTGATGGAGAACGCGCCCGCGCCTTTTACGTCGAGACGCTTGGCCTGACCTTCGTCACCGACGACGGCTTCGCGCTCGTCTTCCGCTCCGGGAGCAATATGATCCGGATTGCCCGTTCCGGCGACTTCACGCCCGCGCCGCACACGATTCTGGGCTGGGAGGTCGCGGACATCGTAGCCGAAGTTACCGCGCTCAACGCCAAAGGTGTCCTCTTCGCTCGCTATGCGTTCCTACCGCCGGATCAGGTCGATGCGCTCGGTATATGGTCCTCGCCAACCGCCGACAGGGTCGCTTGGTTCCAAGACCCCGACGGCAACACTCTTTCGCTCTCGCAGCACCACGGATAGTCTGATTTGGGAACCGCGGCGGCGCTACTCGAAGCGCGGCAACTTCTGCATATCCGCCTCCGGCACCATCTCCATCGGCCCACCGGCCTTGATCCACGCCTTGATCCCGCCCTCGATCACCTGTGTCCTGCAGTTCTCCTCGGCCAGCTTGCGTGCGACGCGGATGCTGGTCACGTCGCGGATACAACTGCAATAGATGTAGATCTCGCACTCGGGAGCCATGAACTCCCGTAGAGCGACCAACTCTTCCTGCAGCCGGTGCGGTTCCACGCGGATCGAGTTCTTGATGCGCTGCATTCCGGGATCGTAGTAGCCATGGCTGCGAACATCGGCGATCACCACCAGCTTATCCGGCGTCAGTGCCTGCAGTCGCTCGTAGAGATTCGCGGCCGAGATCTTCTCGATTGCCCCGGATCGCCGTGCACGCAAGGTAAATGCCAGCAGAACCCCGCCATAGGCAAATACCGCCAGAAGAACGATCAGGAGAACGGCGTGTCCGGCACTCTCGATTCGTTGGATGATTTGCACGATGAATTTGCTGAAGATATATCCCATGGCGAGCCACGCCGAACAGTATCCCAGCACACCCAGAGCATCCATCCGGAGAAACTGGCTGATTCGCATGTTCAGGCTGCCCGCAATGGGTGCAGCCATCGCGCCCAGCCCGGGGATGAACTTCGCGAAGAGAAGTGTCCTTGGCCCACGCCGGTAGAAGTAGCCCGCCGAAGAAAAGATGCAGGCCTCGGGATTGACGGACGCGCGGCAAAGGATCCCCAGCAACCACCAACCCGTGTATCGCCCGCCGTAAAAGAGCAGCGTATCGGCGGCCACAGCTCCGGCCCACGCTATTGCGAGGACTGCCCAGGGATTCAGCGCCCCTGCGTGTGAAGCCGCACCCGCCGCCAGCAACACGGTCGAGGCCGGCAGCGGCAGACCCATCGCCGCCAGAAATAGCACCAGGCCGGTGACGGCGTATCCGTGGTGCATGATGAAACTCACTACGGCCATCCCGCGCGTCCCTGCCCCTCAAATCACTTGACATGAGGATAGATGCAATCCATGAAGCAGGCGGCGGCCAGTGCGGCGGGCCTTTAAATCACCCGTAAGTGTTAGTGCGCAGTGGATAACCGCAGATTGCCGTCGGGAATGACAAAGAGGGATTCGGGAGATTTCAAAACTGGAGCCGCAGCCCGAATTGAAGCTGCCGCTCTCTTGAATTAGCGGTGCTCGAAGCTGTGAATGCGCCAAACGGCTGCTCGTTTAACCCCTCCGCAGCAACTGTCGTCGCATCCTGGAAGATCAGTGGCGTCACCGCACCTACAGTCGTACCCTCCTGATAAGCCCGCGTCGTCGTGCTGGTGTAGTTCACATGGTTGGGTAGGTTGAAGACTTCCGCCGATGCCCGTAGCCTCAGCCGCTCCGTGACCCGGATGCTCCGGTTTACGCGCAGATCCATGTGGATCGTCTCTGGCAGCCGCAAAGTATTTCTGCCTACGGTTGGCAGATAGACCGCGCCGCCCGAGCCATTGATGCTGGTATGCCCGCCACTTAGCCGCGTGCCGCCAAAGATCTCATAGCTGTAGGGCCGGCCGCTCGTCTCGACAAACAGAGGGCTGACTTGCCATCCATTCGCAGCCAGCTTCAGCCACTGTTTCGGCGTCGCCAGAGAGGGCTCCCAGATAGCGCTTGCCGTAATCTTATGCGGGCAGTTCAGCGTCGAGAGACCACGGTCGTATCCCAGCACAAACGGGTCAAGCTGGCCGTTCGTCCTGGGGGTAGCGCTGTTGTTCTGGCCGTAGTCGATCGCCTTGGCCCACGTCCATGTCGCGCGAAACTCCAACCCTTTGCGGCTTCGTCGCTCCGCCGAGAGCACCATCGCGTTGTACGTCGCGTTCGTGTTCGAGACGATGTCCGTGACCGGCCCGTAGAGCGGGCTGACCCGCGCCGTATAGTACGGCAGCACGAAGATTTCGCCGTTCGTCGCCCCCCGCGGCCCACTTCCACCGACCGGGCCGCCCTGCAACTGAAACATCCGCGTCGCGGTCGAGTGAGCGATATTGATGTCGACCGAGTCCGGCAACTGCCGGTCAAGGTTGACGACATACGATGCCCCTGCCGTGATGCCGAAGCCCACTCCACGCTCGATCGCGAAGGTTCCCTGCTGCACCATCGGCAACCGGAATCGCTTATCGAAGAGCATCGCGGAGGTCGTCGTACTCACCGCCGCTCCGGGCTCAGCCAGATACGTACACCCGTATCCGAAGCCCTGGTTTGCCACTTGTGGGCAGTTCGTCACCGTCGTCGGCGTGATCCTCACATGCGTAGCCGTCCCCGGCAGCGCTGTATCGAGAAGCGCGGACCGGATCGTCCCTCCCGGCAACCTGCCGTAATACACACCATAACCAGCGCGGACCGTCCCTTTGCCCACTCCCAGCGGCTGCCACGCAATCCCCACCCTCGGCCCAACGTTGTTCCTGTCTTCGGGGAACGCACTGGTCGTGCTATGTGCCCCGAACAGGGCATCGATTGCTGGGTTCCGCGCCTTGGGAGAGGGCTCACGCTCATATTCGTAGCGGACCCCGAGCGTCACTTGGAGCATCGGCGTCGCCTTCCACTGGTCCTGCGCAAACCCAGCCCACTCCTGCATGGGGAAGCTTACGCTCTGTTCGCCGAAGCTCTGAGTAAACGTTCGAAAGCAGAATCGGTGAATCGACGCCACAATCGATGGGCACGCGCCGTTGGGATAAGCGTCTGCGCTGAAGGTGTAGTCGGTGATCCAGTCCACCAGCCCGCCAGCCTTGCCCGCCGCTATGCCGCTGTCGTAGCGAAAGGCTCCCTCCTGATTGCTCAGCGCGTCGATGCGGTCGTGAATCTGGCTGAAGTCAAAACCAGCTTGCACTAGCTGCCTCCGGTGCGACCACTCAACCAACTCCGCCACCTGTAGCCGTCTCTCATCCGGGTACGCCTTACGCCCAAGCGACGCGGGAGTTCCAAACATGAAGCCATTCGGCCCAATCGAGATCTCCGGCGCAAGTCCGCCCGGTCCGATCGCCGGCTCCTGCGGCAGCGGCTGCTGCGCCGTCTCGTACTCGAAGTCGCGGCCATAGGCGACGCGCACCTCGTTGCTCAAGTGGCTCGTCCACAGACTGACCAGCCGCGCCACGCCGGCGTCCAATTTGCCATATGCACTGCCGATGCTCGCTCGCCCGCGGTCGACCACCGGCTCGGAGCGCACGCCTCCCGGAGAACTCCACCGGACGCGATTCCCCTGCACGCTCAGTTTATTGCTCGCCGAGATTTGCCAGTCCACCTTGCCAAAGGCAATCTGCTGGTCCTCTCGTCGCGGTACCGTTCCTGTCAGGCTCTCGAGATACGTCAACGCCGTATCCGTCGCCTTGGCAGAGACGCCACGATTTCCCAGCAGGGCGTGCTGGGTCGCCGTCAACTCAAAAAAGCTGCCGTATCCGGGCGACGAGACCGCGTCATTGGCCCGGCGCTGTACATCGACCGCCGCAAAGTAGAAGACCCTGGGCTGCGACACCGCTCCGTCGCGCGTGGCTCTTACCGTCCATGGGACTGGCCATGCAATCGGCCCCCCTACGCTTCCGCCAAACTGCTGCCGGAGATCGCGCGGTTTCACCAAGGTGCTTGTAACCACGCCGCCCGCATAGCTGCTCGCTACCGAGAACGGATTCGTCGCGCCCCAGGCGCTGTTCCGCGCCAGGTAGAATCCGCTCCCGTGCAGAGCATTGGTCCCACTCTTCGAGACCGTAGTGACTACGCCGCCAACCGCGTGGCCGTCCAGCGCCGAATAGCTCCCCGAGTTCACCCGAAACTCCTGCACCGCTCCCTGCGAAAATGTGTAAGCCGCGCCGGCATGGCGTCCGTGTAGAGAGCGCGACCCATCGCCGCCGACTCCGGTCACTGTTCCGCTGTCACCTTCCTCCTCTACTTCACGCCCCGCTCCAACGCCCGTGCCTTGCGCGACCCCACCGAAGGATTGATCGTTCGAAGCGCCATCGATCTCGCTGGAGTTCTGCGTCGTCGCCAGTCCGCGAAAGCTTACCGCGGCTTCTCCATCCGTCGTTGATCCCCCATTGGCCTCCGGCAGAAGCAGCGCGAAGCTCTGCCATCGCCGGCCATCCATCGGCAACAGGTCAAGGTGCGACTCGGTCGTCAACAGCCCAGAAGTCTCCGCCGGCTGCACAGAGTCTTCATCCGGCCGGCTGACGATTGGGACGGGCGCGGAATCGACTGAGACCAGCGTCTCCACCGTCGCCAGGCCGAGCGTAACGTCAGCGGAAGCAATCGACCCCAATCCGACCGTCACCTCTTTCGCTGCGGATGCAAATCCAGCTGCTGAGATTGTCACGCGATACGCCCCGGGCGCGGCGTGCGTCAGCAAAAAGCTTCCCTCGGCTCCTGTTTTGAGTGCCTGTTCGAAGCCCGTCGCGTGGCTGACGACCGACACCCGAGCCGCAACCACAGAGTCGCCCCGCGGGTCCGTGACCCTCCCGCCGATCGCTCCATCGACTGAGCTCTGCGCCGTGGCCGCAAAACACCCCAGAATCACGAGCACTACCCACAACAGCTCACGTCCCCAATTTCCCATGCGTTCTCCTCGCCTCAAGGGGCGACTTCTCTGTGATTTAAGAGAGAACTGGTGGGAGCTGCCTGCGCCATCGCAATCCGGGCAAAGCATCGCTTCCCATCACACAACTTCGCGGGAGTATCGGAAGCGTAATCCCTTTTCCCAGAATAGAAAAGAGCAAAAAAGTGGGCGGCAGCCGAAGCCACCGCCCTCAAGATGAACTGCCTCCGAGGCTAGAACTCGAACCGTGCCGAGAACTGTATCTGCCGTTCACGATAGATCGTGTTGCCTGCCGCGCTCGGCGTACCGAAGGTCGACTGGTAGGTCGCCGTCGTTCCGCTGATCGTGTAGGCGGTTGTATTGAACGCGGTGAAGTTCTGCCGATTCATCAGGTTGAAGGACTCGGCAAGCAGCTTCAGGTGATACTTCTCTTTCACAGAGAAGCTCCGGCTCAGGCGCAGGTCGACATCTTCAATCGTCGTCTGGCGCTTGCTGTTGCGGCGGATGCCGGGAAGTCCCTGGTTGCCCGCGAGGTTTCGGTAGGCCCAGAAGTTGATGTAGTTTCCTCCACCCGACCCATTGAACGAGGTCGCACCGCCAGCCAGAGCCGTGCCTCCGCTGAGCGAGTAGTTGTAGGGCACGCCCGACTGAACCGTGAACACCGGGTCGATCGACCAGCCGTTTGCCAGCATCGAAACGTATCGGTTCGAGATGTCGGCATGCGGCTGCAAGACGATATTGCCCACGAATCGATGCGGGATATCGTTCGCCGAGAGGCCGTAGTCGCCCTTCACGCTGAACGGATCTGCCGGATCGTTCGTGTCGTTCGACGACGTCTGGTTCATGTCGTAGTCCAGCGCCTTCGACCAGGTGTAACTCGCCTGGAACTGCACGCCCCTCGAAAGCCTGTGATCTACAACAACCGAGAGCGCGTTGTAACTGGTGTTGACATTGCTCGTCACGTAAGTCAGGGCGTTCGCAGAAGTCGTAGCGATACGCGCTCCGTACACCGGCACCGTCCACGAGTCCCCCGCCAGCGGTCCGCCGTTGAAGGTATAGGTCTTCGTTCCCGTCGCCGGAGCGACGTTCTGGTCGATGAAGTTCGGCAATTGCCTGCCCATCGTTCCGAGGTACGCAATGCCCAGCACCGTGTTCCAGCCCAGGTCCTGCTGCACACTCAGGTCAAGCTGCTGGCCGACTGGAGCCTGGAAGTGCGGCTGGAAGGCAACGATGTTCGAGACCGCCGGGGCCGTTGCAGTCGAGACGATGTTTGGATAGATCACCGCCGAGGCCGATGAGGCCGAGGTATTAAGCTGGAACTGCGCCAACGGTGAGCCCGTCGTCGAAAGCGCGCTGTAGATCGTTCCATTCAGGATGCGACCGTAATAGAGACCATAGCCGCCATGGAGCACAGACTTTCCAGTGTGGAAGACATCCCACGCGAAACCGATCCGAGGCGCGAAGTTGTTCTTGTCGCTCGGAAGCTGCGCCGTCACGGGCTGATTCGGGTTGGGAATCTTCGCGGCGGGCATCTGCTCGTAGTCGTAGCGAAGGCCCAGGTTCAGCGTCAGCGTTTGGGTCAGCTTCCAGTCATCTTGGGCAAAGCCTGCATACTCATGCGTGTGGTACACAAACTGCGGACGCCCGAAGGCCTGTTGCAGGTTGGTGTAGCAGGGCAATGTGCCCGTACCGCTGTCCTTCCCCGCGTCGCATCCGGCAGTGCTGCCCAGCGTCCGCGCGTAGTCGGTGAACCAGTCTGCGAGGCGGGCATAAGTAAAGAGACCGTGCAGGTAGTTCACCGCTAGCACATCATCCTGCACCCAGCGGTAATTGAAGCCTGCAGTCACAGTGTGGTTCGCCTTCACCCAGACGACCGTGTCGCCGATCTCTGCCTCGGTCTCGTTCGGATAATGCGCGCGCGGCACATAGTAGGGTGTGCCCATGTTGAAGCCGGAGTTCGACGTGATGCTCACACCCGGAGGCAAGCCGCCGGCAGTCGTGGTCGGCTCATTCGCCAGCGGCGTGTTGCCAGTCTCGTCTTCATCGTCCTTGGCGTACTCCACCCGCAGCTCGTTGTTGATCGTCGGGGTCACAAAGGTGTTGATCTTTCCGATGTACGAGTCCACTTTCACGAAGTCGCTGCCGATGCTGGTGAGACCGCGACGGATGATCGGGTTGGTCTGCGTACCGTTGACCGAGTCCCACCGCATGCGGTCGTAGATCGCCGATAGATTGTTCTTCTCGTTCAGCTTGTAGTCGAGCTTGGCGAAGTTCAGAATCTGGTCGCCCTGGCGAGGAGCGACACCGCTCTGGCCGTTGATGTAGGCCAGAGCAGAGTTGATCTGGTCCTGGGTTACTCCGCGATTCAGAGCGCATTGCGTTGCGCTTACTTTGGCTGTGCTGCCGGCAACCGAACAGTTGTTCACCGCGGAGTTGTTCGCATCCAGGAATTGCGGAGTCGGAACCGCGACGATGGGGAAGTTTCTCTTCTGCTGGTCGAAAGCATAAAGGAAGAAGAGACGGTCGTGGATCAGCGGTCCGGCGAAGCTGCCGCCGTACTGGTGGCGCTTGTCTTTGGGCTTGATGTAGGTCGTCACCGGCAGACCGGTCGTCGGCGAGACGACCGCAAGCGTCGAGAAGGGATTGATCGCGCCGAAGTCGTTATCGCGGTAGTACCAGAAGGCATCGCCGTGAAACTGGTTGGTTCCGGTACGCGTCACGGCGTTCACTCCGCCGCCCACCGCGCGACCATACTGCGCCGAATAGTTCGAGGTCAGCACCTGGAACTCCTGGATGGCTTCCTGTGTCGTCGAATAGCCGACGCGCGTGTAGCCACGCTCGACCGACTGAAACGCTTGGTTATCGTCCGATCCATCCACCAGGAAGTTGTTCTGCAGGTTTGACGTTCCCCGAAAGGTGACTTGGCCAAAGGCGCTGTTGCCCAGCGTCACACCTGGCGACAGCAGCGCGAAGCTCGTCCAGTGCCGCCCGTTGATCGGAAGACTATCAAGCGCGGTGTGATTGAAGTTTGTCGAGAAGTCTGCCGAATCCGTGTTGATGATCGAAGCGTCCGAGGAGACGGTCACATCTTGCGCTGCGCCTCCCGCCACGAGCTTCGCATCGACATCCGTTGCGCGCCCGACTTCGACGACAACATGTTGTGCCGTAAACGGCGAGAAGCCCGCAATGCTCATTGTCACCGTGTACTCGCCCGGCTGGAGCCTCGTGAGGCGGTAGTTTCCGCTGCCGTCGGTCAAGGCAGTCTGATCAGCGTTCGTGCCAAGATTGTGCGCAGTCACCTGGACTGCCGCGATCACCGCTCCGGTAGCGTCCGCAACCGTGCCTTCGACCGCACCGTCTACCGCGGTCTGGGCGAGAGCAGCGGTAGACGCAGCGAGCAGGGTGGCAAACGCCAGCGTCACGCGGGCTTGCTTGAAAACTTTGGATCTCATAGCGTATGTCTCCTGAAAAAGTGGCGCGACGGTCTCTGGGGGAAAAGAGCCGCCAGCCGTAAAAGTCTGTGCTTCCTGACTTGCTTTGAGTGTGGCTTAACCATAACCCGCCTGAAGTTACAGAGAAATGAAGGATTGCTGACGTAAGCCATTTCCCTGCGTAAATCCCGTAGCTGTTATGCCCTGGGATCGGCTCCATTTACACTGAAGATTGCAATGTTTATCGATGAAGCAAGAATTCGTATCAAGGCCGGCGACGGCGGCAACGGCTGCATGGCCTTCCGCCGTGAAAAATTCGTCCCCAAGGGCGGCCCGTCCGGCGGTGATGGCGGCCACGGCGGCGACATCCTCATGTCGTCCTCGCTGAGTCACAACACCCTTGTCCACTTTCGTTTCAACCCCGAGCACAAGGCACAGCGTGGCGGCCACGGCCTCGGCTCCAACTGCTCCGGCTCGCAGGGCGATTCCACTACGCTCAAAGTTCCGATCGGCACGTTGCTCTACGACGACGAGACCGGAGAGCTGATCCACGACTTCGCCCGTGCAAACGAGACCATCGTCATCGCGAGAGGCGGACGTGGCGGACGCGGCAACCAGCACTTCGCCACCAGCACCCACCAGGCTCCGCGCGAACACGAACTCGGCCGTTCCGGCGAGGCCCGCAACTACCGCCTTGAGCTTCGACTGCTCGCCGACGCTGGCTTGGTCGGCTACCCTAACGTCGGTAAGTCGACGCTGATCTCGCGCATCTCCGCCGCCAAGCCCAAGGTCGCCAACTACGCCTTCACTACGCTCGAGCCGAACCTAGGCGTGGTCTCGGTCGGAGACTGGCCTCACGAGCTCTCCTTCACCGTTGCCGATCTTCCAGGCCTTATCGAAGGCGCTCACCTCGGCCACGGCCTCGGCATCCAGTTTCTGAAGCACATCGAGCGCACCTCAGTCATCGTGCACCTCGTCGATGTCTCCGACGGCAGCGGCAGGCCTGATCCTGTAGAGGACTTCAAGGTGATTACGGCGGAGCTGAAGTCCTTCGACCCGGCACTCGCCTCCAAGCCTACGATTCTCGTCGCCGCCAAGGCCGACGTCGCCAATCCCGACAAGCTCAAGAAGCTGACCGCCATGGCCAAGCGTCGCAAGCTGCCCTTCTTCCTGATCTCTGCTGTCAGCGGAGAAGGCATCGACAAGCTGAAGTTCGCCCTCGCCGACATGGTCGCGATCCACCGCCCCATCCCCGTCGACGTCGAGCCGCTCCCGGACATCAAGCTCAGGCCAAGCTACCCACCGCCACCGAACTCTGCCAAGGGCCGCGCTTAGGCCAAACTGTTTGTCATCCCGAGTGGAATCTGCGGTCAATTGCCCATGCGCATAGCTCTCTTCGGCGGCACCTTCGATCCACCTCATCGCGGACACATCGCGATCGCGAAGGCAGCAGCCAATGCCTTTGCGCTTGATCGAGTACTCTTCGCGCCCACCGGGCTGCAGCCGCTCAAGCTGGGCAGGGCTCCATCGCCGTTTGAAACACGTCTGACGCTGGCTAAAGCCGCGTGCGAGGAAGATCCCCGCTTCGAGGCGACCGGCATCGACGCGCCGCACCCGGACGGGTCGGCTAATTACACCGTCGACACGCTTACCGAACTGGCCAGACTCTACTCCGCAGATACTCTCTTCAACCTCGTCGGGGCCGATTCTTTCCTCAACCTGCGCAAGTGGCGTGAGCCCGACCGCCTCCTCGAACTTGCCGAATGGATCGCTGTCTCCCGTCCCGGCTATGCCCTGATGGAAGAGGATCTTGTTCCGCTCAGGCTGAGCCAGGGACAACGCAGCCGGGTTCACGTCCTCAATGGCATTGCCGAAGATACCTCAGCAACGGATCTGCGCAAACGTCTACGCGAAGGAGATCCGTGCCGCGATCTTTTACCAAATGCCGTTGCCGCTTACGTCAAACGAAGCAACTTATATCGAAACGTAGTCGATTAGGTTGAACAATGCAAAAGAGCGCCCATGATGGGCGCTCTTTTGCATTGCAGTGTGGTTTTGGGTTTAGAACACATAGCGGACAAAGAAACGAACGTGGCGATTACCACCCAGCGCCGGGCCCGGCTCGGCAAATGTGGCATCACCATAGCCGCCCGCCGTGAAGGGAATACCCGAGGTCAGGGTCGTGTTCTCCACGCCTCCTGCTCCGGTTGTCTCGTTACCATGATTGAACACATTGAATAATTCGCCGCGGAAGTCGAAGGTCGTCTCACGCCAGACTTTGAAGCTGCGCTGAAGGTTCATGTCCCACTGCTGAATGCCCTTGCTGATGAGGCTGTTCCTTCCGATCGTAGCTGCCGGACGTGTTCCGGGTCCAGGAACGATCCAGTGCACGGAAGAGACAGCAACGGGATTGCATGGATCGGATGTATCCCAGAACTCTCCGCCTTCACAGGCGTAAGCGCCAGGAGCGTCACCGTTCCAGGAAGAATCCCACCCATAGGTCTGCAGGGGGGCTTTGGGGTTTCCTAGAATTGGGCGGTCATTTCCGATACCGTCGCCATTGACGTCGTATCCAACTTCAACGTTCTCGGGGGTTCCGGTCTGGAATTGCGTGATTCCGGCAATTGACCAGCGGTTGACGAGGTTTCCGACAATCTTCATACCTCCCTCTGTATGCCAGACAGGCGGCTGATAGATGTACGTCAGCACAAGGCGTTGACGATGGTCGTATGCGGAAAGACCCGTGTCAATATCCTTCTTCGCGGCCGGGTAAGACGCACTTGCGTACGTTGATTGATTGTTTGTGGTGAAGATTTCGGACGTGTCGTCGATAGCCTTCCCGTAAGTGTAAGCAGCACGGAAGAGGAAGCCCTTGCTGAACTTACGATCCAGCTCAGCCCAAAGACCGTGATAGTTGGAGTCGCCACTATTGTCGCGAACTACGATGCGACCACGAGTCGGGATAAGGCGTGCCAAGCTGTCGAAGTTATTGATATAGGGGTTGAACTCTGTCGTGGAGTAGAGGTGGTTGCCGCGCTCGCCGACGTAGTTGATCTTCGCGGAGAACTTGCCCGGCAACTCCTGCTCCACCGTGAGGTTCCAGTGCATAGTGCGCGGCGTCAAGAGGTGATCCGAGATAGGCTCGGCGGTATTTGTAGGCAGCGGGTTAGGATTGAGTGCGGAAAACTTCGTCGACCACGTTCCAACTCCACGAGGTCCCGCAGATGTCGTGCTGTTGACGAGAGGTGCCGAAGAGTTCGGAGCAGTCGCCTGGATATTGTCGATGATGTTGGTGAAAAGAACGTCATAGAAAACGCCGAAGCCGCTGCGGATTACAGTCTTGTGCTGGTCTGAGATCTTCGGGCTGTAGGAGAAGCCTACTCGCGGGCCCCATCCTGAACCGTCAGCCTGCTGCTTCGTGTTGCAGACCACTGCTGGGGTGGTGCTGGTAGCGGCAGTCGGAAAGCAAGCGGGATTGGAATAGTCGATGCCTGCATACGGAGTTCCGGGGGAATTGAAGGGAGCTCCGTTGTACTCGTAGCGGAAACCGATGTCGATGCTGGCGTTCGGCGTGGGCTTGTAGGTGTCTTCGACGAAGTAGTTCTGCGAATAAATGCTCGGCCGAGTGGTGGGGCTACCGAAGTTCTGGCTTATGCTGCCACCGTTTCCGCCGAAGTCATCAATGTAGTTGGCGAGCGCGGTATAGCCGCCTGCAACCGAACCGTAGCTAATAGTCCCGTAGAAGTTGAACGGAATCTGATCGAGAACTCGGATGTTCGCGAGGTCAAGCCCGGCTTTCACGAAATGCTTTCCGTGCGTCCAGCTGACGCTGTCCTGCAGTTGATATGTGTTGTGGAATCGCCCCTGCGGAAGAGCTGTGTTGATGCCGTACCCTGTCAGGCCAGTGATGGAAACTCCGGGAAGGCCAAAGAGGGGATTCGAAGTGGTGGTTCCAGGAAGACCGAAGGTGAAGCCGATCCGTCCATACGAGGCGCGGAAATCGTTGATAAGGGTTGGAGAGAAAATATGGGTGAAAACGATGCCGGCGTTGTGGGAAGTACCCGTTTGATCACTGTCGAATCCAGGCAACTGGCCGGGGAAATTGCCCGCGTCAATTGGGGTCGTGTAGCTGGTGCGGATGTAACGAAAGTTGACCGTATTCTTTGCGTTGATGACCCAATCGCCCTTCGTATCCAGTTCCGGCGACTCCGAGGTCACGGGAAGGCTGCGGCTTACCCCACCAATCTGTACGTTACCGCGGTCAATTCCAGTTACCGGATCTGCGCCCAGCGCAATGGTCGTCTGGCCGCCAGCGGCAATCAGCACAGCGGGGTCTCCTACTAGCGATCCATAAGCCTCGAGCAGATTCGCGACGCGAGGATTTGAGGCGTACTGCTGGAGAGTTGCAATACCAGCAGCCGATGGAACCGTGAGCACACTACCAGCGGTCGACGAGCGGTACTTGTCCCATTGATAGGCAGCAAAGAAGAAGAGCTTGTCCTTGACGACAGGCCCGCCGACGGTGAAGCCAAATAAGTTTTCGCGATACTTGGTCTTATCGATCAGGTTCTTGTTGTAGTAGTGATCGTTTGCATCCAGCGAAGAGTTGTTCAGACGCTCGAAGACTGACCCGTGAAGGTTATTGGTTCCGCTCTTGTAGGTGAGGTTTGAAACCGATCCCGCACCGTGTCCATACTCAGCGGTGTAGTCATTCTGGATGATCGTAACTTCGTTGACCGCCTCGGTATTGCCAGGCTGGAGGCCCTGCCCGAGGATGCCGGCATCATTATTGTCCTGGCCTTCGATAAGGAAGTTGTTGGCACGCGGGCGACCACCGCCTACGGTGAAGGTCGTGCCATTGCTGAATCCTCCCTGCGTAACTGAGGTGACACCTGGAAGGGTGAGCGCAAGGGAGTAGGGGTTGAGTCCGCTGATGGGGAGATCAGAGATTTCTTTTGTGCTGATTGTTCCGCTTAGCTGTCCGTTATCCGTATTGAGACCGGTATTGCTCGCCTCAACCAGCACCTGCTCGCTAGCGCTCCCCGGCTTCAAGGTAATGTTTGCGGGGGTAACCACCGAGGCCGCAACAGTCAAACCCTGGAGATCGGTCGAGGAGAAGTTGGGCGCCGCCACGGTCACCTTATAAGTTCCCGGCAGAACCGACTCGATGCGGTAGACACCGTTTGAACCGGTAAGCTCGGTGCGTGTCGTGCCCGTCTCAGCTGAGACTGCAGTCACGGTAGCCCCGACGATCACTCCGCCGGAAGGGTCGACGACCACGCCGACGATCGTTCCGTTCGGGCTCTGCCCAAAGAACGCCTTGGGAATGAGAGCCACCGCAAAGAGAAGAGCAATTGCGACCGTGGAGTGGCTAAATATCCGGAGTCCGGAAAAAAGACGTCGATTCATAGCGGGGAAGTCCTCACTCTTATAAATTCTGACTGAATTTTGTGTTCAAAAGAGGGGTTGCAATTCGGCGGCCAAACTGATTTCGGCTTAGGCTGAGACAATCTGCCAGCGAAGGATGGTCCTTTTCGCAGCTGTTGCCAGCCTCCTCGAGAGGGCAGCTGGCACGGCTCGATTCAGGAAGGAACACGGTCCCTCGGCACATGACACCCGTTCGCTGATGAAAATTGGAAGAATCTTCCATAAATGGAATTCACGCCCCGAGCTATCCCACGATTCGGTTATCCTTCTACCCAGCCGGCATCTCCCGGCCTTTTCAACTCTCAAGTTTCGACTGGCTGTGCATCCGCTACACTGAAGGGATGGCATCAATTGAAAGCTATCAACTCGTCCTCGCCGCAGCCGCAGCCTGCGAAGACAAAAAGGCCGAAGACATCCGCATCCTCGCCCTCGACCCGGCGGAGAGCGGCCTCTCGGACTACTTCCTCATCTGCAACGGCACGAACGAGCGGCAGAACGTCGCCATCACCGATGAGATCGAGATCCGCCTGAAGCGCGAGTTCGGCGTCTACCCCACTTCGGTCGAAGGCCGCCGCCAGGCCGAGTGGATCCTGATGGATTACACCGACTTCATCGTTCATGTCTTCTCTCCGGAGAAGCGCGCGTTTTACGGCCTCGAGCGGCTCCGCAAGTCGGCGAAGACAATCAGCGTCGAAGAGCTAAATGCAGAACTGAAGGCGCTCATTACAAGCTCACGCAGCAAGAAGGCGGCGGTAAAGACAGTCGCTGCTCCTGTGGCAAAGAAATCCGCCGCGAAGAAGGTAGTAGCGAAGAAAGCGACCTCTCGAGTCAAGGTAGCGGCAACAAAGAAGACGGCGGCTCCGGCGAAGACTGCCGCAAAGAAGCCAACTAAAGTTGCGACGGTGAAGAAGGCTGCTTCAAAGACCTCTGCCAAAACCTCGGCAAAGAAGGCCGCTAAGAAAGCGAAGTAGCTTAGAGCGGGCCGCTCCATACGATGAAAATCACGCTCGCCGCTATCGTTCCGCGCCGCAACCGGTCGAAGGCAGACGCGTTCGAGACTCTGATTGCGGATTACACCAAACGGGCCGCCCGATATGTCTCGACAGAGACGCAACTCTTTGAGTCTGAGAGCGAGTTTGTGATGTGGCTTGGCGGTCAGGCAGGACGTGTTGCTCCGTATGCCATTCTGCTGGATAGTCGCGGCAAACAACTTTCGTCAGAAGAGCTTGCGACGCTGCTGGGAGGCCATCGTGACCAGGGGACGCAGCGGGTGGTTCTGGCGATCGGGCCTGCCGACGGCTGGTCGGCCGAGCGCCGCGGGCAGGCGGGGATGCTTCTTTCGCTGGGGCGGATCACTCTACCGCATCAGCTTGCGCGCGTCGTGCTGGCCGAACAGGTGTATCGCGGATTGAGCATTCTCGCGGGGCATCCCTACCACTCAGGCCACTAGGTTTTTGGATGTCCTTGTCTTGCCTCCACCTCGCTCCGGTCTTCCAGAAAACGCTTTCTCGCTGGTACATTGGTCTGGTCCATTTCGGAGGCTCTACCGATGTCCCAAGTTTCGACGCCCTCTCGCCGCCACTTCCTGAAGGCCAGCACCCTGACCGCCGCTGCCGTCGCCCTGGGTCGCTCGAGCGTCGCCCACGCCGCCACCCTAGCCGATGCCCACATCGAGATCATGCCGGACGAGGCCATCGGCACCATCGCTCCGGAGCTGTATTCGCACTTCATCGAGCACCTCGGCGGCGTCATCTACGACGGCGTCTGGGTCGGAGAGGGCTCGAAGATCCCCAACAAGAACGGCATCCGCAAGGCCTTCATCGACGCCATGCGCGAAGTTAAAGCCCCCGTCCTGCGCTGGCCCGGCGGATGCTTCGCCGACTCCTACGACTGGCGCGACGGCATCGGTCCGAGGAGCAAGCGGCCTAAGCGCGCCGCCTTCTGGTCGCAGCAGGACACCAACGCCTTCGGCACTCACGAGTTTATGGAGACCTGCTCCGCCATCGGATGCAAGCCGTATCTCGCCGCCGACGTCCGGAGCCTCCCTGCCCGAGACTTCTACCAGTGGGTCGAGTACTGCAATGCACCTGCCGGAGAAGGAAATGCGCTGGCCGATCTCCGCGCCACGAACGGAGACAAGGATCCCTTCAACGTCCAGTACTGGGGCGTCGGTAACGAGAGCTGGGGATGCGGCGGCGAACAGACCCCCGAAGAATACGCCGGAGAGTTCCGCCGCTACTCCACCTGGATTCCCAAGTTCAGCGACCACCCGCGCGACGAACTCCGCCTCGTCATCTGCGGCCCCAATGGAGACGACACCTCCTGGACTCGCGGCCTGATGAAGTCCCTCAAGGGCCAGCACCCCTACGGCCTTTCGACCCACTACTACACCTCAGGCGACGCGAAGAAGTTCGCGGCCGGTGATGCTCTCGCCTTCAGCGCTGATGAGCACTACGACCTGCTCACCCGCGGAAGCTTCATGGAGAACGTCATCACAGACCATTGGTCGGTGCTCAGCGAGACTGACCCCGAGCACAAGACGCGCCTCATCCTCGACGAATGGGGAGCTTGGTACGGCAAGGGCACTGAGCTGACCCCGCACTATAACCTCTCGCAGCAATCGACCATGCGCGACGCGCTGCTCAGCGGGATCACACTGGATATCTTCCATCGCCATGCGGAGAAAGTCGCTATGGCCAACGTCGCGCAATCCATTAACTGCATCCACTCGCTGATGCTGGCGCAGGAAGACAAGTTCTGCGTCACGCCTACCTTCCACGTCTTCAAGATGTACATGCCACATCGCGGCGCGAAGGCGGTTCGCGCGGTCTTCTCTGCTGGCTCCATCAAGAACCCGCTCGCAATCGATTCGAGCCCCGTCGGCGGAGCAAGCACTGTCGGTGCAATCAAGGTCAGCCCCACGCTTGCCGGGCTCAGTGGTTCCGCATCCATCTCTACCGAAGGCAACGGCAAGGTTCTGACGCTTTCTGTCGTCAACCCTCACCTCGATCAGGCGCTCACCACCGAAGTCGCTGTGCGCGGCCTCAGCATCGCGTCGGTCACTGGCATCGTTCTCGCGTCGCCCGATATCCATAATCACAATGACTTCGCCCACCCGGACGCCGTGAAACCGGCACCAGCCACCATTGGGGCGATTCAATCCGGCAGGCTGATGCATACCTTCCCTGCGGCAAGCGTAACGACGCTCACCATCACTCTGGCCTAACCGAACGCCACAACTCCGGGTGCCCCACATCTCGCTTCTGAGATGTGGGACTAACTATCCTTACTTGGCATGTTCCGCAAAGAAGGTAAGCGTCCTTTGGCGCGCATCCTCCAGCGCAGCGCCTTGAAAGCCATGTTCCTGGTCCGCATAAAAGTGATGCTCGCAGTCTAGGTGCTTCATCTCGCACAGCTTTACTAACTGCTGTGCGTTCATAATTGGGATATTCGAGTCCCGCTCGCCATGAAGAATCAGAAGCGGCGGCATGCCCTTCATCTGATAGAAGAACTCGTCCGGCAGGCTCCCATACCAGTCCGCGATAGCATTCACTGAAACGTTCTGCGATCCGGCCGCCAAGGCAACCGACGAGCCCAGTGAAAATCCAATGAGGAACACGGCCTTCGTAGAGGCCTGTTTGCGGCACTCAGCCACAAAGTCAGCCGTAACGCTCGCCCACTTCCGGTAGTTCTCAGGACTCGGCGACTGCCCTCGCGTCGAGTCGAAGTAATGCGGCATAAGCACGCGAAAGCCTTCGTCCCCGAAGAACCTTGCTTGATCCCGGTAAAACGGCACTGGGCCGCTAGCGCCATGCAGAAGAACGAGACACTTCGCCGACTGCGGATCGCCGAACTCGTCATAAGCAGTCTCCGCCCCCGCCCCAGAGCGAAGACGCTTCGAAGTCTCACCAGGAAGCTGCCCACTTACCAAGAGTGCTCCCAGAAACCACAGAACTACTAAGAAAGAAATGCGGTGCATATCCGGTCTCTCCGCCTCCCCGGAAGACATCGACGTGCGTCATAAAACTACTCCTTGCACTCGGATGATCTCAAGTCTTGACGCAGGGAACGAACGCCTGCTCTTGTGGGTGCGCTACGTGTGCGCTCGACGGAGGATGCCCTTGCATCCTCTCGATCGCTGATTACCGTTCGGTGACGCCCCTGCCACACGCCTGCTAGCATGAGGCGCATAAATGACTCCCTCATGGACCCGCCGCCACTTCCTCGGCGCCGCAACATCCGTTGCCCTCGCGCCTCCGCTCTTCGCCACAGCCCCCACGGCTCTGCGCGGACGCTTCCTCACCCATGTCTCCGTCGTCCGTGTAAACCAGATTGAGGTGACTCCAACCCGCTCTATTGGGCAGGATGAATCGCCCAACAACAGCCCTGCCCACATCCGTTCCCGCCGCGAAGCCTTCGCCCGCGGCTGCCCTAACGGCCGCATGACCTGGGCCATCAGCTGGCTGGCCCTGATCGACACGCGAAAGGAGTACCAGGAAGCCCGGCATCTTCTTGCCTCCTATCATGATCGATACGGCGACGAGATCACGTTCATACCCGGCGGCTACTTTGCGCCGATGTACGACACTCGCGAGAACAACCGTCAAAGCATCCACAAGGCCCTCAATATGGTCTCCGAGATGGTCGGCGGCAAGTACCGCCCGGAGTGCCTCATCGCGGGCTTCATGGATTCCGAGAACCAGCGGCACCTGGCCGAGGACGAAGGCATCCACGTCTGTCAGGGACAGATATGGAGCCAGCACGGCATTGATAACGGCGATGGCGACGGCGGCATCTGCTATCCCTACTATCCGAGCCGCGAACACTACCTGAAGCCCGCTCAGGGCACGGCGGATTTTATCGACTGCGTATGCCTAGACGGATGGACTTGCGACTTCCTCACTGCGCGGCGAGAGGGGTTCGAAGGGCGTTTCAACAGCCGTCTCGGCGTTGGGCCCATCGAGGCCGTGGGCAACCTCGGCAAGGAAGTTGGCCGCAGAGAGATGATAGAGACGACTGCCGCACACTTCGATCGCGGCCATGCCCTCAACGGCTTTGGCTGGGTCACGGGAATATGGGAGGTCTCGATCGGACACGATGAAGACCTCACTTGGTGGCTGCAGGCGATCCACGACCGCTGGCCAGACACACAGGTCACTACCGAAGGAGCATTCGGGCTGGAGTGGCGGAAGCACAACGCCAGCAACGCAGGGCTCAACTATCGCTTTGACATGAAAGGCACCGGCGCTCCCGGATCCGAGAAGAACCTCGAGATTGAGTGGTTCATGAACCGCGACTTCCGGCTCGGGTTACTGCACTACTGGACAACGAACAGTGAGCCCATGGCCATAGACTTTACTCGCTACGATCTCCTAGCTGCAGAGCCCGCCGGGCCGCAGCGCGAGTGGAGCTTGATGAACGTCCTCAACCAGAAGGGAACACGTCCGCAGGACAAGCCGATTCCGCTCTCGCAGCTCAACTCAGATGATCAGCTCCGCATCTACGCGCGTTATCCGGAGCTCAAAGCTCGCGCTTCAGCCACTCTCTTGAGTTGATCGAAGCCCAGGCCGGCCGATGCGAGATCTAGTCACGCCGGATCGCCGCACGAGCCTCCGCCAGTTCAGGCCTTCCAGGCTGATCTGCAAGGCTCGCAATGGCCAGGAGCTTCTGAAAATAAGCATTGGACTTTTCGCGATCGCCAGCCCGTTTTGCTGCTTCCGCCGCGCCATACAACGACAAAAAGCGATTCGGTTCTTTGTTGAGAGTGGTTTGAAATTCGCTCAGCGCTTCAGACGGGCGATTCAGTTGCAGCAGCAGTTCTCCGAGCATCTCTCGTGCCGGCTTCAAAGGCCCTGGACTCACAGCGGCTTTTTCGGTCTTATCTTCCATGTCGACCGCGTGCCTCATTCCAGCAAGAGCATCGGTCTCGTGACCTTCAACAAGCGCCAACATGGCTATCAGTTCCTGGAGGTCGATTTCGATTTGATCCGCCCAGTAGTCCTCCTTCATCTGGGCAAGCTTGTCTCTAATATGCGTCAGAGAGGAGATAGCCTCCTGCACTGCGGGCTTATCTTTCGCATGAGCCGCTCCAAGTCCCCGGGCGAAGTAAGTGATCGCATTCGCGTACGGAAACGGGCTGGCCAGCGGTTCCAGTTTGGCCGCATCTGCCCAGGATTGACGCTCCAGAAAATAGCGGGCGGGAATCGCTGCATGCGCGTAATAGGCGGCAGAGGCAGGAGCTGCTCCGGTTGCATGAGCCGGATCGAAGTCGCCGAAAACCTGGGCCGACGACTCCACCAGCCGTTTTGCTGATTCGTCCTGCGCCGTCTGCAGATAGGCATAGACCATGTAATCGCTCGCATGCAGCAAGTCGGCTGGCTGGTGCGCGGCTCGCGCCGCCGCTGCAGAGGCGGCGTTGGTGTCGATCGAAGCTTGCCAATCGCCGATACGAGTAAACGTATGCGACGGCATATGCAGAGCATGCGGCGTCGAAGGCGCGATCATTCCGTAGCGTTTGGCGGCCTCAGCCGCCCGAGGCGCTAACGCCGGCTCATCGTATGCATGAATAATGTAGTGTGCCAATCCCGGATGATCGGGATATCTGGCGAAGAGAGCCTCAAGCAACGCTCCAGCCTTGAGTTGCTTCGCATACGTCTTATCGGAAGGATCGGCGTCGGAGGCCAGCGCCAAAGCGTAGAAGATGGTCGCTTCGGTGTCTTCCGGATACGCGGCGCTGACCGCGGCCATCGATTGCTCGTAAGCCAGAACACGGGCTGACTGATTGATATGGGAGCTATCGACGTAGAGATGGGAGACAGCGTCGAGATACGCACGCTCCCGTGCTGTGCCAGCGCCGATAGCGCGTCCCTGTTCAAAAGCGCGCAAGCCTTGCTCCAACTGAACCGGCGATTTGAAACCGGCAAACGGGTTCTGCCAACTACTAAGTGCAATCCCCCAGTCGGCGATCGCGCACTTCGGATCGGCCGCAAGAACAGCGTTAAATCCCTGAATCGCGGAGCCAAATTGAAAAGAGTGCATCAGTGCAACGGCGCGATTAAATTGAGGCTGCACCGCAGGATTGCAGGAAGTGCTGAAGGTGACGCTACCCAGCGTCTCGGTCGAAACGTGATCGTGAGTCTGGGAGTGGAGGGTTGACGCAGCAACTGCACCTAGACAAAGCATGGCCAGGACAAAGATTCTCATCTCCTGAACCTCTCCTCTCAATCGTTTCTGCTTGCACATTGCTGTAGATCAACATCATAAGGCAGGACTTTCGGATGGTAACTGCATAGTGACCGGCAGGGATGGCTACAACGATCGTCGAGATCGGCGGGGACTCATAGACACGGATGTGAAACGTCTTAAATCCAGCATGTCGCACCCTTCGCCAAAGCTCAGACCATCTACAAAGGCGCTTCTTAGTACAATGACCAAGGCACGCAGAAGGGGCAAATTGATCCGATGAGTTGGTTCAAGCGCGAAGATCACCAGATAGTCAACGACGCCGAGAAGACCGTCCGCACCGAGGGTCTCTGGACCAAGTGCGGCAATTGCGGCGCAATTCTCTTCAAGCAGGAGCTCGAGGACAATCTCCAGGTCTGTACAAAGTGCGGCTATCACTTTCGTCTCGACGCGCGGCGCCGCATTGCGAATCTTCTTGAGCCCGGCTACCAACTTGTCGACCTCGAACTCAAATCCACCGATCCTCTCCAGTTCACCGATCTGAAGCCTTATAAAAAGCGCCTGCTTGAAGCGCAGAAAAAAACCGGTCTGAACGATGCGATCGTCAACGCCATCGGCGAGATTGGCCCGCATCCCGTCGTCCTCAGCGTGATGGAGTACGCCTTCATCGGAGGCAGCATGGGAGCTGTCGTTGGCGAGACCATTACCCGGGCAATCGATAGGTCACTGGCTACGCGGCATCCCCTAATCATCGTTGCCGCATCCGGCGGCGCGCGCATGATGGAGGGCATCGCCAGCCTGATGCAGCTTGCGAAGATCTCTTCCGCCCTGGGTCGGCTCGACGACGCGAAGATTCCCTACGTCTCGGTGATGACCGACCCGACCACCGGTGGCGTCACCGCCAGCTTTGCCATGCTCGGCGACCTCAACATCGCGGAGCCGGGCGCGCTGATTGGGTTCGCTGGTCCCCGCGTGATTGAGCAGACGATTCGCCAGAAGCTGCCTGAAGGCTTCCAGCGCTCGGAGTTCCTCCTCGAGCACGGCTTCCTCGATGCCATCGTCCCCCGCAAAGAGATGAAGGCCTATCTGGCACAAACGTTGGGCTGGATGACACAGGCGGCGACCGCCGTTCCCGCCAATTCGGCGACACCCGGTGCGCGTTAGAAATAAAAAGGCGGATTCGCACTACTTATTTGTTGCTGAACCAAGGTACGGGGTGTACCTTTCCGGCAAGTGAGAGCGGTGGTCGCCCGGCAGTTGTTTGCGAGCGGCCGAGCGCCAGCCTTAAAACGTTGTCCCTGCCTGATATCCAGTCTCCTTATCTCCCATCCTTCATCGGGTCCTTGACCGCGTGGCGTACAAGTTGGCTTCGGGCTGAACAAAGCCTGCTTTTTGCCGATAGGACGTTCTAGCCTCGTTGGGTTTTGAACCCATGTCGCGAGAACGGCTGCTTCGCTGACGCCCGGGCAGTTTGCGTTCAGAGAGAGATGGAATGGAGCGGATGAGCAGATGATCTGGCCATTGAACCGAACGCTAACGCTCGGCCTCGCATCCCTGTGCATCGCATTCCTTCCTCAGACCGTGCAGGGAGAAGAGAGATCAAGCCGTGGACGGCCCGGACCAGATCTGAACTCCATTACTACTGCGCTCGAAGCCCACAATTTATTGGCCACTGAAGCTGCAAGGGGCCGGGAGATCAAACTGCGCGGAGTTGTCACCTACTCCGACGTTCACCAGGACCGCCGCCGCGCGTTCTTCTTTCTGCATGACGCCAGCGGAAGCATCTTCGTGACCCTTCCGAGTGAATCTGTTCCTATACCGCCGGGCACCTTGGTGAGCGTCAAGGGGCAAAGCGCCTTGGGCGACTACGCGCCCATCATCTCCCACCCACAGGTCGAGGAGATCGGACACGCCCCGCTTCCGGCCCTCGCTCCTTCGGTCAGCCTGACCCGGCTGCTCACCGGCGAAGAAGACGGCCAGTGGGTTGAAGTAGAGGGGGTCGTTCGCTCCGTCTACGAGGATGATTTCAATGTCCTCATCCAACTCGCGATGAGGGACGGCGTGCTCTCCGTCACTCTGCCGCGCAAGCTTTCCAGCAACTACAAAGGACTGGTCGATTCGCGAGTCAAGATTCACGGAAATGCCGCCCCGATGTTCAATGGCGATCGCCAGATGATCGGAGCCCGGCTCTTCACTCCCGACACCCCGCAGATAGAGATCATTGAGCCTGGCCCGGCTAATCCCTTCGAGGTCCCCGCGCGGCAGGTCGGAATGCTCTCTCGCTTTAATCCAATGTCGTCGCTTCCTCGACGGGTCCACGTGCAGGGGCGCGTCACCCTGATGTGGCCGAGAAGCTTGCTCTGTGTGCAGGACGCCACACACGGAATCTGCGCTCAGACCACACTGACAACGCCGATCGCGTTGGGAACAGTCGCTGACGTTGTGGGTTTCGTCGAGACTGTCGGAAGCGTGCCCTCGCTGACCGACGCGGTTTTCAAGGCGGCCCAACGAGCGCACGGAGAAGCGCCGAAGCTGGCCACCCCGTCCAGGGTAGACGCCGAGACTGCGCTGCAAAGCTCGTTCGGATCGGAGCTGATCGAAGTCGACGCGGAGCTGATCGGTCGCAATCCTGCTGCGGCCGACACGACCCTGATCCTATCGTCGGGCGGCTTCGTCTTTGAAGCGATCCTTCCGCGAAGCCTCGACGGGGACGCATCGAAGGCGCTGCGAATTGGCAGCCGGCTCCGCGTAACCGGTATCTGTTCCATTCAGATCGACGATCAGCGCAGCGCTCGCCAAGGAGGCCCCGCCGCCCGGAAATCATTCCGCATCCTTATGCGATCGCCCGGGGACGTGCTGCTGTTGAGTGCCCCCTCATGGTGGACACCATCGCACACCCTAATCGTACTGACTGCGATCCTGACCGCGACCTTGCTTGTCCTCGGATGGGTCATCGTACTTACCGGCAAGCTGAGACGTCAGAAGGGCCTTATCCAGGATAGTGAGGAGCAGTTTCGCCACCTGGCCCAGCACGACTCGCTCACCGGCCTTCCTACACGCGCTCTCCTCCGTGATCGCCTCACCATCGCCATCGAGCGGGCAAGGCGATCCCAGACCGGCATTGGACTACTCATGCTGGACCTCGACCGCTTCAAGCAGATCAACGACTCGCTGGGCCATCATGCTGGCGACCAGGCGCTCAAGGTCTCTGCGCGCCGAATCTGCCAGTCTGTCCGGGCCAGCGATACCGTCGCCCGCATCAGCGGCGACGAGTTCATCGTGCTGATCACCGACCTCAACGATCCAAAAGAAGTCGAGCTGGTCGCCGCCAAGATCGTCTCCACGCTCTCCGCGCCTTTTCGCGTCGGCAATCGCGAGGTCCCGCTCTCCGCGAGCGTTGGTGTCTGCATGGCATTCGGTGACGCCCTTGAAGCCGACTCCCTGATGAAGATGGCCGACACCGCCATGTACCACGCGAAGGCGCGCGGCCGAAACTGCTTCCAGATCTACAGCGCCGACATGGACCAGGCGACAAAGACCTATCAGCGACTGCGCAGCGGCCTGGAGCGCGCGCTCGCCGCAAACGAGTTCGAGATCCACTATCAACCGCTCGTCGACTTCAAGACCCGCGAACTTACCGGCTTCGAGGCACTCCTCCGCTGGCGCAGCCAGGAGCTTGGCCTCGTAATGCCCACGGAATTCATCCCAGTCGCCGAGGAGTCCGGCCTCATCGTCTCTATCGGCGAGTGGGTGCTGCGCCAGGCCTGCCATGAGATCGGTCTGCTCGAAACTCAGCTGGGCCGTCGCTTCCTTCTGGCTGTCAATCTGTCGCCGCGCCAGATTCAGCAGTTCGGCCTGCCCGAGATGGTGAGCCGCTGCCTCGAGGAGTCCCGCCGCGATCCCGAATCGATCGAGCTTGAGATCACCGAGAGCATCCTCATGAACGACTCCTCATCGACCCAGAACTCTCTTATCGAGATGCGTGGGATGGGCGTTCGGCTCGCCATCGACGACTTTGGGGTCGGCTTCTCCAGCCTCTCCTACATCACCCGCTTCTCCATCGACCGCATCAAGATCGACCGCTCCTTCGTGATGAAGTGCATGACAGAAGACACCAGCCTCGCCGTCATCCGAGCCATGGTCGCGATGGCGCACGGCCTCTCCATGACCGTGGTCGCCGAAGGTGTAGAGACCGCGGAAGAGTTTCACTTCCTCGGCTTTGAGGGCTGCGATACCGCACAAGGCTACTACTTGAGCCGCCCGGTGCCAGCTGCCGAGCTGATCCCTCTCGTTCATAGGCTGGACGATTGGGCGGGGACCCAGACTTTGACTGCCAAGGCGGTCTAACCGCGCTCGCGTGTCTAGCAAATCATCCTGAATTACTCTTGTCTCATGCAGGAAGCAGCCCCATCCCGCACTGCCATGCGTGTCGCGTTGCGTCGGGCCGCACACCAGATCTACGACACGCCTATCGTCTTCGACGACCCCTTCGCAATTCCCATCCTCGGGTCCGAGGGCAGGGCCGAGCTTCGCCGCACACCGGACCCAGCCCCTGATCAGAAGCAGCGACCCTTTTCTATCGCTCTGCGGGCCCATCTCGTCGCTCGCAGTCGCTACGCCGAAGATCAGCTTGCCCATGCCGTGGCTTCAGGAGCGACGCAGTATGTGCTGCTCGGCGCGGGGCTTGATACCTTCGCCTATCGCAATCCCTACCCGCATCTCCACGTCTTTGAGGTCGACCACCCGGCGACGCAGGCATGGAAGAAGGATCTACTCGCCGAATCCGGCATGTCGGCCCCACCGCGCCTGAGTTTCACCCCCGTCGACTTCGAGCGCGAGACGGCGCTCGAGAAGCTTCAGTCCGCTGGCTTCGACCCCAGCCAAAAGACCTTTTTTGCCTGGCTAGGCGTCGTCCCCTATCTGACCCTCGATGCCTTTCGCGCCACCATCGGCTTTATCGCCAAGAGCCCCGCTGGCTCAGGCGTGGTCTTCGATTACGGCCAGCCTCGGCGCGTCCTGCCTCCACACGAACAGCTCGCGTTCGACTCCCTCGCCTCCCGCGTCGCGCTTGCGGGCGAGCCCTTCCGGCTCTGGTTCACGCCGCCTGAAGTGGCCTATGAGCTCGAAGAGTTCCGCGCCATCGAAGACATGGGTGCCGTCGAGATCAACGAGCGCTACTTCCAGAACCGTCGAGATCAACTGCAGCTTCGTGGCTCCGGCGGACGCTTCCTCACCGCCTGGCTCTAAAAAGCAAAACGGCGAGACCCGAAGGCCTCGCCGTCTTCTGCAGCGAGGAAGAATTACTTCGGCTCGACAGCGTTCGGATAGATCCCCGGAATCGGTGCCTTCGCGCCCTTCTCCAGCTCCGGATGCGGGAACGGCTTCCGCGGCATCATCGCCTCACGCTCGCTCGTGTTGTAGAGGAAGATCGCCTCAACCACCGCCGCCTGCTCGAGATCGAGCGGGTGCAGCCGGTCGTAGGTGTCCATGTCGGAGTGGTGAGTCCGCGTCTCGTAGTCCATCTCGTCCTGGATGAACTGGAAGCCCGGCAACCCCACAGCGTCATAGGAGAGATGGTCTGTTCCGCCCGTATTGCGATAGCTGATCGTGGTCACCCCCAGGTCCGCCAGAGGAGCGATCCACTGCTTGAAGATCGGTCCGATCGCGTAGTTCTCTTGTGTATAGACACCGCGAACCTTGCCCGTGCCGTTGTCCAGGTTGTAGTACGCGTCGAGCGTCTCCCACTCCTTGGTCGTCGCCAATGCGCCCTTCTGCCGCAAAAAGCTCGGCACGCTCTCCGGCTCCTTCTCCTTCGGCTCCGCGAAGGTGCCGAAGTGCTGCTTCACATAGCCAGACGACCCGTACAGCCCCTCTTCCTCGCCCGACCACAGCGCAATCCGGATCGTCCGTTTCGGCTTGATGTCCAGCACCTTCAGAATCCGCACCGCCTCCATCGCCACAATCGAGCCCGCGCCGTTGTCTGTCGCGCCAGTCCCTGAGATCCAGCTGTCGAGATGTCCACCCACCATTACAACTTCGTTCTTCAACTTTGGATCGGTACCGGGAATCTCCGCCACAGTGTTGAAGCCGTGCTCATGGTCCCCGGTAAACTTCGCTTCGATGTTCACTTCCACTGTCACAGGCACATGCGCCTCACACATCCGCGCGAGCCGGTTATAGTGCTCAATCATCATCACTGCGTTGGGAATCGTGACCGCATTCTCCTTCTTCTGCGCGTCGCGAGCCAGGGCCGCGCCGTTGTCATCGAAGATGATTCCGGTTCCACCGCCGCTGCCGCCATCGCGGCTCGGCGTCAGAATCGCAAGCACGCCTTCCTCGGACATCAGTTTGAGGGCGGACTTCCGTAGCGCTGCAATCCGTGCCCGATCCGCGAGTGCCTTCATCAGCTCGGGCGACCCCGGAGCGTAGCGGCCACCGCTAGCCTCAAAACTCTCCATCTCTTTCAGCTCTGCGTCCGTGTAGCGCTTGAACAGTGGCTCGGTAATATCAGGCGTCGGGCGCATCGCTCCCAGCAGAACAATCTTGCCGCCTAGCTTGCCCTTGAAAGCGTCGAGCTCTTTCTCGTCCGTCAAATTGACGTAGACCACCTCGCCGGTCACTGGCCCCTTAGTCGAAGGCGACCACGGAGACGCCTCGGCCCACAGCGGCTCTGGATCAGGGCCGACCATCCGAGCCCAGGTGTTGATCTGTTGCCAGCCCATGCCGAACTCACCCCAATCTTCGAGGTGCGCGTTCGAAAGCCCAATCGTCGTCAGCGTATCGCGCGTCCAGGCATTCGCCTTCGCCATGTTCGGCGACCCGGTAAGTCGAGGCCCAATTCCCTCGGTGAGCGAGCCCGCGAACTGCATCACGTGCGAGTGCTTCAGTCCTTCTTCGCGAATCCGCGCGTACATCGTCAGGTCGATCGACTCAACCGCTGGCTGCGGCCCGTAGTACGAAGGCGTCTTATCTGCGGCGATTGCCACGCCTGTGAGCGATGCGAGCGCAGCTGCGCCAAGGCCAAAGGAAAACATCTTTGCTGCAAGGGTCATAACGAATGGATCTCCGTACTGGAATGGGTCGAACTATAGAAAAGATGAATGAGGGAAGAATAGCAGGGGAGTCGATGTGGACTGCGCCACTACCACCCTTTAGTCCCGGGCGCGCCTTTGAACGGCCCCTTCACATGAGAGGTGATCCAACCTCCATAGAAGTCGCCGGGCTGCGGTTCAACCCGCTCGTCATCAACACAGCACTCATCCACCCGGCTGGCATAAAAAGCCAGATAGTCCTTCAACGCTGCATAGCTATTCGACGTATGCGGGTAGCTCCATGCGACATCCTGAACCAGCTTCGCTCCCGGCACCTGCAAGTCCCAATAAGTTGCTACGCCCTTATACTCGCAAAACGTCCCGCGACGTGACGACAGTCGCATGAACTCCATTGCGATGTCCTGTTGCGGAATGTAATAGACCGGAGGATGACTTGTTTCGAGGATTCGCAGTGACTTCGATGTCTCAGCAACGGAGATACCACTATGAACGATCCTTAGCTGCCGGGCGCTTGCGTCCAGCCTCGGTGGACGAGGATAGTCCCAGACCGACTCAGGCTGATCCTGATCCACGTTATTCACGCTTCGCCACGTCCGATCCAGCCCCTTCAGCAGTCTAAGCGCTCCGGGTCATCCTGCGAACCCACAATGATCCCAGATACCCCAAGGAGACAACCAGTACCAGCACGCCGACCGGAACGCCAAGCCTCATGTAGCTGAACGAGTAGTCGAGCGTCCCATGGCCGGTCGAGTTCCACACCATAATGAACACGATGCCCGCAAAGGTTGCCGCAAAGAAGGCAGCGAAGGCCGTCGCGGTCCCCATCAGCAGGCTGGCAAACCAGCCGAGATCGCCGATTGGAACTCCAAACAACGTCGTCGAACCCGCGTTCGCCCCAACCGTACCGTGAGATGTTTGCGCTGCGCCGTTCGTCTGCATGCCCATACAAGATAGAATACTGCCTTATGGCGGAACCGGTAAAAAGTGGATTGATGCAGGCAACAGAGATCGCACGTCAGAGCGATCTGCGCCAATCCTCCAATGGCGTACATTACACTGCCTTTGGCGAAAACAACCTTGAGAATGCCGATCTTGCTCGCATCGTCCAGGCGGTTCCGGCGACCATCGCTTCCTCATTGGGCCGTAAAGCCTATTACTTTGTGCCGCTTACGTTGATGGACAAGCCTCTGGACCTTGAGGCTTCCTTGCCGCTCTCTTCGAAGAGCGATGACAGCGACGACCCGATGATCGCCACCACCTATACAGCGGAGTTGAGCGACCGCGCCATCTGCCACCGCGACGTCCGCTTGGCTGGCACTGCCGGCACAGCCCATGAGGCCGGCATCGATGGCGTCTTCATCTCGACTCGTCTGCTGGGCGACCGTTTTGCACTTGCATTCGAATTTTTCATCAACGTCAGTCACGCTTTCGTTGACATCGCGGGTATCCCGAAGACTTTCTCCGACCTGGTGTGGGAGCAGGCCGTCGCCGATGTCCGTGGCGAGACCAGCCGGGACGCCTTTGAGAGCCGCGAGCTCTCGAAGGCCAAGAACGTCAAGACGGATGCACGGACGCTAATCGATGAGAAGGCCCGGAACGAGTACATAGAGGCTGCCTTCTCCGATGCTGTAGCCATTTATCAGCTTTCGTTGGCGATCGACTTTGAGTACGCCGAGCTTCGCGAGCGCGACTACCCGCTGCTTGCGCCAAAAGCTCTCGCTGACCGTCTACGCGCCGTGGCAAAGCTCTTCCCGCCCAACGAGGGATACGAGTTCGCCATTCGCTACAAGCGACGCAGCTAACCTGCTAACGGATGGCCGACATCGCCGCCCGGAAGAGCGCCTCAAAATCTCCCGACAGATCAGGCTCGCGCTTCAATGCAGCCTCTACGGCCTTCTCTGCCACGGGCCGCTGATAGCCGAGGTTGACCAGCGCGGAGATCGCGTCGTCGCCTGCCGCGCCATGATGCGCTATCTCATCGTCTGAAGACTGCACGGCCAGCGCCTCCAGTTTGTCCTTCAACTCCAGCACTACTCGCTCGGCGGTCTTCTTGCCGATCCCAGGAATGCGCGTGAGCGTCGCGTGATCGCCGGAGCGGATTGCAGCTACGAGCCGCTCTGCAGAGATGCCGCTGAGCACCGTAATCGCCAGCTTGGGCCCGATGCCGGAGATAGTCAGCAGCTTCTCGAAGAGGCGCTTCTCCGTCATCTCCGCAAAGCCGAAGAGTGCGATTTGGTCCTCGCGAACATTTGTGTAGATATGCAGTGCCGCGCTCGCACCTTCAGCCGGCAACGAGGAGAATGTTGCAACCGAGATCGCAACCTCGTAGCCCACGCCTGCGCACTCGACGACGATAAGGTTCGGTGACTTGGTAAGGAGGAGGCCGCGCAGGTGAGCAATCATCGTGACCCGATTCTAAACGCCTTGCCGGTATCCGAAGCGGCTCAAGAAAAGAGGCTCCGGTCTCCCGGAGCCTCTTCAATCATTCAATTTGCGTGACTGCGAGTTAGAAGGTCAGACCAAGCGACATCTGAATCTGCCGCGGGCTGCCGATGGTGTGTGTGACTACGCCGATACCGAACGGAGCGTTATAAAGAGGCTGCCCGGCCGTCGGGAAGTTGTTGTAGTTCTCGTTCTGCGAGACCTCGTTTCCTGGAACGTCGAAGCTGGAAGTGTTCGTCAGGTTGTAGATGTCGAAGGTGTACTTCAGGGCGTAACGCTCCGTGAAGTTAGTTAGCTTCACGATCGATGCATCGGCCCGTTTCTGGAATGGCTGGCGGAAGATGTTTCTCTGCCCGGAGGTGAAGTCCGTCTCAAACGTATCCGAAAGTGGCACTGCGCCATTCAGTCCACCCGGGGCGATCAGTGGCACAGTAAAGCAGTCCGACTTCAGCGCGGGAGCACCAGCGAAGGCTCCTGAGTGACCAGTGAGCGCGGACTTCGCCGTGCATCCAGGTGCCAGCGGAACAATCGGATTCGTGATGCCGTTGTTGGTGCTGTAGTAGATGCCGCCGACTGCGCCCGTGAAGTCGATAACGCTGTAAGGCTGGCCGCTCTGAAGCACGGTGAGCCCAACTACAGACCAACCGTTCGCCAAATCACCTTTGACCGTGTACTTCGGAGCGAAGTCCGGCAGACGGTAGACGTAGTTGAAGTTGATGACGTGGGTGCGGTCGAAGTCTGCCGAAGCATAAGCATCGCGCAGGTTGAGCGCGTTGTTGCCGTTGTAAAAGAGGCCGAGACCGCTCTGCTCATCGAGAGCGTGGGAGTAGGTGTAGGAGAGACCGACCTGGAAGCCGTGGCTCATGCGTTTTTCAATATGAGCCTGAAGCGCGTTGTACTGGCTTACGCCAGCAGCCTTGTAGTCGATCGACTCCGCAGCGTAACCGATATAGGGAACGCGGAGGTCAAGATTGCCGCCCTCATAGTTGGCCATGTACGGCGACCCATCATTCAGTGTCGCCCCTCCTACTGTGTATCCATAGGAAGCCGTCTGCTGGAGCGCGCCGCCCTTAAGTGTCGGGTTGGAAGGGCTGGCAATCTGTGCCTGGTTGAAGGGCACGGGGATCACCTGGTGGCGGCCAAGATTCCCGACATAGCCAAGCTCAATCGCGAGATCGTTGCGCGGCTGCCACTGGATGTTCAACGTGTAGTTGATCGTGTAGGGGAGTTTGTTCGCACGGTCATAGACACCGAGCGAAATCGGCTGACCACCGGCGTTCGCGATGGTATCCGCGTTCGGCAGGTACTTGCTCAAGTCCGACGACTTGGGGCTGCTCGATACGGGATTGCGCAACGTGGTGCTGTACGGATTCGCCAGATTACCGCCTTCCGCTGTCGGCTTCTGGTCCGGCGGAGAGAAAGGATCGCCCGCAGCGTTCGTCGCGCAGGTGGGAATGTAGTAGCTATAGAGCGATGTCGATGGGCAGGTCGAAGCCGTCACGAAGGGAAGCTGCTGGTTGACGCCGAACGGGCCGCCGGTGACAGTGCCGATCGCATAGCCCGGCGAGAAGTAGCTAAAGAGTTCGCCACGGTCGTAATACATTCCGGTACCGGCACGGACGACGACCTTGTCATGAAACCACGAGGGCTGCCACGCTGCTCCGAGACGCGGCCCGATGCCCCACTGGCGACCGGTGAGCGTCGTATCGCTGACGCCCTTGGTTCCGTTTACGTTATTGCCCGCAATGATGAAGCCTGGGTTATCGATCGAGTCCGCAGCAACGTTGTAGCTGTAGAGCTTCGGATCGAAGTTGAAGATGCGTCCTTCCTTCTCGGTCAGGCCGCCATCCCAGTCATAGCGAAGACCAGCGGACAGTGAGAGGTGCGGTGTCACCTGGAACTTGTCCTGCACGAACATGCCAAGCTGGTTCGCGCGGTAGTAGCGGCTCGCATTGCCCTGAAGGAACGAGGTTACATAGAAGCCGGTGCTTGACCCACCCGGTGTGACATAACCCTGAGCGAAGGCGCTGAAGTCGTCGGTCGCGATCGTTCCTGTACCTGTGCGCTTGTCGATGGTGTTCAGCTGCGTATAGCTATAGCTGGTTCCAAAGGTGATGCTGTGGCGGCCTAGCGTTAGGATGGCATTGGCTGAGGGCTGCAGACGGTTCTGGAAGACACCGGTGTTCGACCCCTGCGCCTCGGCATTCGGCCCGACACTCAGAATGCCAGTCGACACGTTAGCTGCATAACCTGCCTCGCCCAGAACGTTCACAATCGAGACGCCCGGGAAGTAAGTCGAACCGAAGGCGTTGATGGAAGCCGTGCCGGTACCGCTTGGGATGCTCTGCGGGCCGAAGGGCTGTTCGTTGGTGCTGTAGATCTTTTCGCGTACGTAGCCCAGAGTCTCCTGCGTGCTCAGGTTCGAACGGACAATATAGGTATTGTTGATCGCAAAGACATGCGCGCCGGCATCAAGATGCTGCGTGAATCCAGGTACGTTCGAGTACGCATAAGGCGCAATCGTCGGATCGTGCTGGTAGTAGTACTTCAACGCGATGGTATCTTTCGAGGTTGCGTTGTAGTCGAGGTCGGCAACAGCCATATCCGCCTTGAAACGGCCAGTTCCCGGAAGGAAGGCGTTGTTCGGGTGGGTTGACGTCAGGTTAGTCGTGGTCGCATTCGGTATCAGCCACTTGCCGGGCTCCCCAGGAAGAGACGGAGAGTTGAAGAGCGCCAGTGCCGTGGGATCGATCAGATTGGCTGAATCAGCCGTGACGTTCGAGTCTGGAAAGTTTGTCGCCGTAATCGCTGCCAGTGCAGACGCACTGCGATCGTCGCTCAACCCAGCCGGCACATCGAGGAACGAATAACCAAGGGCCGAGTCAGACACATGCAGGTGCTGGTAAGCGATAAACCCGAATAGCTTGTCTTTGATGATCGGGCCGCCGAATGTACCACCAACGATATACCTGTGAAGTTCGGGATTCTTCAGATTCGCTGGGATGTCGTCATCGTTCTTGAAGAAGAAGGGTGCGGCGTTCAACGCATTGGTTCCGCGATGACCGTACACGGTGCCATGAAACGTATTCGTTCCCGATGCTGTGCTGATGTCGATGTGCGCACCAGAGGTCGCGCCCTGCTGCGCGTCGTACATCGACGCATTGACACGAAGCTCCTGAATCGTCTCAGGGGCAGGCGTTGGAATTGCATTGCCTATTGATAGATAGACCGAGGCGCTCGACTGGATGATGCCGCCGCCGCCGCTGTTCCCGACGCCGGTGCTGTTCACGACGCGGGCTGAGCCTACGCTGCTGGTGCTCTTGCCGTTGAAAAGCGTGCTGCCGTCGACACCGTTGATCGAGAAGCTATTGGATGTATCGCGCTGACCGTTCGCCCAGATGGGAGGATTGCCGAGACCATCGTTCGCTCCCGTTCCAGTGGGGAGTTCCGCATTGACGCCGGGAGAAAGGATTGCCGCTCCCAGAACGCTGCCCGTAGGCAGAGGAATCGACTGAATCTGCTGTGCGTCGAGAACATAGCCGTTCGTCGTATCGACCGCGTTCAGCAAGGGCGTTGCCTCAACCGTCACCGACTCGCTCGTCGAACCTACAGCAAGGCTGGCCGGCAAGGTTGCAGTACGGTCTCCCTGCACCTGCACGCCAGGAAACTTCGCCGTTTGAAAGCCATCATGCGTGAAAGTCAGCGTATAGGTGCCGACAGGCAGGTTGGAGAGATCGTAGACGCCATTCCCGCCCGCCGCCTGCACGCGCTTCAGGCCAGTCTGCTCGCCCACAGCTGTGACCGTCGTTCCGGGCAGAATCGCCCCGGCGGAGTCGGTCACAACACCCGTAATGCCTCCAAGCGTCTGCTGAGCGAAGCCGATCGCTGAACCCGCCAGTAGAAGCAGGATGAGCAAGGACTGGGAAAGAAAGATGCGGCTACGCGTGGACATTCGGCGTGTCTCCTGAGGTTTAGGTGCAAGGGTGACTATCAATACGTGTCGTTATCGGTGGGACCACTCAGCTACAAATCTGGAAGTTCGGAACGCAGAATCATGTTCAGCGACTATGCAGAATAGGAAACCCTCCGCAGCGGCATGGCGGCGGATAAAGATCTCTTGAATGACTGGCTCACTTCAGACAATAACTGATTCCAAATCGCTTTGCGAGAATTTAATCTTGCCGCGCAATCAAAGGTCGCATTACGGACTTCGACAATGGGACCTCTCCTTCAAACGCCTTAAACCTTTGGACACATTGACCCACAGCGCCCTAGCTGATACCTTTCAGCCATAGATTTGGCGATGGGGTTCCGCCAAAACCGCCTGCACCTGCCGCAGCGCTGATGACTCCTACAATTCTGTAGGAGATGCGCGCCCACAAATGTTGAAGACTCCACCCCATACGCCAGAGACTCCTGAGCCTTCTAAGGCCTCGGGCACCACCTTCGGACCTCTTCCTCTGCTCTTCTACCTTCTGCAATGGCTTCCAATTGCTGCGGTAGTCGGCATCTTCGCAGGTTCGGCCTCGGCGCTCCTGCTTGTCTCGCTGGCGAAAGCGACGGAGATTCGCGAGGGCCACATCTGGATCGTCGCTCTGCTTCCGCTGGCCGGGTTGGCCGTCGGGGTTCTCTATTGGTACACGGGCAGGTCGGTTGAGGCGGGTAACAACCTGATCCTCGAAGAAGTGCATGCTGAGGTCGAGAACCCCGACGCTGTCATCCCCTTCCGCATGACACCCCTAATTCTGATCGGCACCTTCCTCACGCATCTCTTTGGAGGCTCGGCAGGGCGCGAGGGCACGGCCATTCAGACCGGAGCTTCGCTGGCCGACCAACTCTGTCGCCCGCTGCGTATGGACCGCGCGCAGCGCCGCATCGTGTTGATGATGGGCATCAGCGCAGGCTTCGCGTCAGTCTTTGGAACGCCGCTGGCGGGGACTGTGTTTGGCCTGGAGGTACTCGCGCTCGGGGCTCTTTCGTACGAAGCGATCGCACCCTGCGTCATCGCAGCCTTCATAGGCGAGATGGTCACGCGCGCATGGGGCGTCACGCACACGGTGTATATCGTCGAAAGGGTTCCCAATATGAGCCTTCGCGGCTTACTCTCTGCGATCGCCGCCGGAGTGCTATTCGGCCTAATGGCGATGACCTTTACAAAACTCACCCACGCCATCAAGCGCATGGCCGCGAGACACATTCCATGGCCGCCCCTGCGACCCTTCGCTGGCGGAGTGATCGTTGCGGCTGCCGTCTTCGCGATCGGAACAGACCACACGCGCAGATTCCTGGGTCTCGGTGTTCCGGAGATTGTGGACGCCTTCCACAAGATCCTGCCACCGTATGACTTCGCCGCCAAGACGCTCTTCACCTCGGCCACACTGGGCATGGGCTTCAAAGGCGGTGAAGTCACGCCGCTCTTCTTCATCGGTGCAACCATGGGCAACGCGCTCTCGCACCTTCTTCCGCTGCCACCAAGCCTCCTCGCTGGGATGGGCTTCGTTGCAGTCTTTGCCGGGGCGGCGAATACTCCCATCGCTTCGACTCTGATGGCAATCGAACTCTTTGGAGCGGAAGCCGGTGCCTACGCCGGCATCGCCTGCATCCTTAGCTATCTCTTTTCCGGTCACTCAGGAATCTACACCGCACAGCGGATAGGCCGAGCGAAGGATCTCCTCAATACCGGGGATGAGGGTTTCTCCCTTGCCCAGATCGCAAAGGAACGGGAGAAAGCCACCAAGTAAAACCGCGCTCTATCTCAAACCCGAGATCGAGCGCGGTGGCCTTTTCTGCTTCATTCTCACGACCCGGCGCTTCGAACCGCGCGGTGCGTCCGTTTAGCCTAGCGGCTCGCAACGCCCGAACTCGCACTCTTCGCCGCAAGCCACTGCTTCAAATTCGGCTCCTGCGCCTGATGCAGCTGGACACAAGCGTTGATGCTGTCCGCCGACTGCTTCAGCGTTCGCTCCGCAGCGATCACCTTGTGCGTTGCAAAGAAGCTCGCCACCTCGTCTCGCTTCTCCGCGGAACAGAAACTGCCCGCGGCAGCCACAACCCTTGTCCCGGAACTGGTCGTAAACTGCGCCGACACCTTCGTCCAATTCTGTTGAATATAGGTCCACGCCTGTTCGCGCGTCTCGCGATGGTTGAGCAGGGCCGCGAGCAGGATCCAGCTATCCTGATTCCGCACTTTGCCCTCCGCCACAAAGTCGAGTGTGCGCTTGACCAGCACCGGATCCTTGAACGAAGCCGTGAGAAAGAGCGCGGTCGTTTTAACTGCGGTGTCGCTGGTGCTTTCGCTGAGCGCCAGAAGTTTGTCGTAGAGCACGAGATCGCCGTGGGCGGCCGCAACGCCGAGAGCAGCTTGTGCCAGGTTCGGATCAACCGAGGAGGGATCTTTCACATACTTCTCTGCGAGAAGCTTCGCCTCCGCCAGGACAACAGGATCACCCGCGTTCCCGAGCACTCCGAAGAGCAGAGCCCGCATCTGCTTCTTGTCCGGGGACTCTTCCGCAGAGCCTGGATGGAGCGCCTCGTAGGCCGGGGAGAATTCGCTGCGAATCCACCCGGCGAGTTGTTCACGCTCGCCTTCCGTCGCCACGCGATCATTGATCGTCCCGATCTTACCCAGTGCCTGCTCCAAAACGATGGAGTCGGGCTCAGCACGGAGTGCCGCGACGAGATTGAGGTAGTCGCCGACTCCACTGCGCCCCGAACGCATCATCGCCCACTCATTGCCTATCAGGCTGATGCGTTCCTCCGGCGTCAGCGAAGTCTCGGCATGCGAGAGAATCGCTTCATAGGTCGGCTTTGGATAGAGCGTGCGGTAGTAGCCCTTCGCACCGCCATCTGCGAAGAGGAACGGCACTGCCGGAACCTTCAGTGGCTGCGCCGGACTATCGCGCGCAAGCATCTCGCAAGAATTTTGCGCACCGGCTTTGAAGCAGATTGGGATCGTCCAGCTTTGCGCCTTCGCAGCTTCCGAATCGGCTGCGGCTGTCTTGACTCCGGGAGTCAGATAGAAGCGGCTCTGCGCGGCACGTACCGTGTTCTTCCCATCGCTGGTGATCGTGACCAGCGGAACCCCGGGCTGCGCCACGAAGGACTCCATGATCTTGTCCACCGGCTTTTTGCTCGTCGCCGTCTGCGCACCCCAGAAGTCTTCCGCCGTAGCGTTCCCGTAGAGGTGAGCAGCAAGGTAGTTGTGCACGCCCTGGCGGAAGGTCTCCGGTCCCAGGTAGTTCTCCACCATTGCCAACACCGCGCCACCCTTGCCGTAGCTGATGCCGTCGAACATCTCGTTGATCTCGGAGGGGGTGTCCGCCGTCGCGCGAATGGCATGTGTCGTCGGTTGCGAGTCGAGGTTCAGCGTGCCGTCAAGCACCGCCGCCTCATCCTGCGAGTAGCGCCACTCCGGGTGCCAGCTCGCCACCGACTTCGTCTCCATCCAGGTCGCAAAGCCTTCGTTCAGCCAGATGTTGTCCCACCACTGCATCGTCACCATGTCGCCGAACCACTGGTGCGCCATCTCATGCGCTACCACCACCGCAACGTTCTTCTTCTGGTTCAGCGAAGCCGTCTTCTCGTCGATCAGGAAGTCCGTCTCGCGATAGGTGATCGCACCGAAGTTCTCCATTGCTCCAGCCTCGAAGTCCGGGATAGCGATCATGTCGAGCTTGGGCATGGGATATTTGATCCCGAAGTAGTTGTTGTAATAGTGCAGGATGTACTCCGCGGCCTCGACCGCGAACTTACCCTTCTCTTCCTGTCCCGGTGTGGCACAGGCGCGGATCGGCGTGCCGTCGCTCTCTCCAGAGACACACTTGAAGTCTCCAACGAGGAACGCGACCAGATAGGTCGACATCTTCGGCGTCGTCGCGAAGGTCATCGTGTGAAGTCCTGCGCCCGCAGACTTGTCCGCGATCACATTTGTGTTGGAGATCACCGTGTCACCGGCGTCGACTGTGAGCGAGATATCGAAGGTCGCCTTGAACGCCGGTTCGTCGAACGAAGGAAACGCCCGTCGTGCATCGGTCGATTCAAACTGTGTCACCGCGTAGTTTCGCTTCTCGGTCTTCGAAAGATAGAATCCACGAAGCTCGTTATTCAGGATGCCCGTGTAAGCGATCGAGAGCTTCAGCTTCCCAGCGGGAAGCTCAGCGGGAAACGTGAAGGTCGCCTGCTCCTTATCCGGATCGAGCGAAACCGTGGCCGTCTCCGCCGCGCCCTGCGCGGAGGTTGCGGTCACGCTCTTGAAGCTGATCTCGGCTGAGTTCAGCGTGATCGTCTTCGACGCTGCTGCCAGCGTCAAGTCGATCGTCTCATCACCCGCAAACGTCGCCGCCTTCAGGTTAGGCGTGAGCGCCAACGTGTAGTGCTCCGGCCGGACCGTCTTCGGTAGTCGCTGGGCGTGAGCCGCAACCGAGAAACCGCCCAGAGCCAATGCGGGAAGAGTTGCGAGAAGGGCGACACGAGATACTCTGCGGGTAAATACAAAGGTCATCAACAGCCTCAACACGGGATTCATCTGCCAATCTGCTAGGCGCTGCCAAGGGCTGCGTTAGAGACGCATACTTCAACGATATCCGTTCGATAGTAGTTCCGCCAGATGCAGCCTTCCGCCGACACTCCCCGGCTCCACGCGATGGAGCCTAACAGAGGGTCTGACGCTACCGCCCAGCATCTTCTGCTGATACAAGAGAAGCATGGCCGACAAGAGTGGGAATCTCGCGTGGAAAACTTTGCTGGCCTTCGCAATCATCTACTTTGTTTGGGGATCGACGTTCTTCGCGATCCGTGTCGGCGTCCACGAGATGCCGCCGCTGCTCTTCGCGGCGCTCCGCTTTCTCGCCGCTGGTCTTGCTTTAACCGGATGGATGGCGGCGCGCGGAGAGCCACTGCCAAACAAGCGTCAGTGGATCTCCGTGCTCCTGCTTGCCTTCCTCATCTTTCTGGTCGATTACGGCCTTCTCTTCTGGGCAGAACAACGCGTTCCCTCCGGCATAGCCGCCGTTATGATGGCCACCATCCCCGCATTCATCGCCCTCGCCGAGATCGTCTTCCTGCGAACTCAGAAGCTTACCGCGCGCCTCGCTCTTGCTCTGATCGTGGGCATCTGCGGAGTGGGCGTTCTCTTGAGCCGCTCCTTGAATCTTGGAGGCGCGGCGATCGAGTTCAGCGGAGCGATCGCTCTCATAGCGGGTGCCATTAGCTGGTCAATTGCCTCGGTCCTGTCGAAGAAGCTGCCGCTCCCTCCTTCCAAAGTGCAGAGCTCAGGGCTGCAGATGCTCCTCGGAGGAGCCCTGCTGACGATCACCTCGGCGTCGCTGGGGGAGTTCCACAACTTCCACCCGGCTTCGATCTCCCCGGAGGCATGGTTCGCTCTGCTCTACCTGATCGTCTTCGGCTCCATCATCGGCTTCACAGCCTACGTCTGGCTTATCCACCATGAGTCGCCCACCAAGGTCGGCACCTATGCGTACGTGAACCCGGTAGTGGCTGTTCTATTGGGCTACTTCGCGGGCGGCGAAGCTCTCGGGGTCAGAACCATCATCGGCACGCTCTGCATCCTGGTCAGCATCATCGTGATCACAACCACACGCGCCAAGGCTGCATAGCTAGATAGGAGCCAGGAGATCACGGACGGATCTCAACCGGCGTACCGTCCGGAACCACGCGCCAGATCTCTTCAATCTCCTCGTCGTCCACAGCAATGCAGCCTTTCGTCCAGTCGACCCGCCGCTGCATCGAACCTATCCAACCAAAGCCGTTGCGAATACCGTGGATCATGATGTCGCCCCCGACAGGCACTCCGCGCTGGCGAGCCTGGATTTCCTGCTCGGGCAACGGATAGCTCATGCGGAGGGCACGATGAAAGGCGCTCTTGGGATTTCTTCCGGCGATCGTATAGATACCTTCAGGAACCTTATTGTCTCCAGCCTGAAGCTTCTGTCCCGGACCGCCGCGCCCAAGCGCAACGCGGTAGGTCTTGATTGGCTGACCCTGCTCAAACAGGGTCATCGTGTGAGAGGCCTTCTCAACAAGAACGTAGTCCGAACGGGCATCTGCTGGAAGTGGCGCTTGTCCACCTTGAAGCAATAGAACAAATACGATCACGGTCGCGCCAAGGAACACCATGAGAAGCAAGACTTGGATCTTGGTGCCGTTCCTTCTCACCTGCCGAATGCTCCTCTGGAACCGTGCTTTAACTCCGCCAATGAAGCGTGACCGGCCCGCTCAACGGGTGCTCGCCCGTGCCCTTCAGCTTCGCCTGCTTCAGCGCGAAGTACCACTTCGCAGGCTTGTCCGCGTCGTCGATCAGCATCAGGCCAGGGTTGTACCGCAGGCCCTGTGCCTGTTCAATCATCGTCTGCTGGTCCTGCCCCACAAACCGCGCCCCGAAAAATGTAGCGATCGAAGTTACAAATGGGACATGGTAGAAGACGTTCCACGCAGCGATCACATCAATCCGGCAGGTCGACGGAGTAATCGGGGTCACAGTGGTCAAGCTGGAGAACCACTTCGCGCCGCAGCGGATCGTCTCGTACCGCCGATTCGGCAGCACAAAGTCGATCGTCGTCGTAATCGGCTCACCGTATACCCCGAGCAGTTTGTAGGGGGCGCTGTTGCCTGAAGGCGCATGTGCCGACATGCGGAATCCTTCAGGAATCGGCTCGAAGTTCTTCACCTTCTCATGGATGCTGGCGCGCGAACGCCACCACCACGCCTGGTGCACGAACGGCCCATGCGCCGGGTCCATCAGCCCGATAATCCCGTGGTCGACATTGCATGGCAGCTCCGCAACCAGATGCGCACTTCGAAACTTCTCCGAGAACTTCGGAAGCTCCGGAACATCAGGCAATTCTCCACTTACGCGTCCCGAGCCTGCCGCGGGGAGATACACCCAGGCATACCCGTCGCGCTCTTCGCACGGGTATGAGGTGGCATAGATCTTCGACGCGTCGAGCGTGTCGATCTGCGTCAGCGAAGGGATCTCCCGGCACTGTCCGCCGCACGGCTCAAAGCGCCAGCCGTGATATTTGCACATTACGGTCTCGCCATCGAACCAGCCCGCCGAAAGCGGAATCCCACGATGCGGACAGAGGTCCTTCATCGCGAAGATCTTGCCATCGTTCTTGCGACCCAGCAGCAGGGGCACGCCCAGCAGCAGCGACGTCGTGATTTTGCCGACACGCAATGTATCCGTGCGCGCTGCCGGATACCAGTCGCCGAAGATCAACTCCGTCGCCGGACCATCGCAATTTCGCTCTCTCACATCCATCTAAAAGTTCCGTCATCCTGAGCGGAGCGAATCGCAGTCTTATCGCGATTCGCGGAGTCGAAGGACCTGCATCTCGCCTCACGCCGACACTACCGCTCGAACCTTTCCGCCTCCAGCCTAGAGCACCATCATAGCCGCGACAGCCGCCCATCCTTCAGCCGGAAGCTCTCGCCGCGCCACACCACCGTATCGCCCGCGAAGCTCCAAGCCCAGAAGAGCAGCCCGAAGAAGTCCCGCAACGGGAGCAGCCACAGGTCGCGCAGTACCTGCCGATCGCCCAATACGCCTACTCCAACAGCAAGAGCCACCGAGACCCGCGCCAGCAGCACCAGGCTCAAAAGCGCGAAGCTCCATATCGCGAAGCCACTCGCGATCATCGTCAAAATCGCCCACGGCAGGCAGTACGTGACGCCAAGGCCAATATAGCCCAGCTTGCGCGAGTCCCGCGTCGTCCGCGCCCACCGCAACTGGTGGTCCCAGAATCCCTTGAAGTCATACGCCGGGACGGTCGTCTTCACGACCTCTCCGCACAGCTGCACCTTGTAGCCCGCCAGGCTGACCCGGTAGCCGAGCATGTAGTCGTCCGCAAGGTCGTCGGCAAGCATCTCCAGACCGCCGATCTTCCCGATGGCTGTCTTTGTCGTCGCCAGCGTTGACCCCAGCCCAAAGCTGATGCCGCCCTCAAGCTTCTTCGCCGTCAACACCCCCGGCAAGAAATCCGTAGCAATCCCCAATGCTTCCAGCTTCGCCCACATCGTCAGTCCCGCCCCACTCAGCGCCGCGCTTCCGATGTAAGGCGCAGTCACCAGTCCTACCTGCGGATCAGCAAAGCCGCGCATCACGTTGGTCAGGTAGCTGGGCGAGACTTCGATGTCGCTGTCGTTGATCACGACATGCTCGTACTTCGCCTCACGCAGCATCTGCACCAGGTTGCTCACCTTGCCGGATGCGCCTAAGCGTTCAGGGCACTGAACCAGGCGGATATCCACGCCAGGAAACTCCGCGCGGAGACGTTCGATCTCCACCACCGCCGGATCATCGAGCGAAGTCACTCCAAACAGAATCTCAAATTGTCCGGCGTACTCCTGCAGACAATGGCTGCGCAATCCCGCATCCATCCGCGGATCGATACCCTTCATGGGCTTCAGGATCGTCACATCAGGAGTTGCGGCGGGAGCGGCCATCTGCCGTAGCCACGAATGCACAAAGTCCCTGGCACCCCAAAGCGCGATGAGCGAATACGCGAGCCCCGCCAGCGTCAGCAATGCTAGAGACACCTGGACGGCGAGTGCAAATAGAGGTGCTCCGGTTGGCATCCAGTAAGTTTATCGAAGCGCGGTCACTCGTACCGCAGCGCCTCAATCGGATTCAGATTCGCCGCCTTCCACGCCGGGTAGATTCCGAAGACCAATCCAATACCGCAGGCACTCAAGAACGCCACCGAGACCCAAATCGTCGACAGAGCCGACGGCAGCAGAAACTTGAGCCCCAATGCGATCGCAGCACCCAGCATCACGCCGATCACGCCGCCGACAGCGCACAGCACCACCGCCTCCAGCGTGAACTGGCCAAGGATCGTCTGCTTGGTCGCGCCAATGGCTTTCCGAATCCCGATCTCGCGCGTTCGTTCCGTCACGCTGACCAGCATGATGTTCATCACGCCTACGCCGCCGACCAGCAGAGCCACGCTCGAAAGCGAGGCCAGCAGCAGGAAGAGTCCGCCCGTGATCTGCGTCCACAGCCGCGTAAGCGAATCCGTCCCGAAGATTGCGAAGTTGTCCGCAGCCTCATTCGCAACCTTGCGCCGCCGCCGCAGCAACTCGGTCAGCTCATCCTCCACCAGCGGCCGGTTCTTCGGGTCGTCGTACTTCAGAGAGATCCAGTAGTCCAACTGCTCGGGATGAATGCGATGGAAGGTTGAGATAGGGAAAAACGCCTTGTTGTCTTGCGGGTTCTTGCCTCCGCCGAACGCCTGCTTCTGTCGCTCCAGCACGCCCACGACAGTGAAGATGTCACCGGCGACCTCAACCTCTTTACCGATGGAACTCTGGCCCTCGAAGAGTCCATCCGCCGTGTCCGCTCCCAGGACCACCACGTTCGCGGCGCGCTCCTGGTCGTTCTCCGTGAAGAATCGACCCTCGCGCATATCCAGCTCGCTCACCTCGGTCGCCGCGGGCGTGTCGCCTTCGAGGATCGTGTTCTGCATCTTCTTTCCACCGGCTTTAATCGCGGTGGTACCGCCGCGCCCGGGGGCCTGATTGTCCGTGTGCTGCAACGCCGGAGAGACGGCGACCACGTGCGGCAGGTCGCGCATCGCCATGGCATCGTCGTAGGTCAACTGCTTCCGCGTCAGCATCTCCGTCGTCGGACGTTGACCGAAGACGGGAAAGCGGAAAACGAACAACACGTTCGACCCCAGCGACTGCACCAGGTCTGAGACGCTGTTGTTCAACCCCGTCACGACCGACGAGATCACGATCACCGTCATCACCCCGATCACGATGCCAAGGATCGTCAACCCACTGCGCAGCTTGTTCGTGCGCAGCGTATCCAGGGCCATCTTTACCGTCTCGTTCGCGTCCGCTATCCGCATAAAAACCTCAAGTGCAGGAAGAAGTGAAAAGGAAGAAAGACACAGTCCGCTTTCGCTTCTCCCTTTGCCCTTCTCCCTACATCTCTAATCCGCTCTCAAAGCCACAATCGGGTCCAGCATCGCCGCCTTCCGCGCCGGATACACGCCGAAGAAGATCCCGGTACAAGTCGCCATCACCAATCCTAAAAATACGCTCCATACCTCGACCGTTGAGGGAAATCCCGCAACCAGAGTGATGATCTGCGCCACGATAATCCCACCCATTACCCCGATGGCACCGCCGACCAGCGCCATAGTCGCCGACTCAATCAGAAACTGCATCAGGATATCGTTTGGCTTCGCTCCCAACGCCTTGCGGATGCCGATCTCGCGCGTCCGCTCGGTCACGCTGACCAGCATGATGTTCATAATGACGATGCCACCGACCACCAGCGCGATCAGGGCAAGACCTCCGGCTACACTTCCAAAGATCGCCGTGATCGTTCCGAAGAAGCCCACCAGCGTACTGTTTGTGTCCAACTCAAAGGAGTCCGGCGCATTCGGAGCGTCATGCCGGCGCGACCGCACCAGAACGCGCACCTCGTCGGCGGCGGCCTCAAGCCTCGGGCCCGCCTCGCCCGCCTTAATGTAGATCGTCAGCGTCTTCGAAGTCCCATAGCTCTTCTGGTAGGTCGTCAGCGGCACAGCGACCCAGTTGTCCTGGCTAGCCCCGAAGGTGCTTCCCTGCTTCTCGCTGATGCCAATCACGGTGTAGACACCACCGTCCACCCGCAAATCCTGGCCGATCGGATCGATCCCTTGAAAGAGGTGGTCCTGGATGTCCGTCCCGATGATCGCTACATGCGACGCGTGCTCTTCATCGGCCTCGGTAAATCCACGTCCCTGCATGATGTTCAGGTTCTGCAGCGAAGGCATCTGCCAGGTATAGCCGCGAATGCTCGAGTCCGTCACCGACTCCGTCCCGCGAACGATCTTGCCCACGGTCGCCTGCTGCGCGCCAATCCCCCGACAGCGATGGCAGTTGTCGACGATGTATTGATAGTCGGGAAAGAGTATGTCCTTACGCCTTTGGAAGCGTTCGTAATCCTCGGCAGAAGTGATGAACTGCGGCATCTTCGAGACAGTGAAGACGTCCGCCCCATAGCTTGAAAACTTCGTCGCGACGTAGGTATTCGCGCCGTTCACCAGCGTCACCACCGCGATCACGCTGGCCACGCCGATCACCACGCCAAGCAGCGTCAGCACGGAGCGCAGCTTGTTCGCCCAAAGCGACTGCAGCGCGATCTTTACCGCCTCTTTGAATTCCATCCGGGATTCCCTGTATTTCTGTACGAGAAGCCTATCAGTCTGGTTCAAAAAGTGCTCAGGAATTGATTCCAGCCGCGATACACTTGAAAGGCAGACGGCTGGATGATCGCTGCCGCCTTCGGACCGTGTCTCTTGATGCAGACCGTTTGGCGGGGGAGGAAAGTCCGAACTCCGCAGGGCAGTGTGCCGGATAACGTCCGGGACGGAGGTTTCAAGACCTCTGGACGGCCAGTGCAACAGAGAACGAACCGCCCGGCTGGAGTCGAAAGACGACAGCAGGGTAAGGGTGAAAAGGTGCGGTAAGAGCGCACCGGTTCCTGCGTAAGCAGGAACGCTTGGTAAACCCCACACGGAGCAAGACCAAATAGGCAGGGATGTTGCCCCGCACTCTCGAGCGGGCAGCAAGCGCATTGGCCCGATGCGCCCAGGCCGAGAGAGCTGGTCGAGCGAAAGCGAAACCGGCAGCCGGAACCTGCGGGTAGGTTGCTAAAGCGCCGCAGTAATGCGTCGCGTAGAGGAATGATCGTCTAAAACAGAATTCGGCTTACGGGCCGTCTGCAAACCGTCGCCCCGGTGGGTCCTAATCGACCTCCGGGGCGTCTTTTCATTCGCCGGTTATCATTTGCGAATACATGCTATCCACACGAAGAGCCATCCTGTCAGCCGGACTTCTCGTTAGCCTCTCTGCGACCGGCGTATCCGCCGGGGCCCAGGCCTCGCCTCAAACACAGGAAAAGGCGCAGAACCAGTCGGCCGCCCAGGCGGCGGCCAAGCCGGTTTACACTGCGGCGGAATCGGCCATCATCGCCGAGATGAAGACTCTCCGGTCCACACCCGACTCCGAACGCGGGGCCAAAACCAGCGCCATAGCCGCCGAAATCGCTGCTCTTCCGGGCAGCAAGAATAAGCTGCGCCTTGCCTCCGGCTTATCAAATCTCTCCACGGAAGGCGACTTCGGCCATCAGTCTCTGCAGGACGTCGCCAACACATTGACCCTCGCACTCACACAGAGTCCCATTGTCCCAACGGCGGACAAAGCCGAGCGTCCCGCATCACCCTATCTCGAACTCGCAAAGCTCGTCCGCTACGAGCATGTGACCTCCACACTCAACGATCCAGAGTTCGAGCGCGCGAAGTCCATTCTCGTCGCCGACGAAGTCGAAGTAGAGAAGGCTGACTTCACCCTCACCGACCTTACCGGCAAGTCCTGGACCCTGTCGAAGCTTCGCGGCAAGGTCGTCATGGTGAACTTTTGGGCAACCTGGTGCCCGCCCTGTCGCAAGGAGATGCCGGACCTGGACACCCTCGCTCACCGATTCGCTAAACAAGGTCTAGTCGTCCTGTCGCTCTCGGATGAAGACGACCACGCTAAAGTAGCGAGCTACATCTCGTCTCACAACATCAATTACCCAATCCTGCTCGACCCGGACGGTACTACCGCGAAGAAATTTCACGTCGAGGGCATCCCCAAGACCTTCATCTTTGATCGAAGTGGAAAGGTGGCCGCTCAGTCTATCGATATGAGAACTCAGGGCCAATTCCTCGCCATGCTTCAACAGGCAGGGATCAAGCCATAACCCAAACGTTGTACTTAGGTAACGCAGAAGGTTATAGGCAATCTTTACCGATTCGGTAATTATGTTATTGCGGTGAAAGGGTGCACAGTAAAGACACCCCAAAGCCCACCGCGGAGGGCTATATGCACCTTGAATCTGTGTCTCACGGAACTACTTTTGCAGGCGAATCCGCCCAAACTGCCCACGAGTACTATCACATCGGCCGCGCCCGCAGCGGCACAGCCGAGAGTGTTCTCCTCGCCGTATCGTCCTTCGTCTCCTCAGTGATGATCGCGAGAGGCATCAAGCGCGACGAACTCTTCGAGAAGTACGACCTTAAGCTCTGGTCCTACGACGACAACCTCGCTAAATTTGCGATCTCGACGCTTCCCTCTGCCGCCATCCTCGGCGTGCTCTACGCGGCGCACAAAGCCGTAAGCATTCTGCACAACGGACTTTCCGCCTAGCCTCAGCGCCCGCGCTACTTGCTGGCTGGAACATAGAGTGCCGCGTCGGCATCCTGCATCGCCAGCATGTAGTTCTGTTGTATCGCCCGCAGCATCTCGGGCGTAAAGCGTTCGCGCAGCGCCGGATCAACCTGGCCGATCCTCTCGTCATTGCCCAGAGGAACGCCTAGCTGAATCACTCCGAACTTGCGCTCTTCAATCGATCGCAGCATCTCCGCCTGATCCTGCTCCCCGAGTTCCACCAACCGCGTCGCGTTGAACGGATCGTAGATGTAGGGTTTACCAGCGGCATAGCAGCGCAACAGACTTTCGCATAGAGCCAGCCCCGGCTGGGCAGCCATCGCCTCCACCTCGTCATCAAAACGCCCGTCCGCAGCCCGCGTCTCCCTTATTACTCCCCGCACATTCCAGTTGCCCGAGATCACCAGCGGGATGAGCAGCCACAGGAACAGCGCCGCCTCCAGAATCGGCCGCGAGTTAGGTCTAATCCGTCGCAAACTCCAGCTGTCGACCTCCTCCAGAAGCAGCCCTAGCAGAATCGCCACCGCCAGCGTAGCGCTAAACAGCGAGTTCACCGAAACGCCGTTGCCCCCGCCAAAATACCCTCCCAGAAGCATGCTTGCGGCGAGAAAGATCGCTGCAACTCTCCGCACCCGATCCCCACGCAGCCGCCACGCCATGTAAATGGCGATGCCAACCGGCAGCAGGATCGGCCCCAGCACATTGCGCAACTGCAGCGCCGCCTTGGTCCACGAATAGCTCCTCGGAGCAAGTAGTTGGTCGATGAAGTGCGGGCCGCCGTAGTGAACGTTCAGCGCCAAACCAGCAGCCACCAGCACAAATCCACACACGCTGAACCACGCCGCGCGCCATCGAGAGACCAGCAGCAGATCGAGTAGTACAGCCAGCGGAAAGTCGATCGGGTTGTGCTTGATAAAACCACCCACCACGAAGAGCAGCGCCACCAAGGCGATTGCCGGCAGTCGGTCTCGCCAGCAGACATAGACATACAGCCCTGCAAGGAAGAACACCTGCGCGAACATCTGCGGGTCATCCATGCCCACGTAATAGTCCGCATTCGCGCAAAACACCGCAACCACGAACATCCCCGCCATCACCGGCGCGCGCCAGCCCTTGCCCGAAAGGCTATGAACAATCACAGCAACGAGAGTTCCGCTCGCCAGTAGGCTCAGCAACGACACCACCCTCGCCGTAAATAGGTACTCGTGGGTGACCCGGTGTAGCAGCGCCATGATCACGAACGACAGCATCGGATAGTTCACCGAGGTCCAGCCATACTTCGCCGGATAGAGCCATCCATGCGCCGCCACCGTCGCTGCGTTGTAGATGTTCCAGCCCTCGTTGTAATCAATCTCAACGCGATAGAACGCTCGCAGGAAGGGCACTCCTGCCGCCAGCAGCGTCATGGCGAGACACGCAACCCACGCGACCACGCCGCTCCACGACCGCGACTCAGTCATCTCCAATTCAGATCCCTCGCTGCCGCTCGTCAACGATACGTCTCAGTATCGGGTTGCGGTCGTTCACGCACAGCAATGGCCGCCGGGGCTCGGGACGTCTGCCATGTAAACAGGCTGCTCACCGTGTAGTTCCACACCGATCCCAGCACGACTCCCGCAGCTCCTGCCGCAATCCACGGCATCCCCGACTGCAGCAACGAGCGAGCAAAACTCACGTTTGCCCACGCCCCGAACGAACACGCCAGCCAGAACGACATCAATCCCGTCACCAGCCGCGCTCCACGCAGGCTCCGATCGCGATAGGTGATCAGGTTATTGACGAAAAAATTCTCCGTCATCGCCACGAACGCCGCCACACTTTGCGCCTCATTGAAGCTCCAGTGCAGCCCACGCAGCAGCAACCCGAGGCAGAGCATATGCGTGAACAGGCCCACAGCGCCCACCAGCGCAAACACTGCGAAACGCGATGGAATCACGTCACCCGTCAGCTTGCTCGCCACCAGGAACAGCAGCTCGATCCCGTTGTTCAGATCCAGCTTACTCTCGCCATGCAGCCGCCCGCGAAACTGGTAGCCAACCTCCGCTAGCCGCACTGGCCGTTCGCTCGACGCCAGAATGTCCACCAGGATCTTGAACCCACCGCCATGCAACCGGTGTACCACCTCAAGAAAGAAGCTTCTGCGAAACAGAAAGAATCCGCTCATCGGATCACTCAGTTCGCACCGGCACGCCGCCGCGCTGATCCTCTGCCCGACGCCGCTCAGCAGCCGTCTCCCGGCGGACAACTCGCCCATGCTGCCACCCTGCGCGTTGCGTGTGCCCACCACAACGTCGAGGCCCTCTTCGCGCAGCCGCGCCAGCATCAGTGGAATTATGCTCTCATCGTGCTGCATATCCGCGTCCATCACCGCAATCACGCTGGCGGAGGTTGCGAGCGCCCCCTCAATGCACGCCGACGAAAGTCCCCGCCGGCCCACGCGCTGTAAAAGGCGAACCGACCCGTCCCGCCTCGCAAACTCGTCGATGATCTCCGCCGTTCCGTCGGGCGAATCATCATCGACGAACACAACCTCCCAACGTAGACCGTCCAGCGCCTCTCGCAGCGCCGAGATCAGCAGAGGGATATTCTCACGTTCGTTGAAGGTCGGAACCACCACCGCCAGATCGAGGCGTCGCTCTGAAGCCTCAGCGTGGAGTCCTGCCGTACAAGCAGGCGGTTCGGACTCGATCGCGCGATTCATCATCTACAGAAAATCCCTCGACTCTTTAGACGATCCGCCAGCCAGAACAGAAAGCCCGCCCAGCCGCCTAGCTGAAACCCAGCGTCGGATGCGGAACGTACGGCGCTTCCAGCTTCGCAATCTCGTCTCCCGTAAGTTTTACACCGAGAGCGGCCACCGCCTCGTCCAGATGATGCAGCTTGGTGGCTCCAACGATCGGTGCCGTAACTCCGGGCTTTGCCAAAAGCCACGCCATGCCCGCTGTGGCCATCGAGATGCCGCGTGCCGAGGCTATCTTCTCCAGCTCGTTCACAACCGCCTCATCGGACTTCTCCGTAGTGCCATACATGGTGCTGCCGAACTTGTCCGTCTCCAGCCGCTTCGTGGACTCCGACTTCCACGGTCGCGCCAGTCTTCCGCGAGCCAGCGGGCTCCACGGCAGGACGCCGATCCCTTGATCCGCGCAAACTCCCATCATCTCGCGCTCTTCCTCGCGGTAGAGCAGGTTGTAGTGATTCTGCATGGTCACAAACCGCGTCCATCCATGCAAGTCCGCCAGATACAGTGCCTTCGTAAACTGCCACGCAAACATCGACGACGCCCCGATATACCGCACCTTCCCCGCCTTCACCACATCGTGCAGCGCCTCCAGCGTCTCCTCGATGGGCGTCTCATAGTCCCAGCGATGGATCTGGTAGAGATCGACATAGTCCGTTTGCAACCTCTGCAAGCTTGCGTCCAGCTCGTGCAGAATCGCCTGCCGCGATAGCCCTTTCCCATTCGGCTCTTCGCGCATTGGGCTATGCACCTTGGTCGCGATCACCACCGCCTCGCGCCGGACATTCCCCTTCAGAAAGCGGCCCAGCACCTCTTCGCTCTTGCCTCGCGAATACACATTCGCAGTATCGAAGAAGTTGATCCCCAGATCAAGCGCCTGCTTCAGAAACGGCTGGCTCTGCTCTTCATTCAGCGTCCACGCATGGCTCCCCGGTGTCGGCACGTCAACCGGCGCTCCGTAGCTCATGCAGCCCAGCGAGATCCGCGAAACCTTCAGCCCGGTCTTGCCCAGATTTACATACTCCATCGGCTAATCTCCCTGATAGTACCTTCACTCTTCGATGCCGCTCGTGCGTTGCACGATACAAAGAGCGATGCCACCCCGATCTTACGAGGTGGCATCGCTTGCTGTCCTGCATTTGAAGTGGCTGCTTTAGAACTTCACCGTGAACGTTCCGGTAACTGCCCTGGGCGAGCCCTGTTGAAGCGTGTTGTTCCCAATCGACGTTGGGTCGCTCGCAACGAATCCGTTCGTTCCAATCGTTGAGTAGTACTTCGCATTGGCCAGGTTATACAGGTTGAATTGGAGCTTCAACTGTTCGAACGGCCCGATCTCATCCACGTGGTAGCTCGTTCCAAGATCCGCCAGGAACCGCCCGTCCACGCTGTTGTCATCCGTATAGGTGAAGTAGCGCTTGCCCATAAAGTCCGACCCGATGTGAGCGTCAAAGCCCTTCTTCGTGTAGGAGAGTTCGTTCTTGTATAGAAACTCCGGAGCGTCCACAACCACCTTGCCGCCCGTCAACACCGGCGTACCGCCAGCGCCGCCCGGCGTGTAGTTCGAGTCGTACGTCGACTTCGAGCACGTGAGGCTGTTGTAGAACGTCCAGCCCTCGTGCAGCCGCGCTGTAACCGCGCCGTCCACACCGTTCGTGGTCACGCCACCCACGTTCGAAAGGATCGATGCGTTACCCGCGATGCCCGGACCCTGCTGAATCGCCAGCAGGCGGTCGTGGAAGTTCACATGGAAGTAGCTTGCCTGCGCCTGCACGAACTTGTCTGTGTGACGGAAGCCGCCCTCTTCGCTCCATGAGCTTTCGGCCTTCAGGTTGCTCGTCAGCGCGTTGAACCCGGCCTGCGTCGTTCCCCACGGAGAGGTTCCGAAGCCCTTGCCGCCCGCCTGAAATGCACGCGTGTTCTCAGCCACGTCCGCGAAGACTTCGTTACCCTTAGCGATCTTCCAGTTCACACCGACCTGGGGCAGGAACGGCTTGCCGGAGGTCAGCTTGCCCTGCGCGTAGTTCGACGTGGTATCCGTCGGTGCGAGGTCGATGCCCTGGTTGAATCCGACCAGCGTGCCCGTCGTATAGGTCTCGCTCGTCTTGAACCCTGCGGCAACCGCGACCGAAGGCGTGATGTGGTACTCGTCCTGCAGATGAACCTGAAATAAGTTGGTCGGGAAGTTATACGCCCACTGCGTCCAGAACGGATTCTTTGGCACGTCGTACACCGATTGCCCCGGTGACTGCAGCGTCGTACCGTAGAAGCGCCGTGCTAGGTCGAAGCTCTCCTTCTCGAACCAGAACCCGCCTTCCAGCTTGTTCTTGCCCGTCTCGTACGCCAGCGTGCTCATCACTCCGCCCCGCGCAATCCGATACTCCGAAGTCCGCTCAGAGATCGGGGAGATCTGTACGCCCGAAGGATCGAACGTCGGCAAATAGGGCGTCCACCACAGACCCACGCCATTGTTGTGATGTCCATAGATCGTCGTCTTTGAGGTTAGATGGCTGGTGATCGCTGTCTCATATTTTACGTAGCCGAGAAAGTCCTTACGCAAGCCGCCGGCAGCGTAGTATCCAACATCTTCCGGGTCGTTCGAAAGGTCGCCGTACTTGCTTTGAATCGAAGGGATAGATCCCGGAAACACCGTCGGAATCGAGCTGAAAACGGTGAAGCCGGTGTTGCCCTGCGCATTGTAAGCGTTGGCCGCCTGCAGCGCGACGTTCCAGTCGCCGAAGTTGTCCGTCTTGTAGCCGAACTGGTGTACCCAGAGCTTGTTCTCGTCCTGGTAGTCGACTTCCTGCCGGTTGCTGTAGTCGGCATAGAACGTCAGGACGCCCTTGCTGCCGATCATCTGCTGTACCTTCGTGTTGAACTGGAAGTAGCTCTGCCGGATCGGCCCGTCGCCGCGCCACTTGTCAGATGTCTGATACACGCCATCCACAAACAACTTAGTGTGCGTAGACAACATGCCCGAGTCGTAGCGAGCGAAGGTCCGTGACCCCGAGAAGCTTCCGAACGATTGCTGCGCGTGAAAGCCGCGCTTCTCGGAAGGATCGGTCGAATAGAACTGAATGGCTCCGCCGAGGTTGGAGGTCGAAGCCGTATCAAGCGCGCCCGTTCCCTGCGACAGGACTGCGCGGCCCAGGTTCTCGTCGATCAACGCACGGCTGATGTGCAGGCCGTTTAGGTTGCCGTACGACATATCGCCCAACGGCACATCGTCCAGCGTGAACCCAAGCTGGTTCTGGCTGAACCCGCGCACCGAGATACGCACGGCCCACTCATAGGCTCCATACGGATCGGACGAGGTCATGCTCACACTCGGCAGGTGCGCCAGAACTGCGATCGGGCTGGTGCCAGGCGTCGTCTCCAGCAGCAGCTTCGAACCGATCGACTGGACATCGCGCGTCTCGCCTTCAGCCGTTACCGTAACTTCGTCCGTGGCCGAAACCTTCTGCTGGGGCGCAGGCGTTGTGCCTGACGCGGGCTGGCCCGCTGCTCCACCTGGATCCTGACCACCTGGACCCTGCCCCGCTGGCGCCCCTGCGGCCGCCGGCGATGTCTGCGCACTCTGTGCCTCGGCGAAAGTGCAGATACCTGCGGAGATTCCCACAATAAGGGCTGCTGCGATTGCTATCTGTTTCACTGTATTCCTCCCAAAAAAACTGCCTACGGTCGTCGCGCACCTTGGTCGAATCTGGGGCAGGACTCTGCCCGTCAACGACTCATAATTACCTGCATGTTCCACTAACTCGCCGAGTCGGTAACTGCCGCCCCGGCTTAGAATTTCGCTGCCGCTAGATCACAAAAGGTGTGGTTCTGCTGAGACTAGGTTGGCCGTGTTAAGAGCACTGCCAATCCATGTGAAATCTCTGTGAACAGTGCATCGTGCCGCCGTCTTTTCATAGAGCAAAAAAGGCCGCGAGGCGATCGAATCGCCCCGCAGCCTCCGCCGGAATGTCCACTATTACGGAGACACCTGCGCTTACTGCTTTGGTAGCTCCATCAACAGACCGCCATTCCCCGTCTGCACCGTCGGCAACTGTCCGTTCCACCGCTCGATCAGGGCCTTCTGGTTCTCGATCTTCCTGAGTTCCAGAAGCTGCGGCGTCAACGACGTCTGGCGGATCTTGTTCGCCTCCGCCTCGCCGTTCGCCCGGGTCACGGCAGCCTTGGCCTCGCCTTCAGCTTCGGCGACTGTCTTCGCCGCCTCCGCCTGCGTCTTGGCAAGCTCGTTACGAGCACGCTCAGCATCCTGGATCGCCTGTGCCTTGCCCGTGATCGCAGCCGCAATCACCTCCGGCACACGCGGTGCTCCGATGAAACCGAACTGCTGAATGCCCACGCCGACCGGCTCCATCTTCGCCTGGATCTGCGCCTGCACCTTCGCCAGGAACTCCGCCTTCTGCTCGCCGTAGATCTGCTCCACGCTATAGGTCGAAGCCACCTCGTTCAGGCTGTTCCGCACAACGTCGCGCAGAATTCCATGCGTGAAGGTATCGAGATCGCTCACCCGGTACTTCACATAGAAGTCCGGCACACGCCTTGGCTCAATAGCATAGCTAAGCGAGACATCCGAGTAGATCTCCATCCCTTCCTTCGAGTTGAAGCTCATCTGCTCATTCGTCGCCCGTCCCTCGTTCAGATCGCGCGTCCACTTCACCGTCTGCACAAATGTCGGGAACTCGATGATCTGTGACCTCAACGGACTGTAGAAGACCCATCCGGTGCGAATCGGAATCTCCGCAGGCCCGCGCTGCGAGCCGCTCAACACCACCTCCACGCCAACATAACCCGCGCCGATCCGTGTGATCGCCGCAACGTAGTTGAAAAAGATAAACGCCACAATCAGCAGAACCACGCCCACCCCAGCCAGCTTGATCAGCCGGGCCACGTTCCTCTCCTGGTCCTCAAAGTTGCGGCCACCGCCGCCACTCGAACCAGGGTTCATCACTTCGCCAAAGATACTCATAACCTCCTCCAGATAAACCGAAACGCTAAGACGCCACCCGCTGCAAGAATCAGCAGCAGGCACAAACCCGCAACGACAGCCAGGGTACTTGGCAGATTGAGGAGGTGGAATGCGGTCACCATGCCTTCAAACAACAGCATCGCGACGACAGCAGAAAGAATCGACTTCCAGAACAGCTTCAAAGGTCCCTCGGCCATGCTTGCAGGCCCAACAACCTTGCTACGAAAGCGATCCTAGTACGGAATTTATAAAGAGGTCGTAACGGTTTACGGTATGGGCCTGCAGCCGTCGTTACGCAGGCTGAGGCAACCGGACTCAGAAGTGAAGCTTCTTGAAGCAGTCCAAGCAAGCTACCCCGTGATAATCCCCAGCGCAAGAATGGACAGCAGCAGCGCCGACACATCTTCGAGCAGAGCAACGTTCCAGTCCGGCCGGCCCGACTGCTCCACTACATGCTTGCGCACGTGATACCCCACGAACGCCCCTACAAGGGCGCCAAGAGAGCCAAGAATGACGCCTTCGATCACGGAACCCTCCATCGCCGTTGCCGCGATCGCCCCTACGAGCCCGCCAAAGATGATCCGCGCTCCGAGAGGTCCTGGCGCGATGCGATTGGGCGTCTTTGGAAGCTTATCGCCTACATACTCTCCTAATGCGAAGAGCGTAAAGATGACAACCGTTGCCAGCTTCGCCGTCCAGAACGCCCAGGTTCCAGCCACGGGCAGGTCGCCCTGGTCCTGGCTGCCCGCTTGGCCCAGGTACGCAAACCAGCACATCACCGCGATCGGAGTCATGGTGCGGAGGCCCGTCATTACTCCAAGCAGCGGGATAGCCAGCACCCAGGACAGCACAGCCATCGTCATTTCGAGTCTCCAATACTGCCTATTGCGTTGCCACGTTCTGCGTGGTCCCGGGGTTCGCCACGAAGGTTGGCTCGACGTCTGCATCTCCAAAGTGCCAAGCGGTCAGATACGCCAGCCGGAGAATCTTCGCCATCTTTACATAGTTGATCTTGTCCGCTGTATCCGTCGTGTGGTGATAGTCCGGATGAAATCCCGTAAACCACCAGAACGCCGGAATATCCTTCAGCACAAATGGAAACTGGTCGCTACGGAAGAAGACGTTCAGAGCACTCTCATGGTCGAACCTATCGTCTAACACCAGTCCGATATTTTTGTTTTCCTCTTTTACGACCTGGTCGTAGTCCGGGCTGTAGAGCGCCCCGATCAGGTTCAACCTGTTCGTCGTGTCCGGCGGGATAGTAATCAGCCCATCGGTCTGTGGGCTTGCCGTCTCATTGCGGCCGATCATGTCGAAGTTGATCATTGCCTTCGTAGTCGCCAACGGTCGAAGCGGATGCGCTGCCATCCAGTACGATCCCAGCAGGCCACGCTCTTCGCTCGCAAAGACCACGAACAGGATCGACCGCTTCGGCTTCGGCTTATTCATCGCAAACGCGCGTGCCAGCTCGACCACGCCTACCGTGCCCGATCCGTTATCGTCAGCGCCGTGCCAGATGTCCATCGGCTGCCGGCCATAGAGGTCCGGCTCCGTACCTGCCCTCGGGCTCTCTCCGTCGTGGTCGTGGTGCGCGGAGATCAGAATCGTCTCGGTTGCAAGCTCCGGATCACTGCCCTCGAGCAAACCGGCTACGTTCCATGATGTTCCCAACGCCCGCGAAAGGTTCTTCATATGGAGCGACACCGAGGTATCCGGTAGGAGTCGCGACTGCGGCTTCAGGTCTCTGTCGATCCCCGCCTGCAGTTCCGAGGGACTTGCTCCCGCTGTCGCTAACAGCTTTGCTGCGACTGCATCGACAACCGTCAGCCCGGGAATATGTAGTTCGTCTTCTCTCAAAGCCTGCAGCGGCAGTGGAGTCGTCCGCACCGTCCCGCCCACGTAGATCTTCGCTGATCGCTCCGCGTTCGTCAGGTGCTTCCGGTTCGGCTCCGCTACGATCAGCGCCGCAATAGCGCCATGCGCCTGCGCCGTCAGCAGCTTCACTCGCGTCGTCGCATACCGAGTGTTGCCCGTGCCGTTGAAGATCGACTTCGGGTCATCCTCCTGCGGCTCGTGGTCGAAGATCAGCACGATCTTCCCCTTTACGTCGATGCTCTTGTAGTCGTCGTACCCGAGCTCAGGCGCGGTGATCCCATAACCCGCAAAGACCACGGGCGCACTTAGCTCGACGTCATCTTTGTATGCGCCAACTACCTGCGGTGCCTGAAAGACGGTAGCCTCTCCACCCCGTGTCAGCGTCACCTTTATCGTCGCCCTGTCCGGCTTGTACTCGACCAGCGGCACCGCCTGCAGATAGCTCGCCTTACCGTCAGGCGCAACCGTCGCCGGCGTCAGTCCCGCCTTCTCAAACTGATCGGCCACCCACTCGATCGCAGCGTCGTCCCCAGGCCGAAGGCTCAACCGCCCCGCCAGCTTGTCCGACGCGATATAGCTCAGATTTTTGTGAAGATCCGCCTCGCTGATCGCGCTAAAGCCCTTCAGTTCTTTCGCCGGGATGCCGCTGTCTGCAGGAATGTTCTGCCCGCTGCATACCAGGCAGAGCCCGGCCATCACCCCGACCGTCACCGTCTTGAAACGCCGAACCGTGCCTCGCTGCAATCTGAATGCCTCAGAAGTCATGGGTTTCACGTTACATCACAGGCACGGTTGGGAGATGCTCCCATTTCTCAGAAACTGTTTAGCAACTTGAAGCATGTTTCCTGCCGGACGGGCCCGCTACGCGCGGGGCGGTCACTTCGTGACGCGTATTGGGCTTCGCGGCGCCCGACCGTTGATCGGCAATATATATTTAGCGAGCAACGTGGCACCACGCGAAGCGGTATACAAGTCACGAAGTGACCGCCGCCCGCGCAGGGCGCTCTTAGCGGTTATTGCCTTAGCCAGCCGTAAAGCGGAAACTTCTCCGCCATCTCCAGCACCTCACCACGAATCGTCGCCAGCGCACCCTCGTACGACCGGTTTTCAAGCGCCCTAGCAATCCATCCCGCGACCACCTTCATCTCCGTCTCCTTCATCCCGCGCGTGGTCAGCGCAGGAGTTCCAATGCGAATTCCGCTCGGCTTCATCGGCGGATTCGTGTCGTAAGGAATCGCGTTCTTGTTCACGGTGATGCCCGCAGCGTGAAGAGCATTCTCCGCCTCGCTACCCAGAATGCCCTTCTGGAAGACATCGATCAGCATCACGTGCGTGTCCGTGCCGCCCGAGATCACGCGGTAGCCTTCACCCGCAACCGCCTCCGCCAGCACCTTCGCGTTCGCCACAACCTGCTTGGCATATGCGGCGAACTCCGGCTGTAGCGCTTCTTTGAACGCGACAGCCTTACCTGCGATCACATGCACCAGCGGCCCACCCTGCTGCCCCGGAAAGACGCTCCGGTCGATCCCCGCCGCAAACTCCTGCTTGCACAGAATCATGCCGCCGCGCGGCCCCCGCAGAGTCTTATGCGTCGTCGTGGTCACCACGTGCGCATGCGGTACCGGCGAAGGATGTACCCCGCCCGCCACCAGACCGGCGAAGTGCGCCATGTCGACCATGAAGTACGCGCCCACCTTGTCCGCGATCTCGCGCATCCGCGCAAAGTCGAAGATCCGCGGATACGCGCTGCCACCACCGATAATCAGCTTCGGCTTCTCGGCCACCGCGAGCGCTTCAAGCTCGTCATAGTCGACCGTCTCCGTATCCTGCCGAACCTTATATCCAACGATGCGATACAACTTGCCCGAAAAATTCAGCTTGTGCCCATGGGTCAGGTGCCCGCCATGCGCCAGATCCAACCCAAGGATCGTATCCCCCGGCGTCAGCAGCGACATACACACCGCCGCATTCGCCTGCGAACCCGAGTGCGGCTGCACATTCGCGTGGTCCGCGCCGAAGATCTCCTTCGCCCGGTCGCGCGCCAGGTTCTCCACCACGTCGGCAAACTCGCATCCGCCGTAGTACCGCTTGCCCGGATACCCCTCGGCGTACTTGTTGGTGAAGACTGTCCCAACCGCCTCCAACACGGCGCGGCTCACGAAGTTCTCCGAGGCAATCATCTCCAGGCCTTCGTGCTGGCGGGAGATCTCGTTTTTTACCTGCTGCGCGACCTCAGGATCAGAGGCTAAAAGTGTCTGCGAAAAGTCAAAGGGCATACGAGGATTTTACGCTCCGCAGCAAGACGAATACCCCAACCGGTCACAGCTATTCGACGAAAGTGTTATGGCAGCCGAAAGGAACCTGAATCATCATCACTGAGGTTGAACTGAATCTCTACTGCCTTCACCGAAAGGGCCTGTCATGAGCCAGGAAATGATCTTGATCGCATCCGCTGTCCTCGGAGTTATTCTCGTCCCCTCGTTCATCACAGCGCGTCCCACCTACTCGGACCCGGAAGACCTTCAGATGGAGTCCTCCCTGCTTGGAACCCAGATCGGAACTCAGCCGACGGAGTGAAGTTTACGAAATGCCCGGTGCACGAACGTGCCCAGGTACCAGCCGTCCAGAAACTTGTACGGCGTCTCGCCTGTCGTGTAGTGCCCGCAAGGCAGCACCTTTGAGACGAAATCCACGCTGTGCTTCTTGAAGCTCGCCAGCACCTCCAGCGAAAACTCCCGCAAGAACGTTAGATCGTACGTGGCATGCACCACCAGCACCCGCTTCGGATGCGCCGCGAACTTCTCCATGTAAAACGATGGACTGACCGCCTTGAAGACCTGGCTCACGTCCTCCCGCGATAACCCTGCCTGCTCGAACGCCGCCCGAATGTGCCGCGTGCTCTGCCCTGTCCACACCACATCGCCAAAGTTCGTTGAAGCGTGGTTGAAGGCACAAACTTTCAGCCTCGGATCGTGCGCCGCTGCGATAAACGCGTAGCAGGAGCCCAGGCTCGTCCCCAGCACGCCAAAGTCTTCATATCCCTGCGACTCCAGCCAATCCAGGCAACTCCGAATATCCACGACCGCCTGCTGGCACGCCGCTGCCGTTCTGCCGATATTCGAACTCACCGCATAGTCCGACCGCTCCAGCTCCGCCGGCCGCCGGATATCGTGATACGGCTTCGACAACCGCAGCGCCGAGATCCCCGACCGGTTGAACAGCGTACACAGCGCATTGTGGCTGAACGCGTCCGCGTTCCACTGCGGCATCACGATCATCGCCTGCTTCGGCCTGCCCTTCTTCGCCGAAGCCGCCGCCGGATACCAGCGCGCATTCACCACATCGTTCTCGGGATACTTCGAAGCCACTGGCGACGTAAACCGCAGAAACTCTACCTTTGGCGTCTCACCCGTCGCCGCTCGCCGCCGCATCTCCGCCTCTTCGGCCAGCGTCTCCGGCCTTACATTCGTCGGAAACAGCAGCGGATGCCGCTCTTCTAGCCGGAAGTCCGTAGGCGTTTTGTAGCTGAAGAACTCGTCGGATCGAGCAACAATATCTTCGTTCGCCGCGATCATCCGCTCCAGATCGTTCACTCCCGCAGCAGTTTCAGGCGCGAACTCCCCCAGCCAATCGAAGCCCCACTCCAACGGCCTCACAATCCGGTTCGTATCTCTCGTTGTAAGCGCGGTCTCCCAGGCAAACATCCACTTCTCGTACAGGCGACCAAGCATGTTTCCAGTCTACCAACCGGGCCACCGTTCAAAGCCCGTGAAAGATCATGCACACCCGGCCCACCACATAATCCGAAGGCAACCGGTCTTCCGAGACCGACAGCAACTGCACCGGGCAGGAGATCGCCGCCGGCCGCAGAATCAGGCGCCCATCGTCGAACTCCGCATACCGCAGAAGGATTCCCGCCCCATATCGGACCGCAAGCAGCGTCGGCTCATCCGCGTGATACGGAGCAAGCGAGTTATAGTGCCGGTCGATCACCGCAACGCTCGCCGCCGCCAGCACCGACTCCATCGCTGCTGCCTGCTGGCTATCGCACCGCACCGCCACAAACCTCTGCCATCCCGCCACCCGTCGCGATGCTCGCTCCCTCTGATCCGAAAGCCGCGCCGCCGTTACCGGAATCTCCTCGATCACGCTGGCGGGGCGAATCTGGGTCTCCTCCGCTGCCGCCGACATGGATACCAGAGGTACCATCGCCACCTGTTCAACCTCTGCGGGACCTGACGCCAAACCGTTGTCCATCACCGCCAAAGTGCCTTCCGCTGAGACGTGCACCGGCAAAATATCCTCGACGGTCAGACCCTGCGACGCCAACACCCGATCCAGGCCATCGAGCGAGAGCGCCCGCTTGCGATTTAGAAAATTGGACAGATGGCCCTGTTTAAACCCAGATTGCTGAGCAATCCGTGTACCCGTGAGGCCGCCTTCCTCGATTCGGCGAACAAGTTCGAGACGCAGAAACTCGTGAAGATCCTGAAAGTTCATTCCTTGGGAGTTCCTCACAATGCCTGCAAGAAGTAAATTCAAGCATGATCGCCCAAATCATTGCATTCTGCAACCAAATCGCGACTGCTCTGACTGCGATTTTATTAATATATTCCCATTTTGAAATAAGTGCTTGACTTTTGATTTGCCAATAGCTATAACTCAAAAACTTTCTGCTGGCTAATGACGACACCTTCCAGGCCAATCAGCCGGAAGGAGATGCCGTCCTTCTGCACCTTTGCTCTGCTGCTGGGCCCTAGTTCCCTTTCCCTCTGTGAAAGCAACATCCGTTTACTGGAGAAGTCGCTCATCAACAAGCGCAGCTCCGGCCAGCGCGCCGCCACGACGCGACGCATGGTCTCTGCTCGCTTCACAGCAAGCCGGGCGGTTCCTTCCGACCATTGAAAAATACACGGGACCGGTCCGGAAAAACGTAGGAGAGGACAAAAATGAACGATTCGCGCCTTTATTTAAAAATTTGTGAAGGATGTGGGGTACTTTGGCTCCGGACCGGCGCAGCCGACGGTGTTTACTGTCGCGGCTGCGCCACAACGCTGGCGGAGTTCCCTAAACCCAACCCGGGGAAGTGCAGAAACCATCGCATCCGCACGGCTAGCGAAAGGGCCACGCGCATCCGCTGCCGCGTTCAACGCGATAGCCTGAAGCGACCCTTTGTCGCCTCAGCCTCGCGTCCTGCGGGAGGTGCCGCATGAGCGCCGCCCCGCTGTTCTTGCCAAGGTTGCAGGCCTGCGCGCATCAGCCCGACCCCATCCCGATACTCGTTCCTCGGGTGGCTCTGGAGGCCGCCGCCGGTCCACCTCGCCCGCACTCCCGCCCGGCCGCCGAGCTTGCCTTCTATCGCAAATACACCGAAGGCATGCTGCGCAGGTACGTCTCCATGTCGATGGAGGCGGGCAGGGTGCCCTCGCTGCTTGGAAAGGAGATCTTCCCGGGCAATGTGACCTCGTACCAGGTGCGTAGCTTTGAGGACAACTGCATCTTTATTCACGACATGGAGTCCTGCATCAATCGGCTCGACACCGATCAGCAATGGCTGATCCGGCGTATAGCCTTGCAGCAGTTCACCCAGGAGGAGGCAGCCCAGATGCTCCAGTTCACTCGCCGCACCATTATGAGGAAGTACAACGACGCCATGAACCGTTTGACCGGGATTCTGCTCGAAGTAAGGCTGCTTGAGCCGTTTTCCTGCTCCTGACAAAATCTTGTCAAGAGGGGGCCTCTTCTTTCTCGACCGCAACTAGCTTCATTTCAACAAGTTGAAAGAAAAAGATTTTTGCCCAAAGGATGCACTGCAGTTGGTATTCTAAAGATGTAAGTGAGAAATGAACGGGAGAGTGCCTTCGGGCCACTCTCCCGTTTGCATTTAACGCCGCAGGCTGACGCTTGCCGGCCTCACTTTCAACCCTCAATCCCCACGGAAGGAGGAAACAAGGATGCCTAGCGGCAAGAGTGATCGCAAACCAGCCGGTCACGATCAACCTGTCGACCCGGAATCTGCAACTCAGACGAGCAAGGCCACAGACAAAAAGTCCCCGAGCCCGGGTCAATGCCGTAACTACACGCGTAAAGCAGTGGCTAAATCCTTGCCGGATATCATCGTCACCTTCGTCGCCCAGGCGAAGGGCGGCAGCGTCTCGCACTTCAATCATCTGGCGAAGTTCGGCGGCTTCGATCTACGCCCCATTCCGGCGTCCGTGAAGCGCAAGGGCAAGAGCTTCGCCCAAAGGCTGCTCAACAACATGAAGGAGCACGAAGCGAAGATGATCGCCTCCCGCGACGCCAAACTCGCAGCCGAACGCGAATCCTGCAAGTGAGCAAGAACAAGCCAATAGAAACCGAACCGAGACAGGAGAGGGTGATGAGCCAGATGGCAACGGAACGGGTCGCCGCACCAACGAACGCCGCACCAGTAAACGCCTTACTAAGGAACACCACACTGAGGAATACCGATCGAAGAATCTGTGGAAGCCGCACCGGCCATACATCTCCGGATACCCGCCCGCTGCCCAGCCAGGCCATGCAACTCCACGCCATGGCAGTGGAGTTCCCCGTCGTCCACGGACATCCCAACCGGCTGCCCTTCGAAGGCGTCCTCACTCTGGTCGACGTCCCCAGCGACCGCGCCCCCAGCGGAGCCCGTGGACATCGCGTCATCCTGACGCGCGCCGCAGCGGAGGCAGCTCTGCCCAGCCTGCTCGGCATGGCCGTCGACTACAAGGCCGGATGGGACGGCCACGACGCCCGCCAGAAGTGCGGCATCATCACCGCAGCCCAGGTCGATGGCACCCGCCTCACCGTCTCCGGCTACCTCTTCGCCCGCGACTTCCCCGAGATGGAGCGGAAGATCGAAGGCTCAGCAGGGGCCGAACCGTCCATGGGCATGAGCTACGAGCTGGCCGACGCCCATGTCGCCGACATGCGCGCCCAGCTCTGGACGCTCACCCGGGCGACCTTCACCGGCGCGGCTATCCTGCTCCGCGACAAGGCGGCCTACCGCGCCACCAGCTTCCGGCTCTGCCGGTCGCCACGCATGGCCCGCGCCGTCTAGTCACCCACTCTAGACCCGTCATCCTGAGCGGAGTTTGGCGCGCACTTGCGCCAAACGCGGTCGAAGGACCCCGAAGAGGCTTGCGCCACCTCGACCGTTCGGCCCTTTCAACCAACGAACCGCACCACCCGAAAGGAAAACCAATGAGCTTCATTGGAGTGTTGGAAACCATTGGAAAGGACTTCACCAAGGGCTTCTCCTGGGCCATGAAGTACGCCCTTCCCGCCGAGAAGCTAACCGCTCTGCTCTTCCCGACAATCGCCCCCGAGATGACCGCCGCAGCCGCAGCCACCACCCTCATCCAGAACGCGGTCCTCATGGTCGAGCAGAAGTATGCCGCCGCGGGCGTCTCCAAGGGAACGGGGACTCAGAAGCTCGCCGAGGTCTTGCTGCTCGCCGGAGATGCCGTCACGTCATTGCTGGAAAAGGCCGGCATCAACGCCGACACCGACTATATCAAGAGCGTCATCTCCGCCGTTGTCGGAATCCTCAACGTGCAGGGCCTGCCAGCTGGCTCCTAGCAACACCCGATATCACCGAGTTCGAATCCCAAGGAGGATCGATGCAAGAAAACGCAGAACTTACGATTGACCAGTTGACCACACGCCTAGCCATCGCCGTTGAGGCGATCGAGCAGGCCGTACCGCGCATCGCCGCTGCCGCCGGTGAGGCCATCGGCCCCATCGTCGCAACCGTCGAAAGCCCGCGCGAGTCCGAACTCGCGCAGCGCCTCGCCGACGCCGAGAAGGCAATCGCAGAGCTCCGCGCCTCCGCCTCGACGAGCAATGGCCGCCGCACGCTGCCCGTCAGCCTCGCCGCACGCCACGACGGGGCACCCGCCGAGCCCGGCGCAATTGACGCCGCCCTCACCAGCCTCAGTCTCGAGCAGCGCATCGCCGTCAAATCGCAGCTCCTCCGCGCCGGCCTCATCTAAATCGTCCGCCAAGGATCGGGTGCCCCATCCATGGCTCGCACTTGGCCATGGGTGGGAACGTAAAACGTCAACCCAGCCGCTCTACCACTCGACTCCGTAACAAGCGCAGGGCCCGGACATCCGGGCCCTTTCCCTTTGCCTCTCCAACCCTGTCCCGAAAGGATCCACGCATGAACGCTAAGTTTGCCGACCTCTACGCCGCCGCCGACTACATCGGACCCGGAGCCATCGAAGTCCCCATGTACCAGACCGAGATCACCGATATCGTCCGCCGCCGCGGCGTCTTCGGCCAGCGCATCAAGCAGGTCCCCGCAACCGGCCATCCGTCGCGCTACTTCGAAGAGACGGCCATCCCAGCGCCTACCGCCGCAGGCGGCTTTGTCGACCCGCGCAACATCGTCGCTCCGCTCGTCACCCCCACCCGCGTCGAGCGCAGCGTCCCCCTGAAGGCCCTCGTCGCACAGATCAACTACAACCTCTTCGACATCGAACTCGGCCAGCAGCAGAGCCAGTTCGCCTACCTCCAGGCCAAGGACCTGACCGACACCGTCGAAGGCGTCCTCCGCACCCATGACCTCGCACTCTGGAACGGCAACGACACCAGCCTCACCTCGCCGACCACCACCCAGTACTACGGAGCGGTAGGCCAGATCGTCGCCGGCGGACAGACCACCACCATCGGCACCTCGGCCAGCATCGTCGACGGCATCAAGGCGCAGGTCGCCCAAATGGTGGCGAACAGCTCCTTTGGCGTCCGGCCTACAGCAATTTATGCGAACCCCGTCCTGCTCGACCTCATCGATCGCGAGATGAAGACGGAGTTCAACGTGGTGCTCAACACCACCACTGTCCAGGGAGGCTTCACGGTCAAGACGCTCTCCACCCAGGCAGGCGATCTCCCGCTCATCCCCGAGTGGACGCTCTCCTACACCGGCACGCCCGGCTCCGGCACTGCCGTCCTCCCCGCCTACATCGTCACCGAGGACCTCATCGAGTACCACTGGCTCAGCGAACCAAACCCGCGCGTCTTCCAGCTCGGAACGCCGGGCTCGCTGGCCTCGCAGCACGTCGTAGTGAAGTTCGGTGGCCTCGTCGTCAAGGGCGCAAGCTACGCCCACGCCCAGATACTCGTAGACCGCTAAAGGCAGGGTGTAGGGAACAGGGTATAGGGAGCAGAAGAACATCGATCCCAGAACAATTCGGGTGCCCCATCCATGACTCGCTTTTGGTCATGGGTGGGATCCCATACCTTCCCCGACCTCGTACAACGTACAACTCACAACGAGCAACGCTCTCGACTTCCCCCAAGGGGCCGGCGTACCTTCACCGGCCCCTATCATCTCGACCGCACAGAAAGGCGGACACCATGGGCTATTTATTGCCCGCAGAGTACGAACAATTCGGCCTGCCCGCGGATACCACTGATGACTGGATCACCACCGCCTCCGCCCTCATGGAGAGCTACTGCCGCCGACCCAGCTTGCTCGCGACGCAATATGTAGAACGCGTCCGGCTCACGGCCAACTCGCAGACCGCCGTGCCCAGCTACAACCCGCTCGCAATCGTCGCGCCCAACACGTCCGCTCTCGTTGCCGCACGCATCCGCTACGGACAGCCGCGTCGGGGAGAGCTTCAGGAGCCGTTCCTCGCGCAGGTCGCATGGGCCTTCAGCATCCCTGGCAGTTGGAGCGATCTCGACCCCACCACCGTCGACATCAATCCTCAGACCGGCGAGATCACCTTCCCTCGCAACTTCCTCGGCCTCGGCTACAACGAGGTCGAGTTCACCTACACCGCAGGCCTCGTCACCATCCCCGATGCGGTAAAGGTCGCCTGTGCCCAGGTCGTCCGCAACGCCCAGGCCACACCTGCCATGAACGTCCGCGCCAACAAAATCGACACCATGCAGATGCAGTACTTCAGTTCCAGCATCATCGACCCGCAAATCCAATCATTGCTGCGGCCCTATCTCGCGCAGAGGATCGGGTGACCCCATGGCCAGCGTGAATGCAGCAGCAATCCGGGCAGCCGACACGCTGCTCCGAGGCGTCGGCGGACGGCAGGTTCTCCTACGCACCCCCGCCCCCGCCATCCCCAACGACGACGGCGAACAACTTGGGCTTTCCACGCCACAATTCCAGGACTTTCCCATCACCCCAGTCATCTACCGCCGCATCCGGCCCAGGCTCCCATCGTCCGTTGCCGCCACCCAGAGCCCCGCCCCGCAGTATGAACTGCTCATCTCCGCAACCGCGGTAAACGCCCTCATCGGCAGCCAGGAGTACAACTCCGCAGCCAAGCTCTTCAACACAGCCTGCGGAATCCTGATCGACGGCGTCCTGCTCAACATCGAGTCCGCCAACTATTCCGAACTTGGCGGCGCGGCCTATTTGTATCGCCTGCTGTTACGTGCTCCGCAAGCACTCCGAACCTAGCCGTCGTTCGCACTTTCAACAAGCCGTCATCCTGAGCGGAGTTTGGCGCGCACCTGCGCCAAACGCAGTCGAAGGACCCCGACGCAGATCACATCACCCATACCGTCCGAACCTTTCGGCCAACGATCTCCGGCCCCAATCCACCTCAGCACCACCCCCAAAGAGGTCACCATGCAAGACGCACGCGACTCCTTCTTCGTCGCCTTACGAACTCGCCTGGCCGCAATCAATCCCGACCGCACCATCGTCCTTCGCGGCCAGATCCGCCCCGGCATCCTGGTCGAGGAGAACGAACTCCCCACCGCCTTCCAGCCCGCCGACGCCTTCACCCTCCATTGGACTGCCATGGCCGTCGACGCCGCCGGCCCCCTGCCGCTCGTCGCCATGGAGTGCCAGATCAACTACGCCACCGATGGCACCTCCGGCAGCGGAGGCATGGACCGCGGCCGTCTGCTCGGAGCCATGGACGGCGAACTCACCGCCGCCCTGCTCACCGAGACCCAATCCGCCGTCAAAAAGAACTTCTCCGGCGTCGTGGGCACCGGAGCGGCCGCCGTCGCCATGGCCACCAACATCTTCTGGAGCACCCCACGCTTCGCGCCCGCTAAGACCTCCGGCGAACGCCTCGAACGCACCGCCACCGTCCAGCTCTTCGCGTATCAGGAAGCGGGTGAGCTATGAGTTCGCAACTCGTCCCCGCCACCGCGCCTGTGTCGAATCGCCTCCGCGCCTACTTCGCTCCCGTCAATCGAGCCACCGGCACGCCCACGTTCTTCGATCCCGCCCGGCAAGGCACCTTCGCCCTCGACACTCCACCAACCCCATGGATCGATCTAGGCTGGACCTCCAACTTCACTCGCAAGTCTGCCAGCAAGATAGCTCAGCTCCGCACCGGCGCTCCCGCCATCGTCCAGACCCAGGTCCGCTCTGAAGTCGAAGCCACCCTGTCTCTCGACTTCGAAAGCTGGGGCAAACTTCAACTTGCTGTCTCTTCAGCCTCCGAACAGCTAAATCTACTTGTAACCGCAATAGGCACAAATCCAAACGGCTCGGGAGGCACCGCTATAACCGCCGTCCCGATCACACTCTCCGGCTCGAGCGCCACCGCCCTCAACGTCGGTTCAGCAGCATCGACCTTCAACATCGGAGATATCGTCGCCGTAGACCTCGACTACACCGGCCAGACGGGATATGTCGGCAGTGGCGTCGCGGCCGCCTACGTCACCTCGTCCGCCGCAGTCGCAGGAGACGTCAGCTTCATCCGCCGCGTCACCCTCAACGTTGGCCGCGTCACGGCCATCGCCTCGGGCATCCTCACCCTCGGCAGCCCGCTTCTCGCAGGCGCGCCCACGGCAGGTATGCAGATCAGCCGAGTCGCCGGCTTCTGCGACCGCGAGGGCGGCAGCTTCTTCCAGGAGTGGTCCGCTCTCTTCGTCTTCGACGGCCAGCAGGGCGACCGCATCCTCTACCACTACCCACGCCTTCAGCCCCTGCAGGGAGCCTCCGAGATCGCCACGGCGCTTCCAACAACATCAACCGGTCTAGCCACTCAGCTCGAACGAACACGCCTCGCCGCCGCCTTCCGCGCCCTGCCCGTCACGGACGCCAACGACAGCGCCTCGGTCCTTTGCTTCCGCAGCTACCTACCCGGCCCCCTGCGCACCCTCTAGCCACCGAACACGGGCCACTCAAGAGGTCCGTCATCCTGAGCGGAGTTCGTCGCGCTCTTTGCGACGAACGTAGTCGAAGGACCCCGACGCCGCTCACGTCACCCATACAGCTCGCACCTTTTAGCCGCCTCTATCCGCGCCACTGCTGACCGGGTGCCCCATCCATGCAGCTTCACCGCATGGGTGGGACGTAAAACTCCACCGGCCTTGTTGATGGCGCGGCTTTAGCCGCTGAGGTACGCCTTCGCCTAAATCGACACATGCCCCACCCAAGTTCTTTCAGGAGACACCAAATGCCACGCACGCCCACACATCACTGGCTGATCAAGCTTCTTCTCCTCGCGACGCTCTTCGCCGGCTGCAACCCATCTCCGATCGCAACCGTAGCAGCCGCGCAGAGCTCCCCGACCCTACCCACCACCCAACTCATCGACACCGTCTACCGCGCCGACGGCAGTACCGCCACCGGCACCGTCCTCATCAGCTGGCCAGCCTTCACCACCTCTACAGGCTTGAGCGTTCCCTCAGGCAACACCTCCGTCACCATCAGCACAAGCGGAGTCTTCACCGTCACCCTCGTTCCCAACGCCGGCTCGAACCCCATGGGCAGCTACTACACCGCCGTCTATCACCTCGACGACGGCACCGTAAGCCGCGAGTACTGGGTGGTCCCCGTCTCCACCACGCCGGTCACCATCGCCACCATCAAGTCCACCGTCCTCCCCTCCAGCGTGGCCCTGCAGACCGTGACCAAGAGCTACGTCGACACCGCAATCGCCAATGCCGTCACCGGAGGCACCACCACCGGCACTACCGCCTACGTCCCCATCGCGGGCGGCACCATGACCGGCCCACTCCTCCTCCCCGCCGACCCGGTCTCGACCCTCCAGGCCGCCGACAAACACTATGTCGACATCAGCGTCGCCTCGGTCAGCGGAGGCGCGGGTGGCGTCGCCCTGCATCCCGCCGCCAGCCAGGTCATCACCCAACCCACAGCTACGAACCTCTCCGTCAATCGCCTCAACGGGGCCGAATACGCCTCGCAGTACGCCACCTCCGGTCTTGCCAATGGAGTAACCAACGCCACCGCCAGCTCCGACTGCACCAGCGGCTGCGAGGTCAAAGCCGACCCCAGCTACGCCGCCAACGAAGTCCTTCGCCCCATCCAGTGGCCCAGCCAGACCCATGTTGAAGACACCCGCAAAGGCGGTCGCTGGGACAGCTACATCAACCCCGAAAACTACCAGTCCCCGGGCCTCGAGTACGGCCAGTCGATTGACGTCGTCTCCACCCGCAGCGGTGCAGCACTCTTCCAGCTCAACGGAACCCAGAGTCCCACATCGGCCGGACTCTTCGTCTCCGACAAAGCCCCTGTCGGCGGCTCCAACCTATATCCCAAAACCATCGACACCACCGTCCCATACTTCAAGAGCGGCTACAGCGCCCTCGTCGTCAATGGCAACTACAACACCCAGGGCCAACACGTCCTCGAGCCTCGCCTCATCGACTGCTACGGCGTCGGCGACTGCCTCATCGGCTCCCAGTACCTCGTCTCCTCGGGCGGCTTCCGCGATGAAGCAGACGAAGGCACCCACCCCAGGACATCCAGGTCCTCGAAGATCCACAGGTCTTCGATGGCACCTGCGCCTCCGGCTGCTCCACAGGGTCCACGGCGATCAACATCACGCCCACCGCAGGCACCGGCACCCAGGGCGACGGCCGCTTCCTCATCAACATGAACCCCGCCAAAGTCATCTCCTCAGGCACCCTCACCGGAGGCAGCGTCGGATCACCCCATGCGTCCGCCACCTTCAGCGGGACCACCTTCCCGCTCAGCACCTTCTTCTCCACCGGCCAGGCTATCGTCTCGCAGACCAACGACATCGCCCCCGGCGCTGTCACTTTCATCATCGCCACCTCGGGAACGCCCTCCGGCTACGCCACCAACACCGCGTCTGCTCCTGCGACCTCCGGCCTCGCCTGCATCGCCGACCAGGTTAGCGGCGTCCTCCCTTCGAACTACGAGATGGCCACCTACACCGTCACCGACGCCGTCCACATACGCATCGCCTTCAAGAAGGCCCACGCCGCGCTCTCGACCATCGCCATCGGCGGCCTCTGCGGATATGGCCTCGAGCAGACGGTCGACACCGCGAACGGCATCCGGCAGGTCTTCCCCGTCGTAGGTTCTTACTCGGCGAACGGACTGTACTACGCGGGAACAACCTCTGCCGTCGTCGGCCAATCGAACACCACCAGCGCCTATCTCAACGTCAACCTCTCCATCGCCAACCTCACCCGTTTCGGCAACCTCGTCACCCTCACCACGACGAGCAATCTTCCGCTCGACCTCAACGGTCTGCCAGTCACCATCTCCGGCGTGGGCGACTCCAGCTACAACGGCATCTTCTCCGTCACCTCCATCGCCGCCAACTCGCTCACCTACAACCAGTCCGGAGCCAACAGCACCAGCACCGGCGGCACCATCGTGGTCGTCACCGGAGGCTTCGCCCTCTATCCCATGGCCGAGGTCCTGAGCGTCTACAACGCGTCTACCAAGGCGGTAGACGGAGCCATGACCCTCGCCCCCAACAACGCCGCCTGGGCCACCGGCGACTCCGTAGAAGAGCCCCACTTCTTCCAGCAGCAGCTCGCCGCCGACATCTCCTACATCACCCAAACCACACCGCGCCCCACCACCCTGACCCGCGCAGGCGTCACCTACCAGGGCAACAACGGCCCCGGACTGCAGGGCTGGACGATCAACAACACCACACCCGCCTCCAACTACATCGGCAACGGTGGCACCCACAACGCGCCTGATGCCGCTTACGAGGCCACCGGCGTCTGGAAGCGCACCATGGTCCTTCAGGGCGGCGAGACCAGCCTCTTCGACGTCAACTGCAACTCTCACGGCTGCACCAAGTGGAACAGCCCGTTCAACCTCTTCGAGCTCCAGAGCAGCGTCGGCACCGACACCATGCAGTGGGCCCCGCAGTCCAGCACCTTCACCATGAGCGTGCGCGGAACCGGCTTCAGCTTCGCCCCCAGCGGCTTCACCGCGACCAACATCAACGCCACCAATCTCAACGCAACCAACATCTCCGGCCTGGCCGCCTCCAGCATCACCGCTGGCACCTTCGCCGCCGCCCGCCTGCCGCTCTTCGGAGCAAGCGGAGCATCACACGCTATCGGCGCTGTGCCAGATCCGGGCGCAACAGCCGGCACTACCCGCTATCTCCGCGAAGACGGTAGCTGGTCCGTACCCGCGGGAACCAGCGGAGGAGGCGGAGGCAGCAGCTCGGTAGCCGCCATCACCTCCGGCACCATCGACGGCGCAACCATCGGCGCAACCACACCCTCCACCGGAGCCTTCACCACCCTCACCAGCACAACTCCCATCGCCCCAGCCAGTGGCGGGACCGGCTCCAGCGTCGCACCGGCCGCAGGCCAGCTCCTCATTGGCAACTCAGGTGGCACCGCCTTCGCCCCGCAGACACTCTCCGGCGACTGCACCATGGCCCCCAGCGGAGCCATCACCTGCCTCAAGGTCAACGGCACAAACCTAGGCGCAGCCGCTACCCATGGAGCCTCTATCTCCATCAACGGCACCGCCTGCGCCCTCGATGGAAGCTGCAACGCCTTCAGCTTCGCCACCCTGCCTCAACAGTCCGCCGTCCTCGCCGACTACCAGCTCAACGACGGCTCAGGTACCGCACCTGCCGACTCCAGCCCCAACGGCAACACCGGCAGCTTCCCCAGCGCTCCCGCAGCTCCCACGTGGACCAGCCAGGGTCTGGCCTGCAACGGCACCGCTGGAGGCGGCGGAAGCACTGGCCAGTACTTCACCACCGCCGGCACCCAGAACGCCAAGACCATCATGATGGTCTACACCCTCAGCGCTCCGGGCGGAAACAACGGCCCCGCCAATCCGACCTTCTACACGCTCTGGGCGAACTCCTCCATCGCCGGTCTAAGCTTCAACTCCGGCTCGCAGAACTACGGCTACCAGCCCTATCTCAGCGTCAACGGTGGCCAACAGAGCACCATGGACGGCTCCTTCGTCGGCACCCACGTCATGATCGTCGTCCTGGGTGTCGCTGGCGGCAACCCCACCCAGGACACCTACTACGTCGACGGCATCCAGCAGCCCACCGTCGCCGGCAGCGCCACAACCTTCGGCAAGTCGAACGGCGTCTACAACGTCTGCGGCGCGCCCACCGGCTACGACACCTATATGACCGGAAATGTTTACCGTTGGACTGCCTGGTCGACGCAGCTCTCCGCGCAAGACGCAGCAGCAGCAACCGGCCTGACCAAGACCCTAGCCCAATCGAAGGGCGTCAACTTCCAACCCTTCTACACCCCCACCATCACCCCGCAACTCGTCTGCACCGGCGACTCTCTCACCAACGGCAACGGCGTCACCCCCTTCTGCACCTCCGGCGTCCTCTCCACGAATATCGGCTACAACATCGTCAACTACGGTATCGGGAACATCGGCTCGAACGTCAACATGAGCCTTCTTCCCTCCCGCGAGAAGCTGGCCTACGCTCCGAACGCGAAGTCCAACGTCTCCTTCATCTGGAACGGCACCAACGACGTCGTCACCAAAGGCCGCACCGCTCAGCAAACGGTCGATGCCATTCTGCAGGAGTGCTCCATCATGCACACCTTCGGCTTCAAGACCATCGCCGCAACCGTCATCTCCCGCGCCACAGGTGGCACCTCGAACGACACCGCCGACAAGGACGCCGTAAACCCGATCCTCCGCGCCCAGGCCCTCAACTCCTGCGACGCCCTCGCTGACTTCGCCGGCAACCCCCTCGTCGGGGCGGATGGAGCGTACAGCAACGCCACCTACTACCAGGGCGACACCACCCACCTCACCGCCACGGGTCAGTCCAGCGTCATCGCTCCCATGGCCAGCCACGCCATCGACCAGGTCACCGGCTCGACCCTGCTGAACTGCGACCCCAACGTAGTCACCACCGCAACGTACACATCGGTGGCTGCAGACGGCTGCAAGGTCTTCAACACCGCAAGCAACGCCATCACCGACACCCTGCCATCTGCCATCGGATACACCAACCGCGTCATTCGCCGCTGCAACAACTCGTCCTCGGGATCGAACACGTTGACCATCGCTGCACCTTCCGACTCACCCTTCAACAACACCACCGGCACCACCACACTCACCGTCCCCAACAACAGCTGCAAAGACTTCAAGGGCGCACTGACCTCCAACACCTCCGCCGGCGAATTCTGGCAGCAATTGAACTAGACCGACCTGAGAAATTACCCTCGTCATCCTGAGCGAAGGCGAGTGCAGCTTCATCGCACACGCCGCAGTCGAAGGACCTGCTTAACCGCTCGCAGTACCACAACCGCCCGAGCCTTTCAGCAACAGAGCCGGGTGCCCCATCCATGACATGCCTCTGGTCCTGGGTGGGACATTCGTGCGAAGCACGAACCACTCCCGCCCACTTAGAAAGGAGGTCCCCCATCTCACCGCCCACTCGAACTCAAAGACCGGTCGAGTACTCCGACATCGGCTGCCTGCTGCAGATGGGCGAGCTTCTCAACCACCCGACGATCCAGGGCGACAACAGGCCCCCATTCATCTTCCTCGCCCACGAACTGCTCCACATCCGCGACCGATTCGGCGCAAAGCGCCCTCTCACCGCCAACGCCGCGCAGCGAGCCTATGAAGAGAACCGCGCCGCCGGCAACATCGTTCTCAAGGCCCGCCAGATGGGCATCACCACCTGGATCGCAGGCCGGTTCTTCCTGAAGACGATCACTTCGCGCGGCACCCTCACCGTGCTGGTCGCCCAGACCCGTGACGCCGCAGAAGCCATCTTCAAAATCGTCCAGAAGTTCTGGGAGGGCCTGGACGAAGAGCTGCGCGAAGGTGCTCTCAAGCGCAGCGTCGCCAATGTTGGCGGCATGCGTTTCCCCGCGCTCGACAGCGAGTTCCGCGTCTTGTCCGCCTCTGATCCAAACGCGGGACGCGGTCTCAGTATGCAGAACCTCCACTGCAGCGAGGTGGCACGCTGGACCGGCAACGCCGCCGCCACTCTCGCCGGCCTCCGCGCCGCGCTCGCCCCCGGCGGCGAGTGCGTCCTCGAATCAACACCCAACGGCGCCTATGGATGCTTCTACGAGGAATGGATCAAATCCATCGATCCCGGCAACCTCGACAGCGATCAGCGCCGAGTGCTCTCTGGCGCATCCGTCCGCCACTTCTTCCCCTGGTGGCTGGAGGAGGCCTACACCGGCTCTCCGGTCGCCGACCCCACACCGGAGGAGACGGAGCTGATGGCCCGGCACAGCCTCACCCCGGAGCAGATCGGCTTTCGCCGCGGCCTCGAGGCCAGCTACCAACGGCTCCGCTCGCAGGAGTATACCGAAGACCCGGAGACCTGCTTCCGCGCCACTGGAGACTGCTGCTTCGACATTGACGCCATCGACACCCGCCTCGCCGAGCTTGGCCCGCCGCCCAATACGCGACGCGGAGGCGCGCTGCACCTCTGGCTGCCGCCACTCCCAGGCGGAAAGTACATCGTCGGCGTAGACACCGCCGGTGGCGGCACGGACGGCGACTTCGCCGCAGTCCAGGTGATCGACCTCGAGTCCGGCCTGCAGTGCGCCGAGCTCCAGGAACGCCTCAAGACGATCGACCTCGCCCGCGCAGCCGCCGAGCTCGCCCGCGAGTACAACCACGCCGTCATCGCCGTGGAACGCAACAACCACGGCTCCGGGGTTCTAGCCCACCTGCAATCGGTGGAAAGCTACACGAACCTCTACGCAAACGCAGGCGAACCCGGCTGGCCGACCAATACCGCCACGAAGCCGCTGATGGTCAGCCGCATGGGCGCGATCCTCGCCGAGTCGCCGGGCATCTTCCTCAGCAGCCGCCTGCTCGCCGAGTGCCGCACCTTCGTCGCCTTCGCCAACGGCCGCACCGGAGCAGCTAGTGGCTCCCACGACGACTGCTTCATGGCCATGGCCGTAGCCCAGTCCGTCCGCCGCGAGCTCCTTGCCGGAAAGTAAACGAATGCCATGCCGTATGCTGAGGGCGTTGTCAGTTATGAGCTGTCAGTCCCCACAAAAAGCTTGTCATCCTTCGCCACAGGCGGAGGATCTACTGTTGATCTTGCCGTTGTCTGACCTTCGCCGTCATCCTAAGCGAAGTATCCCCGCATTTGCTCTTGCCGTTGCTCCAAACAACCAAGAGCATTAGCCTTGGACTTCAATCGAAAGGAAAACCCTTGGCCGTCCTCGCCGTCCAGGCAATCCGAAGAATGCGCGGCGGTGCCCAGAGCCAGCTCATGCTCGGGGCAGACGGCAACCTTTGGGTCGTGAAGTTCCAGAACAACCCGCAGCACCTTCGCGTCCTGGCCAATGAGATCATCGTCTCCCGCCTTGCCGAAGCAGCGGGCCTCACAGTCCCAAAATCCGATGTCATCGAGGTCACCCCCTGGCTCGCCGCCAACTCCATCGACCTCGAGGTTGACTTTGGCCGCGGCCGCCGCGAGCGCTGCCTTCCCGGGCTGCACTTCGGCTCACAATTCATCGGCGGTCTCGTTCCCGGAGAGACCGTCGACTACCTCCCCGAACCGCAGCTCGAAGAGGTCCTCAACCTGAAAGAGTTCGCCGGCATCCTCGCCCTCGACAAGTGGACGGGCAACTGCAACGGAAGGCAGGCGGTCTTCAGCCGTAAGCCTCGCGGAAAGAAATACAGTGCCACCTTCATCGACCAGGGCTTCTGCTTCAACGCCGGCGACTGGACCTTCCCCGACTCTCCGCTGCGTGGTGTCTACGCCCGCAACACCGTCTACGAGAAGGTCACCGGATGGGAGAGCTTCTCCCCCTGGCTCGAGCGCTTCGAACAGATGGCCCCCGAGACCCTCTGGACCATCTCCGAATCCGTCCCGCCCGAGTGGTACGGCGGCGACACATCCACCATAGAACGTTTGATGGAGCAGCTCCTCAACCGCCGTTCCCGAATCCGCGAGCTCATCACCTCATTCCGGGACACCGAGCGCGTCCCTTTCCCGCTCTGGACACCCTCGGCCAGCATCGCCGTACCGCCAAACTTCATGAAAGCCGCCGCCAGTAAGGACTACATCATGTAAACCGCATTCGGACCCAAAACTGCAAGCTCAACACTAAGATCTGGCAACGAACATCTGGCAACTTCGAAGAAAGGAGCATTTTTGCCTGCGACCCCCCGCATCCCCTGCGAGTTCTTCCTCATCCGCTACGTCCCCGACGTGGTCAAGGGAGAGTTCGTCAACATCGGCGTCCTGCTCCGTGAAGTCGGGACTGAGCCTGGCAGAGCCGCCGCATCGCGCCTCCTCTTCACTCGGAACTGGTCCCGCGTACGAGGTCTATATCCCGATGCGAATATTGCCATGCTCGAGTCGCTTGAAGCCGAGATACTTGTCCGCTTGAAAGACGAGGCACTGCAACCTGTTGAAGTCCTATACCCGAGGCGGATACTCGCTACTCTCCTCGACTCGTGCTCAAACTCGATTCAGATCTCAGTGCCTCAGGCATGTCTGGTGGAAAACCTTCAGGTCACACTGGATCAGCTGATGCGTCTCCACGTCGAGTCCCTCAAGGAACGCCAGGTCACCCGCGAACGCACCGGGCGATCCGCCATCGTCGCGGCTATGCGTACTGCGTTCGAGAAGACCGGGGCATGGAATCAGATGCAGAAACGCATCCCTGCTGCGCAGTACACTCGTCCCGGAGACCCTATGAAGCTCGATTGCGGTTATAGTATCGAGGTCCCCAATAGAGAAAGACAAGCCGCAACCGACCGCGAAGATGCCATTCGCATCTTTCATGCCGTGTCTCTGGAAAGAGATGTCGAGAGCGCCAAGGGCCTGGCGTTTTCTGCGCCGCAACTACGCGAAGGCGCAGTTCGATTGCATAAAAAGCGATGCGTCGATACGGGTCGTAATCCGACCGGCCTGGAATTCGATCTTGCCGCCGTCGTTGAACCTCTTCGCTCTCTTTCTGCGGAGAGTGGGGAAAAGACGAACGCCGACGACTTCGGCGACGAGGCAGCAGAACTTTACCTCTTCGGTGTCTTCACGATGGAGTCGGCAGGGATACGAGTCCTCACGATGAACAACCTCGTCGCAGCCGCCGAACGAGCCCGTAGCGAACTTCGCTTATAGGGCCAAGGGCCCTACCTAACGCTTCGAGATTCTATCGGCACAGCTCACAAGGCTGTGCCTCTTTCTTTGCTGCAAATCCGACTTCCATTCCACAGGAGCCTGTTATGAACCTCCGTTCCGCACTCAAATCCACCTGGTGCCGTCTCACCGGACTCCATGCCGCAGCCACGACCGAAGGCGCACGCAAGACCGCCCTTCTACCCTCGATTCTTAGCCCTCTCCGCCCCGGCGCAAACGGCCAACCCGCCCTCATCAAGCCCACTCCCGCCAACCTCCGCCGCTTCGCCGAGACCCCGGTAGCCCGCCGCGCCATCAACCTCGTCAAGGACAAGATCGCCAGCATGGATTGGCAGATCCGCGTCCGTCGCGGCCATACAACCGCCGAGATCCCCGACGCCGACTCGAAGCTCAAAGCCCTCCGCCGCGCCCTCGAAGAGCCCAACTCCTCCGACAGCTTCCGCACCCTCTTCGAACAGGTCATCGAGGACACGCTCGTCGGCGGCTTCGGAGCCATCGAGATGGAGACCACCGGCGATCCCGAGGCACCCTTCCACCTTTACCCCGTAGACGGAGCCACAATCCAAGTCGACCCCGCCTGGAAGGGCGACCCCACCCAGCCGCGCTACGCCCAGCAGACCGGACGGATCGGCACGGACGCTTTAATCCCTTTACTGGACGACGAACTGATGTACATCCGCCTCAACCCCCGCAGCCACACCCCCTTCGGCCTTGGCCGCCTTGAGGTGGCCTTCGAGACGGTAAATCAGTTTCTGAGTGCCAACCGCTACGCCGGCCGCCTCGCCTCGAACACCGTCGTCCAGTACGCCCTCTGGCTCAACGAAGCCACCCCCGAGCAGCATGACCGCCTCATCCGCTGGTGGCAGGATGAGATCGAAGGCACCGGGCGCGTCCCCATCCTCAGCAGCGAGAACAAGCCCGAAGTCCTACGCTTCGCCGGAGGCACCGACGCCGACCTTCACATCGCCTGGCAGGAGTTCCTCCTGCGCATCATCGCCAACGCCTTTGACCTGCCCCCCATGCTGCTCGGCCTCACCGGCGACGTGAACCGCTCCACCGCCGGCGAGATGGCCGACGAGGCCTTCGCCAGCGCCATCGTCCCCGTCGCCAAGCTCTTCGCCGAACACATCACCCGCGACCTCTTCGCCAAACGCCTCGGTTGGCGCGAGTTCGAGTTCGTCTTCAACGACCTCGAAAGCCGCGACGAGACCGAGGAGCTCAATATCCAGATCCAGCTCCTCCAGAACAAAGTCCTCACCATCGCGGAAGTCCGCGAGATGCGCGGGCTCCCCCCACTTCAGGCCTGATCACCACAAATTGGGTGCCCCATCCATGGCTCGCTTCTGGCCATGGGTGGGACATTCGTGCGAAGCACGAACCGTTTTCATCACCACCCCGCAACTCCGTCATCCTGAGCGAAGTCCCTTGCAGCTTCATCACAAGGGACGCAGTCGAAAGCCCCCGAGACCGCTCGCATCACCCATACCGCCCGAACCTTTCAGCCACGAAACTCGCATACCAGGGGAACGAAATGACCCTCACAATCGACAACCTCACCGGCCTCGGCCCGCTCGACTACACCGCCGCCATCGCCGCCGACACCCCTTTCGCTCTCACCCGAACCCTCAACGCACCGTCCATCCTGACCGGCATCCTTCACCTCAACGCAATGCCCACCCCATCCCGCCGCGCCCGCCTCACCCTCACCTCCGACAACGGCACTACTCTTTTCACCGGTTACATCGCCACTGAGCCCGCCGCCATCTACGCGGGCGACACCACCACCGGCCCCGTCTTCCGCTACAAGATCTCCGCCGTCAGCGACGAGTGGCTCCTCGACAAGCAGCCGCTCCCCTATCTCGGCACCACCCTCGCAGCCCCCGCCGGCACAGCCCTCCGCGCTCTTACCGCCCGCGTAGAACCCGGCCTCTTCACCACCTCCGGCGTCGCCGCTGGCCGCGCGATCGGAGTCTTCTCGCCCAGCAGTTCCGCCACCTGGTCCGAGAATGCCGGCACCCTGGCGAACGCCGCCTACTCCGCCTACCGCGTCGTCGCCGGAGCCCTCTCCTTCCAGCCAGCCGGCAACTCCACCCACGCCCTGAACTTCGACAGCTCGTTCGACGGCGGAGGCACCGCCTCCTTCGCCGCCCTGAACCTCGGACAAGTCAAAGAGCTCGCCAATGACGTCACTCTCTCCGGTGACATCGAACCCGCCGCCTACATCTCCGAAACCTTCGCCGGAGACGGCGTCACCACCATCTTCCAGCTCTCCGAAGCCCCGTTCCGCGCCACTGCGGCCGCCGCCCGTACCCCCGTCGCTGACACCTTCGACGAGTCCGTCATCAACCCGCAGATCTGGTCGGTAGCTGATCCGGGTTCGCACTTAACTCTCGGCGCAGGCGGCCTCACTCTAAACGGCGGCAACGGCATCGACGGCCAGACCACCCTCTCCGCCCTCGACCCCGTCGAGATCGCCGGCTCGCTCCTGCTCGAGGCCGGTGGCCTTACCCTCTCCGGCGCGAACCAGGGCGTTCTGTGCGGCCTCTTCAACGGCCCCGTCTCCGTCGTCAACTGCTTCGCCGGATACAACATCCGCAACTCCTCTGGCACCACCCTGCTCACGCCGCTCATCAACGGAGTCGAGGTGGGCACCACCTTCACCATCGCCGCCGGGCACACTTACACACTGCGTGTCCGGCTCAACTGCCCGGAACAGCAGCGCCTCCTCCAGACCTACTACTGCATGGTCGACGGCATCGTCGAATCCTTCGGCGCCGGGGCCACACCATCCCCTGCCTCCCTCGTCTTCGACATCCTTGATACCGGCACCGCCTCCAACACCCCGGCCACCATCCTTTACGACGGCAGCACCGCCGCGCCGATCACCAGCACCCCCGCCTCCTGCATCTTCGCCGCCGTCGACTGCGCCCAGCTCTTCGGCTCCATCGCCTACATCCGCGTCACCCGCCCCAGCTCCGCCTTTATCGTCAGCACCCTCCCCTCGGGAACGAAGCAGTCGCGCCTCATCGGCGTCGCCGGCGAAGGCACCGACTGCACCCTCGACGCCGCCGGCAAGATCACCTTCTTCGCGGGACAAATCCCCGTAGCCGGAGAGACCTTCACGGTCACCTACCGCAACCGCCAGCGCTCCGTCACCCGCATCCAGAACGCCACCAGCGTAGCCTCCGAAGCCGCTGCAACCAGCGGTACAGCCTCCGGTCCCGTTTCCGGAATAGCCCGCTGGATCGGCAAGGTCCTCAAGCCAGCCGCCCGCAGCACAGCCGACCTCGAAGCCGCCGCCCAGGCCCTGCTCGCCTTCGCCACCAGCCACTCCGCCGCCCTCGCCGGAACCTACACCTCGATCAATCCCCAGCAAACCGGCGCTGGGAATGGCGACATCTGGCCCGGTGACGTCCTCGCACTCACCCAGAACGGCACCACCACCTCCGTCATCGTCCGCAAGGTCGAAATCGACCGCTCCCCCGCCTTCCCCGAGCTTCTCACCTACAAAATCGCTTTCGCCAACGACTGGGCCGAAGCCCTCGGCCTCACCCTCTCGGAGTCCATCGCCGCCGACGCCATCCTCTCCACCGCTCCCACCACCATCGCCCAACTAACCGCCGGAACCGTCTTGCCCAACCTCCCCCAGCTGCAACTCACCAGCGCAACTTCTACTGCCCTTCAGATCGACGCCGGCCTCACCCCACCCTCCGGAGGCGGCTTCGAAGTACGTCGCCGCGACAACGCCTTCGGCCCCAGCATCGCCCAGGATTTAGTTCTCCGCTCCCCTGTACGTAGCTTCTCCATCCCCCGCGCCGCCCAGCTCGAGAAGTACTACGTGAGAATGTATGACGCCTCCACCCCACCCCTCTACTCCCGATTTTCCAGCGCCATCTTCATCAACCTCCCAATTAGCTAGCCACCAGGATCGGGTGCCCCATCCATGCGGTCGTATCGCATGGTGGGACCTTCGTGCGAAGCACGAACCGCACTCCTATTCTGCAAATAACAAATTGTCATCCTGAGCGAAGTCCCTCGCGCACTTGCGGGGGACGCAGTCGAGGGACCTGCTTCTGCCGTTGCTTTTGTTCTTGCTGTTGTTTGTCCGCGCTGTTATTTGTCCGTGCTGTTGTTCGTTCTTGCTGTCGTTCGTTCTTGCCGTCATCCTGAGCGCAGCGAAGGACCCGCCACACCGCTGGAATCACCACGACCGTCCACCCCTTCCAACCACGAAATCCAAGCCTCCCAAGGACACAACATGACCTCATTCGAAGCAACCGTTTTAGCAGATCTTTCCGTACTAAAAAACCAGATGAAGCTCGCCATAGGCGACGGGACCACAGGCCGCATCGGTCAGATCGAAGACCGAGTCCTCTGCCACGACCAGGCCCTCCAGCGCATGAAGGGATCGGCTGCGGCCTTCGGCGGCTTCCTCACCCTCCTGCACGTCGCCATCGACTTCGTCGCCGCCAAACACTAACCCGGCCCAAGCCCGGGACGCCGACAACCTTTGCGTTAAACCCGTAGCCGCAGCGAAATCGACCTGAAGGCATTGTCGGAGTAGCAGCGGGCTTCAGCCCCGGCCGTCGCAACGAGCTTCCAACTCACCCCTGGAACCGTATAATCTCCCGATGAGCACCACCCCAAAAATCCAGATCGGCGTAGTCATGGGCAGCAAAAGCGACTTCTCCGTCATGCGTTCCGCCGTCGAGATCCTCCGCGCCTTCGACATCCCCCACGAGGCCCGTGTCGTCTCCGCCCACCGCACTCCCGACCTCCTCTACACCTACGCCGAAGAGGCCCAGTCCCGCGGCCTCCGCCTCATCATCGCCGGAGCCGGCGGAGCTGCCCATCTACCCGGCATGATCGCCGCCAAGACCATCGTCCCCGTCCTCGGCGTACCCATCCCCGCCACCGCCCTCCAGGGCATGGACGCCCTGCTCTCCATCGTCCAGATGCCCAAAGGCGTCCCCGTCGCCACCTTCGCCATTGGCGCAGCCGGAGCCGCCAACGCAGCCCTGTTCGCCATCGCCACATTAGCCACGACGGACCCCGCCCTGTCCGAACGCCTCACAACCTGGCGCAACTCCCGCCGCGACGAAGTCCTAGCCCAATCCCTCGAGATCACCCCCGACGAACACGGCTCCTGACGCACAGACTCCTGCCATCCCTCGCCTACGCCCTTGTCATCCTTCGCTCCCAACCCTTGTCATCCTCCGAGAAGCGGAGGATCTGCTTCTGCCCTCTCCGTTGTCTGTGCCTGCCGTCATCCTGAGCGCAGCGAAGGACCCTCCACACCGCCCGCATCACCACGAACGCTCTAACCTTTCCGCCCCACAACCACATATCCGGACGCCCCATCCGCTGTATCCTTCCCTAGTGAGCCACTCGACCCCCATCCTCCCCGGCGCAACCATCGGCATCTTCGGCGGCGGTCAGCTTGGCCGCATGACCGCCATGGCGGCGCGCGCCATGGGCTACCGCATCCTCGTCCTCGATCCCGACCCCGGCTGCCCTGCCCGCTTCGTCGTCGACGGCTGCATCGAAGCCGGTTGGGACGACGCCCGTGGCGCCGCCAACCTAGCCCGCGGCTGCGACGTAGTCACTTTGGAAATCGAGCAGATCGCCCCCCGAAGCATGGACGCCGCCGCCGCCCTCACTCCCGTCCGCCCCGGCCGCGCCATGCTCGAGATCATCCAGAACCGCATCGAGCAGAAATCCTGGCTCGCCCGCAACAGCTTCCCCATCGGCCCCTACCGCGCCGTCCACTCCCTCGACGACACCCGCGCCGCCATCCTCGCCCTCGGCGGCCGCTGTTTCTGCAAGTCCGCGACCGGCGGCTACGATGGCCGTGGCCAGGGCAAAGTAGGCTTCAACCCCGATGCCTCCGTCGACGAAGAAGCCCTAGGCGCATGGGAGGCACTCGGCCAAGCCGCAGGCGTAGTCGAACAAGCCATCTCTCTCGACAAAGAGATCTCCGTCCTGGTCGCCCGATCCCCCTCCGGTGAGGTCAAAGTCTACCCCGCCGCCTGGAACCACCACGAGCACCAGATCCTGGCCTGGAGCGTCATCCCCGCCCCCATCGCTCCCGCTCTCGAAGCGCAGGCCCGCAAGATTGCTACCGACATCGCCGACACCTTCGCCCTAGAAGGCATCCTCGCCATAGAATTCTTCGTAACGAAGGATGAGGGCCACGGCGAGAAGCTCCTCGTCAACGAACTCGCCCCGCGCCCCCACAACAGCTACCACGCCAGCGAGCGTGCCTGCGTCACTGGCCAGTTCGAGCAGCACGTGCGCGCCGTCTGTGATCTCCCCCTCGGCGACACCGAAGTCGTTCAACCCGGAGCCATCGCCAACCTCCTCGGCGACCTCTGGCACAACCCCGAAACCGCCAAGTTCGACAAAGAGCCCAACTTCGCCGCCGCCCTCTCCGTCCCCGGAGTCCGCCTTCATCTCTATGAAAAGTTACGACCGAGAAAAGCCCGCAAGATGGGCCACCTCTCCGCCGTCGCATCAACCGCCGGAGAAGCCGTTGCTCGCGTCCAACGCGCCCTGCAACTCCTGTAGAGGAGCAACGAAAAGTCCTATTTCATTCGGCGTCTGGGAGTAGAGTGGGATTCAGCCCCACGGATGAAATCAACGGTGAGTGCTGGGCTTTAGCCATGGGATTGTTCGTCCGCAGCCGCGATTGGAGTTTTCAAGAAACGTCGAAATCCCCGCCAAGGCTCGCGTCGCCTTTAGCAAATCATTCTGAATTCTCTTCAACCTCAAGAATGAACCGATGTTTCTGCCGCAGACCTACCGCCCCCAGGATCATGCGCATCGCCCGCACTGTACGTCCATCGTCGCCCAGAACCCTGCTGACATCCAGCGGCGCGACGCGAACTGCGAAGGTCGTCGTATCGTCCACGGTCAAAACCTGAATTCTAACCTCGTCGGGAATGCTCACGAGGGTCAGCAGGACCCGTTCGAGCAACTGACGAGTGCCGTCGACGCCCCTACTTCCGGATTGGATCTGCGCTTCGGTCATGGAATCGCCCGCCGCAACCCCGACCCTAACTGATCGATCCTTAAGATGACGTGAGAACACGCGGTAAAGTCTGTCTGGTATCCGACATAGAAGCTCTTATGCATCAGCCTTGTGATGCGCCGTGTGATTCTAAGAGGTCCGTATCCTCGCCGCAGCCCTTGCCACACCACCACAAATCCAAAACAGAAGAGGCGAACCCGAAGGCCCGCCTCTCCACAATCCACTCGCAAAGACCTACCCGATGTCTTCCGCCCACTCCTGCAGATAAGTCTTGAAGTCGGACATAAACTTGCCCGCATCCGCGCCATCCACAATCCGGTGGTCGAAGCCCAGCGTGAACCGCTGAATCCAGCGGATCGCGATTGAGTCGTTGCCATCCTTGTCGGTGATCACCTCGGCCTCTTTGTTCAGGCCTCCTATGCCCAGGATCGCCGCCTGCGGCTGGTTGATGATCGGTGTCCCAAACTGCTCACCGAAGATGCCCGCGTTAGTCAGCGTAAACGTGCCGCCCGAGATCTCATCCGGGGCCAGCTTCTTGCCCCGCGCCCGCTCCGCAACGTCGACGATCGATCGCGCAATCCCGAGGAACGACTTCTCCTCCGTCTGCTTCAACACCGGCACAATCAGCCCCCAGTCGAGCGCGACCGCGATCCCGATATTGATGTTCTTGTTGTACCGGATCGCATCGCCCTCGATCGCTCCATTCACGATCGGGTGCTTCTTCAAGGCCACGATCGCCGCCCGCGTGATAAATGGCATATACGTCAGCTTCACACCATTCCGCTGCTCGTACTTGTTCTTCTCTTTCTCACGGAGCTTCACGATCTTTGTCATGTCCACCTTGAAGACCGTGTGGACATGCGGGCTCGTCCGCTTCGACTCGACCATGCGCGTTGCGATGATGCTGCGCATCTTGGTCATCGGCACCAGCTCGCCCGGAGTCGGCGGTGGCGCACTCGGCTTGACCGGTGCCGCAGCAGCCGGAGCCGCAGGGGCAGGCGCTGCAACAGGAGCAGCCTTCGCCCCACCCTCAAGATGCCCAACAATATCCGACTTCGTAATCCTCCCCGAAGCGCCGGTCCCCGGAACCTGCGCCAGGTCGACGTTGTTGTCCTTCGCAATCTTCCGTACCAACGGGCTCGACCGCAACCGATCACCTTCGCTAGCCGAGACCGCAGCCACCGGCGCACTCGCTGCCGAAGCAGCAACAGCAGGGGCCGCAACCGGTGCAGGAGCAGAAGCAGCCGGAGTACCAGCGGCCCCGCCAATCACAGCCACAATCGTATTGATCGTGACCGTAGCGCCCTCGGCGACCTTGATCTCCGTCAGCACACCCGCCACCGGCGAAGGAATCTCCGCATCCACCTTATCGGTCGAGATCTCAAACAGCGGCTCATCCCGCTGTACCGAATCCCCAACCTTCTTCAGCCACTTCGTAATCGTTCCTTCGGTGATCGACTCGCCCATCTGCGGCATCGGCACCTCAGTGCCCGGGCCCGCAGCAGCGGGCGCAGTCGCCTCAGCCACCGCCGGAGTATCGACCGCAGCCGGCGTAGCCGTATCCGCTGCAGGAGCAGCAGCAGTCTCTGCCACAGAAGAAGGAGCAGGAGCAGCCGCCTTCGGTCCCGCACCATTCGAAGTCGACCCGGCTTCGGCGATCAAACACACCACGGTGTTGATCTGTACCGTCGCTCCCTCTTCAATCTTGATCGACTCCAGCACACCCGCCGCCGGCGAAGGAATCTCCGCGTCCACCTTGTCCGTCGAGATCTCAAACAACGGCTCGTCCCTCTGGACCGTATCTCCCGGCTTCTTCAACCACTTGGTAAGCGTTCCCTCGGTGATCGATTCGCCCATCTGCGGCATGACTACTTCAGTCGACATTGGTGTTCCTTCCACAAAACCTTACTAATCTTTCGCCCGCCCGCGTCCACAAGGCGCAACCCACAAATTATAGAACCGCAGCCCGATACCCGGCCTAAACCGTTCTATTAGCGCACAAACGCCGCAACTCAGCCAGGCTGACCGCGTCATCCGCCCGAACCATCACCATCCGCCCGAACCTTCCAACTCCAACAGTTCGGGTGCCCCACCCATGGCTCGCACTTGGCCATGGGTGGGACGTACACCGCCAGCCACGCAGACGCATCCCTAAAACTTGATCCCGTGTTCCCCCACCGTCGCAAACACCGACCAGATATTCGTTAGCTCCAGCAGTTCACGAATCCGTTTACCGATATGGATCAGCTCCAGCGTGCATCCCGAAGCCCGGCACGACACATACAGCCGCATGAGCGTCCCCAGCCCCATGCTGTCCATGTAAGCAAGGTCGGTGAGATCGAGAATGATCCGCTTGGAGCCTGCAATATGCTCCTTGACGCCCAGGTAAAGAACATCTGTCACACCGGAGACCAGCTTCCCGTGACACTTGACGATCGTCGTAGTCCCTTGATGCTCAATCTCAAGGGTAAGTTGTGGCGCAGCGGCAGGTATCGTCATCAACATCTCCTCATCTGGGTCACCTCATTCTCAGCACGCCGAACGAGAATTGCAACGCCATCAATATCGCGCGTACGTATAAACCCCGCACAGATTCTCACTCTTCCCCAGCGCCTCAATTGTGAACACCGGAGGAATCGCGTTCGAGAAGAACGCGATCTTCAGCTCCTTGCCCGCGACAAACGTCGCCATCCACTGCGTCTCATCCGACCCGCAAAGCGTGTTCTTATGCAGAAACCGCTTGTCCCCGGGAATACTCAACCGGAACAGATGTCCAGCCCCGGCGGTCACATCAGCCCCATCGAAAGCCGCCAAAACCTCATCCGTCTTCAGTGGACGAATCTCAGCCACGGTCAGGCTGAAGAAGTTGATCGTCATCCGCTCGCCGTTGAACGTCACATCCCCGGTAATCGACTGCGCCGTCTTGCTCGCCGGCCGCCAGCTACCCCGCTCCTGCGCCACCAGCGGGACCGCCAGACTCATCGCCAAACCCAACCCAACCCACAATCTCATCTATCGAGCATGACACCCGCCCATCCTCATCCGCAAGGCAATCACTCCTCCCGCATAAATGCTCGGTCAATTCTCGCTTCCGCACGGCTCCGCTTAAGCTGGGCTTAAGGCTTACCTTCTACCGTCACAGTGTCACTAACTTCTCGGAGCCACTCTGCCCATGCGAATCACGAAACTCGCCGCAATCCCCCAAGTTTTGCTCTTTGCCACCCTGGCAATCACCTCCGCCCACGCTCAATCAAGCTGGCACGTCGAACGCACCCTCCAGATCGGCGGCATTGGCGGCATGGACTACCTCACCGTCGACCCCGCCACCCACTTCCTCTACGTCCCCCGCACCACCCACACCCTCGTCATCGACTCCGCCTCAGGCAAGACCGTCGGCGACATCCCCGGCCAGAAGAAGGCCCACGGCGTCGCCCTTGTTCCCAAGCTCAACCGCGGCTTCATCTCGGACGGCGAAGGCTCCGTCACCATCTTCGACCTCAAGACCAACGCCGTCCTCGGCGTCCTCGCTTCAGCGCCCGACACCGACGGCATCCTCTACGATCCCGGCTCCGACCACATCCTCATCAGCGCCGGCGACAGCAACGCACTCATCACCTTCAAGCCCGAGATCGATCCGAAGTCCGGCAAGATTGACGCTCCCATTCAGCTCGGCGGAGCTCCTGAGTTCCTCGCCGCCGACGGAGCCGGAAAGGTCTACGTCAACCTCGAAGACAAGGACACCGTCGCCGTCGTCGACCTGAAATCCCGCAGCGTCGTCGCCCGCTGGCCCGTCACTCCCGGCGGAGCTCCCGTCGGCATGGCCATCGACCCCGAGCATCACAACCTCTTCATCGGCTGCCGCAAACCCGCGAAGATGATCGTCATCAGCACCGCGACCGGCAAAGTCGTAGCCAACCAGCCCATCGGCACCGGCGTTGACGCGACCGGCATCGTCGGCGGACAGGCCTTCGCCAGCAGCGGCGACGGCACTCTTACCGTCATCGATCGCGCCAACTCCACCGTCGTCCAGACCGTTCAGACCGCACGCGGAGCCAAGACCCTCGGCGTCGATACCTTAACCGGAAAGATCTACCTTCCCACCGCCGACTTCGAAGAGCTCAAGCCCGGCACCACCGGCCGCCCCAAGGCCAAACCCGACTCCTTCAAAATCCTCGTCGTCTCTCGCTAACACCACACCAATCCAAGAGGGCACCCGACGTCTCGGGTGCCCTTTTGCGCGTTCCGTCTCTGGTGCCCACCGATCGCTCGCAGCACCGGGGTTCGCCACCGTACTAGAAGCTGGTAAAGCTATCGTCCATCGGGAAGCTGTTCTCCATCTGCGGCTGCGGCTTGAAAGACAGTTTGCTTGCGACCTTCACCTTGACCGCAGGCACCCGTAGAGCGGGTGCGCTCGGCTTGGGACGCGTTGCCGTGCCTCGGCCCCTCAGAGAGACGTTGGAATCAATCCTGGCGCCCACCATGCTGTTCAGTCGCTCGGTGAGTTCTTTCATCGACTCTGACTGGGCACTCAGCTCCTCAGCCGCAGCCGCGCTCTCTTCCGCACTGGCAGCCGTCGTCTGCGTCACCTGTTCCATCTGAGAGAGAGCACGGCCAATCTGGCCGATGCCAGTCGACTGCTCTGTGCTTCCATGACTCACTTCGTCAACGAGAATGCCGATGCTCGTGAACTCGCCCGATATGCGCTGGATGGAGTCGACTACGCCGACAAGCTTCGTCTTGCCCGCTTCGGATTTGGCCACTGAGTCCTCAATCAAGCTGGCAGTGTCCTTGGCCGCCTGTGCGCTTCTTTGCGCCAGGCTACGGACTTCGTCGGCCACGACGGCGAAGCCCATGCCCGCTTCACCAGCGCGGGCCGCTTCCACCGCAGCATTCAGCGCCAGAATGTTTGTCTGGAATGCGATCTCGTCGATGATCTTGATAATCTTCGCAATCCTTCCGCTCGAATCATTGATGCCGTCCATCGCCGCCATCATCTCGCCGAGTTGGCGGTTCGTATTGACGAACTCCGCCTTCGAATCGCCGACCAGCTTCGCCATCGAGGTCGCGTTTTCCGTGTTCTTGTGCGCCATCGAATTGATCTCTTCCGACGAGGCAGAGGTCTCTTCGAGCGATGCTGCCTGTTCCGACGCTCCCTGGGCGAGCGACTGGCTCGAAGAAGACACCTGGGACGACGCCGCTGCGATCTGTTCCGCACCTTCTGAGAGTTCGACGACCGCCTGACTCAGAGCCAAGTTGATGCCTCGCACGATGTAAATGACGGTGGCTCCGATTCCGAGCGAGAACAGAACCATGATCCCAATAAGCCATACACTCGAAGCCACTGTGGACTCATTGCTCGCAGCGATCTCAGCAACTTGTTCGGAGGCAATTTTCTTCAGCGAATCGATCTGCACTTGAGACTCTTTTGCCATCACTGAAAGCGTGCCCTTCTGTAGCGCCGCGGCTCCGGCTCCGTCTCCTGACTAGCAAGCTGGTAGAACTCATCATGGGTCTGCACCCGTTTGCCATTGCTGTCTAACATATCCTGCAGGACCTGTAGGGCCTTCGGGCTTGTAGAGAGTGCCTTGTCCTCTTTGAGCAGCTCCTGCCGCTTGGCGGCGTCATCGTGGAACTGCAAGTTATATTCCTCAATCACCAGAGCGTCTTTCAGGAACGAGCGCACGACCATGCCACGTTCGAGAGACAGCATGTTACCCGTCAAGTTTCCCATCTCGCCGGCTAGCTCAAGCTTGCGCGTGCTCTTGGAACTGATAGATATCTCGTTGCCGATGTGAGTGAGAGAGCTCCAAGCCGTAATCCCCAGGATGAGGGTGAAGGCGAGTGCCGCGCAGAACGATGTGTAAAGCTTTCTACTGATAGTCATAATGTCCCTTCACTGCCTAGAGAACCGGGCCGCAACAACTATCGACGAAAACCGCATCTTATTACGATAAAAGCCCATTTATTCCGTGCAACTTATGTTGTTTTAAGCTGTGATGCAGATCACATACACACAGGCCCGTTGTCTAAAAAGTCCGACCAGCAAACGCAGAATAGATGCCGACGTGAACTAGGTCAGCATCTATCCAAGTGCCGTGGGTGGGTCCTATCACGTTTAGATCAGCCACCTTGAGATTTGAGCATCATCCAGCGCGAGACCATCCCTCAAGCTCGGGTTCTTCGAAAACAATCCCCCGCATGGTCGTCCACCATCCCCGACGCCTGCATCCACGAGTACACAATCACCGGCCCCACAAACTTGAACCCCTTCAACTTCAACTCCTTCGATACCTTCTCCGACAGCGGCGTCTGCGCCGGCACCGCTCCCTTATTCCGGACCGGCTTCCCACCCACCTGCCCCCAGGCCCACGCCCCAAATTCCGTACCGCTCTCCCGCATCTCGAGAAAGATCTGCGCCCCGCGAATCGTCGCATCGATCTTCGCCTTCGCCCGGATGATCCCCGCGTCCCCCATCAGACGCGCCACGTCCTTCTCTCTAAACCGAGCCACCACCTCTGGATCGAACTCGGCAAACGCCCGCCGAAACGCCTCCCGTTTCCTCAGCACCGTAATCCATGAGAGCCCCGCCTGAAACCCCTCCAGCATCAGAAGTTCCCACAGCGCCCGGCTGTCATGCTCCGGCACTCCCCATTCCTTATCGTGATACTCCCGCATCAACGGATCGTTCTGCGCCCACGCACACCGCTTGATCTCGCTTCCACCCTTTGCCGTCACCATAGCCTCTTTCTCGCAGACCTTAGCCTAATTCACAGTTTCGCGGCGCAACGGTTTCTTCATCCCATCCGGCAGCCCAGGCTTTCTCTATCTCATCCTTGTACATAGCTTCTTTACGAAGAAACGCCGCTGACACCGCCACACAATCCAGGAATGAGAACTCTATGCCGCAAACGCACATTCAGGAACACATCGACGTCATCGCCCGCCACGAGCAGGAGTTCCTCGCCAACCGAACCTGGTCCGAGCGCCTCGGCGACAACATCGGCGCCTTCGCAGGCAGCTTCCCTTTCGTCATCCTGCACCTTCTTGCCTTCATCTTCTGGTTCGTCGTCAACACTTGGCACATCTTCGGCATCCGCCAATTCGATCCGCCGCCTTACTCTCTCCTCGGCACCCTTGTCGCGGTCGAGGCCATCCTCCTCGCCAGCTTCATCCTCATGCGCCAATCCCGCATGGGCAAACGCGCCGACGAGCGCGACCACCTTATGCTGCAGATCCTCCTGCTCACCGAAAAGGAGATCACCGCCGTACTCGGCGTCGACCGTCAGATAGCCCGCAAGATGGGCCTGGAATCCGTAGCCAACGCCACCGAACTAAAAGAGCTCAGCCAGCACACCTCCATCGAAGACGTCGCCCAGACCCTCCGCGAAAGCCTGCCCGAAACTGATCAATAACCCACCGCCGTGACGCACAAACAACGCTCCACTCCCCTGACTCTCGTCATCTTCAGCAGATGTCGTTGTACTTCCCTCAACCCTGTCATCCTGAGCGGAGTTCGTCGCTCTCTTGCGACGAACGGAGTCGAAGGACCCCGACGCTGCCCGGATCACGCAGACGTCCCGACGCTTTCAGCCACAAAAACCTGTCGCGGAACGATGGCCGGTCGCGTGAACCGCCTCGCCTTTTCATTCATCACGGTGAAGCATGGTGAAACTTGAAATGCATCAACCGATTGATCGTCTTAGAAATCGAAGACCAAGCAGGACAGACCAAATCGCAAACAGAGTGAATCCAGGAAATCCGAACAACCCTAATCCAATGTGAAAATTCACATCGTTACCGTAGGCCATAGGGCCTTTGGAAAACACAGCCATCCCTCCATTGAAGAGGAAGTTTAGTCCAACCCCAACCATGCCGATTCCCGCGATTCCACCCAGCATCCTCATCCACGAAGGCAGCGCGACGACGTTCTCCCAATTGACAGCTACGAGCCACACGCCAACCAGCCCCATTGGAAGCATGAAGAGAATGTCCGATACGGCAGTATCGACCATAGGCACCAATCGAAGAAGTCCCACGCCACCCAAAGCCACAATCCCTAAGATCATCGACTCTCGCCCGACTCCCGGCGACCGCTGGCGTCCCATGCGGTAGATCCAAATCGCCACAGGAATCATCATCAGAACTTGAGCTGCGGATGCCAGAAACTGGATTGTCAAGAGCAGTTTGCCCGTGGGCACTACCGTGCCCGACTCCTGCATCTGAAGAGCCGGCGTCGTGATGTAGGCGACCAGGCTTACAAACGAGCAAATCCCAAGAATGCCGCTCGTGATCGCCAACCACGGGGTTGACCGGGACACTGCGTAGCTACTGTTCGCAATCGTCGAAGGAGTCATTAGTCTTCCAGTGAAATTAGCACTAAGACTTCTGAGCACCAAATGACCAGCGATTCGGCTCAAAAGTTATTGCAGTTCCTAAGCCGTGGAGGTTTCAATCGACTGTCTTATCGGAAACAGCGTCGTAAGCGAGTGCCGAGGCCGTCAGGAGTTTCCCTTAACGCCCGGTTCTCCGGAAGTGTCTGCCTTTTGAAAAGCAGCTATGCCAATTCCCGGAGATCGAAATGGCTTTGCCAAACTGAGCCTCACAACCAATGCGAAACAAGTAAATCTCGAGGCCGGACCGAGCGCCCCCCGAAGTTTCTCTACGGTCCTGAGATAAGGGTTCAAATTGGCTTCGTCCTTTGCAACGCCGCACAAAAGAAGTTCTCTTGGCTCCAGATCACGCCTCATCCGACCGGAGATTGGGCCCGTACCGGCATTGTCACCGCGAATACCTGCGGTAAAGCCGTAGCCAAACCAGAGTCAGGCGAACTGACAATATTCGTTAGGCCGCTCAACTTCTGGGAACGCATGAACGAATGATTCCGTCAAAGCAGATCATCAATGACTTCGTCTGCAATGGCGTTCTCGCTATCCAGCTCCCGAAGAGCCGGATTTTCAGCGATCTTCTCTACCCTTACTCCATTCCGGCGGCCTCTCCAACCGAAACCCTAGCTCAACCTGCTTCGCTGCCCACCAACTCCTCCACCGACGCGCAAGCCACCACCTGCCGCCCGAACACCCTTCCAAAACTCTTCGCCACCGCGTTCCCCGCCTCTTCCATCGAAGGCACCCGATCCGCCTCCAGCTCCAGGCTTGTCACCTCTCGGTCGCTGATCCCGCAAGGCACAATCCACTGAAAGTCCCGGAGGTCCGTCGTCACATTCAGCGCGAAACCATGCGATGTCACCCCCTGCGACACATGGACCCCAATCGCCGCGATCTTCTTCTCTAAAACTGAGCCGCCAGCCACAGTCCACACCCCGGTCCGCTTGGCCACCCGTTGCGCCATCACCCCGAACTCCCCGCAAGCCCGGATCAGCACTTCCTCAAGCAACCGTACAAAATCGACAGGTCCCAGGTGTGGCCCCTTCTTTCCCGGCAGATCGCCGCGTAGATCGAAGATCGGGTACCCCACCAGTTGCCCCGGTCCGTGATACGTCACATCCCCGCCGCGATTCGTGTCGTACAACTCCACGCCGCGCTGCGCCAACTCCCCATCCGAAGCCAGCACATTTCCCCTCCCCGAGTTCCGCCCCAACGTCAGCACCGGCGGATGCTCCATCAGCAGCAGCGCATCCCCAATCGCCCCGGTCTTCCGCGCAGCCACTACACGCTCCTGCGCACGCAGCCCTTCTGCATACGAGATCCTCCCGAGATGGACTAAATGGATATACATGACCCTCAAAAATGGAAACAGCCGGAATCATCTCCGGCTGTTTCCACGCACTGCATTTACGAAGACCTAAACGTTCACCGCCAGCCCCTCAACACTCGAGAACCCATCCAGCAACGCCTCAGCCACAGTCGGATGAGCATGAACCGTGAACATCATCTCCTCGACGGTAGCCTCAAGCTCGATCGCTGTCACCGCCTCGGCGATGATCTCCGTCGCATATGGCCCGATGATGTGTACGCCCAGGATCTCTCCATACTTCGCGTCCGCCACCACCTTCACAAACCCATCATGCGCATCCAGAATCGTCGCCTTCGAGTTCCCCACAAACGGGAACTTCCCGACCTTCACCTGGAAGCCCTTCTCCTTTGCCTGCGCCTCCGTCAGCCCCACCGAAGCAATCTGCGGATCGCAGTATGTGCATCCCGGAATCCGGTCACGCCGCACCGGCTTCGCATACTTGCCCGCCAGCTTCGCCGCAACCACCAGCCCAGCCATCCCGCCCACATGCGCCAACTGCGGCAGCCCGGCAACGATGTCGCCGATCGCATAAACGCCCGGCTCCGTCGTCTCCATCCACTCCGTCACCGGAACAAACCCGCGATCCAGCTTGATGTTCGTCTTGTCCAGCCCCGCGTCATACGTCCTCGGAGCACGTCCAATCGCCACCAGCACCTTCTCCGCCTGCTTCGTCGCGCCCTTGCCATCCGAAGTCGTGAAGTGAACGAGCACTCCGCCGTCGTTCTTCTCCAGCTTGTCCACCTTCGCCGAAAGATGCATCTCGAACCCGCGCTTCTTATACAGCCGCAGCAGCTCCTTGCTGATGTCTTCATCTTCGACATTCACCAGCCGCGGCAGCGCCTCGATGATCGTCACCTCGGCCCCAAAGCTCTTGAACACCGAAGCGAACTCAACACCCACCGCGCCCGCGCCAATCACCACCAGCGACTTCGGAAACTCCGGCGCCTTCAGAATCTCGATGTTCGTCAGAATTGTTTCGTCCGCCGTATACCCCGGCAGCATCCGCGCATCCGACCCCATCGCCAGTACCACCTTCTTCCCCTGCACGATCTGCGTCTTGCCGTCAGCCGACTTCACCTCAACCGAGTGCACGCCATCCTTCGCCGCACCCGTTAGCCGACCATAGCCCTTGATCGCTGTGATCTTGTTCTTCTTCATCAGAAAGTCGAGACCCTTGGTATGCCGCGAGATCACGTCATCCTTGCGCGCAATCAGGTTCTTCCAGTTCAGCTTCGGATCACTCACGCCGTCAATCCCGTACTTCTCCGCATGCTTCAGGTGGTCCCAAAGCTCCGCCGAGAACAGCATCGCCTTCGTCGGAATGCAACCCCACAGCAGGCATGTCCCGCCCAGCCGCTCATTCGCATCGATCAGCGCCGTCTTCAAACCAAACTGCGACGCTCGGATCGCACACGTATACCCCGCAGGCCCACCACCAACCACCACTAAATCGAAGATCTGATCTGCCAAGAAATTGCTCCATTCCTACCGAATTCGCGACAATTTCAATTTTACGCCCTTCGATTTAATTGGCATCTCCCCCACCCCAGGACGATAATCCCTCCTTATCCGCCACGAGGAGAAAACCGTTGCCCACTTCAATGCCTGCCGCCTTCGCTCTTTGCTTGATACTCTCCGCCACACCCTTCGTCGCCCATGCACAGGCAGCCTCTTCACCGGCACCACCGGCAAGCACCCATCGCATCACCCAGTTCGAGAACGACGCCGTCAAAGTCTGGCGCACCACCATCCAGCCCGGCACCCCGCTACCGCTACACCACCACGACCATCCCCGCGTCCTCATCGCCCTCGCCCCAGGCACGCTGAAGATCGTCGAAGAGTCCGGCGATACCAAGACCATCAATCTCAAAGTCGGCGAGGCCTACTGGCTCCCCGCCATGCCCGCCGGCGCGCTCCATCAGGACGTCAACGCCTCCGGCCAGCCCATCGAAGTCATGGTCGTCGAACTGGAAAAAGAGAATTAGCGCTTCCGCTTCTCCGCAAAGGACTACGGTCGATCGAACACCTGAATCACAGGGAGAGCATTGTGCTCATCATCAAAGATCCCCCTCTTTGCGATAGCCCCATCCGCCATCGGCTCCCACCAGAACACGCCTCTACCTAACCCATTCGGCGTCTGCTTCACCACCTCTACGACCGCAGCCAGGTACTCGCGCTGCCCCTCGGGAGTCTCCGGAAACTCACGCTTCTTCCCCGAAAAATCTTCGCCATAGTGCCAGTCATAGGCCGTCTCAGCAAGAACGATCGGCTTCTTATACCGCGTCGCCATGAACGCAAGATTCTTCCGCAGGTCCTCAAGGCTCCCCTGCCACCATGGATAGTACGACTGCCCAATCACATCGAACGGCACATGGTTCACGATCAGGTGGTCATAGAACCACTGCGTCCTCTCGATGTCCCCGCCTCTGTCGATGTGGATCATGATCGCCGGCCGCGGCAGATCTCCTTTGCCCGCCTCCACACCGCGGACCCCCGCAGTCACCAGCTCCGCAAACTGCTCCCACCGATCCGGCAGCCGCCCATCCGGCCACAGCATCCCTGCGGTCACCTCGTTGCCCACCTGCACCATATCCGGCATCGTGCCCTGCAGCCGAAACGCAGTCACAGTATCGCGACTGAAATTAAAAACCGCCTTCACCAACTCGTCATGCGAGAGCTTCGCCCACGCCTTCGGTGTCCTCTCATGCTCAGGATCGGCCCAGTCATCTGAGTAGTGAAAGTCCAGCAGCAGCCGGAACCCCAGCGCCTTCGCGGCCTTCGCCTCGGCAAGCGTGTAAGCAAGCGTGTTCGGCAGCGGCGAGGGCTCGTTCATGATCCGCAGCCGAATCCAGTTATACCCATGACTCCGCAGAATCTCGAGCCCCGGCTTCGCCTGTCCTCCGTCCTTGAAGACAACGCCCTTCGATTCCAGATCGCGCAGAAAGGAAACGTCAGCTCCAGCAATAAAATAAGGCGCTCGCGCTGCTGCGTGGTCCTTCGGAGCTGACACCGGAGCACCACCAGACTGCGCAGCCAAAGGCGTCAACGGCAATCCAAACAGCAACAGCACGGAACTGAGACGCATCAACACCCTCACTTCAACCAACCTCCCCTTACAAATGCAGCAATCCACGCTGCAAGGCGGCAACAACCGCCTCAGTGCGATCATTCACATCAAGCCGCTCAAGGATCGCCGAGACCCTGCACTTCACCGTAATCTCCGCCAACTCAAGCTCCGCCGCGATCTCGCGGTTGCTCTTCCCCTGCGCAATCTTCGCCAGTATCTCCCGCTCCCGCGCGCTCAGGTCGGAGTTCGGCGTCCTGCTCGCCAGCGCCCGTTTCACCACCGGCGGCAGATAACGCCCGCCCGCATGGACCCGCTTGATCGCCTCCGCCAGCAGGTTATGCGGCAGCCCCTTGATGATGTATCCACTCGCACCAGCCTGCAGCGCCTGGTGAATGTCCTCATCCCCTTCATAGGTCGTCACCACGATGAACCGCGACTCCGGCGAAGTCGCACGGATCGTCCGAATCGTCTCGACGCCACTGATGTCCGGAAGCCGCAAGTCCATCAACGTCACATCCGGCGTATGCTCGCGATGCAGCGCGATGGCCTCGCGTCCGCTCCCCGCCTGCGCGACCGTCTCCATACCGGGCAGCGTTCCAATCAAAGCCGCAAGCCCAATCCGCACGATCGGATGATCGTCCACAAACATCAACCGAATAGGCGGCGCCTGCACCGTATGCGTCATCGCGTCACCTCACCCATCGGATGCTTCTCCAGCGCAGCCTCCCGCGGCACAAGCGAGCACACTGCCGCACGCGGAAGCCGGATGGACACACTTGTCCCGCGCGACCTCGCACTCTCTACCTTCACGTTCCCACCCAACCGGCTGATCCGTTCCTTGATCCCCATCAATCCGTAATGCCCCTGCGGAATCCGATCCGAAGACTCGAACCCCGATCCATCGTCGACCACAGACAACGTAAACTCCTCCTCGCGGAAACACGCCCGAACATCCACCCGCGTCGGGTTCGCGTGCAGCAGCGCGTTGTAGATCGCCTCGCGGCTAGCCATCGACACCTCATGGATCGCCGACGCGTGAAAGTCATAAGCGCTGCCTTCAATCACGCACTCCACCTCGATATTCGAAGACCGATTCACCCTCTCCGCAAGCTTCATCAGCGTCTCACCAAAGTCCAGCGACTCTTCCCCGCGCAGATTCCAAACCGCCTGCCGCGCTTCATCCATCGAAGACGCGAGTTGCGTCCTCGCATAGTCCAGCAGCTCCGCCTGCGCGGAGTTCCCACCCGTCTCAATGCTGCATGCCTCAAGCAGCAGCGAGACCCCAGCGCATCCCTGGATCAACGTGTCATGCATCTCCCGCGCCAGCCGCGCACGCTCCTGCAGCACCGCCTGAAACGCCGCCTCCACCCGCCGAAGCTTCTGCCGATGCACCCACCAGATCAGCACCACCACCGCAGCCGCGCAACAACTCAGAAACCACCACGTCAGAAAGAAGTATTGCTGCTTATAAAGCGCAACCGTCCGCTCCGTCATACGCCCCGATCCATCCAGCGCCCGCACGCGAAACGTGTAGTGCCCCGCCGGGAGATTCGTATAGTCCGCGACCCGGCGATTCGTCCCATACCGCCAGGCATCTTCAAAGCCATCGAGCTTATACAGAAACTGCACAGCATCCTGCGGAGCCAACAAAATCGACCCATAAGAGATCTCAAGGTTCCGATTGTTCGCACTCAACTCGATCGGTCCGCCCTGCGCGGAGAACGTACGCCCATCCGCAACCACCTGGTCGAGAAAGACCTTCGGCGGCGGCGAAGCGTCACTCTCATCACCAAAGAACTGCACCGGCCCTCGGCTGGTCGGAAACCACGCATCGCCATCGGCAGTAATCACGCCTGAAGGCTGCGTCCCACCATAAAGCGGCGACAGCCGCCCGCCTTCAGCCACAGCAATAAACCTCTGCGACAAATTGGTCCGCGCATGTCTCGCCATCTCTTCTAAATCCGCGACGGAGACCACCGCAACCCCGCCCGCTCCGCTCATCCAGAACCTCTGCCTCGCATCCTCAAGAATCGAGTAGATGCTGTCGCTGGCAAGTCCCTGCTCGGTCGTGTAGTGAGTCAGCTTGGCCTCGCCCGCGACATAGCGATAAAGCCCATTGTCAGGAGTCCCAAACCAAAGCGCCCCACTCGCACTCTGATGCAGAGCCCACACCTTCTCCTGTGCAAGAGCCGCAGTCACCGCATCCTGCACAAACCGCCCATCCGCAAAGTGGCTAACCCCGCGGTCCGTCCCAAACCACACATCGCCCGCCCGGTCCTCGAGCATCGACCGCACACTCGAATACACCAGCCCCTCTTTCACCTTGTAGCTGCTGAAGACGCCATGCGACAACCGACTCACCCCACCATCAGTCGCAATCCACAGATCGCCACTCCGCGTCTCCAGAATCCCGCGCACGAAGTCATTCACCAGTCCATCTGCCATCGTGTAATGCACCGCCGACCCGTTGCCCAGCCGGAACAACCCACGCCCATCCGTCCCAATCCACAGCGCTCCATCGAACGCCCGAAATACATTCCGCACCCGCGCGCCGTTCAACTCTGGAAACACCTTAGGCGTGGCCACACCATTGACCAAATGCGAAAGCCCCGTGCTCGCCGCCCACAGCGTTCCATCACTATCCAGAGAGATCGTCCCAAAGTCCGAGTCCGACGCATTCGGCAGCGGCACCAGCTTCACCGAAGACCGGCTGAACCGTGCCACACCCGCCTGCGTCCCCAGCCACAGGTTATGTTCCGAGTCCTCAAACAAGCTAAGCACCGTCTTACTCGGCAGGTTCAGAACCCCAGGCTGGCTGCTTTCAATCGACTCCAAACGCCCGCCCCGCAACGTAAACACACCCTGCCCAATCGTCCCAATCCACAGCGTGCCATCGCTCGTCTCGCGCAGCACACGCACCGTACCCTGAACGCCCGCGAATCGTCCAAACCGCGTTGTACCTTTAGACAGCCTCTGCAATCCAGACACAGTCCCCACCCACATCGTGCCGTCCCGCGTCTGCAGGATCGACTTCACCGTGGTCTCGCTGTACTCCCCCGCCAGCGGCCAGTTCGTCGCGACCCCGTCGCGAATCTCAAGCAACTGCGAGCCCCCAACCCAGATCGCCCCATCCGCCGCCTGCGTAATCGAGTGCACAGTCAGCAGCGGAATCGCCCCCACACCATCCACGCGCACAGCCCGCGCCGCTCTACGCGGCAACTTGAACAAGCCGTTATCCGTCCCGATCCAGATCGTTCCCTCCCGATCCTCGAGCACCGTCCTCACAAATCCGTCAGCCAATCCCTCAGTCACCCCAAAGCGATGAAACTCGCCATTCTCAAGGTGAAGCAGCCCTCCACCTTCGCTACCGATCCACAGCGTGCCATCACGCGCCGTCATCAGGCTGAAGACGCTGTTCTCCTGAAACGCCGGCGTCGTGCTCCGATCAAACAGCACAAATCGCGAGCCATCAAACCGCAGCAGGCCGCCGGTAGTTCCGATCCACAGAAAGCCATCCGGCGTCTGCGCCACCGCCTGCACCGTCTGCTGCGGAAGCCCATCCTTGGTCTGCCACACCCGCGCCGCATAGTTCGCCAGCGACTGCGAAGCAGTCTCCGCATGTGGCGCAGCGCCCGATGCGGCAGCGCTTACACCCCGGCATAGGCATAGCAGCAACGCAATCGACCCGGCAACCCGCATTGTTTTCGTAAACACGCTCCGATTCTGCTCTCGCGTCCACGCAATACACAAGCCACGACGGTGTTACCTGCCACGCGATGGGCGGGAACCTAGAGTTTGGGTGCCCCATCCATCGCGCCTTTGTTTTACGCGATGGGTGGCAACGTAAACCCTTCCCCAGCCGTCGCCTACTTCGCCACAAAATACCTCAAACCAAATCATCCCACGCATACTTTCGTATGTTCCCGATCGTGTTGCCATACGCGTACTGTCGTCTTCGCGCAAAACAACAGTCCTGGATCTTTCCCAAGCCATCGGGAGGGGCAACAGGCTTAGAAATCGGAGACACACCACGATGTTCAGAAGCATCTTCACTTTGAGGCCAGCAGTATTCGCACTCGTCACGCTCGCTCTCATCGGGGCACCCGCAACCCGCGTCCATGCCCAGGCAGGCCAGGCAACCCTCTCCGGCTCCATCACCGACCCCTCCGGCGCAATCGTCCCCGGCGCAAAGATCACCCTCATCCAAGAGTCCAGCAAGGTCCAGCGCACCGCCACCTCGAACAACAGCGGAGCCTTCAACTTCGTCGCCATCCCGCCTGACACCTACGACATCATGGTCTCGGCAGCGGGCTTCCGTCCCGCCCGCCAGAACGGCATCGCCGTCCACATCAACGACCAGCTCGATCTCCCAAAGATTCCCCTCTCCATCGCCAGCAGCGACATCACCGTCACCGTCACCACAGACACCGACAACGTCACCCCGACCACCTCCGGCGAGCAGTCCTACACCCTCACCGCCAAGCAGATCCAGAACCTCAACATTGAAAGCCGCAGCGCCATCGAGCTCCTCGACCTCATCCCCGGAGCCTCGAACACCGGCAACTTCACCGGCTCCTACAACCGCGAACAGGCCGGCTTCGGCCAGAACTCCAGCACCTACACCGTGAACGGCAACCGCTTCGACCAGGTACAGATCGTCTCCGATGGCGCACCCGTGACAGACCTCAACACCGCCGGCGCAGCCGCCGTCACCCCCAACGTCGACATGATCTCCGAAGCCAAGGTCGAGACCAGCGCTTTCTCCTCCGTCCAACCCAACGGCCCCATCGTCTTCGAGACCCAGACCAAGTCCGGCGGCAGCCAGTACCACGGCGAGGCCTACATGACCGCCCGCAACAGCGTCTTCAACTCCAACGACGCCTACAACAAGCAGCTTGGCCTGCCTCGCGCCAACTCCAGCTTCTACTATCCCGGCGTCAACATCGGCGGCCCGGTCATGTTCCCGCACTCGAGCTTCAACAAGAATCGCGACAAGCTCTTCTTCTTCGCCGCTGCCGAGTTCACCCAGCAGCACGTCGACCTCGGCGCACAGGCCGCTCTCGTCCCCACCGCCGCCATGCGCCAGGGCCTCTTCACCCCCGCGGAGCTCGGCGCGATCGCCGGAAGCACCTATCGCCACTTCTATCAGTCCAACCAGCCCTGCACCGGCAACTACTACAACAGCCCCTCCTGTCAGAACGGCACCCTCAATGCTGCCGCAGTCGATCCCGGTGGCCTCATCCTCCTCAACGCCTTCCCTCTGCCCAACGCCGACCCCTCGAAGAACACCGCTGGCAATAACCTCATCACCGACCTCGTCACCTCCGATCCCCGCAACCAGGAGAACTTGAAGCTGGACTACAGCATCTCCGAGCGCATCCACCTGTCCGGCCGCTTCAACCACGAGAACGAGAACGTACCCGCCCCTTACGGCCCCTACAACACCGTCAACTTCGCCAAGATCCCCTACCCGGCAGATCAGATCGGCCGCAACGCCTCCAACTCGCTCAACTTCAACCTCGTCAACACCATCACGCAGTCGCTCACCAACGAGCTCTCCGTCGCCTACACCCGCTTCAACCTCCGCATCAACATCGACGACCCCGCCGCCGTCTCCCGCACCGGCCTCGCCTATCCCTACGCGAACCTCTACCCCGGCTCCGACATCCTGCCGAATGTAAGCTTCAGCTCAACGCCCGGTCTCTACATTCCTGGCGGCGAAGCCCCGCCCTTCAACACCGTGCAGAACACCACCACCATCACCGATGGCGTCACCAAGGTCCTCGGCCGTCACATCCTCCGCTTCGGCTTCTACGACGTCTACGCCGCCTACAACAACCAGACCACCGGAAACGATAACGGAACCGTCAGCGCCGGAACCTACGTTGCTGGGAGCACCGGCAATGAGTTCGCCGATCTCTACGTAGGCCGCATCGCAGGCTACGCCCAGAGCAGCCAGAACATCATGGCGCACATGATCAACAAGCGCTTCGACTTCTACGGCCAGGACACCTGGAAGATCGGCAGCCGCCTCACCGTCAACTATGGAGCACGCCTCGACCACATCGCCTGGTGGTTCGACAAGGACGGCAAGATCGCCGTCTTCAATCCCGCTGCCTACGATGCCACCGCTCCCATCACCGCATACTCCGGCATGCAGACCCACGCGACCAACTCCGCAATTCCCATCTCCGGCGCGAAGCCTCTCAGCTTCCAGTTCGCCCCATCCGCTGGCTTCGCCTATGACCTCAACGGCACCGGCAAGACCATCGTCCGCGGCGGCTTCGGCACCAATTACTACGTAGACCCCGGCACCAACGCCTTCTCCGCTGTCGGAGCGCCTCCGAACCTGAAAGTCTTCAGCTACTACACCGGCTCAGGCACCCCCCTCACTCTCGCCTCCGCATCCGCGATCGACCCCGCATCCAACCCCGGCGTCGTCTACGGCAGCGCTTCGCCCACCGACCACCACCCCGCCGTGACCTACTCCTGGAACCTGGCCGTCGCGCGCAACCTGCCCCAGGCAATCCACGTCGAAGCCAGCTACGTCGGCAACACCACCCGCCACCTCAACGGGTACAGCACCCTCAACACAGTGCCTCTAGGCTCCGAGACGACCGTAAACGACGGCGGCCCCTACTTCGGTGGCAACTACTACCAGCAGTTGAACCGCACCTACAAGAGCTTCGGAGACATCGGCGTCAATCTCCACAACCTCAGCTCCAACTACAACTCGCTTCAGTTCACCGCATCTCGTTCCAAGGGATGGTTCAACGCCTGGCTCACCTACACCTACGGCAAGGCTCTCGCCTACAACTGCGAAGACACCTTCGACGAGCACAACTGCTACAACCCAGCGCCCTTCGATCGCTCGCAAGCTGTCAACGTGTCGTACTACCTACTGCTGCCACACGTCAGCCAGAAGTATCTCGGCAACAGCAAGCTCGGCAACGCCGCTCTCGATGGCTGGAAGATCTCAGGCATCGAACAGTACGGCTCCGGCAGCCCCTTCACCGACATCGCCCAGAACGGCGTCCTCCACAACGAGTACGGCGGCAACCAGGTCATCGGAATCTACGGCACCTATCCCGCAAACGTCATCCCCGCCGCCGCCGGGTCCACCGCTACCGTTACCATCTCCGGCGACTCCGTAGCCGGCACGCCCGACGAAGCCGCTGTCCCCATCGTCACCTGCAATCCGGCCAAGGGACTCAAGGCTCACCAGTACTTCAACCCGAGCTGCTTCACCGCTCCCTACGAAGGCCACAACGGCACCTTCCGCCTCCCCTACATCCACGGCCCTGCCTACTTCAACGACGAACTAGGCATCTTCAAGGAGTTCAAGATGCGCGAGTCCAGCCGGCTCGAGATCCGCGCCCAGTCCTTCAACTTCCTCAACCGCGGCTTCGACAACTACCAGCCCTTCGACACCAACCTCTACATGGGTTTCTCGAACATCGGCATCGCTCCCGACAACGCCTCATCTGCCGGAGTCACCAGCACCCGAACCGGCCATCGCTCCTTCCAGTTCGCCGCCAAATATTACTTTTAGGCCTGCTCGCGGGGTCTCCCAAAGCGGTGCCGGCGAACCTGCCGGCACCGCTCTTTTCTTTATCAGGCCGACGACACCTCGCCCCCCAACACCGCGCGAAGCGCTTCGACGAGACACCTATGAAAAAACTTGGAATCGCCACTATGACGGCCATGACCCTCTGGACCGCCTGCATCCCCTCTCCCTTCATCTGCGCGCAAGCACCAGCATCACCAGTCACGATCACAGTCGATGCCTCCACTCCAATCCCCCCGCCCGAGACCGGCTTCCTCCACATGGGCGGCACCTCACCCAACGGCCACTCTCTCCAGGTCAATAGCCGCTACCTCGTCCTCGATGGCAAGCCCTGGCTTCCGGTCATGGGAGAACTCCACTACTCCCGCCTCCCCGAGAGCGAATGGGAAGACGAGATCCTCAAGATGAAGTCAGCAGGCATCGACGTCATCTCGACCTACGTCTTCTGGATCCATCACGAAGAGATCGAAGGCCAATTCGATTGGACCGGCCAGCGCGACCTCCGCCACTTCGTCGAGCTATGCGCCAAACACGGCATGTACGTCTGGCTCCGCCCCGGCCCATGGGCCCACGGAGAAGCCCGCAACGGTGGCTTCCCCGACTGGCTCAACAAGCTCCCCGACAACCGCACCAACGACCCCGTCTACCTCCACCACGTCCAGAACTTCTTCGACCAGATCGGCACTCAAGTCCACGGCCTCATGTTCCAGCAGGGCGGCCCCATCATCGGCACCCAACTCGAAAACGAGTACGGCCTCCACGGCCCCCGTCGCGGCGCAGAACACATCCTCAAGTTGAAGCAACTCGCCATCGCAGCCGGAATCGACCCGCCACTCTTCTCCGTCACCGGATGGCCCTCACTCGACTTCCCCCCACGCGAAGTCGTCCCTGTCTCCGGCGGCTACCCCGACGGCTTCTGGTTCGGCTCGCAGACCAACCTGCCGCCCAGCATGAACTACCTCTTCAACTTCAATCGCGAGCTCGGCGACATGGGCGCCACCGTTCCCTCTGAAGATCCCACCGGCAAAGTCGACCTCAAGCACGACCCCTACTTCGCAGCCGAACAAGGCGGAGGCATGGCGACCGCCTATCACCGCCGCCCTGTCCTCTCCTCCGACGACATCGCCGCCCTCACCCTCACCGGCATCGGCTCCGGCGTGAACCTCTACGGCTACTACATGTTCCACGGCGGCACCAATCCCAAAGGCAAGCTCACCACGCTCCAGGAGTCCGTAGCCTCCGGCTTCCCCAACGACCTCCCCGAACTTACCTACGACTTCGGCGCTCCCATCGGCGAGTTCGGCCAGACCCGCAACTCCTACCGCAAGACCCGCATGATCCATCTCTTCCTCAACGCCTACGGCTCAACCCTCGCTCCCATGGTCGCCATCGCCCCCGAGCATCACACCCGTAACCCCGCCGATTCATCCTCACCCCGCGTAGCCGTGCGCTCCGACGGCACAGCAGGCTTCCTCTTCGTCAACAACTACGTCCGCCAGCTCGATATGCCCGCGCGCAAAGCATTTCAGGTAAACATCAAGCTCGCCAAAGAAGACATCCTCATCCCCAGCAAGCCCATCGACATCCCCGCAAACACCTACTTCGCCTGGCCGATCAATCTCCCCATCGGCAACGCCACCCTCCGCTACAGCACGGCCCAGCTTCTGACCCAACTCGACACACCGAACGGCAAGACAATCGTCTTATTCGCTCTGCCCGGCATCACACCAGAGCTCTACTTCGACGCCTCCAGCGTCCGCGACCTCCACGCTCCCGGAGCCAAAGTCGATCGCACCAGCAGCACCATTCGCATCTCCAACCTCACCCCCGGCCTCAACAGCTTCCTCCAACTCACCGACAACACAGGAAAGGTAACTCGCCTTCTCCTTCTCACCCAGGATGAAGCCGAGCAAACTGCCCTCCCGCAGATCGACCAACACGATCACCTCGCAATGACCCACTCCGATATCCTCTTTGACGGCAAAAATCTCCGCCTCCGTTCAACCCTCTCGCCTGATCAACGCATCGCCATCTTCCCATCCCTCAGCAATTCGAAGACCCACGAAGGCGCATGGTCGATCTACACCACCCACCAGCCGGAACAGCACCTCAACCTGTCCATCACTCCAACCCACACCGCCGAGCCCGTCGCCGCAATGCAAATGGGTCCCTACTTCGACTGGCGCCAAACCAAAGTCCCCATCGTCCCACCGGACAGCGCCTTCGCCAACGCCAGCACCTGGCAACTGACCTTCCCCAATCCACCCGCAGGCGGCCTCAGCAACCTCTTCCTGAAGCTCGACTACACAGGCGACATCGCAAGGCTCTACTCCTCCTCTACCCTTCTCGACGACAACTTCTTCAACGGCCAGCCGTTCGAGATCGGCATCGACCGCTTCATCCCTCCCGGCAAGCCCGCAACGCTGAAGCTCGAAGTTTTACCCATGGCCGCCACCGCTCCCATCTACCTCGACGACAGCGCCTGGAAGAAGCTCAACACCAGCCGCGCCATCCCAAAGCTGATCCGCGCCTCGCTCATCCCCGAGTACGAATCCTCTATCCTCCTGCCGTAACGACGTGCAAAAAAAGCGGCGCAGCCGAAGTGGCTGCGCCGTCAGGAAAGCCCGTTTGCCCTACTGCAGCGTCAGCGGGATGGAAAGCGTCTGCACAATCGACCCAGCCGTTGCACTGACCTGCAGCGTCGTCGTCCCGGTAACCACCTCGGTAATCGCGGTCGAAGTGCTCGTCTGGTCCTTGTTATCTCCGCTGTAAACCGCAGTGATAGCGTGTGCCCCAATTGCCAGCGTCGTGGTCTGCATCGTAGCCGTATTTCCACTCAACGTAACCGCCGATCCAATCGCAGTCTTGCCGTCGTAGAAGGTGATCGTTCCCGTCGGACTGCCTTCGAGAGCATTGAGATTTGCAGTCAACGTAACCGCCGATCCCGATCCCGCCTTGATGCTGCTCGAACTCACCGACAACAGAGTCGCCTTCGGCTGATCCGAACCTCCGCAACCAATAAAGGGAACAGCCACTGCCAGCAACAGCGCGAGCAGCGATGCCATCTTGCGGCGGCGCGGAACACACAGCAGAAGAACCCCGGCGAAGGCCGCACCTGCCATAGCGGTCAAGCTCTTAGGTTCGGCAACGCGGCCGACAGTAGTAGGCGAAGCTGCGGGTACAGTCACAGTGAGCGTTGACGTCTGCGCCCCGCCGAATGTCAACGACGATGAAGAGAACGCGCAGGTTGACCCAGCAGGCACACCACCGGCACAAGTCAATGCCGCCGTCCCGGTAAAGCCCAGCGTCGGAGACAGCGCCAGATCAACAGTAGAAGGTGCACCGGCATTCACCACCAGCGAACTCTGTGTGGAGCTGATGGTGAAGCCGGGGTCGCCGACGACAACCGTGCTCGTGGCAGACGCGGGGAAGAAGTTGGCATTTCCGCCATAGGCTGCGGTAATGACGTTGGTCCCGGCAGGCAGCGTAAAGCGTCCGCTGTAGCCACCTACAAGCCCGTTGACGAAGCCTACCTGGAAGCTTCCAAGCACCTGCGCAGCCCCTCCATTCACCGAGTCGGAATAAGTAATGGTCCCGGTCGGATCCTGCTCTACAAAGGGGTTGATCTTCTGCCCGCTGGCGGTGAAGTTCAGGCTCACCTGGCTGTTCGGAAGCGCAACGCTATCGCTGGTAGTAAACGTGATCGCAGGCGTGAGCTTGGGAACACTCAGCTTGATCGTGTTCGCGCTCAGGCTCGACGCGAAGTTGGTGTCTCCTTCATACTCCGCGCGAAGGTTGAAGTCCCCTGCTCCGTCCATGTACGAAATCGCCGATCCCTTGCCGTTCACGACGAAGACACTGGCGATCTCATTGTTGCCGTCATAGACGCTGATCTGGCCGGTGGGCATAGTTCCGTTCGGTGTCTTCGCTACGACAGAGACATTGAAGGTAGCGATACTGCCCTGCGATAGCGTCGGCGGATTGGTCATCGTAAAGCTGACGATGGTCGCCGCTGTGCCGTTCGAAGGCCCGAAGTTGAGCGTCCGCTGATATGCAAAATCAGAGCCGAACGCGACCGGATCATAGTTGCTGTCGCCGCTATAGGTCGCCTGAATCGTATGCTGGCCAGGTGTATAGGTATGCTGCGTGTTGATCTGCGCGAATCCTGCTCCGCCTATGCCGTTGTAGACGACAGGCTGCGGCGGACTCATGGCAACTCCATTGTCCCAAAGCTGCATGGTGCCCGTGGGCAGCGTCGTCCCGGATACAGAGAGTCCCGCGAAGGTCAATGAATCCGGCCCTCCCACTGGGTTCGGATACGTAACGCTCTGCCCCTTGGGAATCGTCACCGTGATCGGCGCTGACGTGCTTGGGTTGAAGCTGTTGTCTCCGGAGTACAGCACCGTCAGCGCATGCGTACCCACCGGGATGTCCGTCGATGAAAGCAGTATCCCGCCATCCTGGGTCACCGGCCCGCTCGCCAGCGTCGTCTTGCCATCCACCAGCACCGAAGCGGTTCCCGTCACAATCCCTTGTCCGGAGAGACCCGCCACATAGTCCTTCATGTACACGGTCGCGCCAAAATAGGGAGACTGCGTGCCGGGAACGTAAGTGAAGTTGGTCGTGTTGAAGACCAGCGTGCTGAACTGGTGCGCGCTGTCCTCAGGCGTAATCGTAAGGGGAATACCGGTCGAAGTGCTTGTAGAGAACGCCGCATTGCCCGCATACCGAGCGCTCAGGTTATAGGTCCCTCCCGGAAGATCCTTCGCATCACCCGACCACTTACCCGTCGAGTCGAGCGTGTACCCATCGCCTGCCCCGTACTTGTCGGTCAGAAGAACTAGGTCGCCGCCCGGCGTTGCACTCGCCGAAGTAACCGCCGCACTCATCGGAATCGCCGCGCCATGCTTCGCCGTGGTCACAGTCGTCGAAAGTGTCGTCGTCGTGCTAGCCGCAGGTGTCGTCGAACTCCAGTTCGCTACGAGATTCGCAATGTTGACGCTTCCCAGTCCAGTCGCCAGATCGTAACCAGCACCAGCCGTAAAGTCGGCAGTCGACGTCCCATATCCCGGCAATCCCGGAACGCTGTTGTTCCCATCGGTCACGTCATTGAACGTGCACGTTGCAGACTGCGTCGGATCGGTGCGCGTGCTCGAAGAGCAGGATGCACCACTCTTCGCCGCAAGGTTGTACAGCGTGTAGTTCGGCTGTCCCTGCCACTGGCCATTCTTCTGCTCGACCAGCGACATGATGCCCGCCATGATGGGCGAAGCGACCGACGTTCCGCCCACCAGGTTCGCGCTGTTCAGGGAGTAGACACCATTCGTCACCGTGTACTGGCAACCCGACTCGAAGCAGAACAGATAAGGATCGTCGGCACCCGAAGAGTTCAACGCCACGTCCGGAACATCGCGCACGTTGTCAGCCGGAACCCCGGTGCCAGTCTGCCAGGAAGGCTTCGCATAACCACCCGTGCACGTCACATTGCCTGCGTCATCTTCTGTTCCGTAGGCGCAGTTGCTTCGGCCACCACCACCGCCGACCCCCTCATAGTAGGTCTGTCCCAGCACACAGTTCAAAGGCCCCGCCGCCTGGGTGGGATCGCAGCTCTGGTTCCATGCGGCCTCCGGGATATACCCCAGCGCCGAGAGAAAATTGCCCTCGTTATTCGAGTCCCAATACTGCATGAAATTGCCGCCTTCAGCGAACTGGGTTCCGCCCACCGCGACATTGTAAGGAGTCGACGCCAGCGCATTCACCGAGTCGCCCTCAACCGCCGGAGAGTTCTGCTCATCCGCGTCGCATGTCCCTGCCCCGCCGTCACCGCTCGAGATAAAGACGCTGATGCCTTCAGCCGCCGCCTGCTCCCAAAGACCGTTCCAGAACTGGTTGCCGCCTGGCCCGTTGTGCATCTCGCACGATCCGTAGCTGACCGTCAGGATCGGCGAAACCACATTGTTCACCGCATAGAGAGCCGCAAGAGAGATACCGTCCGTCGTATCGGTACTTCCAGCGGTTACGAAGTTGATCGTCGCCTTCGGGGCGATCGCTCCAGCCCACTCCAAATCAAGCGTCGACTCGCCCGCATCGTTGGGATTGTCCGAGCCGGGATCAGTGCCGCTGACGATGAAGTTCGGATCGTTCTCTGGCAGCCCAAAGATCGCGCGGAAAGACTGAATATCCGTTAGCTGAACGTCGCTGCGCCCAATGATCGCGATCGAAACGCCCGTGCCATCGACACCCGCCGGAAGCGCGTCCCCACCATAGATCTTGCGCAGGTCCGCCGGAGCCACAGCGTAAGCGAAGTTGCCGTTGCCGTCGGTCGAGGTCGAATCACCCTTGGTCCGCACCATCTTCCCGGCAGCATTGCGTGTTGCCGTTCCAAAGTCCACATGCATCGGACGCGAATGGAAGTCACTCAGCGAGAGCGCCCCGGCCACCACCGGTGCCAGCGCCGCCGGGATCGAGATCGCAGTTACGTTCGCCGTGTGCTGTTCCACTGCCCCGCTAACCGACTTGGTCTGAAAGCGATGGATCGAAGTCCCAAACGCGCTTTGAACCGTACCCACGGTTCCCGAGAACTCGATCGTCTGCCCGGAGTGGCTGACCTCAACCCCAGTGAAGCCTTTGCCCTGTAGCCATGTCGATACCTTCGCCACATCATCCGCTGAAGGCCCGAACCGCGTGCCGAACTCCGCCGGCGTAAGCCACTTGTGAAACGTATCCGATCCCTTGGTATGCTGCGCCTCAATCAGCGCAGAGAGATCCTTGCGTTGCGCATCGCTCGGCTGGAGCAGCAGCACCATACGATTCGCCGCGTTTGAAGCTGGAGCCGCGCCAAGGTCAGTCGCCTTCCGAATCGCCGGCATCACGGAACCGGGCAGCATCACCCGCTTCGCATCGTCCACTTGCGCTGTTACCCGCGAAGCTGCGCCAGGCTTCACCACCGTCTGCGCGGCAGCGGGGAGAGCAAAGATGAGTCCAAGAGAAAGAGCCGTAGCAGCAAACCAACGATGTTGCGAGATGCGGTCAAACATGGAAGACCTCCGGGAGACAATTCAGGATTCAAAGTTCAATAGCTGCTCAATGAGGACTAAGTCAGGGTGCGAAGTTCAACTCAGCGGGCGACAGATCAACTCAAAACGACAACAGGCGTTAGCCTCCGATTGGCTTCTCAGCCCCATCGGGTTCAGCATCGGGCTGGCGAACAACAGAGACATAACTGTCTTCCTGGTCGTCGCGAGAGACTCGCAAGAGATCTTTGACCGGCTTAGGGGTCAAGGCTTGATAGGGATTGATCTCGAACATACACGCTGGGTTAACAATTCGATCTCGCAAGAACCTCGTTTAAACCTCGTCTCGCAAGTTGCCTGTTTACATCTACTTAAACGAATTAGACAAGCGCTCGAAGCCATCATTTAGATTAACAACATGGCGGAAAACTCGGCAGGAAGGTATGCGTTCGATGACTTCACGTTCGATCCTGCCTCCGGGGAGCTTCTGCGCAAGGGGTCGAAGCTCCGCCTCACCGACCAGAACGCCCGCCTCCTGACACTCCTCCTGCAGCGGCCAGGGTCGCTCGTCGAACGCACCGAGATTCGCTCCCAGATCTGGCCCTCCGGCGAACATCTCAATCACGACCACGCCATCAGTAACGGCATCAACCACCTTCGCTACATCCTCCGCGACAACCCGAAGTCGCCCTCGTTCATCGAGACCCTCCCGAAGCGCGGCTACCGCTTCATCGCCGATGTCCGATTCGAGACCGCTGAGGCCCCACCGCCTGCTTCAACCTTGGAGATGCCCGAAGAGCCGCAGCTCGCGATGGAGCCCCCGCCTCCGGAAGAGCCACAACCGCTCCGCAGTCAACCGGCACCCATACCGACCGACCAAAAGACGCGATCGTTCCTTTGGCCGATCCTCGCCGCCGCAATCCTGGTTCTCGCAATCGTCTCCGCAGCCATCTACAGATACCGCCGCCCAGCCCCGGCCCACACCGACCTCCGCCTCGCCATCGCGCCCATCCAGGCAACCGGCCCCCTCGCCCAGCAGTACGCTGGCCCCTTCCGCCTCGAACTCACCGATATGGCCTCACAGCTCCCGGGCGTCGAGGTCACCGCAGCCAACTCCCTCGGAAGCTCTCCGATCGACCTCACCCACATCCCCGATCTCGCCGCCAAGCTCCACGTCGACGCCCTTCTCGTGGGCACCATCTCCGCGACCGGCAACGCCCTCGACCTGTCCTTCGAGCTCATCCGCGGCAGTGACGCCGTCCATCTCTCGAGCTTCCACTACACCGGAACTCCGCAGGCCCTTGGCACCATTCGCGACGAGATGCAGCGCGACCTCTTCGCCGCTCTCAGCGACACCCGCCACAATCACCTGAACCCGCTGCATAGCACCAACAACACCCAGGCCTATGGCGATTACCTGAACGCAAGAGCCTCTCTTCTTGAGCACAGCGACGAGGCACTCACCCGCGCAATTTCTGCGTTTCAGAAAGCCATCTCCGAAGACGGCACCTTCGCCCAGGCCTTCTCCGGCCTCGGCAGCGCCTCCCTGCTAAGGGCCGAGCACCTAGCTGACAACAAGGAAGCCAACTACGCCGCCGCCCGCGAAGCCACCCAACGCGCCATCGCCCTCAACCCACGCGTAGCCGAGGCCCACGCGACCCTCGGCTTCCTTCTCTTCCGCCACGACTGGAACGCCCCCGCCGCCGCTCCCGAGCTTGAAAAGGCCATCGAACTCGAACCCGGCCAGGCCATGCACAGGATCATGTACGCTCTGCTGCTGGGAAACACCGGGCACCTTCCCGAAGCCCTCGCGCAGGTCGACCGCGCCCACGCCGCCGACCCGCTCTGGCCGCCCGTCTATCTCACCGAGACCTATCTCGCCGCCGCCGCCCGCGACAACCCCCGCGCCCTCGCCGCAGCCCACAATCTCCTCGAGCTCAAACCCGACTGGACACTAGCCCACGACCAGAACGGCTGGGCGCTCTGGTATTCCGGACGATACGAAGAAGCAGTGAACGAATGGATTCGCATGGCCGACCTCGAAGATGACCACGCCCGCGCTCAGCTCGAACGCCACGGCCTCGCCATCCTGAAGTCTTCAGGCATGCCAGCCTACGCGCATCTGAAGCTGGAAGCCTCACTCGCTCCCACTCAATGGAAGCATCCCAACGACTTTCAGGTGGCAGAGTGGCAGGTCGACGCCGGAGACAAGGTAAACGCGCTTCAATCACTTCAAGCCATGATCACCGCCCACGATCCCGACTCGCTGCAGATCGGTGTCAGCCCCGCATACTTCTCACTGCACGGCGACCCCCGCTTCCAAAGCCTCTTGATGGAGCTGGTCCCCATTCACCCGAATTCGCTTCGCTAAGATTCGAAATGGTGGCATCGCGCGGGTTGCAACATCACCCTGATTCAATTCCGTGCCCTACTGATGCGTCGAGAATCCCGATGGTAAAGCTGCCTCAAGATTGATCTGTTCTCCGCTGATTGGGTGGAGGAATCTCAGAAACTGGGCGTGCAGAAGATATCCTCCATCGCCTGGCAGGCCGGGAAGACTTTCAAGGGGCTGGCCTGTTGAGCCGTATAGAGGATCACCCACCAGCGGATGGCCGATGGATGCCAGATGGATTCTGATTTGATGAGGTCGGCCCGAATGCAGGCTTACCTCAAATGTCGTGGTGTTCGTAGTGCGTGAGATCACCTTCGCCAATGACTTTGACGGCTTGCCGCCAGGGCTTGCAGCCCACACGGAGCCGATAAGCGGGTGCGGCACCAGGCCAATGGGCGTGAGGATCTCGTAGACGTCCTCCTGTGCAACGTTCTGAGCCAGCGCCCGGTAGATCTTTTGAACTCTGGATGTGTTCCAGTTCACGCCTAGTTGAGAGGCCGCCTGCGGCGTCTTGGCAAAGAGAACGATGCCGCTAGTGGCTCTGCCCAACCGGTGGACAGGGTTTGCCTCGGGGGTTTGCTCTTGCACCAGGCGCAGCAGAGTGTTCTCCATGAAGCCGCCGCCGGGAAGGGTGGGCAGCCCGCTGGGCTTGTTGACGGCCAACAAATGGGGATCCTCAAACAGCACTTCAAAGTGTCGAGGAGCGTCTGGTTCGATCCAGGGCGGGCGGTTCCAGACAAGGATTTGACTTGGAGTGATCGTTTCGCTTCCGTTAGCGGCAATGCCGTCAAGGGTGACTTCGCCGTTGTTCAGTCTTTGCTGCCAGGCCGGCGAGCTCGAGTGTGGATAAAGGCTTGCCAGGTGAGAGAGCAAAGCTTGTCCATGGTCTCTTTTGCTGATGACTGTCGTGTAGGCATAGCCCCGGTTGAGCATGTGGCTTGAGTGTAAGGTACGGCAGCAGTCTCGCAAGCTCAGGCAGCACGATCGCACCCACATGGGTCTGTCATGGACGACTTCTCTTTACGGCAAAGCGAAGGCAACGTAAGCCGCTCCCTGCGGAGCCTTTGGGTCGCGTGCGTTGCTCGTCGCAATCACGACATACTGCTTGCCATCCACCATGTACGTGCTGGGCGTCGCCACTCCGGCAAAGGGTAGATCGGAGTGCCAGATCAACTTACCGTTCGAACTGTCAAACGCCCGAATCTGGTGGTCGTAGATGGTGGCCGCAATGAACAAAACGCCGGATGCGGTGATTACCGGCCCGCCATAGTTTTCGCTGCCGGTGTTACTCAGCCCTTCGGCGGCCAGCTCCGGGTAGCTGCCGAGCGGGACCTTCCATAAAAATTTACCGTGTTGAGATCGATAGCGTTCAGGGTTCCCCACGGCGGAGCAACTGCAGGGTAGCCGTCGGGGTCGAGGAACTTGCGATAACCGGTAAACCTGTAGCGTGGCACCTGCGAGGTGCCATTCGGTGAACTCGCCAGCTCGGTCTTATCAGATTGCGGGGAAGACTCCAATGACGGGCCGAGGAAGCGCAGGATGGCGGCGTTGTCGGCAGAGGTAAGTTCGGGAAGGGCAGGCATGCGACCCTTGCCGTCGTGGATGTTGGCAAGGATCTGGCTGTCGGTGAGGCGAGCACGGACGCCAAGGAGCCCTGGATAGTTTGAGACCTCGCCGCTGCGATCGTCTCCATGGCATAAGGCACAGTGTTTTGCGTAGAGGACCTGGCCGATCGGATCCTTTCCGCCAACGTCGAAAACTGCCGCAGATTCTGAGTCGGTCGGATGGACGAGGTAGTCCATAAGCTGCTCGAGGCGGCCGCCCTGGAGCGATGGGAACCCGGGCATCCGGCCTTTGCCTCCCTGAATCACGCCCACGGTCTGCGGTGTGGTGAGGCGATGGTCGATGTCGACAAGCGCGGGAAAGGCTGGTGGATTCCCTTTACGGTCGCCGCCATGGCATATGGCGCACTGAGTCTGGTAGAGAACCTGACCCGGGCTGCCACCCGGCTTGTTCTCGGTGAGGCCGCCGGTCCACGCGATGTCGTTTGCGTTCACATAGAGAACGCCGGTGCGAGGGTCAACGGCGGGACCGCCCCACTCGGCACCGCCGTCGAAGCCCGGAAAGACGACGGTCTGCTTATCCACCGACAGCGGCACGAACTGCCCTTCGCTGCGGAAGGTCTTGAACTCCTTGAGCGCCCAGGCGTGGGCCTCCTGGGTGCGGTTGGTAAGCAGGTCTTCCGTGAGCAGTTGGCGAGCAAAGGGCGCGGGAGCGCTGGGAATGGGCTGAGTCGGCGAAGCGACTTCGCCCGGCACAGTCGAAGGAGGAAAGGCACGTTCTTCGATCGGGAAGATCGGCTTGCCGGTGACGCGGTCGAGGACAAAGACGAAGCCCTGCTTGCTGGTTTGGGCGACCGCATCGATGAGCTTGCCATCGTGTCGAACGGTTACCAGCGCAGGCGTCGCTGGAAAGTCGCGGTCCCATATGTCATGGTGGACGCCCTGGAAGAACCAAAGTCTCTTGCCCGTGTTGGCGTCGAGCGCGATCAGGCTGTTGGCGAAGAGGTCATCGCCTAGCCGGTCGAAGCCATAGAAGTCCGAGACGGCGGAGCCAGTGGGGACGAAGACGATGCCGCGACGCATGTCGACCGACATGCCAGCCCAGTTGTTGGCAGCGCCCGCAGTCGTCCACGCACCCGGCGGCCAGGTCTGGTACCCGTCTTCGCCAGGGTGGGGGATGGTGTGAAAGCTCCACACCAGTTTTCCCGTAAGGACGTTGTAAGCGCGGATATCGCCCCGTGGACCAGGGTTGGTCTCAGGCGCGCGGAAGCCGACGATGAGAAGGTTCTTGTAGAGCGTGCCAGGCGTGGTCAGGGCCACGTTGTTCTGCGTGTAATCCGAGTCGAGGTCCTTCCGCATGTCGAGCCGTCCGCCTTCGCCGAAGCTGAGAATCGGCTTGCCCGTTGCGGGATCGAGAGCGAAGAGAAAGTTCATGACATAGGCGAAGAGGCGCGACTCATGGCCGTCGGTCCAGTAGGTGAGGCCCCGGCTGGGCTGCCCACCCGATACGCCTGCGTCGAAGTGCCAGAGACGCTCGCCGGTCGTCGCATCGAGCGCAATGACCTGCAGGTTGGAGGTGTATCCGAAGAGCCGATGGCCGACCACAAGAGGATTGGTCTGCAGACCACCCTCGGTACCAGCGTCGAAGCGCCACATCTGCCTGAGCTTGGGCACGTTAGCGGTAGTGATCTGCTGCAGCGGAGAGTAATGGTCGCCATCGACGCCGCCGTTATACGTGCGCCAGTCGACTTGCTGAGCATGCGTCGTGTGGCACGTAAGCACGGCGGCAGCTGCGAGAATTGTCGCGGAAAAACGGATTCGACGGGCAACGTTCATGAGGCTGTGTACTGGATGATCTGCATGAAGCCGTAGTCCATGTGAAGCTGCTGATGGCAGTGGAGCAGCGCAGCGCCAGGGTTATCGGCGAGGAAATCGACTGAGACGGTTTGAAGAGGCATGACATTGATAACGTCTTTGACCAGCCCGCTAAGGGACTTCTCGCCGATTCTCACGACCTCGAAGCTGTGCCGGTGCAGGTGCATGGGGTGCTGATCCCCGCTGGCATTGCGGAAGGTAAGCCGATAGCGCTTTCCGGCGTCGACCATAAGTGGTTTCACCTTGGGCCACGCATCGCCGTTGATCGTCCATGTGTCGAACTTTGAGTTGTCCAAAGCACCGGCGTCGCGGAAGGTGAGGATGAATATTTCGGCCGGGTCGGGGACGGGGCGAGCTGAGGCGAATGAGGAGTAATCCCAATCAGCAGCGGCCGGATCGCGCCAGACGGGTTTGCCGCTTGCGTTCGCATACTCGACCACCAGGCCAAGACCCTTTGCACGCTCGGCGGCGATGGTCGAGCCAAGGACCCAGATACCGGGGTTGTTCATTTCCACAATGGCGTCGATGCGCTCGGCAACAGCCAGCGAGAGAACTTCAACGGAGCGAGGATTGGGCACAGGATTGCCATCCATTGCGATGACGCGGAAGGTGTGGCCCGGGAGCGCGACCAGGACATTCTCCGTGGCGCTCGCGTTCAGTAATCGCATGAGAACACGCTGCCCCGGCTTGACGCGAAGGGGTTCGCCCGCTCCCAGCATGTGCGCGTTGATCGTTGCATACTGGTAGCCCACATCGGAGCCACTCGTCTGCGGAGCATTGGCAGACTCCGCACGCATGGTCTCCACCATCGGGACAAAGGACGGGTTCCAGTGGTGAATGGCGAGGTTCACCTCCTGGTCGTACGCGGGGACCGGAGAGTTCCCTTCAACGAGCAGGAAGCCGTACTGTCCGGAGTAAGTGGCGCGGGACAGATCATCCATCGCCATGGCGTGGGTGTGGTACCAACGGGTGCCCGCCGGTTTCGGCGTGAAGCGATACCGCAGAGTGGCGCCGGCTGCGATTATGGGCGACCCCTCCTCGACGGCTCCATCCGGAATAGTGCCATTGGCCAGGCCGTGCCAGTGCACAATCTCCGGGACCTCCGTTGCGTTGGTCACGTCAATAGTGACCGGAGAGTTTTCTTTGACACGCAGAATCGGCCCCGGCACCTGGCCGTTATAGGCGGTAGTGCGGATCTCTATCTTGGGGCCAATCTCGAGCGTCGTCGGAACGATCCGGAGTGTGTAGTCCGGTGCGGCTGCTACAGGCAGACGAGAGAGTGCCGGCCCAATTGTTGTGAGAGCGGCCTGTTGAATAAAATCGCGTCGGTTCAAGGAATAGGCCGCCTGGCTGCCGGAGCAAACGGGATTATGGGAGCATGCTCAAGTTGCAAAAGTCAATTCAACAGGAACGCCGCGAGCAGTAGTCTCCCCTTCGCGCTTGTTGCTCAGTCGCCATTGCGCTCATCAGGAGGAACGTCCTGGGTTGCAGCTTTTGCTGAAGACTGGCACTGCCTGTTTGGTGGCGATATAGATGGCGACTTCGTGCCGCGAATGCTTTTGTTCCATTCGAACGAATCCATCACGCTCACAACCGGCTGGAAGAGGAGGTTAGCGTCGGCGGAGAGAGCTGCGCCCCAGAAGTAGCTGACGTCACAGCTTGGAGCTTTCTGTATCTGACCGCTCATGGCTTGGCCTATGCCTCCAACCAGATCGTTCTTGATTTTCCTCAAGCTCAATCGAAGTCGCTTCAGAACGCTGGTTCCCGAGATGCCTCTCCCCGGCGAAGAGCCTTTCTGCTAAGGTACCGAGGTCCCCCGCCATGAAAACCTCAACATCTCCCAGTGCACTTTCCTACTCTTGCTCCGCCCTCGACAATTTCAGTCACGACTTGAATGAATCGATGAGGAACTTTGACAGCGATTCCTCGCTCCTCAATCTCGATGTCCTTCCAAGGTTGCGGCTGGCGACACTAGGCTTCCAATCACTGCCACCTAGATGGTTGCTAACTGTAAGCAAACAGGTTAGTGTTAACAGGTAATCCTGGAGGCGACTCTGCAAGCACTGGCGCCCCGAGTCCACTAAATGTCACCCTTACACACGCACACAGTGACTTCTGCCATGTAAGAACGTTTACTTTAGCCATTCAGGATTTGCATGTCTCCCTATAACCAAGTTGCTGATTTACCCTTGAGCTCTTCATATGATCATCAGCCTGTCGAATACGTCGACGAGAGAGTGGACGAAAGTCTTCATTACTGGGACCTAGACGACAATTCTCCTGCTGGAACCTTCTCGTATAGGGTAGTGAAGCGAGCGCTTGATATCTTCATCGTCTTGCTGATAGCACCTTTGGTGCTGAGTGTCGGGGCTGTGATAGCTTTATGCGTTGCTATCGACTCGCCTGGCCCGGTCTTCTTCTCGCATCAGCGGGTAAAACGCCGGGGACAATACTTTCATATGTGGAAGTTCCGTACGATGTGCCAGGACGCATCTTCCATTCTGGAGCAGCATCTGGAGCGCCACCCGGAACGCCGCAAAGAGTGGCAGCTACACCACAAGCTTAAGGTCGATCCGCGCATTAGTGCGGTCGGGGCCTTTCTTCGACGCAAGTCTCTGGACGAGCTTCCACAAATCTGGAACGTCCTCACCGGGACAATGAGTCTTGTCGGTCCACGCCCCATCGTTACGGCTGAGATAGCAAGATACGGTACTAACTTCGTTTATTACACTGCCGTTAAGCCTGGCATAACCGGCCTTTGGCAGATTTCCGGCCGATCCAATCTCACCTACGCTCAACGCGTAGCCCTGGACCGTCAGTACGTTGAAAACTGGAGCTTGTGGCTCGAACTGAAAATTCTGCTTCGCACTTTCAAGTCAGTTGCTAGGTCAGATGGTGCTTACTAGGGCGGAGCTCCACAGCACCTTGCCATCAGCACACAGCGGAGGCACTCCAGCGGAACTGTTGCTGAGTTCGGTAGTCCGTATCATCATCTCGTCAAGCCTTGAACTCTTGGTGAGATGGTAGCTGCGTTAGCTTAGCGGGTAGGTGCTGCTTAGAGATATCGATCTCAAAAGGGACGCATCCATTCACTGTCTTGGAGAAACTGACCGCACACCCTTCATTCACTAAAGGCATTGTTGCCAATCCTAAGCGTTGCCTGGTGATAGGCAACTCGTCCAGGAAGGGCTTGCAACCTTCCCTCATATCGACCTTGATGGGCCTTGGTTGCTGGCTCGAGGCCGGACAGCCTGCAATCCTCTTTGAATTGACCGTTGATAAGATCTGTGTCGTTAGAAAGACCCACGGAAATGTGTCTCGGGGCCAACTCAGTTTATGTCAGCCGGGCGAGCCGCGCCTTTCAAAGCGTTATACCCTATAAGGGTTCGCAAAGTTCTAAGAGTACCGAGGCAATCTGAGTATGAGTTGTAGGAAAATCGAGACATCTGCATGGTTCGCTACCATCCTTCTAGCTGCTTTTCTCGGACAAGCGCATGGGCAGCAGACGACGGGTACAGGCGTCGACGGCATCCTGGCTGATCAGCAGAATGGAACATCGTCTGACCCTCAGACTGGCAATCCTCTTCTGAATTCGTTTGGTCAGCCAAGGTCTTCTGCTGACAGTCGGCAGCAGGATAATGGGCAGCAAAGCAATGGCCAGCAGGATATTGGGCAGCAGGACAGCCGGCAGCAGGACAGTCGGCAGCAGATCAACGGCGTGAACCTTCAGAACGCACCAGAGCAGGACCGCACGGCCCTGGACGAGAGAAGAAGCGCTGCGACCTCCTCCCGCGACCTGAACCAACTGCCTCCGGATCCTCCTACGGAGTTTCAGCGCCTCGTTCAAAGCTCAACAGGGCGAATGCTCCCTCTTTACGGCTCTCGATTGTTTCGGAACGCTCCTTCCACCTTTGCTCCGCTCGACAGAGTTCCGGTGCCGCTTGACTACGTGATTGGTCCGGGAGACGAGCTCCTGATCCAGGTATGGGGTCAGGTGACCCTGAATGCACGTTACACCGTAGACCGCGCGGGAAACATCTATGTCCCGCAGGTCGGTACGGTGCGAGTAGCTGGCCTGCCATTCGCTCAGTTGCAAAGCTTTCTGAAAGCCCAGATGGGCAGGGTCTTCCGAAACTTCGACCTGAATGTCAATATGGGCCAGCTTCGGTCGATCCAGATCTTCGTTGTGGGACAGGCACGGCGGCCGGGGAGCTACACGGTTAGCTCGCTGAGCACCCTGGTGGACGCGCTCTTCGTGACTGGAGGACCCACGCCACAGGGCAGCCTTCGTCATATTCAACTCAAGCGCGCCGGCGATGTTGTCGTGGATTTCGATTTATACGACCTGCTCCAACGTGGTGACAAGTCGAAAGACGCGCCGCTGCTGCCTGGAGATGTAATTTACATTCCGCCAGTAGGGTTACAGGTAGCGATTGCAGGCAGCGTGAATGCACCGGCAATCTATGAGTTAAAGTCGACAAACTCCACTGTAGCTGAGGCTCTCGCGCTAGCCGCGGGGCCGACCAGTGTCGCCTCCGAGACGCGGGCTCGCCTTGAACATGTTGATGCACACAGCATGAGGAGCGTCACTGACCTGACATTAGATCAATCAGGCCTTTCTACTACGTTGCGGGACGGAGACATTCTCGAACTCGCTGCGGTCACTGACCGTTTCCGCAATGGAGTGACGCTGCACGGAAATGTTGCGAACCCGGGCCACTACGCATGGAAACCAGGTATGCGTGTAGGGGATCTCATTCCGGACCGCGACGCACTCATCACAAGAGACTATTGGCTGCGACGCGGACGGCTTGGAGAGCCGGTACTTACCTATACGCCTTACTGTCCGCGAGAGACGACACCCGCTAAGACCGCTGAAACATCACCTGCAAACACGGCGGTCTCTGGCGACTGTATCCCTATCCCCGCCGCAGAGTCACTTTCGCCAAATGATCCACGGCAGTCTACGGGCAGGATTGCCCCACAGTCGAATTCGAGTGCAGCGGCATCTGGCAGCACTCGAGGCACGGCCTCCGCTGCGGTCGGCCGTATGGAAGGTGAGTTTCAACCACGCAACGATGTGACGCTAAGTGCACCGGATATTGACTGGAGCTACGCGGTCGTCGAGAGGCAGGATAAGAGCACCCTGACCACTTCGCTGATTCCCTTCAATCTTGGCCGTCTGGTCCTGGACGGAGACGCTTCGCAGAACATCGAACTCCAGCCAAGCGACGTGGTCACGATCTTCTCGAAGGCAGACATTAGGGTTCCACAAACCCAGCAGACTCGATTTGTGCGCCTCGAGGGCGAGTTTTTGTCGTCGGGCGTCTATAGCGTCATGCCCGGCGAAACGCTGCAGCACCTCGTTGCACGGGCAGGCGGTCTGACGTCGGATGCATACCTTTATGGGTCAGAGTTTACTCGTGAGTCCACGCGCAGGATTCAGCAACAGAGGCTCAATGAATATGTCGACCAGATCTCCTTGCAAGCCGGAATCAACGCAGCGAACTCGGCGGGACGCAATATAAGCGCGGTGGACACCGCTGCAGCTGCCGCTCTACAGGGACAAAATCAAAACATCATCAGCAGCTTGCGACAAGCGCGAGCCAGCGGGCGGATCGTCCTCAATCTTCAACCGGATACGAGCGCCGCATCAGAACTGCCCGCGCTATCGCTTGAGAATGGCGATACGTTCATCGTTCCTCATCGCCCGTCCACAGTCAGTGTTGCCGGTGCGGTATACAACCCCAATACGTTCCTGTTTGAGCCAGGCCGCAGAGTTGGCTACTACGTCGGGCTCGCCGGTGGCGCAAACCACGATGCGGATCGCAAGCGTGCGTATGTGATTCGCGCCGACGGCTCCGTGATCAGCAAGCAACAGATTTCATCCCTGCGTCGGAATGCCTTTGACTCTCTGCATGTTTATCCCGGAGATACGGTCATTGTCCCTTTGAACCTGAATAAGGGGGCGACATTGCGTAACGTCGTCGACATCGCACAGATCTTCGGACAATTCGGTATCGCACTTGCCGCGGCGAACGTGATCTTCTAACAATGCTCCTGCTAATGAAGTGCTCAAGGTCGCTGACTCCGCGGAAGTGCATTCTTTTCTTAGTCGAATATAGGAAGCAGCAATGAGAGTGAACAGCCGGGTCGCAGGTATCTTGATGGCCGCAATCGCCTGCGTCAGTCAGGCACAGTCAACGGCGCCTGTCTCTGACAACGCGATTCCAGCGGCACCTCAGGCCCGATCCATCAATCAGCAGGTCGATGGCGGTCAGTTCCATCTGCTGGAGGCTCATAACCTTTTCCCCCAGGCAATCTCAGGACGAAGCCAATACCTGGTGCCCAGACCGCCAAACGCCATGGGTGCGGCTATGGCGCTGCGCGGTTCGACCGGATTTCACGAGGAGCTTGACCGCGAGAACTCCTCCGGGACCGGCTATCAGGCATCCAGCTACGTGCCGCTCGATAGCTGGATCTACCTTAGTTTTGATCGCTTGGCTGCAATGGGATACATCCCGACGAGTTCAGCGACGATCCGTCCCTGGTCTCGGCTTGAGTGTGCACGGTTGCTGGCAGAGGCCCACGAGGTGACCGACGAGATCAACGAAACGACCGCCCCTCTGTTTTCGGCGCTCGACAGGGAATTCGCCCACGAGACTCATGTGATCGATGGAGCTCCCAACGCGGGATCACAAGTGGAGACAGTCTATGGACGATTCACCGGGATCACAGGCACTCCTTTACGAGACTCTTTTCACTTTGGACAGACGTTGGCAGACGACTTCGGACGACCCTACGGTCACGGGGCCAACGGAATCATTGGAATCTCCGGACGAGGTGAAGCGGGTCCATTAGCCCTCTACTTCCGCGGCGAATACCAGTATGCCGGAGCCATCCCGCTGTATAGCCCCGCCGCGCAACAGGCCATCTCCGCGGCGGACGGCCTGCCATCTGGTTGGAATCTACGCTTCGGTAAAACCAGCAGGGTTCGCCCCGTGGAAGTCTACGCTGTACTCAATTTGGCTAACTGGCAGCTGAGCTTTGGACAGCAGAGTCTATGGTGGGGTCCTGACAGAACCACCTCGTTGATCCTCTCTAACAATGCCGAGGCAATGCCCATGCTCCGTCTTGCCCGGGCAAAACCGTTCAAGATGCCGAGCTTCCTCGGCGCCCTTGGGCCAGGACATTTCGACGCCTTCTTCGCGCGGCAGGGCGGAATACACTATGTTGGTCTCGGAGCCAATTTCACGGTTCATGGTGATCCTGCCCACGCTCTCACGCCACCTCCTTATCTGTGGGGAGCTACGCTATCCTTCAAGCCAACAGAAAACCTGGAAGTTGGCTTCGCGCACACAGTTATCTTTGCCGGATATGGCCGCCCACTCACCTTCGGAACCTTCCTTCATACCTTTTCCATGTACGGGAATGCCCAGGAGGTAGATCCCGGCAAACGTGTGACTCAGTTCAACTTCACCTATCACCCTCCTGGCCTGAGAAAGAAGGTCGTTCTTTATACCGAAGAGATGGCTTGGGATGATCCTATCCAAGGTAAGTTCATCGCGCGATACGCGATGGATCCTGGCATTTATATCCCCAGGATACCCGGTGTAAACAAGCTGGATCTCCGTATGGAGGGAGTCTACACGAATCTTCCAAAGCTCCCAAATCAGGGATACTTTTATTCCAATTTCCACTATCCCCAGGGATATACCAACTACGGACAGATTCTCGGAAGTTGGGTGGGCAGGCAAGGCCAGGGTGGGCAGGCTTCGAGCACCTATTGGTTCTCGGCGCGCAATAAAGCTACGGTGAGTTATAGGAAGATGACTGCGGATAAGTCATTATTTCGGGGTGGAAATCTGAGCGACATCTCAGGAAATCTGACGTGGCTCGTCCGGCGGGACGTGGAGTTATCAGCAACGACCCAGTACGAACATTGGAAATTTCCTTTGCTGGGAACAGGAGCCAGGTCCAACTTCACGACGACCTTCGAGTTCCGACTGTCTCCCAAGGCGCGATTAGATTCCGGCAGGTGATCGAAGCCGTTACTACGCTCACGGCTTCGCACGTCCCAGTCCCTTTATCAATCTCTTGTCCGAACCCGGGTGATACTCCAATATCTTCATCCAGCAGGGGATCGTGATCGCTCACCAGGTCAGAGACTTCACGACTCGGCTTGACTCGAAATCATCGTAGTGTTCATTGAAATTATAGAAGCCCTTGTGCATCACACGAGTGCTCGCCTTAGACATCTGATTTACGCTCTGGCTGCCATGATGGATAATCGCCGCGCACGCGTGGAATACACTCGGAGTTCCTTCGTGTCAAGCCGGCCCTCGAAGGAGCGGTACAGAAAATTCTCGCGCCCCGATGCGCTGTTGAGCCGTCACTGCGTATCTGGTCCCAAAATAGCACTGGCGGGAATCGCCCCTGCCTTAACTTTGTAACCCGCGCCGTTGGGATGGAAATTGTCGCCGGAGTTTAAGTTTGGGATAAGAAAGTCGGGGTGCTCAGACCCGGCGAGGACCGCCTCAAAGTCAGCGACACCCACGACGCCCGGTAGCGTAACGCCGGTCGTCTTAATCCAGGCGTTCACGATTTGACGCTGTATATTTTCAGGGTTTCGCGGTCCGGGGTTGATGTCGCCCCCGAATAAGTTATCCGACGTTGGATGCTGGCCGTAGTTCGGACTTGAGGGGTTATAGCAATAAGATGCGGGAGGAATCGTACCGAGGATGACGCGGACACCAGCGGCATTGGATTGGGCGACCATATTCTGGAGCGAAGCTTCGACCTCCGTCGCTTGCCCGCAAGCATTATTACGCAGGTCAACCTGGCCCAGATCAATGACGACAGTTTTGATTCCGGCTTGATGAAGGACATCTCGTCCTATGCGATCTACGCCAGGCGAACCCGAGGTTGAACCGCTGGCGGGGCCAGCGACTTCGCCAAGGATGCCGGCGTTGAGTACGCCGAGGTGAAATCCGGCTGCATTAAGTGTGTGCGCGAGGGCATCGGAGATCCGCTCGTTGTCTTGGCCCGGAACGGGAACGTTCGGGACACGGAACGCGTTCGTGTCGCCATAGTTCGAAGCGTGGCCGTCGATGGTGGAGCTGCCGAAGATCGTGACAGTTCCCTCGTCCTGGCCGTAGACGTCCATGCCGCCCAGCAGGTACCACTCTGCGTTGGGTTGGACGAAAGAGCTGCCGGCGGTGTCAGTTGTAGTGTCCCCGCTGGTGCCATCCGAACTATAGTTGACCATTGAATCCGAATAGTGTTGGCTAAGGGTGGAAAAGGAGCCCTGCAAATAGGCTGAGACAGCTAGTTTTGACTAAAAGCGTATATCAAACTCACGGCGTCGGACATAACCTCAGCGCCCGGAGCGATGGTGACCGAGGGACTGCCTCCAAACCAGAGGGCGACGTCATGGGTAGAATCTACGGCCGGCGGCGTGGCCGCAATGGAGAGCCGCGCCGCACCAATCGTGATGGGGGCTGGGCCGAAGTAACTTGAGGACCGGACGCGCTCCTTGGTCCCGAAGACTGTTGGATAAAGAAGGAGCGGAGCGTCCCCTCGGTCCCAGCAGGGGTCGCGACAGCGCTTTCTGCCGACGCTCCCCAGGCGACGGCCCAGATATCAGCCGGTGGTGGAACTGTGCTGGTTGCAGTGCTGCTGCTTGAGCAGCTAACGAATAGAGACAAACAGACCGAGACTGCAAAACCTGGGAGGAAGGGAGGACGCATAAACAAATTGTGATACTAACCTCCACTTTTTTCGCTCCTTTGACTCTCCCTTGTTGACAAGAGGAGTGGAGTTCCCCGATATCGGAGAGTGATATCTACGAGGCGTGATGTGCGCCTGCCTGTCGCGTAAGGCGATTGTTGCGCGATCTTACCTTCGGGACGCCTGCAGAGGCAGCAAAGCGAAGGCTCTTGAGACTTTCCTGCCCGACGCAACTACAGCAACCGAGCGCATCGAATGTTTGCTGTCGTGCGAAAACCTTTGCGGACGCTTGGGACAACAAGCAAATGATCTTACCCTGCTTAGTTCGTACCTGACACCGGGCACCCAGTAACGCTCCCGCCGTCCAAAATTACCGGCGGTCTGTTCGAAGAACAGCCCATGAAGTTGCAGCCAACTCGAGTCGAAGAGGACATCTCCGTTGCGCCCGCCGAATGCGGGCCGTTGTTCACAACATTGCACGCAGTTTTATTAGAGTTGAGTTCTATTTTCACCACTAGCTTGTTATCAGCCACTTTCGTAGACGCGCAACTCTCCACATAGATAATGGCAAGTCGGCCTTCAGAAGAACTATCCGGAACGGAATTGTTGGCGATTTGATTATTGTTTGGCGAGCTCGTACTAGCACCATTCACTAAGATATTGTAGACATGGTTGTCCCACAGAATATTCTGGTCTGCTCGAAAACCGCCGCTCCCGTTGTCAAAACCAATGCCTGTCATGGCGATAGAATCACCCTGTCCGGATATGATCGCTTTCGTATCGTGAATCCAGTTATGATGAATCCTGGTACCGGAAGCTTGTTGACGGCAACAAGCGTATATCTCCGCTCCATCCCTGCTTAAAAGCATCCCATTGAAGAAGTTATTGAAGCCAATATCCTCGTTCTGGTCGCCGCTGACAATCAAAGCATGCCTTCCAGAGTTTGAAACGGTATTGTAGAGAATCGAGTTATTCTCTCCATCAAGATCTATCCCGGAAGCATAATTACCAACGTAGCCGACATTCTGAATCAGGTTATTGACAATTGTATTGCCCGTTCCTTCGACTGCTATACCGGCACCGGCGCTGAAAGAAACGATACTGTTCGCCAGCATATTATCAGTCCCGTCCAGGATGATGCCAGTATCAGCTTCATGGACCTGCAGGAAGCTGAAGTTTGATCCGTTTGGGTCGTCAGCGGCTACTGGCAGGCTTGTGAAATGGGAGGGATAGGTCACCGTCATCCTGTCTATTGTATTTTTGGAGCTGTGTTCATCCATAACAATGCTGCTGGCAAAAAGGCGAATATTTGACACAGTAATCTCCGTCTTACCTCTCAAGTCAAATGCATAAGGTCGCACCTTGCTGCGCACGTCCAGGGAGTCGGGATTAACTCCGCCTGGCGCCATGAAGTACAGGGTGGAGGCACTCGAGTCATAAAACCACTCTCTTTCAGCGTCCAACGCTCCAAGTGATCCATAGAGATAGTAGTAGCCGCCCGCCGACGGACAGATATAGGGGCAGGTACCTGTCTGCCCCATGTCAATGCCGACCCTGCCGTTCGCAGAGGAAGTGATGACGCCCGTTTGGTGCGAGAAAGGGTCGGTACCGCCCCACGAGTGGACCTTGGCTCCAGTCCAATCGATCTTGGGCAGACCTGAGTCCACGATTTCCGTACTGCCGGTACCGTCGCCTGCTTTTGCCCAGTTGACATTGAAGAGGTCATCTCCATTGGGCCAGCGCGCCTCGGTCATCATGTCGGCGCCAACAAACAGCTGGTTCGTGTCATCTGCATTCAGTGTGACCGTGCTTTTATAGATAGCGCCGTGATCGAGCGTCCAGCCTTTGACTGGGTCCGAGCCATCGATGGTCACTACTTCAAGCTGGTATGCCGTGATGGTGATTGCGTCATTCGGCTTCACCGTCTCGTAATAGACGCCTGCGCGAATCTCGCAACTTCCTCCTGCCGTCATCGTCTCCGCGCAGTGTTGGATCGTCTTGTATGGCTGATCGATCGTGCCCGGACTTGAGTCGCTGCCGGTCATCGCCACGAAACTAGTCTGTGGGGCCTGAACATGAACCACATTCAACTTTGCAGGCAGGCTGCGGGCCGTTCCCAAAGCGCTGCTTATGACAACGTTGAACGAACTGCCCGAGTCAGACAACACCGTCGCCGGGATCGTATATCCAGGCTGGGTCGCCCCCGTGATCGGCACGCCATTCTTCTGCCACTGATAGGAAAGTACGCCGGTCCCGATCGCGGCCACCGTGAAGATCGCCGGACTGCCGGAGTCCACGCTTTCATCCAGAGATTGATTGGTGATCGTAGGCGGGTTATAGCAATGCACTCCTGATCCGCACCCTGAGAGAAGCAACAGATTCAGGCCCGCGAAGGGCAGAAAAAGCTTCGAAAGCCACAGGCGGAGCACATCAAGACACACGTTCACAGGGCTTCTCTTTGCTTTCTTCCACAGTCTGGGCATAATCCGAAATACTACGTGCTCCGCACGATTCCATCCAAGTCCAGCCCCCGCTTCGACGTTCCGAGCCTTCGCTTGGTAGGATAGGTGGACTGACCCTCGACCGCCTATACCTCTGTCTCCTCTGGATTTAGGTGGGACATACTCTTGGGTAAATGGATTTCAACCGGGCTTTCTGGTCGAATCTTGTAAGATCGCGCTCTAACGGAGAAGCAGAATGCACCTCGATACCCCAGTGAACTCCTTCGGAGACACCTCACAGGATGACTCAGGATCTCGGCGTCTAGACCAGCCGTTTGAAGAAGACAGAGTTGATCTACTTCAGGTTGCTCTGCTGCTTTGGCGCAACCGGAAGACCATCGCGCAATTCTCGGTTGGGGCAGGGGTCTTGGCGGCTCTGATCGCGTTTTTCGTGATCAAGCCGACGTTCACCGCGGAGGCGGTCTTCTTACCGCCGCAGTCCGCGCCCGGAAGTGCATCAACCTTGCTCGCGGGCCAGCTAGGGGGGCTAGGGGCGCTGGGGGGCCTTGGCGGCCTGAAAAGCCCGGGCGACATCTATCTCGGCATCCTGGCAAGTCGCACGATCTCCGACACGCTCATCGCCCGCTTCCATCTCCAGGACGTCTACAAGGCAAAGAGATTGAGCGACGCCGAAGCCGTGTTAAAGAAGCAAAGCACCTTCGTGGCCGGGAAAGATACCCTTATTACCATCACGGTTGTCGACATCGACCCGCATCGCGCCGCGGACCTCGCTAACGGATACCTGGACGCCTTGTACGAGCAAAACGGTCGACTCGCACTGACTGAGTCAGGCCAGCGACGGGTTTTTTTCGAGCAGCAACTGGCTCGCGAAAAAGATGCCCTAGCTGATGCGGAAGTCGAGTTAAAGCGGACACAGGAGCAGACCGGAATTATTGCTCCAAACGGACAGGCGCAAGTTGCGATCGAGGCGATCGAACAGCTGCGGGCACAGATCACCAGCCAGGAAGTTAGTCTGAGTGTCCTGCAGCAGAGTTCCACCGATCAGAACCCCGAAGTCGTCCGCTCCAGGACTGAGATTGAGCGCTTACAGCAGCAATTGCGAAAGATGGAGAACGATCCCTCCCAGCGAGCGCCCGGAAGTGTGCAGGCGCCCACAGCGAAAGTACCCGAGCTGGCCCTTGCCTATATCCGCAAACAGAGGGAAGTTAAATACCACGAGACTCTCTTTGAGCTGCTGGCTCGCCAGTACGAGTCGGCCAGGCTGGATGAATCACGTCAGTCCCCGTTGTTGCAGGTTGTTGACCGCGCCGTCGTTCCCGATAGAAAGTCAGGGCCACACAGGGTCTTGATGATGCTGGGAGGTATGTTCCTCGGATTGGTTGTGGGAGTGCTTTGGGTAATCCTCATACCCGCTCTCGTCAACCTAAAACGAGAAGCATCGCTTCTGCTCTAGGAACGCATCCGGGCAAGAGAACTTGGCTGGCGACGAACACAAACATTCCATCATGGCGGTCTTGAGTGAAACTAAAGCACCACAAAAACGATCATGCCCCTACGAAAAGAGCGTTTGCGATTTCTCGGAGACCGCCCTTGGTGCTACACCCAGTCGCCATCTTCTCGGCTGTTTGGCTCGGGGTTGTTTCGCTCTATTCTCTCCATCTGAGTAAGCTGTTGCTTTACACCACGTACGAGACAAGCCGCGTAGTACTCTGGATCTGGGCACCTTTTGCTTTAGCCGCCATCGCGTATTTGCCGGTGCGTAAAGTTCTTTCCGCAAGATACCCCCTCCGTCATTCTATTCAACCAATTCACCTGTCAAGCCTAGACAGGCAACTTGTAGTAGCATTCCGCATTTGGATGACAATCAGTGTCGTGGAGATCATTTTTAGCGGAGGCATCCCAATTGTCTGGCTTATGATCGGCAGCACGAAGACGTACGTAAATTTTGGAATACCCTCACTTCATGGGTTTGTAAACTCGCTTATATTATCGATCTCCTTGTGCAGGTTTGCATTGTTCCTCATCACATCGGACCGGCGACATCTTCGTGTGCCCGCATTCATCTTGCTCTGGTCCATGTTGGTCGTCACGAGAAATCTGATGCTGGTGTCGCTCATTCAATTTCTAATTTTGTTCGTTCGTATCCGGCCTATTCGAAAGAAAACGGTAATCAATGTCTGCGCGTCGCTGGCAAGCTTTGTACTACTGTTTGGAATCATTGGAGATTATCGTTCAGGATCCTCAGATCTGATTCGTCAATGGGCCCAGCCGACCGACAATTATCCCGAATGGCTTCCTTCCGGGCTGCTATGGGGGTATATTTACACATCGACCCCTATCAACAACCTTATATATACAAGCCACGTTTTTACTCCACTCAACAGCATAACGTTTCCGAACACAGTGTCTCTATTGTTCCCATCATTGCTTCGAAACGTAATTTATGGAGAGCAACTTGGGGACGTAGAAAGCGGACAGCTTGTCGACCCAACGTTTAATGTGAGTACCGGCTACATTGGACCTTACCAGGACCTTGGCTTTGCTGGGATATTACTCTTCAGTGTCGCCACTTCTTTTTTCTGCATGCGTTACTGGTATCGCAATGACCTCAAAGGCATTCTCATCTATACCGTATTAGGGCAATGCCTAGTACTGAGCCTCTTCTGGAATCAATTCTTCTCGTTGCCAATAATCACGCAGTTATTTTGGCTCGAAGTGTTCCTCAGGAAAAGGTCGCCTCGAAAAAATATGCTACGGCTACTCGTGCCGACTAGCGCCTCACCCTTTAACCCAATTGCAAGCTTGCTCAAGCCGTTGCTTCACTTGCCAAGACCAAAGCCAAGTTCCTCTAACATCGATTAAGTCCTATCTATAGGTGACGACATGACCCCGGCAAAGGTTGAACGCCCTCTAGACCCGCAACTCGCTGTCCTGATAAGGGTAAAGAATGAGATCTCTGCCTTGCCGGAATTCTGGCGCCGTCTTTCCTCACAGACTATTCTCTCGCGCACCGAAGTGATTTTTCTCGATAGCGGCAGTACAGATGGCACGCTGGACTTCTTGTTAGGATTGCCGGTTTGCGTCTACGAAATTTCGCCCTCAGACTTCCAGTTCGGGCGTAGTTGCAATCAATTGATTTCTGTCTCCCAGGCGCAGATACTTGTTTTACTCTCCGGTCATGTATTACTTGAACAACATGATGCTTTGGAGAGGTTGTTTGAGAAATTGGTGGAGCATGAACACGCAGCCGCTTACATGCGGCAGGTGCCAAATACACTTTGGGGCGCTAGCGCTTATGAGAAGGCATTTTTGGCGAAGAGATTCGCCCCGGAGAAATCGAAAGCTATTGAATTGCACGAGCCCCTCGGATTCTCTAATTCTGCATCTGGATTGACTAGGGCAGCCTGGCAACGCAATCCCTTTCCGGAAATCGGCGCCAGCGAGGACTTCATTTGGGCTAAACGACATTTATCCCTTGGCGGCAAACTTTTCTACTTACCGTCCGTCACCGTCATGCATTCTCATCGCGAGTCGCCAGACGCGGTTTTTCAGCGCGTCAGGCTGAATGTTCGCGCACGGAAAAAGACGGGTTCATATCTAGAGGCTTCTTACTACTTCAGCGGTATTTTACTGAGCCTGATTTTGAAGGGAACAGCGTTCCGGGAGGCTTGGCAATACGCTGAAGCTCATGCTCGGGCATACTTGCCACAGGGATCCTGAGCGGGTTTTTGGTCGAGGAGAGCTTGCATCTGCATAATACAAAATTCCGAACCAGACGAAACTTCAGAACAGTGATCTGGCTTTCAAGTACAGTCGCCGGAGGTGAAAACGCATCACCGCTCTTTGGAGTTGGACGGTCGCAAGTGGGGCAGAGCATACTCCAGCCGCTATCTTGGCCCGCTTTGCCTCGTATAAGCCTGCAGTCGAGTCGCTGAGACCACCTGCTCGCATCACGACAGTAGTGAGAGGTGTAAATGCGGACTTCAAGGTGTCTTTCGCTCGAAGCATTAGCTCGTAGTCGCCGGCTATGCGGTATGTGCTGTCAAAACGGCCCAGCCGTGCGAACATATTTTTATGGTGCATAGCGCCTACGTGAACCGTGGTCATCGCTGTGGCGAAACGCGGCCAAAGCCAAGGCCCCCCGAAGGTTGGAGAATATCCCGTCGAGTGGTCCAGTTTTGCTCTCGAGCTAAGAAACTCTGCCCCTGGATACTTCCGTGCAAGCGCAACATAAGCGCCGATGGCACCGGGAAGATAGAGATCGTCGGCACCAAGAAAGCAGATCCACTCTCCGCGGGCCAGGTTAAGCGCCTTGTTCCAGGCGTCATAAACACCTTTATCCGGTTCACTTTTCCAAAGCGCGATTCGATCGTTGTATCGGTGAAGTATATCGAGCGTGCCATCGGTCGAGCCACCATCCATGATGATGTGTTCAATGCGGGGATAGTCCTGGGCAAGCACACTTTCAAGGCATCCCGCAAGACAGGACTGGCCATTGAAGACCGCCGTTACTACCGTTACCAGGGGAAGATCGGTGCTTCCTTCAGCCAGAGTTCCTTTTAGTCGCTGTCCCCCCGAAGTTTCCCTCTTCCCGTTGTTCATATCATTTCCACCGGATTCGTTGGCCTTGGAATTGAGCGGTATTTGTCGAGAGCGACCTTGTTTAGCTTCGTGAACGTGTTTGACTATGTGTCATAGCGTAAAAGTAAACTAAGCTGCATCGCGATCAAGTATGCCGAATTCCAATTTCGCAACACTTACCTAGGTTGATGAGATTCTGTCTCCACTCATCAATTTCATTATCTCATTTGCGCCCCTGGCCGCAGCTTTTAGAGTAGGCGCATTTAGTAGCTCGGAGAGCTGGTAAGCTCTCCAAATAAACCAGCACCACGCGATCTGGGGGCGACGCTTGGAGAAGATCTTGATCATTCCGTATATCTCATGACGTCTCGACGCGCTGTCCTGATAGGTCAGTGATTCCGGCTGTAATCGATAAAGTGCGAAATACTCCGCCACGTAGAGAATGTTTTTTCCATCTTGAAAGAAATCGATCCAAAGCTTCCAGTCAAAACAAAAACGAAGAGTTTCATCCAGCCGGAATTGGTTTCGGCGCCAAAACGTAGCGGGTTGCAACACGGTGTCGTGACGAGTTAGCCATCGTAAAGAGAGACGGTCTGGCCTGCTAGCTATGATCGGGCTGACAAACCGTCCGTGATTATCTATGTAGTAGCCATTGCCAGTGATTGCGTCAACTTCGGGCAGGTCCGTGAACGATCTGACAACGCGTTCCAATGTTGTCGGGTCCCAAAACGCATCGTCGGCATTGAGCCAGCAGATGATATCCCCCGTGGCCATCTCTAAGCCTCGGTTGATCGCTTGAGCAGGACCCGAATCTTTCCGCTGCAAGAAAGTGCACGGGAATCTTGAAGCGATCTCCGCTGTTTCATCACTAGACATTCCGTCAAGGACTATATGTTCAAGGTCGCGGTGTGTTTGCCCGTGTACCGACCGAAGACAATGTTCAATGTAGATTCCCTGGTCTTTGCTAGGGGTGATTACGGTAACGCGCAACTCAATTCTCCGGCCTCAAATTGAGGACATCATATAAAGCATACTGCCAAGTGGCGGCTGGCAATGTGCCGCCAATCATGCCATGAAGACTTTGCGGGTAGAGGTCGGACCGTCGTTACCCGCTCCCTTTTGAGAGCACATCTCGCCGGATCTCACGGCATCAGAGCTCGTTAGCCTTCCGTCCCAATGTATCTTCCACTATTCGCAGGTATGTTTCCCCGAACTCTCTTTGCCGTGTTGGAAAATGAGCCGCCGCCGCCGTTCGCAGCGCGCTATCTCTCACGCCGTCATACCGGTCGTGAGCGGCCTTCATAGCTTTGGCCAACGCGTCCGGATCCTCGGCAGGGAAGAAGAATCCCCCCGGCGGGGCCTGCTCGCGATGGACAGGGATGTCAGAGAGGACAATCTGTTTCCCCAGGGACTTTGCTTCCTCAACACTTGTGCTCCATCCTTCGAAGCGTGACGGATTGATGAAGGCGGTCGCGTGTTGCATCAGGCCGAATAGATGGTCAAAGGGAATTTGGCCGAGAACGCGAAAGCAATCCAGCACGTCACACTCCAACGCATATTTCATTAGGTCGGAAAAGAAAGACGAGTTCCGGTAATCGGTTGGGGAGCCGGCGGCCAGAACCAGCAACGGTTCTCGATTGCTCTTCAGGCGCTGCAATGCACTTATTACGACGCGGTGGTTCTTATGAGCCCAGAACTGATTGGGAAGCAGAAAGTATGGCCCCGTAAAGGTATACAGCCGCTGCAACTCCGGCAGACTTGCAGCCCCTTGAAGGGGTGTGGGACTGGCGACGAATCGCAGTAGTTCCGCCGTATCTATGTGTTCTGGAGCGAAAGCCCGCAAGTCTTCGTAGGCGCATGCGCTGCTAAGAATGATCTTGTCGGACTGAGCGCAGATCTGCTTGAATTCGAGATCGCGATGATTGCGATCTTCCAGAGTGAAAAGCTCCGGCAGATGAACATGCTGAAAATCTGCAATCCATCCGATGATCTTGATTCTCTGCCGCATGCCCAGGTAGACAGGATGAATGCAATGGGAAAGGACAGAAACACCGTGCTTTTGCAATGACTTTTGTAATAGGATATCGTGCCCGCTTGCCTTGAGAATACCTTTTCGAAGGATCGCGGTCGGACTTCTTCGGTCTAGCATCGAGGTTCGGATGACCTCAACACCTGGAAAATCTTCAGTGTTATTGCCTTGACGCTTCCCCGTGAATATGACCGGCACGATTGGATTTCCGGGCAACATACGTATCGCGGCAAAGAGGTTCTTTAGATAATTCCGCCCACCCACCCAATAGCCCAGGGGAAGAAGGAATCCGACCCGCGTGCTCTCATTCTTGGTCACAGCGAATTCCTCTTCCACCAGGCGGCGTACTCCTCCACGCCTTGTGTCCATTTCTTTGTTGGATGCCATCCCCAGGCCTTCGCGCCCTTGATGTCCGCGATGAAGCGGCTGGGATCTCCCTGTCTCTGCGTGCCGGAAAACCCAGGCTCTACATCAAAGTTACGTCCAAGCCGCATTAACACCTCGCGGACCGTCGCACCCCGTCCGCTGCCGCCATTGATGGTCGGGCATTGCGGCGACGCATGCCTGGAGGCGGCAAGCAGCAACGTTGAAGCGTCCTGCACATGCAGCCAGTCGCGCACCTCTTCGCCGGTACCCATAAATACGCCATCCTGCTTGGCGAATTTTATGCAGGCGTCCCACAGCAGTTGCTTGCGCAGTCCGCAACCATACACAGAGAATAGTCGCACAATGGACGCGTGCGTTCCAAACTGCCGCGCATAGGAGGTCACCATTTGCTCTGCCATTAACTTATGCGTGCCATACTGCGATATCGGGGCGGTAGGAAAATCCTCCGCGATCGGAACGGTGTCCACCGTTCCGTAAACGCTGGCGCTGGAAGGGTAGACCACGCGGCAGGAGGGTGCCGAAGTCCGCAAATACTCGAGAACATGAGCGGTGGTGACAACCGTTCGCTCAAAGTCCGCGATGGGGTCCTCGATGGAGAAAGACACTGACCCGCCACCGGCGCAATGGACGATTACATCCGGCCTCTCGGCATGCTGGCGCAGCGTCTCAAGGGTCACATCGGCGGAGTTCCATTGACTAAGGCCCCAAGGCTCCCACTCGTCTTTCGACCAGCCGCCGTGGCCAATCCCCGATACCGTATGCCCTTGATCCGCGAAAGATCGCGCTACATACCTGCCCAGGAAGCCATTCGCGCCGGTAACCAGCACACGCCCCGGTGAATCTTGTGAAAAGCTATCGATCTTCAACGGGAATCTCTCGCATCACCTTCGCCGGGTTGCCGGCAACCACTGTGTAAGGGGCAACATCTTTCGTCACAACGGAAGCAGCTCCCACGATAGCTCCTGTTCCAATCTTCACCCCTTTGAGAATTGTGGCATTAAATCCGATCCATGCATCGTCCTCAATGATGATGGGCGAAGAGGGAACGTCTTTAAGCTCTTTAGGGTGTCCCGCGGAAAAGATTTGGTTGAAGTGCATATGCCTGCGTTGCGCAGACCAGGAGTGGGAGTTGTGATCATGGATATTCACGTTATGTGAAATGAGGACGCGGTTGCCAATCACGATTGAGTCCGCAGACCAGATGCGGGTCTGCTCTCCAATAAAACAGGAGCTTCCAATACGGATACTTCCGCCGTGCCCCATCACAACGAGATGTCCGAGTACCTGCGAGCGAGCGGCGATTACGATAGCTGACGGTCTTCCCTGGTTATTTTCCACGCGGCTGGACGGGTACAACCGAGCGCCTTCCCCGATTATGCAGCCCTCTTTCTTAAGGCGCAGCTCGAACTCTTCTATCAGGCGAAAAGGTATCCGGAGAACCTTGCGGATCACTTTCAATACGAGATTCATTGATCCTCACAATCACTCGGAGCTATCAAAACCAGGCAATTTTTTACAGTCCGGCAATTAGGAAGAAAGACTTCGAGCCAGGCGACGGACCTTTCGGCTCACCTTCTGACGAAGGGGTTCAGCAAATAGGTTCTGGAAATGACGATCAACGCTTCGTAGAGGAATAAAATCGGGTGGATGGATCAAGGGAAAAGGAATCGCTGTTACGGGCGGTGTAAGCCGAGGATCCACCGTACTGGTATGCGTTGAGCCCTGCCCAAAACCGATGTTCGTCACTAGGTTGACACGCGGAACAATTGTGAGCCCGTTATTCTTCAAGTGTGTATAGATCCACTGGTAGTCCCATGTGTTCCTGCCATTATTTTCATACATGTCATCAAAGATCCGAGTCCAAAATGCTACGGTCTTGGAACTTTCGAACACCTCGGAAAGCGCTTTAGCCCGCTTAAGTTCAGGCCATTTTTCCATGTGCCTGTCGTAACGCTGCCACTCAGTTCTCCAGGTCGCCCACCCCCATATACCGCCAAGCTGGGAAAAGAAGTAGCTGGAGTCAGTGTTCAAATGTTGTTCAACTAAATTTGTTCCCGAAATCGCTGCTATCCTGCTGTCTCCCCGATACCGTTCCAACAGTTCACGGCAGAATGGGAAGAATGATGGAACGGGCAAGCAATCATCTTCGAGGATGATCGCCTCTTCAACCAAGGAGAAAACCCAATTCAGACCGCTGATAATTCGTTCCTGGCAGCCAAGGTTGGTGTCAGCAAAATTGGTGTAGACTTCGCATGGCCAATCGACACGACTAACAATTTCTCGCACCTGCTCACAAGCTTTCCCCTCGCCTGCCTTCGACGGACGAGGCCCATCCGCAATGAGCAGCAATCGGTTGGGCCGGACCTTCGCGATTGCTTCAAACACCCTCTGAGTGGTGCTGGGCCTATTAAAGACGAAAAATGCTACGGGAATTGAGAACGCCTCTGAACACATGAAGATAACCTAAAGCTCCCAAAGCAGTTGAAATGTAGAATATCATCCAGGATGGTACATAGAAAATTACGGTCGTAGCTCGGACGGTGTTCCTGGGCCGGCGATTCGTCGCTTGCGGTGGATCGCCGTGCAGTCAGACACTTTTGTTCCAAGGGCGGCTGCCAAATTTAGGAAGCAGGCATTAAAGATGCAGTGGCTTCGTGAGCGTGGACTGCTAGAACTAAACAGGGTCGGCCCGGGTCTGCGCAAGATCATTGAAAACATGGGCTGGTTGCTGGTTGACCGCTTTGTACGAATGGGGATGGGGCTATTTGTAGGGGTGTGGGTTGCGCGGTACCTAGGACCAGCTCAATTTGGCAGTCTGAACTTCGCTCTTGCCTTCATCGCGCTGTTTACCACCGCTACCACCCTCGGCCTCGAGGGAATTCTGGTTCGCGAACTGCTCCACAATCCAAGAGATACGGATGAAATGTTAGGTACGACCCTGGCACTTCGAACCGGCGGGGGTCTTCTATCAGTCGCTTTATCGATTGCAACCGTCAAGTTCATCCAGCCGCATGACCAACAGGCGCTCATCCTGGTTAGCATCCTGTCATTTAACCTCATCTTTCAGGCATTCGACACCATTGATTCCTTCTTCCAATCAGAAGTAAAGTCAAAAATAACCGTCTGGGCGAAAAATTTGGCTTTTCTTCTGTTTGCCGGTATCCGAGTTTCGCTGATACATGTTAGGGCCCCGCTGTGGACCTTCGCTGCTTCCTACGCGGGCGAAATCGCATTTGGCGCTCTTTTCCTGACGCTTGGCTACCGGCTCAGCGGTGGCAGAATATTTGCATGGCGCGTCAGCAAGGCCCGGGCGATGTTGCTCTTGAAGGAGAGCTGGCCGGTGATCTTTTCGGGCATGGCGATCATGGTTTACATGCGCATAGACGCAGTAATGCTCAAGGTGATGCAAGGTGATCTCGCAGTTGGCCTGTATTCTGCAGCCACACGGGTCTCCGAGGTCTGGTACTTTATCCCGACGGCGATTGTATCCTCTGTTTCGCCTGCGATCATACGCGCCAAAGATGATCCCACCTTGTTCTACGGTAGGCTTCGCAAGCTTTTTTCGATGATGACAATCACCGCCTGCGTTATTGGTGCAATCGTGGCGTTAGCCTCCCACGCCATCATCCGGACTCTTTATGCTAGTAGTTACAGTGGCGCTGCCCCCGTTCTTGCCGTTCATGTTTGGGCATCGGTTTTCGTCTTTTTGGGAGTTGCGCAATCACCTTGGGACCTTTCAAAAAATCTGTTGTCACTATCGCTTTATCGCACATTTAGTGGGGCAATCATCAATATCGTCATGAATTTATATCTGATACCCAGATATTCAGCAATGGGAGCCGCTATTGCTACTGTCGTTTCATATGCTATCTCCAGCGTATTTGCCAATGCGCTAAGTGCGCGGACTAGACCTATTTTCTTCATGCAGATGAAATCATTCCTTCCATATCGCTTTTGGATTTAGAACGAATAAGATCTGTCATCGGAGCCTCTTCTAGCCCCTTCTGCTACGGAAAGAAGGACCTATAGCCCAGGTGCTCGTCAGCAACGGCAACGTGCCTAATCACTTCGCGAACTCGATCTCAACGCGAATCCGTTTCGGAATAGTTCTGATAACCTCTCCAAGGGCTGGGCTGTCGAGTTTAGGAGGCTCGATGTGCGGCGCCTGAACGTCATTATTTGATATCCTAGCTTAGCTGACGGACAGGACATGTTTGATCCTGCGGAGATGGCAGTTGCGCGATTCAAGTACATTAGCATCGGGCGTCTCGGGCTCACCCAAGTCGCGAGTTAAGTCTTCAATCCATCGAGTCTATTCCGGAACCCGGTCTATGCAGCACTTTCTGCTAATCTCGACTGCTGTTAAAATAGACCACACGGCAGCTTCTTAAAGGTCACAAATTCCAAGAGACATCCTCGTTAGGGGAGCCACAGGCTTCCTCGGTTCTCACCTCTGCGACCATCTGCTTGGAGAAGGTTCTACGGTAGTAGGAGTCGATAATCTATGCTGAGGTAATCATAGAAATCTTGACCACCTCAGCAATGAACGGCGATTCGATTTGGTTGAACTGGATACCTGCACTCCGTTCGAGGTGGGTCCCGTTGATCTGCATGCCTCTACGTCCTAGTGCTATGGCGATCCATAAGTACATCCTCAAGTGGAGACCTATTGGGAAATGTCAACCCAGTTGGCCCGAGGTCTGTCTATGACGAGGCAAAGCGTTTCTCCGAAGCCGCTGTGATGGCCTATAACAAGTCCCACAAGGTCAATACACACTTGGTACGGATTTTCAACACTTACGGCCCGCGGCTGCAGTCCAATGATGGGCGCGTCATATCGAACTTCATGATGCAAGCGCTTCGTGGTGAGCCGTTGACGGTGTATGGATTGGGATCGCAAACCCGCAGCTTTTGTTTTGTCTCTGATCTCGTCGAAGGGATTATGAGGCTGTCGCGATCGGATGAAGCGCTACCTGTCAACACTGGCAAACCTATTGAGTGGACCATCATCGAATGCGCACGCGAGGTCCTCTCGGTCACTGGATCAAAGGCGGTGACCGATTTTCGCGACGTCCCTACTGGTGACCCCACCCGACGCCGACCAGATATCACCAAAGCGAAACGAATCCTCGATTGGGAACCCAGGATTACCCTATTTGAGTGGCTCGAAAGATCGCTTAGCTTCTTCCGGGACCACATTGCAACGGAGCAGTCGAAAGCAGAAATTGCGGAACAGTAGACTACTCCTAGGATTGCTCCAGCGGCACAGCATGCAGTCGCCAACTAACGCAAAGATACGCTCGCGGTATCGCGGGTCTGCAATCCAAGCCGGTGCGGGCTGATCCGTTGCACATGCTTACGGTCTACGAGGTGTGGGGTGACCTCGGGGCGTATCGAAACCGATATGGCTGCCAACGACGCGGGTATAACATTGGACTTTGCGAGTCGAGTGCCCTGTTATGGTTGCAGGCACCAATTCATAAGTTCACCTCGAAATAGGGTGCTCTCGACAGGTTTAGAGCGTCAAAGGGGCGTGTTCAATGATTTTTATTGCCATCGGTGCCCATGAAATCGATAATTTACAAGCAATGGGTCTAATGGCAGCCTGCGCAGGCTGTCCTCTCTGATGCCAATCACGGCTTGCGCGATCGGCACGATTGTTGCGCTGGCGTTAACCAGTCCCTTGGCGGGGCCGTAATCAACATAAGGATGAATCTTATCTGATTCACCGATGCTCAGCCATGGGAGCAGCCATTGCCACCGTCGTGTCATACGCGATCTCTGGAATGTTTGCCAATGCTTTGAGCGCGCGAACCAGACCCACCTTTCTGATGCAGATGAAATCCTTCATCCCGTATCGCTTCAACGGCGAGCCGTCTCAAATTTCTCCGGATAAACAAATGCGTTCATCTATCGCCTAAACATATCTAGCGGACATTCTTACCGCTGGCGATTCGGCAGTCGTAAGAATGTCCGAATACTCCCTATAAACAGCCGTCAGACCCTTCCGCAACGATGTGCCCGCGTGCCAGCCCAGTTCTTTCATGCGGGATACATCCAACAATTTGCGTGGCGTGCCATCGGGTTTGGAAGTGTCGAATACGAGGCGTCCCTCGAAACCAACAACATCCCGAATCAGTTCAGCGAGTTCCTGCACCGTCAGATCCTCACCGCAGCCGATGTTGAGCAGGGGCGCTTGCGATTCGGAGGCCGCGATTGGTCCATATGCGTCGTCCGATAGTTTCATCAAGAAGACACAGGCATCCGCCATGTCATCAGAATGAAGGAACTCTCGCCTCACATTGCCGGTACCCCACACAACTACCTCCGACGCGCCGACGAGTTTAGCCTCGTGCATCTTGCGGAGTAAGGCGGGAAGCACATGGGAACCCGCAAGATCATAGTTGTCGTTAGGTCCGTAGAGGTTGGTCGGCATGGCCGATATGTACCGCGTCCCATACTGACGATTGAACGCCCAGCACATTTCGACACCAGCGATTTTGGCCACGGCGTAGGGGCGGTTAGTGGACTCAAGCGGGCCGGTTAGCATGTACTCCTCACGGATTGGCTGAGGACAGTCCCGAGGATAAATGCAGCTGGAGCCAAAAAAAAGCAAGCGCCGCACGCCCACGTCATACGCAGCTTGAATCACGTTGGTTTGAATCGCCAGGTTCTCGTGAATAAACTCTGCGGGACGCGTATTGTTAGCCAGGATTCCACCAACCTTGGCCGCTGCAAGAAAGACGTGCTCCGGACGCTCTTTCGCAAAGAAGCTAGCCACCGCAGCCTGATCCGTTAGATCAAGCTCCTGATGGGAGCGCACCAAGACTTTGCTGCATCCTTCGCGCTCCAGCCGCCTTACAATGGCCGACCCTGCAAGCCCGCGATGACCCGCAACATAGATCTTGGAGTTGGCAAGCAGTGGGCTATTCATGGTATTCATACACCCCGTATCCGTGCTCTTTCACAAGCTGATCTCTCTCCGCGGCCAATAGATCAGCTTCGACCATCTCTTTTACTAGACCTTCCAGTTTGACGGTGGGCTTCCACCCCAGCCGCTCATGGGCATAGCTCGGGTCGCCAAGAAGAGTTTCAACCTCGGCGGGACGAAAGTATCTCGGATCGACGACGACCACGGTGCAACCGTTTTGATCCATCGCCGTCTCCTCGACACCATTCCCCCGCCATTCCAGTTCGATGCGGAGCGCCCGAGCCGCAAACGTCGTAAACTCCCGGACGCTGTGCTGGATCCCAGTCGCGATTACAAAATCTTCGGCGGTCTCTTGCTGTAGCATGCGCCACTGCATCTCCACATAATCCCGCGCATGGCCCCAGTCTCTAAGAGAATCCAAATTTCCCAGGTAGAGCTTGTCCTGCAACCCGAGCTTGATACGCGCCAAGGCGCGTGTGATCTTCCTGGTAACGAAGGTTTCGCCCCGCAGCGGCGACTCGTGATTGAAGAGAATACCGTTGCAGGCATACATGCCGTACGCTTCGCGGTAATTCACCGTGATCCAGTATGCGTAAAGCTTTGCGACTGCGTAAGGGGACCTTGGATAGAAAGGTGTCTTCTCAGTCTGGGGTACCTGCTGCACCAATCCATAGAGCTCCGAGGTTGAGGCCTGATAAAACCGAGTCTTCGCATCCATCCCAAGAATGCGAATCGCCTCCAGCAGCCGCAGAGTGCCAAGCCCGTCGACATTCCCTGTGTACTCCGGTTGCTCAAACGAGACGGCGACATGGCTTTGCGCTCCAAGGTTGTAGATCTCGTCCGGCTGCACCTTTTGAACAATATTGATCAAGCTGGTCGAATCGGCTAAATCACCGTAGTGGAGCACGAAGTTGCGTCCAGCGATGTGAGGATCCTGGTAGAGATGGTCAATGCGGTTTGTGTTGAAGAGGGAGCTGCGCCTCTTGATACCATGAACCTCATACCCCTTACGAAGAAGAAGCTCAGCTAAATAGGCGCCATCCTGCCCGGTGACACCTGTGATCAATGCAACTTTTGCCACGTGACTCCTTACAACCTTGCTACTCATTTACGCCAGCGCTTGATTATATTGATCGGCGGCTCTGGAGCAAAAGCAGTCAGATCTGAATGCCGTCTAGCCAGTCCCAATACCACCCCGCATCCGCGTCAGCAACTCATCTTGAGCCTGATTGAATGCGCTACACTTAAAGGCCATGCTGAACGTCATTGTCCCGACGCTGAACGCCGCCAAGGACTGGCCGCGTTTTGCACCTGCCATCCTCAAGTGCGTCCGTCCAGAGCAAGTGCTGATTGTAGATTCTGAATCCACCGACGACACAATCGAACTTGCAAGCGAGGCCGGGTTCAAGCTGTGTTCCGTGGCGAGGGCAAAGTTCAATCATGGTGGCACACGTCAGATGGCTGCAGAGATGTTGCCCGATGCCGAGATTCTCGTGTACATGACTCAGGATGCGGTGCTCGCCGAACCTGATGCGCTGGCAAAACTGCAAGCCGCCTTCGGCGACCCCAACGTTGCTGCGGTATATGGAAGACAGTTACCTCGGCCGGGAGCGGACCCCATTGAGATTCATGCCCGGAATTTCAACTATCCAGCCCTATCGCAGACTCGGTCCCTGAGCAGCCGCAAACAGTTCGGCATTAAGACGGTCTTTCTTTCAAACTCCCTGGCCGCATATCGCCGTTCTGCCTTGATGGAAGTGGGTGGTTTCCCCACGAACGTGATCTTTGGTGAAGACACCATCACCGCTGCCCGCATGCTGCTCGCCGGCTACAAGATAGGGTATGTTGCGGAGGCACGCGCCTATCACAGTCATTCCTATACCTGGATGCAGGAGTTCAAAAGATACTTCGACATAGGAGTTCTGCATAGCCGCGAGCATTGGTTGCTCGAAGAGTTTGGTCAAGCGAGCGGAGAAGGTAAGCGCTTTTTGCAGTCTGAGTTGACCTACCTGTGGCGGAATGCCGCAGCACAGCTACCCGTCGCGCTAACGCGTACCTTTGGCAAGATGCTCGGATATCGCTTAGGCCGGGCAGAAGATCAACTTCCGCTCGAAATCAAGCGCCGGCTGAGCATGCACCCCGGTTTCTGGGTGAAACCAGTTGCTAACACTCACGGCTTGTAGCAGCGAAGCCGCTCCTCCGTGCTCTGAACTATTTAGGCACCACCGAGACAAAAGAGTTTGCAATCGACACGTGCTTCGCTTGCCGCTCCGTCTTCCTCTCCTCGATTGGGTCAACCTTGGCAGCGAGCAGCCTCCTGGCCTGCCGGTGTCCGTCGCGGGCCAAAGCTAAGTAAAGCTCGGGATACCGTCCAAGGGTCATCGTCTTGTGCTTGCCCTCAAACCCATAGGACCAGCGCCAGAGCTTGCCTCCTGCAGGCGTGCCCCAAAGGCAGGCCCCCGCTATCGCTCAGCTTGTATGGCTTTGCTTGAAGCCTCTCCTTTTTGACGTCAGTGTCGCTGAGCGACATGATCGTCGCCCTCCAGATTCCGACATACCCACATCTCGCAAGCCGCATACCCACAGATGTAGCCGCACCGGGAGTCGGCTGTCGTAATACGTTACTGGATCACATTAACCATAAAACCCCAGCATTTGCTGGGGTTTCAGCTCTGAATCTGGATGTTATCAGGCTCCTTTGAATCGATAAATGGCGGAAGAGGAGGGATTCGAACCCCCGATACCCTTTCAGGTACGCCAGTTTTCAAGACTGGAGCCATCAACCACTCGGCCACTCTTCCTTACCTCAAGTCTAGTCGACCCCAACCACCGGTGCCAAGCTCTTCTCTCTGCAACAGACGGGCCATCCCCCACAAACAATGCGCCGACAAACCCCTCGAAAGCGTCTAAAGTTTTAGGAAGAGACATTTACCAAGCCCCATGGCGACCGCGAACATCCCAAATCTCGAAACCGCTTCACCCAGCACCGAGTCGCGGCGCAACGCCGGCTCCAGGCGCCGCTTCGAGCGCACCCTAGCCAGCGCCCGCAAGACCATGATGTTCAGCGAGGTCCTCCAGCTCGCCTACGACAGCTTCAAGGCCAGCAAGGTCCGCTTCCTCCTCACCATGCTCGGCATGGTCATCGGCTCCGCGTCCATCGTGCTCGTCGTTACCCTCGGCCTCACCGGCAAGGAGTACGCCCTCAACCTCATCTCCTCCATCGGTCCCAACATGATCGAGATGCAGTACTCCGGCGGCAGCATCGCCGGCCCCGACAACACCACCAACCCCGACTTCATGACCCGCGAAGACATGCTCGCCGTCCAGGAGCAGGTCCCCGGCCTCGCCGCCGCCTCCCCCATGCTCGAGGCCCACGACAACGTCAACATCGGCGACGGCCTCACCAAGAACGTCATGATCCTCGGCGTCTCCCCGCAATATAAAGACGTCCGCAACTCCGTCGTCGTCGCCGGCCGCTTCTTCGACGACCAGGACGCCACCGGCCACACCAAGGTCGCCGTCCTCGTCGAACCCCTCGCCATCACCCTCTTCGGCTCAGCCGACGGCGCCGTCGGCCAGACCCTCAGCATCCGCGGCATCCCCTTCACCATCATCGGTGTCTTCAAGGAGCGCATCAACACCTTCGGCCAGTCGGAGATCAGTGAGCAGACCATGCTCATCCCCTACACCGTCGCCCGCTACTTCACCGGCACCGACACCGTCAAAGAAATCTTCTTCTCCACCAAGAGCACCAGCTCCGTAACCACCGCCTCCGCTCAGATCCTCAAGATCATCCAGGGGCGCCACCGCGCCTCGTCCGTCTACAAAGCCTTCGTGATGACACCCGTGCTCGAACTCATGGGCAAGATCGCCAACATGCTCACCCTGGTTCTCACACTGGCAGCGTTTGTCACCCTGATCGTCAGCGGCGTCGGCATCATGAACTCCATGCTCGCCAACGTCCAGGCCCGCGTCAAAGAGATCGGCATCCGCAAAGCCCTCGGCGCCACCAGCCGCGAGATCCGCCTCCAGTTCCTCACCGAAGCCGTCTTCCTCTCGCTCAGCGGAGGCCTCGTCGGCACCCTCATCGGCCTCGCCATCCCGTTCTCCGTCCGCTTCTTCACACCCTTTGCGATCCCCGTGGACTGGTGGTCCGCAATAGTCGCACTAGCCACCTCGATGATCGTCGGCATCGTCTTCGGCACCCTCCCCGCTAACCGCGCCGCACGCCTGAACCCCGTCGACACGCTTAAATACGAATAGACCGTCACCACGAAATAGAGCCTGAAAAACGCTACCTCACATGCGGGCGATTACGTCGATCGTTTGTGATACGCTTTGCTCTCCGTGGACCTCGATAGATACAAGACCATCGAACTTATTGGCGAAGGCGGAATGTCCACCGTCTACCGCGGCGAGGATGTGCGGATAGGTAGACCTGTTGCAATCAAACTGTTGAAGGCGTCAGATGCAGGGAACAACCTCGATCTCGGTGCTCGCTTTCTTCGCGAAGCCACAATAACCGGGCAACTCCAGCACCCCTCAATAGTTACTCTCTTCGATTTTGGAACAACAGCAGAGAATCAAGCCTACATTGTTATGGAGTTCGTCGACGGCAAATCCCTACGGCACCATCAGGGCAAACTCACAACCCTTCAACTTGGCAAGATCCTGCGGGGCACCGCGCTTGGGCTTGATTATGCACATACGCGCGGTGTCATTCATCGCGACGTTAAGCCATCGAACATAATCCTGGCGCAAGATGGCAACCCCAAAATTCTTGACTTCGGGATTGCCGTGATTCAACAGACGTCCGGCTCCCGAATGACTCAGACCGGAGTGGTTATAGGAACCCCAGCTTACCTCTCCCCGGAGCAGATCTCAGGAGGAGCCATCACGCCTGCTGTCGATCAGTTCGCGCTCGCCGTAGTCGCCTTTGAGTTGCTGACTGGGAAGGCCCCGTTCGCCGGCGAGACCTTCGTCGAAACCATGAGCGCCATCATGGTTCAACAGCCGATCGACCCGCTTTCGCTCAACCCGAAGCTCGGGCCAGGATGCACGACTGTGCTCCACAAAGCGCTGTCGAAGAAACCCTCGGAGCGGTTTGCAACCTGTTCGGAGTTCGTGGAAGCTCTGCTGAAAGTCCTTGGCCACGGTCCCAAAGCGCTGCCCTTCCTCGCAGGTGCGCCTCCGAGGACTCTCGGTCCTTCTGAAGGGGGAACAGTCGTCCCCAGGTCGGCTCAACGAGAAGATCTACCAAACACGGTAATGACCCGCCTGAACCTGCCGATGACTGTCGGGCTTTCAGTGATGGGTCAGGGATCGACACCGACCGGATACTCGTTCACCCAGGTTGTGGGAACGACAGGCCCTTTTTTTGGATCGGGCGAGGCGCACTTCCTACAGATAAAAAAGAAATTGGACTTTTACCAGGAGCAGCTCCACAAGGAATACGAAGCTCTTCTGCAGCAGATGCGAACTACCTATCTACTTTGGCTGGTCGCTGTAAGCATGGCGTTTCTCGTGCTGTTATCGGGGATCATCCTCTTCCTGTTACATCAGACGACGGGCGGAGCCATAACTACCGCCAGTAGTGCCATGTTGTACTTCTTGCAGCGTGTCTTCCAGCGAAGAGAAGATGAGTACCGTCAAGCCGCAGAGGCAAAGCGAAGCACCGTGGAGTACGGAAATCAATGGGCACTGGTCATCCAGACGATTCAGGGAATGGAAGATCCAAAAGAACGTGTGACGCGCGAAGGACGCCTCGTAGAGGCGTTGATTGATCACCTTAGCCGGAGCAAGTCATCAGCCCCTGAGCGCAGGGTGAGACGTGGATCGGCCGCAAAGCCAAATAGAAGCGCAGAACCGTAGAGATGTCGCCGGATTATGTTAGTCACGGGAAGCATCACGAATTCAACCGTATTTGTGTGAGTCCCTTAGCTCCCGCTTCCTAAGGCGTCAACGGCAGATTCATAGCACAAACTGATACGGCATCAGCGCAGGCCTATGCCACATCGTCGGCATCCGCGTTCAATCTTCCTATTTCCCATGGTGCAAACAGCTTCAATGCAGTTGCCATGCAAAGCCGTATCTACGTCTAGGTGTGCAGAACTACCCACCACCATGAGCCGTGCATCGATAAACCACGAACCCCGAATAATCCCGCATGCGCTGGAACCGCGTGTTCGAATCCATCCAACGCAAATCAGGCTCCCCGCCTTCAGATTCCCGGTACACGATAAACACTCCGCCAGCAGGAATCTCCTTAATCGCTTTATACAGATCAGCCCCGGCAGGCGGCATCTCGTGAATCCGGAATCCCGTGTAATAAGCAAACACTGGATAGTTGAAGTTCATATAGAGCGCTGTGCTTGCAGGAACAGAGTCCTGAAGAAACTGCGAAGCCGACATCTCTTCCGGAACGTTGAGATCAATCATCCGGCCGCCGAACCGCTTCGAACTCTGAACAAAGGTCAGCATCAGCAACGCTACGACAACCACTCCTCCACCAAGGCGAAGTGACCGCCGAGGCAACAACCGGAACAGCGCAAGCCCCGCCCCAGCAAGCATCAGAAGTGGCGGCGCAAGCGGAAGCACGTAACGCGGCTCCTTGTGAGCCATCGTGCCGAAGAAGGCAAAATCCACCAGCAGCCACATCCAAAGAAACGCCTCAATCAAAACCGGCTGAGCTTCTGCATGAGAAGCCCCATGCAAAGTCTTGAAGCGCAGGCCACGATAGCCTCTCCAAAGCCCCCAACAGGCAGCCATCGCAAGTCCTACCAACGCGATCGGCGTAAAGATCACAGGTGCAATTCTGAGAAACGACGCCCCCTCAGGCCCTTCGACATTCGCCCACCCATCGCGAAACGTCTGGAAAAATCCTCCAAACTCCACCCGCGACCAGACAAGATACGGCACCATCGCAACCAGAAATCCGGCCACACAAACCAGCAGAGCCTTCCACCTAGACCTCGCTGCAAGAGGCAGCAAAAACAGCAATCCCACGCTCGGAAGCGAGCCAAACCGCATCAGCACAGCCAGCCCCAGCACCACTCCAGCCCACGCAAAGGGCAAAGTCTTCTCGCGAGCAAGCGCCCGCAACAAAAGCCACAAAGCCAGCACCAGAAGCGTCAGCGCCGGCGAATCCGTAAGCAGACTGTTCCCTGTGTCATCACTCAAAAAGCCATCAGGAAACACGCCCACGAAGAATGGCGAGTGCGCCAGCAGCAAAGCCGATATTGCAGCGGCAGTACGTCCAAAAGCAAGCTTCGCCGCGCGATAGAGAAACAACGATCCGAGAGCATTCACCAGCGCCGTGACGATCGATGCCGCGTACACGCTATGCCAGATCAGAAACACGCCCGCGAAGAGCAGCGAGATCAGCGGAGGACGATAGCTCAACTCGGAGTAGTTGCTCTTGCCGCAGCAGATCACCTGCGCGTTTTGCAGGTAGACCATCTCGTCCCAGAAGTGCGCCCTGGACACTCCCCACACGCGAATGAGGAAGGCTGCCCCAACCAGCAGAGAAAGCAGAATCGGCTCAAGCGACACCCGGGAACGATAAGGCTCATCCTTCATGAAACAAGCATTCCTCTATCCCTAAGTCTCACTCCGGCCCGCGAGGCCTCAGTTTATCGCAGCCTTCATCTCACCCCCATCCTGTAGACTTTTCCTGTGTAGGTGCAAAGCTCCCGAGCTTTGTTAAACGGAAAGCCGGTGTAAATCCGGCGCTGTCCCGCAGCGGTGATGGGAACGAACAGTCGCAACGGCGCGAAGCCAACGCACTGTCTCTTCAAGAGATGGGAAGCGGCGATCCAGTAGGGTGCCCAAAGTCCGAAGGCCGGCCTGCCACCACCACCATGGAAGCGACAGGTCGCTCACCGTGGGTGCGTTTGAGCCTGCCGCTCTCGTGGATTGGAACGGTGGACAGTGCAACATCGCGTGCTCCGGCTCGCCGGTGTCGCCTGCGCATGGGTGGTTCTTCCAGCAACAAGGAGAACCGTATATATGTCGCGCATCACCCCTCTCAAAACCTCATCCCTCGGCTTCCCGCGCATGGGCAAGGATCGCGAACTCAAGTTCGCCCTCGAATCCTTCTGGAAGGGCAAGACCTCCGAGGCTGACCTTCTCGCCACCGCAAAGCAACTCCGCCGCGACCACTGGCTCCTGCAAAAAGCCGCAGGCATCGACATCATCCCGTCGAACGAATTTTCGCTCTACGACCACGTCCTCGACGCCCTCGTCCTCATCGGCGCAACCCCCGAACGCTTCGGCAACGATCCCGTCTCGCTCACCGGGTACTTCGCCATGGCCCGCAACAGCACCGAGCAGACCGCCATGGAGATGACCAAGTGGTTCGACACCAACTACCACTACCTCGTCCCCGAGTGGACCTCCGGCCTCTCCTTCATGCCCGACACCACCAGGCTACTCAGCGAGCTCCGCGAAGCCCGCGCGCTCGGCATCGAACCCCGCCCCGTCCTCATTGGCCCCGTTACCCTCCTTCTCCTCGGCAAGCCCGCCCCCGGCGTCGATATCACCCTGCTGCTGCTCAGACTCATCGCCTCCTACAAACAGGTTCTCGAAGCTCTCCACGCCGAAGGTGTCACCGACGTCCAGATCGACGAACCCAAGCTCGTCACCGACCTCACCCCATGGGAGAAACAGGCCTTCCGCAGTGCCTACAAGCAGCTCGCGGAAGTTCCCATCAAGCTCATGCTCACCACCTACTTCGGCGGCCTCGGCGACAACCTCAGCCTCGCCGTCGATCTCCACACTGCTGGCATCCACATCGACGCCGTCCGCGCCCCGGAACAGGTCCCCGAAGTCCTCACCGCACTATCCCCCAACCAGACCCTCAGCCTCGGCTGCGTCAACGGCCGCAACATCTGGCTCACGCACTTCGCTGCTGTAAATCCCTTTATCGAACAGGCAGTGGAATCACTCGGAACTGACCGCGTGATCGTCTCTCCGTCTTGCTCCCTCATCCACGTCCCGCACGACCTCGCACCGGAGAAGCAGTTGAGTCCGCGCATCAAATCGTGGCTGCGCTTCGCAACCGAAAAGCTCACAGAGCTGCACGATCTCGCCACCGGCAACGATGCGGCCTTCACCGCCAACGCCGCCGCCGTCGCCAACCGCGAAGCCGCCGAGACCAGCAAGAACGCCGCCGTCCGCAATCGCCTTACCCGTCTCTCCGAACAAGACTTCAGTCGCAAGAGTCCCTATCCACAACGCGCAGAGATCCAACGCGAGGAGCTCAATCTCCCTCTGCTCCCCACCACCACCATCGGCTCCTTCCCTCAAACCGCTGACGTCCGCAAGCACCGCGCCGCCCACAAGCACGGCCACATCACCGATGCCCAGTACGACACCTTCCTCCGCCAGGCCACCGAGGACTGTATCCGCGAACAGGAACGCATCGGCCTCGACGTCCTCGTCCACGGCGAGTTCGAACGCAACGACATGGTCGAATACTTCGCCGAGTTCCTCGACGGCTTCGCCTTCACCGAGAACGGCTGGGTCCAGAGCTACGGCTCCCGCTGCGTCAAACCCCCGGTCATCTACGGCGACGTCTCCCGCGCTCTTCCCATGACCGTCCGGTGGTCCAGCTTCGCCCGCTCCCTAACCAACAAACCCATGAAGGGCATGCTCACCGGCCCCATCACCGTCCTGCAGTGGTCCTTCGTCCGCGACGACATCGCCCGCAAAGACACCGCATGGCAGATCGCGCTCGCTCTCCGCGACGAAGTCCGCGACCTCGAAGCCGCCGGCCTCCAGGTCATACAGGTCGACGAACCCGCCCTCCGCGAAGGCCTTCCACTCCGTCGCTCCGACTGGGCACCCTACTTGGAATGGGCAGTCCAGGCCTTTCGCCTCACCACCAGCGGCACCGAGGACCGCACCCAGATCCATACCCACATGTGCTACTGCGAGTTCGAGGATGTCCTCCCTTCGATCGCCGCCCTCGATGCCGACGTCATCTCCATGGAGACCGCCCGCTCCCGCATGGAACTCCTCCACGCCTTCCGCGCCCACGGCTACCCCAACGAGATCGGTCCCGGCATCTTCGACATCCACTCTCCCCGCGTCCCCGACGTCGCCGAGATGCGTGATCTACTCCAACTCGCTCTCGACGTCCTCACCCCACGCCAACTTTGGGTCAACCCCGACTGCGGCCTCAAAACAAGAGCGTGGCCCGAAACAATCGCCGCTCTCCAGAACATGTGCGCCGCCGCAAAGGAGCTACGTGCCACACTCTGAAGCAAAGAGCCTTATAGCAATGAGTCAGCCTCACACCCTAAACTCGCCGTCATTCTGAGCCGAAGGCGAAGAACCCCCACGCTTTTCCCGTGCCAAGGGTTCAACCCACTTTCAGCCTCAAACAAAAAAACGCCCGCGAATCAATCACGATTCGCGGGCGTTCCTACCAAACGATCCTAAGGCGTCATCGGCAGATCCATAGTCGGGTTCTTGATCAAGAACTGATACGGCATCAACGTAAACGTATGCCACATCGTAGGCATCTGCGGCCAGTCCTCCGGTCGCGGCACATGATGGAACCCCATCGTGTACCAGGCCACGATATCCGTGTTCATGATGTTCCGGTTCTGCTTCGTCCACGCCGGCAGACTGTCCTCTCCCTTGCTCCCCATCGTGTACACGCCCGACACATACCGCTCGTTCGGATCGTACGGCGTCACCCACAAGTTATGCGCAGAAAAGCCAGCCCTCTTCTGCGGCCACTCTTCCGCCGGCAGAATGCTGATACCCGTCTCCCCCGGCATGATCGCGTAGCTCGTCAGCTGCCCCAGCTTGTTCTTCACGCCCTCATTCGCAAACCGCCACATCGCCGGGTGCTCCACCGACACGTTGTACTTCGCCTCGCCCTCGGTCTTCGCCATCTCCGGCATCATCGCCCATATCCACTTCCGTCCCTGCGCCGTATCCGGCAGCTTGTACGGCACCAGCTTGTCCACCATCAGCGAGTTGTTCGGCCCATCCACATCCAGGTCCAGCCGATAGCTGAAGAAGTGGTCATGGTCCACCGCAGAGATCCCCGGCGCGATCAACTGCCCGAACTCCACCCGCTTACCCTCCGGCGTCTTGCCCACCATTGCAGCGGACAAATCCCCATCCGCCGTCTGGTCCTTCACCGCCTTCACCTCAAGAATGCCCGTCGCTCCCAGACCCACCGTGATCGACCCATCCTGCCCAAACCGCCAGTCGAAGATGTAGTCATAGTTCCCCACCGTCGCGACCGTCCTGAAGACCAGCTCACGCGTAGGCCTTCCCGAGATCGCCGACGTAGACCCATCCCAATGCCGCCACATCGGGTCCCCCGTCACCCGTTCGAACAGGCACGCAAGCTGCGGCCGCACATAAGGCGTGCCGTCATCACGAAAGAACGTCCCGCTATAGAACGTCGCGTAATCCGGGCAGTCCACGCCCACCTGCAGCGGCTTGATGATCCCACCCGATCCCGTGTTCGCAAAAAACTCTCCCCCATCCAGGAACACATGCGAGTTCCAGGCCTCATCCGGGTCCTGGTAAGGCACATACATCTCCGAGAGCGACCCTTCGTACAGCACCGACCGCGGCTTGCCGCCATCGTTATAGCTCACGAGATTAATCACCGGTCCCACCCGCGGATCGAGCCGGAAGCGGAAGTGCCATTTCTGCCAGTCCACCTCGCCGTTCTCGACCGTGTAGCTCGGCCCCTCCGGCTCCAGCGTGATGATCGGCTTCGTCCCCGGCATCGCCTTGCCGCCGTCCGCGTCGTAGATGCTCGTCGAAGGCGGCATCGGCACCGCGCCGTTATCCGAGAACCGCGTGATCTTCTTCTCTTTCAAATCCATCACGTAAAAGATGCCCGCAATCCGCCGGTCCCACCGGTACAGCGAGTCCATCTCATCGCTGCACTCGCCCCATCCAATCCGCCGCCCGTCCGTCTGCTCCGGCAGCCCCACATACCCCGCCGGAATCACCCCGCAGTGCACCGTCCGCAGATCAGTGATGCCGCGAGCCTTCAGCGCCGCAATCACGCGCGGGTCTTTCTTGATGTCTTCATCGAAGCTCCGCGACTCCGTCGTCGACATCGGCGCCTGCTCCTTCGTCAGCTCCGTATACGACTCCAGCTTGTTCGCCGAAACATCCACCACCGCCGCATAAGACTTGCTCTCGTTCAGCAGCACCACATCCACCTTGCGCACGATCGGGTCGCCCGGCTTCCACGCCAGCACCACCGATTTCACCGGCTCCTCCAGCAGGATGCTCGCAAACAGCGTCTTCGGCGCAAGCTTCCCCGCCGCCTGCAACACCTTGTAAGCCTTCCAATACTCATCCGGCGTCAGCGCATCCAGCGGATGATGCACTTCCGGTTGCAGGGCAAAGCAGCTCGGCACAGCGATCAGAAGCAAGGCGATCGAAAAGAGTCGTCGGCAAAGAGACATGCAGAACCTCGGCGGAAGAAATCCGCGTGGTGATGATGAGTTGTGAGAAGGAAAGCTCCGGTTACGCCACTATACAACTCTGCGCCCCATTCGCCTCAGCTTTGTGCCCCATTCATCGCAGCACTATCGCGATGAGTGGGACAGCCACCAACGCCACCGTCCCTCAGAACTGCTTATAGAAGCGTCATCTCGACCGAAGCATCGCCGGGTGCCCCATCCATGGCTAGCCTTTGGCCATGGGTGGGATCCCGCCCAAGACCCGTCATCCTGAGCGAAGTCTCTCGCGACCGTATCGCGAGAGACGGAGTCGAAGGACCCCGATACCGCTTTCATCACCTCAACCGTTCGAACTTTTCAACCACGAAGCAGTTAGACAAGGTCGAGCACCCCACATCCCGCTTCTGAGATGTGGGACCGCAACTCATCCTTAGGTCCCGCTAAAAAAAAGAAACGTCATCTCAACCGAAGCCGTGCAGCTTCATCGCGCGGCGCAGCGGAGAGATCCCCGCGTTTAGCCTTTACTCCCCGTCCCCGAAATCCTCGTGCCCCACCGAAACCCGCTCATCGAAGATGTAGCACTCCCCGTCCCACCGGCTCGTCTCCACCGGCACCTCTTCGAGGTACTTCAGGATCCCACCCTTCAGATGAAACACCTCAGGAAACCCCTGCTGCAACATATAAGCCGAAGCCTTCTCGCATCGAATCCCGCCCGTACAAAACATCGCCACCCGACGATGCTTCTCCGGATCGAGCTGCTCCTTCACATAGCTCGCAAAGTCCGAGAACGTCTCGAGCTGCGGCTTCACCGCCCCGGCAAAGCTCCCAATCTCCGACTCATACGTATTCCGCGTATCCAGCACCAGCACCTCGGGATCAGCCAGCAGCGCGTTCCACTCCTTCGCCTCGACATACTTCCCCGGCCGAGCCGGATCGACCTCCGCTCCGCGAAACGTAATAATCTCGCGCTTCAGCTTGAACTTCAGCCTCCGAAAAGGCAGCGCCTCCGCAGTCGAAAACTTCACCTCGCCACGCTCAAGCCCAACCCGCTCGCCCAACAGACTGAGCAGCCGCTCAATCGTCTCCGCCGAACCAGCCATCGTCCCATTCACACCCTCAGGCGCGATCAGCGTCGTCCCAAGCAGGTCACTCCCCACAAACGCCTCACGCAGTTCCTCGCGCAAACCTGCAGGATCAGCCAGCGGCAGAAATCGATAGTAGGCAGCAACGGTAACCATCTCTTCTAGTTTAGAGAAATTCGAGCGCGAGCGAGAGCTTTCACTTCCCATTGAAGCGATCCTAGCCCGCCAGTGCTATCAAGAAATGTGCGACCAGCCATCTTCCTCTCACTCCTGCTCTCCGGCGTGGCGTCCGCCCAAACCGTCTCCGCTCCCACCCTCACCGGAGCCCTCAACTTCCGCGATCTGGGCGGCATTCGCACGTCCGACGGCCACGTCGTCCGCAGAGGAAGGATCTATCGCTCCGGCGAACTAAGCCACCTCACCAGCTCAGACTTCGACGCCCTCGCCCCCCTGCACATCCACTACGTCTTCGATCTGCGCACCGACGCGGAACGCGCCTCCGCTCCCACGCACTGGATCGCAGCACAGCCCGGCGATCAGCCCACCCTGATGCCCATCTCCGTAGGCTTCCCCGCGACTGAAGCCCCCTCAAGCTCGATGCGGAAGCTCTTCGCCAACGGCACCAGCCCGGATCAGGTGAAGGACGGCATGAAGGCCATCACCGTCCAGATCGCCCTCGACGGAGCCCGGGAGATCGGCACCATCCTCCGCGACCTCGCCACAGGCGACGAACCTGCCATCGTCCACTGCACCGCCGGCAAAGATCGCACCGGCATCGTCACAGCGGTCTTGCTCCGCGTCCTCGGAGTTCCCCACGCGACCGTCGAAGCCGACTACCTCCGCAGCAACGACGCCGTCCCCGCCCAGATGGCCCGCCTCCAGGCCGCTGCAGTTAGCAGCGCAAAAACCAATCCGCCGAGCCCTTTGGCAAGCCTGCCTCCCGCGTCCGTACAGGTGTTGATGGGTGTCGACCCTGGCTATCTCGCAGCAGCCTTCGCCGCCATCGACGCCCGTTACGGCTCCTTCGACAACTACGTCACCCAGAGCTTGAGGCTCAGCCCCACTGACATCCAGAAACTCCGCGACCGCCTCTTGGACCCACCTAGATAGAAAGCAGCTGATGAAGCGCTTCAGATATCCCGACAGTACTCAACAGCGCGGATGCCCATCCATACTCGCGTCTTTTGCGAGGATGGGTGGGACGTATACCGCTTGAGTAACCGCCGTTCTGCATGACGCACAACACTAGCTCTTGGCCTTAAGCGGCGCAATCAGTGCCGCGCGAATCTGTCCCAACTGCGCGAACATATCGTGGATCAGGTAGATCTCCCGATCACGCGTCCACGCCTGGTCAGACTCGACATCGTAGTTCACCGGTAACTGCACCCCGTCCATTACCCACGCATCCATCTCTCTAGCCCGCGAAGTCTCGACACACCGCTTCGAATGATCATGATGCCCAATCACGCACACCCGGCCTAGCTTTTTCGCATCCCCGCCCACCATCGTCACGATCGCCTCGGCAACTCCATCCGTACTCAGATATTTGACGGAACCATCGGCGGCAACAACCGGATTGATCGCCACCACCTTGCCAATCCCTTCGCGCCCCGTGAGAAAGCTGGCGATCTCCCACTGCGCATAGATCGTCGCCGCTCCACTCTTACGCTGCGCCTCAATCACCGCCTTCGCCAGCGTCTCGTTCATCGGCCCCGGAGCAGGCGTGGTCGTCCCCGCAGCCGCAGGACGGTTGCCAAAGGCATACGCAACGATGGTGTGAAATCCCGCAGCCGGTTGCGAAGGCGCATCCCAAGTGAACCCTACATCCAGAAGCACGGGAGCAAGGCTCGCCGCCACCTTCGGATCGTCAAGCGACTTCGCCAGCGCCTCCTGAAGCTGCGCCGGGAAATTCGTTGGCAACGGGGCAGCGTCAGCCGCACGCGCCGCTGGCAGCAGCGCCGCTGCAAGGCCAGATTGCAAAAACGATCGACGTCCAGTCATAACAGCCATTATGGCCGCGTCCCATAAACACAGGTTGACAGGCACCGATCGGCCTCGCACCACACCTGCTGTTTTGCTTGTCATTCCCCGAAGGAATCTGCTTTTGCTACTCCTTTGCGGTCACGGGAGAAACGTGGATTCCCTACGGGAGGGACAAATGCAAAAAAACGCCCACCATCGATCTCTCGATGGTGGGCGGCGTTCATGATACATACGAAACGTTATCTCAACCGAAGCATCGCGGCTTTATGCGATGCGAAGTGGAGAGAACCCCCGCATTTGTTCTGTTCTTACTCCAAAACGCTTACGCTACCGGTGCAGCCTCGGTCTCCGACTCCTCAGCCTTCACCGTCACCTTGATGTGGCTGGTGACTTCGCGGTGCAGCTTGATCGGCACGTGGTACTCACCGAGCGACTTCAACGGATCTTCAAGCGAGATCTTGCGGCGGTCGATGGTGTAGCCCTGCAGTTCGAGCTGGTGAGCGATATCGCCCGACGTGACCGAACCGAAGAGGTGATCGTTCTCGCCCGTCTTGCGCTCGAACGTGAGCTCAACGTGCGCAAGCGAAGTTGCCAGCGTCTCAGCGGCAGCCTTCTCCTTGGCAGACTTGCGGATAGCCGAGCCCTTCATCTGTTCAATGACGGCGCGGTTGGCAAGCGTCGCCTCGATGGCGAGCTTACCGGGAAGGAGGTAGTTGCGCCCGTAGCCGTCGGCGACCTTGACGACATCGCCACGGTGGCCCAGCTTGTTGACGTCTTCTTTCAGAATAACTTCCATTGCAATTCTCCGAATGACTTGTATGCGGAACGAATCCGCGAATCAGTGTTCAGCCAGGTTCTTTGCGCCAGACCGCGCTTAGAAGCGCGCGGCGAAGGCCAGCAGGGCGATATTGCGCGACTGCTTGATGGCGAGCGAGAGGCGACGCTGGTGACGCGTGCAAACGCCGCTCAGACGGCGCGGGATGATCTTGCCGCGCTCGGCAACGAAGCCCTGAAGCAGGCGAACATCGCGGTAGCTGATCGAGTCGATCTTCTCCGTGCAGAACTTGCAGACCTTCTTGCGGCGGAAGAACTTACGGCCGCCAGGGCCGCCTGCGCCAGGAGCGCCGGCAGGACGCGGAGGACGGGGACCGCCGGGTCCGGCATATGCCGGGCGGGGGCTGGGAGTGTGCTCGCTCGCTGCTGCGGGAGCGGTATTCGGGGTGCTGGTTTCGTCAGCCATGGTGATATCCCTTTCGGATGGTGGAGTGCCGCCGGGCCGATCCAGACTCGCGGTGGAGTCTCTGAACGTCCTCACATCTTGCATGACAGACGGAATCGGTGGAAGCAGGGTGGAAACTCATGTGCCGGGCTGCGCAAGCGCGGCCCAGCAAAGAAATCGCGGTCGAAGAAACTAGACTGCGGCGACGGGCTCTGCAGCAGGGGTCTCTTCTGCAACAGGAGCGGCAACCGCCGGAGCAGCCGCAACCGGAGCCTGAGGCTGGAACTGTGCGGGCTGTGCACTGCGCTTCACCTTGGTGTCGCGGATCGCCTTCACCTTAGCCAGACGCTTCTCTTCTTCGTCCATGCGCACGGTGATGAACTTGATGACCTGCTCGGTCACGCGCAGACGGCGCTCGATCTCGGTGATCAGCTTACCCTCAGCAGCGATGTTCAGCAGCACGTAGAAGCCGTCGTTGAACTTGCGGACGGTGTAGGCGAGACGTCGGCGGCCCATCTTCTCAACGGACTTCACTTCGCCGCCACCCGAGGTGACGTTTCCGGAGAATCCTTCGATCAGCTTGTCCAGGTCGGCTTCTTCAACGTCCGGACGGACGATGAACATGATTTCGTAGGTACGATTCATTCGTTTACTTCTTTCTGCGAAGTTCTTCTTCGCACCGCGCATGCGTATCCTCTGCACACGACGGTTTGGAATCAACTGCTGCTAACTGCTGCCGGGTGCCCCACCCATGGCTCGCTTCTGGCCATGGGTGGGATCCCGCCACTACATCCCCGCATTGCCATTGAACTCGCTCATCGCGGGTCCCGCGCCACGGGTAAAAATCGTCTCGACCGCCTTCGTAACCCGGTCAAGCACCTCATCCAACACCACAAGCTCCTGCTTGCGGAACGGTGACAGCAGGTAGTCCTTACCACCTGCCTTCACCTCGCGTCCACTTTCGAGCGCCGGTTTCCCTACCCCGATCCGTATCCGCGTCCACTCCTCCGTGCCCAGCACCGCGGAGATCGACTTCACCCCGTTGTGCCCTCCCGCCGAACCACGCTCGCGTATGCGAATGCTGCCCAGCGGAATTGCCAGTTCGTCGTAGAGAACAACCAGGTCCTCTGCCATCCGTTCCGGCCCAATCTCTAACTCCCGCAACAGGGCGGCTACCGAAAGCCCACTCAGGTTCATGAAGGTCTCGGGCTTAGCCAGCAGAACTTCCTGCCCCGCAAACCTTGCCTTCGCCGTAAGAGCCCTGCCCCGCCGGTTGGCAATCGTCACGCCGCAATCCTCCGCGATGCGATCGACCGCCAGAAACCCGGCGTTATGCGGTGTGAACTGATACTCGATACCGGGGTTGCCGAGACCGACAATCAGCTTCACGTCCTAATTCCTCACTACAGCAAAATCTAAGCCAGATGCCGCAGACCCCAACCCTTGTCATCCTTCGACGAAGTCGGAGGATCTGCTTGCCTCGTTTGCGCCACGAAAGCCCGGGTGCCCCACCCATCGCAGTTTCACCGCGATGGGTGGGACGTAAACGCTCACCCGGCAAAACCAGAGCCGCTTACTTCTTCTTAGCGTCCGCAGCCGGTGCAGCGGCAGCAGCGTCCGTCTTACCCTTCTTCGCTACTTCAGGCTCAGCCACAGCAGCAACCTCAGCAACAGCCTCTTCCTTCATCGCCACAACGTGAGCGACAGTCGCATTCTCTTCGCCGAGGTACTTGATGCTGCCCGAATGCGGCAGGTCCGACAGGTGGATCACGCCATTCAGCTCAAGCGTGGTCACATCGACATCGAGGTGGCTCGGGATATCGCCCGGGAGGCACTCGATCTCAACCTCGCGCATGACATGCTCGAGAATACCGCCCTGGGCCTTGACTCCCGCAGGGATACCCACCAGAACCACCGGCACCGAGACGCGCATCATCTTATTCATCGCAATGCGCTTCAAGTCGATGTGCAGCAGCTTGCCCTTGATGGGCTCGTTCTGCCAATCAACGATCATCGCCTTAACCAGCGAAGCGCCTTCGACGTTCAAGTCGAAGATGGTGTTGTGCCCGGACTCGGAGTGCAGAATCTTGGTGATGACCTTCGGGTCGACGGTGACCGCAACAGCGTCCTGGCCTGCGCCATAAACCACTGCGGGAATCTTGCCAGCTACACGAACGCGACGAGCTGCATTTTTGTTGAACTTACCCTCGCGCGGAGTTGCGACGACGGCATCAAAAGTGGGGTTTGCCATGATGTTTCATTCCTTTCGGGCACGGAGTTGAGCTCCGCTCCCTTTGCTCATTTGCTACGAGCTCTTTCCTCGCGGCTGTAAAAAACTAGTTGAACAGCGTACTTACGCTGGTCTCCATATGAATGCTCTCAATCGCCCGGCCCAAAAGCCCCGCAACCGAAAGCACCTTGATCTTCGACACCTTCTGCGCATCCTCACGCAGCGGAATCGTATTCGTCACGACCACTTCCTTCAGTCGTGATGCTGCGATACGTTCTACCGCCGGGCCCGAAAGCACGGCATGGCTTGCGCACGCATAAACCTCTTCGGCACCCTGCGCCAGCAACGCATCGGCAGTCTTCACCAGCGTTCCAGCCGTGTCGATAATGTCGTCGAGTATCAGGCAGGTTCGCCCGCGCACATCGCCGATAACATTCATCACTTCCGTGACGTTGATGTCCGTCCGCCGCTTGTCCACAATGGCGAGCGGAACATCCAACTTCTTCGCAAAGAAGCGCGCTCGTTCCACGCCTCCCGCATCCGGTGAAACCACGGTCAGGTTCGGCAGCTTCATGTCCCGGAAGTAGCTCACCAGCACCGGGCTGGCGAATAAGTGATCGACCGGGATATTGAAGAAGCCCTGAATCTGTGCCGCGTGCAAATCAACCAGCAAAGCCCGGTTAGCTCCCGCCGTAGTCAGCAGATCGGCCACCAGCTTCGAGGTGATCGCGACTCTCGGCCTGTCCTTGCGGTCCTGCCTGGCGTAGCCGTAGTACGGAATCACCACGGTGATCCTGCCAGCTGATGCGCGCTTCAGCGCGTCCATCATGATCAGCAGTTCAATCAAGTGCTGGTCCACAGGAAAACATGTGGGCTGAATCAGGAACACGTCCGCACCGCGAACGTTTTCTAAAAGTTGAAAGTGGACCTCGCCATCCGAGAAGCGCTGCAGCCGGGTCTCACCCAGCGGAACGCCGACAAACTTGCAGACTTCCTCTGCAAGCTCCCGGTTCGAGGTTCCTGAAAAGATCTTGAAGCGCCTGTCCTCGCCCAGCTTCCCGGATTTTTTCTTCTCGGGGCTGGACGCGACCAGTCTTTGTCCACTAAAGGAAGACGCGCCTGACGCACTCGGCGTCGCTGCAGGCAAAGAGTTCGTTTCTGTCTCTTCTGCCTGCGCTGAAATAGGGGAAAGAACCGCAGTCGTGTCTTGATTATTCACGTGAAACCCTCCAGGCTGGTTGACCTTGGTAGTTCCTGCTGCTTGGTCTGTTCATGCAGCCTTGTCGCGGCTGCACACTTCGGTACAAAGAGAAGCATCTGTTGCGATCGAAACTCTGTTGCGAAAAGTAAGACTTGTGGCCCTTCAAACTTCGGTACATCCGCCAGCGCTGTTTTCGCCGGCCAAAAACCTGTTCAACCTCTGCGGCATGTTGCTGCCGTGAAACGGTCCCTAAGTGTTGCCCGCCCGCAGAAGACCTCGAAGAGGTCTGGCGGTCGATAGTTTGGTTGGGCGACTAGGATTCGAACCTAGATAAAGAGCTTCAAAGGCTCCGGACCTACCATTGATCGATCGCCCAATAATCTCCGGAACCCGCCTGTTGAAGACGGCCGCCGGAAAAATTACCCTGCGAACATTGTGCGCCAGTAAGCCGTTCGGGGCAAGGTGTGAGTAATCACCGCCTTGCATCCTAAAGCCTGCACGCGTTGTTGAGCCGCGATGGCATCCGCCATGGACCGGTAAAGTCCAAACAGCGCCGAACCCGAACCCGAGAGCGCAGCGTACAACGCAGGGCCACTCGAATCGGCACCATCCAGCGAACCTGAACCCGCATTGGCGGACTCATTCTGCCGGATACCCATCAATTGACGCTTGATTTCACGCAGGGAGGGGTGGATCGGAAAGACGACCTTTTCAAAGTCGTTTTCTATCCCGGTGCGGACAAGCGCGAGAAGAGTATTCTCGGCAAGATCTGTTTGCAATTGGCCTATAGATTGATCGAACTCGCCCGCTTTTTTCTCGGCGCGACCCTGAGTCTCTATTCCATACTCAGTAGATTGTGTTCCAGGCTTGCAAAAGATACCGGATGTGCCAGGCTCGGCATATGTAGAAGCCAGAGCGCAACTCAACTCACTTAGAGTATCGCGACCTGTGGATTCCGTCAACCCCCCTGAATTAGCGGCGAAATCTGTGCCCAAACCCGTACTTAAACCTGTGCCCCATTCATCGCGCCTTTGTCTTTCGCGATGAGTGGGTCCGCTACCAAAGTCAGTGGGTGAACCACCATCAACTCCCCCGCCCCCCAACCCATCCCAATCCCGAAAAGCCTGTGGCGTAGAAACCCCTACCTCCGGCAGAGCCATCACGCAGATCGTCTCCGGCAAATCTGGCAGCGGATACACCTGCTCCCCCCGCCCAAGCCCCAGCACCGATCCCCCCAGCAAAAACAGAGGCACATCCGAACCGACGCTAGCCGCCAACTCCATCCGCTCCGGCCCCGGCAGCGCCACCCCAAGCTCCTTCTCCAACCCCATCAACGCCGCCGCCGCATTCGCCGATCCCGCGCCCATCCCGCCCTGCACCGGCAAGTTCTTCTGGATCCGGATCTTTACGGTAGCCGTCACACCCATCCGCTCCAGGCACCGCTCCACCATCTTCCAGGCCGTATTCCGGTTATCCCCCGGCACCCACGGATGATTCGAAGTCAGCACAATCGACGTCTCTGGGGAACGAGTCGCAGCTACCGTCACCACATCACGCAGCGCCAGCGTCTGGTACATGGTCGTCAGACCATGAAACCCATCCGCCCGCGCTGGCCCAATCGCCAGCCCCAGGTTGATCTTCGAAAACGAGCGAACATGCGTTGCCATGACTTTCCCAGTCTACGGTAAGAAAACCCTGTTCCCGAGCAACGCGAGAGCCACGCGAAGCGGTATACACGTCACGAAGTGACCGCCCCGCGCGCAGCGGGCTCGTCCGGCAGGACAGGTGCCGGCTCGATCACCTAACCTCGCTCACCGTCATCTCGATCGCCATCGGCTGATCCGGCTTTGGCATCGCCGCCGCCGGATCGTCCTTCGCATTTCCCCCTAACGGCTTCGAAACCTCCAGACTCTTTGAGCTCGAATCGAAGACCACCTTCGCCTTGTCGAGCGGAAGTTTCACAGAGAGTTCGACGGTCCTATCCGTGATGATCGGCTCCTCAATCTCGGTCCCATCGTTCGCCTTGTACTTGATCATCTTCACAGGACGGCTAGCCGACAGCACGAAGTGCAGCGCCACGCCATTACCCTCAACGTGGATATCGTCGGCATCAAACTTCGTCCCGACCTCGATATATCTCGTCTGGACCCCGTTCCCCGCAGGCGTCTGCGACACCATCCGCGCCTTCGTCGTCCCGGGGATCGTGCCGCGCACAGCGAATTCGGTAGTGATCGTCTGCATCGTCGCCTGCTGCTCCCCGTTCGCACCGAACTTAAGATTCAGCGTCAGTTGGAAGTAACGCGTCCTGGCGGCGGCCGACACCGCATGATTCGCCGCCGTCTGCGCGACTCCTCCGATAGCTGCCAGCAGCAGCGCGAGACCTGTAGCCGTTCTGAATATCCACTTCATCGTTTTTCTCCCCCTCCACTTGAACGTTCCGTTGACTTGTACAGCGACGCGACCTCAATCGGTTTGATCGCCAGAGACTCAATCGCAATCGGCGCAACACCCGGCGCAGCTCTCCGCGAAAACCGCCTGGAACGGACGACCGGCTTTGAAAGCCAGCGGTGTTTCGCTCTTAGTAGGAATTCCTTGGTCGGTATGATCTCCGACTGAACGTCGGGCGCAGGGGTCGCCGCTATCAACACCCTCCCATCTGACACCAAGTCCGGTACGGCCACGCCGCGATGCCGGAAGACCATCATCCCTACAACACCAATCAGAAGCACCGCCGCGATAGCCTCGAGCGCGATTCTCGGCATCCTTGAGCGTCGCTCCTCAGCCACGGAGAGCGCCGCCGCAATCCGTCGTCCCATCCCCAGGGGCGGTTCCACGCAGACATCAGCACTCAGAACATCGCGCAGTAGTTCATCAAACTCGTTCATCTAGACCTCCCAGCCGACGCCTGATAGCGCTTTCGCAGTTCTTCCTTGGCCCGCATCAACCGCGTCCGCACCGTCCCCTCCGGCACCCCAATCATCTCCGCAATCTCCCGCGAATTCAGCTCTTCGATCGCACTCAGCACCAACACCTGCCGCAGATCCTCCGGCAGCGCGTCAATCATCCTTCGCAGCAACGCAGACTGCGCCCCTCGCAAAGCTGTAGCCTCCGGCGAAGCCACACCACTCGCGAACGGCTCATCAGCCTCGAGCGACCTCTCAGGGCTCCTCGGCAACCGGTCCAGCGCCACCCGCCAAACCGTCCGCGCCAGGAAAGCCTTCTCATCCTCCATCCGCCGCCACGCGTCTCCGCGATACAGCTTCAGAAACGCCTCCTGTACCGCGTCCTCAGCGTCCTGCGCATTGCGCAGGAGCGAGAACGCCACCCGGAACATCACCCGCGAGTGCCGCTCCACCAGCATCCCAAACGTAGCCTCCCGCTCCGCAGGCAGCTCGTTAGAGCCACCAGCCGCAGCATCCGCCAGCTCTCCGTCCATACCGAACCCGGCACTCACGATCGATGACAGCGGCATCAGGAAACTCCCTTTCACAACCTAAGACCGGTCCGAAGGGCAAAGTGTTCATTTCTTTTCTAATGGCGGCCGGCTCAGTTGCTCCCAATGCAAGGAAGACGTATTGCTGAGGCAAGAGAGGGTGCCCCACCCATGGCTCGCTCTTGGCCATGGGTGGGTCTGCCACTTACGTCGTCCTGTCATTCTGAGCCGAAGGCGAAAATTCCCCACACTTCACCAGCGCTCCCAAAACAACGTCATCTCGACGGGAGCATGGCAGCCTCATCGCGATACGAAGTGGAGAGCCCCCCGCATTTCCTATCTACCCCACGAAGGCCCGGAGAAAGCCTCACTCACCCAATCCACACACCGCCCCTAAACCGCTTCCCGCATCCCACTCCGCCAGCTCTTGTAAGCCGCATCCAAAGCCCGCATATTCAGCACACCATCCGCTCCCGTAGCCAGAAAATCCGCCCCACCCCGAACCGCCGCAGCGAACCCATCCAACATCCGCACATACCCATCTACGTTATCGAGCGTCGTCGAAGACACCACCTGCCCATTCTTCCGATGCACCACCTCGACCGGCTTATCCACGCTGAAGCCGCTCTCCGCCGTCAGCACGCCTTCGCTGCCAATCACCTCCAGCAGCGTCCGGTAGGGCGCACGCGCGTCCGCCACCACATGCGAGAAGATCCCGCCAGTCATCTCCATCTGCATCGCGGCATAAGCCTCGACGTTGCCCGAGAGCTCGTCCTGCTTCGCCAGCGTGGAGATACTCAGCACCTCCGCCTGCAGGATGTACCGCAGCGCATCGATCGAATGCACCCCGACATCCCCAATCGGGCCGCCGCAAGCCAGCGACCCATCCGCGATCCACTTCCGAGGAGCGTTCTGCGCCGCATAGCAGAAGTGCGCCTGCGCAATCTGCGGCTGTCCCACCAGCCCCTCCGCGATCTGTCCCCGCATAAACTCCAGGCTCAGGTTGTAGCGAAAGTTCTGCGCCACGCCGAAGTACACGCCCGCAGCCTTCGCCGCAGCTACCATCTCCGCCGCCTCACCCGCATTCATCGCCAGCGGCTTCTCGCAAAGCACCGCCTTGCCGTTCTTCATCGCCAGCAGAGCATCGTCCAGGTGCATCGCATCGGGCGAAGTGATAAATACCGCATCCACATTCGGCGAAGTACACAACTCCTCGCGCGTAGCGAAGCAGTGCTCGATCCCGTGCGTGGCACAATCCTCCGCCGCAGCAGCCTGATTCCGCCGCCACAGGCCAACCACTTTCGTCTCGTTCGATCGTGCAAAGGCAGGCAGCAGCCGCCGGACAGCATGGTGTCCGAAGCCAAGGATAGCGACGCGTAGAGGAGCTTGAGTCATCACCAGACCATCAAACCACACCCACCACGTCGCGGGCTACAACCCGTCCTGGCCCGTCCCCAGGATCCGTCATCTCGACCGAGGCGCAGCGAAGTGGAGAGACCTCCGCATCTCGTCCGCCCCACCTTCACGCTTCAATCCAGAGATTCATCGATCCGTAAACCTCTGTTCACACCCGCCCGTTACCAAAGAAGCATCCGCATTTTTCTTATCGAGGCTCTTTCAAAATGACGCGCAAACTTATCGCCCTCTCTCTAGCCTCAACCATCGTGTTGAGCGGATGTGGCACCGGCGTCCCCGCCGGCCCCGGAACACCCCCGGCCACCATTACGCCAACAACCAGCGCCCAGGCGATCAAGCACGTCGTCGTCATCTTCGGCGAGAACATCTCCTTCGACCACTACTTCGGCACCTATCCGACAGCCGCCAACCCGGCCACGAACTCCGTGAAGTTCACTGCCGCCAGCGGAACACCTGTACCGGTTAACCTGCTTTCGGCGAATCTGCTCGCGCAGAACCCGAACACGACCGTCGCGAACGGAGCGGGTGCCAGCCTTCCCTTCCGGCTCGATCCCGCACAGGCCGCGACCAACGACCAGGACCACAACTACGGCCCCGAGCAGACCGCCTATGACGGCGGCAAGATGGACCTCTTCCCACTCTCGGTCGGCGTTCCCGACAGCACCTCTCTGGCCACCTCCACCGGAGCCGACGCCCTGACCACCACCAACGCCCTCACCATGGGCTACTACGACGGCAACACCGTCACCGGCCTCTGGAACTACGCTCAGCACTACGCTCTTAACGACCACTCCTTCGGCACCACCTTCGGTCCTTCCACCCCCGGTGCCCTCAACCTCGTCTCCGGCCAGACCAACGGCGTCATCAACGCCACCAACGCCGGCGCGGATACGATCGCCGACGGCAACGGCGGCATCACCGACATCGGAGACGCCGACCCCGTAGGCGACATCTGCACAACCAGCAGCGCCACCTTCAGCATGTCCGGCAAGAACGTCGGCGACCTCCTCAACACCGCTGGCGCAACCTGGGGCTTCTTTGAAGGCGGCTTCGACCTCACCGTCACCAACGCGGACGGCTCGACCGGCTGCGGTCGTACCACCACCTCGAAGATCACCAATAGCAAGAAGGCTGACTACATCCCCCACCACCAGCCCTTCCAGTACTACGCTTCGACCGCCAACCTGAACCACCTGCGTCCTACTTCGATCGCGAAGATCGGCAGCACCGACCAGGCCAACCACCAGTACGACACGCATGACTTCACCGATGCTCTCGCTGCGGGCAATCTCCCTGCGGTCAGCTTCCTCAAGGCCCCCGGCTACCAGGACGCCCACGCCGGCTACTCGGACCCTCTCGATGAACAGACCTTCGTCATCAACATGGTCAACGCCATCGAGTCCTCAAGCTTCTGGAGCTCTACCGCCATCATCATCGCCTACGACGACTCCGACGGCTGGTACGATCACCTCCCGAACCTCGTCAACGGCTCCGCCACCACTGCTGACTCGCTCAACGGTGCCGGCGTCTGCATCAGCGCGGCCGCTGCTGGCAACGCGCTTCCTGGTGTCAACGCAGCAACCCTCCACGCACAGGGCCGCTGCGGATACGGTCCACGTCTTCCGCTTATGGTCATCTCACCCTGGGCCAAGAAGAACGTGATCGATTCGACCGTCACCGATCAGAGCTCGGTCACCAAATTCATCGAGGACACCTTCGCTTCGAGCAACCGCATCGGTGGCGGATCGTTCGACAGCATCGCCGGATCGTTGAACAACATGTTCGATTTCTCGAACGGCGCCGCTGCTCCCAACCCCAACGTCGTCCTTCTCGACCCCGCAACCGGCCTCGTCACCAGCAAGAACTAGATTTACCGCTTCGTCACACAAACTCCGTACCCTCAGGGCACGCGCCGCTATCCGACGCGTGCCTATTTTCTTGGTGCGCCCTCTTTGCCGGAGCACGGAGTCCCTTTTTGCACTTTTTCCGCAGTACTCTTCCGCGCCGCAGCTTCCTGCAGAAAGCCGCCGCCTTCAGCCTTCTCCCCCGCACGGCTCTCGCCGGGATGCAACAGCACAGCTCCGGCATGTCGATGCCGACGCCCGCAGCTCCCTCCGCCCCGCTTCTGCACTCGCTTGAACTAACCCCATTCGTCGATCCCCTTCCTCTCCCGCGGGCCGCACGCCCAGTCACCCCTCCAGTCACACATCCCGCTTCGAACCACGGCGCGCACTTCCGCATCGGCATGAAAGTGATCCACACAAAAGTCCATCGCGACGTGCCCGCAACCCGCATGTGGGTCTACCACGACCTCGCAAACCCGTCCGCAACCGACACCGCCGTAGCTCCGCTCATCGAGGCCCGCTCCCACAAGCCCGTCCAGGTCGAGTGGGTGAACAATCTCCCCACCCAACATTTCCTCCCCATCGACCACAGCCTCCACGGCTGCGGCAAAGATGTCCCCGACGTCCGCGCCATCGTCCACGTCCACGGAGCCCGCGTTCCCTCCGACGACGACGGCCACCCCGACGACTGGTTCGTCCCCACCCAGAGCCTCACCTGCAACTACCCGCTCCAGCAGGACGCCACCGCCCTCTGGTACCACGACCACGCTATGGGCCTCAACCGCCTCAACGTCTACGCCGGCATGTTCGGCATGATGCTCGTCCGCGACGAGACTGAAGACGCCCTGCACCTGCCCACCGGCAAGTACGAACTCCCCCTCGTCCTCTACGACCGCAACTTCTACGCCGACGGCCAGCTCTACTATCCCGACTCCGGCGACCCCGATCACCCCTGGGTCTCCGAGTTCGCCGGCGACGCCATCCTCATCAACGGCAAGATCCGCCCCTACCTCGAAGTCGAACCCGCCCTCTATCGCCTGCGCCTGGTCAACGCCGCCAACAGCCGTTTCTTCCGGCTCTCCATGTCGAACAAGCAGCCCCTCGTCCAGATCGGCAGCGATCAGGGCCTTCTGTCCGCACCAGTCGAGCTACCCGCCATCACCTTCGCCCCCGGCGAACGCCTCGACATCCTGCTCGACCTCACCTACTCCGCCGGGCAGAACCTGCACCTGCGTCACGGTGCCTTCGACATCCTCCAGCTTCGCGTAGCAAAGGCCACGTCTCAAAAAGCGCAGCCACTTCCAAAGTCCCTGCGCACGATCACCCGCATCCCCGAATCGAACTCCATCCTCACCCGGACCATCACGCTCAACGAGTACCAGGACAAGGTCGGCAACTCCATGGAGATGCTGCTCAACCGCAAGCGCTGGCACGAGCCCGTCACCGAAAAACCCCGCCTGAACTCAACCGAGATCTGGGAGTTTATCAACATGACCGAGGACGTTCATCCCATGCATCTCCACCTGGTCCGCTTCCAGGTACTGGATCGCCGCGTCTACGACACCTTCGCCTACCTGATGCACAAGGAACTGAAGTTCGTCTCAGCTGCCGAAGCTCCCGCCGCCAACGAACAAGGCTGGAAAGACGTGGTCCAATGCCCACCCGGCATGGTCACACGCATCATCGTAAAATTCGAAGGTTTTACGGGCAATTACCTCTACCACTGCCACATCCTGGAGCACGAAGCCAACGACATGATGCGGCCGTTTGAAGTCGTCGCGTAAAGGGTATCAAGTCGCGCAAAGCGCGAACCAAGCGAAGCGGTATAAAAGTCACGAAGTGACCGCCGCCCGCGCAGGGCGAACTTCTTACTTCGTAGCGTTCTTAAAGAGGTTCTCAGCAAAGTAGTTCACGATCTTCGCCTGATCTCTCAGCATCTCGAAGTAAGCATTCTTCAACAGCTGCGAACGGTCGTTCTGCAACTGCTGCCGAATCGCCTGCTGCACGATCGGATCGCTCAAATCGCGCTGCCCCGCCGGCTCCTTCGAGACCAGCTTGTAGATCGAGTACCCCATGGCCTTCTTGGTCTGCGCGTCCAGCAGCGGCATGATCGCCGTCGTCTGCCCCGGCTTCAGCCGCGTAATCTCCGCATAGATCATCGGGTCCGCATGAAGCTGCGACTCGGTCACAAATCCCATATCGCCGCCGCTCGAAGCCGTCTCCACCCGCTCCGAGAAGTTCATCGCCAGCGTCCCAAAATCCTCGCCGCTGTCCAGCCGCGTCTTCAAGGCCTGGATCTTGCGCTTCGCCTCGGAATCATTCGTCGCCTTGCTACCCTGCAGATTTCCGGCCTGGTCCGAAGGTACGCCCGTCACCTGGATCTGCGCCAGCCGGTACTGCGGCTCGATCAGGTTGTACTCCGCCTTGTGCTGGTTGTAGTAGCTCGACACGTCCGCATCGCTGACCGTGATCTTGGAGTTGATCTCCTTGTTCAGCAACTTGTTCCCCGTCAGCGACCGCCGGATATCGTGCTTCAGATCGTCCAGCGTAAGGTTCTCCGCCTTCAGGTGCTGCTGAAACTGGTCCTCGGTCACCGGAGCCTTCATCTCCGTCAGCTTCGCGTCCACCTCTTCGTTGGTGGCGGTCAGGTTCATCTTCGCCGCGCGCTGCTCCACAATCTCGTTCGTGATCAGGTTGTCGAGCACCTTCAGCCGCCCCAGGTCCGCCTGCTCATTCGAAAGCTGCACCTGCTGCTGTTGCTGCTGCGCTACCTGCGCGGAGTAGGCAACATAGCCCTTCTCCATCTCCGCCCGCATGATCGGCTTGCCATTCACGCTCGCGACAACGTCGGCGCTCGGCTTCTGGTCGCATCCCGCCGCAAACAACATCGCGCCGCCGGCAAGTAGCGTTACGCCCAGCCCACGGGCTGCTCCCGCAAACCGGGCTCTGCCCTCAAACTTCTCTGTGCGTGCCGTTCCGGAATAAGTCTTCATGCTCAATCGAATCTTTCCAAGCGCGTCCTGCGCTAATTCCCTTGCTTCGCCGCTGGCGCAGCGGTTGTTACAGGTGCGGGCGGAGGAGGCGTCTTCCCGGCGGCGATCAGCGCACTGTCGATCATCCGGTAAACATACTCCAGCGGCTGCGCCCCTTCGATCTTTTCGCCATTGATAAACAAGGTAGGCGTAGCCGAGATGCCGAGCGCCTCGCCTTCCTTCGCCGAAGCCTTGATCGCCGTCGCATCCTGTTTCGCGATACACGCCGAAAGCGCCGCTTCATCGATCTTCTGCTTCTTGCCCTCGTCGCTCGACAGCTTGTCCAACATCTCGTTGGCCTTCGCCACCGTCTTCTCCGTGCCGCCTATCTCGTCCGCGTGCGCGTGAATGTAATCCACCAGGTTCCAGTAACCCGTCCCGCTCTGCGCTCCCACGCAGTTCGTATCGACTGCGGCGCGCAGCGCCCAAGGATGCTGCTCGATCGGGAAGTCCCGGTACACAATCCGTACCTGGTCCTTATAGCGATCCAGAATCGCCGGAAACAACTGCGCATTCATTCGCGCGCAGAAAGGGCACTCCAGATCATCGAACCCCACGATCAGCACCGGAGCATCCGCCGGCCCGCCACGCGCCGGGCGATTCACACCGGAGACCAGCGCCTTCGGGTCTTTGCTGATATCGAACTTCGAAAACTGTGCCAGCGTCTTGCCATCCTTCGACAACAGGAACGGAATGGGCCGGCTGCTCTTGCCCTCGGTGCTGAAGTCCACCGTCACCGTGTCGTATCCCGGAATATCGCTCTTGCTCAGAGATTCGATGTGAAAGTCGTAGTTAGCCGGAACCTCCAGCCGCGACCGGATCATCACCTCAACCCGCCGCGACAGCTCAGGCGAGATTGCCGTAGCAGCGGCATCGGAAGATTTCACCGGCGGCTGCGCATGGCATCCCACGGCGGCAAGCATAAGTGCAATCGACAAAGAAAAGAGCGGCTTTACGACATTCGGCACAATAGCCCGATTATCTCACGCTGACCACGCAGGCCACCCCACCGCGACCCCTGCCACCGTGATTCGGAGCGCGGCGACGAATCCCGCATTTCGCTCCCCCCTAAAACAGCCACTTAGCTCGAGGGTGCCCCATCCATGGCTCGCATCTGGCCATGGGTGGGACGTAGAACGCCTAAAACAGCCGTTCCGCCCGCCGCAGATTCCCCGCCGTCCCAATATTCGCCAGCGTGAAGTTGAACTTATAAGCCGGCTCATTCCGCACCGAACCCAGCTGATACTTCCGATACTCCGCGCTGAACCCGCAGCAGTTCCAGTTGTACGAAGTCTCGACCGACGCATACTGGAATGACCCCAGGTTCAAGTCGATCCCCGCATTCGCCGCAACGCTCAACCCCGCCTTCGTCGGCATTCCGTATCCCGCCAGTACCCGCATTTGGCTGAACTCCGTCGTCGAGTTCTGCGTCCCATTCGTGTCGAACCGCCCCGGAGCGCTCAATCCCGCGTAGCTGAACCCGGCAAAGATATTGCCCTGGTGAACATCGGTAAAGATATTGCTGGTCGTGAACTTCCCCTGCTTCGTGTCGTAGTCAAAGTCCCACTCGAAGTCCAGCCGCTCCGACGGCCGCACCCTGATCCGCGAAATAAGCGGCGAAGTCGATCTCGGCTGCGTCAGAAACGCGATCCCCGAAAAGCTGAGCGTCGACTCCAGGATGTTCCGCCGCCCGTTCGCCACCGCCCCGCCAAAGCTGTCGTCAAAGTACACTCGCTGCGCCAGCCGCCAGCTGAAGAACTCCCGCGAATTGCACCTCCGCGTCTCCGATGCCGGCTTTCCATTTGGGTCATCATCCGGCAAGTTGTCGTCGACCGCATCCGGCGTCTCCGTAGCCTTGCAAGCCCGCACCTTCGTCGCCAAATGGGACGACTTCAGAAACAGCCGCTGCGTCACCCCGTACTCCAGCTGGTTCGTGTTCGAGACGACGTCGTTATCGTCGAACCGCAACACGCCCCCGAAGTTGTTGATCCCCGTTACGAACCGATACGACGCCTCCGGCTCGATCGTGTGCTTCACCTGGCCGCCGAAGACCCGCTGCGTAAATGGAGTGTCGAAAGTCCGCTCCAGCACCGCCGGCCGAATCTCCATCCCAGCCTCGAGGTCGGTCCGCGCATACCCGCCCGCCGTCTCCACCGGCGTCGTTCCCGGCACAAACGGAGTCAGCCGGCTCCGCGTGTACGCCGTCTCTCGAACCGCCAGCGACGGCCTCAGATGCAGCCCACCCAGCGTGAACGGAACCGCAACCTCCGGATGAATATCCACTCGCCCAACGCCGCTCGTCGTGAACGCCGGCTGCGTCCGCTTCAACCCGCCAATCGAAGTATCGAGGTTCCAGATCACATGACTCGCAGCTCCACCACCCAGCACGTGATCGGTCGTCGTCAAAGCCAGCGCCGGAATATGAAAGATCGTCACCTGCGAGTTCTGGATCGCATCTCCCGCCGCCGCCTGCGCCGCTGTCTGCGGAGCGGGCTTCAATCCCTGGTACCGGTCCGCACGGAACGACGCCGAGTACCCATCCGCATTTCGCACCGCGTACAGCGTCGAGAGGATGTCCGTCGTCACCGCCTGGTTGAAGTTCTCCGTAAATGCCTCGCGATAGATATACGAGCTCAGATACTCCGCGTCCGCCACCAGCCGCGTCTGCGCGCTGCTCCGCGGAGCGACATCGTACCGCGCCTTCAGCACCATGTCCTGGCCGCCCTGGTTCGTGTAAACCCCGCCCGTCGGCGTGAACCCCCGGTCCTGCAACGCGCTGAATCGCGCTGTCACAAAGTTCTGCCCCAACCCCCGGTACCGGAACGTTCCATTCTCCGCAAACCCGCGCTCCGAATAGTAGGTCGATCCGAACGTCAGATCCATGCTCCGGCCCAGAACAACGTAAATCTCCTCGCCCAGCACGAAGCCCTTATGTCCGCCCGAATATCCCAGCGTAGGGATGAGCAGCCCGCTCTGCCTCGCCTGCGGATCGACCGGATGGGTCACATACGGCAGATAGAGCAGCGGAACATTCAGCAGCCGGAACACGCTGTTCTTCGCCTTCGCCTTCGGCCCGTCGATCGAGAACAGCGCCGCGTCCAGTACCCAGTCAGGCTTCGCCAACTGGCACGACGTCACGCTCCCGTCGATCACGTCATACGCCGCCGGGCCCCGTTTGATCACAATCCTCCCCGAGAAGAGAAAAGGATTCCCGTTGTCATAGACCTGCCGCGACCCAGGCATCGGTCCTGCCACCGGGCCTGTCGCGGGCCGGTTAGCCGAACCCTTCGGTAGCCCCACCGACCCCATCACGTCGTAGAACCGCCCCGTCTGTGTCTGAACATTGAACTCGCCCCGGCTCGCCCGGATGTACTCCAGGTTCTCCCCGCCCGTCACCTCCAGGTGACCGGCGGCACGCACCTCGCCCGTGTCCGAGTCATACTCCACATGATCGGCCTTGATGATCCGATCGCCGTAGGTAATCACCACGTCCTTGTCTAGCGTATAAAGCGACCCCACCCGCGTCTGCGGGTTGGTCGATTCAATCTTTACCGGCGTACCCTGGTTCTTTCCCGGCACTACCACCGCTGCCGGGTAAGGCAGCTGCCCGTCCCCATCAGGCGCCAGAGACGAACTCGATTGCCCCACCCCATCAGGGGGTAACGAACTCGCCAACTCCTGCCCCACCAGCAGTTCGGAATTCACCGCGAACAGGGTGATACTTATGAAGAGTGCATAGCCGCGCAGAGATCTCTTACTGAAGTCCATCTGCTTTAGAGGCTAATTGATTTCATCGGAACCCGGAGTTGGCAATTGAACACAATGAGGTCTGCGGAACTCCAATCAGAAGAGTTCGACTTCCCCGGCCAGGGCTCTGAACCGGCCGATGTCGCAGCTTCAACCTCCGATCTGAGGCAGCAGGTCGCCGAACGACTCGCCGCGCACCGCTCCCGCCGCGGCCGACAGACCGGCCCAGCACTCGTTACCGAAGCCGCTCCGAAACCCGTCCGCAAAAAGTCCAACTCCATCGCCGCCGCCGTCGCCGAGCGCTACGCCCAGTCCCAAAGCTACCGCGACTTCCTCGCAGCCGAGGCCGAACGCGCCATCGAGCAGGCCAACCTCGCCGCCCAGGAAGCAGCCGCCACCGCCCAGGTAGCCGCTCGTAGTGCCCAGGCGATTCTTTTTGCACAGCAGGAACTCCTCGAGGAACTGGAGAACTGGAATCCCGCGCCGATACAGCAAGTGAGCCGGACGCAGTTCGACTATCCCCAAACGGAGATTCAGACGCCTCAGCCGGAGTTCCAACCGGAGCCAGTCCACCAGCAGACGCAGGCAGACACCAACCTCGCAGCCGAAAGAGATGATTTCTTCGCCCGCGCTCTACCCGAGCCGGCTTTCGTCGAAGAATTTGCCCCCGAACCCGTCGTCTATCGCGAGCCAGCCTACCGTGCTCCCGTTGCCACACGTCGAGCAGTAGTTGCTCCATCCGATCTGACCGTCAGGCTTTACGAAGATATCGGAGTCCGCCAGCCGCAAGCTGGCCCTCTCCACCGGAGCGATATGCCGAGCCACCCGACCCTGAACCCGATCGACACCGACGAGACCTACGCTCTCGACGAAGAGATCGAGTTCCGTCAGGCCCCGGTCTTCGAAGAACCCTCCGGCCCCCCGGTCGCCATCCCGGCCAATCTCATCGAGTTCCCGCGCCAGCTCATCGCCGCTCGCAGGGCTCGTCCAAGGACAGCCGAAGGCCCCCTGCGCGACGAGGCCGAGACAGCAGCCTCTGCCCAGCTCCGCATCTTCGAGGTCGAACCCTCCCTCATCTCCACCGCGCCCGCCGCCGAGCGCGAGACCAACGCTCCCGTCTGGTCCTCTATCCTGCTCGACACCCCGCCCGTCATCCACGTGGCCGTCGAACCCGAGCCCAAGATCTTCCCCCCCATGCAGGTGGCGCCGCTCAACCTCCGCCTCATGGCTGGTATGGTCGACCTCTGCGCCGTCAGCGCCACCTTCCTCGTCGGTCTCACCGTCTTCGCCCTCTGGGCCAACGTCCTTCCGACGGGCATCACCGCCGCCGCCACAGGCGTCGCCACCCTGACCGTCTTCTACGCCCTCTACAACCTGCTCTTCTTCACTTTCTCTGAAGCCACCCCCGGCATGCGCTACGCCCGCATCGGCCTCTGCACCTTCGAAGACGAGAACCCCACCCGTTCCGAGATGCGCCGCCGCACCTTCGCCCTCATCGTCGCCGCTCTCCCCCTCGGCCTCGGCTTCGCCTGGGCCTGGTTCGACGGCGAAGGCCTGGGCTGGCACGACCGCCTCTCCCGCATGTACCAACGCCACTACTAAGCACTAGCGCGATGCGCCGGGTGCCGGGTGCCCCGCCCATGGCGCGCACTTGGCCATGGGTGGGTCCGCCACGAACTCTATCCCGGAGGCCACTTCATCGCCCGTCCACCCAACAAATGCGCATGCAGATGCTGCACCGTCTGACCGCCATCATCCCCAGTGTTCACCACCACCCGATACCCCTTCTCCAACCCATAACTCCGCGCCAGCTCCGTAGCCACAAACACCAAATGCCCGAGCAGCGCAGCGTGATCCTTCGCCGCATGAGCCAGCGAAGTCAGATGCTCCTTCGGAATAATCAAAAGATGCGTTGGAGCCTGCGGATTGATATCCGCGAACGCGAGACTCAACTCATCCTCAAACACCCGCTTCGCCGGAATCACCCCATAAACAATCTTGCAGAAAAGACACTCTGAACTCTGTTCGGCCATAAAACGATCCTACCTCCCAAAATACTTCGGCTTGTTCCCCAGAGCCCAGGGATCATAAGCCGCCGCAAACCTCGCCCGCTCCGCAATCGGAGGATGGCTAAACGTCCAGAACTCCACCAGCGGATGCGGCGTCGGATCCACCAGCGACTCCTCCCCCAGCACCTGGAATGATCGCTGCGCCACCGCCTGCGGATCAACCACGATCCCATGGATCGCCTCCTGCCCATACACATCCGCCTCATGCTCCTGCATCCGGCTAACAGCGTTGCCGACAGGCTCCCCAAGAAAACTCAACACCGAAAACACCAGCATCACCACCACAAACGCCGCCCAATCCCCCTGCCCGTCAACGCCCCCCCTCGCCCCGTACCGAGCAATCAACCATTGCACACAGTGATACCCGACAAAGAACATCACCAGCAGCCCCACCGCCGCCGCCGCAATGCCCTTATAGATATGGTTCAGCACGTAATGCCCCATCTCGTGCCCAAAGATATACGAGATCTCATCCGGAGTAGCCTTCGCAATCGAAGTGTCCCAAACCACCACCCGCTTCGAAGCCCCGATCCCCGTCACATACGCGTTCAATCCCGTCACCTTCTCGCTCGCCCGCATCAGGAACATCCGTTCCGGCGGAATCACGATCCCTCCCCGCGCCACCACCTGCTCCAGCCGAGCCACCAGCGCCGGATTCGAAGCCTGCAGCGGCTCAAACTTGTTGAAGATCGGATCGATCAGAATAGGCGAGACGAATACGCCAAACACCACCGCCGCCATCGTCGGTATCCAGAACCAGAACCACCAACGCTGCGCCGATCGCCGGATGCAGAAGAACAACAGCATCACCAGCAGCCCCCCAATCAGGTACGCCAGCAGGAAACTCTTCCCCTTGTCCGCAAACCAACTCCCCCACTGCTGCACCGACTGCCCATAAACCAGCGACACATGATGCCCATAAATCTCGAGCGGCAAACTCAGCAGCGAAGTAATCGCCAGAAATAGAAAGTAGAACGCAAATCCCTGCACCCACCGATTCTGACTAAAGCCCACAGCTACACGCCGCATCCACGCCGCCGCACCCAGCCTCAGCAGCAATACCAACTGCACAATCGTCCAACCGGTATAAAGAAACTCGATCGCCGTCCGCTTCCCGTTCAGCTCGATCGCCACCTTCAACTTCGCCGGCGGCAACCTGTACGCCGCGTCACCCTGCAAAGCATGAGTGGCCGTCGCCTCTGCCTCAACCCGAGGCACAGCCAACAAAAAGCCCACGCAGACAAGCATCATCAAAAACCAGCGGAAATTCATAGACGACAGTTCCCTCGATGGTGAGTCAAAGCTAAGATACAGCGCGTCAAACCCGCACGAAGTCCGGTTACCCCCTAAGAAACTCGTCATCTCGACCGGAGCGAAGCGAAGTGGAGAGACCCCGCATTGGCCGTTGCACTTGCTGTTGCCTTACAAACACCAAGAAAGACTGTCATCCTGAGCGAAGTCTCTTGCAGCCCCACCGCAAGAGACGCAGTCGAAGGACCTGCATCCACGCTCACTCTACCAGGAGCGTTCACCCCTTTCTCCCAACAAACTCGCAAGCGCCTCAACCCAGCCGTGCACATCCCGAGAAAATCCGCCCTGGCATTTTCAAATTGAAGATCCGCCAGCTTCAATTTTTCGACAGGCTCTAAAGGCGCATGGCCCACCCCTCACCAATTCGTTACACTCGCTTTGAGTATCTGTACAGCGCGGAGTCTTCACTTTGAACAAGCAGCATTGGCTGGCAACAAGCATCTTCCTCGGTCTATCCCTCACTTCTCCCTTCGCGATCCACCTCTCGGCAGCCCCGCGCCCTGCGGCTGATGCCGAAGCCGAGCCCAAGCTCCCGCGCCCCACGCAGCCGCCCGTGCTCGTCCAGGCAATGCAGGCCGAGCTCAAGCGCGCCATGTCCGAACTAGGCAGCCAGCCAGCCACGGCATCTGAGACAGCGGCCCCCAAGCCCTACTTCCTCAGCTACGCCGTCTCCGACGCCTCGAACATCGACATCTCCGCCCAATACGGTGCCATCACCGCCTCAAACCAGTTCCACCGCCGCGTAGCCGACGTCCAGATCCGCCTCGGCACCCCCGCCCAGGACAACACCCACGGCGACCACCGCACCTCCGCCCTCACCACCATGGCCCTCCCGCTAACGGATGACCGAGCCGCCCTCGCCCGCAGCCTCTGGTTCGCTACCGACCGCGGCTACGCCCGAGCCCTAGACGGCTACCTCAAAGTCAAAACCGAGCAGCAGGTCCGCGCTAAAGAAGAAGACGTCTCCGCCGACTTCTCAGCCGAGCAGTCCAAGCAGCAACTCCTCCCCGCAGCCGACGCCCTCAAGGTCGACAAGGCCGCATGGGAGCAGCGCCTCCGCGAACTCTCCGGCCTCTTCAAGCAATATCCGGACATCTACTACAACACCGTCGGCCTCCAGGCCTCCACCGAAACCGACTACTTCGTCTCCTCCGAAGGCCAGGAAGTCTCTACTCCCAACCACGTCGCCCGCCTCGTCGTCGTCGCCCGCACCCGCGCCGCCGACGGCATGGACCTCTTCCGCGTCGAGACCTTCGAAGCCGACGCCACCGGCAACCTCCCCGACCAGAAGACCCTCATCGCCAAAACGAATGCGATGGCCAAAAACCTGGTCGACCTCCGCAACGCGCCCATCACCGAGCCCTTCGACGGCCCCGCCATCCTCAGCGGCCGCGCCTCCGCCGTCTTCTTCCACGAAGTCCTCGGCCACCGCCTCGAAGGCCAACGCCAGCGCGGCGACGAAGAGGGCCAGACCTTCACCAAGCTCCTCGGCAAGCCCATCCTGCCCGACTTCCTCTCCGTCTCCGACGACCCCACCCTCGAAAAGTTCGAAGGCCGCCCTCTCAGCGGCCACTACAGCTTCGACGACGAAGGCCAACCCGCCCGCCGCGTCGACCTCATCAAGAACGGCGTCCTCGAGACCTTCCTGATGTCCCGCCAGCCCATCGCCAGCTTCTCGACCTCGAACGGCCACGGCCGCTCTGAGACCGGGCATATGCCCACCGGAAGACAGGGCAACCTCATCGTCACCTCGACCAAGTCCGTCAGCGACGCCGAACTCCGCAAGCTCCTCATCGCCGAGGCGAAGAAGCAGAACAAGCCCTACGGCCTCTACTTCGAAGACATCTCCTCCGGCTTCGCCGTCACCACCCGCCGTTCCCCGCAGGCCTTCCAGGTCATCCCTCTCGTCGTCTACCGCGTCTACGTAGACGGCCGCCCCGACGAACTCGTTCGCGGCGTAAGCATCGTCGGCACCCCGCAAGCCGCCCTCAATCGCATCGTCGCGACCAACGACAAGCAGGACATCTTCAACGGCATCTGCGGCGCGGAGTCAGGCTCTATCCCGGTAAGCGCCGTAGCCCCCGCCATGCTGGTCTCCGAGATCGAAACCCAGCGCCAGTCCCAGGGCACCACCCGGCCACCCCTGATCCCGCCACCCTCCGCCGACGAAGCAACGCCGAAGGGAGCCAACTAATGAATAAGCTCCTAAAGAAGTTACAAACCAGCCACAACGCCGGGTGCCCCACCCATGGCTCGCTCTTGGCCATGGGTGGGTCCGCCACGAATCCAATGTGCCCCATTCATCGCGCCTTTGTCTCTCGCGATGAGTGGGTATCCCGCAGAACGAGACCGTCCTCCTCCCCCCGCCACAAAATCGCCATCCTAGCCGCCCTAACTCTATTAGCAACTTGTTTCGTTACAAATAAAGCTCAAGCCGAACAAACGGACCCCATGCTAGAAGCCATGAAGTCCGAGCTCTCCCGCGAGCAAAAACTCCTCGTCCTCCCCGGCCAACAGCGCCCCTACTTCATCGAGTACCGCATGGACGAGCTCACAAGCTACGACGCCGTCGCCAACTACGGCGCGCTCACCCGCGAAGACACCACTCACCAGCGCGTCATCCGCGTCTCCGTCCGCGTAGGCGACTTCGCCGCCGATAGCTCCAGCAGCCGCGGCGACGGCAACGTCCAGCTAGCCCCCGAAGACAACGACCCCGCCGCCCTCCGCTACGCCCTCTGGACCGCCACCGACGAAGCCTACAAGGTCGCCCTCCGCGCCTACGCCGCCAAGCAGGCCAACCTCAAGCGCTTCCAGACCGCGGCCACCGCCGACGACTTCGCCCCCGCAAAGCCCGTCACCGAGATCAAACCCCTCGTCGCTCTTGACCTGGACCGCGACGAATGGAAGCACCGCATCATCGAGACCAGCGGTCTCTACGCCAGCGATCCGTCTGCGAAGCAGACTGCCGATACCGTCCAGTACTCCACCGCCAGCGTTCGAGGTGTCGCCGTCAACCGCTACCTCGTCAACTCCGAAGGCACCGTCGTCCGCCACGGATACACCGGCTACAGCGCCAGCGTCAGCGTAGGTGGCCAGGCCGCCGACGGCATGCACCTAAGCCGCGACAACGGAACCTCCGCGCCCCTCGCCAAAGACCTCGAGTCCGCCGCCGCATTCCACCAGCGCATGATCGACGACCTCAAGTCCTACCAGGCCCTCCGCAACGCCCCCATCGTCGACGCCGACGACTATCACGGCGCGGTCTTCTTCAGCGGCGACGCCGCCACCGACGCCCTCACCAAGCTCTTCCTCCCCAACGTCGAAGCCGACCGCCCCGACGCCGGCACCACCGCCCGCACCCAGGGTGCCTACACCTCCAGCCTCCGCCAGCGCGTCCTCCCCGACTTCATGAACGTCAAGGACAATCCTCTCCTCACCAAGCTCGACGGCAAGGACCTCATGGGCCACTACGACGTTGACGACGAAGGCGTTCCCGCCGAATCGCTCGACCTGGTCCTCTCCGGCAAACTGATGAGCTACGTCATCGGCCGCGAACCCGTAAAAGACTTCCCCGAATCGAACGGCCATGGCCGCGCCGGCCTCGGCCAACCCGCCCACTCCCGCGCCGGCGTCACCATCTTCAAGTCCAGCGAACCCCTGACCGACGCCGCGATGAAGGCCAAGCTAGCCGAACTGGCCACCAAGCAAGGCTCCGACGCCTACGTCGTCGAAACCCTGGGCGGCGAACTCGTCCCCCGCCTCCTCTACCGCGTTCACGCTGACGGCACCCGTGAGCTAGTCCGCGGCGCAGCTTTCGACGAGCTTGACCTCCGCAGCCTGCGCAGCGACATCATCGCCGCCGGCGACCATCCCTACATCGCCAACACCCTGGGCCCCATCCCCCAAACCGTCATCGCCCCCAGCCTCCTCTTCGGCGACATAGCCGTAAAGCGCGCCACCGAAGAACAGCAGAAGCTCCCCTACTACGCCCCACCCGCAGAATAAGCAGGCGACGGATGTTGATGCGTGCCACCAGTCTGGGTGCCCCATCCGTGGCTCGCAGTTGGCCATGGATGGGTCCACCACCAACCTATCTCCCGTCATCCTGAGCGAAGGCGCACAGCGCCGGGTGCCCCATATCTGGCAGCTCCATCGCCAGATGTGGGATCCCAGCCACCAACCCGGGTTCGGGTGCCCCATCCATGGCTCGCACTTGGCCATGGGTGGGTCCGCCACTGCGATCGATAAAGAACCAACAACTCAATCCGTACGAGTCAGATAAGGCTCCGCATCCGGGATATGGATCCCATCCGCAACCGCCTTCGCCGTAGCCTTATCCGCGAACTTCGGATTGATCCTCACCCAATACCCCGTAGGCCCCTGGAACTCGATCACCTTCGCCGTCGCATACCGCCGCATCAGATCAGCCTTCAACTGCACCGCATCCTCGACGTTATAGAACGCGCCAATCTGCACGCACCACCGTCCGCCAGGAATCCCCGTCGGAGAAGGCGGCGGCGGATAAGCCTCCACCTGCACCTTCGCCACTCCAGCCCGATACACCCCCGTAGCCTTCGCCGCCGCCAGCGACAGATCGATGATCCGCCCCCGCACAAACGGCCCCCGGTCCGTGATCTTCACCAGCACCGCCTGGTTGTTGGTCAGGTTGGTCACCCTCGCGACCGTCCCCAGCGGCAGCGTCAGACTCGCCGCAGTCATCGCATTCTGGTCGTACACCGACCCATCCGCTCCCTTGCGCCCCGAGTAAGGCGGCCCATACCAGCTTGCCAGCCCCATCTCCGTCGACGCCGGAGCCCCATGCACCGCGTCCGGCGGAATCATCCCCGCTGAATCCACAGGAGCACTCTCAACGTGCGGAGCCTTATGCCGCGCAACCACCGGAGGCTGCTGCTCTTCGATACTCGGCGCAGTCGGCTGATACACCTGCTGCCTCTGCTTATGACATCCCGCAACTAGCCACACGCACGCAACAAGCGCGATCGCACCCCACACGCCTGACCCGATTCCGCATCGCAACATCACGCCTCGGGCGGCCTCGGCGGCGGAGGCGGTGCATTCCGCACGTCATCGAGCTTCTGCGCCAGCTTCTGCAACTCCACAGCAGCCGTCCGCAGCGCCTCCGAGCTATGCCGCCGCACGTCAGGCACCACCTCGTCGTTGATGTAGTTCGCAAACGTCCGCAGCTCATCTTCCACGCGCGCGGCTGTCTCATGCAGACGATCCTGCCAGGGCTGTCTCGGAACTTCAGGCGGCATATGCAAACCTCTGTCTAAGAGTATGAGTATGTGGAAAACCCAGGGTCAAGCCCGCGAGAGCTCTATGTGCCCGCAGGCCCCCAACTGGTAACCCATCCACAAATGTCGGGTATCCATCCACAAAGCCGGGTGCCCCATATCTGGCAGTTTCATCGCCAGATATGTGCGATCAGAGCCACAAATGCGGGTGCCCCATCCATGGCTCGCTTTTGGCCATGGGTGGGTCCGCCACCAATCCTCAAAGAAACGTCATCTCGACCAAAGCCACGCAGTTTCATCGCGTGGCGCAGTGGAGAGACCCCGCATCTGCCCTTGCCCTTGACGTCATCCTGAGCAAAGGCGCAACGCGCCGCAGTCGAAGGACCCCGAGCGACTCCACGCCACCCATACCGCTTGAACCTTCCTGCCACCGATGGAGGATTTACCCCCACCCCCCAATAAACTGAAACGCCCCCCAATCCCGATACTTCGGAAACCGCCCCCGCGTCTCCGTCTGCGCCTTCTGAAACGCCGCCTTCTTTCTCCCCGTCTCCTTCAACCACCGGTAAAACCTCGTAAAGAAGTAAGTCGAAGTCTCGGTCTCCACGTTCCACAACGTCCCCACAATCGTCGACACCCCCGCCACCAGCAGAGCCGCCGGGATCCCCCTCAAATTATCCGCCGGATCGAACCGCCCCAGCGCCGTCTCGCAAGCACTGAACGTAACCAGATCCAGCGCGCGCAAATCCAGCCTCAGCAACTCATAAGCATTCAAGATCCCATCGCCACCGACACCCGCATTCAAAAACACACACTGAAACGCGGGTGCATTCGCCGTGTGCAACCCATGCGTCGAAATATGTACCCGCCGGCTCGAAGCGAGCGCCCCGAGCACAGCCGCCTCATTCGCATCCGGCCCCACCAACAACTTCGCCCCTGTGAAAGACGAAGCAACCGTAGCCGCCTCCTCCTCACACCCGCTCAACGGATCAAGATGAAAGACGTTCCCCGGCGCAAAGTTCACCCCAATCGAAGTCAGCTCCGTCAGCCCCGCAACCTCCGCCGCCTTCCGCTCCAGCAAGTAAGGATGCGGCAGATAAGTCACGCACCACTCCGCCGCCACCGGCTCATTCTCCGGCCCCAGCAAGTGGAACGGAAAGTAGTGCAGCGGCCCATGCGGCACGAAGCAAAGATGGTCCTTCCCCTGCGCCCGAAACTCCGCCAGCTTTAGCGCAAGCGGCCCGCCCAGATATACCTCGTGATCACCCTCCAACATCGCCAGCGCCTTCGAGTCAGCCGCAAACGGCCCCGGCGGGCTCACAATCCTATCCCGCAGCTCACTCACCGCCGCGCTCACAACGTTCTGGGCAACCGCTTCTTCGCCGCTGCTCATAAAAACATCCGCGAAAGGAACATCCGGAATCATAGCGATCGCCGACCCGAACCCGTCCTTCGCGATCAGCAGCGTCGTCACCGTCAGCGCTCCAGTCGCATGCGTCCCGATGTACTCCATCACCAGCACTGTCTTCTCATCCAGCCTCGTCTGCAGACTCTCCAAATCCGGCGACCACTTCTCCGAATCATCCGTCGCCAGTTGCCGGTCCAACCCGCCATCAAACCGGATCTGCATATTCCGCAACTGCTCTGCCGCCGTCCCTCCGCCCCGCATCTCCTTCGGACTCACGTACGCCGTCAGCACCATGTTCTTGCTCAACGCCGCCGGAGTAGCCGGAGGCTCCAACTCAACCTGGGCCCGCAGCTTCGCAATCTCCCGCTCTGTCTCCAAAGTCCTATGGTCATTCAGCCATGCAATCGCCCCGCCCGGCGTAGCCAGCGCCGACCGGAACCGCCGCCCCTTCGCCGCGTCCAGCAGGAACAGCACCGTCGTCGTCTTCGTCGTTCCCGTTGCCAGCAACCGCGCCATCGCAAACCGGCTCGCCGTCTGGATCAACCCCGTCGCCGCGTCCCCCGCTGCAAGCTCAAGTTCCAGCGCATTCGAAGCCAGCGCCACCACCAGAGCGTTCAGCACCGCCTGCTGCTCCGCTCCACCCTGCTTCGCCAGATCGGCCATCCGCCGCACAATATCGAGCGCCGCCAGCGGCTGCCCCGCCCGCAGATTCCCGGTCAACGCATCGAGATACAGCTTCGCCGCCGTCCCCAACTCGCCCGCCTCAAACGCGTTCACCGCCCGCCCCGTCTGCAACACTGCCGTCAGGTAAGGCACCGCCCGATCGAGCACCGCATCCGCCGCCCCGTTCCGCACCAACCCGCCGCAGTACACCAGCGCCTCCAGCCCTTCACCCTCCTGGCTCGTCACCGTGGTCGACGCCGCCAGCGCCAGCAGCGCGTACGCCATCCTCGGCTTCGGCCAATCCTCAGCCGCCGCCGTCTGAAACAGCTTCATAAACATCGGTTGCAGCGAACTCCCATCGGCCTCTGGCGCATCCGGAGCCATCGCCCGCATCGCAAACGGCACCAGCCCCTGATCGTGCGCTCTCCGCACCGACTCCGGCTCCTCGCGAATCAGCTCATCAATCGCCATCCACAACTGCAGCGCCAGTCCCGGATCAGCCTCTTGTACCGCCCCCGCCGACTGCGAAAAGACATCGATCGTCGCCACCCGTCCCCGCTCGGCGACCCACTCCTCCAACGGCTTCTCAACAACGCCGCGCGCCGCCGCTACAGCCTTTGCGGCAGCAACCGGATCAGCAGCGGCATTCGTCCCCTCCGGGTTCGAAACCCCCTGCAACACTCGGCCCAGTTCGGCGTTCTCCGCAGGAAACTTGTCCGCGGGAAGCAGCGTCAGCGCCTCGCGTGCTGCCGCCATAAGCTCACCCTGATCAAACGGCAGATCGAACAGACTCAACCAAAGCTGCGCCTGCGCAATCGCCTTCAGCGTCTGTCCTCGAGCCGTCCCCGTCCTCCGCGCAGTCGCCCGCCGAAAGTACCCCAGCGCAGTATTCAGCGCCTCACTCACCGGAGGCATCATCAACTCCTCCGCCGGCACCCCCGCAAGCTCTTCTTCGCTGTACTCCTCGAACAGTCGTTCCACCCACGCCGTCATCTGGTTCTCGAGATTCCCGCCAGACCGCCCTGAAACATACGTGTCCAGGTAAAGCACCCCCAACCGGTGCAGAATATTCGCCGGAGGGTTCATCCCCACCTCGCGCTCCGCCAGAGCATCGCCCCTTGCCGCAGCATCGCGAAACAGCCGTCCATCCGGCACGTCGGAGCATGCCACCCGCACCACCGCGAGCCACGTCTCAGCCGTCGTAATCTCCAGTTCGAGCTGCCCCTCCCCACCGCTCTTCGCCCGCGCATTTAGAGCCGCGTTCAGCACCCGCATCACCAGCACACACAGCCGCCAGTCCTTGCTCAGCCCCTCCTCCACCACCTCGCACGTCGCATACACCAGCGGATAACTCAGCCTGCCGTAAAACTCCGCCGTAGCCGCCACCTTCTCCGCATACTCAAGCGTGAACTTACCCTCGACAACCTCTTGCGCCACCTCCAGGATCTGACTCGAGCCCACAACACCCGCCATGAAGACCTCCGACCGTGTGACTCATATCTTGCCGCTTCACCGCCAAGGTGGGATGACAGCCGTCATTGCGCGTGCCCCACCCATGGCTCGCACTTGGCCATGGGTGGGTCCGCCAAAAACTTCACCTTGGGCCGTTCACCCCTCACACCCCCGGCAGCACAAACTCCGCGCTAGGCGTTTCATCAAAAGCCCTCTGCTCCCGAAAGATCACATAAGACCGGTTGCTGATCACCGCCTCCAGCCTCACCGCTCCCAGTGTCGCTACCGCTACCGGAGACCGAACCACCATGTGAAACCGCACCACTCCATCCAGCGCGTCCGCCTGGTTGCTGTACAACTCCCAAAATGGATTCGCCTTCCCCTCGCGATATCCCTTCATGCTGTACAGCTTCTTCGCGATCTTCGTGGACGACCCAATCTCCGCGCTCAGCAGCTTCGCCGTCGATCCGAACTTCGTGCTCGTGCTCTCCTCGAGCTCCTGCGAAGTATCCACCGGAAAGATCGACCAGGCAATCGGCCCATGTACAGCGGTGACCGGATCAACCGCAACCGGAGCCTCCGGCTTCAACTCCACCTTCAGCCAGGCCTTCTCGAACCGCTCGCCATTCTGCGGCCCGAAGCTGCACCCCAGCCGAACATAGTCATAGCGATACCTCCCATCGTTCGCCGCGAGAAATGCCTCCAGCTCCTTGTCCCCATCCACCGCCGTCTTCTGCAACATAAGGTGCTGCGGGTCCGAAAGCTCAATGAAACTGCTGGGAACGGAGAACGCGTCAGCGGCGATTCCCTTTTCAATCCGTGGTTCGGAGACTAGCTCCATCCGACGGTACGTCGCCTCGGGAAGATCAATCGAAAACATCGCAAAATTATAGGCCCCGCCGAATGTCATCCGGCGGGGCCTATAAAGTTTGCGTGATCCCCAAACCTACTGCGTCGTCTTCTTGTCCGATGGCCCAACCGTATTGGTCAACGTCACATCCACCGATCCGATCGTCGTCGCGTCATTGCTCGTATTGAAGATCTGCGTGTAGGTGAACGTCGAACCGTACTGATCGGACGGCGTCGTCTGGAACCAGTTCGTGTTGAAGATCGTGTCGGCCGTAATCGTCAGATCCGTCGTGTCCAGAGTCGCTCCAGCAGCCGGCGTGAAGTGGAACTTCGCGTTCACCATCTCGCGCGTGTTCGAGAAGCCATGCATCACCACCGTCAACTGACTGCCCGATCGCGTAGCCGTCACACTGCTGATCGTCGGAATCGACGGCGGCACCACAATCACCGCCGGCCCCAGATCCGCCGGTGTTACGTTGGTTCCTCCCGCGGTCAGGGTGATCGGAACCGTAATCGTTCCAGCCACCGTTCCCGCCTGCAGCGTAATCGTCGGCACCGTCACCGTGTTGGCCGGGACCACGAAGGTCAGTGTCCTGCCGCCACCGTCAAACTGGATGCTTGGATCATCCACCGCCGGTGTAGTCGAAGCGGCAAAGCCCAGCGTCAGCGTCGCCGTGATGTCCACCGGATAAGGCTGCGTGATGGTGAAGTCAATCGTCGGCTGCGTTCCCGGCGTCACCGTCGGCGGAGCGGTTAGCACCACCGTCACAGGGGGCGCGGTCACCGTGAGCGTCACTGCTGTACTCGTCGATGAGACCGTCGGATCCAAGACCGTGATCTGCAGCGTCCCCACCGTCAGCAGATCGGAGGCCGGAATGACGGCAGTCAGCGTCGTGGGATTGACCAGCGTCGTCGGGATTGCCGTCCCATTCACCTGGACGACGGAGTTGCTCACAAATCCCGCGCCGGTAATGGTCACCGTCGTGGCTCCCGATCCCAGCGTCACCGTCGTCGGTGAGAACGATGAGACCGTCAATCCCGTCACCACTAGGTTTACTGTGGCCGTCCCGACGTTGTAGTCAACCGCATTCGTCGCCGTGAAGCTCACCGAGAGCGTCCGTGTTCCCGGCGCAGGCACCGTTCCCGCTGCCGGCGTGTAAGTAAACACACCCGGAAGCGCGGCCCCCGTCACTCCAGTCGCGGTCGCGTTCAACTGCGTTGCGCTCAGCGCCGTGCCGTACGCGACACTCGCGGGCGTAGCCCACGTAATCACCGGGTTCGCCTTCGACACCACCAGCGACACCGTCTTCGTCGCCACCGTAAAGCTCAGCAGATCAGTCGGCGTGAACGTTACACTCAGCGTCTGCGTACCCGCACCGAGAACCGTTCCAGCCGCCGGCGTGTAAACGAACACACCCGGTATCGCCGCCCCCGACACTCCCGTCGCGGTCGCGTTCAACTGCGTTGCGCTCAGCGCTGTGCCGTAAGAGACACTCGCGGGCGTAGCCCAAGTAATTACTGGGTTCGCCTTAGATACCACCAGCGACACCGTCTTCGTCGCCACCGTAAAGCTCAGCAGATCAGTCGGCGTGAACGTTACACTCAGCGTCTGCGTACCCGCACCGAGAACCGTTCCAGCCGCCGGCGTGTAAACGAACACACCCGGTATCGCCGCCCCCGACGCTCCCGTCGCTATCGCGTTCAACTGCGTTGCGCCCAGCGCCGTGCCGTAAGCGATATTCGCCGGCGTAGCCCACGTAATCACCGGGTTCGCCTTCGATACCACCAGCGACAGCGTCTTCGTCGCCACCGTAAAGCTCAGCAGGTCAGTCGGCGTGAACGTTACACTCAGCGTCTGCGTACCCGCACCGAGAACCGTTCCAGCTGCCGGCGTATAGACGAACACACCTGGTATCGCCGCCCCGGTCGCGTCAACCGCCGTAGCGTTCAACTGCGCTCCCGAAAGCGCCGTGCCGTAGACGATCGCCGCCGGCGTCGCCCACGTCAGAGAAACCACCGCAGCGTGGTTCACCACCTGGGACAACGTTGCAGTCGATGCGGCAAAGGTTCCATCACCCGCATAGTTCGCTGTAATCACATGCGTCGCCTGCGTCAGCGCTGTCGTCGTGTAGGTGTAGGTGCCCGTTCCATCCACTGAGCCCGATGCCAGCGTAGCCGTGCCGTCTTTCAGCACCACCGTCCCCGTAGGCGTCTGCGTCACACCCGAGTTCGGCCCCGCTCCCACATGCACCGTGAACGTCACCGAGCCTGTTAGCAGCGAAGGATTCTTGCTGCTCGCCAGCGTCGTCACCGAAGAAGCGCCGATCACAATCTGGCTGCCCGTGGCGCTGCTTCCCGTGAAGTTCACATTGCCAGCCCACGTCGCCCCGATCGCACGCGTTCCGGCCGCAAGCGAGATAGGCTGGGACGTCGCCGTCGCAGTTCCTGAAGTCAAAGCAACGCCGAGCTTCAACGCCCCGGTCTGCGGAAGCGCCGCCGTGTAGACGTCCGCATAGCCATCGCCATTCGCGTCGGCCACTGCAAAGTTCGACGATGTCGAAGCCAGGCTCAGCGCAGCGTAGCTCGCTGCTAGATTGCCCTTGCCGTCATTCGTCAGTACCGAGATGCTCGCGCCGTTCGAGGCGACGACATCCGTGAATCCACTGCCCGTAAACTTGCCCGCCTGCGCGCCCGTCAGGTTCGCGTAAGGAATGGTCACCGGATCGTTGAACGAGTAAGCAGTCGCGGTGCTGGTGTTCTGCAGGACTGAGAAGACTCCATTGACCCCGGTCGAGACAACCGCGAGATCCACCGTCAGCGGCCCAAAGAAATTTCCCACGAGAATCGTGGAGGCGCCAGTCGACACGTTGGCCAGCGTGTTCGGCGTTGCCACGCCACCCGTGATCGCGCCGAACGTTCCGTCCGGGTTGTTCCCAAAGACATTCACCGACGGAGCTCCGCCATCCGGCACGCTGAGCAGAACGATATCGGGATACCCATCGCCTTTAAGATCGGCGACAGTGGGTGCCGTGTAGTTGAACTGGTCGAGCACCGTATTCTTGTTGGTCTGGAAGGTGCCGTCGCCGTTACCGGCGAAGAACTGCAGCGTCCCCAGCGTGGTCGTATTCGGACCAAACGTGAGGCCAAGTACAACCAGGTCGAGCTTGCCGTCCTTGTTGAAGTCTCCGGCAACCACATTCGCAGAGATCGCTCCCGCGAGCGACTTCGCCGTAGCGAAGGTACCGTCGCCGTTGCCCAGCTTGACGCCCGACGTGCCATTACAGAAGTACGCGATGTCGGCGATCCCGTCGCCATTGAAATCTCCAACCACCAGCGAATCACTGTTGAACGAAACGCACGCAGACGGAAAGGTGACTGCCTTGGCGCCACTCGCAAACGTTCCATAGGGTACAGACCCGAAGGCGATCGTAGCCGTAGGCGTCACGGTAGACTCGACCAGCGCATCCGGAATCCCGTCCCCATTGAAGTCCCCCACGATCACCGTTTGCGGCGTCGGTGGGGCCGTCTGCGCCATCGCAAGACTCGCGCTCATCGACACAGCCAGCCCGACACATAGAAGAAGGGCCCGCAGCCTTCCCGGTTCCGTCAGGCGCACCTTCGCGGACTTCATCGAGAAGGAGGTCGTGCTGTCGGGATTAGGGATAAGCGTCTTCATGGGATCGGTAACCTTGGTCAGCGTTGGGTAGTGGCGACGGAGGGTAGTCATCATTGCACCGTCGCCGTGGAAGTCGTGTAGTCAGTTGGAACGCTGAAGCCCGTCGGCGTCCCTATATTGAGCGTGGATGTTCCCGTTGCTACCGGAGTAAAGGTGAGATTCTCGGAGCTCGCTCCAGGCGCGAAGACCAGCGGGCTGGCCACCGTTCCAACCGCAGGAGCCGAACTTGTGATCGGCACATTCACCGTCCCCGCCTGAGGGCTGACGTACAGACTGTTGTACGTGTCCGGAGTCAAAGTGCCGTGGACCAGGGCCACTGGGTAGACCGTGAGCTGGGTCGGATTAGACCCGACACTGGTCGTGAACGAGGAACCGTTGCCGTAGTAGAACGAGAATCCAGACTGGTCGACCCTGATGTTCGCGTCGCCATCCGTATAGCCCGGCGCGCTTACCTTCAGAGTCGTCGAGCCCTCGGTCAGCCCCTGCACGTAGATCGTGCCTACGCTCGTCGAGGTGACATTGGTGAAGGTCAGCGTACCCGTGCCGACAACTGTCGCGCCATTCGAAAGGACCGCGATCAGTGGGCCATTGCTCTTCACCGTTACCGTGATCGGGTTAGGCGGAGTCTGTGGCAGGTAGATACCCAGGGTCGTCTCAAGGTTTATACCCGTAAGCGAATCGCTGACCGAGATCGCCGGTGCCGTCACCGTCGCAACCCCGGCTGTGGACGTTGCCTTTGGCGCGGTAAAGCCGGCAGGAGTCGTTGGGATGGTAATATTCGCCGTCCCCGCCGACACCGGCTTGAACGTGAAATTGTGAGCACTCTCGTTGGTGTTGAAGACAAGCGCATTGCTGGAGATGGTGCCGACGCTGGTATTCGAATCCGCGAGCGGGACCGTTACTGGCCCCACTCCGGGACTAAGCGGAAGACCATAGTTGGCAAAATTATTATTCGCATCAAGAAGCAACGTGTAGACCGTCAACGTGTTCGGTGACGAGAACGTGGTCGTAGTGAAGGTGCCATTGCCAGGATAGAATCCGAGTCCCGAATTCAGCACCGTCAACGTGCTGGTTCCCGCCACATATCCCGGAGCTGACTCCGTGAGCGTCGCCGTCCCGACACCCTGGCCCTGGATGTAAACCTGGCCCACGTAGCTAGTGGTCACGTTGGTAAACGTAACCGTCGTTGTTCCGACGGTGACGTTGTCCTTGGAAAGCGTCACCACTCCCGCCGTAGGCACCGACACAGTCACCGTCCTGGCGCTCGGCGGAGCAACCGGCAGATAGATCCCAATTGAATTCTGCATATGCACGCCGGTCGTCGCGCCGCTCACGCTTATCGACGGTGCCGTGACCGTCGCGGTGGCCTGCTGGTAGGTCGTCGGAGTCGTGAATCCCGTTACGTTGCCAACTGTAATGTTGTCCGTTCCCGCCGACACCGGCTGGAAGGTGAACTGCTGGTAGTTATCGTTCGTGTTGAAGGTGAGCGAGGTCGCGGAGATCGTCCCAATCGTGTTATCAGAGTTCGTGATCGGCACGGTGATCGGCCCCACGCCTGGGTTGATCGTGTACGAAGGATAACCACTAATGGCCTTGCTCGTATCCAGCAGGAACGGATAGACCGTCAGCGTACTCGTGGCCGAGAAGCTCGTCGTATTAATGTTGCTGTTGCCGTAGTAGTAGGCGAATCCCGACGGCGCCACGGTGATGGTGTTTGTACCCGTGGTATATCCCGGCGCGGATACCGTGATCGTGGCTGTCCCGGCGCTCTGGCCCTGCGTGTAAAGCGTCCCCACGAAGCCGGAGGTCACATTCGTGAACGTCTGGGTGGTGGCGCCGGCCACCGTCTGGCTCTTCGAGATCGTCGCCGCCAGAGGCATGCCTGCCGGCAAAGGAGTCATCGTCACGGTGACAGTAATACCGGTGGGCGGAGCGACCGGCAGAGAGATCGAGATACCGTTCTGCAGGTGAACGCCCGTCGTATTGGATGGAGCGACAATGACCGGCGTATTCACCGTTGCAACCGCCGTCTGGTACTGCGGAGCGGAGTTCTGCATCGGCTCCGTGAACCCGGCCGGCTGAGCGCCAATTATCAGGTTCGCCGTGCCTGCGGCTACCGGCGTGAAGGTGAAGCTCTTCCCCGTATCCAGCGGGTTGAACACGACCGGACTCGTGACCGTCCCGATCGTCGTATCCGAGCTAGTAATGGGAATGCTCAGGGCGGGTGTCCCAGGGTTGATCGCGTACGACGGATAGCCCGTAATCGACTGGTTCGCATCCAGCAGGAACGGATAGATCGTCACCGTCGTGGGATTGGCATACGTTGTGGTCGTGAAGTTCGCGTTGGTGTAGTAGTAAGCGAATCCCGATTTAGTGACGGTGATCGTCTCGGTCCCGGTGGTGTATCCAGGCGCTGAGATGGTCAGCGTCGTCGTACCCACCTTCTTGCCCTGGATATAGAGGTAGCCGATCCCACCCGTTGTCACGTTGGAGGAGACCAAGGTCTGCTGGCCGACCGCGCTCTGGGTCGTCGAGATGATGGCGACCGTCGGGTCGCTCACCTTGAACGTCACGTTCGTCGGCACCGACGGCGTGACGGGCAGAGAGAAGTACTCGTAGTACTGCAGGTCATACCCGGTCGTAAAGTCGGGACTCGTGATCGTGCTGTTGACGTTGACCGTACCCGTCGCGTTGGTGATACCAGTCGAGCTCGCGGTGATCGTCACCGTCCCGTCCGCCACGCCGGTAATCGGAACCTTCACATTCGTGCCGCCCTGGATGACGGTCACGCTCGCAGGAACCGTGGCCTTTGTCGGATCGCTCGAGGTCAGGTTGAACGTGATGCCGCCTGCCGGTGCCGGGGCCGAGATCTGAAGCACCGTGTTCGTCGACGTAATCAGGTTGAGGTTCGTCGTGCCCGGGTTGAACGTCGCCGTCACGGTGACATTCACTGGGCGCGTCGCAGGAGCATAGCCTGGCGCATTCGCCGTCACCGTCGTCGTTCCGATCAGCACGCCCGCCACCTGCGGGTTAGTGGAGGCCGTAAACGCACCGGCCGGAACAAAGACGCTCTGTGTGACCGTGGCGATGTTCGTGTTCGCGATGGTAAAGGTCACCGTCGTTCCGCCTGCGGGAGCAGCCGTCGCAAGGCTCAGCGCGAGGCTCTGCGTCTGGCCCGGAGCTACATTCGGGATCAAGCCGAGACTGACCTGCGCCATGGTGGCCGTCGTCACCACCGTTCCCGTCTGGTATCCCGTCGCCGATGCGGATAGCGTCGAACTTCCAGCCGCCACACCGGTGTAAGTGAAGCTGCCCGTCGTCTGACCCGCAGCCACCGTGACCGTCGCCGGAGAGATCGTCACATTCGCCGGAGTTCCGCTCGACAGGTTCACGGTTACGCCGCCCGTCGGTGCCGGGGCGCCCAGCGTGAAGCTGCCATTGAGTGTGGCTCCGACGCCCACAAGTCCCGCCGGCGTCGTGCTCTGCACCGTCATCGTGATCTGCGGCGGCGTGATGTTGAACAGGCTGCTGATCGCCCCCGTCAGGCTTCCGCTCGTCGCGCTCAACGTATATCCCGTGCCGAGCTGCGCGATCGAAAGATCAGAGAATGTGGCAATACCATTGACGGCATTTACCGTCTTCGTGCCCGAAAGAATCCCGTTGCCTGGGTTAGTCCCAATGGCAATCGTCACCGCGTTCGTAGCGCCCGCAGCAACTGCACCGGTCGAGTCGAGCAGGGCCACCTGCACCGCCGGCGTAATCGCCGTGTTCAGCCCCGTACTGACCGGCTGCACCTGGAACGCAAGATGCGTCGGCGGCCTCACCGTGACCGTATAGGCCACGGACGCGACCGCGCTGTTCAGCGATCCCGAAACTGCCGCAATTGCCTTAATCGTCTGCGAGATGCTGATGCTGAACGGCGCCGTGTAAAGCGTCGATCCGTTCGTCGGCGTGCTTCCGTCCTGCGTGTAGTAGATCGCCGCCGTCGTGTCGCTGTCGGCGATCGTGATCGTCTGTACTCCCAGGTAGCTTCCCGCCACCGGCGTAAACGTCGGAGCCGGCGCAACCTGCGAGGTCACCGTGGACGGCTGCGAGACAAACGTCGCCGTCGTGTCCAGCAACAAGCTCGCTGCGGGAACCGTCGCGCCGTCGGCCGTAAACGTCACCAATCCTGATGGTGCTCCAGGATTCGCACCCTGACCTGCGCCAGCAGCCTTCGAAAACTGTGCCGTTAAAATCGTCTGCCCCGCCACCGAGACCGGCGTGGGAGTCGCTGTGAGCGTGCCCGAACTCGCCACCAGCGCTGTAACCGTCAGCGTAATCGCCGGCGTCGGAGTAGTGCACACCTGGTTCGTTCCGAACGTATTGCAGATGGTCAGGGACGCAGTTGTCCCCGCGGCAGAGGATGCAAACGCAGCGGGGATCGGAACCGCCAACGCCGATCCGGAGATCACAGGCGTGATGCTGCCAAAGCTGTCGAAGACCACCGTGGTCGCGCCTACGGTCGATGCAGTCGGGAGGACCCCACTCGCCGGAAGCACCAGCGTCAGCGGAGCCGCGCGCAAGCTCGTCGCGGAGTTCGTCTGCGGAACCGCCAACGGTCCCGAGTAAGTACCAAGTGACGGAGCCACCACGCTCACTGGAAACTCGTTCGTAAGACTCGCATCGAACGTCCCATCGCAAGTCGCGTCCGGGGCACTGAAATAAACGTAAGCGGTCACCGCATAGCCGTTCGTCGCCGTAAAGTTCCCCTGCGGAATCGACTGGATCACCGATGCTGGAACGGTCAGCATCTCCGGCGTACCACTCCCCGGAGGGGTCAACGTCAGCTGGCTCGTCGGCCCGTATCCCGTATAAAAGCAGGCAAAGATATTCGAATCGTTGATCTGCTGCGCACCTGGAAGCGTCCCCGCCAGCATTAGCACCGCACCGTTTACCCCGGCCGGAACTGTGCTTGTCGCGCCCGTTCCATAGGTAGCCGAAGTAATGTTGAAAGTCGATTGAGCGCTCGCGCTCACGGCGGCAAAAAGCAGAATCAGCAGCGCGGGGAGAACTCCCCGCCGAAGAAAATCTAAGCCCGATAAGAGGTGCCCGGCACTCCGCAACGCAGTCTGTTGCGTTGGTGCGCCCGAAAACTGGGGACCTGAAACTTGGGAAAAAGATTGCCGAATTCGCTTATTTTTTTGCATTGCCTGCCGTCGATCGAGATCATCAATCAGAATTCTGGATGGTTTCGTGCCTGATGCATCGCCGTGACCATGCGGCGCGTTCTGAAACGTTAGGTCTGAAACTTTTCTTTGCGTTTCAGGGTCTAGTGCTCAGGCGCCCGAAATCGTTACACGCTCGCTGAAATCTCGCTCTTCGGCATCTCCTGGCCAAGGACACACGGAGACATAGCCCAGAAGACACAACGAGAACCGGATCTACCGCGATACATCGCGAAGACCCGACTGCAAAGCTATTTAAAAAATGGCCCGCTTACGAATGCAGAAAAGATAGGGTCTAACACGCCGCAAGTCAAACACAAATTAGTAACGGACGCTCTGCCCTTCTGGATGTGTCGCCGAACGGCGACGCTCGAATTCCCTCTCAACTAGCCCGCGACAACGCGGTTCCGCCCCAGGTCCTTGGCCCGGTAAAGAGCCATATCCGCCTGCCCGATCAGGTCCGCCGCTCTCCCCTGCCCCGCCGCAGTGGATGCCGAAACCCCGATGCTCACCGTCTGATATCCGATCTGCGTCGACGGATGCGGCAGCTGCATCTCGACCACCGCCGTCCGTATCTGTTCTGCGATCGCCCGCCCTTGCTGCAGACCGGTCCCTGGCAGAATCACCGCAAACTCCTCCCCGCCAAAGCGTGAGACAAACGCATCAGATAGCGTCGCCGCTCCGCTGATCGCCTCCGCCACCGCCTGCAGGCACTCGTCGCCCATCATGTGTCCGTAGTGGTCGTTGTACCTCTTGAACAGGTCCGCATCGATCAGCAGCAGGGCAATCTCCTGCTCGCTCTGCATCTCCTCGCTCAGCCGCTGATTGAAAGCCCTCCGGTTCGCCAGCCCTGTAAGCTCATCGAGCGTAGCCAGGCTGCGATATCGCGCCTCGCTCGCCTCCAGGCACAACTGCAGCGCAGCCCGCTCTTCCAGCAGCGCCGCCACCGGAAACAGCGTGAAGATCGCAACCGCCAGGAAGATCTGGTCCACCACGATGCGGTGCAGCATCGCGTGCTCACCCGTGATCAACATCAGCGGCCCATGCCCCTTCACCGTCATCCCGATAGACAGCAACGCCACCACGAAGATCGTTGTCACCGTCCCCGGGAAACCCAGCTTGAAGACAATCAGCATCAACGCCGGAAACAGGAAGAAGATCAGCGGATCTCCATTGTGCGAAAACACCAGCAGCGTTGCCGCCGCCGGAACCAGCAACAGCAGCAGCGTGTTCGCCAGCCGCGCCGGATGCAGGATCGAAAAGAAGTCCTCGCGCTGCAGCATGAAGGTCAGCGGAGCCATCAACGCCATCCCCAGCATGTCGCCCAGGTACCACGTGCGGAACAGTTGCAGCCACGGCCCCGCATCCTGCCACAGCATCGTCCAGGTCGCGCCCATCGCGCTCGTCAGCGCCGCGGCACACACCACGGAAACCCCAAGAAATCCCAGCAAAGGCCGCCGCCGCGACAGGTTGAAGGGATGCCCGAAGATCCGCGTCAGCACCACGCACGAAGTGATCACCTCGAACGAGTTCGCCACCGACACGCCCAGCGCCAGCCAGAACCCATCGCCCCAGAAGACATCGGCCGAAGTATCCGCGATCAACCCCACGGCAAAATAAGCCAGCCACCTCTTACGCGGCTGCGTGATCACCAGCCCAAACAAGATCCCGTTACTCAGCCAGATCGTCGCCACGCCACCCGACTGCCGCGACAACGCGATCCCAAGCCACGAACACACCGTCAACACAACCAGCACGACACCGAGCCGCGTCAGCGATCTCAGGTCCCACGAACTCCGGCTCCACGAAGTGCGAAATTGGAAGGAGTCCTTCATGAAGCCGGACACAAGTCCGCTGATTGAAAAGGCCGCTCCCCCATCCATTGACTCTTCGGCGCCCTTATCGGGCCGATGCTCAGCGTGATAAGTCACGTCATCGCGGTTGGCATCGGCATCCACCGATGCTCCCGTCCTCTTCCCAGACTTGTTCCCAGACTCGTCCCCAGATTCGAACATGCTCTCCTGGCACTTCGGGCCGTCCCACACAGGCGCGCCGCGTGCTCTCGATCGATAACGCTTCATCCTAACCGAGGTCCAGCCCCACATTCAGAACTTCACGGATTCCCGCCAAATCCTATTCTCCTGACGACTCACGCCCCGTCTTGGAAACAATTTACACGGTCTAGACGCAGCCATTGACGGGATGACTTGAACGGGCAAAAGGATCACGAATAGAGCCGTCGGACACCGGAATTCGGCGAGCCCGATGGTACGCTGATCCCGAGCCCATCAATCAGGAGCATCGCTCCTATCCGGCTCCGAAGAGAACTCACCTTGGCACTCGACCCTCGACCGGAGCCTTCACCCGGCAATCTCCGCGAAGCCCCCGCAACCTCGCTGCTCTATCTCCTCTTCGCCTCCACCGGCGCGGCCATCGTCATCCCCGGCACGCTTCTCTCGAGCCTGCTCCTTCGCTGGTCCCTCAACGACGCCCAGGCCGGCCTCCTCTTCTTCTGCTTCTTCGTAGGCTCAAGCGCTGGAGCTCTGCTCTCCCGAGGCCGCCTCGCCTGGTCCATCGTGCGCGGCACCGTTCTCACCGCTGCAGGCATCGCTCTGCTCTCAGCCGCATCCCGCCTCGGAGCCTTCGCCGCCATGCTCCTCTTCGGCGTTGGCCTTGGCATCGCCATGACCTCCATCAGCCTCTTCCAATCCCGCCGTCGCCCCAACATCCGCGTAGCCGAGATGACCCGCCTAAACCTGATATGGGCCGTAGGAGCGGTCTCCGGCCCAGCCATGCTGCTCCACGGCGTAGCCCGCTGGAACCTCAACGCAGTCCTCTGGGCAGCAGCCGCCGAGTTCCTCCTCTGCGGCGTCATCGCAACCATCGTCCTTCCTTCCAGCGAGCCGCAAAGACCCGACGCCACACTACCTATGGAGCAGATGAGCATCCGCGACGCCCCGTGGAAGCTCCTCGCCATGGTCCCCCTCGCCACTGGCCTCGAGGCAGGCATCGGAGCGTGGCTCGCAGCCTACTCCCGCCGCGAAGGCATGCTTCTCGCCGCGACCATCAGCACCGTCACCTGCTTCTGGCTTGGCCTGCTCCTCAGCCGCCTCGTCCAATCCATCCCCGGCTTCGCCGCGAAGTTCCAGCGCCACACCCTCCGCCTCTCGCCCATCCTGATGATCGCCGGCACCGCCCTGCTCCTCGCCTTTGCGCACATCCAGCTAGCCGTCGCCGCCGGAGCCCTCCTCGCCGGCCTCGGCGTAGGCCCGCTCTATCCCCTGATCCTCGGCCTCGTCCTCGATCGCGGAGAAGCCCGCAATCTCGTCTTCCTCGCCGGAGGAATCGGCTCCTCCACCCTGCCCCTGCTCACCGGCATCGTCTCCGATCGCACCGGGTCACTCACCATCGGACTAACAATTCCGCTGGTGGCATCCATCGCCATGGCCCTCCTCGCCATCGACGCCACACGAGTAAGACTTAGCGAAGCGTCCCCCAAGCGATAGAAACGTCATCTCGACCAAGCATCTTGGCAACGCTAGGCACGAACCATTTACGCAACAGGGGCCGTCATCTCGACCGAAGCCGTGCAGTCTCATGGCACGGCGCAGCGGAGAGCCCCCCGCATTTGGCCTTTGCCTCTGTTTCCAGCCGTCACCCTGAGCAGAGGCGCTTGCAGCTTTATCGCAAGCGTCGTAGTCGAAGGACCCCGAGCAAGTCCGGTCGACCAACGCGTCTGCCGGCTTTCAGCCACCCGAATTCGGGCCAGGGTCAACATGACTCGACCCCCGAGTATGTACAGAGCCGTCTCCCCAATTCTGGCGCTCCCCCTTACACCATCTCAAACTCCGCCCTCGCCCTAGCCTCCATCCCCTTAGCCTCCGCAATCTCCGCTTGAAACTCCACCCCACTCCTCACCCCGTCAAACGCCGAATCCCTCTCCAGCGTCTCCGAACTCCAGAATCCCTCCCTCCGCGCCCGGCCTATCAACTCCACCGCCGAAGCCGCCTCGTTCAACATCCCGCAATGCCGCGCAAAGTAAAACACTCCCTCCGGTTCGTAAACGGACCTCGCCCGCTCCACCAACCTCAAGGCATCCTCGCGCCTACCCTCCAGCACTGCCAGCAGCGACCCCATCAGCGCAGACATCCACGGCCCCAGTTCCGGCTGTTCCGCAATCCTTACCCGCAGCAGCGTCAATCCACGCTCCCTCTGCCCCATCGCCACCCACGCCGCCACGTCGAGATAGTATTGCTTCCCCACATAGTGCTCAAAGACGCTCGCATAATCGCACTGCAGAAACACCGTGTGCGCCACGCTCGTCTTCACTGTCGGATCAAGCGCCTTCGCCTTCCGATGCGCCGCCACCGACTCCTCCAGCATCCCGCAGCAACGCAACACCTGCACCAGCCCCGCCAGCGTCTCCGCATCCTCTCCACGCGTCTTGATCCGCGCCGCCAGCCGGTTCATCGCCTGCATCCCCTGGCCGGTGTCCACCTGCAACTGCGTATAAAAGTTATGCGCGCAAGCCGAGTCAGGATCGATCGCAAACGCCCGCTGAAACGCGGCCACCGCCACATTCGGCGTCAGCGGCCTGTCGCCCTTGAACTTCTCCAGCACCCGGCTCGCCCGCCCCAGCCACGCCCATCCCTTTGCAAACTGCGGATCGGCCGCAACGCAGATCATGAACAGATCCCTCGCCCGCTGTATCGACTCCAGCGACCGCTCCGCCATCAACTCCTTCCCGCGCACGAAGCTCTCATACGCCGCCTGATCGATCCCCGCCTCACCCGCAACCGGCAGCGTAAACCGATAGCCAAACTTCGCCACCGTCTGCACCGCCTCTTTGCCGAGCAGCTTCCGCAGATCCACAACGATGTTCGTGAGGTTCGCTTCGGTCACATAAACGCCCGGCCAAAGCGTCCTTAGAAACTCTTCTTTCGCGACAAGCTCGCCACGCTTCCGCACCAGCAGGCACAGAGCATCGAACGTCTTCGGCGGCAGCGCAACGCTCACTCCAGCCAGCGAGAGCCGCCGCCCACCCGGCGACAACGCAAACTCAGCGAACCGATAGACGCTCTCGTCCATAGCTTCAAGATCCCTGGCTTTGATTTCCCTTTGAATTTCCCCACAACTTTAGTGGACTTCAATTGCTCCCGCCAGCGCTAATCTTCTCCCGCACCCGAAATTCACCTCTCAGGAGACGCCATGTCCACCGCCACCCTCACCAGCAAGCAGGTCGTCGAAGATTACTTCAAAGCCTTCAGCGGCAAGCCCAAGACCGCAGCCCTCATCGACCAATGGGTCGACGACCCCGCTCTCAAGCAGCACATCCTGGACACCGAAGCCAGCTTCCCGAACTACGAGCTGGTCATCCACCAGATCGTCTCCGAAGGCGACCTCGTCGCCATCAACGCCACCCTCGAAGCCGCCCACCACGGCACCTTCGCCGGCATCCCGCCCACCGGCAAGCACGTCTCAGTCGGCGCCATGGTTTTCTACCAAGTCAGCAACGGCCGCATCGCCAAATTCTGGATGCAGGTCGACATGATGGGCGGCCTCGCCCAGCTCAAAGCTTGAGCGATCCCCTGAGTGCGGGTGCCCCACCCATGGCTCGCCTTTGGCCATGGGTGGGATCTCATAACCATCCCCGTCACAGGCGCGCGACGCTCCTACCCTCGATCCGCGATCCTCTCCCATTCCATCCCTGCCTGCCGCGGAGCCAGCACCCAAAGCGTATAGATCCCCAGCGCCGTCCCCAGTGGAAACTTGAACAGGGCCAGCACTCCGGCAATGATCGCCAGCGTCCGCCCCCACGGCTTCCGGTTCAACAGACTCCATCCCGTGAACGCCGCAAGTCCGGCGTAGACGAGCGTCGTGAATGCAAGCACCGGTAGTAGCGCGCCCCAAAACCCATGCGGCGCGATCCAGTCATTGCCAAAGTGCCGACCCCATCCATTCCCCACAAACGACCGGACAAAGATCAGCCCGAAGAGTCCCGAAACCACGCGATACGCGCCAAACACGCACCACAGAACACCCAAAGGCTGCAGGTTGCGTAACAGCCACACACGCGGGGGATCAGGAATCCCGTAGTGCCCCGCAACCGGAGGCGGAGGCACACCATATGGCGACGCACTCACAACTGCCGCCCCACATCTCGCACAAAAATTCACGCCCTCAACCGCAGGAGTTCCACACGCCGGACAAACCATCGCAAACCTCCAACTCACGCCCTCGAAACCATGCCCATCCAGGAACATGAAGCACGAGCACCGACTTTCAATACGCGCCATCTTACTCCCGGGTTCAATCCACACCCGCCCAAAGGACTTCGATAAACCACGACGGCCGGGTGGCGAAGACCCTTGTGTCCCATTCATCGCGGTCTCATCGCGATGAGTGGGTCTCGCCACGAACCGACCCACTACGATAGAAGACCGCTCCATTCATCGCGCTCCTGACTTTAGCGATGGGTTCGACATAACCACAACAACCGGGTGCCCCATCCATGGCTCGCCTTTGGCCATGGGTGGGACGTAAAACGCCGCACCACCCTACCCTTCGAACCCGCTACCATAGACCTGTGCCACAGCCGTCCCTCATCCCCGTCATCCCTGCTCCGCTCACAGAGACCAGCGCCATCGCCCTCGAGTGGCCGCGCCTCCGCAAGCACATCGCCACCCGCACCACCTCGCCGCTAGGCCGGGCCTGGGTCACAGGGCTGGAACCCTCTTCGGACTTATCGTGGATTGAAACCCAGCACCAGCGCACCTCCGAACTCCGCGCCATGCTCGCCGCCGGCGGCACCTTCGATTTCAACGGCCTCTTCGACCCCACCACCCAGCTCGACAAGGCCCGCATCGAAGGCGCCGCCCTTGAATCCCTCGAGATCCTCAACCTCCTCAACGTAGCCGAGCGCGTAGCCGCCTGGCGCAATCTCTTCACCTCCGCCGAAGCCACCCGAGCCAACGGCCTCGCCAGCGCGACCAGCATCGCCGCCCTCACCGCCCCGCTCCTCGATCACGACCTGGCCAACCTCCTCCGCGCCTTACGCGGAAAGATCGAACCCGACGGCTCCCTCTCCGACGACGCCAGCCCCGAACTCCGCCGCATCCGCCGCGCCATGGAGCGCCAGCACCGCGCCATTGAAGACTCTCTCCGCCGCTCTTTACGCTCCCTCGCAAGCGAGGGGTCCGCGCAGGACGAACTCATCACCATCCGCGGCGACCGCTTCGTCATCCCCGTCAAAGCCGAGTTCCGCCGCCGCGTCCCCGGCGTCATCCACGGAGCCTCATCCTCCGGCCAGACCGTCTTCGTCGAACCCCTCGAAACCATCGAGCAAAACAACGAACTCGTCCGCCTCCTCGACGAGGAGCAATCCGAGATCCACCGCATCCTCGTCGCCATGACCCGCGCCCTCGGCGAAAACGCGACAGCCCTCCACCTGGGCACCGCCATCCTCGCCGAAGTCGAATCCCACATAGCCCGAGCCCGCTTCGCCAACGACCTCAACTGCACCCGCCCCAAGTTCACTGTTGGCACGGACGTGAATAATGCCGTCATCCTGAGCGAAGTCCGTCGCGCACCTGCGACGGACGGAGTCGAAGGACCCGCCACCCCGCCTCAATCTCCACAACCGCTCCAAGCTTCCAGCCACGAAACCCGGGTGCCCCATCTTCGCGACGGCTCTATCGTCGCTAAGGTGGGCATTCGTGCGAAGCACGAACCGCTCTCCTCAAACGACCCCCAAATCTCCCTAACCAACGCCCGTCACCCGCTCCTCGAACTCCGCATGCGCGCATCAGCCCGCGAAGAAGGCACCGCCGCGCTCACCCCCATCCCCCTCACCATCGCCCTCCCCGCAGAAGCCCGCCAGCTCATCATCAGCGGCCCCAACACCGGCGGCAAAACAGTCACCCTAAAAACCACCGGCCTCCTGGCCCTGATGGCCCAGGCCGGCATCCCCGTCCCCGCCGAAGAAGCCATCCTACCTCTCTTCCACTCCATCTACGCCGACATCGGCGACGCCCAGTCCATCGAGCGCAATCTCTCCAGCTTCTCCGCCCACGTAGTCAACCTCGACCGCATCAGCCGCCTCGCCGACGCGAACTCACTCGTCCTTCTAGACGAACTAGGGTCCGCCACCGACCCCGAAGAAGGCGCAGCCCTCGCCGTAGCCGTGGCCTCTCACTTCCTCGCGACAAATTCCTGGACCTGCATCACCACCCACCTCACCTCGCTCAAGGTCTATGCCGCCAACCACGCCGGTGTCCTCAACGCCGCTGTCGGCTTCGACCAGGCCACCCTCTCGCCCACCTACCAGCTCCGTCTCGGCGTCCCCGGAGCCTCCGCCGGCCTTAACATCGCCGCCCGCCTCGGCATGAGCGAAGCCATCATGCAGGTCGCCCGCGAGCAGATGACCACCCAGACCGCCGACATCGGTGCCTTCCTAGACCAGCTCCACGATCAACTCCGCGAGGCAGAGAGCGAGCGTGCGTCCCTGCACGCTAAGGAAGAAGAACTCCGCAAAGAGAAAATCCGTTTAGACATCGAAGGCCGCGCCGAACAAAAGGCCCGCATCCGCGAGCTCGAACAGAAGCTCGAAACCCTCATGCAGGACTTCGCCACCCAGATCAAGGACACCGTCAAAGCCATCGACGACAAGGCCCTCGCACAAAAGATCTCCCGCGACGCCGACCTCCGCCTCGCCCGCGCGAAGCGCGAATTTTCGGACCAATTCAGAGGCACCATCGTCGCCCACAACACCGGAGCCGACAAGCATCCCGACCGCGCCTCCAACGCAAAGTCCCCGCTCCAGCAAGCCCCACGCGCCATCAAGCCCGGCGACCTCGTCACCCTCAAATCTCTCGGCCGTCAGGCCCGCGTAGAACGCGTGATCGACGCAAAGAACTACGAAGTCTCCATCGGCCCCATGAAGATGCGCGCAAGCAGCGACGACATCACCGACGTAGTCACCGTCCAGGCCATCACGCCCTTGCAAGCCGCCCGCAAGCGTGGAGGCGTCACCATCTCCACCGCCACCAGCAGCGACTCCGACTACATGAGCTCCGAGATCAACGTCATCGGCCGCACCGCCGACGAAGCCGAGACCGAAGTAGAACGCTTCCTCGACCGCGCCTTCCTCGCCGGCCTCCCCCGGATCCGCATCGTCCACGGCACCGGCATGGGCGTCCTCCGCCGGACCTTACGCGAGTATCTGCGCTCGCATCCACACGTAACCACTGTCACCGAGCCCGCACAAAACGAAGGCGGACAGGGAGCCACGGTAGTCGAACTCCGCCAATAGGGCCAGCCCTCAAGCTTTGTCCAGCAGCCCCTGGAGCGAGCTACTAAACTCCTCCAGCCGCTTCGGGCCGCCGTTAAACTCCCGCGTATTCAGCACAAATCCGCAATCGATTCCGTTGGGGCGGGAGTAAGTAAAGCTGCTCGTACCCGGCAAACTTCCGCTCCGGGTATAGCCCGCAGCGCGCCTCCCCAACCCCCACACCGCATAGTGAAAGCTGAACTGCGCCAGCGTCTCCGCATTCGTCATAAGTCCCCCGGCACCATCATGCAGCTCGGGAATGAAGTCTCCTCCATAGGCCGACGGAAGCAGGTCGGAGGAACGAGGCTTCAATTGCGTCGGCGCGGACCCCGGACTGACATACCAGACCTCGCGTGGATCCTTGACCGCATCCATCAGCTTCGAGAGGTAGACATTGGAGGTGTCGCAATCGGGTTCCAGCTCTTTGTGAATAAAGTCCATATAGGCCTGCCCCGACACCTTCTCGATCACAAGTCCCAGCAGCATATATCCCAGATTCGAATAAGACTTCGAACCCGTCGAGCGAAAATCCTGCGTGCCCGGCGCAAATTGTAACTTCTTTCCGTACATATACTGCGCAATCTCCTGCCGTGACGGAGGCCTGTTCAGATTCATCTCCAGCGCCATCTGACGCGCGGCGAACATCGGGTCCCAACCGGTCCCGGGAACATGGGTCCCATCCTTGGCGACGCATCCCTCATGGTCGTTCCATCCGCCCGCATGGTCGACAAGATGCTTCACCGTGATCTCGTTGATATGCGGATCGGGCTTGTCCCTGGCAATCGCCGGTGTGTCGATACCGAGCAGCGGGAACACCTTCGCATCGATATCCAGATCGCCGCGCGATCGCAGCACGGTAATTCCTGCGCACGTAAACATCTTGCTTAAACTCGCGATGCGAAACAGGCTCGTCCGGGTGACTGGTTCATATCCACGGGGCGGCTTCGTCGCATAGTTATTACTCAGCAGGACCTTCCCTCCGCGGCAGATTGCCAGCTGTCCCGCGCTAACGCCTTCATGCACCATAAAGTTCGTCATCAAAGAGTCAGCCGCGGCGAGGTTGGCCTGCGTAACTTCAGCGGGTGGTGAGGCCGGCAGGCCAACGCTGATCGGTCCCTGAAGGACTGTTGTCTGCAAAAAGTCGGCGACTCCTGAAGCCTCATATCTGGCGCCCACCACCGCTCCCGCGCACGAAGAGAGAAACTCGCGCCTCGAACCCACGCACACCTCCAGCAAACTCATCTCGGATGCTCTTCTGGCCCGGAGTGCTTACGCACCGCTTCATCTTAGACCAGTCCCGATCCCGGCCTCACAGCGGCAAATCCCTCCTCTTCAGCCCCCACATCCTTGCCCCATCCCCACCCCGCCTTTACCCTTGAAGCTATGTCCCGCCAGCACTCCTGCACCCAGGCCCCGTCAGTCCCCGCCGCAACCGCCTCCAACCTGCCCTACGACCGCATCGGCGTCTGGACCTCCGCCGCCTGCATCGTCCACTGCCTCTTCACCCCTGTCCTGCTCTCTATCTCCGCCGTCTTCGCACACCTGCTTCCGTCCGAAGAGCGCATCCACCGCGACCTCGCTCTCTTCATCGCACTCATCGGAGCCGCCTCGCTCGTCCGCGGCTTCCGCACCCACGGCAAACGCCGCATCATCGCTCTGATGTTCGCTGGCCTGGCCTGCATCTTCTTCGCGGCCTTCGCGGGCGATCGCCTCCCCAGCCACTGGGCCGAGGTCGCCGTCACCTTCGCCGGCAGCATCCTCATGATCTCCGCCCACCGCCTCAACCACACCTTCTGCAAGGACTGTGCCTGCGCCACCTAGCCCCCTGATCCAATCTCTCCGGCCAATCTCTTAGGCCATCTCTCGGGCCCAGTCAAATTCTGTCGTATCCTCACATCACGCAAACCATCGATACCCCGTTGAGGACCCCGACGAACCTGACCGCCCCTGAGCAACGAATGAGCGACCATACCCTCACCATCCCCAGCCCGGATCTCGACGCCTCACCCGCGCCACCACCCCTCCAACTCGTCACCGTCGATCACGTCATGAAGTCCTTCGGCGACAAGACCGCCCTCAAGGACATCTCCTTCGCCGTCCCCTCCGGCCAGATCTGCGGCCTCCTCGGCCCCAACGGCGCCGGCAAAACGACGCTCTTCCGCCTGCTCATGGGCATCCTCAAGCCGACCCGCGGCAGCATCCAGATCGCCGGCCTCGACGCCTTCGAAGACCGCGTCGCCGTCAAACGCCTCATCGGCTTCCTTCCCGACGAGCCCATCTTCTACTCCTACCTCTCCGGCCACGAGATCCTCTCGCTCAGCGCCGCCATGCACGGCCTCGACCCCAAAGAGACCCTCGCCCGACTCGACCCCATCATCGCCCGACTCCGTCTCGCCGACGACATCTACGCCTATGCCGAGGACTACTCCCGCGGCATGAAAAAAAAGCTTGGCCTCCTCCTCGCCATGCTCCATCAGCCCCGCCTCCTCGTCCTCGACGAACCCACCAACGGCCTCGACGTCGAATCCACCCACCTCTTCTACGACCTCATCTCCGAGACCGCCGCACAGGGGACCACCGTCCTCTTCTCCACGCACCTCATGGACCACGTCACCCGCCTCTGCTCCCACGCCGTCATCGTCAACGAGGGCACCGTTGTCGCCAAGGGCTCGATCACGGAACTCAGCGCCAGCTTCGGAGATGCCAGCCTCGAAGAGATCTTCCTCCAACTCACCGCCCGTCCGCCCCAAAGATAAGCCGGACATAAGATCCCGTCATGAACCCGGCCACAAATCCCGATTCGACTTCCCCGCCCAGCTTCTGGCGAACCGTCCGCATCCTCCTAGCCGCATCCCGCGCCCGCTCCAACGGCCGGCGTCGTCGCGCGCAGGAGCTTCTGCAGCGGCGCTCCGGAAACTCCACCAACTGGGGAAGCCTCGGTGCCTTCTTCGCTGTGTTGATCATGGTCGGCCTCAACGTCCTCGCTGCCTTCCTGGTTCACGAGGCATCTCAACCTCCGGCTCCTCCGCCGCCCGCCCCAATCTACCGCGACGCCAGAATTGCCGTCAGCCAGACGTTTCTGGACGCCGCGAATCGCGCTCTGAATGACAAGGCAAACTTCTACACCCCCGCCGAGAACGCAGTCCCGCAAGAGGCCTACTCCGCCGAATCCCAACGGATCTCTGAGATCACCGGCGGAGATCCGGATCAGATCGAGAGCACACTCCGCCAGGGCCTCCACGATCGCGGCCTCCAGGCCTTCATCGTGGACACCGCCCCTCCACCACCGGCCCCTGAAGTCATCCCCACGGCCCCGCAACTCCTCGCCCCCATGCTCGGCTCCCTCCTGCTCCTGCTCTGGGCCGTCATGCTCATCTTCCAGGGCGAGGGCCTCGAGGTCGACCTCCAGCGCCGCCGACACCCCATGTGGGAGTGGCTCTTCTCGCACCCCGTCCCTCCCGGCGCAATCTTCCTCGCCGAGATCCTCTCGCCCCTCGCCGCCAACCCCATCTACTGGGGAGCGCCCCTCTTCGTCGGCTTCACCTACGGCTTCATCTACGGCCCCGACCTCGGCGCGCTCGCCACCGTCCTCATGGGCATCCCGATCGCCATCGCAACCGCCTGCATAGGCAAAGCCGTGGAGATAGCCGTCATGCTCCGCGTCTCACCGCGCTCTCGTGGAGCAGTCATCGGCCTCATGGGATGGTTCGGATTCACCTCCATGATGATCTTCTTCTTCGGCCTCTCCGGCCTTCCGAAGCTCATCGCCGCCGCCCCGGCATTCCTCCTGCGCTTCACCGCACTCCCATGGCCCTACCTCCGCTGGTTCCTCGGAGGAAGCGCCCACGGCACCTACTCGTTCTCCCTAGGACTCCTCGTCTGCTGGGCCCTCGCCGCCGGCACCACCGCCGCCGCCGTCGCCTTCAGCGTCTGGGGAGCGCAGCAGGGCCTCGCCGGAAACTTCGCCTCCGACTCCCGCCCCTCAGCCGCCGGAAGCTCCGCCTTCCGCTCCGGCACCAGGCCTCTTTACCGCAAGGAACTCCTCTGGTTCACCCGCGACCGCAGCGCCATCGTCCAGACCATCCTCGTCCCTGTCACCCTCGCCGGATTCCAGGCCTTCAACCTCCGCTTCCTCGTCAGCCACGCTCAGGAGTCCTGGAACTACCTCGCCGGAGCGGCCATCCTCTTCGGCACCTACTTCCTCTGGGTGCTCGGCCCCAAGTCCCTCACCTCCGAAGGCAACGCCCTCTGGATCGCCATGTCCTGGCCCCAGGGCCTCGAAGCTCTGCTCAAGGCCAAGGCGTGGCTCTGGTCGCTCATCTCCTCCGTCCTCGTCGCTCTCATCCTCTGTTACGCGGTCTTCCTCTTCCCATCGGCCTTCTGGAAGATCGCGCTCGTCGGCATAGGGTGGTTCTTCTTCAGCCGCAGCATGGCGGAAAAATCAGTCACCCTCGTCACCGTGACCTCTGACTCCGGCGAGGTCCAAAAGATCCCCAGCGGACGCCGCTGGGCAGTGCAACTGGGAATGCTCACCTTCTCCATCGGCATCGTCACCCAGCAGTGGCACATCGCCGTCATGGGAATCGTCTACTCCTGGATCACCGCCGCCGCCATCTGGCAGAACTTCCGCGCCCGCCTGCCCTTCCTCTACGATCCCTGGTCGGAAGAGCTGCCCCCGCCGCCAACGCTCATGCACGCCATGATCGCCATCAGCATCCTCGTCGAGAGCGGTGCTGTCGTCGCCGGCATCCTCCTCGGCATCTTCGGTCGCGACAACATAGCCATCGCCCAGGCCATGGGCTACTGCGTCTGCTCCGTCGCAGTCACCCTTGGAGCCATCTCTTTTCTTGGCAACCGCAGCGTCTCCCTCCATGAAGTCATAAACTGGCCACCCAGCCAGTCCCCGTCGAGCAACTCCAAACCCACATTACCCCCCACGCCATCCTGGTGGCGCACCCTCCTCTCCACCAACACCGCTCTCGTCCCGGCCCTGCTCGCCGGAGTCGCCGGCGGCCTGCTCCTCGGCCTCTTCGCCCACGGCTACATTGCCATCCTCCACCACATCCCCGCCACCGCCGAGATCCTCCGCAAGTCCGAAGAGCAGGCGGCCAGGATCTTCGGCCTCAAGCAGTCCTACTTCGTCATGGCCGTCTTCTTCGCCCCATTCGCCGAGGAGTACCTCTTCCGCGGTCTCCTCTTCCGCGCCCTTGATCGTGAATGGGGCCGCGAGTGGGGAGGCTGGCGCGCCGTCCTCGGCAGCGCCGCCTTCTTCGCCATCTACCACGGCCCGCTCTCCTGGCTTCCCGTCGGTCTGCTCGGCGTCGCCAACGCCCTCCTCTTCAAGAAGACCGGACGCCTCGCTCCCGCAATCCTCCTCCACATGGTCTACAACGCCGTCGTCCTCTCCTAGTCGGTCGACACCAGTAGAATCGACACTACCCCCAGGAGAACGAATGAAATTCCTCGCAAGGCTCGCGGCAATTGGCATCATCCTCTTCATAGCCCTGCAGACAATCCGCCCCACCATCCCCGCCGCACCCGCGACCGCCGAAATTCAAGCGCCCCCCGAGATCAAACACATCCTCGAAAAGGACTGCTACGCCTGCCACTCCAATGAGCGCCGCCTCGCATGGTTCGACCAGATCGTCCCCGGCTACTGGCTCGTCCGCCACGACATCCTCACCGCCCGCGAGCACCTCAACTTCTCCACCATCGGCACCAAGCCCGCCGCCGCCCAGCGCGCCACGCTCTTCGAAGCCGTGAACATGATCCAGCTGGGAGCCATGCCGCTCCCCCAGTTCACCGCGCTCCACCCCGACGCCAAAGTCACCCCCGAAGACCTGGCCACCCTCAAGGCCTATCTAGCGCCCTGGGGAACTCTGCCCACACCGCCAGCCGCACCTTCAGCACCAACTCCCACGTCCGCCGCTCCCACGTCCGCCGCTCCCACCTCCCTCTCCGAAGTCCCACCCGAGTTCAACGGCCTGGCCTTCGATCCCAGCTTCGAAAACTGGAAGGTCATCGCCACCACCGACCGCGGCGACAACAACACCTTCCGCTTCATCCTCGGCAACGACGTCGCCTTCAAAGCCGCCCAGTCCGGCGCTATCACCCCCTGGCCCGACGGCGCCCGCTTCGCCAAGATCGCCTGGCAACAGCAGCTCGGTGCCGACGGCCTCATCCATCCCGGTAAATTCATACAGGTTGAGCTCATGGTCAAAGACGCCGCAAAGTATAAGAGCATCGAAGGCTGGGGCTGGGGACGCTGGCGCGGCCTCGACCTCAAGCCCTACGGCAAAGACGCCAAGTTCGTCACCGAATGCACCACCTGCCATCTACCCGTCAAAGGTGACGACTACGTCTACACCTTGCCCATCACTACAGCCAAGGTCGATCGTCAGGAAGCCGTCAACAACCACGCCGCCGCCCTGCCCGCCAGCCTCCCCTATCAACCTCTAGGCTGGACTCCCATCACCATGTACGTCGATCCCAGGACCCACACCACCGCGACCCTCTTCGGCAACGAAGCCGCCGCCCGCTCCATCAACTCCCGCTCCGCCTCTCCCCCCGCTGCGACCTACCAACCCGGCTCAGTCCTAGCCCTGGTCACCTGGGTCCAGCGCGAAGACCCCCACTGGTTCGGCGCCCGCATCCCCGACGCCCCCCAATCAGTCGAGTTCGTCACCCTCGCCGCCCCCGGCCAGACCGCCTACCGTCACTTCGCCGGCACCCAGCTCACCGAAGCCCAACCCAATAACCCCGAGACCACCCAACGCATCGCCACCATACTGGGCTTACCACCCGCAAGCCTCCCGTGAGTCGCCCCGTTAAACCGTCATCTCGACCGACCAACGGGAGTGGAGAGACCACCGCATTGATCGTCTCGTGCGGCAGAAAAAAATCGGGTGCCCCACCCATGGCAAGCACTTGGCCATGGGTGGGACCGAACTTACTTCTTCTCCTTCTGCATCGCCTCCATCTTCCTCTGCACCTCGTCCAGCAACTTCTGCGCCGCCTCCAGCTTCGCCTTCAACTCGCCCGAATCCATCTCTTTCCGCAGCTTCGCCATGGCCGCAGCGTTACCCTTCATTCCCTCGGCGATCTCCGCATTGATCTTTGCCTCATCGATCAACTTGATCTGCGAATCGGCCAGCCCCTCCACCTGCAGCCTGTCCAACGCATCCTTCGCCGACTGCATCTGCAGCTCCAGGTTCAGGTTCGACAGGTTGATATCTGGCGGATTGATCCTTAACTCCGCAATCTGCTTCTGCGCGTCGAGCATGCCCTTCCGCTGCAACTCCGCAAACTGCTTCTTCATCGCCGGATCGTTCATCAGCCGCTGCGCCTTCTCGATCTGCACCTTATCGATCTGTAGCTTCTTCAGGTCCAGCTTCACCTCCGGCCAATCCAGCTTCACCTCCGGCCAGTCCAGCCGAATCACTGCCGGATCTGCCCCCGCATGGATGTCGTCAAGCTTCTCCTCCACCGCCTGCTGCTCTTCTTCACTCGGCTCGGTCGCCTCGTGATTCACCATCGCGAACGCCTCGCCATCGTGGGTCTTCCACCGATGGACATACTCGCCCGGCTCTGCTGTCACGGTCGCATGTTTACCCCGCGCAATCGCCACCGGGGCAGAAGGATGCCCTTGCACCTCAGTCGCCGCAACCGTGTCCCCTTCAACCACCAACGCCGAAGGCTTCACCGGCTGCACCTGAACCACACCCGCAGCCGCCTTATTGCTAGCAGCAGCGGTCACAGCAGCCGAACTCTGCCCCACTGCCTCAGCACCAAACGCCGGCTTTACATGGAACGTAGCCGCGACTCCCACCACCGTAGCCAACGCCAATCCACCGCAGACCACTCGCATTGCCTTCGAACGTCCTGTCATCATCTCCCCACCTGCCGTCAGCCGCATCACTCTCTCCTCCAGCGTGTTCCTGTCGAAAAACCCAACCGCCTGCGTCCGCTCAAAAGCCACCGGCCGCTCCATGATTCGCCGCGTCACCGAAACCAGGCACCGCGCATACCCTTCGCCCGACTCCATCTCTTCCGCCGCCATCTCATCGCAAACCATCTCCCGCGTCTGCTGAATCCTCTGCTCCACCGCGTTTGCCACCGGATGCCAGCTCACCGGAAGCATCACCGCCTCGCACAGCAAGTTCACCAGGTAGTCCCTCCGCTTCACATGCGCCAGCTCGTGAGCGATCGCCGCCCGTAACTCATCTTCGCCGTACTCCCCCGCTCCTTCAGGCAACAGCAGCACCGGCCGCAAAGCCCCCACCACCATCGGTCCAGCGATCCGGTGCGACTCACGAATCTCCGGAACCTCCACCCCCATCCGGTAGGCCACCTCTTGCAAGCTCCGCATCGCCTCGTCGCCCAGCGACATCTCCTGCCCATCCCTCACCAGCAGCCGAGCCCGTCTCCACGCCCCAAACAATCGCAGCCCCGCAAACAACATCGCCAGCACGTAGACGCCCACAAACCAGTGCGTCCCACGAGCGCTCATCTGCAGCCGAAATCCTCTCCACCCCGACCACGCTCCAGACCCCAGCTCAGATCGCAGTGTTGCGATGCGCTCCCGCAACGTTACGGGCCTTTCCTCTCCTCGCAGAAAGCTTCCATCCGCCCACATCAAGGCATACGTTGAACCCGCGCCACGTTGCACCTCTACGATTGCGGTTCGTCTTTCATTCCCGCCTCGCCGTTCAACCCCACGCATCGGCAGCACCACCGCCATCGCCAGCACCGCCACCCAAAGCCAGTACTCCGTCCGCAGAGCCGGCCTTGCCAGCTTCACCATCGCCCAAGCCCCGCCCGCCAGCAGCGGCACCTGCCACGCACAGTTCGCCACATACTCGACCACCGCCTGCTCCGTCATCGCGCCTCCTTCAGATCACTGTCCTTGGCCCCATCCCGCTCCATCTCTGCCAGCCGCTTCGCCACCCGCTCCAGCTCCTCTGCAGAGATCTGCCTCGTATCCACCATCGCCATCAGCAGCGCCTCGCTCGAGCCTCCGAACATCCGCTTCACCAGGTCATTCAACGCCCCGCCAAACGCCCGCTCCCGGCTCACCACCGCCCGATACCGATACGCCCGCCCCTCCTGTACGCGCTTCACCTTCGTCTTCTTTAGCAGCACATTCAACATCGTCTGCACCGTGGTATACGCCAGATCACCCTTCAGCTTCGGCTGCACATCCGACACCGTACACGGCCCCAGCTCCCACAACACCTGCATGATCTCCAGCTCCAGCGGAGTCAAAGTCTGGTTCCCCTTGCCCTTATTCAACGTCATCGACAACGACCTCCTAATCCTTTCGTAGATAAGACGCCCGCCCCTTCATTTTGTCAACTAAGTTTTTAGTAGATAGTAGGAAAGTTTCTCTAACGATTCGTCCTCTCGGCGAGGGCAAAGTGGCACCCAAGAAATACGTCATCTCGACCGGAGCCGTGCAGCTTCACCGCGCGGCGCAGTGGAGAGACCCCCGCATTAGCCTTTGTCGTTGCCTGTCCTTCCTTGACCACCCCACACCCTGTGCCCCATTCATTCGCAGTCTCATCGCGAATGAGTGGGTCCGCCCCAACCGCCCAGCGAGACCTCTCCACCCCTTGGCAATAACGAAATTTACCCAACGTAGCCCCTTCCTCATGTACCCTCCTCCAATCCCGCTCCCGGAGAAATTTTGCATGCGGCAACTGCGTCCCTGGCTTCTCTGCCTCCTCGTCCTCTCTGCCCCACTCACCAGCAAAACCCCCGCCCAGTCTTCCGTCACGGTTGACGAAGCTCACCGCACCACCCTCCCCGGCTCCGTCCACCCGCTCGCCCAGGCTAAGTACGACCAAGGTCCCGTCGCCTCCGACCTCCCGCTGGACCGCCTCATCCTCACTCTCACTCGCCCCGCCTCCCGCGAGCGGGCCCTCCAGCAATTCCTCCGCGACGCCCACTCCCCCGGCTCCCCCAGCTTCCACCGGTGGCTCACTCCCAGCGAGTTCGGCGACCGCTTCGGCGCTCTCCCCGAAGACGCCGCCGTCGTCACCTCCTGGCTCGAGTCCCACGGCCTCACCGTCAATCACCTCGCCCTCAACGGCACCACCGTCGAGTTCTCCGGCACTGCCGCCCAGGTCGCCGAGGCCCTCCACACCCCCATCCACAACTTCGCCGTCACGAGCAAGGGCACCAGCAAAACCTTCTACGCCAACTCCCAGGCAATCTCTCTCCCCGCCGCCATCCTCTCCCGCGTAGCCGCCATTGCCCCCATCAACAACCTGATCCTCGATAGCTACGCCGCCCCGGTCGGTCCCGCCACCTGGTCACGCGAGACCCACCGCGCCACCCCCATCGCGTCTACCGAAAATCCCGACCAAACTCTTACCCATAACAACCAGCCCTTCTACGCCCTTGCGCCTGAAGACTTCGCCACCCAGTACAACCTCGCTCCCATCTACGCCGGCGGCACCACCGGCGCCGGCCAGACCATCGGCATCATCGGCACCAGCAACATCAACCTCGCCCTCGTCGATGCTTACCGCAAGCTCTTCAGCCTCCCCGCCGACCACACCCAGGTCATCGTCGACGGCACCGACCCCGGCGACCCGCTCTCCCCCGACATCGAAGCTTTCCTCGACGTCGAGGTCAGCGGTTCCGTGGCTCCCGCAGCTACCGTCAACCTCTACATCTCCGGCGGTCAGCCGCTGCTTAGCTCGCTCGCGCTCGCCGCCCTCCGTGCTGTGGAAGACAATCAGGCCTCCGTCCTCAGCGTCAGCTACGGAACATGTGAGCAACTCCTTGGCACAGCCAACCAGTTCTGGAACGGCATCTGGCAGCAGGCCGCCGCCCAGGGTCAGACCGTCTTCGTCTCCAGTGGCGACAGCGGCCCCACTACCTGTACCCTCGCCTCGGTCGGCTCCTCCGGCCAGTTCACTCCCACCAGCACCCTCTCCGTCAACGGCATCGCCTCCACGCCCTGGAACGTCGCCGTCGGTGGCACCGACTTCTACTACTCCGACTACGCCACCGGCGGCGCCAGCATCTCCACCCTCTGGAACGCCTCCAACGACACCTCAAAAGGCTCCCTCAAAGCTCCCCTGCCTGAGCAGCCATGGGACAACGCCCTCGGCCTCAACGTCGTCCCCTTCAACTACTCAGCCTTTACAATTCCTTCGGCCTCCGGCGGAGGCGGCGTCAGTAACTGCACCGCCACCAGCAGCTCCTCCACATCAACATCCAACACCTGCCTCTCCGGCTATCCCAAGCCCGCCTGGCAGTCCGCCACCGGTGTCCCCGCCGATCAGGCCCGCGACCTCCCTGACGTCTCCCTCTTCGCCGCCAACGCCGCCAACTTCAGCGCCTGGCCCATCTGCGCCGACCCCGGCGACTGCACCCCTAACTCCAGCGGCAACTATCACGTCTTCCTCGTCGGCGGAACCTCTGCTTCGTCGCCCGCCATGGCTGGCGTTATGGCCCTCATCGACCAGAAATACGGTCGCCAAGGCCAGGCTAACTTCACCCTCTACGCCCTCGCCCGCAAAGATCCCACCCTCTTTCACGACATCACTGTCGGCACCAACGACGTTCTCTGCTCCATCAACTCGGGCCCCCTCTGCGCCACTCCGATTCCAGCCGCTCCATTGATCGCCATCGACTCCTTCGGCGTCTACGCCGCAGGCCCCGGATACGACCTCGCCACCGGCCTCGGCTCCATCGACGCCGGAAAGCTCTTCGCCAGTTGGAACTCCGCTCCCGCCGCTGCGACCTCCACCAGCCTCCAGGTCTCCCCAACCACCTTCGTTCACGGCGCATCCGCCTCGGTCACCACCACCGTCACGCCAACCTCCGGCTCCGCCACTCCCACCGGCAACACCGTCCTCACCTCGTCCACCGCCGCCATCCGCAACACTCCGGGCACCATCCCACTGGTCAACGGCACCGCGACCACCGCCCTGACCACGCTTCCCGGCGGCACTTACAGCCTCACCGCCGAGTACAGCGGCGATGCCACCTTCGCCTCCAGCACCTCCACTCCCGTCACCCTCACCGTCACCCCCGAAGCCAGCTCCACTGCCATCAACCTCTTCACCAACCCCGCAGCCTTCCCCTCCAACCCCGTCGCGCTGCCCTCCGAACCCTACGGCAGCCAGTTCTTCTTTGAGGCAATCCCCACCAGCATCTCCTCCACCCCCACGTTCGCTCTGCCTGCCTCCAGCGTCGCTACGGGAACCGTCACCTTCACCGACTCCAGCACCTCCGCCACCGCGACCATCCCCCTCAACGCCAACGGCACCGCCACCTGGACTCCCCAGAACCTCGCCCTCGGCGCGCACTCCATCGCCGCCGCCTACTCCGGTGACCCCAGCTTCACCGCCTCCACCTCATCCGCCTTCGCTATCACCGTCGTCAAGGGAACCGCCGCCTTCGGCGTGGTTCCCGAATCCATCCTACAAATCTCCACGACCAACGGCCTCGATTACGCCGCCGGCTCCGGCCTCGTCGTCCACGTCCTGCTCCGTGGCGCTACCTTCTCCGCCCCGCCCAGCGGCACCGTCACCGTCAACCTCGGCTCCTCCAGCCAGACCGCCACCCTCACTCCGGGCGAGTACCAGACCTCGAACGTTGCCACCGCCTTTATCACCTTCCCCGCCGTCCCCGCCGGAACCTACACCCTCTCCGCCACCTACGCGGGAGACACCAACTGGAACGCCGTCTCGTACACCTACCCCGCCCCGCTCACCTTTGCCGCCACCTCTGCTAGCTCTACCACCACGTCGCTCGCCCTGACGCCCGCCTCAGTCGATAGCTCCGGCAGCATCGCCGTCACCGCCACTGTGGTCGACGCCGTCCCCCAGACCTCCTCTCCGAGCGGCAGGGTCAACATCTTCGCCAGCGGCACTCTCCTCGGAAGCATCGCCGTAGTCCCCACTTCGACCTATTCCACCACCGGCATCCTCTCCGGCACCGGCACCATCCCCGCCACCGACTTCCCCATCGGCGCCCTGCAGGTCGTCGGCGTCTACCTCGGCAGCTTCAACGACCAACCCTCCACCAGCGCCGCCGTTCCCCTCACCGTCACCGCCTCGGACTTCACCCTCTCCGTCGCCGCCTCCGCGCTCTCCGTCAAGACCGGCCAGACGGTCACCCTTCCCGTCGCCCTCTCGAGCCCGTATACCATCGCCGTCCCCATCACCCTCGCCTGCGCCTCACCCTCCTCCGCAATCACCTGCTCCATCTCTCCCGGCTCCTCCACCATCACCGGCACCGGTACCGCGACCCTCACCCTCAACGCCTTCATCACGACCACCACCGGCTCACTCCTCACCCCCACAAACCCAGCCTCCCATCCAGGCACCAGCGGCCCGATCGCTCTATCCTTGGCGATCGCTTGCCTCATCTTCCTTCCACGAACCCGCAAGCGCCTCAGCGGAATCCTCTTCAGCCTGCTCCTGCTAGCTGTCGCCTCGACGATAGTCGCCTGCGGAGGCTCCTCAGGCGGTAATCCGATCACCCCACCCCCACCCACGACAACCACCACCAACGCCCCAGCCGGCGCCTACACCGTGGTCGTCACCGCAACCTCCGAAGGCATCACCCACAACACCGCCGTCGTCTTCAACATTCAGTGACGCCCGATCCTTTCTCGTTTGCCATGGAATCGGTTCGTCTGTTCTTTTGTTCGTCTGTTCTTTTGTTTGTCATTCCCGAAGGGAATCTGCTTTGGCCGTTGCTGTTGTCTGTTCTCCCCGTTTGTCACTCCCGAAGGGAATCTGCGTTAGCCCGTCCTAATCTGGCATGTCCGCCATTCTCAGCGCAGCGAAGAATCCCCGCATCGGTCTTTGCCGTTGCTTGTTCCTCCTTCTCCAGCCACCGCTCTGTGCCCCATTCATCGCGCCTTTGTCTCACGCGATGAGTGGGACGGCCAAAACCGCCAACCGGATCCTACCCCGCCATCACCAAGGCCGCCTTCGCCAGGTCGGCCTTGAACATCTCCATCATCTGCGAACGCGACGCATCATCTCGCGCCCGCAGAATCGCCGAAGGATGTAGCGTTGCCATCACCCGCTCCGCATACGGTGTGCTCAGCACCTCGCCATGCTGCTTCATCAAACCAAACGTCCCGCCCAGCAGCGACTTCGCCGCCGACGCGCCCAGGCACACGATCAGCTTCGGCCGCACCGCATCAATCTCCGCCAGCAGCCAAGGCTTGCACGCCGTAATCTCCGAGAGCCGCGGATTCTCATGCAGCCGCAGCTTGCCCTTCTGCACAAACTTGAAGTGCTTCACCGCGTTCGTCACATACAGCTCCGACCGGTCGATTCCAAGCTCCTCCAGCGTCTGGTCCAGCAGCCGCCCCGCCGGCCCCACGAACGGCAGCCCCTTGATATCCTCCTGATCGCCCGGCTGTTCGCCCACCACCATCATCTTCGCGTGAGCCGGCCCAACACCACCAACCGCCTGCGTCGCATGCTTGTAGAGCTCGCACCCCTCGCACGCCGGCAGCGCCGCTCCAATCGCCGTCACGGTATGCTCAGCCGGCACAAACGGTGCCGCTGAAGTCTTCTCCTGTTGTTTCGCCACCATCCCCTCCACTCGCTTCTGCGATTGCGTAACCAGCGTCGGCAGCAGCGTCATCTCCGGCAGATTCTTCCAGTACCGTACCGGCATCTCCGACCGCATCGCCCGCGGATTCAATCGCGCCGGGTTATAGATGCTCGAGTAGTAGCTCCGCCAGAGCGTCTCCAGCTCGTCTTCATCCGGGGCCGACTCCCTCGGCACTCCCGCCGACCACAGCAGCTCTTTCGTCACCGGGTCCCACGACACGCTCGCATCCGGCGTCAAAATGCTCCATCGCATAATCGCAAATCGCTCCGCAAAGAATGGAGCCGCCAAAGGCAATATCCGGTGGTCCGGCTGATACCACGCCACGAAGTGCTCACAATCATCCGCCGCGAGCTGCGCCTCCGGAACCTCCGGCTCACACTGCTCAATTTCGCTCTTCGCCACGCCGAACGGTGTCGGCGTAACCAGCACCAGAGCACGCATCTCCCCATCGTCATCCGCCGCTCCACTGGCTGGCACCAGCACCTCTGGCCGATGCTCCGTCAGCATCACCTCACCCGGTCGCATCACCTTCCGAAACCGCACGAACGCATGCATCTTGTGCAGATCGCGCCTCACCTGCGAGGCCAACCGGTTCATCTCCGCCACATCCGAGTCCGTCTCGATCTTCAGCAGATTCCGATTGCCCTGCATCCGGTACAGCACCCGATACAGCAAATTCCACCGCCCAGCATTGCGATGAACCGCCACCATCGCAGCATCGTCAAGAAAGCTCTTCGACACATAGGGCTGAGTAGTCGCCACCCCCGTAGGCCCCGCCTCTAGCTCAAACGAAAGCGCCAGCGTACTGGCGACCGCGGCATCCTGAAGATCGATCTCCTCAGGCGCATAACCCTCACGCAGCGCATCTCGCGCCGCCTCACGCCAAGCCTCGAAATCAGGTTGAATCAGAACACGCTTCATCACACTCCCCAGTTACGATGCAACTCACGAGAGAGCAACTCATCACCCCGAGCTAACAATTCCGCATCTGCGCCGCCATCGCCGGGTGCCCCATCTTCGCGACAGCTTTATCGTCGCTAAGGTGGGCATTCGTCCGAAGCACGAACCGCTCTGCTCACCATCCCAAAACCGCGTCATCCTGAGCGAAGGCGCGGGCAGCTTCATCGCGCGCGCCGCAGTCGAAGGACCCCGACGAACCTCATAGCACCACAACCCTACGAACCTTTCTCCCCATAAGCCTTACTACGTTCGAAAACCTACCCTACAACGACCCCGTAAGCGCACTCACCGGAGCAAACAAATCCATCTGCGCCGCCACCGGCTCAGCCGCCTTCAAAATATGCGTGGAAGGCAAGTAATCCGACGTCACCAGATAAGGCAGTCCCTGCTTCACCCTTACATGCAGCTTCTTCAAATCCTCCAGCACCAACCGGTGATACCTACGAATCGAGAGAATCCGCTCCACGTTCTTGTACCCAATCCCCGGCACCCGCAGCAGCGCCTCCTTCGGGGCGGCATTCACGTCCACCGGAAAGAACTCAGGATGCGCCTTCGCCCAGCTCATCTTCGGATCCTCCGTCAGCGACAGCGATGGATTCGCCTCCGACGTAAGTTCGCTCGCTTCGAACCCATAGAACCGCATCAGCCAGTCCGACTGATACAGCCGATGCTCGCGCACCAGCGGCGTAGCCTTCAGCGGCAGCCGCACATCAGCCTCCGGAAACGGCGAGAATCCCGTGTAATACACCCGCCGTAGCTTGTACTGCCCATAAAGATGCGTCGCCGTCGAAAGGATCGCGCGGTCACTCGCCGCAGTCGCTCCCACCACCATCTGCGTAGACTGCCCCGCCGCCGCAAACTTCGCCGGCTTCTTACTCGCCGCCAGCCGCGAAGCCTTACGCTCTTCCTCAGACTCCACCGTCTTCGCGTGGATCTGCCCCATCGTCGCCTCGATCACCGACGTCTTCTTCTCCGGCGCAAGCTGCACCAGGTCCCTCTGAGTCGGCAGTTCAATATTGGCCGACAGCCGATCCGCAAACACCCCCGCTCGCGCAATCAACGCTTCGCTGCACCCCGCAATCGTCTTCAGATGGATATAACCGCCAAAGCTGTGCACCTCCCTCAACTTCCGCGCCACCTCGATCATCTGCTCCATCGTGTAATCAGCCGACTGCACGATCCCCGACGAAAGAAACAGTCCCTCAATGTAATTGCGCTTATAAAAATCCAGCGTGAGCCCCACAACCTCGTCCACCGAAAACCGCGCCCGCCGAATATCCGACGAAACTCGGTTCACGCAGAACACGCAGTCATACGTGCAATAGTTGGTAAGCAGTATCTTCAGTAGAGAGACGCAGCGCCCGTCCGGCGTATAAGAGTGGCAGATCCCCATGCCATCCGTATGGCCCACACCCTTTCCGTTCCCCGCCCGCTTCGAGCCGGAAGACGCGCAGGAAGCGTCATACTTCGCAGCATCGGCCAGAATCTCGAGCTTCTGCTGTACATTCATTGCCACAGGCCCACGCGCTCCGCTCTCATTTTAGCGAATAAAAGACGAAGGTGAAACGGCTCACCGTCTCTCGAACAGGCTTTCCACTCTGCCGGAATCTTGCATCAAAGTTTTTATCCTGAAGTTTCATGGAACGCACGCATGCGCTGAGGAAGTTACTTGCCAGAAGAATCAGAATCGAAGCCCGACCAGCAGAACCACGGTGACTGGAAGCCCCAGGCCAACCCTTGGCTCATCGCGGCCACCGTCGCTCTCGCCGCGTTCATGGAGGTCCTCGATACCTCCATCGCCAACGTCGCGCTGCCCCACATCGCCGGCAACCTCGGCGCCAGCACCGACCAGGGAACCTGGGTCCTCACTAGCTATCTCGTCTCGAACGCCATCATCCTCCCCGTCGGCGGATGGGCCTCCTCCGTCATCGGCCGCCGCAACTTCTTCATGCTCTGCATCGTGATCTTCACCATCTCGAGCTTCCTCTGCGGCATCGCCCCCTCGCTCCCCATCCTTCTCCTCTGCCGCGTCTTCCAGGGCATCGGTGGAGGCGGTCTGCAGCCCATGGCCCAGGCCATCATGGCCGACTCCTTCGAAGAAAAGAAGCGCGGCCAGGCATTCGCTCTCTACGGCCTCGTCGCCGTCCTCGCTCCCTCCATCGGCCCCACCATCGGCGGCTGGATCACCGACAACTACTCCTGGCGCTGGATCTTCTACATCAACATCCCGGTAGGCATCTTGGCGCTGGTTCTCACCCAGCGCTTAGTGCAAGACCCGCCCTGGATCAAGGCCGACCGCAAGAACCTCCTCAACCTCGACTACATCGGCCTTGGCCTCCTCACCCTCGCCATGGGTGGCCTCCAGATCATGCTCGACAAGGGTGAAGAGAACGACTGGTTCGCCTCTAACTTCATCCGCTCCTTCGGCCTCATGTTCGTCATCGGCATCACCGGCCTCATCTGGTGGGAGTGGCGTCACAAGAACCCGCTGATGAACCTCAAGCTCTTCAAGTTCAAAAACTTCGCCATCTGCACCCTGCTCATGATGCTGGTCGGCGGAGTCCTCAACGCCGCCACCGTCCTCCAGCCCCAGTTCCTCCAGCAGCTGCTCGGCTACACCGCCACCAATGCCGGCATGGCCCTCACCGCCGGCGGCATCGCCCTCGTCATCGTTATGCCCATGGCCGGAATCGCCACCGGCAAATTCGCCGCCCGCAACCTCGCCGCCGTCGGCTTCGCCTTCTTCGCCGCCGCCTACTACTACGTCTCCACCCACGTCACCCTCGACATGAGCTTCGGCGAGGCCAGCTTCCTCCGCGTCCTGCAGATGGTCCCAATCCCCTTCTGCTTCATCTCGATCACCAACGCAGCCTACGTCGGCCTGCCCAAGGAAGCCTCCAACCAGGTCTCCGGCATCATCAACTTCGCCCGCAACGTCGGCGGCAGCATCTTCATCGCCGTCACCGGCGCTCTCGTCACCAACCGCGGCCTCTTCCACCAGGCCCGTCTCGCCGAACACATGCAGACCGCCAACCAGCAATACCAGCAACAATCGCAGGCCATGGCGAACTTCTTCGGTGGCGCCGGCCCTGGCGCAGCGGGCGGCGGCGGCCTCAACGCGGCCCACGCCAGCATCTATCAACAGCTAAACCAGCAGGCCGCAGCCATGGGTTACGTCGACGTCTACCGCATGCTCTGTTGGATGTCCTGCATCATGGTTCTCTGCGCCTTCATGCTCAGCAAAAACCGCCCCGGCCAGGGAGCCCCCGAAGGCGCAGCCCACTAAGGCAAGATCAAAGTTGAATGCCGCGGAAGCGATGCATGCCCGGTTGTGCTTAAGGGCACAGCTTCAACCGTGCCATACGTGCCGCATCGCAACGCGGCTTTAGCCGATGAGGTACGCCTTCTGCCAGCCCCGCGACCCACGTCCCGCGCAACAGAACTTATCGCGAAAAATGCCCCGGTCGTTCCACCACCATTCGCTCGTAGAGCGATGCCAGGAACTTTGAAGGTTGCTCCGTGCGGGAAGCATCCGCCGTCTCCGTGTCCCTCAAACGCGACAGGCACTGCGGACACTCGTTTCTCCAAAAATGGGTCAGCAGACCGCACTTCGGACACTCGACTTCGTGAACATAAAGCATAGCCACACCTCGACAAACCAGCGACGAGCAGGATCTTCGGCGACCAGAAGATCTCTTGAAATCACGCTAGCCCCGCCCTGTCCGCAATCACATCCCCTGCACGTTGCATTGGCATGAGCATTTCGTTCTGCCGGGATGTTACCTTCTCTATGAACATCGGAGCACCCCGTGCCGACAGGCCGCACGGGTGCCCACTCTCGCCGCTGAGATGTGCGATCACGACTGACCAAGCCGGTACACCCTCAGGCCTGCTTCTTCACCTTCCGTGCCGCCACCACCGACGCATTCACCCCCACCGCCGCCCGCACCAGCTTCTTGAACGCCGCCTCATCGATCTTCTCTCCTTCGCGGATATCGATCGCCCGCCGCACATTCCCCTCCAGGCTGGAGTTGAACAGCTTCTTCGGATCGTCCACCGCCGCACCGCGCGCGAACGTAAGCTTCACCACCTGCTTGTAAGTCTCTCCCGTACAAAGGATCCCGTCCCGTGACCACACCGGCACGCCACGCCACTTCCACTCCTCCACAACCCCCGGCTCGGCATCATGAATCAGCTGCCGCACCCGCGCCAGCATCTCGCCACGCCAATCTGCCAACTCATCAATCCGCTCCGTTATCTTCGCCGAAGCGTCCTCACTCGTTGCTATAGCCTTCGCCATCACCGACCTCCCATCCGTCGCTAACAAGACTCTTACCCCGTCGCAAATCGGGTGCCCCATCGATGGCTCGCCTTTGGCCATGGATGGGTCCGCCACAAACTTGCACCCGAAAGCCGCGAATCACCGAGCATCCGTCAACCCGGCCTGATAGGCGCACTCCCCGAAGTCCGAGGCACCTTGTAACTCAAACTCGCATGAGCGGCACTCGGATGCAGCACCTTCGATGCCCGCCCATCCTTCCGCATTCGCTCATCCGCCTGCTCCCACGAAGGCAGCGCCGTCTCACCCTGCGTCCAGTGCGCCACCGAAGCCTCATCGCACCAGTGCAGAAGCTTCGGCATGGCCGCCTTGTGGGCCCCGGAGATCATGTATGCCCGCATGCTCGCCTCGCTCTCCCACGCCGTCATCGTCCAGAAAGTCCGGTCGCGGTCCGGCAGCAGCGCCCCACTCTGAAATCCCGCCGCCTTCCGAACCTGGCTCTGCGAGCGAATCGCATACAGAAAGAATTCCGGCATGAACCACACCGACCGCACCCGCAACCGCGTCAAGCTGACAAAAACCATAGGCACTCTCGCCAGCCATCATAGCGCCAGCCTGCGGGAACCCGCGCCCTCCAATCTGTGCCTGATCCTGTAACGTTCTCTAGAAGCACAGCGTCTCATCGCTGGAGAGTGGAAGTCTCCATGGTTTTGTTCGTACTGGCGTTCCTAGGCGGCGTTCTCACCATTCTGGTTCCCTGCATTCCGCCTGTCCTCGCCTTTACCCGCGCCGGCCAACCTTTCCCATCGCGGTCAATACGTCTACCCAGGTAGCAGGAGGGCATCATGTCAGCGAAAAATTACGATCAAGAGGAAGACAGAAACAAACTCCCCCGGCGGATCTTCATCGGCGCAGGCGCAGCCGCGATGGTCGGCGTCATCCTTCACTCCCGCTTCGGAGCCGTCCCGGTCGAAGCCAGGTCCACAACCCCAAAGGACATCCAGATCGTCCAGTTCTCCCCCTCCGGCGAACGCAAGGGAGTCGTGACCGTCCAGACCATCGTCAAGTCCGATGACGAGTGGAAGCAACGGCTCGACGCCACCGCCTACACCGTGACCCGGCACGCAGGCACGGAGCGCGCCTACAGTGGAAAGAACTGGGACAACCATGAAAAGGGCATCTACCAGTGCATCGGCTGCGGCACCGCGAGCTTCAGCTCCGAGACTAAGTTCGAGTCCGGCACCGGCTGGCCCAGCTTCTGGCAGGCGATCGCCAAGCAGAACGTAAAAGAGAGCACCGACGGCTCCTTCGGCATGCTCCGCACGGCTGTCTCCTGCCCGCGGTGCGACGCCCATCTCGGCCACGTCTTCGACGACGGCCCCAAACCCACGGGCCTGCGCTATTGCATGAACTCGGTATCCCTCGAATTCGTTAAGTCCGCCTGACCGGCAGCGGGAGGGGTCTGACGAGGTAGACGGACGATTGCCGCCGCCTTACCCCTTCATCCCCGCCGCGATCCTCTCAATCGCATGGTGCGCCGACAACACCGCCCCCTCCTGCCACCCCACCAAATGCGAAAGATGGTCGCCCGCAAAATAAGTCCGCCCCTCCGCCGCCTCTAACTGTGCATAAGCCGGATCGCTCGACTTCAAATGATTATTCGCAAAGCACCCAATCGAATAAGGAATATTGCTCCACTGGATATAAATCGGCTTGGTCAGCAACTGCCCCTTGCCCGGATGCAGCGTTTCTACAGCCTGGCGCGAGGCAGCAAACTTCGCCTCCATCGTTGGCAGCGCTCCAAACGCCGTCGGCTTGAACGTATTCGTCCCGCCCATCCCCAACCCGCCTACATCCTCGCGCTCGGAGTTGAACCCGGCGACGAGTACGCCCGTCGGCGCGAACATCTTCGCGCTCGGATACCACACCAGATCCACCGCATCCTTCAAGAACGAGATGCCCCCATAGATACGATTCTCCGTCTCCCAGAACCGCGGCGACTCCCACGCAACTTTGTAAAGCGCCGTCATCGGCATGCCCGAGAACGCCGCCTGCGTCGCCGCTGAAAAGTTGTTCTTCGTCTTCGCCAGTACCGGAATCGGCATGGTGCAGATGCAGAAGTCTCCGCTGACAGTCTTCGTCGCTCCGCCCTGCGTATACGCGACCGTCACGCCATTCGAAGCGGTCTTGATCTCCGTCACCGGCGAGCTGTACTGGATCATCCCCTCCGGCAGCGCCTTGGCAAAACCATAAGGGATCCGGTCCATCCCGCCCACCGGCTGGAACATCGTCGCCTGCCAGTCGATCTGCTCCTCGTAAAACTCGCCCTTCGAGAAGTCAGCCGCCAACAGCTCCTTCAGCGCCAGCGGCTTGTTCAGCGTCGACTTGTGCGGCCCCGCGCCACGGTTGCTCACATAGCCCGCGCGACTCGTCCCCGTGTACTTCCCGTCGTCAAGATCGCCAAACCCCGCCAAAAACTCCAGCATCTGCGCCTGCTCCGCCGCCGTCAGGTCCTCATCCAGCGCATGCTTATTCACTGCCTTCGACAGCAGCTCCGCAATATATCCGCGCGTGTCATGCACCACCTGCCGCTCCAGCACCGGCTTGCCGCCATTGATCTTCGGCGACTGCATCAGCGCCGACCGCGAGAAGTTGACCTCCACCTCCAGCGGCACGCCCAGCTTCTGGCAGTAGTCCAGCAGATGCGTATGGATCGAAGGAATGCGCGCCGGCCCCGCATTCAAATAGCCGCCATCGCTCCACGAACACGCCTGCTTCGTACCATCGATGAACTCGACGGTTGACCCATCCCGCACCGACCAAGACCGTCCACCCGGCCGATCCCGCGCCTCCAGAATCGTGCACTCAAACCCAGCCTTCATCAGCTCCAGCGCCGAGGTAAGCCCCGCGATCCCGGCCCCCAGGATCACCACCTTCTTACCCTTGCCAAAGTCAGCCGCCAACTCCGGCAGCGGCGAAGCCCCCGAAGCGGGAGTAAGCCCAAGCGCATGCATGGCCGAAAACGCAGCGGAGTATCCGCCAATCTGCGCCACGCGCTGAAGAAAAACACGACGGGTAAGGCTCATGTTGATGGGCTCCCTGAGTACGTGCAAACAGCCACGTGCAGCTAAGTTTTATGTGTGAACAAACCTAGTGTCCCGTTAACCACCCATTCACGCAAGGCTAATCACTACGATTGGGGTGCCCATATCTGGCAGCATCATCGCCAGATGTGGGAGTATATCGCCACGAAATCGGGTGCCCCATCCATGGCTCGCACTTGGCCATGGGTGGGTACCGCCACGGAACCCATCCTTCAGACTGGAGTAGCAGCGGGCTTTAGCCCGCGGTAACCATCACCGCCACCAGATCCGGGCTTTAGCCCCGGAGTGAGACACCAATCCCCATCTAGCGCTCTTCTTCGCTTGCTTCAACCCCTTTACGGCTGCCCGTAATATCCCCACCGCGTCCGCGCCACTACCCCCGGCTTCGCCACCTTCACCTCCAGCCGGTGATACTCATCCATCCCCTCCGCAGCCTTCGGATCGAACGAGATCTCATAGAAGCTCTTCGTATCGTCGACGGCCTTCTCGATCAACCCCGCGATGTCCCCACTAGCCCCCAGCACCAACCCTCCGCTCTGCGTCGCCAGAACCTGCAACGCTAGCTCTCCCGGAGTAGCCTGGCTCGGCTTCGTCGCCGGCTTCAAATACTGCTGATACGACTGCGACTGAAACACGCTTTCCGAGCTCCCCAGCGGATCGATGTGATACAGCGTCACTCGCGCCTGCCGCAGCATCTCCGACACCGACGCAATCTGGTGATAAAGCTCCTGCTGCTGCTTGTCGCTCAGGTACATCGCCGGCCCCGAGAACACCGGCCATCCCGGCGACACCCACAACAGCAGCTTCCGCCCCGGCCTCTGCCGCATCTGCGCCACCACCCCGCTCAGCGCCCGCAGCGACAACTCCACCCGCTCCTCACCCCCATGAAACCCCGGAGTCAAATGGTTCGCACGCACCGACGGCAGATACCTGTCCAGCGCCTCCTTCAATCCCTTTCCATCCGTCGATGGAGCGGGCTGTATGTGAATACCCTTCTCCGTCAGCACCCCTATCGTCGTCGGGTACGCCATCTTCCCATCCCGCGACAGCAGAAACTTATCCAGCTCCGGCCGCTCTCTCGACATCGTGATCTCCTGCGAGTTCATCACGTCGATCAACAGCACCACTTCCGTCGGAGCGACGCTGCCATCAATCTCGGTAAACGTCGAAATCGTTTGCGGAGCCTTGTTGTTGAAGAGAGAAAAGTCCTGCTGCTGCAGCCCGGTCACTGGCCCGCCATGCGCCGAGGTGACTTCAACATTGAGATACATTCGGGCCGGAGGCGTCGGTGCCGGCGCTATGCCAGCCTGCCCGAATCCAGTCGCCACCCCTGCAAGAAGAACCGATCCCACCAACACCCGCGCCACAAACCCAGACATGATCTCTCCCAGTTCTCTGCAATGTTATTGAGAATGGTTTCGATCATATCGAACTTCTATCAGCCACCGAACGGGTGCCCCATCCATGGCTCGCACTTGGCCATGGGTGGGTCCGCCAAGGAACCCATAGGCCAACCCACCGGTAACGAAAAATAAACTACTTCACAGCCGCCTGCCAGCAGAACTGAAACCCAATCACCATCAGCCAAAGCGAAAGCGCAAACCGCAGCTTCCGATTAGGAATCTTCGGTGCAGCTCCGCTTCCCACGATCCCACCCACGACCCCACCAATCGCCATCTTCAGCAGCAGCGCCCCCGCATAGTGCCCGCCAAACAAATGCACTCCCGTACCCACCAACGCAATGGCCAACCCAAACGCAAGGTCCGTTCCCACCACCTGCGCCGCAGTGAGCGATGTAAGGCTAAGCAGCGCCACCGTCCCCAGCGCCCCAGCGCCCGAAGACGAGAACCCGACCTCAGCACCAATCGGGAACATGATCGCCGCGATGCTCTTACCCTTCGTCTCCATCGGTCGAGCGATCGCCGCCGGCTTGAAGTGCCGGAACAGATGCCATCCCGAGGTGAACATGATGATCAACCCCAGCGCGAAGTACAGCGCCGCCTTCGGCCCATGCTGTGCGACATGCTTAAAGAACACCGACCCCAGCACCACTCCCGGCAACCCACCCAGCAGCATCACTCCCAGCACCCGGTAGTTCACCTGCCTCCGAGCCACCTGTACCGGCACCACAATCAGCTTCACAATCGCCGAGTAAGCCAGCGCCGTGCTCACTGCAACTTCCACCGGCACATGCAGAAACAGGATCAGCATCGGAGCGGTAATCACACCCGCGCCCACCCCGCTCAAAGCAATTACCACCGCAATTCCAAACCCGATCAGGTAATCCATTACGCCACTCTTTCAGTTACAAATAACTTTCAACTTTGGGTGCCCCATCCATCGCAGTCTCATCGCGATGGATGGGAACGTAAACCCTCACCCCGCCTGAATGTGTATCCCGCACTCCTGCTTCTGTCCGCCCCATCTCCCCGACCGCGGATCGTTCGGGTCCGTCGGCAGGCTCGTACAAGGCTCACACCCAATGCTCGAGTACCCCTTGTCATAAAGCTTCAGCAGCGGAATCTCATGCACCCGCGCATACTGCCAAACATCTTTAGCCGTCCACTCCGTCAGCGGGCTGATCTTGCGAATCGTCTTCCCTGAAGGAAGTCCAAAGTCCTCAACCTCCTTCAGCGCCGCGCGGCTCTTGGCCTGCTCCCGCCGAAGCCCGGTAAACCAAAGCCCATATCCTTCAAGCGCCGAAAACAACGGCTTCACCTTACGCATGCCGCAGCACCTGCTAGGCTCCGTCTGATTCAGAATCCCGAACTGCGACTCCTGCTCCGCCACCGTCAACTCCGGCAGCAGATTGATGAGATTCATTCCCCACTCCGCCGCCATCCGGTCGCGATACTCGTACACCTCCGCGAAGTGATACCCGGTATCCAGAAACACCACCGGCACATCCGGCAGCAATCGCCGCACCATGTGCAGCACGATCATGTCTTCTGCCTGAAAGCTGTTGGTCACGCAGGCATCCTGCGGCAGGTTCGCCAGCTCTTCATGCACCAGCCGCTCCGCGTTGAAGATTTTCTCTTCCGTACTCACAACCGTCGGCGTCACCGCCAGCTCTTCCACCACTTCACTCATCTCGCTACTTCCTCTTGAACCTTGTCATCCTTCGCGAAGTGAGGGCCCCGATACCGCTGAGCCGCAAGCTCCGCCTCACTGCCACCATCCTGGGTGCCCCACCCATGACTCGCCTTCGGTCATGAGTGGGAGACCACCGCTAACTCCGCAACCGCTCCAGCAACGCCTCTTCCGTCAACTCCATCGCATCGATCGCATGTTCTTCCTCCACCACCGCCAACCCTTCAATCAGCACCACAACCCCAGCAGCCAACAAAGCCTGCAACACCCGAGGAGTCTTCACCTTCGTCCGTACCACCGGCACATCATCCCCAAGCAGCGCGAGTTCCACAGCATCCGCACGCTCTTCCGGAACAAACACCAGCGCCGGCTTATGCTTCGTCTTCCATGCCTCGCCCGAGATCCCGCGCCGGATCATCCCCGCCGCCACCGTAGCGTTCGTAGCCGGGTCGATCAGGATAAAGTTTCCCGTAGCCCGGTTCTCCGCATACGCATCGAAGAACAGCGGCCGCACCACATGCACTTCAACCGCACCCACATCGTTCATGCCCAGCGAGGGAACCGCCTCATGCTCCAGCGTCTCGATGTTGTTCCGATACAGCACCTGTGTCACCCGCGCGCTCACCGTCTGCGGTCCATGCTTCAACAGGTAAGGCTTATGCGTCTCCAGCCGAGTCCCATCGAACCACACCACCGCCGCCTCAATCGCCGTCGCATGATGCGGCTGCCCCTCAGGCGCAACGATCACATCGCCACGGCTGATATCACGCTCGTCTTCCAGCGTTAGTGCGATGGACATGGGCGCCCGCGCCTCATCTAGATCGCCATCGAACGTAGTGATCGAAGCCACCCGGCTGCGCAGCCCCGAAGGCAGCGCCACAATCTCATCGCCCTTACGAATTACGCCCGCCGCGATCTGCCCCGCAAACCCGCGATAGTTCTGGTCCGGCCGAATCACCCGCTGCACCGGCAGCCGAAACGCGACGGTTGAATCTGTAACTCCAACCGGCACATTCTCCAGATGCTCCAGCAGAGTAGGCCCGTCGTACCAGGGCATATTCACGCTGCGGTCAACAACGTTATCGCCCTCAAGCGCACTCACCGGAATCACCGTCAACTCGCCACCGAAGCCGGGTGCCCCATCCATGGCAAGCACTTGGCCATGGGTGGGTCCGCCACCAACATCTCCGTTCGCCGCAGCAAACGACCGCCCCACCAACTCCCTCAGATCGCTTTCAATCCCGCGATAAACCTCCTCCGAATACCCCACGAGGTCCATCTTGTTCACCGCCGCCACAATATGCCGAATCCCCAGCAGTGACGAGATAAACGCGTGCCGCTTCGACTGCGTAAGAATCCCCTTCCGCGCATCGATCAGAATGATCGCAAGGTCCGCCGTCGAAGCTCCCGTGGCCATGTTTCGCGTGTACTGCTCATGCCCCGGCGTGTCCGCGATGATGAACTTCCGTCGCTGCGTCGAGAAGTACCGATACGCCACATCGATCGTGATCCCCTGCTCCCGCTCCGCCCGCAACCCATCCGTCAGCAGCGCAAAATCGATGCCGCTATTCGTCGATCCAGTGCTCGAAGTCGCGACCCCGGTCACTGCACGGACCTGGTCCTCATACACATTCCGCGAGTCATACAGCAGCCTTCCAATCAGCGTCGACTTGCCATCGTCCACGCTGCCCGCCGTGCTGAAGCGCAGCAGGTCCTTCGCCTGCTCGGCATGAAGGAACTCGTCGATTGCAAATTCTGCATCCACCGCCAACGCGTCCCCTTCGCCGTCATTCTGAGTGTTTACCGTCTCTTGTTCTTCGTCGTTGATCTCAAGAATCGCCATTAGAAATACCCTTCCCGCTTCTTGATCTCCATCGACCCATCCGTATCGTGATCGATCACCCGGTTCGCCCGCTCCGAGCTACGAAACCCCACCAGCTCCGCAATGATCTTCGGAATCGTATCCGCATCCGACCGTATCGCTCCCGTGCAGGGCGAGCATCCCAGCGACCGCAACCTTGACCGCACCCACTGCTCCTCACCCGGCAAGCTCTTTACGAACGACTGCTCCACCGGAATCAGCGAATCCCCACGCACGATCATCCGGCGCTCCTTCGCGAAGTAAAGCGGCACAATCGGTATGTTCTCCGTGTAGATGTAGTGCCACACATCCAGCTCCGTCCAGTTCGAAAGCGGAAACACCCGTATGCTCTCGCCCGGCGAGATCCGCGCGTTATACAGATTCCAAACCTCGGGCCGCTGATTCTTCGGGTCCCACTGCCCCGCCTTGTCGCGGAACGAAAAGATCCGCTCCTTCGCCCGCGACTTCTCCTCATCCCTACGAGCTCCGCCAAACGCCGCATCGTACCCATGCGCCCTTAGCCCATCCAGCAGCGCCGTCGTCTTCAGCAGCCCGCAGCACCGCTGCGTCCCCAAAGCCACCGGGTTTGCCCCATCCAGCAGCGCCTGTTCGTTCCGCCACACCTTCAGGTCCAGCCCGAGCTCCCGCGTCAGGTTGTCGCGAAACTCGATCATCTCGTGAAACTTGTACCCCGTATCGACATGCAGCAGAGGGAAGGGAATTGGCCCCGGATAGAACGCCTTCTGCGCCAGCCGCAGCATCACAGAAGAGTCCTTGCCGATCGAGTACAGCATCACCGGCTTCTGAAACTCCGCCGCCACCTCGCGAAAGATCTGAATACTCTCCGCCTCGAGCAACTGCAGATGACTCAACCGAGCAGACGTTGCTGAAGAAGTGTTCTGTTGACCGAGCGACGCATCTACCGTGTTCACTGCCGCCTGGTCTTCAACCGTTGAAACCGACATACTCACACCCGATCCAGATTTTTTAGAGGGACAAAACGAAAAAACCCACGCTGTCTGTGCGTGGGTGCGGTACATCGAGGTTGTTCAGATAAGGAGAAAGATTATCGACAACACTCACACCCACGCGCGCACGCCATACAGCAACAGAAGCTGCAGCACATGCGACAAGCGGTGGTGGAGTACGAAGTCATCTCTATCTAGCCTGTGGGAATCCAGCCCATTTGTCAATTCCTGCCTACCGCCTCACGGCTCACTGTGTACCGGCTGCGCATAGTAGCCAGTCCGCGTCCGCGCAACCATCCCTGGCTTGTCCACCTGGACCTCGACCTTGTGGTACTCGTCAGGATGCTCTCCCACAGCCGCCTCGAACGAGATCTCGTAGTACGCCTTCGAGTCGTTCATGGCACTCTGCAGCATCGCGACAATGTCGTTATTCGTAGTCATCACGAACCCACCCGTCTGCACCGCGAGCACCTGCAACCCCAGATCTCCCGGCTCGACCTGGCTTGGCTTGGTGATGCCATTCACAAAATTCTTGTAGAAATCGCTGCGAATCAGCCCTTCGTTCGTTCCGATCGGGTCGATGCTGTAGATCGTGATCCCCGATCGGCGCAGGGCGGTCGAAAGCATCGCAATCTGTCCGAAGAGCCGCCCTTGCTGCTTCCCGTCAAGCAGCATATTCTCTCGAGACAACAGCGGCCAGCCTGGCGAGACCCACAGAATCATCTTCCGCCCCGGCTTCTTCCCTTCGAGAGAGATCAGGCCGCCCATCGCCTTCAACGAGATCTCCATCCTCTCTTCGGCTCCATAGAATCCCGCGCTCCGGCGTATCGTCCGCAGCCCCATCTCGTACTGATCGAGCTGTGCCTTCAAAGCCTTTCCATCCCGCGAACTGCTCGGCTGCAACTGCAGTCCCTTATCCGTCAGCACTCCCAGCGTCACCGGATGAACCAGGTCTCCGCCATCGGCCGCCAGAAACCGCTCGATCTTGTCTCGCTCGTAAGCGACCGTCTCATAACCGACGTTGACCGCATCCACGATCAGGACCACTTCCACCGGCGCTTCACTTCCCCCCATCGGCGCAAACGACAGGATCGGCTTCGCGACCTTGTTGTCGAGCACTGTAAACTCCTGCTGCTGAAGACCCGCTACTGGCCCTCCGGTCTGCGGCGTCACCACCACGTCAAGATAGATCCTGTTGCCCGGAGTTACCGAGGCTGTAGGAGTCTGCTGGCCAAAGCCGGTTGCCGCAAGCGAAAGAAGAACCAGCGACGGAAGGAAGAGAGTGACACGCGAGCCGAACAACATAATTCCCTCGATGGAGAACCAACTCACTGGCTCCCAGCCGCGAAAAATCGGATCTCTCGCAGTCTTTCTTTGTACTTTCTATTGAACGACACTTACGTCGATCACCCTCCAAATTATTTGGTCGGCCAGCCTCTGCGTCCCGGACAACTCATTAGGAACCGGTTGACCCCACCTCAAATCCCCGTTACTCTCACAAAAGTATGCAGATTCGCCCCACCGCCGCCCGCTGTTGCCACTCCTGTCGCTTCTGTTGCGACATGACTGTGGCCGCGTCGGTCTGAATCCTGCTCTCCCGCTCCGCAAAATAGCGAAGCCATAAGCTTAGGAAACATCCAAACCCACGCAGCCGCCACCTCAGGCGATGCGTGGGTTTTCTCTTTCCATTCCCCATCACCCGCCTGAGAGAAGCACCGGCCAGACTGCACCTCTCAGGAGATCACCTTGAACACCCGCATGAAATCCGCACTCTTCGCCTTGCTGCTCGCACCCGGTGCCATCCACGCCCAGGTCGTAGGAGGCTCCATCTCCGGCACCATCTCCGACTCCACCGGCTCCCGCATCGCCGCCGCCACCGTCGTGATCCACAACGAAGAGACCGGCACCGAGCGCCGCCTCCTCACCGACGCCACCGGCCGCTACGCCGCCCCGTCTCTCTCCGTCGGCAGCTACGAGATCACCGTCACCGACGAAGGCTTCTCCGATGAGCACCGCAAGAACGTCCAGCTCACAGTCGGCCAAAGCACCACCCTGGACCTCACCCTCCGCCCCGCCGGCACCTCTGAGCAGGTCAACGTCGACGCCTCCGGCAGCACGGTCAACACCAGCACCGAGCAGACCTCCGGCCTGGTCGACGAGCGCCAGGTCAAGCAACTCCCGCTCAACGGCCGCAGCTACGACCAGCTCATGACCCTCAACCCCGCCACAGTCAACTACACCGGCCAGCGCAGCGGGTCTATAGGCACTTCAAACTCGTCAGTTGGCAATATGTTCGCCATCTCCGGCCGCCGCCCCCAGGACAATCTCTTCCTCCTCAACGGCATCGAGTACACCGGCGCGTCCCTCATCAACGTCACCCCCGGCGGCACCAGCGGCCAGCTCCTCGGCGTCGACGCCGTCCGCGAGTTCAACGTCGTCTCCGACACCTACTCCGCCAGCTACGGCAAGCGCCAGGGTGCTCAAATCTCAATCGTAACCGCCAGCGGCACAAATAAAATTCACGGGGGAGCCTACGAATTCATCCGCAACTCCGCCCTCGATGCGCGAAATTATTTCGACCAATCGAACGGACCGCGCCGCCTCCCCGAGTTCCAGCGCAACAACTACGGCGCATCGCTTGGCGGCCCCATCAAGCACGACAAGCTCTTCCTCTTCGGCAACTACGAAGGCTACCGCCAGAACCTCGGTCTCTCCGATGTCACCCTCGTCCCCGACAACAACGCCCGCCAGGGCCTTGTTCCCAACGCCAAGACAGGCGCACTGACGAACGTCGGAGTAGCTCCCGGAGTAGCCGCTCTCTTGAATCTCTGGCCCATAGCTAACGGCCCTGAGCTCACCTCCGGCGGCCTCCCCACCGGCATCGCGCAGGCCTTCTCAAGCCCCATCCAACACATCCGCGAAGACTTCGCTACCACCCGCTTCGACGCCAACGTCACCCCCAGCGACCTCCTCTTCGCCGTCTACACCATCGACGATTCAACAGCGAACACTCCCACCCAAAATCCCTTTTCACTCATCAACGAAGACCTCCGCGAGCAAGTCCTCAGCATCCAGGAACAACACGTCTTCTCCCCACGCCTGCTCAATACCGCCCGCGTAGGCTTCTCCCGAGCAAGCTTCTTCTTCCTCGGAGCCTCCACTCCTCTCGGTGGTGCTGACGTCCCCGGCTGGGTCGCAGGCAAGCCCGTAGGCGCAATCGTCATCGCCGGCAGCACCGCCTCCAATGGGTCATCCCAGATAACGGGTGCCGGCGCCAACGTAGGCTCGGACAACGGCACCACCCGCAACCTCTTCACCTTCGACGACCACATCTTCTACACCATCGGCCGCCATCAGATCGAAGCCGGTGGCTGGATCCAGCGCCTGCAGTCGAACGACAACCTCGCCCAGAACCAGTACGGCCAGGCCTCCTTCGCCTCACTCACCACCTTCCTCCAGGGCACGGTCAAGACCTTCACCGTAGTTCCCAACCCCACCGAGCTCGGCTGGCGCTCCTTCATGGGCGCGGGCTACCTCGAAGACACCGTCCACCTCCTGCCGAACCTAGAACTCCGCGCCGGCATCCGCTTCGAATCCACCGACGGCTTCAACGAGTCGCAAGGCCGCGCCAGTGTCTACGGCTTCACCAACGGCATCATCAACACGACGCCCACCGTCGGCTCCGCAGGCATCACCGATAACCGCGCCAAGTTCCTCCCCGAACCCCGCGTCGGCCTCGCCTGGGATCCCTTCAAGAACGGAGAGACTTCCATCCGCGCCGGCTTCGGCCTCCACCACTCCTTGCTCGATAACCTCGACTACCGCCTCGACCAGGCCGCTCCCTTCAACACCACCCTCTCGCAGTCGAACGTAGCCGTCTCCTCGCTCAACTTCACCACCGCCAGCCAGCCCAGCGCGACCAGCCTCATCTCCCCGTCGAACGTCCAGCCCAACATCGACACCCCCGCCGTTGTGAACTGGAACCTCCGCATAGAGCAAAAAGTCGCCCCCAACACGTCGCTAACAGTCGGCTACATCGGCTCCCACGGCTACCACCAGGTCCTCTCGGGCGACCAGAACGAACCCGCCTTCGTCACCTGCCCCAACGCCGCCTGCCCTGCAGGCACGGCTGCCGGAACCATCTTCTACCCGACCACCACCAAGGCCAACCCACTCGTCGCCAACACCACGTCGTGGTTCTCGACCGGCATCTCGAACTACCACGCCCTCGAGGTCGACCTGAAGCGCAGCTTCGCCAACGGCCTCCAGTTCCGCGCCACCTACACCTGGTCGCGCAACCTCGACAACGGCTCCGCCTGGAACACCAGCGTCTCCGCCAACACCCCCGCCTTCGTCTCCGTACCTACCCTCACCGGCCTTGACTACGGTCGCGCTGCCACCGACCTCAACCACATCGCCGCCATCAATGGCACCTACGACCTCCCCTTCGGCCGCAACCACCGCTTCGCTTCAACTCTCGCGCCGACGCTCGACAAAGCCGCCAGCGGCTGGACGGTCAGCGCCATCGCCAACCTGCAATCCGGCTTCCCCTTCAGCCCCCAGCTCGGCTACAACCCGACGGGATCAGGTGACACGAGGAATCCAGTAAGGCCCGACATCAACCCCAACTTCCACGGCAACTTGTATCCCAAAAAAGTTGGCGAATGGTTCGACCCCTCGGCCTTCCTCGCGCCCGTCTCAACACTTTCCAGCAAGAGCGCGATCACCGGCGGAGCCGTCGGCAACCTCGGCCGTGACACCCTCACCGGCCCCGGCCTCGCCGAGCTCGACCTCTCGCTCCTGAAGTCCACCCACATTAGCGAACGCTACAACCTGCAATTCCGTTCAGAGTTCTTCAACATCCTCAACCACACCAACTTCACCACCCCGAACGCGATCACCTTCGCCTCCGCACCCACGCTGGTCGCCAGCACCACCGGAGGCGCAGCCACCTACACCGCCCCCAGCATCTCCCCCACAGCCGGAGTCATCACCGCCACCGCCACCACCTCCCGCCAGATCCAGTTCGGCCTGAAGCTCGTCTTCTAACAACGGCAGCCGGAACATCACAAACCCGAAACGGGTGCCCCATCCATGGCTCGCCCTTGGCCATGGGTGGGAACCAGCCACGAAGCCAACACGCACCCACCAATCCGCAACAACCGTCATTCTGAGCCGAAGGGGAAGAATCCCCGCATTTCGCCCATGCCCCCAAAACCCCGGGAGCCACCCAAAATCCGGGTGCCCCATATCTGGCAGCCTCATCGCCAGATTTGGGTCTCTCCGCTACGAATCGCCGCACCGCCCTAAAGCTCCCACCATCTCCGCCGATAACCTCCCCGTAGACACCAAATCGGAGCCCTCCCATGTCTCTCACCATCGGATCCTCGTACTCCTCGCTCCTTCAGTCCAGCGTCAACGCCCAACTCCTGGCCAACGTCACCGCCTCCAGCAGCGCCTCAGACACTAACTCGATCGGTGCCATCACCACCGCAGCGCTCACCGGATCGGCCTCCGAATCATCCACCTCCGGCCTGACCAGCCTCGGTAGCGACCTCGCCACCCTCTTCAAGGATCTCGCCGGCAACAACACCTCCGCAGCCCAGTCCGACCTCTCCCAGCTCCAGAAGGACCTCGGCGTCTCCAGTTCATCGAGCAGCACCACCTCCACTCCGCTACAGAAGCTCTTCGCCTCGCTCTCAAGCTCCATCTCCTCCGGAAACACCACCAGCGCGATCAACAGCCTCGCCAGCTTCTTCCTCCAGAACGGTAGCTCCACAGGAAACGTAGTCAACACCTCCGCCTGAGCCGAAGATTTATCCCGGTACTAGAAACGTCATCTCGACCGAAGCGAAGCGCAGTGGAGAGACCCGCGCATCTCCCTGTTGCCACAAATCCGTGCCCCATTCATCGCGGTCTCATCGTGATGAATGGGTCGTCCTCCACACACCACCCGGCAACATCCTCTAAGCTGGTAAACAGAAGCCCAGCCGGATGCCATCACTCCAAAGAACCCGTCTTTACCGTCGGCTCCTCGCCCACCATCTACCGCTTCTGCTCTTTACCGCCTTAGCCGTATCGGCGCTCTTCATCACCCGCCCCTACCGCGACACGATCTCCCGCCTCAGCTTTGCCACCGCGTACCCCGCCCTCATCTTCATCGCAGCAACTCTACTTATCGGCCCGTGGAACATTCTTCGCGCCCGTCGCAACCCCGTCTCGTCCGATCTCCGCCGTGACCTGGGCATCTGGGCCGGCATCCTCGCGGTCCTCCACTCCGGCATCGGACAGGCCGTCCACCTCCGTGGCCGCCCCTGGCTCTACTACGTCTACGGCCCCACAGAGCATCACAGCTTCCCTATCCGGCACGACCTCTTCGGCCTCGCCAACTACACCGGAGCCATCTCCGTCCTCGTCGTGGCCGCTCTCCTCGCCACCTCGAACGACCTCTCGCTCCGGCGTCTAGGCACCCCACAATGGAAGCGGCTCCAGCGCTGGAACTACGCCGCATTTGCGCTCGCCGCCGTCCACACGATTGCCTATTTAGTGTCGGAGAAGCAACACGTCCCGTGGGTCGCCCTGGCCGCGTTCTCCATCCTCATCACGCTCTGTCTGCAGATCGCCGGCTTCCGCCGCCGCTCCTCGCACACGTTTGCGAACCGCCTCTGAAACGCGCGCTAGGTCCGTACCAGCTCTTCCTGCTTCGAATAACCCGTCACCCGATTCCTTACCCGCTTGCTCATGTACAGCGCGCTATCCGCCTGCGCCATCAGCTGCTCGATGTCCAACTCTCCACCAGCCTGCACCGACACTCCCGCGCTGATCGTCACCACGCCAAACGGGCTAGCCCCATGCTCCAGACCCACCGACCGCAGCACCGACTGCATCGCCTCCGCCACGCGCAACGCATCCTGCATCCCGGCCCCTACCAGCACCACCGTAAACTCTTCTCCGCCCAGCCGAGCAGCGATATCGTTCGTCCGCGTCGCATGAGATCGCAGCACCTGTGCCACCTGCGTCAGACAAGCATCTCCCTGGAGATGCCCGTAGCGATCGTTGTAGCGTTTGAAGTGGTCGATATCCACCATCAACAATGCCACCGGGAAGCTCCCACGCCGCTTCAGCACTTCCACCTGCTCCTCGAAGCCCCTGCGGTTCAGCAGCCCCGTCAGCGGGTCCGTATTGGCCAGCGCCGCCATCTGACGCTTCTCCGTCACCAGACCCTGCCGCTCCCTGCGCCAGCTCTCTTCAATCTGCTTCTGGTCGGAGATATCGCGGATTGTCCCGACATACCCTGCGATCGCCTCGCCCTCCACACCATAGGCCCGCACCACCGCCCGCACCCACTTCCAGCCACCGGACTTCTCCCGCATCCGGTACTGCATCGTCTGTTCCTGTACGCCGGTGCTCAACTTGCGCACCACGCTCCGCGCCATCTCCTGGTCATCCGGATGGAACGTCTCAAACCGGTTCATCGCCAGGTACTCCTCCTGCGTCCATCCCGCCAGCCGCGTCACCCCCGGCGACACATACCTCTGGCTTCCATCGATCGACGACAGGATGATCAGGTCTTCCGTATTCTGCAGCAACACCTTGTAGATCGACTCCGACTCGTTAGCCCTGTGCTCCGCCCGCCGCCGCTCATCCAGCAGCGCGCCCACCGGCAGAGAAGTCGCCAGCGAGATCCACACGAACCCCTGAAACACCAGGAACTGGTGCATCGACGTCCCCTTCGCCAGCATGATCGGCCCATGCCCGTGCATCGTTCCAAACCAGCCAATGATCGACAGCGCCACCGACGCCAGCACCGATCCCTCCAGCCCCATCGTCAGGATCAGCAGGATCATCGGCGGAAACACCATGAACAGAAACGGGCTCGTCCGCTGCCAGAACACAAACGTCGAAACCGCCACGAAGAACGTCGATGTTGCCGCAATCCTCAGCTTGTCCCGAGCCTGCCCACCCGGCCCCATCTTGTCCAGTCCCAGCCAGTCCCCGCTTCGCAGCAGCAGCACCAGCGGCAAACACGCCGCAATTCCCAGCGAGTTCCCCATGACGTTCATCATCAACGTCTGCATCACCGGCAACTTTAGAAACATCGCCACCGGATAAGCTCCCAGCGACCCCGTCACCATGGGAATCACCACCGCCGCCAGCAGGAACGTCAGAATGTTTCGCTCGTCCTTCAGGTCTTCAAAGGTCTTCACCGCCGGGCTCAACGCCCATCCACCCAGGACGATGTCGATGCAGGTCAAGACCGAGATCATCGCCGCCATCCGCCACGGCATCCCCAGCATCACCGCCGCCGTCCAGAACCCAGCCGCCGACCCCAACAGCAACCGTATCCGCTTTCCCCAGCCCCTCTGCCACTGCGGCAGGCACAGCGCCAGCGCGATCCCGCTCACCGGCCACAACAGGTTCGGCCGATCCACATGTCCCAGCACCAGCAGACCCAGCACCGTCGCCACCATCGTCCCCAGCCACGCCTGCGGAATGCCGCTCTCCCAGACCGTGCCCAGGACCGTGCGAACTCTCTTCTCTACTTGCTGGTCGGGGCGCGCCATCTCACGGACCACACGCATCTGTTGTGACAATTGCATCGAAGGGCGGTCCCTTTCTTTCAGTCACAACGGAGCGCGCCGGCTCCGGCCTCGCTCCCCCTCAGCAACCTCTGACTGTCTGCCCCATTACACGGCGGTACCAAAGCGCGAGGAATAACACCTTGGTTCGATCCCTATCGCACGTCCGATCACCCTTGTAGCTTGATCAAAATGACGCCTTGGTGCGGTAGTGACATCAATAAATCGCCAACCCCATCCTTCACGACGATCGAACTGACCGGTGCTGAAGCCTCAAGCGGGTGCCCCATCCGTGACTTGCCTTTGGTCATGGGTGGGCATTCGCGCCACGCGCGAACGGCTCTTTTGTTCGCTCCTCAAATCCCACCCTCTATAAACCGGTCATCTCGACCGAAGCGAAGCGCAGTGGAGAGATCCGCATTTGCTTTCGTCCGAAAGCCCAAACCGCCTCACCAGGAAATCCTAACCAACTCCACTCCCTGCCGCGGCAACATCATCGGCACACCCACCCCGCCGCCCTTCACCTTGACACGCGAAGCCGCCCCCAAAGACTCCAGCTTCCCCGCCTGCTCCAACTCCCCCTGCTCCGCCGCACTCGGTCGCGCCGGCGATCCCATCCTCTTCCACACCCCATAAGCATTCGAGTGCGCCTCATCCACCCGAAACTCCTCCACCTGCACCGTCCCCTTCGGGAGCCCATCGATCGTCATCTGAATCTTCGCTGCAGCCCCCGCCACATCCTCATCCGAGTAGTTCCACACCATCACATCCACCTCGCGCGCGCCGGCCCTCTCGCCCCGAGTAGCAATCGCCCCCACATCATCCTTCGCTCTCACCCCATCCCGGATGATCTCCTCCACCCCCAGCTCACCCGAGCTCTCCGTCTTCACCCAGTCCCCGCCCAGTTTCCCGTACATGCGAAAGACATTCAGTACCGCCTTGTCGATCCCATTCGTAGCCAGCTCCCTGAACCCCGCAAAGTAAGGCTGGTCCTCAAACTCAAACGCCCAGGTCACCCCGCCCTGCAGATTCACCCCATAGATCTTCGCCAGCTCATAGCTACGAGCCATCGCCTCGGCCACGCTCACCCCATACAGCGGCCCATTCCGATATCCGTTCTGCGGGCCCTTGCAGGCCGCACACCCTTCAGGATCGATCTCCGTCATGATGATCGGCGTCTGCTTCCACTTCGGATACGAAGCGATCACCTTCATCCCGCGCTCGACCGATCCCAGCTGCTCGCCCAGCCCCATCTCCACATGCCCATTCACCACCTTGGGCGATCCCTTGGGGTGATAGCTGATAAAGTCCAGCGGCGCGCCAACCTCGCCTGTCGCAGCATTCTTCCCCGACTCGCAATGCTCCAGAAACTGCCGCAGCATATGCTCGGACTTCCCCACATGGATCCCCGTCGCAGACGGCCCACCCACCTTCGCCGCCGGAATCACCCTGCGAATCGCCGCCGTCGTCACGTCATACAGCCGGTCGTACTCCTCAGGAGTGCCATGCCAATAATCGATGTCCGGCTCGTTCCAAACCTCCCAAAGCCACGTATCCGTCTCCGCCCCATACCGAGCCTTCAGGTGCGTCGCGTAAGCCTCCACCAGAGCTCCCCACTTGTCATAGTCCTTCGGCGGATAGCTCCACCCCGTAAAGACATCGCCCTTCGGAAAATCATGCCGGTAGGGCTGCGGATGCGTCGACATCGCCTCAGGCATAAACCCCACCTCCACCAGCGGCCTCACACCCGCATCTTTCAGCGAGTCGAAGATCTTGTCAGTGATCTCCCAGTCATAGATGGCCTTCCCATCCGCATCCTCGCGATAGGCGTTCGTCGACCCCCACTTCAACGACCCATCGCCATTCCCGGTAGTCAGCAGATTATGCGGCCGAAAGTAAACCGGAACGGGGCTCAGGTCATGCAGCTCCCGCAACAACTTCTTCCCATTCGGCGCCGTGATGTAGTTAGGCTCATCCGCCCCGAAGAAATTCCAGTCCGGCGAGTACTTACCCGTCCGCTCCCCAGCATGGACGGCAATCTTCACCGCATCGCCCGTCGCCACCTGCGCACCCGCAGACAAGCCACCCACCACACTCAGCACAGCTCCCACCCAGATCATTCGCATCCGCGAAGTCTGCATCATCCACCCAATCAAAGTCCAGCCAGCCCCCGGGACTGGCTATTCCCTCTTTGTCATTCCCGAAGGTAATCTGCTTTGGGCATCCCCACCTATCCTCGACAGCCGGATCCCGGGTGCCCCATCCATGACAAGCCTTTGGTCATGGGTGGGACATTCGTGCGAAGCACGAACCGCCTTCCTTACACGGCCACGTACCTCGCCGAGCCCCGAACAAGCAGACACCACTATCCTTCAACCCGAAAAGCATCCCCACCCATACCCCACAGCATCCCACCGCGCATGCTACTCATAATCCTTCTCATCGTTCTATTCCTCGGCGTCGGCGGCGGCGGCTACTACATGGGCCCTGGCGTCGGCTACTACGGCGGCGGAGTCATCGAGATCATCCTCGCCATCGTCATCATCTACCTCTTCTTCGGTCGCGGTCGCTCACGCATCTAGCCAGCTCTGGCTGTGCGTGACGCAATAGTAAGCCACACCCAAACAAGCATCCCTCCCCACAACCCCCGGCATCCCACGCCGCATGATGCCCGATCTCCTCCCCGCAGCCTCTCGCCGCGACTTCCTTCGCAGCGCCTCCGGCCTTGTTGCAGCAGCAGCCCTCCCGCAAGAGTCAAAGCCCAATCAGCAAGACGACGTCCAGCTCTCCCAGATCCACGCCAAGACCGAGCAGCCCGAAAAAGTCCCCGGCCCCATCGAGTCCTCCGATCAGCGCACCGGCTACGCCATCGTCGGCCTCGGCCGCCTGGCCCTCGGCGAGATCCTTCCCGCCATGGGCAAGAGCAAGTACTCAAAGCCCGTCGCCCTCGTCAGCGGAGACCGCGAAAAAGCCCATAAGATCGCCGCCCAGTACGGCATCAAGCCCACCTCCGTCTACGACTACACCACCTACGACCAGCTCGCCTCGAACCCCGAAGTCAAAGCCGTCTACATCGTCCTCCCCAACAGCCTGCACGAGGAGTTCGTCGTCCGCGGCGCCAAGGCCGGCAAACACATCCTCTGCGAAAAGCCCATGGCCACCTCGGTCAAAGCCTGCGAGCATATGATCGCCGCCTGCAAGACCGCCAGCGTCAAGCTCATGATCGCCTACCGCAGCCAGTACGAGCCTTACGACAAAGCCCTCGTCAAGATGATCCGCTCCGGCAAGTTCGGCACCCTCAAGCAGTTCATCTCCACCAACTCGCAAAATCAGGGCGATCCCACCCAGTGGCGTCTCAAGAAGTCCCTTGCTGGCGGTGGCTGCATGCCCGATGTCGGCGTCTACTGCCTCAACGCCGCTCGCTTCCTCTCCGGCGAAGAACCCACCGAGGTCTTCGCCGCCATCGACCAGCCCAAAGACGACCCCCGCTTCACCGAAGTCGAAGCCTCCTGCCAGGCCATCCTCAAGTTCCCCTCCGGCTTCACCGCCACCTTCAACACCGCCTACAACGCCCACAAATCGCAGTTCCTCCGCGTCGAAGGCACAGAAGGCTTCGCCGAGCTCAACCCCGCCTTCGCCTATCACGGCATCAAGATGAAGTTCTCCCTCTACGAACCCCAACTCAAGCTCGAGATGGCCCACGAGCCTGCCATCGAAGAGAAAGACCAGTTCGCCGAAGAGATGGACCACTTCTCCCTCTGCATCCAGAAGGACCTCCAACCCCACACCCCCGGCGAAGAGGGCCTGCAGGACCAGCGCATCACCGACGCCATCTACGAATCAGCCCGCACCGGCAAACCCATCCGCCTCCAGCCGCCACCTAGTCCCACCCGCGGCCCCGAACCCACTGAAGAAGCCTAACGAATTTGTACCTGTCCTGGCGGTTGTCTGTCCTTGCCGTCATCCTGAGCGCAGCGAAGGACCTGCCACACCGCTCACACCACCACCGCATCACGAACCTTTCAGCCCGCAAAGCGCGGACGTACCGCCGGAATAGCAGCGGGTTCCGGGTGCCCCACCCATGGCTCGCCTTTGGCCATGAGTGGGTCCGCCACAAATCCCACCTCGATGCGCACCTCTTCTGAGCCAAACCAATCCCCCAAGAGACCCGTCATCTCGACCGAAGCAATTGCGGCCCTATCGCAATGCGAAGTGGAGAGACCCCCGCATTTCGCTCTTGCACCTCCATGTACACTTTCCCTGACCGGCCAGTCTCCGAAAAAGGAAGCAGCCATGAAGCGAATCGCCGCCCTCCTCGCGAGCCTCCTTCCGCTCTCTCTCATCTCCGCCCAGAACCCCACCTCGCCCCACCCGGACATGGCCGCCCAAAGGGCCGAGGCAACGCTCTTCTTTCAGCGCTCCCTGGAGATCAACGACCTAGCCAGCAAGCCCCAGTCCCTCGAAGACTCCCACCACCTCATCGATCTCATCGCCGCCATCTTCGCCAAAGACATTCCACCCTCCCGGCTCACCCGCTCCCTCCGCGACCAGATCGCCCAGGCCGAATACGAGACCGCAAACTCCACCCCCACCCTCATCCCCGAACAGCGTGTCGCCGACGCCTGGAACCGCTACATCTACACCATCGGAGCCTCACCCGACGCCCTCGTCACCGTCGCCGAGATCCACAACCTCCGCGACGGCTCTTACGCCGCAGCTCGCTACATGTGGAGCCGAGGCTCCCGAAGCATCTGGTCAACTCCCGCCATCTACGCCACCACCCCAGACCAGAAGCTCGCCGACGGCTGCACCGCCGTCGAAGTCCTCCGCATCCTCTCGGACATCACAAACCAGTTCGGCAATCTTCGCGGCGCGCGCGAACGCGTCAAGGCCGGCGTCCTCGTCTCCGATAGCCTTAAGCCGCTCCCGCCCGGAGCCACACCACCACGCGCCTCAGTCAGTTTCAAAGTAGGCAGGCGCGACGACCCCGTCGGCGAAGCCGCCAACCGCTACGCCAGCGACCACGGAACCCGCGCCCTCATCCACGCCCTGCAAACCCTCACCAACGACCTCTTCCGCGGACAAACATAACGCCATCCACTAAAAGAAGCGTCATCTCGACCGGAGCATTGCGGCCTCATCGCAACGCGTAGTGGAGAGCCCCCGCATCTCCCTGCCTCCACAAATCTGGGTGCCCCATCCATGGCTCGCCTTTGGCCATGGGTGGGTCTGCCGCAACCCCGCACCCCGCACCCCGCACCTACACTCCGTGCCCCACTCATCGCAGCCGTATCGCGATGAGCGCGCCCGCCACCAGCTTCCGGCGGCCTGCTCCCTTTTCCCTTACTTCACCCCACCCGGCAAGTCATCCCGAACCTCAATATCCTCGACCTCCTTCGTCTCCGCCTTATAAGCCACCACCACCGTCCTTCCCTCGACGTGATGGCACAGCGAAAAGTGGTCCTCGCCCCACCACAAAGTATCCGAGAACCCCGACCGGAACCGTTCCGCTCCCGTCAGCTTCAACAACTGCGACGTTGTCAGGTTCGCTCCATCCACCGTCTCCGGCCGAATCGTGAACTTCGTCTGCTCACCTTTTTCTCTCCTGCAGGCCACCTCGGTCAGGGTTCCTCGCACGATCTGCGTATCCGGAGGCATGTCCGTCACCGGCGAAGGATCGCTGTCCCGCCGCGCCGGTGGAACCTCCTGCCAAAGCTCGACCGCCTCATTGTGGTCGGGCCCCGTCCAGTGCTCCGCCACGAACCGCGCATACGTCCCCGCCAGCGCCGGCTGATTTCCCTGCAGCAGGATATGCCCCGTCAGCAGCCTGTACCCCGCCCGATGCGGCTCCAGCGTCTCCGCCTGCCGAGAGTCCTTGTACGCCTTCTGCATCTGCCCCAACCGCCAGTCCACCAGCGCCAGCTCCGCGAACGCCGGTGCAAACTTCGGGTCAAGCTCCACCACGCGCTCCAGCTTTTCATGCGTCGTCTTCAACTCCTCCGGCGTCCGCTGGCTCAATGCCGGTCCCGACATCGTCAGCGCAAACAGCGATCGCGGCAGCCCCGGATCAAGCGCCAAAGCCTTCCCCCACTCCTCCACCGCCCCCAGGTCCTTGCCCGCATCGAAGTCCAGGTAGCCCATCGCCTCATGCGCCCCAGCCATCTTCGGGTCGAGCGTCAACGCCTTCTCCAGCAGCACTCGCCCATCCTCCCGGTCATGCGTCCCCACGTGGAAACACCCCAGCTCATACGCCGTCTCCGCCGGGTTCAGCTTCTTCTCCGCATAGCTCTTCGGATCGTCCCCCTTGTCCGGAGGAAACACACCCGCGCTGAACGAAAAGCGATGAACATACTCGTACAGCGCCTTATCAAACGTCTTCTGGTCTCCGAAAACCTGCTCGAACGCCTTCGGCTGCGGCACATCCGCCTGCAGCAGCTTGATGAACTGGCCCAGCTTCTGCCCATTCCCCATCCCCGGCCCAAAGGTCATGAAATGCACCATCGCCCAGGCCTGCGCATAAAACTCATCCATCTTCTTCAGGTCGCTATCGTAGGAAGAGCGCTGCGCCAGCATCGTCGCCACCGGCTTCAGCACCATGGTGTTCAGCGCCCGGCTACGCAGAGAAGGCGCGCCTACCAGCACCCGATCATGCTGAAACTGCGTGTAGGCGTAGAACTCCGCCATCCCCTCGTCCAGCCACACCGGCATCCATCGAATATTGGCGTGCATAAAGCTGTGCGCATACTCGTGATAGACCACCACCTGTCCCTGGCCTGTCCAGCTATCCATGCGCACAAGCGCAAACTGCTTCTCCCATCCGGAGAAAAATATGCCCGCGAGGTTGTCTGATCTCTTCGCCTGCCGAGGCAGCACCTCTCGAAAAGTCCCTTGGTCCCGCGCCGCCACAATCGTCAGTGGCGGCCCCGACTGCACTTCGCCCCCGTTGCCGAATCGCTCCACAAAGACATGCCGCATCTGCTCGAACTCGTTCGCAACCCTACGCCCGTCACCCGCCGAAGCATCCGTCAGCACCCGGAAGTGCGGACTCCGAATCTCCGTCCACGTCGCCTCGCCGAAGCTGCTCGACACTCCCCCCGCCATCACTGCCGCAAACAACAACATCCCCACCCGCATGCCTCTTAAATGCATCGCCCTGTTGATCCCCTTTTTCACTGACTATCGCAGCGAAAGTGTACCCCGGAAACTGGTACACCCGGTCCACACCTTGTTCTCCATTCATCGCAGCCGTATCGCGATGAGTGGTCTGCCGGGTGCTGGGTGCCCCACCCATGGCTCGCCTTTGGCCATGGGTGGGTCTGCCTCAACCTCTCCACATCCAGACGCCGCATCCAGCCTCATTTCTGCTCCTTCTAACCAGCTCTCACATCTCAAAGAGAGAGGAGTGGACCGACATACACCCTCCAGGAGCCCTCCTTGCCACACAAAACCGCCCTCATCGTAGGCTCGACCGGAATCGTCGGACAGAATCTAGCCACGCTCCTAGCCACAGACCCCGACTGGAAGATCTACGGCCTCGCCCGCAAGCCCCTGGCCACGCCCGGCATTATCGCCCTCGCCGCCGATCTCCTTGACCCGGCATCTCTGGCAACCGCCCTAGCCGAAGTAAAGCCCACTCACATCTATCTAGCCACCTGGCTCCGCCAACCCACCGAGGCCGAAAACATCCGCGTCAACAGCGCCATGGTCCGCAACCTCCTCTCTGCCGTCGCACCGGCAGGGTCGGTCGAGCACGTAGCCCTCGTCACCGGCCTGAAACACTACCTCGGCCCTTTCGAGTCCTACGGCAAAGGCACCCTCCCCGCCACGCCCTTCCGCGAAGAACAAGGCCGCCTCGACGTCGAAAACTTTTACTACGCCCAGGAAGACGAAGTCTTCTCCGCCGCCACCAAACACGGCTTCGGCTGGAGCGTCCACCGCCCGCACACCATCATCGGCTACGCCCTCGGCAACCAGATGAACATGGGCGTCACCCTCGCCGCCTACGCCACCATTTGCAAGCACACCGGCCGCCCCTTCACCTTCCCCGGCTCCGCTACCCAGTGGAACTCGCTCACCGACATGACCGACGCCCGCCAGCTCGCGAAGCACCTGCTCTGGGCCTCCATCACCCCCGCTGCCCGCAACCAGGACTTCAACATCGTCAACGGCGACGTCTTCCGCTGGAGCTGGATGTGGCAGCGCCTCGCCGCCTGGTTCGACCTCGAACCCGCCCCACTCCCCGCCGAGATTACGCCTCTCGAACTTCAGCTCGCAGACGCCGCCCCCATCTGGGCCGAGATCGCCGCTCAGCATCACCTCGCCGAACCGAATCTTGCCGCTCTCATCTCCCCGTGGCACACCGACGCCGACCTCGGCCGCCCCATCGAAGTCGTCACCGACATGAGCAAGTCCCGCAAACTGGGCTTCCTCGACTACCAGCCCACCGACGACAGCTTCTTCGACCTCTTCACCCGCCTCCGCGCCGCGAATCTGATCCCCTAGGGTTCCACGGGGCCGTCATTCTGAACGGAGTGAAGAATCCCCGCATTCCGTGTCCGAACCACGAAGCATCCCGGCAGAGCCTTAGCTGCGCCGTCAGAGTGACGGCATGTAGCCGAGATCAGCGAATCGCACAACGGGCTTGACACTTCGCAGGTACCCGCTATTCTCATCTGGCAAGAATTTCTCCGGCAAAAAGTTCAGCGCAAATAGTGGTCACCTCACTTATGCTGCGCTCAACTTCTCCTCGAAGCTCGAGGGCCGGTCTCCTCGCGAGTGCTTCTGGGCCCGTCTCTACTTTCTCTTCATCTCGCAGACGCTCAACTCAAGTCCTTACGCGAAGGAGTACTACGCCTATGTTCGGCTCAGAAGTTCTCGACGTAGCAGCCGCCATCATCTTCGTCTTTCTGCTCGTCAGCATTCTGGCCAGCGCCATTCGCGAAGGCATCGAAGGCTTTCTGAAGACACGCTCGGTCCATCTTGAGGCCGGCCTTAAGGAGCTGCTGCAGGATCAGGAAGGAACAGGTCTCACCACGCAGCTCTACAACCACCCCTTGATCTTCAGCTTGTATGCCGGGAACTACCCACCCACCCCCGCGTCGTGGCTCAGGTGGCTACCCAAGAAGTGGCCAAAATATCTTTCATTGGGACGCAATCTCCCGACCTACATTCCAAGTCGCAACTTTGCTCTCGCCCTGATGGACCTCGCCGCGCGCGGGCCCGTATCTGCCACGGACGGCGACGCCGCCGTCTCGGCACCCATTACGCTGCAAGCCCTGCGCGCGAATCTGAGCGTCCTCGAGAACGTCCGGGTCCAACGCGCATTGCTTACCGCAATCGACACCGCGCAAGGTGATCTGCAGAAGGCTCAAACAAACATCGAGGCCTGGTACGACAGCACCATGGACCGCGTCTCCGGCTGGTACAAGCGATCCACCCAGGGAATTCTGTTCGGAATTGGTCTGGCGATCGCCATTGCGCTGAACGTAAACACGATAACGATCGGCAATTATCTCTATCGCGATAGGACCGCACGGGAGACCCTGGTCGCGCGCGCTCAGGCCGCGACAGCGAATCCGAACTACCCAGGCCGAACCTATCCTGAAATTCAAACGGAACTGAATACTTTGAACCTTCCCATCGGTGGAAACAACAGATGGGCAGATTTGAAAGACAACACAAAACGGATCCCGACCCTCGGCGGCTGGCTGCTCACCGCCATAGCCTGCTCCTTCGGCGCGCCCTTCTGGTTCGACCTGCTCAACAAGATCATGGTCATCCGTTCGACGGTCAAGCCCCACCAGAAGAGTCCCGAGGAAGCCTCCGAAGACCATCAGGACCCCAAGCCGCCCACACCACCGGCACCAGCCCCTGCCACTCCGGGAACGGCGCAGCCGCCGGCCGCGACTCCCCCTCCCGCGGATCTCCAGAATGCAGATGAGGATGCGGACGATGGATGCGGCCTCGAGATCACAACGCCCACGAATGATGAGGACCTACCCTTGACCGAAGGAGGCGTCAGCTAATGCCCTTCTCACTCACATGGCTACCCGATGTACTGCTCGATGCCGGACTCAAAGTAGCGAAGGTCGACGGCTGGGAGTTCCGCGGCCTCGGCGACATGGGCGACGTCCTCGGCGTCATCTGCCACCACACCGCCGGTCCCCTCAGCGGCAACATGCCCAGCCTCAACACCATCCTCCACGGCCGCCCCGACCTCCGTGGCCCTCTCGCCCATCTCGGCCTCGGGCGCGACGGTACCTTCTACATCATCGCCGCCGGCAAATGCCAGCATGCTGGCCCCGGCATCTGGAGAGGCGTCACTGCCGGAAACACCCACTTCATCGGCATCGAGGCAGAGAACACTGGCCTCGCCAACGATCAGCCCTGGCCCCAGGTTCAGGTCGACGCCTACCAGCACGGAATCGCCGCGATCCTGCGCAAGATGAACCTCCCCGCCGATGCCTGCGCTGGCCACAAGGAGTACGCCACGCCACAAGGCCGCAAGACCGACCCGGACTTCGACATGGCCGTCTTCCGCTCGGGCATTGCGAAGATCCTCGACGGCTCGACACCGGCACCATCTCCCATCCCTGCCTCTGAGCCGCCGAAAGCCGACGGCTCCGTCCCGCGACCGACCCTGCGGCGGCCAGCCACCGGCGATCTGGTCAAAGTCCTTCAAACGAAACTGAAGCTGACCCCCGACGGAATCTTTGGCCCCGGCACCGAAGCCGCAGTGCGAGCCCTTCAAAGAACAGCAGGACTAACTCCGGACGGAATCGTCGGCCCCAAGACCTGGCAGCTAGTAGATCAATCGGCCTAGTGACGCCCTAACTACTTCGGCATAGCGATCGAAACAGCCTTGCCCGCCCCACGCTCCGCGATCCAGATCGTGTCGCCCGCCGGCTCAACCCCGGTCGGCGTCTTCAACCCTTCCTTCAGTACCGTCACGCTCGCCCTGTCCCCATTCACCGTGAGGGCCGTAATCTTCCCGCTGCCATTCTCCGCCACGATCAATTTCCCATGCGCTGCCCGCATCCCATCCGGCCCCTTCACCGGCTGGTCCATCCAGATGTCCACCGGCGATTGGGGCTTGCCATCCGCATCCACCGGAATCCGGTAGAGCTTGTTGAAGACCACGTTGTTCACATACATCACGCCATCCAGGAAAGTGATCCCATCGACGCCCATCAGCGTCCGATGCTCCAGGTAGATCTCCGCCGCCGCAGAGCCGACAGGAAGCCTGTAGATCTTCCCATTCGCCGTGTCCGTAAAGTAGAGCGCCTTGTCCGGCCCCACCGCAAGGTCATTGCACGTACTGTTCTCCCCCGGCAGATTCCAACGCACCTTCGCCGCTCCCGTCGCCAGATCGAACCCTCGCAGCGCAGTATGCCGACGCGACGGCGTTGCATCGGGCACCGGCGTCAACTGGCACGTCCACAACATGCCACTTCCAGCATCCGCCAGCATCCCGAAGAAGAACGTCCCCGGAGCTTCGCTGCTCGCATCGACAAACTTCTCCGCAACTGTAGAACCAGGACGCACCTTGTACACATACGGCGAACTCGCGCTGCCCACGATCAGCGTCCCGTCTAGCACCCCACCCTGCACCATCGTCAAGCTCTCCGGCTGCGACTTCGCGTCCCCAATCAGAATCTCCGCGGCCCTCGCAACCCGGGCCAATCCCGCACCGAGAACGATAGAGCCAGCAACCCAGCCAGCAAGCCGCCGAGCATTCGAAAGACGCATCGTCAAATCACCTCAAGCTCAATCATTCTGACCGGCCAGTGCAGTATACGGAAGGATGATGAACCCTCAATCGCATCGCTCCTCTACCGTCGAATGATTCCCCTCAACCTCCGGTCATCCTTTTACTCTGACTCGCCCGAGGAACAATCGAACAAGCTTCATCCGCCGACTCACCAGCCAGCACAACTCCATCAATGGGCTGGGCCACATCCTGCGATCACACGCCTCGCCGCGGCAACCGTATTCGGCCCAAGCGTCGGATGGTCTTTATCCTTCCCATACTTCGGCAGCTCGGTGTAATGCAGCAAGAACTGCGTTGACGGCAGCTTGAGATGCGCCGCCAGCCCCTGCGCCCCGTCCTGGTCAGCGATGGCCTTCGCCATCACGTACCCCACGTTGTAGAGAATCCCGTGGCCATAGAAGCCAACGTCATACACATCATCGAACGACATAGGCTCGGCCGAACCCAGCGAGATCACCGACATCTCCAGCAGCGACACGCTGGCATGCACATGCCTGATCCCGTCCCTGGCGTCAGTCTGCATTCTCTGACCGAGCTCCGAATGAGCGCTCTGTAGCAGCGAAATGTCCTCCACGTACATCGCCGTCCCTTCCTCATAAAGATTCGCCAGCAACTGCGCCGACTTTACGCACGACTGCTGCGTCGGTGTCATCCCATCGAGAGAGGGCAGGTCCTCCACCGCGCCGCGGTCCTTCGCGAACGCTCCCTGCACAGCGTGGTACAGTTCGTGCGTTGTGACGCCTATGGCGACGACGTACTCATCGGTCATGCCAAGGTTCAGGTAGAAATCGGTGCCCCCAAACGTATATCCGCCCCCGTCCCCGCCTGCAACGACGTACCCCTGGAGCTTCAGGTCGGTTCCCGCAGGCGCAAACATGGCGATGCGCTTCTCGATCTTCCCCTGGAACTCTGCAGGGTTCGTCGCAATCTCTTTCAGCAGCGTTTTCAGCTGGGGGATTCGCGGCTTTACCGAGTCGAAGGAGTAAGCCTCCTCCATCGAGCTTGTCGCCTTCACCCCATGAGCGCAGTCATAGAGCGCATCGGCAAAACCCTGCGTATTTGCAGCGAGCTTGAACTCCACCAGCTTCCGTATGATTCCCTGGTTCCCCGGCATCGCGGCAATCTTCAAGCTCGCATCATGCGTCAGGCCCGGATTTTGCAGCGCCTCCAGGACTGCCTTCGCGGAGTCGGTATTGACCGCCACGGTAGTGGCTGATGCAGGAGTCACCGCCATCGCCAGGGTCAATAACGCAATCAATTCCACTACTCGTCGAATCATGATGCGCTCTCCGTTGTCTTGTTAGAGCAGTGTCCTACAAACCATCGCTCTCCCGAAAGCCGCTCTTATAGGGCCATAGTATTCAGCCCCCAATGCTTTCGCCGGTTGACTTCCCGCCCCGCGACAACCGCGTACCCACACCTCGATTCTGAGATCGGGGCTACAAGCCACTTATCCTGCTCCTGCCTCTCGCTGCTAGCTGTTTCGGTAAGTTACCAAAGGGAGACTATCCTCCCCGCACCGTCCCCGCTAAACTCTTCCAATCCGGCTTCTCCCGAATACTGCGGATCAGAATGGAAACGCTCATCCGGTCAACTCTTCGAGTAGCCCTGCCATCTGGATCTTCACCCGAACCGCATCGAAAAGAACCTGCGCCCACCGCGCTCCCGAGGAAGCCCATGTCTGCCATCAAGCCCACCGCTCGCGTCATCCTTCATGCCTGCGGCGCGCTCCTCGCTCTTGCCCTTCCGCAAACATCCCGTGCCGCCGAGCCCGCCGCCAACACCATCCAGCCGCGCCAGTTCGCCGCCGTCGCTCACAACTCCGAAGACAACCAGTTCCTCCTCTTCGGTGGGACCTACGGAACCACCCGCTTCAGCGATACCTGGCTCCTCGGCTCCTCCGGATGGCAGCTGCAGCACCCCTCCACTCATCCTGAAGAGCGTGTCTCCGCCGCCCTCGCCTTCGACAGCATTCGCGATGAGTATGTCCTCTTCGGTGGCCGTGTCAAGAAGTCCGCCGCCGCCACCTGCAACGCCGGCGCAGTCCCCACCGGCCTTGCTACCGAGCTCTTCTGCAAAGACACCTGGGTCTACAAGAAAAACAACTGGACCCGCATGTCACCCGCCACCATGCCTCCGCGCCGCGAACTCCACGCCATGGCCTTCGACGCAGCCAGCGGACAGGTCGTCATGTTCGGCGGTGTCGGCTACACCAGCTCCGCTCCGCTCGGCGATACCTGGGTCTGGAACGGCTCCAACTGGAAGCAGATCGTCACCGCCCACAAGCCACCCGCCCGTTTTCTCCACTCCATGGCCTACGATCCCGTCAATCAGAAGGTCGTCATGTTCGGCGGCGATGGCGGCGTAAAGATCCTCAACGATACCTGGCTCTGGAACGGCAGCGACTGGCTTCCCGCCCCCAAACAAATCACCCCGCCCGACTTCTACACCGCCGCCGGCATGGCGTACAGCTCAACCCTGCGTAAGATGGTGCTCTTCTCTGGCCACACCTGGAACGGAGCCCGCTCCGGCACGCCCTCGTACAACTCCTGGACGTGGGACGGCAACCAGTGGAAGAAGCTCCCACTCACCAGCTTCGAACTCATCACCAACTTCTCCAAACTCACAGCCAGCCAGGCAAGCAAAGCAATCCTCGCCAGCGGCACGCCCTCAATGCTCTGGCTCTCCCGCTAACGCATCACCTGGATTGCCCGTACGTTGGGTGCCCCATCCATGGCTGTACTTGGCCATGGGTGGGATATCTCGCCACAAACTCGTCCCCACCCGCAAATCGGAGCAGCACCGGGCTTCAGCCCGCGGTAAACATCCCGTCCCCCAGGCCGCGCTTTAACCCCGGAGCCGCCTAAGCGACCTCTTCCATCGCGTTCTTCGTCTCTTCCGCAGCCGCAAACGCGGCCAGCCCCATCCACTCCGGGATCGGAAACCCGTCGCGCGGATGAATTCGCCGATCCGCCACCGTATCCCGCGCCGCCGTATGGTGGTTCCGGAGATGGTCCTGGATCACCCGGCGGCACGCCATCTGCTCCGCACGCGACAGCCGCGACCAGTGCACCAGAAATCCCTGCCCGCAAACAGCGCAGCGAACATCACTTCCGGCATGCGAGAGCTCACAGTGAACTTGTTCCATAAATTCGGTATCTCCTTCAAATAGCAGAGGCCGGTCACACCCGGCGTCCACCTCGTCCTATTCTGGAAGCTACCTCTCCACCTGCGCCCGCCGCCATGCCACGAAGGCGTTATCGCGAGTCAGGGGACGACATGGCGTCACGGCCATTGGTGCCCGTCGGACAAAGTGAATATGCTTATCTGGTCTGTTTAGTATAGAAGTTGACCCCAGACGCAGCCAGCGAAATGTGCCGCGGCGACCCTTAGGAATTTATTGAAGAAGTCTGATTGGGCTGTTTCGGAGTAGCGTGGGGCTTTAGCCCCACGAATAAGGTCAATGGAATGTGCAGGGCTTCAGCCCTGGGCTGTTCTTCAGTGAAAGCGATGAGATCGTTCAACAAATTCGTAGGCCTCACGCAAGGTCCACAGCAGTTTTTTCGATTTACGGGAAGAAGAGTCTATGAGTGAGAGTGTGATGGAAGCAGTACAGATGATTCGAGTGCAATTGCCGGATGGTTCCGTGCGCGAAGTAGCAAAGGGCACCACCCCCTTCGATGTAGCGACCAGCATCTCCCCCCGGCTCGCCGCAGCCGTAGTAATCGCGCGGATCAAGCCGCTCTCCCTCGAAACGATCGAAGGCGACGCCAGCGACCCCGAAGCCTCCGAAGCCGCCATGTACGGCGCTGCCACGTCCGGAGAAAGACTCGTTGACCTCACCGCCCCGCTCACTGAAGACGTCTCCCTCGAGCTCCTCAAAGAATCCGACGAAGCCGCCCTCAAAGTCGTTCGCCACTCCGCCGCGCACGTCATGGCGACCGCCATTCTCGAGCTCTTCCCCGAGACCAAGCTCGGCCACGGCCCCGCCACCGACGCCGGCTTCTTCTACGACGTCTATCGCGAGACTCCCTTCTCCGACGCCGACCTCGCCGCCATCGAAGCCCGCATGGCCGAAGTCGTCGCCCGCGACGAAAAGTTCGTCCGCGAAGAAGAGCCGCGCGAAAAAGGCCTCGAAGACTACGCCGCCCAGGGCGAGTTCATGAAGGTCCACTTCATCGAGCGCTTCACACACGCCGGTGAGTCCATCTCCCTGTATAAGAACGGCAACTTCACCGACTTCTGCCGTGGCCCGCACGTCCCCTCCACCGGCCGCGTCAAGGCCTTCAAAGTCACCTCCGTAGCCGGAGCTTATTGGCTAGGCGACGAGAAGAACCAGCAGCTCCAACGCATCTACGGGACTGCATTTTTCAACGCGAAAGACCTCGACGCCCACTTCAAGCGGCTCGAGGAGATCAAGGCCCGCGACCACCGCGTCCTCGGCAAGCAACTCGACCTCTTCTCCATCCAGGAGGTCGCCGGCTCCGGCCTCATCTTCTGGCACCCCAAGGGCGGCCTCATCCGCAAGACCATGGAAGATTGGATGAAGTCCGAGTGCATTCGTCGCGGCTACGAGATGGTCTACACCCCGCACATCATGAAGCGCGAGCTCTGGAAGATCAGCGGCCACGAGGGCCACTACGCCGAGAACATGTACCCCCCCATGGAGCTTGACGACGCCGAGTACCGCCTCAAGCCGATGAACTGCCCCGGCCACATCCTCATCTACAAGAACTCCCCCAAGAGCTACCGCGACCTTCCCGTCCGCTACGCGGAACTGGGCAACGTCTACCGCTACGAACGCTCCGGCACCATGCACGGCCTGCTCCGCGTCCGCGGCTTCACGCAGGACGACGCCCACATCTTCTGCACCCCGGCCCAGATCGAAGACGAGGTCATCGGCTGCGTAGAGTTCGCCCAGTCCGTCCTCCACACCTTCGGCTTTGCCGAGTTCAAGGTCGAGCTCTCCACCTGGGACCCCGAAGACAAGAAGACCTACACCGGCACCGAGGCCAACTGGAACCTGGCCATCGAGTCCCTGCACCGCGCCCTCGATCGCAAAGGCATCCCCTTCCGCACCATCCCCGGCGAAGCCGCCTTCTACGGCCCCAAGATCGACATCAAACTCGTCGACGTCCTCGGTCGCCTCTGGCAGCTCTCAACGGTCCAGTTCGACTTCACCCTGCCCGAACGCTTCGGCCTCGAATACAAGGGCGAAGACGGCGAGATGCACCAACCCGTGATGGTGCATAGAGCGTTGTTCGGAAGTGTAGAACGCTTCTTCGGTGTCCTCATCGAGCACTACGCCGGAGCCTTCCCCCTCTGGCTCGCTCCCGTCCAGATCGGCCTCGTCCCCATCTCTTCGGACAAGCACCTCGAATATGCCGAGAAGGTTAAGGCGCAACTCGAAGCCGCTGGCCTTCGCGTAGAACTCGACGGCCGCAACGAAAAGATGAACGCCAAGATCCGCGAATTCACGCTACAAAAAGTCCCTTTCGTCCTCATCCTCGGCGACAAGGAATCCGCCACCGACTCAGTAAGCGTCCGCACCCGGGGCAAGGGCGACGAAGGCAGCGTCCCCTTAACCACCTTCATCGAACGCACCACCACGCTCCTCAAAGACCGTTCAGCAACCCTCTAAACAACGCTGTCTAGCCCCCAGCCAACACCCTGTGCCCCATTCATCGCGGCAGTATCGCGATGAATGGGACCGCCACTGAGCCTTCCCTTGTCATCCTTCGCCGCAGGCGGAGGATCTGCTTCTCCCCCGCCACCAAGGAAGCGTCATCTCGACCGAAGCGCGCGCAGCTTCACCGTCCGCCGCGCATTGGAGAGAACCCCGCATTTCGCCTTTGACCGTTGTCCCTGCGATTGTTTCGTCTTTGCTCTTGCCGTCATCCTGAGCGAAGCGAAGGACCCCGAGAGGTCCCACATCACCGAAGAATCTTCCCTCTTTCAGCCAACGAACCCGCCTCTATCCGAGCCACAAAGCCGGGTGCCCCACCCATGGCAAGCACTTGGCCATGGGTGGGTCCGCCACCACCCCGCGTATTACCATCAAACCTGCCGCATGATCCCCACCAAACCCATCGCCCAAGACGGCTTCACCATCGCCCGAGGCGTCTTACCCTCCGAGACTCTTGCCGCTCTCATCGAATCCTCTATCCTTCCCGAAGACGGTCGCGGCGGCGTTCGCAACCTCCTCGACATCCCAGCCTTCCGCGAGTTGGCAGACTCCCCTCAAATCCGCGCTCTTGTCGAACCCATCCTCGGCACCGAAGCCTTCCCCGTCCGTGGCATCCTCTTCGACAAGACCGGCGAAGCAAACTGGAAAGTCCCATGGCATCAGGATGTAACCATAGCGGTTACAAATAGGATCGAAGCGAGCGGCTACGGTCCATGGTCGATCAAAGCCGGCGTCCAACACGTCCAACCGCCCGCGCAGATACTGGAAAACATGCTCTCAGTTCGTATTCATCTCGATGACTGCCCGGCCTCAAACGGCGCCCTCCGGGTCATCTCCGCAACACATCAATACGGCAAGCTAAGCCAGGCTGAAATTGAAGCGGTGGTATTGCAACAAGTTCCCATCACCTGCGAAGCGGACGCAGGCGACGCTCTCCTCATGCGTCCGCTCCTGATACACGCCTCCTCACCATCCACCGTGCCAAGCCACCGCCGCGTCATCCACTTCGACTTCGCAAACGTCGAACTAGCCAACGGCTTAGGGTGGCGCGAGCGTAAAACTCCAATGTTGGCAGGATTAAATCATGCCTGAACTCTCCGAACCCGACCGTCTCACCGCCCGCGCTCTCCTCGACGATCTCCGCGCCAAAATCGAAGCCGCCTCCGCAGGCGACGAAGCCCTCCGCTTCCAGCTCAAGCGTTACATCGCCAAGCGCCTCGAGTTCGACGAGCGCGGCACCCCCACCCATCGCAAGCGCCTCAAAGAAGAAAAACGCACGTCGCAGAACAATCTCTGCGCCTCCTGCGAAGAAGACCTCCCCGCCACCGGCGCCGAGCTCCACCGCGTCCGCGCCATCGCCGGCTACACGCCAGAGAACACCCGTCTCCTCTGCCCCCGCTGCCACGCCAACGCCGAAGCCCTGGCCAAGCTATAGGCTATGCAAACGATCCAGCTCGAAACGAAGATCGCCGCCCCACCCGACCTCTGCTTCCTCCTCTCCCTCAGCATCGATCTCCACCTCGAGAGCACCGCCCAGACATCTGAACGGGCAGTCGCAGGAGTAACTTCAGGTCTCATCGGTGCAGGCGAGACCGTCACTTGGCAAGGCCGTCATTTCGGGTTCATACTTCGCCACACCAGCATCATCAGCGGATACAGCAGGCCAACGTTCTTCCAGGACTCCATGACGAAAGGCATGTTCAAGAGCTTCGAACACGACCACCACTTCGCCGAGATCGACGGCGGGACCCTGATGCGCGATGAACTGCGGTTCGAGTCGCCGTTCCAACCCTTAGGAACGTTGGTCGATCAGCTGATCCTGAAGAACTACTTCACGAAGTTTTTGACAGAGCGCAATGCCGTCATAAAGCATGCCGCTGGACACGAAGACTGGCGTAGGTTTATTCCTGAGGGCGTGTGAAGGAATAACTTGGGAAAACAGTTCACGCTCCGCGACAGCATCACCATCCACGCCCCCATCGACCGCTGCTTCGCGCTCTCCACCAGCATCGAGGTCGTCGCCCTCACCCTTGCCATGCGCCCCGTGTCCTACACACCCGAAGCCAGGCTTAGCGGTATGATCGCCGCCAACGACCGCCTCCTCTGGCGCGGCTGGAAGTTCGGCCTCCCCCAACTCCACGAGACCCTCATCACCGCCTTCGACCCACCGCACTTCTTCCAGGACACCATGGGCCGCGGCCGTTTCGCCACCTTCCAGCACGACCACCACTTCACCCCGCTCGAAGACGGCGCTAGCACCCTGCTCGAAGACGAACTCCGCTTCTCCATGCCCTTCGGCGCGATGGGCGCGCTGGTCGGCGCAGCCATCATGGTTCCCCACATCAAGGGTCTACTCCGCCGCCGGTTCGCTCTCCTCAAGCGCCTCGCCGAAACCGACGCCTGGAAGACCCACCTTCCCGCGTGAGCGCGTCGCTCAGTTGTGGCTTGAGTACCGCGCCTCGGAGTTCCCCATCGGCCCCGTCAGTTCCTTCGGAAACAGGACCACCCACTGCGCCGACTGCTGCCCTAGCGTCTCGTAGCTCAGCCCCGAGGGATGCAGCGCATCACCCAGCAGCTTACGGTCCCGGGCACTCATCGGAGGAAAGACATGCGGCGAACCGCTGAACTCCACATGCCGGATCGCCATCCGCGCAATCTGCCTCAGCCTCAGCCTCTGCTCGGCAAGGAAGTTGCCCGCATCGAACCGGATCTTCTCCCGCTCAGTGCCCGATAACCCCAGCATATCCAGCGAAAGGCTCTCGATCGCCTCCAGTACCCGTCCATTGTCCGCGATCAGGATGGGCGTATCGCGGCCCGTGAGGTATACCAGCATCCGGGGCTCGTTCGACCCAGGGGGACCTTCGTCGAAGCTGATCTCCGCCCGGATCTCCAGCTCACCCATATCGCTAAGTAGTTGAACCAGTTCCGCAATTCTCTTGCTGATTTCCTGTCGATTTCGCATTTGGCCGCCTGGCTGATCAAATCTTCAGACTTCACCGCAAACTACTCGAGGGATCCCAGCTCTGTAGCCCGCGCGACGGTGATCCTATCGCTAGATACGACAGAGACTCAGAGAACCATTTGTCGATTGCGAAATACTTTGGCCGATTGCGCATAGGTTACGTCGCAAAGCATACATAAGCCCCTGCGAGGTGGGCCAAGAAAATAATTGGTCCCGCGATTATTAGCTTATTTCGTAACGTTACTTTATAAGACGCGACCTGTTGACAGGATCAAATCCGCACCTCCGGACACACCTTTTCGGAGACCCCATCTTCGTCGGTCCGGAGAGTTCGTTATCTGAAAGTTCTACCGACGGCCTTGAATTGTAGGAGGATTCCCAGCCTTACGCCGCGCCCGTTTCGCTGCAATCTCCCGCATCTCGCGGCCCAGGCTGGTCCGGTTCATCACCGCCTGCTGCGCAATCCCGATCAGGTTGCCCACGGACCAGTACAGCGCCAGCCCCGAAGCATAGTTCCACGTCATGTAGCCCGAAAACGCCGGCATCATGAACGCCATCATCTTCTGCTGCTGCGGATCCACACCCGGCGAGGGTGTGTAGAACTGCACCAGGAACTGGCTCACGATCATGATGATCGGCAGGATATGGTACGGGTCCGCCGACGTCAGGTCTGGCAGCCAGAACCAGCTCGCATGCCTCAGCTCCACCACCTTCGGCAGCATCCCGAAGAACGCAAACAGCAGCGGCATCTGGATCAGCGTCGGAATGCATCCGCCGAACATATTCACGCCGTTGTCCTTCTGCAGCTGCATGATCTCGGCGTTCATATCGTTCCGCTTCGGATCGGTCACCTTGTACTTCTTGTACTTCTCCTTGATCGCGTCCATCTGCGGCTGGATGCGCTGCATCTTCAGACCGCTCTGCATGGTCTTCACCCGCAGCGGCAGAATCAGCAGGTTGATCGCGACGGTAAGGAAGACAATCGCCCATCCCCAGGACCCGCTCCAGTTCAAGGTCACGTAGGAGTGGATGGACTGCAGGGCGAGGAAGAGGTACTTTCCGATCGGCCCAAAGAATCCAAAGTCCAGCAGCGGCTCCAAAGACTCTTTCGACCCCGTCGGATGGATCCCGCGCAGCACATTCACCAGCTTCGGCCCGACATAGATCCGCGCCGTCGTGTGCCCGCTTGTATCGCCCAGCGCCGTTCCCAGCACCGGCACCAGCACCGGCTTGTCCGAGTTCGAACTGAAGCCCGTCTTCTTGATCGTCTTCGCCACGTCGATCTGGTTCGAGAGCGTCGACACCGTAGCCGTCGCAGGCGAGTCCGGCAGGAAGACCGCAGCGAAGTACATATCGCTCACGCCCACCCACTCGAACGGCCCGTTCAACGTGTCGCCGTTCGTCACCTTTTTAGGAGCGAGATGCTCTTCCTTCGTATCCCGCATGGTGTCGAACTGCGCGCTGTTGTAAGCCATCGCATTGTCCTGGTCGCCAAACCCTCCCGGCCAGCTGATCAGCGCCCGCACCGGAACTCCATTGCGCGTCACCAGCACATCCGCATGGATCAGGTAGGTCTCGTCGAACGAGAACGTCTTCGTTACATCCAGCCCATTCGCCGCGTAGTGGAAGCTCACGCTCCCCGGCGTCGAAATCGACCCGGTCGCCGACGCCACATACATCGCCGAGTTCACTGCGGCCGTCGTCGCACTGTCATACGTAAACAGCGACAGCGGATATCCGAACGCCTTCGCCGCCTGCTCGTGTACCAAGTTCAGCGGCTTGCCGTCCGCGTCCTTCTGCTTCTTCAGGATCCAGCTCACCACCTGCCCGCCGCGGTTCGAGAAGACGATCTTGTACAGCTCGTTCTCGAGCACAGTAGTCGTCTCGGCCACTGCCTGAATAGCCGGCATAGCCTGTGTGCCCAATGCTGCCTGAACCTGACCAACCGGAGCCGCTACTGTCGACGGCGTCTCCACCGTGCGCTGCGCCGCGGCCTGGCCCGCACTCTGGCCGCCGTTCTGGGTCGCCGGGTTTGCCAGCGGAGGATTCGTCTTCTGCCGGTAATACTGCAGCCCGAAGAACACGCCCACCATGACGATCATCATCAGGATGAGGGACTTGTTGTCCTGGGTACCGCCGCTGCCTGCGCTTGCCTGGTTCGGATTCTTGAACTCTGCCACGAAACTTCCTATCTAGTACATCGTTGTCCATCTTGGCCATCGGGCCAGCGTCGCTCCAGCCTGTTCAGACTTCTCTGAACTCCGCGCAAGGGTTTGATCCCCGCAGCGAAGGCTCCGCGACACCACCTCTAATGATAAATGCTCCGCGTAAATACGAGCTTTCCTCGCTCACCACTGAGAGTCCGTCATTCTGAGCGCAGCCGGGTGCCGGGTGCCCCACCCATGGCTCGCACTTGGCCATGGATGGGTCTGCCACCGCCGCCCGCCAATACCTCGCATTCTGGAACGTCGAGCATCGCGCCGGGGAGAGACCCCCACATTTGCCTTTGCACTTGCCTTTGCTTCTAGGTAAGCCAAGCCTTCAGCCTCGGCGCTCCCGCCCGCCACCACTTCGGGGCTAAGCCCCTGGGGTTATGCATTCCACTCAGCCCCACACCCGTCGCCGCACCCCGCAAGTACCCGCGTTATCATGGGCGGAACCATTCCCCCGGAAACCACTATCCGAGGCTTGCCTCGGCTCAATCGATCCTCATCTCTCACCTTTCCCGCACGAGGGTTTTGCATGAAGCGTTTGTTTGGCTCCTTGGTTTTGTTTCCAGCTTTGTCTTTGTGTCTCTTCACCTGCTTCAACCCACAAGTAAAAGCGCAGGAGTTTAAGGCGCCCTATCCCGGCAAAGGCGTGGTGACGGTCAAAGGCGACTGGCGCTTCCACACCGGCGACGATGCCGCCTGGGCCGACCCCAAGCTGGACGACACCACTCCCACAGCCGGCTGGGAGACCCTCACCGCCGACGATCCCTGGGGCGCGCAGACGCACCCCGGCTACACCGGCTTCGCCTGGTATCGGCGGGCCATCGAGATGGATGGCGTGAAGGGGCCGGTCTCGATCGCCATGCCGCCGGTCGACGATGTGTACGAGCTCTACTGGAACGGGGAGAAGATTGGCGGAGATGGGTCGCTGCCGCCCCATGCGCACTGGCACCTGCGGAACTATGCAGATGTCTACTCTCTACCCAAGCCGGACGCGGAGGGAAGGCTGAACGGCGTGCTGGCGGTGCGGGTGTGGAAGACAATGCTCGGCACCGTGGAACCGAATGACGGCGGCGGTTTGCATGGCCCGCCAGCGATTGGGGACAGCAAGCTGCTGGAAGACCGGCTGCAACTGGCAGATGTGAAGTACGAGCGGGCGCGCCTGATCCTCATTGTCCTGTATGTCTTTTTTGCGGTAATTGGGGGATTTTCCCTCGGTTTGTGGGCGATCAACCGGCGTCGGAAACTGAACCTGTGGCTTGGGGTCTTTCTGCTGTGCTCCGCGTGTACCGTGGTGGCTGCGTTTCCGGATTTTCAGCGATCTGTGGACTATGGGTGGCACCAACTGTATTTGCAGCTTTACGACGCTGGCGTCGACATTGGGGTGTGGATGCTGGTCTTGACGTTGTTCGGCCTGGACCGGGAGAGGCTGTGGCGGCGAACGACGGCGATCTTTGTCGCGGTGTACCTGGTCTCGTGTGCGGTGGATGTGGTTGCGCTCTTCATGTGGGCTTCGGGGCGGCCAGTGCTTCAGGTCATCGACGGGGTGACGACGGCCATCTACTCGATGGTGCCGCTCTACCTGTTTGTGCTAGTGGCGGCAGGGCTGCGACGGCTTCGCGATCTGGCGCTGCTGCCGATGGCGCTGGCCTGCGTGACGCTCGAGGCCTACAACCTGGTGAATGCCGCGCTGGGGCAGTTCAAGCGGTTTACGCACATCGACTTCGCGGCGCTGATCGCGGCAGCGGCGATCCACCTTGGCCCGTACCTGGTCACGTTGAAGACCCAGATCGGGATTGGGGTGCTGGTGGTGATGGTGTGGACCGTCGTCCGGCAGCAGGCGCTGGAACGGAGGCAGCAGGCGGCGCTTCTCGCGGAGGTGCAGTCGGCGCGCGAGGTGCAGCAGGTGCTGGTGCCGGAGTCGGTCGCGCCGGTGGAAGGCTTTGCCATCAGCAGCCTCTACTGGCCGGCTGAAGAGGTGGGTGGCGATATGTTCCAGGTGCTTCCCGGCGATGCGGGCGACGTGCTGATCGTCTTGGCGGACGTGAGCGGCAAGGGCCTGAAGGCGGCGATGACGGTCTCGCTCATCGTAGGCACCATCCGCACCCTGGCCGACTACACGATGGACCCGGTCGAGATCCTCAACGGCCTGAACCGCAGGCTGATCGGACGCACCAGCGGCGGCTTCGCCACCTGCGTCGTGCTCCATGTCAGCGCAACAGGCGAGGTCGCGATGGCCAACGCCGGGCATCTCGCACCCTTCCTGAACGGGGAAGAGATGTCGGTGGAGGGATCGCTCCCACTGGGTCTCATCCCCGGGGCCACCTTCGACACCGTCCGCTTCAACCTGCAGCAGGACGACGAGATCACGCTCTACACCGACGGCGTCCTCGAAGCCCAGAACGCAAAGGATGAGCTGTACGGCTTCGACCGGACAGCCGCGCTCATGCGTTCCAAACCAACCGTGCGCGCCATCGCCGAAGCCGCAAAGAACTTCGGCCAAAGCGACGATATCTCGGTAGTAAAGCTGGTACGAGTAGCCCCCGACGACAAACGCGAACGCATGTCGATAGACCTGAAAACAGTCGACATGACGATGCCGTCACGCGAGCTGACCCCAGCCTAGATGCCGTGTGCCCCATATCTGGCAGCCCTATCGCCAGATGTGGGACGAGCCACCACGGCCCAGTGCCGGGTGCCCCACCCATGGCTCGCACCTGGCCATGGGTGGGACGTAAACCGTCAACCGAGCATCTTTCCAACCAATAAGAAATCGTCATCTCGACCGAAGCCAATGCGGCTGTATCGCATGGCGCAGTGGAGATACCCCCGCATTGGCCCTTGCTCTTGTTGCTGTCGTTATTCGTTCCTGCCGTCATCCTGAGCGAAGTCGAAGGATCCCAACACCCCTAACATCACCCAAACCGCTCGAACCCTTCAGCCTCGAAACCCGTGAAGCCCCACGATCAATCCCTCTCCGGCACCGGATCAAACCCACCCTTGGCGAACGGATGGCACCTCCCCAACCGTTTCATCGCCATCCACGACCCCCGCAAAACCCCAAACCGGTGCAGCGCCACATACGCATACTCCGAGCACGTCGGCAGATACAAACACTGCGTCGGACTCACCGCATGAGCCACCGGCGACAACACCCGCTTGTACAGGAAGAACGCAACGCGGAGCCCCGTAGAATCACCATCGGAAGCATTCCGACTCATAGACAAACCCTCAGCAAATCAGCAGGCAAACGGCGGGAGCGGTCGCGCAACCGTTAGTGGCCCGGCGACCGCAGCCTCCAGCGGAAGAAAGACCGTCACAACCGTCCCTGATCTTCTCGGTCTCGGACTGCTGCGCAGCAGGATCCGCCCAAGGTGCCTCTGCAGAATCTCCGCGCTGATCCACAGCCCAAGCCCCGACCCTCCAATGCCCTTTGTCGAAAAGAAAGCTTCGAACGCCCTCCGGCGGACCTCCTGGCTCATCCCGGTTCCGTTATCGGCGATCGTCAGCACCACCCCCGCCCGTCCGCTCCTCCAGTCCCGCCCCATCCTGCTGCGAAGAAACAGTCGCCCTCCCTGGCTCATCGCATCAATCGCATTCCCCAGCACGTTCCCCAGCGCCTGCCGCACATCCCCTTCGAAGCACACCACCGGCTCAGTCGCCCGTTTACGTTTCTCCACTTCGATCCCAGCGTTCCGGATACGCGACTCGTACGCCATCAGAACCCCTGAAAACAGCACGTCGCAGGTCGCCAACTGCGGAGCGCTGGCCTGCTTATGCATCCGCAACGCCTGGTTCGCGATCGTCGAGACCCGCCGCAGTTCCTTGTCGGCCATACCCAGCCATTCCTTGATCTGGCCGTCCTCGGACCTCTGCTGCGAAAGCCACAACGGGTTGGTCACCGCTTCCAAAGGATTGTTGATCTCGTGCGCCATGCTCGAGGCCAGCCGTCCCACTACCGCCAGCTTCTCCTGCTGCATCAGCGCCGCTGCCGCCCGCTCGTTCTCCAGCAGCCGCAGCCGAGCCTCCAGCAACAACATCACCTGTCGCGAGAGCGCCTTCAGCGCCAGCACCTGGCTAGCCGAGATCGTTCGCGGCTCAGTATCGAAGACGCAGACCGTTCCTAAAACATGCCCGTTCGGCGCAACCAGTGGAGCTCCCGCGTAGAACCGTATGCCCGGCTCCCCCAGCACCAGCGGATTTTCGGCAAACCGGGGATCAGCCAGCGTGTCCTCCACGATCAGCGGCTCCGGACTCGTCAGCGCGCACGCGCAGAAGCTCTCAGCTCGCCCCGTCTCCGAAGACCCCAGCCCCACCTCCGATTTGAACCACTGCCGGTTCAGATCCACAAACGAGATCAGCGAAAAACGCGTTCCGCAGATCTCGCTCGCCAGAGTCGTCACATCCTCAAACCCCTGCTCCGGCTGCGTATCCAGAATCGAGTAGCGATAGAGCGTGGCGAGGCGGTCGGCGTCGTCTTCCGGGATGGGTGCGGTAAACACTGAGGTTGGTAATGGTGATTGTATAAAGTTAGCCTCGCGGGAGAATAGATTACTCCGGCACACCGCGAATAGATTACTTCCCGGCGTCGCTCGATGCTAAATCCGGCTTTGGATCGCTCCCGTTCGGCGTTTCATCTTCCCGTCTCATCCGCGCCGCCAGCTTCTGGATCGTCTTGAACACCGTCCCCACCTCGCGCTCCAACACCGCAAACTCCAGGTCGATCACCGACCGCCTCGGATGCAGCACCACATCCACAGGAGTCGTCAGCGCTCCAAGATTCTTCCTTACCGCCTCCCGCATCCGCCGCTTGATCCGGTTCCGGTCTACCGCCTTACCCATCACCTTACCCACAGTCAGCCCGACCCGCGCACCCTCCGCGCCGTCGGCGTCACTCTCGATCTCCAGCGGCGAGCGAAGCACAAAAAAATAACTCATCTGCTTCGAGAACTGTTTGCGGCTCGCCTTATAAACCCGCTGGTAATCGGCATGTTTCCGCAGCCTGAAGATAAGAGGACCCATCCCACAAGCCTAAAGCGCGCAGCCTTCGCCTGTATACCTCGCTGGCTCACTGACCTTGCTAGCTCACTGGCCGATAAGCTCTCCGCAATCACATGAACCGCCCACTCCGGGAAACCCGGGCCCGTCCGCGCAACCCCACGCCAAAGTTGTAGTGGACAGGACGTATCCCCCTCATAGCATAGGAGGCTGCAAGGAGAGGCCAATGGAGCAGAGTTCTCGGCAGGGACAAACCAGCACTCTGCCGGCCGATCCGCCGCCGGGGATGTTCGCGTTGCTCGCCGGCTTCCTCTGTATAGAATTCCTTCTGGCCGTAGTCTGTCTGAACGGCCCCCACTTCGGCTCCGACTTCGCCGAGTTCTGGGCCGCCTCACGTCTCGGCCTCGCAGGCCACGCGACCGACATCTATAACGGCGCAATCCTCGTCCAGACCGAAAGGATCGTGACGCCCGCACTCAGGGACGGCACGCCATGGTTCTATCCACCCACCTTTTACCTGGTGGTCCTTCCGCTCAGCCTGTTGCCCTACAAACTCGCCTACTGGGCCTTCGAGATCGCGACGCTGACCTTCTTTCTGCTGGTCTCTCGACGCGTTACCAGAAACCGCACCGCGCTCTGGTGCCTGGCCGCGTCTCCCGGCCTGTGGATCAATCTCCTCTATGGGCAGAACGGGTTCCTTACCGCCGCGCTCGCCGGTTCAGCCTTGCTCAGCCTGAAGCGACGCCCCATCCTCGCCGGCGTCTTCATCGGCCTCCTGGCGATCAAGCCCCATCTCGCTCTTCTCTTTCCAGTCGCTCTCATCGCGATCGGCGCGTGGCGCACCTTCGCTTCCGCCGCAATCACGACCGTCGCGTTTGTCCTCGTCAGCGTCCGGGTCATGGGATCTGCAGCGCTGAAACAGACCTTCGCCAGTCTCGGCTATGCGCGAGCGCTTCTCGAAGATGGCGCCTGCCGCGAGAAGATGCCGACCGTCTTCTCCTTCCTGCGATTCCTAGGTACCCCGCTCCGAGCCGCGTATGCCCTTCACGCGTTGGTGGCCATGCTCGCGATCGCCGCCGTATGGAAGGTATGGCGTTCCTGCGACGACTGGAGATTGCGCGGCGCATCACTGATGACCGCGACTCTCATGGTGAGCCCCTACATGCAGGTCTATGATCTGACCTGGTTAGCGCTCCCAATCCTCTGGCTCTCTCTCGCAGGGCTACATAGCGGCTGGATCAGAGGCGAGCGCCCCACCCTAATCGCCGCCTGGCTCTTGCCTCTTCCGATGGCGTGGGTCGCCACAACGACCCATCTCCAGACAGGGCCATGGATTCTCGGAGCCCTTCTAGGTGTCACGCTGCGGAGGGCGATCGCGTCCCGCGAGGTAGCCAAACCAGGCCTCGCATACGCGACCTAAGAAGCCATAAGCACCGCGAGCGTGAGGACAATTTACTTGCTGACGCTTATGCGCGAAAGTATCGCTCCTGTCGTTCGTTCATCACCCGCAAAGTCAGTCGGCCTCACCGATCCAGCCTCAGGAAGGACGAACGTCTCTATCTACCAGCCTGCACCCCTACTTGTCCTTTCGCTGCGATTGCCTGCAGCTTTGCAAAGCTCTTCGCCACAGCGTCAAACGCCGCGTGAGCCTCAGGATTATTGCTTGGGACCTTCGTGATGCCGTGTGGAGTCAGCACCGAATACCCGCCGTCACCACCTTGTTGGCCAATTACTAGGATCACTTCCTCCGTTGCTTTGATGTTTGTCATGTTCGACTCCTTTACTCGGGACAGAAATGTATCACGTTGCGGCTTCCCGCAACCACAAATAATTTCCCTCAAGATGCGACCTCTTCACCTGTTTTGAATGGGACGCGAACTGGACAATGTAGGCCTAGCAACAAGGATTTGAGCTAGCAACTCGACACAAGGTAACGTCGGAAGCTTCCCATAGCCCGTTTCTGAGGGAAATGGACATCCGTCAGTTTGGAGACGACGACTCGACGTGGTCGACCACCAGGACCGCGACCGGCTCTTTCGCAGGCTTCAGCTGCAGCCCCAGTTGTTCCTCGATCGCCGTGAACAACTCCGGCGATGAATCCTCACTCGCGGGCGCATCATCAGGCGTCCACTTCAGTTTGAAGTCATACCGTCCGTCCAGGCCAGTCTTGTCTACCACTATCCGCCCTGTAATCTGCGATAGCTGCTCGGCGATCAAGTCCATCGAAAGCCCTTCAGCGTGGAAGTACGTCCTCCCGCCGCCATAGCTCTTCCCATTCGACTGACTTGCCGTAAGTTTCGACCCACTCTTCGCCACCACCAGATCATAAGCTGGGAGCACGCGTGTCTCGCGATGCAGCTTCATCGAGAACCGATCCTCTAAAAGTCTTTGCACCATGCGTCGTTTGACCATACGGTCTTGTTCCGACGTCATTGCCCGCAGCATTACATCCGCCGCTGAGTCGGTCGTCGCCTGAAAATCAAACCGCGTCGAGTTCATCCACGATGGCCCATCCAGAATCTGCTTCTGCGGCATGTCGTAGGCCCACCCCGTTAGGTTGATCAGGGTAATGTTGATCGCGCTGAATCGTCCACCCTCCGGGTAATTGATGTGCGTATGTCCGTCCGGCGAAGGTGCGGCCGGCTTGATCGTCGCTGCCTCAAACGCTAGGTCCGCATTTGTCTTCGCCGAAGTCGCCTGTGCGCAGGCGTAGCCCAGTCCAACGACCCAAAGCAATCCCAACATCAGCCAGCCACCTCTGTTTCTTTCGCGAAGTCCCCTCATCGATCTGCCCCTTTCCTTGCGGATACAAACGCATGCTATCCGAGCTTGGCCGTCCTTCGTCCCGTATCCTCACACATGGGAGAAGCTCTTGCTCATCTGGAATGCCTTCTTAATATCGTTTAGCGCCCTGTTGCCGCTCATCAATCCCCTCGGGTCGTCGCTCGTCTTTCTTGGTCTAGTGGGAGAGGTGCCTTCCGGGGTTTATCGATCGCTCGCCCGAAAGATCGCGGTCAACAATATCGTCTTCCTCGCGGTGATTGAACTCTTGGGATCCGCGATCCTTAACTTCTTTGGAATCTCCCTGCCGATCGTGCAGGTGGCAGGCGGGATCGTGATCGCGAGCATTGGTTGGTCTGTGCTGAACGAGCAGGACTCCGAGGCCAGTGCTCGCAACAAGCGCGAAGAAATCCAGCTCGACCAGAGCACCAGCTTGCGCAATTTGGAACAGAAGGCTTTCTATCCCTTTACCTTTCCCGTCACCTCCGGGCCGGGAACACTGGTCACGGTCTTGACTTTGAGCGCGCGCTTCTCAGGCAGTCCGATCTCACAAAATGTCCTGGGGCACATAGGGCTCCTCGTTGCTGTGCTCGTGCTGAGCGCGGCGGTGTATGTGTGCTACGCCTACGCACCCAGAATCACCCAGACCATTTCTCCCACGACAGCCCATGGAATCCTTCGGGTTGTAGCGTTCATCACGATCTGCATCGGCGTGCAGATTACATGGAACGGCCTCTCCTATCTGATTTCGACAATCTCAAAGCACTAGAGATCTCTGTTCGCCAACGAATACTCGCTACCTTCAACTAAACTGTCTGCCGCCTGCAGTCAGATTTTGCAAAACAGCGTCGGCAACAGGGACCAAACCAGATCAGTTTCCGACAACCCCGTTTTACATTCGCAAGTCCGGATTGTTCTATGTTTGAACCGTGATGACAGCGAAGGTGTCGCTAGACTGCAACAGCATCAAAGATTGGGACTCGTTCCATGACGAGTTCGCCGGGGCCTTTGGTTTCCCAGCCTTCTACGGCAGAAACATGGATGCATGGATCGACTGCTTGACGTCCTTAGACGCACCAGAGGACGGCATGTCCACCGTTCACTGTGAGCGTGGGTCTGTGGTGACGCTTTCTCTGTCAAACGTCAAGGATTTCGCGGAACGCTGCCCGGAGCAGTACAACGCCGTCATCGAGTGCTCAGCCTTCGTAAACTGGCGACGACTTGAAGTGGGAGACCCGTCGGTTTTGGCGCTCAGCTTCCACCGATAAGAAGCGAGGAGCACCCGAAGTCTCCTAAAACGCCGTTTTGCATTCCCTTGGCAGACCAAGCCCTGCGCCGCAGCCTCTGGGATAAACTTTCTGCCATAGATATGGATCTCCAAACCGATATCGACGGTATCAGGACAAAAGTCGCCACACTGGAAGCAGCCCGAGATCGCACTACAGTTGCGGGCGTCAAGGCGGAGATTCAAGCTGAAATCGACCAGTGGATACTCATTCATGCTCATGTCCTACTATCAACGCGATTTGCCAGCCCCGAAAAAGCCTTGGAGGATCTTGCGCCGGAAAAACCTGCTGCGAGTCCGCGCACGGGCCCTGTTCACGAAATCAGCAATGTAAAGCGGTGGATCGTTATTGCATTCACGCTCGGTGTCATCGCCGGAGCTATTTCCCTTTGGCTTCTTCTATGAGTGAAGTAAAAGGGTTTCCCCGCCAAGCAGCCGACTTGCTCGAAAGTCGGTGTTATAGGAAACTTCGACACGACCTTCCGCTAACGCCGTTTATTAGGCCTGTCCCTATCTTGAGGACAGGGGCCATCAAATCCCGTCGCGAACGTTTTTTTTCTCATGCCCCAAAAATTCTTCCCGAGAGACAAGTCGGTCATCTAGGAACCTCCACTTCATGCCGGGAGTGTCGTCGTCTTCTGCAATCGTGTGAATGGTGTCGCCTATTGTTCTGCGCGAGTTTTGCCGCAAACCTTTGTTCCTTCCGCCACTACCGAGGCGGAGCCGATGACAAGCAGCAGAGCTGTGGCCAACATCCACTTGGTCAAAAAAGTTGCTTTATCGTGGTATTCCATATCGTAGAAGGCGCCATCGGACCGGCGGCCTTCGATGCTGAGGACTTGATGGGATAGCGGTAAATACCTCACCCGCGCGAACTGACCGTCCAACGCTGCCAAACCGAGCGCGTCGAACGAGACAACCTCTCCCGAGCTCGAACGTACTTCAAAATCTGTTTGGCGGTAGCCCCAATTCGTTTTGACAACCCCTGATATCACTTCGGGCGGACGACTCACTTCATAGGCACGCCGACAATATCCGAAAGACAGAAAGGATGATGAAAGCATCACGACAGCGATGAGGCGTATCGGTCTTCTCCAGCGCAACGCCGGAGATGCGCTCCCGAACAAGTAGCAACCTATACTGGCTGAAAGGAAGGGGACCCCGAGCACGAGATAAAACAAAAACGTCGGTGGACTCATCGCGGCAACGTGACCCCGCAAGCAGCCAGCGCGAAACGTAGATCGATTAGCGCTAAATACGAAGCCGGATCACCCACCTTCTAACGCTCTCAGTCTCCCTCCCTCGAAGGAATAGCACTTCTGGGTGCCTCGGAAATCGAACCCTCCGCAGAGTCTTTGTTTTGGGAAAGAACGCGGCTCCAGCACCCGGGAGGTCGGACTTGCCGCTATCCCCGTTTTCAAGTGGTTTTGAGCGTCAAGTTGATCAGAGAGCACTCGATGCGTGACTCGGCCTGTTGCCGTCAAGCAGGATCATGGAGGCAGATCGCCGAACACTGGTCGGCTGGCCGAACCCAACAGGGACGTGTGAGCGGATAGTCGATAAGAAACCTCAACTCAGGAAACCATCGAAACAACAAGCCACTCTAGAGCGATCAATCCTGCCGCGCCTGTCGATCGGAGAACTCCCTCTCGTAAGCCCTTGAGATGACGGTATGAGTCCTTTGCAGCGGTTAGTCGCCCATGTGGCTTGCTGCGGGAAAGAGCGGCAGACTGCGGGCGCGGATGCCGGTGGCGCGGAAGTACGCATTCGCGAGCGCTGGAGCGAAGGGAGGGACGCCCGGCTCGCCCGCTCCGCTGGGTGGATTGGTGCTCGGGAGGATCTTCACCTTGATGGTGGGCATGTCGGACATCTTCACCAGACGGTAGGTGTTGAAGTTCTGTACGCTGGCCGCAGCGTTTGCGAAGGTGATGTGCCCCCAGAGAGCCGCACCCATACCATGCACGATGCCGCCCTGCATCTGTGCTTCGATCGAATCGGGATTGATGGCCCGACCCAGATCGACCGCGCAGGCGACGCTGACGACACGCAAGCCCGTCGCCGACGCGCCGGAGATCTCGACCACCTGTGCCACCACCGTGCCGAACGTCTCCGCAATCGCGATCCCGCGTGCGTGACCGTTGGCAAGCGTGGTGTTCCATCCCCCCAGTTCCGCGGCTGCGTCGAGGACCGCCAGAAAACGCGGATTGTTAACCAGTAGTCGCCGCCTGTACTGGTAGGGATCCTGCGATGTCGCATGGGCCAGTTCGTCGATGAAGCTCTCGACGAAAAAGGCGTTGTACGAGACGCCTACCGATCGCCACCAGCCAATGGGAACGGGAGAAGGGTGCGGCCCGAACTCCACGAGACGGTTCACCATGGCGTATGGAAGCGTAACCGCTCCTTCGACGGCTCCACCGTCTTCCGCGCCGGCCGTGATGAAGCCCTTTTGCGCGGAGATGGATGGAGTTACGACACGATTCCACCAGGCCACGATGTTGTGGCTGGAGTCCAGGCTGCCCCTCAGGTACGACACCGCCATGGGACGGTACTTGTCGCGCTGGAAGTCTTCTTGGCGTGGCCAGGTGAGCTTGACCGGCTTCTTGATTGCCTTGGCAATCTGGACCGCCTGCACAATGCAGTCAGTCTCCAGCTTGCGGCCCAGGCCTCCGCCCAGGTACGTGACGTTTACCTTGACGGCTGCCAGAGGAAGCCCGGTAATTGCGGCCGCAGCCGCCTGGGCCCAGCCCGCCACCTGTGTCGGGGCCCAGATCTCGCAAAAGGTAGGTGTGAGATTGACCGTGCAGTTCAGAACCTCCAGACAAGCATGCGCGAGGTACGGAACTGAGTATGTGGCGTCGATCGTCGTTGTAGAGGTGCTCTTGGCGGCTAGAGCAGACCCGACGACCTCTGACTCGAGAACGGGGCCCTGCTTCATAATCGTGGCCGCCTGCGTCGCAAACACCGTGCTGGCGATCTGCGCGGCATTCGGCGGCGTAGTCCACTTGAAGCCACCACCTCCGCTTCCGCCACCATCATCGTCGCCCTCGCCGAGTGCGGAGAAGGCCGAATGAGTATCACCAGCGACGGCAGCAACAGCAGTGCCGAGATTGACGAAGGTGACGCCATTGCGATTCGTTGGCGTGCTCGCCAGGGTCCCTCCCAGCATCGGCGCGTGCCGGACCGCAGCGTAGACCATTCCAGGAAGACGGACATCGATGCCGTAGATGGCTCGGCCATTTGTCTTGTCGGCCATATCCAACCGCACCAGTGGTTTGCCGATAAGGCGAAGCGCGGCGTCGGGGATCAATGTGGGCTTGGCCGGTGGCGCAAGCTTCGAGGCTGCCAAAGCGAGGGCGCCGTATGTAAGGACTCGCTTGGTGGGTGCGTCGATCACCGTGCCATTGTTGGCGTAGCACTGATTCACAGAAACTCCCCAGTGGTTTGACGCAGCCCGGATAAGCATCATGCGGACGGCCGCACCGGCCTGCCGCAGGGGAAGATAGTTGTTCCGGATAGCACTGCTGCCTCCGGTGATATAGGTGATCGGTCCGAGAGGAGCAAGTGCGCTCTTGACCTGAGTCCACTCGACCATCAACTCTTCGGCCGCGATCTGTGCGAGTCCGGACATAGCGCCCTGGCCGAGTTCGCAGCCGCCGAACAGAACCGTAATGCGGCTATCCGTTCCGATCTGAATGTAGGAATTGATCGCCGTGGGAGCCGGCACGCCCGCTGCAGAGGCGAACCGGGACAGGCCCGGCAGGCAGAACTGCAACATGAAGCCGCCCGTGGCGCTGACCAGAAACTGACGTCGTGACGGTTTGATTCCGCTCGGAAGAGAGAGGCCTTCCTGCATCTGCTCCGCGTTTGGAGCAGCTTCCATAAGTCCGATAGCCATGACACGTCTCCTCGTCCCGCAGGTTAGAGAGTGGCAGCCAACTGGATGGCTTGCTTTACTCGTTGGTAGGTTCCGCACACACACAGGTTGTCGATCTCAATGCCGTCTCCGTTGGAGCCGCTGTTGTAGTGGGCACAGGCGCTCATTAACATGCCCGACTGGCAGTATCCGCATTGCGGCACCTGCAGCTGAACCCATGCCTTCTGGAGGGGATGGCTCACCCCGTCCGGGGAAAGTCCCTCGACCGTTGTGATCGAGCGTCCGACCCCTTCGTTCACGCTCATCTGGCAGGATTTCCGAGGGCTGCCGTCAACAAGAATGGTGCATGCGCCGCATACCTCGATGCCGCACCCGTACTTCGTGCCGGTGAGACCCACGATGTCTCTTAACACCCAGAGCATCGGGATCTCGTTGGAAGGAACGTTAACCTCTTGCACGACGCCGTTGATAGTGAGCGTGACCATGAATGTCTCCGATCTGAAATTGGGGGCTAAGGAAGAGAAATTTGACAGACCTCAGCTGATGTTTGGGCCCAACGACTTAACCTGGCAGGTCAATCAAGTTGGTTCAGCTGTAGTGCCTCTTGGGGACGATCCTGTCCCGCTCGTTGCCCGGGGTGTCTCCCAGTAGTTCGGGAACAGACAAAGCTCTACACAGGCACGACATTCTTGTACCATAGCGAACCGATAAGATGCAACGAACCCATTTTCTCAGTGGTGCGCTGAAACATGAATCCCGGGAAAGTTGTAGTGTCCTTGAGCCTTCCTGGAAATATGCAAAAACGCCAATGCACTCACCAAGAGAGTCGGGGACTGTGAACGTAGCTCCCGGAAAGTCGATGTTTGCGGCAAGTTCGCGACGTTGTCGTCGATAGGCAACGCGGGTGACATGAAGGCTCGAAGCTGCCGAAATGGCGTTTTTCGCGAACGACCCCGAACTCAAAGAGTGAATCGGCCTGCTATCGCGAACCGAGAGGATGGCTTCCTCGGTTGGTGATTCCTCATGATCTATCTTTTCCCCTCAGCCAACCCACGATGACTTGAGTACAAATCGGAACCGCTAATCTTGATCGAAAAGTTGTCATAGCCGCTCTCCGGCGCTTATATTCCTTGCCATAGTCTAACTATGGAACGAGGAGCGCCAACGTGCCGATGATCAAACGTGATGAGATCCCGCCGGGAACGCTCTATCTTCTTATCCTAAAAACCCTCTCACTTCACGGTCCGCTGCATGGCTACGAGATGGCAAACTCCATCCAGCAAAGCTCCGAGAACATTCTTCAGGTGGAAGAGGGCTCGCTCTACCCCGCGCTTCAACGCATGCTGATCAAGGGATGGGTAACCGCAGAATGGGGCGTGACCGCTGGTAATCGCCGCGCCCGCTACTACAAGCTGACCGCTGCTGGCCGTAAGCAGCTTCAGACGGAACTCTCACAGTTCGGACGAGTATTTGGCGCGATCAATCGCGTCATTCAGATGGCATAAAGGAGAAGCTGGGATGCACTTCGACGAGTTCGTTCGACGCGTGACGATGCTAGTGCGAGGCAAGCGATTTCAGGGAGACCTCGACGAAGAGATGCGACTACACAGGGAGCTTCGCGAGGAACATTACGCCGCATCCGGCATGTCTTCCCAGGCCGCCCGTAGTGCAGCACACCGCAGCTTCGGTAATGCTGTGTCCATCCGAGAGGCAAGCTACGGCGCATGGGGATGGAACTGGCTCGAAAGTCTGACACAGGATGTGCGTTACGGTGCGCGGTCGATGTTCCGCAGCCCCGGGTTGACGCTAGTGGCGTTGCTCTCTCTGGCGCTTGGCATCGGTGCCAATACGGCAATCTTCAGCTTTATCGACGCGGTCCTGCTTCGGTCCCTTCCAGTCAAGGATCCGGCCCGTCTCGTCGTTTTAGGCGATGGGGACGAAATGGGCATCACGGATCGATATGGCTCGACCACGCTGTACTCCTATCCCTTTTTTCGGCAGATGCAGCAGAAGAACGCAGTCTTCTCCAATCTCGCCGCAGTCTACAGCTACTCGATGGACATCCACGGGACGCTGAATGGCAACGGCGAGATGCAGGCGATGAAGGTGCAACTCGTCTCCGGCTCATACTTTCAGACGCTGGGCATCCGAACCGCCATGGGCAGAGCCATCACAGAGGATGACGATAGCTCAGAGGGTGATCATCCCGTTGCGGTTATCAGCTATGCCTGGTGGAAGCGAGCCCTGGGCGGCGATACAAATGTGCTCGGTAGAAAGATCAAGCTTGGTACGTCAACATTCCAGATCGTCGGCGTTACTCCTCCGGAGTTCTTCGGCACCAGAGTCGGCGAAGCTCCAGAGGTCTGGATCCCCATGTCCATGATGGAGTCAATTCCACCCGGCCTGAACGGGTACAAAGACAACTTCGCACAATCGATGCACATCATGGGACGACTGAAGCCCGACGTCACCCGTGAAAAGGCGACCGCAGACGTCAACCTGCTTTATCAGCAGATTACCCGCGCCTTCCCGGACGTTAAACTGATCCCGCGAAACGTTGAAAGTCTGAGCAAAACGCACGTGGTGCTGACGCCAATGACGCGAGGGCTGTCATCGCTACGGCGATCTTTCTCCGCACCGTTAGAGGTCCTGATGGCAGCGACAGCGCTTGTGCTTCTCATTGCCTGCGCGAACATTGCAAACCTGCTGCTCGCCCGTTCGACCGCAAGAGCGCGTGAGTTCGCAGTACGGCAGGCGCTGGGTGCACGCCGCATTCGCATCGTGCGGCAGCTACTTACAGAAAGTCTCATGCTTGCGCTCGGTGGAGGTGCCGCCGGAATCGGCCTCGCTGCGGTTGCCGACCGACTGCTGCTTCACATGGTATCGCGAGGCTCTGAAGTCCTTCCCCTGGACGTTTCGATCAACACTCGCTTGCTTCTCTTCACCTTCGCCGTGACAGTAGCTACAGCCGTCTTCTTTGGCATCATCCCTGCCGTACGTGGGACACAAGTAAAACTTACCAATGCGCTCAAGGATGGACGTGGTTCAGCGGGGGGCGGCAATTCCCGCAGCACGTTGGGAAAATGCCTTATTATCGCGCAGGTCGCCATCTCTCTGGTCCTGATGGTAGGGGCAATCCTGTTTGTCCGTACCCTTGTGAATCTCACCAAGTTAGATACCGGCTTTAATCGCGAAGGCGTGCTTCGTCTCGAGGTGGATTCAAATGTCACTGGCTTGCCGGAGAGCGACCCACGAATGGTCTTAATGTTCCAGGAGATCGAGAGGCGCGTCAGTGCGCTGCCCGGAGTGAGGGCCGCCAGCTTCGCTTCGTTCGTTTTTGCTCAGGGGAGTTGGAACACCGCTGTCAACGTACCCGGAATGACCATGAATGAAAAGATCGATGTCAAGCACAACACGATCGGAAATGGATACTTTGCCACCATGCAGATCCCTCTTGTTGCAGGCCGCATCTTTGGCCCACAGGATACTGCCACGTCCCACAAGGTCGCTATCATCAGCGAGCGCATGGCAAAGGAACTTTTTCCTGCAGGCGTTAATCCTATCGGGCGTCACTACTTTACCGGATACGACCCCATCCCCAATACCGACGTTGAGGTTGTCGGCATCGTTAAGGACGTAAAATTCGGAGACCTCCAGGAAGACCCCGAGTACATCGACTACATCCCCAATCCGCAACGTCCCTGGGGCTATGGAAGCTTTGCAGTTCGTTTCGACGGGAACTTCAATACCCTCTCGAATGCAGTGCAACAGACGATCCATAGCGTCAATCGTGATCTGCCCATCAGTGGTGTGACCACGCTCGACGAGCAAGTCTCGCGCACCATGACGAATCAACGTGTGGTTGCCCAGCTCTCAACCTTCTTCGGTCTTCTCGCGGTCTTTCTCTCTTGCATCGGCATCTACGGCCTCATGTCTTACATGGTGAGCCGGCGCACCAACGAGATCGGTATTCGCATAGCCATCGGCGCAACTCGTGGCAACGTGAGTTGGCTTATCATGAGTGACATCGTTTTGCTGGTGACGATCGGCATCGCCGTGGGAATTCCCGTTTCAATCGCCGGAAGCCGCCTCGTCGCAAACATGCTTTATGGCCTCCCTGGCACTGACGTCGCCAGCCTTCTCGGGGCCGTTGTCACACTGATGTTGGTCTCTACTATGTCCGGCTATCTTCCGGCGCACCAGGCGGCTCATCTCGATCCTACGGTGGCGCTTCGCAGGGAATGACCAACACGCAAAGACTACCCATCTCCGCTATCAGAGAGGTTAGCAAGAGACGGCTGCTCATTCGTCGCCAAATCGCCGAGGCACTCATTAACTAAGGCTGAGCCTAATAGCGAAACGTCCGCAAAGTCGGGGCGGTCTCAACCGGTCGATGCAACACCATCTGATTTAGATCATTTCTTGAGAGGTGGTGTGTATGAGACAAGAGAGACGTCATGGTCTTTCTGCGGAGCAGAAGTCCGAGATTTGGCGGCGTTGGAAAGCGGGCGAGTCGTTACACGCGATTGGTCGTGCCTTCGACAAGGACCATGGCTCGATTCAGTTCCTGTTATCGAAGCACGGCGGGATCGCTCCTGCTGTCCGTCGGCGCTCGCAGCGAACGCTCACGTTGGCGGAGCGGGAAGAGATCTCGCGAGGCATTGCTTCCGGTTCGTCGATTCGTGAGATAGCCAGAGGTCTCGAGCGGACAGCGTCTACGGTGAGCCGGGAGGTGGCGCGTCATGGCGGCCGCCTGATGTATCGAGCCAGTGAGGCTGATCAGCGGGCCTGGAGGTCGGCGCTGCGGCCCAAGCCCTGCCGGCTTGCCCACCACAGGAAGCTGCGCCTGATCGTGGCCGGTAAACTGATCCGAGACTGGTCGCCGCAGCAGATCTC
>NZ_JACHIP010000003.1 GCF_014203275.1 Granulicella aggregans
AAGAGCTCCTGGATGCATGTCGCAGCCGGGAACTCAGTCGCGGTATCGTTCCAGTCATACAGCACCTGCTGACGTTCGGTCGCGGGCAGGATGGCCAATCGGTCCACTGGCTGCGTGTCGTCTGTGATGACAGCTTGAAGCAATTCCTGAAAATACGATGCGTAACGGTCAATGGTTGCGGGATCAAAGAGGGCAGTGGCGTATTCTATGCCACCAGAAATCATGCCCTCCGATTCGTTGAGGTGTAGGCTGAGGTCGAATTTCGACGTGGTGTGATGTATCGCAGGTCCGGGCTGGGGTTCCAGTCCATCCAGCTTGGACATTGCTTGTGTTTTTCTTCCCCAGGCAAACATCACCTGAAACAGCGGCGTATGAGCCATGCTTCGAACCGGCCTGAGCACCTCAACCATCTGCTGGAAGGGAATGTCCTGATTGCGCAGGGCCGCCAAGACCTGTGTTTTGACTCGCTTGAGTAGATCGCCTACGGTGGGTGAGCCCGCCAGATCCAGACGAACCGGCAAGGTATTCACGAAAAAACCGATCAAAGGGTCGAGCTCTGGCCGTCCACGATTGGCCGTCGGCGTTCCGACGACCAAATCCTCTTGCCCTGTAAGTCTAGACAACAGCAGAAACCATGCGGCGAACAGAGTCATGAACAAGGTTGCGCGATGTCGGGAGCCGACACTCTTTAGTCTTTGCGTCAAATCCTCATCTAAGAAGATAGCTCTGAACGCACCGGCATAGCTTTGTTCTGCCGGCCTCGGATAGTCGGTAGGAAGCTGGAGAAGAGAAGGTGCCCCTGCCAAAGCCTTTTTCCAGTATTCACTTTGTGACTGTCCCCATTCTCCTTCTAGCAAATGCCTTTGCCATACCGCATAATCGGCGTACTGTATAGCCAGACTCGGCAATGAACATTGTTCGCCCCGAATATGTGCATTGTATAAAGAGATGACTTCTTCGCAGAAGATCCCCATCGACCAGCCATCAGAAACAATGTGGTGCATGGTAACGGCCAGCAGCGTCTGATCGTTGGCGGCCAGAATGAGATGAGCTCGGATCAACGGTCCCCGTTCCAGATCGAACCGGCCATCCGCTTCGTGTTGCAGGACGGCCTGTACGGATGATTCGGGATCAGGATGATCTCGAAGATCTGTCTCGAAGATTTCAAGGTTCAATGTTTCCCACGGTTGAATTCTCTGAAAAGGCGTCCCAGCTTCGACATAAAATGTCGTGCGCAACGCCTCGTGTCTGGCAAGCACGGTGTCCAGAGCCAATTGCAGCGCTTTACGGTTCAAGCCACCTTGTAAACGTAAACAGAAGGCAATATGGTAACTCCTGCTCGCACCATCCATTTGCGATAGGAACCATAGACGTTGCTGTGCAAATGACAATGGGATCCGTATATCTCTTTTGAGTGGCACTAAATCACGCATTATCATCTAAGCTCGCATAGGGTATTTAGTTACGATCATTCAGAATGGCACGAGATTCCACATATCTGGATGTCTGCTCGGAAAACATTCGGAAATAGGGTCCGGCATTAGCTAGCAACTCGAGGTGGGATCCGCTTTCTGCCAAAGATCCACCTTCTAAAACTATTATCTGGTCAGCTTCACGCGCATCAGCAATAGAATGTGTGACGTATATGGTTGTCTTTCCTTTTCCGGCTTTGCGTAAGCCGTTGCGCACAACTCTTTCAGAGAACGCATCAAGGCCGGAAGTCGGTTCATCCAATAATAAGACCCTCGGATTTGACAAAATCACCCGAGCTAGACCTATTCTGCGCCTCTGCCCGCCCGACAATAGTATCCCTCGTTCACCCACGGGAGTATCGAGCCCTCCCGGGAAGTAGTCCGCAAACTCAAAAATAAAAGCTTCCCCGCATGCTTCCCGTAGTAATAAATCCGTGGAGTCAGGCTTCGCCATCAGTATATTGCTCTTTATAGTTCCACTAAACAACGCGGCCTCCTGGAGAAGAATCCCGAGCTGCTTTCGATATTCAGGAAGACAGCTAATTTCCCGAATGTCTATTCCATCCATAGTAATCATCCCTAATGATGGCCGGTACAGTCCACAGAGGAGCGCCAAGATTGTTGATTTTCCACTTCCTGAGCCCCCAACGATTGCACAAGTAGATCCCGCAGGAACACTGAACGATAACATGCTGAGCGCCCGACGATCTCTGCTATATTCGAAGCAAACATTATGAAATTGAACTTCACCAGCAATCGGAGCAGGGCAGGTCCCAATCGCCGCTTCTTCTTCAATATTCAAGATCTTTTCAAGTTGCTTCAAGGCTACGACTCCTCGAGTTATGGTTGGCCCCAGGTTTGAAATTGTGAAGACAGGAGCGACCAAGTACATCGATGTCGCAAGAAACTGTACAAATTCTCCCGGGGTCCACCTGCTATGGATGAGAAATACCCCGCCGAATCCTATAAACAATATTGATGCGCTCCCGCATATGGCTATGCTTGCAATCGACAGGTCCTTTTCGCGGAGAGACAGAATCTGATGTTGTCGAAATATCTTTTGAGTTGCCCACTCGAAATCCCTTCCCTGGTCACCCTCTCCAGAGCAAGTTCTGATAAGCCGTAATCCCAGCAACGCCTCGGTTACCTGGCTATGTGCCGCAGCCTGTAGCTGCGCAAGAGGTTTAGAGGCTGACCCAATCTGCTTGATAAGATGTTGTATCAAGATCGCCCCCAAGAACATGGCGATGAAAATACATGCGCCGATGCGCCAACTTTTCGCAAGTAATAGCCCGAAGACGATCGCCCCGGAAATCAGAGAGAGCACAGCAGAAAAGACTGCGGGGCCTGCTATTGCGCTAATGCCATCGGGATCGTCAAGAATTCGCGTGACTAACTCGCCCGTTGACATTCCATCAAGCACGCACAGGGGCATTTTCAACGTGTGGTTGAATAATTGCCTTCGAAGATCACGGATCAAATGTCCCACCAGTGCGTTAACTCGCTGTTGCGCAGTTGACAGCGCTAATGCATCAACAACGACTGCCATACACAGTGCTAGCAGCAGGAGTATCAGCAACTTGGTACTGTGAGCTGGGGCCACGCTATCCAGCAGATATCGAGAGGAAAATGGAATCAATAAGCGTGCAAGCTGGCTAACCGCCATCAGCGCCAAGTTAGCAAAGACGATGCTAGAGTGGGGCCGCAGCAGTCGAAACAATCTACCCATCCAAACTCCTCCGCTAGTCACCCCTGCCGACGCCTGAGATAGATATTCTGGATCCTACGGGAGATCGAATATCAGCAGACTAAAGCAGCAGTGAAAATTGCTCTTGCGTCTCGCCATTGCCATCTGCAACGATTAGACAATAGAAAGTTGCCTAATTGGACGAGGACCTCTCAACCTTGTCAAGCTCCAAAACAAGATCGATTCTGCGTGCCATGAAGAGATTGCTTGGGGGGGCACCAATGATGCTAAGCGGGCCAACAGCGCCACTCACTCTTTGCGCGGTTGCCCCTTGCAAGCGGGAAAAATCGATTAGAGAGTTTACTTTTCCACTCATCGACCCTGGCCGGAGCGAGTCTCACCCGGAATGGTACGAACGAGAATAGCTTGTTTGTAACCGGCGGCAATTGATTGGCATTTTGTTTGTAGCTCATTGTGGTTGGAGTATCGCATGTGCAGGACACGAAGTGCCAGAGATTAGGTTGTATATCTGATTGTTCTTGCAAACGCAACGTCGCTGACGATGCGGTAAATAACTTTGCGAAGCCTCGGTGCTTCGTTGATGACGAAACGGGCGTTGTCAGCATGAAGGTTGACCCAAGGCATGTGATACCCTACTGAAAAGTGCGAATGATATTCAACTCAGCGGACAGGCTGAAGCTTCGAGCTACCAGACATGAACACTACACCTGAAGCAGATTCCTCGCCTTGGTGGCACATAGGCGATCGTCTTCACGTCATACAGTAGCTTAAGTTTCTCGTAGGAGTCTAATCGTTCAACGGGGTGCCAACATATAATTTGCAAGAAGTTCTCGATTCTAGCTCTCAATATCGATCTCGCGACCAGTAAATCGTAGGGCAACGCTAGGGTTACCTCCACATCAGGTTGGTAACAAGTGGCCTGCCCGATCTTTTGTACCGCGGAGTGTCAGGGTAGCGCAGCTTCTTTAAGAGCCTAGCTTTTCTCTACCAAGGTCAGAGTTAGTCTTCGACCTGTTTAAGTTCCAGCCAGTACGCGACTAGCCGCATACTGGCTGGCGAATTCGCTGGGCGTCCTGTCGGCGAGAGATGCGTGAGGACGACTCTCATTATATTCACGCCTCCAGGCCTCGATCAGCTGCTTAGCCTCCTTCAGGTCAAGGAACCAGTGAGTATTGAGACATTCACTTCGGAAGGTTCCATTGAAGCTCTCCACGAACGCGTTGTCAGTTGGCTTACCCGGCCGGGAGAAGTCGATTTTCACTCCGTTGCAATAGGCCCAGAGATCCATTGCATGACTGGTGAACTCGCTTCCGTTATCGCAGAACAGCACCTTTGGTTCCCCACGTTCGAGCTTCAGCCTGGTCAGCGTACGCACCACATCGTCTCCCGTCAAGCTCTGACCGACCTCGATCGCCACCGCTTCTCGTGTGTAGACATCGACGATAGTCAGTTGCAGAACCCGGGCCCCGTTCTGCAAGTGGTCAAACACGAAGTCCATGCTCCAGGCTTGATCCGGAGCGCTCGGCTTGAGCTTCTCTTCGCGCTGTCGCGCAGCCTTGCGCCTGCCGGCAGGCTTCATGCGTTTCAGCATCAAGCCCTCTTCTTTGCACAGTCGGAACACCAGATACTTGCCTACATCCCGAACTTCGCGGTTCAACAGCACGCGGATCTTGCGGTATCCATAGCGCACTCTTGCCTGAGCGGCCTCGCGGATACGTATCCGTAGCTCGGTCCGTGGATCAAGATAGCTCCGATAGCGATACGTCCCGCGCGTCACGCACAGGACACGGCACGCGTGCCGCTCACTCGCCCCGTAGCCGCTCATCAACCGATCGACCATCGGGGCCACGCCGCGAAGGCTTCACCATTGTTTTGAGAGCACATCCTGCAGCATCGTCTTATCCAGCACCAACTCGGCCACAAGCTTCTTCAGACGAAGGTTCTCTTCCTGCAGCTGCGCCATCTGACGAACCTGATCTACCTCCAGACCAGCATATTTCGCCTTCCAACGGTAAAACGTCTGTTCGCTGATCCCGGCCTTGCGGATCACCTCCGCCACAGGAACTCCCACCTCAGCCTGCTTCAACACGCCGACCATCTGCTCCACAGAAAAACGCTTCTTCTTCATCTAAATCCCTCCACTCTCTCAGGTCAGGTTTTGGTCGAAAACTAACATTCAAACTGGTTCAGAAATAGCGAGGCCGATCAAGGTTCATTTCAAGACATTGCGTAGGAAAAGATTTCAAATGGGCCACGTCCGTTTGCGTAAAGATCGTGGTCCAGCATATTGGCAACGGTTTAACGGGAGGATGTGGCGAATGAGGCAGGAGAAATTGAACGGAGACGACGATACATCAATCTCGGATATCTGACGGAGGTTCCCTCGAAGAGCGCCGCACAGCAGAAGCTCGCCATCATCCTCGAACCGATCAACAATTTCGATCAACCTGCAAAGCAACAAATCACCTTTCATGAACTCATTGGAAAATATCGCTCTCTGAAGCTACCCAACAAGAAGCGGACGACAGCGCATGGCTATGAAAGCAATATCCGTGTGCATTATCTTTCCGCATTCGGAAATACGCCGTTGTTTCGGATCTCCGTAAGCGTGTGCTCTTTCCATCTGGTGGGTGGGTTGATCTTGGCTTGACGATGAGTTGATGGAAGCTCCTGTGGTTTTGGTTCGACAGGTACGGAAGCGTCGTTCTGCTGTTGAGAAGCGGTTGATTGTGGAGCAGGCTTTGGAGCCGGGCGCGAGCGTCGCACGGGTGGCTCGTGCCCATGGGCTGAACGCGAACGTCGTCTTTCACTGGCGTCGTTTGTATAACGAGGGCAAGCTCTCAGTTGCACCGATTGAAGCGATGAAGCTTTTACCGGTAAGCATCGCAGAGCGAGCAGTGGATGGGCGGCACCCGCGGGCACATCTGAAGAACTTCTTCGGAACCCTTCAGGCCGATGCTTACGCAGGTTTTCATCCGCTTTATGAAGGAGGAAGGATCCTCGAAGCAGCGTGTTGGGCACATACTCGGCGCAAGTTCCACGACATCTTCGCCGCCACCGCCTCGGCGACTGCTTCAGAGGCCATCCGGCGCATCGGCTTGCTCTACGCCGTCGAAAAGCAGGTGCGCGGCAGCCCGCCGGAGATCCGACTCACGGCCAGACAAGCACGTGCCACGCCCGTGATGGAAGAACTCCGAGTCTGGCTCGATCAGACGCTTCAGACCCTCTCCGCCAAGAGCGACATGGCCGGAGAGATCCGCTATGCGCTCTCGCGCTGGACCGCGCTCACTCGCTACCTCGACGATGGAACAGTCGAGATCGACAATAACGCAGCCGAACGCGCGTTGCGCGTCGTCGCGCTCGGAAGGAAAAACTATTTATTCGCCGGTTCCAACAACGGAGGAGAACGCGCCGCCGCCATCTACTCCTTGCTCGGCACAGCCAAGCTCAACGACATCAACCCGGAGCATTACCTCAGATACGTCCTGTCCCACATCGCCGACCACCCGATCAACCGCATCGCAGAGCTCCTGCCCTGGAACATCCCCGCCACTCATAGCTCGGCTAGAACGACCGACACCTAATAAGTGTCCGCCTAAAATAAGCGGACACTTAGCTCAGACCAAGCACAAAACCTGCATGCGTACCAGATGAGAAGATCCCACGCTTACGGATCTCCACCGAAGATGTACAGTTCTTCCTGAACAGAAAAGCTCTGGAGGGTAAGGCTGTTCAAACACTCAAGAACCTGAAGTGGGGGTTGAGCGCTATATTTACTGCCGCCATCAAGTATGGATACATGTCTTCGAACCCAGCAAAGGGAACGGATCTTCCACCAAAGCCAATCCGTGAGCGTAAGGAACTTCCGACATTTGAAGGCTTGAAGTTATTGATCGAACGTCTGCAAGAGCCGATCAGCGCAGTCGTTTGGCTGGTTGCAGTAAGTTTCGTTCGTCCCAGCGAACTGGAATTCAAATGGAAGGATCTGGATGCAGAGACAAGAGCGCTATGGGCGGTACGCGCTGTAAACCGCGGAAAATTAGATACGCCCAAATACCATCGATCGGATCGTCCACTTTGTCTGACTGAAGCCGATGTTCAGCGTCTGCTCGATCTCAAGTTGCGGATGGATGCGAATTGTGACGATTGGATGTTCCAAATAGTGATGGGACGGGACCCCTCTGGCATGAAGACATCCTGGGGCGGCGAATTCACCTGAACATCTGGAACCGAATCGGTTCGGGGTGCGAACTCGAACTCAAGGTTCCCGCCAATTTGGCCTATAAAAGAACGGCGCGAATGTCCCGCTGGGATCGGCTCCGTTCCCTTGTCGGTTTGGTACCCTCGGTTTATTAAGCAGGCCGCAGATTGCCAGCCTACTCTGTACATAAGGCCTGACTGGAGACGGTAGATTGCTTCGGCTCGACACCATCCAGATTAACGCCTCTGAGTGCCAGGTTGGTCAAGTCGGGCTTTGTCTTGGTCGTGCGGCGCCATTCGTTCCACGCGATGACGTCCCCGGCCTTTAGGAGTTCTGTGGGACTAGTCTTCATATGTTGACCGGTTCTTGCATCCTTCTCTTGCTCTCACGATTTATCGAATCCTTTGTGAAGTAAGATGCGACCTTCATCTGGAACTCGCCCTTGCGCTTTCATGCCGTCATCTCTGGTGTGTGATTTTGGGAGCTTCGAGTTGGGACGCCGAAGTGAACTCTGGGAAATACAAGAAGAAGCTGCCCTTACCGCCCACACAGTAGAGCGAGTTCGAGTAGATAATATTGCCTCTGTGCGCATGCATGACCTTTCGGCAATAGTACAAGCCGTAACCAAGCCCCTCGTCACGCTTCGACCGGCCAGCTAATCCTCGTTCGCCTTTTTGAAAAATGAGCTTCCGCTCTGTAGGCTTGATCCCAATGCCATTGTCGCAGTACTCGATCAGGAGGAATCGCTCCCATTGCGACTCAACCTGCGTCCGCAAGAGGTCCTTGATGGCAGTCCCCGTTGTGCGACTGAGCGTAACCGAAATTCTAAGGGTATCTTTCTTGCCCGAATACTTGGCTGAGTTGTCTATCAGATTGACGAACAGCTCAATCAATCTTGTGTAATCTCCAAAGACAATCGGCGACGGTGCGGGCGAAAGGTTCCTAAAAGAAATCAAATTCTCGTATTTGATAGAACGCTTCTCGAATGCATCGCGGGCAGATTCAAAAGCCAAATGGAGCATATTGTCAAAGTTGAGCCGTGAGAGATCAACTTTGAATTCGGTGGAGCTGCTGTACACCGTTTTCAATAAGCGATCAGCTTGCGCGGCCATACGTCGACACAACTCGTAATCAGCTCTGTATTTCTTGATTACCCTTCTATGCGATCTCTCGAGACCTTGAAGGGTTCGAAAGGTTCGATTGATCACTGGAGAGAAGCGCTTGTTCAGGGATTCGCTAACGTTCCATGGTGTGACATCAGCGGTCGTCTTAAACTTGGCCCTCAGATCTTGAATTGCGGCGATTACGCCTTTCAGTTCATCTGATTCGTCTTTCAGCGTGTCGGAGACGGCTAAAAGATCTTCTCTTGCAGATCCGGTCGATTTGTCAAGATCGGCATCGATCGCTTGGCTCCAGAGCTTCATGTTCGATCGCAGGCCAACTAACGGTGACACAACCTGATGATTCAGGTGGCCGGTGAGTTGCTCCACTTCCTCGCGATCTTCGAGCTCAGTGTTCACTAAATTCCTCCGAGGTCCGAGGCGTTATTGTAAGAACTGTGCGGAAGCGAGGTCGTTCGCTGGTCGGCGTCCTTTGATAACATCTGCGGCTTGCCCAGGCCTTGGCCATTGGCTAGCGTCTGATCGATCAATCGTCTGAAGTGCCTCCCAGAACGTGTCGGGATGGTCCACTTTGTGGAAGTAGCCGTTGCCACCGCGCGTCTGAACGGCAGCAACCTCTGACTGGTCTTTACTGATCGAATATACGAACACTGGAATCTGGCGGACGCGATCGTCGCTGTTCCTGCGTAAGCGATTGAGTGTCGCGAGCCCGGTCTGAATATCAGGAAAGTTCAGATCCAGAAAGACAAAAATGAGGTCTACATCAACTTCATCTAAGGCTTTTCGGATCGCTTCCATGAGCTCGTCCGCGTCAGCTGCTGAACGAATTTCGCAGTTCGTCAATATGTTCTTCAGCTTGGGCAGCTTCGATTCCTTTGTTCGTTCGACGTGTTTGTGCCATCTTGGCTGATCGTCTGCGAAGATTACGACATTTCGCCGCTGTGCCGGCCCCTTTTCGGTCTTCTTCGTCTTTGCTTTGGCTTGCTTCTTGGCGACGGCGATTTTCTTTCCAGCCATTAACGACCTCCATCTACTCTGCGGGTTCTCGTGAAGATGAACTCGAAAATCCGATCGAACTCTTCAGGTGATTCGAAGTGGCTGTTTGCTCCCACTTCTGCTCTAACAAACTCTCGAATCTCTCCAAACTTGGCTTCCAGCTCTCCGCTGGAGATTCCGTCAGATCGAATGATATAGTCGATCGTGCTCTCGATCGAGGCGGCCAGTTCTTGATGTTCCGGAAGGTTGTGCCCGTTATATGATTGTCCGTTTCTCAGGCCGGATAGTGTTCCGCCTCTCTCGCGACGCGTCGAAATTCGGCGAGTCGTGTTGCTCGAAGCGGCTTGCAATGGCGCGTCCTGTTGCGCGGCAAGAGCGTTTCCACGAAGAGCAGCCCAGTAAGTTATACCGCTTGCGATCGATCTCGAAATAGGGTAGGCGAGGCGCAGCATATAAAGGATGAGCAAGATCTGGGGCACGAGGATCAGTAACTGGTATCTGAAGGAGGTATTCAAGTGCTGGGCCAGGGATCCGAGAAAGATGTACGCCAGGACGGAACGAATGAAATTTGTCAACTGCTCTCGCTCATCCATCACCTTACTTCGTGATTTCTCCACAAGAGCGACGCTGTCTTTGTCATTTGAGGGATACATCTTGATGTTAACGGGGCCGTTGCTGGATGCGATGATGCTCACTTGAAGCTGTTGATTACGATCAAAATGCCCGATCAAGACTTGTCCTTGGTTATCGCTGAAGCCGTCACGCAGAAGCTCGGCTCTAAGTTCGCGGGCTGGGTTGACGCACCGAAAATCCAGGATTTTTGCGGATTCGGGGAGTTCAATTCGTATCGTCTGCGCCAGGATGAGCGTGGTGCCGATATTTTCAAAGGTCACGGCGATCGTTGTTAGCTGATTTATCTCCTGCTCTTCATAGAGAAGCTTCAGTCGTTTGCGCAGTTCTTCATGAATGTCCAACACAACTCTTTGAGTCGTTTCGGTATAAGCGATTCTGGAATCCCGTATCCGCTTCGTCAGGCGAGCGACAACAAAGCCGACCACGGCGGAAACAATGACAGTGAATAAGGTGCGTAGGAACGGCACGTCGATGAACGGGACTTTTGGTTGCGCCGCTTGCGCATAAAGTGAGACAGGAATGCAAAACGAATCGAAGAAAATGATGCTAATGACACAGCCAGACCGCGAACTGAGTAGCGGCCCGAGCCTAGGTCTGAGATTTTGTTTACGCTTCATCGGCAGAGGTCTGCAAAAGGCCTTTCAGCAGTTTGTTCCGGTCAGCAATCGTATCATCGTCCAGGCAACACGGCGAAAGCAATATCAGCCAGTGGTTTGTCACCCCGATGAGGCAGGCTCAGTGAACCTCCGGGCCAACCAGGTGGCGCACCTGCTGATCGCGCGGGGCGTGGGGCCGGAGGACAGAGTAGGTCTGGCGCTGCCGCGGTCGGCCGAGCTGATCGCCGGCCTGCTGGGGATACTGAAGAGCGGGGCGGCTTACGTTCCGCTCGACCCAGGCTATCTGCACCGTCCCGGCCTGACGGCGGAGCGGTTCGTGGCGAACCCCTACGGGGCGGCGGGGAGCCGGATGTACCGGACTGGGGACCTGGCGCGCTGGCTTCCGGACGGGGTGCTGGAGTACCTGGGCCGGGCCGACGACCAGGTCAAGATCCGCGGCTTCCGCATCGAACCGGGGGGAGATCGAGGCGGTCCTCGAGGGTCATCCGGCGGTGGCCCATGCCGCGGTGGTGGCACGCGAGGACCAGCCCGGAGAGAAGAGGCTCGTAGGATATGTCGTCCCGCGAGCGGAGATGGAAGCCTGTCCGGAGGAGCAAAAGACTTGCGAGTCCGAGCAGGTACGAGCGTGGGAGAGTGTCTATTAGTCGTTCTATGGAACGCGAAACGGCGCATCGCGGGAAGATGACTTTTCCATCTGGCATAGCAGCTACGATGGTCAGGCGATCGATGTAGAACACATGCAGGAGTGGCGGAGCGAGGCGGTCAATCGCGTTCTTGCCCTGCACCCGAAGCGGGTCCTGGAAATCGGTGTGGGCACCGGTTTATTGCTATGGAAAATTGCTCCAAATGCCTGTTTTATTGGGGGACGGATCTATCGGCTACCGCGATCCAGACATTACAGGCAAGGCTCGCCGAGGATGAGTAAAGCATCCCACGCCATGCCGTCTCTAATCTCTTTATATCAAGGCGTTCACGAAGATGCTCCGCTAGCGAATTTTGCAAGTAAACCGGCGTCCCGCGCGGTCGAGTTGAGTTCTATGAATAAGGCGCTGCGGGCCTATCTATCGGAATGCCTTCCGGAGTATATGGTTCCCTCCGCGATCGTGGAGCTGGACCGGATGCCGCTGACGGCGAACGGGAAGCTGGACCGGCGTGCCTTGCCCGCACCGGAGTGGGCGGCGGCGGGGAGGGGTACCGGGCTCCGCGGACGCCGGAAGAAGAGATCCTGTGCGGTCTGTTCGCCGAGGTGCTGGCGGTGGAGCGAGTCGGCCTCGACGATGACTTCTTCGATCTTGGAGGACACTCGCTCTTGGCCACCAGGCTGGTTAGCAGGATCCGAGCCGTCATGGGCGTCGACCTCCCGACGGTATTTCGTCGTGCACGGCCTGTTGAGTTCCACTCAGTGGCGTTGAAAGCCATGTATGGTGATGCTAAAAGTGTGGATCCGCCGTGCAAGCATATCGAGACTAGAAAATGAGATGTGTACGGAACGCTGCTTCATTTGCCATCTTTGACATAACATCACTGTTCGGCGTCGGTATACGGTCTATTTAGGCTCGTCTCCGCGGGCGTATCTTTGGCCTCATTTACAGAGAAGCTTGCCACGTCTAACGAGATAAGCCGCTGTCGGCGTAAGAGGACGATTGCTTTTTCCAGCAACTCACTGTTCATCCTCTTGCTATTTGTGCGAATGGTCTCCAGTAAAGCCCAGCCATCCATCTTGCCATCAATCAGCCTTAATATTTCCATCTGATGATCCGAGAGCCTACACAAACTTGACTGGCCCCCAATTCCTGATGCAGAGTTAGGCATCGTCTCCACAAGGTGATAGCCATTCTCTCCTCTCGCGATCGACAAGACGTTGATCCTTGTTAGGGAAGGTATTGTATCGAGAATGGAAGTCTCAGTGCCAGAGCGTGTGACTATCGCACCCTCAATGACCAGGAAGTCGAGGTGCAAACCTAAGAATGACCAGATGGCATCCTCCGGATCTTCAACAATCGGCTCGCCAGCGATGTTGAAGGAAGTATTGACCAGCAAAGGAATTCCGGTAAGAGATTCAAATCGGGTAAGTAAATCCCACACAACAGGGCTATCGAGTCGACTCACTGTTTGTACGCGCGCCGTGTTGTCCACATGAACAACGGCGGGGATGGTGCGCACAGCTTCTGGTTTTACACGCCAATTTCGCAGCATGAAGGGACTAGAAAGGGGAGGCTCTGCTTCAAACCATTCTGATGCTTTTTCGAGGAGAACAATTGGGGCCAGTGGCCGAAAGGCCTCTCGTCCTTTCAAAGTGTTGAGCTTCGCCTTCATTGATGGACCGCGAGGGTCCGCAAAAATACTTCGTTTTCCCAAAGATCTAGGGCCAAATTCTGAGCCACCTTCGAGCCATCCGCATACCTGTCCGGTGGCCAGTCGTTCAGCGGCCTCCTGGAGCGTGTCTGAACGATTAGGCTTGATCACCACATTGAAAATCTGTGGCGACGCCAACTGTGAAAGTAGGTTGTGTGAGTACCTTTTTCCAGTGGTATCGCTGCTGAGACGAGGGGTTTCCGCCTTCTCGCCCGTTAGTTCCCACAATCCGAAGTATGCTGCTCCGATCGCTACCCCACTGTCTTCCGCAGCTGGAGGAATAAAGATTTCGCTAAACTGTCTACTCCCGTGCAACGCTTCATTGATCGTGCAGTTTAGCGCAACCCCTCCTGCGTAGCAGAATCGTGTACTACCCGTGAGTTTCTGTAGACGTGTCGCAAGATCTAGAACAGCGTCCCCGAGCGCAGCTTGAACAGAGGCAGCTAAGTTCTTGTAATCGTCCTGCCTGTTGGGCCACCTCTCAGGATGGCGGAACGCCTGCGTGACCTCATCGCGAAATACGAATTCTCTACCGGAGGGGAAAAAGAATGCATTGGGTTCGTAGGTAGATCGTCCGAATGGAGCAAGACCCATGACCTTGCCGGCCTCCAGCGGATCGCCGAAAATCTGGGTCGCTACGGCGGAATACATAGCGCCAAAGCTAAAGAAGCTACTCATACCGGTTCCGTTAGCTTTTAGCCACTGACGATCGGGAGTTAGATGCTTCTCTAGACAGCGTAAGGATCTGCCACGAGCGTGATAAAGACTTGTATGCTCCCATCCGTCTGGAAATGATCTGGCAACTTGCGCCTTTTCATCAGCCGTCAGATCTCTAAATGGAGAGCCAAGACCGTCAACGACCAGAATCGCTGCCTCATTGAAACCAGAAAGTGCGTATGAGCTAATTGCGTGTGCAAGATGATGAGGGATAGTGAGGTGAGGTGTTGAATGGACGATCGGACACAGTTGCGCATTCAAACGCAAGTCGTTGCGAGGATTATCTGCTGTAAAACCTGCAGTGGATACAACAATCATGTCCAAATCGGCGGGAGCAATACCTGCTGTTTCAAGACAGTAAGGAACGGAAAGATTGGAGTCTGCCGCAGCAAAACCGCGCCTCTTTTGACCACTTAGGCGCTCCTCTTGGATGGCGACACATAACTCGCCATCTCGAACAATGCAGACTGACGCATTGTGATGAGAAGCGCTGATTCCCATGACCCATGGTCCGTCACTCCGGCGTGGTTTGCTTTTCACCGTAAACTCCCAAATTACAAATATTAAGCCCAGTTGCTGGGCAAGCGGGTCTCGACTCGCCTTGGGTGATGCGCTTGGGTCTTTCTCTCGTCGGACCGGATGCCGCAATTCTACCCCAAGCTCAAGAAGTAAGTTGTCGCTTCGAAACTGTCTCTTGCCAACTCGATATGGTGGCGATAAACTGTCCTCGCCCCTTCATCTGCAAGGGTGGGCGTTTCCTTTGGCTGAAGCGATGTTTGATTCTAGAAGATCATGGGCGCAAATGAGACAGCTAATCGGACAGGATTACATTCGTCCTGCCGGTTGCTGTCTCGTGGATTGTCCGAACTATGAAAATTGTGCGAGGCGAGGCCGATTGCCAAGGCGGGACGGCTTTCCTACCGGAAAGATTCGCATCACGACCCGCCGCGAAGGTTAGTAACTCTTAACTTCTCGACAGCGAATTTCATCAACTACGCCGCAGGAGATGCCTGGGTTGGAGTTTCCGCTTTACAAGCTCCAAGCGGACTTGTACCCTGTCGCCTCTCACAGAAACTTAGCGTAGCCGCGCTAGCTTGCTCTTTCGTAGTTCCTTAGTTGTGAAACGCAGTAGTCATCGCGCAGGAGTGGCCGCCAAGATCGTCATTCCGCGCGGGGCTTGAGCCGTCATCTGCATGTCGCTCACCAGTTGAGTTGTGTCTTGGGCCAAGTCGCAGATCAGATATATCCCCGATTCCGGCTCTCCAGTACGGGAGAGCGTCGCCACACCTCCAGAGGGAAGTTATTCGAGGATTCAATATGCGGCGCGTAAACCAGTGTTTGGCAGCTCTGTTCTCCATGTTCGCGGTAAGCGCAGCCCTTGGGCAAGGGGTTAATAATTGCACAGACGGCACCAAAGACGACGCGAAGAATTGGAAATTGGTGCCTTGCAACGGTCTCAGCGTTGGTCTACCCAAGGCCTTCGACAACAGGACGCTCACCCTCCAGCTCCAAAAACTGAAGCAACAATTGAGCCAGCAGCAGACCCAGAACGGGGTGTTCGACTTCAAGTCGGTGGCGGCGGCCCTGAACAACCTCCAGGGTCTGAGCCAGCGGGAGACGTCAACCGCGGTGTCGGTGACCGCGAGCCCTACCCCTGCGACCTCGTTGACCAACACACTAAACACCGGCATCGTCGACGCAAACGGAAACCCACTCCCGAATACGACTACGACCCAGAATCAAGTCACAAACTCGAGTGTGACGCCGGCCGCGCCCGCCTTCGACAGCTTCGCCGCACTCCCTGCTGGTTTCAGTCCCACTTTTGGCTCGAGCCCGTCCGATCTCCTCAACGACCAGATGGATCTCTCCTATCAGATCGTCAATCTGCAGTTGCTTCTTGATCGAGCCCTCTCCGACCGCATCTATCCCCATTCTGCCGATGGTCAAACACGGCTCCAGACTGTACTCGGTTTCAACGTGACGCTGGATCCGCCACGAACCGCGAACGATGCCGTCGCTGTCGTTGAGGTAGCGCTTGACGTGGATGACGTGTCGTTGGTCGCCCTTATGCCGCAGGAGAAGACATACAACGCCGCTGCTCTTAGCAGCAAGTCGAATGCCTATAGCGGCGCAGCTATGGCGGGTGCATTCCAAGTCGGTGGAGGACTCCGAAAGCGCTCGCAGGTCTTCTATCTGTACAAGGACGTAGATACCTTGTCCTACGAGAGAATGGCCCCCGGCGGCAAGATTGTCTTTGGGTGGATGTTTCGGCCTGTGCTGGGCAGGAGATCCGTCACCCCAGGACTGAAGCAACTGTTCGCTGTGCTGGCTCTGCCCAAAAAGGATTGCACCGCCGCTGTGGCCGATGATAGTTGTTCCATCACCCTCACTCCGAAGATCCGCACCTACTGGAAGAAGTACGACCGCAACACGCAAACGGCCTTTGAAGAGCGTGAAGCGAATCGAGCGCGGGACTTCATGTATGGACTGAGCTTCGGTCTGGCGAAGCCTCAGCTGTTCGCCCATGCGGGCTATTTGAACTACCGAGCGGTGGGGTCGGTACGGATCGGATCAACAGACGAGTATCAACAGCAACTGACTCCGACGGTTACGAATATTGAGTGGCGGCCAACGGGCAGCAAGACAGCGACGATATCCGTAAAGGGCAACAACTTCTTCACGGATACGCAGGTTCTTCTTGGCGACAATCACTACTCTGAGAGCGCCGGCAATATGGCGATCAAGTCGGACCAGAGCTTTGAGCTCGCATCGACGCTCGATCAGGTGGCGAGCGGCACCGGCGTTATTCAGGGACGGTATGGACTGTCCGCGCCGTTGGTGAACACCGGCCCAGCGAACTGTCGCGAACAGTGTGAGTACGGAGTGGAGATCGATGGCTCCGTTCAACCTAAGCTTACAGAGTCTCTAAGTGGGACAAGGCGCCTGACCATCACTCTGCGCGGCAAACCCGATCCAAAGGTTCTGCTTACCAAGTCCAAGGATGACGAAAAGTCGGCCTACAAAAAACAGTCATGGAAGCTCGCGGTTTCGAATCTCGGCGTTGTCACAAACGGTAGTCTGACGGCCAAAAGCGGAGCAGCCACAACCTATGCGACTCAGACGCCCATCTTGTCGGTCAATGGAACCGCGGTCCCGTTTCCTTACGATATCGTGCCCATCTTGGTGGGCGGAGAGGAACGGGTCCAGATCAGCGCGGACGTCTCTGACACCCTGCTGAATGACACGTCCGCGGCGACGATCAAGATCGCGTGGCCCTTCTACGACCCTGAAAGATGGTCGAGTACTATCCCATACACTCCCATCGACGCTCAATTCACCGTAGCGCGGGTCAGCGACAACACATTTGTCCTGGCACGAATCAATGGAACCGCAATCGTTGGCTCAACGGACACGAAGGATCATTGCTGGACGTTGATTGCATCGGATAAGCCGTTGAGGTTTGGTACACCGGACTGCACCCCCAAGCCTCCCGCCCCGGCTCCGGCCAAGGCGGGCAGGAAGCCAGTGAAGAAACCCGCAGAGGCTGAACAACCGACCGTCACCCCCCTGCCGTCTCGAGACAAGTCGATCGCTTCGTTCGTCTTTACTTTGCCGACGAAGCTGCCGAGCAAAGCCCTCCTCGTTTCGACGGATGCTGGAATCTATCACCTTACGATTCCGGACGTCGCTGACAAGAAGGACACTGCTGTAAAGGTCACCACTTTGCAGCAGTACGATTCCACATGGATCGACATCACCTATCCTGCTGCCAAGGTTCCCGTTCGGGTGGAGACGAATGGGGTTGCCCTCAAGTGGCGCATCGATCCTCCCGATCCCAAGGCAAAACCTGATACGGCAGCAGCCAAAAAGGCCGACAAGACATTGCACGTCGAGATCACGCGAGCTCAGACGGCAAAGCCAGGACTGCTTGACCTCATCGTTTTCGGCAAGGATGACGCCCAGATCGTGAAGCAGCAGATAAAAGTGACCTGCACCCTGTGTGGAGACGGAGGAGATAAATAATGGCATCGAAGAGTACGAAAGAGTCCGCAGCCAAAAAGGCAACGGTCGCCAAGAAAGCGAAGGCGGCAAAGAAGGCCACCGCAGTTAAGAGCCTCAACTCGGCCACGAATCTCCCGACAGCAGAGTTCACGGCAGATCTAGAGACGCTCTTCAAAAAGCACGGCTGGCCAGGGCTTCCTCGTCGCCTTAGTTTTTCGAGTATGGATCAGTGCGACCGTATCTGCCCAGACGGGTCGAAAGCAACGCCCACGTGGATCGAGTGTCCAGGCGGCCCCCAATTAGTCTGCGCCTGTCCTGGAGAGGATCCGCACTGCAGCTAGAGCTGTGTCGCGCACCGTCCTCACACCGAGAGGACGGTGCTACTTGGAGGCTTCAATGGATCGACATGCAGCAGGACGCCCCCGTCCAGTCAGAGAGAAGCCGTTCCGCGCCCTTGATGTTTTATCTTCTGGGCTTCGAGAGTTGACGAGAGGTTCGGCATCCAAGAGCTCTCTGCGCATGCTGCTGTGCGCGCCTATACTCCTGCCGACTGCCGGTTTTTCGGAACAGGCTTGCAAGTTGCCGGAGAGCGTCGTCTCCATTAGCCAGCCAGGTGCACCTCAGGCAACCTCGGAAGTGCATGTGGCACCATTCGGATTGGAATCGCAAGACGTCGACGGCGCGTTGCACATCGACCTTCGAAACGATGGGCCTACCCAACCCATAGAGCTTTGCGCATCCCCACATCTTAGCGACAGAAAGGACAGTTCAGCGGGAGTCTCGATTGCGTTCGCCCAGACGGGCAAAGGCAAGCCTTCGGACTTCAAGACAACCAGCTTCTGTATGCCACCACCTGCTGAGTGGCAGGTAGCCCAAACCATGTCTTTTGATGTGTATATTCGGTCCAGTTCGGACTCGATTCCCCTGTCTGGATTCATCCTCTTCGAGGCAAAAGCGAACGTCACGGAGACTCTGCCGGCGCAAGGTGTAACCACGAAGCCAGCGGGAACAAACCAGCCGGCGAACGGTCAAAGCCCGCCCCCAAAAACCGTCGAGTGTGTCTCGCACGCAAAGCCGCTTTCGCGACCGGTCATTCTCTTGCCATCGAAGACGACCTGTTGGTTGGGCCTTCCTTTGGTCGGTGGTCTGATTGCTGCGGCTCTCTACCTGGTTATCTCACTTTTGTGGTCTTGCAAAAGCCTAAGAAAACCTATGGGCGGTCCACAGTGGGGATTCGGCACAAGTTTTGCCACGAACTTCACCGTAGGCACGGGTTTGTTGAGTCTCGCTCTCGGAGGCAGTCTCGTTACAGATTCCTTGCACTATCTGACGAAGACGCACTACCTGTTCCTCAGCCTTCTGTTTGCTGCGCTCCTGTTGATCGCTCCCGCGTTGTTCACATTTTTCGCGAAGCAGCAGAAATTCCCGTCGCTTTCCGGCCCGCCAACCCTTGCATCTGTTGGCTGGGTGTGGCTTTACATCCTGACTTCGACGCTGATGGTGGGGGCGGTTGTGGGACAACTTCTTACAGTTGGCCTCGTGATGGCAGAGATAGGGTATCGCGGATACCTCGGATGTGGGGTCCTGACCTTCTTCGAAATCCTCATTGCCATCGCCTGTATCGGTGCCTTTATATGTGCAATCTTTGTGGCGCCGAGATACCTCGAGCAACAGAGCGATGTACAGCAAAAGCTGGTTCCGCAGCTCAAATCTCTGGGTGAACGCTACAAGTCTATGGAGCAGCATGTTGCTGGATTTGCGCCCATCGAAGCGGATCGAATTCTGATCGATCATTTGATCAACCGGGAGGAGGTCCCCCCGCGATGGACCATGTTCTAGGCGTACTCAGTAGCTTGCTGAAGAATCGTCAATTTGCATAATGGCTTTATGGCGGAAGCTTTCCCGGACCGTTCGATCTTCAGGAGAAGACCAGTTCTAAGGTTTCTCGTTCAGCGCTTTTCCGATCACGGTTTTACGGAAGCCAATGAAGGAGTCATACAAAACTTTATGAGGAAGGAATCATGTTTGACTTCTTATCAACCGAAGCGCTGTTCCTGCTAAGACTTGTCAGCTTCACGATAACCAGTATGCTCGCCGTCGTCGGTCTCGTCAGCGACTTCAAAGACAAAGCCACCGGCAGACTGACAGGGTGGGGTCGCGTAAACCTTTGCGGCCTTATCGCCTCATTCTTGATCGGCATTGTGTCGCAGAAGATCGAAGACAACCGAAATACGGCTAGCGCGAAGCAATCGGCCACTCTGATGGCGTCACTAATCGATAAAAACAGTCAGCTTATTGCATCCAATAATGAGTTGCTGGGTACGACCACGGAGAGTTTACATGCTGGGAAGGAAGCCGACGCCGCGCTCAAGTTGACACTTAGAAACATTGACAGGACGATGCAGTTGGTAGGCACAACGACTACCGTTAACTATCGTGCGCGGATACCATTGCCGAACCTCAAGGGCAACGCGGAATTTGAAAATAACGTAGAGTCGCTCAAAGGCCTTCGACTGGCCTCGAACGCCCAATCCTGGTCGGGCGATGACACCCAAATTGTCAAGAATGGCACGCGCACTTTGGTGTTCTTCGGCGCCCAATCTCCTCTCATTACCAGAGGAATGAGCCTCGGCTTCCGACGGCCGCCGTTTGGTATCGGTTTCACCAAAGATGATCCGGCAAGCTCCAGATTTGCCCAAACTGCCGGCTTGCCGCAGAGCGTGGAGAAAGCCAGCCAGGATAGTTCGATAACATACGAATATGCACTGCGAGGAGTATCAGCTGCGACCGCGATTCCGGACCGCGGAAATCTGACCGATCTCCTAACCTCGAGCTTTGCTGAGCATTCCGCTTACATTGAACAGGTCGCCGGGCCGGTGGCCTTCATCCTCACGACGGATCCCGGGGAATTCCTAAGTGGGTCGGATTTCGGTGGTAAATATTTGCGTATTCGACGGCTGCCAGAAGAGGGTGTCTACGTGAAGAATTATTTCCTGCAGGGGCCAGACTTTCAGTTCTGTTCGCTGAACGTCAGGATCGGACCATACACGATCGATGTTCCCGTGAGTTCGTTGGTCAAAGACACGTACGGCTATTCCTTCCGATTGCCGTCCACGATGAAGCAATCGCCTTTCGACCGAGCCAGGGCAGCCAAGGACAGCCAGCTCGCCTGCCCTTCCGTGCTAATCGTTTAGCATCCAGGCACAGCTCGCCCAGGATTTTCGTGGCCGGCGTTTAGACTAGTCGCGACACCAAATCTAAACCCTGGGCTGTGATCTCCATGCCTACCTTGTTCCTCCGAGTCGTTCGATTGGTCTGCCGGTTCGCCACCGCTCTGTCCCTCAGTCTGCTTTTTGCGGCCTCACCTGGCGCCTTCGCTCAGAAGAGGCAGGTGCAAAAGACCCCGTTGACTAGCGTCGAAGCAGTCACCGACATTGATGCTCCGAAAGATCCCAATGATCCGGGCACCGGCGGTGGAATGGACGCGGCGACCTATTTCTCGCGGAAGTTGGCTCCTAAGCTCGGGGACTGTACGAGCCGGATTCGATCAACGGCGAATGACTGGATTCAAGTGAGTCACTTGCAAGCAACCAAGACGGAGCAACAGCCTGGCGACCTGCTCATTCACGCAACCAAGCCCGATCTTCAGGGATTCTTCGAGATCATCTACCGTGTGAGACTGAAGGAGCAACGGGCCCGGGTTACTGTCTTCTTCTACAAGCTCGACGGCACCCAACTGGAGCCCGCCACGATTCTTCCATTGTTGAAGGCATACAAGATCGGCGATTTCGAAGAGAAGCTGACACAGGCGTTACTTTGCGGGAGTGAGTGAGATGGCTGACCTTGAACAGATATCGGTGAAACTCGACGCAGTGGCCGGGATGGCGAATCGATGGTCGACGGCACTATCCAGTTGGCCAGGATTCAGAGTGATCGAAGTCAGAAATAGCCCAACGGGTCCGGCGGTCGCTTTCTCGATCGAAGGGCAGAATCTGCTTGTTCAATCCCCGCAGCCCGACGCCGTACCGTACGCGCTCGTCGAGGTTGAGAATCCCGCCTCAAGCCTCGAGAATGCAAAGCTCACGTTGGAACAGGCGAAGGCGAAGAGCGAGGACCATTGGCGTGCACGCACCTATCTTTTTACGATTGTGTCGGCGCTTCTGACTGCCGTGGTGACGATCTCGGTCGCGCTGATTTCGCGGCCGTCGCATGATGGTGTCTCGATCGACGTTGACGCCCTACATTCCTGCCGGGAGAGCTTACAGCGCCTGTCGAGTCTAAGCAGATTCCAGGATCAAACAGTGAGCAATCTTTCCTCGGCAATTGGAAGCCATGTCACCACCTGTGACCCGGTCCTGGAGAATTTAATCACCTCGGCGGCCAAGCGAGATTCCAAATGAGAGCGCTCGCGATCATTACGGCTGTCTTCTTGCTCGTTTGCGGTCGATCGTCCGCGCAACCAGCCTCTCCACATACGAAGGCTATCCTCGGCGTGATTCTCTGTTGGGAGGATGCGGCGTCCGCCCCTCTCGCACACGATCCTGTATTGTTGAAATCCATCGGCTGCGCTTTGACCCTTGACGGAGTCGATACCGATATCGGAGTGCATTCGGAGGCGTGTTCCGATCGAATGCCGGATGCAGTATGTTTCGGAGAGCCGGGCGGGGTCATGTGCCGGCTCTCGGGTGTCGAAAGAATTCTACGTGCGTCGGCATGTGTGACGGCGCGGTACATATGGGACCGGGATCGGCAGCCGGTTTGGCTCAGCTGCAACCGGATATAGTGATAGTCGCAACGCTGTCCTTTCCTTGAGGGTTACGATCCTGGTCTCCGATCGGAGAATGAGACTGGTAAGAGGCGAACAAGAGGCGAAAATGAACCCGAGAGGAAACTGGCTCTCTCAGGCGTGATGCGATGGCGAAATCAAAGATCGAATGGACCGACACAACGTGGAATCCGGTTCGTGGCTGCACGAAGATCAGCCCCGGATGCAAGCACTGCTATGCCTCGGCATTCGCTGAGCGTTTCCGGGGAGTGTCTGGGCATCCCTACAAGCAGGGGTTTGATCTCCGGGTTGTGCCTCACAAGCTCCTTGAGCCACTAACCTGGAGCGCGGCCAACATGGTCTTCGTCAACTCCATGAGTGATCTCTTCCATCCTGAGATCCCGGACTCGTTTGTCATTCAGGTCGCTGAGGTGATGGTGAAGGCCAACTGGCACACCTACCAAGTGCTCACGAAGAGAGCCGATAGGTTGGAGAAACTGCTGGCTGGACCACTCAAATTCGCAACGGCCTCTACCCACATATGGTGGGGGGTGAGTGTCGAAGATATTAAGCACGGCGTGCCACGGATCGCGCGACTACGGAATACGCCCGCGGCGATCAAGTTTCTGTCTGTCGAGCCATTGCTTGAGGACCTCGGGGAGGTTGACCTCACCGGAATGGACTGGGTGATCGTCGGAGGAGAGAGCGGACGCGGTGCTCGCCCGTTAGAGGAGTCATGGGTTATTAACATGCAGAAATCCTGTAGCAAACATCGAATCCCGTTCTTCTTCAAGCAATGGGGAGGAGTTAATAAGAAGAAGAATGGACGGAAGCTACGGGGTAGGACGTATGATCAATTTCCAGCTACCAAGAATCCCCCAATCCCATCGCGCGCCGAACGCCAAGGGATCATGACGGACCTCGAGCGGAGACTGATCACACCGCATGACCTCCAGCAAATCGCCCTCTAAGACGATCGACGACCAGTTACTTCCGCTCTTCCCGGACCTGCCTAAGTCGGATGGCAAGAAGGTTCGAAGCTACAAACGTATCGATCAACTGATCTGGAGCGACCACAAAGCTCGGTTCATTCAGCTGTACCTGAAGTATTTCGTCCAAATTACGAAGCACGGCGCATACATCGACGGGTTCGCGGGCCCTCAGTATCGCGACAAGCTCGACGCCTGGACGGCGTCTTTGGTCCTCGCCAGCGAGCCCAAGTGGCTGCGACGCTTCTATCTCTGCGAGCTTGATCCCGAAAGTTTCAAATGCCTCGAGGACCTTAATGCCAGCCAGCCTGTGCCGAGAAGCAAGTCGGGACGCAAGCTGCCTCGCAACGTAGACGTGGTGTCGGGCGATTTCAACCAGACGATCGATACCATACTTGCGAGTGGGACGATCACCCAAAAAGAAGCGACCTTCTGCCTTCTCGATCAGCGGACATTTGAATGTCACTGGGACACGTTGATCAAACTTGCGAAGTATAAGCAGGCCCCTCATAACAAAATAGAGCTGCTGTATTTCCTGGGGGTCGGCTGGTTACATCGTGCCTTCTCCGGACTCAAGAACGAGGAGATTCCAGTCAAATGGTGGGGGAGGGCAGACTGGCGTGATCTGCTTCCTATGAACTGCTGGTCGATCGCTGAGATTGTGAGGAAGCGGTTCGTCGACGAGTTGGGGTATAAGTTCGCTGCGGCCTACCCGATCTTCGACCGAGAAGAGGGCAACAAGATCATGTATTACATGATCCACGCGTCGGATCACGAGGACGCCCCGGCCTTGATGGTTCGATCTCACGCCAAGGCTGTGAGGGCGCTCCCCAAAGAGACGCAGATGTTGTTGATCGATATCTCGCAGGTTCAGCCAGAGAGCTTAGTGGAAGCTGGCGCCGAGGCAGCTACGCACTCAGCGTTCCAGGAGTAGGGGTTGTAATGCGGTCGAGCGCGAGCTTGATCAGCCGGTCGTCGAACAGCCGAAGCTTCCGTTCCGCCGCAGGCCGTCCAGCGGGCCACGCTTTCAGCCCGGCTTGAATGCCCTTGAGCGAGGGTTTACAGTGCTCTCGCTCGATGAGCCAGTCGACCGTGGCCAACAGCTCCATTCCCAGAGGAGATTGGAAGCCATCGATCCGGTGAGCAGTGATGTCCAACACCGTCTCAAACGGCCTGTTCTCGTCCTGCTGGAAGAAAAGATCGACGTGTTTCCGTCGCGCATCGTCGAACCAGATCGTGTCAGAAGGCCCGGCATCGCTCAAGCGCTTGTCGCAGCGGAGATAGGTTCCGTCGAGACCATCTAGAAGATGGCGCAACCGGTCGGAATAAGGGCCGTACTTGTCCGCGACGAACTGAAGGTCCAAAGGATCCTCAATCTTGAGCGAATCAATCGTACGTTCCAGGAACCATCCCAGCTTCTGCACTTCGAGATAGGTGCACTCGATGCCCAAAACCCAGTACCGTCGAATCATCTCCGCGATTAGTGCCCTGGCAGGAGTCAGCTTCTCCACTCCAGTGCACTTCGCGACATTCTGGTACTTGTCGGTTGGCTCATAAACCAGCACGTCTACGTCGCTGAGGTCAGCCAGCGCGCACGCGATCTCCGGTCGGACGTCGTTCCAGTCCAGGCCGCCATTGCCCGCGCCAAGCGGTGGAAGGGCAATAGACCGGATGTTGCGCTCTCGGATGACAGACTTCAGGTCCTGCAGACCTTCCTTAATCCATTCAAGTTTGGAGGGCTGGCGCCAGTGCTTCTTCGTCGGAAAGTTGATGATCCAACGGGGACCTTCAAAGGTGGGGTTTTCGGTAACGAACATGTGGCCGACACGAACCTGCTTTTTCTTGCACGCGTCTTCGTAAGCCCGGAAGTTCGCTGGGAAGGCCTCCTTGAACATGAGGGCGATGCCCTTGCCCATGACACCGACGGTATTGACGGTGTTGACCAGCGCTTCGGTCGGGGCGTCCAGAAGATTGCCTTGAAGGAATTTCATCGTCAAAAGTACCAACTCCTCTCCATAATAGCCTTCAGCCTGAGACCGCGGCGGTCAATCTCGGCCTGAACCCACTGTTGAATCTCGGCGGTGTAGCTGCACACGCCAAGGAGCGCCTCACGCGGCAGGTGATGCCAGATCAAGGCTTCAGCCTGATAGCGCTCTTTCTTGCCGGGGTCGTCTGGATCGTGTTTGAAGTTCCTGCTGCCTAGTAGCGCCCAATCGACCTGGTCCAGTTGATTGAGATCACTAAAGTATCGAGCCATCGCCGTATACGCATGGCGGTCGGTGAATAGGAACGGGATATTCAGTCTCGCCACATCGTTGAGCGACGAGACCAGAATGAGGATCTGGTCGTTCGGCACTCTGGTGATCCCGCCGTAGCCGGTCGTGATGTTGTACATCATGATCGAGAAGGGCGTGAAGTAGAAGGGGACGTAGTCGCTGAGTGTTCCCCCAGGGGCGACCTCGACCACTCTCCTTGATCGTTTGTCGATGAGTTCGACATTGCCGATATTGCGGTGATTCGGATCGAACCTCCCGCTGTTCCGCGCGTAGAGGCCATTGTCGAGAATCCACGGAAGGTTGTCCCGATGGATGATTCGAAAGATGAGCGCCTTGGCCGGATTGAGAGCAGATGACATGATTCGCGGTTTACCTTGCGTGGTGCTCTTGCCTGCCTTGAGTCGAACTGCCGCACCCAAGTGGCTTGTGCGACACCCTGGACGAGCCGGATTGAGCCGGAACATCTATTTTAGCGAACCGATTCCAGGGTCCGGACCGCCGGGGGAAGCCATTGCTCCGTTGTCGGAGTGCAACCGACTCCTCCCGAGCCACTGCGAGTGGGCCTGCTTCAGCCCTTCGAGCCGATAGCCCGACCGAAGGTGTAGCGCAGCGATGTTCCTGTTGCGTCCGGACCGGTCAGCGTCGCGGTCGCAATCTCTGGATAGGTGGGCGTGAGAAACTCACGCACCTCGTCGACCGACATCGCAGGTGCAGGATCCGGGCATCGTGATGCGGCACTACGCCGAGGTGCTGGACGAGAACGCCGATCGGGCAGCCGATCTCATCAGCGGCAAGATCGGGTATGTGATCCCAGCCGAGTTTGCTGTCAATTCTGTGGAGGTGTAAGGAGGTTTTGCCGGGGGAGTTCGCCTTAACAGGAACCGTAATGGGAGCCGACGAATTCCCTAAGGTCACTAAGTTGTTGAAGAATTTGGAGGCGCGGGTCGGGATCGAACCGACGCATAAAGGTTTTGCAGACCTGCCGGGCGACTTTATTGGGGCTTGTAGATTCTTGTAAGTATCATTATTTTGCCGCACTTAGTGAAGGTCCATACAAGTAGACACAAGCGGTCCCATGCAGGTACTCCCCACAAAAGTCCCCACAGTCACAGAGTTGAGCCCCTAGGCTCACCTCCCGATCTGCGCCGATATATTTTCGCCGGTGGCCCGAACCATCGTGTTGTTGTGTCCGATCTGGTGCCCGGATTCGGTAGCGATGACCGGCCCGAAAGCCTTAGCTGGTCGGACTCCGCGGGCAGGGTGTGGAATGTTTCGTCGGCCTCGGATATCTCGACGTTCTTGGCTTCGAGGGCGTTTTTGCGAGTCTTGTCTTCCGGTCGGTCGATGGCAGGGTCGAGTTTGGTGGACGTGCCTTGGAAGGCGGTAGTTAGCCATCCGAGAAGCTTCTTGCCAGCCTCGGAAGCCGTGGTGTCGGCGCTTTGTGGGCGAGCTCCTTGGCAAAGGGAAGGAGCGGGGTGAGGACGACCAAGTCGTCCTGAGCGAATTGCGCGATTTCGGTCATTCGGTGGCTCCTTCGCGGGTGCGCAGGTTGTATTGCTCAATCAGTGCTCGGTATGGAAGGAGGAGTTTTTCGTCTGGCTCGAGGTTGAGTTCCTGGCTGCAGAATAGATAATCGTTCACGGCGGCGGGCGCGAATCTGCTAAATGAATTTGGGTAGCGAGTGTAGTAGGGCGCAAGAATTCCCAGGGACTCTGATGTTGAGTCAAGCGCCTCCCGAAGTCGGTCAACGGCTGCAAGATGATTTCCTTGAAAGCTGAGACTCCATGCCAGATCGGTGATGAAGCGGTCCGGGTTGGTTGGCGCGAGTTCCCGGTGTGTAGCGACAGCCTCTGTGATGGAGTCGAGTGCACCCGCGCGATCGTCCATCTCGCTCTGCTGTTTCGAGAGATTCATCAGCGACACGGCGAGGCCTGGCCGGAAGCGGTCGGGGTTGGTGGACGCCAGGTCGCGGTAGATGTTGACGGCCTCGGTGATGGAGACGAGCGCACCCGCGGGATCGCCAATCTCGCTCTGCCGGTTCGATAGATTGTTTAGAGCCCGAGCCAAGTCTGGCAGGAACCGATCCGGGTTGACCGATACCAGATTGCGGGAGATGTTGATGGCCTCGGTGATGGAGCGGAGTGCACCCGAGCGATCGTCCACCTCGCTCTGCTGATTAGAGAGATTGTTCAGCGACGATGCGAGGTCTGGCCGGAAGCGGTTGGGGTTGGTGAACGCCAGGTCGCGGTAGATGTTGACGGCCTCGGTGATGGAGGCGAGTGCCCCGGCGGGATCGCCAATCTCGCTCTGCCGGTTCGAGAGGTTGTGCAGCGACCTGGCGAGGTCTGGCCGGGAGTGGTTAAGGTTGACCAACGCCAGCCTGCGATAGATGTCGACGGCCTCGGTGATGGAGACGAGTGCCCCCGCTCGATCGCCAATGCTGCTCTGTCGGTGGGAGTAATCGAAGAGATGGTTTACATACGCGGGATCGCTTGCTGCATCCGCCGACTCGCGCGGGCGTTTGACAAGTTTTCCGATGAGCTTGAAAGCGAAGGCTCTCAGCGCAAGGGTGTCCTTGGGAAGCGCCCTTGCGAGTTCAGACAATAGAGCGAAATCGGCGTCGGGGTCCTCCGCGATGGCAGTCAGAGCCGCTAAGGGGAGCTTTTCGCCTGTGTGGGTGTAGTCGGTGGCGGAGCGGACGAGCATATCGGCGAGCGTTTGGGTCGCCAAGGGCAGGAGACGCGTTACTGTTTCAACTGCCGCTGCGGAGCCTTGCCGGGCAAGGACACTGAGCCAGAAAGCCTCAGCGAGTAGGTCCGGCGTTATGGTGGGGACGGCAGCGGCTCCGCCTGTGAGGCGTTCGAGGATGGTCACGATGCTGCCAGGCCCCCCGGAGCAGATGACGTGAAGGGCTCCGCACTCCTGCTCGGCGAGATCGAGTAGGCGGTGGTGATCGAGGCCGCCGCAGAGGGTGACGCAGGCGTAGAGATGGACGAGGAAATCGGCGTCCTGCTTCGACTGAGGGTTGCGGTCATCGAAGCTGTGGCGGAGGCGGCGCTCTTCCTTCTTTGCCAGCTCTTTAGCGAGGTCGGGGCGGGAGAGGCTGAGGGCGGACGGAAGGCCGGTGTCGAAAGCTACAATAGCCGCCATGAGGAGGAGCAGCGGGTCGGCCCACTGCGGATCGGCGAGGCGCTTGTCGAACCAGGAATCGGTGCCGGTCTGGGGCAACTTCGGCACTGGTTTGCCTGGCTTGAGGCGCGTGGCTGCCTCGAGCCCGGAGGCGAGAACGGACCACCTTTGGCTTGTGACGTCGAGGGGAGCCAGCTTTCGGGGCTCGAGCGGGGAGAATAAGTCCACCACGCGGGCAGGCTGACGTGAGGTGTCAAAGAGGGAGTTGTACCACCCGCCTTCAAGGTCGGCGTGGCGCTCGAGCAGGAGAATGCGAAGTGGGTGTTTCGGCGGGGCGTGGTCGACGAGGCCGCGGAGCCAAGCAGCGATGGTTAGGGCGAGGGCGGCGGCATAGTCGACTAGGATAAGCGTGGGACGACGCCAACCCCAGGCTGAGAGGTTCTGTTGCTGGACGAAATTACGGGCCTCGTCGTCGGTGAGGATGCCCGCGTCCCAACCGTCCGACGCTTTTTCGAGGAGTTCAAGGCCAAGGCGGGTCTTGCCTGCTCCACCCTGACCGATCATCGCTGTGACTTTGATGTCGCCGGTTTCGCCGGTGCCGAGCCAGTTGAGGAGAAAGTTGAGGTCGGAGTCGCGGCCGACGAGCGGGACGGCGCGGAAGACCGGGTCGAGGATCTGGATGTCGCGCTGGGGGTCTGAGCGGATGCGGTTCTGATAGGGAACGAGCGTCAGATGCGGCATGCCGACACTAATGTTGATGCCGTCGCCGTACGCCTGCACGATGATATTGTGGTTTCCCTGCGGTGATGCGAATCGTGTCGACATTTGGGCGGGTACGCTGAATTTACGACATACCGTAGCATCCCGCATCGTAAATCCCAAGAAATACTTAGTACCAAACCGATCACTCTCGGCGCTGCGTGAGCCCTGCCGGAATTGGTTGTGGGAATTTGGCGGTCCTTGTGAAGACCTGATGATTGATAGCTGGAGCCCAATGGCCGTGAAGTGAGCCACAACGCCAAACAAGCAGGCACACCCACGATAGTCCGGCTGTCGAGTGGCAAAGGACAGCATCTAGGCTGGCCGAGCTGAGCCGTCGCTTATGCTTTCGTTTGCTTTCACCCGATGTGAATGGAGATGTCTTTGCCCCTGGCCTGCGCGAGCTTATTGTTGTTACCGATGACGTTCGCGATCTGCTGGGTGACCACAGGGCCCGACTCCTTAGCCGCGCGAACAAGTTCGGCGAGTTGGGTCCGGAAGCTCTCGTCCGTCTCCGCCATCTCGACAATCTCGGCTTCCAGAGCATTCTGGCGCGTCTTATCTTCAGGCTTCTCGATTGAGCGTTCGAGCTTAGTGGATTTGCCTTGGAACGCACTGCTGAGCCAGCCGAGCAGCGCCTTTCCGGCCTCAGTTGCAGCGCCGTCTCCAGCCTTAGCGGCAAGTTCTTTCGCAAGCGGAAGTAGAGGCGTAAGGACGGCCATCGTTTCCTGGGCAAGCTGGGCGATCTCGATCACTCGGACTCTCCCTCTTCAAGCCGCAGATTGTACTCTGCGATCACTGCTTGATACGGTAACAGCAGTTGCTCATCTGGCTCAACGCCCAACTGCCGGCTCTGGACGAGATAGTCCCTGACGGTGGCGGGTGCCCATGCGCGAAAGGCCTCGGGATACCGGATGTAGAACGGTTCAAGTAGCCGAATCGACTTAGCAAACGTTTCCATCGCTTCACGCTGTCTGCCTACTGCGCAAAGTTGATCGCCCAAGATGCTTAGGCTTAGCGCGAGCTCGGGTAGGAAGCGGTCCGGATTCAACACTGACAGATCGTGCAAAATTCGCGCCGCGTCAATGATCGATACCAGGGCGTCCGGGTGGTTCCCCGCCTCGACCTGCATACTTGAGAGAGCTATAAGAGATTTTGCAAGGTCGGGAAGGAAGCGCTTCGAGGCTGAGACAGATAGATCGCGAAAGACTCGTACTGTTTCCTCGATCGATTCCAATGCACCATCTCGGTCGCCAATTCGCGCTTGTCGAGTGGATAGATTGCCCAGGGACCGCGCGAAGTCCAGTAAGAACCGGTCGGGGTCTGAGGCAGAGAGATCGCGAAAGATTCGCACCGCCTCACTGATCGACTCTAAAGCGCCTTGAACATCACCGACTTGTACCCTTCGATTTGATAGGTTGTTTAGCGATTGCGCTAAGTCTGGCATGAACTTCTTGGGATCTGATCCTGAAAGCTTTCGACGTATCTCAACCGCCTCCACAATTGAAGTCAGCCCGGCCGTGAAATTACCGGTGTCGCTCTGCCGATTGGATAGATTGTTCAGCGATAAGGAGAGTTCAGGGAGGAACTGATCTGGACTCGAAGCCGAGAGTACACGGTAGATTCGCACCGATTCCGTGATTGATTGCAAAGCACCCGTTGGGTCTCCAACCCCGCGCTGCCTGGTCGAGAGATTAATGAGCGAACCCGCCAGCTCGGGAAAGAACTTTTCCCGTTTCGTAAGGGATAGTTCGTAGTAGATGCGGACTGCTTCAGTAATTGATTGAAGAGCGCCCTTTCTATCTTCAATGGCGCTTTGTCTCGAAGACAGCCGATCCAACATACCTGCGAGCACCGCCCGGCCATCCGTAGATCCGCCATACAGGTAGATTGGCAAGAGCAACTCCACTATTTCGCGGGTTAGCGAGAGTGCGAAGTCACTCAGCGCAAGACTGTCCTGCGGAAGAGCCCGTTCAATGACCAGTTTTAGGTCTAGATCGGCTTGTGGAGATTCGGCGATCGCCTTTAGTGCAGCGAGCGGTAAGCTCTCTCCCGCGCGGCTAAAGTCCGTCGCGGAGCGGATGAGGACGGCGACCACCGACGCAACCGCGAGAGGGAAGACCCGTTTCACGACTTCGACTCCGTCTGTGATGTTCTGCTTTCCAAGGACTCCCAGCCAGAACGCCTCGGCAAGTAAATCAGGGGTCATCGTCGGAATAGAGGAGACAGCCCCGGCACGAACGGCGAGGTCATTCACCGCAGCTCCGGGGCCGCGCGAATAGCTCATCCCGAGCTCTTCACACTCCTGCTTTGCAAGCTTCAGCAGGCGCTCGCGATCGAGGCCGCCGCATAGCGTGACGCAGGCGTACAGATGAACGAGGAGGTCAGCATCCTGCACGGACTGCGGGTCTTGCGGGTCAAAGCCGTGGCGGATACGGCGCGCCTCCTTGTCCGCAAGGTTTTTGGCAAGCTCAGGCCGCGAGAGGCTGAGTGCCGCCGGAAAACCGTTTTCGCAGGCGACGAGCGCGGCCATGAGCAACAACAGAGGGTCCGCCCATTGCGGATCTTCGAGAAGCTTGTCGAAATGGACGTGGATACCAGGGGTGGGAATAGCCGGCGCAGGTCTTTCGGAATAGAAGGGTCTCGCGCGTGCTAACGCGTAGCCGAGAACCTCCCGACGCTGGGCCGAGTCATCAAGCGGCGCGAGCGTTCGTGGTTCGAGCGGCGAAAAGAGCTCTGCCACGCGCGTCGGTTGCCGAGAGGGGTCGAAGAGCGAATGGTACCAACCGCCTTCGAGACCGGCATGGCGCTCGAGCAGCAGGATCCGCAAAGGGCTCTTCGATGGCGAATGGTCGGCAAGTCCGCGCAACCACGCCGCAAGTGTTAGCCCTAACGCCGCAGCGTAATCCACTACGATTAGCGTAGGACGTTGCCATCCCCATGCGGATATGTCACTGTGCTCGATGAAGCGGCGGCCCTCTTCGGGGGTGAGGAAGCCGGCATACCAGTCATCCGGCATCTTCTCGAGCAGTTCCAGAGCAAGTCGCGTCTTGCCTGCCCCGCCCCGACCGATCAGAGTCGCTACCTTGATAGCGCTGCCCTCCAACCAGCGAGAGAGGAACTCGAGATCGCACTCCCGCCCGATCAGGGGCACGGCGCGATAGGCGGCATCGAGAATCTGGATGTCGCGCTTAAGATCGTCGCGGACGCGATTCTGCCAGGGCACAAGCGTCAGATGCGGTAAGCCAACGGTAATGTTGATGCCGTCGCCCTGCGCCTGCACGATGATGTTGTGGTCGCCCTGCGGTGATGCATCGTGTTCAGTCATGGCAATCTGTGCGCAACTATAGCAAAAGGCGGTGGATTGTTAGCTAGCGCTTCGCCAAAGACCTGCAGTTGGAGCTCTTATCGGAGTTTCTCGTTGCATCGAGTGCAACCCATTTGGTCAAATGGTCGGCCCTGCCCTCTCGCTTTGAAGGGCGCGCTTCCGGCTATGTCTCGGCACGGCCAGTTGCTTCGTGAGCGGCAGGGAGGACTATGCGCTCTGCAGAGAGGCGTCTTTTCTGCGTCACCTACTAATTTTTCCTAGGCCTGCACGGCTATCAGCCAGGCATTGCCAATGCCGCTACTTTCACATATTCAAACATCGGCTAAACCCCCTCGAGACTAAATCTCCTCGCCCGACTTCCATGAAGATCGGTACGGATTGAGAACAGTGGCATCCGGTTCCAGGCAGAGTTTCTGGCTTCTCAAGAGGTAATCGCGCACCGTTGCTCGGGCGAACTCATCGAACGACAACGGGTATCTCAAAAAGAATGGAGAAAGTGCTTCCAGAGCCTCTGCGCTTGCTTCCCGAGCTTCGCGGAGCCGTTCTACCTCGGCCAGGCGATCTCCAAGCTGTTTGAGAGATCTGGCGAGCTCGGGCAGGAACGCCTCTCGGCTCCGCTCCACAAGTTCACGATAATGGCCTACCGCCTCCTCCATGGAGGAGAGCGCAGATTCACGTTCCCCTAAATAGCTCTGTTGGTTAGAAAGGTTACCTAGTGATTTCGCGAGATCGGGTAGAAATGCTTCCCAGCTCCGCTCCACCAACTCTCGGCGAATTGCTACTGCCTCGCCGATTGAAAAAAGCGCGGACTCGACTTGTCCCATATAGCTTTGTCGATTTGACAGGTTATTCAGCGAGACTGCGAGGTCGGGTAAAAACGCCTCCCTGTTCTGTTCCACCAGCTCTCGGTTTATCGCCACTGCCTCTTCAATTGAGGAGAGCGCGGACTCACGCTGACCTTTATAGCTTTGCCGGTTAGAAAGGTTGTTCAGCGACGCGGCGAGGTCGGGCAGAAACACATCCCGGTCCCACCGAACCAATTCCCGACGAATCGCTACTGCCTCCTCGATTGAGGCGAGGGCGGACACTCGCTGTCCCATATAGCTCTGCCGGTTGGACAGATTGTTCAAAGACCTCGCAAGATCGGGCAGAAATGCTTGCCGGCTCTGCTTCACCAGTTCACGATAAAGACTTACTGCTTCCATGATCGAGACGAGCGCGGACTCACGCTGCCCCATATGGCTCTGCCGGTTGGATAGATTGTTCAGAGATATGGCGAGCTCGGGCAGAAATGTTTCTCGGTTTCGCTTCGCGAGCTCGCTGCGGATCGCTACTGCCTCCTCGATTGAGGAGAGCGCGGATTCACGTTGGCCCATATAGCCCTGGCGCTTGGACAGATTGTTCAACCAGAGCGCTAAGCGTGCCTGGCCGGCAACTTCGTGAACATCTTAGCTCTGGCGGAAGCGGGTCACGAGAGTTTCCATAACTTCGACCGCGATGCCGCGAAGAGTGAGCGTGCTCTGAGGAAGCGCTTCCGCAATGGTGGTGAGCAAGCGTGTGTCGCTCTCTCCTGCGTTGACCAATGCCCGCACCCAGCTGAGAGACAGTTCGGCCCATGAAAGAAGCCGCTCGTTGGGTTGCTGCGCGGGTTCCACGTGGCCGAAGTCCTGGATCAGTCTAATGATGTTTGCGGAAACACGCTCGGACCGCCAAGCGGCGACCCGTTCGATGACCTTCTGGCCCAGCCCACTGCGCTCTCCAAAAACTACGAGGAGGAACGCCTCTGCGAGCAGGTCGGGCGCCATCGCGGGGGGACCCTCCGCTGCTCCAAGTTTGGCTGTGAGATCGTCGATTGCCTGTCCCGCTTTGCCCGGATAAGACTTGTGCAAAGCTTGGAGCTCATTCTCCGCAATACCTACTGCAGCTTCGTGGTCGAGTCCGCCGCAGAGCACAGCACAACCGTAGAGATGCAGGAGCACCGACTTCCTGCTGGCATTGGTTATACCGAGGGAGAAACGGTCTCGCTCTCTCGTCGCGACCTCAATTGCAAGTTCGCGCCTCGATAGAGCTAGCGCTTTGTGCAGGCTTCCACCTGCCCCGGATAACGCCGCCATAAGCAATAGCAGCGGATCGCGCCACTGGGGCTGCGCGAGAATCCGATCAAAATTGTGATCTGTGCGGAGAGGAAAGAGGGCCTCACAACTCTGTCCCGCCAGACCAGCAGCGAGGCTCATACCCGCTTGCAACACCTCAAGCCGGTCGTCCCCTTCGATCGGCGCAATCGGCCGGGAAGTTCTGGGCCGCAGCAACTCTTTGATTCGCCGTCCCGCCGACGTGCTATCGGCCAGCCCGCGATACCACCCAGATTCGTCGCTGGCGTGGCGCTCCAGAAGCAAAATGCGAAGCGCGGGGACTCCGTGATTTTGGGCCACCTCATGGTCGGCCAGTTGGGTGAACCATTGTTTTAGTGCGTCCACTAGCAGCGAGGCGTAATCGACGACTATCAGCGTAGGCCTCTCCCACCCCCAGGCGGACAGGTTCTGCTTCGCGACAAATCTGCGGGCTTCGTCATGATCGAGCATCCGGCGTCCCAGCCCTCGTACACGTGCTGCAGAAGGTCGAGAGCGAGCCGCGTTTTGCCCGATCCTCCCCGACCCGTGACGACGGTAACCGCGATGCCGTCGCCATCCAGCCACTCTCTTAGAAATTTCTGGTCGGCCGCGCGCCCCACTAGAGGAACTGCTTCGCAGGCTGGATCGAGAATGTCGATGTCCAGTTTGATGGGCCGCAGACGCCTGCACCAGGGAGTAAGCGCCAGGCGCGGAGGTGCAACCGCGCTGACTAGATTGTGGTCTCCCGCAATCTGGATGACGATGTTCCGGCTGCCGTCGACGGTTATGCTTTGCTGTGTCATCGCGCTTGGAAGACGAGAGTACCACGCGAGAAAGAGTTATTCATTTTCACTTACAGAGCTCCTAAGTTTGGCGTGCGGGGATTTCAGCTGCAGCTTGCAGGAGCAGCCTATGCGTCCCATCTCTCGCATCCGGATTGTCGATGCTCGCTCCCCGCCCATAGGCAAATATGAGTCTGATGTCATTCACTGAATAGTTCACGTTTCGAGCGTTCGTGTGATTCTAGCTGCGTCAATGTGGCCCGGCTAACAGGTATTAGGTCGTCCATTCTCGAGATGCTCCACAATTGCGCCACGAGTAGGAAATGCGTAGGTCCGGCAGGCTGCTATCTCATTCTCGCCGTGATATTTTCGGACCGGCGCGTCTTGCTCGCCAGTCGTAGCAGGACAGGTTTTTCCTCCCTGGATCAGTCTGAAAGCTACGGTGGCTTGACTGAGACGGAAGCCCGTTTGGGCTGTTGTGCCGATAGCCCTTTAGTGTGGATACAAAATGCCATCCCTGGTCGACTATGGTGAGTGGTTTTTAAACGGTCACCGATTTCCGTGTAAAGGAGATGCACCCTGCGATCTAGAAAAAAAGCAATTGGCTCGATGGCCGGGGGGAGCATCATCTTGGGTCTCTCACTGGTACTCGCCAGTGGGTATCCACGCCCAATTACCGCTCAGCCTCCGCGGCCCGGCCAATCAAACACGGCCGACACTGATGCTACCGCCCGGAAAAGCGGTCTCCAGCCCCCGCCGCCCTCTCCGTCATTCCAAGGCATCACCCACACCTCCTGGACTCGACGGGATGGTGCGCCCGGTGGCGTAAAGACGCTTGCACAGACCAGGGACGGCTATCTGTGGATCGGATCTTCCTTAGGCTTATACCGTTTCGACGGGCTTCGATTCTTCCAGTATCCGCTGGGCTCCAGCACTCCCTCGCTCGACATCTGCTCGCTCGCGGCCGATCTCGATGGCGGCCTCTGGATCGCGATGTGCAGTGCAACCGTCGTTCATCTGCAAACGGACGGGAGCATGGTCACGTACAGCCATGACGACGGCGTACCAGCCGGTGCGCTCGACAAGGTGATCTGCCGCCCGGACGGCTCCGTATGGTTGACCGGCAGCAATAGCCTCTTGCGGTTTGAGGGGAAGCGATGGATTGACTTCGGGACAGCTCACGGGATTGGCCCTGAAGGAGTTTTTGCAGTGATGTTTGACCGTGAGGGAAACATCTGGATCTCACGGGATAAGCGTCTTTCGGTTCTGCGCCACGGATTAGGTCAGTTGGAAGATGTTCCAAATCAGGTCCATCTGGTGACTTCGATGATTCAGAGCCGCAACGGAGAGATCTGGTTAGGCGACGCATGGCGTGCGATTCGTCGCTTCTCTGACCCTTCTGCGAAGGCGATTCTTCTTCTCAAAGGCAAGCCCGAAATATTGGTCGATTCTCACGACAATCTTTGGGTCGCACAAGACGATCAGGGCCTCTTGAGGATTCTCCATATCTCGGATAATTCGACCTCGCCAGTCATCGAACACGGAACCGATGGCGACCTGACCTCGCAACAGGTGCATGCTCTGCTCGAAGATCGCGAGGGCAATATCTGGGTCGGAACCGAGAGAGGCCTGGATCGATTTCGCGAAACGCCTTTCGTTCATTTTCTTGATGCTGGGCTTCACTCGTTCCCATCACTGGTCGCCGCGGATGACGGCTCAGTTTGGATCGATTCGCTCGGCTCTTCGTTGATGCATGTCGTGGACGGAAAGACAGTCCCGGTAGGGTTGAAAGTCCATTCCGGCCCTTTCGCAAAGCGTCGCAACGGCGATATCTGCTTCATGGACATGATCAGCTATGAAGTACAGTGCTACGGCAGAGACGCTCCGGTCCACGTCAAGATAACTGCGCCAACACGGCATGTGCATTCACTGGCGATGGTGGAGGATACAGATGCATCCTTACTCATCTCCTTCCAGGGCGAGGGCCTTTGGCGCTACTCGAATGGCATCTGGGATCAACCCACAGCCCCCGGACTACCAAAAAGTAGTCCATGGTCGATGTTCTCTGATGCGCAGGGACGCCTATGGCTCGGATACGGCAACGACGCAATCGTAGTCAGGATGAATGGCGTGTATCGCACGCTTCAGGTGGGAGACGGGACATGGAGCAACACCCTGACCTTCTTTCAAACACAGGAATCGGTTTGGGCTGCGGGTTCCATAGGCTTGGCTTTGTTTGACGGCAATCAATTCAAGCGGGTTCAATCTCTCGAAGCAAATCTTCTCCAGGGAACGTCGGGGATCGCCCAGGACCAACAGGGAAATCTGTGGCTCAACGCGGGTGCCGGGGTTCTCCGAATCTCATCGTCAGAAGTTGCGCTACTTCTTCGGGATCCGAACCACCCGGTCAAGATTGATGTGTTCGATGAAAACGATGGTCTCTTGGGCCAGCCGACCCAGTTCAAGCGAGGACCATCCGCCATCTCTGACGCACACGGGAGGTTGTGGTTTTCCATGAGTGGTGATGTCGTTAGCCTGGATCCCTCAAAGTTAGGCCACGGAAAAGCGCTTCCAAGTGTCTTGGTTGAAAGCGTCCTGGTGGATGGGAAGTCGGCGCTCCGTGCCCCAGGACAACCCGGGGCTGTCTTGTATACAGACACGGCGCATCTCCACGATCTTGAAATCAACTTCATTGGCATTAGCCTCAGCGCGCCGGAGAGGGTTTATTACCGATATCGTTTGGTCGGTGAAGACAAGGGTTGGCAGGATGCCGGAAAGCGGCGTCAAGCCTTTTACACCCGTCTCAGCCCCGGCACCTACCAGTTCCTCGTTTCTGCTAGTAACGGCGAGGACTGGAACGACCTCCCCGTTCCGCTACGGATCATCGTGAGGCCGGCGTTCTATCAGACTTGGTGGTTCGCAACCCTCGTCGTTTTGCTCGCGATCTTCGTTGCCTCGGAGATTCTTCGGGCGAGAATGCGTTATGTAGCGGAACAAGTCCATTCAAAGTTGTCCGAACGCGTGGCCGAACGCGAACGCGTCGCTCGCGAACTTCACGACACTTTGCTCCAGGGTTTTCAAGGCCTCTTGATGAGGTTTCATCTCGCTACACAGTCGATACCGACTTCCGAGACAGCACGAACCGAGATGGAAGATGCGTTGGATTCCGCGGATTCGCTCCTCGTCGAAAGCCGGGAGCGGATACGTGATCTTCGGCACGAATCGATCGAACTGGCACCGTTATCGGAAGCACTCACCGCGCTGGGTGAGGAGTTTGCCGTGCCCCGCAACTGGGAGCTGAAGGTGATCGCACACGGGATGGAGACGGACCTGAATCCAATCACCTATCAGGATATCTATGCCGTCTCGAAGGAAGCTCTTGTGAATGCTTTTCGCCACAGTAGAGCCTCCGCCATCCGGGCAGATCTCTATTTCGAGCCTCATCGGTTGCAGATAGAAGTGACCGACAATGGGATCGGGATCGATCCCGGCATCCTGAGTGGGGGCCGGAGAGAGGATCACTGGGGATTGGCCGGCATGCAGGAGCGGGCTGATAATTTGGGAGCGGAACTCAAGCTCGGCGTCCCGCCAGGAGGTGGCACGCGCGTTCAACTTGTCGTTCCCGGAGCCATGGCGTACCGGCACCTGGAAAGTCCCAAAGTCTTAGGGACTTTGTATCGAGCCTGGGCTGGCCGCTTCCGTAAGCCGAGCTAAGTTTCAATATGATCCGGCACGCAAATTGTTTGAGCAACACTTTAAGGGGGTGTTCCGGTAAGTGCTTTGTGCTACCGTTTTGAGCATCGGGCTTGCATGCTTCCTGGCTTTGCATTCCCCTGTGGACGGTCCCGCTATGAACTCCAGCCAAATCCGTATACTTTGCGCAGACGATCACCCGTTGATTCTGGATGGCGTCGCTCGTTTGCTTGAACGAGAGCCGGACATGGTCCTCGTCGCGGAAGCGAGCGATGGACTAGAGGCCGTCAGGGCATTCCAGGAACATAAGCCCGACGTGGTCCTGATGGACCTCCAAATGCCAAGACTGAACGGCACCGACGCGATTTGTAGAATCCGCGAAATTTCGCCGCGCGCACGCTGCGTAGTCTTGACGACCTATAGCGGCGATGTCCAGGCTTCAAGAGCCTTCAAGGCCGGGGCAGTGGGCTATCTCCTCAAGACGATGCTCCGCAAAGAGCTGACCCGCACGATTCGTGACGTTCATTCCGGTCACCGGCACGTTCCCGCCGAAATTGCTTGCGAGATGACGAAGTATTACGCAGCCGATGAGCTCTCACCGAGGGAAGTCGAAGTCCTCAAGACCATTGCGGCCGGGCGCTCCAATAAGATCGTCGCGGACCGGTTGCAAATCTCTCAGGATACGGTCAAAGGCCATATGCGAAGCATCCTCGCAAAGCTCAATGCGAATGATCGCCTGGATGCTGTGCTGATCGCCATGAGGCGAGGAATCCTCGATGGATAGTAGCTGGATAGTAGATGGATAGCAGGAAGGCGCTAGGAACCTCTATACACAAGGCCGACAAATAGTTCTGGCGTGATGAAGCCGCCTCCCCACTTGGCGTCGAACTCCGATGTTGGTTTGCTGGCGATCACTGCGGCCAAAGGCTTTCCCGCCTTTTTCTGAACCGCTACCTTGTCCTGCACGGACCGAAGCATCTCTCGGAACTCGACGAGGTCACGTCGGTTCCCGACTTCACCATGGCCAGGCACAACGATCGTCTTCTCATCGGCGAGAGAAAGATTTTCGGTGGCGGCAGTGAGCATCCCGTGAATACTGCCACCGCTGTCGTAGTCGATGAACGGATAATATCCATGGAACCAGGTGTCCCCGCTGTGAAGCACGTTAGCTTCCGGAAAAAAGACTGAAATATCTGTGTCGGTATGGGCCGGAGTATATCGGCGCAGGTGGATACTACTCCCGTTTATCCGGACCGCCTCGTCTTCCTCGAAGACGACAGTGGGGAGGGCCCCTGCCGGTGATGGCGGCAATACCGCGTCAAAGGCGGGAATTACCTGGCGCGAGCTCATTCGTGTGCGCGTCTTCGCCTGCGCAAGGATCCTCGCCCCGGCCTTGTGCATCCACTCGTTCCCATCCGTGTGGTCATAGTGCCAGTGCGTGTTGATGAGATGGCGCAGCGGCTCCGCTGACACACTTAAAAGGGCTCGCTCTATCTGGGGCTGAGAAGTCGCGAATCCACTATCAACTGCAAGCTTGCCGTCCGGCCCTGACGTGACAAGAATATTGCCGCCCGATCCCATCAGCACACTCACACCCGCTCGCAGTGGAACCACCGTGATCTTCGCCGTGGAGCCAGCAGCCCTCATCTGCGCTGCCGTGATGGCGGCTCTTTGTGCGCTTGCCGAACGCTCACGTCCGCAAAAAACGACCCCAGCCATTGCTGCTGCGGTCGTCTTCAGGAAGCCGCGCCGCGATGAAAATCTAGATCTTTCGTTCATCTCGATACCTCTGCAACTCACGCGCCTCGTTGAACGCACGCATCAGGAGAGAAGAGGCACCCGATGCCTCTTCCTCTCCCAAGGACTTTCCTAAGACTTCAAGAAAGCCAGCAAGTCCGCGTTGATCACTTCGGCGTGTGTTGTCGGCATACCATGTGGCAAATCTGTATAAGACTTGAGCGTTCCATGCTTCAAGAGCTTCCAGGACTTCGCTCCGGTCACCTTGTAGGGCGCGATCTGGTCGTCCTCGCTGTGCATCACAAGTACGGGAACGTCGATCACTTTGAGATCGTCATAGAACTCCGTCTCTGAGAACACCTTGACACAGTCATAGTGGGCCTTGATCCCTCCCATCATCCCCTGACGCCACCAGTTATCACGGATACCTTGCGAGATCTTCACTCCTGGCCGGTTATAACCGTAAAACGGAATCGTGATGTCCTGGTAGAACTGTGACCGGTGATACGCCGTGCCGTTGCGGATATCGTCGAAGATTGACATCGGCACGCCCTCGGGGTTCTTGTCCGAGATCAACATGGTGGGCGGAATGGCGCTGATGATCGCCGCCTTTGCGACCCGCCCCTTGCCGTGCTGGGCAACGTAGCGAATCACTTCGCCCCCGCCCGTCGAGTGGCCTACATGGATCGCGTTCGTCAGCTTCAAAGCGGTCACCAACTCATCCACATCGGCGGCGTACGTATCCATATCGTTGCCGCTGAATGTCTGGGTAGAACGGCCGTGTCCGCGGCGATCGTGGGCGATCACCCGGTAGCCGTGGGCCAGAAAGAACATCATCTGAGTGTCCCAGTCATCGGCAGACAGAGGCCATCCGTGATGGAAGACGATTGGCTGACCAGTTCCCCAATCCTTGTAGTAAATCTTCGTACCATCGTTCACTGTGATGAAATCCATGATCTTCTCTCCTGTGCTTGGTCTGTGAGACGAGGAATTTGGTGCGTCAGTGGGGAGCTGACCCATCGCTGAAGGGCTTCGGGAAATGAAATCAGCAAGAGTCGCCCAGCCGACCACTCTCTCCCCCCAGGACTTCTGGAATTGTTCATGCTCAGGATTTTGGGATGAGTTGCTGGCAAGGTTCATCGGGCTCTCCTCGAAGACAGCCTTAGGAGAACCTGAAGTGAACGACAGCGCATGACACTTTGGGCCTACTCGGAAACCCCACTTTGGGGGCTTTGTTCGCGCGGCCGTAGAACTAAATGGAGCGATCGAATGTGACACCATGAGCGACTCCCCTTGGTGGCGGCTGCTCCCTCCGTGGGGGAACGTGCCCAACCCGTCTCCCGAACCTTGCCGCCAGTGTTGAACGGGTTCACTTTGGGTTGGTTTCGGAATGGGAGGCTGCGTCCTGGAGCCAATCAAAGGCCGATGCTTATATTATTGCCCATGACTTGGTTAGTGGTGGTGTTGTTATCGCCGATGGCGGTCTGGGACTGATTGGTAAGGGAGACGCCCGTGGCTTCGATGTGCTTGGCGGGTTCCTCGAGGAAGGTGTGGTAGTCCTCAGCCATGCCTTCAATCTCATTCTGAACTGCGAGGAGCTTGCGGGGCTTTCCGGGATCGGCGCCGGCGCGGGCGAGCGTCTCTTTGGCGACAGGCGAGGAGGAGAGCTTCTCGGTGAGCCAACTGAGGAGTTTCTTGCCGCCCTTGGCGGCGACGGTCTCTTCGGCCTTGTTGGCCATAAGCTTGGCGGCCGGGAGAGCCATGGCTAAAGTTTCATAGCTGCAGCAGCTAGTTGAGCTGGGTCAATCAAGATCATTGGTTATCCTCCTCTGGCGGCTGGTTGGGATTCTCGTTTTGCTCCGCATCATCGATCTGAATGATTGAGCGGTAGGGCTCGAGGAGCTCCCAATCGGGTCCCAATCCGAGCTTGCCGCTAACGTTGACGTGAGTCAGCACTGACTCTACTGCGAGGGCTCCGAAGACTTGAGGGTAATGAGTGAAGGAGGGTGCGAGAGCTTCGAGGCAGTCGGAGGTCGCAGCTCTTGCGTCGGCCCATCTTTCGCTTCTCGCGTACGCGTCGCAGAGTACGCTGAGCGAAAGTGCCAGAGGTGCGGAGAATTTATTGGGATCCCGCGCGGCGAGACCCCTACGATGTAGGATCGCGAGCTGGATGGACTGAAGTGCGTCGTCGTACAGTCCGGTTCTCTCTTGAGCGAGACATAAATTGTGAAGAGACCCGGCCAGACGATCGAGGAAAAAGGCTGGATTATGAGCAACGAGCTCTTGGTTGTACTTCACCGTTGTCTGGATGGAGATGAGTCCCTTCTCCGACTGCCCCGCAATGCTTTGGCGTATGGCGAGTTCGTTCATCGCGTGTGCCAGCCGGGGCAGGTAGGCGCCTCTGTCCAATCCAGCCAATTCTTCGCTGAGTGCAACAGCCTCTTCGATGGTCGCGAGGGCCTCAATTGGCGACCCCATATCGCCCTGTAGCTTTGCGAGATTTTCGAGCGAGTCGACGAGGTAGGGTGAGAACCGCCGGCGGTCGCGTTCCACCAGCTGCCGGTGGTAATTGATAGCTTGCTTGATATTGACAAGTGCCTCATTCGGACATCCGAGTTTTGCTTGGCGGCTGGACAGATTGTGGAGAGAGCCCGCCAGGTCCGGCAGGAACTTGATCCAGTCATCGTCCGCCAACTCGTTGAAAAGTTGGGCGGCTTGCTGAGCGGAGTGGAGCGCTTCTTCTCTCATGTCCCGGTCGCTTTCCGCGTTGGATAATGAGAGCCAAGACTGGGCCAAAAGTTTCTTGAAGGATGCTGGATTGCTGGCAGCGAGGACCTTGAGCAGCCGGACTGCCTCGCGTGTGGACTTGAGCGCATCTTCCCACAGACCTTTGTCTGCCTGTCGTACAGATAAGGCGTTGAGCCTTCGGATCAAAAGAATCTGGGTTGCTTCTTCTCGGATCGAGCGTGAGGCTCGGAGCTTCTCGACGAGAATTGCAGCGACTTCAAGCGCGACATCTTGGAGGGCGAGGTTGTCCATGGGCAGCGATGCCTGGATGCTGGCGAGGATGCTTATCTCCTTCGCGCCCGCACTCACGAGAGCGTCAATCCAACTGAGTGCCAGTTCGGCCCAGGCCGTGACCGCTTGATTTTCGGATTGGTCGTGGACGAGGTAACCGAAGTCCTGGACAAGATGGATGAGGTTAGGTGCGATGCGGCTGCCGGCGGTCTGGGCGAGGCGTTCGATGACCTGTTCGCCGAGGCCGGGGGAGTGGCCGAGGAGGACGAGGAGAAGAGCCTCAGCGAGGAGGTCGGGGGCGAGGGCAGGGATGTGCCCGGAGGAGCCAAGGTGCTGGGCGAGGTCGCGGATGGCTCCGCCGGGGCCGGTGGGGTAGATCTCTTGGAGGACGTCGAACTCTGCCTTGGCAAGGCGGATAGCGGAGTCCCGGTCGAGGCCTCCGCAGAGGGTGGTGCAGGCGTAGAGGTGGAGCAGGAGGTCTTCGGATTGGGGTTTGTTAAGGTATTGCCGGAGGCGATCCCGTTCGCGTTTCGCGAGGCTGATGGCGAGCTCTTTGCGCGAGAGGCTGAGGGCGCCGAGGAGGTTGCCGTCGGTAGCCGATACGCCGGCCATCAGGAGCTGGAGGGGGTCACTCCACTGGGGCTGACGGAGGCGGTCGTCAATGGCGGGGCTGGTGTCTGGGGGGGGGAGCTGGGGTGGGATGGTGTCGGTATGGTGTCGGGCGGCGGCAGCGAGGGCAGCGGCGAGGAGCTGCCGGCGTTGGTCGATGTTGTCAATGGGGAGGATGGGGCGGGGGGTGAGGGGGTTGATGAGCAGGCGCGCGCGCTGGCCGTCGTGGGTATCATCGGCCAGGTCATGGTACCAGCCGGTATGCTGGTCGGCGAAGCGCTCGAGGAGCAGGATACGGAGTGCGGGGTGGTCTGGGCTTGGGGTTGTTGGGTCTGCCGCGGGGTGGTTGGACAGTTCGGCGATCCAAGTGCGGAGGGACTCGCCGAGCATGGCGGCGTAGTCGATGACGACGAGGGTGGGGCGCTGCCACCCCCATTCGGAGAGGTTCTGCAATCTGCAGAAGCGTTTGGCCTCAGTGGCGTGGAGCCAGCCGCCGTCCCAGGTGGGGGCAAGATCGCTGAGCAGGTCAAGCGCGAGGCGCGTCTTACCGGAGCCGCCCTGGCCGGTGATGGCGGTGATCTTGATGCCGCTGCCCTGTAGCCATTGGCGGAGGAATTCTTGGTCGGGAGCGCGGCCAATGAGGGGGATAGCCTCGCACTCGGGCTTTAGGATGTCGATGTCCTGCTGGATGGGAAGGATGCGGCGGGCGCGGGGGATGAGGGTGAGGTGGGGAAGGTGGGGGCTGATGGTGATGTTGTTGCCAGCAGCCTGGATGATGATATTGTGGCTGCCGGAGATGGAAGCGGTTTGGGTTTCGGATTGGCTGAGGTTTGCCATGGCGGTCGCGAGTTGAGTTTGGTCGAATATGCCTGGTCTTCTTCTGCCTAGAGAATAGCAAGCTTGGCAAGCCGTTTGGATAGAGTCTGGTGCTGAGCCATGCTGAGAAGCACCCCGGCGAGATGATGAGTGAAGATTCTGAACGGACGATGGATGAACGCGATGGGAGGGAGAGCGATGATGGCTTTTCTTAGCACTGTAAGTTCTCAGTTCTCTCAACGGGTGACTTGACCGAATCGTCAGCCTAGCCCACTTGCCATTGAATCCGGGACGGCGGTTGCCGGATTTCCGGTAGAACCTCATTGTCTGGAAAAGGACCCTGCTCGGAATGGGTGGCCCGTAACGGAGAACGGGTCAATGACACTACCGAAGCGCCTGGTCAAGCGCACATGGTGCCCTCAAAATCACGGCTACGGAAAAGTTCCAGGACTTCAAATTGCACATCGAGGTCAACTGTCCCGACGGTGGTGGTAACAGTGACATATATCTTCGCGGTCGTTACGAGGTTCAGGTGGGCACCGAGGGCGGCAAGATTCTCACGCATGAAATGGGTGCAATCTTTTGCCAATACCCTCCACCAGCCGGTAGAGAAATTGACCTGGAAAGGTGGACGACATTCGACATCACCCTGGTCGGAAGACATGTGTCCGTACTGCGCGATGGCAAGATGTATTACGACAACGTCGAGATTCCTGGGCCGACCGGCGGCGCTCTCGACAGCAACGAGAGCGAGCCCGGACCGTTTTATCTCCAGGGAGACCATCATCGCTTATCGCAAAATAACGATCTCTGTCCCGCAAGAGTGACGATGCCTTCACTCACGGACGATGCTCTTCCTTCTGTTCTTTCGGGCCTACTTGCCGGTTTTCGGAGGTAGAGGATGGCCGTCGATGATGCCAACGCACCCAGAGTTCTACAGAGCGCCACCCGCAGGGAATCTAAAAGAGCTTTATCGGTCTCAATAAGATGCGAGGCTAAGCGTGTTCTGACCTGAGTCACCTTGGGCGCGTGCTTACTCTCGGTTATAGATAGCGATCCGAGTTCCCCTGTCCGCCGCGCGCGGGTAGCGGATTGCACGTATTGTCGAGTGCCCAACGCTCAACATGAGATGGATGATACCGAACGGAGCGACCCATGCGTACAAACGGTGGGCCGCTTCCTCCCATGCGCCACCGGTGAAGGGTTACTTCGGACATCCCCGTGATGCGCGCCACCGCATGTGTGTCCAGCATTCCAAGCTCCTGGGCAATTACGACACGTATCGTTGCAGCCATGACATCTCCTCGCGCTGCCTATCAGGCCGCGCACCTAGTGAGGACAATGAGGCTAAACGCCAAAATTGCGCAACTTGTGCCCGCTTGCACCAACTCGTCTCTCATTGTTCTTTGTCGTATCGGAGAACACCTCGGATGAGACACCTCGGAATGCGGCAGAAATCGATGGGCAGCGTTTTGTCTTGCCAACTGATTCGCTGATCGATACAAAGGAGCATCCCATGTGAGCGGAGCAGTAACAACTTGGACATCAGTCTCTCGGAACGCGCTACAGCTTTTGATCTTCTGCGTAAGAACAGCACTCTTGAAACGGTTTCAAAGTATCTCGAAAACAGAGGTCTGCCATCGTCCGCGCCGTCATGGCCCATTCTGTTTGAGCGCATGGCTACTTTACTGAGCGATAAGAGATTGAGCCGAGAGGATTTGCTGCGGATGTTGCGTGAGGCCGAGGAGTTTGGCAGGCAGCACGTCTTCCTCTACTCCAGCTCGAGAAATTACGCGACGTCGCTTATGAACGAAGCGACTCTCCAGGCAAACTTAGCTAAACTTGATCTGTCTGAGATTTTTACTAAGCCCCGCATCGTCGGTGTTGCGAAGGGGCTCCAGCTGGTCGAAGCGCGGATCGATACCCCTAAGAAAGGCGGCATGCGGGCGCTAGTCGTTAAGGCGGTCGACGTGCACAGCTATCGCGAGCGGGAGAGCAAAGTCATAGAGGGTGACCGCGAAATTGAGACTTACCTGTGGCGGCATGATCGCGTTGTCGACATAATGAGTGTCCGAGAAGACGGCGTCTTAGAGCTCCGCCTCCAAGCTCGACGTAACACCGTGAATTACGAGGAACTTGCGGAAAACCTCTTCACGAAGTCGACTGGGATCATCGAGAGAATGAGGTTTCCGCGGATGTCGCTCGCGAAGGCGCGTCTCACGCTGATCCAAAAGAGGACTCAAATGGGCCATATCGTGCGTTTCGCCGATAATCAGCTAAGAGATAAAGACGGCAATGTGATTTCGATGGCAAGCGGCTCAAAGCAACAAGAGCTATATAGCAAGGGGAGCGCATCTGATAAAGCGGTGGATGGCTTTCTATCTGTTGGGACGCCTATGTGTGACGAGATAGACTGCTTTTGGTTGATGAGAAAGGGTTCACCGGAGCCATCGACAGAACTGCACACTCTCATCGCTGGCTCTAACAACGAGTTCGCCCTCATGAGGCAATGCAGTCGAAAGGATTACGAGTATGCCTTGGCTCAGATCCTTAATCTCACCCGATAGGACGAGCGATGTTCGCCGGACGGTGAGGAGGCTCTTTGACCGCGCTTCCCCTACCGAAGTCTACACTCTGCCGCAGTTAGCTGAGCAGCTGCATGTGAGTGCTGTTGAGAATCTGATTGCAGCTCTTGCCGAATTGACGAGCGAGAAGGTTGTCGATCAGGTTTTCCGAGTAGAGTCGCCAAAGAATCGCGGCGGGATCGAAGACTTCGACAGACTCGAGGACATTCCAGATCGGATCCGCGACTGGCGACAAGATGCTGAAATCGATGTTGATCCTCATATGGTCCGGGTGTTGTTTCGCAAGCATGCTCGCGGACTTCCACGGGCCAGCAGTCCGGTCGAATGACGCACGAAGAGAAGTGGGATCTAACACGGGTCAACCTTCGGATAGCAGAAATCAAGGCGAGGTTTGCAGAAAATCCTCCCACTCCTGGCACGCATATGTCCGCGTTCAGCAGGGCAGTGAGTGACATGCCCGACGAATGGAAGGGGTTGGCCCTGCAGTGTGCAACAGCAGGATTTGAGTTCGGAGCCAGCATGAAGCTAATCGAAAGGCGAAAATTTCAACGCGAGTCGACGCTTTGCGGAGTTGGCGTTCTACTTCTTCTCCTGGGGGTTGCTCTAATATTCAAGTTCAACGAGCTGACAACTGCCCAGAACGCGATCTGCTGCACTCTGGTGGCGCTGGGTGTTTCGAGTTTCCTTGTATTCCTGCCGGGCTTTCTAAACCTTAATGGAGTCTTGAAGCCCAATCCAATGATTGAATCAATGAAGTTCCGCGCCGGTGGCGGGATCGCCATCTTTGTCATGGTGTTCTTGCTTCTGCATTACGCACTTAGCTCCTAAATTTTGCCGGGTCGGATCGTTCCATGGAGGCGAATTGCGGCAGTGAGTGATGGCCGTAGAGTCTCTCGTCAGGGGCGCGCAGTCCGTCTGATGACGCGCCGAAGCTGATTAGCAGACCACTGACCTCCTCTCGCTGCCGTTATTCCGCGCCTATTCAGCTCCTCTGCGATTCGTTTATGCGATTTGTGCCCTGCCTCTTGGATGTTCGAGATTACGGGGATAAGATCCGCGTTGCGTTTAGTGGCTGACTCTGCACGCCTCTTAGCGCTGATGGAGTTGGCCTCGGTCGCCAACAGCGCCATCCGTTCGCGATTGCCTCGAAGACCCCGGAGTTCAACGCCACGCGCCCTGGCGGCCGAAAGGGCAGCCTTGGTGCGAGCCGAAATCATCAACGCCTCATGCTCGGCTACAGCAGCCAGGATGTGAACCGTCAGGCGATTGGCTTGAGGGAAGTCGCAGGCAATGAAATCGACTCCAGCCTCCATCAGCGACGAGATAAGGTGGACGTTGCGAGCAAGACGATCGAGCTTGGCGATGATGAGTGTTGCCCGATGGAGTCGACAGAGACTCAGGGCTTCGGCAATGGCGGGCCGGTCGTTCCGCTTTCCGCTTTCAACTTCCACGATCTCTCGGACAAGCGACCAATTCCCCCCGGCTAGGTATCGGGAGACGGCTTCACGCTGTGCGTCCAAGCCTAAACCGCTAGCTCCCTGTCGTGCCGTCGAAACTCTCAGGTAGCTGACAAATTTGCCACTCGCCACGATAAACTCCTGGAACATTTACCACAACGCAGCTACTTCGATTCAATGTGGGGATCAAAAGAGGCAAAGATACAGTTGTTGAGCTGTCCGAAACTTGGGTTCAGGTTTGTCGGCTCTAGCTGTATTTGAATTCCGATTCCGCGAGATCACTGTATTCTCATCTAGACACCAAACAAACAGCTCCATACGCAGGCATTGGGCCTCTAGGCGACGATGATCCCCATACCGAGGACGCGTGCGCGTAGAGGTCCGTTTTTTGCGAAATGCGCTTTGGCGACGATATGGCTCTGGAGGGACATCGAGCTGCCCATAGTAGTTGCCGTGACGGACGTAACCGGCTTCGGGTGCCGCTCGGTGTTGTAAATGAAGCGCGGGCACTCTGACACGGAGAGTGCGGGATAGACTACGTCAAAGGCTATGTCTTTCTGTTATCACTCCAGCACAACTGTCTCGATTGCCGACTACGCAGCGCTTCGACAGTTGTGGGAGGCTGGCGAAGTCGACCTCGCGGAAAGCTGCATCCTGCGAGTTCACGACAAGCCAAGAACGGCGGCACAAGCCGAGAGGCTGGGGCAGTTGCTGGCGTCCGTGAAGGTCCGCAAGTCTGACTATTCCCCAGAATCTCTAACTGCGTTGTGGATTTTGAAAGACGAGCGCGACTAGCGATGGAGCGGGCTGAGCTTGGCGACTTGGGTGGAGGTCAAATGCAGCCATGGCGATCCCGGCCCGTTTAGAATCCCCTCATGTCGAAGAGAACTTGCAGCATGAGCAAAAAGACCGGACTTCCCGTAGCAGAATTAGTAGACTTCAAGGATCTTGCAGAGGTCGTAGCTCAAGAGTGCTGTCAGCCTGCGGCATTTGAGGTCCGTATCGGCGTCGTCGGCTCGAGCATTGGGGCTGGTTACGCCTGCATCGCCCACGGCGAGGTGCTCTCCAGGATCGAAGGTTTTGTTGTGACATCCCTCAACGCAGGCTAACCCGATAGTGCAATCGAGCATATAGCCACGCCTAGGAAAAGGAGAATCCGGGCTGGCGGGCGCAGCAGCGGATCAAAGAGTGACATCAAAGGGTCAGTGGCGCGCAAACCGATAGGATTTTCGGTCGCAGCTAGTGCAACGCCAAGGGAAGAGATTGAGCGCACGCATGAATGCGTCTAGCCATCCTCTTCGGTGCTGTCGTATGAGCGCGCCGCCTTTGCATGAGCACTCCATCGCCGCCATCATCTCACCCAACACACGCGCCTGGATAGGACGTGCACGGACTAGTCCCACTTTTTCGGGTTCACTTCAGCTTCGGGATCAGCTTCAGGATCGCAACTTCCTTGGGAACGCAGCCACAATAAATCATCGAGCGTTACCTCTACCGTCGAACCGTCTGAGAGGTAGACGGTAAGGCTTGCTTCAGCCAATTTATCCACCTGCACGATGAACAATCTCATCACTTCCGCCCGCTCAAGCTCTATGAGAAAAGGGAACGTCGTTTATGTTTGTTACGCAGTGATTGGCAGTGCGTCGACCTTCGACTGTGCCACATAGCTTGTCATCGCTTGGGCAAGCTGAGAATCGACTTCGTCAGCTATCTCCATGACGCCAACCAAGACCAAGCTGAAATTTACCCGGTTGAGGTTGTTCTGTAGAGTCTGGAAGATGCTGACCTGCAACATCCTTGATTCTTCCACCATCATTGCTGCCGTGTATCCCTGTACCCTTCGCGCCACACCGTGCTCGGCGGCAGCCGAGGATATCAATGCGCGGCTCCCCAAAGGCTGAGGATTCCTGAGTCGGAACACGAGGTCACGAATGAGTTGTGGGAGATGCGCCGTTCGTAAAGAGTCTTCCAATCGAACCGTAATAACTAAGTCGTCCCGAAGCACCCGAGAGAGCCAGTTCTCTATCGTTGTCTGTGAACTCTCTTCGAGGATCGTAGCAACGCTGGCCAGGACCCTTGGTGCGGTTTTCCCTTTCTCCAATTTCTCACGGATCAACCTCACCAAGTCTCCGATTGCCTCTGGCTTCACGATGATATCGTCCGTCTGAGCGAGAATGGCCGCTGCGGCCTCTTTCATCTCAGGGTAGGCGCTGAAGATAATTGTCACGGCCTTCGGATTTGAATGGCGCATTGCGCCCACGACCGTCAAGCCGTCTCCGGCGGACGGCATGTGAAGATCGCTAATCAATACATCGAAGGTCTGACAACCAATAAGTCCGAGGGCACTGTTCACGTCCCACGCAGACTTTACCTGAAAACCTCCTTGTTCGAGAATCAAAGTCATAACTTCTCGGAGGTTGTCGTCGTCGTCAACGACTAAGACTCTTGGCGCAGCGGTTTCGACCATTGGATGCCCTCCTACTCAACTGGCACGTACTCAGTATGTCATGGAGACGACGGAGGAGTATGATCCCTTTTGAACACTGTAGAGATTCAAAGACAATGGCCGCAGGGGTGGGAGCCTTATGTCAGTAAAGTTTGTGAACATCGGACTTATCGACGATCAGACGATCATGGTTGAGTTTTCCGATCAGAGCTATGCGGCATTCACCGTCAAGGAGTTGCTTACTCTCCAACGCTCGAAGAAAACTCCGGAATCCTTTGAGCCAAAGGCATTGCCGAACTAGCGCGATATTGAGTGTGGCGATTTTGAAGCTAAGGTTGATCGATGAGCGCCAGAGGAGGGGTTATGCAGATTGAGGGCCACGCGGGCCGACTCTGTCAGCCGTGGTTCCTGCATTTCCTTGTCAATGCGGGCGATTAGCTTTTTTTCCGACATTGCCGCTTTGCTCTTGATCTTCATCTTTGGATGCTGGCATAAGTCGGACGCACAGTCTGTACTGAAAGGCTCAACCCAAGGCTTCGCCCTGAAGTCTCTCCCCGGCTCAGGCTGGTTTCTTTCGTTCTATTGCCCTATCTTTCTTATGGAGTAGAAAGGCCGCTGTGAGCTGTTTGGCTTGTTGTTTAGGAGAACCTGAATCTTGTCCGAGTTCCAGGTTCGTTCCACACGAGCATTGGGCTTTCGTGATCCGCCCACCGATCCTGTCGGTAACTATTGGTTCATGATGGATTTTCATGCCTAGAACGCTACGCCGCTCCGCAGCATCTCACAATGCTCGCTACTCTTCAGCGCCCCCGTTGCAGTTATCGCAATCTTCATAGTGTTCGGTCATCGCCGTGTATGCCGCCGCAAGCTCGGTAAGCCTGTCGCCGGGCTCTTCGGTGCCGAGGTGATAAACGGCATCTCCGGCGGAGACAAGAAACGCCTGTGCGAGTTCCATTCCTTTGTCGCAGGCTGGAATCTCGTCCATGTTCCAGAGCTTGAGGAGGGCTTCGCGATTCATTGGACTGATTCTAGTCCTAGAGCGTCGCGGGCTTGAACTGTTCCTTGAATCCGGCACTGTGGAGCGTGAGCGGGGAGGCCTCTGACCGGTATACCAGCTCCGCCCCGCGCTGATCCCAGTCGTCCCAAAGAGCTTCCGCCGTCTCGTCATAGGTCGCAAGCCCAAGGACTGAAAGTTCCTTCAGACAGGCACCTTTGGTTGCGTAGGACTTGGTGAAACTGCGAGCGACGGGAGTGTCCGAGAGAATGACGCAGACCTGATAACCCTGTGCCACAGGTTCGACGAGGCTTCGAGCATTCATGACCTCAGTATAAGCATGGGGCAGAAGGCAAAAGCAAATGTTCCGTCATGGAATTAGACCGCCATCCGATCAGCCACCCGCCATTGCAATCGTCTTGTGACCGGCTGGTTCCTGGATGAAAGCTGGAGGAGCATTCAATTGACGTATTGCTTCAATTGCTCCTTGAACCCGGCAACGGTGAGCGCCAGAAGTTCAATGTCAGAGCGGAAGATCAACATCCCTCCTCGCCGATCCCAATCATCTTTGCGGGCGTCCTCGATCTCTTCTGGTGTCCCGATTCCGATGGCTGAGAGGTCCGTGAGGCAAGCATCCCTTGTGCGGTAGGTCTTCACCCAATTACGCAAGGGCGGCCCGGTAAGGATGACGCAGACCTCGTATCCCGCTATCACTCGCGCGACAAGACTCTTAGTCTTCATGAAAGCAGTATAAGAGGCTCCTGCGTGATACTCAGAAGGTCAGAAATCTGGTATCCGCTTTGCTATCCCTTTGCATCGGACTTCCCTGCCATCGATTGCGAAGTCCTGCAAGCTGCGACGTACTCCGTCCTCCTTGAAATCAATGGATCAGGCACTTTGCAAGATGCTACGACCTAGTGCGTGCCGATGGAAAAAGGGTCGAAAGGGCTGAAACGGTCCCTAAGTCCGGCTGAATGGGCGGCGCGCGAAGGTGGCATAGCCGGGAGTCAGCGGCCAAACTTTAGCCGGTACTTGGTCCGGGGTTAGGTTCAGGCGACCCGCCCCGGACGCCGCGATCCGAACGCCATTCCTACGGCTTGTCGAGCGTCTAGCGGCGCGTGTGCGGCTTTCAGGATGTCGAAGAGCTTGGATTCTTCGCGGTACAGGCGGGAGCGTCCTACAGGCGTCTGTCTCCCTTCCTCGGTGAAGCACGCATGGTAGCCGGTGGCATCTCGTAGAAGCACATGGTCACTCGCGGCGTAGGCGAAAACGATGTGGAAGGTTTCGCGCTCATGCGCTTCCTGTGCCCGACAACCAAGAATTGCCGTATTTCATGCGCTGGTGTCATGAATGACCTATGCGCTATCTCCGCAATCTATTGCTCCCTCTCGTCCTCTCCGGCGTGGTGCCTGTTGTACACGCTCAATCTCCCGTCCTTCCTGCCGTGGGCGATGGTTCATTTGTGATCGTGACCGCTCCTAATGGCTGCGTTACGGATGGTTCAGGCTCGCCGATCGCAGACGGCACAATCCAGATTCAAAGCGTCGACGGAGGCGGAAACGCTATCCCCGTCGGGTACGGCGTCGGGCAGGCGGTCACTACGCCGGTAACGCGAATGATTACGGCAGGATCTCTGGCGGGGAGCCTGCAACTCGTCAACCCGGCGGTGTCCTCGCCTAGTCAGGTTCTTTATCACATCACCGTCATAGACAATTCGACGCACAAGGGAACGAATTACAAGGGCGTGCCGCTGTATTTGAATGACGTTCCGGTGTCCGGACGAAACACCGTTTTCAACTTCTGCAAGATGAATACCGGCTTGGCGGTCCCCTCGGTGCCTACGGCCATAATCCAGGGGCCACAAGGGCCACCGGGCATCAATGGTTCGGTGACTCCACTTCAGCTACAGAGTAGTGCCGCAGGCGCTGTCGCGGCCGCGTCGCTCGCGCAGGGAGCGCCGCAAGCGAATCTGTTTGACGTTGCGACCGTGACGACCGGAGCGGGCCTTACGCCGAGCGGCGCGACGCTCACTTACGCGGGCGTTTTCTATACCGGGTACATGGTGGTGGCGGGGCAGGCGAGCGTAGTTTCAAGTGGTGATGTGATCGGCAACTCGACCTTTGCCAGCATCTTCTACGATGCCAACGAAAACGTACTTTCAACGACCGGGTCGGCCGTGATTCCCGCCGGTGCACCTATCACCATTCCGACCGGAGCGGTTTACGCGAGGTTCACGTATGTCAGCGGAAGCATTAGCGGTTTCACCCAGACCTCTCCCGCGTCGCTGGTAGTGTTTCCGGGCTCGACGCTTCCGTCCACCTACGTGCAAACGGCTCGCGCAATAGCTCAGGCGCAAGCCTCGACTTTAGTTCAGCTCACGCCTCTGGCGGGTAAGAAGTTTATGGTCTTCGGCGATAGCATATCCGACCTTGGTGCCCTGGATGGGCCTTCCGGTGTCCATTGGGAATCCCTCGCAAGCGTGATAACCGGCGTTGTTCCGGGAATCAATCGAGCCCAGGCTGGTCGCCGAACCTTTCAGGCATTTACCGAGTATCTCTCTGCGGACGCAGGGACGGTAAACACCGCAAGGCTCGCCTCCGATCTTGCGACCCAAGACGAGGCTGTGATCTTCCTGGGCACTAATGACACTCTGGAGCTTGCGCAGGGGCACATAGTCGTAGGCAGCATTACAGACTCGCCTGGAGGTTGTAATCGTACCCAAGGCAGTTCGGTCTCCGGTCCGGGGCTTGGGCCGTACGCGTATTCGTTCTATGCGTATGCCCAATGTGTTGTTGATACGATCCAGCAAGCCGCACCGACTAAGAAGCTGGTAATCGTGGGCCAGTATCATCGCCAAGTGCCAGCCGGTCAGCCGATCCCGAGCGGCGACTACACCGGCTACGGAACCGACGTGCAAATAGATGCCCTCAACTCAGCGTTACAGACCATCGCGGCGAGTCGCGGCATCTTCTTTGTGGACCTTGCAAAAACAAGTGGCATTGGTCTGAACACAATCGCAAACCCGGACGGCTCGGCACTGTTTCTTCGAGATCATCTTCATCCTTCCGATGCGCTGGGATTTCCAGCTATTGCGAAGCAGATAGCTCGGGGCATGGTTGATGCGTACTAGATAAGCAAGGGCTAGCAAGTTTGATTCGCTGTCGGATTATGCGGGGCAGGCCTGATCTTGCGGAGGCGACGCGTACGTTTGCGAAGCCTCCGCAAGCTTCATCGGTAGCTCACGCTCTGAGAGGGCGAGCTTCGGCGGGAAAAGGTCGTGTACCCGTCTAGGTATGCGTCTCCCGCATCCGGGTTGTCGATGCTCGCTCCCCGCCCATCTGCAGAGAGTTTAGGCGAATACAAGGCGAAAATAATCCACAGATTAGAGATCCACGACTTAGCTTGATTTCTTGTGGAAAATAAAGGCACGTTTTCCCCTTAGACTGTGGACGGATCGGGGAATGTAATGTCGATCCCCGGAGGGTACGCGATGGTGAAGTTCGTCGACAGCATCAGAATCCGAAATAACAGCGCAGTTCAAGCTCATACCAGCACGTTGACGTCAACCTATAGTCTCGAAGGTTCGGATGGATTCCAAGCTACCTGTCACGGATTCGATGAGGTAGGAAACGCACTCAGACGGAGCTTTATCTTCAAGAACGAAGACCTGAAAGTCGTACGGTTGATTCTTGACAGCAACCCAGAGGCGCAGGTCGCGTTGAGTGCTTCCTATATCGGCTAATCGGGCAGCTACTAATCACTTAGCGTGTTCATTGATTGAATGCTGCCTTATGGGTACGATTTGCATGGGCAGTTTGGCGGTAGTCAGGCAAAGATAATGAGAGCCCAACGCGGGCGGCGATGAGCATTCCGCCGTCGGTGCATGTCTCATCGCCCTTTAGACGGCGAAGTTTCACGGTCTAATGTGGCGGTCGACGCGAATCGGTGGATGTGAGAACTGGAAGGCTCTGTCCTTCTTGACCCGCGGTGGAATCACGCTCTATCAGTTTCACCTGATGTTGGTATACGCCTTTCAGCGCCAGGTGCTGCCGCAGTCGGTCTTCAATGTGAACCAGAGTTGCGTTGTGGGTTGCTCCGGCCTGCTCATCTATGAGCGTGGCTATGAGATTCTCCAGGCTTTGAATCTCAGTTTTTAGCCAATTCGAGCTGTGTACGTTCTGGCAAAGATGTGACATTTGGGAATTTTATTGAAGCATTGTTACAAGTCATTGATTCTTTCAAAACCAGTCAGAGCGGTCCTCATCAGGCAGTAAATGTTGCGGGTTCTTACAAAACTGTTCGTCGCAGTCGTCACAATCCTCGCCATATACGCCGCCGTGAGCCTGTAGCCGGGCTCTTTGACACCGAACCGGTCGACAAATTCACCGGCGCAGACGAGAAACGCCTGGGAGAGTTCCATGCCTTTGTCGCAGGCTGGGATTTCATCGAGCTTCCAAAGGGATAGAAGTGCATTGCGGTCAACGGGACTCATTCGACTCCAATATCGGTCAGGGCGTCTTGCAGTTGCTCACGGGTTTGCAAATATGAATTCTGTAACGCGTTGAGCGTACGGAGGGCGGTTGGTGATGAGCGATGGGGTGCGATCGATGTTGGAGCTGATCTGACCCACTAGCCGTTCCATCGTGGCAAGGTGAGATGCGAGCACCGCAAGTGTTGAATCGGGCATGGCAGTGGGTATAGAGGTTCTGAAGGACGAGTCAACGCGCAGCCAAGCATCCCTTGCGAGTCCAGGTCGTGGCGGTGAAGTGGGAAGGCATGAAGGCTGCCGAACCCATCCGGCGTGTTGCGGAGTGGGAGCGCAAAAATGGGAGCCAGGTGCTCTCCTGAAGCTAGCTGACTCCCTGACGACACATACAGGCCTGTCGGTCATCAGTGGAGAAGTGTACGCCGGGCCCCTACGCTCTAAATCAAAGTGAGCGCTAGTGCCCATTGTGGATGGCTTTCAGATCGATACCGCGACATTCATGCCCAGCCTTAGCATCTTCGGGCGTTGCGTGCATACCGCCTGCCCGCACAGGTGTATAGCACGCGCAGCAAATCGCTTCGTCGGGGCGATCTCGACGTGTGAGGAAGCGCCTCTGGTATCTATCAAGCTTTTTGTTTTTGGCTAGAGTGAGATTCACCGCAGTAGTGTGACCTGGTTGAATTAGCGTCCAAGGGTTAGGATGCGGTCCACGAGCGCGACGGTTGGACTAGCAATATTCACCTAAACTAAGCGGATATTCATTCTGAAATGCCGTCGAGCGTCAAAGCCGTCCGGGCCTCATCGAGGCGGCCGGACGGCGCAGTGATTCTCCGCTGAACAGGAGAAGCGACTAGGCGGGGTTGATTACCGCGCCCTTCGGCTCATAGCTGCAGGGATCGTCCATTATGAGATGTCCGGTGACTGCGCGCTGACCATTTTCCCTTCGCCCTGCAATCACTCCAGCGTAGAAGAGTCGCGCTGCAAACTGTGCGAGGTACCAGTCCGACTCCAAGGGTTCAGATTTTGCGAGGTCCGCGTGGTAGCTGTCAACGAGCAGCTTGAACATTGGGCTGCTGGTAAGCATCGTCATGTGGTCACTGAAGGCATCGATGGCACTGGTGCCCTCTTCACGCTCCGCGCACTCCGCGAGTGCGCTGTCGTGACGCAGGCCGAGCCCTGGCGCATCTAGGACTAACTCTCCTCGGTCATCGCGCCGCCCACCCTCCTTGCGCCCGCTGAGCACTCCTGCGTAGAAGATGCGCGTTGCGAAAAGACTGAGGTGCCAGTCGGGCTCCAGACCCTTAGGGGCGGCGAGGCTGGCGTGGTAGTCGTCGACGAAGGGTTTAGACATCTGACTGCGAGACAACGCGTCCATGTGAACGCTAATGATCTCGCTCCGCCTCTCTTCAACTTCAGCACACTCAGCGAGAGCACTGTTGTGACGCGTCCCACCCCACCGGGTGAGGTCGCGGCGAGAGAGCAGGGGAGCTGCGTAGGGTTCCTCGGGTTCGGAGCCCGTCGCAAATCCATTGCGCTCGACCACAAGGCGCTCGACCATGAACGGCTCCTCCGACGCCTCTGGACTAAAGTGGTGGACGAAGATCCTGCAGGCGTTCTGAGTGTCTGTGATCGCATCGGAGAGGTTGTCGGTAAGCTTGTGTACTCCAGCTATATAGCGCTTCCCGCTCCGGATTACGTAGCGTGGAGCATTTAGCTCATCTTCGCTCAAAGCGAGGCGAATACCAGATTTGGAGACAGAGGCGATCGTTTCAATCTTTGCTGGAGATCTTCGGTTACTCTTGCGCGAAATTATGGGTGTTGGTGCCGTGCGGGTGTGGGTTTTTGAAGACGTTGCGGACGCTACGCTGTTAGCTTCCTTAGTAGCCATGTGAGTTCCCCCTTAGGAACTTGCTGGTTAGCCCCTTGCGAGTGTTGACGCACTTGCCTGGGGCGCTTCTGTTTACAGCCGGGTGGCTGCGGAATCCGATGAAGTGAAATGTATCACGTGGCGTGCGGCTTGGTGCAGTTGAAAGCCGAAGAACAGCTTGTTCGGTGTCGAGGTGGGCACGCCCCGTGGTGTAGCGATCGAACGAAATTTGGTCTACGTGGTCTATGGACCACTGACAATCACTGGGCTCGGCTTTAGTCTCAATTCATGCCTGCACGGAGGGGACGGCGGCTCGATCAGTTCATCGACGAGCCGCTACCTGGCCTAACGGACTGGAGTTCTGATGCGCGGCTTTGACGACTATCTAACGACAGCTCAAGCCGCTGAGGTTATGAACGTCACTAAGACGACTCTGGAGTCATGGCGGTGGAGCGGCAAAGGGCCAGCTTATGTCCGTTTGGGCAAGGTGGTCAGGTACGGTCGCGCTGCAATTCAGGAATTCATCGAGGCTAATGTCTACACCTCGATCGAAAGTCGGATGAGTGCAGGAAATCTAGGTGTGCGCCCAGCCTTTCGCGAGGTGGGTTTTACGAAGGAGACTGCCGATCAACGTAAAGCTCGGTTGACGGGTCAGAGGGAACTAGTGGCCCGGATCGGGCGCGACATTCGACTCAAAGGTGAGCTTAGCTCCAAGCGGAAGACAGGCAATCATGATGGGGCATCCTAGCCTGTCATAGGCGCTCGAAAGTGACGACACGATCTGCGCGAAATGTCTTGAAGCGCGAGCCATCATAGGCTCCGATCCACTCATGCTTAGAGCAAGCGCCTCTGCCGGTGACCGCAACCGTCCGCACCGAGTAGTTTCCTGAGCCATCGCGATACGTGAGCATATGAGGCGCGCCCGGAAAGTTGTCCAGCCTATGGGCGGCATAGGCGGGCAGGGCAGTCTCGAGGAAGACCCCGTCGGCAAGGATCTCCCGCAACTCGGCCTCAGAGATGATGGCGGTGCCGTAGAGCGCAGCTTTCCTTGCCTTCTGTGAGTCATGCTTGGCGCAAACCAGGTAGTGGGTCTGGAGGTTCAAATACTCGACAAAACAGCCGTTCGTGCTCGCATTGATGAGTTCGGCGAAACGAGAGCGAGGCTCGGATAGCGCGCCCGTAATGGCGACATTGACTCGTGACAGAGTATGCATGACACGAAAGGATGCAAGCTCAGAATCTCACAGTCAAGATAATTTGGCGCGGCGGATCGGCGGCGATTCGATCTAGCCTTTTCGATCACTGTAGCTTTGTGCCGCCTGACGTTGCGCGCACTTTGGCGAGCAATATGTAGTGCGCTTGCCTTTCACTCTGAAGGGAGCGTCGCAGTTTTCCCACCCGCAACGCTTCCATTCATAACCTTCAGCGCGACTAATGAAGGCTGCGGCATTGATGGCGGCTTGCACGTTCTTGCACACCAAACGCCCCTCAAGGCCGCCGTTTAGTGACAGGTGCATCGGCGGTATCTCTATCTGGCGCATCGTCTTTATGAAGGCTGCGGCTGTCATCGCATTGCCAGCACTGCCAGAAAATACGGGCTCGAACTCTCCGAGCAGCCATGCTTCATGGTCTTTCCGCACCGTCTGAAACCTCGACAAGGGCAGGGGCCGTGTGGGCATCTTCGCGATGTCCTGAGTGTCTAGTGGCCCGTATTTTCGCAGGAACGCCATACACTCCTCCACCGAGTGCGCCCGACAGAATGCATGGCTGACCTCGAATATGTCGTGGTGTTGTCGCAGCGGCGGAAGTGGCCTATCGTCTCCCGGATCTCGATAGAACAGGTCTGTATCTGGAGCAAAAACGAAGGCGGGTTCGCTTCCAGCTTGATCGACCTGAACGATCCAACGTGGGCGCGTTTCGAGATTTGCACAAATTTCCACATTCATCTGCATATGCGATACGGTAGCATCATCTTGGATATGAAACAAGACTTTTTCGTATCCATCTGCGTCTTGATCGATACGGAGGAATGCAATGGTGTCCAATCCCCTCACTTACACCGTGGACGAGTTCTGTCATGCGATGAATATCAGCCGAAGCGGCTTTTACGCGCTTAGAAAAAGAGGTGAAGGGCCGCGCGAAGCTCGTGTCGGAGGTCGCAATTTGATCAGTCGCGATGCCGCAGTCGAGTGGCTTCGCGGTTGCGAGCGAAACGCAATCAAGGTTCCAGAGACAGCAAATTGAGCAAGCAAAACGAAAACCCCCGCTCGCGGCAGGGGTTGTCAGGAGGAAGGTATGTCCAAGTCAGACTCTATCACCGGTTGCCCGAAGCGAGCTAATCGTTTGATTCTTCTGTTGTGGGCGGTGTCTCATGCTTGAGATTCGCACCGGTAAGATCGGAATTCCACAGCCCTCAGGTTTGGGAGTGAATTCCCGAAATCCCACGCGCCCTCGCTCAGCTAGTGACTACCCGGCACATCGGGGAGACCGCCGTGGAAACGCCGGGAGTTGCGCCAAATGAACAAGAGCCCAGCATTCCAGTTTTACGCGGCTGAATGGTTGGCTGATGAGAAGGTGTCTCTTATGACGCTCGAAGAAGAGGGCGCATACATCCGTCTCGTCGCGTATTGCTGGCGAGAGGGAAGTATTCCGGCCGATCTCGAGATGCTATCGCGGCTTTGTAAGGGAGCCTCAAGCAATTCGGTAAGGGTGGTTACATCTTGCTTCAAGCAACACCCGACCGACCCGTTGCGCTTGGTGCATAAGCGACTCGAGTCCGAGGCCGCGAAGCAAAAAGAGTGGCGCGCTAAATCGGCAGATGGCGGCCGGCGGAGCGCGGAAAAGCGCTGGGGGGCACGTTCAGATGCGAATTCTGTCGATATCGGTAAGAGTGCTGTAACCACCCCTATAAGCACCCCTTCGACGTTGGTTCAACCAAACGGTAACTCTTCGTCTTCTTCTTCATCTTCAATAAATACAAAGACTGTTCATCACAATGCTTCGCGCGATCAAGCGATTGAGCGTATCTACAGTGCTTACCCTCGCAAGGTTGGTAAGTCGAAGGCTCTTGATGCGATCCTCCGGTCGGTACGCAGCCTCCAGGCTGGGAACGACTGGCCGAAGCAGTCAGAGGCCGAAGCTCTCGAATTTCTTTACGACAAGGTTGTGAGTTTTGCGCGCTCGCCTTCGGGACAGGCGGGCGAATTTACGCCACACCCGGCGACGTGGTTCAACGCGGGACGGTATCTCGACGACCCGAAAGAGTGGCAACGAGGCAAGGACCAACAAGGGGGCAACAGTGAGGCGAATCGGAATGGAAGACCTAGACAATCTCCTGCAGTCGAAAGAGGCGAACGCTCTCGAGCGGGAATCAAAGCGGCGTTTGACGCACTCCGAGGTGACGCAGTTGGAGATGCTGATTACGCAGACGAGGGACTATTACCCAGGTCAGGAACTGCCGGAAGAGACATCGAGGGTGTGGGCTCCAGCGCTGGCGGCGTTCGCTTTGAAGTATGGGATGGACGCGCTTCGTAAAGCGCTGGTTGACCACATGGCCGAAGAGGAATTCCTGCCGCATCCGGTGGGCATACGTAAGCGGCTTGAAGCTAAGGCAGCGGGAGATGGTATGCGCAGCTCGGCGCTCAAGTACATGCGCGAGCAGGCCGAGGCGAAGGCGATTTGGGAGCGAGAACGCAAGGAAGAGAAGCGCTCCGAGGAACACGCAGCTTAGCGGCGGCGGGATACGAGAGGTGAGGCGTGGAAGCGACAGACAACGGAATACGCAGAATACCCGGACACCCGAACTATGGATGCATGGAAGAGGGAACGGTGTGGTCCATTGTGCGAGGTGGCGAGTGGAGACGCCTTGCCACGTCACCATGTTCAACCGGTTATCTCAAGGTGAAGCTTGGACACGGCGAGACGTTCATGGTTCATACGTTGGTTGCGTTTACGTTCATCGGAAAGCGTCCTCGGGGCAAGGTCATCGGCTTCAAGGATGGGAACAAGCTTCACCTCGCCGCCAGCAACCTCCAGTACGTGACCGAGAGTAAGAGGAATGCGCGTGCCTGGGAGCGCGGTGTGCAGAGCGCTGGATGGAGCAAACGCAGGAAGACGCTGAGGCGGTTGGGCTATGAGACGTTCGGCAAGTCGGGCAGCTATCCCGGTAAGCCTGGGAGACGGGTGAAGCATGGCAGGCACAGACCCGGGATTCCAAGAGGGCACGCTGTGTCAGTGCAGCGTGCGTGACTCGGAACGAGTTCGTTCCGCCGTTCCGAGTCAGACATCGCGAGGTATGATACGTCGCAAGTCATTGCAACCAACGGCAAAAGGTACTCCGCCGACCTTCGCTTTTGCGGGTGACGCGGTACCCCTCAACATCCCTAGCGCCAGCATTTTTTGGCAACCGTTCCGTTTCTGACCAGGTAGTTCCAATTTTCAAGCGAAAGGAAGCCGATGAGCCAGAGCTCACAGGAGTTGATTACCGAGATCGAGCTTGCGGAGCGTCTGGGCGTGAGTACGAGACAAGTCCGTAACTATCTCAAAAATGACAGTTTGCCGCATATTGGAGATGGGAGAGGTAGACGTTTCGAGTGGCTCAAAGTCTTGGAGTGGTACCTGCTTTACCGCGTCGCGATTTCCGGAACGGGCGGAAACCAAAGGGATGTCTTGGCAGAAAAGCTCGCTGAAATCCGGAACTCTGCGGCCAGCAGAGCCGAAGCTCTCGCGGCAGACACACACAGACGGATTCTGCAACGTGAGACTGCAGGTTTGAAGCTCCAGATGGAGGAACTGAGACGAGTCAGAGGTGTCGGGAGCCGTCGACTTAGACCGCGAGGTCGCTAACCGGTTTGAAGGGCGCTGTGGGCCGAACGGAACGCGCTTCGTGGGTGACGTTGGAGCATTTGAACCAAGGAGGTTTCGCTTGGCCGGTAGGATCAAGAGTCGCAAAGCACGCCGTCGCGCCATCGCACGGAAACGCATGACAGATGGGGCCGCCCAAACGGCCATCGGGCCGTTGGCGGCTCCCGTGTTCGGGCGAGCAAGCCGCGTCGTGCTCAACTCTGGAGAGCATGTGGCGGTGCGGTACGCGGTAATGGAGGCGGACGCGCTCATTACCTCCCACCGAGGCCTGCTGTACGAGCGAGACCCCCGATACCCATCCTCCGCACAACCCCGTGATTACAAGGCCGAGAAAACGCTACAGCTCGCAGTTCAGGTTCGGGCGCAACGGCTCGACCCTTGGCAGGTGCTGACCGATAGCGTCCTTCCTGTTGACGGGCCGCCCATCGTGCGACGTGACGGCGTCGTCCTTTCAGGTAACGGGCGCACGCAGAGTATGCGCCTGGCAATGAGGGAAGGGCTCTATGGCGAGGTTCGCTCGGCCATCTTTGAGCGAGCGGGCTGGTTTGGGTTCGATGGCGAAGCTGCCAAGGCGTTCCGCGAGCCTGTCCTGGTTCGCATGACTGAAAAGGACGTGACGGACGACGGGCTGCTCGCCCGCTATGGCGTAGAGATGAATCGTGACCCCGGCCAGGGTATGAGTGCGATTGAGCAGTCCGTGGGCTTGGCGCGACTGATGGATGCGCATACGGTTGCAAGGCTCGCTTCGATTGCAGCGGAGACGCCGGACGGCTGCACAGCCCGCGAGTTTATGAAGCGGCAGGCCGGTCGCATCGCCAGGGTGCTTGTTGAATCCGGTCTGATCGATCAATGCAAACAAAGCGAATGCTTCGCCGAGACTGGTGACCTTACGGAGACCGCCAAGGATATCGTCGAGAACGTCCTCGCTGGCATAGCCGTCTCAGACATCGACGTGCTGAGGAAAGCTAGTCTGTCGACGCAAGACAGGCTGTCTCGTGCCGGTGTCGAGTTCCTACGAATCAAGAGTGCAGGGCCAACCTGGGACGTTTCGAGATTCAATCTTGAAGCCGTGCGCCTCAAGACGGAAGCGGAGAACAACTCAGCCATCCTTCGCGGTATGCGGCCACGAAAAGGGGAATCTAACTCACTCGTTGAGAAGCTGCTCCATCCCGAGCGCTTCTACGGGGCTCAGAGCCGATTTGCAGGCGAGGCATGGAAAGCGCATCCAGCGAGTGAAGCGTTGGCTATGGCTCTGGAGCTTGCCCCTCGCGAGTATGTGGCCCTGCTGTCCTCCTTCGCCACCCGTTGCGAAAGTAACGAAAGCCTGTTCCGGAATGTCCATCCCGCCGAGGTCTTCAGCGCGACTATCGGGCGGTATCGCAACGGCAGAGGCGTTCTGCAGTGGTATATCCCCTTGGAAGCGGAAGATTGGAGCTGACCTAGATGCCTGCACTTGGATTCAAGATCGATATCTCGGGCTACGTTGAGGAGGTCGAGCAAGCCCGCTCGCGAGACGTCCCCTTCGCCACCGCGAAGGCGCTCACCCGCACCGCCCAGGACATACAGAGCGAGGTGCGCCGCGATTTGCAACGCGACTTCACGCTCCGGAACAACTGGACGCAGCAAGGCGTGAAGATCACGCCCGCGCAAAAGCTCTCCTGGCCCATCACCGCCGAGGTATACACGGACACCGGAAACAATCAGGGAGCCGTCGACTACCTGGAGGCCCAGGAAGACGGCGGCGACAAGGTGCCACATCAGGGGCACAGTTATCTCGCGATCCCGACACAGCAACTCCGCTCGCTTACAGGAAACGGCGTCATCCCGGCCCCGCTCCGGCCGCGCGAACTGCTCGCGGAGTTTACCGGAACGCACGTCGGTCGCCGGTCAAAGAAAGACGTTCGCACGCCGAAGGCACTCCAGTTTGTCGGCTTCAAACAAATGATTCGCGGGAAACTCTTCATCATGGGACGCCGCCCCGAGAGCGAGAAAGATGCAATACCGCTTTACCTTCTCGTTCCCGATGCCCACATCAAACCCGTACTCGCAATGGAGCAGACCGCCGAAAAGGTCGCCGAGGCCCGCTTTGATACCCATTGGGATGACGCCTGGAGCGAAATCTCTTAGCCGTTCATCTGTTGACCCCGAAAGAGTGGGCGGCACCACTCCGAGCTTCCCACTGGACGGCATCGAGGTGGCTTTCGCACGGCAAGTTACGTCGCGTGAAGGCTGGGTGAAGGACGCTAATAGCGAGAGCTGACCTGGAGGCGTTCTTGCGCCGTGACCAACGCACGCGTGCGGAGTCGGTCTGAGCCAGGTGATGCCGGTAGACCTATACAAAATTCTCAATAACCTTTCGTGAAAACCGCCAACTTGAGCCGATCTGCTTACCGGGAATTTGACCTTTAGTGGCCCAGGTTATAACGGTCTTGTGAGAGAGGCGGAGGTATTCGGCCACCTCTTTGGCGGTCATGATGTCTTGCAGAACGGGCTCAGGTCGCGGTTCTCCATGCGGCGTCGCTTTGGTCTTCATACCAACCCAACGTACAACAAGAAGCGCGACGCGTCGACGCCTATGCGTTCGATCCCGGCAGAGCTTCCTCTTGAAGCGCCTATCGGTACAGCGGGATGGGCTGACACCTTCGCGCGAGGGAAAGGCCAGTTTCAGATAATGCTGTTTTTCGCGAATTACCGCCGGAACGAAATTGCAAGGGCGAGGCCGGGTTCATTGGTTGGACTGTGGCGTAGTGAAGTCGCACTCCGCAATACACACAAGGGGTCTCGTGAATCACAAAGTCTGCTGCTTCAACCCAGAGCGAGAACGCTCTCAAGCAGCCGGAACAGCTGATTAGCACCTGCGCCCGAAGAGAAGCGTCGCGTTCTGTCGGGGATATCCATATTGGTATGGCCGAACTGTTTCGATCTCTCGATCCTGTATCCGGCTGAGACGCGTTCTGCATGATCTCGAAGAGGTATGTGAGGCCCGTGGCCTTGGCGTAATAGGCGTCCGCCGCGATGCCGTGCGGAACTCCCTGTCCCGCAAAGGCTCCTCTGGTGGCAATGACGTAGATGCCGGGTATGCGTCTTCGTACGACTGACAGAAGCTCGAAACCCGACATTCCCGGCATGTTCAGGTCGGAAAGCATAATATCCGGAGGCTCTGTCCTGATCTGTTCCAGAGCCGTGAAGCCATCTTTGGCAGAGGAGACCTCGTGACCGCGCCCTACAAAGACCTGGGATAGCAATTCTCTCGTAACAGGCTCGTCCTCGACGATCAGTAGCGTTGGTTTTCGCTGAGTCATCTGTCATCTCCTCATTGGTTCAATTGTGCTCAAGTTCAAACGTCACAAAGACTTCAACTGTGCTCGCTTCTTCCCTACCGCTGAGAGGGCAGCTTGGCTGCGCTCCACGTCTGGCACTCGCCCCGAACCGTCTTCGGCTATTTGATCGTGCAGGACGACATTCAAAAGCGATTTGTGCACCTTGATCCGGCCGTTGTACTCAATAAATCCAAGCTTTCTGAACCGGTTCATGAAGAAGCTCACACGAGAGCGGGTGGTTCCGATCATTTCGGCAAGCGTCTCCTGCGTGATCTTCGGAATGAGTGTTTCGGGATCTTCGGCCTTACCGAATTCAGCCATCAGAAGGAGAATCCGCGCGAGGCGCTTTTCACTTGAGTTGAAGAGTTGATCGACCAGGTCCGCTTGAATCCTCATGCTCCGCGCCAGCAAGAACTTGAGGAACAAGGCTGAAACCTCATGTTCCTCGTTCATGACGCGAATCATCTCTTCCCGTTCAATCTTCAGGGCTGTGCAGGCGGTGATCGCTGTAGCCGTCGCCATGCGGAGTCCGACGGGACCTGCGATTGATTCCTCTCCAATGAAGTCGCCCGAGGCTAAAAGGGTGATAGTGGCTTCTTTGCCGGTCTTCGAGACAACCGTAAGCTTGGCCCGGCCTGTCCGCAGATAGAGGATGAAGTCGGCTGGCCCACCCTGGGCAAAGAAGTTCTCGCTTGGCTTGAGCTGAACGATCTTGCGCCCCAAACCTGCATTCGCGAGAAAGCTGGCGAGGTCGAATGCATCTGCAATTCGTGTTGTCATGTGTCGTTCTTCCGTGTGTGAGCGACGTTACATAAGCATCGCATCCCAGCGACGGGGCAATCTGTGCTGTTTTGCTCATTTGGTCGAGACTTCAAGCGGAATATCAACATCTTAGGCGCGCCAAAGGCGTCTAGGTGCCGCGCGGAAGAGGGAGGCAGCCTCATTTCCCAAACGACGAAGGTCTGCCGCGAGCGTATTCCGCATTGGGCGCGTATCTTGCCGCGTTTTGTATCGCGTTGCTAAAACCGGGACAGGGGAGGCAATACATGCACATTGCAAACGGGGATCTGTTGACCACGAAAGAAGCGGCGGAGTTACTGAGGGTGTCTCATTGGACCGTATCGGCATGGCTTTCAAAGGGCCAGTTGCCACGAGTAAAGGCTGGCGGACGAACTCTGATTGCGAAAGCCGATATTCAGGCATTCCTTACCCGTTCCCAATCGCCAAAGACGATAACGACAGAGCCGATATAGTGGACGAGGCTGCCGTCGTAGATCAGTGACCACGGGGCGGCAAGGGGGTTGGGGTGGCTCTGTACAAGCGCGGCGGGGTGTACTGGTATGAGTTCGTTTACGAAGGGCGGCGAATCCGCGAGAGCACCGGTGTAAAGAATCAGCGAGTCGCCGGTGAGATCGAGCGCGCCTATAGGACGGCGCTCGCGAAAGGCGAAGTGGGCATTACGGAGCGCAAGCGCGTTCCGAATTTTCGCGAAGCCCTGACAGACTTTCTCCGCTGGTCCGCTGCCTCCCATAAGCTTTCGAGCCACGAGCGTTACAAGACCAGCTCTGTTGCGTTATTGAAGCACTTTCGCGATATCGCGCTCGATAAGATCACGCCGGAGGACGTCGAGCGGTTCAAGGCGGTTCGCAGTGCTGATAAGAAGACGTCACGAGCCGCCGACGGTAGGCGAGTGAATACGCGCAAGCGGATCAGGCCCGCGACGGTGAATCGCGAGCTTGCATGTCTCAAGGCTCTATTCAATTTCGTTATCAAGACTGATGTCCTGGGGAAAAATCCGGTAAGCCGGGTCAAGATGCTGGCTGAGAACAACCTCCAAACACGGGTGTTGTCGTTTACTGAGGAACATAGCTACTTGTCTGTTGCAACTACGGTCTTGCGAGATGTCGCAACGCTGATGCTCCAGACCGGCATGAGGCCTGAAGAGGTTTACCGGCTTCAACCCGAGCATGTCGATCTGAGCCGAGGCTATGTCCATGTTCCCTTCGGGAAAACCGCTGCCGCTAGGCGCTCCTTGCGGCTCACGGCGGCGGCAAGGGAAGTGCTCGCACGGCTTATTGCTGCTCAGTCGCCAAGTCCTTTCTTATTCCCATGCGAGTCGGCTCCGGAACGTTCCATCCCGAAAGTGAATAACGCGCACGACAGGGCGGTGAGGGATAGCGGGATAGCGCCGATCCGCCTCTACGATCTGCGGCATACCTGGGCGACGAGAGCAGCTATGTCTGGAATCGATCTCGTCACGCTGGCTGCGATGCTTGGACACTCGAAAATCAACATGGTCTTGCGCTACGCTCACCCGACGCAAGGTCATCAGGCCGACGCGATGGAGCGGCTAGAAAAATATAGCGCTTTAGAGCAGATCCGAGCTTTCGAGAGGAACGATTCATCTGCGCTGAACGCATAGAAAATCTAGCCAATGCAGCGAGTCCCCACAAAAGTCCCCACAGGCGTACTTTCAAGGCGGGCCGGAAATCGTCTAAGTTGTTGATATTATGGAGGCGCGGGTCGGGATCGAACCGACGCATAAAGGTTTTGCAGACCTCTCCACGTCGCCTAAACCATTGAAAAAGCTCGCCAATTCCGTCGAATGCAGCACCGAAATTGGCCTAGTTTTCCATGGTGTTTCGCCTTATTGACAACCATTTTGACAACCACAGTTCAGACCCCCCAACTCATGTTCTGGCGATTTACCCCGCTCTTGAATGTGATCAATCACCCCCATTCTATCTGTTGCCGGCTCGACTACTCCTGGCAGTGGGAGGATCATGAATCCGTTCCGATTCTCTGTCAAATTTTGACTTAATTGTCTCGGCAGTTGAGACGGTCTAGTTCCTGCTCAATCGCGGTTCTCCCGCGGGAGAGCCATAGGAATTCAGGGCGGACCCTTAGATCCGCCCCGAATCGTGTTCTACGGCTTTACTTAGAGAGCGGCGATGCCATTGAAACCGACTGTCTTCGGCAGGCCTTCAATATCTCCAAGCGGATTCACGGTTCCGTCGGAATTGATGGTAAAGACGCTAATAGCGCCGGATCCGGAATCGAGAGTGAACAGGTACTTACCCTCTTCACTGACCGTCATGTCGAGGTTGGTAGTGCCTTCACGCAGCGTGCTGAGAATCGTGCTGGCAACCGGCGTCAGCGATCCATTTGCGCCGACGGTGAAGCCAGCCACACTGGATGTGGCGGAATTGTCGACATACACCCAGTGGCCATTCGGAGTGATGGCATTCCAGCAGTTGCCGTTTCCATAAGTGGGAAGACTTTGAGTAATTGCGGCGAGTGTCCCATTTGAATTGATGGTGTACGAGGAGATGCTCGAAGTGTCGGTTCCGTTATTAGGCTGATTTTCTGAGACGATGAGCTGACCGTTGGGCGTAAACACAGTGGCAAAGACTCCTGGAGTCACGCTTTTGTTGTTCACAACGGTGCCCAGTGTCCCATCGGGATGAATCGGAAACAGATCAATGCTGTTGGAAACTTTCTCGATTACTACGAGCCATTTTCCATTGGGGCTTACGGAGATGGACGAAGCTCCCGAGTTGGTTCCAGTCAGAAAGACCTTCGCATCGGGAACTTCATGGAGTCTCCCAAGTCCGTCTGCCTTGAATACATCCACCGCACCTGCTCCGCCAGCGTCGAGGACGTAAACGGTATAGTTGTGTTCGGTCACAGCGATCGGAAAAGCACCCCCGGAAGATTCTTTGTCGACAAGAACAGGAATGCCTCCCAGGAGATGAAAGCTTGAGACCGTGCCACTGGCAGAGTTTACCGCGAAGAGAAGATTGTGGTCCCCGCTCAGAGCTAATGCTCCCTGGGACTGGAGCGGATCAGTCGTGCCACCGCTTCCGCGCCCGTCAGTAGCCGTGCGAGTCCTGAGCTCATACTGTCCGTTGTGGCTACGCTGATAGGTCAGTACTTCGTTCTTGGTATTGTCATTGGTCATGACGAACACCGAGCTTCCGTTACCCTGGAAGATATCGGCCGCATAGGTGGGAGTGGCGATTGCTCCGATAGAGAGCGCGATGGTCAAAAGACCGGGGACCGACTTGAGCATTGTGTTGACTCCTTTGGGGGGGGCACCTGTTTGCGCAATGGAGTCTTCGGCGCTTACAGCTATGACAAGCATCGAAAGGATTCCATGGATCGTTGCGCAGCTATAGGAACTACGAGCGCCAGAAAGGTTACAAAAAACAGGCGTGAACTCTTTATTGAAAGACAAAAAATATTGTCAGAAACCTGCTGCAGTGCCCGGCTTCTTTTGTACCAGTGGAGTTGATACAAACTGGGATCAAAGGAGCGGAATATGGCACGAGGGAAGAAGCATAGTCCGGAGCAGGTGGTGAACCTGCTTCGTCAGATTGAAGTTGCGATCGCGAACGGGAAGTCGACTTCATTGGCCTGTAAAGAAGCGTTGATCACGGACCAGACGTACTACCGGTGGCGCAAGGAGTATGGCGGACTGCAGGTAGACCAGGCTCGGCGATTGAAGGAGCTCGAGCAGGAGAACGCCAAGCTGAAGCGCATCGTAGCGAACCTGAGCCTTGAGAAGCTGGTGTTGAAGGACATCGCGGAGGGAAATTTCTAAGCCCCGAGCGACGTCGCTGTGCGGTGAACCATGCGCGACAGGTGCATGGGCTGAGCGAGCGGCATGCGTGCCTTGTGGTGAAACAGCCACGAGGCACGCAGCGCTATCGGCCGACACAGCGAGAAGACGAAGATACGCTCACCCAGGCCATCGTGACCCTAGCCAGTCAGTACGGCCGCTATGGTTATCGCCGCATTACAGCTCTGCTGAGGCACGCAGGCTGGCATGTCGGCAAGGACCGGGTAGAACGAATCTGGCGTCGCGAGGGGCTGAAGGTTCCACAGAAGCAGAAGCCAAGAGGCCGGCTATGGCTCAATGACGGGTCATGCGTGCGACTACGACCGGAGCGGCCCAACCATGTCTGGAGCTATGACTTCGTCAGTGCCAAGACCTACGACGGAAGGACGGTACGAATGTTGAACCTGATCGATGAGCATACCCGCGAGAGCCTGCTGGTGCGACCGGAGCGTCGCTGGTCGAGCGCGAAGGTGATCGAGGCGCTGGCCGATGTGATGGTGATCAAGGGTGTGCCCGAGCATATACGCTCAGATAATGGCCCTGAGTTCGTAGCCCGCGACCTGCGCAAATGGCTTGCAAACACAGGTGCAAAGACACTCTACATCGAGCCGGGCAGCCCGTGGGAAAACGGCTACTGCGAGAGCTTCAACTCTAAGCTGCGTGACGAGTTCCTCAACGGCGAGATCTTCTACTCGATGAAGGAGATCAGGATCCTGGCCGAACGTTGGAGGGTTCACTACAACACCGTCCGGCCACACTCCTCGCTGGGCTACCGACCACCAGCACCAGAGTCGTGGCAGACCGAAATCAAAACAGGGTATGGAGAAGTGGAAAGCAAAATGCGCTTCCCACTTCCCCACACCCTCGACGGCGGCTACTTGATCACAAAAGAAGCTGCGCTACACTGACACTCCACGGTACAAAAGATCGGGCAGACCACTCTCCCCATGGCGAAGAAGAGCATCAGCGTCAACAGCGGGAAGCGATGTGGCATTCTCGTAGTCATTTCTTTTTGATGATCCTTCCCCTGCGGCAAAGCAAACCTTGGACACCCGATTGGATCGCCGGTGTATGCGCCGCCGCGCGCAAAATTGAGCAGGTCTGGTCAACCGCGGCCTTCCGATCCCAGCTCACCACCGCCTTGGACCTCAAGCTTACCGACAAAGAAACCATCACACGCGCCAAGCTTTACCATGACATGTTCCTCACCCCCACATCGTCATGACCCTAACCGCCTGGGATGGCGTCCCGCAATGCGCAGCCAATTGGAACGACGCAACGGCAATTCGAACGGAATACCTATCCCATCCCGATCACTTCCGTGCGGCAGCCCCAACCTTGTCACCACCCTCACCAACACAATCTCACACGAGTACACGCACTACAAAGTAATCGGCTCCACCGACTCGGGTGGATACGACGACAACTATGTGTCCTACGCTGTTGGCTGCCTCACCGAGCAGCAGGTTTTTCCCGGTAGATCAAATGACTATCCCATTCTCAGACTGCTGCAGACGCTGGCCGGGATTCGTTTCTTGCAAATTCTCAATCGAGATCGGCTTGAGGACGGGTGCCTTTCCCTAAGACTAGCTTGGGTATGCGATGAGAAGAAGTTCGGGGCCGAGTTCACAGCCGCTCCTGAAGTCCTACTCGGAGCTTCTGACAGCAGGGAACTGACTCTCAGGGTTTCGACTCGCTAAGCTAAGACCCCCAAATTCACACGGAAACTTACACACCGAACTAATTGAATCAACTAAGTTGTTGATTGTAATGGTGAAATCGGCAGACACAGCGGACTTAAAATCCGCAGACCCTAAACGGTCGTGGGGGTTCAAGTCCCCCTCCGGGCACCAATCAGCGTTTTGAGCGTCATTCCAAGTCTTCTGCAGACAGTCCGATGTCGCACCTTAGTCGCGGCAAAGCGCCCGATCGATCGCGCTTTGCAGCAATTCGGTCCCGCCCTCCAGCACCTTTCCGTGGCCACAGGCCACGCGTCGAATCGGGTAGGTCAGCAGCTTTGTCGCCGTATCTTTCGCCTGCTCGCGGTTTGAAAACGCCTTCATCGGAAACCACCATGGCATAAATCCAGTAATGGTCAGATTGCCTAGCGAACCAAACTGATCTCCGGAATAAAGTGTGCCATCGCGTTCATCCAGAAAGGACTGATGTCCGTGGATGTGACCAGGAGTGTCGATCACCAACAGCGATCCTACGCGATCCTCCTCCACCACAGTCTGCGTAACTTTACTGGCGATCCCTGGAGTTCCGCCGCGAATCGGACCCACTTCGCCCGCCCTGAGCGAAAGATCGGGCGGGGCCTGCAAAATCGGGATGGACCGCTCAGAAGCGATCAACTCCAGTCCCTTCACCCTCCCCATCAGGGCGTCGACGCTCCCTATGTGGTCCACATGCGGGTGCGTAAGTAGGATCCTTCGAATGGGCAGACCAGTCGCCGCCTCAAGTATCTCCTGGTCTGATTCCTTTAGATTCGCGTCGATTAGGGTATAGCCATCCTCTTCCCGCACCAGGAAGCAGTTCACCAATCCGAGGCGTGTCAATTGCTTTCCATACTGCCCAATCGGTTGGATCTTCACCACGAATCTCCTGGAAAATCAAAGATCGTACGTCCGATGAGATTCTGAGATCGTACTCTCGGATTCCCAAAAGTTTATCTTGGACGGTCTGCGGGTAAAGATGCAGTCCCTTGATCCGGGCCCAGTTGCAACTGCCTACTGCACAGGTTTAGTCTCGGGCTCATCCGTTATCCGCGCATTCTGCATGTAGTAGAACCATGTCTGCGCGGAGTAGAGCAAGACTGCCAGGACAAGGAACGTCGCAACCGCCTCCGGAATCCCGACCTGCATGGCAACCACTGCCGGCAGCGCTCCCATCAGCGATAGAACAATGCCGTGGAGTAGTTGCCAGCGGCTGTCTCTCCCGCTCCTTGGATCAGGGAAGAGGTGGCACACCGGACCGCGCTCCGGGCGCGTGGCCAGCGTCGCCACGCCCAGAGTCAATAGCGACAAGGCAGTGGGCACGGCCATCGACCGCAGCCAGGAGACGTTGAACAGAGGTCCCCGATTGATCACAAAGCCCAGAAGGGCAGAGACCGTAATTACATTCGCTGTCATCAGCAGCCAGACGCTGAGCCTGGGCATCCTGTCCAACAGGCCCAGCGCCACGCCCGTAAATGTAAGACACAGAGCGGTGCCCAGCGACATTCGGCCGGGTGGATCGCCAAATCGATCTAACGGAACTCCAAGGATGAGTCCGTCCAGGCCAAAGCTCCTCCCGCTCAGGTACTCGCCCAAAGATCCACACGCGAGTACCATGGCAATCGCGAGTGCCAAGCGGGATAGCCAGCCAAGATGCCCTCGCCGCGTCACGCCCTTCCTGACCCGGGCACGGCAACAGACCGCCAGCATCCCGAGGGAGATAGCCGTATTCGGCTTCATCGTGGCAAAGTGGGGAAGGATTGAAGTCAGGATCGCGAGATGAAGCGCCCACCCGATGAGACTGATAAAGCTCAGTAAGAGGATGAGGGACGGGAGCAGGACAACAGGATGCATGAAGGGAAGCGAGATCTTCCTGGCTGTAACTACTCCCGGCTTCTCGTCTGACGGCGTCTTCATTATTTGGCTCGTATCCAGTCTCTCGCTGCGCTTCCGGGCTCGGAGCGACTCTGATGTGTCTATCGGCGAGATCGGCGCCAGCACGAAGCGGCTCTGAGACCTTGGGTCGGCCAACGAAAAACGGGCGTCTCTTCCATGAAGAAGAGACGCCCGGTCAAACGATTAGAAACTAAGTGCACAGCCAAACCAACTGGCCGCGTTTAGATCTTGTCGGTATAGATGCTCCGCATCAGCAGGTTTTCGATCTGCTCCTGCTTGCCGGAGCGCGGCTGCGGATTGATCCCTTCCTTCTCCGCCCACGCGGCAATATCCTCAAGCGACTGCTTGCCGCTGAACATTGCCTGAGCTCCCGGCTGCTGCCAGCCCGCGTAGCGCTCGGCGAGGATCGCATCGTACTTGCCGTCCTCGATCAGCTTGGCCGCCGTCAGGAACGCCCGCGCGCACAGGTCTGCGCCTCCGACGTGCGCATGGATCATATCCTCCGCCGTGAAGCTCTGGCGGCGCACCTTCGCATCGAAGTTGCATCCGCCCTTGCCCAGACCGCCGGCCTTGATGACGTGGTACATCGACATCGTCATTGTCCATAGATCGTTAGGGAACTGGTCGGTGTCCCAGCCCAGCAGGGCATCGCCGCGGTTGATGTCCAGCGAGCCCAGAATGCCAAACGCCGAAGCGGTCGCAATCTCGTGCTCGAAGCTATGGCCAGCCAGCGTAGCGTGATTGGCCTCAAGATTGACGCGAACCTCATTCTCAAGCCCGTAAGCCTTCAGGAAGCCGTACACCGTCGCCGCATCGAAGTCGTACTGGTGCGAGGTTGGCTCCTTGGGCTTCGGCTCGATGAGAATCTGACCGTCGAATCCGATCTTGTGCTTGTACTCGACCACCAGCGAGAGCATCCGCCCCATCTGGTCGAGTTCGTGCTTCATGTTCGTGTTCAGCAGCGTCTCGTAGCCCTCGCGGCCGCCCCACAGGACGTAGTTCGATCCTCCAAGCTGCTTGGTCACATCCATGCAGTGCTTGATCGTTGCGGCGCACCAGGCGAAGACCTCAGGGTCGGGATTGGTCGAAGCTCCCGCCATGAATCGCGGAGCGGAGAAGAGGTTTGCCGTGCCCCACAGCAGCTTCGTCTTGGAGCTCTGCATCTTCTCGCCAAGGTAGTCAGCCATGGTGTGGAAGTTCTTCAGCGTCTCGGCCAGCGTGTCGGCAGCCGGTGCCATGTCGGCGTCATGGAAGCAGTAAAACGGAAGATCGAGGACACGGAAGAGATCGAACGCCGCGTCCGCCTTGACCTTCGCCTGCGCGATCGGATCGCCTGCGGCCATCCACGGGCGGTTGATTGTCGGCCCGCCGAAGGGGTCGCTTCCGCTCATTGCCAGAGAGTGCCAGTACGCTACGGCGAAGCGAAGGTGGTCCTTGAGCGGCTTGCCCATGACAACTCGCTCCGCATCGTAAAAGCGGTAAGCGAGCGGATTGCTGGAGTCAGCGCCTTCAAACTTTACCGTCTCGAAGCTGCTGAATACAGAGTTCGACATGATCTTCTCCTCGTTCGTAAATCAGGTGGGTGCCACTCTCGCAGCACGGTGGGGACAAGGGGAAGACGCTCATGCCCCGGATATGGATGGATTGGCACTCAAGAATGCCCAAATCTAAAGCCCCGGTCAAACGTTTATCTGAAAATGCCGCAAGGCAAACCGGATTTAATTCCAAAGGTCTTCGTCTAGACTCCGCTTAACTGACTAAATCGATTAAACCAGCATACGCCTGCCCACGATACCGAAGGAAATGCAGACTGGTCAATCCACCCACCTCACACCAGGTCGCTCACGGGGACTTTCCGCCTGGTCGGAGTTGGGGGCCGACCTTATTCGACGATTGTTACCGAAGAGGCGCTCTTGAGGACAAGTACGCTGTTCGAGACAAACGGGAGGGCAAAGCGGAAGTTATAGGTCACCTGCACCTTCACAAGGCAGCCGGGACTGTTGGTTCCGTTGGTGGTCACGCAGGCTCCCGTCGGCCCCGTCCCGGGCCAGGTAGGGGTAATCGTCATGTCCGTGCCCGTCGCGATCCCCAGGGGCGCGGAAGCCTTGGCGTAGGTCACAACATCGGTCGAGGTTGCGGCACAGTTCTGCGTCGCCGTAGTCGTGCATGTCGTGCCTGTAAACGTCGTCCCACGCACCATCGCGTATCTCGTCGCGGAGTGCGCCACATACCCAATGTAGATGTCCGCATACAGAGCTCGCGAGAAGTCGATCACGCCGGTCATCAGCAGAAGCATGGAGATCACAACGATCGCGGTCTCAATGATCGTGACGCCATCTTCTTCCTTTGCGACCCTTCGGAAGATCTTCCCTGCGCTGACCTTCATTGCGTCGTCCGCAGCCGCGCCTTGCTGGCGAGGCTCCACGTCGCTCCCATGCCGGGGTAGGTGAAGTACGGCTTGTACACCATGCTCGTGGTCACCTCCACGTAGGTCACGGCGTTCACGCTGCAACTCGGCACAGGCAGATTCGATGCCGTCACCATCGTTCCGTCAGAGCACTCGGTTCCATAGGTCGCTGTAGACGAGAGCAAATTGATATCTGGCGCGTCCAGAATTGCAGCCGCCTGCATTCCGCTGGTGTCGGCGGGGTTCTGCACACCATAGAGCGCTCCCGCCTCCGCCGCCGCGGCAACCTCAAGGTTGACGTAAAACGCCCTGCCGAAGTCGACGGAGCCGAGAAGCAGCACGATCACCATGGGCAGCAGAAGCGCGCATTCGATCAGGCTCGACGCGCGGTCTTCCACGCGGAACCGGGCCAGCCGCCGTCGAAGCCCGTCCGGAACCCTATCCTCGTTTTCCGCGCAGCCGGTATCGTTCATTGGACTAAAGCCGACCCTCCGCCGGCAAGAGGAGATCCGTTCGCGAGCGACGAGTAGTCGTTCGTAACCGCAGTTGTGCCGAAGGTCCCTAGCGGAAAGCTAAGGGCCGCAAAGTTGATGTCCTTCGCCACGAGAATGTTGTACGTCGAGGAGCCGCTCACCGCGCAGGTCACCGTCGCTGTAGGCAAGTAGTACGCCCCCGTCAGCGTTGTGTTCAGGGATGAGTTCGCCACAATGATTGCGGCCGCGGTATCTCCCGGGTCCTGAAAGAAGAGGATGCCCGCATAGGTGCCCGACGTCGGTGCGGTAAGTGTGAGGTGGCCCAGCGTGACCGATGACGCCACGAAGTTGATGCCCCCGAACGGGCCGTAGTTATAGAAGGTGACTCCGGTGCCGGTGACTGTTGAGAGAAGACTGAAAGAGAGGCCTCCTAGCGGGCCAACAGAACGAATCACGTACGTTCCAGGCATGAAAGTCACGTTCGCCAGTGGCCCGACGGTGATCCCTCCGCAATACGCGGCATCCGGATAGAGCACAGCATTCCCCACGATGACCAGCGGGCCGGCCGAACCATGGTACGGCGTTAAGACGCTGGCTCCGCACGAGAGCACGGTCGGCTTGGGAAGGGTGGAAAGCGGATCGGCAGGGTTGGGAACAGGTACTGAGGTCCGAGGTGCGGGGCTGACGCTGCAGAGGAGATTCTGTATCCCTCCTGTGATCTTCAGATTGGGTACAGAGACCGCTGCGAACAAGGCGCAGCCGAAGGCTCCCGATGAGTTCGACTCATCCACAACGCCGCATGTCGCCGTGAGCGACGCCAGGACGGCGACCGTGATCGCATTCGCGCTGGTCTGGTCGAGTGCGTAAATGCAGTTAGGGTTCGAGGTTCGCACCGACTCCGCGCGTGCCGTGAGTTGCACCGTTGAAAATCCGATCAGGCGGACGAAATAGGTCGGCACCGGCATGGAGACAATCGCCTCCACGTACTTGCTCTTGCCCTGGTTCGGATCGGCAGAGCCCCGGTAACATGGCGGATTATTCAAGAGAAGAGTGAGACTTGTATTCGAAGTCGAACCGCAGTTGGTCGTCAACATACTTCCGGTATATCCGTTCTCGCTCAGCGCCGAGGTAGCGGCCGTCTGCATGGCGGTGCAGTTATTCACCCCCAGGCAGGAGCCAATCTCCAACGCCCCAGAGAGCGCGGCAGCCTCCGCCGCGGTATGCAGCTTGTTCTCTGTGAAGCAAAGGTTTCCGACATCCACCGAGAGCCCCACCAGGGCGATGATGATCGTCATCATCACTGCAAAGAAGACGGTGGTCTGGCCGTCGTCACGTCGTAGAAATCGGCGAATGCTCATCGTGGCCCCGGTGTTGTGATGGCTGGTTCCAACGGTCGCGAGACCTGTTTTGGAGCACTCTGATAGGCCGACCGCTCCTATGCCTCTCCTGTGCATGATCGGCCCGATCCACCGATTCCTTGACTTTGTAAGGGGGGTAAGAAACGTAAGTTGTAAGGGGAGAAGACCGTAGCCGGAGATTACCGGCAGACAGCAATAGAAAAGGCCAGCATCCGGGGCTGGCCTTGCTCTCTGATTCAAACTTCGAGGATTCTAAAAGGAGTGGTGCGGAGGAGGGGACTTGAACCCCTATGCCTTGCGGCGCTAGCACCTCAAGCTAGTGCGTCTGCCAATTTCGCCACCTCCGCATGATCTCGTCCGCCGGAAGGCAGTATGCGAGAGCGGTGTGCATCACGAATGTAAGTGTAGCATCCCGAAGCGTCTCCGTGGAGGGCCGGTCCCTCTAGAAGATCTGTCCAAGATCCGCAAACCCGGCTAGCTCCAGCAGATGCTGCCCAGCCTTGGGCTGGTTCACGATCTCGTGCTCCAGCACCCAGGTAAAGTCGTGCGGAATAAAAATTGCATGAAGCCCTGCCGCGAGCGCGGGATTGATGTCCGACCGCGGGCTGTTCCCGATCATCCATGTCCTTCCAGCGTCCAGGCCGTGGTGCGCGCTCAGGCTCAGGTACGCCTCCTGGTGCTTTTCTGGAAGCACCTCGACGGCTGCGAAGTAGTCGCCTAACCCTGACCGCCGCAGCTTGTCCGTCTGCTCCGCCGGATCGCCCTTGGTCACCAGGATGCAACGGTGACGCGAGGCAAGCTCCGGTAGCGTCTCGCTCACGCCGGCCAGCAGCTCGATCTCCTGTTCCGCAATCGAGTTCGCGAAGCTCACGATACGGCGATGCCTCTCCTCAGAGATCGGCGAGGACGTCAACTGCTCGAAGCACTTGATCAGCGATTTGCGAAAGCTCTTCAGCCCGTACCCACTTGCGGCGACGGTCGCATGTTCCACGTGATTCAGGTGCTCACGCACCTCTTGCGGGGTATGCACACGATGGTCAAGATAAGAGATGAAGCTTGTAATCGCCCGCTCAAAGTAGATGTTGTTCTCCCACAACGTATCGTCCGCATCGAAGAGCAGGGTCTGTCCGGGGAGCTGTCTCGGGATGCCTGATGGAGAGAAGATCACAGCAGGATTATAGAGCGAGTCCATGCCACGAAACTGCTATCGCATCCGAACGTAACGTGAAACTTGAAGCAGTATGATGGAACTCCATCATGTTTCCTGAACCGGGACAGAAGTTAGGGCCATACGAGATCCTGGGTGAACTGGGTGGCGGCGGCATGGCAAAAGTCTTCCGCGCATGGGACGCCCGCCTGCACCGCGAAGTCGCCGTCAAAGTGATCGACGACCGCTACACCATGCCCGGCATAGGCGAACGCTTCCTCCGCGAAGCCCGAGCCGCCTCCGGCCTGAACCACCCTAACATCTGCACCATCTTCGACATCGGCGAGCAGGACTACGCTCCCTACCTCGTGATGGAGCTACTCGAGGGCGAGACCCTGAAGGCACGCATCGGTGACTCCGCGATGCGCCCCGAAGACATCCTTCGCCACGCCGCCGAGGTAGCCGATGCCCTCGCCGCAGCACATGCCCGCGGCGTTGTGCATCGCGACATCAAGCCGGCCAACATCTTCCTCGTGAAGAAGCTTAATGGCACCTCGCAGGCCAAGGTGCTCGACTTCGGGCTCGCCAAGGTCGAGCAGTACGCCAGCGAGGAACGAAAGCTCGTCGCCCACCTCACCACCATGGGCGCGACCGTCGGCACCGCCTCCTACATGTCGCCCGAGCAGGCGAAAGGCGAAGACCTTGATGCCCGCTCCGATCTCTTCTCGCTAGGAGTCGTGATGTACGAGATGGCCACCGGCCAGCTGCCGTTCCAGGGAAGCACCAGCGCTCTCGTCTTCGTGCAACTACTCGCAGAAAAAGGGCCGGAGCCGGTCCGCTCGTTGAACGGCGAGATTCCCGCCGACCTCGAAGCCGTAATCCTCAAACTTCTGGAAAAAGAACCTGCAGCCAGGTATCAGACTGCCAGCGAGCTCTGCGAAGAGCTCCAGGACCTTGCAGACCGGCGCTCCGGCTGGCTTACGCGATTGAAGAATCCCAAGGCGATTGAGGCGGCATTTCCCGCTGGCGAAAGTAAGGCCGTCGCTCCGGTTCCCGCAACCCGCGATCCGGCGACACGTCCGCACTATCCGCCGCGCCCTGCGGATGCGCCGCGTGTGGAGACGGTGTTCGAGGACTCAGCCAGAAAGCCTTCAGGTCCTCGTTCCGGCGTCAGGACAGGCCGCTCCAGCATCGCGACGAACGCGCGCATGAGCTTTCCCACCGTGGCTCCCTACAGCGGCCAGACTTCGGCCCACATGTCGGCAAAGCGAGCTCCAGTCGCAGGAGAAGCGGACGAGCCAGAGGTCACTTCCTCCGTCCAGGCGCCGTCGCAAGAGCGGCGGCTGGCATCCGGCGAATTCTCCGGTCAACCCGAACCCGAGTCAGCTACGCCTGTCGTCAGCAAGACCTTTATCGTGGTCGCGATCCTTCTCATTGCGCTCGCTGCGGGGCTGATCGCCTGGAGCCTGGGCTGGTTCAGCAGACCCGCAGACAGTCACAATCAGCCCTCGAGTCAGACGACATCCGCCTTGAACATTTAGTTTGGATCGTCATTCTGACGCGCAGCCCAGAATGACGTCCGCAATGATCTATTCAGGGTTCGACCAGCCGCCATACTTTCCATGCAGGATGTCCGCCTCTGCAGGCCCCCATGATCCCGGAGCATACTTCCGAATCGGCAGCTTCGCGTTGAGGATCGGGTCCAGCAGCCGCCAAGACTCTTCAACATAATCCTGCCGCGCGAACCGCCGCTGGTTGCCCACCATCGCATCTTCGATTAGCTCTTCATAGGGCAACATGTCGTTCGGCGTCGGCGTCGTCGCGGCGATCAGTTCCGTCGGATGTCCGATGAACCCCTGTCCAAACGACTTCTGCAGCGCGCCAATCGCTATCTTCACGTCCGGGCTCACCTGGAACCGGATGTAGTTCTGCTGGCTCGCCTCGTCGGAGAAGATCATCGGCGGCTTGCGCAGCCGCGCTACGATCTGCGTTCCCGTTGTTCCCAGGCATTTGCCGGTGCGAATGAAGAAGGGGACGCTCTTCCAACGCCACGAGTTGATGTTCAACCGCATCGCAACAAATGTCTCGACACGCGAATCCTTAGCTACCCCAGGCTCGTCCAGATATCCCTCGAACTGACCGAGAACAACATCCTCAGGCCGGATCGGCAGGATTCCACGCAGAACCTTCACGCGCTCATCGCGGAACAGTTCCATGTCCAACCCCGGCGGCGGCTCCATCGCGATGTTTGAGACCAGCTGCATGATGTGGTTCTGCACCACGTCGCGGATCGCTCCCACGCCGTCGTAAAAGCTCCCTCGGCCCTGCACCCCGAAGCTCTCGGCCATCGTGATCTCGACCGACTTCACATACTGCCGGTTCCAGATGGGCTCAAGGAACGCATTTGCAAATCGGAAGTAGAGGAGATTCTGCACCGCGTTCTTGCCCAGGTAGTGGTCGATGCGAAAGACGTCCTGCTCCGTGAAGCTCTTCTGCACCGTCTGATTCAAATCAATGGCGGACGCAAGGTCATGGCCGAATGGCTTCTCGACGATCACACGTGCGCCATCCGCGCATCCAGCCAGCTTCAACTGGTCCATCACCTCGCCGAATAGGCTGGGAGGAATTGCCAGGTAGTGCAGCGGATGCTTGGACTGACCAAGTTCAGCCCGGACATTCTTGAATGTCTGCGGATCGGCATAGTCGCCGTCAACGTAGCGCAGCCGTTCCATCAGGATCGGATAGCCCACAGGATCGAGGCCGCCGTGCGTCTCCAGGCTCTTGGTCGCATGGGCCTTGAACTGCTCGAGATTCCAGCCGGACTTGGCGACACCGATAATGCACATGTTCAGCTTCCCGCGCCGCGCAAGCCGCTGCAGCGACGGAAAGATCTGCTTGTAGGCGAGGTCGCCCGTGGCACCGAAGAAGACAAGCGAGTCAGATACTACCTGGTCCATGAATAATCCTCTGTCTCTATGATGGCATGGAGACAGGCACGCTTAGTAGTCCAGACCGCCGGACAACCGTCGATTGAGATGAAAGTGTGTTGAACTTTGCTCGCGATGCGTTCGGCGCGGCCGACCCTACTTCGGTCGAGTCGGAGGCCCCCCAATCGTATTCTGGGCCTGTGCAATCAGCCACGTACCGTCGCGCTTCACCCCGACCAGCGTGAGAACGTTCCTGGTCGGAGGCTGTTTCACTCCCACCGACTCCTACCGACTTTGTATATGAGTTCACCACGAAACGTTATGACCTGTTGAAGATCATCCTGAAGTTTCGCGCGACTCAAGCGCGATCTTCTTCAGCCCAGCCGACGGCACAAGGGCGGTCTGTGGCTGCAACCTATAAGCGCCTTTCGTGCGCACGCGGACGAGCCAGAAGAGCATCAAGGGGACCGGAAGCAACGCAGGGATGATGAGATAGATGGAGCCGCGAAGCGCCGGTGGAAAGACCTGAGGCTGACCCAGGAAGAAAGAGCCCGTTGCGATGAAGAGTCCCACGCACATGCGCCAGAGATGACGCACGATGCGCGGACGGCCGGAGATCCCACCGCGAACCAGCATCCGTGCATCTCCAGCAGCAGCGATCAGAAGGATGCCGCCAAAGATGAAACTCATAGCCGCAGGCGCGCCGTTGTCCGTGCCTCGTCCGCTCATGATCCCGCGAACGCCGAGCGTAAGGACGCCCGCAGCCGCGACCAGGCAGATAACGAGACCCGCGCAGTCAATCGGCCCCGTACCATCTCTGCGGCGTCCCGCGACCCACGCGCTTGCAATCAGGTAAAAGGTGAGCACGGCAGCGATGACATTGCTGATTTGCGACTTGAGAAGCGCAAGCAGGAAGCCGCTCGTAGCCAGCGTCAGCATCGCCGCTGTGAACACATCTCCTGAGAGACGATGCACGCGTTCGCCCTTGCGCGCAATCATGGCCACCGTGCCCGCGATCAGGCTGATCGAGCCGCCGAAGATGTGGAGTATCAGGAGCGGGAGACGCAAGGCGAGACGACCTTTCGGCCTCATGAGTGGCTCGGCCAAAGATACGCGAGCGACGAGAAGGAAGTTCCATGATCGACAGAGCGACCAGCGCTTGACATGGGATCGATGCCTAGGTAGCCTCCCCCTCATCCGTTGGTTGCGTTTCTAGCAGAGCTGGAAGGGAATGCGCATGGGTGCAGGTGGGAACTTAGCAGAGTGTGCCGCGCGCGAACTGGCGCGTCTGGCATGGATGGCGCTGACGCTGACCCCTGCGATGGGGCCTCGCAGAACGGCCCGTGCGATCGAGCGCATCGGCGCGGCGGAGCGCATCTTCCAGGCCTCATTGACGGAGCTTGAATCGCTGGGCATGCCCGCAAGTGCAGCGCAGTTCATCTTCGACGGCCGCGCCCGCGCTACGGCAGAGGACGAGATCGCGCGCATCAACGCTGAGCCCGGCGTAACCTTCCTCACGCGCGACGACCGCGACTACCCCGAACGTCTCCTCGAGATCTTCGACCCTCCTGCGGTCCTCTGGATTCGCGGCCCCGTCGACCTGCTTGATCGCCCTGGAATCGCCGTCGTCGGCACCCGGTCGCCCACCGTCTATGGCTCAGGCATGGCCGAGATGCTGGCCCGCGATCTCGCGCTACGCGGCCTCGTGATTCAGAGCGGCATGGCACGCGGCATCGACACCGCCGCGCACAAGGGCGCGCTCGTAGCGAAGGGACGAACCCTCGCCGTCTGGGGCACCGGCATCGATGTCATCTACCCCAAGGAGAACAAGCGGCTGGCAGAAGATATCGTCGCCAACGGCGGCGTCATCGTCACCGAATTCCCCTTCGGCACTTTTCCCGCGCCGCAGAACTTTCCCCTGCGCAACCGCATCCTCAGCGGCCTCAGCGTCGGCGTCCTGGTCATCGAGGCGGGCGAGCACAGCGGCACCCGCATCACCGCCCGCTGCGCCATGGAGCAGAACCGCGAAGTCTTCGCCGTCCCCGGCAACGTGACCAACAAGAACGCCTGGGGGCCGAACACCCTCATCAAGCAGGGAGCCAAACTTACGGCTACATGGGAGGACGTATGGGAGGATCTCCCGTCTCAGATTCGGCTGCAACTAGAAGCCAATTTACAGATACAACACTCAGGTGGTCAGTCAGGCGCGGGAGGCGGCAATGAATCGAACTCATCCCTGACCGCATCTCTTTTTAACCAGAAGCCACTCGCCGAGCCCGAGCGGATGGTCTTCGAACGGTTGCGGCAGGATGAGTCGCTGCAACTCGACGAGTTGATCGAAGGGCTTGATGGCGAGATGGGTTCGGCGGAGATTTTTGCGGCGCTCTTCGAATTGGAGCTTGCCGGTCGCATAAAGCAGTTGCCAGGCAAAAACTATGTTCGAACGTTTTAGCCGCATTGTGGGGTGGAAACCTTTGAAATTTATGGCGATCTCCGTCGTCTGAACGGCGGAAAAACTGTCGCGAAGATGGAGCAATCGGGCTGCGGGGCACCCTGTGCAAATGTAAGCCCGAATGTGACCTTCGCGGCTGCGTTTCGTCCCTCCTCCCGATAGGTGGAGATGACGTGGGACCGGAACCGTGTTAGGTTCGCATGGAATCGGTGAGTTTTGGAAAGCCGATCGGGCAGCCGGATTTTGAGGCTGCGTTTTTCAGATGTAAAAGGACGAGAAGGGAACGAATGGCAAAGTCACTGGTGATCGTGGAGTCGCCCGCAAAGGCAAAGACGATCAATAAATATCTCGGCAGCGATTACGTGGTGGAGGCCTCGATTGGCCACATCATGGACCTGCCAAAGAACGATATCGGCGTGGAGCTGAAGAAGCGGACGTTTGAGCCGACACTCATCGTCTCCCCCGGCAAAGAGAAGGTTGTAGACCGCCTCAAGAAGCTCGCCGCGAAGGCGGACATGGTCTACCTGGCACCCGACCCCGACCGCGAAGGCGAGGCGATTGCCGCACACCTCTTCATGCAGCTCGCGCCGATGGTTAAGGATAAGTCGAAGATCAAGCGCGTAACCTTTAATGAGATCACCCAGAAGGCCGTCAAAGCCGCCTTCCTGAAGGCACGCGACGTAAACGAAGATCTCGTCGACGCCCAGCAGACCCGCCGCGTCCTCGACCGCCTGGTCGGTTACCAGGTATCGCCTCTGCTCTGGGATAAGGTCCGCCGCGGCCTCTCCGCCGGACGTGTTCAGACCGTCGCCCTCCGTCTCATCGTCGAGCGCGAGAGCGAGATCAACGCCTTCAATCCGGTCGAATACTGGAACATCACCTCAAAGCTTCAGGCCAACAAGCAGGAGTTCGTCGCGAAGTTCACCGGCATCGACGGCGAGACCGCCCGCGTCTCCACCGGCGTCGACAAGGAGGGCAAAGAGCAGTTCCTCTCCGGCGCTCTCGCGAACGAGAAGATCACCGACGAAGTCATCGCCCAGATGCGCAAGGCGCAGTGGTCGGTAGCTTCCGTCGAGCGCAAGGAGCGCAAGCGCAACCCGACCGCCCCCTACACCACCAGTAAGCTGCAGCAGGACGCCTCGAGCCGCCTCGGCTTCAACGTTCGCCGCACCATGGGCGTCGCGCAGCGTCTGTACGAAGGCGTCGAGATCGGCAAGGATGGCACCGTCGGCCTCATCACCTACATGCGTACCGACTCCACCCGCGTCTCCGCTGACTCCATCACCGAGGCGCGCGACTACGTCCAGAAGAAGCACGGCGCCAAGTACCTCCCAGCCAGCGCCAACGACTACAAGGGCAAGAAGGACGCCCAGGACGCCCACGAGGCCATCCGCCCAACCCGCGTCGACTACACCCCCGAATCCATCAAGGGTTCGCTGAGCGACGAGCAGTATCGCCTCTACAAGATGATCTGGCAGAAGTTCGTCTCCTCGCAGATGGTCCCCGCCGTCTTCGATCAGACCACCGTCGAGATCGCCGCTAAGGCCGATCGCACCTATAACTTCCGCGTCTCGGGATCGATCCTTAAATTCGAGGGCTACCTCGCCGTCTGGGACAACGCCTCCGAAGACACCATCCTTCCGGAGATGAAGGACGGCCAGGCGCTCGCCATGCAGTCTGTCGACCCGGAGCAGAAGTTCACCGAACCGCCGCCGCGCTACAACGAGGCCTCGCTAGTCAAGGTGCTCGAAGAGCAGGGAATCGGTCGCCCTTCCACCTACGCCTCCATCATTAATACGATCCAGGATCGCGACTACGTCAAGAAGATCCAGGGCAAGTTCGTCCCGACCGAGATTGGGACAGTGGTGACCGGTTTGTTGGTCAAGAACTTCCCCTATATCTTCGACGCGCAATACACCGCCAAGCTCGAAGGCGAACTTGACGCTGTCGAAGACGGAGCGGAGAAGTGGACCGACCTGCTCAACGGCTTCTACGATCACTTTGAGAAGGAGCTGATCTACGCCGGCACCCATATGGAAGACATCAAGCGCATGGAGCAGGTCACCGATCAGACCTGCGACAAGTGCGGCAGCCCACTCATCCTGAAGTGGGGAAAGTTCGGCAGCTTCTATGCCTGCAGCGCCTTCTCGAAGGCGAAGCCGATGACCGTCGCCATGGGTCCATGGAAGAAAGACCCCAAGGCGCTCCTAAAGAAGATCAATGATACGTTGAACTTCCCGGTAGAAGTGAAAGCGATGACGGAAGAGATGCCGGACTTCTCGAAAGAGGTCGCCGACAACAAGGCGCTCCAGTCCGCTATCAACGACGCCCAGGCAAAGGTCGCCGAAGGCACCAGCAAAAAGGTCATCGTTGAAGCCGTTAGCTGCGACTTCACCAAGGAAAACTTCGCCGCCAAGCCCGACCTCAGCGCCCCCGGTGCCGACGACGTCCCGGAAGAGGAATTCTGTGACAACTGCGGCCGCGTCATGGTCCTCCGCAACGGCCCCTGGGGCCCGTTCATGGCCTGCCCCGGTTATAACGATGATCCGCCCTGCAAGACCATCCGCAAGCTTACGCAGAAGGTACAGACAAAACCTCCAGTACAGCTTGAAGAGTCTTGCCCTAAGTGTGGCAAACCATTGCTCCAGCGCGACGGTCAGTACGGCGAGTTCATCGCCTGCAGCGGCTATCCCAAGTGCAAGTACGTCAAGCAGGATCTGCTCGACGTAAAGTGCCCGAAGGATGGCGGCGACCTCGCAGCCCGCAAGACCAAGCGCGGCGACGTCTTCTACGGCTGCGTCAACTACCCCAAGTGCGACTACGCCAGCAATCTCAAGCTGATCAACGAGACCTGCCCGAAGTGCGACAGTGCCTACCTGCTTGAAGTGGTGAACGACAAGGGAACCTCCTACGTCTGCCCCAACAACCACGAAGCCTTGCCGAAGCGCCGCCCAAAGAAGGGCGCTCCGGTTGAGGAACCGACTCACGCGCCTTGCACCTACCAGCGCAAGGTAGCCGACCCGGCACCCGCCATGCCGCTTGAGATGCCTGATCCCGACAAGACCCGGGCGGTCGTTGAAACTTACGCGTAGGCGATAGGCAGCAGAGGCTTACGGAGATGGGTCGCCCTCGGGCGATCCATTTCCGTTTCCGGCGCTCTTCTGTTACAAATGCGTCATTGGATTTCGGGTTCCAGAACCCCGGTAGAGCTGTGGAAATCTTGTGCGCTCGCCGTAACCTATTGATAAGAATGAGAGTACGTTTGATATGGCAAAAGCAGTATGGAATGGCCAGACAATTGCTGAAAGCGAAACGTACGAGACCGTAGAAGGCAACATCTATTTTCCCGACGAGTCGGTAAAGCGCGAGTTCTTCAAGCCCAGCTCCACGACCTCAAGCTGCCCCTGGAAGGGTCAGGCGCGCTATTACACGCTCATCGTGGACGGCCAGGAAAACCCCGACGCCGCCTGGTACTACCCCGACCCGAAACCCGCCGCCCGTAATGTCAAGCATCACGTAGCATTCTGGCGCGGAGTTGAAGTAACCAAATAAGTTAGCTCGTTATCATGTGTGCTCGGCGAAGCGTCGCCAAGTAAGGCTGAATCTTGTCCAGCGCCGCCTCGGCGGTCAGGCCATACTTTGCGCGCAGCGCATCCGGCTTGCCGTGCTCGATAAACTCGTCCGGCCATCCGATCCTCACCACGGGAGTCGCGATCTCCTGATCGTTCGCGCACTCCAAGATCGCCGACCCAAACCCGCCCGCCAGGACGTGGTCTTCCATCGTGACGAGAAGACCGCATCGCTTTCCGTACGCCTCCACGCAAGCGGCGTCGACCGGCTTGGCAAAGCGTGGGTTGACTATCGCCACCGAAATGCCCTCGCGCTCCAGCATCGCTGCCAGCCGAATCGCTTCAGGCAGCATCGCGCCCAGCCCAAAGATCGCGACATCCTCCCCGTCCTGAATGATCTCTGCCTTGCCGATCGCCAGTGCCTCGGGCTTGACCTTTACCGGCGTTCCCGGCCCGACACCGCGCGGATAGCGGATCGCCGATGGCCCCGGATGCAGCATCGCCGTGTACATCATGTCGGCGAGTTCGTCCTCGTCCTTCGGAACCATATGAATTAGATTAGGTACGCTCCGTAAATAGCTGATATCAAAAAGCCCATGGTGCGTCGGCCCGTCGTCACCTGAAAGCCCACCACGGTCCATGCAGAAGACGACGGGAAGCTCCTGCAGGCAGACATCATGCACGATCTGGTCAAACGCCCTCTGCAAGAAGGTCGAGTAGATGGCAACGAACGGCTTGTAACCCTTGGTCGCCATGCCGGCAGCAAAGATCACCGCGTGCTCCTCGGCGATACCCACGTCGAAGTACCGCGTCGGATGCAGTGGCCGGAAGAGGTCCAGCGCGGTCCCATTCGGCATAGCTGCCGTGATCGCAACCACCTTGTCGTTCGCCGTAGCAAGTTTCGACAAGCTCTCCGCAAAGATCTCCGAGTAAGTCTTCTGACCTGTCGGCTTCGTCTCACCCGTCTCGGCGTTATAAGGTCCCAGGCCATGGAACTTCTTCTGCTGCTCAATCGCCGGCTGGAACCCTCGGCTCTTCTGCGTGATCGCGTGCAGGATGACGGGCCGGTTTTGCTGCTTCAGGAACTTGAACGTATCGATCAGCAGAGGAAGGTTGTGTCCGTCCAGGGGCCCGAAGTACGTCAGTCCAAACTCTTCGAAGAGCATGCCCGGCCCGATCAGTCCCTTCGCAGCCTCTTCCGCTTTCTTCCGCAGGTGGGTCGCTGTCTTACCGCCAAAGCGCCCGATCAACCCGGATGCCCGCTCGTGCAGCCCGGCGATGGTCGGATTGGTGACGATCTTGTGGAAGTACTCGGCAATAGCCCCGACGTTCTTGTCGATCGACCACGCATTGTCGTTCAGCACGACGATCATTCGCTTCGTCTGCGACGCGATATTGTTCAACGCCTCAAACGAGATGCCGTTGGTGAACGCAGCATCCCCGGCGAGCGCGACGATATGTTCCGATCCGCCGGACATGTCCCGAGCCACCGCCATCCCCAGGGCCGCGCTCAGAGCCGTCCCGGCATGCCCCGCGCCGTAACTGTCATGTTCGCTTTCGGTCCGCAGCATAAAGCCGTTCAGGCCGCCCGGCTGTCGAATCGTATGGAACAGCTTCTCCCGCCCGGTCAACAACTTGTGCACGTAAGCCTGATGGCTTACATCAAAGACAAAGCTGTCCGTCGGCGTGTCGAAGACGTAGTGCATCGCAATCGTCAGCTCGACCACGCCCAGATTCGGGCCGATATGTCCGCCGGTCTTCGAGACGCTATGGATCAGCCGTTCGCGGATCTCCGCCGCGAGCGTCTCCAGTTGTGGGAGCGAGAGCTTCTTGATGTCTGCGGGGGATTCGATCGTCTCGAGGATGTTGCTCATTCACGTACCTGTCTGCCCGTGGATGCGAACCTTGGTGCTGGCGGTAGGGTCCAGTCGATCCTTCGAGCTTGCCGGGACGACTACTTCGCCGCCTGCCGTAGCCCTCAAGTATATCAACCGTTAGACGCCCGAGAAGAGGATTCAGGCGGTCTATTGATCGTGTGAAGTCGGTTACTTAGGCGACAGTACCCTCGCGAACCACCTCCGACACAGGCTCAGCGTCGAATGCTCCCTCCCACCGCGCCACGATCACCGAAGCCAGGCAGTTCCCGACGACGTTGATCATCGTCCGCGCCATATCCATGATCGCGTCGATGCCCAGGATCACGAAGATCGGCTCTGTCGGCAGCCCGAAGGTCGCCGCCGTCGCCAGCAGCACCACCAGCACCGCGCGCGGCACACCGGCCACTCCCTTGCTCGTCAACACCAGTGTCGCCATCATCGCGAGCTGCTTGCCAATCGAAAGATGAATCCCCGCCGCCTGCGCCACAAAGATGCTGGCCACCGCAAGGTAGAGCGTCGATCCATCCAGATTGAAGCTGTATCCCGCCGGGATCACGAAGCTGACAATCCTCCGCGGCACGCCCAGCGCTTCCATACACTCCATCGCGCGCGGAAGTGCGGCCTCGCTGGTTGAGGTAGCAAAGGCGATGGTCGCTGGCTCGGCCACCGCTCGCAGAAACCGCCGGATCGGCACCCGAAAGAACAATGCCGCAGGCAGCAGCACCAGTAGCGCGAAGGCAACCAGCGCAGCGTAGAACGTCAGCAGCAGCTTGCCCAGGTTGACCATCACACCCAGCCCCATGTGGCCGACTGTAAACGCCATCGCCGCGCCGACGCCAATCGGAGCGTAGTACATCACCACATTCGTGAACCGGAACATCACCTCGGAGAGCGACTCGGTCAGCCGCAGCACCGGACCGCGCTTCGAATCCGGCAGTGTAGCGAGCGCAATCCCGAAGAGCACCGCGAAGACTGCCACCTGCAGGATCTGTCCCTCAGCGATCGACTTCGCGATGTTCTCCGGAAAGATATGCAGCAGAAAGTCGTCCCATCGCAGTGCCGGCGGCGTGGCGACCGCCTCATGAGGACTCGCCGGCAGGGTCAGACCTGCACCAGCGTGGCTCAGATTGATAGCAACCAGCCCGATGGCCAGCGCCAGGGTCGTCACCACCTCAAAATAGATAAAGCTTCTCAGCCCCATCCGGCCAACGCCCTTCAGGTCGCCATGCCCGGCGATGCCCGTAATCAGCGTCACCAGGATCAGCGGAGCGACGATCGTTTTGATCAGCCGCAAGAAGATGTCCGAGAAGACCCGCAGATGGATCGCGAACGAGGGAGCGTCAAAGCCAATCTCGGCCCCCGCGATCATCGCAGCGATGATCCATGGAGTCACCGACCGCCGGCCGGCAGCATGCGCCGCCAGCAGAGCGATTCCCGCCCAGCGAAGAATCAAACCAGTAACCGGTACCTGGGGCAGCAACACTCCCGCAGCGATGCCCAGGAGCAAGAGCGCCACTGCGCAGAGAGGCAAAACGAAGCCGGACGGAAGGAATCGCAGAGGTCTTGCATTTGCCATCGCTTGCGAAGAATAACAGTTTCGAACTGGCGTCTCTCGTCGTCTGCACGGCTCAAAGAGATGTCGATTCCAGCCGACATCAACGCTCATCCAAATCTGCAGACGACTGATAGCATGGTCGGTATGCGTCACCTTGTGACAGTTACCGCTTTGCTCTGCGGACTCTACTGTCACACGCAGAGTGCCCCAGCGCAGGGCCGTCTTACCGGGCTACCTCCTCTCCCGCGCTCGCAGCAGTCTCAGAAGTCGACAACATCAACCTATGATCCGCTCCCACAGAACGGATACAAGATAAGCCCGCTAACCCAGCCGACCTTCACTCCCGGCATCATCCTGCTTCTGGAACTGGAGACGAAGTTCGCCGCCTCGGTCGCTGCGGGTGGAGGAAAGGCATTCTCAAGCTGGTTTGCCGACGACGCCGTGTCGCTGGCAAACGGTAAGTCTCCCGTTATGGGAAAGACGGCAATCGCTGCTCAGGCGCAGTGGGACCCGAAGGACTATCAATTGACTTGGGTGGCGCAAGGCGCCCAAATGGGCCCTTCAAACGATATGGGATTTACTTGGGGCCACTATGATGCGGCCTTCAAAGATCAACACGGCCAGACCGTAACCCTGTCTGGTCGCTACATAACTGTATGGAAGAAGGGAAGCGACACCTCCGGGCCAGGCGGGGGTTGGAAGGTGGCGATGGAATCGAGTGCAGAAGAGCCTCCCGACGCAGGGAGCTGCTGCAAACTGCCCAAGCCGTAACCGGAAGACTGTTTACCGATTCAAAGGGTCTCATCATCCCAGGTATTCCAGAAACAACGGAAGGCGTCTCTGGGGTGAGTACGTTGCAGATCTTCAACTGGATTGCCCAGTCACCCATAAGTGGCAGCATTCAGTTTCAGTTCATCTCCTACCATGAAATTTAAGACTATGAGCCAGCGCTCGCTCGAAGACGATGCTTTGCGTGTCGAAGCCGTCGAAAAATACGAGGTCTTGACAACGCCAGTCGATCCGGCGCTCAGCGACCTCGCGCGCCTCACCACTCAGGTCTGCAATACTCCCATCGCCGCGGTCATGTTGCTCGATGGTGACCGTATGGTTTTCAAAGCGACCGTCGGCATCTCCGTCGCGGAGCAGCCTCGCGGCGACAGTCCTTGCGAGCGGACGGTTACCCAGCAGGAAGTCTACGAAGTCGCGGACGCCTATCTTGATCCGGAGCACTCTGAGCGCGGCATCGAACTCGGCGGTCGCATCTTCCGCTACTACGCCGGAGCTCCGCTCATCACCCCGACCGGTACCGTCATCGGCACTGTCTTCGTTCTGGACTCCGTCCCCCGAAAACTCACAGCCTCGCAGCGCGACGCGCTTACCATCATCGGCCGCCAGATCATCACCCGGCTCGAACTCAACAGCCGCGTCCGTCAGATGGAGCTCGCTGCCCGCGTCCATCAGCGAACCGACACCGCCCTTACCGTCGAGCGCAACTTCGTCTCCGCCGTGCTGGACACCGTCGGTGCCCTGGTTGCCGTCTTCGACACCGCCGGCCGCATCGTGCGCTTCAACCGCGCCTGCGAGACCATCTCCGGCTACAAGTCTTCTGAGCTCCTCGGTCGTTATGTCTGGGAGCAACTGATCCCCAGCGAAGACGTTCCCGAAGCCATGCGCGAATTCGAAGGCATTCGGACGGGTGGATATCCCGTCACCTTTGAGAATATTTGGCTCACCCGGACCGGAAGCCCCCGGCGCATCTCCTGGTCGGCGACGGCCCTGCTCGACGCTCAGAAGCAAGTGGCGTTCATCATCTCCACCGGTATCGACGTCACCGTACAACGCGACGCCGAGGCCACCCTGCGCGAGAGCGAAGCCCGCTACCGCGAACTCATCGAGGGGTCGCTCGGCATGGTCTGCACGCACGATGCCACAGGCGTCCTGCTCTCCGTAAACCAGCATGGGGCCGAGGCCATCGGCCGCACCGTCGACGAAGTCGTCGGCCACTCTCTTCTCGACCTCATGTTCCCCGGCACCGAGAAGCTCTTCGCCCAGTATCTCGACCAGATCGCCCGCACCGGCCAGGCCGAAGGCTTGCTCCACCTGCGCCATCTGAACGGCGAACTCCGCGTCATCGCCTTCCGCAACAAGCTCATCTCCGTCCCCGAGCGGCAGCCCTACGTCCTTGGCTTCGGCGTCGATGTCAGCGATAAGATCCGCGCCGAAGGTGAACTCCGCTCCCTCGTCCGCCAGTCCAACTCCATCCTGGAGTCCATCGGCGACGGCATCCTCGGTGTCGACCTCGAAGGCTGCATCACCGTGATGAATCCTGCCGCCGCGCAGATGCTGGGCTACGAGCCGGCAGAGGTGCTCGGCAAGTCCATGCACGATCTCATCCATCATCACCATCCCAGCGGCCAGCACTACTCATGGGAGACATGCCCGGTCAATCTAAGTCTTCGTAAGATGGAGACCACACGCGTCTCGACCGAGGTCTTCTGGCGCAAGGACGGCACCTTCTTCCCGGTCGATTACGTCGCCCGTCCCCAGGTCGATACCGATGCCCGCACCGTAGACGGCGAACGGATCCCCGGCGGCCGTGCCGTCGGCGTCGTTGTCGCCTTCACGGACACCACCCAGCGACGCGCCCTCGACCGCATGAAGGACGAGTTCATCTCCACCGTCTCGCACGAACTCCGCACGCCGCTCACCTCACTTCGCGCCTCCCTCGGCCTGATCCAGAGCGGCGCACTCTCCACCAAGCCCGAGCGAACCCGGCAAATGCTCGATATTGCAATCGGCAACACCGACCGGCTCGTCGCTCTCGTCAACGACATCCTCGACCTAGAACGCATCAACAGCGGCAAGACTGAGCTCAACTACAGTATGTTCGGCATCGACGAACTGCTGCGTAAGGCCGCCGCGACCCAGCGGACTCAAGCCGCCCGCGCCGACATCGAAATCCAGGTTGAAGCGCAGCAGGTTGATGCCTGGGCCGATCCTGACCGCGTCTCCCAGACCATCAACAACCTCATCTCGAACGCCATCAAGTTCTCTCCCAAGGGTGGTCGCATCGTCTTTAAGGCCAGCCGCACGGAGAATGACGAGGTCCAGATCGAAGTCCAGGACTCCGGCCCCGGAATCCCCGAGGACAAGCTCGAACAGATCTTCGAGCGCTTCCACCAGGTCGACGCCTCGGACTCGCGGTCTCGCGGAGGCACCGGCCTCGGCCTCGCCATCTGCCGCAGCATCGTAGAGCAGCATGGCGGTCGCATCTGGGCTACCAGCAAGCCGGACGAGGGCTCCAGCTTCTTCTTCACCCTGCCGTCGCGGCCCTCGGACTCAGACACGTCCCTCATATAAACGACTCTTCCGTCGCAGGCTAAGCCCGGCAAAATCTGCCGTTTACGGCAAACTTTGCTTAGCACCATCGGGGTATTCCACTCCACATTCCCTCAGGTCACTATGGTGCAGCGGTACCTAATCCTCCCCCGGAGCTCTTTCCAGGATTCTGCCGCGAGCATCGATCTTCAGGGAGCGTTCTGTGTCAATTACAACTGGTGTCTCTTCCTCCGTCCTCCAGTCGCTGCTCGACAGCGCATATAGCCCGGTCACTACATCGAGCACCGCCCAGACCGCATCCACCAGCGCAGTCTCCTCAACCTCTCTCCTCTCTTCGTCAACCGACAGCTCATCGACCAGCTCGCTCGACCCTGTTACTCAGGATCTCGTCAACCTGCTGAAGGATCTTGCCTCGGGCGATGCGACCAACGCGAAGACGGCGCTGGCCCAACTGCAGAAGGACCTCAAGGCCAGCTCAACTGAGTCCAACACGACCAAAGACCTGACCTCGTTCCTCAAAGACCTCACCTCGGGTAACACCACCGCAGCTCAGTCCGACATAAAGCAGTTGGAGCTCGATCTTGGCATCAAGCCCGACTCAACTTCTAGCACTTCCGCCTCGGCGACCAGCAGTTCTGACTCGACCTCCGTCACCTCGGAGACCGCCCTGGACAAGCTCGTCACCAAGCTTGCCACCCTTCTGAAATCCGGTAGCACCGACGACGCGCTTCAAGCCGTGGCCAGCTACCTCGTCCAGCACGGCCAGGGAACCGGCTCACTGGTCAACGTCTCCGCCTGACAACCGCTCAGCATCTGTCAAGAACACGTCATCTCGACCGTAGCCATGCGGTTCTATCGCGTGGTAGTGGAGAGACCACCGCATTTCGTCGGCGCGGCGGTTAAACTCCTTCACCACGTACTCGCAAAAGACAACGGCCTCCGTCTGGAGGCCGTTGTCTTTTGCAAACCTTGATCGCTCATCCAACCCTTGTCATACGGCGCGAATCCGGGGTCCCGGGTCGGCGCACTTGCTGGCCGGGGTGGGAAACGGAGGATCTGCTTCCCACCCCAGCCACTAGGCCTCGTCCTGCTCCCGCAATTTCGCGACCACAGCAAAGTCCTCAAGCGTAGTCGTATCGCCTTTGACTTCACCCGTAGTCGCCAACTCCCTCAGCAGCCGCCGCATGATCTTGCCGCTACGAGTCTTCGGTAGAGCATCGGTAAACCGCAAATCATCCGGCCGAGCCAGCGCCCCAATCTCCTTCGCGACCCACTGCCGCAGCTCCTGCCGCAGTTCATCGCTGGCCTCATACCCATGCTCCAGCGTGACGAACGCCGCGATGGCCTGCCCCTTCATCTCATCAGGACGTCCCACCACCGCCGCCTCAGCGACCTTCGTGTGCGCCACAAGGGCCGACTCGATCTCCATCGTCCCCAGCCGGTGGCCGCTCACATTGATGACGTCATCCACGCGCCCCATCAACCAGAAGTAGCCATCCTGATCGCGCCTCGCCCCATCGCCCGTAAAGTACTTGCCCGGCACCTCACTGAAGTAGGCCTCCTCATACCGCTTTGGGTCACCATAGATCGTCCGCGCCATCGAAGGCCAGGGTTTCGAGATTACAAGTAATCCCCCCTGCCCGTCAGGCACGGGCTCGCCCTCCTTTGTAACGATCTCCGGCACAATTCCAAAGAAAGGCCGCGTCGCGGAACCTGGCTTGGTCGCGATCGCCCCTGGGATCGGCGTGATCATGAGCGCGCCTGTCTCCGTCTGCCACCAAGTATCGGCGATCGGGCACCGCTCCTTGCCCACCATGCGGTGATACCACATCCACGCCTCAGGGTTGATCGGCTCGCCCACCGTACCCAGCAGCCGCAGAGAGCCCAGATCGTACTTCTCGATCCACTCGTTGCCCCACTTGATGAACGCTCGGATCGCCGTCGGAGCCGTATAGAACACTGTCACCTTGTGCTCGTCGATGATCTTCCAGAACCGGTCGTTCTCAGGAAAGTTGGGAGCGCCCTCGTACATCAGCACCGTCACGCCGTTCTGCATCGGCCCATACACAACATAGGAGTGCCCGGTAACCCAGCCGATATCGGCTGTGCACCAGTAAACGTCGTCACCCCGCAGATCAAAGACGTACTTGCTCGTCAGATAGGTTCCAACCGCATATCCACCGGTCGTATGAACAAGCCCCTTAGGTTTGCCCGTCGTCCCCGACGTGTAGAGGATGTACAACGGATCTTCCGCGTCCATCCACTCGCACGGACACTCTGCCGCAACGGACCCGACAGCATCATGCAGCCAGATGTCTCGTCCCTCCTGCATGTTGATCGAAGACTTCGTCCGCTGATAGACAATGACGCTCTTCACCGACGGGCACTTGGTCAGCGCCTCATCCACAATCGCCTTCAGCTTGATCTCGCTGCCACGGCGGAAGCTGCCATCCTGCGTCAGCACTGCAACACAGCTTGAGTCGTTGATCCGATCCACCAGCGCATGAGCGGCAAATCCGCCGAAGATCACCGAATGCACCGCACCAATGCGCGCACACGCCAGCAGAGCCATGGCCAGCTCCGGCGACATGCCCATGTAGATCGCAACCCGGTCGCCCTTCTTCACACCCTGCGCCTTCAGCACATTTGCGAACCGCTGCACCTGTTCATGCAGTTCGGCATAGGTGATCTTGCGAACCTCTCCCGGCTCGCCCTCCCACAGAATCGCCACCTTCTCCGGAGTGCTCAGCGCATGGCGGTCCACGCAGTTATGGCAGAGATTGATCTTGCCGTCCACGAACCACTTCGCATGTGGACCCGATCCATCCAGCACCTGCGACCACGGAGCGAACCACTCCAGGTTCGAAGCCGCATCCGCCCAGAACGCATCAGGCTCTTCGACGCTCTTTTTGTACAGAGCTTCATACTCCGCCAGGCTACCGATATGTGCCTTGGCCGCAAACTCGGCCGGGGGAGGGAAGACGCGGTGCTCGCGAAGGGTTGAACTTAAATTGGTGTTTTGTGTCACAAGAGTCTGCCCTGCCATCGAACCATTACCTCGGTTTCACTTGAATAGCAAAAAGGTACGCTATGCCGCGCACCACAGGCAAACAAACGAGCCAGCCTCTCGGACAATCGTCCTAGGCACAGTGTATGGTTGTCCCGGCATCGAAGAATCTGGGTGCGATCAACTCTTACCATGGTTCCCGCAACGCCATCTTGCATCCATGTAAAGAGCACTTGAATACTGGAGTTTTTGAACATGTCTCTTGGCTTTCTTGATCGTGATCGTTCCATTGCGCCGGCCGGATACAGTCGCTGGCTTGTACCTCCTGCCGCTCTCGCCATCCATCTCTCCATCGGCCAGGTGTACTCCTTCTCCGTCTTCAAAAATCCGCTCCTCGCCCTTCACGGCGCGGATGGCTCCGCCTGGAACCTCAAAGCGGTCGGCTATATCTTCTCCATCGCCATCGCCTTCCTCGGAATCTCCGCCGCTCTCTTCGGCGCATGGTTGGAGAAGGCCGGCCCACGCAAGGCGATGTTCTTCGCGGCACTCTGCTTCAGCATCGGCTTCTTCGTAGCGTCAGCCGGTGCCACCACCCACAATCTTGCCCTCATCTACCTCGGCTACGGAGTCATCGGCGGTATCGGCCTCGGCCTGGGATACATCTCTCCCGTCTCGACGTTGATCAAGTGGTTTCCCGATCGCCCGGGCCTCGCAACCGGCCTAGCCATCATGGGCTTCGGCGGAGGCGCCATGATCGGCGGCCCGCTCGCCAACCAGCTCATGGCCCACTTCAAGGCTGCCGGACAGCCCTCTATTCCGTACACCTTCATCACCATGGGTGCGATCTACTTCGTCTTCATGATGTTCGGCGTCTTTACCATCCGCGTCCCCGCTAAGGACTGGAAGCCCGAAGGCTGGACAGCTCCGGTCAGACAATCTGCCCTGATCTCGAAGCACAACGTCGCCGTCGCACAAGCCTGGAAGACCCCGCAGTTCATGCTGCTATGGATCATCCTCTTCACCAACGTCACTGCGGGCATCGGCATCCTCGAGCAAGCCGCCCCGATGATCCAGGACCTCTTCAAAGGTGTCATCAGCCCAACCGCCGCCGTAGGATTTGTCGGCCTCCTCAGCATCTTCAACATGGCCGGCCGGTTCATCTGGGCCTCCTGCTCCGACCTGCTAGGCCGCAAGGTGACCTACTTCGTCTTCTTCACGCTGGGAGCCGTCCTCTACTTCTTCCTCCCCCTCACCCGGCTCGATCACCTGAACTCGGTGACGCTCTTCGTCCTCATCTCAGCGGTTGTGATCTCGATGTACGGCGGCGGCTTTGCCACCATCCCCGCCTACCTGAAGGACCTCTTCGGCGGTTATAACGTCTCCGCGATCCACGGTCGCCTGCTCACCGCCTGGTCGACCGCCGGCATCGTCGGCCCGCTCATCGTCAACGGCATCCTCGATCACTATGTTGCCAACAAGCTACCGAAGCAGGACGCCTATCCGCTCATCCTGCATATCATGTCCGGCCTGCTCGTCGTCGGCTTCATCGCCAACCTCTTCGTGAAGCCTGTCAGCGAGAAGTACTGGCTCAAGGACTCAGAGACCCTGACACCGGTAGGCGCAGCCCACTAAGAGCGTGCCTTCAAAAAGGCCGCAAAGGAGATCCAGCATGACCGAAGTAAAGAAGTCCTCGCCCGCATTGATTGCCGCCGCCTGGGTGATCGTCGTACTCCCCACCCTATGGGGGCTGAACTACACCGTGCAAAATGCGCTGAAGATCTTCGCCAAACCCGCTCCAGCCGCAACCGCACCGATGAAGTAATGAGGAATACCGCATCGCCAAATCAACCTCGTAGTTGCTCAAGCCATCTGGAGTAGCAGCGGGCTTCAGCCCGCGGTACGGCCGCCGCCAGGACAAGGGCTTTAGCCCTGGAGAAGATCCATCGACATCATCACGATGCAGAGAGACTCCGGATCTGCCCTTGTCCCTTCTGGCCGCTACTGCAACAACGCAATCGCAGCATCCGTCATGGCGCTCACACCCATCCGAATCGTCGGTTCAGGCACCGGCGCAAACAAAGGAGAGTGAGGCGAAGGCAGTGGCACGCCCGACTTCTCACTCTGCTCAACCTTCGCCGGGTCATAAGCGCCCAGCCAGAAGATCACCGCAGGGATCTTATGGTCGAGGCCAAAGACACCGAAGTCTTCACTCCCCATCTTCGGATCGTCCTCGACGACCGATTCCTTACCAAACTTTTGTTGAAAGAGCGCGACCAGTCGACCTGAAAGGGCAGGGTCGTTGTACATGGAGGGCGTGTACTCCTGCATCGTGAGGATGGGCATACGATCTGCGGGAACGCCGGCGGCAATGGCGATTCCCTTAGCCGTCCGCTCGATTCCAGCGAGGATCGTCTGCCGCACCGTCTCGTCGTAGGCGCGGAAGTTCAGCTCCATCTTCACTTCATCCGGAATGATATTGCGCTTGGTCCCGCCGTGGATGTCACCAACCGTCAATACGGCCGGTGATCGGGGCGGCGTAGACCGGCTGACGATGGTCTGCAGCGCCACGATGAACTCTGCCGACATCACGATCGGGTCTTTGCCACTCTGTGGCTGCGAAGCATGCGCTCCTACGCCGCGCATAAGGACATCCATGCCCGTCGAACTTGCCATCGCATAGCCGGGTACAACGGCAAGCGTCCCGACGGCCAGGTTGCTGTCATGTAGCGCGATCGCCATGTCCGGTGTTCCGAAGCGCTCATAGAGGTGGTCGGCAAGCATAGCCGCCGCGCCGTCGATCGTCTCCTCGCTCGGCTGCCCGACCAGCATCAGCGTCCCGTGCCACTTCGCCTTCTCCTGAGCCATCAGCCGAGCCACGCCGATCATCGTCGTCACGTGGATGTCGTGCCCGCACGCATGCATCACCCCAACATCCTGCCCCGCAGGATTCTTCGCGCGCACCACGCTCGCATAGGGCAGTTCCGTCTTCTCCGTCACCGGCAAAGCGTCCATGTCCGCCCGCACCAGTAGCGTCGGCCCCGCTCCATTCTTCAGAATCGCCACCACCCCGAACGCCTTCGAACCATCCTTGTAAGTGCCAACACGCTCGGTCACTGTATAACCGGCCGCTCGAAGCTCGCCCGCCAGCAGGGCAGAAGTCTTCTCCTCGTGATGCGACAACTCCGGAGCGGCGTGCAGAGACTTATATGTCGCCAGCAGGTTCGGTAACTGTACATTGGCCAGCGCAGGCACATCCTGCGCACGCAGCGTCGCAGTAGCGACAACCAGGACGGCAGCCGTAAGGCAGCCAACTTCAAGAGTCTTCATGAGTTCTCCGGGAACAGGTATAGACAGGTAAGAACAGGTTTACGGTGCGATCAGTGTATAGCCCTGTAAACTTTCATCAGCATGACGATCCTCTGGTCGGCGATGTTCGCGATATTCTTCGGCTTCGTCTTTGGCGTCGGCTGTTCGCTCGCCGTGATGTACTCCATCTACAACGGCGGCTACCGGGCGGCAGTGAAAGACAGCCAGCTTCCGGCCCCTCCCGAGCGCTACCTCAAGGCACTCAGCGACTTGAAACGCTGACGCGGCGCGTGGAACAAGCCACAATTTGCCGTTCTTCCGGTAAAAAATACCCGGTGACTTTTGCGCTCCGGCCTCGTCGAAATCGCATCGGATACGATCCAGCGGCGGAGTTCGCAGGTCCTCTACCGCCACTGGCGCAGCTTCGGCAGACATCCAAACGGAAGGGTATGTTTACCTCCCCGTTACCCTCAAGCCACCTCTCGCGCCGGACGATCATCTATAGGGAGAACGCAAAATCAGCAGCAAACGGCATGATTCCATAGGGGACACCCCTGCAACGAAAGTGCAAGTGCCATGCCGCAGTGGACAGGCGACGATACTATCATCGGTTACGGAAGTGTACCCTGATAGTGCGTACCGATTTTTTACCGCTACCGTTGCAGCCAGACTCCGGCGCGGTGAGAAGCATAGGGTGGCGGCCAATCCGGACCATCGCTCCATGACGTGACTTGTTGCAGCTTTTAGCCGGGGTGTACAGGATCGAACCGATAGAGTTCAGCCTGGCCATCCAAATCCTCACTCGACTACCAGCTTCCGGCAGGAAGCTGCACAAAGGGCGCTCCCACATCATGGCCAATTCGCTGCAACCACTTCCTGAACAGCTCCAGGCGCCGACTAAGGCACCGACCACGATCCCAATCAAGTCAGCGGTCCCCGCTGCCAGACGTACAGCCCCAGCTCCTGTCTCTACTCGCCAGTTCAAGGACTTCGGTCTGCTCGACGCTGGCAAGCAGAGCAAGGCCTCGACCGCCACGGCTGTCGCGATCAACGTCCTCGTCGTAGCTCTGGTCATTGCCCTGAGCGTCACGGCCAAAAAGACTCTGGACGCCCGCCGCGAAGTCACCATGCTGACCATGCCGGTCATCAAGCCGCTGCCGCCGCCGGAACCGAAGATACTGCCCCAGCCCAAGCTGCCGACTCCAGTGGTCAAAGTTGACCCGCCCAAGATCAAGCTCCCCGACGTCAAGCCCATCGAAGCACCCAAGCCCGCTGAAGTGAAGATGACCCAACCGGCCCCGGTCGTCACGCCCGCCGCTCCCAGGAAGGTAGTCGCGCCGCCCGCCCCCGTAGTCGTCAGCCTTGCGCATCCGATGGCCGCCTCGGTCGTCAATAATTCACCCCATCCGACCGCGGTAGCCCTCGGCAGCACCAATAATCCCATCGCCCCTTCAAACCGCCCCGCGGTCTCCGCCATCAATCTCGGCCAGAAGGGCGTCCCGGGCATGCCCGCCTCAAACTCTGGCGGCGGTCCCGCTGCCACGGCAGTCAGTCTCGGCTCCGGCAGCCCCGGCGGCCAGCAACTCGCCGGCAATGGCGTTCGTCCCGTCCAGGGTGTCAAGCTCGGCGTAACCGGCGGCACCGGCCCCATGAACTCCACCGGCCACACCGCCGGTCAAGTGAATCTGGGGCAGGTCCAGCAGGTCTCTCTGCCGAAGCCCGCCGCCGCATCCGCTTCCGGAACTCCGCAGAACACCCCCAAGGTCCTCTATAAGCCCAAACCGGCCTACACCGCGGAAGCTACCGCCCTCCACATCAACGGAGTCGTCCAGGTTCGCATCCGCGTCTCAGCCACCGGCTCAGTCACCGTCCTCGCCATCACCCGCCCTCTCGGCCACGGTCTCGACCAGTCGGCAGAACACGCCGCCCAGGCCATGCGCTTCCAGCCAGCGGTCGACGCCAACGGCCACCCCGTCGACTGGGAAGGAAACGTCACCGTGACGTTCCAGTCTGAATCGAACGGCTGATTCAAGCAAGACACCTCATCGCGGCCTGAAACCCCCAGCCGTATGCTGGTGAAAGCAGTTCTAACGTCTTAGTTGCAGCGTGTAAGTTCAGGAGCTTTGAAAAATGGTCTTTCGGAAACATCCCTTCGCGACGCTGCTCACAGCGGCCCTCCTCGTCTCTTCGCTTCCGGCAAACGCCGCTGTTCTGGGCATCCTTGGCGGCAAGAAGAAGAAGGAAGAGGCTCCGGCCCGCAAGCTGACGCCCGCGCAGAACGCGCTCCTCGATAAGGCAATCACCCGCGAGGCCGCAACCGTTAAGGTCATCAAAGAGCGCACCCCGCTGCTCGAGATCTACATCCAGAACATGAAGCCCGAGGCCGGCGTCGTCCAGGTGCCCGAGTCTGACGAGCAGTACCTCACCCGCATCGACTTCGGCAAGCACATCGGCGAAGACTCCTTCGCGCGCAACGACATCAAGGCCAAGGAAGACCACAAGATCGGCGGCCTCTTCAAGCGTACCCTCGGCTTCGCCGGTGGCCTCGGTAACGGCCTTCGTCTCCAGTTCAACCCCGCTGGATTCGCCCGCATGCTGGTCATGGACGACGAAGACTTCAGCCGCACCTACTATAACTTCGGCTACGTCCGTAATGAGTTCCTCGGCAACGTCCCCACCGCAGTCTTCGATGTAACCCCCATCGCCAACAAGAGCATCATCCCCGGCAACAGCAAGCTTGCCGGTAAGTTCATCGGCCGCATCTGGGTCGAGACCCGCAACGGCAACGTCGTCCGCTTCGACGGCAACGTCTCCGGCACCGAGAAGGACTTCAAGGAGTACTACCACTTCGACAGTTGGCGTACGAACGTTCAGCCCGACCTCTGGCTCCCCAACTCCATCTACGTCGAAGAGACTGACCCTAAGAGCCCCACCAAGACCCTCCAGTTCAAGGCCATCAACCACGTCTGGGGTTACGTGTTGAAGGTTCCCGAGAAGGAAGCCGAAAACACCTCGGTTGAAGTCGAAGGCGCAACCGATGTCTCGAACGACGCGCAGGATGTCAGCCCTCTCGGAGCACAGCGCGCCTGGGTGCAGCAAGCCGAAGACAACGTGATCGAGCGTCTCTTTGAAGCCGGTCTCCTCGACGCTCCCGGCAGTGAGTTCGACAAGACTCTCGAAGCCCTCGCCAGCAACATCCTCGCCTACAACAACATCACCGTCTCCCGCCCAATCCGCGTGCGGACTCTCATGACCGAGCCGCTCGAGTCGCTCGCCGTTGGCAACACCATCATCCTCTCGAAGGGCCTCATCGATACCACCGGCATCGTCACCCAGGATGGAGCCCAGCAGGCAGGCGACCTCAACGCCGCCCTCGCCTTCCAGCTCGCGCACATCATCCTCGGCCACCGCCTCGACACCAAGTACGCCTTCAACGACCGCCTCCTCTTTCCCGACACCACCGCCTTCAAGCGCATTCCTATGCACCACACCGATGCCGACAACGAGGCTGCCGCGAAGAAAGCAATCGAGCTGCTCAATGCTAAGGAACTCGTCGACAGCCAGAAGTACTTCGGCCTCTATCTCGCCCAGCTTCGCGCCCGCGTCGATGGCCTGAAGGCCCTGAATGAGCCGATGATCGGCGACGGCATCGTCAAGAACGACAAGGACAGCGCCTTCTGGATGCAGGCCCTCGTGCCCAAAGCCGACAAGCTCGACATGAACGACCTGAAGCAGCAGGGAGCCGTTCCGCTAGCCAGCTTCCTCCGCTTCGATCCCTGGACCGACAAGCTCATTCCAATGCACTCCGCCTTCGAACCCATCCTCAGCCCGGCTGACAAGATGCCCTTCGAGATCGAGCCCGTCTACCTGAAGCTGAGCTACTACAAGGCACCCGCACCTCCGGCAGACGTAGCCGCTCCCGCTCCCACAGCCGCTGCTCCGACCACTGCCGCGCCTGACGCCGCTGCTCAGCCGGCGGCCGCTGCCGCAGCTCCCGACGCCACCACCGGAACGGCGACGCCTCCTGCGCCGCAGAACTAAGCATCAAAATGCGAGAGCGGTCGTTTCATTGACCGCTCTCGCGCTCAGCATGGTTGTCCAGCTCGTTGGCCGTATCGAATCCGGGCCTTCTACAAATCAGGAGTTACGAATGTTGAGGAAGACGCTCTTATCCCTATTGCTGGCGGCAGGCTCTGTCTCGGCGATGCAGGCCCAGAAGCTGCCCACGGCAACGCGCTCACTCGACATCCAGGCGGGCGGAGAGTTCGTCTACGGCCATTCGGACTACGGCAGAAACATCAAGGGCTACGGCTTCTACGGCGATGTCGACTTCAAACCGCACTTCGGCGTAGAGGGTGAATACCGCCAGGCCAACGGCACCGACCAGATCTACGAGCGCACCTACGAGATCGGCGGTCGCTATATCTTCTTCCGTAAGCCCCGCTGGACTCCCTATGCGAAGGTCATGTACGGCCGCGGTGTCTTTAACTTTCCGCCCTTCTTTGCTGGCGGTCCATCGGCTGCCAACCTGGCCTACAACATGGCCGTAATCGGTGGCGGAGTCGACTACAAGATCAAGCCGTATCTGAACATCCGCGGCGACTTCGAATACCAGGACTGGTTCTCAAACCTCGGCCTGAAGAACGGCCTCACGCCCTACTTCGGCAGCATCGGCGTCGCCTACCACTTCCGGTAGCCAACTCTTTGGTAGCCACGCTCCAAGACATCGGATCCATCGTTTGTTGACCCCACGGCTTTAGCCGTGCCCTAAGTTCGGCAAAAAATGAGTGACCCTGATCTTCCCGCCGCGAAGCGGCGGGAAGATCAGGGTCACTTTTTCATGGAACGCAAGATCTGGCTCTCAATGCCCTACAGCCTCATCCGGGAACAAGCGGATATCTTCCACCCCGCGATACCGCTCCGCATAGTCCATGCCGTACCCAATCACGAACTGGTTCGGAATGCTGAAGGCCACGTAATCTGCCTCGATCGGAACCAGACGTCGCTCCGGCTTATCCAGGCAGGTAGCGATCTTCAGCGAAGCGGGCTTGTGCTGCAGCATCAAGCCGCGCAGGTAGCTCAAGGTCAGTCCGGTATCCAGAATGTCTTCGACGATGATGACGTGTTTGCCCTCGATCGGGTTGTCGATGTCCTTGATCAGTTTCACAGCGCCGGAAGACACTCGGGCGCGACCATAGCTGGAGACGGCGACGAAGTCGAAGGTATTGTCTACTTCGATGGCGCGAGCAAGATCGGAGAGGAAGATCGCCGCACCCTTCAAAACGCCAATCAAAACGATCGAATGTCCGGCGTAGTCGGCCGAGATCTGCTTGCCGATCGCGGCGACGCGCTCGGCGATCTGTTCCTTCGAGATCAGGACTTCCATGGTGGCGGAGGGAGGGAAAGTTGGGGGCGTGCTGTTGGACATAAAGCAAAGGGTAGCGCGAACCGTGCCTTTATGGAAAGAGCGCCGGTTACATCCGCGTGATTCCTGCCGCATTGATGGCGATATACTTGAAAGGAAACGAGGCGTATGTACCCTTATTTGACGATTGGCCCCTGGCATCCGGGCACGTTTGGCCTGCTGTTGTGGCTTGCAGCAGTGACGGCGACAGTTGTGTTGCACAGAAACTTCGTACGCAACGGAGTGGATGCGGACGCGCTGAATGTAGTAGCTCTGGCGGTCGTCTGCGGAATTTTAGGCGCGAAGGCCTGGCACGAACTGCAGGATGTCCCGACCATGCTGATGGCGTTCAAACGCATGCAGGCTCCGGGGTGGAACCATCCCCTCGAGATTCTCGGCGAGTTCCTCACCTGGTTCCGCGCGGGCTTCGCGTGGTTCGGCGGTATGCTTGCCGGCATCGCTGTGCTGTTGTGGCAGGGCATGGAGGCGAAACCTGACACTCTACGTGGAGGGTGGGCCGGCATTCGCATGCTTGACCTTGCAACCCCTGCTGCTGCGGTAGGGTACGGTATCGGCCGCATCGGCTGCCTGACCTCCGGCGACGGCGACTACGGAAAAGTGACGGCCCTTCCGTGGGGAGTTCACATGGCAAAGGATGCTCTGGTGCCGACTCCCTACCTCGTGCAGCCGACTCCGATCTACGAACTGCTCTTCTCGCTTGCTTTGGCGTGGCTGCTTTGGAAGCTGGGAAATAAGTCGCGCCCCGTCGGCTGGCTGACAGGCTTCTACCTCGCAGTGAGCGGTCTAGGGCGGTTTCTAGTCGAATTCGTACGCATCAACCCACCGGTGTTTCACGGTCTTTCGAACGCCCAGGTCGCCTCTCTGGTCTCGATCCTCTTAGGTGGGCTGACGATGGTTCTGGCGCGCAAGAAAGTTCCCGGACCAGTTCTCGTAGATGTTGCGGCCTCCGCATGATGGATCTGTTCCAGAAAAACCGGTAAAACCCGCTAAACCCCGCAGATGTTCCACGTGGAACATTTCTCCACACCGGCCTGTGATAGCTTCTAAAGTCTCTTTAAATAGGCTTTTGCAGCCTCTAATTCGGGAAAAAGCCGTTCTTCTGCCTGGAATTCGCGCGAATGCACGCATCGACGCCCTGCTTTGACACGAACAGGGTGTTTGAGGTGCAGCATCTCGTGATACAGCAGGTACTCGATGGCGCATCGCGGAGTATCGGGCCGGTCGAAGACCCTGCTGACCACGATTGTGTTGTGCGCGGCGTCGTAGTGGCCCAGCATGCGGCGTGCATGATGCGCTGACCAGGTAAGCGTCGGCCGGCCCAACAATCCGTGAAAGAAGCGCGTGTTCAGCGCTTCGAAGACCTCGTCGAGATCGTAGAAGTGTCCGACCGGTGCAACGAGCCTCTTCCGTCCCCGCGTCTGCCGCACATGTTCCGCCTGTTTCGAGACAGCTTCGGACGACACGTGGCGACGATATCGATCGGCGTGATGTGGCGCGATGGCCTTTCGATAGAGTTTCGCCAATAGAATGTGTGCGATAGCGCGAAGCACCGACTCCGGAGCGTATTCCAGAATGTCCGACAGGCGAACGTGCAACTGGCCCTCGCGTAGACGGATCGTCGTATTCAACGATGTAAATCGGCGAAATCGAATATCAAGCGGAGGGATCGGGGCGCGCGGACGGAGTTCGCGGTACTCCTCTTCAAAGAGGGGCGTCAGCGCGTGGGTTTGCGCGGAGGTTTTTGCTGGGGATGGCACTCTTTTTCGAGGTTAGCACGGTGGCTTGTGGGTGTGAGCGCGGCCCTTATTCCTCAACAACATTGCCCTCCGCATCCTTTTGCAGTGGATGCGCGGCGAACCAGGTCTTCTGGTCATCGATGAGGTGTTCTGCGTCTTCCCGAAGATCACGGATGGATTCGAGCGAAAGTTTGCGGGAGATGTTGTAGGCGTCGTCGTCGGGTGGAGACTTGATGACCGAAGACCAGCGATCAATGGCGCGAAGCAGCTTAGGCAGCGCCTTGCGGATGTCGCGATGGCGCGGGCCGTACTCGTTCAGATTGTCTTCAAGGTTGTCGGCGATGGCGATGAACTGTTCCAGGGTGTCGTGGATGTCCTGCTCACGTCCGGGACGGCGAGGGCCCGTGGTGAGCTTGCGAATGGCTTCGGTGCGTTCATCCATGAACTTGATGAAGGCCATGACCCGTTCGTTGGGCATACGGTTGGTGTCGCGGAGCTCTTCGATCTCCTTCTGCGAGAGGGGATCTTCCGAACGCTGGAAGGCGGGGTGCAGGAAGCAGGAGACAGGGCGCAAAGCGGCGTTGAGCGCAGGCGTGATGAAGAGGCACAGGGTAAAAGCAAGTCGGCGCTGGAAAGTTAGTCGGCGCATACCGGGATGATAAGCGTGCTAATTGTAGAAATACAGCGATCCTTCGCTGTGCGATGGCGCCCTCGTGGGCGGCCCGGTAGCCGGAACCAGCGCTAGTGGCGGAAGACCTGCGTGAGAAGCTCGTCGTGTACGCCGTCCAGCTGCTTCAATGTCGCCTGCAGGGCGAGCTGGTCATCCCCGGTCGCGTGATGCACATACTCGCCAAGATGGAAGGTGGTGTGCTCCATCAGCTTCTCGGCTTCCTTGATGCGTTTGGTGTTATTGGCCAGGTTCTGGTGGATGAGCTGGGCGTAGTGCTGAATCTTTTTGAGCGTGGCGGCACCCTGTTCGAAATCGCCGTCGAGAAACTGCTTGCCTGCGAGCTGGGTCATGCTGTGGACCAGTTCGGTGTAAAGGAAGCACTGTTCGCGCGGCTGGGCCATCATGGCGCGCTGCTCCAGCATGGCGATGAACTGTGGGGCCGGAATGGTCTCGTCAATGGCGGCGCGGGCCGGCGCAGCGGTAAGCAGAAGGGTGGCCAGGGTGAGAACGGCGGCGGCTGGTGCGATGTTGATTCGACAGGGAAGCTGCATGGTGCACCTCGGAGAGGAGCGTGCTTACTTCATTTTCTCAAGGGCGATGAGCCGGTGTTTGGCCTCCCACTCTTGATCGGCAAACTTGCCGTTTGCCTTAACTTCCGGCAAGTCCAAGAACTGCTTGTACAACTCCGACGCGTGTTTGTACTGGTGAAGCTTGTCATGCGCCGTTGCTTCGAGAAATACAGATCCCGGAGTAGTGGCTGCGACTTTAGCACGCAGATCGAGCGCTTGCAATGTCATTGTGGGGTCATTGTTCTCAGATGCGGAAAATGCGAGGTCGCTGTACGCTGCGGCGAGGTCTTCAGTAGTGGGAAAGGCCTTGGGTTCGGCGACTGCACGCTTCAGGACGGTCTCGGCTTCAGCGAAGCGGGCAAGGTGGATGAGGTTTGCGCCGTAGTCGTCGAGCAGGGTGGGGTCGCTCGGAGTTTGCTTGAGAAGGGCAAGATAGAGCGGATCGGCCTTGGCGGGCTGCTTCGTCTGCGCGTAGAGACGGGCAAGCAGCCGTGTGACACTTGCTTCTTCCGGATGTTGCTGGTGCAAGGTCTCGGCAAGCGGAACGGCCAGAGCCGACTTGGCGGGATCGTCTTCGGCAAGATAAGCGGAGGCGAGCTGCGCGGTGAGAGCGGTGTCGCCGGGGTGCGCGGCAAGGGCGGTCGTGAGAAGCAATTCGGCGTCTGCGAGCTTGTTCTCCAGGCGCAGAACGTGCGCGAGGGCCGCGACCGTCGCCGGATCGTTCGGAGCCGTGGCGAGGAGGCGTTTATAGGCGGCGTCGGCGAGGGGAAGATCGTTTAGAGCTTCGGCGATCTCGGCCGAAAGAAGTATGTCGTCGGGCGTCTCAGACGACATCTTGAGCGCGGTAAGGAGCTCATCGCGCGCGTCGGCTGCATTGTTGGTCAGGTCGAGTTTGGCGAGGCCGCGGAGTGCGCGGGCGGCGGTGTCGACATCGTTCGCGGGTCCTGCGAGGTTGGCGGCGGCGAGGAGTTCGGTGTGGGCTTCGGAAGGTTTGCCGTCTCGGGCGAGGAGCAGGCCGAGAGCGAGGTGTGGCGAGGCAAACTTGGGATCAGCGGCGGCGGAGGCGCGGTAGGCGGCTTCTGCCTCGGCGTCGTGGTCGAGATTGTCCTGCGTCAGCCCGATGTCGAAGAGGATGTGCGGGTCTTTGGGGGTGGCTGCTGAGAGCTTCTGGAGGATGGGGAGGGCTGAGGTGTAGTCGGACTTTTCGAGGGCGTCGTTGGCTTGACGCATCAGGGCGGAGTCGGGAGCGGGTTGCTGAGCGGTGGTGTCGGTGGTGCCTGCGGGGAGTTGGGCCTGGGCGGTTGTGGCTGCGAAGAGAACAGCGAAGGCCACGGCCATGGCAAAAAGGTTCGAGCGGTTGCGGTGGCGTGAGCGGCGTCGGGGTCCTTCGACTGCGTCACTCGCGATGAAGCTGCGAGTGCTTTCGCTCAGGATGACGGGGCGCAGGATGACGGGGTTCAGGATGACTTCGGAAGAGTTTGGAATGGCAGCAAAAGGCAAAGGCGAAATGCGGGGGTCTCTCCACTGCGCCGCGCGATGGTGCCGCGCGGCTTCGGTCGAGATGACGCTTCTATTGGATGTCATGCGGTCACGGGCTCTTCTTTGTGGGTGGCCGGTGCGAGGTTGAGCACGGGGGCTAGCCAGTGGCCAGTGTGGCTGGCCGGGTTCTTGGCGATCTCTTCAGGCGTGCCTTCGGCGACGATGCGGCCGCCGCCAGAGCCGCCTTCCGGGCCCATGTCAATGACCCAGTCGGCGGACTTGATGACGTCGAGATTGTGCTCGATGACGAGCAGCGAGCCGCCGCCGTCGATGAGCTTGCGGAAGGCGGCGAGGAGCTTGGCTACATCGTCGAAGTGTAGGCCGGTGGTGGGCTCGTCGAGGATATAGAGGGTGCGGCTGCGGGCCTTCGCGGCGGTCTCGTTGGTGCTGGCGCGGTTGGTGATCGAGCGGGCGGTGGCAAGATGCGACGCGAGTTTGACGCGCTGGGCTTCGCCGCCGGAGAGCGTGGTGGCCGATTGGCCGAGACGGACGTAGCCAAGGCCAACCTCGTCGAGGACATAAAGTTTGTCGGCGATCTTGGGGTTGCCGGCGAAGTAGACGAGAGCTTCCTTGACCGTCATGTTGAGGACGTCGTGGATGTTCTTGTTGCGGTACTTCACGTCGAGCACGGTGTTTTTGTAACGCGTGCCGTTACATTCTTCGCAAGGCAGTTCGATGTCGGCGAGGAACTGCATCTCGACCGTGACGGTGCCGTCGCCTTCGCAGACGTCGCAGCGGCCGCCGGGGACGTTGAAGGAAAAGCTGCCGGCGGAGAGGCTCTTGCGCTTGGCGTCGGGCTGCGCGGCGAAGAGCTCGCGGATGGCGTCGAAGGCTTTGATGTACGTGACCGGATTCGAGCGCGGGGTGCGGCCGATGGGAGACTGGTCGACGAGGATGACGTCGTTGAGGTGCTGCGCTCCGGAGAGACCGCGATAGAGGTGCGCGGGGTCGCTGCCTTCGCCCTGACCGAGGGCCTGCATTAAGGCGCGGTAGAGGACTTGATGCACGATGGTGGACTTGCCCGAGCCGGAGACGCCGGTGACGCAGCAGAGCAGGCCAAGAGGGATGTCGAGGTCGACGCCCTTGAGGTTGTGGATACGTGCGCCGGTGAGCTTGAGGTGCTCGCGGCCAACTTCGCGGCGGTGCTTGGGGACGGGGATCGTGAGGCGACCGGAGAGGTACTTGCCGGTGATGGAGTTGGGGTCGCGTGTGACTTCTGCGACCGTGCCTGCGGCCAGCAACTGGCCCCCGAGTTCGCCAGCTCCAGGCCCAAGGTCGAGGAGATAGTCAGCGGCGCGGATAACGTCGGGGTCGTGTTCGACGACGAGTATGGTGTTGCCGAGGTCGCGAAGGTCTTCCATGATGCGGATGAGCTTGGCGGTGTCGCGGGTGTGGAGACCGATGCTTGGCTCGTCGAGGACGTAGAGAGCGCCCACCAGCCGCGAACCAAGGCTTGTAGCTAATTGAATGCGTTGTGATTCGCCGCCCGAGAGCGTGGAGCTGAGGCGGTCGAGCGTGAGGTAGTCGAGGCCGACCTGTAGCAGGAAGCTGACGCGCTGGCGGACCTCTTCGAGGATCTTTCCCGCGATTTCAGTTTGTGCTGCTGAAAGTTGCAAATTGTCGAAGAACTCCTGCGCGGCGGTGATGGTGAGGGCGGAGGCTTCGCAGATGTTCTTGTCGTTGATGAGGACGGCGCGGGCTTCGGCGCGGAGACGCTGGCCCTTGCAGTCGGGGCAGGTGGCGTAGCCGCGGTACTTCGAGAGAAAGACGCGGACGTGGAGCTTGTACTTCTTGCGGTCGAGCTCGGCGAAGAAGCCACGGATGCCGGGGAAGCTGCCTTTGCCGTCCTGGATGAAGGCTTGTTGATCGGGCGTTAGGTCGAACCATGGGACGTTAGTGGGGACGCCTGCGGCTGCTGCGGCGCGTTTCATCTCGCCATGATGCGGGCGGTATTTTGTCGTCGTCCATGGCGCGACTGCGCCCTCGTCGAGGGTCCTCGACTTGTCGGGGATGATGAGGTTGGGGTCGAAGTCGATGGTGTTGCCGAAGCCCTGGCAGCGTGGGCAGGCACCGAAGGGATTGTTGAAGGAGAAGAGGCGCGGCTCGGGCTCGCGATAGGCGCGGTGGCAGGTAGTGCACTCGAAGGCGGCTGAGTAACGGAACCACTGAGCGGCTTCGCTCTCTTCGCGAGGGACGGTCTGAAAGCGGACTTCGCCGGACTCGCGGTAGCCGGTCTCGATGGAGTCGACGATCCGGGCGCGGACATCAGGGGAGATGGCGAGGCGGTCGATGAGGACAAAGATGGGTTGGGCGAAGTCGAGTTCGAGGAGGGACTCGGGCGTGGAGAACTCTACGATCTTTCCGTTCTGGAAGAGGCGGTTATAACCGCGACGGCGGAGTTCGGTGAGGCGCTCTTTGAGTGCGTCGGTGATGTCTACGATGGGTGGGGCGGGTGCGGCTTTGGTCTTTTTGGTGGAGAGCTTGGCGGGCTTGGGGGGTGCGGGCGCTTCGACGATGGCGACGCTAGATCCCTGCAACGCTTCGAGCTTGATCTCCGCGCGGACGATGGGGAAGAGGGCGTAGGCGCGGGTGCCTTCAGGCAGCGCGAGGATGGAATCGACGATCTCATCGACGGAGTCGCGCTTGACGATGCCGCCACAGTGCAGGCAGGTGACGGTGCCGCAGCGGGCGTAGAGAAGGCGGAGGTAGTCGTAGATCTCTGTTGCGGTTGCTACTGTAGACCGCGGGTTGCGGGTCTGGTTCTTCTGCTTGATGGCGATGGCCGGGGCCAGGCCGTCCATGAAGTCGACGTCGGGCTTCTCGATGCGTTCGAGGAACTGGCGGGCGTAGGCGGAGAGGCTTTCGACGTAGCGGCGTTGGCCCTCGGCGTAGACGGTATCGAAGGCGAGCGAGGACTTGCCCGAACCGCTGACGCCGGAGACGACGGTGAGCTTATTGTGCGGGATGGAGACGTCGATGCCCTTGAGGTTATGGGTGCGCGCGCCGCGGATTGTGATCTGGTCATTCATAAGAGGCCGTTGTACGTCGTGCGTTCTCCGTTAATGGGAAAGGCGGAGTGGGCAAACCTCTATTTTCGGTTAGTTTGGGTTGGAATGCTAGCGGGGGCCTTTGACCCGGATTCCAAGAGGCTTTACAGTTTCGATAAGCAGAAGTTTTGGTGCGGCGATGGCAAACAGTGCTGTGGAGAAGATCGGGAACGCGATTGGCAGGCTGACTCCGCGGGAGCTGGAAGAGCTGTATGTGTGGCTCGACCAGCACCACCCGCAGCCCATCGACGATCGCCTTACTGCGGATCTGGCTAACGGCAATATGGACAGAGCCATCTTCCGAGCTTTGGACGATGAAAGCCGGGGTCGCACGCAGCCGCTCTAATGCCAGAGTTGGAGCACACCGCAAGTTCGGAGTTTTGGGCCGCCTACCAGGCGCTGCCGCAGCAGATTCGCGACCGGGCTGACAAGCAGTTTGCCTTGCTAACAGAGAATCCGCAGCATCCATCACTACAGTTCAAGAAGCTTGGCGAACGCCACGGCAATGAAATATGGTCCGCGCGCGTGACGCTGCAATACCGTGCGCTGGCGATCAAGCGGCTACGCGGGCTTCTGTGGTTTTGGATCGGCGACCACAAGACTTATGACACGTTGATCGGTTGACGGCGTCGTTAGATCTGCGGTTGCGGGCGGAAGATCTCTATAACCAGCAGACAGGCGCCGATGACGATGCAGCTGTCGGCGACGTTGAAGTCGGGCCAGTGGTAGTGGACGATGGTGACTTCGAGGAAGTCGACGACGTAGTAGAGGCGGGCGCGGTCGTAGAGGTTGCCCACGGCACCGCCGAGGATGAGCGCGAGCGCGACGGTGCTGATGGTGAGGTATCGTCCGGTGCGGAGCAGCAGGCCGAGCACGATGAAGGCCGCGATGACCGAGAAGACGATGAGGCCGATGCGGACGGCGCCGGGAGAGACGGAGTCGGCGAAGAGGCTGAAGGCGGCGCCGCTGTTGAGCACGTGAGTGAGACGGAAGACGCCGGGGATGACGACACGCGCTCCGCCGCTGGGGATGTGGTGGACGACCCAGAGCTTCGAGAAGCGGTCGGCGATGACTACGAGGGCGCTGAGGATGAGGAGCGGAATGCGCCAGTCTCGGCTGCGCTGTTGCGGCGGGAAAGGCATGGTGTGGAGGTTCATTCGGCCGCGCCTTTCTCGCCTTCTGCGGCGTAGGGCGGGAAGTGGATGGCGGCCAGGGCTTCTGCGCAGCGTAAGCAGACTGTGGGGTAGTTTGCTTCGTTGCCTACGTCGGGGACGTAGCGCCAGCAGCGCTCGCACTTGGGCTGTCTGGAGCGGTTGACCTCCAAAGTCCCGACGTAATCGGGGTCCGTGTGGGTCACGGTCAGGAAGCTGACTTCTGAGACGTTGAAGAGTTCGGGTAGCGCGGAAGCGTATTTCTCAAGCTGGCCGTGTGCGCCGAGGAAGAGGTTCACCGTTGCCTCAAGCGACTTGCCGATGATCTTGTCTGCGCGAAGCTTTTCGAGCTTCGCAAGAACTTCGGTGCGAACTTCCAGCAACTTCGCCCAATCTTCTTCGAGCTGTTTGACGCTGCCGGGGATGATGTCCTTCATGTCGGGGAACAGTGCGAGATGGACGCTGGATTCGCGGCCTTCGACCTTGGGCAGCAAGGCCCAGGTTTCATCGGCAGTGAAACTCAGGATGGGTGCGATCAACCGCGTCAGCGCTTCGGCGATGCGCCAGAGGGCCGTTTGAGCGCTGCGTCTCGCGGGATGGTTCGGGGCGAAGGTGTAGAGGCGGTCCTTCAACACGTCGAGGTATAAGGCGCTGAGGTCGGTGTTCACGAACTCGTTGAGGGCGTGGTAGGCGCGGTGAAACTCGAAGTGTTCGTAGGCCGAGCGGATCTTGGCGTCGAGCTCGGCGACGCGGGCGAGGATGTACTGGTCTAAAGGCTCCTGGTTCGGGAAGGCGACCGCGTCGGTCGCGGGCGTAAAGTCGTGCAAGTTTCCGAGGAGGAAGCGCAGCGTGTTGCGGAGCTTGCGGTAGTTGTCGCTGACGCGCTGCATGAGGTTTTCGCTGGCGGCTACGTCTTCGCGGAAGTCGACGGAGGCGACCCAGAGGCGGATGACCTCGCCGCCGAGGCGCTTGGCGATGTCTACAGGGTCAACGCCATTTCCCAGGCTCTTTGAAAAGGGCCGGCCTTGTTCATCGAGCGTCCAGCCGGAGGTGGCGACCATCTTGTAGGGGGCGATGCCGCGAGTAGCGACGGAGTTCAACAGGGAAGAGTGGAACCAGCCGCGGTGCTGGTCGCCGCCCTCGGTGTAAAGGTCGGCGGGGAAGCTGAGTTCGGGTTCGGCTTCGAGGACAGCGTGCCAGCTTGCGCCGGACTCGAACCAGACGTCGAGGATGTCCATCTCCTTGCGGAACTCGGTGTGGCCGCAGGCGCAGGTGGTTCCCGCTGGCAATAAGGCCGAGGCCTCGTGGATGTACCAGGCGTCGGCGCTCTCTTTTTTGAAGAGTTCGACGATGGTCTTGTTGATGGCCGCCTCGTTGAGCGGGGAGCCGCACTTGTCGCAGAGGAACACGGCTATGGGCACGCCCCAGATGCGCTGGCGGGAGATGCACCAGTCGGGACGGGTGGCGATCATGTTGGAGATGCGCTCTTCGCCCCAGGCGGGGTCCCAGACTACTTTCTTGATCTCATCGAGGGCGCGTTGGCGGAAGCTTGCCGTGGTTCCGTCGGGCGCGACCATTGGGGTTTCCATGCCGATGAACCACTGCTCGGTAGCGCGGACGATGACCGGGTTGTGGCAGCGCCAGCAGTGCGGGTAGGAGTGCTCGAAGTTGGTGGCGGAGAGCAACGCGCCGTGCTCGCGCAGGAGCTCGATGATGACCGGATTGGACTTGAAGACGGTGAGGTCGTCGTAGACCTGCGTCGTGTGGTTCGAGTACTTGTCGGCGGTGTGGCGCTGCTTGCCGGCGTTGTCGATGTACTGGATCTCGGGAAGCTCGTAGCGCTTGCCGGTGTAGAAGTCGTCGACGCCGTGGGCGGGCGAGGTGTGGACTGCGCCGGTGCCTTGTTCCGCGGTGACGTAAGGGGCGAGGACGCCGAGGATCTCGCGGTCGAGGAAGGGGTGGTGGAAGGTGGCGCGTTCGAGGTGCTCGCCCATGAAGATGGCGACGATGTCGGCCTGTGACGCGGGCTCGGTCGGGCTCGCGGCGCTCATCAGGTTGCAGCGGACGATGACCTCTGAGAGGAGTGCCTGCGCAACAATGTACGTCGCGCCGGGCGTCGCCAGGGCGACGTACTCCATGCCTGGGTTGAAGGCGATGGCCTGGGAAGCTGGCAGGGTCCAGGGGGTGGTGGTCCAGATGATGGCGTAGGTGTTGGTTAGATCCCACCCATGGCCAAGTGCTGCCATGGGTGGGGCACCCGGATTGGTGGCTGTTAGCTTATAGCGGACGTAGATGCTGGGGCTGGTGTGCTGCTCGTACTCCACCTCGGCTTCGGCGAGGGCGGTCTTGTCGTGAATGCACCAGTAGACCGGCTTGAGGCCCTTGTAGACGAACTCTTTCTCGAAGAACTCGTAGAAGGTCTCAAGGATGCTGGCCTCGTAGGCGAACGACATGGTCAGATATGGGTCATTCCAGCGGCCGAAGATGCCGAGGCGTTCGAACTGGGATTTCTGGAGGTCGACGTACTTCTGCGCGTACTCGCGGCAGGCCCGGCGGACTGAGATGGCCGGCATGTCGAGCTTCTTGCGGCCCAATTGCTCGTCGACCTTGATCTCGATGGGCAGACCGTGGCAGTCCCAGCCGGGGACGTAAGGGGAGTCGAAGCCGGCCATGGTTTTGGTCTTGACGACGAAGTCCTTGATGCACTTGTTCAGGGCGTGGCCCAGATGGATGGCCCCGTTGGCGTAGGGCGGGCCGTCGTGCAGGATGTACTTGGCCGCACCTTTGCGGGCAGCGCGAATCTGGCCGTAGAGGTCCGCCTGCTGCCAGGCGGCGAGGCGCGCGGGCTCGTTCTGAGGCAGATTGGCCTTCATGGGGAAGGTGGTCTGGGGCAGGTTTAGAGTGGACTTCAGACCTTTTGCTTCGGGCTTGTTATCAGGTACTTCCGGCATCGATTCCTCGGCATGGAGTGCAGCGAGACAGAGCTGCGGTCAAACGTCTATTGTATCCGGGATGCGGTTATGGGATAGGTTCAAGGCCCGGGTCCACAGTTGAGTGTTGCGAAGGAGAGTTAAAGATATTTAACGCCGAAATGATTTCGGCGTACCTCAGAGGCTTCACGTGCGTCAAACCTAGAGGCAGACGTGTGTGAAAGTTTGTAGAATGGCCTCAGGCCAAGTATTTGTCGCCTGAAGTGATCCGGCGGAAGACCGGGAACGTACAGGCAAGAGTGGTAGCGGATGGAGTGATAAGGTCCCGTTACAACTCAAAGTGGATCGACCAGGATTCGCGACGGGGGAGTGCAAACCCTTGATGTCGCCGAGGCGAAACTTTTTATGGCCAATTCGTTGATGATTCCTCCCGAGATTGAACCGAGCGAAGAAGTCGTTGTGGTTCCACGCAAAGACGTGGAGTTGCATCTTGACGGCAAGGATCTTCTAGGGCCGGAACAGGGTATCTTTGCGTCGCTGAAGAACAGCCTCTACGACGTCTTCTTCCCGAAGAAACTCCCGCCGCTGGTATTGGAGTCGCGACCGGTTGCGGTGGTGGACCGGATGGCGGTCAAGCGCGATCCGACCTCGACGGCGATTGCGGTGGTGATTCACGCTGTCATCATCGGGCTGATTCTGTGGGTCGTGGGGCGGAAGATCGTTGAGATTACGGCACCTCCGAAGGCGAACATCGTTTCGCTGGAGACACCTGTGCCTCCTCCTGCCCCGGTGAAGACGCTGCGCATGGGTGGTGGTGGTGGACAGAAGGGTCCGGCGCCAGTGAGCAAGGGAACGCCCCCGAAGTTCAGCCCGCAGCAGATCCTGCCGCCGATGGCTCCTCCGAAGATCGATCCGAAGCTGGCGGTCGCTCCAACGATTGATGTCGATCCGAAGCTGAAGATGGCCTCGAATATGCCGAACATTGGCATGCCCAACGCGACCAATGTGGGCGTTTCGATGGGGAACGGCAATGGCAATGGGCTTGGTTCGGGCAATGGCAATGGAATGGGGCCGGGCTCGGGCGGGAATACGGGCGGCGGCATTCGGCAGATTGGCGGCTCGGTCAGCGCTCCGAAGCTAGTGTCGCAGGTTGACCCTGAGTTCTCGGAAGAAGCGCGCAAGGCGAAGTACATGGGCGTGGCGATCGTGGATGCAGTAATCGATGAACACGGGATTCCCGTGCGGGTACGTATCATCAGCGATCCCGGAATGGGCCTCGGCGAGAGGGCCGTTGAAGCGGTGAAACAGTGGCGCTTTAAGCCCGGTACGGAGAACGGCAAAGCGGTAAAGACGGAACTCCAGATCCAGGTCGACTTCCATATCTATTGATTTTGCTGGGGATTGCGAAAATGCCCGCTCGGTTTGAGCGGGCATTTCTGTTTGTGGTGGCTTTTCGTTGCTAGACCGGGACGGGAGCGTTGTTGATCTCTGCGAAGGTGAGGTTTTCGGCGGGGCTGCCGGTGTTGATCTTCCAGCTTTCGAAGAGCCTGCCGTAGCTGTCGGTGATGCAGGTCTTGGGGTCGACCAAGAGGAGCTCGAGCATGCTATCGATCCAGTCGGGCGGGCCTTCAAGCTCGGCGTAGTTGCCGATGGGTGTCTCGTCGACGACGAGATGGCCGAGGGCGCCGTCGGAGCGTTCAGCGGCGAAGAGGGGCATCTGGGACCACTCGGTGCGGAACTTTTCGTAGCGGAAGACTGGAGCGTAGCCGAGGCTGGAGAAGATCTCGGCAGTAGCCTCGCCGTCGTCGACGTGGGTTTCTGTCTCGATTCGGACCTTGAACCGCGCGGAGGCTAGATCGCTGCTGGGGCGCTTGTGGGTGACCGTCCAGAGTGAGCCGTACTGGCGGATGCGGAGCAGTTGGCGCTGCTCGCGGAGGGCGCGGGTGGGTGTGTCGTAGAGGGTGTTGCGTTCGAAGGTGCGGGCGGTGTCGAGGTGGAATCCGAGGGAGGGAAGCATGGACTGAAAGTCAGCGGGGTCGCTGACTGGGAACTTAAGTTCGATCTCAGGAGCCTGCATGGAGTGAGTATACGGCGGATGTGGGATCGACTTTGAAGGGACTAAGATTTAGGGATGGATGCCTTGTGCAAAACCGAGCACTTATTCGTAGATGGAGATGGCGTGGAGCGGGCTGCGGAGATTCTGTGCGCTGGCGGGACGGTCGCGTTTCCTACGGAGACGGTTTATGGACTAGGAGTGGATGCGCTCGATGCTGTGGCTGTGGCGAAGATCTTTGCGGCGAAGCAACGGCCGGGGTGGGACCCGCTGATCGTCCATGTGAGCGACCAGGCGATGCTTGATCGCGTGGCGGAGATTCCTCCGGAGTTTTCGGCAAGAGTGGGGAAATTGATCGAGGCGTTCTGGCCGGGGCCGCTTACTCTGCTGCTGCCTAAGACGAGCGCTGTGCCAGATGCGGTGACTGCAGGGCGGCCATTAGTGGGAGTGAGGATGCCGGGGCATCCGGTGGCTCTGGAGTTGATTAAGGCTGCTGAGGTGCCGGTAGCTGCTCCTAGTGCGAACCGTTTTGGCAGGACGAGTCCGACGACTGCTGCACATGTGTTGGAAGATCTGGATGGACGGATCGATGCGGTGTTGCATGGCGGAGCGACTCGAGTGGGGATTGAGTCAACGGTGCTGGATGTGTTGAAGACGCCGATGGTCATCTATCGACCGGGGGCGGTGACGCTTTCCATGATTGAAGAGGCTACGGGTGAGGCGGTGGAGGTGTTTCTCTCTTCGGGGAATACTGCCGAAGGTGCGCCGGAGAGTTTGCCTTCGCCGGGGGTGGGCTTGCGGCACTACGCTCCCCGGGCGCGGCTGGAGTTGGTTTACGTGGCGGCTCATGGGGATCTTCGGCATTCGCTTCATGCGGCGATTGAGAAGGCGCAGGAGGCGGAAGAGAAGGTGGGAGTGATTTTGCCGGAGGAGTGGGACGCTTCGTATGCGGAGGAGACGTTTGGGTGCGGGGAGTGGGGGGATGATGATGCTTTCGCGCGGAGGATCTTTGCGGGGTTGCGGTGGCTGGATGGGCGTGACGTGGCCGTGATTATTTGTCCGGTGCCGAGTGGGGATGGGGTGGCGGTGGCTTTGCGGGATCGGCTGGAGAAGGCGGCTCGGAAGCAGGGCTAGGCAGGGATCTCGGCCGGGGTGGTGGGGAGGAACTCCGTGGCCGCTATGCCGAAGGCGATAAGGACTGCGCCGGTGAGGGCTCGTGCGCCGAGGTGCTCGTGCAGGAAGAGGAGCGAGGTGAGCCAGGCGAAGACGGGCTCGAGCGACACGAGGACGGCGGTGTGCGTGGGGGGGATGTGCTTCTGCGCCCAGCTTTGGATGGTGAAAGCGGCGGCGGTGGCGATGATGCTGGTGATGGCCAGTGCAACGATCAGGCGCGGGGTGAAGGTGGCGTGGGGGCGCTCGCCTAGCGGCAGGGTGAGGAACATGATGACGGCGCAGAAGCCGATTTGAAGCGTCGCGAGTTGTTGGGTGGGCACGCCGTGGGAGGTGTGAGCTATGGAGAGCAGATGTCCGGAGAAAGCGATGGCGCACGCGAGGGTGAGGAGATCGCCGAGGCCGATGGAGGCGAAGAGGTGGGTCCACTCTGTGCCGGGCGGCGTGGTGAGCAGGAGCAGGCCGGCGAAGGCGAGCAGAGCTCCGATGGCGGCTGTCCAGCGCGGCGCGTGGGAGCCGGCGGAGCGGAGCGCGGGGATGGCAGTGAACAGTGGAACAAAGACGACGACCAGGCCGGTGATGAAGGCGGATTTGGCGGGAGTGGTGCGGGCGAGGCCGCTGGTCTGGAACTGGTATCCGGCTGCGAGGAAGAGGCCGACGACCGCGCTGGAGAGGACAGCGCGGCGGGAGAGGTTGCGGAGGTGGCGGTGGTTGACGGCCACGAGGACGACGGCGGCGAGCGACATGCGCAGGAGATTGAAGAGGAGCGGCGTGGCGTCGTTGAGCGCGTCCTTGATGAGGACGAAGGTCGCTCCCCAGACCATTACGGTGGCGAGCAACAACAAATGAGCGATGGTCGATGGGGTGAGCCGGGGCATGAAGGTGTACCAACAGCGTACATGGCAGAGTGGCCGAGCGAGATCGCTGACGTGGTCCGACCCCACCCATGCGAAGAGGCCGCATGGATGGGGCATCCATGATGCCTAGGTTTCGTCCGTGGATGGTGTCGTGAGATGCTTGGCGGCTAGTCCACTTTGCCGGTCTTGAGGAAGCCGGCCATGTGGTCGTTCAAGAATTTCTCGTCGGCGGGGCTGGCTCCGGCTCCGGCAGGGTGACCCCAGAGCGATGGGATGGGCAGCAGGGTGCCGTGGGGAATGAACTTCGACTCATACTGCGCGTCGGTGACGGGAAAGTAGAGGTCGGTCGCGGAGGGCATGTAGAGCACGGGCGCTTTGATCGAGGCGAGGGCCTTCTCTACGTCGCCGTTGAACCCGGGCGTTGCGCCGACGTCGTTGCTCTCCCAGGTGCGCATCTGCAGGATGAGATTGTTGGCGTCGGCTCCGTCGATGAAGTGGGTGCGGTACTTCTCGACGACCTGCTTGAAGGTGGTGCCGGCGGGCTCTTCAGTACGCCATAGCTCCTGCCGCCACCACTCCTGCGAGAAGAGCCACGCGGTCCAGATGAGGTTGAAGGTCTCGATGCCTTTCTGGGGTTGGGCGGTGTAGTCGCCGGCTTTGAAGGCGGGATCGGCGGTGATGGCGTCGATCTGGCTTTCGAGGCGAACGATGCCGTGGCCGTAGGTCTTCGCGGTGCCGGAGGTGGCGACGACGCGGTCCATGAAGGTGGGGTAGGAGACGGCCCACTGGAAGGCCTGCTGCGCGCCCATGGAGAATCCGATGACAGCCTGGAGGTGTTGCACGCCGAGCTCCGTGGTGAGGAGCTGGTGGACGGCTTCGACGTTGTCGCGGATGGTGGTGACGGGGAAGCGCGGGCCGTGGAAGGGCTCGGGCGTATTGCTGGGCGAGGACGACCGGCCGTTGCCGAAAAGTTCGCTGGTGATGAGGAACTGCTTCGTCGGGTCGAGCGCCTTGCCGGGGCCGATCAGCCACTCGTAGCCGTGCATCTCCGCCATGTAGTGCGAGGGAAGAAGGATCGCGTTGTCTTTAGCGGCGTTGAGATGACCGTAGGTACCGTAGACGACGCGAGCCTCGGGCAACGTGACGCCGTTCTCTGTGCGGAAGTTCTTGATGACGAAGGTGTGCTGGACGGGCTCGGCTGGCTTGGTCTCGGCGGTTTGGGCAACGGCGGTAAGGGACGTGAACGCGAGGCTGGTCGCGAGGATGCGCTTGAGGATGAGCATGTTGTCGAGAGTATTACGGGAGGGACATATTGCGGGTAACGAAGAATCAGCGGGCGGTTTTGAAGCTGGTGTTTGCCAGGGGCGAAGGTTTGGGCCGATGCTTGGGGGATGAGATTGCGCGGAGTCTTATTGGGATGGTGTCTGGCGGGAGCGTTATCGGTTGGGGTGTTGGGAGAGACTGCTCCGCAGCGACCGACGAGCACGCCGTATGCGGGCGATCTATCGATCTTCGAGTATCCGGATCGCGACAAGAAGCTGCAGATCGACCGCGTGATGGACCTGCTGGGGATCAGGCCAGGGAAGAGCGTCGCGGATATCGGGGCGGGGTCAGGATGGTTCACGGTGCGGGCGGCTCGGCGTGTCGCTCCTGGAGGCACGGTGTACGCGGAGGACATCAACGCCGAGGCGATCAAGTACATCGATCAGCGTGCGCAGAAGGAGAAGCTGGGTAATGTGAAGACAGTGCTCGGGACGCCTGATGATCTGAAGCTGCTGCCCGGAAGCGTGGATGCGGCGCTGATGCTGAAGGTCTATCACGAGATAGCGCACCCTATCCCCGTGATGAAGGAGTTACGGGCGGCGCTGAGGCCGGGGGCGAAGGTGGGGATCATCGACCGCAATGGGAGCGGTACCGACCACGGGTTGAATCTTGATGTGGTGGTGAAGGAGATGGGTGAGGCTGGGTACAAGCTGGAGGCGAAGTACGACTTCACCAGGGCGGACGGGCAGGATTACTTTTTGATCTTTGGGGTGCGGTGAGGGGCTTTGCATCGTCTTACAGGAGCCGCCAGAAAATTACAGCGCAAAGGAGACTCATGAGGACTTCTATTCGAGCTGGATCCTTCGTTCTTGCGCTGCTTCTCGTCGGCCACACAATCGGGGCGACTGCACAATCGAACGGTTCTGTGGATGACGCAATGGTGCGACTGAGTGCGGTAGGTTTCTTTGCTATCGGTGGCACTGGATTTGCCGGGCGTATCTCCAAAGGAGAGTTGGACTACAAGGCTATCCTGGCGCAGCCGCAGCCACAGGCCTTGAAGTCATTCGAGCAGATCTATGCGACCGGCCATCCGGCGGCCAAAGGATATGCCCTCCTCGGCATTCACACACTGGCTCCGGCGAAATTCGACGAGCTCTACGCCACGGTCAAGGATTCCGTCGAGACTGTGGCTACGATGCAAGGGTGCATCCTCTCGACGACAAAACTATCGCTGATTGCAAAGCGAATCAATGATGGCTCCTACGATCGAAGAATCAGATGAAATAACTACTTCAACGGTGATAGCTGAATATTGCGGAAGTAGACCTCGGCGCCTTCGGACTGGAAGAGGACCTTGCCTTCGGTCGGGAAGGGATCGGTGCCTACGTTGGCGAGCTCTCCGTTGACGTACTGGGTGATGTGCTTATCGTCGACGACGACCTCGAGGACGTTCCACTCTCCGTATGGCTTTTCGAGTTCGCCAGAGGTGTTGCGGAAGCCGGGGACGTTCTTCTGCGGGCCCTTGTTGATGTGGCCGATGTTGGTGGCGTTGCCGGTGGGGCCGGTGACGCGCTTGTTGTCCGGGCCGGTGAGAGCTGCTCCGTCGGTGAGCCAGAAGTCGCCGGTCTCGCCTTCCTTGATCTGGAACTCGATGGATCGCGGCCAGACCTTGTCTTCGCCCTGGATGTTGTAGAGGATGCCGCTGTCGCGGGCCTGTCCGGCGCGCTCGCCGAAGGTGCCGACACCCCATTTGAACTCGGCGCGGAGGTAGAAGCGGTGGAAGGACTGCTTGGTGATGATGTAGCCCATCTCGTGGCCGGAGACGTGGATGACTTTGTTCTCCACCTTGAAGATGTGTTCGGGATCGGTGTTGAGGCCGCGGCCCTTGATGAAGGTGTCGAACTTCGAGAGGTCTTTGCCATCAAAGAGGACGATGGGGGCCTGGCGCGGGGGCAGCGTGTACTCCGCCGTGGTCTGGGCAATGATCGGCAGGGCGGACAAGAACAAGACAATGGGTGCGGCGTGCAAGGGGCTGAGACGTTTCAAGGCGAGCACTTTGGGTTTCTCCGTCGGACTGGATCAGTTTAGGGTGAATCGGCGTATTTCCCAAGTTGCTGAAGCGTTTGTCTTGGGAGATCTGGACGGGGTTGAGAATAAGGGGCGCTGGACACTTCTGTGTCGCATCCCGTACCTTTTCTACCGAAGCGAGATAACGAAACCATCCCGCACCGACTTCGAGGGAGTTTACCAATGTCAGATCGCAGAGCCTTTCTTCAATCCGCCGCAAAGACGACCATGCTGGCCGCCGCGGCGGGTCGCCTTCACCCGCTTCTCGCACAGGCACCGGCGATTGCGCCGCGATCCGCCAACGACAAGATCAACCTTGCTCTGATCGGCGCGGGCATCCAGGGGCAGTTCGACACCAGCGTGGCGATTACGGTTCCCGGCGTAAAACTGGTCGCGGTTGCCGATTGCTACGACGGCCGCCTGACCCATGCCAAGGAGATGTGGGGAAATGATCTCTTCACGACCCGCGACTATCGCGAGATTCTGAAGCGGCCTGACGTTGATGCCGTGCTCATCGCGACTCCTGACCACTGGCACAAGCAGGCAGCCGTGGACAGCATGAAGGCGGGCAAAGATGTCTACCTAGAGAAGCCGATGATCCATCTCTACTCGGATGGGCCGGAGATCATCGAGACGGCGAAGTCGACCAACCGCATCCTGCAGGTGGGCAGCCAGCGTGTTAGCTCCGTAGTGTATGCGAAGGCGAAGGAACTGCTGGCTTCGGGAGCGATTGGCAAGTTGAACATGGTGCAGGCGCGCTGGGATCGCAACTCGTCGACCGGTGCATGGAACTACTCTGTGCCGCTCGATGCCTCGACCGAGACCTGCGACTGGCCGCGCTTCCTGGGCACCGCGCCGAAGATTCCGTGGAGTGGCGAACGGTTCTTCCAGTGGCGTAAGTGGAAGGATTACGGCTCTGGCGTTGCGGGCGATCTTTTCGTTCACCTCTTCAGCGGAACGCACTTCATCACCGGATCGCATGGGCCGACGCGGGCGATGGCGACCGGCGGCCTGCGGTTCTGGAAGGATGGCCGCGACGCGAACGATGTGCTGCTGGCGCTCTTCGATTATCCGGAGGGCTTCAACCTGAGCTTGCGCGTAAACTTCGTCGATGGTGGCGAGGAGAGCGAAGGTTTCCTCTTCACGGGCTCTGAAGGGCAGATGGAGATCTCTGGCCGCACCGTCACGGTGACGCGGGTTCCCCCGTCGAAGGAGCCCGGATACACCGTGTCGACTTTTGCGGCGGCGCAGCAGAAGGCGTATCTCGACGAGTATCGCAAGAAGTATCCCGTGGAGCATTCCAAGGAGACTCCGCGCGATGTCGAAGCGTTCACTGCTCCGCAGGGATATCTGGACAGCTATGACCACTTCTCGAACTTCTTCAATTCGGTGCGCAGCCGGCAGGTGCCCGTGGAAGATGCGACGTTTGGCTTCCGGGCTGCTGGAGCGGCCTTGCTCGGCAACCTGAGCGTCGAGAAGGACAGCATCATTCACTGGAATCCTGAGACGATGAAGATCGTCTAGTCGAACGAATCGATCCCACCCATGACCAGAGGCGAGTCATGGGTGGGGCACTCGCAACAAGGTATGGGAGAGCTGAGATGAAGATTGCACCACGTTTGTTGGGATTGTTTGTTGCCGCGCTTGCGGTTGGTTCGATTGCGTCGTATGCGCAGGACCCTGCCCATGCGACGGAGCTGAGGATGGCGCATCCGGGGCCTGGGCCGGATGGGAAGGACCGGATCTCGTTCCTGGCGCATCGGCTGGGTTCGGACCATGCTGAAGCCCTTTCGATGATCGATATGAATGGGGATGGCTTCATCGATCTGACCAGCGGCGCCTACTGGTACGAGAATCCCGGAGCAAATGGCGGCGAGTGGAAGCGGCACCAGTTCCGCTCGGTCGGCATCCACAACGAGTTTGTCTCGGACTGCGGCGAGTGGGCGATCGATGTCGACCACGACGGCCTGGTCGACGTGGTTACGACAGGATGGATCTCGAACGGGCTTTGGTGGTTCAAGAATCCTGGCCCAAAGGCGACGGCTGCAGGGACGCAGTGGGTCGGCGCGAAGATCGCCGACAGCTACGACACCGAGGGTGGGGCATTTGCCGACATAAACGGCGATGGCAAACCGGATGTTGCGCTGGCGCACTACAACCGTTCAGGCGTGATGTGGGCGGACTTCGGCAAGGGAACTCCGAAGATACACCACGTCGGCGGCAAGGCTGAGGATGGCCACGGCATCGGCATCGCGGACATCAACGGTGATGGCAAGGCCGACATTCTGACGACGCACGGCTGGTTCGAGCAGATCGATGCGGACAACGATAAGTGGACGTGGCACGGCGACTGGGACCTTGGCGATGCCGGCTTCCCGATCATCGGCTTTGACGTGAACCATGACGGCAAGCTCGACCTGATCTACGGGCAGGGGCATGGGTACGGGCTCTACTGGCTGGAGCAGGCGGGGACGACATCGAGCCCGAAGTGGATTCGCCACAATATCGATGAGTCCTTCTCGCAGTCCCATGCGCTGGCGCTGGTGGATGTCGACGGTGATGGCGTGCCGGAGCTGATTACGGGCAAGCGTTATCGCGGGCACGGCGGCGACGATCCGGGATCGTACGACCCGAACGTGATCTATGCGTACCGTCTGCCGGGCGCGGAGCAGATCTCCGCGACGAAGGCCCATGCCGGAGACCCGATGGGAGCTTCTGGCCCGGGGTGGCCTGCTGCCATGGTGCTTTCCGCAGCGACCGCCGATCCGATGTGGTTCCGCGAGACGCTCTCGCTTAACGGGACGGCGACGATTGGCACGCAGGTTGTGTACGGCGACTTCGACCATGACGGCGATATCGACATTGCGACGGCAGGCAAGCTCGGCGTGCATGTGCTCGAAAACCTGAAGGTTGTGAAGGTGCCTGGCACCGTGCGTGAGGCTACACAGCCGTTGAATAAGGAGTGGCCGTTCCCGGGTGAAGGGAAGGATGTTCCGCAGGAAGATGGACCTACTCCTCAGTAGGTTGGTGAACAAAAAAAACTCCCCGCTTCGGCGGGGAGTTCTTTTTGCTAGTCACCAAACGAAGACAAGACCTTGGGGTGAATCGCGCTTGATTTGGATTTACCGCGGCTATCAGTGCCACTTAATAATGCTGAGCAGGTTGGAGTAGTCGTCGGTCCAGACCCTGGTTCCTTGCCGCCTCTCCACCGGTACCCAACGGCCCGGGGTGCTTGAGTTTGTCGCGAGATCGTGGATGGCCTTTTCGTCGCGAGCCATGACTATCCAGCGGGATGGAAATTTCCCATCTTCAATCTCTTTAGGAGAAACATACGTGTCGTCCGCAGTGGCGATCTTCAGATGAGCGTCGTCGGCCAGTGCCGCGAGGATGGGCGACATTTGTAGGTAAAGGTTTGAGATCTGGAATACGAGGACTCCTCCGGGAGCGAGCTTGCGCTTGTAGAGTTCCACCGCTTCCCTGGTAACCAGGTGCATTGGTATGGTGTCGCCACTAAAGGCATCGAGCGAGATCAGCCCGTACTGTCCGTCGGGGGCGTCGCGGAGTTTTAGCCTTGCGTCACCCAGGATGATTTTGGCGTTGGGGGCGCACTGGCTCAAAAAGGTGAAGTATTTCGGGTTCTCCGCGATGCCGGTAACGGAGGGGTCAATCTCGTAATAGGTGAGCGTCTGGCCCGGGGCAAGGTGGCAGGCCATGGCACCGGCACCGAGACCAACGACGGCGATATTCCCATGGGGGAGTCTTGCCTGCTCCGTGCGGAAGATGTCGCCGGCGGGACCATTGCGGGTGAAGTAAGCGAGCGGCTCGCGGCTTTTTGTGTCGTCGAGGCTCTGAATACCGTGGATGGTGCCGCCGTGGAAGAGATAGCGGAACTTTCCGTCCGGGTCATTGGTGACACGGGAGACGCCGTAGAAGCTGCGCTCCGCGTGGAGGATATGGCCAAAGGAACCAGGATAGAAGGTGCTCGCAAAGAACAGAGCGGCCACACCTGCGGCAAAGCGCACAGGACGCTTGCCAAAGCTTAGACACCAGAGCATGGCGTAGCCGAAGAGCAGAATGTTTAAGGGGCGGCTTGGTTTGAAGCCGAAGTGTCCGACGCCGATGATAACGGCGAGCATGACGATTCCGAGGGCCAGCGGGAGCAGCCAGTCCTTCCGCTTTGCCCATAAGAGCGCGGAGCCGGTGAGGGCTTTAACGTCGATGGGTGGCCGAAGCAGAGCGGCGGCGATCAAGACTAACGGGAACTCCAATACAGAGTGAAAGACCAGAGGAGCTACGAGCGAGTTGAAGATTCCTCCGATGACACCGCCGACGGAGATCCAGAGATAAAACTCGGTGAGGCGACTTACCGCGGGTCTGCTGCGCGCGAGTTCGCCATGACAGACCAGGGCGACTACAAAGAGGACGAGCAGATAAAGGGTGAGCAGCAGAGCCAGCGGAAGTTTGGTCTGCGACACGACCGGAACGAGCGCGGCAAGGATAAGGAATGGCATGCGCCTGACGAGCCAATCATGAGAGATCAGCTGCCGCTTCGCAAAGACGAGGATGAAGCTGATCAGATAAAGGGCGAGTGGGAGCACCCAGAACAGAGGAATTGCCGGGACATCGGTAGTGAGCGCGGTGGTAATGCCGATCATCAGGCTGGAAGGAACGAAGGCCAGCGCAATCCAGCGCAATCGTTCGACCCAGATACGCTTTGTGGCTGCGGTCTCGGCTTCTGCGAGGTTCATCGTCGCGAGTCTGCTCTTGCTGTTCCAGACCAATGCGGCGCAGGCGAGTGTCATCAGAACGAAGATGATATAGCCGGACTTCCAGAGGCGGCTCTGTTCGCTGAGCCGCAGTAACGGTTCGAGCAGGAAGGGATAGGCCATCAATCCGGCGAGACTGCCTACATTGCTTGCGGCATAGAGGAAGTATGGGTCGGATGCCTGCTTATGATGGGTGTCGCCGAACCAGCGCTGCAGGACTGGCGTAGAGGACGATAGGACGAAGAACGGAAGGCCCACCGAGACTACCAGGACACCCAGCAGCCAGAAGACGGGGCTGTTCTGGGTTGGAGGTTCCCAGCCACGGGGCAGATGAAGAGGGAGCGAGCTGACCAGAAGGGGAAGGAGGACGAGGGTGAGATGGACGACGATCTGGGTCCGGCGGCCCAGCCATTTCATCGCGACATAGGCGTAGAAGTAGCCTGCCAGCAGCATGATTTGAAAGAAGACCATGCAGGTATTCCAGACGGCTGGCGTCCCTCCGAGTAGAGGAAGCAACATCTTCGCGATCATTGGTTCGACAAGGAACAGCAGGGTCGCGCTTGCGAACATCGAAAGTGTGAAGACGATCAACAGCATGAATCGAAGCTCCTCGATCTCTGGCTCGGCTTGAGCGGGCTCGACTCACCCTACGTGTTTCGTTTCGACACACCTATCCCACGAACCGGTTAAAGGGCGGTGCGTGGGCAGGAATTAAAGGCGTAGCGAAACCGGCAAACGCGGGTGTAAAGAAGGATGATGGAATTTTGTGCGAACGTCGTCCGCATTTGTGGTAGCCTTAAGCTGTCGGTTGAACAGATTGGTTTTTGCGGTGGCTGTACGGTAATACCCAATTAGTCCGAGCGTCAATTCAGTATCAAGAAGGAATCAAAATGGAACAGGGAACAGTGAAGTGGTTTAACGACGCTAAGGGTTTTGGGTTTATCAGCAGGCAGAACGGCGAGGATGTGTTCGCACATTACTCGGCGATCACCTCCAGCGGCTTCAAGAGCCTCACCGAGGGTCAGGCTGTACAGTTCAATGTGGTCAAGGGACCCAAGGGCTGGCAGGCTGCGGACATCCAGCCTCTCTAAGCTTCGAAGCAGTATGCAAAAAGGACGGCCTTGGGCCGTCCTTTTTTGCGTTTAATGCCCACCGTTAAAATCCACACCGTCGCCTTGACAAAGTCCTAGATTAGACAGAATCTAAATACGGTGATGGACACGGAATCAATTCGAGAAAGCCTGGAGACTACCGGGCTGAGGTTCACTCCGCAACGCCATTGCGTCATGGCGTTCCTGATGGAGTACCCCGGGCATCCGACCGCGGCTGAGATCTTCGAGGCGGTGAACCGCCTTGATCCGCGGCTGTCGCGGGCCACCACTTATAACAATCTGCGGGACCTAGTGCAGGCGGGGCTGGTGCGTGAGGTGGCAGTTGAAGGCCGTGCTGCGCGCTTTGATGCGAAGGGCGTGCGGCATCATCACTTCATCTGCGACCGGTGCGGCAATGTCGAAGACGTGGAGTGGTACGAGGTGCCGAAGCCTGCGTTGAGCTCGCTGGGCAAGCGGACGCTTCGCGAGTGCGAGTTGATTGTGCGGGGTCTGTGCACGAAGTGCGCTCCCGCCAAGGGCCGCGACGGGGTGAGCGCGGTCTGATCGAGTTTGGATACTTCGGGATGAGTCCGGCGACGGATGAGTCCTTTGACAGAAACGCAGCACAGCAGCGGGGAGCGTGTCCCCGGTAATGAAGGAGCCGAACTTGTCAGAAGAGATGAAATGCCCGGTGCCGCATGGCGGCAAGCCCGATACCAGCACGGAGACAGAGTCGCCGATGCACGGCGCGGTAACCCACAATTCGCGCAAAATCGCCAATAACATGCAGTGGTGGCCGGATCGCCTCGATCTGGCGATCCTTCACCAGAACACCAAGCTTGCGGATCCGATGGGCAAGGAGTTTGATTACGCGGAAGAGTTCAAGACGCTTGACCTGGATGCGGTGATCAAGGACCTGCATGCGTTGATGACTGATTCGCAGAGCTGGTGGCCTGCGGACTACGGTCACTATGGCCCATTCTTCATCCGCATGGCATGGCACAGCGCCGGCACCTATCGCACGTATGACGGACGCGGTGGCGCGGGTATGGGAACCCAGCGCTTTGCTCCTCTGAACAGCTGGCCCGATAACGTGAGCCTGGATAAGGCACGCCGCCTGCTCTGGCCGCTCAAGCAGAAGTACGGGAAGAAGATCTCCTGGGCCGACCTGATGATTCTCACCGGCAACGTGGCACTTGAGTCCATGGGCTTCAAGACCTTCGGCTTCGCCGGTGGACGCGCTGATGTGTGGGTACCCCAGGAAGACATCTTCTGGGGCTCCGAGCACACGTGGCTGGGCAGCGACCGCTACCAAGGCAAGCGCGAACTCGACAATCCGCTGGCTGCAGTGCAGATGGGCCTGATCTACGTGAATCCGGAAGGCCCGGATGGCCAGCCCGACCCGCTCGGCTCCGCGCACGACATTCGCGAGACCTTTGGCCGCATGGCGATGAACGATGAAGAGACGTTTGCGCTGATCGCCGGCGGTCATACCTTCGGCAAGGGCCATGGAGCCTACGATCCGGGTCCGAATGTCGGTCCCGAACCGGAAGGTGCGCCTGTTGAGCAGCAGGGTTTTGGCTGGAAGAACTCCAAGGGCAAGGGCCACTCCGAAGACACCATCTCGAGCGGTCTTGAGGGCGCATGGACGTCGCAGCCAATCAAGTGGGACAACGAGTACCTCGACAATCTCTACAACTTCGACTGGGCGCTGAAGAAGGGGCCTGGCGGCGGATGGCAGTGGTACGCGACGGCCGAAGAGGCCAACATTCCTGATGCGCACGTCGAAGGCAAGAAGCACCTGCCCATGATGTTCACGTCGGACCTCGCGCTGAAGTTCGATCCCGAGTACGAGAAGATCGGCAAGCGCTTCCAGTCTCACCCGGAGCAGTTCGCCGATGCGTTTGCGCGGGCTTGGTTCAAGCTGACTCACCGCGATATGGGCCCCATCGTCCGCTACCTCGGACCTCTGGTTCCCAAGGAGACGCTGCTCTGGCAGGATCCGATTCCGGCGGTCGAATACACCGTGATTGGCGACGCGGAGCTCGCTGAACTGAAGGCGAAGATCCTGGCTTCGGGGCTGACGACTTCGCAACTGGTCTCGACTGCCTGGGCATCGGCTGCAACCTTCCGTGGCTCGGACAAGCGCGGCGGAGCCAACGGTGCTCGCATTCGTCTGGAGCCGCAGAAGAACTTTGAGGTGAACCAGCCACAGGTGCTCGCGAAGGTTCTCACGACGCTCGAGGGCATTCAGAAGGAGTTCAACGCAACTGGCAAGACGGCTTCGTTGGCCGACCTGATCGTGCTTGGCGGCTGCGCTGCTGTTGAAGAGGCTGCGAAGAAGGCTGGGCATGAGGTAAAGGTTCCGTTTACCCCGGGTCGTGGAGACACAACGCAGGAACTGACGGACGTTCACTCCTTCCTACCGCTGGAGCAGACGGCGGACGGCTTCCGGAACTACCTGCGCCTGGGACACAAGGAACGGGCCGAGGCGTTGCTCATCGACCGCGCGCAGTTGCTTACGTTGACTGCTCCCGAGATGACGGTGCTTGTCGGCGGACTGCGTGTGCTCGGCGCAAACTATCGCCAGTCTAAGGAAGGCGTCTTCACCAGCCAGCCGGGGACGCTGACGAATGACTTCTTCGTCAACCTGCTGGATATGGGAACGGAGTGGAAGGCGTCTTCTACCGCAGAGGGTTTGTTCGAAGGGCTTGATCGCTCGACCGGCGAGGTCAAGTGGACCGCAACGCGTGTCGACCTGGTCTTCGGATCGAATTCTCAACTTCGGGCTGTCGCTGAAGTCTATGCGGCTTCCGATGCGAAGGAGGCGTTTGTGAACGACTTCGTGGCTGCGTGGAACAAGGTGATGAACCTGGATCGGTACGATCTGGCGTAAGGCTGGATTGAATCGCAGGAAAAATGGACGGAGGCCGGGAGACTGGCCTCCGTTTTTTGCGCTTTTTAGCGGTTCGCTGCTGACGGACACATCTCGTCGAGTGTCCCCTTGCCAATGAATGTTCGATTTGTTGTAGTCAGGGTCTGAGTGTTCAGGTAGTCCGCAAGATCATCAGCACTTTCATGACTATCGAATACGTAGAAACAGCGGCGCGATTGCAGGTAGGGATCGACTGGGTATGCAGGAAGTTGCGGAAGGATGCCGAGCCATCGGATTACGAGGTTCTCGTTGGTAGCGTCTTTCAGTGCATGCCCCTGCGGCAGGATCAGGTATTCAAGACGGCCGCGCTCCTGTGTTGTAAGCGACTGGTCTTCTTCGGCCTGGAAGAACATAAGGCCCTCCGCCATGACGATCGGGTAGGGCTTGCTCGCGGCTTGCAGAATGGCGCGGTTATCGACGAAGGGTTCGATGCGACGGGGAACCAGCGCATGGGTTGCGATGGCGATCGAGCATAGCGGAACGAGGATGGATCTGAAGGGAAGAGATTCCGCAGCGAAGCAAAGAGCAATGACAGTGCAGATGGATGCGGGAAGGATATACCGCAGGTTATAGGTCCCGCTTACAAGGCGAGCAAACAGAAATGTCGCCAGCGGTAAGAGAGCACACCCGGTGGCTATCCAAAGAAGCGGTCTCCGCGTTTTGGGTTGAACAGAGATTTTGCGATTTCTGATACCTGCGAGATACACGAGCAGTCCCGCGAACAGCAGCAAAAGAAGGCTGACAAAGATATCGACGGGAAATAGGACGAACCAAAGCGATTGCGCGAAGCGAAGAGACGTTGGAGCCGCGTAAAACCCCGGCCCATGGTCCGCGGAGTTGAACCGGCTGGCACGGAGCGCAAGTGGAATCCACAGCGAAATGGACGCTGCAGCGATCGCAAGCGTGATCCAGACGGGCGCGCGAAAGCGCCGCGACGAGAGGCTGTATAGCAACTCCATCGCCGCGAAGGGAACCAGGTAGAGGATGCTGTAGAAGTGGAGCGTGATCGCCGCGCTGAGAAGGACGTTGATGCCTGCCAGATTCCACCGAGGATGCCCGCTCTGCTCAAGCCCATCCCACAGCAACAGGGCGAAGGTGAAGCACGTGACCGTCAAAGCGTAAGGCCGAACCTGCTGGGCAAAGACATGAAGCGGTCCGCACAGCACGAGAACCGCAGCTAACGTAGCGATGCTGAAGTCCATGTAGCGTCGCACGAGAAGGAAGATCGCTACGGCCGCCAGCGCGATCCCTACGAAAGAGGGTGAACGCAAGGAGAGGTAACTTGCGCCAACAAGCTTTGACCACCAGAGCAGCAGTACGGGGAGACCAGGAGGGGAGTACTCAGCGCCTTTGGCCAGCCCATCATAGATACTTGCTACGCTTCCAAGCCGGACGAGCCAGGTCGTCAGAATCTCATCGAGCCATAGCGGCTGAGAGCGGCTGTAGCGGGTCATCTCCACAAAATAACGAACGAAGATGAAGGAGGTCGCAACGGCCGCGAACCAGTCTTTTCTGGGGCTGAACCAGGAAGAGTCGGAAGAGGTCTTCACGCGTTGCGACTCTTCGTTCGACGTTGCAGCGAGTTCGTTCAATTGGCGTCCCCGACAAGATTTGAACTTGTGTTGTCGCCTTGAGAAGGCGGTGTCCTGGGCCGGCTAGACGACGGGGACGCTTGGGTGTGACTTGGTTCACGCTATCAATGCAGGGGGGCTGTGTCAAAGCCACGGAGGGCGAGGCATAGTATTCTGCAGGCAGAGTCCATGGCTACTTCTCTGCGAAGCTACAAGTATCTTGACGCGCTGACGACGGCGTTCGTGGTGATCCTGCTGGTGTCGAACCTGGTGGCGCAGAAGGTGTGCGTGGTGGGGCCCTTCGATATCTCCGGCGCGATCATTCTGTTCCCGATTACGTACATCTTCGGCGACGTGTTTACTGAGGTGTACGGGTTTGCGGCATCGCGGAGGGCGATCTGGCTGGGGTTCTTCGGGACGGCATTGTTGTACGGTGTGGCATCGATCGTGATTGCTCTGCCGGCCGCTCCGGAGTGGCCGAACCAGAAAGCGTTTGCAACGGTCTTCGGCATCATTCCTCGGATCCTAGTGGCGAGTCTGATCGCGTTCTGGGCGGGAGAGTTTGCGAACTCCTACACGATGGCGCGGCTCAAGCTGTTTACCAACGGCAGAAAGTTGTGGACGCGGACGATCGGGTCGACGGTGGTAGGGCAGGCAGTGGATACGACCCTGGTCATCATCCTGACTTTTGCCGGGACGTACAGCGTTCCCACGCTGATCAAGATCATCTACACCGGTTATCTGCTGAAGGTGGGGTATGAGGTGATTGCAACGCCGATTACATACCTGGTGATCAACTGGTTGAAGCGGGCGGAAGGCGCCGATGTCTTCGACCAGGACAGGGACTTCAATCCGTTCCGGTTTGCGACGTCCGACCGGCCGTCTGCGTAGCTTGCTTGAAAATTTGTGCAAGTCGCCTGTTTTGAATCGGATAGAATTTACGCATCCCCTGTAGAGACACGGTCATCTAAGGAACGTAGTCTACATTTATCCTGCAACGTTTGTGATCTTGCTCTCCTGCCACGAAGCTCGCTGGCATGGGCAAGGCTGCGGTCGGAGCAGGCATTGTTTTGAACGGACCTGAATCCGTGTAATTTGTGGACGTAAGAAAAATGAAGGAGTTTCACTTGTCAAAGGCATCCAAGGCTCTTCGAACGACGGCGCGCGGCGCTGGGCTGGGCGTAACGCTGGGCGTGGGGATTTTCGCGCTGACCCTGAGCGGCTGCAAGAAGCCGGCCCCGGCGGCTCCCCCGGCGATGCGGGCGACTCCGGTGCAGGTTGCGCCGGTTACGTTGAACCCGGTCCCGAACTCCGACACCTATGTAGCGACGATCAAGAGCCGACGCTCTTCGACGATGCAGCCCCAGGTCGACGGCAACCTGACGAAGATTTATGTGCACTCCGGCGAGGCCGTGAAGGCCGGTCAGGTACTGATGCAGATCGACCCGCTGAAGCAGATGGCCACGGTGCAGAGCCAGCAGGGTACGGAGTCGCAGAAGAAGGCACTCTATCTGTACAACCAGGCGGAGGTGGAGCGGCAGAAGAAACTCTACGAAGCCGGCGTGACGTCCAAGCAGTCCTATGACATCGAGGTTCAGGCGTTCGAAAACGCGAAGGCCGACTACGAGTCATCGCAGTCCCTCACGGGATCGCAGAAGGAACAGCTGAAGTACTACCAGATCCGCGCGCCGTTCGCCGGTATCGTCGGCGATGTGCCGGTGCATGTGGGCGATTATGTGTCTGCCACCACCATCCTGACAACGGTCGATGAGAACGCTGATCTTGAGGCGTACATCTATCTGCCCACTGAGAGGACGAGCCAAGTTCGTATGGGATTGCCGGTGGAGATTCTCGGAAACGACGGGGCGGTACTGGTGAAGTCCGCGATCAACTTCCTTTCTCCTCAGGTGGACAACGGCCTGCAGAGCATTCTGGCGAAGGCTCCGATTCCACGCACCGCGCAGGTGCTGAGGAACCAGCAACTGGTGAATGCGAAGGTGACCTGGAGCACAGCTCCCGCGCCGACGGTGCCGGTATTGGCCGTGGTTCGCGTGGGCGGACAGCCATTCGTCTTTGTGGCTGCACCCTCGCCGGATGGCAAGGGCGGCTTCGCTGCCCACCAGGTGGCTGTGACGTTAGGCGATACCGTGGGCAATACCTATCCGGTGCTGAGCGGTCTGAAGCCCGGCGACAAGGTGATTCTGTCCGGCCTGCAGTTTCTGCAAGAGGGCGCGCCGGTACAGCCGCTGGGATAACGAAGGCGTTGTCAGTTCTCATTTTTTGATAGCGCGGTTGATCCGACGAACGACGGATAACAAGAAGCAAGAGGTTTGACTTGGTAGATTTTTTCATTCGCCGCCCGATCTTCGCTACGGTCTGCGCGCTGCTTATCGTGCTGGCCGGAGCGGTGTGCATCCCGACGCTCCCGATCTCTCTGTATCCGGACCTTGCGCCGCCCCAGGTCGTGGTGAGCTGCAACTACATCGGTGCGAACTCGAAGGACGTTGAGTCGGCGGTCACGACGATTCTCGAGCAGTCAATCAACGGCGTCGAGGGCATGCGGTACATCAGTTCGACGAGCTCGAACGATGGAACGTCGACCATTACGGTTACGTTTCAGACCGGCTATAGCCTTGATATTGCCGCCGTCGACGTGCAGAACCGCGTTTCGTCGGTCTCCGGACGTCTTCCTGCGACGGTGAACAATACCGGCATCTCGATCACCAAGGCGAACGCGAACTTCGTTCTGGCTATCGGCTTTGTCTCGCCTGACAAATCGCTGTCGCCGCTATTTATCTCGAACTATATTGACGTCTACGTAGCCGACGCGCTGAAGCGCGTTCCCGGTGTGGGCGCGGTGGTGATTTTCGGCGAGCGGAAGTACGCGATGCGAGTGTGGCTTGATCCGGCCAAGCTGGCAGCCCGTCAACTGACGGCGCTTGATGTGACGAACGCGCTCTCCGAACAGAACATCGAGGTGCCTGCGGGGCAGCTCGGAATTCCACCGTCCGACGAGAAACAGTCTTTCCAGATCGCGGTCAGGGTCGCAGGTCGTCTCGCAGATCCGACACAGTTTGGCGATGTCATTATCAAGAACAGCTCTACGGGCAACGGCATTGTTCAGTTGAAGGATGTTGGACGCGCGGAGATTGGCGCCGAGAACTACAACACCGACCTGAAGTTCTTTGGCGGGGGTGCGGGCGGAGATGCGGTCGGTGTCGGTGTGCAACAGCTTGCTACCGCGAACGCACTTTCGGTGAAGAAGCAGTGCGAAACGGTGCTAGCGGAACTGAGCAAGTCTTTCCCCCCCGGCATGAAATACGTGGTGGCTGTCGACCAGACACTGGTCGTCTCGGACTCGATCAAGGAAGTCGAGACGACGCTGGCCGAAGCGGTCATTATCGTCATCATCGTCATCTTCCTCTTCCTGCAGGACTGGCGCGCGACGATCATCCCGGCTGTGACCATCCCGGTCTCGCTGATCGGAACCTTCGCGTTCATCAAGCTCTTCGGATTTTCGATCAATTCGCTGACATTGTTCGGCATCACGCTGGCGACGGGGCTTGTGGTCGACGACGCAATCGTCGTCATCGAAAACGTGCAGCGCCACCTTGAAGAGGAGGTGGAGCGTGGCGAGGTCAATGAGAGCCGCGATGCACACCATGCCACCAGTGTCGCGATGGCCGAGGTAACGAGTGCCGTCATTGCGACGTCGCTGGTACTGATCTCGGTGTTCGTGCCGGTGAGCTTCTTCCCCGGAACAACGGGCATTTTGTACAAGCAGTTTTCACTGACGATCGCGTTCGCCATTGCGATCTCGGCGTTCAACGCGCTCACGCTGTCGCCGGCTCTTGCAGCGATCCTGCTGCGGCCGCAGGCGAGGCCGACCGGCATACTGGGGCTCTTGCTGAACCCGATCGAGGCGTTGATCAAGCAGGCGATCAAGATCTACGCGGCGATTGCGACGTTCGTGGTGAGGATTCGCTGGGTTGTCCTGGTCATATTCCTCGTAGCACTCGGGTTGACCGGGTACATGTACCAGCATGTGCCGACAGCGTTTATCCCTGCGGAAGACCAAAGCTACTTCATCATTATCGTGCAGACGCCTCCTGGCGCTTCTCTCGCGTACACGACGGAGTTTGCTACCCGAGGTGCCAACTTGGTGCGACAGGATGATGACGTCTTCGGAACCTTTTCGGTCATGGGCTTCTCGCTTGCGGGCGGAAGCTCGCCGAACTCGGGTCTGATCTTCGCACCGTTGAAGCCGATTGATGATCGTACGAAGAAGGGCGCGGGACACTCTGCGCACGAGATCGTGTCGCGCATCGGGCCGAAGCTGTTCGGCGTTCCGGGCGGGATTCTGTTTGCCGCCGAACCACCAGCGATTGCTGGTCTCGGAACCGTGGGCGGATTCCAGTTCATGCTGCAGGATGCTGGACGTAACACCTTTACCGACATCGACCGTGTGGCCCACCAGATCGTTGGCGCGTCGCGCAATCCGGCTTCGGGACTGACGGCGCTGAACACGACGTTCACGGCGAACGATCCGCAGCTGCAGGTGACGTTCGATCGCGAGAAGGCGAAGACGATGGGTGTGCCGCTCTCTCAGATCACCTCAGCGATGTCGACGTTCATGGGGTCGAGCTACGTGAACGACTTCGACTTCAACAACCGTTCGTATCGCGTGTATGTGCAGGCTGACCAGATGTTCCGGCGCAGCGCGACCGACTTGAAGGGCTACTACGTACGTTCGAACACGAACCAGATGATTCCGCTGGAGAATCTGGTGATGGTGAACGAGACCTCCGGCCCGCAGGTCATCAACCACTACAACCTCTTCCGCTCGGCCGAGATTGACGGATCGCCGGCGCCAGGATTGAGCTCCGGTCAGGGCCTCGAGAACATGGTCAAGCTCTTCGACCAGGTGAAGCTGCAGGGTATGAGCTACTCCTGGACCGGCATTGCGCTTGAAGAGATTGAGTCTTCAGGCAAGGCAATCATCATCTTCGGACTCGGTCTCCTGGTCGTATACCTTGCGCTGGCGGCGCAGTACGAGAGCTTTGCGCTGCCGTTCATCATCCTGCTTGCGGTGCCGATGGCGATCCTTGGAGCGCTGTCGCTGGTCTCCGCTCGCGGACTGGTGGATGACGTATATGTCCAAATCGGACTGGTCATGCTGATCGGTCTGTCGGCGAAGAACTCGATTCTGATTGTTGAGTTCGCCGAACAGCAACTGGAGCATGGCAAGAGCATCATCGAGGCGGCGATCGTCGCGGCAGAGCTTCGCTTGCGGCCTATCCTGATGACCTCGATTGCGTTCATCCTGGGCGTGCTTCCGCTCTACTTTGCGACGGGGGCGGGCGCTTATGGGAGGCACTCCGTAGGAACGGCGATCGTCGGAGGAATGATCCTTTCGACGATCCTGAACCTGGTCTTCATTCCGGTGCTGTATGTCCTGCTGAAGACTTTCCTGGGAATGTTCTCGAAGGATAAGAAGAAGGAAGGCGGGAACCAACCGCCACCGTCGCCTGTAACTCCGTAGGAAATTTGTTCAACGCAAAAGGAAGCGCCCGCTCGATCGATCAAGCGGGCGCTTCCTTTTTGCGAGAGTTAGTTCTTGGCCAGCGTGGGACGAAGAGGACGAAAGTCTTTCAGCTGTTTGCGGGCGTATTCGACTTCTTCCTTCTCCGCCTTGAGAAGGATGCTTTCGTCGGTTGTTACCCGCGCTGGCGGTTTGGCCACAGGATGCGATCCACTCACACCGGAGGGTATGGACCGGGAGCGCAAGGCGTTCCAGGTGCCTGATTGATGAGGTTTCGAGGTCGAGCTTTCGAATGTTGACATAAGAGCTCCTTGAAGAGGAGTTGCGAGGTCACCAGAATTGCGAGGTGGGGGCGGTTAGCACCCGTTCAGCATGAAGTTCGTTGCGAAGGGCTGGAGTCGGCTGGGTTGAGCGACTACGGGGGCATGCCCTCAGTGGCGCGAGTATAACTCTGGTAACCAAGAATAAGCAAAGCCATTGAAGTTAACTCATTGGCTTCCTAAGGATGCGGTGCCTTTTCGGGCATCGCCGTGATGGAACAAGGGACACTTCGTCCTCACTTATTTGAGTCGATTTTCAGGCATGTATATTCACGATTTTCCGCATAATCATTCATGTTGACGCGGCAATTGGCGGCTGCCAAGCTCAGGATCGAGGCCATGTGAGATGAGTACGTCAACAATCGTTCTGAACACCCTTCAATCAAGTGCAGTTTCCTTCCTTTCCAGTTACCGTCCGCGGCTTCTGATGTGCGCGCCCCACCTTTACGACGTGGACTACGTCATCAACCCCTGGATGGAAGGCAATGTTCATAGTGCATCGCGCGAGCGGGCTATGGAGCAATGGAGGGAGTTGTACGACCAATTGTCGCTGGTGGCCGAGGTGGTACTGATTGATCCCCAGCCGGGCTCTCCCGATATGGTCTTTACGGCGAACGCCGGGCTTCTCTATAACGGTGAGGTAGCGATCAGCAGCTTCTTCCATCCGGAACGGCAGGGAGAGGAGCCGCACTTTAGACGCTGGTTTGAAGAGCAGGGTTACAAGGTGCTGGACCTTGCTCGCGCGACTCCGTTCGAGGGCGAGGGGGATGCGCTGTTTTCGGGAGACAGGACGCGGCTGTGGGTTGGGTATGGGCCACGCACCTTGGAGTCCAGCCATACGTTTTTACGCGATGCTTGGGATGTAGAGCTTGTGGGATTGGAGCTGGTCGACCCGCGGTTCTATCACCTAGACACATGCTTCGCGCCGCTGGAGGGAGGGTATGTGATGTATTATCCGGCGGCGTTTGGTGCGGCTTCGTTGCGGAAGATTGAGGCGTTTTATCCGGAGGATAAAAGGATCATCGTGGCGGAGCAGGACGCTGTACGATTTGCCTGCAATGCCGTGAATATTGGTTCGACCATTATTTTGAATAGGATCAGCAATGAGTTGTTAGCTCATTTGAACTCACTTGAGTTTGAGGTGGTGCAGGTGGACTTAAGCGAGTTCCTGCGGGCGGGTGGAGCGGCGAAGTGCCTGGTGATGAAGCTCGAGTAGGTGGCAACCCCCCCGCGTCCCACGCCGTTATTCTGAACGCAGTGAAGAGTCCCCGCATTTTGCCCGGAGCCCATAATTCCTGTGGTGTTAGAGGCGGAATGCGGGGATTCTTAGGCTTCGCCTCAGAATGACAGCACGGTGGTTGTCGGTGGATGCCTTGCGAGCTACTTCATGGATCGCGCGGATTCGATCGCTTCTGTGGTGAGTTTCTGCCGGAGCGCTAGGATTTCTTTCCACGGATCTTTCTTCAGGCGAGATCTCCACACTGCGAAATCGGTGACGCCGAACTTAGGCAGGGCGCTCCCGTCAAGTTCCTTCCAGGCGAGTGGTATCGAGACGTTGGCACCGGGGCGAGCGCGAGGGGAGAACGGGGCGACGGCAGTGGCTCCGCGCTCGTTGCGAAGGTAGTCGACATAGATCTTTCCGACGCGTGCGGACTTCGTCATCTTCGAGAGGAACAGATTCGGCGATGTCTTCTCCATGGCGAGTGCGATGTTGCGGGCAAAGCTCTTGACCGTCTCCCAATCCTGGGTTGGGTCGATCGGAGTTACGATGTGGAGGCCTTTGCCGCCGGTGGTCTTGAGGAAGCTTTCGAGGCCGAGCTTCTTCAACCGTTTGCGAACGTTAGTCGCTGCTTCGGAGAGCGTGGACCAGGAGATCGCGGCGTCAGGGTCGAGGTCGATGATGATGCGATCCGGATGTTCGAGGTCGTCATTCTTTGAACCCCAGGGGTGGATCTCAAGCACGGCCATCTGTGCGAGGCCAGCAAGGGTCTCGCGGCTTTCGAGGGTGATGTAGGGCTCGGGCTTACCGCCTTTCTTGTCAGGCACCATGACGGTCGCGATACTCTTCGGCAGCATGGCGGTGACGTGTTTCTGATAGAAACATGGCGGGCCGACGCCTTCCGGGCAGCGGACGAGGCTGAGCGGTCGACCCGCGATGTGGGGCAGCATGTGTTCTGCGATGGCCCAGTAGTAGTCGGCGAGGGCCTGCTTGGTTAGGCCGGATTCGGTGTCGAGGACCTTGTCGGGATGAGTCAGCCGAACCGGGGCTTTGTCCTCTTCTTTAGGAAGAGAGAGCTTTGCTGCGGCTTTGGGCGCGAGGCGATGAGTGGCTGCCTTTGCAGGCTGTGTGCGTGAGCGCTTCGGCGTCGGTGCGGCGTCTTCGCGGACCACCTCCTTCGCGGGCTTGTCTTCGCGGATGCCGAGGAAGGCGGCCTGACGCAGCTGTAATTCGGCCGTCCATGTAGCGAAGCGGACCTGCGCGACAAGCGTTGGCTTCACCCACTTTGCGCCCTTGCGAGCGGCGGAGGGGATCTCCGCGAAGGGCGATTGCGACGTGGCGAGGGCATCGAGCTTATCGCGGGTGCTGCGGTGGGTCTTCTGGTTGAAGCCGGTGCCGGTGCGTCCGGCGTAGATGAGTTTGCCGTCTTGATAGTAGCCGAGGAGCAGAGCGCCGATGCCGTGAATGCCGTTCGAAGGCAGCGTGAAGCCGCCGATGACGAACTCCTGCTCGTGCAGGCATTTCAGCTTGAGCCAGTCGCCGTTGCGGCTGGAGACATAGGTGGATTGCGAGCGCTTGGAGATGATGCCCTCAGCATGCAGGGCGCAGGCGTGCTGAAACATCTGCTCGCCATTGGTCTCGAGGTGCTCGCTGAGACGGAGTACGGTTGGATCGGCACCAGTGAGGACGTCGACAAGGAGGTCTTTGCGGTCGACCAGATGACGGTCGCGGGTACTGTGGCCGTTCAGATGGAGGAGGTCGAAGCAAAAGTAGGTGAGAGGATGTTTCGCGCCGTCCTGGAAGGAGGCCTGGAGATCGGCGAAAGTGGTGGTGCCGTTTTCGGCGACAACGACGACTTCGCCATCGAGCGTGGCTTTTTCAACTGGAAGAGCCCGGACGGCGTCAGCGATGGAGGTCATGCGGTGGGTCCAGTCGAGGCCGCTGCGCGTGAGCATCTGTACCTTATCGCCGTCTTTGCGGGCCTGCATACGGTAGCCGTCTAGCTTGAGTTCGTGGATCCAGCCGGGGCCGGTAGGCGGGGCTTCGGCTTCGAGGGCCAGCTGAGGCTTGATGAAGCTGGGCTGCGACTCGGGTGTCAGGTGCTTCAGGATTGAGTCGAAGGTGAGCCGCTTGACTGGCTCGGAAGTTGCGACCGGAGCAGACTTCTGCGCCTTTGCGGAAACGGCCAGCGGTTTCTTGTCCTGGCGGTACCAAGCCTTGCCCTTTGCCGTGTCCTTGGAGTTCCAAACGTGGTCTTCCTGCGCGGCGATCTGTTCGAGAGAACGCTTGGTGACGACAGAGTTTGGCTCTTCCTCGGTGATTGCGGGGGCGTCGGGCGGGCGCTCGAAGTCGTCGTGTTCCTTGATGAGTAGCCAATTGGGTTTACGCTCCGTCGCAGCCTTGCCACCCATGCGAACAAGCGTCCACTTGCCGTGCATCTTGGTGCCCTTGAGGATGAACTTGAGTGAGCCGTCGCGGAGGCCGGCATCGACGTCGGCATGGCCTTCTTGCGGTTCCCAGGTCCCTTGGTCCCAGAGCATGACCGTGCCTCCGCCGTACTGTCCGGCGGGAATAATGCCCTCGAAGCCGCCGTATTCCATGGGGTGATCCTCTACCTGCACGGCGAGGCGCTTATCGGCGACAACATAGCTGGGGCCTTTGGCGCACGCCCAGCTCTTGAGGACGCCGTTCCAGCCGAGGCGGAAGTCGTAATGAAGATGACTAGCGGCGTGCTTCTGGATGCAAAAGGGGAGTGCTTCTTGTTTGTTCTGCGGACCGCCGGAGGGTTCGGCGGTGATACCGAAGTCGCGCATCGAGCGATAGCGAGCGAGTTGCTTGTCGACCGCCTTGGAGGCAGTGGCAGGCGTTGCTCTCCTGGCAGGCTTCTTTGCGGCGGACTTATTTGTCGTTTTCTTAGGAGCAGATTTCTTCGCGCTGGGCATGGTGGCGTATGTCGCTAGAGCTTTTGAGATTCCAGTGTCGGAGGGTCCCGTATTCGTGGGTGGACGTTGGCTCCTTAGCAGGTCCTTCGCTGCACTCAGGATGACGGCAAGAAACGGGCAAAGACGAATGGTGAAACCGATCCCACTTTGCGAGGATGACAAAGAAAGGGGATTATGCGGACTTCCGCTTTGCCGAGGTCTTCGCTGCGGGGGCTGATGTCTTGACCAGGGCGATGCCTTTCTTTGCGGCAGGTGCGCTCTTCGGCGACTTCTTCTTTGAGGATGAAGATTCCGACGGAGCAGATGCAGCGGCTTCCTTGTTGTCGAGGCTCTTGCGAAGGGCGTCCATGAGGTTGACGACGTTGTTGCGCTTCGGCGCTGCCGGCTCATCCTTGGGAATGGGAGCGTGGTTGACCTTGGCTTCGACCAATTCCTTCAGAGCGACTTCGTAGCCATCGACAAATTTCGATGGGTCGAACTTCGCGGCTTTTTTCTTGATCAGCGTCTCGGCGAGATCGAGTGAGTCTTCGTTGATGGCAACCTTCTTGATGTCGCGGAAGTATTCGGCGGGGTCGCGAAGCTCTTCCTGGTAGCGCATGGTGTAGGCCATCATGCCTGCTCCTTCGGGAGCGGCAGTGATGGCGAGTACGTGTTCGCGACCTCCGAAGGCGATCTTGCCGAGGGCAGCCTTTTTTGTCTTTTCGAGGGCAGAGCGCACGACTGCGAAAGCCTCGGTTTGCAGGTCGTTTTCGGGGACGACGAAGTAGGGCTTTTCGAGATACTCCGGGGCGAGGTCGTTGAGGTCAACGAACTGCGTGATCTCGACCGTATGCTTAGAAGGGACGCGAAGATGCTCGATCTCTTCGGGCTCGATGGTGACGTACTGGCCCTTGGAGTACTCGTAACCCTTCACAATGTCGTTCTTCGCGACGGGATCGGAGGCTTCGTCCGGAGACTGTTCGATGGCGGAAGCAAGAACCTTCTGATGGCGAACACGCTCGCCGGTCTTCCGGCTGATCTGATGGAAGTGGATCTCGCCTTTGGACTCTGTGGCGACGAAGAGCTTCACGGTGAAGGAGACGAGAGAGATCTGAATCTGACCGGACCAGTAGGGACGTGGCATGGAGGTAGCCTCAGGTGATGAGATTCTGCTAGATGCGCGAGGGATGTATCGGCCAGCGCGGGATGACATCTCTTGAAGAGGGGCGATAAGATTCTCTTTCGATAAGCGATTCATCCACGAGTCGCAGCGGAGGAACTATGGCTGATCCAATACTTGTTCCCGCAGAAGAGCTGGCAGCAAAGAACAAGGCTCACTTTGCAAATGAGAGCGCGGAGTATCGTGACGCGCGGAATGCACTGTTGCGCGAAGAGATCGAACTACGGAGACAGATCGAGCGGGTTTCGAGCTTGCGGCGCGCCCTGCCTCGGGGCGGCGAGGTAGCGAAAGACTATGAGTTCATCTCGGAGTCTGGCCCGGTTCGCCTCTCCGATCTATTCGGCGACAAGGACACGCTGATGGTCTACAGCATGATGTTTGGGCCGCAGCGTAAGGCTCCTTGCCCGATGTGTACCTCGTTTGTGAGCGCATGGAACGGCGTCGCTTTCAACCTGCGGGAGCGGGTGGCACTGGTGGTGACGGCTCGTTCGCCGATTGAGCGGCTGTTGGAGTACAAGCAAGAGCGCGGCTTCGGCTTCATCCCGTTCGTGTCCGATACGAGCGGCGACTACACGCGCGCCTACGTGACTGTTGACGACGCCGATGTCCCGGGTATGAGTATCTTCACGCGCCGCGACGGCGTGATCTCTCACTTTTACAGTACGGAGATGAGCGGAGAGATGACCGACCCGGGCCAGGATCCTCGTGGTGCGCCGGACCTCGATCCAATGTGGCTGATGCTGGATCTCACTCCCGGAGGACGCGGCACCGATTGGTATCCCAAACTGAAGTACTCGTAGTCCTATGGGCGCAGGTTCTTTTTGAGGAAGTCGATGTAGATGGCCCAGTCGGAGGCGACCATACCGTGGCCGCCGTCGTGCATGAAGTAGCTGAGGTCATGGAAGATGGGATGACCGGCGGCGGGCCAGACGTCCGTGCCCAGGTCTTCTTTGCCGAGCAGCTTGTAGGCCGGGCCAGCGGCGACTTCGGCCAGGAATTCGCCTTTGGGATCGGACCAGTCGTCGGAGCTGCCGGTCTGCAAGAGCAGCGGGCGAGGAGCTATCAGCGAGATGATCAGATTCGCATCCATCGGTGCTTTGTCGGGAAAGCCGCCGTACGTCGCGTAGTTCGGGGCAAATTGGTAAGCGAACTTCGTGGGGTCAGTCAGGTTGGCGATGGTCTCGCCGTAGTTGCGATGGCTGAGTGCCGCGCCGCCTTCGCCCGAGCAGCTTGCGATGACGGCGGCGAAGCGCTGATCGTGCGCACCTGCCCACATGACCGTCTTGCCAAGGCGGGAGATGCCGTGGATGGCGACGTGTTTGGCGTCGATGCTCCTATCGGTCTCGAAGTAGTCCTGCACGCGACTCATGCCCCACGCCCAGGCTGCGACCGAGCCCCAGCCATCCGGAGCGCGACCGGTCTGGCCGGGCTTCTGGTAGAGCGCGCGAATGCCGTTTGAGAAGCCTTGCTGGTAGTCGGGGTCGATGTCGCCGTAGTAATAGGTCGCTACGCCGAAGCCGGCGTCGATCAGCGCTTCCGCGTCGATGTGGCCGAAGTTGTGGCCCGCCGGTGGTTGCGGCGGTACTATGCGCGCGTGTGTCTTGGGGTCCCAGACCTTCTCGGGGATGATGCCGGGATCGTCAACCGCATTCTGAACCGCGCCGAAGTTGATGCTGAAGAGCATCGGCACGGGCTTGGTCGCGTTAGCGGGAAGATAGATCAGGAGGTCGATCGCCGGGCCGGTCTTCTCCTTGTTGAAATAGATGGTGACCTGTTTGCGGATGGCTTTGCCGTTGAGCGCAGGCGTTCCCTTGTCGACGACCTCGAAGCTCTCGTCTGCGGGGCGGCCCGGAGCGCGGCCATACTGTTGAGTCTCGATGATCTCAACGATCTCTGGGCGGCGCTTTGTGTACCAGGTCTTCGCGTCGCGGACGGGCTTGCCGTCGTTGAGCGTGAGCGGGTCGGGTAGGGTGTAGGTGCCGACCTTTGCCTCATCGTAGTTCGTGGGAGTTCCGGCGGTGACTTCAGAGGTGGGCTTTGGCGTTGTCGGCGCCGTCTGCGCCTGCAAGGTACCGGCTAAGAGGAACACAAGGAGAGATTCTCTGAAGGTCATGCAAGGGTTTCCTCGGTGTGCGAGAGACAGCGCAAACGATTCAGATGGGCGATCGGTTACGAGACGCAAGGGTAGAGATGGCTGGGTTGTGCTGTCAACCGAACGACTCTTGCGGAGCTCACGCTGGTAGATTTTGCCTAGGTTTGGACGGACAAAAGTGATACTTTGCGATGTAGAAACTTCAAGGAGCGAGGCATAGAGGATTAATGATTTCGAAGGCGTTTAGATATGGCTTTGTTGCCGCAGTGCTGGCTATCTTGCTCTCGCCATTTGCCGGGCATAACTCCGCGTCAGCGCAGTCACCAAAGCTTGAAAGCTGCAAGCCTGCGAGCGAGCGCACGGGGCAGGAAGGCTGCTGGATTATCGCGAGTTCCCGGTTGGGCAAGCTCGCGGACAAGCCCGTCTTTTGGACGCTTGATGTCTATCCGACGAAGGCGAATGCGGAGCACGATGCGACGCCTGGGAGCACGGTTGTGGAGGCGCTCGGAAAGGTGTGGCTCCTTACCGTGGGCGACAAGATCAAGCCAGCGGCGCAGGCTACACGCATGGCGGAGATTGGGCCATTGCCCGTGAAGGTGGGCGAAGACTATACCGCGCAGTACAGGGAGTCGATCATGCAGCCTGGCGCGGTCAGCCGGACGCACCTGCACTCCGGCCCTGAGATCTTTTACACGGAAGAGGGGCAGACCTGCCTTGAAACGCCAGCCGGGAAGCAGGTGAGCAGCAAGGGAATGAATCTAGTTGTGGCAGAAGGCGAGCCGATGGAGTTGATGGCCACCGGCAGCGAGATGCGCCGAGGCATCGTGCTGGTGTTGCACTCGTCCGATAAGCCACACACTACGCTGGTTACCGATTGGCACTCGAAGGGACTTTGCAAAGAGGGGCGCTGATCTCTTCGTCACCGATTCGTGATCTAAGTCCCGAATCGCTTGACGCTTCTTGCCTTCAGCTTTGCAGCTTCTTCTTCGCGATTCTTCGGGGGAGCATTCGTTTCAAGCGAACGCAGGAACTCCGTAGAGATTCCTGTAATGGCGTCGATCGCGGCGAGAAACGTCGCCTCGTTTGCCTTGGATGGCTTGTTGATGCCGCTGATCTTGCGGACGAACTGAAGCGATGCGGCGTGGACTTCGCTATCCGTCACCGGCGGATCGAAGTTGAAGAGCATCTTGATGTTGCGGCACATGGTCTGGAACTCCAATCGTTGTGGCGTTGTTTTCAATCGGCACGGCTACTCTTTGTTCATCCTGGGCTGCGATTGCACTCAGGAATTCGCCGGGACACTGAGGCTTGCCATAGAGCCAACCCTGGCCCATGACAGGAAGGTCAAAGCTGGCGAAGTACGCTGCCTGCTCGGGGATCTCGATGCCCTCCGCGATCACTAACAGCCCGAGACCCGCGGCCAGGGTAAGGATCTGCGGAAGGATGATGCCGGTGACGGAGTCCGTACCGATCGATTGCGTGAAGGCCTTATCGATCTTGATGGCGTCCACGGCGAGGTCTTTCAGGTAGGCGAGGCTGGAGTAGCCGGTGCCGAAGTCGTCGATCTGCACGCTGTGGCCGCGCTCGCGGAGCCGATGGACGGCTTCGATGGCAACGCTGTGCCGGGCGGTTGCGCTCTCCGTCAGTTCGAGCACCAGCTTGTGCGGAGAGACCCCCGCTTTGGTCAGGGAGTCTTCCAGCATGGGCAGCAACTGCGGGTCCGCAAGATCGCTCGCGGTGAGATTTATGTGTACTCGGAAATCGCTGTCGTCGCTGCGCAGCGTATCTCCTAAATCGTGCAGCGTATGACGCAGCGCCAGCCGGGCTACTTCAAGTGCAAGTCCCCTCTCTTCCGCGAGGGGGATAAAGATGTCGGGGCCGACTTGAAGGCCGTCGTCGTCCTTCCAACGCGCGAGCGTCTCCGCTGCCACGATGTGGCCGCTGGAGAGGTCGACGATGGGCTGGTAGACGAAGTAGAGTCTGTCTGCGCGAATCGCCTTGATCAGCTGCTGAGGCATGCTGCGGCGGCGCCAGTAAAGAAGAAGGACGAGCGCTGACGTAAGCCCGCAAGGCACAGCGCCGCGAAAGGCGTAGAGCGCGAGCAGGCTTCTCTGCGCGTGCAGGGCCGCTGAGAGGGAGCCGAAGGAGGTGGCGCAGTCGACCTGGCCGTGAACGCTGTCACTCAGGCCGATGGAGCCGCTGGTGCAAACCGTGCCGAAGAGATTGTCGCCGATGCGTCCTGCGGTTTCGTGATCGATGGTTGCGCCGGGAAGCGTCTTGGATCTTCCCAGGGGAGCTGTGGAGGTGAGGCTCGTCGCTCCCGAGGAGAAGACCTCGCGGGTCTTTCGCATCTCGTGGATGTGGACGCTTAGCTCGGGCGATTCGACGGCGAAGAAGTTGCCACGTTGGCGAATAAACACCGGAGTTCCGCTGACGACGTAGGGAGCCATGTCCCGAAAGACGGTCGTGCCGTCGGAGTAGTGATAGGTTGCGGTGAACTGGGCCTGCGGCAGGTGGTCCTTGCCAAAGACGGCGGAACAGAGGATCTTGCCATCGCGGATGCGACCGATCTCGCGGAAGTTGACGGAGTGGTAGAGGAGGAGTCGGAGCTGGGCGATCTCGGCGTCGGAGCAGGTGGGCGTCTGGAGGGCGTTGGCCTTGGCGAGGATGTCGTGGGACTCGACGACGAGCGAGTGGATGGTATTCGAGAGCGGCGTCGCATCCTGCTGCAGCACGGCTTCGGCGGCGTTCTGGACGGTATGCCGGCCAGTAAGGTACCCGGCGAGCGCGCCAAGGGCGGTCGCCAGCAGGATCGCGATCGTCGATATCCACAAGCGGCGGTTTGGCCTGAACGTCATCGATTACAGCCTGTGTTGGTGTCTATCCCTGGCTTCGAGATATCTGCCCAAGCCGCTTCCCGCCTAAACCCTCACCGCACAGGGCAAAACTTCGGGAAGCGAGCCAGCATGGAAAGAAGTCTAGCGCAATGTCCACGATTACAAGGTAAGTTTTTCGGGCCGAACACGGCTAAGTCGACATTTCTACAACGAAAGTTTCATGTCGAGGGGGATGGGAGGCCTTGGTTGGAGGGGGTGAGGAACGCCGTGGTCGAGCTGTGGCCGTTCGACCCGGCGTAAAATCCCGCTCTATGAGAATCTTTCGTTTCCCTCTCGTGCCGCCGCGCGTGGCAGGAGCAGTTGCCGCAGTCCTTTTCGCTATGCCGATGCGTGCGGCGACCGTGCCAGAGCAGGATGTGTTGTCGCCCATCACGGCGTTCTTTGCCGGAATGGCCAAACGAGACGCCCAGGCCATTACAGCGCAGACGCTGCCCGGAGGGGCGATGGTCCTGATGCGCGACGGCAAACCGGCGAAGATGACCTTTGAGGAGTTTGCCACGCGCGTCGGCAAGCCGGGTAAGCCGATCGAAGAGCGAATCCACGACCCGCTAATACGCATCGACAACGACCTCGCCGTGGTCTGGGCGCCGTTCGTCTTCCTGGCAGACGGCAAGGTCGACCACTGTGGCACGGACCTCTTCAACCTTGTCCGCGTGGATGACAAGTGGCTGATCGCCAGCATCGCCGATACCGGAAAGAAGGATTGCGGGGGGCAATAGACATCGCCGTTGCTGTTGCCTGTTCTTTTGTTTGTCATTCCCGAAGGGAATCTGCGTTTCAAACCCGCCACCACACCGGGTGCCCCATGTCTGGCAGCTTCATCGCCAGATGTGGGATTGCAACGCCTTCAACCTTGTCATCCTTCCGCGCAGCGGGAGGATCTGCTCTTCCCGGCCACCCTGTTCAGTTCGCAAACCGTTTCGCACTCGCGGCCTTCAGCTTCGCCGCAACCTCTTCGCGGTTCTTCGGCGGGGCGTTGGTCTCAAGCGAGCGCAGAAAGTCCGCCGAGATGTTCGCGATGGCATCGATGGCCTCCTGGAACGAGGCCTTGTTCGCCTTGGAGGGCTTGTTGATGCCGCTGATCTTGCGCACGAACTGCAGGGAAGCGGCGCGGACCTCGCTGTCGCTGACGGGAGGATCAAAGTTGAAGAGGAGTTTTATGTTGCGGCACATGGGTAACCTCGGACTATCCGTAAAGTCTTGAAACGTTCCGCGCCGATGACCTGCTCTGAACTTTTCGCGCTAACACTGATAGTTGACCATGTTCATGTGGAACTCTACAATGACGCAAGCTCCTAGTTGCATGCAGGTGTATTTGCCTTAAGCCGCTGCGGATGGTGTACAGCCATCCCGGATTTATTGATACGTATTCCCCCCCTGCGCTTCGCTCCGGGGGTACGCTCACAGTAGGAGCTATGAAGTCGTGGTTTGAGCAGCCCAAAATCGTGCCGGTTCGTGAGCGCATCGTAAATGCGCTCACACCCGCGAAATATCGTTTTCGCCGCATTTCACCAGTCGTCTTCATCTGTGGTGGGTTTGAAAGCACGAGACGCGATACACTTCGGAAATTTTTCCGGAAGACTTACCCGAATCTGGACATTTTTTACGCTGAGCGTGTTTGGGAACTGATTGCGTCGGATCCCGGGCTTGGCGCGTTGAAGATGGAATCCGATCTGGCCGCTCTCTCAGATATGGTGATCATCATTGTCGAGAGCGCAGGAACCTTTGCTGAACTAGGAGCTTTTTCGCATGTTGAAGACTTGCGTCGAAAGTTATTGGCCATCGTTGATGCCAAATATCAGCATGACAAATCATTCGTAAATACTGGGCCAATCCATTGGATAGATGCTGAATCTAGATTTAGCCCAACAATCTGGGTCAAGCTAGATAGCATTCTCTTGTGCGCGACGGAAATTGCGGAACGAGTCAAGAAGATTCCTCGACCCAAATCGGCGGCAGCTGATGATCTCGCGTCAAGTCGAAAGCTTCTCTTATTTTTTATCTGTGATTTGGTAGCCATCATTGCGCCTGCCACGCTCGAAACCATTCAATATTTCCTCGGTCGCATGATCACAACTGTTGATCCCACTACCTTGGAGATTCTTCTGTTGGTGGGATTAGCTGAAGCTATGGGTTTGCTGCGGAAAGATGAAGTAATTGTTGGAGCATCTGGTAAAGAAGTGTTCTTTTCGCCGGCTAAAACAGACACCCTTCAAAAGCCATATCACAGGATAAAGTGGATCGATATTTCAGGTTTACGGGCGGATTTCATGTCGAGACTCCTCTGCATTAAGGAGGCTAGTACCGTACTTAGCGAGGTGAACTCACGGCGATGATTATTGAGAAGATGAGCGCAGAGTTGTCTTTACCATTGAAATACGTCGATTTTTTGGCGCTGACGGCGTCACATCAATATAAGCAGTACACTATTCCGAAGCGGACAGGTGGTGAGCGTATCATCCTCCACCCTTCGCGAAAACTGAAAGCGCTTCAGCGCTGGCTTCTTTCGAATGTGATTGCCGTGTGGCCGGTGCATCCCGCCGCGATGGCCTATAGGCCGGGAGTCTCAATTTTTGATAACGCCAATATTCACGTTCAAAGTCAGTATTTGCTGAGAATGGATATGACGAACTTCTTTCCATCAATTGAGGTCAGGGACTTGGTAGCTTTTATGGCCAAACGTCCGACACTCTTTCAAGATTGGACAGATAGGGACAAGAGTTATTTTGCCCGTCTGGTATTTCGGCACGGAAAATTGACAGTAGGCGCGCCGACTTCACCAGCGCTATCAAATGCACTCTGTTTCGAGCTTGATTCCGCACTGGCCGGTATTACTTCGGCGCAGGGTGTTGCCTATTCTCGATACGCAGACGACTTGTTCTTTTCTGCAAACAAAAAGCAAGTATTGATCTCGATCGAAGCCGAGGCCAAAGCCGTTCTCGGCGAGATCAAGATTCCCGCAAACCTATCTCTCAATCAAGCAAAGACCAAGCACAGTTCAAAACGAGGTGCGCGTCGAGTGACAGGAATTGTATTAGGCAGCGATGGGAAAGCGTATGTCAGTAGAGACACAAAGCGTACCATCAGAACTCTTGTCCATCAGTTGGATACTTTGAAAGACGAGGAGCGGATACGACTGGCTGGATTAATATCCTATGTCAGTGGGTTCGAGCCAGCCTTTCTTAACAACTTGATCCTAAAGTACGGGGCCGATAAGGTATCTAGCGCGAAACAGCATACATAAACAAGCTGTCAGTTCTATCTCAACTCAATTCAGCTGATTTCGATTGAGACAATCGTCTATTATTACTTCGATGAGATGGGCTAACGGCCACTACCGAATAGATATAAAGATCTCGCTCGCCAGCACCCTCGCATACGCCGGAACCGTCAAAAAATCCTGAAAGTGCGGTGCCTTCACCAACTCACGCATAAGGAAAGCAGCGTGTTTGTAGCTCTCGAAGCGGGCGGCATCAATGCGGATCTCGGCAAGGGCCAGCTCTTCCGTGATGACCTGGTCAACGAGTTCGGCGGTGACGCGGCGGCCGTCTTCGAGGTGGGCGTGGTGGTGGACCCACTGCCAGAGCTGGGCGCGGCTGATCTCGGCGGTGGCGGCGTCCTCCATCAGGTTGAAGAGCGGGACGCAGCCGATGCCGCGCAGCCAGGCTTCGAGGTAGCCGAGGCCGACGGCGACGTTGAGGCGGAGGCCGGCGTCGGTGAGGGTGCCTTCGGGGACCTTGAGCAGGTCGGCGGCGGTGATCTTCAGGTCGGGTAGCTGCTTGTCGATCTGGTTCGGCTGCGGCATGATGCGGTCGAAGACGGCCAAAGCAACCGGGACTAGTCCCGGATGTGCGACCCAAGTGCCGTCGTGGCCGTCGGTGGCTTCGCGCTCCTTGTCGATGCGGACCTGGGCGAGGGCGCGCTCGTTGGCGATGGGGTCGCTCTTGATGGGGATGAAGGCGGACATGCCGCCCATGGCGCTGACGCCGCGGCGGTGGCAGGTCTTGATGGCGAGCTTTGAGTAGCTGCGCATGAAGTGGGTGGCCATGGTGACCTGGCCGCGGTCGGGGAAGAGGAGCGTCTTGTCGCCGGCGAACTTTTTGATGAAGGAGAAGATGTAGTCCCAGCGGCCACAATTCAAGCCAGCCGAGTGATCGCGGAGCTCGTAGAGGATCTCGTCCATCTCGAAGGTGGCGAGGATGGTCTCGATGAGCACGGTCGCCTTGATGGAACCTTGAGGGATATCTAGTAGCGTTTCGGCGAGGACGAAGGCATCGTTCCAGAGGCGCGCTTCGAGGTGGCTTTCGAGCTTTGGGAGGTAGAAGTAGGGGCCGGTGTGGCGGGCGAGGAGCTCCTTCGCGTTATGGAAGACGTAGAGGCCGAAGTCGAAGATGGAGCCGGACACGGGTTCGCCATCAACTAGGATGTGGGCCTCATCAAGGTGCCAGCCTCGCGCCCGGACGAAGAGGACGGCGGGGTTGTCGATCAATTTGTAACTCTTGCCGGTCTTTGAATCTTCAAACGTAATCGTCCGGCGGACGGCGTCGCGGAGGTTGATATGGCCGTCGAGCAGGTTGTCCCAGGTGGGAGTGGTGGAGTCTTCGAAGTCGGCCATGAAGACCTTTGCGCCGCTGTTGAGGGCGTTGATGATCATCTTCCGGTCGACTGGGCCGGTGATCTCGACGCGGCGGTCGAGCAGGTCTTGCGGCAGTGGAGAGACTTGCCATTCGGCGTTGCGGATCTCGGCAGTCTCGGGGAGGAAATCTGGCTTTTCGCCAGCGTCGAGGCGTGTCTGGCGGGTGACGCGGGCGGCCAATAACTCCTTGCGGCGACCATTGAAGGCTCGCTGGAGCTTGACGATGAAGTCGAGGGCCTCGGGTGTGAGGACGGTCGCGTAGCGGTCGGAGAGCGGGGCGGTGAGTTCTACGCCGGGGGCAGAGGTGGTCATAGTTTTGATCCTGATGTACTGACGTTTGTGGCTTCATCCCATGCATCGCGATGAGGCTGCGATGCATGGGGCACAGATTTGTAGCGCGGCAGGGAGCTAGGCGAAGAGGAGTTCGACGCGGCCGGCGGTGCCGAAGTGGACGTTGACGTCCGACCCGGACATGGCCTGGACGAGGCCGGTCCAGCTTCCGGTGGTGATCCATTGGCCGCGCTTTAGGCCGCCGGTGCGGGCTGCGCCTTCGTTGGCGAGGAAGGGAAGCAGGCGCATGAGGTTGCCAGAGGTGTTGGAGCCGGTGCGCTCGATTCGGACGACACCGTCGACTGCAAGCGAGACCGTCTCAGTGGCGAAGTCGATGGATTGCCAGTCGGCGAAGGCGGGTCCATAAAGGAAGCCGCCGTGCATCTGCAGGTCGGCGAGCATGGACATGCGGGTGGCGGCGACTGGGTCGGCCAGGCCGGACTCGATGACTTCGATGGCGGGATGGCAGCTTGCGATGGCGGCGACGATCTCTTCCATCGTGTAGGGCGTGGCCCGGGGCGGCAGGTCGTGGCCGATGAGGAAGGCGATCTCGGCCTCGAGGCCTCGGTAGCGCGAGGTGATGCCGGAGAGCGTGGTGCCACTGGCGGCGATCCAGGCGTGCGGCATCGGGGCGAAGATGGGCGTGGCCTCAGGCGTGGGCGCGCCGACCTTCCATCCGCCGATGGTGCCGTAGGCTTCGGCGATCTTGTCCTGGATCAGATAAGCCTCTTCGAGGCTCGTCGGCTGGAGCTCGACGGGGAGGTCGGCGATGGGGGTGGCCGTGCGCCGGGCGTTGAGCAGGAGGTCTGCCGCTTCGATGTGCTTCGCTTCAAGAGAGCCGATGGTCATGTCGGTAGTGTCTCTTAATTCTTTGCGGTCGCGGGGGCGATGAGGTTGACGAAGAGGCGGAAGGCTCCGGGGACGGCTTCGGGAAGCTGGCGGTAGAGGGCGAAGGCGCAGTAGGTCCATCTCCCTTTTCCGATGTTTGTGGTGATCAGGCCGCCGCGTTGCGGATCTTGATCCGGGTCGTGGGTCTCTGTCAACGCCGTGTAATGCGAATCCCAGCTACTGAGGAAGCCGTGTCCACGCTCTTCCACCCAGTTGTTGAAGTCGGCCGGGGTGATCTTATTCGGGGTGGTGAGGAACGGAGCGGTTGGCGCGAGGAGTTGGACAGGATCGGTCTCGTCGACGACCTTTTCGTTGCTGCCGAGCGAGAGAGGTAAGGGGGCGTCTTCGGCGGTGAACTCGGTGGTTTGGTACTGGACGAGGACGTTCCCGCCGTTGCGGGCGTAGTCGAGCAGCGCCTGCGTGGGTGCGCCGTGGAGGTCCGGATGGGCAGCGTAGGTGCGGACACCAAGGATCACGGTGTCGTACTGCGCGAGCTTCGCGGGGGTGAGGTCGGCGATGGTGAGGGTGTCGGGCTTGAGGTTGATAGAGGCGAGCGCCTCGGGGACGGCGTCGCCGGTGCCGGGGAGGTAGCCGATGCGATGAGTGGCAGGGAGGTTGAGGTCGACGGGGACAATGCGGACGGTGGCGGGGGTGTAGTAGTTGGTGCGGGGGAGATCCCCGTAGCCGATGGCGCGGTAGCCTTCGGTGATTGTTCCAGCGGGAAGGGCGATACCTGCGGGAATGACGGCGGCCTCGCGTATAGACGGGGCCGGCTCGACGGTGAAAAGGGTCTCTGTTGTTGAGTTGGTTGTTGAGACTACAGGGGTGGATGTCCAACCGGAAGGAAGCGTAAGTGTCGAAGCAACTGCTGGTGAAGTTGACGGCGTGAGGAAGGCCCTGATGGTCACGGAAGAAGTGCTGTTTGCGAGGACCTGCGCACGCGTTGCAAGGCTGAGGCTAGTAGGAGGGACGATCAGCACAGGCTCAATTCCATTGTGAACGACACGGCCGACTTCGAAGTCGAACGATTCGCCGGACCACTCGAGCCGAAGCGTGGCCCAGGCAGTAAGGGCACTCGGCGGCTGTGGCGCGTTGCGCAGATTGGGCTCGGTGAGATCGTAGAACGGCTGTTCAATGCCTTTGCGAGAGAAATAGGGGCGGCTTAGGTGCTCTCCTGGGTCCTCGTAGATTGACTGCGGCATGGAGAAGGTCGCAAGGTCCTGCTGTAGCTCGTTCTGCAAGTGTGCTGCAACGACGCGGATAGTGGTTTTGGGAGCGGCATTTTGTTCGACGTGCGGAGGTGCAGGCAATGTCAAGCTAGTTGCGACCTTTATCTTGGAATTCGCAATGATGTCGCCGCCTTTCTGCGTGCCGTCGATCTGCGCATCAAACTTTACATTAAGGGCAAGAAGAAGTGCCTCTTTGAGTTGCACGTCTTTTACACGATGTTCATGCAGAAGCGTGACCCTTGGAGCTGCGGCCAGTTTTGCCGTTTGAAGCCATGAGATGACGAGATTGTTGCGGTTGATAGCGTCAGCTAAGAGCGCCGCGATGTCTTTACGTTTGGCGTTGCTGACATTCCAATCTCGGCATTGCTTAACCTCCTCGCCTATGGCCTCAATCTGGTCGCGCATCGCTCGCCCGTTAGCATCTGTCGACTCTGCGGGGATCAAAGAGGCAAGTCCCGCGAAGCTGGTGTCGATGCCATCGAAGAAGCTTGCTGAGCTAGGGTTGTGGCCGAGAGCTTCGGGCGGGGACGCAGGTCCTTCGACTGCGCGCTGCGCGCTTCGTTCAGGACGACAGTCCTTGATGTGGGTGGGCGAGGAGCAGAGGGCGCTGCCGTAGAGGTGGTAGTCGATGTCGAACTTCCCCGCAGGCGGGACGCGGACACCGCCGCCGATCTGGGACTTCTGCATGCCCAGGCCGATCCTTGCAAACTGGACGTAGGTTCTCGGGGGTGCGGCAGGATCGTCGGAGAGGATCGGGTCGGTGGTGCCTTCGTGAACGACTACGTCGGACGAGGGGACAGTGGTGGTAACCTCGCCGGTGACGTAGTTCTCGAAGCGCGGGGCGGTGTATTTGCCGGTCGCGTAGTCGAAGAGGCCCTTGTCCGAGATCGACTGCATGGGGACGCGAGCGTAAACCTTTAGCGCCTGCCAGGGGAGGATGCCTTCGGCGATCATATCGGGGAAGACGGTGGGGTCGGCGGCAGCCTTGAAGGCCTCTTGCGCGATCTGGCCGGAGACCTGGTGCTGGCCGTGGCCGTCTGTAACGCCACCGATGAAGACGGCCGCGATGACTAAGGGGCGATAGAGTCGGATGCTGCGGACGGCATCATAGAGCACGCGCTCGTGGGTCCACTTCTTGAAGGCTTCTTCTTTGGTCTTCGAAAATCCGAAGTCGACTTCGGTGCCGAAGAACTGGTCGACGCCCATGTAGCGGTCTGCGGAGAGAAGCTCCTGCGTCCGCAGGAGGCCGAGGGCGTCCTCGAAGTCGCCGGTCATGGCGTTCTGGCCGCCCTCGCCGCGGGTGAGGGTGAGGACAGCGACGCGGGCGCCGAGGCCGCGGGAGTAGTAGGTGAGCATGCCGCCGTCTTCGTCGTCGGGGTGGGCGACGATGAGCATGAGCGAGGCTCGGGTGTTGAGCTTGCGCAGCATCTGCTCAAGGCCGCGCGCGCCCTGGTCGATGGGGAGTTCGCGGCCGTCGCGGGGCTTCACGCGCTCGCCGCGCAGGTTGGCGGGGTCGGTGAACTGGGGCGTCTGTTGCGCGATAACGACAGGCGTGCAGAGCGCGAACATGGCCAGGGCCACTTTGAATGAGCGTAGGGTCATTAGGTTTAATCTCTCACAGACTCAGATGTTCTTCGCGAGCGGTTGGCTGCGGATGGGGCAGCCGGTAGACTCAAAAGATCGAGCATGAAGGGGCCAATTCGCAGCAGCTTGCGCGGACGCTGACGCTTCGCGGCGCAGTGACGCTGAACATGCTGGACATGATCGGCGTGGGGCCGTTCATTACGATGCCGCTGATTCTGGCTGCGATGGGCGGCCCGCAGGCGATGCTGGGCTGGATTCTTGGCGCGGTGCTGGCGCTTTGCGATGGGTTGGTCTGGGCGGAGCTTGGGGCGGCGCTGCCGGAGGCGGGGGGGACGTATCACTTCCTCCGGATGATCTATCCCGGCAAGCTGGGGCGGGTGCTGGCGTTTCTTTTTCTCTTCCAGCTATGCTTTTCCGCGCCTCTGTCGATGGCCTCGGGAGCGATCGGCCTCGGGCAGTATGCGACATACCTTCTGCCCGGGCTGGCGAGGGGCGGAGCGACGCGGATACTGCATGTCGGGGCTTACAGCGCGGGTGTGAGCGTGAGCTGGGCGACGGCTGTGGCGATTGCGGCAGTAGTGCTGGCGGTAGTGCTGCTCTATAGGAACCTGGCGCGGATTCAGGTGATCTCGATTGCCATGGGCGCGGTAGTGATGGCGACGATCGGCTGGATTCTTGTTACTGGCGTGCTGCATGCGAACTGGCATCAGGCCTTCGCTCTCCCGCCAGGGGCGTTTCACCTGACGCCGGCGTTTTTCATGGGGCTGGGGTCGGCGATGCTGATTGCGACCTACGACTACTGGGGCTACTACAACGTCACGTTTCTGGGCGGAGAGGTGAAGGACCCGGCGCGGACGGTACCTCGCGCGATCCTCATTTCTATCGGGTTAGTAGCAATGCTGTATCTGCTGATGAACGTAATGGTGCTGGCGGTGGTGCCGTGGCAGACGATGCTGGCGCAGCAGGATCTCGATGCTCGGCGGGCGACGATCTCTCTTTTTATGGAGATTGCTTATGGGCCGGTGATCGGGCCGCTGCTGGGAAAGGTCGCGGCTCTACTGATCATGTTCACGGCGTTTGCGGGAATCTTTTCGCTGCTGCTTGGCTACTCGCGGATACCTTACGCGGCGGCAAAGGACGGCGAGTTCTTCAAGCCATTCGCGAGGCTGCATCCTACGCGCGGATTTCCTTATGTGTCTCTACTGACCCTGGCCGGCGCGGCCGTGGTCTTCTGCTTCTTCCAGTTGAGGGACGTGATCGCTGCGCTGGTCGTCCTGCGGATTCTGCTGCAATTCCTGATACAGCATATTGGCGTGATTTATCTCCGAAAGACGCAGCCGGAGCTGGCACGTCCCTTCAGGATGTGGCTCTATCCGGTGCCGGCAGTGGTAGCGGTTTGCGGGTTTGCGTACATCCTGTTTTCGCGGGCGAACTTCGAGCGCGAGTTGCTGCTGGCGGGGGTGCTGATCGTCATAGGCGCCGTGTTGTTCCTGGCGCGAAGCCGATGGAACACTCAGGAAGCGTAGTGAGGCGGGCATCCGCGAGGGCCTGCTGGCCGTATCTCTTACAGGGGCGTAACCTTCTGTTGAGTCAGCAATCTAACGTTCGCAGGGCAGGGAAGGATCACCATGTTATTTCGCAAAGGGCCTGATATTCGTTCGTCTGAGATTACGCCGGAGGGGGCGTTTCAGAAGCACTCGCAGGATCGGAGGCAATTTCTCGCTTCGGCGGCTGTGCTTGGAGCCGGCGCGCTGGCAGCGACGCGGTTTGTCGGGATGTTGAATCCCGCGACGAAGGTCTTCGCCGATACACAGAAGCTTCAGACGATTCCGAGCCAGTACAACGTTACCGAGACTCAGACGCCGGAGGCGAAGGCCACGGCGTACAACAACTACTACGAGTTTGGAACGGACAAATCCGCGCCCGCGCGTAACGCGCATACGCTGCAGACGCGGCCATGGACGGTGCAGGTGGACGGCATGGTGGCCAAGCCGCTGACGCTGGACGTGGACAGCATCATGAAGTACCGGCCTATTGAGAGCCGTGTCTATCGCCACCGCTGCGTCGAAGCGTGGTCGATGGTGATTCCGTGGGACGGGTACTCGTTGGCGGAGTTCATCAAGTTCTGCAATCCGCTGCCGAGCGCAAAGTACGTGCAGTTCATCACAGACCTGAACAAGAAGCAGATGCCGGACCTACCGTTTGGCTTCAGCTTTCCTTACTCCGAAGGGCTGCGGCTGGACGAAGCGATGAATCCGCTGGCTCTGCTGACGTTTGGCTGCTATGGAAACGTTCTGCCGAACCAGAATGGAGCGCCGATCCGGGTGGTGAGCCCCTGGAAGTACGGGTTCAAGAATGGGAAGGCGATTGTTAAATTTCACTTCACGGATAAGCAGCCGCATACGCTGTGGAACGATATGGCTCCCGATGAATACGGGTTTTACGCGAATGTGAATCCAACGGTCGACCATCCGCGCTGGTCGCAGGCGCATGAGCGGAGGATCGATTCGAGCCCATTTCCGAAGACGATCCCCACGCTTCCGTTCAATGGATATGCGGATCAGGTGGCAGGTATCTATAACGGCATGAACCTGAAAAGATTTTTCTAGCCAAAGGCAATCTGAATGATGCACTATGCCGTTCTTCCAGTAAGTAGCTGCAATTCCTTTCTGCAAACACTCTGCCCCAAATTCTCTCCTCGAAAGTCCTCTCCGGCGGCCCTGCGATGTAAGCGGGCGGCCGGGGAGGATCCCTCCTTTTTCCGAGCGGTCAGTTGCCTGGAATAATCTGAAGTTATGTCGAAGCGCGTCATTATTCTGCTGAAGGCCTTTGTGCATCTTCTGTGCCTGGCTCCGTTCGTCTGGCTGCTGCACCTGTACCAGAATGGATCGCTGGGATTGCTTCCCGATCCAGTCAACTTCATTACGCACTTCACCGGCGACTGGGCGCTGTGGACGCTCCTGGCCTGCCTGACGATCACACCAGTCCGGCGTCTGCATACATCGCTGGGATTTCTGATCCGGTTCCGGCGAATGGTGGGGCTCTATGCGTTCTTCTACGCGACGCTGCACCTGCTGACGTACGTGCTGCTTTTCTCCGGGTATGACATTCCCACGGCGCTGGCTGGGGTGCAGTCGGGGCATCTCTCCGAGGCATGGACGCAGTTCAAGCTGGTCTGGCCGAGGATGTGGGACGACATCCGGAAGCGGCGATTTATCCAGGTGGGATTTGCGGCGTGGGTGATCTTGCTGCTGTTGGCAGCCACGTCGCCTTCTGCGATCATGCGCGCGATGGGCGGCAAGAACTGGCAGCGGCTGCACTGGTCGGTCTATCTGGCCGCGTGGCTTGGAGTGACTCACTTCTGGTGGATGGTGAAGCCGGGAGTCATGTCTCCGCTGCGGGTCACGATCGTGCTGGATGTGCTGTTGCTGGCGCGAATGGGCTACTGGGTGATGAAGAAGATCAAGGCGAGGCGCAACTTGGCCGCCTGATATCGGTTTCTATCGAGTAGGAGTTCTTATGCGCCGGTGTGGCCTCAAATCGCTTGTCTGGGCTTTCATCTTCAGCGTTGCACTGAACGTTCAAAGCGGTTCGGCCGCATTCGGTCAGGATGACCCTCTGCCTGCCACGCCCGGGGCTAGGACGTTTGCTGGGAAGCCGAAGGTGCCTTCGCCGCCGAAGGGTTCTGCGCTGGTGCCACTGAATGAGCATGATCGCGCGCTTCAGTTGCTGGACCGCTTCACCTTCGGGCCGAGGCCGGGCGAGTTGGAGCGTGTTCTGGCCATGGGAGGCGACAAGTGGCTCGAGCAGCAACTCAAGGCTGAGTCGATCCCGGATGGTGAGACGGACAAGCGGCTGGGCGACTTTCCGACTTTGAACATGAAGCCGGAGCAAGCTCTGCTGTTGTTCCCCGACCGAGGCGCGATCTCTGCGGTGGCGGATGGAAGGACTCCGTATCCTACGGACCCTTTGCTGGCTTCGATGTACGAGGTGGAGATCTACAAGTTCAATCAGCAAAAGGTGTCGAAGACTCCGGATGCGAAGGGTAACTTCCCGCCCGAGCCGGGTGATGCGGAGAAGGCGGCGCAGAAGGCTGCCGATCAGGCGACTGCGGCGAGGATCGCGGGAGAGCTGTTTGCGCTGCCGAAGAACCAGCGGATGGCTGAGCTGATCAAGATGTCCGTCCCGGAGCGGATCGCGTTCACCAGCTATCTTGCGGGCGACCAGAGGAACCTGCTGTTGAACGACCTGACTCCTCGAGAGCGCGAGATCTTTCAGGGCACGAACTCGAACCTGAACGCTGCCGGGAACATTGGCAACGAACTGGCCCAGGCGAGGATGGCGCGCGACATTCTTACCGAGCGGCAGTTGCTCGAGGTGATGACCGACTTCTGGTTCAACCACTTCAATATTTACATCAATAAGGATTCTGACCAGTGGTACACGACGACCTATGAGCGCGACGTGATCCGCAAACATGCTTTGGGCAAGTTTGGTGACCTGCTGATGGCGACAGCGACGAGTCCGGCGATGATGGTCTACCTGGACAACCAGCTTTCGATCGGGCCGGACTCAGTTGCAAACGGTGTTAATCCGGCGAATCCCAACTCGAAGAAAGGCAACAAAGGGTTGAACGAGAACTATGGCCGTGAGGTGATGGAGCTGCACACGGTCGGGGTGAATGGCGGGTACTCGCAGGCCGATGTCACATCGCTGGCGGCGATCCTGACGGGATGGACAGTCGACCGGCCGGGACAGGCGGGGACGTTTCTCTTCGATCCGAAGCGGCATGAGCCGGGAGCGAAGGACTGGTTCGGCTACCGGATCGCAGAGAACGGGGTGGCCACGCGGATCGCGGCTGCACCGATCGTCCGATCGGGCAGCTCCGCAGCGGCTAGGCCTATTGGATCGGCGAATGTGGCCGTAATTCCCAACGTGCAAGGGATGAACGTCGATCCGGGTATGAAGCAGGGGATGGAGGCACTCGCGATCCTGGCGGCAAGTCCGCAGACGGCTCATTTCATCAGTTGGAAGCTGGCGCAGCGCTTTGTTGCCGATGATCCTCCGCCGGCGCTGGTCGATCAGATGGCGAAGACGTATATCGCTACCGACGGCGACATCAAGGCGGTGCTGCGGACGCTGATTGCGTCGACGGAGTTTAACTCGAAGAAGTACTTCCGCAACAAGGTAAAGACACCTGTGGAGTTTGTCGCCTCCGCCTTCCGGTCGACGGCGACCGATCCGGCGAATCCCGGCGCGCTGGTGAACACCGTCCGCGCGATGGGTATGCCGCTCTACAACGCGCTTCCGCCGACGGGATACTACATCACGGCGGATAAGTGGATGAACACGGGAGCTCTGGTCGACCGGCTGAACTTCGCCTCACAGCTCACCACGAACAAGTTCTACAACCAGAAGTTCGATTCGTCGCGGGTGCTGGCGATGGGGCTGATGTCTGAGACCGGGCCGGTGTCGGTCGTGCAGTCGTCGACGGCAGCGAGCCCTACAACTCACCCGAAGTTGACCTCAACGTTGCTTGCGGAGGGTCGAAAAGATTCACCTGCTCCGGGCGCTGGAGGGCCCGGGGTTGCGCTTCGTGTCCTCGAAGACACGATCATCGGCGGTCCGGCTTCAGCGCAGACGAACCAGTTGATCTATAAGCAGATCAACGATCAGCCAGCAGGAACGAGCCCCGTCGATACTCTGAATCTGCTGACCGCGCTGGTGCTTGGTTCCCCGGAGTTTCAACTGCGATAGGAGCGATGCTTCAAAGACCTTCGAAGAGGTCGGTCATGTGGCTGGCGGCCTGAGAGGATTCCGCCGCGAGCAGGGTATAGAACTCCTGGCGGCCATACTTCTCGAATAGCTCTTTGGTGCTCTCCATCAAGGGAGCCTGCGAGAAGTGTTGGCGGAAGGCTTCGGACTTGCGGTCCTGAGCGGCGGCGATATCGAGCGCGACGGTCCAGGGTGAGGGCATGGGCGGCTGGCGGCCGGGAATCTCAAAGCTGGAGGTAACGGTGAAGAGGCGGCGCGGCTGGAAAGGTTGGGCGAGATCGGGATAGCGGTTGGGCCTGCCCGCCCAGTGGAAGGCGGCGGTGGTAAACATCGAGACCATGATGTGGTCGGCGTGGGTGTTGGGACCGCCGTCGCTGCCAAAGGTGAGGACTACGTCGGGCTTGAAGCGACGGATGCGCTCGACGATGCGGCCCGTGGTCTGGGGGAAGTTGGCGAACTCAAGGCGGCCGTCCTGGTAGTCGAGCAGCTCGTGGTGGGTGACGCCGAGAACTTTGCAGGAAGCGGCGAACTCCGCGCGGCGCATGGCCCCGAGCTCCTGACCGGAGGCGGCTAAACCGCGATTTGTGGCCGCCTGGCCATCCGTCAAGCAGATGACATAGGTCTCGACGCCGCGATCCGCTGCAAGAGCGAGAGCGCCGCCAAAGCCGAAGCATTCGTCGTCCGGGTGAGCTACTACGAGCATCAACTTCAAGCCCAATCTACACACTCCTCTAAGTCGGATGGTTCGAGTATTACGTCGTCAAAGAGCGATTCAGTCACTTCGAGGTGGATCGACGCGTCGCTGAGAGCCACAGGCGCGAAGGTCCTCCGGTGGAGCGGACATGGGCCGTGTTCTTTTAGCGCGCGGCGGTGCTCCGGGGTTGCGTAGCCTTTGTGCGAGGCGAGGCCGTACTGCGGATGCACCTCGTGGAGTTCGCGCATGAGAGCGTCGCGGTGAACCTTGGCGACGACTGAGGCGGCGGCGATGGAGAGGCTGAGCGAGTCGCCGTAGATGAGTTTGGTCTGGGCGCAGAGGTGGTCGATGCGCATGGCGTCGATGAGTAGATGGTCAGGATCAATGGGCAGGCCTTCGACGGCAAGGCGCATGGCGAGGCGGGTGGCCTGGTAGATGTTGATGGCGTCGATGATCTCGGCTGAGACTTCGGCGACGCTGACCGCGATCGCCACGCTGCGGATCTTGGCGTCCATCGCCTCGCGGTCTTCGCGGAGCATCTGCTTGGAGTCTTTGAGGCCGGAGGTGGCGAGGTGAGCGATGCGCTGAGGGAGGATGACTGCGGCAGCGACGACTGGCCCAAAGAGGGCTCCGCGGCCAACTTCATCAACGCCAGCGATCCGTTCGAAGCCAGCATAACGAAGCGCCTGCTCGGGTGCGTCGCTGCAGATGAGCTGCTTCAACATGCGCTGCTTGGCGGCTGCGGATTTGACGCTCTTCTTTTGCGCTGGGACTTTTTGCGACGGAACGGCGGGCATGGTCACTTTGCAGTCTACAACCTTCGATTTTGCACACGCAGAAGAGGCCCCGATCTGTTGATCGGAGCCTCGACGAAGATGCGAAAGAGACTACTTGGTGGCGCGGGCGACTTCCTTGAGACGGGCAGCCTTGCCACGCAGACCGCGCAGATAGAAGAGCTTCGAGCGGCGGACTTCGTAGGAGCGAACCTTGGTCACGGTGTCGACAACTTTGGAGTTGTAAGGGAAGATACGCTCAACGCCTTGGCCGAAGCTCATCTTGCGGACGGTGAAGGTGCCGTGCGGCCCCTTGCGCGAGGCGATGACCATGCCCTCGAATGCCTGAAGGCGTTCTTTCTCGCCTTCCTTGATCTTGACCTGAACGCGGACGGTGTCGCCTGGAGCGAATGGAGGGAGGTCGGTCCGCTCGAACTTGGCGGCCAGCTTCTGCATGATGGGATGTATGGACATAGCAACTTTCCTGTAAAGAACTCGAATTCTTAGTTTACACAAAATTGGGGCTGACGGACAGGTTTTGCGGCTCAGGATGTCTTTTGTGGTATGGGCGTGGCAAGAGACATCAAGCTCGCTGCCCGGGCAACGACGTCTTGGGCGTCGGCGACGAAGGCGGGGTCGCCGGTCTCAAGGGCATCGGTCATGTATGCCTCGATACCTTCGTCGGTGTCGAGATATTCGGCGGGATCGAAAGGCCTGGTCGTTGAAGCAGGGATTATAGGAGTCTCTGTGCGAGCTTATCGACTGAACTCTTCCAGGCTGTAAGCTCATCCGATTCAGCCCAAAGCTCAAGAAGTTCTGAAGGTTCGGTCTCAACTCGTTTGACGGAGTCACGCGCCTTTGTGACGAGTATGGCCGAGGGTGTCAGTTTGACCGTCTTCACCCACATATCGATATTTGCCGTGTAGTCGTCGACAATACCCCAATTCCCAAGTAATCGAGCAACGATATCTGCTGCAGCTAAGGCCTCTGATCCGTCCTGCGCTTCCAGGTCACCACTTCCGACCGCTAGTGTTCTGTCTAGAGTCCTTTCCAATTGATGCAGATCCGAGTCTTCTGCAATAGAAGCGGCGTAGTCCGCAGCGTCATCATTTTCGAAAATGGCTGTTCCCCATGCGCTCAATGTGTAATCTCCCTATTGCTTTATGAGGTTATGCGAGTTTGCGGCCTTCAATATCTAGAGCGACATGGTAGAGCGAATCGCGGGTTGCGAGCGCGGCGCAGCCATCTTCCAGAAATGCCAGGCCGACGAGGTTTGAGCCGGAGACGGCGAGCGAGGCTTCACCGCGCGGCGTGATCCGCGCGATGCCGCGCTGTCCTTGCAGAGACGCGGCAACGTAGAGGTTATCGTCGACATCGAAGGCCATGCCCTGCGCGCGTCCCAGGCCCTGGTAGAAGACGGACGTGGTGCCGTCGGGTGCGATGGCGTGGATGACCTGGTTCGAACTGGTCGTGGGGCCGGTGACGAATAAAGTTCCGGATCCGTTGAAGGCGAGATGGTAGGCAGCCATGCTGGGCTCGAGCGTGGCGAACACAAAGATGCTGCGCGGGGTGTCTTCGGGTTCGAGAAGATCGGACGAGGCGGCGATCTTGAAGATAGTGCCTGATCGGTCGCCGACATACAGGTTGCCTTCCTGATCGAAGGCGATGCCGGTGGCCGTACCCAGGCCTTCGGCGTAGAGGGTTGCGACGCCTTCCGATGAGACGCGGTAGATGGTGCCTTCGGCGCGGGAGCTGACATAGAGCAGGCCGTCGGGGCCGAAGGCTAGGCCGGTCGGGTTGAGGAGGTCGCGGACGAAGGGGCGGATCTGGAAGTCACGGTCGATAGAGAAGATCGAGACCGGAACCGTCTGGTTGCGGGAGCCTGAGAACGTGGCGAAGAGCCGGCCCTCGGAGTCCACGGCGGGATTGGCGACAGGGTGAAGATTCTCCGCCATCGGGACGGCGATGCGGGCGAAGAGTGGATTGCTGGACCCTCCGTTGCGATGGAGGACGAGATCGCCCGAGATGCTGCCCTCAGGGATGCGAACGGTCGTCCGAGTGGCACGGGAGAGCGCGATGGGGGCCGGGGTGTCGCCGATGGTGGCGCGCGGAAGGTCGGCGTGGAGAGCTCCCCCATGCGAACCAAGGTGCGTGCCGTGAACATCGATCTCGCCGCCAGGCATCGCCGCAGGCGGAGAGAGATGGTGCAGATGCGGAGCATCGGGCGATTCGGACTTCAAGAAATCCAGGAGCGAGGTCACAGAGACAGTGTAAGGCAGTGGAAGCCAGGAAGAGGCATCGAAGTGCAGGCAAAGGCATAGAAGCAGATCCTCCGCTTCGCGAAGGATGACAAGGATTGGGGCTAACGGAGGTTCGGGATGAAGTGGACTAGTATCTGTGCGAGGACCAACGCCAGCACTCCTGCTGCTACATCGTCCATCATGATGCCCGTGCCTGCCGGGAGGCGCTCCAACTGCCGCACTGGCGGGGGCTTAAGGATGTCGAAGAGGCGGAAGAGCAGAAGGCCGAGGATGGCGTGCGGCCAGTCTGCGGGGAGGAAGAGCAGAGCGATGAGCTGGCCAGCGACCTCGTCAATGACGACGTGGCCGGGGTCTTCCCGTCCTGACTCGCGGGCGACGATGGTGGCGGCGGGGATGCCGATGAGTGTCGCAATGAGTGCTGCGATGGCGGTTCCAATTGTGAGTGCGAACGGCGTGGGATGGAAGACGTTAGCGGCTCCGAACCAGAGAAGCATGGCGGCGACGGAGCCGTAGGTTCCGGGACCGGGCTTCAGCAGGCCGGCTCCGAAGAAGGTTCCAATGGTCCATGCCCAGAGGGTCTTCGTCTTTGAAGGTTCGCTGATTTGGATGCTCGAGTTCGCCACTATTCGCTGTCTTCGGAGCTATGAGGGTGGCGGTTAGCGCTGGATCGCGCGAGCTCTTCGAGTAGGTCAGGGTCTTGAATAGGAGAGCTGACCTTGTAATCGCCCGAAGCCCACTTGCCGAGGTCGAGGATGCGGCAGCGGTCGGAGCAGAAAGGGAAGTCCTCGTTGGTGGCAAGGACGACTTTGCGGCAGGTGGGGCAGAAGAGAGCTTTGGGTGCGGTAGACATGGCTCTTCCATTCTAAAAGACGGTGGATTCAGGTGACCTTAATCAAAGACAAATAGATTGGCCGCATGTGACAAGATTCAGAAACGCAGGTGCATCATAGACGGCTTGCGCTGGAGATCGAGATGAAACAGTTTGGTGGGGTGGCGGGATGTATGGCGGTTGCGCTGATGGCAGTTCAGGCCGTGGCGCAGCAAGGGCCGTACAAGGTGTTGTCGACGACTAAGGTTGGGGGCGAGGGCGGATTTGACTACGTCTATGCGGACTCGGCGAGCCGGAAGCTCTATGTGCCGAGGATGGGGACGGAGGGAGCCGTCGCGGTCTTCGATCTGGATTCGTTGAAGCAGGTGGATTCGATCGTGAAGACGAGCGGGCATGGCGTGGCTGTGGCTGCGGGGCACGGGTTTGCATCGAGCAGCCCAGTCGCGATGTGGGACGCAAAGTCGCTGGCGCCGATCAAGACGATTGACGTAAAGGGCAGGCCGGACGGGATCTTCGCGGACAAGTTCAACGACCGAGTGTACGTCTTCAGCCACGTCGATCCGAACGCTACTGTGATCGATGCCAAGGATGGAGCTGTGCTGGGAACGATCGACCTGGGCGGAGCGCCCGAGCAGGCTGTCTCGGACGGCAAGGGGCGTGTTTATGTCGCGATTGAGGACAAGGGCAAGGTCGCTGTCATTGACGCGAAGACGATGACGGTCGCAACCAACTTCGAACTGCAGGGCAAGGGCGATGGATGCGCGGGACTCGCGATCGACGTGAAGCACGAGATTCTGTTTGCGGCATGCCGCGAGCCTCAGGCAATGGTTGTGCTGAGTGCGAAGGATGGCAAGATCATCACGACGTTGCCGATCGGCAAGGGGACCGATGGCGCGGTCTTCAATCCGGAGACGAACGAGGTCTTCAGCTCGCAGGGAGATGGGACGATGACGATCGTGAAGGAAGAGAGCGCGACGAGCTTCTCTGTAGAGGAGAACCTGACGACGATGCCGCGCGCGAAGACGCTCACGCTGGATGCGAAGACGAACAAGCTGTATCTCATCTCCGCGGAGTTCGGTGCTGCCCCGCCGCCCGAGCCCGGACAGAAATACTCGCGGCCACCGATGGTGCCGGGGAGCTTTTCGATCCTGACTGTAAGCAAGTAATTGCAGGGTGCGACGGATGTACGACTGGGCGAACGCTTCGGCGTTCGCCCAGCTTTATTTTCGGTCGTGAGAGGTTTGTGCCGCAAGAGCGCTGCTACGATCCCAACATGCGATCCTTCCTTGTTGTTGCTGCTCTTGGTGTGTCCCTTGCTATTCCATCGGCGCTCTTCTCTCAGGGCGCGTCTCAGCCTGTTGCCACGCGGCTTGCGTCTCAGAATGCGCTGTTCGAGGAGTGGTACGAGGCAAACCTGAAGGCGACTCCGGAGCGTGCGACCGCGTTCGGCGACTATCGCTACAACGACAAGCTGGACGACGACTCGCTTGAAGCGATTGCGCGGCGCGAGAAGGAGAACGAGGGATATCTTGCGCGACTGAAGGCAATCTCTACAGATGGATTCGTGGAGCAGGATGCGCTGTCGCATCAGTTGATGCAGCGGTCGCTTGAGCAGGGCATTGAAAACTTCAAGTTCAAGGAGTTCGAGATGCCGGTTTCGCAGATGGGCGGGCCGCACACCGGCCTGGCAGATCTGCCGAACGCGGTGCCGCTTGATTCAGTGAAGCACTATGAGGATTACATCGCCCGGCTGCACCAGATTCAGCGCGTGTTTATGGAGTCCGAAGAGGTGCTGCGTGCGGGGATGAAAGACAACCTGATGCCGGTAAAGTTTCTACTAGAAAAGGTGCCGGCGCAGTGCTCGGGAATCATTGCGGCTGATCCATTCCTTCTGCCGCTGAAGAAGCTTCCCGCGAGCTTCAGCGATGCGGATAAGGCGAAGCTGACCAAAGAGATTACCGATGCTGTGAATAACGAGGTGCTGCCGGCCTACAAGCAGTTCTCGGAGTTCATTGCGAAGGAGTATGCCCCGCACGGTCGAACGACGCTGGCGGTGACCTCCTTGCCGGGCGGCGAGGCGCGCTATGCGAACGACATTCGCGCGCGGACGACGGTGAGCGACAAAACTCCGGATGAGATTCATCAGCTTGGGCTGAGCGAGATCGCTCGGATTGAAGCGGAGATGTTGGTGATTGCGAAGAAGGAAGGCTTCAACGATCTTGCATCGTTTCGCGAGTCGCTGAAGACGAACCCGAAGTACAAGCCGACCTCCTCGGAGCAGATTCTTGAGGACTACCGCAAGTACATCGCGCAGATGCAGCCTATGTTGCCGAAGCTGTTCACGAACATTCCCGGAGCTCCGGTGACGGTGGAGGCGATCCCTGCGTTTCAGTCGGCGATGGCGACGCACTACCAGACAGGAACTCCTGATGGGAAGCGGCCGGGACGGGTGAGCGTGGCGACGTCGGACTATGAGAAGCGAACCCTGATCGATGATGAGGCTACGGCATATCACGAAGGAATTCCCGGTCATCACATGCAGCTTTCGGTGGCGCAGACGCTGACCGGGCTACCGAAGTTCCGGCTGCACAATGGCAACTCGGGCTACTCGGAGGGATGGGCGCTCTACGCGGAACAGCTCGGAAAAGAAGTGGGCTTCTACCAGGACCCGGTGAGCGACTATGGGCGGCTTTCGAGCGAGCTGTTTCGTGCGGTAAGGCTGGTGGTTGATACGGGCATTCACTCGAAGGGATGGACGCGGGATCAGGTCGTTGCGTTCATGCGCGAGAGCGGATCGGTGGATGAGCCGACGATTCAGTCGGAGACGGATAGGTACATCGCGTGGCCGGGACAGGCGCTAGCGTACAAGCTGGGGCAGTTGAAGTTTCGCGAGTTACGTGAGAGAGCGAAGACCGAACTGGGCCCGAAGTTCGACATTCGGACATTCCATGACGAGATGCTGAATGGCGGGAGCCTGCCGCTGGATCTGCTGGATGCGCGGACGAATGGGTGGATCGCAGCGCAGAAGGGGAGTTCAGGAGGGCACTAATCCTGGCTATTCGGCATGGGCGAGATAGTGCTCAACGGCGTCATTGATGACCGCGTTGAGTTTCACTTTTTTCTCTTCTGCGAAGCACGCAGCGCGAAGGTGAAGACTCTCGGTTAAGCGCACATTCACGCTGCCTTTGAAGGGCCTGTTCGGGGTTTTGCCGGTCTCGGCGCAGAAAGCGAGATATTCGTCGACCGCATCACGAAAATTCTTTTCAAGTTGACGGACAGTTGTTCCGCCGAAGCTGACCATGTCGCGGATACCCATGATCCGGCCATGAAGCATCTTGTCTTCGGCGCTGTAGGAGACTGAGCCATGGTAGCCGCGATGTTCCATTGTTGTGCTCATAGGAAGCCCTCTCGCTTCAGTAGTTCGATTGCGTCCCGGACCTGGTACGCCTTCAACACGTTTGCAGGATGCGGTTGATGAAGGAAAAGCGTTCCGCCTGTTATTGGATGAATGAACTTGCGCCCCGACCCGCCTGCCTTTACGAGATCGAAAGAGAGTCCCGTCATCAAGGTGACAAGCTCCTGCCATGTGAAGTCTTTCGGCGAAGATGCAAGCCGTCTCAGTGCTTTCTTGTGCGTCGACAAGGGCGGATACCTCTGCGTGGCCCTGCGACTAATTTTAGTGGCAATAATGGCATCGGGGCAAGCCCTTCACTATTCAGAAGTCAGCCTTTGCACAAGACGAGTTCAACCGCGCGATCTCGCTGCATGACAACCATCCAATCGCTTGAGTTGAGGAACAGAAGATCTGCGCCCGGTCTTGCTGCGGCGCAATAGTCGCGAAGATAGGGGCTGACTTGGTCGACTGTCCGCACGAACCCAAACCTTTGCTGAAGCTGCTGTCTAGACTTTCCAAGAACGAGGCGGTCGGAGTTAGGACCGTGCGTCATAGTATTCAACGCACGTACGGGCTCCATTGGGAGCACATGGAACTTCCAACCGAGATAAGCGATGCTCTTGGGGTCGTAGTAGCCCGGGTAGATTAAGTGCCAGAACAAAAAGAAGCCTGCGATTCCAATACCAATCCAGAGGGCGGGCCGTTTCGTTCATAACCTCGATCGATCTCAGTCTAGTCGAGGATGCGCGCCACTACATCGTAGTCATGCGACTCAGTAATCTCCGCCCGATAGAACGTTCCCGGCACCAGCGCCTCATGCGGCCCAAAGTCGTTGATGAGCACCTTGCCGTCGATCTCAGGAGCGTGGAGCGGAGTGCGACCCTGCCACAGTAGATCGGTCTCTTCAGACGGTCCTTCGACCAATAGGTCGATTTCGCGGCCCACCCATGCGGCCTTCGAGCGGGTGCTGATCTTCTGCTGGAGCTTCATCAGCTTGCGGCGACGGGCTTCGATGGTGCGCTTCGGAACCTTGAGTTCCGGCGCCAACTCAAATGCGGCTGCGCCTTCTTCGTCGGAGTAGGTGAAGACGCCTAACCAGTCGATCTCGGCTTCGCGGACGAAGTCGCAGAGGAGTTCGAAGTCCGCCTCCGTCTCGGAGGGGAAGCCGACGATGAAGCTGGTACGAATGACGATGCCGGGGACGATGCGGCGCGCCTTCGCAATCAGGTCGAGGAAGATCTGCGCGTTGCCGCCGCGCTTCATCGTCTTCAGGACGGCGGGGCTGGCGTGCTGCAGTGGCACGTCGAGATACTTGGCGATTGTGTCGTGCTTCGCCATGGTCTCGAGCAGGCGCGTGGTGACCTTGTTCGGGTAGGTGTAGAGGAAGCGCAGCCAGCGTAAGCCCGGGAGCACGGCGAGTGCGTCGAGGAGCTGCGCTAGGCCCTCTTTCAGGCCGAGGTCTTCGCCGTAGCAGGTAGTGTCCTGGCCGATGAGGGTGATCTCGCGGACGCCTTGGGCGATGAGATTCTGCGCCTCGGCGACGATCGAACCCATGCGGCGCGAGCGGAACTTGCCGCGAAGCTGCGGGATGATGCAGAAGGTACAGGGATGATCGCAGCCCTCGGCGATCTTGATGTAGGCGGATGCGCGCGGGGTGGTGAGGATGCGCGGAGTCTCGTCGGAGTAGAGGTACTCGGGGAGCGTGGAGACTGCGCCGTCCCAGGCCTCGCGTGAGAAGCGGCCGGATTGCTCGCGGGCTGCGCCTTCGGGGCGGCTAGGTATCGCCTCGATCTCTAGTTGCGCACCGACCTCCGTCGGGTGCGAGTGCTGGTGAACAGCGCTCGGGGCGCGGCTGACTAGTTCTGAACCCTGCGGGAGGATGTTGAAGAGGCCATTCTTCGCGTGACCCGTGGGAGTCAGTCCGGCAGCGGCCAGGATCGCTTCGAGCTCGCCGGTTCCGACTACGGCATCGACTTCGGGAATGTTCTTCTGAATCTCGTCGCGGTAGCGCTCGACCAGACAGCCGGCCACAATTAGTCGGCGCGCTTTCCCTCCGGCGGCGAGCTTGTGCTTCGCCATCTCGAGGATGGTGTTGACGGACTCCTGCTTGGCAGAGTCGATGAAGCTGCAGGTGTTCACGACGATGATGTCCGCGTCTTCGGCGTCAGGAGTGAGCTGGGCTCCGTTGTGGTGGAGCATGCCCATCATCACTTCAGAGTCCACGAGGTTTTTGGGACAGCCGAGGGAGACGAAGCCTACTTTGGGGCGTGTTGCGGCAGCAGTTTCGGTGGGTTGAATGTCGAGCGTAGCGGGTGGAGTCACAGCTCTACAGTTTACCAGCTATGGGCGCGTTTTATTCAGGAATGGAGCGAATTTCGTTACGTGCTCGTGGGTTGGGCCCGATGGCGGCGGAGGGCATCGAGGTGGATGACAAGCGCGATCACGCCGCCGGCAATAGTGCACAGGGCACGGCGGTGGGCAATGACGGGACCTGGCAGCGCGTTCAGCGAGAGCAGGAAGACGATGTACGAGGTCAGGCAGGTCGAGAAGAGCGCGTAATTGACGGAGTTCGTGACATAGCCGAGGAAAGCGGCCAGCGTCGCCAGGATTGCGAGCACGATGGGGTCGGGATGCAGGTGGGCCAGGGCGAAGGTGGAGAGGACAGCCCCGGCAAGCGTTCCGCCGATGCGCATCAGGGCGCGGACGAAGGTCTCGAAGAAAGCGGGTTTCTGGACAAGGAGGGCCGTCATCGGGATCCAGTAGCCGGATTGAATGCCAAGGCGGCGATAGGCCTCCGCAGAAAGGACGACGGTGAGCGTGAGGCGGATGGCGTAAGTGAAGCTGGCAGTATGCGAGAGTCTCGGCAGCGAGAGCGGAATCTCACGGAGCGCGTGAAGTGTGCGGCGACGCGCCTCTGAGTGTGCATGGAGGATGAGGTCGGAGGTCTGTTCCAGGGGCGACTGGATGGCGAGGCGGTGGAATTCGAAGAGCTGAGCCTTTAATTCGGGAATCAGGTGGAGAGTGCAGGAGGTGATGAGGATCTGCAGCGCTCCCCCGGCGAAGAGGAGCAGGGCCCGCTCGCAGGCGGCGCGAGGGCCAGCGGGGAAAGCGGAGGTGACGAAGAGGGTCACCGCAGCCTGCTGGCCGACCCAGGCAATCCCTGCCGCGCGCGCGGTGAGCAGACCGTAGACGAAACTCCAGACGCCGGCGGCGATCAGGATCTCGTAGCCGTGGTGGCCGACCGTCATGCCGACAACAGTGGAAATGGCCATGGCAAAGGTGGCGAAGATCATCGGCGCAAGGCGGGAGTCGGCGATGCGCTGGTTGACGCCAAATCCAATGGTCATGGCTCCGCCACCCGCGATCAAGCCCGCGGAGGGATGGCCGACAAGAACTCCGATAACGAGACAGAGTGCGATGGAGATGCAGCAGAGGGCCGGAATGGCGAACGAGGCCTTCGACCAGTCAAAGGTGTAGAGGTCGGCGAAGTAGGGATGAGCTACGGGCGAAGAAGGGAACAGGTTTGCTTGCGGATTTTCGGTGACAGCCACTCGTTTTATGATGCCGGATGCGCTGCGGGCCGAGCCGGCAGTGCTGGCTCCGATGCTGTCTGCCAGGTCGTACCCAGTTCCTGGAAGAGGAAAAACGTGTGGTCGGGCATTCTCGTTGCCAGCAGGTCGTCTTTTGGCTTGGACGCCAGTATCCACCACGCGATGGGTGCCTTGGCAATGTCGTAACCGGCGTCGTGGAGCAGGCAAAGGCTTACTCTTCCACTCTGCTGCTGGGCTTGTGCAGTCAGGGACTTTCCTGCCTCATGGTTGGCGACCATGGTGACCAGCCCGGCACCGGGAATGACGACTCCTGCTGCATCGCCCGCAATGCGCGCGGCCGTCATCTTGTGATGGGCCGGTACATCGCGGAGAGTCTGTTTTTCAAGGGCTTCAGCGATGCTATCGGCGAGAATAGCGGCCAACTGAGCGTCCTCTGGCAACCGTTCGACGACCTGGTAGGGAATGAGGATGATGCCGCTTGGCATAGACCAGGTGTCGCGATGCTTCGGCTCGTCGGTCACCTGGAAGCGGAAGTCGATCCGAGTTGGGTCGTCCTCGGAGAGCGCCTTCTGGAAGGCAGGGATAAGGCTCTTGCCGATACGATCGACGCGGGCCTGCATGGCTTCATCGTGCCAGGCGGGAAGGCGGGTCGGGTCCTTGCCGAGAAAGAACTTCGAGGTGCCACTCTGGGCATCGCCCTTATCGATCTCTTCAGGAGCATAGTCGGTCTTCACCCGAAGCCTGTCTTCGCGGTGATTGATGGTGTTGGGGGAGAAGTCGGCCTGATCCAGAACGACGATGCCGTCAGGGCGCTGCACGCCGTGGTAGCGAAGCCACTGATTGGTGTGGATGTCATCGGAGGACTTGAGCGGCGCTGCGAATGTGGCACCCAGAGTCGTAGGGATGAGCATGTAATAACCGTCGGCGCGGAGGAGTCTGCCCTCTGCTGAACTCGAGGATGCTGGGATGAGGTCGATGATGCCGACCCCGGCGACTGAACTAGCCGGCGCCGGGGAGATCGTGATTCGCTTTGCGCGGATCTCGGTCGCTTTGTGCGTCACCTCGCCGACGACCTCAACTGTCTGGCCAAGAAAGAGCGGTGGGAGGGTGCTGGCCGAGTTCGATACGAGGCGATGGATGTCTGAGGAATCGTCCCACTGCTTCACGGTGATCGAGGTCTTTGGGCTGAGGACGACGTGAATGCCATTCACGTCGAATTCGCCTGAAGGCGCGATGTGCGTCACGAAGCCCTCGGTGAAGGTCTCGGCGTGCAGTGCTGGGCATACAAGCACAAAGATGATGGTGAGCCGGGCCAGAAGATGTCGCATGGTTGCATCAGATTAGCGACATCGGCGGATTTCGTCGAGGGATTTTCCGGGTTTGGGAGAACTCCATTCCCAATGCTAAGATAAGGCAGTGCCGGGTCCTACGCGACGTAATCCCGCCAACCCCGCCAGGTCCGGAAGGAAGCAACGGTAACGGGTAATTACGGGCGCAGTAGGTCACCCGGTGCTACTAACTTTTCCCCCTCACAATCTGGGTTGAACTGGCGGTTGCGGAGACGGTATGTTCGCTGGCCGACAATCGCTCGCCGTGTGCGGCGATGGTCGACAAACCTAAGAAATGAATCCTCGCTCATTTGTAATAGTTTTGTATCCTGTTTAATGAATCATGTTGAGGTGAGGGATTGAGTTTCAGTTTGAAGCCGCGCGAACAGGCGCGGACCCAGGGTATTGCAAAGATCACATCTGTTGGGGCTTATGTTCCACCACGGTTGCTGACGAACGCGGATCTCGAAAAGATGGTCGAGACCAACGACGCATGGATTGTCGAGCGGACGGGCATTCGGCAGCGCCACTTGGTCGACGCGGGCGTGGCTACGAGCGATCTGGCGGCGGAGGCAGCGCGGGACTGCCTGGCAAAGCGCGGCATCGAAGCGAGTGAACTGGATGCGATCCTGGTTGCGACCGTAACCCCGGATATGATGTTTCCCGCGACAGCCTGCCTGGTGCAGGAGAAGATCGGAGCGAAGGGCGCTTGGGGGTTCGATCTCTCGGCCGCTTGTTCAGGCTTTCTGTATGCGTTACAGATGGGCGCGAAGCTGATTGAATCGGGCGCGCATAAGAAGATCATGGTGATCGGGGCGGACGTGATGAGTTCGATCCTGGACTACACCGACCGGTCGACGTGCATCCTGTTTGGCGATGGCGCAGGCGCAGTGTTGCTGGAAGCTGGCGAGCCGGACGATGTTGGGTTTGTTGACTTCGTGCATGAGATTGATGGTTCTGGGGCGACCTCGCTCTACATGCCTGGCGGCGGGAGCCTGCATCCTTCGACGGTGGAAACGGTCCAGGCGAAGATGCACTTCGTCCATCAGGAAGGCGGGGCGGTCTTCAAGGTGGCGGTGCGCAAGATGGCGGAGCTAAGCGAGACGCTACTGACACGCAATGGGCTTACGGCGGCGGATGTTGATCTCTTTATTCCGCATCAGGCGAACAAGCGGATCATCCTCGCGACTGCTGAGCGGCTCGGCATGCCCGAAGAGAAGATCGTCATCAACATCGGAGAGTACGGAAACACGACCGGTGGAACGATTCCGCTGGCCATGCACACCGCGCTTGAAGAGGGGCGCTTGAAGAAGGGGATGACGGTACTTCTCGCTTCCTTCGGCGGCGGGTATACCGTGGGAGCTACTCTACTTCGCTGGGAATAAGGCAGGGTTGTGAGAGAAAAGAACGGGTGTAGGAGGGCGAGGCCAAAGGGGCTTCGCCTTTCTCTTTTGTGGGTCTATGAACCTTTATCGCGGGCACGCGTATCTGAGGCTGTACACTTTCGCAAACTTTGAGGCGGTATTCAGATGACGCATGATCCGTTGTGGATGAGGGTGTTTCTCGGGGTACATATCGCGGCGGGAGCGTCGTCGTTTCTGCTTGCGCCTGTGGCGCTGGCTACAGCCAAGGGCGGTAAGGCGCACCGCTTGTGGGGAACGGTCTACCTGTGGTCGATGGGGATCGTCGCGGCGACTGCCTTACCGATGGCGCTGTACCGGCCGGTGCTGTTCCTGGCGCTGGTCGCGGTCTTCAGCTTCTATGCGGCGTTCTCTGGGTACAGAGTCACGAAGCTGAAGGCGCTTGCAAGGGACGGCAGCGCCGAGCCGATCGACTGGATCGCAGGGGCGATCACGTTCTGCTCCAGTGCGGCTCTGGCGGCTCTGGGAGCGTTCCGGCCTGCATTCGTCCAGAACATGGGGATCGTGGCGATTGTCTTCGGATTTCTCGGCATGCGGCTGGCCAGCGTGCAGATGATCAGCTTCGTGCGTAAGCCCACGGAGAAGATGTTCTGGTGGTATTCACACCTGGGGAACATGATCGCCAGCTATATCGCGGCATGGACGGCGTTCTCTGTGGTGACGCTGCCGCGTTTCTTCGGGAATAACTTTCTATTCTGGCTTTGGCCCACTGCGATTGGGGTGCCCGCGATTGTGCTGACTACGGCCTACTACAAGCGAAAGTTTGCGCCGAAGAGCAAGGCAACGGCCGTGGCTTAGCTTGCCTCGGGCTCGGCCGCGTGAGAGCCGACAGAGCGCGAGGTCTGGTAGAGCTTCCAGAAGGCAATCGCGCAGCCGACGAGGATGATGCTCCACACAGCGACCAGGATGGTCGTCGCCCACTTTTGCGAGAACGCGTTCCAGATGCGCAGGATGTGGCGGCCGTAGTAGATGCCGAGGAACGCGGCAATGGCGTGACGGATGGCGCGGCTGATGGTGAAGGTCCACATGAACGTTGTCCGCGACATGTTGAGAGCTCCCGCCGCCAACACGAAGGGGCTGAGCGGCATGGGCGGGGGAAGAAGCGCAGGCAGAGCGACAGCGAGGATGGCATGATGCTGCATCCAGCCGCAGACTCGGTTGAAGATGCGGGCGGGGACGTGCTTTTGAAGAAACGCCATGCCGCCGGCGTGGCCGACCTGGTAGCTGAAGAAGCCGCCGACGGCCGAACCCGCAGTCGCAAGCACCACCAGTAGAAGCCAGTTGGTTTTCTGCGCCGCTAGCAACACGATCATGATGTCGGTCAGGCCAGGTATGGGGAGGGGGACGAAGGACGAGTCGACGATCGAGATGAAGAAGAGCCCAAAGACGCCGAAGTGAAGCATCATGTGGAGAAGCTTGTTGGAGTGGTGGCCCGGGCGCGCCGCCTCCTTTGCAGTCTGGATGAGGGCGAGAGTGGCGGGGGAGATCGTCATGGTCCTCGCGGCGATGCAGTCCTTATTGTGACGCTGGAGCGACCGGCAAGGTCTCTCACCGCGTCAAGATACTTCGATTAGATGAAACGAAGCTGTGGGAGCGCGGGCAGAAGATCAATCTCCGCCGCGTAACTGCGGAAGAGGCGAATTGCTTCGATGCAGCGCTCGTCCAGCGAATAATGGATGTTGTGCGTAAGGTAATCGCGGATGGTGGACGGTGGAATCGCGATGCGGGGCGACCACTCCGCGACAAGCTCTTCGACGTGAGTGAGACCATGGACGCGTGACTGGTTGAGATCGTCGATGAGCTGGGCAGGTGAAGTGACGGCCTCGGGGCGGACTGCCCAGACTGCGGCAACCCATGGAAGACCGGTGCGCGTCGTCCACTCGTGCGCGATATCGAACCACTGGCAGGGCCCGACCTGCGCTTCGACAGAGGCGCGGGCCTCGAGCGCCAGGAGAGCGGGGTCTCCGATGAGTAGAGCTGCATCCGCTGATTGCAGCATCGCAACCGGATCGGCAGTATGAGGAACGAAGGTCGGCGACGAACCAAAAAACTTGCGAAAGAGAATGTTGGCGTAGGCGAGCGAACTGCGCGAGGCCGTGTCCGCAGCGACGGTCTTTACCTCCGCGAGCGGACGGTCGCCGCGCACGATCAGTTGGATGGAGCGCACGCGGTCGAGCGATGCGATGGTGCAGCCCGGAACGATCGCAAGGTCTGGCGTGAGCGCGGCGATGGGGATGAGGCCGAGATCTGAGGAACCTCCAGCAAGGCTGGCGGCGCACTGCGCGGGTAACATTCGCTCGATCGAGTAGCGGTTGGCAAGATCTGCTGCGAGAGGCGGATGTTCGAGGTCCCACATCAGCGGCGCGGGGTTCAGAAAGTCAATCGCTGCAATACGGAGTCGTTGATCGGGAGGTGATGTCATCTTTCAAAAGATTAGATGACAGAGAGAACGAGTCGATGCGCCATTGTTCCGGATTGGGACACGGTCACTTTCGTTACAGATATCCAGAGGCTGCGCGGTACTCCATCCTGCGATGATGCCGATGACGTCATCTCGCGAAGGTCGCGATGGAGGCGAGGATGACTCTGACATGGAGCGGCGAAGTTGGACAACGGACGGTGCTGGCGGGAGTGCTTGCGGCAGTCTTGGTGATCTCCTCTTCGGGCGTGGCACTTGGACAGGTTACGCCCGGCGAATGGCACACCTACACCTATCGCGGCCCGGCAACGATCTCTGTTGCGACGCTGAAGATTCCCGCGAGTGCCTGGAGGCACTTCGAGAAGGCAAGGTCGCTGGCGCTGAAGCATCGCGCGGCGGAGTCTGAGACGGAAAGCGGAAAAGCGCTGGCGATAGCCCCAACCTTTGCCGCTGCCCACATCCTGCAGGCGAGCCAACAGTTGGCGCTGAAGGACTACGCAGGGGCCATTGCGAATGTGGATCAGGCAAGAAAGAGTGAACCGGATGCGCAGTGGTCGGGATTGATCCTGGCGGGAGCGTACAACAGCCTCCGTCGCTACGGAGACGCCATGGAAGTGATTCTGAGCCTTGATGGCTCGGAGGCGGAGTGTTGGCAGGCGAAGTACGAACATGCGCGTGCGGCGATTGGCCTGGGTGATGTCGATGAGGCGCTGAGGTGGAGTTCCGCGGCCTGGGAAGCCGCTCCTCACAACTTCTCCGACGCTATCCTGATGCGTTCCAATGCGCTGATCCTGGCGCACCATTGGACCGAGGCCTCCGACAAGCTCTACGCCTACCTTGCGATGCCGGGAGCGCAACCGCATCGGGAAGAGGCGAGGGCCGCACTGGACAATGTGACGCAGAGGATGAAGGCGGAGCACAAGCCGCAGGGAGTTACCCTGGCATCGCGATAGACCGCAGTCAATTCCTTTTCCAGAGATGCTGTAACCTTCCCGGGCCGTTCGACTCGAATGGCCATTGCGGGGCGGCGATGTGGCTGGATGTTTCCCTTGCATTATCGAAAGGGATACATCATGTCGCTTCAACGAAAGATCAAGTTTCTTGCACTTCCAGCCTTGTTGCTGGCCTTTTGGCTATTACAGCCGCGGAGTTTTGCCGCAACCCCTGCGGTTGGAGAGAAGGCTGCCGACTTCACGCTCAAGACTCCGGATGGCCAGCCAGTAAGACTGTTCGAGCTGACAGGAAACAGCCGTGTCGTCCTGATCGTGCTGCGTGGATATCCAGGCTACCAGTGCCCGTATTGCGTGCGGCAGGTACACGACGTGATCGAGCATGCCGCAGAGTTTCAAGCGGCCAAAGCCGAGGTGCTGTTGGTGTATCCCGGGCCTCCGGCTGAACTTGATCAGCACGCGAAGGAGTTCCTGGCAAAGCAGAACCCGCTGCCCGCAGGAGTTCACCTCGTGATCGATCCGGACTACAGCTTCACGAACCTGTATGGCCTTCGTTGGAACGCGGAGCACGAGACCGCTTACCCTTCGACCTTCATCATCGACGGTAGCAAGACTGTTGTCTTTCGCAAGGTGTCGAAGGGCCACGGAGACCGGACTAACTCTGCCGAGATTCTTTCGGAGCTGAAGCAGGCTCGCTAAGCGAGCCTAGCGGTCGCGGCTGGTGACGAAGCCGGGGACCCAGAGCAAAGCTCGCTTGGCCTCGGTCTCGGGCAAATCCGCGATCGAGAGCCGGGCGGCTTCTGCATAAGCGCAGGCCGTGTCCATGGCGTAGTCGATCGAGCCGTGGCGGTTGAGGATCTCGAGAATCTGCGGATGCGAGACGTTCTCGAAGCTGCGGTCTGCAAGAACCTTGCGGATGGCCTCGCGGTCGGCTCCGGTGCCGCGTTCAAGAGCGTGGATGACGGCCAGCGTTGCCTTGCCCTCGCGGAGATCGCTGGCGACGGGCTTGCCGAGGACATCTTCCGACGCGGTGAGGTCGAGAACGTCGTCGATGATCTGGAAGGCGAGGCCGAGGTTGCGGCCGTACTCGCCTAGCTGGCTGTCGGTCTCGTCACTTGCATGCGTGATGGCCGCGCCGAGCTGCATGGAGACCTTGAAGAGGCACGCGGTCTTGCGGTAGATCAGGTCGAAGTACTCTTCCTCGTTGATCAGGTGACCGAGCTTCTGCATCTGCAGCAGTTCGCCTTCGACCATCTGCTGCGTGAGCGAGATGAGCAGGTCGAGCACGCGAAAGTTGCGCTCTTCAAGCGCCGTGTGGAAGGCCTGCATGTAGAGCCAGTCCCCGGCGAGGACGCACTTGGAGTTGCCCCAGGTGGTGTTGGAAGACGGGCGGCCTCGGCGAGTGTCAGCCTCGTCGATGATGTCGTCATGAACGAGCGTGGCCGTGTGCAGCATCTCTACGACCGCGCCAAGCTTGATGCGACTCTCGGACTCGCAGCCAAGGGCCTTGGCGCTCAAAAGCAGCAGCAGTGGGCGAATGCGCTTGCCACCGCCGGCGATGAGGTATTGGGCGATCTCGGTGATGACGGAGACGGGGGAAGCGGACTGCTCGGCGAACTCGCGCTCGATGGCGGCGAGATCGTCACGGAGAAGGTCGAAGACCTCTTTTGCCGTCGCGATGGAGAGCGTGCTCACTAATAATTGAGAGTAACAGGGTGACGATTACGTTGCGATTCGTTTTGTGGGCCGGCGGGTGGGTGAAGATTCCCGCCGGGTTTGGAAATGGGACGAAAAAGGGCGTTACCGATGTGGGACGTGAACAAAGCTTGTCATCCTGAGCGGAGTCCGTCGCGCTCTTTGCGACGGACGCAGTCGAAGGACCTGCTTTTTTGTATGAGCGGAACTCCGCCTAGTTGGAGCGGAAGTTGGTAAACTGAAGATCCACCCCGATGTCCTTCGCGCGCAGCAAGGACATGATGTCCTGCAGCGTGTCCTTGTCCTTGCTCACGACGCGGACGGTGTCTCCCTGGATGCTGGCGTTCGCCTTCTTCTTCGAGTCCTTGATGGCGGCCACGATGATCTTCGCCTTGTCGGACGGGATGCCCTGGACAAGCTTGATCTTCTGGCGAACGCTCTGCCCGGCGGCAGGCTCAATCTTTTCGAACTCGAGGTTCTTAAGCGAGACGCCGCGCTTGACGAGCTTCTGCGAGAGGATCTCTTTGACGGCGGTGAGCTTGTAGTCGTCCGAGGATGACAGTTGAATGGTGTCGTCGCCCTCGAGGTCGATCTTCGACTTCGAGTCCTTCAGGTCGAAGCGTGAGCCGACCTCTTTTACTGCCTGGTCGATTGCGTTCTTTACTTCCTGAAGCTCTACTTTGCTGACTACGTCGAAGCTGCTATCGGATGCCATGTCTTTTTCCTTTGTTCTGTCGGTGTCTATTATCGCAGGCTTCGTCGATCAGGCAACGGTGGGGAAGAGGCGGAGGAAGTTCGCCGTGGTCAGTTCGGCGAGGGCCTCTGCGGAGATGCCGCGAAGCTCCGCAAGAAACGCTGCCGTGTGCGCGACAAAGGCGGGCTCGTTGCGCTTGCCGCGTAGCGGGATCGGAGCGAGGAAGGGGGCGTCTGTCTCGACGAGGATGCGATCGGCGGGAGCGAAGGCTGCGGCGTCACGGATGCCTTGGGCCTTCGGGTAAGTAAGATTCCCGGCGAATGAGAGATAGAAGCCAAGATCCAGCGAGCGCTTCGCATGTTCGAGATCGCCGGAGAAGCAGTGCATCACGCCGGGGATGCCGTGAGGAGCCCAATGCTCGGCAATAAGGGCGAGCAGATCGTGCTCCGCATTCGCCGCGCCATATCTCTCCTTCGCGGCAGGGGTGGCCAGTTCGCTCGTCCGACAGTGGATCAAAATGGGCTTGCGAGCGGCGACAGCGACCTCCATCTGCGCGATGAAAGCGGCCTGCTGCGTAAGGATATCGGGGTTCTCGACGTGGTAGTAGTCGAGACCGATCTCACCCACGGCAATGCACTTCGGCTGCGCCACGAGCGCCGCCAGCTTCGACAAGTTGTCCGCCGTCGCCTGGTGCGCCTCCTGCGGATGGATGCCAGCACTGGCATAGACATTCGAGAGCCCATTCGCGATATCGAGGGCGCGGTGCATGTCGTCCGGGCCGTCGCCGATGCCGATGGCGAGGAGACGCTCAACACCGGCAGCCTCCGCATTGGCGATGACTGCTTCAAGGTCGTCAGTGTAGAAGTCGAGATGGCAGTGGGAGTCGATGAGCATAAAGGCGGCTGTCCTTGAGTTTTACGTTCCCACGTCTCAGAATCGAGACATGGGGCACCCTTACGTTGGCGGCGAGATAGCACTCGGGTGCCCCACATCTCGCCTTTGAGATGTGGGACGTAAGACGCTTATCTGAGCCGCGATCCCAAAGCTATCTCTTCCCCAAACGTAGCCAGAACCGGCTTCCCATTCTCCCCATGGCTGGCGGCGAGCAGCATCCCGTGGCTCTCCAACCCACGCATCTTCCTCGGAGCGAGATTTGCGATGACGACGATGTTCCGCCCGATCAGGTCTTCGGGCGTATACCACTCGGCGATGCCGGAGAGGATTTGGCGCTTCTCGTAGCCGAGATCGACCTCGAGCCGGAGCAGCTTGTCGGCCTTGGGAATGCGCTCGGCGACGATGATCTTGGCGACGCGGAGGTCGATCTTTACGAAGTCGTCGATCGCGATCTGCGGAGTGTCGGGAATCTCCGACGCGGCTGCAGCGTTGGCGAAGGGCGCGGAGGCAGGCGCTTCCGTGTGCGAGGGCGTGCCGGGGCGCTCAGTGGTCAGGGCGGCGCTGCCGGCGACGTGAGTTGCTGCGTTGTCGCTGGAGATCGCGGTGCGCGGTCCGGCGGCGGGGTGATGCGAGGGGTGGTTCTCCTCGGCGGTGGGTGAAGCCTCGTCGATGAGGCTGGTCTGGGTCTTGGCGGCAGCAGCGGCCTGGGCGTTGTTCTCTTCGGTTGCGATCATGGCTTGGATGAGTTCCTTGGGTGCTCGGGGAAAGATGGGGGCGAGCGGGCCGAGCTTGGTGCCGGGTTTCAGGCCGCCCCATTTTAGGTCTTTGAGTTCGCCGTTCTTTGCGGCTGCTTCGATTGGATTTTTGAAGCCAAGCTGCGACCAGACTTGCGCGGTGGCGTGCGGAAGGATCGGGTAGAGGAGGGCGGTGATGATGCGGATGGATTCAGCGGCGGTGTAGAGAACTTCGCCACGCTTCAAGTCTTCCTCGGGACTTCCTTTCAGTTTCCACGGAGCGTGCATCGTTAGATAGCCGTCGACTTGGCCAACTAGCCTCAAAATTTGACTGGCTGCGGAATAATCTTCGAACCACTTGAAAGAGTCGAAAATTGCACCCACCATCTCTTCACGGAGCCTGTCACTTCCAAGCGTTACGCGTGTCGTCCCATCTAACAATCCAGTTTCAAAACTCTTGAAAAAAAGAGCTTCTGAATCTGGAGGCTGCGGAATAGTTTCGAACGTATTTTGTATCTGAGTGAGTGTTCGGTTGACGAGGTTGCCGTAGCCATTCGCCAGATCGCTGTTGTAGCGCTGTACAAAAGCGTCGAAGCTGAAGCTGCCATCCTGTCCGAATGGAATTTCGCGGAGGAGGAAGTAGCGCAGTACATCCGTTGCGAAGAGGTCTTGTTCGGCTTTCAAAAGTTCGGGCTTGAGCGAGCCGAAGGCGTCAAGGATGGTCTCGGTGCGGACGACGTTGCCGCGCGACTTCGACATCTTCGACTCTTCGAAGAGGAGCCAGCCGTTGGCGACGATCGATTTCGGCACCCACTTGTCGTTCCACTCTGCTTCGGTGAGCGTGGAGTCTGCCGGGCGCAGAGCCATCAGGAAAGCGGGCCAGTAGACGCAGTGGAAGCGGATGATCTCCTTGCCGACGAGGTGCAGGTTGGCGGGCCAGTAGCGCTCGAATTTCGCGATGTCTTCAGGCTTGTCGGAGCCGTAGCCGACAGCAGTCATGTAGTTGGCCAGCGCGTCGAGCCAGACGTAGATGACGTGGGAATCGTCGCCGGGGACGGGGATGCCCCACTTGAAGCTGGTGCGCGAGATGCTTAGGTCTTTAAGGCCCCCGCGAACAAACGAAAGAATCTCGTTGCGGCGCGAGTCGGGCTGGATGAGGAGTTCGTTCGACTCGATGCGGGCAGCAATGCGATCGCCGTATGCGGAGAGCTTGAAGTAGTAGTTCGACTCGCTGATGGTCTCGGTGATGTTGCCGCAGTCGGGACAGGGCTCGCCGGGGCCGACCTCGACGTAGGCCTCATCGGAGACGCAGTACTGGCCAGTGTAGGTGTCGGTGTAGATGGCGTCGTTCGCCTGCAGGTCGGCGAAGAGCTTCTGGACGCCCTGCTTGTGGCGGGCTTCGGTGGTGCGGATGAAGTCGTCGTTGGTGATGCCCATGCGGACCCAGAGGTCTGAGAAGGTCTTCGAGACCTGGTCGGCGAACTGCTGCGGCGGGATGCCTGCGGCGGCGGCGCTGCGCTCGATCTTCTGGCCGTGCTCGTCGGTGCCGGTGAGGAACCAGGTGTCGTCGCCGAGGAGGCGGTGGCGGCGCGCGATGACGTCGGCGACGATGGTCGAGTACGCGTGGCCGATGTGCGGGCGCGCGTTGACGTAGTAGATCGGGGTGGTGAGGTAGAACTTTTTGTCGGAAGGCATCGCAAAGGCCAGTTTACCAGCAGGGTGTAGGGGGTAGGGTGTAGTGCCTGCGAGGTTGGGGCAGAGAGGTTCGGACGGTCTGGGCGATACGGGCGGAATGCGGGGATTTTTCGCGGTGCTCAGAATTACGGCAAAAGGCAAATGCAAGTGCAAACGCAGATTCTCTTCGGGAATGACAAACAAAGGGGAGTTGGTCACGAGTGTCGGCTGGCGGTATTTCGCTAAACCCTATTCCCTACAGCCTAGCGTTTGGCTGGGTCAGCAGGTGTATCGGTCGCCGTTTGTGGCGTGCCGACTTCCGATGCCTGGGACATGCGGGCCAGGTTCAGGTGATCTTCCATCGCCTTGCGGGCGGCGGGCGGGTTGTGGGAGCGGATAGCGCGGTAGATCTCGCGGTGCATCCCGGCCGACTCTTTCAGGTCGAGTGAATTGTCGACGGTGAGGCGGCGATTGTCGTAGAGGTTCGAGGCGATGGTCTCCATGAGCGCCCCCAGAATCGGATTGCCCGACGCCCGGGCGATTGTCCGGTGGAAGCGGACGTCGTGGACGAGGTACTGCTGAGGATCGTCGAGTGCGGCGTACATCTCGGTGACCTCTTCGGAGAGTTCGGCGATCTGCTCGTCGGTGGCGCGCTCGGCGGCTAGGGCGGCGATGCTGGATTCGACGACGAGGCGGGCCTCGAACATCTGCCAGGGCAGGAAGTGGTGCAGCGAGCCCAGGACGGAGAGGGAACTGGAGTCGAGCGCGGCGGGGCCGGTGGAGACGAAGGTTCCAGCGCCATGGCGGCTCTTGAGCACACCCATGGCGGAGAGGAAGCCGATGCCGGAGCGCAGGGTAGACCGGCTGATCTTGAGCGTTCGGGCGAGTTCGCGCTCGGGCGGGAGGCGGTCGCCGGGGTTTAGCTCGCCACGGTCGATGAGGCTGCGGACGTGCTCGACCACTTGCTGGGTGAGTTGACTGTGAGACGCGGAGTCGGCTGGAGTTTCTTTGGATTTCATGGCTGTATGAGTTGGAAAGCTGGAGAAGGGTAACACGATGGAGACGGTGGGTTCCTGCATGAGGCGATTGGGCTTAGTGTAGTAAGCAATGATGCTGGAGGGGTTTGCGATTGACTGCGTGAGGGTTGGGCGCGGCCGTTTGATGCGGTTGATGATGCTCTTTCTGCTGCTGTGGGGAGCGGCCCGGGAAAGTCACGCGCTGGGGACGGGCAAGCCGCTGAAACAGTATGGGCGGCAAAGCTGGCAGAGCGACTCTGGGCTGCCGCAGAACACGGTCCACGCGGTGGCGCAGACGCGGGAGGGCTTTCTGTGGCTGGCGACCGAAGGCGGCCTTGTGCGGTTCGATGGCCAGGAGTTTCGGACGTACGACAGAAGCAATACGCCGGAGTTGCCGGGAGACTCGATTGAGGGGCTATCGGTCGATGGGCGCGGGGTGCTTTGGGTTAGTTGCGCGGGTGGACTGGTGCGCCTGGAGGGTGGCAAGTTTGGGCGTGTGGCTGGGGCCGCGCAGACGGCACGCGTCGTGAAGGTTCTGCGCAATGGGGACGTCCTGATCGCGCAGGAAGGCCGGTTGGTGATTGGCGGACAGGCGGGATATCAGAGGCTGGCTGGCGTCTCGGGTGAGTTGGTGGCTGAGAGTGCTGACGGGATGCTGTGGATTGCTTCGGGGCGTGAGGTGGTTTGGGCCGCCGAGCGGACCGGTGTCGTTGGTGGAAGGTTCGCGGTTGCGGATATCGGGGAATTGCAGGCCATAGCGTCTGGAGAGCGCGGAGAGGTCTGGGTGGGCGGCCACGATGGTTTCGCACTGTTCCGTGATGGCACGAGAGTTTCTGTCGGTCCTGGGAGCGTGACTTCGATTCTTCCAATGCCGAACGGCGAGGCGTGGATTGGCACGGATCGCGGCCTGATCCGGTATCGCGCGGGGCTGCAGGAGCGCGTCGCCGCAAGCGGCATCGCAAGCGGGCGGGTGGAACAATTATTTCGCGACCGCGAGGGCTCAGTTTGGGTGATCTTCGAAGGTGGCGTGTCCAGGATAGCGGCGGACGGATCTCTGCAGGAGGCAATTGATCTGCCCGGTGTGCTGTCGATCTCCGAGGACAGCGAAGGGGACATGTGGTTCGGCACCGATGCGGGAGGGGCAACGGTGCTGCGGGAGCAGGCGTTCACCACGCTGACCGTGCAGGATGGGTTGTCGGACGACTTTGTGCGCGCGGTCTTTCAGGATCATGTGGGCAGGGTTTGGATCGGGACAAATCGTGGTGGTCTGAACGAGGTTGTGGGCGGGAAGATCACCGCGATTCGGGCCGGAAAAGCTGATGGGCTGGCAAGCAACGTCGTGCTGGCGCTGGCGGAGTCGGGTGGCGATCTCTTCGTGGGGACGCCGGATGGATTGAACCGTCTCCATGATGGAAGGTTTGAGTTGTTTACGACCGCCAATGGGCTGCCGGATGATTTTGTACGGTCGTTGTATACCGATGCCGACGGGTCGTTGTGGATTGGCACACGTGGCGGCCTTTCGCACTACGCACATGGGCGATTTACGTCGTACTCCACGCTCGATGGACTAGGCAGCAATCTGATCGGAAGCATTCTGCGGGCGCGCGACGGGACGCTGTGGGTGGGGACGCTGGGCGGTGTAAGCCGGTTCGACGGGGCGGGGTTCAAGAACTTCACGCAGCGCGATGGGATGGGTGGAGATGCGATCACGACGCTGGCCGAGGATAGCGTCGGGACGATCTGGATCGCGGCACACGGGGCGGGTCTGACGCGGCTGCGCGGAGGCGTCTTTACGGCGGTTTCGGCGGCGAAGGTGGGGTTGCCGAGCGAGATCTACAGCGTGCTGGAAGACCAGTCGAAGAACTTGTGGATGGGCACGGCGAAGGGCGTGTACCGCGTGCCGTCGGCGGGATTGAATGCGTTTGTTGAAGGGCGTGCTGCTACGTCTGGCGGAGAGGCGTTCGGCGTTGCGGACGGGATGAAGATCAGCGAGTGTAGCAGCGGAGGCCGGCCGGCAGGATGGAGGATGCAGGATGGCAGCCTGTGGTTCGCGACGCTGAAGGGCGTGGCGTCGATCCATCCCGAGTCACACTTCGAACGCAGGAACGAGCCCGTCGCAGCGATTGAGCAGGTGGCGATCGACGACCAGTTGGTGAAGGATTGGGCTGAGGGGTCGTCCGGGGAGGCGCTGGTGGTGCCTGCCGGACGCGAGCGGGTCACGATTCACTATGCGGCGCCCCGCTTCCGGACGCCGCAGAAGGTGATCTTCCGTTACATGCTGGTCGGGTTTGACCATGATTGGGTGATGGCCGGCTCGCGGCGAACGGCTTACTACACGAACATTCCTGCGGGGACGTACCGGTTCCTGGTGTCGGCTTCGAATGGCGACGGGGCATGGAGCGAATCTTCGGCTGCGATGCAGATCGTGGTGAAGCCGCGGTTCTACCGGACGTGGTGGTTCTATCTGCTGCTGGCTTTGCTGGTGGCCTGCGCAACGTACGGTGTGTATTGGCTGCGGGTGCGGTCGGTAGAGGCGAGCTACCAGGCAGTGATGGGAGAACGCAACCGGATCGCGCGGGAGATCCACGACACGCTGGCGCAGGGATATGTCGGAGTTTCGCTGCAGCTTGAGATGGTTGGGCGGCTGCTCAAGGCATCGCGCTCTTCGGCGGGCGAGGCCGGACCGATTGAAGGGCTAGTGGAATCAACGAAAGAGATGGTTCGGAGCAGCCTGGAGGAGGCGCGGAGTTCGATATGGAATCTGCGGTCGGCGCAATCGGATGCAGAGGCGGAGACGCTTCCGGCGCGGTTGGCGGCGGCTGTGAGGATGAAGCAGCGGGGCAGTGCTGCGGCGATCCGTCTGACGGTGAGGGGAACGTTCCGGCCGCTCGAGCGTTCTGTAGAAGACGAGATGTTGAGGATTGGGCAAGAGGCGGTGAGCAACGCAGTGCGGCATGCTTCCGCCAACGCCGTGGAGGTCGTGCTGAAGTACGATACGGGGTGGCTGGAGCTGAAGGTATCGGACGATGGAACGGGATTCGTGCGGACATCGGCGGCTGGGCACTATGGGCTGCAGGGGATTGAGGAGCGGGCAGCGGCGATTGGTGCGAAGCTTAGGATTGAGAGCAGCCCCGGAGCGGGAACCATGGTCGAGGCAAGGCTGGGCATCGCAGGGAAGAAGAGAGCGGAGCAAGAATGAACGAGCAGCTAGAAGATGCAATTCGGATTTTGATCGTGGAAGACCATCAGGTGGTACGGCAGGGCTTCGTAGCGCTGCTGCGAATGGTGGGCGGCATGGACGTAGTAGCAGAGGCATCGAGCGGAGCGCAGGCTGTGGAACTTTACCGTCTCCATAAGCCTGATGTGACGCTGATGGATCTGCGCATGCCCGGCATGGGCGGCGTGGAGACGATCACCGCCATCCGCGAAGGGTTTCCTGATGCGCGGGTGATTGTGCTGACGACGTTCGATGGCGACGAGGATATCTATCGCGCAATCCAGGCTGGAGCGCGGGGATACCTGTTGAAGGGGATGAGCATCGACGAACTGGTCGAGGCGATCCAGACGGTGCATCGCGGCAGATCGAAGATTCCTGCGGCAATCGCGGAACGATTAGCGGAGCGGCTTTCGGGGAATGCTTTGACAGAGCGGGAGACCGAGGTGTTGAAGACGATCGCATTGGGAAAGAGCAATAAGGAGATCGCCAGCGCCCTGTTCATCTCGGAGGCGACGGTGAAGACGCATATTAACAATCTGCTGAGCAAGCTTGGAGCGACAGACCGGACGCAGGCGGCGCGGATCGCGCTACAGCGGGGGATTGTGCACCTGGATTGACCGGAAACCGCTTGGCACAGTTAGAAGCCCCTGTGAATCCGCAACAGGACGCGGGTGAGACTCATGCCGGTGATGGGCTGGGTCGAGACGGTGAGCAGGAAGATCGCTAGGCACAACGGGACGACCACCAGCCACTCCACGCTGAGCGGAGTCCGGTCGCGGCTCCTGAAGTACTTCGTGGAAGGCTGGACCAGGACCAAAGCGAGGAAGAGCCAGCCAATCCATTCGACTGTGCCGAGATAGAGGACGGCTCCGATCGAGCACGCCGAGATGATCCTGTGCAGCCGTGGGGAGAGGGCGTAAAGAATGTGTCCGCCATCGAGGCGGCCGGCCGGAATGAGAGTCAATGCCGTAAGGAGCAGACCGCTCCAGGCGGCAACGAGCACGGGATGGGGCAGCATTTGTAAGACGGGCGGGATGTCCGGATAGGATGCGAGCATCGTGGATCTCAGGATGCCGATAAGCGCCGGAGCGGAGATTCGAAGCAAGGAAACGTTGGCGTGGGCGTCGATCGATGCGGAGTGGGTAAGCCCGTAACAGGTGGCTGCTACAGCGACGACAAATCCGGCGACGGGGCCTGCAGCGCCGATCGCGATCGTCTCTGCCCGCGAATTGGGACGGGATCGTCTGCGGCCGAAGTTGCCGAAGTCTTCCGTGTAGGATGTTGCCGCTGGAACGGCACCGCCTAAGGCGTAGCTAGTGCCGAGAAGACGACGCGCAAAGTAGTGTCCAAGGCGATGCGCGCCGAAGATAGCGAATAGAGTCAAGGAGAAGGGCAGACCCTCAGTGACGAGTCGCAGATGATGCCATGCCCAGGCAAACGGAATGAGATCGACGGTGGATGTGAGCGGCGGTTGACCGTTCTGAAAGTCGAACATGCATCGCATTCCGATAGCCGTGGCTGCGATGAAGCCGATGACCCAAAGAAACCTGAAGACCGATTTTGGAACGTGGCGGGGCCGGACTACCGAATCCGAACTGGAGCGTGAATCCTCTGCGCGAATGCGGGGATTTCGGCTTTGGATTGGTATAGTCGCGCGGACAGACGGCATTTGCAGCAGGGCCTCGAAAAAGTTTGAAAGTGCAGCAGGCCACTCGGAGGGTTTAACCACACGGGGGCAAAAGTTCAGATCGAAGAAGGCTCTGCGTCGAAGCAAAGGGTTGCATCCGGACAGTTGAACTGCCAGGAAACGGACGAGGGGGCTCTACGACGACTGAAAGACGAGTCGAGCGCACTTCTGACGTTTGATGAGATGCGTCGGAGAAGAGCTAATCGATGAGATGCAGCTCTTTGCCGGGCTTGAAGCGGACTGCCTTGCCTGGGGCGATGCTGACCTCGGCACCTGTCCTCGGATTGCGTCCGATTCCGGTCTTCCGCGGCTTGACGGTGAAGACCCCGAACCCCCGCAACTCGATCCGTTCGCCGGTGACCAGCGTCCGCTTCATGCTCTCGAAGATGGCATCGACGGCCAACTCTGCTTTCGACCTTGGAAGTCCAGTACGCTCGACGACTCTTTGTATGAGGTCCTGCTTGATCACGAGGAAGTACCTTTCCTTGGTGTTTCCTGGGGCTGTGCGCGAGATGTTTGTCGGATCGTTGCGTCAGCGGATGCGCGGATCGGGCGATGGTGTAATTGCAAACCATGCTCCCCGGGCATCTGCATGTCGGAGGTAAAACAGGCTTGCTGGGCTCTGTCGTACTGATGGTAGAAATCGTAAGCTGCGTTGTCAATGAGTTTAGCGTGCCGTAAAGTTAATGGTTCGGGAAGCTCAGCGCCCATGTTATGGCACACGCAAGTAACCGCGTGATGTGCTGGCGGTTACCTGTTGATTTGGAAAGGGACACAGAAAACACTATGGCAATCAAGAGCGACCGCTGGATCCGTGAACAGGCAGTCAACCATAAGATGATCGAGCCGTTCAGCGAGAAGCAGGTCCGTGACGGAGTCATCTCCTACGGGCTGTCGTCGTATGGATATGATCTTCGGGTCTCGGATGAGTTCAAGATCTTCACCAACGTCAACAGCGCGATCATCGATCCGAAGGCGTTCGATGAACGCTCCTTCGTTACTGTTCAGGCACCGAGCGTGATCGTTCCGCCGAACTCGTTTGCGCTGGCGCGTTCGATCGAGTACTTCAAGATTCCGCGGGACGTCCTCACGATCTGTGTCGGAAAATCGACCTACGCTCGATGCGGAATCATCGTGAATGTGACGCCTTTTGAGCCGGAGTGGGAAGGTTTCGTAACGCTCGAGATCTCAAATACCACCCCCCTGCCCGCCAAGGTGTACGCAAATGAAGGACTTTGCCAGATTCTCTTCTTCCAATCCGACGAGGTCTGCGAGGTGAGCTATGCGGACCGAAAAGGTAAATATCAAAATCAGACTGGAATTGTGCTTCCGAAGCTGTAATATCGCAGCGTAACTGCATTCATCTATTGGCCTCAAATACTGAGCAAAGGTCGTGGAGAGATGAAGGAAAAGCTGTTGGCGGCGCAGGAGCGCCTGCATCTGGTCGCTTCAAATAGTATGAGGATCGCCGGAATTCAAGGGGTGTACGGCGATCCTTGCGGACTACAAATTGTTCCACTCACTCTTGAAGACGCACTGCTGAGGGATGTTGACGAGGTTCTCCTGGTCGACGCAGATTCGGTAATGCCGCTCTTCGAGATGCTGTCCAGGCTGCGCGGTCGACGGCCGCTCGCCCGTGTCATTGTGATCGGTATCGATCATGATGAGACTTATGTTGAGTGCGTGATTGCGGCGGGGGCCAAGGGATTTCTCGGAGCAAATGCCAGCGCCGACGAGTTTCGCTACGCCATTTACAACGTGCGGGAGGGATCGATCTGGGCTACCCGGAGAGTCCTCTCGCGTCTGGCTGAGCGTCAATTGTTGCAACGGCTTCCAGACAAGATCGATCCTTCGGTGCGATTTACTGAAAAGGAGTGCCAGATCATCCGGCTGCTCCTGGACGGCAAATGCAATCGCGAGATTGGATTGAGCATGGGGATTGGACCGTTTACGGTGAAGGCCCATCTTGGAAGGATCATGCGCAAGGCTGGAGTGGGCAACCGCATCGAGTTGACCATGTTCGCAGTGAAGCATCAATCGATCGCCTTAGCGGGCTAGCGACATAGGTACGATCGCTATGCAAACGGCGAAGACGGTCCGCTAGTCAAGGAGCCGTGGGTACCTGCGTGCGAGTACGAGAGGAGCTGTTAGCCGCCGACATGTTTACGTTTGAGTAAACATGTCGGTGACGAAAGTCTACAGACCTCGGTACCCTTGAAGGATCGGCTGGGCTGAACGATGCTTCATTCAGTTACACAGACTTGGGAGAGTGGGGTTGAGGGTTGGGCAGAATGAAAATTCTTCCTGGCTCACAACCCCCATTTTTTTGCCTCTTTCTGAGGGCGGTCAAAGCGACTTGAAAACGTCAATCCGTCGGCGCGTGCAACTCCTATGTCGCAATATCCATCTGACATTATGTGATTGGATTTAGAGCGGAGTCTGCGCCATGCGGGTTCGCTAATCCGACAAGATTTCATCAATGAAAGGTACGGACATGAGAAAGTTTGCGGGATTGGTTTGCACGATGGCGCTGGCAGCGAGTTCACTGGCAGCATTTGGAGAAGCAGATAAGGCGAAGCTGGACGAGCGTCTACTTAGCGCACGTGATGTCATCAACGAAGTGATGGCGACCCCGGACAAGGGCATTCCTCAGAGCATCCTCGCTGGCGCTTCCTGCGTTGTTGTAATTCCTTCGTTCAAGAAGGGTGCTTTCATTGCCGGCGCTCAGTACGGCCAGGGTGTTGCGACTTGCCGGACGCCGAACGGCTGGAGTTCGCCGGTGTTCGTACAGCTCGCGGGTGGTAGTTTCGGGTTCCAGATTGGTGGACAGTCGACTGACCTCGTACTAGTTGCGATGAACCAGAACGGTCTGCAGGACATGCTGAAGTCGAAGTTCAAGATTGGCGGCGACGCTGCTGCTGCTGCTGGCCCGGTTGGTCGTAACGCACAAGCTGGGACGGACTGGAAGCTGAATGCAGAGTTCCTGACCTATTCGCGTAGCAAGGGCCTGTTTGCTGGTATCGACCTTGATGGCACGGTGCTTTCCCAGAACGCCGATGATACGCGGACGTTTTACGGCGCCGACGTTCCTTTCCAGACGGTCCTACATGGAGACAAAGTAGTCCCGACCGAAGCGAAGCCATTCGTTCGCACGGTTGCCAAGTACTTCGTCGTATCGCGCGACAATCAGTAAGCGAAGTTGAACTTATCGCGAGAGAGGCGGCCTACGGGCCGCCCTTTTGCTTTGGTGCTCTGTGTGACTCGTAACAGGTAGACTGAAGGCTTGAGCAAAACTGTTCCATCCGACTCTTCGCGACCCGGTGTGACGATGCGCCATCGGCTCGAGTTCGCCGTTGTCTGGTGCATCACGCGCGTGCTCGGAGCTCTGCCGCGCGAGGTTGCCAGGACAGTGGGAGCAGGGGTTGGAGCGTTTGCCTACGCCGTTCTGAAGCGGTTGCGGATGGTGGGTGTCCGGAACCTGGAGATGGCGTTTCCGGAGTGGAGTGAAGAGCGGCGCGAGCATACGTTGCGCGGTGTCTACCGCAACCTTGGATACCTGCTCGCAGAGTTCGCGCAGATGTCGAGTTACACGCCTGATGTGGCGCGTAGCTTGATCCGTTACGAGGGGCTGGAGAATTATCTTGCGGCGCGGGGTAAGGGCAAAGGAGTGCTGGTGCTTACAGGGCATCTCGGGGCGTGGGAGCTATCGAGTTTCCATCATTCGCTGATGGGCTTCCCGATGGGAATGGTGATTCGTCGGCTGGACAATCCGCTGGTGGATGAGTTTGTGAATCGCATCCGGTGTCTGCATGGGAACAAGGTACTGCATAAGGACGACTTCGCTAGAGGCTTGATTGCCGCTATGCGCCACGGCGAGACGGTGGGAATTTTGATGGACACGAACATGACTCCACCGCAGGGTGTTTTCGTGCCATTCTTTGGGCGGATGGCTGCGACAGCTTCGGGAATGGCGCGGGTCGCGCTGAAGACCGGGGCGGCGGTGGTGCCGGGCTTTCTGCTTTGGAGCGAGGACGAAGGGCGTTATGTGCTGCGGTTCGGCGAGCGGATTGAGCTGGAGAATACGGGTGATTCTGAGCGGGACGCGATTGCGAATACGGCAAACTTCACCAAGGTGATCGAGTCGTATATTCGAGAGTATCCGGACCAGTGGCTGTGGATGCACCGGCGCTGGAAGACGCGTCCTGCAGGCGAAGAGGGGCTTTACTGATGGCGAAGGCTGGAGAGATTGCGGCGTGGCTCGGGGTGGAATTGGAGCCGGGAGCGGATGTCGGGGTCGAGTTACTTGCGGTGTCTAGTATCGAGGCTGCAGAGATTTCGTCGATCGTCTTTGCGACGGATGGGAAGAATTTGGCGGTGGCCGTTGATTCGGCGGCGGGCTTGATTCTTGCGGGCCATCGTGCGGCTGAGGGTGTTGGTGATCTGCGTGTGCTTCGCGTGGCGGATGCTCGGCTGGCGTTTGCTAAAGTGGCCCAACGATTGGGCGCCTCGAAGCGAGTGACGGAGATTCATGCGACGGCTGTTGTGGATGCAACGGTGACGCTGGGTGAGGGCACGCGGGTGGGCGCTGGTAGCGTGCTTGAGGAGGGTGTGACGATTGGGCGTGATTGCGAGATCGGGCCTCGGGTGGTGATCTATGCGGGGACGCGGCTGGGTGACCGGGTGAACGTGCAGGCGGGAGCGGTGCTGGGCGGCAAGGGGTTCGGATACGCGCGAGATTCAGCTACGGGCGAGTACACATTATTTCCGCAGCAGGGGACGCTGGTGATCGAGGACGATGTGGACATCGGGGCGAATACGACGATCGATCGCGGGGCGCTGGGCGAGACGCGGATTGGGGCGGGGTCGAAGCTGGATAACCTCGTCCATATCGGACATAACTGCGTGATCGGGCGGAACGTGGTGATTGCGGCGCAGACGGGGATCTCGGGGTCGAGCGTGGTGGAGGATGGGGCGATTCTTGGGGGGCAGGTGGGGATTGGCGAGCATGCGCTGGTGGGGAAAGGAGTGATACTTGGGGGTGGCGCTGGCGTGCTCAGTAACAAGAAGATGCAGGGGCCGGGGCAGGTGTTCTGGGGTCGGCCGGCGCGGCCTTTGAAGGAGTATTTGAGGGATCTGGCTTCGTTGAAGAAGAGGTAGCGACGTGGCGATTGTGGTGGTCGGCGGGCATACGCGGAATATCGGGAAGACGAGCGTGGTGGCGGGGCTGGTGCGCGCGCTGCCGGAGATGCGGTGGACGGCGTTCAAGATTACGCAGTTCGGGCATGGGGTGTGCTCGGCGAACGGGGAGCCGTGCGACTGCGAGACAGCGGAGCACACGATTGCGGTAAGTGAGGAGCGCGACGGGGCTACGGGGACGGATTCGGCGCGGTACCTGGAGGCGGGGGCGGTGCGGTCGTTCTGGGTGAGGACTCGACAGGGGCAGCTTGCGGAGGCGATGCCTCGGTTGCGGAAGGAGTTTGAGCTCGCGCAGGCGGATGGTGGGAATGTGATTGTGGAGTCGAACAGTGTTCTGCGGTTTCTAAGGCCGGATGTTTTTCTGACGGTGCTCGACCCGGCGACGAAGGACTTTAAGGAGTCGGCGCTGCGGTATCTGGATCGGGCGGACGCGGTGCTGCTGCCGGAGCTTGAGATAGGAAGGCCGGAGTGGAGTGGGGTCTCGCTGAAGCTGATCGAGGGGGTGCCGAGATTTCAGATGAAGCTGCCGGGGTATGTGACGGAGGAGATCGCGGAGTTTGTGGGGGAGAAAGTTATAAAGGTGGAGTGCGCTTAAGCGCCTGCGCTTTCTTTGTTATGTTTGTGGCACGATCCCACCCATGGCCAAGTGCGAGCCATGGGTGGGGCACCCGGCTAGCCGAGCAGTTTGATGGCGACGCTACCTAAAGCCACGAAGCTGCGATCTAGCGTGACGATGGTTACGTTTGCATTCCGGGCGAAGGCGGCAAGGTATCCGTCTGTCCACACATTCGGGCCACCTTTGAGTTGACGGCCCAATTGGCGCCATTCTTCGCTGAAGTCCGGGCGTTCTGGAAGAAAGACTGCGCGATCATCAGCTCGCCACTCGTCGTAGACACGCCAAGCTTCAACGGGAGTCAAAACGTCATTGCCCATGACGTGGGCGTTCGTCAAAAGGCGTAGGAAACCCAATTCGCTGACACGGCAGAAGGCAATTCGTTCGTCCGCTAAACCGCTCAGCCACTCATTGGCTATGGGTTGGTGGACGTGCCGGGCTGAAGTGAGCGCAATCCAAACGTTGACATCAGGCAAGAAGATCATCGAAGTTGAAGTCTCTTAAATCCATCGTGCCGGGCTGCCTTGAGGACAGGAGTGGTGAGACTACCCGCTTCGAAGAGGAAGCGGGAACAGGCCTAGCCTCTAACTCGCGCTCGGATGCGCGCAGGATGAAATCCTCGATCGTCACTCCCTGCGCGTGGGCGGCTTGTTCAGCCTTGCGATAGGTCGGCTCTGGCAACTCGATCGTGGTTCGCATGCGCTACCTCTGCGAAGATTATATTCGGTCTTAGGCAGGATGCCACGCCAGATGCCCGGTTCTTGAGCTGCGCGAAGGGCGGGGCACGTCTCGCTGAAGCTGATCGAGGGAGTGCCGAGGTTTCAGATGAGGCTGCCGGGGTATGTGACGGAGGAGATCGCGGAGTTTGTAGGGGAGAAAGTTATAAAGGTGGAGTGCGCGTAAGCGCCTGCGCTTTCTTTGTTATGTTTGTGGCACCATCCCACCCATGGCCAAGTGCGAGCCATGGGTGGGGCACCCGGCATCAAGCGATTCGCTCAGTCAGCTAGATCCGTCCTTGTAGAAGTCAGACCCTCTGATGGGTGCCCCGCCCATGAATCGCTCTTGGTTATCTGATCGTTTGGAGGTTGAATAAATCGATGCTAGATATAAAGCCAGAATTCGTGCTCGAAGGCGATTTCTACTGGACAACTTCAGCAGTATTTCCATCTTGGAATGGGTTTCAGAGCCGGTTGGGGACGTACGGCTCTCAGGATCAAGCCGAGCCTTCTGACGGCAAAGTTCGAATTGTGTTTGCTCCGCAAGGGAGAGGAATCGAGCCGCTCAGCGCTTCAGAGATAGCATCGGTTTTTTGGGTGATCGAAAATGAGGCTTTGATTTCAGAAGCTCTCATTTCATCCTTAGTGAAAAAGTATCCAGTCCTGCAAAAACAATATGGATTCTCGGACGATGAGGAGGCCAAACTCATGCCGGATGTAAAATCCGCTGATGATTTTCGTTCACTCATCGGCCTTTCCTCGGTCAATATCCATCAGGTGCAGAAAGATGGAACCCCGTATGCAGGTTTTGAGTTTGGTTGTGCCTGGGACGATGAGCACGGGCTAGGTGTTTTGATGCACGGTACCCGAACGGTGGAAATAGGTGGGGCAGACACAGCAATATTATTGTGGATTGCAGAAGAAGACGCGCGCACGCAAGAGCGCTAGGCCGGATGAGCTACCCATAACTAGTTTTTGGTCATGCTGGGCCTCGGTGGAGGCAGGCTCTCTCTTGTTCCATGTCCATTCCGACTTTATCTCTACCCGTCCAGTCTCCCCGGTCAGCCAGTGGTTAGAGCTTGACCGTGGACATTCTTCAGGATTGTTTAAAGGTTGCGTTTGAGGGAATGCGATGGATGTGTCGAAGCGACCTATCCGCTCCCTGTGGAAGCCTGTGGAAAAGTGGTTGAAAAAAAGAACGAAGTGTGGGCTTAAGTGGTCTGGAATGTTAGAGATAGACCGTTCCGGTAGGGCTAAAGTCGTGCAAGTAGGCGACTTAACCCCTAAAGTCGTCAAAGTAAAGGGATTCGTCGGGCCTAATGCATAAACCCCGGCTATGGCCGGGGTTTTCCTGATCTCTATTTAAATCGTATCAGGTTGGATGGGGTAAATGGGCAAGTTTCTGCTCCTCGTAAGTCGCTTGGAATGTGATGGATGCGGGTCGTTTTAAGCGGGTGGGGGCTTGACAAGGTTTAACGGAGCGGTCGGATAAGGCATACCCCAGGGGCTTAAGCCGCGTTTTTGTCTGGTTGGAAAATACCACGGCTGAAGCCTTGGCTTACCTAGAGGCAAAGGCAGGGGGCGCTCCATTGCGCATCGCGATGATGCTGCGATGCTCCGGTCGAGGAGGCGGACTCCAATTGGATTTGGCGGTGGCGTTGATCCCACCCATGGCCAAGTGCGAGCCATGGATGGGGCACCCGAAATGGTGGCGACGCTCAAGTGCAATAGCAGATTCCCTTAGGGAATGACAAACAACGGCGGAACGGGTGAGGACGTTGTGTAAGAAATGTTTGACATTGCAATGAGGCGCGGCTACAGTTCTCAATGTCAAACATTTCTTACATGGAGATTGCCGATGTCTACGCTTTCGTATCAGGAGAAGTCGCTCTACGGGACGCTCATCGCGGACCTGCTGGTTTACATTCCTTACTTCATCTACATCATGCACAATCCCACTACGCTTACGAGCATCGTGGGGACGATCATCGTGCTGATCGTGGCGCATATCGTGCTGCAGACCGTGATCGCGATTGCTTCGCGAAACCGGGTTACGGATGAGCGTGACCGGCAGATTGCGGGGCTTGGGTATCGCAATGCTTACTTCGTGCTGGTGACGATGATCCTCGGCGGGATGGGACTGCTTTGGCTTCATGCCGTGCATGGCGAGCTGAACCCGAACCACATGGGGCTGCACTTCCTGAGCGCGTTTCTGGGGATGGTGGTGGTTTCGGAGTTGGTGAAGATTGTGACGCAGCTGGTGGCGTACCGGAGGTCGATCTAATGGGCGGCATTCGGAACAAGGTTCGCGACCTGAGGGCGGTGCATGAGATGACGCAGCAGCAGCTTGCCGACAGAATCGAGCTGACTCGGCAGACGGTGATTGCGATTGAGGGCGATAAGTATTCGCCGTCGCTGGAGACGGCTTTTCGGATTGCGAATGTGTTTGGGGTGGGGTTGGAGGAGGTGTTTCAGTATGAGGAGGTGAAGAAGAAGGGGAAGAGGTAGTAGAGCCCACATCTCGGGGGCGAGATGTCGGGCGGCTTGACTCTGAGTTCGTTCGCTGGGGATGTAGTCGTGGGGGTGATCCCACCCATGGCCAAGTGCGAGCCATGGATGGGGCACCCGAATTGGTGGCTGTCGTAAACGCAGATTACCTTCGGGAATGACAAACAAAAACGAGACAGTTATTGCTGGGGTGGGCCTCCGGGTGGGGTGCCGGGGATGGTGATGTCGAGCGTGGTGACTTTGCCGAGGGTGGAGACAGGTGTCGTCATCTCGGACTGGTTGCCTACTACGAGGATTGCTAGTTTTGAGGCGTCGATGTACTTGTTGGCCACGCGGGAGACGTCGGCGGCGGTGACGGATTCGATGCCGGTTTTGTACTTCTCGAGGAAGTCTTTGGGGTAGCCGAAGAAGGCGAGGGTGACCTGCTCGTTGAGGGTCTTGTCGGGCGAGTCGTAGCGGAAGATGAAGGAGTTGAGCTGCTCTTCCTTCGCTTTGCGGAGCTCGTCGGGGGTGGGTGGGACGGTCTTGAGCTTGCCGATCTCGTCGAGCATGGCCTGGGTGGCGGCGACGGTGCTGGCGCTCTTGGTGGAGGCGGTGACCTCGAAGACGCCGGGGTGATCGTAGGAGGAGCCGTAGGCTCCGCTGACCTGGTAGGCGAGGCCGAGCTTGGTGCGGACGTCCTGGAAGAGGCGTGAACCGAAGCCGCCGGAGAAGATCTCGTTCATGACGCTGAGGGCGTAGTAGTCGGGATTGTTGCGTTCTGTGCCGAGGCCGAGGATGGCGACGTTGGACTGGTTGACGTCCTTCTTATCGACGACATAGACGCCGGGTTTGGGGCCGGTAAAGTCGGCTTTGAATTTTGGCGTGGCTTTGCCGCGAGCGAGTGAGCCGAAGGTGCTGCGGAGCTTGGCCTCCATGGCGGCGGGGTCGAAGTCGCCGGAGACGGCGAGGATGATGTTGTTGGGGACGACGGTGGCGTCGTGCCAGGATTTGAAGTCGGCGAGGGTGACGGCGTCGACGGTGGCGTACTGGGCTTCGCGGCCGTAGGAGCTTTTGGGGCCGTAGACGAGGAGGCTGGCTTCGCGGGCGGCGATGCCGCTGGCGTCGTCGTTGCGGCGGGCTATGCCGGCTTCCATCTGTGACTTGGCCAGCTGGAGCTTGTCGGCTTTGAAGGCGGGGTGGAGGAGGAGATCGACGGTGGTGGTGAAGACGGAGTCGAAGTCGGACTTGAGGCTGGACCAGCTCATGGTGGTGAGGGCGACGCCTCCGCCGGTCTCGATGGTGGCGGCTTTGGCTTCGAGGCGGTCGTCGAGGATGTCGCCGTCGGCGGTGGCGGTGCCGCTGGTGCGCCAGGTCTGGCCGTAGAGAGAGACGAGGCCGGTTTTGGCGGCGGGTTCGTCGCGGCTGCCGCCTCGGATGAGGATGGTTCCGCTGATGAAGGGGAGTTCGTGGTCCTCCTGGAGGAAGATGACGAGGCCGTTGGGGAGCTCGATGCGGGTGGGCTCGGCGGGTTTGAAGGCGTGGAGGGGAGGGACTGGGATTTGCTTCCAGGGTTCGGGGGATTGGGCTTGGGTGGTTGAGGCGACGAGGAAAGCGGTGGCTAGACCCACCCATGGCCAAAGGCGAGCCATGGATGGGGCGCCCGAGGTTGGTGGCGCTACGGGCGAAATGCTGGGGTCTCTCCACTCGCTTTGCTCGGTCGAGATGACGGTTTTGGAGAGGGCTTGGGAAGTGCGGCTAAAGAGGTTCATTGGGCACCTCCTGTGCTGGCCGGAGCTCTCTGGGTGGGTGCCTGGAAGTCGATCTGGGCGCTGGTGCGGTTGCTGTCCATGAAGATCTTGTTGGCTACGCGGCGGACGTCGGACTTGGTGACGGCGTCGATCTTGTCGAGGTCGCGGAAGAGTTGGCGCCAGTCGCCGAAGCGGGTCTGGTACTCGGCTAGTTGATGGGCTAGGCCTTCGTTGTCGGCGAGGCCGCGGAGGAGGTCGGCGCGGGCGCGGGTCTTGAAGCGTTGTAGCTCTTCGTCGGAGATGTCGGTGGTCTTGAGGAGGTCGAGTTGCTTGTGGATGGCGTCGCGCATCTGCGTGGTGGTATGCCCGGGCAACGGGACGGCGTAGACGGCGAAGAGGCCGGGATATTTGTCGCCGGGGAAGCCACTGAATCCCTCTGCTTCCGCCGCGATGCCCTGGTCGCGGACCAAGGCGCGATAGAGGCGTGCGGTGCGGCCGTTGGAGAAGATATCGGTGATAGCGTCGTAGGCGGAGTCGTCTGGATCGCGGTAGTCGGGGCGGTGGTAGCCCTCGATGTAGAAGGGCTGGGTCTCTTCCTTGATGATGATGGACTTTTCGGCGAACTGCGGCGGCTCGATGGTGGTCATCGCAGCGGGCTTGGGGCCGGCGGGGATGGTGCTGAAGTACTTCTCGAGGACAGGCATCGTCTCGGTTGCCTTCACGTCGCCGACGATGGCGATGACAATGTTTGCGGGGACGTAGTACTTCTTGTGGAAGTCTTCGGCTTCGGTGGCGGTGACCTGGCTGATCTCGCTCTCCCAGCCGACGCCGCTGCGGCCATACGGATGGGCGACGTAGGCGGTGGCGAGGAACTGTTCGACCATGCGGCCGGTGGGGGAGGAGTCGATGCGCATGCGGCGCTCTTCCTGGACGACGTCGCGCTCTTTGTAGAACTCGCGCTCGACGGGGTGGGCGAGGCGGGAGCTTTCCATGTAGGCCCAGAGCTCGAGGCGATTGGACGGCATGGACCAGAAGAACTGGGTTGAGTCTTCGCCAGTCGAGGCGTTGAGGCCGACAGCACCGTTCTGTTCGGCGAGTTCGGAGAACTGGTTGGGGATGACGAACTTTTCGGCGTCTGCCTGGGCGGCGAGGAAGACTTTGTGTAGGGATTCTAGTTTTGCGGGATCCTGATGGACGAGGTTGCGGAGTTCGGCGTCGTAGGCAGCGTAGGCGATTTCGACCTTGGCGAGGGCGACTTTTTCGGCGGGGTAGTCGGTGGTGCCGATCTCGGTGGTGCCCTTGAAGGCCATGTGCTCGAACATGTGGGCGAGGCCGCTGGCACCCTGGGGATCATCGGCCGATCCGGCGTCGACGAGGGTGAAGTAGCTGAAAACAGGGGCGGTGGGACGCTCGCAGACGATCAGAGTGAGGCCGTTTGGTAGCACTTTGACGGTGGTGCGCTTTTCAAAGCTGGCGAGATCCTGGGCTTGAAGAAGAGGGGCTACAGCGAGGATGGTTCCGAACAAGGCAGCGGCGAGATGACGCAAACGCAACAGATGCACCTCCGAAATGATTTACCTAAGATACGCGATTGGCGTGCGCGAGGTCTCTGGTTAGACGCTTCAGGACTCAGCGTAGGGTGAGGCGCAGGACGCGCATCCAGTTTTCGCGGGCGATCTTGTTGAGGGAGGCTTCGTCGAAGCCGTGGGTGCGGAGAGCGGCGATGAGGTTTTGCAGGCCGCTGGCGTCGCCTATGGCGGAGGGGATGGTTGCGCCGTCGAAGTCGGAGCCGAGGGCGACGCGGTCGATGCCGATGCGGTCAGTGAGATAGGTGAATTGGCGGACGACGTTGTCCAGGGAGACATCGGCGTTGCGGTTGGCATCGGGGCGGAGGTCGTTGACAGAGAAGTTGACTCCGACGATGCCGTTGGATTCGCGGATGGCGTCGAGTTGACGATCGGTGAGGTTGCGGGCTGAGGGACAGAGCGCGTGGGCGCAGGTGTGGGTGGCGACGAGTGGTGCGGTAGAGGTTCGAGCCACATCCCAAAAGCCGCGCTCGTTGAGGTGGGAGAGATCGATCATGATGCCGAGGCGGTTGAAGGCGTGGATGAGGTCGAAGCCTGCGGAAGTGAGGCCGGGGCCGGTATCGGGGCTGCTGGGAAAGGCGAAGGGGACGCCGTGGCCGAAGAGGTTGGGGCGGCTCCAGACCGGGCCGAGGCTTCGGAGGCCCTGGGTGTAGAGGGCGTCGAGTTCGGTGAGGTCGGGGCCGATGGCTTCGGCGCCTTCGATGTGGAGGAGCATGGAGAAGACGCCGTCGCGGTGTGACTGCTCGAGTTGAGTGACCGTGGTGGCGATACGGATAGAGCCCTCGGAGCGGGCTTCGAGGGATTTCAGCGCGGCCAACTGCCGGGCGGTCTCGCGGCGGGCGTAGGCGGGGTCGAGGGGCTCGGCCATGCGGACGGAGTAGCTGGACTCGGTGGTGGTGAGGGTGTTTTCCAGGGGGTGCTCGGCGGGAACCCAGAGGGCGAAGAATCCGCCGATCATGCCGCCGGTGCGGGCTCGGGGAAGGTCGAGGTGACCTGTCGCGTTGGCGGCGAGGAAGTCGATGCCGTCGGGCTTGTACTCCCGGATCAGGTGGACGGCGTCGTTGTGGCCGTCGAAGATGGCTATCTTGTCCATTGATTCTGGTGTACATGGAGCCGAAATTTCGAGCAAGTCCGCCTGCCGGGGTGAACAACTTCGAGGAGATTGCCGATAGATAACGACTTGCTCCACCCACGAGGTGAGAAATGTCCTTTTCGATCTCCGCAATTTCTTCCAACGACGCAACGCTCGACACCGCTCCTCAAGCCAAGCAGGCGCCCAAGGTGAGCGTGGCCGATGAGATCAAACAACTCGCGGATCAGGGACGCTCGGCGCAGACGATCGCCACGACCGTCGGTTTGCCTGAGACGCTGGTAGCTGTGGAGCTTGGCACCACGACCACGACATCATCGACGACGTCGCAGGCGGGCGCGTTACTGGCTCTTGGAGCGCGTCTTTCGGTCCACGCGTAAGACTTCTCCGTAGACTTTCTGCTGTCGCTCGCCTCTGCCTTCGCAGGAGCGGGCGTTGCTGCGTTTCTAGTGCGCGGTTCGATTCTCCGACTCTTTACTTGACGGAATGAATGACCATTCAGTATGCTTCGCTGCGTTGGGCGGGGTGTGAAGAATGACTGGTTTGGGCAGGCAGATTCGCAAGGTCGCCGTTCTGGGCGCGGGGACGATGGGATCGCGGATCGCCGCGCATGTGGCGAATGCCGGCGTTCCGGTGGTGCTGCTGGATATTGTGCCGCCGGGGACGGCGGCGGATGCGGGAATTGCTGAAAAGAACAAGTTTGTGCTGACGGCGATGGAGGGGCTGAAGAAGTCCAAGCCGGCAGCGTTCTATACGCCCGAAGCCGCTCGCCTGATTCAGACGGGGAACTTTGAGGATGACCTGGCGCTGATCAAGGACTGCGACTGGATTATCGAGGTGGTGGCGGAGAATCTTGAGATCAAGAAGGCTCTGCTGGCGAAGGTGGAAGAGCATCGGCGGCCGGGGTCGATTCTTACTTCGAACACTTCGGGGATTCCGATTGCGAGCATTGCGGCGACGTTGAGCGACGAGGTGCGACCGCACTTCTTAGGGACGCATTTTTTCAATCCGCCGCGGTATATGCGGCTGCTGGAGATTATTGCTACTACTGAGACGGATGTTGCGGATGTGGCGGCGATCTCGCACTTCTGCGACACGCGGCTGGGCAAGACGGTGGTGCGGTCGAACGATACGCCGAACTTTATTGCGAACCGGATCGGGACGTTTTCGATGGGGAACGCGATTCGGCTGATGATGGAGCAGGGGCTGACGATCGAAGAGGTCGATACGCTGACCGGGGCGGCGCTGGGATGGCCGAAGACGGGGACGTTCCGGCTGGGCGATCTGGTGGGCGTCGACGTGCTGGCGCATGTGGCGACGAATTTTTCGGCGAAGGCCGCTTCGATTGAGGACGAACGCCAGGATGTTGGGCTGGCTTCGTTTATTGGGGAGATGCTCGGGAAGAAATGGCTCGGCGATAAGGCGGGGCAGGGGTTCTATAAGAAGCAGGGCAAGGACGAGCAGGGGCGGGATATAAGGCTGGTGCTGGATTGGAAGACGCTGGAGTATGGGCCGAGCGTGAGGCCGAAGTTTCAGGCGATTGAGATGGCGAAGAATGTGGAGTCGACGCCGAAGCGGATCGCGCAACTGCTGCATGGGGATGCGAGCAAGGACAAAGCTGCGGCGTTCTATTGGCCTCTGCTGACGGAGTTGTTTACGTATGCGGCGAATCGTGTGCCGCCGGTTGCGAACTCGATTGCGGATTCGATCGTTGAGATCGATGCGGCGATGAAGACGGGCTTCAATTGGGAGCTTGGGCCGTTTGAGATGTTCGACGCTGCGGGGGTGGCCGCGACGACGGAGAAGATGCGGGCGGCGGGGCTGCCAGTCTCGGCGAATGTGGAGAGGCTGCTGGCTGCTCGTGGCGTCGATCCGAAATGGTACGTGGATGATCCGGCGACGGCTTCAGGGCGGTTGTATTTTGATCCGGCAAGCGGTGAGTACAAGGCTGTGCCGGTGGCTGAGGGCGTCACGTCATTTGGCGTAATCAAGAAGGCGCATGGTGTGGTGAAGAAGAATCCCGGGGCGTCGGTGGTGGACCTTGGCGATGGGATTGCGGGGATTGAGTTGCACTCGAAGATGAACGCGCTGGGCGGGGATATCGTCTCTCTGATTACGCAGACGCTGAAGCCGGGGAGTACGACGGTCAACGACTTTGAGGCGTTTGTGATCAGCGGTGACTCGGCGAATTTCTCTGTTGGCGCGAACCTGATGCAACTTCTGCTGGGCGTGCAGGAAGAGGAGTGGGATGAAGTCGAGTTGATGGTCAAGGGCTTCCAGAACATGACGCAGGCGATCAAGTTCTGCCCGAGGCCGGTGGTAGTTGCTCCCTATGGAATGTGCCTCGGAGGTGGAGTGGAGATTTCGATTCACGCGGCGGCGCGGCAGGCTCATGCGGAACTTTATATGGGGCTTGTGGAGACGGGAGTGGGGCTGATTCCGGGCGGCGGGGGATGCAAGGAGCTGACGATACGTTCGATCGAGGCGGGGCAGAGTATTCGGCCCGATGGGCGGGCTGAGGGTGTCGAGATCTTCGAGGCCCTGAAGAAGAGCTTCGAGACGGTGGCTATGGCGAAGGTTTCGACATCGGCGGCGGAGGCGCGTGGTTTGGGCTATTTGCAGAAGACCGATGCGGTGACGATGAATCGCGACCGGTTGCTGACGGATGCAAAGGCGAAGGCTCGGGCGCTGGTCGATGCGGGGTATTCGGCACCAGTGATGAGGGGGGACATTGCGGCTCCTGGAGAGAATGCGCTGGCTACTTTGAAGCTGGCGGTTTGGACGATGCGCGAGGGCGGCTTCATCTCTGAGCATGATGCGAAGGTGGCGAACTGGGCGGCTTGGATCTTGTGTGGTGGCAAGGTAACTCCGGGGACTTTGGTGAGTGAGCAGTATCTGCTGGACCTGGAGCGAGAAGCGTTTTTGAGTCTGTGTGGAGAGAAGAAGACGCAGGAGAGGATCGCTTTTACTTTGAAGACGGGGAAACCGTTGAGGAATTAGGGAAGCGGTTGCCGTACTTTCGAGGTGTTTATGAGTCTTGAACTGACTGAAGTTGCGAAGGATTGGGATTGGCTAGCCGATTTAAAGGAATTTAACTTACTAGCGATCTCCCCTTTTGGTGATCTGCTTTTGCAGGATGCGAGTGGATCGATTTGTTTATTAGACATTAACCTAGGCAGCCTTGAAGCCGCGACCGAAGCAGGAGTAAATCCAAGCATTCTTTTTCCAATGGCCTTTGACGATGCCATCGCAGCTGGATACAGGAAGGACGGACTGCATCTTTCGAGTGGGACCTGTTACGGATACAAACGGCAATTGGTGACAGGCGCGACTATGGAATCGGCGAACGTATACATCGCAACGCTATCTGAATACTTGAGCTTTATGGGAAGCTTCCATGACCAAATCAAAGATGTGGCGGACGGCGAAACAGTCGTTCTGGAAGTTGTAAACCGAAAGGTAGTCCAATGAATGAAGTGGTGATTGTCTCGGCGGTGCGGACGGCGGTGGGGAAGGCTCCTCGAGGGACTTTGAAGACTACGCGGCCCGATGACCTGGCGGCGTTTGCGATTCAGGGGGCGCTGGCGCGGGTGCCGCAGTTGGATAAGGCGGAGGTGGAGGACGTGATCCTGGGCTGCGCTATGCCGGAGGCGGAGCAGGGGATGAACGTCGCTCGGGTGGCGAGCTTTCGCGCGGGGTTGCCGATTACGGCGTCGGGGATGACCATCAATCGATACTGCGCTTCGGGGTTGCAGTCGATTGCGATTGCTGCGGACAGGATTCGTGGGGGTGGGGCGGAGGTGATCGTTGCGGGTGGGACGGAGAGCATGTCCTATATTCCGTTCGGCGGGAACAAGATCTCGATCAATCCGTGGCTGATGGAGAACTATCCGGGAAGCTATATGTCGATGGGGCTTACGGCGGAGCGGGTGGCGACGCACTACGGCATAACGCGTGAGGCGATGGACCAGTTCTCGTATGAGTCGCACCAGAAGGCGCTGGCGGCGATGGCGGCGGGGAAGTTCGATGATGAGATTGTGCCGGTTTCGGTTACAAGTTCTGTAGTGAGCAATGGGAAAAGTAAGTCGAAGGCGGTTACGTCGGAGGCAGTGTTCAGTAAAGATGAGGGGCCGAGGGCGGACACTTCGCTGGAGGCGCTGGCGAAGTTGAAGCCGGTGTTTCATGCGAAGGGTACGGTGACGGCGGGGAACTCGTCGCAGACTTCGGATGGAGCGGCGGCGGCGGTGGTGATGTCGGCTGCTCGGGCTGCGGCGTTGGGGATTGCGCCGATGGCGAAGTTTGTGGCGTTTGCGTATGCGGGGTGCGATCCGGAGGAGATGGGCATCGGACCGATTCATGCGATTCCGAAGGCGCTGAAGATGGCGGGGCTGTCGCTCGAGGATATTGGGCTGTTTGAGTTGAACGAGGCGTTTGCGGCGCAGTCGCTGGCGGTGATCAAGGTGTTGGGGATCGATCCGAGCAAGGTGAATGTGAATGGTGGGGCGATTGCTTTGGGGCATCCTCTGGGATGTACGGGGGCGAAGTTGACGGCTACTTTGTTGCGGGAGATGCCTCGGCGGGGCGTGAAGTACGGGATTGTGACGATGTGTGTTGGTGGTGGGATGGGAGCGGCGGGGATATTTGAGGCGGTGGCATAGTTATGGACTTGCTCACGTATCCCGGAAGAGCGTGGTACGCGCTCGTAACTGCTATTGCTTTAGTAGGCGGCCTCGCGGTGTCTGCTTTCTTGCTACTTGGGTCATCCTTTGGATCGATAACAGGTGGCTATGTTGCCGCATTTATTTTAGGGAATCTGGCAACCTTGGGCATTGCGCTCGGGTTGATCTGGTCGTTTTCAAAAAACAAGGTAATTGTGTTGTCACTTTTTTATCGGCTGGGCTCTTGCCATGTCAGACTGTCATTTCTCTTCTTACCCTGCTTGGCAGAAAGGATTTAGCTCCTACTGGGCGCACACCTTATGCGTATTATTCGCTGTTGTTCATTGATGTGCTTCTGATGATTCTCGCGTATAGCAAGTTTATTCAGCTTAGGAAAGATGAAATGCGGGGGTCTCTCCACTACGCGACGGACGGTGAAGCTGTCCGTCGCTTCGGTCGAGATGGCGGGTTTTGATTGTGAATGTAGGAACAAGCGCAGATTCCCTTCGGGAATGACAAACGATGAGCGGGAGTGGCAGAAATGTTCGAGCGGTATGGGTTGTGTTGAGATCGTCGGGGTCCTTCGACTCGGCATGCCGCAAAGAACGCGGCATGCTCCGCTCAGGATGAAGGGCTTCTTTGAGCTTTTGTAGGTGAGTTTGATGTTTTGAGGAGTTACACCATGGCTACTATGACCACACCTATCCCTACCGCTAAAAAGATTGCTGGCGGCGCGTTTCTTATCTCGGATGCTTCGCCAGTGGATTGCTTTTTCCCTGAGGACTTTACCGACGAGCATAAGCAGATCGCCGAGACTACCGCGAAGTTCGCGGCGAATGAGATTGTGCCGGTTAGCGACGCCATTGAGGCGAAGGACTTTGCGGTGACGCGGAGGCTGATCAAAGAGGCGTCGGAACTGGGACTTACTTCGGTGGATATTCCGGAGGAGTATGGCGGGCTGGAGATGGACAAGGTGACCTCGGCGATTATCGCGGACAACATTGCGAAGCAGGGTAGCTTTTCAGTGGCGTTCTCGGCGCATGTGGGGATTGGGACGCTGCCGATTGTCTGGTATGGGACGGAAGCGCAGAAGAAGAAGTATCTGCCGAAGCTGGCTTCGGGTGAGTTTGTGGGGGCTTATGCGCTGTCGGAGTCGACGTCGGGGTCGGACGCGATGAACCCGCGGAGCCGGGCGGTGTTGAGCGAGGATGGCACGTACTACACGATTAATGGCGAGAAGATGTGGATCACGAATGGCGGGTTCGCGGACATCTATACGGTGTTTGCGAAGTGCGCGATCCAGGATGGTGAGAAGAAGGGTGAAGAAAAGTTGACCGCGTTCCTGGTGGAGCGGGGAACTCCGGGATTCTCCGTCGGCAAGGAAGAGCACAAGCTGGGGATTCGTGGGTCTTCTACTTGTCCGTTGATCTTGGCTGATTGCAAGGTGCCTGTCGAGAACCTGCTCGGCGAGGTGGGGAAGGGATCGCATATCGCGTTCAACGTGCTGAATGTCGGCCGGTTCAAGCTGGGAGCGGCGGCGGTTGGTGGGGCTCGTGAGGCGTTCGGGCATGGGATTCGGTACGCGAAGGAACGGAAGGCGTTTGGGAAGTCGATCTCGGAGTTTGGGCTGATCCAGGAGAAGATCGCGGAGTGTGCTGTGGGGATCTTCGCGGGTGAGGCACTGTGCTATCGGACGGTGGGGATGATCGACCAGGCGCTGGCGGATGTAGACCACAAGGATACGAAGGCGATCCAGAAGCAGATTGAGAACTACGCGGTGGAGTGCAGCATCGTGAAGGTGTGGGCTTCGGAGATGCTCGATATGGTGGTAGACCACGTGGTGCAGATCTACGCTGGTTATGGGTATGTGGAGGAGTATCCGGCTGAGCGGGCTTATCGGGATGCGCGGATCAACCGGATCTTTGAGGGGACGAATGAGATCAATCGGCTGATCATTACCGGGTGGCTGATGAAGTCGGCGATGAGTGGGAAGCTGCCGCTGATGCAGGCGATCAAGACGCTGATGGATGAGGTGATGGCGGGGCCGGTGGAGAAGGAAGAGCGCGAGGGCGCGCTGGCGGAGGAGTTTGGGCTGTTGGCGTCCGCGAAGAAGCTGGCACTGTTTGTGGCTGGTGCGGCGACGCAGAAGTACATGGCTGCGATCGCGGACGAGCAGGAGGTGATGGCGGCGATTGCGGACATGATTATCCAGGTTTTTGTGATGGAGAGTGTGGTTCTGCGGGCGGAGAAGATCTCTTCTCGGAAGGCTGGGGCTGGGCCAAATAAGGATGTTGGTGTCGCGATGGCGAAGATCTATGCGGCGGGGGCGATGGAAGTGATTGAGTCTGCGGCGAAGAAGGTGATTGCGGCGGTGGCGGAGGGCGATATGCTGCGGACGCAGTTGACGATTCTGCGGCGGCTGGCCAAGCACGACCCGGCGGATACGATCTCGTTAAGGCGGATGGTGGCGGGGCATGTGATCAAGGCGGGACGCTATTCGGTTTAGGACGCCTGGGAGATTTCGCGGTGATCCTTCCCACCCATGGCCAAGTGCGAGCCATGGATGGGGCACCCGGCACCCATGTCGGGACATTCGGGAAAGCACGTTTGGTGGCGGAGATTGAGAGAACTAACGATTTGTCGCGTAGTGGGTCAAAAGAGAATCCATGAGTTTCCGGCGAGTCCTTTTGGGACAGCTGGGGTTCAGTGGAATGTTCCCGAAGACTCGCCGCGGCTGGATGGTTCCGGGCTGTGGCGACGTGGGATAGTTCTTTAAGAGGCCCGATAGATGCTCAAGTTTTTGTTCCGCCGTCTCCTCCCCGCGCTGGCAAGCCTTAGCGTGATTGTGCCTGGTGCCCAGGCCGCCGTACAGAACCGGATTTCCAGCGTTAGTGCTTCGCAGACGGTGGCACTGGCGCAGTCAATTTCGCCGAGACTGAAGAGTGGCCAGGGCATGATCGACCTTGGCGAAGCGGATGGAACGAAGGCGCTAAGCACGATGACGCTGCGATTCACGATGACGACGGCGCAGAAGGCGGCGCTGATTCAGTTGCTCGAAGACCAGCAGAATCCTGCGTCTTCGAAGTATCACCAATGGTTGACGCCGGAGCAGTTTGCGTCGAAGTTCGGGATGAGCAGCAGCGATCTTGCGACTGTTTCGCAGTGGCTGACGGGACAGGGATTCAAGGTGGAATCGATTGCACGCGGCGGGACGTTTATCCAGTTCAGCGGGACCGTTGCGCGGGCTCAGACTGCCTTCAGGACCAGCATTCACAGGGTTTCTGTGAATGGTGAGGAGCACATCGCGAATGTGACGGCGGTATCTCTGCCGGCGGGGATTGCGGGCGTGGTGGGTAGCGTGGCGGGGCTCGACGACTTCAAGCTGAAGCCTCATTCGCGGGTGCGTCAGGTGCAGGCAAATGCCAATCCGAAGTTCACTTCATCCACTTCAGGGAATATCTATATCGCCCCGGGGGATTTTTATACGATCTACGACGTGAAGCCGTTGCTGACGAGTTCAATCAATGGAACGGGTATTACGATCGCGATTGCGGGGCAGACGGACATCGCCCTCAGCGATATTGCGGCGTTTCGTTCGGCGGCGGGACTGACTGCGAATGTTCCTACGGTGAAGCTTTATGGGACTGACCCGGGTACGCCGAGTTCGGACGATTTGGGTGAAGCGGATCTCGACATTGAATGGTCGGGGGCCGTCGCACCATCGTCTTCGATCCTGTATGTAAACACAGGGGCAAGTTCTGGAGGAGTGATCAATTCGCTTACGCAGATCATCGATAACAATCTGGCTCCGATTGCATCGATCAGCTACGGGCTTTGCGAAGCGGGTGAGGGCGGAGCAGAGGCGAATTCGTTGAATACTCTGTTCCAGCAGGCAAATGCACAGGGAATAACGATCGTGAGTGCCGCTGGCGACTCAGGTGCAACGGACTGCGACGACGTCGCCCCCGTCACAAGCGCCACCCATGGACTCGCAGTCGACTTCCCGGGGAGTTCTCCGTATGTGACGTCGCTGGGCGGAACGATGTTCAATGAGGGAGCCGGTACTTACTTTGGCAGCAGCAACGACGCCAATGGCGGATCGGCCATCTCTTATATTCCGGAGGCGGTATGGAACGAGACCGCTGAGGATATTGTGGGGAATTCGCCCAGGTTTGGTGCTGGCGGCGGGGGGGCGAGTTCGTTCTTTGCTAAGCCTTCCTGGCAGACGGGCACTGGAGTTCCGAGCGACTTTGCGAGGGACGTTCCGGACATCTCGCTGAATTCAGCGGCGAATCACGACGGGTATCTCATGTGTACGCAGGGATCGTGCGTGAACGGCTTCCGGACGAGTTCGGGAAACCTAACGATCGTGGGTGGAACGTCGGTGGCCGCGCCTTCGTTCGCGGGAATCCTTGCGCTGGTGCAGCAGAAGATTGGGGCCGCGACCGGCAATGCGAACCCGGTGATCTATGCGCTGGCGAACAGCACGTACTACAACACGGTGTTTCACGATGTGACGGTAGGCAATAATGCGAGTCCATGTACGGCCGGGTCTACGAACTGTCCGTCGGGCGGCAACATCGGATATAGCGCGAACGTAGGCTACGATCTTGCGACGGGATGGGGTTCGGTGGATGCCTACAACCTCGCCAATACGTGGACGCTGGTGATGCCGGTCACGACTGGAACGACTGGCACGCAGGTGTCGACTACGACGGCGACGGTGAGCCCTACTTCGGTTACAGCCGGCACCCCCGTGACTGTTACCGCGACGGTTGCGAATGGCGGCACAGCAAACTCGACTGCGCCGACTGGAACGGTACAGTTTCTGGTTGATAACGTCGCGACTGGTGGCGCGGTGACACTGGCGAGCGGTGCTGCGACGCTTTCGCTTTCGACGACCGCGCTCTCGTCTGGTGCTCACGTGATTTCGGCGGCGTATTCAGGGGATGCGCTTTATGCGTCGTCGAAGGGGTCGGCGACTCTCGATGTCACTTCGGCGTCGACTGCGGACTTTACGCTTACACCGGCGACGACGACGGTTACCGTGAAGGCTGGCGCCGATGGTTCGGGAGTTCTTTATACGGTGACTCCTGTGAATGGCTTCACAGGATCGGTGACGTTCTCGGCGGGTACATCGGACAATCTGAGTGCGACGTATTCTTTCTCGCCTTTGACGGAGACGATTTCATCGACGACGCCGGTGACGACGACGTTAATCTTGTCAGCGTACTCTGCGAACGCCAGGACGGGGAGCGGGCGGCTGCGGTTGAAGCCTGTTGAGTCTGCATCGCTGGAGAAGTCCGCGCCGCCGATCGGTCGGACCTGGTATGCGGGATCGGGAGCTGCCGTGGCGTGTGTGTTGCTCCTGATGGTACCGAAGCGACGGCGTTGGACTGGGCTGTTTGCAGCGGTGCTCGCTCTTGGTGCGGTGTCGATGATGACCGGCTGCGGGGATAACTCCTCTTCGACAACGGGAGTCACCAATTCAAGCGCCGGAACTTACACGGTCGTCGTGACAGCCACGGGGACAAGTTCTGCGGGTGCGACGGTGTCGCACACGTCGACCGTTACGTTTGTAGTGCAGTAGGGCAACAAAGAGCAGCGGGTTGCAGCGAAGTACAGCAAAAGGCAGCAATAGACGATGATAGAGATACGAAACGCCCTTCCTCCGATGCAACGGAGGAGGGGCGTTTTCGCGTTTGCGGCTACTCGTCTGCTGGTGGCGTGCTGGTATCGCCCATCGAAGGATCCGCGAGACACATCAGGTGAGTCTGAGCGCTGAAGCCCTGCCCCTTGTGGGTGGCGCGGACGTAGTGGCCATCTGGCTGGAGGAGGCGGGCTTTGCGGGTGTCGGCGAGATAGCTGCCCAGGATTTCGTTGCGGAGGCGGTCGCGCAGGGCGGGGTCGGTAACGGGGAAGACGACCTCGCAGCGCTCGTGGAGGTTGCGGGCCATCCAGTCGGCGCTGCCGCAGAACATCTCTGGACTGCCGCCGTTCTCGAAAGTGAAGATGCGGCTGTGCTCGAGGAAGCGCCCGACGATGGAGCGGACGCGGATGTTCTCGCTGAGGCCCTTGACGCCGGGACGGAGCGAGCACATGCCGCGGACGATCAATTCGATCTGAACTCCCGCTATTGAGGCTTCGTAGAGAGCTTCGACCGTGGCGCGGTCGAGCAGACCGTTCACCTTGGCGATGATTCCCGCGGGCTGGCCCGCCTTTGCGTGTTCTGCTTCGCGGGTGATGAGATCAAGGAAGGTAGAGGCCATGGTCAGGGGAGCGACGAGGAGCGGCTTATAGCCGTCTGATTCCGCCTCGGCTGTGAGGTAGTTGAAGACATGCTGGACTGCCGCTGTGATCTCGGGGTTCGCGGTGAGGAGGCTGATGTCGGTGTAGAAGCGCGACGTGACGGGGTTATAGTTTCCGGTGCCGAGGTGCACGTAGCGGCGGATCACTCCGTCGGGGTCGCGGCGAACGAGCAGGGCGAGCTTGCAGTGTGTCTTGAGGCCGAAGATGCCGTGGTAGACGCCGACTCCAGCGTCTTCGAGTTCGCGTGCCCAGCGGATGTTGGAGTCTTCGTCGAAGCGGGCCATGAGTTCGACGACGACGGTGACTTCCTTGCTCTGGCCGGCGTCGGTGAGGGCGCGGAAGATGGAGGAGTCCTTGCTGGTTCGATAGAGGGTCTGCTTCATCGACATGACGTGGGGGTCGAGAGCGCCCGCGGTGATGAAGTCTTCGACCACCTTGTAGGAGTCGAAGGGGTGATGGAAGAGGATGTCGCCTTTGCGGATCTGGTCGAAGATGTCGGTGGATTTGGCATCGAGCTTGAACTCGCGGGCCTTGAAGTCGGGATACTTCAGGTCGGACCGCTTGACCTCTGAGGGGAGGTTCATCATGCGGGAGAGATTGACTGGGCCCTTGGTGCGGAAGACCTGCCAGGGGTCGAGTTCGAAGTTGGTGCGAAGGCGCTCGATGATGTCTTCGTTTGCGCCATCCTCGATCTCCAGCCGGACGGCGTCGCCCTTGCGGCGGTTGTGAAGCTCGGAGCGGACGCTTTCGAGGACGGAGCGCGACTCTTCTTCCTGCATGTAGAGGTTGCTGTTGCGGGTGACGCGGAAGGCCGAACGCGAGAGGACTTCGTAGCCGGGGAACATCTTGTCCACCTGGGACTCGATGAGTTCGTGGAGGAGGATGAAGTCGTAGGAGCCTGTGGAAGAGGGCAGGCAGACGAGGCGAGGAAGTGAACGCGGCACGGTGACGACGCCGAGCGCAGTCGTCGTGTTGCCCTTGCGTTTGTGGCGGAGTAAAAGGGCGATGCAGAGGGCTTTGTTGAGGACTCGAGGGAAGGGGTGGGAGGGATCGATGGTGACCGGGGTGAGGAGGGGGTCGACCTCACTCGCGTAGAAGTCCAGAGCGTGGGCGCGCTGTTTCGTACTGAGTTGCGCAAACTTCAGCGTTCGGATCTTCTCCTTCTCAAGTGCGGGAAGAAGCTGTTCGTTCCAGCACGCGTACTGAGTCTGAACGAAGTTCGCAAGGAGGACGCTTAGGCGGTCTAGTCGCTCCTGCGGCGAAAGGCCACCTTCGTCGGCTGGCTGAGGCATGCTGATGCCGTCTTCGATGCGCTGCAGAATTCCGGCGACGCGAATTTCGACGAATTCGTCGAGGTTGCTGGCTGTGATCGCGAGGAATTTGACGCGCTCTAGCAGAGGGTTGGAGGGGTCCTGGGCCTCTTCAAGGACGCGCTCGTTGAAGTGCAGCCAGGACTCGTCGCGGGAGAAAAAGAGGGTCTCCACCGGCGGAGGTTCGGGAGGCGCAGCAGGCTTGTGGGCTGGCTTCGCGGGGGGCTTGCGTCGAGTCGAGGGGGAGCTTGCGGATTTGGTGATCGTCACGGTGGGATGAGTCTAACGCAGGATGATGAACGAATTGCTAACTGCGGGGTTGCTGCCTGAACGAGTTGACCAAGTTTCATGGCTCGGGTCTGAAGATTTTTCCACAAGAGCGGTTCTGTTTTGGGACTTGATATGACGAATTCCTGGATCAAAGCTTGTAGAGATCGTCAGAAGGCGACATGGTGGAAGAGCACTGGATCGGGCACGCTCCCTTGACGGGCGAAACCAGTGCAAGGGCCACGGGTTCCTGGGATGGTATTTGGGATGGTGCAACGATGCGAGTCTTAGTTGTAGAAGACGATTGTTCCCTTGGCGGATTTCTTGTTAAGGGTTTAAGACTTGATGGTCATGAGGTCGAGTGGGTTGAAGATGGTCAGGCTGCGTTAGACCGGATGGCGGACAGGCGACCAGCGCTTCTCGTACTGGATCTGAGTCTCCCTAAGAAAGACGGCACAGAGGTACTCGAGGCACTGGTGGGCCGCTTCGACGGTATGGCGGTGCTGGTGCTCACCGGGCGCTGCGATCTTGAGGTCCGGATTCAATGCTTGAACCTTGGGGCGGACGACTGTATGTTGAAGCCGTTCAATCTGAGCGAGCTTCGTGCGCGTTGCCGGGCGCTGCTGCGGCGGCGGGAGCAATACGCCGACCCTGTGCTGCGTGTCGGTGGCCTGGAGCTGAACCGGATTGAGCGCAAGGTGACGCGTGATGGCCAAATCGTCGATCTGACGACGAAAGAGTTTGCATTGCTCGAGTTTCTCCTACAGCACCGGGGACTTTGCTGCAGCCGGAGCGAGTTGCTTCGCGAAGTGTGGCAGATGAAGGCCGACACAGGTACGAATGTCGTCGATGTCTATATCAACTATCTGCGGCGGAAGCTGGCAGCTGCCTATGCGACGGCGCACCTGGGAAGTGCCGAGCCCGGCGAGAGCGTTGCCGAAATTGCGATTGGGGAACTAGGTTCCGAGTTGATCGAGACTGTGCGCGGAGAAGGGTACCGGCTGTCTGATTCCTCGGCATCGTTTGCGCGTGTCGGAGATGCAACAAGAAAGCCGGTCCGAAGTGTCCGGCCAGTATCGGCGCAGGAATCGATTGTCGCCGGTGGTTCAGGTTGGCGAGCTTGATGGAGAAGAGACTGGTCGTCGTCAAGACCGTGAAGGGGCCCATGGCGCTGCACGAGAGCATTGTGTCAACGGCTGACGCTGGCGATTCGCCGGAAGGGTTGCTTCGAAGCATGGAAGATGGACTGCATGAGCTGAGCCAGCCTATGACGGCGCTGCTGTGCCTGTTGGAATACGGGTCGAGTCTGGAGGCTAGCAATGAGATGAAACAGGTGCTGGGCTGGAGTACGGACGCTATCGAGCGTCTGAGGGTAACGGTGATCGCAATGCAACGGAAGGTGCAGGATGAAGGGCGGAGGAGAATCCATGAACTCACCACAGAGCTTCACGGGAGAGAACGGAGCTTCGGCCAGTCGAACGGTGATTGTGGCGAGCACTGATGTAGCCCTGCGAGCGCGGCTGCGGGCAAACTTGATGAATCTTCGCTGGCAGGTGCGAGAGGCCAGCGGTGGAGCAGAGGCGGTTGCGCTGTTGGACGAGGCACCGGCTGAGGCTTTAATGCTGGATAGCTGGCTTCCCGACCTCGACATCGTGGAGCTTGTCTGCCATATCCGTTCCTCGCATCCGGCGATCGACCTTCTGCGGATCGATGGGACGAGCGAGAACGAGGGGGTGCGGAGCCCGCGGCGGAACGAACTGCTGCATGCTCTGCGTGAGGCGCAGGATGCCCTGCCGGCGACGGACACCGCGGTATGGGCCGCGGCTGCGCTCTCGATCCCGAGAGGGAGTGTTCAGCACTCCAGCGTCCGAGTCTTCCCGGCAAGTGCGCAGGATCGGATTCGTATGCCTTCTTCTGAGGGACGTCCGGCGGAAGGCACTCTGCCAGAGCTGGTGGGTCAGAGTGAGGCGATGCTTGAGTTGACGCGCCTGATTCGCATGGTCGCGCCACGGTCTACATCGGTTCTGATCGAAGGGGAGACGGGAACGGGCAAGGAGATCGTGGCACGAGCGCTGCATCGGCTGAGTGTCCGCTCGCAGAAGCCCTTTGTGGTGTTGAACTGCGCGGCTATTCCCGAGGCGTTGCTGGAGGCGGAGTTATTTGGACATACGCGCGGAGCATTCACAGGCGCGGTCGCATCGCGAACGGGGCGGATAGAAGCGGCGCATGGAGGCACGCTCTTCCTGGATGAGATTGGGGAGATGCCGCTGGCGTTGCAGGCCAAGATGCTGCGGTTCCTCGAGTGCGGCGAGTTGCAGCGGGTGGGAGATAACGAGACTCTTCGTGTCGATGTGCGGGTGGTGGCGGCGACGCATCAGCCGCTGGAGCAGCGGGCGACGGAGAAGACCTTTCGTCTGGATCTGTATCACCGGCTGGCCGTGTTTCCGATTGAGGTGCCGGCGCTGCGCGAACGAAGAGAAGACGTGGAGATGCTCGCGGAGCATTTTCTCGAACAGATGGGGAAAGAGTCTCCGAGGAAGCGGCTTAGCGAAGAGGGATTGGCGCGGCTGCAGATGTACTCCTGGCCGGGCAATGTTCGGGAGCTGATGCATGTGCTGGAGCGGGGAGTGATTCTTGCGCAGGAGCGGCAGGAGATTCGCGTCGCGGACCTGCGGTTTGGGAGGGTGACGAGCGCGGCGTAGTGATGTTCAGGCATGGGTTTGCCGAGTGTGGCAGCGCGGCAGGATAATGGCCTCGGCAATTTCGGCTGTGTTTCAAGATGGCTGAGATCGAGGGCATTGGATGAAGAAGGTGTTTGGGCTTGGTGTTTTTCTGATCGCATCGGTGATTTCCGGGGCTTCGCAAACTTCTACTACAGCAGCGGCGCCTTCAACGGGAGTGATGAAGGTCGGGATCGTTGGACTGGTGCATGGGCACGTGGAGAGCTTTTTAGGGGGAGGCAATCTCAACCCTGCGGGGAGCATTCTGAAACGGCCCGATACCGAGCTTGTAGGTATTGTCGAGAAGGATGACGCGCTGTTCGAAAAGTACGCACAGAAGTATCATCTCTCGCCATCGATTCACTTCAAGAGCATCGCGGAGATGGTGAGCCACGTACATCCGAAGGCAGTCCTTGTGTTCACCGCGCCTGATCAGCACCGTCGCATTGTGGAGGAGAGCGCTGCCCTCGGCGTGCATGTGCTGATGGAAAAGCCGCTGGCCTTCACTTATGCCGATGCGCTGGCGATGCAACGCGCAGCGGAGAAGGGGCATATCCATGTGCTGGTGGACTTTGAGACTGCCTGGTACACGAGCAACACCGAGGCGGTGAATCTGCTGCAGAAGGGTGAACTGGGGCCGATTGTGAAGGCGGTGATGCGTGATGGGCATGAGGGGCCGACGAAGATCCACGTGCAGCCGGAGTTTCTTTCATGGCTGACCGATCCGGTGCAGGACGGCGACGGCGCGCTGACGGACTTTGGCTGCTATGGACCGAATTTGATGACGTGGATGATGAATGGCGAGGCGCCGATTTCGGTGACGGCGGTGACGAAGCGACTGCAGCCGGAGCTTTATCCGAAGGTGTCGGATGAGGCGGAGATTCTTTTGAATTACAAGCATGCGACTGCGATTGTGGAGGGCTCCTGGAACTGGCCATTCGCGGTGAAGCAGATGGATGTGTATGGAGTGACGGGCTATGCGAAGACGATCGACTCCGACCGGCTGGATGTGAGGAAGAAGGGCGAGAAGGAGGCGGAGTCGATCAAGGGGACCGCGTTGGTCGCGCCTTATGACGACCCGCTGCACTATATGGAGGCGGTGATCAGTGGGCAGATCGAGGAGAAGGCCGATCTGTCTTCGCTGAAGAACAACGTGATTGTGGCGGAGATACTGGATGCGGCGCGGCGGTCGGCGACGAGTGGGAAGACGATTATGCTGCCGCTGGCGAAGTAGTGGCTTGCGATTGCTGTCTTTAGAGAATTCTTTGGCTGAAAGCTGGAGAGTTCTCTGGTTGCGTGAGATCCTTCGGGGTCCTTCGACTGCGTTCCTTTCGATGAAACTGAGAGGAACTCCGCTCAGGATGACGGTTTTCACTCTATTGATTTAAACCGAGAATATGGCGATCGAGGATGGTGGTTATTTCGCATCAATCATCTTGATGGTGCGAAGCCAGGTTTCGGCGAGTTGCGGCCAGTGGGTGATGGGGAGTTCGGTGGGGCGAAGGCCGTAGCCGTGGCCGCCCTTGGCGTAGAGGTGAAGTTCGGCGGGTATGTTGCCGTCCTTCAGGGTCTGGAAGTAGACGAGGGCGTTCTCTTCGTGGACGGGGTCGTCTTCGGCCTGGAGGATGAAGGTGGGCGGCGTTGAGGCGTTTGGGATGGCCTCGGGGGCGATTGTTGATTTGTCGGGCCAGTGGACGAGGTAGCCGGGATAGATGATGAAGGCGAAGTCGGGGCGGGCGCTGATCGAGGCGTCGAGTGCGCCGTGTTGCTTTAGCGTGGCGGACTTTGTCGCATCGGGTGCGAAGTCGAAGTGATTGCTGAGGACTACGGCGAGGTGGCCTCCGGCGGAGAAGCCGAGGACGCCCAGGCGTTTAGGGTCGATGCCCCACTCGGCGGCGTGCTGGCGGGTGAGACGCATGGCCTGCTGCGCGTCTTCGAGGTTTTCGGTGCGCTCGGGATAGTGGCCGTCGTAGGGGACGCGGTACTTGAGCAGGACGCAGGTGATGTGGATGGAGTTGAGCCAGGAGCAGACCTCGGTGCCTTCGAGATCGTAGGCGAGGATTTGATAGCCGCCGCCGGGAAGGACGAGGACAGCTGGAGCTGGTGCGTTTCCATCCGCTTTGTAGACGGCGACGGTGGGCTCGCTGACGTTGGTAAGGCGAATGATTTTTTTGCCGGCGATGAGAGCATCGGTCGGGAGATCGACGTCCTTCTCCGGGCCGAGGCCGGCTGTGGTCTCGGGCGCGCCGTGCGACCAGATTGGGATTGTCATCTGTTGTGCTGCGGCCATGGGTGTGAGGGCGGCGATCAGGCAGGCGAGCGAGAGGATGCGATGAATGGGCACGGGAGCATTCTACGGCCATTGTGGGAATAGTTCACGTCAGTCACAGCCGTATGACGTTGCGGTGATGGATGATCGGCGGAGATTGGTTTCGCAGCAGAGTACGTGGGGATTATGGCAGCGTTCTTATCTGCCGCAGGGCTGTTTTGGCACACCGGCTGCTTGTAGGAGGCTGCGAGGTACAGCCAATGCAATTGAGCACACCCATGAGCCAGGCGCTGGGGCGCTTTCTGGATCTTGCCAGCGATCAGATGAAGCTGACCGCGGCGAACATGGCGAACGTCGACACCCCAGGATACAAGACGGAGGGGTTCGACTTTGAACAGGAGTTCGCGCGGCAGTTGAATGCTAATCCGCTCTCGCTCGGGGCGAATGGGCTTGGCGCGCTGGACCCGGAGGTCAGCGTGGTGAATGGCCTGGTTGCGAGACCGGATGGCAATAACGTGTCGATGGATCGCGAGGGTTTGGAACTGGCGAAAGCGCAGTTGCGATTCCGGCTTGGGGTGCAGCTGGTCAAAGGCGAATTTACGCAGATATTGAGCGCGATTCACGCCTCGGATGGCAAGTAACGATCCGCGGGCAACTGGCAAGGGAGAGATGCGATGAATCTGTTCGGGGCATTGGATGTGAGCGCTTCAGCACTGCAGGCGCAACGAGTGAGGGCCGAGGTTGTAGCCGCCAACATGGCGAACGCGGAGACCACGAGGACCGAGGATGGCGTGCCCTACCAGCGACAGCATGTGGTGTTTGAAGCGGAAGAGAGCAGTGCTTTTCAGGACTCGCTGATTGCGCAGGCGGGGTTGCCTTCAACGTCTTCGCTTTCGAGTCAGTTCGGGGCCGGGGGGAAGATTCGCAGCGCGAGCTTCCTGAGCGCGATGCCGGGGAGCGTGAACGCTGCCAGTACGGTTCCGGGCGGCGTCGCCGTTACCGGAGTGATCCGCGATACGAGTGATGCGTTGAAGCGGTACGAGCCTGGGCATCCTGATGCGGATGCGGATGGGTATGTCTCGTACCCGGACATCAACCCACTTACGGAAATGGTCGACCTGATGGGAGCGACGCGGTCGTACGGAATGAATATTTCGGCGGTGCAGGCGGAGAAGTCGATGATCTCTTCGTCGCTGGACATATTGAGGTAGTGGCCTCGTCGCCTGATCTGAATTGGGCCAGTTACCGGGGTGTTTCGGCTTCGACGGAGCGGCTGAAGTTTCTAAACGCAGAGAGTCAAAGAGGGAGAGGGCGATGAACATAGCGGAGCGAGTAGCGGGAGCGGCGGGAGCGATTAGCGGAGCTGGTATTGGGACCGGCGTGACGGGCGCGGGGCTGAAGGACTCGGTGGTGAATGTATCGGGACCGACTCCGTTTGCGGGAGTGATGCAGGCGATCGTGAACCAGTCGCGCGACCTGGGTAAAGAGGCTCAAACGGCTGTGACAGGTCTGCTCAGCGGGCAGGGCGTGGAGGTGCATGACGTGATGATCGCTTCGCAGAAGGCGAGTGTCGCGTTCGAGCTGGCGCTGCAGGTAAGGAACAAGGCGGTCTCGGCGTATCAGCAGATGATGGGCATGCAGTTCTAGTGGTGCTGGTCGACATGGGCCAAAGTCCGGCGATGTCGGTAGGGGTTACGGTTGGAAGTTGACGCAAAAAGCGTTAGCGAAAAAGACAGGGGCAACTTGTGGCGGAGCAAGCTGAGGCGATAAAGACCATTGAAGGAAAGCCGGCTCCGAAGGGAGCGTCGCTCCCGGTGCAGCAGATGGCCGAGAACCTTCGCCACCGGGTGATGGTGATGCCGGCCGGGAGACGGAACTGGCTGCTTGCCTCGATTGTCTTCCTGGTGGGTGCGGTGACGGCGATGGTCTGGTACGCGGGCAGGCCCGATTGGCGCGTGCTGTTCAACGGGATGGAGGCGCGGGACTCGCAGCAGGTGGCGCAGGAGCTTTCGGCTGCGGGTTTGACTTACCGGATGAGCGCGGATGGAAGCAGCGTCGAGGTTCCGGCTGACACGATCGATAAGGCAAGGATTGAGGTCGCGGCGAAGGGAATGCCGCAGTCGGGACGCATGGGGTTTGAACTCTTCGACAAGCCGAACTGGGTGGGCAGTGAGTTCGATGAGCGGGTGAACTATCAGCGTGCGCTTGAGGGCGAGTTGGAACATACGATCCAGACGCTGGGTGTGGTGCGGTCAGCGCGGGTGCATCTGGTATTGCCGCAGCCGAGTTTGTTCTCGGCGCAGGAGAAGGTGGCGAAGGCGTCGGTGGTGCTGAAGCTGAAGCGATCGAACGTCGATGCGGCTGAAGCGGATTCGATACGCAGCCTGGTGGCCGGGGCGGTCGATAATTTGAGTCCGGCGGATGTGGTCTTGGTTGACGCCGATGGGCGGGTGAACCTGAAGCCGCAGTCTGCCACCATGGAGGCGGGCGATGTGGAGCAGGCGCTGGAGGCTAAGCTGGTGAGCCTGCTGGAGCCGCTGGCGGGGCGCGACAACGTTCGGGCGACGGTGCGGGTGAGCTATGACCAGTCGAGTGAGGAGAAGACCGACGAGGTCTACGACCCGACGCAGGTCGCCGCTACGAACATGCAGCGCAGCGAGCAGAGTTCGACGGCTGCGGCGAAGGCGTCAGGCGTTCCGGGAACAGCCAGCAACACGCCGGCAGGCGCGGCGAACGGAGCGGTGCAGGGATCGCCGGCGGCGACGCCGTCTACACCTCCGCTGCTGCAGAAGGATGCTCCGGTGTATCCGCAGGGCGGAGCGCAGGGACAGACAGTGAAGCAGGAGAGCGGTACCTATGCGGTGTCGAAGCATACGACGCATCTTGAGATGGGACCTGGCCGCGTGGGCAGGATCACTGCTGCGGTGCTGGTGAATGACAAGCTGGTGACGGAGGGTACGGGGAAGTCGCTGAAGACGGTATGGAAGCCGCGCACGCCCGATGAGATTCATCGGCTTGAAGAGTTGGCGCAGGCAGCGGTGGGCTATGACCAGAAGCGCGGCGACCAGGTCGTGATCCAGAACATGAGCTTCAGCAGCAATGCGCCTGAGGCTCCGGCTCCGATTCTCGATCGTGTGAGCGATGGGGCGAAGGGGTTTCTGAGGACGCAACCGAACCTGGTTAAGACGCTGGTGCTTGGACTGTGCGGCATCCTGCTGGTGATGTTTGTTCTGAAACCGGTCGCTCAACAGGCGATCGAGACGATGAAGGAGCCGGTGATGTTGGCGGATGGGGCGGGGTCCCATCAGGAGGCCGACGCCATGCAGCACCATCATCTGGATATGGTCGACCACGAAGAGGCGCTGGGGAGCGGCGGAATGGACGAGATGGGGGAAGAGCACGCGATGACACCGCAGCGGCAGATGTCCGCGCCGGTACACCATGCGCCGACACCGATACAGCGAAGGGGCAAGACGTCGGCACAGGCGATCTTCGATAGCGTGGCGGAGCACATCCGCGAGGATTCGATGCAGAGCACGCGCGTACTGCAGAGTTGGATTGCGCCGGTAGAGAAGGCTGAAGGGTAGTTCTGTTTGCAGGATGCACTGTGAGATTGCGGCGCAGCAACGAGAGGGTGATCGATGACGGAAGAGATGGAAGAGATGCAACAACTCGAAGCTGGCGGCGAGAACCAGCTGATGCTCGCAGCCGAGTCGGGCTTCATTCCGGCTGATCTTCCTGGCATACGCAAGGCGGCCATCCTGATGATCGCGATCGGCGATGAGTTGGGGAAGCGGCTGATGCAAGGGCTTGCTGAGGAAGAGGTATCCCGGCTGACCGATGAGATCACGCAGCTGGAGTCGGTCTCGCCGGAGATCCTGACGCAGGTGCTGACGGAGTTTTATGGCCTGCTCGAGACGCAGCACTATGTCGTTCGCGGCGGGTCGGACTATGCCCTGAAGCTATTGACCGAGGCCTTCGGCGATGCACGCGCGGCAACGATGCTGGCCCAGGTGAAGGGACTGCAGGAGCGGTCGGCTGGCGATCTGGCGATGCTGCAGAAGATGGACCCGCAGCAGTTGAGCAAGTTCCTCGAGAGTGAACATCCGCAGACCGTGGCCCTGGTGCTGGCGCATCTGGATGCGAAGCGTGGCGCGGTGGTGCTGATGCATCTCGAAGACAAGCAAAGGGTGCAGGTGGTGCAACGCCTGGCGGAGATGCGGCAGTTCTCGCCCGAGATGGCGCAGAAGGTGGCGCTGGTGCTCTCGCGCAAGATGAAGGCGCTGGGCGCATCTACCGGACGTCGGAGCTATGCGGGATTCAAGGCGGTTGCCGACCTGTTGAACGGTCTCGACCAGGTCGCGAGCAAGGGCATCCTCGACGAGATCGAGCAGAAGAAGCCGAAGCTTGCGATCGGGATTCGGGAGCTGATGTTCACCTTCGACGATCTGCTGACGGTGCCATCGGCGAGCATTCGCGAGCTGGTTGCGGCCGCGGACAAGAAGGTGTTGGGCGTGGCGTTGAAGGGCACCAAGGACAACCTGAAGTCGCATGTCTTCGCGGCAATGAGCTCGCGCGCGGTCGAGATGATGAAGGAGGACATGGAGATCATGGGACCGGTTCGCATGAAGGATGTATCCGCGGCGCAACTCGAGGTCTTGAACCTCGCGCGGAAGCTCGAAGCCGAAGGCAAGATCGTGTTGAAGCTGGAGGCCGACGATGCCATCACCGTCTAGCGTCGCGGAGCGAGAGTTTGAACGGACGTTTGCGGATTCTCCGCGAGAGGTGGAGCGGCTTGAGTTCGCCGCGATTGAAGAGCTTGAGACGCGCGGCCGGATTCCCGAAGACCAGTCAGGAGTTGTTGCAGAGCTTCGTGATCAGGTCGAGCGAATGGAAGAAGAGTTGCGAAGTTACGTCGATGCGTTGCCGCAAAAGCTCGATCATGCCCGGCTGCTGGCACGCACGATCACTCGCGCTGACTGCGAGCAGGAGATGCAGCAGAGGCTGGCCGAAGATCGTGCCATGGTGCGCAAGGCGGTCGAGGACTTTAGTCGTGAGCGGACACGTTACTTCTCCGGGGTGGAGGGCCAGGTCATCAAGCTGTCACTGGCGATTGCTGCGAGGGTGCTCCATCGCGAGGCGAAGATCGATCCTCTGCTGTTGTCGGCTGCGGTTCGGGTGGCGCTTGAGAAGGTGGCCGACGAGAGTGAGACGCGGCTGCGCGTGCCCGCGTCCGATCTGCCGCTGTGGCAGGCGGAGTTCGACTCGCTCGTGGTGAGCGATGTGAAGCTGATCGGGCAGGAGGGCATGGCGCGGGGAGAGTGCGTGCTTGAGACCACGGTCGGTACGGTAGAGCTTGGCATCGAGGCGCAGCTAGGCGAGATCGAACGCGGCTTCTATGACCTGCTGCAAAAACGGCCTGCGTGATGGCGGCACACTCGGACGCTGTAATGGCTGAGCCGCCTGCAGGTCGCGGTTCAGTCATCCAGATGCGGGATACGGGCATGGAACCTTACTTCCGGCATCTTGCCGCTCGGCCTGCATGGCGCTGGCGGGGCCGCGTGGTCGAGGCCAGCACGGGAACACTCGAGTCGTTGGGGCCGTTGTGCTCGGTGGGTGAGAGCTGCGAGGTGATCGACGGCGAGGGCAAGCGCCATGGCGCGGAGGTGATCGGGTTCCGCGAGCGGCATGTGCTGGTGATGCCGCTCGAGCCGACCCAGGGCATTCGTTATGGGGATACTGTCATCGCGCTGGGGACTACGCCTTACCTGGCCGTGGGCGATGGCATGCAGGGCAGGATTCTGAATGCGCTGGGTGAGCCGATCGACCTCTCCTACGGCGGTGGAGGATCGCCTCGCATGACAGACCTATGGCCGCTCGATGGCTCGGTGCCACGGCCGATGGATCGGACCCCGATCGTGACCGCGCTGCCTACCGGGGTGCGAGCGATCGATGGCATGTTGACGGTTGGGCGCGGACAGAGGGTGGGCATCTTTGGCGGATCTGGCGTGGGCAAGAGCACGCTGATTGGCATGATGACCCGCAACACCGAGGCGGACATCACCGTTGTGGGACTGGTGGGCGAGCGCGGTCGCGAGGTGCGGCAGTTTGTCGAAGAGGCGCTGGGGCCTGAGGGATTGAAGCGGTCGGTGGTGATGGTATCGACGTCGGACGAGAGTCCGTTGCTGCGGATGCGAGCGGCCATGGCTGCGACGGCAGTGGCAGAATTTTATGCCGCTCAGGGGAAGCATGTGCTGCTGGTGCTGGACTCGCTAACAAGATATGCGATGGCGGCGCGGGAGATTGGCCTGGCAGCGGGTGAGCCACCGGCGAGCAAGGGCTATACTCCGTCGGTCTTTGCGCGGCTGGCGCGGCTGGTGGAACGCGCGGGGAACTTCGAGAACGGGAGCATCACCGCGTTCTATACCGTGTTGATGGAAGGCGACGATCAACATGACCCGGTCGTCGATGCGGTCCGTTCGCTGCTTGACGGACATATCGTGCTGTCGCGGGCGCAGGCGGCGGAGGGATGGTTCCCGGCGATCGATATTGTCGATAGCTTGAGCCGTCTGATGCCTTCGGTGACGACCGCACCGCACCGGGAGCGAGCCGCGATGATACGACGACTGATGGCGGCGTACTCACGATCCGCCGACCTGGTACGAATTGGAGCATACAAGCCGGGTCTGGACACGGAGCTCGACCGCTCTATCGCCGCTATGCCTGGACTTCGGGCGTTCCTTGAGCAGGGAATCACGGAACCGGTTGGGTTTGCTGATTCGGTAGCGCGGCTGTTGGCGATGGAGGTCTAGGGTGCAGTCGCGGCTCAGATCGCTTGGCCGCATCGCGGCAATCTATCAGCTGATGGAGTATGCGCATGGGGTCGAACTCGATCAGGCGAGGGCGGCGCTCCATGATGTGGAGACGAGCATTCGGGAGCGGGCAGAGGCGTCCACGCGTTTGGAGTCGGCTGGGTATGAGGCGCTGCTTGAAGGCGATAGAGATGAGTGGCAGCTTGACCAGTCTGAGATCGAGTTCATGCAGTGGAATGCGAAGACGTTTGAAGTGATAAGGAACTCCCGCGATGCCGCGCTGCGCGGGGTGGCAGAGGTCTACCAGGCGAGCCGGATGCAGATGGAGAAGATGCAGAGCGTGTTGAGCGAGGCTCGGCTGAGTGCGGCGCGTGAGCAGGAGCGCGCGGAGCAGCGGGCTTCTGATGACCGCTATCTCTCGCGCAGGCGGTGGCAGACGCGTGGCGAAGAGAATCGCAGGTCCCGTACCGAGCGCGCCGTCAGCGCCGACCTTCCGCGCTTTGGGCGGACCGCATGAATCTCTCCTAATCAATACCGGCGGTCTTTGGTTCTCCGGGTGCAGCTTTATCCAGTGTTCGAGATGCCTGGAGGGTGGACCCAGTGATAACGCCAGTTTTGGATCTGCAGGGAGCGTCGCAACTGATCGACCGCACTGGTTTAGAGACAGCTCCAGTTGACGGTAGCAGCGGTGACTTTGGTGCCGCGTTTACGGCGAGCCTTTCGACTACGCCCTCGGCGGCAGGCTCTGCGGGCAGCAAAGAGTTTGTGGTCGCCACTGGACAGCGGCAAGCCACTCCCAGCCAACTCGGTGGCACCGCTCAGACGACGGTCGCGAAGACGTCTGCCACAACCAACAAGTCGTCTCAGACGACGGCTGGTCAAAAGGTAGGTGTCGGCACGCGGATTCAATTCCGCGATGACGCTGGTGACGAGAGTGTTGAATCTCTCCAGCGGGCTTCTGGGTTGGTGGCTGCGGCGGTCGCAACGAAGTCAACCGATTTGCCCGTCGCGGCGGACAAGAGTATCTCCTCGAAGGCCGGAGCGCAGGTTGCGACGGAAGCCTCGGACTCTCTGGACTTTCTGGCGGAAGCTCAGAAGATTGCTGTTGCCGGGATCAAGTCTTCCAGTTACCGTCTTGCGGGCTCTGAGTTACAGGAACTGCAGGCAGGTGGGACCGGAACCGCCAAGCAGGTGACGGCTAAGACCTCGCAAAGTGGTTTCAAGGTTGATGGGAGTCAGACTGCGGAGAAGAGCAAGGCGTCCGGCCAGGTATCGGACCAGGTCGCGTCTCAACCACTGCTTCCGGCAACCAGCTTGATCACAAGTGATCTCCTCGTGGCATCTCTTGCTGCTGGCGCGTCAGGGTCGCACTCCTCGAAGACCGCTACTGCTTCTAAGGCACAAGTGGAGAGCATCACCGCAGCTTCGGGAGCTTCCTCCGCAGACTTGTCCGGCCAGAGTGTGCAACGGCATCTGGGCGCTACTAATGTTGATGCTCCAAAGACTGTTGCCTCTCTGCAGGGTGGAGAAAGCGGCGGCAAGAGTGGAGTTGTAGCGGCATGGGGTTCCGTTGAGCCGACAATTGTCGCAGCCGCAAGTGGCGCAGTTAGTAAGGGCCGGCAGCTTCCCGTGGAGACTCCGCAGGTCGAGCCTGCCGTCCACGCTCAGTCTGTCCCGGAGACGCCTGACTCTGCTCTCTCAAATGCCGCGCTGCCGACAGGCGTGCTTCCCCACAACTTGAATCGGAGCACAGCTATTCTCGCGCCCACTGAGCTTACGGTCAGCGGAGAACAGCGCGTTTCGCCGGTTACACACGATCTCACCGGCGATGGCTCTGGAACTCGTTCCGGGCTGGCGGGTGTTTCGCATCTGGCACCAGTGAGTGCTGGTGTCTCCGCGAACGGCTCGCAGCCGGTGGTCACAGCATCTACTACGTCGCTTGCTGCCAATGTGCACTCGGAGTTGGCCACAAGTTCATCGACTGCCGTGAAGACAACGGGCGAGGTCGCCAGCACCCATAGCTTCGCGACAAGCGCTTCCCATGCGGCGACGCCAACGAGCGGCGTGTCCGGTCGCCCGGTTGCTCCGCTTGAGCCGTCAGGCGCGATAAGGCCGGTGCCTAAGGGGACTGAGGCGGAGACCGTCTCGCAGGATCCGCCGGTGGTACCGGGTGCCGTGTCAGAGCTCAGACACTCAGTGCGTGCCAGCCTTGATCTGAAGTCTGCAAGCGCGCAGGCGCTATCGGGTGCGACCGCAGCTGCGGGTACAGTTTCGGGTACTCCGCCGCCGGCAAGCAGGGCGGCATCGGCTACCGAACGAGCAAAGGCAGTTGGGGCCTCAGGAGCGGCTGCGGCACAGGCCGCAACAAGCCTGAGCTCAAAAGACAACAACGATCACGGCGTGAGTAGCGACAGCAGTGACAATCTCGCCAGTGTAGGGACTGGCGGGTCGGCGGTCGTGGCCATCGCCAATCACGTCACGCCTCATGAAGTCTTCAACGCAGCGGGCGGCGGAGTCGCCACTGTCTCCGCACTGTCTTCCCAGGGCGTTCCTCAGGGAACGGGCGTCGCCGCTATCTCAACAACAGCTCCGGTGCGGGGTGCTCTGAGTGGCCAGGGATCTTTAGGCGTGACCGCAGCGCCCGAGTTGGGTCATCCGGCCAGCGCGCTTCGCACTGCTATCGGGTCGGAGCCGCACCAGACGCTCGAGGCTACACCGACTTCGCTCGAGGTGGGAGTCCATAGCGGCACAGAGGGATGGTTGAAGATCCGCGCGGAGGTAGGCGGGGAGGGCCAGGTCTCGGCATCGCTCGCGGCAACGTCCGCCAGCGGCGACCAGATGTTGAAGGGCCAGCTCCCGGCGTTGAATGCGTATCTGCATAGCGAACAGATGTCGGTAACGGCCTCGGTTGCGGAACGGACCGGAATCGCCCACGGAGCGGCCACCCACGACGCTGGAGGAGCCGCGCTGCAGGCCGGGACAGGTTCATCGAGTGGCCAGAATGCTTCGCTGCTTCACAGCGGCGGGAACCCAGGCATGGCAGGGCATGGCAGCCGATCGCAGGGTGATGCGCCGGGCACGGCACCGGTACAGAGTCACAGCGCTGGGGATGGGCAGACAGGCTTTGAAGCCGGCTACGACAGAGGAGCGGTGAGCGATACCTCGGCGCTTCCGTCCACGGTCGCAGACAGCAGCGGCCAGTGGTTGAACGTCAGGGTTTGACGACCGTCTGAAGCCAACAAACTTACCGCCGGAACTTTTGTGACTGGTGGCGATTAAATCCAACGCAAGAAACGAGGAGAGCAGATGGACACGAGTCTTTCACAGGTAAACCGGGCAGCATCCCACGCCGTAGCGAACGCGCTGGCACCGAGGCTCCCCTCGCTCCAGAGTACGAAGACCCAGGGCGCGAAGGCTGCCTTGACGTCTCAGTCCGCAGGCGCTACAAGATCGGCGGCCACGCCGGCCGCGACGGGGGCTAGCGCCTCCAGCACTTCAAGCGCTGACTCCGCAACCATCACCAGCAGTGACTTCCTCACCCTGCTGGTCAGCGAGTTGAAGAACCAGGATCCCACCCAGCCTACCGATCCGAACGCATACATTACGCAGCTTGTCGGTGTGAACAGCCTGGAGCAGTTGATCCAGATCAACACCGGGATCACGAGTCTGGATTCGGCTGCGTCGAGCGCGACGGGTGCCACGGGTAAGACGGCGCCGGTCACATCCGCCGCTTCGACGGCGGTGGATTCGACGGCGCCATCGAGCCAAACGAAATCGGCGGCAGCGAGCGGCGGGGTCTAGCTCGCGGAGGTGCGCCGCAGGTCTTACAACTTCAACCGAAAGCCGCAACGAAAGGGAGAATAAACATGCCTAATTTTTCAATACCTCTGTCAGGGCTGTCGGCCGACTCGACCGCGCTCAACACCATCGGCAATAACCTGTCCAACCTCAACACGACTGCCTTCAAAGGCCAGACCACGGAGTTTGAAAACCTCTTCTATCAACAGTTCGGATCGAATGGCGCTGGCGACGCAATTCAGGTCGGCGTTGGTACGAAGGTGCAGGCCACAACGACGAACTTCTCGCAGGGCTCGATCAACCCAACCGGGGTTACTTCGAACCTGGCATTGACCGGCGGCGGCTACTTCATTACGAACGTCAACGGTGTGAACCAACTGACACGCGCCGGCAACTTTCAGCTTGATTCGGTAGGCAACCTGATTTCGGCCGAAGGCGCGAATGTGATGGGTTATGGCGCGACCAACGGCATCGCCAATGTAACTGGTCCGCTGGTGCCACTCAGCCTGCCGGTCGGAGCAACGGAGGCCGCCAAGGCGACGCAGAATCTGGGTGCTACTGTAAACCTGAACGCTGGTGCTACTGCGGGTACGACGTATTCGACCGGCGTCTCGATCTACGACTCGCTCGGCCAGACGCACCAGGCTACGCTTACCTTCACCAAGTCCGCTACCGCGAACCAGTGGACTTACGCGATCACGCTGCCGGCGGGCGAGGCAACGGGAACTCCGGTAAACAATACTGGAACACTGGTCTTCAATTCCTCCGGCGTACTGACTTCGCCGGCGGGCAATGTCGCGGGCATCAAGTTCCCGACTTTGGCCGATGGAGCTGCCGACCTCAACGTCACCTTCGACCTTCTGAACACCGCGGGTACGCCTGTGATCACGCAGACCATCGCCGCGTCGCAGACCAACGCCACGCTGCAGGATGGTTTCGCCAGCGGCGTTTATACGGGCTTCTCGGCGGACTCCGCGGGCAGACTGTATGCGACTTTCAGCAACGGTCAGACCCAGGTGGTTGGACAGGTAGCCGTGGGTGTGGTGGCGAACGACCAGGGACTTACGCTGGCGGGAAACAATAGCTATCTTGCGACCCCAGGCTCGGGCCAGATCGTTGCCGGAACTGCAGGCACAGGCTTTCGTGGATCGATCACCGACAGCGCGCTGGAGTTGTCGAACGTAGACATCTCGACCGAGTTCGCCAACCTGATTGTGGCGCAGCGCTCGTTTGAGGCGAACGCTAAGACGGTGACCACTTTCGACACCGTCAGCCAGGATACGATCGCGATGATCCGTTAGAGACAGGCAATCGGCATCATGAAGAACAGGCGGCGGCGGCTGCGGGTATGGGAAGCGATTCCGATACCGGCCCGCCGCTCTTCTTGTAGCGGGCACTGAACTATCAGGGCCGTTCGGTGTCCCATTTGTGAGCACCTGCTAATCGTCGCCAGTCCTAAAGTGGCATTCAAGATGCTGTTACCTAAGTCATGGCGAACGCATCTTCAGGCGGTGAAGAACCGGTCAAGCCGGGCGGAGTGAAGCTCCCGATCCCCTTGCTACTGGTGGTCGTGATCTTTGGCACCTGGCTGGGCCTGGCTGGCGGCGGGGCGGCGTTCATCTACCTAGCCAAATCCGGCAAGCTGCCGATCGCCCATGCCGAAGGAACGGCATCGTCATCGGAAGCAAGCCATCAAGTTGTTCTTGAGCCGATTCTCGTGAATCTCGCCGACGAGGGTGGACACGCCTATCTGCGATTGGGATTGACGCTCGAGATTGCTGGAGACAAGCCAGCTCCCGCAGCGGAGGCAGATGCCACCAAGGGGAAGAGCGGCCCCGAGACAGCGATCCGCGACATCGTGCTGACCAATCTAAGCCGCCAGACCAGCGCTTATCTGCTGGGTCCCGATGGCAAGGAGCACTTAAAGATCGAGCTGAAGGAAGCGATTACGAAGAGCAATTTGAAGGTGACCGTGAAGGACCTTTACTTCAGCGACTTCCTGGTTCAGATGTAGCCCGGAAGGGATTCGTAGAACGCATCTGCAGTAAAGATTCGAGCCTTTAGGGAGGCATAAATGAGCATTTTGGATAACGAGACCAGAAGCGGCGAGATGGCGGTGCATCACGGCGGATATGTTTCGAACCGTCATCATCTCCCGTGGACGCAGAGGATCGAAGACCACGTCTCCTGGCCGATACTGCAGCGTGTCCCCGAGACCATTACAGCGTTGATCGATATCCCTGACTTCACCGTGCGCGATCTGTTGACGCTCGAACCGGGCCGGGTTGTGGCGAGCCAGACGCTGACCTCGGAGCTGATCCCGATCAAGATTGGCGCGGTACAAATCCTGTGGGCGGAGTTCGAGGTCGTAGAAGAGTCGCTGGGGCTTCGTGTGGCGAAGCTGGCATAGCAGTGAGCCGGCGGGAGAGCACGACGCAAGGAGAGAACGCAATGAGTGAATCCAAGACAGATCGAAGGAAGGGTCTCGCGGCGCGACTGTCTTCCATACTGCAGCATCTCAAGCAGGCTGTGCTCGAGCGCAGCAAGCGCGGCAAGCCGCGGCGCATGGTACTGCTGGAGGCGCTTCAGCTAGGCAACCGGCGACAGCTGTTTCTGGTCGCCTGCGATGAACATCGATTCCTGGTCGGAGCGGGCAGCGACCGTATCGGGACGCTGGTAGCGATTCCGGAGACATCCTCGGAGGCAGTGCCAGGTGCAGCATCAGGCGACATCAAATCGCAGGCTGCTATGCAGCAAGCCCATGCTGCGCGAGGTTCCGAGCGAGGGCGGGACCCAGCATGGATGCGGCCTTCCGGCTTTGAAAGAACCGCGGGAAGGGGACTTCAACTGGTCCAGCGGGAGAACGCCACCGCCAACGGCGCCACGGTACGCAAGGGTCTCGAGGCAGGAAGAACGCAATGATGGCGCAGCCCCACCAGGAGTGCAACAAAAAGCGTTGCGGTAGAGCCTGTCATCCCGTACTCGCCGCTCTTGTGCTGGGTGCGATGTTTGTTATGCCCATGAGTGCGTCAGCGTCGCCCGTGAGGATTGCATCGTTCGGAGTTGGAGGCGGCGTCCCTCTATTTGCGGCGGCGGAGACGAAGCCGAGCGCCGCGAATCATGGGCCTGCAGGTTCATTGCGCAATGGGTCGAATCCGGGCACTGATTCGCTAGGGAATGCTATGAGCAAGTCGATTGCGGATCAGATGAAGGGGAATCAGAGCGTGCCCTGGGCGATCGTCTTCGGGCTCACGCTGCTGACGCTGCTGCCTGCGATCCTGCTGTCGATGACGCCGATGATCCGGCTGCTGGTGGTCTTCCACTTCCTTCGCCAGGCGCTGGGAACGCAGACGGCTCCGTCGAACCAGGTGCTGATGGGGCTGGCGCTGATGATGACCTGGTTCTTGATGCAGCCGGTCCTGTTGCAGGTCGAGCAGCAGGCTGTGACCCCGTATCGCGAGAACCGGATGACCGGCGAGGCGGCCATTGCGCAGGGGTTGGTGCCGGTGAAGCAGTACATGCTGCGCTACGCGAGGGAGAAAGACCTGATGGTCTTTGCGTCCGCTGGTATGGGCACACAGCCGCGTACAAGGGACGATTTGCCACTGCCGGTGATCTTTCCCGCATACATCCTGAGCGAGCTGAAGGCAGGCTTCCAGATCGGCGCTGTTCTCTTCCTTCCATTTCTTCTGGTGGACCTGATGGTCGCGAGCGTGACGACTTCGATCGGCATGATGCAACTGCCGCCCGTGGTGATCTCAACGCCTTTGAAGATTCTTTTGTTCGTGATGGTCGATGGCTGGAACCTGCTGGCGGACCAACTGTTGAAGAGCTTTTGAGCATTAGTCCCGAGGAGGGTATGTGGGACCGGACCAGGCCGTAGAGATGATGCGAAGACTGTTGATCGAGGCATTGCTGCTGAGCGCTCCGATGCTGGTGGGAGCTGCGATTATCAGCCTCATCGTCAGCCTGCTGCAGACCTTGACGAGCGTGCAGGAGCAGACGCTGACCGCTGTGCCGAGGCTGCTGGTGGTCTTCGCAATAGCGATGGTTACGATGCCCTGGACGGTACATCGGCTGGTCAACTTTACCGTGCATCTGTGGACAGGGTTGCAGCGATATCTGGGATAGAAGCTCTTCAGCTTGGGAAAGGAATGGGCATCGCGTGACCTCTGCGACGGGCGACATCATCAATGATTGGCCGGGCTATCTAAGTGCTGGAGTGCTGGTGCTCATTCGCCTGAGCGGCCTGATGGTCTTCGCGCCGATCTTCAGCTCAGGCGCAATCACGGCACAGGCCAAGGCGGGTCTGGTGTTGGCGATGACGATCCTCCTTGCTCCCGTAGTTGCGGTATTGCCCGGTGCCCGCCCAGTGCTTGACTTCTCCGCGGTGCTTGGCGAGCTCGGCGTCGGGCTGACCCTGGGACTCGCGCTCACGATGCTGAACGAGGCCCTGAACTTTGCGGGAACGGTGATGGGCTTCGAGTTCAGCTTTTCGCTGGTCAGCCTTCTCGATCCGAACACCATGATCGAGACCCCGGTGCTGGGGCAGATGCTGGGATGGCTGGGCATCCTGGTGATTCTTGGCGCAGGTCTGCACCGCACAGTGATTATGGCCGTGATGCGCAGCTTCAGCGTGGTTCCTGTGGGGCAGGCGGCGTTTCAAGGCCAGACCGGTGTGGCGCTCTCCGGCATGGCCAGTGGACTTTTCCTTGCGGGGTTGCAGCTTGCGGCACCTGTGCTTGCGGCTGCGTTGACGGTTGAGGTGACGGTTGCGTTGATTGGGAGACTTTCTCCGCAGTTGCCTGTGCTGGTCGTGAGCATACCGCTCAAGGCGATTGCGTCTTACGTGGTCCTGATCGCGAGCCTGGCCGTGTGGCCGGGATGGATCGAGCGGCACTTCACGGCGCTGCTCGATACCGCGTCGAGGCTGATTGTTCCCGCGCATGCGGTCCTGTAGGACGGCCGTTTGAGTTTCGAAGTTGAAAGAGTGTGAAGGTATGGCTGACTAAATGGCTGATAAAGGTACAGAGCAAGCGACACCGCAACGCAAGAAGAAGGCGCGCGAAGACGGCGACTTCGTCCGCAGTCGCGAGCTTCTGGCGGCCGTTGCGATGCTCGCTGGCGTGCTCGTGCTCGGAGCGATGAGCAGCCGTTTTGTTAACGGATGGATGCGGGTCTATATCGACAGCTTGAGCGGATTACGCAATGCCGATCTCTCGGGAGAGCGTGGAGTGGAACTGGTTCGGCGAACGATGCTTCCCGGCATGGCACCGATTGCGATGGTGATGCTGGCTGCCTTCGCTGGCTCGCTTGTGATGGGACTGCTTCAGGGCGGGGGGATCGGATTTCATGCAAAGTCGCTGGCCTTCAACTTCGATCGCATCAATCCGGTCACGAACATGGGCCACCTCTTCAGCCTTCGGTCGACGACACGGGTTGTGAAGTCGATGGTACCCGCCGGGATCATGGCGATCTTCGGCTGGTATGGGCTGCATCGCTTGATGGTGCAGTCGCCGGTGATGAGCATGGTCAGACTGCCGCAGACCTTCTCTACGGCGTATCTCCTTGCGCTCGATGCAGCGTGGGTTGCACTCGCCTGGTCGGGACTGGACTATGCGATCGAGTTTCGAGCGTGGAACCAGCGATTGAAGATGACCAAGCAGCAGATCCGCGAGGAGATGCGCGATGCTACCGGGAATCCGCAGATCAAGGCGCGTGTGCGGCAGATTCAGCGCGCGATGAGACGGCGCAGGGTGAAGGCCGATATGTCGCGGGCGAGCGTGCTGATCACCAATCCCACGCACTATGCGGTTGCGCTCGAGTTCAGCTTCGAGACCATGCAGGCTCCGACGGTGTTGGCCAAGGGACGCGACCTGCATGCACTCGAGATGCGGGAAGAGGCGCGCTGGGCGGGAGTTCCGATCATCGAGAACCCCCCGCTTGCACGCAGTCTCTATCAGGCCGTCGAGCCCGGTAGTTCTATTCCTTTTGCGCTGTATCAGGCGGTTGCCGGCATCCTCGCATTCCTTTACCGCCAGCGTATGGAGGAGAAGCTGCGCGCGGACCGGGCAGCTAAAGCGGCGGCACAGTCGAAGCCGGCAGAGGTTGCGGGGATGTATGCCGAGCAGCGTGGCGGGATGGTCCTTGATCGGATCGTTGCTGATGACGGTATGACAACGGAGGACCTTGAGCCAGGGGCCAAGGAAGAGACCACGAATGACGAGCCTGGCACGGAAGTGGCGAGCAACAAGGGAGATCTATGAGCGATGCGGTATTAGCCAGGCAGCCAGGAAGACTCGAGTCGAACATGGCCATGAGGATGGGCAAGCTGCGCGTGCTGCTACTGCCGGTGACGGCGATCAGCATGGTCTTCGTGATGCTGATTCCGGTACCCAGCTTTGTTCTGGACCTGTTGCTGGCGGCTTCGATCACAGCGTCGGTCATCGTGTTTCTCACCGCGATCCAGGTACGAAAGGCTGTCGACTTTTCGGTCTTTCCGACGCTGTTGTTGTTGCTCACCATGTTTCGTTTGAGCCTGAATCTGGCATCGAGCCGACGCATTCTGCTGCATGGCAACGAAGGGACCCATGCCGCCGGATCGGTGATCGAGGCGTTCGGACAATTTGTTGTTGGAGGCAACTACGTCGTCGGATTTGTGCTGTTTCTTGCGTTGATTGCGATTCAGTACCTGGTCGTAAGCCACGGCGCGGTGAGGACTGCCGAGGTCACGGCGCGGTTCACCCTCGACGCCTTGCCGGGCAAGCAGATGGCGATCGATGCGGATATGAACGCTGGTCTGATCGATGAGCAGGGAGCGCGCAGGCGGCGCGAAGCGATCGCGCGGGAGGCGGAGTTTTACGGAGCGATGGATGGCGCGGCGCGTTTCAATCAGCGCGACTCGTTGGCGACGATCCTGATCACGGGCATCAACATCGTGGCGGGGCTATTGATCGGCGTGCTGCAGCAGGGGACCGATCTCTCGACTGCAGTGAAGACCTACACCATCCTCACCGTTGGGGACGGCCTGGTGACGATGATTCCGAGCCTCCTGGTGTCGATCGCCGGAGGCATGGTGCTTACGCGTGCGTCGTCTTCGGGCACGCTCGACAAGGAGCTGGGTACGCAACTCTTTGGCGGCCGAAATACGCTGTGGATTGCTTGCGGTGTTCTGCTCGCATTGGCATTGATTCCCGGTCTGCCGAAGATATCGTTCTTCCTGATGGCGGGCGGCGTCGCCCTGATTGCGCGTACGCTGCCGGCAACGTCCGCAGGGGAGCAGTTCGCCGTTGAGGGCGGTCTCGTCTCCGCGGAGAAGACCAAGTCCGACGAGACCGCGAAGACGGACAACTTCACCTCGCTGCTGAAGATGGACGAGCTGACCCTGGAGATTGGTTTCCAGTTGATTCCCCTGGTGGATGAACGGCAGGGCGGTCAGATGTTGAATCGCGTTCGTTCGATGCGAAGACAACTGGCTTCAGAGCTGGGCTTCGTTGTGCCGCCGGTACATATTACCGACAACCTGCGGCTGAAGCCGAGAGAGTATGTGGTGAGTCTGCGCGGCATCGAGATCGCCCGCTGGCAGATGGAGCAGAACTTCGTCCTGGCGGTGAACGCCGACCCGAAGGCAAGGCCGCTGACTGGAATCGAGACGCGTGAGCCGGCGTTCAACGTTCCCGCGCGCTGGATACAACCGGGCATGGAGGAAGCAGCGCTCGCGGCGGGATACTCCGTGGTCGACCAGACGACGGTGATTGGTACGCACCTGGGTGAGTTGATTCGCAGGCATGCTTATGAACTATTGGGTCGCCAGGAGGTGAAGCGTCTGCTGGACAGCATGACGGACGCCTATCCGAAGCTGGTGGAGGAGCTGGTGCCGAAGCTGTTGAGCCTGGGCGAGGTGCAGAAGGTACTTCAGCAACTGCTGCGGGAACAGGTCTCGATCCGAGACCTGGGAGCGATTCTCGATGTGCTGGTGGAGGCTGCATCGCACTCGAAGAACATCGTGAACCTGGTCGAGAGCGTGAGACAGACGATGGGCCGTAGCGTGGTGCAGCCGCTGCTGGACTCCGAAGGCGGCCTGCGGGTGCTGACGCTCGAACATCTGCTTGAGTCCGAGATTCTCAATACCTTCGATCCGCAGAGGGCGACGCTCGCGCTGGGCGACGGTGGAGCGAAGACCCAGGCGGAGTTTCTGCGGCGGATGGTCGAGTCTGTGAAACGGCTAACCGGAGGAGGAGGAGTTACGGCCCCCGCAGTGCTCTTATGCCCAAGCCCGGCTCGCTATCATCTTCGGCGCTGGCTGGAGCCGTTCCTGCCGAAGATCGTGGTGATTGCACCGGGTGAGATTCCGGCGGAGATCCGGGTTCGCAGCATTGGAACGGTGAATTAGTAACGGGCATGAAGTAACGGTATCAAGCAGCGCGGTGTGACCTGAAGCAGGCGACCAATGAGTCAGGCAATCAGTCACACAAGGTGAGAGCGAACAGCATGAGCATGGGGAATCCGATACCGATGAGTCTGTTTCAACAATTGCCGAAGGGTTCACATCGCGAGGGCCAACATCGTGAAGCCGGGGACGGTAGTGCAGACGAAAGCCGCCTGCTGACGAGTGCGGCGTTCGACGACACCGAGCTCGGAGGACATCATATCGACGAAGGGTTGCAGGCAGAAACCAACGCAGAGATGTCGCCGGGTGACCGGGACCAGCTTCTGCTGGAACATCTTCCGACGGTCAGGTACCTCGCGCGCAGGATTCACGAACGCCTGCCGCAACACGTCGAGCTTGATGATCTGATCTCCGCCGGTGTGGTTGGACTAATTGATGCTTTTTCGAAGTTCGATCACAACAAGAAGGTGCAGTTCAAGAGCTATGCCCAGTTCCGCATACGCGGAGCGATTCTCGACTCTTTGAGAACGCTGGACTGGAGTCCGCGTGAACTTCGCCGCAAGGGGAGAGCCGTTGAAGAGGCGATTCGATCGGTGACGCAGCGGCTTGGCCGCGCTCCTGCGGAGCATGAGATCGCTGCTGAGATGGAGCTGACTCTCAGCGAGTTTCAACAACTTCTTGGTGATCTGAAGGGGCTCGAGATAGGCAGCCTGCACATGGAGCGGACAGAAGACTCGGGCGACCAGGAGCTTGCTTATATCCCTGGGTCGCCGGAAGAGGATCCGCTCTTTCTTTGTCTCAAGGGCGAACTGAAGCAAAGGCTTACGGATGCGATCGATGAGCTGCCCGAGCGTGAGCGGCTGGTGCTGACGCTCTACTACTTCGAGGAGCTCACGATGAAAGAGATCGGGCTCACGCTGGGTGTGGTCGAGTCTCGGGTCTCACAGATTCACTCCGCGGCCGTTCTGCGGTTGCGCGTGGCGCTTGCTGCTCTGCGCACCAGTCGCGGCAAGGGGCCGGCGAGTGAGAGGCCGGACTCGCGCAAGCGCGGCTACGGATCGAGATGACGAAACTTCACGAGATGGATATCACGATGGATTTCAGGAGCGGTAAATCATGAGCACGACACTCGATCAGGACGCTATCGATTCAATCTTCGCCGAAGCGAAGGGCGAGAAGAGGCAGGAAGAAGTGACCGGCTCCGGGCCAAGCACCGCTCCCTATAACTTCACCCGAGCGGGCCAGATCAGCGCGCAGGAGATGAAGACGATCACTAGTGTGAGCGACTTCTTCGCGATGAATCTGAAGCACACGATTGGTGGCTGGCTGCGCACACAGTTCAACGTGAAGCTGGTCTCGCGAGAGCAGCTTTCCTACCAGGAGTTCCTGGACCGGCTGCCTGATCCGAACTACATCTGTTCCATAAGGCTTGAGCCATTGGGTGCGTTAGGGTTGATCGAGTTTGACCTCGCCCTGGTGGCTCCTATCGTCGATCTGTTGATGGGCGGGGTTGGAGACTCGGCGAAGGTTCGCGATCTCACGGACATCGAGGAGGAGATTCTTGCCTCGGTGATTCAGCTGATTATTCGCGAGCTGAATACGGCGTGGCTCTCGATCGGCCTGCGGTTCGAGTTCGATCATCGCGAGTCGGCGGGAAGCGGAGCGCGCATGATGTCGCTGGCGGAGAAGACGCTCTGCGTTAGCTTCGAGGTGACGATGGCGGAGGAACGGGGCGCTCTCAACCTCTGCATCCCTTCGGTGGTGCTGAACCAGATTCTGCGCCGCCTGCACAAGGAGCGCGATCGTCCGCGGAGGCAGTCGCACGAGAACCAGGTGCGATTGCGAAACCTGATCGGGAAGACCACGGTGGGTACAGTGCTTCAGTTCACGCCGATGAAGCTTCAGGCTCGGCAGTTGATCGAGCTCGAACCGGGAAAGATTCTGCGTTTTCCGCTGTCGAGGTACGCCACGTCTGAACTTTGTGTAGGTGGCTTGCCCATCGCCAAGGCGCATCCCGTGCGCAGCCAGGAGCATCGCGGCGCGCAGATAGAAAGCATCCTCAACGAAAGACTTACGCCGAAGGCTTAGGCAAACCTCAACGAACATCCTGAACCAGGCAAGGCGGAGAGAAGAAGATGGCCGACGAGATGGACGAGTCCCTGGACGCGGAAGAGAAAGGTTCTACTCCGAAAGAGAACATGGCCGAAGGGGTGGAGGCCTCTGCTGCGGGCAGCGAGCAGAGGCTCGCAGGCGATATTGCAGGGCATGACACTGCGGATGCGGCTGGCGTAGAGGCTCTGGCTCCTGCAGACGGAGCGACCGAAAGACCTCCTGCTGCAGCGGCAGCATCGACTGACTCTGCGGAGGCGTTCTTCGATGCGGCCCCGAACGTCGATCAGCCGGAGCCGCATGGAACTCGAGCTGCGTCCGCCGGGGCATCGACCAAGAACGAGGCGCATCCGCGAGTTGAAGCGAATGAGCTTGATATGCCCGGCCTCGACTTGCTCTACGATGTCGAGCTTGATGCGACGCTGCAGTTCGGGTCGAGGGAGATGCTGCTGCGAGATGTTCTCGAGCTTGGGCCGGGCGATGTTGTTGAGCTGGATCGGCATATTGCGCAGCCGGTGGATCTTGTTGTCGGCGACCGGATTGTCGCCCGCGGAGAAGTGGTTGTGGCGAGCGGAAACTTCGCGCTTCGCGTCACCGAAGTAGCGGCCCCGCAGATGCGGCTGGAGAGTATCCGATGCCTCTTCTAAGCGACAGGAGTTTGAACACCGCGGAGTTGAAGAACAATCGATCGGTTGAGATTCCAACTGGCCTCATGAAGCGTGACGTCTACGCAGCAAGCCGGGTGGCCTCGCGGGGCGTTGCGGGCACAAGAGGCCTGGGGATTTCAGTTCCAGCTCTTTCCTCCCGGACCGAGTGCGGTAACCCTGTCTGCGGCGGGGGATGGACGCCTCCGTGGCGCAGCCGGAGGTATCCGTTCTTCGAAGACCGGTGGGCGTGTTCTGAGCGCTGCCTGCTGGAGATGGTGAAGATGGCCATCGCGCGGGAGATCGACGATGGAGTGCTTGAAGGGGTTGAGGAGGTGGCGGGCCAGCACCGGCACCGGATTCCGCTTGGCCTAGTTCTGCTGGGGCAGGGTTGGATCACGCATCCGCAGCTGCGTAAGGCGCTGGAGATGCAGCGGCTGAAGGGCAAGGGAAGGATAGGAGACTGGCTGGTCTCCGAGTGCGGGCTTCGGTCGGAGTGGATTACGCGCGGGCTGAGCGTGCAGTGGAATTGTCCTGTGCTCACGACGGACGGATTCTCACCGGAGACGATGGCGAGGGCGCTGCCAAGGCCTTTCATCGAAGAGTATGGAATTCTGCCTCTGCGCGTGGCTGCCCGCAGGATTCTCTATGTGGGGTTTCAAGACCATCTGGACGCCTCCTCCGCCTATGCCGTCGAGCAGATCAGCGGTCTGCGGACGGAGTGCGGCGTGATTGGGGAAGACCGTTATCGCAAGGCGAAGGAGGCGGTTCTCGGGTGCCGATTTGTAGACATGAAGCGAACGATCGTCGCCGACCGCGACGCGCTGGTGCGGTCGATAGAAAAAGTTATCGAGCAAGGTAGGCCAACCGCATCCCGGCTGGTGAGGTTGCATCGCTACTACTGGCTTCGGCTTTGGCGGGAGGAGAAGGGCAGCATACGATCGACGCGCCAGATTCCTGACCCCGGAGAGGCCGCGGACTATCTGTTTACGATTGGTTAGAGGGGCGCAGATTGAAAAGAGGCATCCGGTCGGGGGACCGGATACCTCTTTTGCAGGTTCTGATGCGCTACTTACTATTCAACGCAGCTAGCGAAAAGCCATTTTGAGCGACTGGGGCGGATGCGATGGAGCGGTCTGATTGAGATGAGGTGTCCACGCTTGAGGTCAGGGTTGCGTCGGAAGACTGAGCCTGTTGCGGTCCGAGACCAAGAAGGATGAGAGCGCGCGAGTCGGGTGTCAGCTTTGTCTGCCAGCCCTTTTCAGCCTGGAGCTTCTGCATCGCAGACTGGCTTTCCGCGTCCCAGTGGCCTGAAGGAGTTCCAGACATATAGCCGGCCTTGATCAGGGCTTCCTGAATTTCGGTTGCTCGCTGAGGTTCTATTGCGCGGGGGCCGCTCGGCTTGGCAGTGGACTTTGATGACTTGTGCTTGAAGAGGCTGGACGTGGGACCACGACGCGCATGGTTGTAAGCGTAGCTGGGGATTGCGGAGGCAAGCGTGAGGATGGATGCAACGATGATTCGTCTCGACCGCATAGTTGAAGAGAACTCCTGTGCCAAAGATACCGTTCCGACGTACCGTGCAGCCGACCAGATTTGACCTTAGGATATCGGCAGGCTGCCCGGTTTGCAATACCAGAGGTTGTACTCATCTCGGAATTAATTTCTTTACTTTTGTTGTAGTGGCGGGCCTGAACCCGGTCGTGTCGACTGATTTGGGTGAAGTTGATCGAGAAACCGGGAAATTTGTTCGAGGTAGGCGGGGCCGTCGGCCGGTGATGCGGGAAGTGCAACGATCATTTTGGGTTCAGCGGCGGATCGCTCCATATCCAGTGATTGCGCGCTTTCAGAGAGCAGGAACAGCTTGGCGGTCTTCAAGTTTGCGACTGCGGCGGCTATGTCGAAAGTTTCATGAAACAGGGCTCGGGCGGGCAAAAGTCTGGTGCGGGGGTCGTCATGAACTATTTTGAGGAGATCGGTTCGCGGAGAGTCGAGGATAACTCCTGAAATCTGCGTTTGAGTGGCCGCCAGTTGGGCGGCGATTGCCGCGCCGACGCCCTCTCCAAAGGGGATGACCTTTGCTCCGGGAGTCTGCCGCGACACGGTAAGGTACTGCCAGGCGGAGGCGGCATCCTCGTTCATGCGACGTTCGCTCGGATGCTCGGCGGCACTTTGGCCGTAGCCGCGATAGTCGAAGGCGAAGATATTGATGCCGAGTGAATGTAAGGCAGCAAGCCTGGGCTCGTCGTGGGCGAGCGAGCCGTCGCCACCGGGGAGATAGAGCAACGTTTCGGAGACGTACAGGCCGTTTGATCCGGAGGGAATCCACCAGCCCGTCAACTGCGGGGTGCCGGACTCATTCACGCCGAAGTGAACTGTCTCAAAGGCAGCTCCACCGATGGTTGTGGGGACCGGTTTCGATCGGTCCGGATGTAATACCAACTGCCATTGACCCTGGTAAAAGAGCAGGCAAAAGGTTAGGTAGCCGCAGAGGAGAGCTGCGAGGAGGACCACGCAGAAGGCCTTCAACAGCCAGATGGGATCGACGGCTTCGGGGGAGGCATTCGGTGCCGTGGCGTGATGGCGCGGATTTCTTGAAGCTTGCTGCCGGGTTTGTTTGCCGGAGCGAGGTGTTACAGGGGCCATGACGGTAGGTTCCACATGAACTCTAGCAGGTTCCTCGCAGCCGTTTCACGACCAGGCCGTGGGTTACGCTGATAAAGGAATGGAGGCCGACTGTGGCGGAGTGGGTAAGGATTTGTGGGGTTGCGGAGGCTCCCGCTGCCGGTAAGGTGATGGAGGCAGAGGTAAACGGGATTCAGATCTGCCTGGCGAACCTGAATGGGGAACTGGCGGCGCTGGATAATCTCTGCCCGCATCGGCAGGGGCCTCTTGGGCAGGGCTGGATCGAGGGTGAGGCGGTGATCTGCCCCTGGCACTCGTGGGCGTTCAATCTAAAGACGGGGCTGGCTGAGTATCCGGCGCATGAGCGGGTGGAAGTCTTTCCGGTGAAGACCGAAGGTGAGGACGTGTTAGTCGAAATCGATGGATAAGTGCTGGATTTGGTTCAACGTAAAGAGAAAAAGACGGGACGACTCAAACGTGGAACATCTTTCGCGTTGAGGAAAACTATTCACGGGCAAATGTGTTCTAACGGACTAATCTGGACGGGACAGCCGGTACTTCGGTGAAGCCCGGTTGGAGGAGGATTTCCCCATGAAGATTCGTAATTTGATGCTCTCGATCGTTGCTCTCGCAGTCTTTGCAGGCGTGGTATTGCCTGCTGAGGCCCGTCATCATCACCGCCACCACCACCATCATCCTCATCACTAAACCGTGATGCAGCGATGGAAAAGACCCGGCCTGCGTGCCGGGTCTTTTCATTAACGAGAATGAAAGATTTGCTCCGCCAATGCTGATAGAATCGATTGAATCCACTCCAGATTCGATCTCGATTCCGTCGGCGACGCCGCCGGAATGCTCAGGAGCGGCAATGCAGGCAATTCTCGCGCTGGAAGACGGGCGCATCTTTCGCGGTACAGGTTTTGGCGCACGAGTGGAACGCTCGGGTGAAGTAGTCTTCAATACATCGCTGACCGGCTATCAGGAGATCTTTACCGATCCCTCCTATGCGGGCCAGATCGTGGTTCTTACAAACCCTCACATCGGCAACTACGGAACGACCCCAAGCGATGCGGAGGCCTCAAAGCCTTACATCGAAGGTCTGGTGACGCGGGAGTTTTCGCCGATCAGTTCCAACTGGCGTTCAAGCGAAGTTGCTGACGAGTATCTTGAGCGCAACGGCGTTCCTGTGATCGCTGAGATCGACACGCGGGCCGTGGTGCGGCATCTTCGCGCCAATGGCGTGATGCGTGGCGTGATTGCGATTGGCGAGGCGCTGGATGAAGCCACGCTGGTAGCGAAGGCGAAGGCGATCAAGAAGATGGACGGGACCGATCTCGCCAGCGTCGTCAGTACGAAGGTGGTCTACACCTGGGATGACTCGGAACCGAAGAATCAGACGGGCGATAAGTTGCTGACCGCCGCGCTCGATACCGGGGCGAAGCAGATGCATGTGGTTGCCTATGATTTCGGTATCAAGCAGAACATTCTGCGCATGCTGACGCGCGAGAACTGCAGGGTCACCGTCGTGCCAGCGCGTACCTCCGCCGAAGAAGTTCTCGCGATGGAGCCGGATGGCGTCTTCTTCTCGAACGGGCCGGGTGATCCGGAGCCGCTCGACTACGCGATTGAAAGCGTGCAGAAGATCAAGGGCAAGACGCCGATCTTCGGTATCTGCCTGGGGCATCAGATTTTCGGGTTGGCGCTGGGCGGCAAAACGTACAAGTTGAAGTTTGGTCACCATGGTGGGAATCACCCGATCATGAACCATCAGACGGGCAAGGTTGAGATCACGGCGCAGAATCACAACTACAACGTCGATCCGGAGAGCCTGCCTGCGGATGTCGAGCGTACACATACGAATCTGAACGACCAGACGCTTGCCGGGCTGAGGCACAAGACGGACCCGATGTTCAGCGTGCAATATCACCCGGAAGCAAGTCCCGGGCCACACGATTCGCATTACTTGTTCAAGGACTTTCGCAAGATGATGGAAGAGTGGAAGAAATAAATGGGTTGGGTTACCAGGTCTCTTCTCTTGGTACTTGTCTTCCAAATGACATGTCTTCTGGATTTACAGGCAAGGGAGAAGCACAAACCGCACTCTTTGTTCTGTCTGCATAGTGTTGACGGGACATGGCATGCGCAGACCTTCCAGCCGCTGATCAACCCACGGAAAGAGCTCTTTTTCGCAGAGATATCCTTTGAAGCAAAACGCGTAGACGTGGTGCGCCTGAGGCACTTTTATCCAGGGTATGACGTGGAGTTCGATTACAAATTTGACACGAACGGCAGGCTGAGTGGATTGATGGGAAGTGTTGCAGTACCAAGAGACTGGGTTGCCGAGGCCGACTTGTTCACTCATCTCGATGCACCTGATACGGCGCTAATGGTCAGGTATTACAGGCCGGGGACAGAAGACCGAATTCTCACGCCTGAAGGTGTGAATACCTACATAGCGGATTTGAACAATGCGCCAATCTACAAGACGGCGGAATCGTTGCCATGTGCCGATTCTTTCCAAGATGCGGAGAAGATGAATGCCACGCAGAAGTGATATCGCGAAGATTCTAGTGATCGGCTCAGGGCCGATCGTCATCGGTCAGTCGGCCGAGTTTGATTACTCCGGAACGCAGGCGTGCAAGGCGCTGAAGGCCGAGGGATATGAGGTCGTGCTGGTGAACTCCAACCCGGCATCGATCATGACCGACCCCGAGGTTGCCGACCGCACGTACATCGAGCCTCTCAACACGGCTTACGTCGAAGAGATCATTCGCGTCGAGATGGAGATGCTGAAGGCGTCGGGCGTGAAGGGATCGTTTGCCGTGCTTCCCACGGTGGGCGGGCAGACGGCGCTGAACCTTGCCGTCGATCTCTCGGACTCCGGCGTGCTCGAGAAGTATGGGGTTGAGCTGATCGGCGCGAAGCTTGAAGCGATCAAGAAGGCCGAAGACCGCCTTCTCTTCAAGGACGCGATGACCAAGATCGGGCTCGACATGCCGCGGTCTGCGCTGGTGCGTACGGTGAGCGCTGGCCTGGAGTTCGCCGGGAAGATCGGCTTTCCCGTCGTTATCCGGCCAAGTTTTACGCTGGGTGGATCGGGCGGAGGCATCGCCTATAACCGCGAGGAGATGACCGAGATTCTGTCACGCGGCCTCGATCTCTCGCCGGTGGGCGAGTGCCTGATCGAAGAGAGTGTCCTCGGTTGGAAGGAGTATGAGCTTGAGGTTGTTCGCGATCTCAAGGACAACGTCATCATTATTTGCTCGATCGAGAACTTCGATCCGATGGGCGTACATACCGGCGACTCGATCACCGTCGCTCCGGCGCAGACGCTGACTGATCGCGAGTACCAGCGGATGCGTGACGCGGCGATTGCGTGCATTCGCGAGATCGGTGTCGAGACGGGCGGAAGTAATGTGCAGTTCGCCGTCAACCCGGCGAACGGCCGTATGACCGTGATCGAGATGAACCCGCGTGTATCGCGGTCATCAGCACTTGCGTCGAAGGCGACGGGATTTCCGATCGCGAAGATTGCTGCGCGGCTCGCGGTTGGCTATACGCTCGACGAGATTCAGAACGACATTACCAAGGCGACGCCTGCGTGCTTCGAGCCGACCATCGACTACGTCGTCGTGAAAATTCCCAAGTGGCAGTTTGAAAAGTTTCCCGGCGCCGATGAAGGTCTTGGGCCGCAGATGAAATCCGTCGGCGAAGTGATGGCGATTGGCCGAACCTTCAAGGAAGCGATGATGAAGGCCGTGCGTTCGCTCGAGACCGGCAAGAAGGCCACCGCGGATGACATCGAGCCACGCCGCCTAACGCAGCGTCTTGTGACACCGCATCCTGATCGCCTCTCCTACGTTCGCTACGCCTTCGAGCGCGGCATGAGCGTGCGCGAGGTTGCTAGGATGACCTCGATGGACCCGTGGTTCCTGCACCAGATCAAGCAGATTACGGACGAGATCAAGGCGATCGGCGAGAAGAAGATTGGAGACGTAACGGCTTACGAGCTTCGTGTCGCGAAGCGCATGGGCATCTCCGATGAGCGACTGGCCGCAACCTGGGGTCTGACTGGAGCGGAAGGCACTGCCGAAGTCCGCGCGTTGCGCAAGAAGCTGGGCGTGATGCCAGTCTTCAAGCTTGTAGATACCTGCGCGGCGGAGTTCGAGAGCTACACGCCTTACCTCTACAGTTGCTACGACGAGGAAGACGAGTATCCACCGACGAATCGCAAGAAGATCATGATCCTCGGCAGCGGGCCGAACCGGATCGGGCAGGGAATCGAGTTCGACTACTGCTGCTGTCACGCGGCCTTTGCGCTGCGGGAGGATGGCTACGAGACGATCATGGTCAACTGCAATCCTGAGACTGTCTCGACCGACTACGACACCAGCGACCGCCTCTACTTCGAGCCGCTGACGCTTGAGGATGTGCTTGCCGTCTATGAGCACGAAGCCGCGTCTGGTGCGGAGATCGGCATGATCGTTCAGTTTGGCGGACAGACGCCGCTGAATCTTTCGCTGCCCTTGAAGAAGGCTGGTGTGCCGATCATCGGTACGTCACCCGAGTCGATTGATCTTGCGGAAGACCGCAAACGCTTCGGCAAGCTGATCGAGGAGCTTGAGATTCCGCAACCGCAGGGTGCTATGGCGACCAGTGTTCCCGAGGCAATTGCTGGAGCGAATCGCGTTGGATATCCGGTGCTGGTGCGGCCTTCGTATGTGCTCGGCGGACGGGCAATGGTTATCGCGTATGACGATGACGAGATCATTCGTTACATGAGCACTGCGATTGAGTACTCGCAGGAACGGCCGGTGTTGATCGACCACTTCCTTGAGGACGCGGTGGAGTGCGACGTCGACGCGCTGTGCGACGGCGATGATGTGTTGATTGCCGGCATCATGCAGCACATTGAAGAGGCCGGCATCCACTCCGGCGACTCATCCTGCGTCCTGCCCGCTGTGGATCTCACTGTGGATGTCATGGAGACGATCCGAAGCTACACGCGTAAGCTCGCCAAAGCTCTCAACGTGATTGGCCTGGTGAACATTCAGTTCGCCATCCAGCGTGGTGTGGTCTATGTGATCGAGGTAAACCCGCGCGCATCGCGCACCGTGCCCTATGTTTCGAAGGCCACCGGTATCCCGCTGGCAAAGATCGCCTCGCGACTGATGGTTGGGCAGAAGCTGCGGACGCTGCTGCCGGAGCAAGTTGCGTCAGGCAGCGATCTCGACACGGGCGATTATTTCTTCGTCAAGTCGCCAGTCTTCCCATGGGGCAAGTTCCCGGGCGTCGATACGGTGCTTGGTCCGGAGATGAAGTCGACGGGCGAGGTGATGGGCGTGTCGGATAACTTCGGTGAGGCGTTCGCCAAGGCACAGATTGCAGCCGGGCAGGTGCTGCCGATGCAGGGAACCATCTTCCTGAGCGTGAATGACCACGACAAGGCCGGGCTGGTCACGCTGGCGAAGGACTTCATGAACCTTGGGTTCCATCTTGTCGCGACCCATGGAACGGCGGAGGTTCTTGAGGCCGCCGGACTGCAGCCCGAGCGCGTGTACAAGGTGAAGGAAGGACGCCCTAACGTCGTCGATCTGATCAAGAGCGACCGCATTCAGCTCATCATCAACACGCCGCGAGGGCAGGACACCTTCTTCGATGAGAAAGCTATCCGACGTGCGGCTGTGCTGGCACGCATCCCGACCATCACGACGCTAGCCGCCGCACGGGCTGCAGCGGAAGGTATCGCGGCGCTGCAGAAGGGCAGCATCAGTGTGAAGGCTCTGCAGGAGCTTCATGCGGAGCGCGCTGTCGTGGTCGCTGTAAGTTAGCCCCCATAGAACCGAACACTTCAAGCGGCATCGATCTTAGAATAGAGAGATGCTGCTTGAAGGTTTGTTCCTGCCTCTGACTACTCCGTTTCTTCCGAACGGCCGATTGAATCTGCCAAAGCTGCGAGAGAATGTTGCTCGCTATTCCAAAACCCCGGCTGCGGGACTGGTTGCTCTTTCGCATATTGGCCAGCCGTGCCTGCTCTCCGACGCGGAGACGGAAGATACGCTGCGCTGCGTGGCTGAGGCGGCTGTGGCGGAGAAGGTGTTGATTGCTGGTGTCGCTCGCGACTCCGTCGTGCACACGCTGGAAATGATTGAGTTCGCGGCTAAGTGCGGATACGACGCTGCTATGGTTCCGTTGCCTTCGATGCTGCGAGGTTCTGATCGGGGCTTGGAAGTGAAGGCTTACTTTGAGGCGGTTGCAGATTCGGCAGCGCTGCCTGTGATTCTAGATAGCCGGGCGGGTGATTCGGCCATTGCTGCCGATCCCGCGATTGACCTTGCGAGGCACAGAAACATTCTTGCTATCACCGATGTTACCGCTAGCGCTGATTGGGTCAAGCAGATGCGCGAAGGCACTGCGGAGGTTTGTCACGAGGTTACGGTGACCTCGGTCTTCGCAGCGGTTACGGGAAGAATGATTGCGAAACACAAGCCTGCCAGCGGGACGCTCGTCTCGGCTGAAGCTCTGTCAGGAGGCACGGCGCTGGCTGTGGCGCCGGCTCCATTCAGTACCCTGAAGACGCGCAGTAAGACCGTGGGATTTCAGATTCTTTGCGGCAGCACTCTCGGCATTCTCGATGCCTTGGCCGCTGGGGCTGCAGGCGGTATGCCACCGCTTTCGGCGAGCGCGCCGCAAGCCTGCTACGAGGTCTTTGCGGCGTGGAAGGATGGCGACCCCGCGCTGGCGGCGGAGAAGCAGCATCGACTTCAATCGGCGGCAGAGGTTGTCGAAGAGGGGCTTGGTGTGGCGGGGATAAAGTACGGAAGCGATCTGAACGGATACTTTGGGGGAAGGCCGCGACTGCCTTCGCTGCCCTTGTCGAGCACAGAACGCGAGCGGGTGGAAGTTGCGATGGCTGGCCTTCGTAATTGAATGTGCGAGCTATCTGCGGGGGGCAGTCCTTACACCAAGGCCGCTGAGCCTGCTGCGGGCCTGGGCCGCCTCTGGAGAGGTTGGATAGCGCTGAATCACGCCGCGAAGCTCGGCAATTCCGGAGTCGTTCTGTTTCATCGCGATGAGTGCTTCGCCTTTGTGTAGGCGCGCGGCAGGCAGCTTCGCGCTTGCGGGGAACTGCGATGCGAGGCTGTCGTAGTTTTTCACCGCCGCTGCGTATTTGCCTCCGCGATACTCGATCTCCCCAAGGTAGTAGAAGGAGTTTCCGGAGAGGTTATCGTCTGGGTAGAACTTGATGACGTCGCCGAACTCAGCAGTAGCTAGGGCATAACGTGCTCCCATGTAATCGCCGAGCGCGGTCTTGTAGAGATCGCCGACCGGAGGTGCCGATCCGCCGCCATTGTCGGCCTGTGGAACTCCCGCAGAGGGCTTATTGCGAACGACCGGGGCGGGTGGAGCGTCGCCTAAGGGTGCCGGATTGTCCTGCGTCGGAGGCGCTGCCTGCTGCGGAGCGGACGATCCAGCGGGGGGCGTTGCGCTCTGCATGTTGGCGTTGATGGACTGCTGCTGGTTCTGAATGCTGTTGATGGACTTCTCGATGCTCGCGAGGCGAGCCTTGAGCTCGTCAAGCGAATCGTTCAGGGACTGGATCTGGCCGGAGACCTGCTCCATCTTGGTGTTCTGCGCATCGTGCTGCTGGCCCATCTGCGTCTGGAGCCCCTGGACCACGACGGACATCTTGTTCACCGAGTCGGCGGTCTGTTGGACGAGGTCCTTCATCACTCCCATGCGCTCGTCGTTCGACTGCTGAAGACGCGCGACAGCGTCCTGCAGCGCCTGGACCTGGGTCTGGAGTTGCACCATGTCCTTGTTGACCGCGAAGGCCGGAGTTGCGAGCAGGCCCAGCGCAATGATGGAGGTGGCGAGACGTGTAGATCGGAAGGTCATCGGTTCTTTCCTGAGAGGGGGCTACTTTACGAAGGCTATCTGTAAGAGTCTCTGTGATCGATCGAGAGTGCCTGATTCACCCACTCGATGGTATGAACCAGGCACTCTCACTAAGTAGGTGATCGTGTCTTCTTAGCGGTCGATCGAGAACTGAGCACGGCGGTTCTGTTGCCAGCAGGACTCGGTCTCGTCACTGCAGAACTGCTTCTCCTTGCCGAAGCTCACGACACGGATGCGGCTGGCGGCGATGCCGGCCGAGACGAGAGCGCTCTTCGCGGAGTTGGCGCGATTTTCGCCGAGGGCCAGGTTGTACTCTGCGGATCCACGATTATCGCAGTATCCGTCGATGATGACCCTGATTGCCGGATGCGCTGTCAGGTAAGCAGCAGCCTGCGATGCGGCAGTGGTCGCGTCAGGACGGAGCTCGAAGCTGTCGTAGTCGAAGAAGACGTCGGGTACGTTCTGGTGGAAGGCGGAGTCGGAGCCCAAGTCGCCACCGGAGTTCGAGGCATCAGCGGGCGGAGGCGTCGGAGCGACGGGAACGTTAACGGTCACGCGGACGTTGGCTTCGACGGTGCCGCCGTCACCCTTTGCGGTGAGGTGGAAGTTGGTCGAGTTGGAGGGCGAGACGGTCTGGGTGCCGTTGACGTTGACCTGGCCGATTCCGTCGATGGTGACGACGTTGGCATTCTGGCTCCGCCAGTTCAGGACGACGGACTGGCCGAGGTCGATCGAAAGAGGATCAGCGGTGATGCTGGCCGTTGGCGCGGGTGCCGAGGGAGCGGTGACCGGGCCGATGCTGTTTGGATCGGGACCCTGCTTCTTGTGGCAGCCCGTGGCGAGCGACAGCGTGAGAAGCGAAGCGAGCAGGACAGGAGATTTGAAAAGTCGGGTTGCAGCTACGTTCATTAGTTCCTCCGGAACTTTCTAGTCAATTAAGATTCTTGCCGCAATGCGGCGAATAGTACAGGGCCTGGGCAGAGAGAAAAGGAGTTGCTCTAAGAGGTGTCCGCAGACTTACTTCCAACTCCAGTTTGGCATGTCTCCTCCAGTTGAGGAAAGCGCGTGCTTCTGGGTGCCGTCGGCGAGCATGGTCCAAATCTTCATGTGTTCATCGCGACCGTCTGCCGTGTTGGCATAGGCGATGTGCCGGCCATCGGGAGACCAGGAGGGAAAGTCGCAGCGGCCGCCGTCATGGGTGAGTTGAATCCAGCGCTTGCTGGCGACTTCCATCACGTAGATGTCCTGACCGCCGGGCGCTCCGGGACCATACTTGCGGTTCCAGGCAAAGGCGACGAACTGGCCGTTGGGAGACCACGAAGGCGAGGTGGCATAGCCGCCATCCGTCATGCGCTGGACGCCGGAGCCATCGGTGTCCATGATGTAGAGCTGTGGAAGGCCGGTGCGACCGCTGATCCATGCGATCTGCGCCCCGGTCTTGGGATTGAAGACTGGCGATACATCGGGGCCTTTAAAGCTGGTGATGCGGCGAGCGATGGCTCCGTTGGTGTCACTGATCCAGATCTCCGGGTCACCGGAGCGTGAGGAGGAGTAGGCGATGCTGCGGCCATCAGGCGACCATGCCGGCGAAAGATTTGTTCCGCCAGCCGCGGAGAAGTTGACCATGCGGTTGAGCAGCAGAGAGTACATCCGAATCTGAAAGCCATCGCGGCCGAGCGAAGAGAACGCGACGCGGGTGTTGTCCGGAGAGATGCGCGGCGAGAGCGAGATGGCACCGAGATGTGTGACGGCATGCTGGTTCGCTCCGTCGTAGTCCATCTGCCAGACTTCCTTCTGACCGCCTGCGGCGTGGATGTAGAAGATCTTCGTCTCGGCGATTCCGGCTACGCCGCCGCCGAGGCGGAAGATGATCTCGTCAGCGAATTTGTGAGCGGTCTGGCGTGCGGCGTTCTCGTCGGCGTTGTCGGAGTACTGCTTCGCCAGCACTTGCGGATACTGCGCGTTATTGGCGTCGAAGAGGAAGCCGTTAGTGATTAACTTGCCGCCCTGCACGGAGATGTTGCCGAAGGCCACCATCGCCGCCGACGCGGGAGCAGCGGACCACTGGGCGATCGCCATCTCTGCTGGGGTTCCGGGGGTGGTCTGCGGGATCAGGCTCTTCGAGACAATATCGAAGATGCCAGCGTTTGCCAGGTCGGAGTAGAGGGTCGCGTCGAAGATCGGCTTGAGCGTTGTGTCGCCCGCGCCGGGCTTGAAGTCCGAAACCGCGATGCGGATGCGGTCAGCGCCCGTGTTGGTGCCGGTGAAGACGTTGTCCTGCGCGGTTGCTAAGGCGGTTGTTGACAGAAGTGTCAGCAGGAAGAGGAAGAGTTTGCGGGTCGCGCTTTGCATTCTCACCTTATGGTAGACGCGAAGTGCGGCGGCCGGGTTGTGATGGGGTGAAGTTAAGGTGCCGAAGGAGGGTCAAAGTAATAAACAACATTCAGATAAGAGCCGCTGTAGCCGTCAGGCAACGGGCCGAAGGTGTCGATATGCTGGACTGCGCGCAAGGCGGTCTGGTCGAGCGTATTGTCGCCGCTGGGCTGCTGGATACGGATATTGGAGGGGGTGCCGTCTCTGCCGATCTCGAAGGTGATGTAGACGCGGTGACCCTTTGCGTTGGCGTCGAGCATGGTGGTGTACCACTGGCCGGCGACTTTCTGCGTGATCTGCTTCACGTAGTAGGCATAGCGTGCGCCGAAGGTGGAGTCATTCGTGCCGACACTGATGGTTCCTGCTCGTGTCTGCGTGGCGGACATGGCGATGCGGACGCCTGGAGCTTCACCTGTGGTGGCCTTTTGCGGCTGCGGCTTGATGGGCTGCGGATGAGGCGTGGTTTGAACCGGCTGGGGTGCGACCTTCACTGGCTTTTGAGGCTTGTCGGGAATGTCGATTGCTTTGGGGTCGGGCGGGGGAGCTACCTTCTCTTTGGCGACAGGCGGTGCAGGGCTGGGTATTTCGGAGGTGAGGACGTTGTCGGTGTTGGTGGGCTGGCGCGGCGGCAGAGGGATGGAGTTGACCATCGTGGCCTGGATGGTGGTCGACGGCGTGGAACTGTCGCCCCAGGAGTTGCCGTCGTGGTGGAAGATGTACCCGTAGCCGAAGACTATGGCGACGAGCGCGACGTGCAGGAAGAGCGCTCCGGCGAAGTTGCCGGGGAGGTTCTCCTGGGGAGTGTCGCGGGTTAGAGGTTGGGTTGCGATGGTGGCCTTCTTCGGTTGAGTTGCTGATGCGAGCAAACAGCAGGTCCTTCGACTACGTCACTCGCGATGAGGCTGCGAGTGACTTCGCTTTCGGGTGCTTACGTCACTTCTGGTTGAGGGGTTGGGTGACGATGCTGATGTTGGTGACGCCGGCATGTTTGACGGCGTCCATGACGGAGGCGAAGGCTCCAAAAGGGACGCGCTCGTCGGCGCGGACGTAGACGATCTTGTGCTCGCCGACTTTCAGCTTGCTGCCGAGATCGTTCACGTTGACCGGCTTGTCCTGCAGGAACACGTTCTGTTCCTTGTCAATGGTGATGACCTGGCGTTCTTCAGTTAGTTGGTTCACCGAGCGCGTCTTGGGAATGGCCACCTCTACGCCGGATTGAAGCACCGGCGCGGTGAGCATGAAGATGAGCAGGAGCACCAAGACGACATCGACGAGGGGGGTGATGTTGATCTCGGCGAGGGCGGTCTGAGTGCGGGCGGAGCCACCGGAGCGGGCGGTGAAGGCCATGGCTAGCGGCTCCTTCTGTAGGTCTCTTCTTCGACGGGGGGCGGGGCAGAGGCCATGGCGGCGTTCTCGATGAGGTTGAGGAACTCGCGGCCGAAGTCGTCCATGCGGGCACCGAACTCACGCAGGCGGGCGGTGAGTTGGTTGTAACCGACCACGGCGGGGATGGCGACTACGAGGCCGGCGGCGGTGGTGATGAGAGCTTCCGAGATTCCCGGGGCTACGGCGCGGAGGGTGGCTGCACCGGCGGTGCCGAGGCCGTGGAAGGCGTCGATGATGCCCATGACGGTGCCGAGGAGGCCAATGAAGGGAGCGACGGCGGCGATGGTGGCGAGCCAGGTCATGCGCTGCTCCATGTTGGTTAGCGCTTCGCTGGAGGCGATCTGGGCGGCGCGTTCAAGCGCAACAGGATTGCGGGGCATGCCGCGGCCGCCGGTCTGGCGCTGGTACTCGTCGTTGATCTCCATGAAGACCGGGACGAGCGGGCTGGGCTTGAACTGGTCGGAGAGGGCCGCGATCTCGCTGAGCCGGCCAGATTTGCGGAAGGCGCGGATGAAACGCGTGCTCTGAGCCTGGGCGCGGCGGAAGCTGGACCACTTGGAGAGCATGATTGTCCACGAGAAGACGCTGGCCAGCAGCAGCGTGATCAGGACGGCAAAGGCGACTGGGCCGCTGTTGTGGACCATCTCGAGGAGGGCGCTTCCGCCGGTGGTGGCGGGAGCGACTGCGGTGGCGTCATCTTGAAAGAAGAAGAGAGCGAGAGCGTGACAGCAAGCCATAGGGTCTATTTCACCAGACCCCAGTTTACTTGTGCGAGTTGCTTGCTTCGCTGCGCGGCGGGTAAGAAATAAATTTAGGGAATCTGCGATGGTGCCGCTCTTCGTTTTGTTTGCCCGATGCTCTTGATTCCCAGGCGGGATGAAGTGCGGGATACCCCTCCCCCTGCCTAAATTGTGCAAATTATTCAAAACATATCACTTAGTCTTGTATCAACAATTCTGTATATACAGCCTGTTTGAGCGGTATTCGCGCAAAGACTGTTTCTGGCATCGGTTTTATCGGGCCGGGTTTGTCAAGCTGCGGGAGTCAGTTGCGAGTCGCCTGGAGTTGCCCAGTCGGTCTCTCTTCGGCTCGGAGTGCCGTCTTCCTGCTTCACGGATGCGGAGGGCAAGGTGAAGTTGAAGATGCTGCCTTGTTCCGGCGCGCCGGTGACCCAGATGTTGCCGCCCTGCCGGCGGACGAGGTCTCGGGCGATGTGGAGACCGAGGCCCAGGCCAATGCGGCCCTCCAGGCTAGTGTCGGCGTGGCCGGGACCGACGATCTGGTAAAGCTTCTCGAAGACGCGGGCGCGTTTGTCGAGAGGGATGCCACAGCCATCGTCCTCCACCTCGATCCGCAGCATCCGGCCTTCATCGTAGGTGCGTATGAAGACGTGGCCACCGGGCGGGGTGAACTTGATGGCGTTGTCGAGCAGGATGATCATGATCTGCCGGAGTCGGGTTGGGTCTGTCCAGGCGCAATGATCTTCGCGGACGCCGTGGTCGTCGACTGAGATTTGTTTCGCCGAAGACGCCGGGTGGGAGGTGTGTACGGCGTCGCGGATCGCGGGCGCGACGGCAAAGTCTTCGGCTTCGATGGGAAACTTGCCTTCTTTAGACTGGGTAACGGTGAGGAGGTCCTCGATCATGGCTTGAAGCTGGAGGACGTTCTTGAGGACGATCTGTAGGTACTGCTGCTGCTCGTCGGTGGTGTCGCCGGCGAGATTGTCCGCGATGATCGAGGTGAAGGAGTAGACGGAGGTAAGGGGCGAACGGAGCTCGTGGGAGACGTGGGAGAGGAACTGGTCCTTGAGCTTGAGATCAAGCTGGAGCTTGTTGATCTGCTCGATCTCGCGGGCATGGCGAAGCTGCTCGGTGATGTCACGAACGACGAGGACGCTGCCGGCGAGTTCGGCGCGGCTGTCGTAGATGGGCGTGGCGCAGGTTTCAACGCCGAATTCTGTGGCATCGCGGGCGACCAGGATGGCTCGCTCTTCCATGCAGATGCGGCGGCTGCGGGCGATGTTGGGGTCTACGTGGACGGAGGCGGGGAGGCGGGAGTTCTCGAAGAGGATGGTGAAGACCTCGGAGACTGGCCTGTCGATGGCCTCGGTGGCGTCCCATCCGGTCATGCGCTCGGCAGCGCCATTCATCCAGACGATATTGCGTTGGGCGTCGACGGATACGACGGCGTCGCCGATGGAGAAGAGGGTGACGCTGAGGAGTTCGTGCTGCTGCTGGAGCTCGTTGGCAAGGCGATGGGCCTCGGTGACATCGCGGTTGAGTCCGATCATGCGGGTGGCATGACCCTTGGCGTCGCGGAATACCTTGCCCGAAGCCTGGACGATGTGGGTTGAACCATCGTCCCATACAACGCGAAACTCTGTGGAATATTCGCTGTTGCCTTCGAGGGCATCGAGTAGTGCGGCGACGGTGAGGGGGCGATCGTCGGGATGGAGGCCGCGGGTCCAGAGGGACAGATCCGTTGAACCTTCGACGTACTTGAGGCCGTGAATGCGGAACATCCAGGCATCGCAGATGAATCTGTTGGTGAGCACGTCCCAGTCCCAGATGCCGATCTCTCCGCCGTCGGTTGCAAGGGTTATGCGCTCGTTGAGGCGCTGGAGTTCCATGCGGGCGTTGACCTGCGCAGTCTTGTCCTGGATGGCGCCGATCAGACGCTGCGGTTTGCCGTCGACGATCTCAACGTTGCCGACGGTGCGGACCCAGATGTGTTTGTCGTCTGCGCGGATAAACTCGGTTTCGAGGTCCCAGCCTTCCCCGGTGTCGAAGGCGCGCTGGACGGCGGCGGTGATGATGGGGCGGGCGTTTTCTGCGTAGAAGGTGAGGCCGGCCTCAAGTGACGGCTTGTACGTAAGGGGAAGGGCGTGGATGCGGTAGGTCTCGGCGGACCACGTGACGACGCCGGTCGGAATGTCGATCTCCCATCCACCGACGCCGGCGATGCGGTTGGTGCGATCGAGGAAGTTCTGGCTCTTGCGGAGGACCTCGCGCTGCTCGACTTCCAAGGTTTTGTCCTGAAGTGAACCGAAGATACGTGCTGGTATGCCGTTTCTTAGTTGAACCTCGCCGATGAGCCTTATCCAGACGCGTTGCCCGTCTGGCCGGATGAGAGGTAATTCCAGATCGTAGGTCCCGCCGATAGCGAAGGCCGCATCGACTTCCCTCTGGATATACGGGTGATACTCCGCAGGAAAATAGGTGAAACTCTCTTCGTAGGTGGGCTTGTATCCGGCGGGCCTGCCATGAATACGGGCTGTCTGGTCGGACCAGACGAGGTCTTTTGTAGCGATGTCAAACTCCCAGCCACCGATTCCGGCGACCTTATTGGTGCGGTCGAGGAAGGCCTGGCTTCGGCGAAGGGCTTCACGCTGCTCGACTTCTTCGGTCTTATCCTGCACGGAGCCGAAGACGCGCACGGGCCTGCCGTCGACGATTTCGGGTTCGCCGATGAGCCTGACCCAGAGCTTTCGTCCGTCGACGCGGTAGAGAGGGAGTTCGAGGTCCCAACCGGGGCCGCCATCGATGACGTCTTGAAGGGCGGCGCGAATGGTGGGATGGTAGCTGCGACCGAAGTAATTGATGGCTTCTTCAAGAAGCGGTTTGTAGCCGGGAGGAAGACCGTGCATGCGAGCGGATTCGGCTGACCAGGTGAGATCGCTGGTTGCGAGATCGAGCTCCCAGCCGCCAATCCCGGCGACGCGGTTGGTTTGGTCAAGGAAGGCTTCACTCTTGCGGAGGGCTTCGGCGTGGCGATGCTCGGAGTCAAGGAGATCGAAGAAGCGGGATATGCCGGACGCGATTGCCGGAGCGCGCCACACGAAGATGAGGGCGGGGGGCAGAGACGCCGCGGCGCAGATGATCTTGAGGGCCAGTGATATCTGCGCTAGCGGGTACCAGATGGTAATGATGCGAAGCAGAATCATCGCCCCGCAGGACATGATGAAGACGTTGAAGGCCGAGAGCGCCCAGAGGTTGGACCTCATGGTTTCGATGTGGTTGAGTTTGCCGACCAGCCATCTGATGCCGAAGAAGAAGAGGACGTAGGAGATTGCGATCAGCGAGTCCGAGATCACGTTGGTCCAGAGCAGACCGGGATGAGCAAGGTAGAGGGCGCGGCGGGGAGAGTACTCCGATGACAGGAGAGGCTGTAGTGTATTCGACCGCAGATAGACGCCGAGCGGCAAAGTACAAAGAAATGCTGACATCGAGTGGAACCTGGAGTTCATAGACGATTCAGAAGGCTCGTGCAGGAGCCTGTTCGCCGAGGTCGTACACCGTTGGAGCGGAATCGGGGGATGGAGTGTGTTTGGTGCCGAGAACTTGTTCGATAGCGAGGAGGAGATCGCTGTTGCGAACGGGCTTTTGCAGGAAAAGCTTGGCGCCGGCCTTCAGGGAGCGGTCGCGGTTGGCGGCGCGGTCGCGGCCGGAGACGACGATGACGGGGATGGCGGCCATGGAGTCGTTGGTCTGGAGGCGTTCGAGGACGGTGAAGCCATCGCCGGCGGGGAGGCCGAGGTCGAGGAGAATGACGTCGGGCTGCTGGCGGCGGGCCTCGGCGATGCCGGAGACACCGTCGACCGCGAAGCCGACATCGTAGTGGTTGGCCTTGAGGCGAACGTGCATGGCGAGACGCATCTCGGGGTCGTCATCGACGATGAGAATCTTCTTCTGGGACATGGGGCGTGACCTCGTTTATACGAAATAGACCGTTTCCGTGCGGCTGGCGGCTAACCGGTTTATCGGGGGCAGGCGTGGGGGACTGGAAAGGATTCGGGAGGGAGCTGGGGTACTTCCGTGGGAGATGGATGTGGATAAGTGTGATGTTGCCAAGGGATTCGGAGGCTTTGTTATTCTCGCGGTATGTGGATGGTGAGGACCTAATGCTGCTGGAGTTGCGGGCGGAGAACTATGCGGTGATCGACCGGGCGGCGGCGACCTTTGGCCACGGGTTGAATCTGCTGACGGGCGAGACGGGAGCGGGCAAGTCGATTTTGATCGATGCGTTGGCGCTATTGCTCGGCGGAAAAGCTTCCAGCGATGTTGTCCGGCATGGCGCGGAGAAGGCGGTGGTGAGCTGCGTCTTCGAGATGACGCCGGGGGCTCGGACAGTACTTGAGGCCAATGGGATTGAGTGCGAGACGGACGATGTGCTGCTGCGAAGGGAAATTGCGGCGAACGGCAAGGGTCGGGTGTTTGCGAATAATCAGGCGACGACCGTAGGGGTGCTGAGGCAGCTTTCGCCGGAGCTGGCGCTGATCCATTCGCAGGGGGAGACGCTGGGTTCTTTCGATACGGAGCAACAGCGGTTGTTGCTGGATCGGTTTGGGGCGATCTCTTCTGATGACGTTGCAAAGGCTTATTCGGAGTGGCGGGCGACTACCGAGAGGCTGAAGGTGCTGCAGTCTGCGGAGCAGGACCGTTTGCGTATGGCGGATTTGTGGCGGTTTCAGAGTGGAGAGATTCAGGGCGCGGGGCTAGTCGCAGAAGATGAGGACGCTCAGCTTGAGACGGAAAAGCGGGTGCTGGCGAACTCCGAGAAGCTGTTTACTGCGGCGATGAGCGCGCACGACCTGCTGTATGAGTCGGAGGGGGCGGCGGAGTCGACGCTGGGAGCGGCGCTGAAGCACTTTGAAGAGCTGGCGCGGTATGACTCGCGGTTCGCCGAGGCGGTGGGGCAGCTGGCGGCGGCTAAGGCGACGGTGGAGGATTTGAGCGCCGAGGTGCGGGACTTTGCGGAGTCGATCAACGCGGCACCGGAGCGGCTGGAGGAGATTGAAGACCGGCTGGCGGCTTTGGATCGGTTGAAAAGAAAATACGGCCAGACGCTGGCGGAAGTGATCGCGTTTGGGGCGGACGCTGCCGCGAAGCTGGCAGAGGTGGAGAATCGCGATGTTCTGCTGGCGGAGTTGACGGCTAAGCAGGCGGTGGATGCGGAGCGTTATCGGGTGGCGGCTGCGAAGTTGAACGAGGCAAGAGCGGCTGCGGCGCGGAAGTTGGAGAAGGCTGCGGTGGTTCAGATCAATGATCTTGCGATGAATGCCCGGTTTCATATTGAGGTGAAGGGTGAAGGGGAGTGGACGGCGCATGGGTGGGATGGGGTCGATTGCCTGATCGCGACGAATCCGGGCGAGCCGATGAAGCCGCTGGCGGAGATCGCTTCGGGCGGAGAGATGTCTCGGGTGATGCTGGCGCTTAAGGTGGCTGTTGAGGATGCAAGCGCGAAGGTGGCCAAGGCGGTGCTGCCGCGGACGCTGGTGTTTGATGAGATTGACATTGGGATTGGCGGGCGGGCGGCGGAGGCTGTTGGCAGGAAACTGAAGGCGCTCTCGCGGGGGCAGCAGGTGATCTGCATTACGCATCTGCCGCAGATTGCGGCGTTTGGGGATCAGCACTTTTTGATCGATAAGACGGTGAAGGCGGGGCGGACGCAGACCGAGGTTCGGCTGATGGAGACGGGTGAGCGGGTGGAGGAGATTGCCCGGATGCTGAGTGGAGAGAAGTTGACGGATACGAGTATGCGGCATGCGGAGCAGTTGCTGGAGATGAGCAGGTAGGGCTCGTTCTTCATGGGGCGCATCCCGGCGGTTCTTTTGGGCATCGCAGTGAGCGGTGTGAACTTTAATTCCCGGGAGATGTGCGATGGCGGCTGTGAAGAAGTGTGCGCATGAGATGTGTAAGTGTGTTGTCGGAGAGAAAGAAAAGTATTGTTCGACCTTTTGCGAGGATGCGAAGGGGACGCAGACGTTGACGTGTGATTGCGGGCATGCGGCGTGTGAGGCGGATAAGCTTTAGTTCGCGATCGACTAATTCGGATGAGGGTTGGAGGCAGATGGATCGCGCCTTCAGCCCTCATTTGTTTGTTGGTCAGAGGTGATGGGCGCGTGGAAGGAAAGCAGGTCCTTCGACTGCGGTTGGCGCAAACCGCGCCGACCGCCGCTCAGGATGACAAGTTTGTGGGGGCAATGCGAGGGTATTGCTGTGCCGGTGGCGGAGTTTGATGTGCGGCCATAGAATCGCTGAACTATGAATATCTTGCGCGTGATGGGGTTTGGGGCGGTGTTGTGTGCCGGGGCGGCGTTCGGGCAGGCGGGGTCGCCGCAGCAGTTTGCTGATCTGGGTGAGTTGAAGCTGGAGAGCGGGGCTTCGATTCATGGGTGCAAGCTTGGGTACCGGACGCTCGGGACGCTGAACGCGGCGAAGTCAAATGCGATTTTGTTTCCGACGTGGTTTACGGGGACGACCAAGGATTTACTGGGGATCGTTTCGAGCGCGGGGTATGTCGATCCGGAGTCGTACTTCTGGATCTTTGTGGATGCGATTGGGAATGGGGTTTCGTGCTCGCCTTCGAACAGTAAGACGCAGCACGGCATAGATTTTCCGGAGTTCACGATCCGGGACATGGTGGAATCGGAGCATCGGCTGGCGGTTGAGAAATTTGGATTAACGCATGTTCATGCCGTGGTGGGCGCGTCGATGGGTGGGATGCAGACGTTTCAGTGGATGGTGAGCTATCCGGAGTTTATGGATGTGGCGGTGCCAATCGTTGGGTCGCCGCAGCTTTCGAGCTACGACAAGCTGCTTTGGAGTACGGAGGAGGTCGCGATGGTGACTGATCCGGAGTATGCGGGTGGAAAGTATGTGACGAATCCAAAGCTGAAGACCGTGGCTCTGCTGCATAGCTTGAACCTGTTGACTCCAGAGGCGCGGGTGGAGCAGACGAAGACGGCGGGGTTTGAGACGTTCTTTGCAGGTTTGGAGAAAGAGGGAATTGGCGGGACGGACGCGAACAACTGGCGATGGCAGATTCATGCGATGCTGGGCCAGGATGTGGGGAAGGGATCGTCGCTGGAAGCTGCGGCGACGAAGGTGAAGTCTCGGGTGCTGGTAGTGAATGCCCGGCAGGACCACATGGTGAATCCGATTGCGGCGATCGGGTTTGCCCCGATGATTCATGCGAAGTTGCTGTTGCTGGACGGGGATTGTGGGCATCTCGCGCCGGGATGCGAGGCGGCGAAGGTGAGGCCGGCGATTGCAGAGGCTTTGCGGTGAGTCATTCGCGAGGAGAGCGATAGCCAATGCGGGGGCTCTCCACGTCCCTGCGCTCTGGTTGAGATGACGTTTTCTGGGTGGATGGCCGGAGGGGCAAAAGGCTGACAGGTGCGTTTGGATGCACCAGAAGTGGTTCACAAATCGTGGCCTTAGACAGCCTGACAGCGTATACTTATCTTTGTGAATACCTCAACCATCGAGACCTCAGAGAGTTCCACCAAACGTGTCCTTTTGCTCAAGCCTCGCGGTTTCTGCGCAGGCGTGGTGCGCGCTATCGACATCGTACAGATTGCGCTGGACACCTTCGGCGCGCCGATTTACGTGCGTAAGGAGATAGTGCACAACAGCTACGTCGTGAACGACCTGGCCAAGAAGGGTGCGATCTTCGTCAATGAGCTGGACGAGGTTCCCGAAGGCGCGCGCGTGATCTACTCCGCGCACGGTGTCTCCCCGGCGGTTCGCGAGGCAGCAAAGGGACGTGGTTTGAAGGTGATCGACGCAACCTGCCCGCTGGTGACGAAGGTGCATGTGGAGGCGATCAAGTTCGCCAAGCAGGGCTATTCGCTGGTGCTGGTTGGGCATCGAGATCACGAAGAGGTTGAAGGCACACAGGGCGAGGCTCCGGATGTGACCCAGGTGGTCTCGACGGTGGAAGAGGTTGAGGCGCTGGTGGTGCCTGACCCGGATAAGGTGGCCTACCTGACGCAGACGACGCTGTCGTTGTCTGAGGCGGGCATCATGATCGACGCGCTGAAGAAGAAATTCCCGAACATCGCTGGGCCGAAGTCGCAGGACATCTGCTACGCGACGGAGAATCGTCAGACTGCGGTGAAGAACGTTGCGCACGGGGCGGATCTAGTGCTGGTAGTTGGATCGGCGAATAGCTCGAACTCGAACCGGCTGGTTGAGGTGTCGAAAAACCTGGATACGAATTCGTATCTGATCGACAGCGCGGATGCGATTGATCCGGTGTGGCTGGAAGGTGTGAAGACCGTCGCTGTGACGGCTGGAGCTTCCGCGCCCGAGGTGCTTGTGAGCGAAGTTGTGGAGTATCTGCAGGCGAAGGGTTTTGGGTCTGTGGATGAGGTTGAGGTGATGCCGGAGAATGTGCGATTTGGGCTGCCTCCGGAGATCGTGCAGGCGATCGCTTCGGCGCCTAGGATGAGCGTCGCTGCTGTTTAGTTTTCGGCTGGTTATTTCTAATGGGCCCTCAAGTCCGCTGAATCAACTTCTGTCCTCCTTGAGTCAAAGATACGAATGAATGAAATTACAAGTAATCCGCAGGCGGTTCCGCAACCGGCAAAGACCGCCCATGGGCGGACCCAGCCGCGCTTCGGCCGGATGGATCTCGGCCTTGAGCATGTAGTGGCTGGGATCGAGCGGGCGAAGGATTGGTTGCTGGGACTGCAGCATCCGGATGGGTACTGGTGCGGTGAGCTTGAGGCCGACTCGATGCTGGAGTCGGACTACATCTTCATGCACAAGCTGCTGGGAACGGGCGATCCAGGCCGGATGGAGCGGGCGGTGAACGAGATTCTCCGCCACCAGAATGCCGATGGCGGATGGAGTATCTATCCGAACGGGCCGTCGAATATCTCGCTGGGCGTGAAGGCTTATTTTGCGCTGAAGCTGATGGGCTGGTCCAAGGACCACCCGGTGCTGGTAAAGGCACGGAAGTGGATCCTGGCGAACGGCGGCGTGGTAGAGGTGAACACCTTCACCAAGATCTACCTGTGCTTCATGGGGCAGTATGAGTATGACGCTGTACCGGCGGTGCCACCGGAGCTGATCCTCTTTCCGAACTGGTTTTACTTCAACATCTACGAAATTTCCGCCTGGTCGCGTGCGATCGTGGTGCCGCTTTCGATTGCGTATGCAAAGAAGCCTTTCAAGAAGGTTGCGCCGGATCAAGGCATCGAAGAGCTTTTTGTCGGCGGGCGTGCCAACGCTAACCTGCACCTGCGGTGGGATAAGAAGCGGCTGTTTGGCTGGCGGAATGTAATGCTGGCGTTCGACCGGATGGCGCACTGGCTGGAGATGGTGCATATCCGTCCGCTGCGGGCGCTTTCTATCAAGCGGGCGGAGAAGTGGCTGCTGGAGCGGTTTGAGATGTCGGACGGGTTGGGCGCGATCTATCCCGCGATGATGAACGCAATTATTGCGCTGCGCTGCCTGGGATACACGAATGACGACCCGCAGTTCATTCGTGCGATGGACGAGTTTGAGCGGCTGGGACTCGACTTCCCGAATGGTGAACCGGATTATCCGACGCCGACCTTCCGCATGCAGCCGTGCGTCTCGCCGGTGTGGGATACGGCGCAGGCGGTCTTCGCGTTGGGTGAAGCTGGCCTGGATAAGAACGATCCCCGCATGATCAAGGCGGCGGGCTGGATGCTGGACAAGGAAGTGCGTCACCGGGGCGATTGGGCGAATAACGTTCCAAATGTCGAACCGGGCGGATGGTACTTCGAGTTCAACAATGAGTTTTATCCGGATGTCGATGATTCGGCGCAGGTTTTGATGGCGTTGAAGTGTGTCGAGCATCCCAGCCAGAAGTTGCAGCATGGCGCATCGACTCGGGCGATCGACTGGATCTTCGCGATGCAGTGCAGGAACGGCGGCTGGGCGAGCTTCGACAAGGACAATACGAAAAAGATCTTCGAGTACATACCGTTCGCCGACCATAACGCGATGATCGACCCGCCAACGGTGGACATTACAGGGCGGATTCTCGAGATGCTGGCAAGCTACGGATATACGCGGCGGGACAAGCGGGTAGAGGCTGGAGTCCAGTTCATCCTACGGGAGCAGGAGTCCGACGGAAGCTGGTTCGGACGCTGGGGCGTGAACTATCTGTATGGGACGTTCCTCGTTCTGCGTGGGCTGGAGGCGATGGGTTACTGGAACCATGAGCCGGCGATTCAGCAGGCCGCCGAATGGATCCGTATGATGCAGAACAACGATGGCGGCTGGGGTGAGAGCTGCGGCAGCTACGACGATGCGCTGCAGAAGGCGATTGGGCCGAGTACGCCTTCGCAGACGGCCTGGGCAGTTCTTGGACTGCTGGCGGCGGGCGATACGCGGAGCGACTCGGTGGCCAAGGGGATTCGCTGGCTGGTCTCGAAGCAGGCGGAGAACGGGTCGTGGGACGAGTCGGCTGCGGGCCGCAATGGTGAAGCGGTTTATACGGGAACTGGATTCCCTCGGGTGTTTTATCTTGCGTATCACTTGTATCGGGATTATTTCCCGTTGCTGGCTTTGACGACTTATAAGAAGGCGATGGAGCGGGAAGCGGAAGCGGCCTAGGTAGAGTTGTTGCCGTGTCCCACTCATCGCGGTGAGACTGCGATGAATGGGGCACAGAGCGAGATGCTTCGCTCTGGATGACGGTTTCGTTGAACGCGATGACGGTTTTAGGTTTTGAGGAGAGAAGAGCATGGTTCCTGTATCACAGGCTTGGACGGTTGCAACGTACGTCTTGAAGCAGAAGCTAATGGGCCGGAAGCGGTATCCGCTGGTGCTGATGCTGGAGCCGTTGTTCCGCTGCAACCTCGCGTGCGCGGGTTGCGGGAAGATCCAGTATCCGGCCCACATTCTGAAGGCTGAGCTTTCGCCTGAGGAGTGCTTCAAGGCGGTTGAAGAATGCGGGACGCCGATGGTGTCGATCCCAGGCGGTGAGCCGCTGCTGCATCCGCAGATGCCGGAGATTGTGGCCGGATTGGTGGCGCGGAAGAAGTACGTGTACATGTGCACGAACGCTCTGCTGCTGAAGGAAAAGCTGCACCTGTTCAAGCCGAGCAAGTATCTTTCGTTCTCGGTGCATGTGGATGGGCAGCGGGAGCACCATGACTTCTCGGTGTGCCGCGAGGGTGGTTACGACATTGCGATGGAGGGTGTTCGGGCTGCGGTGGCTGGTGGATTTCGCGTGACGACGAACACGACGTTGTTCGATGGCGCGGACCCGAACAGCGTGCGGGACCACTTCGATGAGCTGATGGCAGCGGGTGTCGAGAGCATGATGGTCTCGCCGGGATACACGTATGACAAGGCTCCGGACCAGACGCACTTTCTGGGTAAGGCTCGGTCGCGGCGGCTGTTTCGCGCGATTCTGTCGAATCGGAAGAAGAGCTGGGAGTTCAACACGCATCCTCTGTTCAGCGAGTACCTGATGGGCAAGCGGAACTTTGAGTGCACGCCTTGGGGCATGCCGACGTTCTCAATCTTTGGCTGGCAGAAGCCTTGCTACCTGCTGCAGGATGGCTATGCGGACAGCTTCCAGGAGCTGCTGGACACGACGGAGTGGGAGAACTACGGCGCGAAGAGCGGCAATCCGAAGTGCGCGAACTGCATGGTGCACTCGGGCCATGAGGCTTCGGCGGTGGACTATAACTTTGGTTCGCTGAAGGGCTTCTACGAGACGGCGAAGAAGTACATGTTCCCGTCGACCTATGAGGACGAGGGTGCGATGAAGCTGCTGAATGAGTGGCCGAAGGCGGAGCACATGCCGTTGGTTCAAATTGCCACGCCAGCGACAGCCACGACTAAGAGCAGCGAACTTCAGAGCGTTTCGGGAGACTGACGATGTCGACGCAATTGCAGGAAGCTGCGAAGCTGGATCAGCTCGCGCATGTGAACCAGGACGAGATTGAGATTGCCGCAGGGCGTGAGCGCGAGCAGCTTGAGGGATGGACGCCGGCGCTGGCTTCGGATGCAGAGATTCGTGAGGCGCTGGAGAAGGCATTTGACTATCGCGGCGACGTGACCGTGACGCGCAAGGATGGATCGAAGGTCGAGGGGTATCTCTTCGACCGGCGTGTTGGTGCGACTTTGGCGGACTCGTTCATACGGATTATTCCGATGAAGGAGACGACGAAGATCAACGTCGCCTATAGCGATGTGGCGGGGCTTGTCTTCACCGGACGCGATACGGCGGCGGGCAAGAGCTTCGAGGCCTGGGTGAAGAAGTACTGGGAGAAGAAGCTCGCGGGCGAGAAGGATATTCAGATCGAGCCAGAGAAGCTGGACTAATCGTCTGCAATCGCATACGGTTTTGCAGTAGCGAATGAAAGTTTTTCTTACAGGTGCGACGGGGTTTGTGGGGAGCCACGTGGCGCGGGTGTATGCGGACGCGGGTGCGGAGTTGCGGCTACTAACGCGCTCTTCGAGCAATCTTGCTTCGATTGAGGGAATGACAGCTGAGGTTGTGGTTGGCGACCTGCGCGAGCCGGAGGGGCTACGGGCGGCCATCACCGGGTGTGAGGCTGTGGTGCATGTTGCGGCCGACTATCGGCTGTGGGTGCGCGATCCTAAGAGCATGTATGCGGCGAACGTAGATGGCACGCGGGAGTTGCTGAGAATCGCACGCGAAGCTGGCGTGCGGCGAGCGGTGTACACGTCAAGCGTCGCGACGATGGGGTTCAAGAAGGATGGGACGATCGTCAATGAGGACTCGCCCGTTTCGATTGACGACATGATCGGACACTACAAGCGGTCGAAGTTTCTCGGTGAGCTAGAGGCGATCAAGGCGGCGCGGGCAGGGCAGAAGGTCATGATCCTGAATCCGACGACGCCGATTGGAGCGGGGGATGCGAAGCCTACGCCTACAGGTAGGATTGTCGTCGACTTTTTGAATAAAAACTTTCCGGCTTATGTGGAGACGGGGCTAAACCTGGTGGATGTGAACGAGGTGGCTCGAATGCACCTGGTTGCTCTCGACAGTGGGACGCCGGGGGAGCGCTACATTCTGGGTGGGGAGAACCTGACGCTGAAGCAGATTCTGGATCGGATGTCTGCAATTACGGGATTGCCATCGCCGACGATGAAGGTGCCTCATGCGGTGGCTATGGGGTTCGCGTTCTTCGATGAGAGCTTTACCGGGAAGCTGCTGGGCAAGGAGCCTCGGGCTACCGTTGAAGCGGTGAGGATGGGGAAGAAGATGATGTTTGCTTCGTCGGCCAAGGCGGAACGGGAGTTGGGGTTCAAGGTGCTGCCGGTGTATGGGGCGTTGCGCGCGGCGATTGAGTGGTTTGTGGAGCATGGGTACGCTCCCGCATCTTCGAGCAATAGGGCATGAGCGATTGTCCGGCGATCATTGCGGCGCTTCCGCGTGAGTTGAAGTCGCTGGTGAAGGGGTGGACGAAGCGGGAACTCCCAGGGAAGATCTTTGTCTACACGAACGGGTTTGCGGTGGCGGCTTGTGCGGGGATGGGTGAGGCGCGGGCGGTGTTGGCGGTCGAAGCTGCGAGGAAGGTGCAGCAAGAGGCAGGAAGGCCGGTTACGGCGCTGATTTCGGTGGGGCTGGCTGGGGCTTGCGATCCTGCTTTGCGGATAGGAGATATCGTTCGCGCGGGCGACGTAATCGATAGCCGTTCTGGCGAACACTTTTCGAACTCACAGTCCAAACAGGTGTTAATTACGAGCCCCTCGATCGCGAGCGTCAAAGAGAAGCAACGGCTTTATGCATCCTATCGGGCAAGCGCAGTGGATATGGAGGCGGCTGGCGTAGCTCGGATTGCGCAGGGACATCAACTGGATTTTCAGGCGATCAAGGTGGTCTCCGACGAGGCCGGCTTTGAGATCGAAGGGCTGTCGAGGTTTGCGACGAGGGACGGTCAATTTCGCGAGGCTGCTTTCGCCATGTACGCGACGATGAGGCCGTATCTTTGGAAAAAACTGATCGCTCTTGCTGGGAATAGTGGTAAAGCTTTAGTGTCGCTTACTGACGTTTTGCATGGAGAATTGGAATGGTATCGGAAAAAGAATTAGGTCTCCCATTGATTGAGAGGGCCGAGACTGTGCCGGCGGAGATGCGGGCGGCGGTGTATCGCGGGGTGGATGACGTTCGCATCGAGACAGTGCCGGTGCCGGAGATTGGCGCGGGTGAGTTGCTGGTGCGGATCGATACCTGCGGAGTTTGCGGGACCGACCTGAAGAAGATCCATACTGGGTCACACTCGGCTCCGAGGGTCTTTGGGCACGAGATGGCGGGGACGGTCGTGAAGGTGGGCGATGGAGTGACGAAGTTTGCGCTGGGTGATCGCGTGATGGCGTATCACCATATCCCGTGCGGCGATTGCTACTACTGCCGCAAGGAGACGTTTGCGCAGTGCGAGTTCTACAAGAACGTTGGGTGTACGGCGGGGTTTGCGCCCTCGGGAGGCGGGTTTGCAGAGTACATCCGGGTGATGGACTGGATTGTCGAACGCGGCGTGGTGAAGATTCCCGACGATGTTCCGTTTGAGCAGGCTGCCTTTATCGAGCCGGTGAATACCTGCTACAAGGCGATTCGGACGCTGAATTTAAAGGCTGACGAGACGGTACTGGTGATTGGGCAGGGGCCGATCGGGATTTTGCTTGCTGCCCTTGCGAAGCGGACGGGAGCGAGCGTGCTGACGAGCGACTTATATCCCGAGCGCCATGCTGTTGCGGCCGGGTATGGATTGACGCATCCGCTGGATGCTCGAGGCGATGTGGTGGCGGCGGTAAGGGCTGAGACCGAAGGGCGTGGAGCGGACGTGGCTCTGCTGGCGGTGGCCGGGGATGCGCTGATTAAGGTAGCCATGGATGCGATTCGGCCGGGCGGAAGAGTCATGCTGTTTGCTGCGACGCAGCATAGCGCAGCGACGTTCGATCCGGGGACCGTGTGCATGGATGAGAAGACGTTGATGGGGTCGTATAGTTCATCGTTGACGGTGAACGATGCGGTGGCGGATCTGGTGTTCGGGGGGTATCGGGATGGGAGCTTCGACCTGACGAAGTTGATAACGCACCGGTTCTCGCTGGAGGATGCGGTGAAGGCGGTGGATGTGGCTTCGCATCCGGTGGCGGATTCGTTGAAGGTAGTGGTTCAGAACCGGGGCTAAGGCATCCGACAAAAACAGAAAAGCCGGGCGGAATTCTCCGCCGGGCTTTTCTGTTGGATACGGAGCTTAGTACCGCGGACTTCTGCCCGTGGCGGCTAACTCTTCTTCACGTTCCACTTCAGCCACGCGATCTTCTTGAGTCAGGCTCGGGCTGGAAATGTTGCCGAAGGTATTGTGACCACCGGAGGTGTCTGAGGCTGCCTCGCCTGAGGCCGCGATGTCTCGGGCACCGGTTTCGCGTAGAGCGAGTTTGGCTGCGGCGATCTCTTCCGAAGTGTCGCAGTGGACGGATAACAGAGTTCCACCGCCCTTCACTTCACCTTCGTAGCGTTTGGCTTCGTACTCCGGGATGCCCATACCGACGAGAGCTCCCACGATACCGCCAACTGCGCCGCCCGCTCCGACACCAGCAAGTGTCGCGACAATGGGACCAGCCGCGATGAGCGGTCCGATGCCGGGAATGGCGAGAGCGCCGATGCCGGCAAGTAGGCCGAGGGTTCCACCGATGACGCCACCAGTGGTGACGCCGGCTGCGGTGCCTTCGGGGGCTTTGGTGTTCTTCTCATGGGCGAAGGCGCGGGTGGTCTCATCGTCTGGAAGGAGGACGGAGATGGAGGAGTTAACGAAGCCGCGTGCGATGAGGTGGTCGACGGCTGCTTCGGCGAGGGCGGGGGTGGCGTAGATGCCAAAGACTGCGGTTTTTTTAGAGGCGGTGGACATGAGGAATCTCCTTTGAAAGGGAGTTGAGGAGGTTGGCATCGACGCTGCGTGCGCCGCGTGAACCTGAAGTGCAGGCAGTCCTGTGATGCCTTATTTGGGAAGAGGTGTTGCCGTGGGGAGCGAAATGCGGGGATTCGTCGCGGCGCTCAGAATGACGGGCAACGGCAACGGCAAAGACAGAAGCACATCCTCCGCTTCCGCAAATCACGATGAAGCTCTGATTTGCGGAAGCGAAGGATGCCAGGGTAGGGGATCGATGGCGTTCGGCTTGGTGAGTTAGTCCCGTGGCCGTTTGCGGATCTCTACGTTGAGGCGTTTGATCTTCTGGTTGAGGGTGCTTAGGGGGATTTTGAAGAACTCGGCGGCTTCGGTCTGGTTCCAGTGGCAGCGTTCGAGGCGGTCGGCGATGATGCGACGTTCGATCTCTTCCATCAGGTCGAAGAGGCTGGCTTCGGGGCGGTGGTCGAGGATGCTGGCCGAGTAGGTGTTGCCGGTGAGTTGGGCGGGCAGGAGTTCGGCGGGGATGAGGCGTTCGGTGGACAGGACTACGCCGCGCTCCATCGCGTTTTCAAGTTCGCGGACGTTGCCGGGCCACTCGTAGTCCATGAGGATGCGGAGGGCGTCGGGCGAGAGGACGCGTTCGGTGGTTCCGTTCTCTTCGGCGTAGAACTTCAGGAAGTGGGCGGCGAGGAGAGGGATGTCTTCGCGGCGGGAGCGGAGGGGCGGGAGTTCCAGCGTGATGACGTTGAGGCGGTAGAAGAGGTCTTCGCGGAAGCGGCCATCGCGGACGGCTTGCTGGAGGTTGACGTTGGTGGCGGCGACGATGCGGACATCGACCTGGATCTCGTGGGTTCCGCCGAGGTGCATGAAGCGGCGGTCTTGCAGGACGCGCAAAATTTTGGCTTGCATGTCCATACCCATGGTGCCGATCTCATCGAGGAAGAGAGTGCCGCCGTTGGCTACTTCGAAGAGACCTTTTTTCGAGGCGATGGCGGAGGTGAAGGCTCCCTTGACGTGGCCGAAGAGGGTGGATTCGAGGAGTTCTGATGGAACTGCGCCGGTGTTAACGGGGACGAAGGGCTTGTCGCGGCGGGGAGAGTTGGCGTGGATGGCCTTGGCGATGAGTTCTTTGCCGGTGCCGCTTTCCCCTTGTATGAGGATCGTAGACCGGCTGGGGGCGACTTGCGCGACGGTGTCGAAGAGGCGGAGCATGAGGTCGCTCTTACCGACGATGTTGTCGAAGTTGTAGCGCTGCTTGAGCGTGCGCTTGAGCTGGATGACCTCTTCTTCGGCCTTGTGGCGGCCGATGGCGGAGCGAATGTCGGCGAGCAGCTTCTCGTTGTCCCAGGGCTTCTGAACGAAGTTTTCTGCGCCGGCGCGGATCGCGTCGACGACGTTGCCTACAGTCCCGTAGGCGGTGATCATGATGACCGGGAGTTCGGGGCGCAGCTCCTTGATACGGGGCAGAAGGTCGATGCCGGATTCGCCGGGAAGGGCGAGATCGAGGAGGAGGAGATCGTACTCGTTGCGGGCAAGGAGGTCGAGGCCGGTGGGGCCGTCGGGCGCGAGCGAGATGGTGAAGCCTTCGAGGGTGAGGAGGGTCTCGATGGACTCGCGGATGGCCGCTTCGTCATCGATCATGAGGATACGGGCGGAGGTGAGGGTTGCGGATTTTGCGGGAGCTTCGAGGGTGGAGCTAGACATTTTTTGTTGGTACCTGGGTAATGCTGGTTCTAGTGGCTAAGGAAGGATTGCTTCTTCTGCTGGAGTCTTAGTTAGATACTCTTGCCTTGATTCCGGTAGTAAGAGCAAGATGATCGGAGTTAGTAGCATCAGATTGGCCAAGATGAACACGCGATCTCCGAGATAAGAAGTACGAGGCATCGAAGAGTGGTGTTCCGTGATGAATCCTCGAACTAATTGATACCCCATCCCCCATTCGAGGATGAGATTCGTGACGATGGTGAGATACCATCCCCATTTGTTCCGATGCCAGAGGAGTGGAATCGAGAACACGATAGCAACAACCGGTAATCGTAATAATGAGCTTCCATATATTGCTCTGTCTGTGCTGAAGGTACTTCCATTCGGGCCAAGGGTTCCGGACAGAAAAAAGTCTAAGGCGAAGAGTGCCAAGGCTACAAGACCATTGATGGACTGCACAAAACACGCCCAAAATCCCCAATATGAACGGTCGGGCCGATCACTCATGAATAGCTCGCGGTCGCTATCTGCGGCTGGGATGCCGCTGGTGTGGCTGCTGGGGCGGGGAAGTCGAGGGTGAAGGTGGTGCCTACGCCGACTTCGGAGTCGACGGAGATCTTGCCGCCGTGTTCCTGCATGATGCCGTAGGTAACGGCGAGGCCGAGGCCGGTGCCCTTGTGCTGGCCGGGTTGGGGCTTGACCTTGGTGGTGAAGAAGGGATCGAAGATGCGGTGTAGATGCTCGCGCTCGATGCCGGCGCCGGAGTCCTTGATGCGAAGGCAGATGCGGCTGTTCGAGATCTCGGTGGAGATGTGGAGCCTGGCGGACGGAGTGCCGTGCATGGCGTCGCGGGCGTTGAGCATCAGGTTGAGGATGACCTGTTGCAGCTTGCCCTGATTGCCATTCATCGCGGGCAGTGAGGCGGAGAGATCGGTCTCGACCTTGACCTGCGCGGTCTTAAGCTGGTGTTCGAGCAGGACGAGGGTGTCGTGGACGAGGGAGTTGAGGTCGATGGCGGTGAACTCGGAGCCGCTGGTGCGGGAGAAGTTCAAGAGGCCGTTGACGATCTCGGAGGCGCGGAAGGTCTGCTGGGTGATCTTCTCGAGGACCGGGGCGAGGCGCGTATCGTCACGAAGCTGCTTGGAGAGCATCTGCGTGTAGCTGGAGATGACGGCGAGTGGGGTGTTGACCTCGTGGGCGACGCCCGCTGCCAGCAGGCCGATGGAGGATAGTTTCTCTGACTGCGTAAGTTGGGTCTCGAGCTCGGTGCGGTCGGTGATGTCGTCGACGAGGACGATGCGGCCAACAGTGCGGAAGCTACGCGTGACAAGCGGAGCGATGGCGATGTTGGCGGTGCGGGTTTCGCCGGTGGGCAGCGAGATAGGGAACTTGTAGAGGGTATGGGTGCCCTGGTCGGCCTCGCTGCTGCCGTTTTCTCCGAGCGCGCGGACGCTGTTGTAGCGGGCGAGGAACTCGAGCGGGAAGATGGCGTCGAGGGGCTGGAGCAATGCCTCGGAGCGGGGGCGACCGTAGAGAGATTCCATCTGCGCGTTCCAACTGGTGATGCGGTCGTCGAGGTCGACGGCGAAGATGCCGATGTTGATGGATTCGACGATGTTTTCGTGGAACTCGGTGAGGCGCTCGTACTCGGCGGCCTTCTGCTGGAGGCTGCGGTAGAGCTGGGCGTTCTGGATGGCGATGCCGATGTAGCCGGCGAGGGATTCGAGGACCTCCATGTCTTCGGAGGAGAGGAAGTCGCCGTCGTTGGTGCGGCCGAGGCCGATGATGGCGACGGTGCGGGTGCCGAAGCCTTCGCGATTGGCGACGCGGCAAGGCAGGTAGTAGTTCAGGTCGAGGCGCTGGGCGGCGAGTTGCTGGGACTCGGGGAGCGTGAGGGCCTGCTGCGGGTTCTCGAGGAAGAGGTGGTTGTTGGCGTCTCGACGGTCGAAGTCGAGGAAGCCCAGATCGAGGGCGCGGAGAGCCTTCACCTGCTGCTCGCGAGATGCTGCGGGGTCGGATGGGGTGAGCGTGGTGAGGCCGTGGGACGCGGTGAGCTCGAAGCGCTTCTTTGCGGAGTGCGTGGTGTCTTCGGTGGCGAGGAAGACGGCGACGCGGGTGACGAGCAGCGTCTGGGGGAGGCGCTCGACGATGGAGCTGACGAGGGCGTTGAGGTCGGTCTGGGAGTTGAGGCTGCGGCCGAAGTCGACGAGGGTCTCGCGGTAGTCGAAGCGTTTGCGGTCGAAGACGCGGTCGACGCGGGATTGGACGGCGCGTTTGAGGGGGTCAAAGACGAGGCCGGTGGCAATGACTGCGGCCATCAGGCCCCAGACGCCGAGGTTAGGAACTCTGCTGCGGACTAGCTCCGAGACGATGGCGACGACACCGAAGTAGAGGCCGACGAGGGCGGCGGTGGCGATGGTGTAGGTGACACCGCGCTTGAAGATGAGGTCGACGTCCATCAGGCGGTAGCGGATGATGGCCCAACTGAAGGTCAACGGAAGGATGACGAGGCAGGCGGCGCTGAGCTTGAGGAGGAGCCCGGGAACCTGGAAGTCGAAGATCAGGGGAAGGACGTTGAGCAGCGTGTAAGGCGCGAAGGCGACGAGCGTGCCGCGGGTGAGCCACTTGAGCTGCTGGCGTTCGAGAGGCGAACGGGCGTGGACGTAGCGCCAGACGAAGACCGCTGCGGCGATGACATAGTAGAGGCCCTGGTAGCCGACGAAGAACTGGTTGAGGCGATTGAGGAGTTCGCCGGTCGCGGACCAGTACTGCTGGGCGTAGACCTGGAGGAAGACGAGGGCTGCGCCGGGAAGGTAAAGCAGGGCTCCGATGGCGCGGCGGCGAATGCGGTACCGGTCGTTCTGGTCGTCGGAGCCGGAAAAGTCAACCGCGAAGTGGAGAAAGAGCGCGGGCTGGACGGCGAGGGCGACTGCGTTACCCCAGAAGATGACGGAGTCGAGAAGGTCGAGTTCGCCAGTGTAGCGGAAGGCGTAGAGAACGAAAGAAGCGAGGCAGAAGACAAAGAAGTGCAGGGATTTGGGCGCGGTCCAGCGACGGAAGAGGACGTAGAGGCCGATACAGAGATAGACCACGGCGATGAGACGGAGGCCGAGATTGATGCTGCGGTCGGTGGGTTCGACGATGACCTGGATCTCTAGCTTTGCGGCAGTGTCCGGTGCATCTGCGTGGTGAATCGGGCGCGTGATGCTGTAGGTGGAGTGCGACCAGATGCCGCCACGGAAGATCTCTCGCTCGAAGACAGCGAGGCGTGGCGTGGGGTGCTCGTTGACGGATTGGAGGATGTCGCCGGTGCGGATGCCGGCGCGGTATCCGGGTGAGTCAGCCGGGACGCGCTCGGCGCGTAGGCCGCCGGGGGCTTCGAGCCAGCGGACGCCGTCGGTGGGAATGTCAAAGCTGTTCTCTTGCGAGATGTTGAAACCGGCGAACAGGCAGGCAGCCATCGTCGCAAGAGCGAGAGCGATGACGAGAGCGCGGGTGCGGGTGGCCTGCTGCATAGCGGTTCCAAGGGAGACAGCAACTTAAGTGCCATTCGGCATACATAGTTACTGGAAGGGGAAATGCCTCAATTAGGGTGCTTCGTTGGTATGACTAATCATAAGCTATTCCGTTATTGCAGAGATGGATTGCAAGCTGTTTCAACGAAATACGTTCCGATGACTGGACGAGTTCCGTTTGAGGCGACCTCGCATCCAAATGGGATGAATGTTACCTGGAAGTGGCAATAATTTTGTGCTCATGGATTCACATTCCTGTAACATTTGAGTTTGAAAAGACCATTTGTAAGGGCGGGTTATTGTCTTGGCGAGCACCGGAAATTTGATGGAACTGGCGATGACTTCGCCAGCGAGCGAGGATCGACTGCGTGCAGGAGTGACGCGTGCGGCTGAGCCGTCGCTGATGGAAGATCGTTACGTCGAGGTGGCCGGGGCGCAGCTTCACTACCATTTCGCGGGGTCTGGCCGTCCGCTGCTCTTGCTTCATGGGCTGGTAGGGTCGGGGAGCAACTGGCGGCAGAATATCGGGTTTCTCTCGCGCTACGCGAGCGTCTATGCGATCGATTTGTTCAACATGGGTGAGTCGGAGCGGGTTCCGGGATTGGATGCGAGCCTGGAGGCCACTGCCGATCGGATTGTGGCGCTGATGGAGGCGCTGGGATTGGAGTCGGCTGACATTGCGGCTCACTCGCACGGTGGAGCGATTGCGATGATGCTGGCGGCACGGCATCCGGACCGGGTGCGGAAGCTGATCTTGTTTGCCCCGGCAAATCCGTTCTGTGATGCGGGGCGGCATTTGATCCGGTTCTACAACACACGGACAGGTCAGTGGTTTGCGCGGCGAATTCCGATGCTGCCAAGGATGCTGCACGCTACGGCGTTGGGGCGGATGTACGGCGATCCGGCGCGGGTAACCGAGGGAACGCTGGAGACCTACACGGATGGCATGATGATTCCGGGGACGGTGGAGCATGTGCTGCGGATCGTTGCCGGATGGTACGACGATATGAGGGCTCTGCGCGGGGAGTTGATCCATCTTGCTGGGAAGCCGGCGCTGTTTATCTGGGGAGATCGCGATCGCGCGGTGACGCTGCCTTCGGGCGAGCGGCTGCGGGCGATGATGCCGATGTCGAAGCTGATCGTGATGCGGGGAGCGGGGCATCTGCCGTTTGCGGAGATGGCGGATGAATGTAATACGGCTATGGTGGAGTGGCTGGTGGGTGCGGTTTAGCTTTTACATCCCACATCTCAGAGGCGAGATGTGGGGCACCCGATTATCGAGACGGAAAGATTCGAGGGGGCGCGCCGGGATTGAGGATCTGGCGGGTCCTTCGACTACGATCCTCGCGGTGAAGCTGCGAGAATCTCCGCTCAGGATGACACCTATTTTTCGGCAAGTTTATAAGTCTTGATGAGCCAGGAGTGCATGGCCTGTTTCATAGCTTCCAGCTTCGGGGCGGGCGAGATGGGGATTCCTTGGAAGAAGTGGTCTGCGCCTTCGATCCAGACGGTTTCGGTAGGTAGCGGCGACTTGAGCAGGACTTGCTCGATCTGCTCGCGCGGGGCGAAGGGGTCGTGGTCGCCGATGATGAAGAGCTTGGGCTCGACGCAGCGGGGGAGGAAGCCGTAGGTGTATTCGCGGCCTTCGGCGTTGACTGGGAGGCCTAGGCCGATGGTGCCTTTGACGCGGATGTCGCCGCAGCAGGCGCGGAGACCGATGTTTGCGCCGAAGGAGAATCCGGCGAAGAGGATGGGCTTGCGGAAGTTGAGTTCGAGCCATTCGAGGGCGGCGCGGACGTCGTTCTGCTCTCCGTGGCCGTCATCGTAGACGCCTTCGCTGAGTCCCGCGCCGCGGAAGTTGAAGCGCAGGACAGGCAGACCGAAGGACGAGAAGACCTTCATGGCGTTGTAGACGACCTTGTTGTGGAGAGTGCCTCCGCTGGGCGGATGGGGATGGCAGACGAGCGCTGTATAGGGGGCGTCGTCGCTGCCGGTGTTGAGGACGGCTTCGAGGCGGCCGGCGGGGCCGTAGAGGTCTTCGATGGCGCGGACGTGCGAGGTTGTGAAGGATGGCATCCCTGCTAGTTTACCGGGTGACGGTGACAAGGGTTGCGGGGCGTCGGGTATGCTGAAGGTCACATGGCAATCGATCCGATTCAACTGACTAAAGAGCTGGTTAATATTCATTCGACTACCTTCCATGAAGGTCTGGCGGGAGCGTTTCTGCATGACTTTCTGGAGAAAGAGAAGTATGCGGTGGAGCGGATGGCGGTGGCTCAGCCTGATCGCACGGTAACTCCGGGAGCGGGGGAAGGAGAACGGTTCAATGTGTATGCTGCGCTGCCGGGAGTGACTCCCGATGTGGTGCTGTCGACACATATGGATACGGTGCCACCGTTCTTCGGGTGCACGGAGGATGACGAATATTTGTATGGGCGCGGGACTTGCGATGCGAAGGGAATTATCGCGGCGCAGATCGCGGCGGCGGACCGGCTGCGTGAGGCGGGCGTGAAGGTTGGACTGCTATTCGTGGTGGGCGAGGAGCGGGATTCGGCGGGGGCCAAGGTTGCGAACCTGTCGCCGAAGGGGGCACGGTTTCTGATCAACGGCGAGCCTACGGACAACCGGTTGGCGCTGGCGTCGAAGGGCGCGCTGCGGGTGGAGCTGCGGGCGAAGGGGCGGATGGCGCACTCGGCTTACCCGGAGCTGGGCGAGTCGGCGATCGACAAGTTGGTGGGAGCACTGAACGACATTTTGGCGATGCCGCTGCCGGTCGAGCCGGAGATTGGGCCGTCGACGTTGAATATTGGGTTGATCGAGGGCGGACGTGCACCGAACGTGATCGCCGATAAGGCGGAGGCTCATCTTTTGATCCGGCTGGTCGGGCCATCCGAGGAGACGAAGGCGGCGATCGTGAAGACGGTGGGTGAGCGGGCGGAGGTGCGATTCACGCTGGAGTTGCCGTTTGTGCGTATGCGTAAGGTGAGCAATCTTCCGACGATGGTGGCGAAGTTTACGACGGACATTCCTGCACTGACGGCGTGGGGCGAGCCGTTTTTGCTGGGGCCGGGGTCGATCCATGTGGCGCATACGCCGGACGAGCGGATCGCGAAGAAGGAGTTGCTTGAGTGCGTCGATCTCTATTACGATCTTGCGACGAGCCTGGTGCATGGGCAAGAGTTGCGAAGCTAGTCTCTCCGTTGATACGGTTTTCTGTAGAAAAATGCAGAAAACAATTTATTTTCGGTGAGCGGTGCAACTTTTGCTTTCAGGTCGCGTCTGATGAGGTGTAGCAAAGAATAATCAGTCGAGGTTAGCAGTTCCCACGATTTCGGCTTCCCCTATCCGCAAAAAAACTCCCCCCAGTTAGAAGGGCCCCCAGAACACAGGGGGCCCTCACTCCTTAAGTCGTGATCTTCTCGTTAATTGCGGTAGCCAGCCTTATGTCGCGCTTGGTGATGCCACCGGTGTCGTGGGAGATGAGGGCGAGGCGGACCTGGTTGTAACGGATATCGATGTCGGGGTGATGGTTGGCGGACTCGGCGAGGGCGGCGACTTGATTGACGAAGGTCATGGCGGCGGCGAAGTCGGGGAAGGTGTAGTCGCGGATGAGTTTGCCTTCGGAGAGGTGCCAGCCGGGGAGGGTTTGGAGAGCGGTTTCGAGTTCGGTGGGGGTTAGTTTGGCCATTTGCTTCCTCATGGTGGAGACGAGCGGGTTGAACTTGGAGTTTTCCCACTCATCGCCAAGGACAACGGCGCGATGAATGGGGCGCGGTCACTCTATGGCGCACAAGTATTCCATGCTACTTGTTGGCTCGGATGGTTTCGCGCCGGGTGGCGGCCCAACCGGATTTTGTGACCTGGCGGGCGCGGCCGAAGGCGAGAGCGTCGCTGGGGACGTCGTCGGTGATGCAGCTTCCGGCGGCGACGTAGGCACCTTCGCCGACCGTGACGGGAGCGACCAAGGTTGAATCTGAGCCGATGAAGGAGTGGTCGCCGATGGTGGTGGTGTTCTTATGGACGCCGTCGTAGTTGCAGGTGATGACGCCCGCGCCGATATTGACCCCTGCGCCGATGATTGCGTCGCCGAGATAGGTGAGGTGATTTGCCTTTGATCCCGCGCCGAGGGTGATCTTCTTGGTCTCACAGAAGTTGCCGACATGAGCTGCGGGGCCGATGATGCTCTCCGGGCGGAGGTGAGCGTAGGGGCCTAGGATTGCGCCATCGCCGATGGTGGCGTGGTCGAGGATGCAGCCATTTCGAACCAGCACGCCTTCACCCAGTTCCGAAGAGTGGATGACGGAGTAGGAGCGGATGCGGCAGTCGGAGCCGACGCGGGTTGCGCCGAGGATCTGGACGTAGGGCTCGATGATGGTGTCGGGGGCGATCTGGACTTCGGCGTCGATGACGCAGGTGTCGGGGCGGAAGATGGTGACGCCTTCGGCCATGAGTCGGTGGGCGGTGGCGAGGCGCATGGCGGCGTCGAGGTGCATCATCTCGGCAATGGTGTTGGCGCCGAGGACTTCGTCGACGCTGCTGGCTTGGATGGCGACGACGCGCTGTTTGTCGGCGACCAGGAGGGCGGCTACGTCGGTGAGGTAGTACTCGCCGTGTGCGTTGTTGGTGGAGAGGAGATCGAGCTTCGCGAATAGAGCGGAGGTATTGAAGCAGTAGATGCCGGAGTTGATCTCGGGGGCGTTTTTCTGTTCGGGGGATAGAGACTTTTGTTCGACGATGGCGGTGACATCGGGGGCGTCAGGATTTGCGCGGATGACGCGGCCGTAGCCGGTGGGGTCGGAGGGAACAGCGGTGAGGATAGTCATTGAGGCGTGCTGCTCGGCGTGGAAGGTGGAGAGGGCTTGGAGGGTCTCGGGGCGGATGAGGGGAGCATCGCCGGAGAGGACGATGAGGTTTTGCGGGATGACATCGCCGGTAGCGGCGAAGTGGGCCTTGGCGATCTGGAGGGCGTGGCCGGTGCCGCGCTGCTCAGCTTGCAGGATGAAGTGGACGCCGGTGTGCGCGACGGCGTGGCGGACCTGGTCGGCCTCGTGGCCGATGACGCAGTAGATGCGGTTGGCGGGGACGAGGGACTTTGCGGCGGCGATGACGTGGAGAAGGAGAGAGCGACCGCTGATCTCATGCAGGACTTTGGGGCGCTTGCTCTTGAGGCGGGTGCCTTTGCCGGCTGCCATGATGACGATTGCGAGGTCTGAGGTTTCTAGTGGCAAGGTGTCTCCTGTCCTCACGATGATACGAGAGGACGGAGAGTGAATGGATGGAGGAAAACGGCGGAGCCTGTAGGCGCCGCCGTTCGATTGAAGAGGGGAAGTGAAATTTGTCAGGCCGATGCCGCTGGAACGAAGCCATCGCATCCGCTAATGGGGGAGACCTTGAGATGAATGGCGGCATTCTTGGGAAGACCACACGTTTCGAGGAAGGTCTCGTCGGCCTTCTTGGTGGAGAGGATGGTTACGAGCACATCGCTCTTGTGGTCTTCGCCGAAGTGTCCACATGCACCGCATTGTCCGTCGTGAATTGCCTGCATCTCAAGCCTCCTTTTGTTTGTTTGATTCTTGTTTTTTTCAAGTGTTGTGACTCTCCGCAGAGCGTCATGGTTGTCTATAAAACTGAAGATAAATGTTGCAAATCACCGCGTAAATTGCGACTAAATGAGTCGCAGACCGAATATGGAGCGACTTCTTTGGTCGTATATCCAGTAGTTCGTAATGGATACTTAGAACGCGTGGAAGTCTTCATCGTCCTCACGCGAGGACGATGAGAATGTTCGCCGATCGGTGGAGCGGCGGATGGATGAAGGGCTGGGAGTATCGCGTCGCCTGCGATCGGGGATGCGGCTGGTTGGGTATTGCGTGTCGATGGGCGTGACGCTTGCGTGGGCGCGGTTCGATCTGTCTGTTGAGTTGGAGAGGTCGGAGTACTCCTTGTCGATGCCGCCGACCATTGCGCCGAGGGCGCTGGCGATCTCGCGCATGGTCTGGGACTGGGACTTGAGCTGATTGGCGGCCGCTGCGCTTTGTTCGGCGTTCGAAGCGGTTGCCTGTGTCACGTGTTCCATCTGGAGGACGGCGCGGCTGACCTGGTCGATGCCGCGCGACTGATCGCGGCTGCCGGTATGGATCTCGTCGACGAGGATCTTTACGCGGGATGACTGGGTGGTTATGGATCGGATGGCCTCCGCTACTTCGTCGACGCTGGCCTTGCCGGCGAGGGAGCGGGCGATGGAGTCTTCGATGAGGGTGGCGGTGTCCTTGGCGGCCTGGGCGCTGCGTTGGGCGAGATTGCGGACCTCGTCGGCGACGACGGCGAAGCCCATGCCTGCTTCGCCGGCACGAGCGGCCTCTACAGCCGCGTTGAGGGCGAGGATGTTGGTCTGGAAGGCGATCTGATCGATGACCTTGATGATCTTGGAGATCTGGACGGAGGACGTTGCGATGCCCTCCATTGCGGAGAGCATCTGGGCGAGCGAACGGTTGCCCTCTGCGATGTGGTTCTGCGAGTCCGCGACGACGCCGGCGGTGGCCTGGGCGTTGTCGGTGTTGCTGCGGGCCATGGCGCTGATCTGCTCGGCGGCGACGGAGGTCTCTTCGATGGAGGCGGCCTGCTCGGAGGCGCCTTCGGCCAGGGAGAGGCTTGAGGATGAGACCTGGATAGCGGCGGCGGCGATCTGGGCTGCGCCGCGGCTTAGGTCGGTCGCGGTGTGGCGGAGGCTGCGGTTGATGTCGGCGACGATGAAGACGAGGACGACGCCAGCAACGCAGAAGAGGAAGAGCATGGCCCAGGTGAGCCAGCGAGCCTTTGACTCCTCGGCGTGGGCGAATTGGGACTCCTGCGGGGTGAGGCGGGTCTGGTGTTCGAGGAGGTCGTCAGCGAGCGATTTTGTGCGGCGGGCGAGTGGGACGAACTGTCCGGTGTAGAGGGTTAGCGGAGCGGTCGAGGCGGATTGGCTGATCTGGTTGTAGGCCTGTTCGTGGAGATGGCGAAGCTGCAGAGCGCCGGTGCTTAGCTCGGCCAGGGCCTGGTTGTCTTCGGGGGTGGAAAGGAGGGGTTCGAGCTTCTGCGAGAGCAGGGTGAGCTTGTCGGCTTCGGCGAGATAGGCGCGGTTGAAGGACTCCGTGGAGGCACGGTCTTTGAGCAAGGTATGGAGGTAAAGGCCACGCTCGATGGAGATGAGGTCGGTGACCTTGATGTCGATCTCGTCGGCGATGGCCTGTTTGACGGAGGTGGAGTAAACGACGCGTTCGACCGTGGCGCTGAGAGCGGCGTTATTGACGAGAGCGCCTAGTGCGATGAGCAGCGTGATGGCCATGACGGCTCCGAAGCTCAGGAAGAGCTTCCTGCCGATGGTCATTTTGCCGATGGTCATTCTGGGTAGGGGCATGTTGGCTGCGACGCGTGGCTCCAGTGGGGTTATCGGCTGAGCTGGAATGTTGCGTGAGCGCATGCGGAACGGCCTTCAGCGGGGTTCGCTGAAGGCCGTGTGAATCGCTGCCCATGTAGCAGTTACCAGGGCAGGGTGTCCTGCATGTGGAAGAAGCCGCCGGTGGGGCCGTCTTCCGGTAGAGTTGCGAGCCAGACGGAGGTCTTCGAGCCATCTTCAACGTTCATGGGAGCGGCATCGGTTCCCATATCGGTCTTGACCCAGCCGGGGTGCGCGGAGTTGACCTTGATCTTGGTGTCCTTAAGCGCGTGGGCGAGGTGGATGGAGTAGGAGTTCAGGGCAGTCTTCGACGTGTCGTAGGCGAAGCCCTTGGCCTCGTAGATGGGCGAGCCTTCGGTTGCATGGAGAGTAAGAGACCCGAGGATGCTGGAGAGGTTCACGATACGTCCGGCTTCGCTCTTCCGGATCAGAGGTAGCAAGGTTTGGGTCAGGGCGACGACGGCGAAGAAGTTGGTGTCGAAGGTCTTGTGAAGATTTTCTTCGGTGACTTTGAGGGTGGTGTTGGTGAAGATCTCGCCGTCGACCATGATGCCGGCGTTATTGATGAGAATGTCGAGGACGCCGTATTCCTTCTCGATGAAGGCGGCGATGGCGGCGTGGTCGGCACGGTCATCGACGTCGATCTTGACGGCGCGTACATCGAGGCCTTCGGCCTTTAGCGGGGCTGCGGCGGCTTCGCCCTTGGCGAGGTCGCGGGCTCCTAGGAGAACGGTGATGCCCTGGGCGGCGAGCTGGCGGCTGGTTTCGAGGCCGAGGCCTTTGTTTCCGCCGGTGACGAGGGCGATCTTCTTCGTGGTGCTCATGTGTAGTTCCTCCGTTGCGGGTGGTTCGCCTTATGGGATGAGGCAGGAGGCCAAACGTTCCGCATATCTCTGTGGAAGGGCACATTTTTTCATGGAGCCGTCAACAACGACGTGGACGGTGTGGCCTTCGCAGAGGAGCGTCTCATCGGCTGCGCGGATAATGCTATACCCGAACTTGATGACCGGGCCGCGCATGGCGGTTAGGCGGGTGCGGACGATGAGTTCATCGTCGTAGCGGGCGGGCGATCGATAGCGGGCGTTGGCTTCGACGACGGCGATGCCGCAGCCCTCTTCGCGTTCCATGTCTTTATAGCTGAGGCCGATCTGGCGCATGAGTTCGACGCGGCCGACCTCGAACCAGATGAGGTAGTTCGAGTGGTAGACGACGCCCATCTGGTCGGTCTCGGCGTAGCGGACGCGGATGCGGGTTTCGCTGGGTTGTTGGTGGCCGATGGTCATTGGACGCGGGCTCCGTACTTGCGGGCGATCTCGGAGGCGGCGTGCACGAGGGATTCGACGGGGCGCATGTCGTCTACTTCTGCACCCAGACTGCGGAGTTCTGTGAGGGCGATCTCGGTGGGGATCGTCAGAGCGAGGGTGTTGCCGAGAGCGACGGTTGAATCGAAGCCGCCCAGCGCGGTGGTGAAGCGGCGGCAGCCTGCTTCGTAGGCGGCGCGGATGCGGACGGATGCGTCCTGCGGTTGGGCGCGGAGGTGGAGGCCGATGTCGATCTCGTCGTGGACGGCGGAGACATCGGAGAAGAGATCGCTGATGAGTTTGGGTGTGGCTAGGCCTGCGGTATCGTCGAGCGTGATTTGCGTGACGCCGCCTTCGACGAGAAGATCGACGGCGTTGACGGCTTCCTCGATGCTCCAGGCATCGCCGAGCGGGTTGCCGAAGGCCATGGAGACGTTGGCGACTAGGTCGATGCCAGCTTTGTAGGCGAGGGTGCCAACCTCTTCGAGTAGGTCAAGAGCGTCTTCGAGCGAATGGTTTTGCTCGCGCTGCAGGAAGGCGGGCGAGAGCGAGTAGGGGAAGGCCAGAGTCTGGATGGAGCCGCTCTTGATGGCGCGCTCGGCGCCTTTGACATCCCATACGAGGCCGGTGATCTCAACGTCATCGGGTGGGTCGAGGTATTCAAGGACGAGTTCGGCGTCGGCCATCTGCGGGACGAGGGCGCGGCCGACGAAGCTTACGGCGTCGATGTACTTGAAGCCAGCGGCGATGAGGGTGCGGAGGTAGTCGGCCTTGATCTCGGCCGGCATGGGCTTGGGAAGATGCTGCCAGGCGAGGCGTGGGGATTCGATGATCTTTACTGCGGACACTCTTGGAGGCTCCTTATTTGACGCATCTTTTAGATTACGCGAAAGAGACGGTCAGGCAGAGAGTGTGAGGGTGAGGGTCTCGATGGGAGCGGCGGCGAAGAGGGTGGCGAGTTCGCTCGATGTAGTGAATGTCTTGCCGGGGACGTGGCGGGCGGGGAATTCGATGGTGATTTTTTCACTGCTGAGAGGGTAAGGCGTGAGGCGGAAGGCGCGGTCGCCGAGTGGGGTGACAGTGATCTCTTGATGGCCCGTTGATGTCAGCAATGGATGAATGAGGGTTGCGGATCCGGTGAAGTCGACGCAGGCGATGAGAGACATGTTGTCGCAGGCCTGGAGGAGGCGGAAGTGGTCTTCTACGGCCTCGTCGCTCGTGTCTTGTTTGGTGAAAGACGAGTCAGCGCGGATGGTGGCGAGGAGATCGGACTGGAGGTTGCGCTGGCTTTCGAGGAAGGCGTCGAGCAGCGGCAGTTGATCGGGGGAGATCGTGGAGCGATCGGCGCGTGCGGTGAGCAGGTTGTAGGTGTGTTTCGAGACGAGCAGCGCGGCGTAGGCATCTTTGGCGGCGACCTCGGCGACGGCGCGATCACGGACGTTGAGGTAGTCCTGGAGGTCGATCTCCTCGAAGGCGGAGTACTTGCCTACTAGTTCGACGGAGAAGGCTGAGGGCTTGCCTTGGCGGGTGATGGAGGGAGAGGCGTCGCGTTGGGCCCAGCCGTCGTCGTGGGAGTTGATGCCGAGTAGGACGTTGGTTCTCGGTTCAGGCGATGTGAAGAGGTCGTTGCCCCAGTGGGAGGCGATGGCTCCGGCGAGGTGAGCGTGATCGGGGTGCGTTACTAGCCAGTAGCCGGTGGGGGTTTCGAGACGAAGCATAGCGGCTTCCTTTGAAGTTTGTGGCGTTCCCACTCATCACGATGAGACTGCGATGAATGGGGCACAGAGTTGTAAAGCTATTCGACATCGGTGGAGCGGGCGGATTCGTGCCACTCGTGGAGGAAGTACCACTCGAGGCCCATGACGATGAAGAAGAAGGCGAAGCCCAAGGCGGAGGCGGCGAGAACCAAGGCGAAGAGGTACGGGGTCTCGGTTTGGGCGCTGGCGTACTGGATGGCGTAGCCGATGCCTCCCTGGCCTACGCGGGATGAGCCGGCGAAGAGTTCTCCAGTCAGGGCTCCGATGACGGCGATGCCAGAAGAGATGCGGATGCCGGTGAAGATGGACGGCAGGGCGTGGGGCATGCGGAGCTTGAAGAGGATTTGGCCCCGCGAGGCGTTGTGCATGAGGAAGAGGTCGACGAGGTTGCGGTCGATGCTGATGAGGCCGAGCGTGGTGTTCGCAATGATGGGCGCGAGGCAGATGATGAAGGTGATGAGTGTGACGGCGAAGAGGCCGGGGCCGATCCACATGATGATAAGCGGAGCGACGGCAATGATGGGGACCGTCTGCAGCAGGATGGTGTAGGGGTAGAACATCTTCCGGACCCATGGCGACTGCGCAAAGATGAGGGCGATACCGACGCCTGCGATGAGAGCGGTAAAGAGTCCGGCTGCTGCGGCGGCTGCTGAAAGACTGAGAGATGCGAGCAGTTCGGGATAGCGCGCTTCGATTGCTTTCAGCACGTCGAGGGGCGCGGGGAAGATGTAAGGCTTGAGGTTGAAGAGCCATACGATGCCCTGCCAGACGAGAAGGATTCCGGCGAGGATGATGAGGGCCTGGGCGATGGTGCGGAGGGTCTTCATGGGTGGGCCGCGCCCCCCGCATTTACGCTACTGGCGCTGACGCTTCGGAGGGCTCGGGAGATCTCAATGACGGTTTGCTCGTAGGCTGGCGTGGAGCGGGTCTCTTCGTTGCGCGGGAAGGGGAGGTCGATGGCGATGTCGTGGGCGACGCGGCCGGGGTGCGGGGCGAGGACGAGGATGCGGGTGGAGAGGAAGACGGCTTCTGCAACGGAATGAGTTACAAATAGCGAGGTCCAGCCTTGATCAGCACGGAGGCGGAGGAGGTCTTCGTTGATGCGGTCGCGGGTCATCTCGTCGAGGGCGGCGAAGGGCTCGTCGAGGAGAAGGACTTGCGGGCGGGTCGCGAGGGCGCGGGCGATCGATACACGCATCTTCATGCCGCCGGATAGTTGGCGGGGGTAGGAGTCGGCTACGTGGGTGAGGCCGACGAGGTGGAGGACTTCGTTGACCTTTTCTGTGCGGCGGTCGCGGGCCATGCCTTCGAGTTCGAGGCCGAGGACGATGTTTTGGCGGACGGTGCGCCAGGGCAGAAGGGTGGCGTCCTGGAAGATGAAGGAGACGATCTCGCGGGCATTGGCGGGGGTCATGCCGTCGACAGCGATGGTGCCGGAGGTGATGGGGCTTAGGCCGGCGACTAACTTCAGCAACGTCGATTTGCCGCAGCCTGACGGGCCGATAATGCTGACGAACTCTTTTTTTGCGATGTTGAGGGAGATGTCTTTGAGGATGGTCGTGCCGGTGCCGTAGCTCTTGGTGGCGGAGGCTATGGAGATGGCGGGGACGATGATGGTTTCGGTGGTCATGATGGCGTGGCGGCTAAGGGCAAGTGCAAATGCGGGGGTCTCTCCAATGCGCTTCGCTCCGGTCGAGATGACGCGTTCATAGGAAAAAGAATGAAGGTTTGCCCTTAGCGTACCTCAACTAACGATGGGCAGATGAAGAGCTGAGGGAAGTGCAGCGTTGTGGTGGAGGATGTGGGTAGAGCGCTTCCAGTGCCAGGAGTCGGCTTGCGCGGGCTTGATGGAGGTGTGGGGGTTACGGTCGTAGAGCGGGTAGCTGTTGCCGGAGATTTCGAGGCGAAGGCGCTCGCCGGGGGCGAAGACCCAGGATGTGGGTTCGAGGTCAAAGTGCCATTGGTGTGGGGTGTCGGGGGTGTAGTCGGCGAAGAGGTGGGAGCTGCGAGCGATGCCGATGCAGATGAAGTCCGCATCGCCGTTCGGGCGGACGCAGGTTAGTTTGGCGACGAGGTCGGCGTGCGGGGCGGAGGTGCTGGCGTGCAGGGTGACGCTGGGTGTGCCGAAGAGATGTAAAGGCGCGTCGAATGGGGCGGAGGTGTAGACGAGGACGTTGTTGCCTTGCTGGGCAGCTGCTTGGTTGACGCAGCCGCTGGCGGAGGCGATGCCGCCAGGAGCGATGACGGGGACCTCGGGGTCTACGGAGAGGATGTCGGAGGGTTCGTCGCTTGTGGGCGCTTCGGCGCTGAGGGTTCCGTTGCCCTTGCTGGAGTTGGAGCGGCCTTCGCTGTGAAGGGAGAGAGTGAGCGTGCTTTCGGTGGGCCACTCTTTCGCGTGGTGCCACTTGTTTTCGTTCAGGGCGAAGTGCTTGATCTTCGGTTCGGCGGCGAATTCGCCGGAGTCTTTGAGCCAGTGGTTGAACCAGCGGAGGAGGAGATCGTCGGTGTCGAGCAGAGCTTCGGGGCCGAAGTTCTGGGTGCCGATGCGGTTGCCCCACGGGATGTGGACCCAAGGGCCGGCAAGCAGGTACTGGTTGTCGCGGGCGTGGTCGGTGCCAGCTTGGTCGGTGAGAGCGCGGAAGCCGGCGATGGTGCCGTTGAGGTAGGTGTCGTACCAGCCGGAGACGTGGAGGGCGGGGATGGTGATCTTGTCGAGAGAGGTGGTGAGATCCATGCGCGACCAGAACTCACCGGGGGCGTTGTGTTCAATCCAGTCGACGACGTATTTGCTGAGGGCGTTCGCTTTGATTGCGGGATGGGCGGCGTAGGGCGTTTCGAGGAACTGTGCGGGAAGATTGGCCCAGGCGCGCTCGAGGCGCTCGCTGGCTTCGCGGAGATTGAGGCGGCGGGCGTCCTCCTTGAGCATCTGCAGGCCCCAGCCGAGGGTAGAGGCCAGGCGGAGCGCGCCATTGTTGTAGAACCAGCCGTGGAAGAGATCGGTCGCGGCCATGGCAGGTGAGATACAGAGGAGGCCTTCGGGTTGGGCGGCAGCGGCCAGGAGCTGCGTCATCCCTTGATACGAGAAGCCGTACATGCCGACTTTGCCGTTGGACTCGGGCAGGGTGCGGAGCCAGGCGATGGTCTCGGCACCGTCCTGCTTCTCATGCAGGAATGGGTAGAACACGCCTTCCGAGCCGCCGCGGCCGCGGACGTCCTGGATAACGACGTTGTAACCGTGGCTGGCGAACCATGCAGGGTGGGCGTAGACGACGGTGGAGGCGATGTCGCGGCCGTAGGGCTGGCGCATGAGGATGGTCGGGAGCGGGCCGGACGTGTTGGTTGGGGCGTAGTGGTCGGAGAGGAGGGTGACGCCGTCGGAGAGGACGCAGGGGATGGAGCGGCGGAGGGTCACGCCGTTGCCGAGATCGATTATTTTTGTTGGTTCGGTCATGGGATTCTCGCTTGGTTTGCAAACAAACAGGCAACGACGACAGCAGATTCCCTACGGGAATGACAAGCAAGAACAGACAAAGGCGAAATGCGGGGGTCTCTCCACTCCTTATCGCGATACGGCTGCGATGCTTCGGTCGAGATGACGCTTCTTCTTACAATAGCGCTTATGGTTTGTGGTGGTTTTCGTAGGCAAGCATCGCTTCCAGGCAGGCTGCGGCGGCGGTGGCGGCGGCTTCGATCCAACGCTCGCCCTTTTCGGCGGAGGAGGGGTTGGGGTCGCCCATGACGCCGGAGGGGGCGATGTCGCGGGTGAGCCAGGCGAAGGTGGCAGGGGCGAACTCGGGCTTGAGGACGGAGGTTTTGGTTACGTCGGCGATGTAATTGACGGTGTAGGCGCTCGTGTCGACGAGGGCGGGCGTGGCGGCCAGCAGGACGGAGGTCTCGTACTCGCCGGCGTGGAAGCCGTAGGCGCGTTCCTGTGGGGCGATGTCTTCGAACTTCGCGCCGCCGGAGGCTCCCATCTGGAAGGTGCGGAGGCCAAACTCGGCGCGGAGGTCGCGGGCCATCACGTCGTTCAACGCGGTGTTGCCACCGTGGGAGTTGTAGAGGACGAGCTTCTTGAAGCCGGCGGCATGGAGGCTTGCGCCGAGATCGCGGAGAACGGCCATGTAAGTCTGCGCGGAGAGCGCCATGGTGCCGGGGAAGCCGATGTGCTCGTTGCTCTTGCCGTAGCAGACGGGCGGGAGAGCGTAGACGGGGGCTTCGGCTGAGAGCTTGGCGAGGGCTTTGCCGAGGAGGACGTTGTTGATGAGGGTGTCGGTGGCGAGCGGGAGGTGGTGGCCGTGTTGCTCGATGGCTGCGGTTGGGAGGACTAGTAGAGTTTTTTCGCGGTCCAGGGCATCGACTTGCTTCCAGTTGAGGTAAGCGAATTGGCGAGAGTCGGGGATCCAGGTTTGCATTTGTTTTCCTTGCTGAGTTGAACTTGTTCTATCCCACCCATGCGATGAAGCCGCATGGATGGGGCACCCGGAGTGTTGCAAGGTCAGGCGGTGGTCGGCTCTTCGGATTGTGTGCGTTGAAAGGTGGTCATCTTGCCTGGGTTTAGAAGTCCCTTGGGGTCGTACTTGTACTTGGTCTGGAGTTGGACGTTGTCTTCGCGGTAGCGGCCGCCGCCTTCGACATTGTTGACGTGGGGGTTGGCTACGCTGACACCGATGCTGCGGCAGAAGTCGATCATCTCGTTGAGGCGTTCTTCGGTGGTGTAGCGGACGAGCGGGATAGAGCCGGGGATGATGGTGCCCGTGCCGGTCTTCATCCACTCGATGTGGAAGAGGATCTCGTCACCGAAGTTGGCTTTGAGTTGGGCGAACTGGTCGCGGACGGTGGCGGGGTTGAAGCCGCACTGGAGGTAGGTAAAGGCGCTGTCCTGCTTGATGGCCCAGAGGGTGGTGTGGTTCCAGGTGTAGTCGGAAAGCAGAGGCAGCGTGCGGAGGCCGGTGTACGGTGCGGCTAGGGTGATCTCGCCACCGGCTTCCACAGCGGCGGTTTGCAGGGCTTCCAGGTGGGCGGCGGCGATCATGAAGAAGATCAGGGATTTGCCGTCGCGGGTGACCTGCGCGATGGGCGAGAAGCAGGAGGGGATTGGCCACTCGAAGGTGGTGATGAGGCGCTTGGTCCAGGCTTCGGGGACGGCGATGGTTTCGCTGAAGGTGAAGGCTTCGTCGAAGGTGGGGAAGGCGACGACGCACTGGGCCCATTCGACAGCAGGGGTGAGGGCGAGCCAGATGCGGGTGATGATGCCGTTGGTGCCCCAGGAGTGCATGACGTCGTGGACGGCGGTGCCCTCGTGGAGGACGACGCGTGGTGTGGCTTCCATGGTGACGACCTCGATGGCGCGGACGGTCTGGAAGTCGCGGAGGCCGCCGTGGGCGATGGAGCCGATGCCGCCGGAGCCGCCGCCGAGGAAGCCGCCGACGGAGGCTTTGACGACGGTGCTGGGGTAGCAGCGGAGCTCGAAGCCCTGCTCGCGGGCGGCGGCTTCGAGGACGCCGAGGCGGACTCCGGGCTGGCAGATGACTACGCCGTCGGGGGTGATCTCTTCGATGGCGTCCATCTTGATAAGGTCGAGGACGACGCCTCCGTTCAGGGGGATCGCCTGGCCGTAGTTGCCGGTGCCTGCGCCTCTGGCTGTGACGGGGATCTCTTGCTGGTGGCAGTAGGTGAGGACCGCGATGATCTCTTCGACCGAGATGGGCTGGATGGCTACGTCGGCGGTCTTGTCTTCGAGCTGCTTTTTGAGGATGGGGGAGTACCAGTAGAAGTCGCGGGAGAGGCGCTGGACGGTCTGGGCGTTGGTGATGAGGCGTGATGGCTCGGAGAGGCAGGCGGTGAGGGCGGCGATGTCGGATTCAGATAGACGTGGTTCGGTCATGCCTTGCCTTTCTTTGCAGCCTTCTTCAGCGTACGCGGCCCGGACTTCCACTGCTCGAAGACCTTGAGCATGTTGGGGTGGGTGAAGAGGGCGTAGGCTTCATCGCGGAGGAGTGGGCCGTCGACGATGCAGGGCATGTCGCTGCGGGTAGAGACCTCGCGGGCGGGGATTTTGATCTGGTTGCAGTGGCGGTTGGCGTCGTCGATGGTTGCGCCGTAGACGACGCGGTCGAGGCCGGACCAGAGGATGTTTGCCATGCACATCGCGCAGGGCTCGCAGGTGGAGTACATGGTGTAGCCCTTGAGCGAACGGCCCTTGCCCTTCTTTGCAAGCTTCTTGCAGGCCTTGCGGACGGTGCGGAGCTCGGCGTGGGAGCTGGGGTCGTTCTCGGCGGCTACGGCGTTCAGGGCCTTTATCAGCGGCTTGCCGGTGGCGGTCTCGACGATGAGAGCGCCGAAAGGAACAGGTGTTTTCGTGGTCATGGACTTCATGGTGAAGCGGATGACGGAGGCGAGGTAGGTTTCGTCGGTAGGTATTGTTGTCATTGGCTTGGCTCAGTACACGGCTTCGGCTGAAAGGGGCGGACGGTATGGGTGGCGTTAGCAGTCAAGGGGTCCGTCGCTTCGCGAAGCAATGACGGCAAAAAGCTTATTGCGGCAGGTACTGGAGCGTGTAAGCCTTCGATGGCTCAATCGGTGTCGTGATGACCTTGAGGTCGAGCAGCTGGTTGTACATGGTGGCCCAGCGCTGGGTGGTGAACTTGCCGAGCATGTCGCCCGAGGCTAGCTTCGGGTCATCGGGGCCGTCGCCGGTGAGGAAGTGCTGGTCCTTCAGGGCCTGATAGCTGAAGGCCATCTGGCCTTGGCTCATGGCGGGGTTCAGCTTCGTGATCTCGGCGTTGGCGAGGGTGGGGTCGGCGAGGTAGTCGCGCCAGCCCTTGGTAGAGGCCCGGACGAACTTGGCGACGATGTCGGGGTGGTCGTGAAGGAAGCTCTCGGAGGTCTCGTAGACGCGGTACGGGGAGTAGCCGGAGTCGCCTATCGGGAGGGTGCGGACCTTGGCCCCGGCCTTCTCTGCGAAGTAAGGCTCAGAGGTGACGAAGCATTGTTGGATGTAGTTGGGGTCGGAGAGGAAGTTCGCGACGGAGAGGGTAGCGGGGATCTCGCGGGCGTTGTCGAGGTGGTACTTCTTGACCAGATATTGAAACCAGATGGAGCCGGGGAGAACCGCGATGGCGTGGCCGTTGAGGTCGGCGAAGGTCTTGACGGGTGAGTCGGAGTGGACCATGACGCACTGGGGGTCTCGCTGCATGGTGGCGGCGACGGCGACCAGAGGGAGACCCTTTGATACGGAGACCAGCGTCTTGTCGGAGGAGCTCATGCCGAAGTCGGCGTTGCCGCTGGCTACGAGCTGGTCAGCAACGATAGAGGGGCCACCGGGGTTGATGGTGACATCGAGGCCTTCCTGCTTGTAATAGCCCTTGAGGAGGGCAGTGTAGAAGCCGCCGTGCTCGGGCTGGGGGTACCAGTCGGTCTGCAAGGTGACGTGAAAGAGGCCGTTGGCGGGGGCGGGTTTCTTGCAGGACGTGAGAAGGAGGACGACTCCGGTGCAGAGCAGGATGAGTGAGGATGGAACCTTCCGCATCGTGGTGAGGGTCTCCTGGTGAGTGTGGGTGTGATTGCAGGATAGCAGCGTCAAAGAGCTGCCGCGAAGGCTAAGAGTTCCGCGTCTTTCAGGCGAGGCGCGCAGAGTTGCATGCCGGTGCCGAAGTGCTCACCGTGGGATGTAGCGAGAAGTTCGCCGGCGAGGGTGACCGTTGGCAGGCCGGCCATGCTGATGGGGCAGGTGTAGCGGAGGATGCGGGCGCGGGCTCCGCTCTGATCATCGCCGGCGACGAGGCGGCTGACCGGAGCGCAGGGGAGCAAAAGAAAGTCGAAGCGGGTGAAGAGTTCGTCAATGGTTGCGCGGAAGGCTTCGAGGCGCTGGTGGAGGGCTGCGAGTTGGGCTGGGGTGATGGTTTCGCCCCAGGTCAGGCGTTCCGCGATGGAGGGCTCAAACTCTGAGAAATGGCCCCGATGATATCTGGACGCTTCGCTGGCTTGGATAGTGGTGAAGATCTCTTTGCAGTCTTGCCACGTGGTGGTCTCGAAGGTCTCGATGGTGGCGCCGTGTTCGGTGAGGCGATGTTGCCATGCGGTGAAGGCGGCTAGGACATCGGGGTCGCAGTCGTAGAGGAAGTCGGCAGTAGGAATGCCGATTCGTGGGTTGCCAGGGGTAGGAACGCGCGCGATGGCGAAGACGGCTTCGCCAAGGAGCGGGGCGTCGCGGAGGTCATGGAAGAGGAGGCCCAGGGTGTCGAAGGACTCGGCAAGATGAGCGCCGCCTTGCCAGCAGATAGTTTCTGGAAAGAGGCCGAGGGAAGCGCGGTAACCAGCCAGGCCGCAGAGGGCGGCTGGGACGCGGACGGAACCGCCGGTGTCGGTGCCAATGGCGAACATCGCCGAGCCTTCCTGGACGCTGGCTACTGCGCCGGAGGAAGAACCGCCGGTGAGGAGCGACGGGTCGCGGGGCTGGAGGCAATCGCCGTACTCGGGGTTTTCGCCGGTGATGCCGTAGGCGAGGGGGTGGAGATGGGTCTTGCCGGTGATGACGGCACCGGCGGCGAGGAGACGGTCGACGATCCAGGCGTTGGTCAGAGCTGGCGGGTTGTGGGCTTCATAGAACTTTGAGCCGCAGGTGGCAACGGTGCCGATGATGTCGAAGCAGTCTTTTACCGAGACGGGGATGCCGTAGAGCGGCGGGCGGTCATCTGCTTCGGGAAACTTCGCGGGGAGGGCGAGGGCTTCACGAATAGCGAGGGCAGAGTCGCGGTGGAGATAGGTGTTGCCGTTGCCGGGGTGCTTGTCGGCGTTCTTCTGGGCTTCGATCATTACCGTTGCGGGATCGACCTCTCCCGAAGCTATGAGGGCGCGGAGGGCGGCGATAGGAGGGGCAGTATCAGGCATGTTCTTGATCCGGTGTAGTGACGTAGAGAAGGGTGATCCCCAGGATTACGACGAGACGGAAGGCTGGGTCCTGGCCGTTCCAGATCTTGGATTGCCACATGAGATACCACTCGCCGCCGACGGCGATGAAGCCGACGAACCAGAGAACGATGCCGAGGGTGAGCGCGGCGACGGCGGGGGATTTAGCGGCGTTGAAGGTTGCAGCGGGAAGCTTCAACGCACGGAGGAGGCTGATGCCGCCCCACCATGCGATGACGGTGGTGATGGACTCCCACAGGATGACGAAGTCGTATGCGACGTGGTGGAAGGCGGGCGAGTTGATCGCTCGCCACATGCCCTGATTGCCGGGGAAGGTGGTGTCCATCTGGAGGACGTGGCGGACGAACTGGAAGTTCGAGTCGTAGTCCGTGAAGTTATTGAAGACGACGAGCGAGCAGAAGAAGGCGACGCCAAGGACGAGGATGCACTTCGAGAGACGGACCGCCATCGATCTCCTAGAGAGCTGGTTGCTTGCGGGGCTTCGCGTAGAGCGACTCAGGGCGCGAAGGTCTGAAAGTAACGAGTCAGGGCTTTGAGTGTGGCTTGATCATACTTCAGATTGGGGGGCATCTTGGCGTCGGGTTTGAGGGACATGGGATCGTGGACCCAGGTGGCAAAGTAGTCGGGGCGGGACTTCGCGACTTCTGCAAGATGTTGCCAAGTGCGATGGGCCTTCGTGCCTCCGGTCTCGCCGGAGTTGTGGCAGCGAATGCAGTTCTGTTGCGCGATGCGAAAACCGTCGAGGACGGGTGAGCCGGGTGGGAGTTGAGCGGAGTTCGGTGGGGTGATGGAGGTGAAGAGTGAGGTGGAGGGCAATAGTTCGAGGCGAATGATCTCGGCAGGGTGTTGGGCACGCTCGTCTTGATTCAGGACCTGGAAGGAGGGAACGAAGTCCTGGTAGGCGATGAAGTACGGCATGGGATCGTAGGTGTGGTTCTTTCTCGCCCAGGCGTGGGGAGATAACCCGTCGATCGTGAGAACGAGGATGGGATGGTGATCGAGGATGGCCTGGCGGGGGAAGGGAGAGTTATAGCTATCCCGGCAGAGCGCGACTGCAGCGACCCTGGGATCGGACGGATAGATTGCGCGGATGAGAGTGTCAAGATCGACGCCTTTGAGGCGTGCGTGGGAGGTGGGCAGTTCGGGGAAGTTCTCATCCGCCTTGAGGATGGTTGTCTTTTGAGGAAGACCGGCGAGGAAGGCACGAGATAGGAAGATGTTGGATATCGTTTTGCCGCTTGAATCGAGGATAAAGACCTCGAGGTCGGACGGGGAGTGACGATGCGCTGCAGGGGTGGGCCGCCTGTTCTGCTGCCCTGCTGCGACCAGACCAACAGAGAGCGCGAAGATGAGGGCAGCCTGCCGAAGCATGAAAGCAGCCTATCGCGGAAAGCGCCGAAGTGCCTACGATGTTTATTTTTGAGCGTGATAGAGTACGGGGCTATGGAAGAAAAAGCAGGTATAGCTGTTGTCGGAGATGCGGAAGAGAGACTGGCTGCGGCGGGGATCGTATTGCCGGAACTGCCCGCCCCGGGCGGGAATTATCTCTCGGCAAAGACGGTGGGGAAGCTGGTCTATCTGGCTGGGGTGATTTCATCGGATGAAAGTGGAATTGTTACGGGGCAGGTTCTCGCTATCGAAGAAGGGTACCGCGCGGCGCGTCTTTGCGGCTTGACGCAGCTCGCGGTGTTGAAGCGGCATCTGGGATCTCTGAACGCGGTGAAGAGCGTGGTGAGCGTGAATGGATATGTGAACGCGCCGCAGGAGTTTGCGGATTCGCCGAAGGTTGTGAACGGATTTTCGGACCTGTTGGTAAAGGTATTTGGCGACGCGGGACGGCACGTGCGGGCGGCTGTGGGGGTGAACGCGTTGCCCAGGAATGCGATGGTGGAAGTGCAGATGGTGGTGGAGATCTTTTAGGAGCTGGGATGGCGGAGTTTGAGTTGGGGGCGGAGCCTACGCATTCGGTTTGGAATAAGGAACTGGAACCGAGGCTGGAAATTGAAAGTGGCGATACAGTTCACTTCGAGTGCCTGGATGCAAGCGGCGGACAGGTGAAACCGGGGGCGACGGTTCAGGACTTTCTTGGCATCGAACGCGACAGGATTCACGCGCTGACTGGGCCGGTGTATGTGAGGGGATCAGCGGCGGGGGATGTGCTCGAGGTTGAAGTGCTGGAGGTCAGGCACAAGGGTTGGGGATGGACGAGCACCATCGCGGGGCTGGGGTTTCTCGACGAGCGGTTTACTGAGCCGAGTTTGTTTCATTGGGATTTGGATGGCGAGGTGTCGCGGTCGCTGGCTCCGGCGGTGTTGCCGCTGCGGCCTTTTTGCGGCGTGATGGGAGTGGCTCCGGGCGAAGCTGGGGTGTTCAAGACGCGACCGCCGGGAACGTTTGGCGGGAACATGGATGTGCGGGATTTGGTGACGGGATCGACGTTGTATCTGCCGGTGTTCAATGCGGGGGCGTTGTTTTCTTGCGGAGACGCCCATGCGGCACAGGGCGATGGAGAGGTATGCATCAACGGGATCGAATGCCCGGCTGATGTGACACTGCGATTCAAGGTGCATAAGGGAAAGGCGCTGGCGGGGCCGGTGGTGGATGCTCCCTATGTCGCGGTAGACCCGCTGGGTCAGTGGACGGTGGTCGAGTCTTCGCCTGATGCGCTGGGAGCGGCGAAGGCGGCTACCTCACGGATGGTGGACCTGCTGGTAGAAGGGTGGGGTTTCTCGGAGTTGCATGCGTATTTGCTTTGCAGCGTGGCGATGGATCTACGGCTGGCGCAGGTAGTGAATCGGCCGATGGTGACGGTGGCGGCTTCGATTGGTAAGAGTATCTTGCCTGGGCGACGACTGTTTTAGCGACCGTAGCTGAAAGCTAGTGAGTGATGTGGTCAGGGAGCGGGGACGCAGGTCCTTAGACTGCGCCATTCGCGATGGAGCAGCGAATGGCGCCGCTCAGGATGAAGGATTATTCGTTTGAGAGATGGAGGGTTGGTGGCAATGGTGGTGAATGATCCAGCGGTGGTGGCGGAGTTGACGGTGCTCTATCCGAAGTATGAGGAGGCTTTGGTCTCGAATGATGTGGAGACGCTGACGGCGATGTTCTGGCACTCGCCGGAGGTGATGCGGTTTGGGGTGACGGAGAATCTTTACGGGTTTGAGGAGCTGGAGGCGTTTCGCAAGAGCCGGCCATCGGTGGGGCTGGCGCGGACGGTGAAGCGGTTGGATGTAGTGGCGTTTGGAAACGACTATGGGAGCATCACGCTTGAGTTTGATCGGGTGGCTGGGGATGGCCGAGTGATTCGAGGGCGGCAGAGCCAGGTTTGGGTGAGGTTCGAGGTGGGGTGGAGGATTGTCGCGGCGCATGTTTCGTTGTTGCCGTGACGTTTTACGTCCCACCCATCCGCGGTGAGACTGCGTATGGATGGGGCACCCGGGCGGTGGTGGCTCGGCTCAAAGCAAACGCAGATTCCCTTTGGGAATGACAGACGACTTAATCAGCGGCGGATGGCTCGCCGAATGGCTGGGAATTGGAGAAGGATGTACTGGTCGGTCATGCCGGCAATGTAGTCGGCGACGATGCGGGGCAGGCCCTCTTCGACTGATTCGTCGAAGTAGCTTTGGGGCAACTCTTCGGGGTTCTTGATCCAGAAGTTGAAGAGAGCGGTGACGACCTCTTCGGCCTTATTGTGCTCGTTTTCGAGGGCGTCGCAGGTGTAGAGGGTATCGTAGAGGTAGCGCTTTTCCTGGAGACGCTCGGACTCGGCCTGCTGGGAGAAGACGGCGAGGCGGCGGGGATGAAGGCGTATGTCTTCGAGGGACTTCGCGCCGATGGCCTCGGTGTTGCGGCGGGTGGTGGCGATGAGGTCGTCGGTGAGGGCGTGCTGCATGAGTTGAAGGGCTTCGTTGAAGAGGTACTTCTGCTCGACGCCTGCGTGCTGCGCGGCGACCTGCTTGTAGCAGCGGCTGAGGATGTGGACGTGGTCGCAGATGTGGTCGATCTCGAGGAGGCCGGACTCGACGCCGTCGTCGAGATCGGCGGTGAGATAGGCGATCTCGTCGGCGAGGTCAATGATCTGGGCTTCGAGCGGCGGCCGTTCGCCGAGCATATAGGGCTCAAGCAACGGGTGCTCGTTAGGCTTGTAGTCGCGGGAGTGCTTGATGATGCCTTCGCGGACGCCAAGGGTGAGGTTGAGGCCGCGATGGGCGGCGTAACGCTGCTCGAAGTGCTCACAGATGCGAAGGGCGTGGAGGTTGTGGTCGAAGCGGAGGCCGTGCTGCTGCAGGCACTTGTCGAGGGCGCGCTCGCCGGCGTGGCCGAAGGGCGGGTGGCCGATGTCGTGGACCAGGGCGAGGGTCTCGGCGAGGTCTTCGTTGAGGCCTAGGGCGCAGGCTACATCGCGGGCGATCTGGACAACTTCGATGGTGTGGGTGAGGCGGCTGCGGAAGTGGTCGCTGGCGCGGGAGGTGAAGACCTGGGTCTTGCCGGCAAGGCGACGAAAGGCACGGGCTTGTACGACGCGGTCGCGATCGCGCTGGAAAGGGGTGCGGTGCGCGCGTGCGGGGGCCGGATAGACGCGGGTGCTGAGAGGATCGTCGGCGTCGCCGCGGACGGCGGGGAGATGCGGGGTGTCAGTCATCGGGTAGCTGAATGCAGTTTAGTGCATGGGGCTGTCTGTGGGACTTGTGGACGGGGGGAAGAGAGTGGTTCGTGCACCGCACGAATGCCCACCTTAGCGACGATCAGGCTGTCGCGAAGATGGGGCACCCGGTATGTTGGTTCTGTTATTGCTTGGAGGTTGTGGTGTTGACCTTCGCCAGCTTGATCTTGGCTGCGTCGAGGTGGTGCTGGACCTTGGCGACATCGGCTGGGTCCGCGTCAGCAGGCAGCGAGTGAGCGTACTCGTTCATGGAGCGCTCCCACTGGGTGACGGCGAGTTTGAGCTTGCCGGTCTTCTCATACACCTGGCCGAGGTGGTCGTGGACGGTCGGGTCGGTGCTGCTGCGTTCGACGGCCTTCTGCAGGTTTTGCGAGGCTTCGGTGTATTGGCCGAGTTTGAAGTAAACCCAACCGAGCGAGTCGAGGAATGCGTAGTTCTGCGGATCAAGGTCGACGGCCTTCTTGATCTGGGCGAGGGCCTCGTTGAGCTTCACGCCGCGGTCGGCGTTCATGTAGCCGATGTAGTTGAGGACGGTGGCGTTCTGTGGATCGATGGCGAGGGCCTTGTGAAACTCGGACTCGGCTTCATCGTAGTTCTTCTGGCGGTCGGCGACGGTTCCACGGAGGAAGTGGATGTAGAGCTTCTCGCCGGAGGTCTTGGAGGTGGTTTCGGCTTTGTCGATCTCGGCGTTTGCGTCGGCGTAGCGCTTGAGGCGGAGATCGATCTGGGCGAGCGAGAGTTGGACGTCGCGGTCGTCGGAGGTGCCTTGGAGCTGCGTCTTGGCAAGGGCGAGGCCCTCGTCTACCTTGCCGGAGTCGGCTAGCTGGCCGGCGTACATGAGTTGGACCTGGCGATCTTTGGGCAGAGCCTTGGCAGCTTCGGCGGCAACTGCAGTTGCCTCGGTCCACTGGTGAACGTCGCGGTAGGCGTCGACTTCGCCCTGGTATCCGCGAGAGACGAAGTCTCCGCCGAGGGCGATGATCTGCTTATAGGCATCGACGGCCTGAGCGGTCTTGTTCTGCTCGCGGTAGATGATGCCGAGGCGATCGAGGAAGATGGCGCGGTTGGACTTGTCGCCGTCAGAGTACTTGCCGTCAGCCTGGGTGCCGGAGTCGATGAGGCCGGTGAGGACAGCGATGGCGTCGTCGTAGCGGCCGAGAGAGTCATCGATCAGGGCCTCGTTGTAGCTGAGCTCCTGGTTGTCCTTGGTGAGGGTCTTAGCCTTCTGCAGAGTGGCAAGGGCTTCTTCGTAGTGGCCCTGGCGGCGCTGGATGTCGGCGATGCGGATCTGCGACTGGGCGTCTGTGGGCTCGATGACAAGAACGGCCTTGAACTGGGCGAGGGCTTCGTCGAGCTTGCCGTCGTTCAGAAGGGCGTTGGCGTAGCCTCGTGTGCTGTCGACGTTGCCGGGGTCGGAATCGAGCGCGCGCTTGTAGGCTGCCGCGGCGTTTCCGTAGTCCTTGACCTGGTCGTAGCTGCCGCCGAGCGCGAGTTCCATGCGCGGGGTGCGATCTTCCGGCGGGACGGACTTGAGGACTTCGATCGTACGCTGAAAGTCACCTTGAACGCTGTAGAGGCGGGCGAGATTGAGGACGCTCTCTTCCGAGTTAGGGTCGATTTTTTCAGCGAGCTTGAATTGGGCCTCGGCCTTGGCGGAGTCATGATTGAGGCCGTAGAGCTGACCGAGAAGTAGGTGGTTCTCGACGTCATTGGGATCGAGCTTGGCGAGGGTCTCGTACTCTGTGAGGGCTAACTGGAGCATCTCGGCCGATTGCTGGTTCTGGGCGTCGCCAAGCGAGCGGAGGTAGACCTTGCCGAGGAGCTTGTGGGACTCGACGTCGTTAGGATTGCGGGAGATCTGGTCTTTTGCGGCCGTGACTGCTTCCCGGATGCGCCCGATCTTGAAGTAGAGGTCGGCGAGGCCGTTCTGGAGCATGGGGGAGTCGGGGTCGGCATTGAGGGCGAGCTTGTACTCTTCCACGGCTTGGGTGGCATAGTCGGGACGGCCCGCGTTGACGGCCATATCCTCGTAGATATGGGCCAGGCCATAGTGATAGTAGCTGGCACCGTGATCGACAGCCGGAGTCGCGGCTTTGGTGGCCACCTCTGGCGCATCGCTATGATGCTTCAGGGTTTGCGCGGGGAGGGAAAGGGTCGCGGCGCAGAGAGCGAGCGCGGGAAGAAAGCGGCGGCAGGAGATCAGAATGGCGTTCGAGGGGCGAAAGGTCATATGTTTTTTATCCGGTGCCGACGGGTTTAGAGAGTCATGAAAGTTCGGTGGAACGAGTGAAGCAGTGGAACCAGTGCTACAAGGTTAGACGTTCGGGTTCGTGAGTCGGATGCCGGGATCTGCGCGCGGTGTTCACGCGGATGTAATGGTGAGAATTATAGACGGAAGGGTTGGGGAGTTGGGGATTTTGGATGGGGTGAAGAGGCTCGAGGCCAACTGGAAAGACAAAAGCAGATCCTCCGACTTCGTCGAAGGATGACAAGGACGGGGTTGTGACTGGTCCCACTCATCGCGATGTAGCTGCGATGAATGGGGCACAGATTGTGGATGAATCGATCAGCCGTGGCGGAAGTGGCGGATGCCGGTGAAGACCATCGCGATGCCGAGCTTGTCGGCGGCTGCGATGACTTCGGTGTCGCGGACTGAGCCTCCGGGCTGGATGATGGCGGTTGCTCCGGCGTTGGCTACGACTTCAAGGCCGTCGGGGAAAGGGAAGAAGGCGTCTGAGGCGGCTACGGTTCCGGCGAGCGGGAGGGCTGCTTTCATCGCACCGAACTTTGCGGCGTCGACTCGGCTCATCTGGCCGGCACCGATGCCTACGGTCTGGCCGTGGCCTGCGTTGAAGCGGGCGTAGACGATGGCGTTCGATTTGACGTGTTTGCAGACGCTCCAGGAGAAGAGCAGTGCGCGCATCTCTTCGGGGGTTGGCGGGCGGCTGGTGACGGTCTTGAGGTCGGCTTCGGTGACGCGGTGGCGGTCGGCGTCCTGGATGAGGAGGCCACCCGAGACTTGTTTGATGATGCGTGGCGTGTGTGCCGAGGTGATGGCTACGAGGCGGAGGTTCTTCTTCGCGGCGAAGCGGGCGAGTGCGCCTTCGGTGAAGGACGGAGCCACGATGGCTTCGACGAAGAGCTTGGCGATCTCTTCTGCGGCGGCTTCGTCTACCTCGCGATTGATGCCGATGACGCCACCGAAGGCGGAGATGGGATCAGCTTCGAGCGCGCGGGTGTAGGCCTCTAGGACGGTCGCGCCGGTGGCTGCGCCGCAGGGGTTGGTGTGCTTGATGATGGCGACGGCGGCGTCGGCGGAGCCTTCAAACTCGCTGACGAGCTCCCAGCAGGCGTCGAGGTCGACGATGTTGTTGTAGCTAAGTTCCTTGCCCTGGAGCTGCTTGCCGGCGGCGACGCCCTTACCGCTGCCGTCGGTGTAGAGGGCGGCCTTCTGGTGCGGGTTCTCGCCGTAACGGAGGGTGTATGCAAGCGGCTCGATGATGCGGACAGTGGACGGCAGAGTCGCGTTGTCGAACTTCGCGGGCTCGCCTTCGCCGCCGGGTTCGACGATTGTCTCGAGGGTGCTTGCGATACCTGCGTCGTAGGCGGCGGTGGTGGCGAAGGCCTGCTTGGCGAGCCGCCAGCGCGTGGAGCGGCAGAGGCTGCCGTGGTGCTCGGTGAGTTCGGCGGCGAGGGCGGTGTAGTCTGCGACTGCCGTGACGACGGCGACATCCTCGAAGTTCTTGGCGGCGGAGCGGACCATGGATGGGCCGCCGATGTCGATGTTCTCGATGATGTCGGAGAAGGCGGCGTTGGGCTTCTGCGCGGTCTTTTCGAAGGCGTAGAGGTTTACGACGACCATGTCGATGGGCTCGATGGCGTGCTCGGCAACGGAGGCGAGGTGGGCCTCGTTGTGACGGATATGGAGGATGCCGCCGTGGACTTTGGGATGGAGGGTCTTGACGCGGCCGTCGAGCATCTCGGGGAAGCCGGTGAGGTCGCTGATATCGCGGACGGGGAGGCCGGCTTCCCGGAGGGCACGTGCGGTGCCGCCGGTGCTGACGAGATCGACGCCAAAGGTGGAGAGGGTGCGGGCAAATTCGATGAGGCCGGTCTTGTCGGTGACCGAGAGAAGGGCGCGGCGGACGGGGCGGAGGTCGCCAGAGAGCTCAGGAGCGGTGGTGGTGATGCATTCAATGTTCACGTGGATTAGTTTAGCGCTGGTGGAGGAAGACGGATGCCATCGTGGTTTCTATTTGGCGTTATAAAGCGCGGATCAATCGGATTAATTGGTGCTTTGAAGAAGGCACGATAGGGTTATCCAAATGAATCTCACAATCTATCCAGACTATCCAGACGTTCTAGATGCGCAACTCGTGGGTACATACTCATCGCTCGCGAAGGCTGGCGGGGGATATGTTTGGGACGAAGTTCTGGAATATCGAGTCTGGTGTCATCCTGAGCGTGGCGCGGTCGACCTTGCAGATGGAAGTGACTACTACCAGTCATTCGAAAGCTACGCCGAAGCGCTTGCATTTTCGCGGATTACAGAGGGCGCTGAGGCTCCACTCGCGCTCATTCGCCAGCTTGAGTACATTGAAGAGCGTGAGCCTGGCGATTTTCTTCACGTCAAGGAAGAACGTATTGCTGAATGGCCTGTAGAGTTCCTTTGTCGGCCCCGGCGGACGAAAGATACTATTCCAAGTTTCCTCTCGCCTAATGCGCCTCCAAACCGGCTGGACATACTTCGGGGGCTTGCGGAGTAGCACCTCGGTATCCAACGAAAGCGGAGACGACGCACGCAAACGCAGATTCCCTTCGGAATGACAAACAAGAAAAGGCGGTTAGGTGAGCAGGCCGCCGGTGAGGTCGGCTACCTTCTGGACGTTATTTTCGGAGCACCAGCGACGGAGATTTGTGGCTATGTTCTCTACGGCGCGGGGGTCGGCGTAGCTGGCGGTGCCTACCTGGACGGCGGTGGCTCCGGCCAGGAGGAACTCTACGGCGTCTTCGGCGCGGACGATGCCTCCCAGGCCGACGACCGGAATGCTGACTGCTTGTGAGGCCTCGTAGACCATGCGGAGGGCGATGGGTTTGATCGCAGGGCCGGAGAGGCCGGCGGTGAAGTTGGCGATGCGGGAGCGGCGGGTTTCGATGTCGATCGAGAGCGAGAGGAAGGTGTTGACGAGGGAGATGGCATCGGCACCGCCGTCGGCTGCGGCGCGGGCCATGGTGGCGATGCTGGTGACGTTCGGGGAGAGCTTGACCATGACCGGGCGAGCCGCGATGTACTTGCAGCGCGAGGTGAGTTCGAGGAGGAGATCGCGGTCGGTGCCGAAGACCATGCCGCCGTGGCTGGTGTTGGGGCAGCTGGCGTTGAGCTCGTAGAGGGCGATGTCCGGGGTGTCGTTGAGAACGCGGATGACTTCGATGCAGTCCTCGATGCGGAAGCCGAAGACGTTGGCGATGACAACCGCTCCCGGGATCTTGCGCAGGCGGGGCATCTTCTGTTCGACGAAGGCGCGGACGCCCATGTTCTGGAGGCCGATGGCGTTCATCATGCCGGCGGCCGTTTCGACGATGCGCGGGGTGGGGTTGCCCGGCATGGGCTCGCGGGAGAGTCCCTTGGTGACGAAGGCGCCGATGCGGGCGAGTGAGACGATCTCTTCGAACTCGACACCGTAACCGAAGGTGCCGCTGGCGGCGATGACAGGGTTGGCGAGCTCTACGCCGGCGAGGGTGACCCGCATGTCGGGGCCTCTGGTGGACTTGGGGGGCATGATTCGATTGTAGCTTTGCGAATGATCTCCCCACTGCCGGTCGAGTCAGAAGCGGAAGACGAGTCCAGTCGAAAGTGTGACGAAGGTGACGTTTGGGACATTGCTGTTCGGTCCATTCACGAATATGCCGCGTCCTACGCCAGCCTCGAGAACGCGGAAGTCGATAAGCGGGGCGATCCTGTGGTCGATGCCGGCAAGCACCTCATACGCGGCAAAGCCCTGGTGGTTCGTGCTTCCGGATGCGAGGCCGGTCGCTACGTCTGAGCGGGTATTGAGGTAGCCGCCTGAGACCTGGACATACGGTTTGTAGGAGATCGCAGGCAGTTTGGCTCCCAATTTCAGTCCGGCAAGGACGGTATCTGCACCCTGGGTTCCGGGTTGGGTCGACCCTCGCACATCTACTCCAAGTGACAATGGCCCGAGGGGCAGCAGCGTGAGTGTTGCCCCTCCGCCGACAGCATAGGCCCAATAGTTGCTGGTTTTGTATCCTCCAGCGGCGTTGTTCCCTGTGGCGATGCCCTGAATCCTTGTTGGAGAGAACGTGCCGTAGACGGCGATTTGTGCTGATGCGACAGCGGAAAGAGTCGAGAGGAACAGGAGCGAAGCGAGTACGGATATAGAGATGCGCAAGAGATATCCTTGGTCGAATTGCCAGCCTCAGCGGGCGGGAGATAAACAATTCCGGTTGGACGACGGCCAGCAGGAATTGGATAGGTCTCCTCTGTATGTTCTTAGTTTTATTTGCTGTCTTTGATGATCTGGGTGAGGATATGACCGACGCTGGAGGACGGAGCGTTGACGCCCAGAATGGCTGCGAAGGTGGCGGCGATGTCGACCGGGGCGACCTTGTTGCGGTAGTAGCCGGGGATGATGTCCGCTCCGTAGAAGCCTAGGGGGACGTGCCGGTCGTAGCTCCAGGGGGAGAAGTGGGTGGTCTGGATACCGTTGAGGTACTCCATCTGGTAGGCCGTGGGGAAGACGGTGACGTACCAGCCGCCGTGGTCGGTGTAGCTGTGCTGGATGAGGTGGCCGAACTCGGTGTCGGGGATCTTGCCAGCGGCGAGGTCAACGCGGGAGCGGACGAAGGCGAGGCGCGGGGCGGCGTCGATGCGGGTTTCGCTGTAGGCACGGCTGCCTTCGGGCGTCGTGGTGGGGTTATTGAGCGGCTGCGGGGGCGGGCCGACGGTGGCTATGGCGGCGGGGATGGCATCGACGACTGCGGCCTCGGCGTCAGCCTCGGTGATGTGGAGAGCTTCAAAGGCGCGGGGATCGAGGGCGAGGTTGGGTAGCTCGAGGGCTGAGAGGAAGAACTTCGTCTTTTTGGTTGTGGCGAAGTGCTTGTTCAGAGATTCGTTGATGGCATCGCTGAAGGCTTCTAGATCGAGCGATGCCGATTGCACACCGAGCTTCGCGGACTCGCGGACGATGGGAGCTACACCGTGGTCGGCGGTGAAGGCGACCAAGACGTTGGCGAGGCCAACCTTCTTGTCGAGGTCAGAGAAGAAGGTGTTGAGGTCGCGGTCGAGGGCGAGGACCATCTCTTTCTCGGCGTCGGAGTCCGGCCCAAGCTGGTGGCCGAGGATGTCGTTGGCGGAGAGAGAAACGGTGAGGACATCAGTAGTCGGGTGTTGGCCGAGTTGTTCGCCGTCGATGAGGGCTTCGGCGAAGGCAAGCTCGTAGCTGTTGGCGGCGGGGGTGCGGCCGACCATGGCGTAGAACTGCGTGGTGTCGTCGAGGCCGGCATCTTTCACCGCCTGGGCTACGCGTGGGCCCTTGTTGAACTTGGTGGCCCACTCGGGGAGCTGGGGCATGTAGTAGGTGGAGGTGACGAAGCGGCCGGTGGATTGATCGATCCAGAAAGCGGCGTTGGCGGTCTGGCCGGAAGGCAGGATGGCGGCGCGGTCTTTGAGCGAGACGCCGAAGAGCTTCGATTCGCCGTTGGTGGCGAGGCGGACTTCATCGCCGATGGTGGTCGCCTTCAGATTGAAGGGAGACGAGCCGACGCGGGGGGCTTTGGGGTCCACTGCGGGGAGTGGTGGGACGGGGAGGTCGTCGAAGGTGCCGGTGAGGCGGTAGCGTTCGTCTTCGACGGAGGAGATGGGGTGATCGGTGCTGCGGGAGAGGTCCCACCACTCGTTGGAGCCGATGCCGTGGCCGTCTGTGTAAGAGCCGGTGCCGATGGTGGCGTGGCCGGGAGCGGTCTTGAGGTTGGCGTAGTCGTAGTAGCAGGAGTTGAAGTAGGCACCCTTTTTGAGGAAGAGATTGAACCCGTTGGGCGTGGTGAAGCTGGTGCGGAAGCGGTCTAGGTAGTCGCCGCGGAACTGGTCGATGACGAGGATGACGGCGAGCTTCGGCTTGGCCTGATATGCCTGTGCGAGGGAGCGCGGGGATTCAGCGAGGGCCAGGGAGAGGCACAGGAGGGCGGCGACTTTCTTATGCATGTGGAGATGATAAACGGGGATTGTTGCTGCGGTGCGAACCGGTGAATTTGAGGAACGAAGCAACACCGCGTGCGAAGTAGGGTTCTAACGGAGTGGCATAGGATTGCCCGAAAGAGGATTTGAATGAATATGAGGAACGCACTATCAGCGGTCGCATTGACGGCGGGAATTCTGTTGAGTTCGAATGCAGTTCAGGCACAGTATCAGCAGGGACCTCCTCCTCCGCCTCCGGGCGCTTATGGGCCGGGTGGATGGGATGCGCCGCCCTCTGAGTGGGCGGATGATATTCATCGTCGCGGGTTTCATGACGGCATAGAAGGCGCACGCAAGGACTATGAGAATCATCGCAGGCCTGATGTGAATAATCGCGATGAGTTCCGGCATCCGAACGTGCCGCGTGGCGCGAGACGCGACTACAGAGACGGGTTTCGCCGTGGATATGATGTTGGAGTTCACCACATGATGGGCGGCGGCGGTCCTCGGTAACGGGGTTTTGTTGTTGAGGCGATAGCGGCCCCTTCCTAGCGGAGGGGTCATTTGCTTTGCTGGCAGTTAGAATGAAGAGCGATGATCGATCTGGGATTTGTACGGGCGAATTTGCCTTTAGTGGAAGAGAAGCTGCGTCAGCGCGGAGCCGATCCGGCTGCGTTGCTGGGTGATTTTGCGGAGATTGATCGCGAGCGGCGGGATGCTGTGACTCGCGTCGAAACGCTGAAGGCGCAGCGTAACAAGCTGACGGATGAGATCGCGGGAATGCGGCGTTCCGGAGGCGATGCAAGCGTGCTGATGGAGCAGACGAAGTCGCTGAAGGGCGAAGTTGAAGCCTTGGAGGCGACAGCTATAGCTGCCGACGAGAGGCTGCGCGATGTGCTCCAGACGCTGCCAAATCTTCCGCAGGATTCGGTCCCGGCAGGCAAGAGCGAGCACGACAACGTCGAAGTGAAGGTTTGGGGCGAGCGGACGGAGTTTCCATTTGCCGCGAAGCCACATTGGGAGCTGGGCGAGGCCCTAGGTATTTTGGACTTCAACCGTGCAGCGAAGATTGCCGGATCGCGCTTTGTGGTGCACTTTGGGCAGGGAGCGCGGTTGGAGCGGGCGCTGGCGAACTTCATGATCGACCTGCATACGCGGGAGCATGGGTACACCGAGGTACTGCCGCCGTTCATGGTGAACTCGAAGTCGCTTTTTGGGACGGGGCAGTTGCCGAAGTTTGCCGAGGACCTCTTTCATTGCGACGACAAGGGAGCGTACGAGCCGGGCAAGCTGCAGGAGAGCGATCACTGGCTGATCCCGACGGCTGAGGTTCCGGTAACAAATATCTTCCGCGACGAGACGCTGGACGAAGGGCAGCTGCCCATCTCTTTCTGCGCGTATACGCCGTGTTTCCGCAGCGAGGCGGGGTCATATGGCAAGGACGTTCGGGGGATGATTCGGCAGCACCAGTTCCAGAAGGTCGAGTTGGTAAAGTTTGTGCGTCCGGAGGACTCGGACGCCGAGCATGAGTTGTTGACGAGCCATGCAGAGACGGTGCTCGAGAAGCTAGGGCTGCCGTATCGTCGGATGTTGTTGTGCGCGGGCGATATGGGGTTTTCCGCAGCAAAGACCTATGACCTGGAAGTGTGGTTGCCGGGACAGCAGCTTTATCGCGAGATTAGTTCGTGCTCGAACTTCGAGGCGTTCCAGGCGAGGCGCGCGAATATCCGCTACAAGCCGACGGGCGCAAAGAAGAGTGAGTTGCTGCATACGTTGAACGGCAGCGGGCTGGCTGTTGGGCGGACGTATCTCGCGATCCTGGAGAACTATCAGCAGGCGGATGGGTCTATCAAGGTGCCGGAGGTTCTGGTGCCGTACATGAATGGCGACACCGTGATCGGCGTGCAGACGCACCTGCATAAGAAAGGGATGTCGGCGTAATGAAGCTTCTGAGTAGCTATTTCTGGTGGACGTATGAGCGCGGAAGTGTTCACTTCGACGTGATGGTGACGCTGATTTTGCTGTTCTTATTTGTGTCGCCGCACTATATCGACTACGGCGCTAGGCCGGTGGCGAATGTGCCGCTGCGCGATAGCGAGGTTCTGGTGAAAGAGGCTGGGACAAGCGGGCAGAAGAATCGGTTTATCTATGAGATTCGCGCGGGCGGCGGGAGTGGCTCGCCAAATGCATCTCAAACTGAAAGCGAGCGCGTTGCAGCAATCATGCGAACCGTCGAGCCGATCTCGGGCGAGGTGACTCTGGACCACTATGAGCCGGTGATGGATGGTAAGGGCAAGGTTGTGGCTTACGACGCCTGGGTGCTCCGGTAAGAGCAGGGTTGTAGGGAACTGGGAGTGGGGTGCAAGTCTTTATGCGAATTTTTGTGGCGGGTTGTTTGTTGGGATTGTCGATGGTGGCGGGAGCTCAGCAGCCGGGGTTGGATGCGGTACTGAAGCAGATGGACGCGGCGAGTGTGGGGTTTAAGTCGGCGCAGGCTGATTTTCGTCGGGACACGTTTACGAAGGTGATCAAGGAGACGAGTTCGCAGTGCGGGATGATCTACTTTGTGCGCAAAGGTGCTGCGACGGAGATGGGGTTGAAAGTGGCTCCTTCGGCAACTCAGGCTTGCGCGGGTGAGGCTTCGGCTACGGCGAATGGGACGCGGACGCTGGCCTATAAAGGCAGCGAGTTGCAGATCTATGAGCCTGGAACGAACCGGCTGACGGTGTTCCATACGGGCGCCAATCAGACGCAGGCCGAGAGTTTTTTGACGCTCGGGTTTGGCGGGAGCGGGACGGATCTTGCAAAGACGTGGAACATCACGGAGCAGGGAATGGAGACGATCAAAGACGGAGCGAAGCCCTATAACGTGGTGAAGTTGGACCTGGTGGCCAAGGACCCCAACAATCGGAATATGTTCTCGCACATCACGATATGGGTTGAGCCGACACTGGGGATCTCGTTGAAGCAGCAGTTTTTTTCGCCATCGGGGGATCTGTTTACGACGTTCTTCGAGCACATCCGGTACAACCAGAAGGTGAACGAGGGTGCGTTCGCGATCAAGACGAATAAGGATACGCAGGTGGATCGGCGGTAGGCTCTTGCGCCTTTGTGCCGGTCCCATTCATCGCGATGGTGCCGCGATGAATGGGCACAAGGCTGTAAGCGGCCAAACGCTTTGCTCAGGATGACGGTTTTGTTGGGGTAGGAAGAAAGAAGCGTCAGCTTGCGGCTGACGCTTCTTTGCGTTGGAAGAGGATGGCAGCGCAGAGGATGGTGATGGGAAAGAGTTCGAGGGTGTAGCGGTCTTCCGAGTTGTCGAGAGTCAGCAGCAACGCGCAGCGGAGAACTACGTAAGCCGCCATCGCCAGCGCAAGTGGGGCATGGTCGGCGAATGTGGGCGTGAAGGACTTCCAGCGTATAAAGCCGCAAACTCCGAGGATCATGTAAGCGAGATTGAGTAAGGCGTAAGCGATGGCGAAGGTCGATTCCTTGCGGTCTTCGTTCCATTGCCACCATTCGAGAGTGATGGCTGTGAGCTCAAGGCGTGGGCGGAAGAGCATGTTTGCTAAGCGTGCGATGGGGAGAACGATGTAGTAGCGGAGTGGGTGGCCGGAGATGCGTTCGGCGGCCAGGGTGTTGAAGCGTGCGTCGAGCGAAGGAGAGTCGCTGTCGGTGAGGTTGTAGTCGGCGAGGAGCCTAGCTGTCTCCGCGCGTTGGGCGGGGGAGTCGAAGGCGCGGGCGGGCAGGTCGGTGATCTTGATGTCGCTGCTGTCGTAGTTCCAGTAGACGTACTCGTTGCTTGCGAACTCGATGGCCCAGGTGCGGTACCAGCGTTGGAAGCCGAGGGGGACGTGTTCTCCAGGGTCGGTGGCAGAGCGTGGGGCCAGGGGCTGGACGACGTGGAAGGTGTGCCAGTTGCGTGCGGCCCAAGGTGCGAGTGGAAGGACGACGCAGAACGCAGCAACCAGGACCGGAAGGAGCCGAGCGGGAAGCGACGACGGCGTGTTGGCGCGGGAGCGTGCGGCGAGCCAGAGCATGGCCGGGACGATGGCGGCGGCGAGGAGGCCTTGTTCCGGACGGATGAGAATGGCGGCGGCGAGCGAGGCGGCGAGGAGCCAGAGCCAGAGGTTGTAGCGGAAGGTGGTCTCGCTCCAGCGGTGGAGGGTATAGAAGGAGGCGGCGATGAAGAAGAGGGTGAGCGTCTCGGTGAGGGCGGAGCCGACGTAGTTGGCGGTGAAGGGGCAGAGGACGGCGAGCCAGAGGGCGGCCATGCTGGATCGGATGCCGAAGAGGCGGCGGGCAAGATCGGCGACGAGGCAGCAGGTGGCGAGATCGATGAGGAGCTGGAGATAGAGGACGGCGTGGTAGTTCTCAACGCCGAAGATAAGGAAGCAGAGGGCGAGGAAGAGCGGATAGCCAGGGACGCGGATGAGGGTGGGGCGGGGTGGTTCTCCGTTGACGGTGAAGCCGAAGACGTGGTGCTGAAGGAGGTTTTTCGCGATGTCGCCGTAGAGGAGGGTATCGGTGGTGAGTTTTGGGGCCGTAATTATGAAGTAAAGGCGGAGTGCGATTCCTGTCGCGAGGGCGATCGTGACCCATACCCACAGTTTTGCTCTCGGTTGCGCCATCTCTCGCATCATACTGAAGATGCAATGCGTTGACTGGAGGATGAGGTGTCACTACGATTGGCTTCAGTGCTCCGTCCCCAAACGATATCTCGGTGTTTCTTCCCTTTAGCGAGTAGGCAGTCGTGAGCCAACAGGTTTTTTACGATCCACAAAGAAGACGCTGGAAGCGGCTGCGGCGCGTCCTGGACGTCGCGGCGCTGCTGGGGCTGGTCGTAGGCGTGATCTTCATTATCGGATTGCTGCGGGTGAAGCCGATGAAGGAGCTTCTGCTGCCAGCGACGCAGCACAACTATCGCGCTCTGGAGGCGAAGCCTGCGACCGCGAAGACGACGGCGCAGAAGCTGCGGCGTGCTCCGCACCGGAAGACTGACAAGGCCCCATCCGATATCACGTTGAACTCGGGTGAAGGTCTGCGCGCTGCGTACTACGTGGAGTGGGACCCTTCGAGCTACCCTTCGCTGAAGCAGCACATCAAGCAGATCGATCTGCTGTTCCCGGATTGGCTACACGTGGTGGGCACGGACGGAGACATCACGGCGAATACGATCGACAATACTGCGTTTTCGATTGTTGACCGGTCGGGGGTGCATGGAGTCGATCGCGAGAACAAGGTAGCGCGGGCGATCTCCGATGCCCATGAAGATACGGAAGTCTTTCCGCTGGTGAACAACTTTGATCCTAGGAAAGGAATGTTTGTTCCGCTGGTAGGCGACTTTTTGGAGAGCGATGCCTCGCGGGCGCGATTTGTAACTGAGATCGATACATTTCTGGCGAAGAACACTTTGTATCGGGGGATAGCGCTCGATCTGGAGGAGATTCCGACAGCGGCCCAGCCTGGATATCGTGCGCTGATCGAAGCGGTCTACAACGACTTCCATCGCCGGAATCTGAAGCTCTATATCAACACGCCGGTCAGCGATCCAGACTATGACCTGAAGTTCATGGCCGACCACTCGGACGGGTTGATGATCATGAACTATGACGAGCACCAGGTGGACAGCCAGCCGGGGCCGATTGCGTCGCAGGATTGGTTTATCGACAACCTGAAGAACGTCCTGAAGGTCGTGCCAAAAGAGAAGATCATCTGCTCGCTGGGCAGCTATGGCTACGACTGGACGACAGCGTTGCCGCCGCCCGGTCCGGCGAAGGTAGTGAAGGGAAAGAAGGTTGCGGAGTCGGCTCCAGCGAAGGTGCTGAATGCGACGGCGCTTTCCACGCAGGAGGCGTGGCAGGCAGCTTCGGACGCGGATGCGCAGGTGCAGTTCGATCCTGATGCAATGAATGCGCACTTCGCCTATGACGATGAGGACGCGAAGGTCCGGCACCAGGTCTGGTTTCTCGACGGCGTGACCGTATTGAACGAGATGCGCGCGGCGCGGGCCTTGGGCATCCAGACGATTGGTCTTTGGCGACTCGGCTCGGAAGACGATTCGCTGTGGAAGATATGGGACAAGCCGCAACGGGTTGATGCGTGGAAAGACCTGGGGCAGGTTGAGCCGGGATATGACGTTGACGACGAGGGCGAGGGCGACATCATGCGGGTCACCAGGAAGCCGCAGAGTGGCCAGCGCACGATGACGCTCGAAGATGACGACGAAGTCCCGATGGACCAGCGCAGCGTGGTGAACGAGCAGATGAAGTCGTATCCGCTGCCCTACACGGTGCAGTATGTCGGCTACAACAAGAAGAAGGTGGCGCTGTCGTTCGACGATGGGCCAGATCCGGAGTGGACTCCGAAGATTCTGGACGTGTTGAAGAAGTACAGCGTGTCGGGAACATTCTTCATGATTGGCGAGGAGGCGGAGAACAATGTTGGCGTGATGAAGCGGGTTTACCGCGAAGGCCACGAGATCGGGAACCACACGTTCACGCACCCGGACATCAGCGGCATATCAAGTGCGCAGGTGAAGCTGCAGGTAGTGGCGACGGAGCGGCTGTTTGCGGCGAAGCTTGGAGTGAACCCACTTTATTTCAGGCCTCCGTACTCGATCGACCAGGAGCCTGATACCAACGACCAGGCTGCTCCGGTGGAGCTGATCCAGAACCTCGGCTACGTAGTGGTGGGCAACAAGATCGATACGGATGATTGGGACGAGCATCCACGGAAGTCGCCGGAAGAGATTCGGGACAGCGTCTTCCGGCAAATCGATGCGATGGAGAAGAATCCGTGGGGTCGTGGTTCGGTCATCCTTCTGCATGATGGTGGAGGGGATCGTTCGGCAACGGTAGCGGCACTGCCGGTACTGATTGAAGCGCTGCAGGCGCGGGGATATCAGATTGTTCCCGTATCGCAGCTGGTCGGACAGACGCGCGAACAGGTAATGGTTCCCTTGATGGGATGGCGGCAGCGGTCGCTGGCATTTGCGGACTCTGTTGCGTTCTTCTTTATCTCGTTCTTCAACCACTTTGTTGTGGCCGTGTTTTTTGTCGGCGACATTTTGATGACGGGACGGCTGATCATTATCGGACTGTTTGCCATCATCGATCGGCTGCGCAAGCGGAAGAACTTTGCGCCGGATGACTACAATCCGCGCGTGGCGGTGCTGATTCCGGCTTACAACGAAGAGTTGGTCATCGTGCGGACGATCCGTTCTGTGATGATGTCGAACTACAAGAACATGCACATCATCGTGATCGACGATGGATCGAAGGACCGCACCAGCGAGGTGGCGCGGGCGGCGTATCCGAAGGAGATTGAGGCGGGTCGTCTGACGGTGTTGACCAAGCCGAACGGCGGCAAGGCTGATGCGTTGAACTACGCTCTGGACTACGTGGATGAGGATATTTATGTCGGCATTGATGCGGATGGCGTGATTGCGCATGACGCGATTACGCGGCTGGTGCCGCACTTTGCGAATCCGAAGATTGGAGCAGTCGCGGGAAATGCGAAGGTGGGCAATCGAGTGAATCTGTGGACTCGATGGCAGGCGCTGGAGTACATCACCAGCCAGAACTTTGAGCGGCGAGCGCTGGATCTGTTCGATGTGGTGATGGTGGTGCCGGGCGCGATTGGCGCTTGGCGGACGGAGGCGGTCAAAGCCGGGAATGGCTATCACACGAACACCGTGGCCGAGGATGCCGACCTGACGATGAACATCCTGGAGCAAGGCTACTCGGTGATCTACGAGGACCAGGCGTTGGCGTTTACCGAGGCGCCGGTGAATGCGGATGGGCTGATGCGGCAGAGGTTCCGGTGGTCGTTCGGAATTCTGCAGGCCATCTATAAACATAAAGGCGCGATTCGGAAACACCGGGCGATGGGGCTGTTTGCGCTGCCGAACATCTTGATCTTCCAGATTTTGCTGCCGCTGGTTTCGCCGTTGATCGACCTGATGTTTGTGGCGGGGATCTTCCACTATTTCATCGACCACTACTTTCATCCCGAATCAGCTTCGACAGCCAGCTTGTATAAGCTGATTGCGTTTTTTCTGACATTTACGGTAATCGATTTTGCGGCTTCGGCGGTCGCGTTCGCGCTGGAACGGAAACACCAGGCGAGCAAAGGGGATTGGTGGCTGCTGGTGCACATCTGGATACAGCGGTTCACGTACCGGCAGGTGTTTTCGCTGGTGTTGCTGAAGACGGTGAAGCGCGCTGTGGACGGGAAGCCGTTCAACTGGGACAAACTGGACAGGACGGCGAAGATGTCGGCGGAGACGGAGAAGCTGACTGCGGGGTGAGCTTCGTGCTGCGGGTGATGGGCGGGCCAGCGTAGAATCGAGGTATGGCCACTCTCACGATTCAGCCCGCCGTTGCTGAACTCTCTCCCTTTGCTACCGAGCTTTTCGTTGATTTCTCCGCGTCTGAGAACAAGATTGCTATGGAGGCCGCGCTGGCTTCTGTGTACGCGAAGCTGGGGCGCGAGTACGACATGGTGATCGGCGGTCAGCCGATCAAGACGACCGGAAAGATCGTTTCGGTTAATCCAGCGAATCCTTCGCAGGTCGTCGGCACGCATCAGCGGGCAGGAGCGGAGCATGTTGAGACTGCGATTGCTTCGGCGCATAGAGCGTTCGCTTCGTGGAGCAAGCGGCCAGTGAGCGAGCGAGTGCAGTTTCTGCTGCAGGCGGCGGAGCTGATTCGCGAGCGCAAGTTCGAGTTCTGCGCGTGGCTGACGTATGAAGTGGGAAAGAATTGGGCCGAGGCTGACGCCGATGTCGCCGAGTGCATTGACTTCCTGGAGTTTTACGCGCGTGAGGCGCTGCGGCTAAATGAGGCGAAGACGCCGATCCAGTATCCCGGCGAGAAGAACCAGTTGAAGTACATTCCGCTGGGCGTGGGCGCGGTGATTCCGCCGTGGAACTTCCCGTTTGCGATTATGGCGGGGATGACGGCGGCGGCGATTGTGACCGGAAATACCGTCATCCTGAAGCCTTCGGTCGATGCTTCGACGATCGCTGCGATCTTTTATGAGTTGCTGCAGGAGATTGGGTTGCCGGATGGCGTGGTGAACTTCTGTCCGGGCGAGGGGCCGGAGTTTGGCTCGGAGGTTGTGGCGCACCCTAAGACACGGTTTATCGCATTTACGGGCTCGAAGAAGGTTGGGCTTGAGATTCATGAAAGTGCCGCCAAGACGCGCGCCGGGCAGATCTGGATCAAGCGGACGGTGCTGGAGATGGGTGGTAAGGACTCGATTATCGTGGACCGCGATTGCGATATTGAGGCGGCGGTTGATGGGGTTGCGGCGAGTGCGTTCGGGTTCAATGGGCAGAAGTGCTCGGCGTGTTCGCGGGTGATTGTGGATGCGGCGATTTATGACGTCTTCTGCGACCGGCTGGTGGAGCGGGTCGAGGCGATCAAACAGGGCGATCCGGCGAAGAACTTCTATGCCGGACCGGTGATCAGCCCGCTCGCTTACAAGCGGGTGCTGGACTATATCGAGATTGGCAAGGGTGAAGGGCGGCTATTGACGGGCGGCGCGGCAGTCGAGACGGCTGAGAAGGGCTACTTTATCGCTCCGACGGTGATTGCGGATGTTTCGCCTACCGCACGGATTGCGCAGGAGGAGATCTTTGGGCCGGTGCTGGCGGTGATCAAGTCACAGAGCTTCGATGAGGCTCTGGAGATCGCGAACAACACCGAGTATGGGCTGACCGGGGCGGTGTACTCGAACTCGCGCGAGCATTTGGAGCGGGCGCGGGAGGAGTTCTTCGTCGGGAATCTATACTTCAACCGGAAATGCACGGGAGCTATGGTCGGGGCGCACCCGTTTGGTGGGTTCAATATGAGCGGAACGGACTCGAAGGCGGGTGGGCCGGACTATCTGCTGCTGTTTACGCAGGCGAAGTCGATTGCGGATAAGGTGACGGGCGTATAAAAGTCCCGCTGCGCGCGGGGCGGTCACTTCGTGACTTGTATAACGCTTTGCGTGGCCCGCCCGTTGGCGGGAGGGAGATTCTCTAGGCGGTCTTCTTACGGAGGAGTTCGCCTACCTTAGCGGCGGCTTCGGCAAGGTTGCGGTGGTGGATCGTGAAGAGTGCCAGCTCGAGACGGTCGGAGACGCCGGTCTTATCGTAGATGTTGCGCAGGTAGTTCTTGATCACCTGCTCCTTGGTGTTCAGCTGAGCGGCGATGTCCTTGTTTTTGCAGCCCTGGACGATTAGGGCGACTATCTGCATCTCCTTTGGGGTGAGGCGGTCGCGGACACGCTCGCCGACGCTATCCTGGGCGCGCATGGTAGTGACGCCGGAGTGGCGTACGCAGCGCAGGCCATGGGAGACGCGACGGATTGTGTCGATAAGATCCGGGCCGGCAATATTGCGGGAGATGACGCCGTCGAGGTTGGAGATGACGTGGTCGGGAAGTTCTTCGGCCTTCTCGGTGATGAGGATCACGCGGCTGGATAGCTGCTTGGTCTGGATAAGCAGAGCGGGGAGGTCGATGTTGAGCCCGGTCGATAGAAGGATCACTGCGCCACGGTTGGCTTCGACGGCTGCGAGCAGGCGAGCACCGTTGTCGCACTGTGCTACGATCCGCACATCGTCTTCCATGGCCAGCAGTCGGGCGGCACCCGCGCGAAAGATGGCCTGGTTGTCCCCAAGTATGATTCTATTCATAGATATATCTCTCCACGGCAGCTAGAACTCCGTCCTGCAAACACCTCATCGGCGTAAGCGGCAGACGGGGATTCAATGTATTCAATTCGTACAAGGTCGTTCAGCAAGTACGGTAACGTAAGTAACGGTACGTGACAAGGTAAATTAATGAACCCTGAGAGGTATTTAGGGTATCGAATGTGGTATTGGCGCGGCTGGCCAGCGGTGGCAAGCAGATAGCTGATACTGGTATTGGACCGGAGATAGAGAAAGCTTTTTCATGCCCAAACCAATTCTGTTTGCGATTGATGATGATGTGAGTGTGCTTGAGGCGGTTGTCCAGGACCTCAGGCGGCAGTACGGCCAGTTTTACCGGATCATCCGGGCGGCTTCGGGACAGGCGGCGCTTGATACCTGCACGCAACTGAAGGAGCGCAACGAGGTGGTTGCGTTGTTCCTTTCGGATCAGCGGATGCCGGGGATGACAGGTGTCGACCTCCTGCAGCAGGTGATCCCGATCTATCCCGATGCCAAGCGCGTGCTGCTGACGGCGTATGCGGATACAGAGGCCGCTATCCGTGCGATCAATGCGGCGAAGATCCACTATTACTTGAATAAACCGTGGGATCCGCCTGAAGAAAAGCTTTACCCGGTGCTGTCGGACCTGCTGGAATCCTGGAAGCAGGGATATAAGGCTCCATTTGAAGGCATTCGTGTGATTGGGCCGCGGTGGTCGCCTACCGACCATGCGGTGCGGGACTTTCTTTCCCGGAACAGAATTCCGTACATGTGGCTGAATCCACAGCAGAATCCCGAGGCGCTTGGTCTGCTGCGCGAAAAGGGTATCGACGACGCGAAGCTGCCAGTGATCCTGTTTGGGGACGGCACGGCGTTGGTGCAGCCGAGTACGACCGAGATCGCCTCGAAGGTTGGTCTGAGGACGCAGGCACAGCAGGAGTTTTACGACGTGGTCGTCGTGGGTGCCGGGCCGGCGGGGCTGGCTGCGGGGGTTTACGGAGCGTCCGAAGGACTGCGGACGTTGGTCGTCGAACCGGTCGCGCCGGGCGGACAGGCGGGTTCAAGTTCCAGAATTGAAAATTATCTGGGCTTTCCAGAGGGCCTGAGCGGCGAGGAGCTGGGCAAGCGGGCTTATCTTCAGGCCAATCGGCTGGGTGCGGAGTTCCTTACTCAGCGGGTCACCTGTATCCGGAATGAGGGGCAGTATCACATCGTGATGATGGAGGACGGCCGGGAGGTCACGTGCCACGTCTGCCTGATCTCTACGGGAGTTTCGTACTGCATGCTGGATATTCCGGGGGCAGATCGCTTCACGGGCGCGGGCGTCTACTATGGCGCAGCGCAGACCGAGGCACACGCCTGCAAGGATGAGATTGTGTACGTCATCGGCGGGGCGAACTCGGCGGGGCAGGCGGCGATGCACTTCTCCCGCTATGCGGCGACGGTACACCTGCTGGTGCGCGGCGACTCGCTGGAGAAAGGGATGTCGCGGTACCTGGTGGATCAGATTGAGTCGACCGAGAACATCATCGTTGAGACGAACACGGAGATTGTGGCTATGGGCGGCGGTGAACATCTGGAGTGCGTGACGCTGTTGACGCCCAAGGGTGAAGAGACGCGGCAGGCTTCGTCGGTCTTCATCTTTATAGGAGCGGCTCCGAAGACGGACTGGCTGCCCCGGGCGATCGCCGTCGACAACAAGGGATTTATTCTTGCGGGCCCCGATCTCAAGATTGCGGGGACACAATTTCCGCTGAAGGACCGCGATCCGTATCTGCTCGAGACGAGCGTTCCGGGAGTCTTTGTGGCGGGCGATGTGCGCCATGGGTCAGTAAAGCGATGCGCTTCCGCTGTGGGCGAGGGGTCGATTGCGATCCAGTTCGTGCATCAATATCTGGCAACGCTGTAGGGCAGGATCGTTTGTGGGATTGAGAGACGTTATGTGCGGGAGGAATATGCAAGGGTCGGTAGGGCAGTTGAATCAGGAGTCGACGCAAGGATGAACGAGATGTCCAGCTCGGAGGTCGGTAAGGTGGGGATCGAGCAACTCGATGTGTCCCCGGTTGGCGAGATGACGCCGAAATTGCTCAGTCTTCTACGCGGAGTCTCGATCTTCGAGTCGTTGAAGGACGAAGAGTTTGAGTGCATGACGGACGTCCAGCAGGTCCACATGGCTCCCGGCGATGTGATGATCCAGCAGGGCGAGTCGGTCAAACACTTTGTGATCCTGCTTGAGGGAAGGATCAGCATCTTCCACAAGACAGGCAAGCAGGAAGAGGTCGAGGTCGCTTCCTACAGTGCAGGTACTGCCTTTGGCGAGCTTCCGTTGCTGGCCAATCTTCCCGTGTCGGGAACTGTGCGTGCGATGCAGCCAAGCTATCTGCTGCTGCTGGATGAAGAGTCGTTCTGGGAGTTGATGACGAGCTGCCCACAGGTTCGCAAGGCAATTTTGCGGAACATGGCGCAGCGATTCACGAAGCATCAGACCATGACGCTGCAGCACGAGAAGATGGCGTCGCTGGGCACGATGGCAGCGGGGCTGATGCATGAGTTGAACAATCCGGGCACAGCGGCGAGACGGGCGGCCTCGCAGTTACGGCAGAACTTGCAGCGAATGCATGAGCTGAGCACGCGGTTGAGCCGGACGGAGTTGAGCGTAGAGCAAAAGGACTGCCTCTTTGATCTGCAAGGTCATGCGATGCAGGCGGAAAAGCCGATTCGGATGAACTCTCTCGAGCAAAGCGATGCCGAAGAGGAATTGGCGACGTGGATGGAAGAGGCGCACATTGAAAATGCGTGGAAGCTGGCTCCCACGTTAGTGTCGGTCGGAATCTCCGCGCCTGATTTGATGTGTGCGCGGCAGGAGTTTCAACCAGAGCTATTTTCCGACTGCCTGAGTTGGCTGGAAGCGCTGGTCTCGAGCATGCAGCTGGTAGGCATGATCGAGGAGAGCATCGGCCGTGTGACGGAGCTGGTCCATGCTGTGAAGTCGTATGCCTACGAGGGCAAGGGATCGAAGCAGTCGATCAATGTCAACGACAGCATCCATGCCACATTGGTGATTCTTGGGCACAAGATGCGCGAGAAGGAGATCGCTGTCGAGAAGAACTTCGACAACACACTTCCTCTGCTGCAGACGGAGCTATCCGGTTTGAACCAGGTGTGGACGAACATCCTGGATAATGCGATCGACGCGTTACAGCAGCACGGCAGGATTGAGCTGAAGACGTGGACCGAGGAGAGGTTTGGGGTTCCGTACATTCTCATCAGCATCGCCGATGACGGGGTGGGAATTCCTCTCGATATTCAGCCGCATATCTTCGATCTTTTTTATACGACGAAGGAAGTGGGTGTGGGCACGGGGCTGGGACTGGGCATCGTGAACAAGATCGTGGACCAGTATGGCGGGACGATCCGGTTTTCTTCGCAGCCGGGGCGGACGGAGTTTGTTGTGAGTCTGCCGAGCGTGAGGGTGAAGATCTAGGTCCTGCTTCACTCGATGAGATAAGAAAATCTGGGTTCTACCGCAACTTCTTTTTCTGCAACCTTTCTATTCGGAACGCGTTTTTACCGGAAGAAAGGCCGCTCCTGCAAAGGCTGGGTGTGGCAGAGGGATTATCCAGATGAAGTTTTCTAACGCGGGACGTTATTCAAAGGCACTCTTTTTGACGGTCGGTGCGGCATTGATGCTGGCGGTAACAGGCTGCTCATCGCACCACGGATACTATTACGCGGCAGCGCCTCCGCCCCCGCCGCCTATGGGATACGCACAGCGGCCCCCGCTGGTCGAGATCGCGCAGCGGAACGGACATATTGCGGGCAGAGACGATGGGGCTCGCGATGCTTATCGCGGTGGCGCTTATCAGCCGCAGCATGATCGGAACTTCCGCGCGACGCCAGGGTACGATCCTGCGCTGGGGCCTTTCGATGTGTACCGGCATAGCTACAGGGACAGCTATCTGCGTGGGTACGACGAGGGATTTCGCGGAGTTCGCTAACGGCTAGAGGGTGATGCTGTCGTCGGAGAGATGTTCGCGGAGGAGGCGCTGGGTGAGTTGGGTCAGCGCCTCGCCGGTCTTTGGAAGGACGAAGGCCGATGTTGTCTCGGACCAGTCGAGCTTGAAGCTGGTGGATTGGGCGGAGATCCAAATCTGACGCACGGGTGTGTTCGGGGTGAAGACGAACTTGCCGGTGCCGTCCTCGAAGAGGATGTTGAGGACGCCGTTGTTGTCCTCGGCTTCGAAGCCGCCTTCTTCCTCTGCGGCGATCAGGGACTGCTTGAGGGCTTCGAGGGCGGTATCGGAGGCACGGCGGAAGGTCGCTTCGTCGATCATGAGATCTAGTTTACGCGGAGGGTGTGGCCCTGTCCGGAGACAGAGGTTTGGTAGAGCATAGAGATGGCCGGAACTTTGGCGGATGGGCTGCGTATTGAGGTGAAAGGAGCTCAACCTATGAAGATCACCGGTGTCGTGTTTGCTATGTCCGCTGTGCTTGCCGTGAGTGTCGCCGCCCAGGCTCAGGATGGAGTGGCGTGGGAGAAGAGTTATCCCGTATCCAGTCAGGCGAAGCTGGTGTTCGAGACCGGGGACAGCGGATTGACGGTGCGATCCTGCGGGAGTTGTACGCAGGTACACGTGAAGGTGGTGTTGAAGAACAGGAGTCTTTCGGACTTCCTGTTGCAGGAGGGACAAAGCGGGAATGCGGTGAACTTTTCGTTCAAAGAGAAGCCGCATCTGCACGTGAGCTGGCATGGGTCGGAACGAAAGTCCGAGGTAGTGGTGGAGACTCCGTCCGAGGTGTCGTTGGACGCTCGAACTGAGGATGGCGGGCTGGTCGTGAGCGGACTGCATGGAGAGATGAATCTCCGGACGAGCGATGGCGGGCAGATGCTGGACCATCTGACGGGGGCGCTGAAGTTGCAGGCGAGCGATGGGCAGATTCGGATCAGGGACAGCTCGGGAACGCTGGAGGCTCGGTCCTCTGACGGAGGAATTGATATTGCCGGTTCCTACACGGCGATCCAGTTGCATAGCAGCGATGGTGGGATCAAGGCGGACCTGTCGCAAGGTGGAAACCTGAGCACCGAGTCTCGTGTGGAGAGCAGCGATGGCGGCGTGACCATGGTGCTTCCGAAGAACTTTGCGGCGGAGTTTGATATCCAGACGCGCGATGGCGGCCTGATGAGCACGCTGCCGCTGATGGTGGACGGGTATAACTCGAAGCATAGTTCCGGACATAACATCCACGGCAAGATGAATGGCGGCGGCGCTTTACTGACGATTCATACGAGTGATGGCGGGGTGCGGCTCAGCACTGCCAGCTAGTAAGCAACTTATTTGACGAGGTCGCGGAATTCTTACTTGAAAGTGCATACAGGGGCGGGGAGTTTTCCTCGCCCCTGTGCGTCTTGAGTCGGCGGAAAGCGTCTATTCTCTTTGAATGGCGATGCTTCGCACATTTCGAAAGATGCTGCGGAGCCGACGGTTCAAGGCTCGGCCGACGTTTGTCCTGGCGCATGACGAGCTTTACCGGTTGACGCAAGGTTTCTGCGAGGCGGACACTACTGCGGTGGCGATAAGGAGAGCGTCGACGCTCTTCGGGTTCATCTGGGGGACTGGCAGCGATCGGGCGTTCGTGGTGCGTCTGCTGCGCTGGATCCGAATGATGGAGCAGGACCGCGAGCTGAGCGCGGCATTCAGCAGAAGCTGGAACGCGATGCTGCTGGAACTGGACTCGGTGACACTGTTCGCTGAGGCAGGGCTGCCAGGGCACCATGCGCTGGTGAGGGAACTGGTTGGGCGAGTCTTTCAGAGGCTGCTCCCGTCGGCGCGTGAGGAGTCGGATACGGGACGCATCTTCGCGGATGTGTTCTCGACGCCGGAGGCAGTAGAGCGATTTGTCGGACAGCAAGGATTCGTCTTCGAGCGGCTGGTGCGGGTGTTGGCTCTATCGCCAGCGGCGGTGGTGCACCTGGAGGAAGATTTGCGGCAGGCGATGTGCCTGCTGGCGACGCGGGTCGCCGGACGCGGAGCTACCGCTGCGATACGGCAGCGAGGCAGCACGCGGCATGTGGAGGAGTCGCCGTTCTACCTGCTGATCTTTGCTACGGAGCGAATGATGCGCGCCGAGGGCACGCTCGAACGGCGGGAAGAGTTTGGGATGTTGCAGGGGGCGATCGCGGCCTGCATCGGAGAGCTGGACCAGATTCATCTGCATATGGAAGATGCGGGCGTGAGTTCCGCGCTGGTGTACGACCTGCGCAGCATTGAGGGCAGCCTCGTGCGGATGGATATGCTGGCGGCGGTGTATACCGGCGCAAGCGCTAGGGTCCACTCGCCGCTGCGGGAGTTGATGAACACGCTGGTGCGCGGACGGCTGGACGATATGCGGCTGAGGCTGCTGATTGGCCAGAACGTGAATATGCTGGCGCGCAAGACGGTGGAGCGGACGGGGCAGGGCGGCGAGCACTACATTGCGCACTCCGACGGAGCGTACTGGCGGATGTGGCGCGCGGCTGCCGGTGGCGGGTTGCTGACGGTGTTTACCGCAGCGGTGAAGATGCGGCTGATCGAGAGCCATTTTCCTCTGGCGATAGAAGGGTTCTTTATTGGGACCGACTACGCGGTGAGCTTCATCTTGCTGCAGATCTTCGGGCTCGCGCTGGCGACCAAGCAGCCGTCTATGACTGCGGCTACACTGGCGGGGATCATTCGCGAGAACCGGGGCGTGGCGCGGTTCAGCAAGATCTCGGAGTTTGCCGCGGATATCTCCAGGACGCAACTGGCGGCGGCGTTTTCGAATGTGATCGCAGTGTGTGTCGGTGCTGTTGCCTTTGAACGCCTGTGGGACTGGATGTTCAAAGCGCATTACCTGGCGGAGGAGAGCGCTCATCACGTCACGACTACGCTACATCCGTTCACTTCGGGGACAGCGATCTTCGCAGCGTTTACGGGCGTGTTGTTGTGGATGGCTGCGGTGATCGGGGGATGGTTCGAGAACTTCGCCGTCTATCACCGGGTGCCGGAAGCTGTCGCGCAGCACCCGCTGGGACAGAGGTTTGGGACGCGGAAGATGAAGCTTGCGGCGGATTGGCTGGAGCGGAACCTGGCCAGTTGGAGCACGAGTATTGTGCTGGGTTACCTGCTGGGATTTTCGCCCGTGGTGGCCAGGTTCTTCGGGATTCCGCTGGATGTTCGACACGTCACGTTGAGTACGGGGACGCTGGCGCTAGCGGCGGCTCGGTTTGGGACAAGTTCTTTCGGGCATGGGTGGCTTTGGTATGCGATTGCGGGGATCGGGATCACCTTTGTGCTGAACCTTGGCGTGAGCTTCTCGATTGCGTCACTGGTGGCTTTGCGTGCGTATGAAGTTCCGCGTGAGGAGCAGTGGCAGATTGTGAAGTTCCTGGCGCGGGAGGTGCTGGATGCGCCGCTGTCCTTCGTGTTCCCGGTGCGGGAAGAGGTGCTTTCGATCGCGCCTGTGGTGGATGAAGAGGTCGAGGAGACGGTTCCGGCGGAACATTGATGCGGGCTTCGGGGATAAGTGTCAGCGTGGAACGAAACGCAGATCCTCTTCGGGGATGACAAACAAAGTGCTCAAGAAGAGGGTGTTTGTTCCGAGACCAGCGACTTCGCTGCGATGGCTTCCTCGCGCTTGATGCGGACCTCGCGGATGGCGATGAGGATGAGGCCAGCGAAGGTGAGGATGAGCGTCGCTGCAGCGTAGAGGCCCCGGAGCTGGGTGATCTCGCCGTAGAGGAGTGCCAGCGCGATGAAGACGAAGACGATGTGAGCGCAGAAGACTTCAAGCGAGGCCTTGCCAAGGGTGAGGAAGGGCTCGACGAGGACGATGCGCTTGACCGGCTTGCGGAACCAGTAGATGAGGATCGAGAAGCCGATGAGGTTCAACATGCGGGGGGCGGCGAGCTGCCACTTGTCGAGTTGTGGGCTGAGGGCCTGCTCGGTGAGGTGCGGGCCTAGCCAGCCGTGCCGGACGCCCAGGAAGAAGAGGCAGATGGCGGCAGCGATTGGGTAGGCATAGCTGGGAAGATGGCGGAAGGGCAAGCCACCTTTGGGGGGAGGATCGGCGGAGCGGGCACCGATCCACATGCCGAGCAGCCATATGAGCTGCCAGGAAAAGAGGTTGAAGGCTCCGGTTTGCTGGAGCGGGATTTGCAGGTGAGTGACGCGCACGACGAGGTCATGGACCCAGTGGCGAAGACCGAACTGTGCGAGGAACCAGACGAAGGTGCTGAGGGCAAGGAGAGGCTTCCAACCTCGGCGGGCCGCGAAGGCGAGAACATAGGGAGAGAGCAGAAGGAAGATGACGTACATCGGGAGGATGTCTAGCAGGGGCGGGCAGTAGATCAGGAGCAGTGAACCAACGATTGCAGTGACCGGATGGGCGAGATAGAAGTCGAGCAGATTGCTGAGCGCTGCGCGATGCGTCGTGACGGCGAAGGCCGCTGCGATGGTGAAGGCGAGCGCAAGAAGAATGACGTGATATCCGTAGATTTTGAGAGCGCGTTTCCAGAGCTTCGCGCGGAGAGCGGCTTCGTCTTCGGCGGCTTTGCGTATGTAGAGTCGAGCGACTAGCAGCGCGGAGAGGAAGACGAAGCCCTCTGCGGAGGAGACGAAGCCGAAGGGCTGGTTGACGAAGTCGCTGAAGTGGGTGGGGAGATGGGTGAGCGTCATCCAGACGAGAAAGAGGCCGCGCAGGGCATCGATCTCGGGCTTGCGCTCGAGTTTGGGGAGGGTGGCGAGTGCTTTGAGGATGGGTCGCGGCATTCAGACCATAGGATGCCATGGTGAGGTTCGGCAGGGCTGGGTGATACTTGTTACGACAGGATTACGGGAGTTGAGTGTTGATGGATCCGAAGTTCGAGACGGTGCGGATCTCCGTGGCGTTGATCGTGAAGAACGAAGAGGCAAACCTCGCGCGAACGCTGGAGAGCATACGGTGGGCGGATGAGATGGTGGTGGTCGATTCGGGATCGACGGATGGATCGGTCGAGATTGCGCGGGCGATGGGAGCGCGGGTGATCGAGCAGGAGTGGCTGGGGTTCGCTGCGCAGAAGAACTTTGCTATCTCGCAATGCGGCGGGGAGTGGGTGTTGTCGCTCGACGCGGACGAAGCGGTGGATGAGGAGCTTCGCGGGGAGATTGCGCGGGTTGTTTCGGGGCCGGATGGATGCCAGGCGCTTTATGTAAACCGGAAGAACTATTTTCTGGGGCGGTGGATACGTCATGCGGGATTTTATCCTGACGCGAAGCTACGGCTGTTTCGTAAGGGAGTGGTGTGGTTTGAGGAGCGGGCGGTTCACGAGAGCATGAAGTTCGACGGGCCGACGGAGAAGCTCAAGGGGAATCTGCTGCACTATGCCTATCCGACGCTTGAGAGCTACTTCGAGCACATGAACCGGTATAGCTCGTTGGGCGCTAGCGAGGCTGCGAAGAATGGGCGTAGGGCGGGGTTGATCGCCGATGTGGTGCTTCGGCCGGCGCTTACGTTTGTTTATAACTACGGGATCCGGCTCGGTTTTCTGGATGGGCGAGAGGGGCTTCTGCTGAACCTGTTCCACGCGTTCTATGTCAGCTCGAAGTATGCGAAGCTTTGGGCACTCGGGGCTGGGCGGACTGGAAGAGAAAGACCGTGAAGATGGTGATCAGGGGCTCGAGCGGGTGGCGGAAGCGCGCCTGGACTGTGACGGCGTAGTAGATGACCGGCTGGATGAGGAAGATGGCGGCGAAGAGCCATGACCCGGCGATGCGGCGCTGGAGCGAGAGCAGAAGGCCCAGGATTCCGGTGACGCTGAGGAAGCCGAAGTTGATCTCGCGGGTGTATTCGACTAACTGAGACTTCTCGAATGGGTGGGGAACGCTGGCCCAGAAGAAGTAGATGCGCTGGATGGTCCAGCGGACGATGCGTTCGGGGTGCCGGCGCATGTTTACCTTGGCGGCGGCGGTCTGCTCTTTCATGTAAGCGACTTCGCCGAGAGTTTTGTAGCGGATGAATTCGGGGTGGGTCTCGGCGAGTGGGACGGTGGTGCCTCAGGGGAAGCCGCCGTTTTCTTCGAGAGTGGATTGGTAGAGTTCCGCGCCCAGGTTGCCGCGGGTGGGGATGAAGGCGTGGAAGACTTGAAAGTTGCGATAGACCCACGGAGCGAGGCAGAGGGAGAAGATGATTCCCGCGAAGACGGCTTTTGAGGCTGCCTGGACGGAGGAGTTGAAACTGGAGCGCGAGCCCCAAAGCATCCATATGCCACAGGCCGGGAGGACAATCAGCAGCGAGGGGTTGGTGAGGGCGATGAGCCCCCAGAGGAAGCCAAAGAACCCCCATCGGAATGCGGTTTGTGGGTTAGATTGACCGGCAGGTTCGCCGATGGAGCGAACGCGGAGAGCGATGACTAGTGTCCAGGAGAAAAGGAAGGTGGTGAGGGACATGTCCCAGACCCAGTGGACGGCGTACTGCATGGCAGCGGGATAGAGCGCCCAGAGCCAGGCCGACCAGAGAGCGATTCTGCGGCCGAGGCCGGCGGCGTCGTAGCAGCGGAAGGCGATCTCGTAGACCGCGAGGGCGGTGGCAGCGGAGAAGACGCTATCGATGGCGAAGACCATCCAGGCGGAGAGCGGGGTGTAGACGCCGAAGAGCTTGAAGATGGCGGCGATAAGAAGAGGGAAGAGCGGAGGGATCCAGGTGGTAGGGCCGGTGTGGCCGAGGAAAGGGTCGGCGTAGCCATAGCCAGTGACGAGAGCGCGGGCGATGCGGCCTGCCTCCCATCCGAACTGGAAGTGATCCAGAAGAAGGCGGATGCGATAGGTGTGCGCGATCGTGATGTAGAGGAGGCGGACGGCGAGGCCGACCCAAAAGATGCGGAGCGGAGCATGGGAGCCGGTTCCGGGGTGGGTGAAGAAGGGCTTCAGGCGGGAGAACATTCTGTATCGATTGTAGTTCGCTGGCTGATTACCTAAGCGCGAAGAGCCTCCCCAGGGTTGAGGAGGCTCTTCGCGTTGGGCGGTCGGGTTGAACTAGGGCCCGACAGAACCGTTGCCCGGGGTGATGGTAGTAGCACCACTTCCGCGTGTCAGAGTCACGCCGAGCACAGTTCCGACGACCACGACGCCACCACCGATGGCCCAGTACTTCTTGGGGATCTTGGCGAGACGTCCTGGGGTCTTGGTGCCAATCGAACCAGAATTTGGGTTGGGCTGCTCCGGGGAGACGGAGGAAGAAGAGCTTCCACCGGGAGCTGTCCCGGCGATGTTGCTCTGGTGAATGATGGCCGTCGCGACCAGGGCGCCGAGCGTGGCTGACACGGTGATGGTGTACTTGCCGGGGGTCTTGTTCGGCAGCAATCCATGAGCGACTCCGCGCCCGTCGGGACCGGTGGTGACTGAGAGCGTATTGCTAATTCCAGAGAAGGAGCCGCTTGCGCCCTGAGGGCCACCGTTAATAGTGAAGAGAAGTAGCGCGCCGGCAACGGGTTTGTGGTTCTCGTCCTCTACCTGGACGATCGGCTCGCGGGCTGTGCGTTCCCTGATGCTGTTGAGTGCATCTTCGCCATCGAGGATGGTGATGTGCAGCGACATGGGCGTTGCCGCGACGGACTGGCCCACTGCCGAGGCCTGGGCGACGAGCGCAGGTGCTGGACCGATGGCGAGGATAAGGGCTAAGGCGAGGAACTGGCGAACGGAACCGGCGAGCCGAGAGAGAGAGAGTCTGTTCATCATTTTTGAGGTCACTTTGGAAGTCATTGAGAGTTCACTTCTGGTGAGGCGCCCTGAGTATTGGTCAGGACGACTGACACCTGACCGACGACATTCGCGTCGGAGCTGAGATTGAAAACCTGGGTATAGGTGCAAGTGGAACCATATTGAAGAGAAGCTTCAGAGGTGTACCAGGATGCGTAGAGCCCTTGTGCATCGATGGCAACGTCCTCAGTTGTGATCTTTCCTCCAGCGACCGGGGTGAAGTGGAACTTCGCTCCGGCGATCTCGCGAGTATTGGAGAATCCTCTTACTGTGACGGTGAGCGTGTTTCCGTTACCAGTGAAGTTGACTGAGGTGATACCGGGTGCGGCTAGGCCGGCCTGAATCGTAAGAGGCTTGAGCGAAGCGGGGGTTATGTCGACTCCGCCAGCCATGAGCGTCGTAGAGACTTCGAGCGTCCCGGCGACAGTTCCAGCTTGAATTTGAATGGGGTCGATTGAGGTTGTTCCGGCAGTTATGTTGTCTACAAAGATGCGTCCGCCTTCGGCGAACTGGACAGAGGGGTCGTCTGGAAGCCCGGTCGCCGGGGTGAAGGCGACAGTAAAGGTCGCGGTAACGTCAACAGGGTAGGCGCTGCTTAGTTTGAAGTTGAGGGTTATCTGCGATCCCGGCGCGATGGAGGTGGGACCGCTGAAGTCGACCGCAGCGGCGGGTGCGATCACGCTGATGCCAAGCGAAGGTGTGGTGAGAGCTAGAGACGGATCGAAGACGGCGACTTCTATGTTGTGGACTTTGAGGAAGTCCTTGGCTGGGATAACGGCGGACAGTGCCGTGCCGCTGACGTAAGTTGTTGCGACTGAGGAGCCATCCATCAGGACCACCGCCGAGGATAGGAAGCCCGAGCCCGTGAGCGTAATCGTTTTGGCGGAGTCGCCGAGAACGGCTGAGGAGCTGGAGAGGCTGCTCAGCGAGAAGGCTACGACATCGATCGTTACGTTGGCTGTGACAGTCGCATAGTCGATCGAATTCGTCGGGGTGAACGTGACGGTCAGGGTATGGGTGCCGGGGGACAAGATCGTCCCGGCTGCCGGCTTGTAGATCGGCGTGCCGGAGATAGGTGTGCCATCACTGGCCGTAAAGGCGGCGTTCAGTTGGGTTGGCGAGAGAGCTGTTCCGGCGACGATTGGAGGAGGCGTGGCCCAGGTGATGACGGGAGTGAGCTTGAAGATGGTGAGGTCGGTGGTGACGCTGCCGCACTCGATGTTGAAGGTTCCCGGAGTACGAGCCTGGATGACGTGAAGGCCGGCCGGGAAGGTTGCGGCAGGAAGTGTGGCAGTCGCGGTTCCGGAGGTGATGTAGTCGCGGAACTGGTAGGAGATGGTTCCTGTGGACGATGGGTCGGAGGCGGTAATAGCCAGAAGGTCGGCGAAGGTATCGACGTTCTCGTCCGAGGCAGAGAGGAGGGTTGTGCCGGAGACCGAAGTTGTGGAGATGCTTGGGTAGTCAACGGTGAGGGCACCCTTGCCATCTCCGTTTAGGAGGTGGCTGGTTGCGCCATCGTCGACAACGAGATCGAGCAGGTTATCGCCGTTGAAGTCACCGCTCACCGCCTGTTTCAACGCTGGAACATTGGTGACGATGGGCGTGCCTGAGAAGGCGATACTGGTCGTGCTCTGATTCGGAACTACGGAGATGGCCGCAGTTGAGGGCGACACCAGGAGGATTGCGGGAAGCTGGCCATAGGCGAGCGGATCCGCGAGAAAGGTGGAGCTGGAGGTGCCATCGGTGGCAATGCTGGCTGTGTGCGAGAAGCTGCCGTGACCGTCGTTCTGGAAGACCTCGACTGACTTCGAGATCTGGGTGCCATCCGCGCTTGCGCCGTTCAGGATGGCGATGTCGGGATAATTGTCGTTGTTGAAATCCGCTGCGAGGATCTTGTAGCCGCCGAAGCTGGAGCTGGGAGCCGTATTCAGACCCGAAGAGATTGGGCCTGAAGCGAATCCGCCGAGGCCATCTCCCACAAGCATCTGAAAGCCTGTTGTGCTCGACAGTGCGCCGACAAGCAGGATGTCCTGCTTGCTGTCGTGATCGAAGTCGCCTGCAACGATTCGGGAGCCGTAGGCAGAGGACAATGCCAGAGTGGGAGTCAGGAAGCTGCCACTCCCGTCATTGAGAAGCACATAGAGCGAGTTGGGCTGAGCGGTTGCGTCAGATCTCTGCCCGAGAATGGCGATATCGGGAAATCCGTCGTGATTGAAGTCCGCGACTGCCGCCGACTGTACGAGGAGAGGAACTCCATCGACCTGAAGCGCAAGCGGGCGATCGGCCGCAAAGCTGCCGCTTGGGGTTGTTCCGAGCAGAAAATGAAGAGTGGACGAGGACGATTCAACGAGGAGAACATCGGGGATGCCGTCCTGGTTGAAGTCGGCGATGACATGCGACGTCACTGCGTTGCGGGACTGGAAGGCGGTGATCGGAGCCGCGACGAAGACTCCGGTCTTGTCGAGAATGAGTGGAGCTCCACCAAGCTCCGTGCTTGCGTAATGAAAATCAACGATACCGCCGGGGGCACCGGCGACCGATGGGGTAGCTGACCCAAAGGTAGCGCTAACCGTTACCGGCTGCGAGGGCAACGCTGAAGTTGGGTTGGCGATGACGACGCCGGGCGTTATTGGGATGGAGGTGAGGCCGAGCTTCTTCGTTTCGCTGCAATAGCTGTAGACAGCGGTGTTGCAGACCTGGACACTCACCGAACTTGCATTGAGCGGAAGCGACGTGGGGATGGTACTGACAAGCGTGGTGGACGAGACGAAGCTGACATTACCGGGAATAGAGCTGGTGGAGTTGAAAAGCACCGAACTGGCGGATGAGCCGCCGAGGAAGTTCATGCCGGTAAGGGCAAGGTTGGAGGGCAGCAGGCTGGTGAGCTTGGGATTCAGGTGCGGCGTCGACGAAAGACTGAGTGAGGTCAGTGTCGGGTAGCGAAGCGCGATCGTCGCGGCGTTGCCTTGCGCCTGGACAGAGCCGGTGCAGGCGGGAACGGAGGGATCGACGGTATACAGCAGCGCTGAAAAACCTCCGGAGGAAAATGACGCCGGGGGAACGCTCTGTATGGAGGTTGGGTCGATCTTCAACGAGATGGAGGCGGAGTTGCTCACGTAAAGGAGAGAGTCTGGAACGATTGGCGCTGTGCTGCCGAAGCCGGTGTAGAAGCAGACGTTGAAGTTTGTTCCCTGGGGGAGATCTTCAACGGTGGCGCGAAGCGTGGTGCCGTTGGATCCGGCGGGGAGCGAGGTCAGATTGGGAACGATCGCATAACTTGATATCTGTGCGGAGCAGACACTCGTGGCATAGGTCGCAACGAGCGCCAGCAAAAGCCAGCACAGCAGTCGTCTCATGGGGCTATGTTTGCGGCGATCAGAGAACTCTTTGCGGCCTGTGGCAGAGCGGGAATAAAGAGCGTGCGTGGCGAGGCAGAGGAGGCGTCGACGATCCAATTTGCACCTGACTTTACGTTCGTGACGCGGAAAGCGCCATCGTCGGTGAGGACTGCGGCTTCGGTCGGCTTGCAGGCGCAGGCCACCGAGACGCTTGTCAAAGTGTTGAGGTCTATCCGGACAAGCGTCTGGGTTGCGCTGTTCGCGGGGTTATTGGCGGAGCTATTGACTACAAGGGCCCAACGACCGCTGCCCGAGACGCCAAGGCTCGAGGGCGACTTGAGGAGAGAGGATGTCTGGATCACTGATGTAGCGGGGGCCGAAGTTGCGGAGCGCATCAGCGTGAGCGTGTTGGCGGTTCCATCGGCGAAGAGCAGGTCGTCATGGCCGGGAAGGAAGCTGAGACCACCGGACGAACCGAGGCTGGCTGCCGGTACGGCACGACCGGAGGCGGCCATAACGGAGAGGGCGACCGAGGTTCCCTGGTTGTACTCCGCCGCAACAGCTCCTGAGTCGCTGACGACTGAGTCAGTGATGGGGCCGGCGAACTTGACGGTCTGAACCTGAGGAGAAGAGAGCAGGCCCGTGACCAGCGACGCTGACGTGGCACCGGGAGTGTAGAGGAGCGCCGAAGTAGCCGAAGGCGAGAGTCGCATCGCCGCCCCGGCCGGCAGCTTGACCGCGAGCGCGGTTGGAGAGCCGGAAGGAAGGCTCATGAGATCGAAGGAACCGTCGGAGTCCTGCAGAACGGCGATGTTTGCAGCAGCAGCGGACACAGCACCCACGTACGTTCCGGCGGGGACGAGACTCTGGCCGATTTGCGAGGCTCCCGCCACGCCCAGAATGGGACGCAGGGTACGGTCGGAGTCGAGCCAGATATAGCCGAGCTGCGGACCCTGTGCGGAGGCAGTGGGCACCGCGGAACTCTGTGAGCTCACGGCCTGGAGAGTCCCGCTGCCGCAGCCGAGCGTAGCTGCGAGCACTCCTGCGAGCGAAATAGCTGCGACAGCCGCGGTGCGGAGTGTGTGAAGGGAACGGGCCTGTGAAGTCATAGCTGAGCGATGCGGGGCCTGGAATTGCATAGTCCTCCTTGGGGGAACTAGCTGGTGTCGACTGAAAACCTTAGGGGATATACCGCTGCAAGATACCTTGTCTGAATGGCAAGAGCAAGTAATAAAGAGTGGCTCGTTGCGCGGTATCGTTACAAAGGTCAATTACCCGTTTGGGTGAAGTACGAAAGCCAAGGCAAACCGGATGGAACAGTTGCGCGTAGTTACGAGTAGAATGCGTGGCAGCCGAAGAGTTCCGGGAGGTGACCGGGAGCAGGTGGTTGCCAACGGTTCTGGCGTCGATGTTTCGGTTTTCATTGAGGGGCCGTGCCGGCCGGATGGAATCGAGAAAAGATTGGGCCCTGGTATTGGAACGTGATCTGAGGGAGTGAACCGTGGTCCATATTGTTTTGCTTTCAATTCTTTCGGCGTCATTTGTAGCCGCTACTGCTTCGGCTACCCCACCTCCTGCTATGACTCAGGCTGCCGCTACACCGGCGCCGACCAACTCCGCGATGGTGGTGGATATTACGCTGGAACGGAAGAAGGACGGCAAGGTAGAGGCCATGGCTGCCGGCCATGTCTTCGCAACCGGAGATATCATCCGGTTGAAGTTGGTGAGCAACTACGACGGCTTTCTATATGTGATGGATCAGGGAAGTTCGGGCAAGTTTACGACAGTGTTTCCCGCGATGCAGACGGGCAGCGACAACCGCGTACAGCGGTCGAAGCAGTATCTTGTGCCGGCTGTCGAGGACGGCTGGTTCGAGGTGAGCGGGCCTGCCGGATTTGACGTGTTGTACTTCCTGTTGAGCCCGACAGCTTTGACTCCGCCGGTCCTTTCGAGCTTTGCCGCGCCTGGGCCAGTGAGCTCGTTGAGGCCAAGATGCAATGATGCGATCTTCCGCGCGCGCGGCGATTGCACAGACGATAGCGCGGGACCAGCAGCAGTTGCTCCGGGACAGGCGTTGCCTGCTCCTTTGGCTCCGCTAGCGGGTAGCGCGTCGCGGGATATTACATTTACGAGCAAGAGCAACGGTACTGTTGGAGTAACGGGCGAGAGCGCCGCGCCGATGTTGTATACATTCCGTTTGGCGCATCTGTAAGGAACTTTGTCCGCTATGGATTGACCGTTGTCCATTGTTGTCCGTTGTCACTCTGTCGATTTGGTTTGAGGGTATATGTATGGGAATGTTTGGCAGGAGACTCGGCGTTTATGGGCGGACCTGCTCTGATGGGTTCCATGCGCTGGTGGTAGCAGTGGCATTTGGAGTGTTGGGAATTACAGCTCATGGTCAGACGGCACCGGCGGCTGACCCGGCAACGCAGACTCCGGCGCAGACCGCTCCTTCTACCGCGACTAGGGAGTCGCGCGATTTGAAGGCGGTGCCTCAGAAGTCAACGGTGACGGTCACTATCCCTCGCAGTTATGCGCTGGTGGTAGGGATCTCCGCCTACAAGAATCTCCCGGCAACGGCGCAGTTGGAGTTTCCGAACCGCGATGCGGAGGATATCTATGCTGCGTTGATTAGTCCCGAGGGTGGACAGTTTCCGCCGGAGAATGTTCACAAGCTGATTAACGAGCGGGCGACGATTGCCAACATCCGGCACGAACTCGAGGTGTGGCTGCCTTCGGTGACGCAGGATAACGACCGCGTGCTGATCTACTTCGCCGGGCATGGATTTGTGTCAGGCGGCAAGGGTTGGCTGGCGACGTACGACGTCGATCTGCACAACATCACGACGACGGCTTATCCGATGGATGGTCTGGGATCGTCGATTGGCGGCAAGATCAAAGGCAAGTGGAAGGTGTTGATCACGGATGCCTGTCACTCGGGTGCGATCACGCCTGAAGCCGACCGGCAGCAGGTGACGCAGACGCTGCTTGACCTGCAGAAGTCGCTATTCTCGCTGACGGCGAGCCGTGACCGTGAGCAGAGCTTCGAGAGCGATCGCTGGGGCGGTGGGCACGGGATCTTTACGTACTACGTCATCAAAGGAATCGAGGGCGAGGCGGACACCAATGGCGATGGTGTCGTCGATGCGGATGAGCTCGCGGAGTACGTGCATACCAACGTGAGGCTGGCGACCGAGGGTAGGCAGAATCCGACCAGTGAGCGCGGTAGCTTCGACCGGAACATGGTGCTGGCGTATAACCCTTCCCGTGTTAAGGGAGCGAATCTGCCAGCGCCGCAGTTCGGAAACCTCATCATCGAGACGAACATGGATGGGGTTGAAGTGTGGGTGGATGGCAAGAGCGCCGGTGTCGTCAATAAGGGCGCGGCGCTCCGGCTGCCGGGTATCTCGCCGGGATCGCACACGATCAAGGGTGTGCATCTTGGATATGAGCCGGATGGGCCGCGTGAGGAGCAGGTCTATCCGGGGCAGGACTCGACGGTGAGCCTGCGGATACTCATTGCGCGGCGGCCGAATCATGCGGCGACGGAAGAGTTTGACAAGGGGATTGAGTTCTACAACAAGGGTTACGAGGCGAACTACAAGAAGGCGATTGAGCACTTCGATGCGGCGATTGCGCTTGACCCGAAGTTCAGCGCGGCGATGGTGTACCTGGGACGGGCTCAGAGTGCTCTGTATGAGAACGATAAGGCGGTGGTTTCGCTGAAGGCTGCCGTCGATCTTGATCCTGACTATCAGGAAGCACGGTCGAGCTACGCCGCGGTGCTGCTGGACAGCGGCAATTTGGATGAGGCGGTACGACAGCTCGATGTGGTGACGCGTAGAGAGCCGACTCGCGGGTGGGCGTGGTATCTGCTGTCGCAGGCTTACGCGCGCAAGGACGATTTCGCCGATGGCAAGACCTCGGCCGAGAATGCCATCCGGCTGACGCCGAAAAATGCGGAAGCGCACTTCTGGCTGGCCGAGTGTATGCGGATGTTGAAGCAGCCTGCAGATGCCGAGCGCGAGTACAACACGTACCTCGCGCTTTCGAATTTTGATACAGGCATGGCAGGGCAGTTGAACTACTATCTCGCTGGCTATCTGCTGGGCATGGGTAAGAAGTCGCGAGCGACGCAGGGGGACATCTGGAAGGAACTTCGCGGGGAGGCTTACTTCGGTCTGTGCAACACCTCGTATGCACAGAAGCAGTTCGACCAGGCGATTGCGAATTGCCAGAAGGCGCTGACCTATCTGCCGAACGATCTTGGCGTGAACTACCGGCTGGGTGTGCTGTACTCGGAGAAGTTTAATCAGCAGAATCAGCTGGGGCTGTTGGCTGCGGCGAAGCTGCATTTTTCCGCGTCGATTCAATCGAACCCCGATGCGATCGAAGCTGACCGTGCGCGGAAGTATGTGAAGAACATTGATAGCGTTCTCGCGCAGGTGCAGTAAACGTCGCTCCTCCGCTGTAACGAAGGAAGTATTCCTGCCACTAACTGAAGAGCATGATCGCGGCGAAGAGGAAGACCGACGTGATAAGGCAAAACATCGCCGCATGAAGACGATCGCTCTTGATCTGACGGATGAAAGCAAGGGTGAGAACGGTGTCGGCAAGGCTGGACATGAGGTCTTCGTCGGTGGCCTGCTTGAGCGATTCAAAGTAACTGATCTTCGACTCCGACAGGATGTTGTCGTTCGGGTTGGCGAGGGTATGCTTCACCCAGTGGTGGGCCTTATTGTGGGCGATATAGAAACGGGGCTTGGCGGGCGCTCCGTTGTTGATGTGAGGCTTGACCGTGGGGAAGATGACGCGAAGGCAGACCAGGATGGAACAGACCTCGACTGCCATGAACAATGCGAAGAGAACGATATGGAGCGCTGGCTTGGAGCCGGGATGCTGAATACTGACGGCGGCCATTCCCGAGAGCAGGGTGACGCAGAAACCGGCCTTGGTATCGAGGAAACGGACTGTCTCCTGGGTGTCTTCGATGATCTGGTAGAGGAAGTAAATCCGGTTGTAGAAATCTTCGGCGTGATGGATGACCGGATCTTCAGGGCTGGCTGCTGCAGGCATAGACGGGAGTGTAGCAGGGGGGATGCGGATTGTGGTTGCGGTAGAGCCAGAGTGCCGTTAGGCTGGGTGCGAACTATTCCAGAGAGAAAGATGCGATCGACAGGAACCTTGCCTGGATGGCTGGCCCCACGGCCTACGCTGATGTGCGCTCTACTGCTGCCGCTGATGGCGTGGCCGGGCATAGCGCATGCTCAGACGGCTGAGCCTGCTGCGCCGACGGTTGAGTCGCAGCGGTCGCAGGCAGTACAGCAGAGAATTCCCCAGCAGACTGTATCGAAGGTCGGAGTCTTGCAGGGAATCGTGATGGATCAGGCGGGACGCCCACTGGTGGGAGTTGAGGTGAGGCTTCCAGGTGCTGTCGCTCCGGTGTCGACCTCCGCGGACGGGATCTTTCGCATGCTGCGGATTTCTCCGGGAAGCTATGAGCTGACCTTTACGCCGAGGGGTGGAGTCGCGACGCGACGGCAGGGTGTGGAGATTCATGCGGGCGAGGTGCTGTCGATCGAGGTGCATCTGACGGTCGCGGACAAGGGAGCAATCTTCGCGTTACCACAGACTCCTGCCGAAGTGCTGGCTGATACGAACTACAAGGAGCTGAGCCGAAGACCGGATGCGGATGGCGCGGTGGTTGCGGCCCCGCTCGAAAACATACTGCCGGAAGCGGCTTACTTTCAACCGAAGCCGGACCGGTGGAATGCGTCGATGCCGAACTACCACCGCTACAATCTGGGCGATGAGACGCCGTTTGTGCTGGGGCACTGGTACGACCCGTTCAATCGCAACCGGTTGAAGGCGGACAAGCCGCTGTTCGGCAAAACATTCTTCAGCCTGACGGCGGACAGCATCACAGCGCTCGAGGGTAAGCGGCTACCGACACCGGCGGGGCAGTCTACTTCGAGTGTGAATGAACCGGACTTCTTCGGGCGTGGCGGGCAGTTTTTCCTCGCGCAGACTTTCCGGTTCAGCTTCGATCTGTTTCACGGAGACACGTCGGCGTTCCGGCCTGTGGACTGGCGAATTCGCGTAACTCCGGCGGCAAATATCAACTACCTGAACGCACGGGAGAACCAGGTAGTGAGTCCGGTCGTGACGAATGGAACAACCCGGTTGGACGGTCATGTCGGACTGCAGGAAGCTTTTGGCGAGGTGAAGGTCGCGGACGTCGGGCCGAACTACGACTTCATGAATGTACGCGTCGGCATTCAAGCCTTCGTCTCGGACTTTCGCGGATTCGTCTTCGCCGACGAGCAGCCTGGTGTGAGAGTCTTCGGCAATCTTCTGTCCAACCGCATTCAATACAACTTCGCGATGTTCGACCTGCTGGAGAAGGACACCAACAGCGGGCTGAATACCTTTCATCGGCGCGGTCGCGAGGTGGCAGTCGCAAACGTCTTCATCCAGGACTTTATCGCAAAGGGATACACGACGGAGTTTAGCTACCACTTTCAACGCGACAACAATTCGTTGCAATACAACGATAACGGCGTAATTGTGCGTCCCGCCCCGATTGGAACAATCGCGCCGCATCGCATCGACGCGGATTACATGGGATGGACGGGGGATGGGCATATCGGGAAGCTGAACCTGACGCATGCGTTCTACGAGGTGCTTGGCAACGATTCGTTCAGCCAGATTGCAGCGCAGAAGACAGGAATCAATGCGCAGTTTGCGGCGGTGGAGCTCTCGGTCGATCGTGACTATATGCGTTTCCGGACTTCGTTCCTGTATGCCTCGGGCGATGGCAAGGTGCGGGACGGCACGGCGCGCGGTTTCAGCTCGATTGTGGATGGCGTGGCGTTTGCTGGCGGCGAGTTCAGCTTTTTCAATCGCGAGGGCATTCCGTTGACACGCGCCGGCGTTGCGTTGACCGCTCCAGATAGCTTTTTGCCGGACTTGCGTTCAAGCAAGGATGAGGGTCAGTCGAACTTCGTGAACCCTGGAATTTTCCTCTATAACGCGGGCTTGGATGTAGATGTGTTGCCCACTCTGAAGTTTGTAGCGAATACGAACTTCATGCAGTTCGATCGTACGGAGTCGCTGGAATTTCTGCTGCAACAGAACGGTATTCGCCGTACTATTGGCGTGGACTCTGGGGCGGGTTTTATCTATCGTCCGTTCCTCAACGACAACGTGATTATCCATGCGGGCGCAACCGACCTCGTGCCCCTGCGAGGGCTGCGGGATATCTATACGAGCCAGACGTTGATCTCGGTGTTTGGGTTGGTGAAGTTTCAGTTTTAGTAGCGGGCATAGTTTGCAAGTCTTTGGTTTGGAGAGTTGATGGAGTTGCGCAAGGTCATCTCGTCGGGTTCTCGCCGCATGGCACAGTGGGCAGTGCTGGCGGTTGCTTCCGCTGGTTTTGCGGGAGCCGTGATCGCGAATCTTCCGATGAAGTGGGTCTTCGCGCAGTCGGAGGCGGCGAAGCCTGTGATCCCGGCGCAGAGCACACCTGCTCCGCCACCGTTGTCGCCAGAGCCCTTGCGGATCAAGCTGCGGCCAACGATTCAGACGGAGACGGCGGAGCAGGCGAAGCTTGCGAGCGTCGGTTGCATGAGCTGCCATACGGGCATCGAGCACCCCAACATGCATGCGGAGGACACGGTCGTGCTGGGATGCACGGACTGCCACGGCGGGAACTCCGATGTGATGTCGACGCACCGACCTGGGACGGATGAGTATGCGGATGAGGAGCAGAAGGCGCATGTGCAGCCAAGATTCCCTGAGGACCTGGCGCAGGGTGGGCATCCGGTGCGGCCTTACGTGCGATGGCTGAAAGAGCGCTACGAGTTTGTAAAGTTTTCCGATCCCGGCGATCTCCGCGTCGCGCCGGAGACGTGCGGAGGATGCCACGCAGCCGAGACGCGCAACGTGAAGAACAGCATGATGACGCATGGCGCCATGCTGTGGGGCGCGGCGCTCTATAACAATGGGGCTTATCCATTGAAGAATCCGCACTTCGGCGAGGCTTATGACGTCAACGGCAAGCCGGAGCGGCTGCGCAGCTTTCCTCCGCCAACGCCGGAGGAGACGAAGCTCAAAGGTGTGCTGCCGTATCTCGATCCGCTGCAGCGGTGGGAGTACTCTCAGCCGGGCAATCTGCTGAGAGCGTTTGAGCGTGGCGGCGGGCCGAGATCAGAGATTGGAATTCCCGAGCGCGAAGAGGAGCCAGGCAAGCCGGACACGAAGTTGAGCGATCGCGGCCTGGGTACGGAGCTACGGACTGATCCTGTGTTTCTAGGGCTGCAGAAGACGAGGCTGCTCGATCCGCTGCTGTCGATGCCGGGAACGAATGACGAGCCGGGAGACTATCGCGGCGCGGGCTGCTCGGGTTGTCATGTGTTGTATGCGAACGACCGCGATCCGCAGCACTCGGCGGCAATTGCGAAGTATGGCAATGCGGGGCTCAGCATCAGCAACGATAAGACGGCGAACAAGGAAGAGAGCGGACATCCGCTGCAGCACACCTTCCAGAAGGACATACCTTCTTCGAGCTGCATGGTGTGCCATGTGCATCCGGGAACGAACATGGTGGTCTCGTACTACGGCATGACGTGGTGGGACAACGAAGCCGATGGCAAGACGATGTATCCGGCCAAGCAGCAGAATCCGAGCGAGCAGGATTTGCATGATGTGCGGGTGCGCAATCCTGAGGGCAGTGCGCCGCGTGGGCTGTGGGCTGATCCTGAGTTTCTAAAGACGGTGGGGACGCCGGAGTTCAATAAAAATCTAAAAGACACGCAGTTTGCGGACTTCCACTCGCATGGATGGATCTTCCGCAAAGTGTACAAGCGCGATCGCAAGGGCGAGTTGCTGGACAAGGACGACAAGATCGTTTCGTCGGAAGACCCCGAGGCGCTGGGCAAGGCAGTGCATCTTGCCGACATCCACCTCGAGAAAGGCATGCACTGCATCGACTGCCATTTTACGCAGGATGTGCATGGCAACGGCAAGCTGTACGGCGAGACGCGGAATGCGGTTGAGATTGGCTGCCAGGACTGCCATGGTTCGATCTATAAGAAGGCTCTGCTGACGACGAGCGGGCCGGCGTCGGCCAACGATGCGTCATCGAACCTGTTGCGGATGCGGACGCCGTTCAAGCAGGCGCGGTTCTACTGGCGCGAAGGCAAGCTGTGGCAGCGCTCGAACGTGGAAGAGAAGGTCGAGTGGGAGGTCGTGCAGACGGTCGATACCATCACTCCCGGCAATCCGCACTACAGCGAGAAGGCGCGCTACGCGAAGACGATGCAGAAGGACGGTGTGACCTGGGGTGCGGCTGATCCGATTGCGGAGATGGCGCACAGCGACAAGCGGATGACCTGCCAGAGCTGCCACTCGTCGTGGACGACGAGCTGCTTTGGATGCCATCTTTCAATGTCGGCGAACCAGAAGATGCCGATGTTGCACAACGAAGGCGAATCGACGCGCAACTGGACCGCCTATAACTTTCAGGTGCTGCGCGACGATGTGTACATGCTGGGCATCGATGGTACGGTGACCGGGAATAAGGTGTCGCCGGTAAGGTCAGCCTGCGCGGTGGTGGTGAGCTCGCAGAATGCCAACCGGAACTGGATCTATCAGACGCAGCAGACGGTCTCCTCTCCGGGCTTCAGTGGCGAGGCCTTCAGCACGTATGTACCGCATACGGTCCGTGGCAAGGAGACCAAGGGCTGTACGGACTGCCATGTCTCGAGCAAGGGCGATAACAATGCGTGGATGTCCCAACTGCTGGTGCAAGGAACGAACTTCTTGAACTTCATGGGCAAATACGTCTACGTAGCGCGCGGCGACCATGGCTTCTCAGCGGTGCCCGTCGCAGCCAGCACGGAGCCTCCAGTGATCGCGGGTAGCGACTTCCAGAAACTGGCGTATCCCTCGGACTACAAGAAGTTTGTCGATGGCGGAAGGATCATCAAGGGCGGATCGAGCCACGAGGGTGACGAGGTGCTCGAGGTACAACTGCGCGGCGAGTATCTTTATGCAGCGATGGGCAAGGGCGGGTTCCGCGTCTTCGATGTCGCGAACGTCGATGTGAAGGACGACTCGGAGCATCTGCAGACTGCGCCGGTCTCTCCGCTGAGCCAGCGGTTCTATGTGAAGACGAAGTTTGCGACGTCGATTGCGTCGCCTTCGACGCTGGCGCTTGATCCGCTGCGGACGCAGGTTGCGGAGAACGAAGAACAGGGGATCGCGCCGCTGTATGCGTTCCTATATGTCGCGGACAAGTACGAAGGTCTCATCGTCGTGGGTAACGGAGCGAAGGGCGTTGGCACGTTGCTCGACGGAGACCCGCGAAACAACGTGTTGCACCGGGAACTCACGTTCAATCCGAACGGCATTTTGGACGGTGCGCGACGGATCACGATTGGGGGGACCAAGGCGTACATCCTCGCGAATAAGGGGTTGATTATTGTGGAGCTGGCTGACCCGCTGCATCCCAAGGTGATCGCCGAGGTGCCCGAGGTGCATGACGGACGCGGCGTGGCGATACAGTTCCGCTATGCGTTCGTGGTGGATGCGGAGGGGTTGAAGGTCTTCGACGTAACCATGCCGGAGAAGATCAGGCGCGTGGGCGAGACGGTGCCGTTTGCCGATGCGCGCAATGTCTATGTGGCGCGAACGTATGCGTATGTGTCGGCGGGCAAGGATGGGATCGGCATCGTCGATGTTGAGAAGCCGGAGCACGCTTCCTTCGTGCAGAACTTCAATGCCGATGGGCAACTGAATGATGTAAATGACCTTAAGATTGGCATGGTGAGCTCGAGCCAGTTTGCCTTCGTCGCCGATGGCAAGAACGGGATGCGGATCGTTCAGTTGTTCTCGCCGGGGACGCAGCGAAACTTCTACGGGTTCAGTCCGCTCCCGGTGCCGGAGTTGATCGCAACGCAGCCGATGCGCGGAAGGGCACTGGCGATCTCGAAGGGGATCGATCGCGACCGGGCTGTGGATGAGGAAGGGAACCAGCTTGCCGTCTTTGGGCGGCGTGGTGCGCGGCCCTTCAACGGTGAGGAGATGCGGAGGATGTATCTGCGGGCCGGGGAGCTGTATACGGTGACCGATGAGCCGCCGGGACCTGCGGTCGGCTCGACGATGATGACAAAGCGGTAGGGCGTTGTACGTTGCGAGTTTTACGTACAACTCACAACGTACAACGCCTTCCAGCTAGACCGCCTTTGCCAGCGCGGTTTGCTGAAGCTCAAGAAGCGAGCGGATGCCGGATTCGGCGAGATCGAGCATCTGGGTGAGTTGGGCGCGAGTGTAGGGGGCTTTCTCGGCGGTGGCCTGGGTCTCGACGAGGCCGCCGGATGCGAGCATGACCACGTTCATATCGACGTCGGCACGGGAGTCTTCCTCGTAGCAGAGGTCCAGCAGGACGTTGCCGTCGACGATGCCGACCGAGGTCGCCGCGACCATCTGGGTCAAGGGCGAAGACTTCAGAGTTCCTGCGGCGACGAGCTTCTGCAGCGCGATGGCGAGGGCAAGCGAGGCTCCGGTGATGGCGGCGGTGCGGGTGCCACCGTCGGCCTGGAGGACGTCGCAGTCGAGGATGACGGTGCGTTCGCCGAGAGCCTTCATGTCTACTACGGACCTGAGGCTTCTTCCAATTAGCCGCTGGATCTCATGGGTGCGGCCGGTGACCTTACCGCGTTCGGACTCACGCGCGGTGCGGGTCAGGGTGGCGCGGGGCAGCATGCCGTACTCGGCGGTGACCCAGCCGCGGCCGGAGTTACGCAGCCAGCCGGGGACGCCTTGCTCGATCGTCGCGTTGCAGAGGACGCGGGTGTTGCCGCACTCGATCAGGACGGAGCCTTCAGGCATCGCGGTAAAACCGGGGTTTAGGACGGTGGGGCGAAGCTCTGAGGCGGAGCGATTGCCGGGACGATAGACCCTGGTTTCGGATACAGTGTGCTCGGCTTCAGTGGAGATTGCGGATGTCATTCTTGCGATTATAGTGGCGCACTCAAAGGCGAGCTGGATGACGGGCGAGGGGAAACAGGTGCGGGCGTTCCCATATTGGGACCGGGAATTCCCATTTCGGAACGGTTCGAACGGAGAAGGCGCGTGGAGTCCCGATTCGGGAATTCCTCCAGAGCGTGACGTCCTTGTGGAATCCCAGATTAGGACCTTCTTATCAGGCACTTACTTCGGGCGTTCCAGTTTGGCATGCGAAGTGAATATAGAAGTCACACACCACCCCGAAAGGGGAATCCTGAACCGCCTTGGAGAGCACCATGCAGGGAATCCAGAGCAATATTATCCCGGAAAAGACGGAGAAGCTCGGTCTGACATCCGGCACCAGCGGACCGCTCGAAGCGGCGAAGAGTTATCTCGACCGGCAAGGCGAGAACGAGGCCACCCTGGCAACACTGGCCGCGATGGATGACGAAGAGACCAACGACGGTCGCCCGGCTTGGCTCCGGCGGTGGCAGAGCGGTGGAGCGCCTCAAGCCGAGGGGACGAACTCCGGGAGTACATCTGGGACGGGCAAGGCTTCCGGCTCTCACCAGAGCCTCAGTGCTCATGCGCAGGATCACGATCAGAGCGCAACCGCGAAAGGTTACTCTGGACAGTCAATCGAGGCGGCTTTCGCCTTCGAGACGATCTTCCAATATGAGACCGAGCTTGAGGCGGAGGAGACCGAAGACTGGCTCGAGTTGTCGGGCGAGAGGCCCCTCGAGGAGGCTGCAGCACGGATGCAGGCTTGGCCCGACACCGCACGGGAGCTGGACAAGCCGGGAGCTGGTGCCACTGGCGGCAGTCGACCTTATAGTTCTCTGGAAAGTGGAAGCGGCACCACCGGTGATGAGGAGTTGAGCCTCCCGAGGGAAAGGCCATTGGTCTTGGGTTCCATTGCCGATCCCCGGGCGGTTCGCGCCGCCATCTTTCGTCTGGCGCAGGAATCGACGCAGCGTTGGGCGCCAGTTCAAGAGCTGCGGACACCCATTCAAAAGCTGGCCGAGACACCTGTGACAAGCGGGATGCCAAAGGGAACGTCTTTGAATGAGGTTACGGACGATGCAGTCGCCATAGGGGAGAATGAAGTCGTCAATCCGGCCGTGGACTTTGCCGAGGTGGCACGTCGGCTCTGGTCCGCGCCGGAGACAGCCAATGAGTTCGCAGAGTCTCAAGGCCCGGAGCCTGCGAACGGACACTTGAAGGCGCAGCCCCACGCTGATGCAATTCTGGGAGCGGAGAACGATAACCAGACTGTTTCAGCTATTGCGATTCAAGAAGGCAGCTGTCTCTCTGCGGTTGACGCACCTACACCGTCGTTTGGGCCTGCTACGGAGGAGGTTGCAAGGGAAGCCTTGGCAGCCAAGCTGGAGAGAGCCCACAGCGAATCCGCAGAAGAAGAAGCCGAGCCAAAGTTGGAGCCGGAGTGGACGCTGAGCGGGGCGTTGAGCGAGTTGCGCAGCGAGATTCGGAGCGAGTTGCGAGAAGACATAGGTAGCGAAACGCCCTCTGAGACCATAGAGGCGCATCCGGCGAGGATCGTATCCCTGCCCGACGGCCTACCTCCCACTCCGGCGTTGAATCTGCGGGAGACGCGAGGAACTGCTTCAGACGCCCCGGCGCTGGCGCACGACGCAGGTAATCTCTTCTCGGCCCTGAAGCTATACAGCGAGCTGCTGGCCCTGTCGGGGGTGCTACAGGCGCGTCACAGTCACTATGCTCAGGACCTGAAGCTACTGGCGGCAAGAAGCGAGGTGCTCATCGACCGCCTGCTCGCCTCTTGCGGCCTCGCCGAGCGCAGTGCCCAGATGCTAGTGCAGAATCATGGCGTCGGCGCTGCGGGGAGTGTGTCGCTCGATCCTGCAGATCCGCTCGGCGCGGGGCGTGGCACTACGCAGACGGTGCCGGACATGCCAGCCAGCTCGAGCTATTCGTTGCGAAGTGCCGAAGCAGCCCAGGATCAGCACAATAGCTTAGGTGCGGAAGTAATTCTGGCGGCTTCGAAGAGTGGAGAGCCTGAGGCAGCTCCGTCGGGGTCGCCTCGATCACCGCACTTCGAGGGACCGCCTTCAGAGCAATCTGAGGCGGTCGGGATGGATGTCGCGGTCGCACAGTTGCCAGACCGGGCGACCACGCGATTGGCAGACGGCGAGCCGGGACAGGATAGAGAAGGCGTTTTGGATGGCGATTGCCAACCTGGCGGCAATCCGATCAACCTCGTTGATCTGCTGACACGCTGGGGGAGCCTGCTGTCCATGATCGCCCGCGGGCCGGTCGAGGTGAAGTTCGGGTCGCAGGCGGCGCTCCCGATCCAGGTTGGCGAAGAGGCGATGGAACGCATCCTCGTGAATTTGGTTCATAATGCCATGACGGCGACACGGAACGGCGGCGCGATCCGGATTGGGGTGGGTCGCGCCGAGACGCGTCGTCCGGCCCACTCTCATTCGTCTCCCGAGGGACGGGTTCGGCCAGCTAGCAAGATGGTGCTGACGGTGGACGACTCGGGGTGTGGCATGAGTGAGCAGCAGATCGCGAGGGTCCTCGGCATGGGCGGCGTGAGGATGGATTCGGTTGGCCTTGATCGTGGCATCGCTAGCGGCGGAGCAACTGAAGCGAATCTTCACAGCGGTCGTCACCGCAGGCATGGCATGGGGCTTCAGATCGTCCGGGAACTGGTCGCGTCCAGCGGCGGAGAGCTGGCTATCTATAGCCGGTGTGGAATTGGAACGCGGATCGAAGTTCGATGGCCCATACTGCAACGGAACCTTGAGCAGGAGGCGATATCCCTGGGCATGGCGTCAGCGGGAGCTGAAGATGCGAGCGCGAGCCCAGTGCTTACCGAACAACGCCGCCCGCCACAGTCTGCAAATGATAGCCATGGCACCTCGGGTGGATTCAGCCAGAATCGGATTCGGCAAGGATTCGAAGGAGCGATCGCATGCTAAAGACAAGGGGGTTCGGGGAACAGGATGAGTCTAAAGCCGGAGCAGGCGACCTCTACGATCATCTGGATAAGGCGCGCGCAGGAGAGATGATCGGATCGCCACATCTGGGAGCTTCGCCGGCATCATTCGAGGGCGACAGCTCACAAGCCGGCGATCCGCTACCCCGGTTGCGCCCGGGGTACGGCGACGGATCCGGATGGACTTCAGATCGCAGCTTCGAGGGTGCGGCAGCTTCGGATTGGGTCCTTCCCGTCGGGAATCTGCGAAGCGGAGATGCCATTCGCGAGGGTGGTCAGGCTCTGCACAGTGGGCAGCCCGTGGAGCGGTCCGCGGATGCCATTGCGGAAAGTGAGAACGCCCCGGCTCCGGAGATGGGGATCCACCATCTGCTTGTCGTCGATGACGACGAACCGGTACGGAATGCGTGTTGCGAGATTGCGCGCCAGATGGGGTTCGCGGTGCATAGCGCAGAGAGCGTTCCTGCGGCCCGGGAGGTGCTCAAGTTCCAGCCGGCGGACCTGCTGCTTCTCGACCTAAAGCTGCCTGGCGGTGGAGGACTTCTGCTATTGGAAGAGATCCGAGCGATCCACCCGGAGACGGTCGTAATGGTGATGACCGCCTTCGCGACGGTATCGTCGGCGGTCGAGGCGATGCGGATCGGAGCGGCCGACTACCTTACCAAGCCATTCGCGCTGACCGAGCTGCGCAATACGCTGTTGCGAGCGGCGAAGCGGCGGCAATACGACGTCGCGAGCAGGCATCTGCGAGAGAAGCTTCGCTCGCAAAAGGGCGATGGACATATCATCGGAAACAGTCCGGAGATGGAGAAGCTGTATCGAATCCTTGCCAAGGTCGCGTTCTCTACCCACCCTGTCCTCATTCTGGGAGAGAGCGGAACCGGCAAGGAGATGGTGGCACGGACGATTCACTTCAACGGGCATAACGCGCGCAAGCCCTTCGTCCCGGTAGATTGCGGATCCTTGGTTCCGACCCTGATTGAGAGCGAACTCTTCGGTCATGTGAAGGGCGCGTTCACTGGAGCGAACCGTTCGAAGGAGGGTTTGCTGGCCTCGGCCGAGGGCGGCACGGTCTTCCTCGACGAGATCGGCGAGCTCCCCCTCGATCTGCAGGCAAAGCTGCTGCGGGCTCTGCAGGAGAAAGAGGTGCGACCGGTGGGATCGACTCAGGCGGTACCGATCTCGGCGCGGGTGCTGGCCGCGACCAATCGCGACCTTCTGGCGATGGTTGAGCAAGGGCAGTTCCGTAAGGACCTGTACTTTCGGTTGAACGTAGTGAACCTGAAGATTCCTCCGCTGCGCCAGCGCAAGGAAGACATTCCCGTGCTGGCCGAGCACTTCCTCGAGCGAAAGCGCAAGGAGACAGGGCGCTCTTTGATCTTGTCGGACGAAGCTCTTCGCTGGATGATCGAGTTTCCCTGGCCCGGAAATGTACGCGAACTGGAACACGCGATCGAGCGCGCCTGCGCTCTTTCTTCCGGGCCGGTACTGCATATGGGCGACCTTCCGACCCAGTTGCAGGACTTCCAGATGAACGCGCGGCAGAGTCTAATCGATCAGCGGGAGCGGCAGATTCAGGCGCAGACCGCCGTGGCGTCACTCCCGGATCAGTCGCAGGGCGCGTATCAGGGACCGGCGGCTAACGATACGTCTCTGACGCTGATGGAGAATGGGGAGCGGATTATCTCCATCGCGGAGCTCGAGAAACAGGCGATTCTGAACACGATTAGACAACTGCATGGCGACAAGCTAATGGCTGCGAAGCTGCTGCAGATTGGCAAGACGACGCTTTACCGGAAGCTGAAGGAGTACGGAATCGCCGAGGGAGCCGAGGGGGTGCAGTAGATATGAAAAGGCGCCCTGCGCGGGCGGCAGTCACTTCGTGACATGAATAACGCTTCGCGTGGTACTCCCGTTGGTCACAATTCCGACTAACGGGAGGTCAATGCGGAGCGTTAAGAAGGCGCGTGAGCGCCCGCCCCGCGCCTAGCGGGCCCGTCCGATAGGACTCTACTTGCTCTCTGAAAGTACGGCTACGCCGTAGACGGGAAGGTCAACGGTGTGCACGGTACCGCCTTTGAGGATGTCCGTCATCGCGGCTGGCAGAGCGATCTTTTGCGTCGTCTTGGCGAAGTTGACCAGAATGAAGACCTTCCCGTGGTCGCCCTCACGGGGGTAGACATCGACGCCTGAGGGGACGGGCCCAAACTTCGCAGCAACTCCGCTCATATCGGTCATCCACTTGGCCGCGTTCTTCATGGCGGGTTCGTCGAGCCATGCGCCGATGTAGGTGATGCTGCCCTTGCCTACCTTGCGGGTAATCGCCGCTGGCTGGCCGTCGAGCCAACCATTCGACTTTCCGTAGGTCATCAGGACCTTGGTGTCGGGCGAAGACGCGCTGAGTTGTTCCGCCCACTCCTTGCTGGAGCTGCTGCCCCAGGCTCCGGAGACAGGAACCGTCTCGGTGAGGGAGTAGTACTGCTCCACGCGGCCACCGAGAAGAGGAACGAGCGGGCCGGGTTGGCGATTTGTCTGAAGACCGTTGTCCACATCTTTCATCCCAGAACGTTGGCCGAGGACGAGGTTGCCACCTTGCTCGACGTAGGCGATGAGGTTCTTGCCCTCTTCTTCTGAGAGAACGTTGAGGCCGGGAGCGACGACGAGCTTGTACTGCGAGAGCGAGACTGACGGGTTGACGATGTCGATCGACTGCGAGAGATCGCGCAGCGGCTTGTAGTAGCTGTAGAGCTCGGCGACGGGATCGTAGGCCTTGTTGTGGCGCTGCCAATTGATGGCCCAGCGGCTGTCGTAGGAGTGGAGGATGGCGACGTCGGAGTGAACGGAAGTTCCCGCGAGAACCGGGCCGGCTTTGGCGAACTCCTGGCCTAACTGTTCCACCTCGCTATACAAAGGCACTGGTGTTCCATCGGCTCCCACTAGCGTTCCGTGGTACTCCTCCTGGCCGTTTAGGGCGGAGCGCCACTGCCAGTAGCTGACCGCGTCGGCACCGTGGCCAATGTCGTGCCAGGCCATGGCGCGGACTTCGCCCTTGTCGAGGACGTTGTTGTTGGGCGACCAGTTGACCGAGCCGGGCTGCGTCTCCATGACCCAGAAGTTCTTGCGAAGGATGCCACGCATAAGGTCGTGGGCGATGCCGTTCTTGTAGGGGTCGAGCTGGCCGGTGCCTACGTAGTCGTCCCACGAGATGATGTCGAGATCCTGGCCGACGGTGTAGTGGTCGTAGCCGTCGAAGAGACCCATCATGTTCGTCGTGATGAACTGATTTGCGGAGTTGGCGCGGATGACTTCGGTCTGGTTCTTCTGGTAGCTGCGCCAGGTGTCGGAGACGAAGCGCTTCCAACTCAAGAGGAGGCCTGGGTTGCCGTAGCCGATCTGGATGGGCACCTGGTTCCAGTTGGAGTAGGTTTCGCTCCAGTAAGACGTGGTCCAGCGGGTGTTCAGGTTGTCGAGCGTGCCGTAGCGCGCCTTGAGCCAGGCCTGGAACTGGGTTTTGGTGTCGGCGTCGTAGGAGTTGTCGCCGTACTCGTTGTCGATCTGCCAGCCGACGACGTTGGGGTTGTGGCCGAAGCGCTTGGCCAACTGTTCCGCCATAGCGCGGGCGAGGACGCGGTACTTGGGGTCGGCCCAGTTGAACTGGGTGCGGTTGCCGTGCTCGTCCTTGCGGCCGTCTTCCTTGGTGCGGAGGGTCTCGGGATACTTCTGGGTGAGCCATGCAGGCGGAGCGGCGCTAGGGGTTCCGATAACGGTGACGATGTTGTGCCTGGCAGCAGCGGCGACGGCGTGGTCGAGCCAGTCGAGCTCATACTTGCCTTCGGATGGTTCCATCTGGCTCCATGCGAACTCGCCCACGCGGACCATGTGGATGCCCGCCTTCTGCATCAGGTCGAGGTCGGCGTCCCAGCGGGACTCGGGCCACTGCTCGGGATACCACGCGGTGCCGAGGACGAGGGGCGGAGTCGTTGGTACGGCTTGTGCGTGGAGCGAGGAGACAGTGACGAGAGCGGCGAGAAGAGGCATGCAGGCGCGGGCGAGGATGTGCGAAGGCTTCAAGGGGTAAGCTCCTGTTTCAGAGTGGCCTGAAAACGATTACATACACTGTAGCCGATTGGTGGGACCACTGGTCACAAGTCGAGAACAAACGGACTAAATCGGCGATTACACGGGTTTCTAAGTGGCACCTTTCTCACGCGTGCATTGCGTTGAACGCGGAGCGAAACTGGCGGGGAGTCGTTGATTTGAAAGCTTTGAATTGGCGATTGAAGTTCGCGAGGCTGCGATAGCCCACGTCGTCTGCGATGAACGAGATGGATCGCTGAGTGTTGATGAGCAGGGCGCATGCGTTGCCGATGCGCAGCCTCGATATGTAATCGGTGATCGTTGTGCCGGTATGAAGCTTGAAGAGGCGGTGCAGGGAGCTGCGGCTGAGGGCGGCGATGCGGCTCAACTCCTGCACCGCATTTTGATCCTGATAGTGCAGGTGAAGATAAGAGAGGACACGGCCGATGCGCTCTTCGGCTATGTCTGAAGGGATCTTTACTGCCGAAGAGGTAAGCGGTTGCGACCCCGCGTCGCGAGACAAGAGGAGTAGGAGCTGAAGGAGTGCGGGCAGGCGGTCTTCGGCAGACTGTTCAAGCATCGCGCAGATGATGGATCGGGCTTTTGCGCGGACGGTGGGGGAGAACTCGATGGCTCGGAATGAGCTTTCGAGCAGGCGTTGAACCGGCCTCAGCTCGACATGAGAGAGGATCAGGCTCTGTACGAAGTCTTCACTGAACCAGAGAACCAGAGCCTGATGGACGGAACCCCTGCCGGCATCGCTGCTTGAGCACCATGTGTGGGGAATTCGTGGCCCGATCAGAACGAGGTCGCCATCGTCGTAGCGTGCCATGCTGTCGCCGATGAAGCGCTGACCGCGGCTGTTCAGGGTGAGGGTGAGTTCGTACTCGGTGTTGTAGTGCCATTCGAAAGGAATTGCAGGGAGTCGCCTGTCGAACAGAGTCCAAGATCCCTCTTTCGAGGCGGCGATATGTTCGAGATAGGGCTTCATGGCTTCGAGTCGAAGTGGTCGAATTGTACCTTCTCGGGGACGTCGCTTGCGACTCCAGTATTAGTTTTTGGCATACGGCGCAAACATCGAGGAGCTGCGAATCTCTATCGTTCTCCTGTACGCAAACGCGCACAGGAGACGACGATGAACGAGACTGCGGTGTTGGACGAGAAGGTAGTAGGCAGGCCCGGAGATAACAAGCTGACTCCGGCGATTTTGCGGGAACCCCTGCGGAGCCTGAAGAAGAAGCTGCCGCTGCGGGTACTCTCGCCAGCTGACTTTGAGCACTGGCAGACATACGGCTTCGTCGTCGTCAAGCAGGCGGTTCCCGTAGAGAAGGTCGAAGCACTGAAGAAGCTGCTTTGGGAGTTCCAGGAGATGGACCCCAATGACATCTCGACTTGGAATGCGGCTCAGTTGCGGAACCATGCGATGAAGGAGTTGAACAACAGTGGAATGGTGGAGATCTACAACCATCAGGCGCTGTGGGACAACCGGCAGGAGCAGCGGGTCTACGATGCGTTTGTCGATATCTGGGACGACGAGAGGCTTTGGGTAACGATCGATCGAGCGAACCTGAATACGCCGAACAAGAGTGGTCGAGCCTTTGGTGGCTTCATCCATACGGATGTCGATACAACGCTCGAACCGCTGCCGGTGAACGTGCAGGGAGTGCTTTCGCTAGTCGACGTTGACGGCAGCACGGGTGGCTTTCAGTGCGTTCCCGAGCTATTTCGGACCTTCGAAGATTGGAAGAAGCGGCAGCCGGAGGGACGCAACGGATTCAGTCCGGACATCGAAGGTTATGACGTGTATCCGGTACCAATGAACGCTGGAGACCTTCTGATCTTCAACAGCATGCTGGCACATGGGATTCGTCCGAATACATCGGAAGACAAGGTGCGGATGGCGCAGTACATCGCGATGACCCCGGCTGCGGAAGAGAATGCGGAGCTGCGCGGGCGGCGCATCCAGTCGTGGCAGGAACGGCGTGCGCCGGAAGGATTTGCGTTTCCAGGCGATCCGCGGGAATGGGAACGGAGCAAGTATGAGACCGCGATGCTCACTCCGCTTGGGCGTAAATTACTTGGTGTCGATTCGTGGGAGTAGCTTGAAGTGATCTTTTCCGTTGACTCCGAAAGTGAAGCTTCTTCGGGCAGGACAGACACGCGAGCGATGGCTGTGGCGATCGCGTTGTTCTTCATGGTGGGATTTCTCACCTGTTTGAACGACGTGATCATCCCTCATCTGAAGAGCATCTTTGAACTCTCCTATGCGGAAGCGATGCTGGTGCAGGTCGCGTTCTTCTCTTCTTACTTCGTCTTCAGTTATCCCGGGGGCAAGCTGGTCGACTTGTTCGGGTATAAACGGGCGATGGTAAGTGGATTGCTGATTATGGCCGCGGGCGCGTTGGGGTTTCTGCCAGCGGCAAGCTATGCCAGCTTTGGACTATTTCTGGCTGCACTGGTGGTGCTTGCCGCTGGGATGACGACGGTGCAGGTTGCGGCGAATCCTTATGTAACGATCGTTGGTCCAGCAGCGACTGCATCGAGCCGGTTGAATCTGGCGCAGGCATTCAACTCGGTGGGGACGTTCATCGCTCCGTTTCTCGGGGCGATGTTTATCTTGAAGGGCGCGAAGCCGCTTACGCCAGAGCGGCTGCGCAATATGTCGGAGGCGGCTCGACAGCTTTATCGCGCTACGGAGGCGTCGTCGGTACGACTGCCCTACATCGGGATGGCGCTAGTGCTTTGCCTGCTCGCGGTGGGGTTGGCAGCGATAAGGCTGAAGCCGCAGGGTGTAGAGACAAATGTGACTCGGGATTTCCGTCCTGGGGCTTATGCGGAGGCGACGAGCCATTCCGACAGCCTATGGAGACATCCGTGGCTGCTGGCTGGCGCCATAGGGATCTTCACGTATGTAGGGGCGGAGGTCTCAATTGGAAGCCTGCTGGTGAACTTCATGGGACTGCCAAACGTTGCGGGACTTCCTGAAGCCGCTGCAGCCAAGTATCTGATGGTTTATTGGGGTGGCGCGATGGTCGGCAGGTTTATAGGGTCGGCGGTTCTGCAGCGCCTGCCGACCGGACCTGTGTTGGAGTTTGCAGCACTCAGTTCGTTCGGGCTCGTCGTGCTGTCGGTCATGACACACGGTCATCTCGCAATGTATGGGGCGCTAGCGGTGGGATTCTGTAATTCGATTATGTTTCCGTCGATCTTCAGCCTCGGGATACAAGGCTTGGGTCCGTTCACGAGTAAGGGTTCCAGCCTGATGATTGCGGCGATCGTTGGTGGAGCGATCATTCCGCTTGCGACGGGACGGCTCGCCGATGCAGTCGGGTTGCACCTTGCGTTTCTCCTGCCATCGCTTTGCTACGTGTACATTGCGTGTTTCGGATTCGCTTCAAAGAGACGAACGTTGAGTTGTTGAGGTTCGGATGGGTGTTCCTCGCTGCGATACCAGTTGTCGGACTGGCATCGCGGCGAGGAGACCTCTTACATATTGGTGATGGTCTGCGGGGCGCCGTCGAGCTTGGTGAAGGTGATGCTGAACGGCTCCTTGTAAGTGCAGGCGAGGTCCTGTAGGAAGCGGATGGCGACGGCCTCGCCCAGGGTCATCGACCAGTCGCTGTCGCTGCGCCAATGAATGCCGCCGTGGAGCCCGTGGCCGAAGGTGACGTTGTGAGCAAGCTTGTTGAGTTCGCCGTTGACGGTGAGATTGCCCCGGAGATAGTCCGGATGCTGCATGGGGTCCCATGGGGTGAGGGTCGTGCCATCGGCGCTGGACTCCTGCGGAGCGTAGAGGACGTAGTCGCCATCGAAGAAGAACTTCAGGATGGTGATGCAGGCTCCGCCGACAGCACCGTGACCGGTGGGGTATGCCGGGTGAGCGGGTGAGCCTTCAGGGAATGGCTGCGAAAGGAGATCGGAGCCATACTTCGAAACGCTTTGCTGCACGGCATGGGAGTTGAAGACGCGCGGCAGCGGTTGGGCGTCGAAGGTCGTGCCACGGTTGATGAGGTGGATGAGACCTGCGCCGGACTCCGGACGATGACGCAGATGGACGACGAACTTCTGATACCACACGGTATTCAGAGCGAGCTTTGCAACCTGCGCAAGGACGGCGGCAAAGTCTGGCCCCCCAAAGGTGCCAAAGCCGTTCTGTTTCTTGGAGGGCAGTCCGCCGACCACGTAGGGGCTGCCCGGGTTGACGGGTACGCCGGTGGAGCCGAGCACGAGATAGGCGGTGAAGTAGGCCTGATAGAGTTCGTCGACGTGGGTGTAAGCGGCGAGACCCCGGCCGTCGTGGAGATACACCGGGGCAGGAAGCTTCTGATTGGTGAAGCCGGTGCCTACGCCGTTCTGGACCGCCCACCATGAGCCAAGGTCGGTCATATAGTCGACGTTGGCCTTGTAGGTGATGTATTGCTGGCTGAACGGCAAAGCCCCGAGGTTCGTTGGAGTCGCGAAGAACTGCGAGATGTAAGGGCCGATGGCTTCGCCGGGATAGTTGCCGCGGAAGAGCAGTTCGGGGGTGACCTTACCATTGTGTTTGGGGCCCTTGTATTCGGCGGAGTTGGTGAGCTCCTTGGCGGCGTCGTGGGCGACCGGGTTGTTGTGGTAGTCGCTGAAAGCGACATCGCGCAGCAGAGAGCACCAGTAGAGGTCGATAAGCTCAGTGGCGTACTCTTCGCTGGCAACGGCGGGTGGTGCGGGCACTTCGGGTGCGCCGAACTGGCTGGCGTCGGCACCGACGAAGCTATAGGCGTAGGAGCCCATCGGATTGTTCAACGTTCGACTACCGCCGAAGGTGAGTGCCTGGAAGTCAGCGAAGTTGCCGGAGTTGATGGCTGCCCGGAACTGCGTGTAAGCAGGGAGGTCTACCTTACCGAAGCTAGCCTGCTTAATGCACTTCGTATAGGTTCCGCATTTGTCGGGAAGGGCCTCGTCGCCGTTGGTCGGTTGGGGTGGGACGGGTTGAATGGCTTGTGCGGTCGCAGTATTGAAGCGGCGGGAGAAGTTGTCGAGGATGCGGCCAGCGGGGATCGGGGGCGCGCAGGCTGCGGGGGGCGTGTTACTGCAGATGCTGGGCATGATGTGGGTCCTCTTTTCGATTCACGTATGGGCCGGTAGAAAAGCTCGATATCTGAAGGCGCCGAATCGATGGGCGGAATGCTAAATCAGACATCCAAGAGTGCGTGGATACAGCACTTCGTTTCATCCGAAGAGAAGAGAAGCTATTGAGTGACGCGCCGGAGCTGCGTCGTTGGCCAGTAAGACGAGTCCCTTCGTAGACCACATTTTGATTTACTGCTACGGCTGGAGTTGAAGACGTCAAGGATAATTGATTGCTTGATTGCCATCGGCTCAGAGCACCATTTGCGAACACCACGGTAGTTCCCAGAGATGTATTTCTATTCGAAAAGAATGGATTGCCATGGCAGCAGATGTAGAGTCCCCGACAACGGAGTCTTGCCCTCAGACACATTCGAGAGAAGTTTCTGTTTCAAGGCGACGTCCGACGGGAGTTGGAAGTCGACAGGCTCGTCGGAGAAGTTGAGGACGACGACGGCTTGACCTGAAGGAGCGGCGCGGTGGTAGGCGTAGATCTTTGGGTGGTCACCGGAGATGTCTTGGTACCCGCCGAAGACGAGGACCTCCTTCGATCGGCGGAGACGGATCATCTCGCGATAGTAGGCGAGGACGGAGTCTGGTTCGGAGCTCTCCGACTTCACGTTGAGGGTGGTGTAGTTGGGGTTCACGGCTAGCCAGGGTTTGGCTGATTTGGTGAAGCCGGCGTTGGGAGAGGTGTCCCATTGCATGGGGGTGCGGCTGTTGTCGCGGCTGGTGAGGGCGTTGTTGGAGAGGTAGTCGGCGGCGGTCACTTTGTTGGTGAGGACGAGGTCCTTCCAGAGATTGTGGACGCCGATGTCGTCGTATTGCGAGACGTCGGTGAAGGGGAAGTTGGTCATGCCGATCTCGTCCCCCTGGTAGACGAGCGGCGTGCCGCGCAGCGACAGGGCCATGGTGGCGAGGAGCTTCGCGGAGCGGTCGCGGAACTCCGGGCGGGAGGAGCCGAAGCGGGAGACGGCGCGGGCGAAGTCGTGGTCGCCGATGAAGGCAACGGGCCAGACGTGGGGGTTGTCGGGGAAGGAGTTCTCCCGGTTGAAGGCTTTGAGTTTTGGGAGACTCCATGGGACCTTGCGCCAGCCCTCGGTGACGTCTAGGAGTTGGAAGTCGAAGCGGAAGGCGGAGCTTAGTTCGCGGTTGCGGTCGTCGGTGGCGCGGACGATGCGCTCGCGGGTCATGCCCCAGCCTTCGCCGACGAAGTAGAGATCGGGGTGGGCGCGGGTGGCGGCGCGCATCTCCTTGAGGTATTCGTCGAGGCGGGGGCCGGAGGTGCGGAGGGTGTTGCCGTCTTCCTCGAGTTCGGCGGGCGTCATGTCGCGGAAGGGAAGAGGCTTGGAGATCTCGCCGACGCAGTCGAAGCGGAAGCCGCTGACGCCTTTGTCGGCCCAGAAGTTGAGGACGGCGAAGAGCTCTTTGCGGACCTTGGGGTTCTCCCAGTTGAGGTCGGGCTGCTTGGTGGCGTAGTGGTGGAGGTAATATTGGCCGGTGAGCTTGTCGAACTCCCAGCCGGAGCCGCCGAAGAAGGATGGCCAGTTGTTGGGTGGGCCTCCGTTGACGGGGTCGCGCCAGAAGTAGAAGTCGCGGTAGGGGTTGTCGCGCGAGGAGCGGCTTTGCTTGAACCAGACGTGCTCGTCGCTGGAGTGGTTGAAGACCATGTCGAGGATGACGCGGATGTTTTGCTTTTTTGCTTCGGCCATGAAGCGGTCGAAGTCTTCCATGGTGCCGAACTCGGGCTGGATGCGGCGGTAGTCGCGGACATCGTAGCCGTTGTCGGCGTTGGGTGAGTCGAAGCAGGCGGTGATCCAGACGGCGTCGGCGCCGAAATCGTGTAGGTACTGGAGGCGGGAGGTCATGCCGGGGAAGTCGCCGATGCCGTCGCCGTTGGAGTCCTGGAAGGAGCGTGGATAGATCTGGTAGAGGACTGCGGTCTTCCACCAGGTCTCTCGCTCAGCGGAAGAGCCGCTGGCTAGTGTTGAAGTCAGGAGCGCGCCGGTGGAGGCGCAGAGAAGCTTCGAGAAGGAGCGGCGGGAGATCACGGTCTTTAGTCCTGCTTCAGGAAGTGGATTTGGGTGCCTGATAAAGACACGATCCAATGTAGCAGCGTTCTTAAGAGGCGACGGACGGCGCTACTGTGCAACTCGCCATGGTGAGGCGGTCGACCAACTGACGAGTGCCTTGGTTGCCCAGGCGTTTGATTTGCCGGTGTGGCAGGAGGTGCAGGCGCTGGGGATGCCGGACTGTTCCATGGCAGTCGGAGTGATGAAGCGGAAGGTGTGGGCGGCGACGGCGTTGCCCTTGATGGTCTGCTCGATGCGGGGCATGTGGCAGGCGGTGCACTGGCTTCCGGGTGAGTTGGCGGCGTGGTGGGTGTGCTCTTCGACGGTGCCCTTGAGTCCGGCGGGGTTCTCCTTGTTGTGGCAGCCGAGGCAGAGAGCGTTGCCGGAGACAGGGAGGTTCGAGACGGTGTCGGAGTGGACCTGGTGGCAGTCGAAGCAGCGGAGCTGGCGGTGGTACATGTTGCTCTGGACGAAGTCGTTGCCCTGCATGCGGTTCTTGTGGCCGGTGAGGTCGGCGAACTGGAAGAAATTTGTGGTGCCGGGCTTGAGCTCTTCGAGTTTCCAGAAGTCGGCGAGGCGGTCGCCGGGGAGATAGCCTACTGGCCAGTCGTAGGCGTTGTCTTTTGTGGGCTCGGTGAGTGGACGGCCCTGGCTGTGGCACTGGATGCAGGTGTCGTTGCCGCGAACGTAGTCGAGCGTCTCGGGGTTGACGATGTTGGCTTTGGTGGGGCGGGCGACGTGGAGGCTGCCGGGGCCGTGGCATTTTTCGCAGCCAACGTTCCACTCGGTGACCTGATGGGTCTGGAGGTCGTAGTTGACGGAGTGGCAGCCGTCGCAGGTCGGGCCGGTGGGGCGATCGAAGTTGGAGGGGCCGTAGAAAGGGAGCCACCAGTCGGTGCCTGCTTCGGCGTGATAAGGAAGCCAGCGTTGGCCCTTGACGTCCCACTGGGCGGGCTCGGGGAAGTAATCGTTGCCGCGTTTGGTGAAGTAACGCTGCTTGAATCGGCTGCCGTAGACGAACGCGACCTCATCGAGGGGGAAGGTGCGAATGGGGTCGGCGTGCGTGAAGTCGCCGAGGACAGCTTCGGAGTGCACTTTGGGGTCGCGGATGACGTTGGCCATGCGCGTCTTCTTCCAGCCTTCGTAGGCTTTCAGGTGGCAGGATTTGCAGGCCTCGGAGCCGGTGAAGTGGGCCTTCGCGGTGTCGGCGAGAAGTGGCTTCGAAGTAAGACAGAGAAGAAGGAAAGCTACTGTCGCGATGATTCGCGCCGCGAGAGACTTTGTCGATGTTGGGCGCGAACTCATGCGGAAGACTGTAGCACGGGCGGACTCAATCCAATATGAGCGAAGGAACGTAGCCAGGTGGTGGACAATGAGATGGTCAGTGAGTGGCTGATCCCGCCACAAGATCCAGGGTCCTATCGTTGAAAGGCAGACACATCTTCTCTTCAATTTCGCGCTTCTTTCTGACCGTCTTGCTGGCGTTTTCAATGATGGCGCCCGGGCAGACGGGCTCTCATGTTGAAGGCAAGGTCGTCGACGCAAAGGGCAATGTGGTTCCACGCGCGATGGTGGAGCTTTCGCCCGAGCATGGACACAGACGGCTGGCGGTGACCGACTCGACGGGGAGATTCGAATTCAGCCGGATGTTGCCCGGGAGTTACGTTCTGGCAGTAAGCGCGCCCAGCTTTCAGGCCCTTTCAAAGACAGTGAAGGTTACGGACGCAGGGAGCACGTTCGAGATAGAGATGGTGCCGGCGCTGAGCCGCAAAGAGTCGGTAGTAGTAACGGCGGACGTGAATGCGCTTGATCTGCTGTCGCCTGATCCGGCCGAGAAAGTCTTTGTGAAGCAGGACCTGATTGATGCGAATCCGGGGCGGCCGGGGGCTCCGGTGTCGGTGCCGGGGTATCCGATCGAGACGGCTTCGAGCGGGATCAAGGCTCCGCAATACTTTGCGCCGGGGGTGGCGGGCGACCACGGCGAGCCGATAGCGCAGTTCATCGCGGTGGGGAGCTATCTGCTGCCGAACAACCTTTCGGCGAACGCGCATGGCAACGGGTATGCCGATCCAAATCTGCTGATTCCTTCGATGATCGAGAGCGTGCAGGTCGATGGCGGAGCGTTCAATGTGCGCGAAGGGAACCATGCGGTGAATGTGGCAGCGACGTATGGTCTGCGGTCGCGGGTTGACCCTTTTGCGTCGCTTACGGGGGACTATCGGGACATTGATTTAGTGGCGGGGATGAGTCCGGCAGCGAAGTCGTCTGTGGTGGTGGAGCTCTCGTTTGGGAACGGATTTCTGCGGCGGTTGGAGCATCGGCAGCAGTACAAGCTGAATGCGCAGAGGACGTTCGATCCTGGAAGGCATGAGATTACCGTGTTGGGGATTGCCTATTGGGGGAAGTCGTATATTCCGGGGCTGACACCGGTGTTTGCGGATGATACGCGCGATGTGGGGCTGTTGAACTATGGGGACACGATCGACCCTCGACAGCGGGACCAGACGCATACGGCGCTGGTCAGTGCGAACGATGTATGGAGGCTGAGCGCTACACAGGAGCTGCAGGTCTCAGGTTTTTTTCGGACTTATAACTTGACGCTCTATTCGAACTTTGGGGACGGGTTGATTCGGCAGAGCGAGTTTCGGACGGTGGCCGGGCAGAGTACGAGTTATGCAAATAAGTTCAGCGATGCGCTCTCGGTGCTGGCGGGGCTGGATTGGGAGCGGGAAGCGCCGCGCCGAGACAATCTTGACCACTACGACGACTACACGGGTCAGTTTGTCTATGGTCCGTTTACCAAGGTGGATTCGAGCGATGTGACCATCACTTCGGTGACGCCTTATGGGGCGGTCGCTGGGGGGCTGGGGTCGCACTTCCGGTACTACGGCGGGTGGCGGCGGGACCAGATCGACATTACGAACGTGGACCGGATCAACGCGGGGGATTCGTATCAGAAGTGGGTGGGAGTGAACTCTCCGAAGGCTACGGCGTCGTTTGTGCCCGGGGATTTGCGGTTGCTGCCGCTGGTGTCGGCCAGCTTTGGGGAGGCGTTCTTCACGGACGACCCGAGGATCGCACTGGGGAGCGGCGCGGGGAGCTCTGTGGCGCGGTCGCATAACTATCAGCTGGTGGTGAGCAAGACGGCGGCGGCGACGGACTTCAAGCTGACGCTGGGGCATGTGACGACGAGTTCCGAGCTGGCGAAGATCGATCCGGACACGGGACTGCAGGAGGACCAGGGGCCGGGGCGGCTGGAGTTTCTAACGGCGGCGGTGCGGCAGAGCTTTACCGGCGGGTCGGTGCTGGTGACGTTCTCGAAGGCGGACGCGCGGGATGTGCAGTTGGGTGAGCCGGTTCCTGAGGCTCCAAGGACGATCTTCGATGTGCTGGCGAGTCTACAGCGGCTGCCGTTTGGGCTGCAGGCTCGAGGCGAGTTTGAGTTTGTGGGGAGAAAGACGCTGGGGACGGGGTGTCTGCCGGACGTGAACGCGCAGTGCCTGGGGACGGCGGTGAAGGAGTTTCGCGGTGCGGTGGCGAGGCCGTTTCTGGGGGAGCGGTTGAATCTGGGCGTGAACTTTCTGGTCGCTGGAGGGCATACCGGTCAGACACTGGAGTCGTTTGGGGGGAGCGATTTTGCGGAAGTTGTGGGGGTACGGATTCCTTATTATGCGAGCGTGAATGTGACTTGGAAGTTTGGTGGACGGGCGATACAGTGAACCGGGTGTGCGCGGCTCGTGGAGATGCTGGTGGTGTGTTGCGAGGCGCTTGAAGGAGTGTAATCGTTCGATTACGCTTGAGCCTGTTTTCGATTCGGCCTTTGCCCGAGTTCACCGCGCGGATGGCTTGAAGGACGCGGCGGTGCGTGGCGTGCTCCTTGCTAGGATCAGACGGCTGGAGCTCGGCTTGATGGGCGATGTGAAGCCGGTTGGCGATGGCGTTTCGGAGTTGCGCATTCACATGGGCGCAAGCGCGCGAAGGCGTTGGCGGCGCTGCTGGATGAGTAAAGGGGACACGATGAGCAAACGGATTAAGATTTCCGATCTGCCGGAGTTCGATGCGGCACCTTATCTCGATAGTGAGGCGTCGATTGCTGCTTATTTGACGGACATTCTTGAGGTGGGGGATGGGGCTTTGCTGGCCTCAGCGCTGGGGGAGATTGCGCGTCGGGGGATGACGGAGATTGCGAAGTCGGGGGGATCACGCGGGAGGCGCTGTATAAGGCGTTGCGGCCGGGGAGCGCTCCGCGTTTCGATACGGTGAGCCGGGTGTGTGCGGCGCTCGGGGTGAAGCTGGTGGTGGAGGTGGTGTGATGGATTTTCGGGTGGGTGAGGGATCCGTGATGTGGTTATGGGGGGGTGCTTCTCTCATGTCGGGCGACGAGGCCGCCGGTTATTGGGTAGGGAACTTCCCTTGGAAGAGATTGTCAAGGAGTCATCTCTCCTGGGAGAGAATTCTTTGGTGCCTCTGCTCGCAAACAATCCTTCGGTAGAAGTGCTAATCGACTCGCAAAATCCTGAGCAGCTGAAATTACCTGTTCAGCGTCGTCAGAAATTCTATGGTATTGGTCTTCATAATCCGCAGTGATGCGTTTTTGTTTCAATCGGCTGGCAATCTGCGCCAATTTCTTGCAGTCTTCATTTTCGCTCTTAGCAAATTGATTCCAAACCCACTGGTGAGAGTTTGCACCTTTTTCCAACGCCCGGCCGTTGTCTAGCAAGCACTTCCGCGCTGAATGCAAGGCGAAATAATATGCTCGCCCAATGGCAGTGCGCAGACACGACTCTTCCGTACGCAGCACGAGTTCATTCGCAAGGACTTGATAATTGGTCCAGTCGAAGGGCTCCGTTCCCATCTAAATCAACTCGTAGGTGAATGTTAGGTTTCCTGCCGCAAGATTCGATCTCCTGATCCACCAATCTTCATCGAAGCTGTCTAGTGCAGTGACGACATCCCTTGCTTTTCCGGGCCAAATGACGACCGCATAAAGTGTTTTCCAGTCATGCTCGTCGACCACCGTTCGGAGAGAGAAGACTGTAGTGTCGCCAAAATATTCCCTGAGCCGTGGCGCGGCTTGAATAAGAAGCTCAGGGAGTGTCAGGTGTTCTCGGAGAAATTGCATCACCTGTTGATCATCCGAGATGACATATTGCTCCAGAACTTCAAGAATAGAAGCCTGATTATCAGCTTCGAATTTCGCCATCTGCGTTTCAAGATTATTGAAAACAGCTTGCGAAGAGCTAATCACTGTTTGGATCGGTATGTATTGATGTATCTCGTGGAGCATAGCGCGATTGGGGAGCGACCAATCATTGCCCGACGTTTGACTATCTAGATAACCGTTCATCCTATTCCTCTTTTATGCCAAGCATCTCGAACAGGGCCCCTTCATCGGCCATCAATTGATCCGCAATTTCTTTATAGGAGACGTTACCAGCAAACTCGCGCTCGAATCGTAGAAAGATTCCGTTAGCTACTTGTCCTGAGCCGTCGATTGTAACTCTTCGTTTGTTCCATTTTGCGACTGCTGCCATTGTTTTGATCGCATCGGCTTCGAGCGCTGCGAGCGGAGACGGAACAAAGGGTTTAAGAATCTCGAAAAACGGTGCTGTCTTGGGTTGCAGGTGCAGCGCAATTACTGTTTTTTGCGCTGCGACAGAGACACTTGCGGTCGCGAGAAGGGCGGACATGGCTGCGTCTAGTATCTGAATTGTCTCTTCGGCAAGGGACCAGTTTGTGGCATCGCGAGTGAACTTGCAAAGAGCTGGACCGAAGAAAAACGTAGAACGTTTTGCGGGCAGCTTAAATTTGACACCCTGCTCAGACGGCTTTCCCGTCGTGATCGCGTCCACATCGTCCACATCAATGTCCCACGGCTTTAACGCCGTAAACATCGCCTGCACCACTTCAGCTCTGTCTAGCCAAAGTTTGATGCTCGGATCTTCAAAGTCAAACGTGACCTCAAAGTACGAGATCGGGATGGTCACAAGCTCTGGCATTTGCTCTCCGAAAGACAGTTTAGCTCTTCTATCGGCAGAAGGGCCCTAATCTTCTGATCTTCTCGACGTGCTGTATGGCGAAATGGGCTTCTCCGCTACTCCGCCTCGAATTTGAAGGCGGCGGCTTTGAAGTCGCCGGTCAGGTCGGGGTCTACTCCGTGGTTCATCCAGTAGGAGCCAGAGGCGGTTTCGGGGGTGTCCTTCTTCAGGGTGCCGTAGATGGGGGTGACGTGGTATTGCTTTGCGGGGTCGAGGCCCTTGAGGTAGACGCGGGGGAAGGGGTAGTTGAGCGAGGTGGTGTGGAGGAAGGTGAAGAGGACGGCCTGGTGGAGGTCAGTTGAGACGGACTCGGTGGCGGAGTGCTCGCTGCCGTCGCGGGGGCTGATGAGGCGGTAGAGGCTGCCCTGCTGGACGGTCTGGCGGATGGTCTTGTAGGCGGCGATGAGGTCTTTGGCGGTGGCGAAGTCGTCGTCGGTCCAGTGGTTGAGGTTGGAGCCGACACCGAGGCCGCCCTGCATGGAGACGAGGAAGCGGTAGGCCGTTGATGGCAGTCCGGGGGCGTGGGTGGCGGAGTCGGTGACCCAGGCGGTCATGACCTGCGGGGTGTAGGCGTAGGTGAAGCCGTCCTGGATGCTGAGGCGGTCGAAGGGGTTGGTGTTGTCGGAGGGCCAGACCTCGTCGGTCAAACCGAGAATCCCCAGATCAACACGGCCGCCGCCGGAGGAGCAGGACTGGATTTCGACCTTGGGGTGTTTGGCGCGGAGCTCGGCGAGGATGCTGTAGAGGTTGCGGATGTACTCGACGTAGACGGTCTTCTGCTTGTCCGAGTCGGGGCCTAGCTCGGGCCAACCGGGTTCGGACCACTGGCGGTTGTAGTCCCACTTGAGGAAGGCGATGTCATTGTCGGTGAGGATCTTGTCGAGGAAGTTGAAGACGTAGGCGCGGACGTCTTTGCGGGCGAGGTTGAGCATGAGCTGGTTGCGGCCTTCGCTGCGGGGGCGGCCGGTCATGTTGAGGACCCAGTCGGGGTGGGCGCGGTAGAGGTCGCTGTTGGGGTTGACCATCTCGGGCTCGACCCAGAGGCCGAAGTCCATGTTGAGTGCGTGGACCTTGTCGATGAGGGGCTTGAGGCCGTCGGGGAACTTCTGCTTATTGACGTACCAGTCGCCGAGGCCGGCGTGGTCATCCTTGCGCTGGCCAAACCAGCCGTCGTCCATGATGAAGCGTTCGACGCCGATGCGGGCGGCCTTCTCGGCGAGCGCGGCCTGGCCGGGATAGTCGACGGCCATCTCGGTGGCTTCCCAGGAGTTGTAGATGACGGGGCGGAGCTTCGGCGTCGGCTTCTGCGGGAGGATCTGCGTGTTCTGGAAGCGGTGGAAGATGCGTGAGGCTTCGCCGATGCCGTGGCTGGAGTAGCCGGCGTAGAAGACGGGCGTGGAGAGGCTGGCGCCGGGGGCTAGCGGATAGGCGAAGTCGAAGGGGTTGTAGCCGCCGGTGACGTGGATGTCGTGGACCTGGTTGCGCTCAACGTTGATGCGCCAGGAGCCGGACCATGCGAGAGCTCCGAACCAGACCTGGCCGACTTCTTCGTTGGTGGGGAACTCGGGATGCGGGCCGGAGGTGTTGGCGCGGGTGATGGCGAACCACGGGTTGTTCTGCTGGCCGGTGCTGCCGCGGCGGGACTCGAGGACGGTGGTGCCGTCTTTGATCGGCTCCTGGGTGAGTTGCCACTCGGCGGCCCATCTTCCACTGAGATAGCTGAGTTGGTAGTCAGTCCCGTGGGGGAGGTTCCAGGTGGCGGAGGCGGCTTGTTCGATGGTGAGTTTGGCGTTGGTCTTGTTGGTGATGACGGAGTTGCGGCCGATGACGCCGGTGGCGGGGGCGACGGTGTAGATGAGGTCGACGAAGACGTCGCGGGAGATGTCCTTGGTGGTGATGGTGAGTTTGTCGCCGTCGATCTTGTGCGAGACGTAGTGAAGGACGAGGTCGCGGTTGCCGTCGGGGAAGGTGATCTTGACGGCGGGCTCAGTGAAGTTGAGGCCTCCCCAGGCGCGGTACTCGTAGGGGGTGATGTTGGAGGACTCTTCCATGCCGGAGAGGCTACGGTAAGCGGCGGGTGTGGGGAGTGGGTCGGCGGCGGCTAGCGGGGAGCCCCAGTAGAGGGTCTGGATCTCGGACTGGGCGTTGACGCCGAAGGCGTAGGTCTCGCCGGGGGTGTCGATGCGGAAGACGTGCGTGGTGGAGTCGAAGTGGATGTGCTCCTGGGCGGAGGCAGGAACGGAGAACAGAGCGGCGGTGAGGGCGAGAAGGTATGCGGGGCGAAGATATGTCGTCATCAACTTGAGCTTGCTCATGGGATCTGCTTTCCTGTTGCCCGAAACCTTTTTCGAAGGAGAGGACGGCTGATGCAATCGCTTACACTTCCGGTTTCTTTGGGCTTAGGAAGGTATACACCGCGGACCTGATGGATGCCAACGCAACCCGGAGCTGAGAGCCGCCCCGGCGCTTCTACGTCGCATCTTAAGTGAGTTCGGGCGCTTCAATACTGCTTGGTGGATTGTCGATTGTGACGGCTCCAAAAGCTGCGTTTTCGAAAGGCAGGAAGATCACGAAGATTGATCCGTGATGGCGCTCGCTGGTGCTTGAACGGACGTGCAGCCTGCCGCCGAGGCGGCCGAGGATTTCGGCGCTGATCCAAAGTCCAAGGCCTGTGCCACCGAAGCCCTTGGTGGTGAAGAAGGCCTCGAAGACGCGGGCGCTGGTCGTCTCGTCCATGCCCTTTCCATCGTCGGCAATGGTGAGGACGATGCCGCAGCGGCCGGACTTCCACTCCGTCGCAGGCCGGCTGCGCAGAGTAAGGCGGCCTCCGGGGAGCATCGCGTCGAGGGCGTTCGCGACGAGGTTGTTGAGGACCTGGCGCACTTCGCCCTCGAAGCACCGGAAGGGCTCGACGGCGCGATCTCGCCTTTCCACGGTGATCCGGTTATCGCGAATGCGACGGCTATGTAGAACCAGAACCGAGCGGAAGAGATCGGCGGCCAAGATGAGTTCGGAGTGAGAGCTGCGTTTCTGAAAGCGGAGGGTCTCGTTCACGATGGTGGCGACGCGCTTCAATTCGCCATCGGCGATCTCAAGGAGCGACTTTACCTCTTCGTCATGGACCTGTTCGCGAGCAAGATAGACCAAGTTCATGGCTGCGTCGACCGGATTATTGATCTCGTGGGCGATTGAGCTGGAGTGTCTTCCGACGGCGGCCAGCTTCTCGCTTTGGCGAAGTGCGGCCTCGGCGCGGCGTTGGTCTTCGACGTCGACGACCATGACTGCGAAGCCGCGGAGATCGCCAGCTTCATCGATGTCTGGAGCGTAGGTCGCGATGACGCGGCGGTCGCCGTAGACGGTGGGGCAGATAGTTTCGGAAGAGCTTGTGACGCCCCTTCGAGCAGCGTCGCGTGCGGGCCTCGTGCTCTGCCAGTAGGCTTCGCCGAGGACTTGAGATACCGTGCGGCCCACCAGTTTATTTGCCGGGAGACCGAGCCAAAGCTCGTGGGTTCGGTTCACCCTGACGAATCTTCCGGATGTATCGATGTACCCGATGAGCATGGGCAGGTTGTCGGTGATCAGCCGAAGTTCCTGCTCGCTAATCTCGACTGCGGCTGCGGCTTCCATGGAGACTTGCATGAACTCGCGCTGGCGGCGTTCGGCAGTGTTGAGGGAGTTGCCTATAAGAACGAGTGAGAGGCTGCCCCCAACTACCAGGGTGACGGCAAAAAGGGCCATGGCAAACCGTACCTGCCCGAGATTCAAGGCCGGTCGTAGGTAGAGGTAGCCCATAAGGACTGGAAAGATAATCAGCGCGGGAAGAAGACGGCGCGCGACCCAGCTTCCACGTTCCGCAGCTGTAAGGACTTTCCCAACCGCGGAGTCGAACTGGCCGAGAATGAGACCACAACTGAGGACGAGAAATCCGATTCCGGTGTGGAATGCCATGGAGTTGGCTTTTATGGAGGAGCCGTAGAGAACAGGCACTCCGTACAGGAAGCCGGTGATGCTGGTGAGCGCGAGCGTCCCGAGCAGCAGGGCAAAGACCTGCGAGACACGGCAAGAGAGCTTGTTTCCTATGAAGAAGAGAAGAGAGGAGCCAGCAAGACAGAATGCAATGGCCGTGACGTAAGAGGGGCGGCCGGGATCGACGAGACGTTGGACGTCGCGAAAGAGAAGCTCGTCGATGTGCAGGTTGATGCCAAAGGCGTACTCGGAGATTGTGGCTGCACCGATGAAGACTGTGATCGCAGCAAAGATTCGTGAGAGTGGCCGTGAAGCGGTGAGGCGCGAGAGAGCGAAGTTAAGGCCGATCCCGGTGGTGAGAAAGCCGAGAGCGGTATTGGGCTTCATGCTGACATGTCCGGTCAGGACGGTCTCGATGGCCTGGATGCCAAGGGCCCACCCGCATAGCACGATGGCTCCAAGGGTGGCTGATAGGGCCGCGCAAGTCTGGGCGACGCGACGCACGACCCCGCGCATGTCGGCCTGATTACCGAATGCGGGAAGAATAGTGGAGAAAGAAGTCGTGCGGGCTCGGGAGGGCCTTTTATGCATAGAGGGTTAAGTTGTGGTCTTACAGTCAGACGCGGTTGAGGAGCGTTTTGCTTCCCCGTTATTGAGTGTATTCAATCTGCTACGCGAAGAGTCTACTCCTCCGAATGGTTGAGATCAGTCTATGCCGATGTGGGTACACTTGAGTGCGTCGAGGGTGAAAGACCATTTGCGGCCCCCAGTGGAGAGAACGACCGGATGAATGCAGAGGATAGAGGCAATAGCTTTTCGTTGATCACCATGTTGTGTGCCTTTTTCATTGCTACAGCGGCGCTGGGACAGGCGGCGGCGAAGAGTGCTACGGCGGCCATCGTGCCCGGGAACTTTGTCGACACTACCCCGTCGAGCGGGGTGAACTTCGAGGGAGTGGCATCGCACACTTCGAAGAAGTATCTGATGGAGACGATGGGTTCGGGCGTGGCACTGTTGGATTACGACAATGACGGGTTGCTGGATGTCTTCTTTGTCAACGGGGCTCCGCTAAGCGATCCTACGGCGAAGGGAACGATCCCCGTAAAGTCGGGGCCGAAGGACTGGAACCGACTGTTTCATCAGAAGAAGGATGGGACATTCGAAGATGTGACGGTGAAGGCGGGGCTTCAGGGCGTTGGGTACGGGATGGGCGTCGCAGTAGGGGACTTCGATAACGATGGGTTCGAAGATCTTTACGTTACGGCCTATGGCGGGAATAAGCTGTATCGGAATAACGGGAATGGGACGTTTACCGATGTGACGGAGACCTCGGGGACAGGTGGGAGCGGCTGGTCGACATCTGCGGCGTGGGTGGACCTGGATAATGACGGCCTGCTCGACTTGGTGGTCCTGCGCTATGTGAAGTGGGACTTCGACGATGTGTGGTGTGGGGAGCATCGCGACGGGTACAGATCGTACTGCCATCCGGATATCTTTCCGGCGGTTGCCCCGCTGGTTTATCACAACGACGGCCATGGGAAGTTTACGGAGATCTCGGCGAAGACTGGGATCTCGGTGCCGGGCAAGGGGCTGGGCATCGCGATTGCTGATTTCGACCGCGACGGCAAGGTGGATATCGCGGTAGCCAATGACTCGATGCTGGAGTTCCTCTATCGCAACAAGGGCGATGGGACGTTCGAAGAGACGGGGCTGACGTCGGAGATTGCAGTGGACGGCGATGGGCGGACGTATGCCGGGATGGGGATCGACTTCGCGGACTACAACAACGATGGGTTGCCGGATCTGATCATGACAAACCTGGCGAATCAGAAGTATGCGATCTACAAGAACAATGGTGACTCGAGCTTTACGTATGACACGTACATGTCGGGAATTGCGGGAATGACGCTGCTGCACTCAGGGTGGAGTGCGTACTTTGTGGACTACGACAACGACGGGCTGAAGGACCTGCTGATCGCGCAGGGGCATGACGTGGACACGGTGGAGCTGACCTCGCCGCAGATTCATTATAAGGAGCCGATGCTGTTGGCGCGCAACACCGGCAAGGGATTTGTTGACGTGAGTGCGGTGTCTGGCGCGGTGTTCAAGCAGCCGTGGGTTGGTCGGGGCATGGCGGTGGGGGACCTGGACAACGATGGCCGGGTCGATGCCGTGGTCGCAACGAACGGAGGAGCGGCACATATCCTGCACAACGAGACCGTGACTGCGAATCACTGGCTGACGATCTCCCTGGTTGGTCATAAGAGCAACCGCGACGGAATTGGTGCCGAGATCGAGGTGACAGGCTCGAAGTACAAGCAGCTGGTTACGGTGAGCACATCGGGAGGGTATCTCTCTTCAAAGGACAAGCGGGCACACTTCGGGTTGGGGACGGACGGGGTGGTGAAACTGGTCGAAGTGAGATGGCCGAGCGGGAAGGTGCAGCGATTGCAGGACGTGAAAGTGGATCAGCAACTGAAGATCGAGGAGCCCCAGTAGCGTCTGGTGATGGATGAAACGAATGCCGCTCCTGAAAAGCACGGAGTGGCATTTTGCTTTTTGGTTTCGGGGCCGGGTCAGGCGTTCTTTGCTCCGAGGGGGGAGCCTTCCGCGGCGCTGCTTCGGCTGCGGCGAGTTCGTTTGCCTCGCTCGGAAGAGATGAAGACCTTCCAGCAGGCGTTGCACTCCCAGGGGAAGAGACCGAGCTTGAACATGACTACTTTTTGCATGAAACCTTTTCGTTCAGTGCGGGAAGTTCGCTCGGAGCCGCAGTATTTGCAGTGTGGTGATGGCATGGAAGCGTTCATGAGGAGAGCCGTATCATCCTTATTGAGTTGGTACTTCTATCGGCACAATAATAGAAATGTTGACGGTAACCTTATGATTCGACGTTACCAAACCGGTTTGGGTTCCAAAATGGGCTGTGGATTTGCCGAGTGCCGTTCTTGATTCGGGTTTGATACTCTCTTGGACGGTGGTCTAACCACTCAAGCGAGGCGTCATGCTCGACAAAGACAGATTGTTTCCGGCAGAGAGTGGTGTCGCGCGCCGAGTGGCGCAGGCACTGTATGAAACGGTGAAGGGCCTGCCGATTGTTAGCCCTCATGGACACACCGATCCGCGGTGGTTTGCAGACAACAAGTCATTTCCTGACCCGGCGGCGCTGTTTATTCAGCCCGACCACTACGTCTTCAGGATGTTGTATTCGCAGGGCGTGAGCCTGGAGTCGCTTGGAGTTCCGCAGCAGGGGACGAACTCGGGTGAGGCAGTTCGGGTAGATCCGAGAGAGGTGTGGCGAATCTTCGCGCGGCACTATTACTTGTTTCGCGGGACGCCGACACGGCTTTGGTTAGACCACTCCTTTGAGACGCTGTTTGGGCTGACAGAGCGGCTGAGCGAGGCGAATGCGGACACGTTTTACGACGTGATTGCGGCGAAGCTGAAGACGCCGGAGTTCTTACCGCGGGCGCTGTACGAGCGGTTCGGGATCGAAGTGCTCGCGACAACGGACGCGGCAGTGGACTCGCTGGAACATCATCGAGCGATTCGGGACTCTGGCTGGAAAGGCAGGGTACTTCCTACGTTTCGTCCGGACGCGGTCATCGACGCGGAGTATGCCGGTTTCAGGGAGAATCTGGAGGCGTTGGGAACGCTTACCGGAGAAGATGTATCGGGGTGGAACGGGTATCTTCGGGCGCTGCGAAGCCGGCGGCAGTTCTTTATTGCGAATGGAGCTACGGCGACGGACCATGGCCACCTGACAGCGATGACGGCGGACCTTTCGCCCGTGGATGCGGCGAAGCTCTATGGGAGGATCTTTTCCGGGCACCTGGAGGCTGGCGACGTGGAGCTCTTCCAGGCGCAAATGCTGACGGAGATGGCGGGAATGAGTGTCGAGGATGGGCTTGTGATGCAGCTGCATCCGGGGTCAATCCGAAACCATAACTTGAAGGTTTACGAGAAGTTCGGACGAGACAAGGGGGCGGATATTCCCTCGCCAACCGAGTATGTTCGGAGTCTGCGGCCGCTGCTGACGAAGTACGGGAACGATCCACGGCTGACTTTGATCGTGTTTACGCTGGACGAGACTTCCTACAGCCGGGAGCTTGCTCCGCTGGCAGGGCACTATCCTGCGCTGCGGTTAGGGCCGCCCTGGTGGTTTCACGACTCGCCCGAGGGGATGATGCGGTTTCGTGAACAGGCGACTGAGACGGCGGGGTTCTACAACACGGTAGGGTTCAACGACGACACGCGGGCTTTCCTGTCGATACCGGCGCGGCACGACGTCGCGCGGAGAGTGGACTGCGCGTTTCTGGGGAGGCTCGTTGCGGAAGGGCGATTGGACGAGGATGAGGCGTTTGAGGTAGCCAAGGAGCTGACTGTGGGGCTCGTGAAACGCGCGTATAAGCTATAAGGAACTTGTCTAGTCAGCCTTGTTGGCTTTCGGCGAGGCCGACGGGGAGATTCATGTCGATGCGCTTCGCATCGGTGTCTACCGAGATCAGAAAGGCTTTCACGAAGGGGACAAGGATCTCGTCGCCCGCGGAAGTCTCGACGGCCAAAAGGGGGGCTGCCTCTTCAAGACGGCGGCTCCCGTCCGGGGTGGTGGCAAAGTGGACATCGGTAACCGTCCCCAGCGCAAGAGTCACCTCGGAATTTGCGTGATCGTAGAGAGTGCAGCCAACGAGGTCGCTAATGTACGAGGCGTCGTCCTCGAGCTCAAGCCGTTCAGACGTGGGGATGATAATGTCGAGGCCGGCGAGGGTCTCAGCCTGATTGATGGAGTCGATGCCGACCAGGTGGAGAACGATGCGGCCGCTGTTCTTGCCCACGGGAAGCCAGAAGTCACGGACTTCCGCGATCCGGGCTTCGGACTCGGTGCCGGTGAAGTTTTCGACGGCCAGAAAGATGCGGCTGTTTGAAGTGAGCACTTCGGGGAAGTCGGTGAGGAGATCCGCAAGAATCTCGCCTTTGCGGCCCTGCGGGCGCAGGATGTGGGCTAGAACGGTCCACTGTGGATCCTGCGCCGTCTGATCACTGGTGGGAGACGAGGCAGGTTCCGTTACAGGGGTTGCGTCCGTGCGCGTCACGCTGGGCTTCAAGAGAATCAGTCCTGCGGCGAGCCGCTGGACTCAAGATGGGCCGATTTACCGGCTCCCTCTTCGACGATGTCGAGAGAGAACCGGTGCTGCATCTTCATGCTGGCAGCACTCAGGATGGTTCGGATGGAGCGAGCGGTACGGCCTTGTTTGCCGATCACTTTACCGATATCGGTGGAGGCGACGCGGAGGCGGAGGACAGTAGAGGCTGCCTCCGGGATGACCTCTACGCTTACAGCTTCGGGATCGTCGACAAGAGCCTTCGCCAATCCCGAGACCAGTTCCTGAATCCTGTGAGAGGCTTCAGGGGTGAGCGGTAAATCCGGTTGAAGCATGTAGGCACCTGTCGGGAGAGTGATGCCTCTTTCTGAAGTGTGACCACGCGCTTCGTCTAGGGGCGAAGGCTTCGTGTAGCTCTCAGATGAAGGTGATGTTTCGATCATAGTTGTCAGTTGTAATACAGCGAACTCGGAAAGGCTAGACAAGCTAACGCTTTCCTGAAAACAGAATGAACGATTTTCACAAACAAGTGAAGGGAAAATGCTGGTTTCGACACCCTTCGGGTATGCTCTTAGGAACCCAAAGGTTAGACGTAGGGATTACTAGGCCACTGTTGCAGTTTCGGACACTGCGGGATTTTTGCTGAGGATCTTGCCGACGGTCTCGGAGAGTTGTGCGCCGTTGCCGGTCCAATAGGCGATGCGGTCATGCTTGAGCGACACGCTTGCGGGCTCGGTGCGCGGATTGTAGGTGCCGACAACTTCTACAGAGCGGCCGTTGCGGGCGCGGTCTTTCTCGATAACAACGATGCGGTAGTGGGGCTGCTTGCGCGCGCCAACGCGCGCCAGACGGATCATCAACACTGGGAATGCCTTTCAGGAGCTCGGTTATGTGGGTAATCTCAAGTTGACGGGCGGTTCAGAACTCACGCCAACTTTACGACCCAACACCTAAGTATGGCGGATAATGGGGATTTCCGCAACGGCAATGGCCACTTTCGCAGCGGAAACTGCCGGGGAAGCAAGCGTTTTTCGGGACAATTTCCCGGATGTCGAGTGATTAAAGTGCGAGCTTGAGGACCACGGACGTCTCAATCTGGCGCTCCGGAACGTTCCAGTATCTGCGTAACAGTTCATTCTTCTCGGTTGGATGCGTGATTCGGAAGCCGTGCTTCTCGTAAAAACGGATGGCCCAGAGAGCGTCGGCCCAGGTACCGACGAGGACAGGGGGTAATGCCTGCTGCTTAAGATGTTCGAGCAGTCGGGCGCCGATGCCGGTCTTTTGCGCCGTGGTGCGGACGTAGGCGTGGCGGATGAGAAGAACGTCCTGCACTGGCTGGATTCCCATGACGCCGACGAGTTGGCCGTCCTGCTCGTATCCCGAAAAGGCGACTCCGGAGGCTATCTCGTTGAGGAGATAGTCGAGGGACATGTAGGGATCGTGCCAGCGATCCACGGGGATGATGCCTTTGTAGGCGCGCGCGCCGTCGTTGACGATCTCGAGGATGGCGGCGGTGTCGGCTTCGGTGCAGGGGCGAATCATAGGGCGGGAAAGAGGAAGCGGAGGACGTCGTCGAAGCGGTCGGCCCAGGCGTCTTCGCTGTGAATCCCCCCGGGGACGCGCTGGTAAGCGAGGTCGAGGTTTTCCTGCCAGCCTCGGCGCTTGAGCAGGCGGAAGAGCTGATCGGTGTCGCGGAGGTGCTTTGCGCCCTCGGAGGTGCCGATGTCAAGCCAGATGCGGAGTTGGGGACGGGGGTTGGGGGCTTCGACGAAGTCGAGGATGCTGCGGTTATTCCACCAGATGGACGGGGACATGACGGCGATGCGGCCGAAGGTCTGGGGGTACTCAAAGCCGAGGAAGAGGGAGATGAGGCCGCCGAGTGACGAGCCTCCCACCGCTGTAGTCGCAGTCCCGGGCAGAGTCCGGTAGGCGGCGTCGATGGCCGGCTTTAGCTCTTCGATGAGCAGCCGAGCGTAGCTGCGGCCTTCGCCGCCGGCGAGTTTGAAGTCGCGGGTCGGGGTGTACTCGGCCATGCGCCGGACGCCGGTGTTGGCGACTCCGACGAGGATGACGGGCTCGATCTCGCCGTTCTCGGTAAGGCGATCGGCAGTGGTGTGGGCCTGCCAGGTGTGGCCTGGGATGTAGGAGGTGCGGTCATCGAAGAGGTTCTGGCCGTCGTGGAGGTAGAAGACGGGGAAGCGCCGGGTGGAATCTTCGAAGTACACGCGCGGGAGATAGACGGAGACGACGCGGTCGTAGGGATCGGGGAGGATGGCGGAGTGGAGACGGAGGCGATCGAGGCGCGGGATCTCGGACGGAGCGATCTCGGCGGGCCTGGCGATCGCTAGAAGCAATGGGTCGGAATCGTTCTCGCCCAAAGCCTGCGGAGCGTCCTCGAGCACGAGGAAAGAGTGATCGGGCGCACTGCGGCGGGACAACCTGAGGGGATCAGGCGGTTGCAGGGAGGGTTCGGAGTGTTGAGTCTGGTTATGCACGGACAAGGGTGGGGAAGTCGCCTCGATTACGCTAGGATTGCGTTAGGTTAGCAGAAAGGGCGCTATGAGACGGGATTACCACAAGTGGTTTTCGCCCCGCCTGGGGCGCGATATGGAGCTGCTGGTCTTTGGTCACGCGGGGCTGCCTGCCGTTGTGTTTCCGACTTCGCAGGGGCGCTATTTCGAGTTTGAGGATCGCGGAATGGTGGGTGCGATCGCGAACAAGATCGAGAATGGCGAGGTGCAGCTTTTCTGTGTGGACTCGGTCGACTCAGAGAGCTGGTACAACCGGAACGTTCCGCCGCGCTGGAAGGTGGCGCGGCAGGTGCAGTACGACGAGTACATCGTGCATGAGGTGATTCCGCTGGTGAAGCAGCTGAACTGGTCTCCGCAACGGGCGGCGGTGGGGTGCAGCTTTGGGGGATATCACGCGGTAACGATGGCTCTCCGGCATCCGGATGTGTTTACGGCGTTTCTGTCGATGAGTGGGGCGTTCGATATGGACAGCTTTCTCGGCGGATATCACGACGAGGATGTGTACTTCAATCAGCCGACGCAGTTTCTGCCGGGTATGACGGACTCGTGGTTTCTGGATCGATACCGCCAGAATACTTATGTGCTGGCGACGGGGGTGCATGACCAGTGCTGGAGCCAGAACGAGAAGTTGGGTGCGATCATGCGTGCGAAGGGGATTCCGGTGCGGCTGGATGTGTGGGGCGACAACACGGGGCATGATTGGCCGTGGTGGCAGCGGATGGTGCAGACTTACCTGTAGGGATTGGTGGCGCCCCATTCATTCGCAGCCTTATCGCGAATGAGTGGGGCACAGATTGTTCAAGGCGTAGCAACCGGTTGGCGGAGGTTGATTTGAAGAAGATTGGTGTGTTGTTCGGGCAGGAGAACACGTTTCCGGGGGCGCTGGTCGAGAAGATCAACTCGATGGAGATTGATGGGCTGACGGCAGAGTTTGTACACGTGGGTGGAGTGCATCTCGGTGTGCCGTCGGGGTACGACGCGATTGTGGACCGGATCTCGCACGATATGCCGTTCTACCGGGCGTATTTGAAGAACGCGATCCTGAATGGGACGCAGGTGATCAACAATCCGTTCTGGTGGTCGGCGGATGACAAGTTCTTCAACTATGCGCTGGCCGAGAAGCTGGGTGTTGCTGTTCCCCGCACGGTGTTGCTGCCGCATAAGGACTTTCCGCCGGACATCAACGCTCAGTCGCTGCGGAATCTGGAGTATCCGCTGGATTGGGAAGGGATCTTCGACTACGTGAAGTTCCCGGCGTTTCTGAAGCCGCATGATGGCGGCGGCTGGCGGGATGTCTTCCATGTACACAATCCCGGGGAGTTCTTCCATGCGTACCACCAGACGCGCGATCTTTGCATGACGCTGCAGGCTGCGGTGAACTTCAAGGAGTACTTCCGATGCTACGTGGTGGGGCAGAGTGAAGTGCGGATCATGGCGTATGACCCGAAGCGTCCTCATTCGGAGCGGTACGTAATGGGGCCGAATACGGCTGATCCGAAGCTGCTGAAGCGGGTGGAGAAGGACGCGCTGACGCTGTGCAAGGCGCTGGGCTACGACTTGAATACGGTTGAGTTTGCAGTCGAAGACGGAATACCTTATGCGATCGACTTCATGAACCCGGCGCCGGATGCGGATCTGCACTCGGTTGGGCGCGAGAGCTTTGACTGGATTGTGGATGCGGTGGCGACGCTGGCGGTGAAGAAGGCGAAGGCGTCCGACAAGGTGATGTCTGGGATGAACTGGTCGGCGTTTTTGAGTGGGACGACGGTGGAGAAGAAGGCTGCGCCAAAGAAGGCGGCGGCGAAAAAAGCTGTGGCGAAGAAGGCGGCGAAGAAGAAGGATTAATCCTCCTCACTAAACCGGCTACCCATTCCTTTTGATAGCGAGTTCACGGCAAACGCATATTCCCTTCGGGAGCGACAAACAAGCAAGAGAGGAAATCATCGATGCGGCCATCGTTTTCTTTAGGGATTGAAGAGGAGTACCAGACGGTCGATCCGGAGACACGGGATCTGCGGTCGCATATTGCCACCGAGATGCTGGCCGAAGGGAAGCTGCGGCTGGAAGAGCGCGTTAAGGCCGAGATGCACCAGTCGGTGATCGAGGTGGGCACGCGGGTCTGTAAGAACATCCAGGAGGCGCAGGAGGATCTCTTCGACCTGCGTCGCAACATGATCGGCCTGGCGGAGAAGCACGGGCTGGTGCTGGTGGCCGGGGCGACGCATCCATTTGCGGACTGGCGGGTGCAGGAGATCTATCCTGATCCTCGTTACGCGCAGGTGGTCGAAGACCTGCAACTAGTTGCGCGGGCGAATTTGATCTTCGGGCTGCATGTACATGTGGGAATCGAGGACCGCGAGGCGGCGATCCGGATCATGAACTCGTTGCGGTACTTCTTGCCGCATATTCTCGCGCTTTCAACGAACTCGCCGTTCTGGCTGGGGATGGAGACGGGATACAAGAGCTATCGCGCGAAGGTCTTTGAGAACTTTCCGCGGACGAATCTGCCGGACAGTTTTTCGAGCTACTCGGAGTTTGAGAACTACGTGAACCTGCTGATCAAGACGAACAGCATCGATAACGCGAAGAAGATCTGGTGGGATGTGCGGCCGCATCCGTTCTTCGACACGATCGAGGTGCGGATCTGCGACATCCCGCTGCGGGCGCAGGAGACGGTGGCGATTGCGGCGCTGATTCAGGCGACGGCTCGCAAGTTGTGGGACCTGCACTCGCGGAACCAGGACTTCCGGCAGTACTCGCGGGCGCTGTTGATGGAGAACAAGTTCCGGGCGGTCCGGTATGGGCTGGACGGCAAGATGATTGATTTCGGTAAGCAATGTGAAGTGCCGGCGCGGGATCTGATCGCGGAGTACCTGGCGTTTGTGGACGATACGCTCGATGAACTGGGCAGCCGGAACGAGATTGGGTATATCCGGACGATGATGGAGCAGGGGTCGGGGGCGGATCGGCAGTTGAAGGTCTTTCGGGATACGGGCAGCCTGCGGGCGGTGGTGGACTACATGGCCTCGGAGACGAAGGCAGGGTTATAGAGCGCATAGGCATTTCGTCATGTTGATCCGCTGTTTCTGGGAGAAAATGAATAGAACATGACAAACACGGTGGAACACCCCGCTGCACTTGATCTTCGTACTTTGAGCTTTCCTCCTGAGTTCACTGCTGGGGCCCACAATGCGGTTGCGACTTGTCTGCGGATTCAGCCGGACGAGAAGGTCACGCTGATTACGGACAGAGCCTGCGCGGAAATTGCGGCTTCGATTGCGCTGGAGTTGGAGCATGTGGGATGCCAGTGGAATGCGTTTGTCCTGGAAGATATTGCTCCGCGCCCGCTGACTGGACTGCCTGAGGAAATTCTTGAGGATATGGAGAGCTCTCAGGTGAGCATCTTCGCCGTCGAGGTGCAGGCGAATGAGCTCCGCAGCAGGATGCAGATGACCGACGTAGTGAACCGGCGACGGATGCGTCATGCGCACATGGTGAACATTACTCCGGAGATCATGACGCAGGGGATGCGGGCTGACTTTCTGGCTGTCGATAGGCTGAGCCAGGCGGTGCTGGAGAAGGTGCGCGCTGCGACGTATGTGCGGGCGACTACACCGGCGGGAACGGACATCCACGCGGAGTTGAGCCCGCAGTACAAATGGTTCAAGACGTCGGGGATCATCAGCACGGAGAAGTGGGGAAACCTTCCTGGTGGGGAGTGCTTTACGGCTCCCGCCGAGGTGAACGGCGTGTTTGTCGTCGATGGCGTGGTCGGTGATTTTCTTTGCAAGCGGTACGGAATTCTCAAGGAGACGCCGCTGACGATCGCCATTGAGGGCAATCGGATCGTGAAGGTCTCGTCGGCGAACAAAGCGCTGGAGAAGGAGTTCTGGGAGTACACGCACACCGATGAGAACTCTGATCGGGTGGGCGAGTTCGCGATTGGGACGAACATCGGCGTGGAGCGGGTGATCGGGAACATTCTGCAGGATGAGAAGTTTCCGGGGGTGCATATCGCCTTTGGCGACCCGTATGGGGCACATACGGGAGCGCAGTGGAAGTCTTCGACGCATATCGATGTGGTGGGGCTGGAGTTTAATATCTGGCTGGGCAATGCTGAGGGTGAAGAGCAGATTATGCGAGATGGGGTGTTTCTGCTCGACGCGTAAGACCAGGTTCTCCTTGGTTCGTTTTTCTACAAACGCCCGGATGCTCGAAAGAGTATCCGGGCGTTTTGTTGTTGCATCATAGAGGCTATGGCGATTGAGACGAAGGTTCTTGGGGATTCCGATCTGGCTTTGACGCGGATCGGATTTGGCGCGTGGGCGATTGGCGGCGGGGACTGGCAGTTTGCGTGGGGGCCGCAGGACGATCAGGAGTCGGTTGAGGCGATTCATCGGGCGCTGGATCTAGGGATCAATTGGATCGATACAGCTGCTGTGTATGGGCTGGGACACTCGGAAGAGATCGTTGGAAAAGCGCTGAAGACGACCTCGGCTAAACCTTATGTGTTCACCAAATGCTCCATGGTGTGGGACGAGACGCGGACGATTGGACGGTCGTTGAAGCAGATCCGGCGCGAGGTAGAAGAGAGCCTGAAGCGGTTGCAGATCGAGACGATCGACCTCTATCAGATTCACTGGCCCAATCCCGACGAGGAGATTGAAGAGGGCTGGGCGACGATGGCCGAGCTGAAAAAGGAAGGCAAAGTCCGTTGGATTGGGGTGTCGAACTTCAACGTCTCTCAAATGGAGCGGGCGTTGAAGATTGCTCCGATCACGTCGCTGCAGCCGCCTTATTCGATGATTAACCGGACTATCGAGCCGGAGATTCTGCCGTTCTGCGAGAAGCACGGGATTGGCGTGCTCAACTATTCTCCGATGCAGTCGGGGCTGCTGACCGGAGCGATGACGAAGGAGCGCGTAGCCGCGTTTCCGCAGGACGATTTCCGTCGGAATGCGAAGGCATTTCAGGAGCCGGCGCTTGATCGAAATCTGAAACTTGCCGCGATGCTGGGCGAGATTGGTGCGAAGCACGGGGTGAGCGCGGGCGTGGTGGCGATCGCCTGGACGCTGGCTCAGCCGGCGATTACGGCTGCGATTGTGGGTGGAAGAAGCGGGAAGCAGGTTGACGGCATCTTCCCAGCGGCGGGCTTCCGCTTGACCGAAGAGGAAGTAGCTGTAATAAATAGTTACCTCGCTGCACACCCGTAAAACGTCGTCTAACGTCGACTGGAGCGGTGCAGCTACGCTGGATTGCTTGCTCTGCTGTTTTAGGGTGGGCAAGACGCGGGGTCGCAAGGGGCCACATTCAAGACGATGCTGCAGCCGTTCCGTGACGATTTCAACGCGGCCTTCACGCCAGAAAAGTATCGGGGGCTGCTCTCGCGGCTCGATGCAGCGACGCGTAGCTCGTCGATCCAGTTCCGAGTAGCGGAGACGCCGTGCTTCTTTCCGAAGGCGCTGCTGGACGAGATGGCGGCGACGGGGACCGAGCTGACGAACCAACTTGTTGATTCGCCTGAATATATGCGGCTTTCGGCAGAGGCGATTCCGGAGCGGTTCAGGTTGGGCAACGAGAGCCGGTATCCCAACTTCATGACCGTAGACTTCGGCCTGGTGAGGGACGACGCTGGGGAGCTCCGACCCAAGCTGGTAGAGATGCAGGCGTTTCCGTCAGTATTCGGCTATCAGGACGTGTTGGCGGATCAGTATGTGAAGGAGTACGCGCTGGGTGAGGGCTGGCGCTGGCATCTGGGCGGACATGACTCTGAGAGCTACTGGAACCTGCTGCGGAAGGTGATCGTCGGCGACCACGCACCGGAGAATGTGGTGTTGCTGGAAGTTACGCCAGACGCGCAGAAGACGCTGCCGGATTTTCACGTGTACGAGGACCGGCTGGGAATTCCTGTCGTCGATATTGAAAAGGTGAAGAAGGTCGGACGGCGTCTCCTCTATGAGAAGGCGGGGCGATGGATCGAGATTGATCGGATCTTCAACCGGGCGATTGTCGATGAGATGGAGCGGAAGGGGACTGCACTGCCGTTCGACTATCGCGATGAGCTCGATGTCGAGTGGGCAGGGCATCCGAACTGGTACTTCCGGATAAGCAAGTTCTCCCTGCCGTACCTGGATCATCCTTCGGTTCCAAAGGCTGTGTTTCTGAACGATTGGTTTGCCGGTGGGGGCCGGGAGGGTTTGCCGGAGGACCGGGAGCGGATCTTGCTGAAGCCTCTGTACTCGTTTGCCGGTCAAGGGATTAAGTTTGCGCCGACCGATGAAGATCTTGCAGCCATTCCCGCCGAAGAACGCGACCAGTGGCTTTTGCAGGAGCGTGCCACTTTCGAGCCAGTGATTGCAACCCCGAAGGGCGCTACGATGGCCGAAGTAAGGATCATGTACCTTTGGCCGGATGGCGGCCGGATGGAGCCGGTGATCAGCCTGGTACGGATGGGCCGCGGGCTGATGATGGGAGTAGACCAGAATCGCAACCAGGAGTGGGTCGGAGGATCGGCAGCTCTGTTTCGTTAGAAAACGATCGTAATATGGGCTCAGGGGCTGTCGTACCCGGAGCCGGCAGAAAATAAAGTGACTGTTGTCGATCGATGTGCGAGTTTGATATTGGCAGGTAACCGAGGTAACGGGGTCATGGGACAATTGCAACAGTTTGATGGGCGCAATGCGGTGCGGACGTCGGTGCGATTCCCGATGCAGCTTGCCGTGGTGCTCGCGACCGAGAGCGGACCGTTGGAGGCACTGACGGTAGATGTCTCGGCGAATGGACTGCTGTTCTCCGCAGATCGTCTGCCTCCTGTCGGAAGCCGGGTTGTTTTTACGATGACGATGCCCTCCGCCGTGATGGGAGCGGCGAACGACGTCATGATTCATTGCACGGGACGGATCGTCCGGCACCAGCACGCGGAGAACGCACTGCGAGCCGCCGCAGTAATCGATGAATATTTTCTAAAGGTGTAATTTCATGATGGTTGAGAAGACGGAACTGAAGACAGCCGCTTCACGGAACGGGGATCATCAATCCAGCACCTCTGGGGCGCCGGCTAGCGTTCCTGCGCCTGAGACGGGCACCGGTATCCGCGTGATACTCGCTGACTCGCAGGCAATCTACCGTGTGGGCCTGAGGAAGGTATTTGCTCTCGAAGACGATATTCGCGTCGTCGCGCAGGCGGAGAATCTTGCGAATCTGTACGCTGCTTTGCAGCGGTTTCCGACGGATGTAGTGGTACTGGAAGGGCAGTTGATCTCGGGAACGATCGATGCGATTCCGGAGTTGGTTCGGCGTGCGCCGGGCGCAAAGCTGATTGTGCAGGTGGTCGAGAGCGACGAGATGAACACGGTGGAACTGTATCGCCGTGGAGTGCGCGGTGTTGTGCCCCGTTCGATTACGCCGGACCTGCTGATCAAGTGTGTGCGGAAGATCGCGGAGGGCGAGACGTGGATCGACAACCAATCGATCAGCTGGGTCATCGACGCCTACCGCTCGCAGGCAAGTTCGCTAACCAATCCGCGGGTTCAGCCAAAGCTCTCGAAGAAAGAGATTGCGATTATTGGGTGCATCACGCGCGGGATGCGCAACAAGGAGATCGCGTATCAGATTGGCACGACGGAGCAGGTGATCAAGAACTATCTGCGCAAGGTGTACGACAAGCTTGGGGTCTCGGACCGGCTGGAGCTTGCGCTGTATTGCCTGCATCATCAGCTGCTGAGCAAGTATGTGGATGAGACTACGGTTGAGCCTTCGGTAATGCAGCGGCCTCAGATGCCGCTAGGGGCAAAGCTGTAGTTGCAGGTTATATCGCTGAGAGCGGCTTTCTATTTTGATTTGGGATCTGCTGGCCGAAGCCGGACGATCAACCGGTCATATTCCGCCTGAAGTGCGTTAACTTGCTGCTCAATTGCGGGGAAATAGTCCTTTGGGTAAGGTTCTCCATGGGCTATAGGGTCGTCCTTAATTCCTGCCGCGCGCAACATCTCATAGACCTTCACATGGCGGACGAAGCGGAGGGATTTCTCCACAATCGGAGCGTTTCCGGCAAGGTGCAGATTCGCTTCGATTACAGCCAACGCATCTTTGTGGTTTGGAAGAATGACCTCCTGTTCAATCTTTAAACTGAGCCTGCTGCGGGGACTATCTGGATCTTGATCGCGTTGCTGGACCTTTTCCCAGATAAGGTTGTCTTTCTGCAGGTGCAGATAGATGGGCCAGTAGAACTGAGATAGTTGTTGCTCGAGGAGCTGGATACGCTTATCCAGAAGCAACTTGTGCGCATCGTCGCGGCGGCGCAAGAAGGAATCGACAATCCCCTTGCTTGCGAGTCCTAGTAAGAAGGTAAGAGCGCTCCATGTGGCGGTTACGGTCTGCGCTGGATCCAGAATGACCATCTTCGTCTCCATCAAGTGCGAGGATGCGCTGCATCGAACCGCATAGCCCACGAGTTGATCTCTGAAAAGCGGCTCGCCCTCCTGCGGCGGCCACAGCTTTGATCGACGCGATGAAGAGGATGCTAGCATGGCGAAGATATGGCCTTGTTGCGTCAGATCCAATCTCTTACAAAAGTTCAACGCAATACGTTCAGCGCTTGTTTTCTAGGTTGGACGTTGGATGCGTTCGATTTCTTCCTGCTGACGGTGTGCCTGCGGGCGATCGCGGCGGACTTTCACGTTGGGATCAAGCAGATCGCGGAGTCAATCTTTTGGACGCTGGTGATGCGGCCGGTGGGGGCGTTGATCTTTGGTGCTATGGCGGAGCGGTTTGGCCGGCGGCCGACGCTGATGGTGAACGTGATTTCGTTCTCGGTGTTCGAGCTGGCTTCGGCGTTCGCGCCAGGGTTGCATAGCTTTCTAGTCTGCCGGGCGCTGTTTGGGATTGCGATGGGTGGCGAGTGGGGCGTCGGCGCGGCGCTGGCGTTCGAGACGCTGCCGAGTGAGGCTCGGGGATTCTTCTCTGGGTTGTTGCAGGAAGGCTACGTCGTGGGGAGTCTGCTTGCGGCGGCGCTGTATGGGCTGCTCTTTCCGCATCTGCATGGAAGCGGGATGCTAACGCCGTGGCGAGTGATGTTCATGATTGGCGCGCTGCCGGCAGTACTGGCGTTTTATCTGCGAGTGCATGTGAAGGAGTCGCCTGCGTGGCTGGAGTCGCGGGAGGCTGGTGTAGCGAAGAAGGCGTTTGAGTGGGGAGCGCTGCTGCAGTTTCTGCCTTCGTTTTTGTTCTTGATTGTGTTGATGACGGCGTTCACTTCGTTCAGCCATGGAACGCAGGATCTCTATCCAACTTTTCTTGAGCATGATCGCGGGTTTGCGGCCGGCAACGTCGGCCTGATCGTAGTGGTCGGGAATGTTGGAGCGTTGCTGGGCGGGATCTGCTTCGGGACTCTGTCGGAGAAGATCGGGCGGCGTAAGGCCATCGTGTGCGCAGCGCTGCTGGCGATACCGATGGTACCGCTGTGGGCGTGGTCGCACACGGTGGTGATGATGGCGGTGGGCGGCTTCTTGATGCAGTTCATGGTGCAGGGAGCGTGGGGAGTGATTCCGGCTCACTTGAATGAGCTGTCGCCAGGGCCAGTGCGAGCGGTCTTTCCGGGGCTGGCGTACCAGTTGGGAAACCTGCTTACCTCGCGAAACAGTGTGTTTCAGGCCGCGTACGCAGGGCGGTATTCGGGCGGAATGCTGCAGATGGCTATGGCGGGGACGGTGGTGGTGGTGGCTGTAGTCGTCGCAGGTGTGACGATGCTGGGTGGCGAGGCGAAGGGGAGCGATCTATCGGGGGTCGGGTAGAGCGTTGTCTCCCATCCATCACGTGGAACGAAGGCGCGATGGATGGGACATCAATTTTTGCTGGTGGATCAGACGACCCTATGGGTGGCGAGGTCGATGGTGACGGTGTCGTTGGGGGTCTTGGTGGTGGCACCGTCAGCGGCGGGGTGGAATTCGATCGTGAGCGCCGTTGCGCTGACGATGATGCGGAGATAACCGAAATCCGTGGCGTCGTAGTTCTCCAGCGTGAGGGTGCTGTCAATGGGGAAGGGCGTGCGGAGAGTGGAACTCATCTTCGAGAGCGGAGAGTGGCCGCCGCACCCGGCGACGAGATAAGCAGCGTGTTCTCCGTTTGAAAAGGTCCGGGTGAAGCGCTGGTAGTTGTGGGAGTGGCCAGACAAGACGGCATGGGGCCAGATACCCGCAGCGGTGCAGGCGGAGTCGATGTCGGCGAGCATGAGGGGGCTGCCTCCATGAGTCGAGCCTCCGGTGAAGGGCGGGTGGTGGACGGCGATGATGATCGCACCGGCGAATTTTTCCGCCTTGATGCGCTTGAGCGCGGCGGCGAGGAAGTCTACCTGGCGGCTATCGAGGACGGTGTTTGGCTGAGTGGTGCCGGTCTGGGAGGAGATGACGCCGGGATCTTCGAGGACGTTGCTGTAGAGGGCGAGGATGCGGACGAAGGGTGCCTCGAAGGTGTAGTAGACGGCGGGCTGGATCATCGTGGTGCGGAAGAGGCCACCAGAGTCGGGAGATTGAACTGGTGCAGGTGTGACGAAGTTCTCGACGAAGCCGGTGAGAGTAGTTGCGGGATCGCCCGCGTATACGACGCCGTCGTGGTTGCCGGCGATGGCGAGGATGGGAGCGGCGTAGTCGCGGTAGGGCTCGAAGAACTGGTCGTAATAGAAGGTCGATTCGCCGAAGAAGTAGACGACGTCGCCAAGGTGGAAGAAGAAGGACGGAACATCGGCGGCGTTGGCTTCGGTGAAGTCGGAGACCATCTTGTCGGCGACGAGCGATTGGGTCTGCGGGCCGGTGACGTTGCCGGTGTCGCCTACCGAGTGGAAGACGAGTTGGCCTGCTTTCTCTAGAGCGGCGACCTTGGCTGCTCCAGCAGAGCCGTAGACCTGGGCCAGAGTGAGGACGGGCTCGACTGCCGCGATGAGGGGCATGGGTACTGCAGAGGGAATGTTAATGCCGCGAAACTTCTGATCGGTAACGGGATTCTTGAAGCTGGTCGGGTCAGGCGACGGGGTGGGTTGACCGAATATGGGCTGGCCGGATGGGATTGGAGGCACCGGCGGTACGGGAGCTTTCGGTGGCTTGGGCTTCTTGGGGTGCTTCGCCTTCTTTTCAGGGGAGGATTTCGTTGCCATGGTGATTTCTCCAGAACGTACTTTCGGGATGCTGCATCCGTGCGGGAAAGTGTATCTGGAATTGTGTTGAAGGCAGGTGAATTGTTGAGACGCATAGAATAGTTGGGGCGCTCAAAAAGGCCTGAAAGGACTCGACTGAATTGAAGGCACTGGTAAAGAAGAAGGCGGAGAAGGGCATCTGGCTGGAGGATGTTCCCGAGCCAGAGATGGGCATCAACGACGTAAAGATTCGCGTGCTGAAGACGGGGATCTGCGGTACCGATCTGCATATCTACGACTGGGATTCCTGGGCGAGCGCGACCATTCCGCAGGGACTGGTGATCGGGCATGAGTTTGTCGGCGAAGTAGTCGCATTCGGATCGAACGTGGCTGATGTGACCGTGGGACAACTGGTCAGTGGCGAAGGGCACGTGGTCTGTGGGCGTTGCCGGAACTGCCTGGCGGGACGGCGTCATCTCTGCGCGCATACGCTGGGTGTCGGAGTAAACCGGAACGGTGCATTCGCCGAGTACATCGTCTTGCCGATGTCGAACATATGGCACCATAGTCCGAGCGTGCCGCATGATGTGGCATCGATCTTCGATCCGTTTGGCAATGCGGTACATACGGCGCTGGCGTTCCCGGTGCTGGGCGAGGACGTTCTGGTGACCGGCGCCGGGCCGATTGGGATAATGGCTGCGGCGGTGGCGAAGCACGCAGGGGCGCGGCATGTTGTGATCTCCGACCCGAATTCGTACCGGCGAGAGTTGGCGGAGAAGGTGGGCATCAAGCACACGTTCAATCCTCGGGAGACGACGCTGAAGGATGTGATGGCGAAGCTGGGGATGTACGAAGGCTTCGATGTCGGGCTTGAGATGTCGGGTAATCCACAGGCGTTTCGCGACATGATTGGGGCGATGAGCCACGGCGGGAAGATCTCCATGTTGGGAATTCCGTCGACCGAGATTGCGATCGACTGGAACAAGGTGATCTTCAACCAGTTGACGCTGCGCGGCATCTATGGCCGGGAGATGTACGAGACCTGGTACAAGATGACCGTAATGCTGGAGTCAGGGCTGGATATCTCTGGAGTGATTACCCATCGGCTGAACTGGAAGGACTTTGAAGATGGTTTTGCGGCAATGAGTTCTGGCGAGTCCGGCAAGGTGATTCTGGATTGGAACGATGTAGCGTGATGGTAGATGGAGCGGAGCGGATTTGAGCCGATAAATTGCATCGTAAGAATGCAATAGCCAGCCCAGTCGGCTCCGCTTACAATTTTGGGGGGCGGAGACGGAGAGACTTAAGCCAATCGAACGACCTTGGTGTAACTCATTGACGACTGGATGATCTAACAGTCGCAAGACGATATCGACAGAGGCCTATCGAATGGATACAAGCGACTGTAAACTTCCCGGTTCGGTCTTCGTTCATCAGCCGGAAAGCTTGTTTGAACGATGTTCGTGGTTCTATGCGTTGTGCCGCGAGTATCTGTTTCGCGATCACACGCCAGAGATTGCAAGTTCTTTGTTCCCAGCGGGTGGGCCTGAACCGGGGACACATGTTTTGGAAGTGGGCTGTGGGCCGGGGTTTTATTCGTGCCGGCTGGCAGATGAGTATCCGCAGCTGCAGACAACCGGGATCGATCTCTCTGACAATCTGTTGCAGCGTGCGAAACGACGGGCTTCGCGTCGTCGTCTGTTGAATTGCGAGTTTCGCAAGGGCGACGCCCACGCGCTCCCTGCGAGCCTATGCCACGTGGATGCGGTGGTGATGTCGCGGCTGTTTCTGATCGTGCCGGACAGGGAAGCGGTGGTGCGTGAGGTCTTCCGGGTGCTGAGGCCGGGTGGGCGATGTTTTATCGCGGAGCCAACCTCGGGGTTTAGGACGAGGATTCCGCTTAGTTGTATGTGGGTGCTGTCGAAGTTTCCCTACACACCTGCGGGAGGGTTTCGTGAGCCGCGGCAGGCAGATGTGATGTCGAGGCCAGACTTCGCCAGCTTGATCGGGTCGCAGCCGTGGAGTTCGGTGAAGATTGAGTACGACGGGTGGTATCAGTACGCGGTGTGCGAGAAGAGTGGCGAGGTTGAGGCTGCGGCGTAGCCCGGTCCTTTAGCGGTGCCTGTTTGAAAGGGTAAGCTGCCCGAGTGAAAGCAGGTCCTTCGACTTCGCCTCTTGCGATAACAGGGTTTGGGTAGAGGAATGAACGATGCAGTATGAGATTTTGAAGCCGGGCGATGGCGTAGCGGGACGGGCGTCGCGTTGCGCTATGGCGATTATGGCAAAGGCTCCGCGGGCGGGGAAGGTGAAGACGCGGCTCGCTCCGCCGTTGACACTGGAGCAGTCGGCGGCGCTGAATATCTGCTTCCTGAAGGACACGGCTGAAGGGCTGGCGAAGGTTGCGGGAGCGGACGGTATGGTCTGCTATACGCCGGTGGGCGATGAGGCGGCGTTTGATGGATTGCTGCCCGAGAGCTTCAGGTTGATTGCGCAGCGTGGGGACAAGTTTGGCGAGAGACTGCTGGCTGCGGCGGAGGACATCCTGGCTTGCGGGTATAGGAGTGTTTGTTTGATCGATTCCGATTCTCCTACGGTTCCGAAGACTGCGTTTGAACAAGCTGTGTGGGAACTTGCGCGAGAGGGCGATCGCATTGTGTTGGGTCCATCGCAGGATGGCGGGTACTACTTGATCGGATTGAAGAAGGCTCATGCCGCGGTGTTTGAAGATATTACTTGGAGCACCGCCAGCGTCTGCGAAGAGACAGCAGAACGGGCGCACGTTGCGGGGCTTGAAGTGGTGATGCTCCCGCTTTGGTATGACGTGGATGATGCCGCGACGCTCGAGGTGCTGTGTGGAGAACTCGTCGGCGGCAGGATGCCTGATTTCGTAGGGGTGTCGGGGTATGAAGCTCCGCATACGAAGGAGTTTCTGGTGGCGATGCGCGAGACTGCGACGGTATGACGAAGACCTTATCGTGGCACGCGAGCAGAGCGTGGCAGACGAATGCAGCATTGTTGCTGATTGGTGCCGGGATGCTGGCGCTGGCGCGGCAACTGGTGAGTGAGAACGACCACTTTACGATTGGGCACTCCGGTGTTTCGGGGTACTCGGTTGTGCTGTACATAGCGGCCATCGTGATCATCCTGATGAGCGAGGTGGACCGGTTTACGTTTCCGATCATTCTTGCGGTCGCGGTCGCTTGCAGACTGGTGACGCTCTATGACGATCCGGCGATGTCGTCCGATGTTTATAGGTATGCGTGGGATGGAGTGGTGCAGCACGCGCACATCAATCCTTATCGCTATGTGCCGGGGGATAAGGCGTTGGCGTTTTTGTGCGCGCCAAATCAGGACCTGTTCGACAACATGAACCGGCGGGACTATGCGCATACGATCTATCCGCCGGCGGCGCAGTTTCTGTTCTACCTGATTACGTTCATCAGCCCGACGATGACGTTTATGAAGACGGCGATGGTGCTGTTCGAAGGACTGACGCTGTGGGCGCTGATGGCGCTGCTGCGCGAGATGGGAGTGCGACGCGAGCAGACACTGATCTATGCGTGGTGCCCGATTCTTGTATGGGAGATTGGGGACTCGGGGCATCTGGATGCGGTGGCAATGGCTTTCATCGCGCTTGCGCTATTGTTTCGGTATCGACGGAAGCCAGTGTTGACGGGGTTGTTTCTCGGGCTTGCGGTGATGACAAAGATGTATCCGCTGGTGCTGATGCCAGCATTGATGATGAAGAAAGATTCCAAATCTCAAAGGCGAGATGCGGGGCACCCGATCTTCGGATGGGATTGGACGATGCCTGCCACGGTGTTTGGTTTGATTGTGGCAGGGTATGCGGCGTATTCGTCTGTGGGGAAGCTGGTGTTCGGTTTTCTCGGCGGCTACGTGGAAGAGGAAGGGATGCAGTCGGGGGCGAGATACTTCTTGCTACAACTGACGCAGGAGGTGCCGGGCCTGCATCGGTTGCCTGCTTCTTTCTTTATGGGATTCTGCGTGGTGGTGTTTGGAGCCTTGACGGTTTGGGCGTTGAAGGTGGCCCGGGACTCGGACGGCAGCGCGTTTCTAGGGCCGGCGTTTGCGCTGGCGTTCGCGCTGATGCTCCTGTTCTCACCTCACTATCCCTGGTACATTGTTTGGCTGGTGCCGTTGCTTGCGCTGGTGCCGAGTCTGACGGTATTGACCTACGTAAGTGCATTTTTTTATCTGTACACGACGGAACTTGCGGAGCCGGGGCCGAAGATGTTCCTGGCCAATAAATATCTGTACGCCATGGTACTGGGTGCCGCGATCATCGAGGCAGTGATGCGCAAGTGGCCGGTCCATCGCCATTATCTGATTCAGGCTGACCCTGCGAGAGAGACCCTATGAGCACACTGCTTCCTATACTTCCGCCTAATAACCTAGTTGAAGACGATCGGCTTTCACCGGAAGCGCAGCGCGCCGAGGAAGAGAAGAACGCGATGCGGCGATACTTCCAGAAGCCGGAGGAGCAGCTGCTTCCCGTGGCGAACCATGAGCCAGTATGTCTTTATCTGGAGACGACAAACCGCTGCAATCTGCTGTGCGTGACTTGTCCGAGAACTTATGAGCAGCTTGAGCCTGAGGCGGACATGCCATGGGAGATGTTTACTTCGCTGATCGATCAGTATCCCAACATTGCGCGAGTAGTCCTGCATGGGATCGGCGAGCCGATGCTAGTGAAGGATATTGCGCAGAGGGTCGCGTATCTGAAGGCGCGGAACATCTATGTGCTGTTCAACACGAATGGGACGCTGCTAAATGATGCGAATGGGCGGGCGCTGATTGACGCGGGGCTGGATGAACTGCGGGTCTCGCTCGATGCGGCGGAGTCAGAGGTCTACCAGATGGTGCGAGGGAAGGATTTCTTCGCGAAGATCGTCGAGAACGTAAGGAACTTCACCCGTCTGCAGCGAGAGTTACATGCTCCAAAGCCGCGCGTGTCGCTGTGGCTTACTGGGCTTCGTGAGACGGTGGACCAGTTGCCGAACTTTGTAAGGCTCGCACATGATGTCGGTGTGACCGAGGTGTATCTGCAGCGGCTGGTGTTCTTTGAGAGCGGCGAGGCGAATGAGAACTCGCTGGCAAGGGCGGAGTCGGCGCTGTTTGAGCATACGAGCGAGGGCGAAGAGGCGTTGATTCGCGAGGCTGAAGATGTGGCGAAGGAGTTGGGAGTGATGTTCTCGGCTTCGGGTGCGGTCGATCCGGGTGAATCGATACGGATGGCGCGGACCGATAATCCGTGGAGTCTGTGCCGGAGGCCGTGGTCGTTGATGTACATCACCGCGAATGGGCGCGTGCTGCCGTGCTGTATTGCGCCGTTTTCGATGAAGGGATATGGGAGTTTTACGCTAGGCGATGCTACTCAGGAGACGCTTCGTGAGATCTGGAACGGCGCGGAGTATCAGCGGTTTCGCGAGGGGCTGCTGACGAGTGCGCCGCCTCCGGCTTGTTCGAACTGCGGGCTTAGGTGGAGTTTGTAACCCTGAACGTTACAGTGATTATTCCCGCGCTGAACGAGGCTGAATCGATCGGCCATGTCGTCGCCGAGATGCCGTGGAATTTAATCGCGGAGTGCATCGTCGTCGACAACGGATCGACGGATGGGACTGCGGAGATTGCGCGGGCGGCGGGGGCGCGGGTGGTGAAGTCGGCGCGAGGATATGGCGCGGCTTGCCTGGCTGGATCGAATGCGGCTCTGCAGGATTCGGAGATTCTGGTTTACATGGATGGGGATGGGTCGGATGTGATCGCCGGACTGCCTGAGTTGCTTGCTCCTATTGATCGTGGCGAGGCGGACTTTGTGATTGGATCGCGACTGCGGGGCGTTCGAGAGCCCGGATCGATGCTGGCTTCGCAGGTGTTTGCGGGGCGGTTCGTAGGGCTACTGCTGCGGGTGTTTCTTGGAGTGAAGTACACGGACATGGGACCGTTTCGGGCGATTCGGAGATTGTCACTCGAAGAGTTACAAATGTCTGAGCTCACATATGGGTGGAATCTCGAGATGCAGATCAAGGCGGCTAAGCGCGGGCTGCGCATCGTCGAGATTCCGGTGGACTACCGGAAGAGGATTGGTGGCGAGTCGAAGGTATCGGGAAACTTCAGAGCCTCGATGAAGGCGGCTGTGCGGATTCTTGAGGTGCTGATCCGAGTCAGCGCGGGAAAGAGTTCATAGAGGTCATTTGGGGAAGACCAGTTCGTCGTCGCCGAAGACCTGGGTTTCACCCATGCTCGTGTCGGACTTGCCTCCGTTCGACTGGCGGCAACTTAGACAGACGATGGCACAGGGCGCTGGGGTCGACGTCGTTGAGGCGAAGGCCTGGGTGGGGTTCTGGATGTCGATGTAGCGGACGAAACGCGAGCGACCGTCGATGCGAAGTTGCGCAAGAAAAGGATAGACATAGAAGGAGTGCGGGCTCATACCGATCTGCGGTTCAGGCATGGGGAGGTAGGCATCGATGGCTATGTGGCCGCAACCATGCGCCTTGATGGCGTCGGCCATCGCGATCTGTGCAGGTGCCGAGGCGGCGTGTTGGTCAGCGAAGTACAGCAAAGCTCGTGGCTCGAAGATTGTGGGGAAGCCCTTAGTGTGGAGGAGGGACCGGGTGGAGTTGGATAGTAGATAGGGCCCCGCGATGAAGAGTAAGAAGGCGGAGAACCCGAGGACCTGCCATGGGCGAGGCAGAAGGCGTTCCGCGACGCAGCCGACGAGGACTGCCGCCATGGCGAAGAGCGGCATGTGGAAGCGACTGCCCCAGGGCTGCCAGCGGATGACCGCTGAGTACGCGATGAACGCGATGATGATGCTGAGGGTGTAATAGCGGGCACGCTGGTCTTTCACGTTGAGCCGCAAGAAGATAAGCGCGGCGAAGCACGCAAGGATAATTGCAAAGTGGACAGGGTTTCCGGCCTGGGTCTCGAGGCGTGAGGGGCGATCAACTTCATAAGGGAGATTCGACCACAGGGCGCTGGGATCGTCGGGATTTTGGCCGAGAATGCGGATGGTTTTGCGGGCTGCGGACTCGACGACAGTGTTCAACTTCGCGGATGGCGTGCCCATCTGCAGCGTGATCTGGCGAAGGGTGTTAGCGGCGATGCTTGCGGGGATGATGTGGCCGTTGCCGAAAGCCAGGCGGGGACCTCCATCTGGGAACGGAGCATCGAAGGGGGTGCCAGTGATCTGGTAGGCACGAACGAATTGGCCTGCGTTGATTGCGAGTAGAAGAGCGATGAAGAGAGGCAGTCGCTTGAGCGCCCACATGCGAACAGGCGACGGACGGAAGGCGATGCAGCCGATGAGCAGAATAGGCAGGTAGACGAAGGTTATGCCCTTGGTGAGGCATGAGAGACCGCAGGCGAGCGCAGCAGTGACGAGGTCCAGGAGGTTTGGCTCCGCTCCGGCCCTAAGCAGGAAGCAGCAGGCGGTAACAGTAAAGAACGTGACGACGCCAGTGGTCATAGAGCCCGAGGATTCAAGGAGTAACTCCGGGATCGTAAGCACGAAGAGTGCGGCGAGGAGTTGGCCGGTGCGCCGTGCTCCAAAGCGGCTGGCGATGAGCGTGACGGCGATGGCCGATCCGGCAAGCGAGAAGAACTCGACCAGGTTGGCGAAGCGATCGGAGCCGGAGAGGAGATAGGAGTTGAGAGTGATTATTTCGGCGGCATTGCCGAGCACGATCTGGGTGTAGTCCGGCGTGGGAAAGGGCCGGAGCGTGTGATTACTGACCCAGAAGAGTACGCGGGGCATGTGGTGTTCCATGACGTCCCAGCTATTGGGCGGGACGACGATGGCGACAACTCCGATGATGGCGAGGATGGCGCATGCAATCGCTGCCAACACGATGTCCAAGCCGCCGAGGTCAGGAGGTAAATGCACTGCCGGACGATGCTCACCCGCAGGCACAGAGGGGCGCAACTTTTTTGTACGGAGGAGAAAGAAAGTTGCCCCGGCGAGTGTGATCAGCCACGCCACTGAAAGCGCCGGCCCGGTGAGCAGATAAGGAATGCTCAGAAGCTCAGAGATTGTAACCAAAGTCGTTACAGAAAAGATCGCAGCGCGGAGAAGAGCGATACGTGAGCTGTCGCCGCGGAGACGGAAAGTAAAGTAAAGAACGGCTGCAACGGCGACGGGCAGAATTAGGGCCAAGGGACCTCGGGCTAGCACTGACGATTACGGATACGGAGATGATAGCAAGGGCTATATACTTCTCTCGTTGCATTCGAGGAGAAGCGATGGAACATCGGGTTGTTGGGACGACTATGCCGGTACTGGAGTTCGCGCTGGGAGCGAACGATGCGATCATCTCGGAGGCGGGGGAGCTATCTTGGATGACGCAGACGATCCAGATGACGACGCACACGCAGATGGGTGGCGGGGGTGGCTTCTTTGGCGCGATCAAGAGGATGGCCGGCGGAGGGTCGTTGTTCATGACGGAGTACCGCGCCATTGGCGCTCCCGGCGAGGTGGCGTTTGCGGCGCGGGTTCCGGGGCATATTGTTCCGGTGCAGGTCGGCAATGGCGTGGAGTACCTGATCCATCGGCATGGCTTCCTGTGCGCGACGGCTCAGATCGAGCTTGGTGTAGGGTTTCAGCAGTCGCTTGGGGCGGGGATCTTTGGCGGGGATGGCTTCCTGCTGCAGAAGGTGAGCGGCAATGGGATGGCGTGGTTGGAGCTATCAGGCGAGGTGGTGATCAAGGACCTTCGGCCGGGCGAGACGCTCCGTGTGCATCCGGGTCATGTGGGCGCGTTTCAATCGAGCGTGAACTTTCAAATTACACGGATTCCCGGGCTGAAGAACATGATCTTTGGTGGCGATGGTATCTTCCTTGCGGCGCTGACAGGACCAGGGAGAGTTTGGCTGCAGACGCTGCCGATCTCAAGACTGGCTCATCAGTTAATGGAGTACATGCCGGCACAGCGCCGGGCGGAGGGCGTCGAGGATGGTGTCATCGGCGGGGTTGTGGGGTCGGTGCTGCGAAACATGCGGTAGATCGCGGGCTATTTTTTGCGGTCGAGCAGGGCGTCGATGGACCAACCGTTGAAGCGCAGAAGGAAGAGTAGCGCTGCGTAGACTGCGGAGTACGTGAGCTGTATCGAGGCGGCTTGCCAGTCCTGAACGAGCGATGAGCCGAAGGTGAGGACGAGCATCAGGAGCGCTCCGCCGATGAGGGCGGCACGGGTGCGAAGGCCGACGAGCAAAAGAAAGCCGAAGAGGCCTTCGAGCCAAGGGAGGCCTTGCCCGAACGTGTGGACTATCGGCTGTGGCAGGGGCGACGCGGCGAACTGAGTGGTGAGCTTTGCGCTGAAGACGGCGGGGCCAGCGATGACGCGACTCACGCCGTGCATTGCTATGTTGGTTCCGAGAGTGATCCGCAGGAGCGCGTAGGCGGTGAGTTTGTCGCGATCGTTCGGGGGCAGGATGGTTGGGCCTTCGATGCTCATAAGGAATTATGATGCGTCCGGAGCGACGCTGTTATACCCGCTATCCTTTTGTGATGGGACCATTAGACGCAGAGACTTTTTTATCGCTGGAGAATGTGAATGTAGCGCGTGGGGAGAACGTCGTTCTTCATGACGTGAACCTGTCCGTGAAGAAGGGAGAGCATATTGCGATCCTGGGGCCGAATGGGTGTGGCAAGTCGACTCTGATCAAGACGATCACTTGTGAGTGCTACCCGCTGGTGAAGCCCGGGATGAAGGTAAGTATCTTCGGGCGTGAACGGTGGGATCTTACGGAGTTGAAGAAGAAGCTGGGAGTCGTCTCGGCGGAGTTGCCGGGACGGCCGACGCTTGGGATCACCGGGTTTGACGCAGTATTAACAGGATTCTTTTCCAGCTCGACTTTGTGGCCGAACTTGAAGGTGACTTCGGAGATGAGGGATAGAGCCGCCGAGGTTTTGAAGCGGATTGATTCGGTGGAGTTGACGGACAAGGTTGTCGGGGAGATGTCGGCAGGGCAGCAGCGTCGGGTGATGATTGGGCGGGCGCTGGTAGGGTCGGCGGATATGCTGCTGCTCGATGAGCCTTCGAATGCCCTGGATCTTTCGGCGCAGAAAGACTTACGGGATCTGCTGCGAGGGCTGGCGCAGGACGGGACGGGGATCATGCTGATCACGCACCATATTGCGGATATTCTGCCGGAGATCGACCGAGTGTTGATGATGCGAGAGGGACGGATTGTGGCGGACGGGGCCAAGACGGAGTTGCTGACTGCGGAGAGGTTGAGTGGGTTGTTTGGAACGAATGTGGGGTTGGTGGAGCGGGATGAGTTTTACTTTGCCTGGTGAGAATTTTACGTCCCACCATGCGATGAAGTCGCATGGATGGGCACCCGGGCATTATGGGTCTTTTGAGAAGAACTACTTCGGTGTTGATGACCAGTTTGCCCCGATAAGAGCGACAGCGGAGTCGACCGTGTCCCCGGGTTGTAAGGCAGACTCGTTGGCGATGTCGAAGAGGCGGACTATGCCATGGCTGTCGGTGACGATCAGCAGGGGAAGGTCGGTCGCGTTGAAGGTGTCGAGCAGTGCCGGCGGCACGGTGAACGTCGGTGTTCCGCGTAGAGAGGCTGCTGCGTAGGCGGGATTGAACGATTCTTTCTGGGCCGATGTGTCCTTGGTAGATAACTTGGGCATCTCCTGTGGTGGGACGGTCTGAGCGAGCAGGCCATAGATGTAGGCGTCGTGCTGGTTGACCGCGAATATGCCTGCGGGCATCTGTTTGGCGATGCGAATACATTGCGCGCACCAGTCGGGGAAGAGAAGCAGGACGGTAACCGTGTGGTGGGGTGGTAGCTTCGGCGCGCGCGGGAGAGTCGCGAGCGAGGCTAGTGGCGCGATGGCGGGGAGTGGCTTGCCGAGGAGCGCATAGCGATCTCTCATGCGGTTGATCGCAATCAGATCATCGTTCGCGATAGCGGACGGCAGCGCAGATTCGATCGCGGCGACGGTCTCTTGTGCAGCAGCCGGCTCTGCTTGTAGCTGTTGCAGTTCAGCGAGCACGAGGGCTTGCTTGTAGAGATCTGCGGTCGAGGGAGGTGCGTCCGGAGTGGCTTGTACATCGGGCGATGCGGGATGAAGAGCAGCGAGCAACAGAGGTTGCCGCTTCGCGGCGAGCGTGACCGCGTCGACGGTATATAGCAGGTGCATGTAGCCGATGGCCTGGTTGGTCGCGTCGGCGACGACAGAGGTATATGGAACGGCGGTGAGCAGAGCCAGGGCGTCGGTGAGCGCGCTGTGCTCATCTTTGAGCTGTAGCTCGGCGTTGATGAGCAAGGCATAGGCTTCGGCGAGCCGGGGCTTGGGTGTAACGTCCTCGTGGATGTAGCGATTGGCGGCTGCGACGGTTGCGGGCCAGGTGAAGCCCAGAGCGCAGAGCCGGCTGAGATCGACGAGCGCGGAGCCTGTGAAGTCGGTCGTAGCGCGCGCTGCACAGGCGACGGACGCCTGCTTGATGGCGACTCCCAGAGACGACTGCTCGGTGTCGGACCAGTTGGCGACGGCTGCGCGGGTAATCTCGACGGGCCGCATGGCTTCGCGATAGGCGGCTGCGGGTGAGAGCTCCGGTGTGGATGCGGCTGGCGGTTGTGTGGGGCTTGCGGGGGACTGTGCGAAGACAGCAGGGGAAGTGGCTAGAATTACAGACAGAAGGATTAGCGGTTTTATTCGGGGCAAGCGTTGCTCCTCGGATGATCGGGCTTGCACAACGAGGTGATGTTAGCTTAACCGCGGCAGAGTTGTGAGGGGTAAATCGGTTAGTTGTGGGGAATGACACCGGTCTGGAGCTTGACTAGCTCTGGCTGCGGTAGGCGGCTGGGGCCCAGCACGGCCATCCTTGGTAGCGGGCCGCGAACCATGGCGACTTCGTCGCAGGCGTAGAGGCGCGGGCAGGCCTGGCAGTCTTTGTAGATCTTGTCGGGCAGAGCGGTGCGGTCGGCGGTGCGGAAGCCGAAGTGGAAGAAGAAGTCCGGGATGCGCGTGAAGAGGCTGACGCAGACGACGCCTTGCTCCTCGGCTTCGGCGAGCAGCGCCTTCAGGATGCGGCCGCCTGCGCCTTGGCCCTTGGCTTCGGGTTTGACGACGATGCTGCGGACCTCTGCGAGGTGCGGGCCGTAGAGATGCAGCGCACCGCAGCCGAGGAAGACGCCAGCTTCTGACTCGGCGATGTGGAAGTCGCGGACGTTTTCGCAGATCTCGGCGTAGTTGCGGCGGAGGAGGGTGCCGTCGTGCGAGAGCGAGTTGACGAGCTCGAAGATGTGGACGGCGTCCTGGAGCTTGGCCTGGCGCACGATCGCGCCGCCGACGCGGGGACGCGATGAGTCGGTCGAGGTGGAGTCGCTGATCGCTCCGACGAGTGTAGAGAGTACGGACATTTCTTTGCTTACTTCTCGCTTTCGGTCTCGCGTGTGGACACCTTCTTTTTAGATGCGACCAGGGCTTCGGCGACGCGAGGGCGCGCGGTTCCGCCGATAACGTCGTGACAATCCAGTGTAGCTTCCAGCGTGATTGCGGCAAAGAAGTCTTCGGCGAAGGCGGGTGACAGTTGTTGTAGCTCGGGGAGCGTGATGTCGTCGAGTTCGCGCTTGGTTTCGATGCCGAGGCGGACGGCGTTGCCGATGATCTCGTGTGCCTTACGGAAGGGCACGCCTTTATTTGAGAGATAGGTTGCGGCGGCCATGGCGTTGAGGTAGCCGGTGGTGGCGGCGGTCTTCATTCGGTCGAAGTTGAACTTCAGAGCGCGGGTGAAGGCAGGAAGGACGGAGAGGATTCCAGCGATGGTGTCCGCGGAATCGAAGACCGGCTCCTGGCCCTCTTGCAGGTCTTTGTTGTAAGCGAGCGGCAGGCCCTTGATGAGCGTGGCCAGCGTCGTGGCCGCGCCGAGCAGGCGGCCGGACTTGCCGCGGATGAGTTCGGTCAGGTCGGGGTTCTTCTTCTGCGGCATGGCAGAGGAGCCGGTGGAGAAGGCTTCGGGGAGATCGAGGAAGCCAAACTCGGCCGTTGAATACAGAGTAAGTTCTTCGGCGAATCGGGATATGTGAATGCCGAGCGTGGCAATGGCCTGGGTGAAGTCGAGGGCGAAGTCGCGGTCGGAGGTTGCATCCATGCTGTTGGGCGTGGGCGCGGTAAACTTGAGCTCACGAGCTGCGATGGTACGGTCGAGGGCGAGGGTCGCGCCGGCGACTGCTCCCGAGCCAAGCGGGCAATAGTTCATGCGGGCGCGCGCGTCGGTGAGGCGGGAGATGTCGCGCTCGATCATGCTGGCGTAGGCGAGCAGCCAGTGCGCGACGAGCACGGGTTCGGCACGCTGAAGATGGGTGTACGAAGGGATCACGCTGTCGCCTGCTTCAGTCGCGAGCGTGGTGAGGGCTTCGTGCCAGGCGCGAAGGCCAGCGACCGTGTTATCGATGGCGTCGCGGACGAAGAGACGCATGTCGGTAGCAATCTGCTCGTTGCGGCTGCGGCCGGTGTGGAGCTTCAGGGCGAGGTTGCCGATGTGTTTGGTGAGTTCTAGTTCGACGAAGTGGTGGATGTCTTCGGCGTTGGTGGCTTTGGCGAGGATGGTCTCGGCGTGCAGGGGATTGCTCGTCACAACTGCATCGAGGCCTTCGAGCATCTTCGTTAGTTCGGCCTCGGTGAGGATGCCTGCGGCTGCAATGGCTCGGGCGTGTGCCTTCGATGCGGCTACCTCCTGGGGCAGGAGTCGCCAGTCGAAGGGGAAGGAGCGCTGCCAGTCTTCGAAGGCTGAGTTGAGGGGCTCGCGGAAGCGGCCTGACCACATTTTTGTCGGTTCGTTGGACATTTAGGTTCAAACTCTTTCTAGTTTGCTGAGCACTGCGGACCGGTCACTTGTAATTTATGCAACTGAGCCTTGGAATAGCCGGATTGCTTCCGACGTGTTCGTTGTAATGCACGTAGCTTGGGTGTGCTGAGTTCATCACACTCCATTACTGCGTCCCAAACTGTGCCGGTAATGGGATCGACAGCGTAGAAGCCAATCTCCACGCTTCCGCCTGGAAGTCCCTCCCAGATTGCATTGAAAACATAAAGTCCCTTGTCTGCACTTTTGTCTGCGAGAAGTTGGAAGCCGGGCATTTGCTTGGCCTTTGAACTTATTGCGGCCATCGCAAATCTGCTTGCTTCTTCGGCGGACATCTTCGTTGGGCGTTGAGCGTGGGTGACGGCAACAGTACCTGATAGAAGGAGCGCGATGAGGATTGACTTCATTATGAGTACCTCAGGGGCTAAAGCCCGGAAGCAACTGCGACAGTTACGGCACGGCTGAAGCCGTGCCCTTAAGCGAGACGAGTGTTACGTCTCAGTTCTTATCGCTACCGCTGCTGAGTTGCGGCATCTCGGTGCCTTTGCTTAGTTTGATCAAGCCACTCTCCGCATACGTGATGAGCTTGGCGCGGGTGTCGGTGATGTCGAGGTTGCGCATGGTGAGCTGGCCGATGCGGTCGCGGGGGCTGAAGGTGGACTCGCCCTTCTCCATGGTGAGGCGCTCGGGGTGGAAGGTGAGATTGGGCGAGGATGTGTTGAGGATGGTGTAGTCGTTGCCGCGGCGCAGCTCCAGCGTGACCTCGCCGGTGATGGGCTTGGCGACCCAGCGCTGGGCGGCTTCGCGGAGCATGATGGCTTGCGGGTCGAACCAGCGGCCCTGGTAGAGGAGGCGGCCTAGCTTGCGGCCGCTGTCGCGATACTGCTCGATGGTGTCCTCGTTGTGGATGCCGGTGAGCAGGCGCTCGTAGGCGATGAAGAGCAGGGCGAGACCGGGGGACTCGTAGATGCCGCGGCTCTTGGCCTCGATGATGCGGTTTTCGATCTGGTCGCTCATCCCGAGGCCGTGGCGACCGCCGATGCGGTTGGCTTCGAGCATCAACTCAACCGCGTCAGGGTAGTCGGTGCCATTGAGGGCGACGGGGAAGCCCTCTTCGAAGCGGACGGTGATCTCTTCGCGCTTGACCTCAATGTCATCCTTCCAGAAAGACGCGCCCATGATGGGGACGACGATCTTCATGCTGCTGGTGAGGAGTTCGAGGTCCTTGGCTTCGTGCGTAGCTCCGAGGATGTTGGAGTCGGTGGAGTAGGCCTTTTCGGCGGACATCTTGTAGCCGAAGCCAGCCTTCGTCATGAAGGCGGACATCTCGGCGCGGCCGCCTAGCTCGTCGATGAAGGCGGCGTCGAGCCAGGGCTTGTAGACCTTGAGGTCGGGGTTGACGAGCAGGCCGTAGCGATAGAAGCGCTCGATGTCGTTGCCCTTGAAGGTCGAGCCGTCGCCCCAGATGTTGACGTCGTCTTCCTTCATCGCCGTGACGAGCATGGTGCCGGTGACGGCTCGGCCGATGGGCGTGGTGTTGAAGTAGGTGACGCCGGCGGTGGTGATGTGGAAGGCGCCGGACTGGAGCGCGGCGATGCCTTCGCGGACGAGCGGGCCACGGCAGTCGATGAGCCGTGCCTGCTCGGCGCCGTACTCGAGGGCCTTGCGCGGGATCTCGTCGTAGTCTGCCTCGTCGGGCTGGCCGAGGTTGGCGGTGTAGGCGTAAGGGAGTGCGCCCTTCTGCTTCATCCAATGCAGCGCGGCGCTGGTGTCGAGGCCGCCGGAGAAGGCGATGCCGACCTTTTGGCCGAGAGGGAGAGATTCTAGGATTACGGACATTTTGTTTAGAGCCTCAGTGTTCGGTGTTGGTGCGCCTTTGTACTTGCTGTCATCCTGAGCGAAGCGAAGGATCCCGAGGGAGTCGACATTACCTCAGCCGCTCGAACCTTTCGCCCACGAACTATTTCTGGTCGGCGATAGCTTGTTGCGGGGGGAGCATCTGCCAGTGGTGTTGTGGGCAAAGGTCTTTGAATTCAGGATTGGTTTGGGCGATGAGGGCGAGTTTCTTTGCGCGGGTCCAGCCTTTGATTTCTTTCTCGCGCGAGATGGCTGAGCGTATGTCGGTGAACTCTTCGTGCAGCAGGACTCTCTTGCAGCCATACTTTGTTGCGAAGGTGGACTTGATGCCGTTGCGGTGTTCCCAGAGACGTTTGTCGAAGTCGCTGGTTACGCCCGTGTACAGGGTGCCGGTCTCGCTGCCGAGGATGTAGACGTGGCCTTCTGGCATTCGTGGCTCCCTTTACACGGGCGGTTTGGGTTGAAAGGTTCGGGCGGTTGAGGTGGCGTTGAGTCTCGCGGGGTCCTTCGCTTTGCTCAGGATGACGGCAAGAACAAACAACTGCAACAGCAAAAACAAACAACTGCAACAGCAAAAACAAACAACGAAGAGAGCTTTAGTTCCGCTTACGCGCCTGTATGCCACGGCTGCGGCTGTTGGAGATGCGCTTCGCTCCTCCAAGCAGCATCAGCAAAAGTGCCTTCTGCGCGTGCATGCGGTTTTCGGCTTGGTCGAAGACGACCGATTGCGGCCCATCGAGAACTGCGTCCGTCACTTCGGCGTTGCGATGGGCGGGCAGGCAGTGCATAAAGACGGCATCTGCCTGCGCGTGGGCCATCAGCGCTTCGTTGACCTGGTAGGGCTTGAAGATGGGGGCGCGTTTGGTGGCCTCGTGCTCGAAGCCCATACTGGTGCAGACGTCGGTGTAGACGGCGTCGGCGCCGGTGACGGCCTTGACGGGGTCACTCATCAGGGTGATGCTGCCGCCGGTCGATTCGGCGATCTCGATGGACTTGTGGATGATGTCGAGCTTCGGCTGGAAGCCCTTGGGCGTCGCGACCGTGCAGTGCGTGCCGAGCTGCGCGGCGGTGAGCATCAGCGAGTGGCAGACATTGTTGCCGTCGCCGACGTAGGTGAAGTGGAGGCCCTCGGCTGAGCCGAATTTTTCTTCGAGGGTGAAGAAGTCGGCGATGGCCTGGCAGGGGTGTTCTAGGTCCGAGAGGGCGTTGATGACGGGAATCTTCGAGCAGGCCGCCATCTCGGTGATGGTGTCGTGCGAGTAGGTGCGGAGGACCATGATGGACATCCAGCGCTCGACGTTATGGGCCATGTCGGGGAGCGATTCGCGCTCGCCGAGCGGCGACTGCGTCTGGTCGACAAAGATGGCGTTGCCGCCGAGGGTGTTGATGGCGGTCTCGAAGGTGAGGCGGGTGCGCAGCGACGCCTTCTCGAAGAAGAGGACCATCTGGCGCGCGTCTAAAGCATGCCTGAAATCCTCAGGATGATTCTTAACGGCGTGGGCAAGCTCCATGATGGCAGCCATCTCCTGCACGGAGAGGTCTGCGATGGAGCAGAGGTCCCGACCGGCGAGGCGCTTGGCTGCTTCCGAGAATGCGGTGTCGGACTGGATACCGAGGGTGCTCGGAGCGGGGCGGGACATCAGGCCCTCTTCGTTGTCGATTGCCTTCTGGGAGAGAGCAGCGGTCTTGTTAGGCATGGGTGGTGTCTCCGGCCAGTACGGGGCTGGCTTGGTTACTCATGGGGTTCTCGTGAAGGGTGAAGAGTTCGTCGAGCGCGGCGATGGCGATGTCGACGTGCTGGGTTTCGAGGATGTACGGCGGCAGGAAGCGGAGAACCGTTTCGCTGGTGCGGTTGATGATGATCTTGCGCTCCATGAGCTCGCGTGCGATGTCACCGGCGAGGGTGGCGTCGTCGAGTTCGACACCGATCATGAGGCCGAGGCCACGTACTTCAGTGATTGCTTCATGCGACTTCGCGAGGTCGTTTAGGCGGTCGATGAAGTATGTGCCTACTTTGGTTACATGTTCGAGAATGCCGTCGCGCTTGATGGTGTCGAGGACAGCGATGGCGGCGGAGAGAGCGAGAGGATTACCGCCGAATGTGGTCCCGTGCATGCCGGGGTGGAAAGCCTTGGCTGCCTCTTCGGTGCAGAGCATCGCGCCCATGGGGACACCGCCAGCGATGGGCTTGGCGATGGTGGTGACGTCGGGAAGCACGTTGTAGTGCTGGTAGGCGAACCACTTGCCGGTGCGTCCGATGCCGCATTGGATCTCATCGGCGATGAGCAGGGCACCGGTGGAGTCGCAGAGTTCGCGAGCCGCAGTGAGGAACTCCTGCGAGACGGGATGGATGCCGCCTTCGCCCTGCACCGTTTCGATAAGGACGGCGCAGTAGTCGGAGGAGAAGGCGGCGCGGAGAGCGGCGACATCGTTAAATGGCACGAAGTCTACGGAGGGGATTAGGGGCGAAAATGGCTCGCGGTACTTGGCCTTGTGCGTGGTTGAGACCGAGCCCATGGTGCGGCCATGGAAGCTGTGTTCGAGCGCGAGGAACTTCGTGCCGATGTTGCGGCCCGCTTCGCGGAGATCGAGCGTGTGGGCGCGGGCAAGCTTCAGCGCGGCCTCCCATGCCTCGGTGCCGGAGTTGGTGAAGAAGACGCGGTCAAGGCCGCTGATCTCGGTGAGACGGAGGGCGAGCGGGGCGGTGTGCTCATGGAAGAAGAGGTTCGAGGTGTGGAGGAGCTTCTTCGTCTGCGCGATGATGGCTTCTTCGAGCGCGGGATGTCCGTAGCCAAGCGCGGAGCATCCGATGCCGCTAAGCAGGTCGAGATACTCAACGCCGTTCTCATCCTGCAGATAGACGCCCTTGCCGCTGGTGAAGAGGTAAGGGTTGCGTTCGTAGGTGTTCAGCAGCAGCTTCTTTTCAGCGGCCTGCAGGGATTCAAGTTTCATGCGACCATCACCTCCGTACCTTCGTTGACGCGGGTTGATATGAGATCGGGCAAGAGTTGGGCGGACTCTGCAGGGAGTATGCGGACGCGCTTGACGCCGTGAGTGAGGGCGTCGCGGCAGGCGTGGAGCTTGGGCAGCATGCCACCGGTGATGACGGACGCAGCTTCCAGACCTGGGATCTCCGGCAGCTTGAGCCAACGCATGACTTCGCCGTCTGCACCTTTGACGCCGGGTACGTCGGTGAGGAAGACGAGGGCGTCGGCCTTGGTGGCAACGGCGCAGGCGGAGGCCATCTCGTCGGCGTTGATGTTGTAGTACTCGCCGTCGAAGCCGAGTGCGATGGAGGAGATGACGGGGACAGCGCCCATGGTCCAGATGGCGTCGAGCCAGCGCGGGTCAGTCGCTGCGATCTCGCCGACGAAGCCAAGGTCAGGAGTGGTGATCTTCTTGCGGGCGCGGAAGACGTGGCCGTCTCCGCCAGAGAGGCCGACGGCAGCGCAGCCATGCTGGCCGAGCGCGGCGACGAGCGACTTGTTGACGCGGCCTGCGAGGACCATGAGGGCGGCGTCGCGGGTTTCGGCGTCGGTGACGCGGAGGCCGGAGATGAACTGGCTGACCTTGCCCATCTGGGCGAGGGTCTTGGTCAACTGCACACCGCCGCCGTGAACGACGGCGACCTGGTTGCCGTCGCCGACGAGTTCGGCGATAGCCTTGCCGCAGGAGTGAAGCAACGCTTTATCTTCGAGCGATGCTCCACCGAGCTTGACTACGTATTTCAAAGCAGGCCCTCCGCTTCGTTCCAACCACACATGAGGTTGAGGTTCTGGACGGCCTGACCGGCAGCGCCCTTGAGTAGATTATCGAGGCAGGAGACGATGACGAGGCGTTTGCCGCCGGGTTCAAGCTCGAAGCCGATGTCGCAATAGTTCGTGCGAACGATGTACTGGATCTGGGGAAGATTGCCGTTGCCGCGCACGCGAACTAGCGGGCTGGTGGCGTAGCAGGCACGGAAGATCGACTCGATCTTTTCGGGGTGCATGCTCTCGATCAGGCGGACGTAGATCGTGGAGAGTATCCCGCGCGGGATCGGCAGCAGATGCGGCGTGAACTGGATGTCCGAGGCGTCGAGGTGGAGCTGCTCGAGAAGCTCACCCGTGTGGCGATGGCCAAAGACGTTGTAGGCGGAGAGATTGTCGGCCGCGTACATGAAGTGTGTCTTCGCGGTCGCCGCTTTGCCTGCGCCGCTGATGCCCGACTTGGCGTCGCAGATGATACCGGGGGAGAGATCGACGATACCTGCCTCGAGCAGAGGCGCTAGGGCGAGGATGATCGACGTCGCGTAGCAGCCGGGGTTGGCGACGATACGGGCATCGCGAAGATCTTTCCGGTGGAGTTCGGGGCAGCCGTAGACGGCTTCTGCCTGTAGGTTCCGGGCGAGGTCGGGATTGGCGTCAGTCAACTTGTAGACGGCGCGGTTGGCATCGTCGTTCAGACGCCATGCGCCGCTGAGGTCGATGACGCGGATGTTGCGGGCAATGGCCTCGGGCACCCACTCGCGAGACTGCTCGTGTGGCGTGGCTAGGAAGAGGACTTCGACGCCTTCATCGACAAGCCGATCCCAGGAGAAGGGAACTACTTCGGGCGAAGGGCCGCTGGTCGCGAGTTGCGGTTGTAGATCCGTGAGGTAGAGCTTCGCAGCATCTTCGCCAGGACGACCGAGGAACGTTGGGGTGGTATCGGCTAGCTTCGGGTGGTGCAGGAGCAGCCGCGCAAGTTCGCCGCCGGCGTAGCCGCTGACACCAGCCACAGCAGTGCGAACGGTGCTGGGCACGGGAAGGTACTTTGCGTGAAGGCCGGATTCCTGGGGAGTGAGAACGGATATTTCAGCCAATGAGGACCTCGATTCTGGCCTTCAGCGTACGGGCCTGCTTTTCATCGGGACAGATGATAAGAACGGTGTCGTCTCCAGCGATGGTGCCGACGACCTCGGACCAGTCTTCGTAGTCGACCCCGGCGGCAACGGGTTGAGCGCTGCCAGTGGTGGTGATCAGGACTAGAAGGTTCGAGGCAAGACGGACTTCGAGACCGAAGCTGCGCAGGACCTCGCGGATGCCAGGGCCTTCGTCTTCTTCGGTGGAATTATTTGGCAGCGCATACCCGGAAGGCCCCTTTAATAGACGAAGTTCGTGTATATCTCGAGATAGGGTCGCCTGTGTGACGTGGAATCCGTGCCCCGCCAGCTTGATGCGCAGGTCGTCCTGATTGGTCACAGGGGTGTTGACCAGGAGTTCTCGGATCGCATTGTGGCGCTGCTGTTTCATGATCGGGTTGATCCTGCTCTGGATTCTGGGCCTTCTATCTGTTTCCTCTGATGTCTTCAGTGGAACGTCCGGCGATGAATGGTGAATGAACTCCCGGCGGAATGTATAAAAATACATTTCTCATGTATAAATATACACATATCGAGCGGTGAGCGACTACGAATTTCAAAATTTAGAAGAGGGCTTCGGAGGAGGGATAGCTGTCGATTCCGAAGTAGTATTGACATTATGGCCATCTCTACGCAAAACACTCAAAGCATGAGCCCCGAGCGGTCTTCCGGGAGTGTCGCATCGAACCTCGCTGTCGATTCGCTGCTGAGTCCGAAACGGACGGCGACGAAGTCCGGCGGGTCGCTGATTAATGGAGTGTATACGGGTAAGTCGCTCATTAATCCGATGTTCGATCACGACTCCTGCGGCGTGGGTTTTGTGGCAAGCGTGGACGCGGTGCCGACACACGAGATTTTGCAGCAGGCTTTGACGGCGCTTGGACGGCTCGCGCATCGTGGCGCCGTGGCATCCGATGGCAAGAGCAGCGATGGTGTGGGCGTGACGGCGGCTGTACCCCGGGAGTTGTTGCTGCGCTCGACCGGCGTGACGCTGGCCGCGGACGCTACGCTGGGCCTTGGGATGCTGTTTCTCCCCGTGGAGGAGACGCGCGCCGAAGACGTGCTGACTCGTTGCCTGGAGTCGAACGATCTGAAGGTGCTTTGTTGGCGCGATGTGCCGATCTGTACGGATTGCCTCGGCGAGATTGCCCTGAGCACGATGCCGAAGATTCGCCAGGTTTTAGTGGCGAGCGCTGAGGGCATGAGCGACGAAAACATCGAACGCCGCCTCTACCTGGCGCGCAAGCAGTTTGAGAAGATTCACGAGCAGGACGAGATTACGGGATACATCTGTTCGCTGTCTTCGCGGACGGTTGTCTACAAAGCAATGTGTACCGGCACGCATCTTGCGGATTACTTTCCGGATCTGGCATCGCCTGACTTTGTGACCCCGTTTGCTCTGTTTCACCAGCGTTATGCGACAAACACGTTGCCCACATGGCATCGCGCACAGCCGGGGCGGACGCTGGCGCATAACGGCGAGATCAACACGGTGTGGGGCAACCGGGTGCGAATGACGGCGCGTGATTCCACGCTCCCGGTCGAGTGCAAGCCAGTACTTACGAAGGGTGGGACGGACTCAACCAGCCTCGATGAAGCGGTAGAGTTGATCTCCATGAACGGCCGCACGCTCTCTGAAGCGGTACGCATGCTAATGCCTCCGGCGGCTGAAGGACATCAGCGGTCGATGTTCCTGCGCTACCACAGCGCTTGCGCGGAGCCGTGGGATGGTCCGGCTGCGATCGCCTTTACCGATGGGCATGTTGTCGGTGCCGCGTTGGACCGGAATGGATTGCGCCCGTGCCGATTTGCGATCACCAGCGACGGTTTGGTGGTCGCTGGCTCCGAGGCTGGCCTTGTCGATCTCGACCCTGAGAAGGTGATCGAAAGCGGTCGTCTTGGACCGGGACAGATGCTCGTAGTCGATCTGGCGGCTGGAAAGGTCTATGACGATGAGGCGCTGCTCGATCTGTTTGATCGGGGTGCAACCTACGCGCAGCTTGCCGAGATCTCGCCCCTCGCGGCACTGCCTTTGCACGACACTCCCGACAGTACGAAGTTGCTGGCGATGCAGCGTGGATTTGGCTACACGCGCGAAGACGTGAAGATGATCCTGCAGCCCATGGCTGTGGAGGGTAAGGACGCAGTCTGGTCGATGGGCGACGACACGCCGCTGGCATTCCTGGCACGTGCTCCCCGTCCGGTGTATGCATTCTTCCGGCAACGTTTCGCGCAGGTGACGAACCCGGCGATCGATCCGCTTCGCGAGGCTTGCGTAGTGTCGCTGGATACCCGGCTTGGCCCGTGGCCCCATCTTCTGGATAAAAATGCACCCTTGCCCGGCTTGAGCCTGAAGTCTCCGTTCCTTTCGTTGGGACAGGTGGAGTCGCTGCGGCGGGGCAAGTATCCGCATCTCGCAGATCTACGCTTCTCGGAATTGCCGTGCCTCTTTCCTCCATCTTCAAGCTTGCTCCAGGGACTTGACGCCGTCTGCACGAGGGCGATTGAACTGGTACGCGGCGGAACGAGGATTCTGCTGCTGACCGATCGAGGTGCGAGCGCGGAGGCATTGCCCGTTCCGATGGCAATGGCGACGGGAGCGGTGCACCAGGCGCTGGTTGCCGCTGGACTGCGGACCCTTGCCGGACTAGCTGTTGAGGCGGGAGATTGCCGCGATATCCATCACGCGGCGGTCATTATCGGCTACGGGGCGGGGGCAGTTTGCCCGTGGCTGGCGCTAGAGACGGCGTTGAGCCTTGCACCGGCGGGCAGCGATGCGACGGCAGCCGAGGCCAGGATGTTGAAGTCGCTCGACGCTGGGCTGGCAAAAGTGATGTCGAAGATGGGCATCTCCGTGGTGGACAGCTACCGTGGGGCACACCTCTTCGATATCCTCGGTCTGCACTCTAGCGTCGTAGACCGCTGCTTCCCAAATACCCCGGCACCGCTTTCGGGGATTGGGTTCGCTGAGCTGGAAAAGCATCTTCGTGAGACGTGGATTGTGGAATCTGCTCCGGTCGCCGCGCCGAGCGCGGACCTACCGGACTATGGCTGGGTACGCTTCCGGAAGACCGAGCGGGCGGAGCCTCATGCCTGGCAACCAGCTACGGTCAAGGCCTTGCAATCGGTAGTAGGCAGCGCGCGCGGAGTGGCGTTGTCGACCGACCCGGCTGCCGCGTTCGCTATCTACTCGAGAGATGTGATCGCTCGCGATCCCTCCGTGCTGCGCGACTTGCTGGAGATTCGTCCGGCCGGGGCGGAGCTACGGCTTGCGGACGTGCAGACGCCCGCGGATCTGTGCAAGAAGTTCATCGCGAGCGCGATGTCGCTGGGTTCGCTAAGCCCGGAGGCGCATTCGACGATCACGATCGCCATGAATACGCTCGGTGGCCGGTCGAATACGGGCGAGGGCGGCGAAGATCGCGATGTCTACCGTTCGGAGCCTGTTGCGGCGAGCACGCCGGCTGGTTCCTCGCGGATGCAGATGCAGGCGGAGGGATCGGTTGCGGTCGCTGAGCCGGTGGTTGAGGCTCCTTCGGTTCAACATCTTCTGAATAACAAGATCAAGCAAGTCGCGTCAGGTCGTTTCGGCGTGACTGCTGAGTACCTGGCTCATGCTGAGGAGATCGAGATCAAAGTGGCGCAGGGAGCGAAGCCCGGTGAGGGTGGCCAGCTTCCTGGGTTCAAGGTGAGCGGTCTGATCGCTCGGCTTCGCCATGCGCAGCCGGGAGTTTCGCTAATCTCGCCGCCTCCTCACCACGATATCTATTCAATTGAGGACCTTGCGCAGTTGATCTACGACTTGAAGCGGGTGAATCCGCGCGCGGCTGTCGGAGTGAAGCTGGTCTCAAGCTGCGGCGTAGGAACGGTTGCTGCTGGTGTCGCCAAGGCGTATGCGGACTTTATCGTGATCGCAGGAAATACCGGCGGGACGGGTGCGGCGGCTCTTTCGAGCATCAAGTATGCGGGCAATCCGTGGGAGCTTGGCCTAGCCGAGGCGCAGCAGGTGCTGATGGCAAACGGGATGCGCGACCGCGTGCGTTTGCGGACTGATGGCGGGCTGGCGACGGCACGAGATGTTCTGATCGCGGCCATGCTGGGTGCGGATGAGTATGCCTTCGGGACGGCCGTTCTGGTCGTTTTGGGCTGCGATATGGCTCGCCAGTGCCACCTGAACACTTGCCCGACCGGGATTGCTACGCAGAAGCCGGAGTTGCGGGCGAAGTTCCGCGGCAAGCCGGAGCACGTCGTGAAGTTCTTCGAGCAGTTGGCGGGAGATCTTCAGCATCTGCTTGCGCGGTACGGACTCGCTTCGATCGAAGAGGCAGTCGGGCGCACAGACCTGCTCGAGCAGGTGCGGTTTGACGGGAATCTTGATCTGCAGCCGCTACTGGCAAAGGTGACCGACGGCCCCACGCGCTGGCTAGGCGGCCGCAATGATCGGCCTGACCCGCAGCCGCCGTTGGATGAGGCGTGGGTTACCCCGGCGATCGAGGCTGTCGAAGCTGGTCAGCCGTTTGTCATCGATTCGCCGATTACGAACGCGAATCGCTCCATGGGATCGCGACTTGCTGGCGAACTTGCGCTCCGCGAAGCTCGTGGCGACGGTGGCCCGGTCGACGTTACATTCAACCTGACTGGTACGGCGGGCCAGTCCTTCGGAGCCTTCATAACTCCGGGTATGAAGCTGGTCCTGACCGGACAAGCCAATGATTTTGTGGGCAAGGGGCTATCGGGGGGAGAGATTGTGATCCGCGCCCGTGGTCTCGCGGCGCGAGAGAGCGGACATCACGTCATTCTCGGTAACGTCGCGCTTTATGGAGCGACTGCCGGAACGCTATTCGCTGCCGGACGCGCGGGGGAGCGATTCGCCGTGAGGAACTCCGGAGTGACAGCGGTGGTCGAAGGGGTTGGCGACCATGGTTGCGAGTACATGACCGGGGGCGTCGTTGTGGTGTTAGGTGAAGCGGGAATGAACTTCGGGGCTGGCATGACCGGCGGCCTTGCCTGGGTCTACGACCCGGAAGGCAAGTTCATTCAACGCAAGAGGTTCCATGTGGACTTCATTGAGCCAATTGCGTTTACTCATGCGGATGCTGTAGCCCAAGAGCAGTTGAAGGAACTCATCTCCAGGCATGCAGAGGTGTCGGAGAGCAGTCTGGCGACAGCGATGCTGGCGGACTGGGCTAAGAAGTCGGGTGCATTTGTAATGTTGTCTCCGAAGCCTCAGGCTTAAGAGACACAAGGGCACGGCGGCCTATTCAACCAGGCCGCCGCCGATGATGTGGAATGGGTTGCCGTTGGCGAGGGTGGTGTAGTCGCTGCTGGCTATCCAGCCGGTGTTGTGGATCGAGATGTTGTCGGCCACGATGCCGTTATATCGCACGGCCTTGAGCGGTATGTTCGAGACATCGATCTCCTCTCCGGCCAGGTAAAGGATTCCATCGACGGTGGAGGACGGGTTCCAGTTGGCGAGGGAAAGTTCGACCTGACCGCTGGGCATGTTGCGGTCGGAGAAGAAGAAGATCCCCTGGAGAGTTCCGTTCGTGGGCGCCGACAAGGTGCCGTTGATGTTCGTGATCGACGCTGTCCCGTAGTTGTAACCCCCACCTGTCGTCATGAAGAAGGTGACGCCCGCGCCTCTCAAGGTAGGACCATTGATATTAAGATTGCCTACAACAATGTAGGTCCCTGGATTAAGAGTGACCAGCGCTGGCGTGTTGATGGTGAGCCCGCCGCAGTAGGTGCCGGGGTTTAGGGTGGCGGCCGCAGTGATGCTGACGCTGGTATAGGTGCAGGACTGAAAGACGGGCTCGGCCACATAGAGCAGGGGATCGCCCATTGCGCCATAGTGAACGGGAGCGGGGATGACGCTGCCTGAGCTTGCGGATGCACCGCCGTGCAACAGGAACTGGTTGCCGGTACTGCTGCTGCCTCCGTTGAAGTAATACGACTTGCCAATGTAGAAGGGGCAGCTTCCCGTGACGGTCTGGTTGATCGCGTTGAGAGAGACGCCGGTGTAGAACTGCGCCAGGAAATAGACGCAGGGCGTAGGCGGAATGAGGCCGGTGGCCTTGGCGCGGAGGGTGAACTTGCCGGGGATGAAGCGAGTGGTAAAGGGCTGCGTGATGGTCACCTGTACCGCCGACGAATTGCCTTGATAGCTCCCCGAAGTGGGCGGATTCGAGATGGTGACAGTTACGTAGTTGGTGCCGTTTACGAAGTTGTTGAGCTTTGCATCCGCCGCGCCGCCGGCCGCCATGGTGCTCCCGTCCTCCGAGGCGTAGATAGCCCCGATTGCAGCCGCGTCGGCGGCATTCTGAAGCTGGAGCTGCGCCACCTCCATCATGCCGAGATCGATCATGAGACCGCAGCAGTAGATCATGACCGAGAGGAAGCCGACCAGATAGAGGCTCATTGGTGAAGGCACCCAGTGTGAACGCGCTGTGGCTGCATCCGCGCCGAAATCGTCGTGCGGACAGAAAGCTCCAACATTCGATATATCGTCCGTGATTCACATCGAATGAAGCCGGCTTCACCTGTTCAATTTGCCTGTCCCGAATTGACCGGGCGAAGAGGCGGCTGCTCTCGGGAGAGATCGCGTTCGCCGATAGCGTTAGGTGGAGCTTCATTCTCCTGTGGAGGTGTGTCGCCTTGATTGTCCCCCAAATCCGGGAAAGGGCGCGCGCGATATTTCGCGGGCGAACGGGTTCGGAACAAGCCAGCGCCCTGGTGGAGTTCAGCCTGACGATGCCCGTGGTGGTGGTCTTTTGCCTGGCGGCGGTGAGTTTTGCCCTAATCGTACAGCAGGACATCTCGCTGACCGATGCTGTCGCGGCAGGCACGAAGTATGGCGCGAATGGTCATGGGAACGATCTTTCCGGCATGAAGTTCGCGGCAACCACGGCGGGATCGGGCGTCCCGGGGCTGTCGGTAACGGCGGCGAAGTATTGCAGTTGCTCGCCGGGAGGCGCGGCGGTGACCTGCACCACCACTTGTTATCCGTTTCCTATCACTCCCGCACAGTACGTGACGGTGACGGCAACGGCACCTGCTCCGCTCTTGTTTGCCGTTACCGGTCTGCCGTCATCACTTCCTCTGAGTGCTTCTTCGACTCTCCGAGCGCCGTGGTGAGGAGGCTTGTGAAGAGACTCTTCAGGCGATCCGACGGGCAGACCATCATCGAGATGGCGCTGGTGCTTCCCGTCCTGGTGATGTTTACCTTCGGCGTGCTTGAGTTGAGCATCTTCATAGCCTGCTGCATTAACGGGACCTACGCGGCGCACGCTGCGGTCAGGTACGCGATCGTCCATGGCTCGGCGAGTACGAATCCTTGCACGACTTCGACGTTGCAGTCCCAGGTGAAGCCTTTTCTGGTTGGAATCCCATCGTCCGCGGTTACGATTGCCCCAACATGGAGTCCGAATACAGATGCAGGAAGCACCGTGACGGTGAAGATCACCTTCTCCTATCCAATAACCATTCCATTCGATAAGGCTCGGACACTGAGTGCTGTTGCGACTGCCTCGGGCACCATTGTGGAGTAGCGGCGAAACGCGCGGCTTTCGAGCCGACCAAGGTGGTCGCTGGCAATTGCGTCAGCCTTTCTTTACAGTGGCTAGCTGGAGAGGTTGAGCGTGAAGGGTAGGCCAACACGAGAATCGGTGAAGCCAGAAGCCCCGGGAGCGATCGCTGCAGCCGTTGATGCTGGGGAAGTCTTTTCTCCGGTTCCTCCGGGAGAAAAGTATCAGCGGATTCTGGATGCGGCCGTCGAAGTGATCGCTGAAAAGGGATACTTCAACGCCCCGGTAAGCGCGATCGCGGCGCGGGCTGGAGTCGCGGACGGGACCGTTTATCTCTACTTCAAGAGCAAAGATGATGTGCTGCGGACTGCGATCGACCGCAACTTCGATCGGTTTCATAGGCAGGTAATCGAGCGGTTCCAGGAAGTTCATGATCCAAGGGAGCAGCTTGAGTACATCGCCCAGGTGCATCTGGAGAGCGGCTCGGTCAATCGCGCGATGGCGATCGTGATGCAGACTGAGGTCCGGCAGAGCGCTCAGTTTATCGCGGAGTTCTCGCACCACCACCTTGTGAAGTACATCCAGGTAGTCCGCGAGGTGATCCGTCGGGGGCAGCAGCAGGGAATCTTTCGACAGGATATTTCAGATGGCGTGGTGGCGCACTGCATGTTTGGGGCGATCGACGAGTTGCTGAGTTCTGCGGTATTCACAGGACGCAGCTATGATGCGAAGGCGACAGCGAAACAGGTTCTGGACGTTTTGTTGAACGGAATCAATCGGGCTTAGGGCCGTCGAGATCGGGTAGGGGAGCTATAGATGTTTGATTTCAAGACGGTGAATGATGTCTTCCAGGCGATTGCAGGCCGCGGGGACCAACTCGTGATGCAGGCACAGGACGCTGCCGGCGAGTGGCAGCCGATAACCTCGGCGGCGCTCTATGGCCGAGTACGCGCGCTGGCGTCGGCCTTCGCGAAGTGGGGTGTGGCGAAGGGTGACCGGGTTGCAATTCTGAGCGAGAACCGCTGGGAGTGGCAGGTGACGGACTTCGCAACGCTAGCGCTGGGCGCGGTGGATGTCCCGCTCTATGCGACGCTGACGGCGGAGCAGATTGGCTATATGTTGCGCGATTCCGGCGCGAAAGTGGCGGTGTTCTCGTCCGCCGAGCAGTACGACAAGCTGGCGGGAGCGGGAGAGCTTCCAGCGCTCGAGCACGTGGTGGTGATGGATGGCGGAGACCTTCCAAACGCGGTGAACTTTACATCGTTGATGGAGTCTGCGAAGGCGATGGAGACGCGCGACGCCGCGTTTGATGCGACGGCGGCTACCGTGCAGGCGGACGACCTGATGACGATCATCTACACATCAGGCACGACGGGCGAGCCGAAAGGCGTGATGCTGACCCATGGCAACGAGGCGAGCAATCTGAACTACTCGACCGATGGGATTGGGTTTGGTCCGGGCGATCTTTGCATCTCCTTTCTGCCTCTGTCGCATGTGACGGCTCGGCACACGGATTTGGCTCTGTTGGCTCATGGAGTATCGCTGGCGTACTGCCCTAAGTTCGACCGGCTGCCCCCGATCATGAAGGCATTGCGACCGACGGTATTGATCGCCGTGCCGAGGGTGTACGAGAAGATTCGGCAGGCTGTGGAGGGTAAGTCCGCGCCGTCACCTCTGAAGTCAAAGATATTGAAGTGGGCAGTCGCGACGGGAACCAAGCATCGAGGGGAGGTGCTTGCGGGTAAGACGCCCGGTGGACTGGCTCATGCGATTGCGGACAAGCTGGTGTACAGCAAAATTCGCGATGCGTTTGGCGGCCGGGCGAGGATCTTTGTGTCGGGCGGAGCTCCGCTGGGGATGGATTCGGCGGGCTGGTTCGCGGATGTGGGGATACGGATCTTCGAGGGGTATGGGCTGACGGAGACTTCGCCTGTCATCGCCGTGAACAAGCCGAATGCGCACCGGATCGGGACGGTCGGCAAGGCGCTGGCAAACGTGAAGTGCCGGTTCGCGGAGGATGGCGAACTGGAGGTCTCCGGGCCTTCGATCTTCAACGGCTATTGGAATAAGCCGAAGGAGACGGAAGAGGCATTTACTGCTGACGGGTGGTTTAAGACGGGGGATATCGGAAATATCGACGGCGATGGATACCTGTCGATTACAGACCGAAAGAAGGAGCTGCTGAAGACGAGTGGCGGCAAGCTGATTGCTCCGCAGCCGATCGAAAATAAGCTGAAGGCGAACTCGTTGGTGGGGCAGGCGGCGTTGGTCGGAGACAAGCACAAGTTCGCCTGCGTGCTGATCTCACCGAACATGGCGGCTCTCGAAAGTTGGGCGGCGGGGCAGGGCGTTTCGGTCAGCGACCACAAGGCGTTGGTGAAGGACGCGAAGGTAGTGGCGCTATACCAGGGCATCGTGACGCAGGTGAACGGGACGCTAGCGCACTTCGAAGATATGAAGCGGCTCTGCGTGGTGCCGGAAGAGTGGACTGTCGAGACCGGAGAACTGACTCCTAGTATGAAGCTGAAGCGGCGCGTGGTGGAGAAAAAGTACGCGACCGAGATCGCCGACTTCTACAAGGACGAGGCGACGGCATCCAAGTAGATTCTCTGCATATTGCTAGAGAATATGTAGCATCGCGCCGTATGGAGCATCCAATTCGGCATGGGCATGTTGAAGAAGGCTGAGAAGCAGGGAAAGAAGTTTATGAATCCGGTTCCGACGGGTGTGGGCGGGCCGGGGATGATGTTCAAGATTCTTCCTTTGTATCTGCGGAACCAGGAAGAGCGCGTGCCGAAGGTGCCATTGGGCCCGTTCCGGACGGATGCCAGGATCTATGCGACTCCGCCAGAGAATGGCCTGCGGGTGACGTGGATGGGTCACTCGGTGATGCTGGTAGAGATCGATGGCGTGCGGTTGCTGATCGATCCCGTGTGGGATGAGCGCGCTTCGCCGGCGCGGTGGTTTGGGCCAAAGCGGTTCTTTGCCGCTCCGCTGCGGCTTGATGAGCTGCCTCGGATCGATGCAGTAGTCATCTCGCATGACCACTACGACCACCTTGGGCGGATGACGGTGGAGCGGCTGGCAAAGCTCAATGCGGTGAGGGATGCGGTTTGGGTGACCTCGCTTGGAGTAGGCGAGTTGCTGCAGAAGTTCGGCGTTGCTGCGCGGCGTATCAAGGAGTTGGATTGGACGGACTCTGCGACCGTGAAGGCGCCGGATGGGGCAGAGATCGCGATAACAGCGGTGCCGTCGCGGCATTTCTCTGGACGGAGCTTGTCGAACCGGTTCGAGACTCTCTGGTCGTCGTTTGTGCTGCGCGGGGCGAAGCACAAGGTCTACTACGGCGCGGATTCCGGACTTTGGGACGGATTCGAAGAGATTGGAGCAGCCTACGGCCCGTTCGATCTGACGATGTTGGAGATTGGGGCGTTCAACGAGCTCTGGAAAGACATCCACATGGGGCCCGACGGGGCGGTGGAAGCCTTTGCTCGGATGGGCGGAGCAGGGCTACTCATGCCAATCCACTGGGGTTTGTTCGACTTGGCGCTTCATGGCTGGCGCGAGCCGATCCAGAGAATGACCGATCTGGCGAATTTGCGCGGCTTGCGGTTGTGGTCTCCGGCACCCGGAGCGCCATCGGAGGTGGTGGCCGGTCAGGAGTTACGGGCAAAGTGGTGGGAAGCTGTGCCTCACGCGTCGAAGGTTACGACCGCCGAAATGTTGCCTACAGGGAACGTGGTTCAGGACTAGGAGCGACAAGGCAGAAATCTCTTGTGCGGTGGAATGAAAGAGGGTACAAAGAGGAGGCTGGAAGTTCGGCATTCTTCCGGAAGACTCCGGTTATTTCCCGGTTTGGAGACAGATCATGGCAGGTGCTGTGCAGGCGATGTTGCGCGAGGTGATGGATATCCGGCAGGCAGCGGAGTATCTGGGCATAAGCGGCGATACGCTGTATCGCTATGCGTCTGAAGGATTTATCCCGGCGTTCAAGCTCGGCAACCGCTGGCGGTTCAAGAAGTCGCTGCTCGATTCATGGATGGATGAAAAGAGCGGCGTGAAGCCCCAGCCGGCGACCGGATTGACCGTGGTGGCACCGGAGCAGAAAAAGCCTGTGCGGCGAGCGCTGTAACAAGCTCTTTTTTTGGCGAGCTACTTCTTCAATAATCCCGATTGCTTGCCGATGAGTCGATCGATCCAACGGTCTGGCAGGAGTCGCGGCAGTGTCCAGTTCTTGAACCTTTGCGGAACGACGGCATAGCGGGTCTTTGGCTTGCGAGTCGTCAGCGCGGTATAGACGGTGTCCCCGATGCTCTCCGCCGTGAGCCCCTTCCGGCCTTCCTGAATGAGGTACTCGGTGAAACCTTCTATGATCGGGCCATAGTCCGTAGGTGCAAAACGGCCAAGGTCTGAGTCCTGGGCCTTATCCCAGATAGGCGTGATCACCACGCCTGGACCCACGATGATGACGTCAATGCCATAGAGAAGGAGTTCCCGTCGAAGGCTCGCGGACATGCCTTCAAGAGCGTGTTTCGAGGCAACGTAGGCACCAAGGAAGGGCGGGGCGATCTTGCCTGCCACAGAGCTTATCTGAACGATGCGTCCCGAAGTTCCGATGCGGCCCTTTTCGGCTCCCAGGAGCGGGGCGAAGGCCTTGGTAACGGTGAAGGGTCCAATCAGGTTGATCTCCATCTGACGGCGTAGCTCTTCGACCTCCAAGTGAAGCAGAGGGCCACCGACGGCGACTCCGGCATTGTTGACCAGACCGAAGAGGTTTTGTTGGCCAAGGCTTTCTTTCACCTCTGCCGCGGCCTGCTGAATGGTGGCGTGGTCTGTGACATCCATCAACAGTGGGGTGTAGGCGTCGCCGAATTGTTGCTTGAGGCGTTCCGCGTCGGCCTGCTTCCGGACTGTGCCGAAGACGCGTATGCCTTTATTGGTGAGAACCTTGGTGATGCCCAGACCTATCCCGGTCGAGGCCCCCGTAACGACAACGCTCTTCGATTCCATCTTTCCACTCCTGCGCCGGTCATAAAGATGTACGCCGTACATCAATGTCAACATGCACAGCGTACACCTTGGCAGGCTGCGGGTCAATTCGGTTAGGCTGAGAACATGGCATTTCCTTCGAAGACAGACCGAGCGCAGATCCTGGCGGCGGCCATGGAGCAATTAGAACGTGAAGGAATGCAGAGGCTATCGCTGCGCTCGCTGGCGGCCTCGCTGGGATTGGCTACAAACGCCCTCTACAGATACTTCGAAGACCGCTCCCACCTCGAAGCCGCCCTTGTGGCGCAGATCACTCTCAAGATGCGCGAGACCTTAGTCAAAGCGGCGGGACGGAAGCAACCTGAAGCGGCTGTTCGAGCTATGGCGCGCGCTTATCTAAAGTTTGCCCACGAGCGGCGGTTCTTGTATGAAGCCTGGATCAAGCCGTGTACGCATACACAGGAGAGTCAGATCGCGCATGAGTCGCTGTGGGGTTTTGTTGCCGGCCTGGTAGCACAGATCGCAGGCGAGACACGCGCTCCGGAAGCAGCGACTGCGTTGTGGGCATTCCTCCACGGGTTCGTCGAGTTGGAGGCGGCTGGCGTGTTCCAGCAGGGCAAGCCGTTAAGCAGCTTCGAATGGGGGCTAACGGCGTGGCTCGACGCGGCTCAGACCTAGTGGCAACTCAGGCAGGCTGAAGCGTAATGTGGGTGATCTCGGGGGGGCAGTTGAAGCGGAAGGGAAGACCTACAGTACCAAGCCCACGGTTCACATAGAGCTGAATGTTATCGAACTGGTAGCGGCCCATGGAGTATTTTTTGCCCAGGGGTGGAAGTAGAAGCGGTCCAGCGAACGGCATGCGGACTTGGCCGCCGTGGCTATGGCCGGAGAGCACCAGATCGATGTGCGGCGCTCGTGGGTGGTGCGAGATGACGTCCATGAAGTCCGGTTCGTGGCACATCAGGATCACAGGAGCGTCCGGCTTCTCGGGGGCAGCGACTTCGAGGTCGGGATTTCCCGATTCAGCGTCGTCGAGGCCTGCGAGCCAGACGTGATGGCCTCCCTTTTCGATGGGAACATAGCGATTTACAAGCGGATTCATGCCGTAAGTCGTGAGCATGCTGGTGACTGCGGCTGCGTCCACGTTTACGTCATGGTTGCCGAGGATCGCGTAGCGGAGCGGGCACTCGAGGCCGCGAAGGATCGCGCCGCAGTGCGGCATCGCGGCGTAAGCGCGATTGTCGGCACCCGAAGAGTTGTTGCTGATGTAGTCGCCGGTGGTGAGGACGAGATCGGGCTTGAGGGCGTTTATCTTACGGACGGCTTCGCGGAGGAAGAAGTCCTCGGTGAACCACTCGAGATGAATATCGCTCAGTTGCGCGATGCGGAAGCCGTGGAAGGCCTCGGGCAGGCCGGGAATCTTGAAGGTCTGGTCGACGACCTCGATGAAGTGGCGCTCGATCTCGGCGGAGTAGAGGCCAAGGGCTGCAACAGAGAGAGCGCCGCCGGCGAGGAGTTTGCGCCGGGAGAAGCGTGTTGAGGACGATGGCCGCTGCTGCGATGGAGTATCGACGGTCATACTCCATGATAACGGTTTGGAATGGGTATGCTCCGATAGAATAGAGTTCGATGAGTTTTCGAGTGAGACAGAGGCGGGCCGCTGCGGCGCTGACCGAGGGAATGGACGCCTTGCTGGTGACACATCTGCCGGATGTGCGTTATCTGACTGGATTTACGGGCTCAAGTGCGGCGTTGCTGTTGGCTGGCGGCAAGGCGACCCTATTTACAGACGGACGCTACACCGCCCAGGCGAAGGCTGAAGCGGTGGGGACGAAGGTCGTCATCGTACCGAAAGGAACACTGACTGCGGCATGCGAAGCAGCGGTGGCTGCGGGTATCAAACACTGCGGCTTCGATGCGGCGCAGACCACGGTGGCGACGCTGGAGACGATGCGAAAAGCTGTTCCGGGCAAGGTGCGGAGGAGCTTATTCCGGCCGAGCGGGCCATTGGTCGCTCATCTGCGAGAGGTTAAGGATGACGCGGAAGTCGAGATCATGCGGCGGGCCGCATTGACCGGATGCGGTCTGTTTGATCGAATGCTGGGGTATATACGGTCTGGCCTGACAGAGATCCAGGTAGCGGCAGAGTTGGAACACGCCGCGCGACTGGCAGGAGCTGAGGCGATGTCGTTTGAGACGATCGTGGCGAGCGGCGAGCGGTCGGCGCTGCCGCACGGCCGGGCTACGAACACGAAGCTCCCAAAGCGAGGATTTGTAACGCTGGACTTCGGCGTTGTAATGGATGGGTACTGCTCTGACATGACGCGCACGGTCCATCTGGGCAAGGCGAGCCAGGAGGAGTTCGACGTGTATCATGCGGTACTGGAAGCGCAGGAGGCTGCCGTAGCTGCTATCGCTCCGGGAGTCGCCCTGGGCGATGTAGATGAGGCGGCGCGGAGTATTCTGCGAGCGGTGAAGCTCGACGAGTACTTTACGCACTCGACTGGACATGGCGTTGGACTGGAGATTCACGAAGGTCCGCGCGTGGCGAAGGATCAGAAGGAAGTTTTGAAACGCGGTATGGTGGTAACGGTTGAGCCCGGGGTTTATATGCCGGGCAAGTTCGGTGTGCGCATCGAAGATATGGTGCTGGTAACGGCTGGTGGCGGTGAGGTCTTGACGCCCAGTGTGAAGGCATGGACACAGCTGTAGTGTCAGATTTTGAGAGGGAAGAAAGAGATCCGATGGAAGACGAGACGAATCTGGAAAAGCTGCAAGGGCTGGTTGAGTTTTTGAAGGAGAACGGCATCGCCGAATATGAGGCGGAGCGCGGCGACACGAAGATCAGGATCAAGTTTGCTTCGGCGGCAGGGCCGGCGACCGCACTCGATCCGGCGACACTGGCGCAGTGGCTGGGAGCTTCAGGCGCCCAAAGCGCCGCTGCACCTGCCGCCATAGCGACACCGGTTGCGTCGGTCGCGGCGGCCGAGCCTGAAGTGGCGCTGCACATGGTGAAATCTCCGATTGTGGGGACGTTCTACGATTCGCCTTCGCCAGGGTCGGCTCCGTTTGTTAAGGTGGGCGATGTGGTTGAGGTCGGGCAGGTGCTCTGCATCATCGAAGCGATGAAGCTGATGAACGAGATCGAGGCAGATGCCGCTGGCGAGATTGTGGCGCGGGTTGCGACGACGGGGCAGCCGGTGGAGTATGGGCAGCCTCTGTTTTCTATCAAGGCTAGCTAGGCAGTCGTTCGCCACCTGATAGGTTCGCGGTACGTTAGAAACCGATCCTCCGCCTTTGGCGAAGGATGACAAGATGTTCTAGGGGCACGATGTTTCGTAAGGTATTGATCGCAAATCGGGGTGAGATTGCACTGCGCGTCATCAGCGCGTGCAAGGAGATGGGCATCCGCACGGTCGCCGTATATAGCGAGGCCGACAGGAACAGCCTGCACGTCCGGTTTGCGGACGAGGCTATCTGCATTGGACCGCCTCGTTCGGCGGATTCGTACCTGAATGTGCCGGCGGTCATCTCGGCTGCAGAGATCGCCGATGTGGATGCTATCCATCCGGGCTATGGACTGCTGAGCGAGAACGCCAACTTTGCCGAGGTATGCCGGGCTTCGAACATCAAGTTCATCGGGCCTCCTCCTGAAGTCACGCGCATGATGGGCGAGAAGTCCACTGCTCGGCAGACGATGAAGAAGGCGAAGGTGCCGATTCTGCCCGGTTCCGACGGCGTGATTGCCGGCGCGGACGAGGCGCTGGAGTGGGCGAAGTCGGTTGGCTATCCGGTCATTTTGAAGGCTGTTGCCGGGGGCGGAGGGCGCGGCATGCGCATCTGCAGAAATGCTGCGGAGCTGCCGGAGCTTTATAACCAAGCGTCGACCGAAGCCGCGAATGCGTTCGGCAACGGCGATATGTACATGGAGAAGTTCATCGAGCGACCGCGCCACATCGAGTTCCAGGTCCTGGCCGATGAGCACGGCAACGTGATGAGCCTGGGCGAGCGCGAGTGCTCGATTCAGCGGCGGCACCAGAAGCTGATCGAAGAGGCACCGTCATTGCAGGTGAGCCCGAAGCTGCGGGCAGAGCTGGGTAAGACGATCGAGCGGTCTCTGAAGGACATCGGCTACCAGAACGCCGGGACGATCGAGTTCCTGATGGATGAAGACGGCAAGATCTACTTCATCGAGATGAACACGCGCATCCAGGTGGAGCATTGTGTAACCGAGATGGTTACAGGTATCGACCTGGTGAAGGCGCAGTTGCGGATCGCGATGGGCGAGAAGCTCAGCCAAATTGTGACCGAGCCGGTTACAATTCGCGGGCACGCCATCGAGTGCCGCATCAATGCGGAGCATCCGGAGAAGTTCACACCATCAGCGGGCAAGATCACGGCGTTCAATCTGCCGGGCGGCAACGGAGTTCGTGTGGACACGGCGCAGTACGCGGAGGGCGTGGTGCCTCCTTACTATGACTCGCTGATTGCGAAACTTATCTGCCACGGGAAGAATCGCGAAGAGGCGATGGACAAGATGCAGCGCGCTCTAAGCCAGTTCGTGGTGCAGGGAATTCACACGACGATTCCGCTGCACGAGAAAATCTTTGCGGATGAGGAGTTCCGGTCGGGGGCGTTCGATACGAAGTTTATGGAGCGGTTCTTCGAGCGCCAGGCCGCGAAGTAGGACGGTCCGTGAAAGCCCTTCCTCGTCTCTACGTGATCGCTGATGCCGGTATGCTCCTGTCGCGAGAAGTCAGTCTTGCAAACTTTGCGAATGAGCTTCGAGCGGCAGGTGTGACGCTGCTTCAGTATCGCGATAAGGATGCTGGGCCACAGACGATTCTGCGGAATGCTGTTGTTATTGCGGAGGCCTTTGCAGGAAGCGACGCCACGCTCATCATGAATGATCGGAGCGATCTGGCGGTGCTTGCCGAGTGGGATGGGGTGCATGTGGGTCAGGAGGATCTGTCGCCTGAAGATGCAAGGACCGTCATAGGTTCGGGCAGGATCGTTGGCATTTCAACGCATAACGAGGCGCAGGTGATTGCGGCGGATGCGGGGGCGGCGGACTATGTGGCGATTGGGCCGGTGTTCGCTACCGGGACAAAACTTGATGCGGCGGTGGTGGTGGGGCTTGACGGGGTAAGGCGCGCGCGGGCGATGACGACGAAGCCTCTGGTGGCGATTGGCGGGATTACGCGGGAGAATGCGCGGTCCGTGATCGAGGCCGGGGCCGATTCGGTGGCGGTGATCAGCGGGTTGTTTGTACCGGGCGAGAGTGTCGAGAAGGTGGCGCGGGACTTTCTCGAGATTTTGGGGTAGAACTGGGGAACGTGACAATTCCGCTAACGACAAAGACAGAGGCAGATCCTCCGCCTTCAGCGAAGGATGACAAGGTTTCAGGTGGTGGAACCCCGCACTTTGTGCAGGGGATGGGGCTGTTCTCCGCCACGGCGATCGTAATGGGGTCGATGATCGGGTCGGGGATCTTTATCGTGTCGGCGGATATGTCGCGGACGCTGGGGTCGCCGGCGCTGCTGATTGCGGCGTGGCTGGTGACGGCGGCGATGACGATCATCGGTGCGCTGAGCTACGGCGAACTGGCGGCGATGATGCCTAAGGCGGGCGGTCAGTATGTGTATCTGCGCGAGTCGCTGGGGCCGCTGTGGGGATTTCTATATGGGTGGACGCTCTTCCTGGTGATCCAGACAGGGACGATTGCGGCGGTTGGCGTTGGCTTTGGGAAGTTTCTTGGGGTGTTCATTCCAGGTGTGAGCACGACCAACTGGATCTGGCATGTGGGCTCGGGAACGATCGGGCTGAACACAGCGAACCTTGTGGCTATTGGGATCATTACGCTGCTGACGTTCACGAATACGCTGGGCGTGAAGCTGGGCGCGGCGGTTCAGAACGTCTTCACGTCGGCAAAGATCGTTGCGCTGGCGGCGGTGGTAATGGTGGGTGCGCTCGCGAAAAACGCGGGTGCGATTGCCGCAAACTTTGGGGATGGCTGGCATCAGTTCTGGGCTGGCTCCGGGTTGTCGGCGCAACATCCGGTGCAGATCGGTGCCAGCGGACCCACAGTGCTGGTCGGCGTGATGACAGTCGTGGCCGTCGTGCAGGTGGGGTCGCTGTTCTCGGCCGATGCATGGAACAATGTGACGTTTACGGCGGGAGAGATTCGGAACCCCAAGCGGAACCTCCCGCTATCGCTTGCGATCGGAACCGGCGTGGTCCTGCTTCTGTATATCCTCTGCAACTTCGTCTACTTGAGCGCGCTTCCGCTGGTGGGAAGTGCAAACGCAACGACTCTGGCTGGGCGCGGGATTCAATACGCCTCAGAGGATCGGGTCGCGACCGCGGTGATGGAGGCTGTGTTTGGAGGCGTCGGCGCGAAGCTGATGGCAGGAGCCATCCTCATCTCGACGTTTGGCTGCGTCAATGGGATGCTGCTCGCCGGCGCGCGTGTCTACTACGCGATGAGCCGGGACGGGCTCTTCTTCAAGAGTGTCGGCAAGCTGAGCCCGAAGTCGAATACGCCGGTGAACTCGCTGTGGGTGCAGTGGGCCTGGACTTGCCTGCTTTGTCTTTCGGGGAGCTATGGGCAACTGCTCGACTACGTGATCTTCGCGGTGCTGATCTTCTACATCCTGACGATTGTGGGCTTGTTTGTTCTGCGGAGGACGCGGCCGGACGCGGTGAGACCGTACAAGGCGTTCGGCTATCCGGTGCTGCCGGCGGTCTATATCGCGATGGCCGCTTGGATTTGTGTCGTACTATTGCGTTACAAACCTCAGTACACTTGGCCGGGCCTGATAATCGTTTTGATCGGCGTTCCGGTGTACCTGCTGTGGAAGAGAAGCGGTTCGGCCATGACGCCGGAACCGGAAGTTTTGTAAGTCTGAAGACAAATACGGAAGAGATAAAAGGGAGAACCAGGCCACGATGGCGAACCTGCTTGCAAAAAAGACGATGACCTCCTTAATGGCCGAGGCCAATGAAGAGGGATCGCAGACACTGGAACGTTCGCTTGGGCCATTTGCGCTGACCGCCTTAGGAATCGGCGCTGTCATAGGCGCTGGAATCTTTGTTCTGAGCGGTTTGGGTGCGCACACTGCGGGACCCGCGCTGATGCTGGCGTTCGTGCTATCGGGACTGGGATGCGCGTTCGCGGGCCTCTGCTATGCGGAGTTTGCGGCGATGATTCCGCTGGCCGGATCGGCCTATACGTATGCCTATGCGACGCTGGGCGAGATCTTCGCATGGATCATCGGCTGGGACCTGACGCTCGAGTATGCGATGGGCGCGAGCACGGTGAGTTCCGGCTGGTCGAACACGTTCGTTGAGTTTCTGGCCATCTTCAACCTGAAGTTTCCGTTATGGCTGGCGTATGACCACTGGACCGGGTTGAAGAAGGCGTTCGACATCGTAGCGCGGCAGTCGGTTCATGCAACGAATCCTGAGTTGACTCCCGGCACGAAGGCGTTCAGTGACGCGCTTTCGGCATTGCTTGCGGCCCCGTCGGCGGCACTCATAGCGCAGGCTCACGCTCTGCTGAATGCGCCAACGATCTTTGGCGTGGAGATCGGATTCAATCTTCCGGCGTTCCTGATCGCGTTGGTGATCACGACGGTCCTGGTGATCGGAATCAAGGAGTCGGCGAACTTCAACGCGGGCATTGTGATGTTGAAGGTCGGCGTGGTGCTGTTCGTGCTCGGCCTGGGATCGCACTATGTAAACAAGGCAAACTGGGGATCGGACTGGCACACGTTTGCGCCGTTCGGAGTCGGCGGTATCGGTCTGGCGGCAGGTCTGGTGTTCTTTTCGTACATCGGCTTCGACGCCGTTTCGACGACCGCCCAGGAGGCCAAGAACCCGCAACGCGACATGCCCATCGGGATCATCGCTTCATTGGCCATCTGCACGCTCTTGTATATCGGCGTGGCTGCTGTTCTCACCGGAATGGTCTACTGGCCTGAGATCAACATCGAGGCTCCGATCTCGCGAGCGTTCCTTGACCGCAACTTGAACTCTGCGGCAAACGTGATCACCATCGGAGCGCTGGCGGGACTCACGAGCGTCATGCTGGTGATGTTGCTGGGCCAAAGCCGCGTGCTGTATTCGATGGCAAAGGACGGACTGTTGCCGAAGGGATTCTTCGCAGCGATCCATCCGCGTTTCAGGACGCCATGGAAGGGGACCATTCTCGCAGGGCTGCTAGCCGCGCTGGTGGGATCAGTGACACCGATCGACGCCATTGGCAAGATGGTGAATATCGGGACACTCTTCGCGTTCGTCATCGTGTGCATCGCGGTGATCGTGCTGCGCAGGAAGGATCCTGATCGTCACCGGCCGTTCAAGACGCCGCTGGTGCCGTTGATTCCCATCCTTGGGATTTTATTCAATGGCTACATGATGGTTGAGCTTGGCGCGGCCAACTGGTACCGTCTGATCGGCTGGATGGCGATCGGCCTGGTGGTCTACTACTTCTACGGCAGGAAGCATAGCAAGCTGCAAAGAGAGCTAGCGGGTCAAGTCGAGTAACAAGACAAAGAAGTACAAGAAGCGGAGATGCAAAGGCCCGGCAGCGATGCCGGGCCTTTTGCGTCTACGCGGTGGGGTGCGGTTTGTGTTTCGCAAGAGTGTTCCATCCGTCGCAAGAGGCAGCGACACGCGGGATGAGGCGCTCACCCTTGTCCCCAACCCTCTCTCGTGAGGTGAACTAGACAAGGCTTGCTAAAGCTGTTTACTTCGTCGGCGGAATTACAGCAGTCGCCGCCGACGGCTGTGCGGGCACGGATGAGCTTGCTGGTGGTGCAGGCTGCGGTGGAGTGGATAGAGGCAGAACCGGCAACGTCACCTGATTCGTAGTGGACGGATCGTCGCGCAGACGGACATAAAAGGTCGTGTCAGCGCCGGGATGGGGGATGCTGATCGTATTGCCCACAAATCCTTCGGGGACTTCGGTAGGCGTGGTGAAGGCCTGATCCGTGGAAAATGCGTCAACCAAATAGAGGTCCGATCCTTCGAGGGTGCAGGGCTGCTGACGCACGCGGGTGGGGCAGTGCAGATCGGTCAGCGTAGGCAGCCGAACGATCGTGGCCAGGGGAATCCATTCGCCGGTGGTGCCGTCGGGTGCGATGGCCCGCAGACGAAGCGGACCGAAGGCTGATGGGCCGAAGACCTTGAGCGGCTCGAGGGTCGCAAGAACGGTGTGCTTGTTCTGGAGGACGAGTGTGCCGTCCGCGATGCCCAGCTTGGTGTGAAGTGAGTCGTCGGTGCTGGCGATCTCGATCTGCTGGCCGCGCGGGTAGTTGTCGGCGGACTTCAGGAAGAACGTCAGCTTGTCGTTTATCGGGAGATCGTCAGGCGAGAGGTGGATGGGCGAGCTCTTCGCTTGATCGATTCCTTTGCTTAGAAGGGTGATGGATGGGCGGGCGCTTCCTACGGTGAAGGGCAGCGTCAGGGTACGACCGTCCTTCAACGTGGCTGTCGCGGTCAACTTATCGCCGGGGGAGAGTTTGGGAGCAGAGTTCTTGCTGTCGATTGCCTTCGCGTCGCTCGTCTTCGTATCGAGCGACAGCTGCAGGTCGCCCTTCGATTCGCTTGCCTGCGGAGCATCGTGGCTCGGAGTGGGAGTGAAGATGATGCCTTTGAGCTCCAGCTGCTTGACCTGGTCGAGGCTGGTACCTGACAAAACTGCCGTGGAATCGCCTGCATGGAGATTCAAGGACTCGAGCTTGGCCGGCTCCGAGTAGGTCTTGGCGGTCACTTTATCGAGTGCGGGTGCGCCATACTGCTTGATGGCGAGCTCAACCGTGTCCTTGTTCAGGGATTTCAGTGGAAGGTTCAGCGAAATCTCGTCGGGCTTATCGGCTCGCTTCCAATCGAGCTTCGTCTCGGTCCCTGGGACGGAGTCGGAGATGATGGCCTGAACGCACGCAGTGCCGCTAGAAGCCAGGGTGAGGTGATTGTCTTGCCCAACGATGAGCGGGTCCGTTGTAACCAGCTTCCAACCCTTGCCGGGGACATTCTGAAGCGGGAGCGTGGGGCCGGTGAAGTGGTCAAATCCCCACATGCCGCTCACAGTGCCGGTCAGCGTCCCTGGAGGGAAGACCGCCTTGGGAACGGGCTTTGCATCAGCGGAAGTGGCGGCTTTCGGGTCGTCGGTGGACTTGGTAGTCGGCACTGTCACAATTCCCGCGTCGTCCGGCGTGGATACGGGAAGCATCTCCCGATGCCTCTCGTGATTCACGATCAGGCCACCGCGAAAGGCATCGGGAGCCAGAGGAACATCCGGGATGCGGTCTTCTGAATTGACGTGAAGCGTCAGTTCGTGGGCGAAGGAGGTGGAATAGACAAGCGGAGCTCCCTCGAGGCCAAGGACGAGATCGGGGCGAAGTAGGCAGGCTACCTGTTTCGGGTCGGCAGCGCGAAGCGGAGGCGGCGTTGCCGCCTGGATGCCGGGGAGGCCGATGACGATGACCGACTTCGGGTTGTGGAACGAGGGCGGCGCGTTCAGACGTAGATTCAGTTGCTGATCGCTGGGGAATGCAATGGCCGGAATGTACTGATATTGGGCTGTATGCAGGCTAGCGGTCAGACGGACCAGGTCGACGATCGCGCCGACATAGGCGCTGTAGAGACCTCCGCCGACCAGGGACGTGTTGCTTGCCTGAAGGATGAAGTCACTGGAAGGGCCATTTGAGAGCGCCGCTGCGACGGTCTGGCCGTGGCCGTCATCAAGCAGGAGTTGGTTGCCGGATTGAGTGAGGCAGTTGTACTGTGCATCGACGGGCTGCTTGAAGCAGTTTTCGTTGGGCTTCAGAGCCAGTGTGCGGGCGAGGAGCGTGGAGTGTTCTGAGAGTGCCTTGGCGTCGTTGGGATCGACGGTCTTCATGCTCTCGAGATACTTCTCGATACGTGCCTGCTCGAAGCCAGCTTCGTTCAAGTCCTGCGACGCTCGAACGAAGATGCCGGGACGGCCTTTGACGGCGGAGCGAAGCGTAGTGAAGTCGCCACCGGTTTCAGGGGCGAGAAAGAGGATGACCTGCTGGGCCTCCGGCGGAACGGTGATGAAGACACCTTCGCTCTGAACACCCTTGTTCCATGTCTCGATGCGGGTGAACCAGTTGTCAGGCGGGGGATTAGTTGTGCCGCGCAGAAACGCGGCTACTAAGAGGTACTTCACCGACTGGCTTGGCGGGAAATCGGGATGCAGCCAGATCTTATCGCCGACCTTGAGATTCGGCACCTGGGCAACGGGAAGAGTGACGCCGTCGCGTGTCACGCGAACTTCGACCTTTGGACCTGCGAGGTCGAATCGCGCCGGGTCTGCATGTGCGGGGGCGGTTGAGACGAGAAGCGCGGCAATCGTTGCGATTAAAAATCTGCGGCGCGAAGTCGACATACTTCATTTTAGATGCGCGAAGGTCCAGAAGGATATTGGCGAGGAGAGTTTTGGCAGGCTATCCAGCTCGCGCGCGGCGTAACACATTACGCGCTTGTGAATGGACGCATGATGGCTGCCAGCCTGCTCTTCATTCCAGAGATGAAGGAACTCTTGAGCGCGGTGTAGCGGGCGCGGCCTTCTGGTGCCGCGGCAGCAGCACGTTCTTTCTCGGCACGGTACTTCGTACGAAGGGCAGCATCCGTGCGCAGGGCGTCGCGGAAAGCTAGATTGAGGCTCCACTCTTCCGTATCGTAGTCCACGATATGCAGGATGTGCGTGCGTTCGGTGAGGTCGTGGCCGCGACCGAAGATGTGATGGCGAGGGATGCCGGCGTTGGCGACGAAGTCGTAACCTAAGGATTCGAGGGGAGCTTTGCAGCGCTCCCAATCTCCAAAAGGGCTGACGCCAACGATGATGTCGAGGATCGGCTTGGCCCGCATTCCGGGAACCGACGTCGAGCCAAAGTGTTCGATTGCCTTGGCGACGTCACCGAGCGCGACATCGAGGCGAGCTTTTTCTTCAGCATAGGCATCGACCCACGACGGGTCGTAGTCAGCCAGAAGATTCACATCGTTCTTTAGTCCAAGCAAGATCGGTGTCCCCGGCGTCGCAGCTTGAGGCATTCTCAGACGCCTATCCAGAGTACCCGACCGGCCAGTGCCTGGGTGGGAGTTCAGCCGCCTGCGGTCATTCGCGCGGATGGGTGATCCGAGGCGACCGCGCCGTCGCGGATAGTGACGATACGGTGGGCGTATTCGGCGATGTCGGGTTCGTGGGTGACGACAACGATCGTATTGCCCTTCGCGTGGAGGTCATCGAAGAGCGCCATGATCTCCACACCGGTCTTCGAGTCGAGGTTTCCCGTGGGCTCGTCGGCGAGGATGATGGACGGCTTGTTCACCAGCGCTCGTGCGATCGCAACGCGTTGGCGTTGTCCGCCTGAGAGCTCGTTCGGCTTGTGCATCATGCGGGAGCCGAGGTTGACCGATTCGAGGACTGCCTTGGCGCGGGCGATGCGCTCGGCAGCTGGAGTGCCGTTGTAGATCAGGGGAAGCTCTACGTTATGCAGCGAGGTCGCGCGAGCCAGAAGGTTGAACGTCTGGAAGACGAAGCCGATCTCCTTGTTGCGGATGCGCGCGAGTTCGTCATCGTTCAGCTCCGAAACATTGTGGCCGTTGAGCCAGTACTTGCCTTTACTTGGGGAGTCGAGGCACCCGATAAGGTTCATCAGCGTGGACTTGCCCGAACCCGATGGTCCCATGATGGCGACGTACTCGTTGTGCTTGATGCGGAGATTGACGCCGCGCAGGGCGTTCACCTGCTGATCTCCCATCTCGTAGGTCTTCCAGAGATTGTCGGTGACGATGACGTCTCCGGGACCGGGACCGCCGGCGTTGGGGTGGGCTTCTGCGCTGACTATTTCCTGGACTTCAGTGGGCATCCGGTTCTCCGGTGTATCTCTGCTGCAAGCAAAAATCGTGAACGGTACAAGTTAGACGCGCGGCAATTCCGCGTGATCGATAGGTCGAGCAATGTTATCTACGCGAAATTGCGGGCAAAGGTTCCGACGGTCTCGTCCGGATCTGCCGTTCTCGCAGTATCAAGGTCGATACTCCTCTGCTAGCTGTCGGTTGGGACTTCGGCAGAGTTGTCTTCCTTAACTTTAGTCCCACTGGCGAGCGTTCGGAGAATCTTGTATCTCCCGGTAACGATCTGGTCGCCCTCTTTCAGGCCGCTCAGGATCTCGATGTCAGTGCTTCCGGTGACGCCGGTCGTGACCGGGACGAAGTTCACGCTGAGTTTGCCCTTGGCATTCTTGCTGAGAATGTAGACGCCCTGCAGAGGCTTTGGCTTCTCCTTGGAAGATGTCGCCACTGGAGCGCCTGCCGGCGGCTTGCCTCCGTTGTCAAAGAGGGCCTTTTCCACCGTGGGGTCGCGCTGGACGAGTGCCTGAATGGGAATGGTGAGCGCATCGGGCTTGTGAGCCGTGGTGATCTTTGCGGTCGCCGAAAGGCCTGGGCGGAGATCTTCCAGGTTGGAGTCGCCGGCGTCGATCGTGACGACTACCTTGAAGTCCTTGGCTTCCTCGGTTCCGGTCGTGCTCTGGCTGGTGGCGATTCCAGTAGTCCGCAGCAGAGCCTGATCGCCGACATTGGTCACGCGCCCCTTGAAAGTGCGTCCGGGAAGCGCATCGACGGTGACATCAACCGTTTGGTCCAGCTTGATGTTAACGATGTCGGTCTCGTCGACTTTGACCTCGGCGGTGACGACGGACATGTCCGCGAGGGTCATCAGGGTCGAGCCTTCAGCGTTCTGGATGCCGGTGACCATGGTCTCGCCTTCACGGACGGGGACGTTCGTGACGAGGCCGTCAAAGGGAGCACGGCTGATCGTCTTGTCGAGCGAATCGAAGTTCGAACGCTGGCTGGCAACTGCCTGGTTGACTTTGGCTCGTTGCGACTCGGTTTGGGCACGCGACTGCGCTAGGGCGGCCTGGCGCTGGGCGAGCGTCGCGACGCTTACATCGAGAGCCGCCTTCTTCGCGTCGTAATCCTGCTTGGCGATGAGCTTCGCCTCGTAGAGAGCAAGGGCGCGATCGTAGTCGAACTTCTTCTGGACAAGGTCCGCCTTGGCCTGGGTGATATTAGCCTCGGCGGTCTGTTCGGCGGCGACCATGGAGTTCACGTCGGTCTTCGAGGAGGCGATTGTCGCATCCTGGGCCGCGACAATCGAGGTCGGCTGAACGTTTTCGAGGGTGGCAAGAGTCGCCCCCTTCTTCACGTGATCGCCTTCCTTGACGTACAGGTGCGTGATCCGGCCAAAGGCGGTCGCGCCAATGTTGACGTAGGTCTTGGGCTTGATCTGGCCGGTGCCGCTGACGATCGAGGTGAGGTCCTGGCGGGAGACCTTTGCGGTGGAGACCTTGGTGACGCTCGATGCATTGTGGCGGATCGTCCCGAAGACGATTCCGGCCACGACCAGCAGAACGACGACGATAATGATGATCTTCTTAGCGCTCATTCCGGCTTTCTCGACGCCTGGCTATGGCGTGCGGTTGCTGCGTTGGAGAGATGAGTGGGGCATTCCTGTTGCTCACATCGGGTACGGTAGTGCAGTCTTACAAGTTCCAGACTTACTGATAGAAAACCCAAGTGTGCTCCGATGATCTTCAGAACGCCTGAAGCTGCCTTTTTCGAGTACCGAGATGATAGCAGGGGAAGTGGCGGATTTGATGCCCTTGTACTGTCGCGGGGTGCCTTCGGCGGGCTACAATAGCGATTGAATCAGGAGCACCTTTTTATGAAGTCTTTCCCTCGGTCTCTGCCCGTCATCTCGTCCTCCTTGTTGGCTTTGCTGTTCGCTGCAGGTATTTTAGTTCCCGCTTTGAAGGCCCAGACCACGGCTCCGGCCGATGGTGTCACGAAAGGGCCAGTGACGGAAGAGAAGCCCGACCCGCTAAAGCGGCGTTTGACGGACAAAGAACGCTTCAAGCAGCAGAAGGACCTGAAGGGCGAACTCCACGGCGTTTATAAGAAGTGGATCGACGAGGACGTTCACTGGATCATCACAGACACCGAACTCCAAGCATTCAAGAGCCTGGGCAACGATGAAGAGCGTGACCAGTTCATCGAGCAGTTCTGGCTGCGCCGCAATCCGAATCCTGATTCCCCGGATAACGAGTATCGCGAAGAACACTATGCCCGCATCGCCTATGCCGATGAGCACTTTGCCGCTGGCAAGCCTGGATGGAAGACCGACCGTGGTCATATTTATATCGCTTACGGCAAGCCGGACAGCATCGAATCGCACCCAAGCGGTGGAAGCTACCAGCGTCCGCAGGAAGAGGGCGGCGGCGAGACATCGACCTTCCCATTTGAAACATGGCACTACCGCTACCTTGAAGGCGTAGGCGATAACGTCGATATCGAGTTCGTCGACACCTGCATGTGCGGTGACTATCACGCGACGATCGACCGCTCCGAGAAGGACGCTCTGAAGACGGTTCCTGGAGCTGGGCTGACTCAGTCTGAGCAGAACGGTCAGTCGAAGAAGGCAGACCGGTTCTCTGGTGGCGGTATCGAACAGCTTGGCGCCGGCCCATTTTCATCGATGAACCAGAGTAAGCAATTCGACCGGCTTGACCGGTTCGCAAAGATCTTTGCTCCGCCTCCGATCAAGTTCAAGGACATGGAGCAGTTCCTGACCACGTCGAAGATTTTGACAGGACCTCCGTTCCTCTTCGATGTGCGCACGGACTATGTGAAGGTGACGAACGATACGATCCTCGTTCCGCTGACTTTGCAGCTTCGCAACAGCGACATCACGTTTTCAAATAAGGATGGCGTGGCGATGGGGACGGTCAACATCCTTGGCCGCGTAACCAACCTCAATCACAAGCCGATCCAGACATTTGAAGATACGGTTAGCGTGCAGACCCCGAGCGAATTGCTGCAGCGCTCGAAGAACAATATGTCGGTTTATTGGAAGTCGCTTCCTCTGCGCCCGGGTCTGTATCGCGTGGATATCGTGATTAAAGATGTCAACAATCCAGACCACGTTGGCACCTGGAGTCGGAGCATCAATGTTCCAAAGTATGACGACGACAAGCTCGCGACTTCTTCGCTGATCCTTGCCGATCAGATGGAGCGCGTGCCGAGCAAAGATATCGGAGCAGGGAACTTTGTCATTGGTAACACTCGCATCCGCCCGCGAGTACCCAGTGGCGTGGCGATTCCGGTTACCTTTCATCGCGGACAAAATCTCAACTTCTGGATGCAGGTTTATAATCTGGGAATCGATGAGAAGAGCAAGAAGAACGATGCCACCATCGAATACCAGGTGATGGACATGGCCACCAACAAGGCCGTGCTTCAGACCCAGGAGTTGACATCCAAGCTGAGTCCGAATGCAGACCAGGTGACGTTGGAGAAGAGCATGCCGCTCGCCAGCCTTCAGCCTGGGAAGTACAAGGTGACGATCAAAATCAACGATGGTATTTCGAAGCAAGAGGTAGCCGAGTCGGCACCATTCACGGTCGACTAGGCACGGCTTTTGAGGTCTATGGATCCACGGCGGCGCAGCTACGTTGAGAAGTTCGATAGCTGGTTGAACGCGCGATCGGCAGAGGTTCGGAGAGCATCCCGAATGGCAATTCTTCGGAGCTGGCCAACGGCGCACAGGGGACATTCTGTGCAGATCAGATTCAATCAACTCGGCACGACCCTAATTCTGTTGACCGGCGTGGCAGTTTGCCTTCCTGCCGCAGCCCAGGTTAGTCCCGCAGCAGCGGTCACCGGCGTAGTTCGCGACGTTCAAGGTGTCGCGCAGGCCGGGGCGTTGGTGCAGGTGATGGCAGCCGGGCTGGACGTTCCGCGGACCACCTTTACCGACATCCATGGCCGCTACTCGATTGCAAACCTGATTCCAGGCAAATACGCCGTTCAGGCTTCTGCGGCGCTTTTTATCTCCACATCGAAAGACAATCTTCAGCTGCATCCGGGCAAGTGGTCGGTTGTTAATCTGACGCTTGCGACACTATTCGATACCTCGGCCTGGCTGCCTGCGGAGCGGCGGAAGTCGGACGAACCGGGTGACGAATGGAAATGGACTCTTCGGTCCTCGGCAAACCGCCCTATGCTGCGTATGGCGGATGACGAAACGGGCGAAGCGACGAGTGTCCTGACCTCATCGAGTGCGACCGAAACTCGGCGCGATTCGACGCAGGCGCGAGCGACCTTTACGAGCGGCGACGGCGGCTTCGGACACGGCGGGACGCACAGTGTCCTCGCGCAGGGCCGTGAACTCGCAGACGGCTCCGAATTGATGCTACGGATGGATGTGGGCACGCCGACGGAGCCTGCGGGAGTAGGGCCGTCGACGGAGGTTGAGGTTGGGTTCGGACGCAAACTTGGATATGGCGGTGCGGTGCGTACTGTCGTCAGCTACCAGGGACATCCAGAGTTGCTGAGTTCGGGTGGTACGACGAATGGCATTGGGGTCACGACGTTCCAGATGGCGAGCGCGGAACAGATCGCGCTTGGAGACACGGTAAAAATTGAGGTTGGCAGCGAAGTTTATGCAGTGAAAGCAGTCGGAACCGCGATGGGGGCGGACCCATTCTTTCGAGTTGCGGTGCAGCCGTCGGAAAACTGGACGGTGGGCTACCGCATGGCGACGGCGCGTGAGCTGCAGAGCTTTGGGGACCTCGATGCGGTGGAACGCGATCTTCCCGTGACAGTCTGCGCTGGCTCGCATATGGAGACGGAGCATGGACGGCATCAGGAGGTTTCTGTCTCCCGCAAGCTCGGCCATGGAGTAGCGGAAGTCACCTACTACCACGATGCGATGGATCATCCGGCAGTGGCTGGTCGGAGCGTGCTCCCGGACGGCGAACCCGTTCTGCAATCCCTCGGGGCCAGCGGGTTTGGAGTCCTGCAGGATCCTTCTACGGCAAGCTTCCGGTTTCTAGCGTCGGGTTACTCTGCGGGCGGTATGAATTTGATGGTCAGCGAACCGCTGGGACCGGGACTATGGGCAGCCCTTGAGTACAGTACCGGTTCCGCGTTGTCAGGCAGGAAGGTTGCAGATGGAATGTCGCTGGCGGAGGCTTCGGACCAGTTATATCTCGCGAGCGGACAGTCCGCGACGTTTGCAGTTAGAGGCCGCCTGATCCGGAGTGGCACAAAGCTGCGCGCGGCGTATCGCTGGCAGCCGACGGGTCTGGTCACAGCGATTGATCCCTATCGGGCCTTCAGCGATCAGGCTTACCTGAGCCTCGCTGTCAGGCAGCCGATCCATATGGGAAGACTTCTGCCGCCTGGGCTGGAAGGTACTCTGAATGTCACGAATCTTCTGGCGCAGGGGTACAAGCCATTTCTTTCCTCCGATGGCAGCACGCTGGTGCTCGCGCAGTCGCCAAGGACACTCGAGGCTGGGCTTTCGGTGACGTTCTAACCGGCCGGTGTTCTACGCCGGAGCGAACTGACGCAGCAGCACGAAGATCAACACTCCAAGGAAAAAGACCAGGGCCATCCGGATTCCTGGTTCTCGATTAACCTCGGGAACCAGGTCCGTCGCGGCCACATAGAAGGTGACGCCTGCCGAGAGCGGGAGGCCGGCCTTCACCAACGATGGCTCTAGACTGATCACGAGCACTCCAGCGACGGTTGTTGCGCCCAGAAAGAGCGCGGAGTTCATTGCAGCGGTCTTGCTGCGGCCACCAGCGAGCATGACGCTGGCGACGGTAAAGCCTTCGGGAATCTTGTGCAGGAAAATCGCAAAGAAGAGCACCCAGCCCAGCCAGTGCGATAGAGCGAAACCAGAGCCGATGGCGATACCGTCGAAGAACGTGTGGGTGGCCAGGCCCAGAAGAACGGAATAGCTCGTCTTGGCCGAGATGAACTCGTGATGATGCGTCTCTTCTCCGAAGTGGAAGTGGGGAACTAGTGTGTGCTCGAGTAGATGGACACCGCAGTACCCGATGAGCATCAGGGCGGGTGCCCATGACGGATTGGCCTTCATGCCCTCGGGCAACATCTCGAGAACGACGGCGGAGAGCATGAAGCCGGAACCGAGCGCAACGAAGTAGCGAAGCGCCTTCGCAGACGGAGAGCGCCTGACGAGCAGCACACCGCCGAGGTAATCGGCGAGGCCGGCACCAAGACCGAGCAGAAGACTGAGCCAGAAGGTAGACATTCCCTATCTCTCCCAGCGGGTCGGGGGAGACAAGCTGGCTTTCGAGGGGCTGGGATAGGGATATCTCATCAAGCTTCAAGTTTACTGTGTCTGCGGCGGTGATTCACGAGCGATCAGCAGAACGAGGCCAAGCCCGAGGAAGAGGATCGCGCCTTCAAGGCGTTCGGAGCGCTTATGCAGCTGTTCGAAGTGCATCTTTGCGGGATTGTCCTTCGCCGCGGCTTCAATATCTCCGCCACTTTGCACGCGATCCTGCTCCATCGCGGGAAGTATTCCGGCGTGCAGGTAAGCGGTCGCTAAGAGCATGACTGCGGAGAGCAAGAGCTGGATCTCATAACGTCTCTTGTGGGCCGGATCAGACTCCCGGAAGAGCAGAACTGTCGTGAGCCAGAAGATCGCGCCCGAGACGAGGCCCAGGATGTCCAGGACACGAAGCGCGCCACCGACTACACTTCCTGCCTGATGTTGGGACGGGAGAACGGAGAAGGCGACCGGCGCGAGCACGAAGGCGAAGAAGATGATTCCGCCTACCCAGACGACGATCGAGAGCAGGCGTAAGAACCGGATCAGTGTGGGCATGCTTTCGATCTTAAATCCAGACGCAGGTGCCGTGGTAGCCGCGACGCTCTTAGACGTGGTCGCGCCCGATGAGGCGCTGAATGCGCAGCTTGATGGGCGGATGCGTGCTGAACAAGTTCCCAAAGCCTCCGCCGCCAAGCAGGGGAGCGACAATAAAAAGATGGGCGCTCGCTGCAGATGCCTGCATGGGGATACGGCGTGAGCAGTCATCGAGCTTCTGCAGCGCACGGGCAAGCGCGTAGGGATTGCCTGTTGCGTGAGCCCCGGTCGCGTCGGCTTCGTATTCGCGTGAGCGCGATATGGCGAGTTGAATAAGCGACGCGGCAATCGGCGCAAGGATGAGCATAAAGATGCCGCCCGCAGCTCCGCGGTCCCGGCTGCCTCGTCCTCCGAAGAGCGCGGCAAAGTATTCCATCCGCGCGAGCATGGTGATGGCACCAGCGACCGTCGCAGCGATCGAACTGGTGAGGATGTCACGGTTCTTGACGTGGCCGAGTTCGTGAGCGAGCACGCCCTCCAGCTCCTCGTCATCCAGCAAACGGAGGATGCCCTGGGTCACAGCGACCGAAGCGTGCTGAGGATTGCGTCCTGTCGCAAAGGCGTTTGGGGACTCGTTAGGGATCACGTAGATCCTCGGCATCGGCAGACCCTGCTTCGCGGTGAGGCGCTCAACGACCGCAAAGACGCGGGGAAGTTGATCCCGCGTAACCGGCTGTGCCCCATAGATGGAGAGGGCGATCTTGTCCGAAAAGAAGTAGCTCGAGAAGTTCAGAGCGACGGACAGGATGAGAGCGAGAACCATGCCGTTCTGTCCACCCAGGCGGTCTCCAATGAATACTAGGAGCAGAGTAAGGGCAGTGAGGAGGAGGGTCGATTTGAAGGTGTTCATTTTGCGTGCACCGTAAATGTATCTATCCATTAGACGCGATGGCGGCAGGTTTGATTCGCTAGAGGTCTGCGCCGCGGTTACGGCAGCGGGTCACCTCCAGTAGTATCTCTAAGACGAGAAGGGCCGTCTGGGGACTAATTCCAGTCTCAAACGGTTGTTCTTCAGATAGTTGCCGGGAGACAAAGATGATTGTGAGTTGGGTTGGGAACGACGCGCACCGCGGTGGCAAAGACGCTGAGTTCCTCACGGAGAAGCCAGTTGCGAGGGGAAGGCTGTTTATCCTTCGAATGCTAACCCTCTTTGCCGCATTCATCATGGCTTCGGCAAGCCTTCTCGCGCAGACTGATGGAACCCTGAGTAGTCCCATCATCCCGGGCGATCATCCTGACCCGTCCATCATTCGTGTCGGAAAGACTTATTGGACGACCAGTACAGCAGGGAACTGGGCACCAGAGTTCTCTCTTTATCGCTCAGAAGATTTGCTGCACTGGGTGTCGGCGGGCGCGATCTTTCAGCACACGCCGGAGTGGGCGGATCGCGATTTCTGGGCGCCGGAGTTGGTCTCGGATGGAGGGCGAGTGCTGGTCTACTACGTCGGCAGGAAGCGTGGCGGAGGATTGTGCGTTGCAGTCGCCACTGCCTCGACTCCGGACGGCCATTACGAGGACCATGGACCGATCATGTGCCAAGAGGACGGGTCGATCGATCCGGCGTTCGCTCGCGATGAAAGCGGCAAGCCGTTTCTCATCTGGAAGGAGGACGGCAACTCGCAGGGCAAGTTAACCCCCATCTTTGCGCAACCGTTGGCCGAGGACCTCATACACGTTGCGGGCGAGAAGACGCAGTTGATCGTCAACGAGCCAGAGAGCTGGGAGGGCGGCGTGGTCGAGGCCCCTTACATCATGCGCCACGGTGGGAAGTTCTACATGTTTTATGCGGGTAACGCCTGCTGCGGAACGGGGTGCAAGTATGCGGAGGGCGTGGCAAGGGCCGACCATCTGCTTGGTCCATGGGAGAAAGATCCGGCGAATCCGATCATCCGTCCCAATGGAGCGTGGAAGTGCCCCGGCCACGGAACGGCAGTGCATACATCACAAGGCAAGGACGTGTTTCTCTATCACGCCTACCCGACATCGGGATTCGCCTTTCTCGGCCGCGAGTCAGTGATCGATTCGATTGAGTGGGACGCGCAGGGATGGCCGGTGGTAAACCAGGGGCGCGGTCCAGGGACGTTGCGAGCCGGAGTCAAGCTGGCTGTGGGCATGAGCGATTCATTCCCGGGTACGAAGTTAGATGGCGAGTGGAAATGGCCAATTGGGCATGAGCCTGACGTGCAGGTGGCCTCGGGGGCGCTGACATTGACCTTGCCTGAGGGAGCTTCGCAAAGCTTTGTGGCAAGGACGTTGCTCTCGCCCACCTACAAGGCCACCGTGGAGATCCCGGCCGAAGGAGGCGTCGGACTGATTGGCGGCGCGGAGAATGATGTCACCCTGTCGCGGCACGATGGAAAGCTGGAGCTATGGTCGGTGGAACGCGGTCAACGGCGGAGTCTATGGACCATGGACGCGCCAGCGGGAGCGCTATGGGTCAGCGTCGCTTCAATGACTCCAGGGGAGGCAGGCTTCAGTTATAAGATTGCCTCAGGCGCGTGGATACATGCGGGGGAGACAGTCAACCTGAAAGGGCTGCTTCCGTGGGATTCGGGGATGCGGATCGGGCTTGTGGTCGACGGCAAGGCTGGAGACCAGGCAAGCTTCCGGCAATTTCTCGTGACCGATCAGGCCGCAAAGTGAGGAGGATTCTCACCTCTGCGGCCTGATCGAAGTAGCGGTTAGTGCGTAGCTGGTTGAGAAGACGATGTTGCGCGAGCGCGCCACTTGGCCGCCAGCGCCTTGTCGTCGAGTGCCTTGACGAAGAGACCGCCCACCACGCTACGCGCCTGGAAGCTCTCCTGTTTCCCTGTGATGGTATCGAACCAGTCCGTCATCGGGACGCGGCTGGTTGTCTCCGTGGACCAGGTGTAGAGAGGATCGACGATAGCATCAAAGTCCGTCCGCTTCTCGGCGAGCGTGGCAGTCCATAACGTCCAGTCGCTCTTGGTGTAGGTTTTGCGGCTGTCGAGCGGAAGGCCGTACCGGTTCAGCTTCGTCTTGTAGAAGGCGATCTCGCTTTCGCGGACGCTTGGCGGGAATAGGTTGAAGTCAAGCAGCTTGTCCCATACCAGGTTGTACTTCTGGCTCCAAGTTCCTGGGCTGTTGAAGGCCAGCTTGTAATGGTCTCCTTCCGCGGCCATCTTCACCCACTGGCCAGCCATCGTCTTCGCCATGGCTCCGTACTGCTTGGCTTCGGCATCGTGATGGAGAAGGTGAGCGAGATCGGCGTAGGCACCGAGGGCATCGATCGCTTTGATGGAGAGATTGGCATTGTGGGCGACGTGACCTGCGAAGTCGTCGGTGGTGAGCTGCGTCTCGGGGTCGAGACCGTGAATCTTCAGGTACTCGGCCCACCGGGTTAGCAGCGGCCAAAAACGTTCGCCAAGTGAGCTCGATCCTTCGGTGCGCGCGATGGCGTCCACCAGGATGATGAGGTTTGCGGTCTCCTCAACGGGCATCTGGTCTTCCTCGGTCTTTTCGCCGCCGCCGTACTCCTGTCCGTTGGCGAGAGGGTACTGTCCAAGATCATGCGGCGCGAAGGGAAAGTGCCAGCGGTCGGTCATCGCCGCATACTGGAGTACTGGGAAGACCTGTGCTTCGAGCAGGCGCGGATTGAAGAAGAGAAAGATCGGGGACGAGGGATAGAGGACGTCGACGGTGGCGATGTCGCCGTTCGAGAAGTTCTCCTTGGCGAAGAGCATGGGTTGATTGTCGGCGTCCGCGACCAGCTTGTGGGCGGCAATGGACTGGCGATAGCTGAGGGTGCAGAGCCAGGCGTAGTGTGCACCTGCAGTGCGGGTGAGGTCGGCAATCAATTCCTTGTCGAACTTGTTGCCGCGTTCGTCAAGAGCCGCGTATTCGGACTCTGCCTCATCCAGCATCGCGGAGACGGATTTGCCATGCCGCTGCCAATAAGGCCTCAGGTTCCGGTTCATGTATTGAATGCCGAAGCCTTCCGTGTAGCTGACGAGAAGATGACGCGAGACGGGTTGAGTTCCGACGGAACCGAGAGGGAGAGCGACGGCGATGTGAGGTGCGGAGCGGTCGTTGGGTACGACACCGTCCATAAAGTCGGCTTTGGGAAGGACCCCGGTGCTAACGAATTCGTCCGCAGCATGGGGCGCGATTGAGGTCTGAGAGGTTTCGTTTGAAGGCACCCAGAGGTGGAAGTATCCCCAATCGATGCGAAGGTCATCGCCGGACCGATTGAGCACGGCCTGGTCGCGGGTGCCGACAGATAGAGACTGCCCGGAGGCGGTTTGTTGGCGTGAGAAGGTGACCGGTTGGTGCTCGTAGCTCGTGGCGCTGTTCGCATCCGCGTCGAGGTAGACCGAAACATCGTGCTGCGCTGCGTCCGTTGCGTGACTTGTCCACGTCACATAGGTGACAGGACGTGACATTAGGTCCATGTCGTCGAGAAATGCCGGGGTGAAGAAGCTGAGTTCGATCTCGATACCAGCGCCGGCGAAGCGATACCGTGTGTGCAGAGGAGTGAGTTCCATGCTGGTCTGAGGCAGGGCTGGGATATTCCAGGGATCTCGCCCCATGATACGGAAGGGCTTTCCGTCGATCCGAACGAGGCCGATGAGAGGCTGATCATGGCCGGTCCAATGAGTGGTCGGCCGGTCGGTCAGTTGGTCGGCGGTAGACCAGATGCTGAAATAGGGGTCGTGCGTGATCAACGGAGTCGCCGGAGGACGAGGGGAAGAAGCCTCGGACGCTGGTGTCTGTGCTGCTGCCGAGTTTGCAATGGAACCGGTTACCAGAAACACCGAGAGAACAGCCTGTAGCATGCAATACTTTGACATCGATAAGAACCTCATACCTTTTACCGCGACGGTCGGTCGCAATCGAATCTATTGAAGAAGATCGTTTGTTCTTGCGGACGGATGGACGATGTAACCGAATTCACGCTATCTTAGCAAGATTCTTCGAATGCGTATTTTGCTCCATTGAACTAACTTCCCTATGAACATTAAGGCTGTCGCAAAACTCGCCAACGTTTCCACGGCTACGGTCTCGCGCACCATCAACGGCTCGCCCAAGGTGAGTCCGGACACGGCTGCGCGAGTACGTAAGGCGATGGAGACTCTGAACTTCGTACTGAATACAAACGCCCGCGCGCTGGGCTCCGGACGCAGTAATTTGCTCGGCCTGATTATCTCGGACATCACCAACCCCTTCTTTCCGGAACTGGTAAAGGCCTTCGAGGACATCGCTGTAAGCCAAGGGAAAGAAGTGCTGATCGCCAACACGGACTACGATCCCGACCGCACGATGCACTGCGTTACGCGGATGCTTCAGCGGAAGGTAGACGGCGTCGCCATCATGACTTCGGAGATCAGCGAGCATGTCATCAGTTTCTTTCTGAAGCGCAAGATTCCCGTGGTGTTCCTTGACACGGGAGAGCCAGCCCCCGGAATAAGCCGCATCAACATCGACTATCCAGCGGGAGTCGAGATGGCCATGCAGTACCTGACCCAGCTCGGACACAAAGATATCTCGTTCATCAGCGGCCCGCTCAATCTCAACTCGGCAAAGACTCGCTACCAGGCATTCATGGAGAGCTCCGCCCGCGAACATCTCTCGGCGAAGGCGGAATACGTGCAGGAGGGCAACCATCGTCCAGATGGAGGGTACCGGGCGATGCAGCGCATCCTGGCGCTGGAGCAGCGACCGACTGCGGTGCTGACATCAAACGACCTGACTGCGATCGGGGCCATGGGAGCGATCTTCGAGGCGGGACTGAGAATCCCGCAGGACATATCAATCATCGGGTTCGACGATATTCAACTGAGCGCCTTTACCGAGCCTCCGCTGACGACCGTGCGAATTCCGCACAAAGATGTCGCGCGTGTGGCCATTGAGGCGCTGCTCGGCACGCAGGATCCAATCTCGAAAGAGCCGAAAGACGGAGCACAATACAAGATTCAGCCGATCTTCATGCCGCGGCGGTCTGCGGGGCCGGTTCCTGGTGAAGCTCATAGCTTCAAAAGGCGTCGGGCGGACAGGCTGCATGCTTGAATCGTCTGGACAGAGACTGGTCGTCATTCTCCGATCCATGTAAACGCTTGCAAAATCCTGTATCGTTTCTTCCGTGTTGTTTTATCAATTGAAATCGATTCGTAAAGGTCCACGTATGAAGCTTCGCGCCACATTCGCAATCGCACTCCTGCTTGCGGTAACTACAGTCCCGGCCAGGACACAAACCAAGGGGCGTTGGTCCGAACAGAAGGCGAATGATTGGTATGCCCAACAGCCATGGCTTGTCGGAGCAAACTTCATTCCTTCGAACGCCATCAACGAGCTTGTGATGTTCCAGGCCGCTACGTTTGATCCTGCGATCAACGACCATGAGCTTGGACTTGCTGAATCGATTGGCATGAATACGGCTCGCGTCTTCCTGCAGGACCAGTTATGGCAGCAGGATCCCGAAGGCTTCAAGAAGCGTCTGGACACGTTTCTCGGAATCGCGGCGAAGCATCACATCCGTCCCTTACTGGTGCTCTTCGATTCGTGCTGGGAGACCAACCCGCACCTTGGACCGCAGCACCCACCAATTCCGGGTGTACATAACTCGGGATGGGTGCAGAGCCCCGGCAAGCAGAGGCTGCTGGATCACTCGGTTGAGCCGGAGTTGAAGGCTTACGTCGAGGGCGTGGTTGGTGCGTTTGCCAGCGACCCGCGCATCCTGGGATGGGACGTCTGGAACGAGCCGGATAACAAGGGTGGCGATAAAGCAGCGGATGAAGCTGCCAAGGTGAAGCGAGTGAACGAACTGCTGCCGAAGGCGTTTGAGTGGGCTCGTTCGGCGCATCCTTCGCAGCCTTTGACGAGCGGCGTATGGCAGGGCGACTGGTCGAATCCGGCGACGGAGAGTGAGACGACGAAGATCCAGCTTGCTGAGTCGGATGTGATCTCCTTCCATAACTACGGTTGGCCGGAAGAGTTTGAGGCGCGGATCAAGGAGCTACAGCGGCTTCACCGGCCGATCATCTGCACGGAGTACATGGCTCGGGGCGCTGGTTCCACGTTCGATGGGAGCTTGCCCATCGCGAAGAGGTACAACGTCGGCGCAATCAACTGGGGACTGGTGGCGGGCCAGACTCAGACGTATCTCCCATGGGATTCCTGGGACCGCCCGTATACGGTTTCGCAGCCTACCGTCTGGTTTCACGAGGTATTTCGCAACGATGGCACTCCGTATCGTCAGCACGAGGTTGACCTGATTCGTGAGCTTACGGGACGGGGAACTCCGATGGCCGAAGTCGGAACGGGGACCGATAGGAACGTCGGGCAATGATCTCAAGCCGGCGCCGGTTTCTGAAGACCTCTGCCGCAATTGCTGCGAGCAGTTCAGCGACGATGAGTGGGATCTCGGCAGTCGCCGGCACGATCAAAAGCAACAGTCCCCAACGTGAAGTGGTGGCCAACAAAGCGCCACTCGCGGCCAGCTCTTTTTATCCGCTCCCGATGGGATCGATCATTCCTCGCGGATGGCTCAGGCGTCAGTTACAGATTCAGGCCGATGGACTGGGTGGCCATCTGGATGAGATATGGGCCGATGTTGGCCCGAACAGCGGATGGCTGGGCGGAACCGGAGAATCTTGGGAGCGTGGACCATACTTTGTCGACGGTCTGCTGCCGCTCGCGCACCAACTGGACGATGCGAAGTTGAAGGCGAAGGCGCAGCGCTTCATCGAGTGGACGTTGACGCATCAGCAGGCAAACGGGATGATCGGCCCGGCCAGCAACGACGACTGGTGGCCACGAATGGTCATGCTGAAGGTGCTGACGCAGTACGAAGAGGCGACCGGCGATCCGCGCGTTGTGCCGTTCATGGCACGCTACTTCCGGTATCAGCTTGAAACATTACCTGCGCGACCGCTTCGTGATTGGGGAAAGTTTCGCTGGCAGGATAATGCTCTTTCTGTGATCTGGCTTTACAACCGGACGGGCGATCAGAGCTTGTTACAGCTGGCGAAACTGCTGCATGAACAAGGCCACGACTGGCAAGCGCAGTTTGCGGACTTCAAGTACACCGAGCCAGTAACGCCGGAGCGAATTCATCTCGACGAGAAAAATGGATTGGGAGATACGGCGCTTTCCACGCACGGAGTAAATAACGGGCAGGCCCTGAAGGCTGCGCCGGTGTGGTCCCTGCTTACGGGCAAAGAAGAAGATCGCAAGGGCATGCAGCAGATGCTCTCGGCGTTGGACAAATACCACGGCTTGCCCAATGGCATGTTCTCCTGCGACGAGCACTTCGCCGGGCGCAATCCATCGCAGGGAAGCGAGCTTTGTACCGTCGTAGAGGCGATGTATTCGCTTGAGGTGGGCATGTCGATCCTGGGCGATGCCGCGCTGGGTGACCGACTGGAGCAGCTTGCCTTCAACGCGCTTCCCGGCGCGTTCACCGATGACATGTGGGCACATCAATATAACCAGGAGCCCAACCAGGTCGAGGTGAGTCTGCACAGAAAGCCGTGGACCACGGACGGGCCTGAGTCGAATATCTATGGCCTTGAGCCGAACTTCGGTTGTTGCACGGCAAACTTTCACCAGGGGTGGCCGAAGTTCACCAGCAGCTTGTGGATGGCGTCGGCTGATGGTGGTCTCGTCGCCGCAGCCTATTCGCCCTGCGAGGTGAAGACGGTTATCCAAAGCGTGCCTGTACATCTCGTCGAAGAGACACAGTATCCGTTCCGCGAAACAATCCATCTAACGGTGAATCCGGCGAAGCCAGTAACGTTCCCGCTCAAACTCAGGATTCCGACGTGGGCCACCTCGCATGAGGTCGCGGTCAATGGGAAGAAGATCGAGAGCAGCGTGGTTGATGGCTTTGTCCGGATTGATCGCGAATGGCACACGGGAGATGCAGTCGAACTACATATGCCGATGGAAGCTCGCGTGGTGCCGGGATTCAATCAATCCGTGTCAGTGCATCGCGGTCCGCTGGTCTTCTCGTACGCTATCGGCGGGTCGTGGTTGAAGCTTGCAGAGCGGGGCAAGGCGAGCGACTGGCAGGTCTATCCGACGACGGCCTGGAACTATGCTCTTGATGTATCCGAGGAGGCAGCGAAGAGCCTCAAGGTTGAGGAGCTTCCCATTGGGGATGCGCCGTTTTCTCTGAAGGGAGCGCCGGTTCGCATCGTGGTGCGGGCGCACAAAGTCCCTTCTTGGCGAGCAGAAGATGGGGTTGCCGCTTCGGTGCCGTCGAGTCCCGTCGCCACTATGGGTGCGCCCGAGACGATCGCTCTGTATCCATACGCCGCGGGCAAGTTGCGTATTACCGCGTTTCCAGTGAAGGGTGAAACAGCGAAGTCCTGATCTTGAACGACCAGGACTTCGCTGTACTTTGGCTCGGATTAAGTGGCTAGCTGCGGGTCAGAGCGCGTCGCATTAAGACTTCCAGTGCCGCCTTCTGCTCGGCGTACTCCGAATCAGAGACCGTACCCTGAAGTCGATCAGTCTCCAGCGCGAAGAGTTCTTCTTTGAGTGCCGAAAGAACTCCGCCCGATGCGGACGGCGCTACATAGCTTACGTCAGAGGCTGCAACCGGGATGACGGCAGGACGTGCGTCTGGACCGGCAGCAGGTTGCGGAGTGGGCTGCTTCAACATGATGCCCGCACCGGCGGCGAGGACAAGGCCAAGGCCACCGATGATCCACCACTTGTACTTGGCCCAGGGATCGTTGTTGCCCTCGGGATCGATCGGGTTGTTGAGGCCGATGCCCGGCTTGGTATCGTTCGCTGAAGTAACCGGGCCACCGCTTTGCGCTCCGTTCGCGGCGGTAGCTTCGCCCTGCGGCGAGTTGTCCTCGCGCGGGAGTTGGCCTGTGCCGGAGACAGTGAATCCGAGAGGCTGCGATGGGGATACATTGCGGGCGACGTAGGTCTGGGCCGTCGTTTCCTCCGTGACAGACGAGTAGGGGGCGCTGCCGTCGGCCTTGAAGGTCATGCTCTTGGGCATCATTACAGCGATGGTGTCGGTGACCATTCCTGGCTTCGGCATGAAGCTGAGGCTGCCCTTGTAGGGAAGCTTGTAGCTTACCTGGAAGCGCGTCTCGCCAGGGCGGATGGGGAAGATGAAGGTGTAGTGGTTGGGATCACCGACCGGAACCGGGGCGGAACGCACCGGCATGCCGCCGGGTCCAAGAGCAGCTGAGCCTTCGATGACTGCGCCCGCAGGCAGGTAAAAGTCGAACGGATGATCGCTGAACTGCGTCTTAGGCGGAGTCGAATCATTCTTGACGAAAAAATTCTCAACGACTGTAAGCGATGCTCCGCTGGGGTCCGTCTGCAAGCGCATTACGTCCGCCTCGCCCGTGATGCCTTCGACCTTCGCGGCGGCGGTGAACACTTCGACGTCGATGGTGTCGGTGCCGGGTTGGACGGGCTGGAAGTAGTTCGCCTTGTCGTGGGTGACGCGGACGAGATGGACGCCGCCGGGATCGGGCACGGCGAGCGAGAAGCGGCCCTTGCCGTCGGTCTTGCCGCGCGTGCTCTCCTGCATGCCCTGCTGGAGGCGGATGAGGACGACGTCATCTCCAGCGGCAGGTTTGCCGGTCGTCTTATTGGTGACGGTGCCCTTGATAGAGCTCTGAGCGGAGGCGGAGAGTGCAGCGAGAGAGAGCAGGCAAAGTGTTGCGGATGTCTTGAAGAAGCTCATAGGTTGATTACGTTCCGGGCTTTCTTGTGGCTTCGGAAAAGCGAAATGCGGGATTTCTTCAAATGACGGCAGTTTGTGCGAGGACAGAGGTCTAAGAAGGCAGTTGAGTGCGGATTCTGGAGACTGTGGGCGGGGTGAGGCCTTCGAGTTCGGCGACGACCTGCGCTGCTTCATCTTCAAGAGCGGCGCGTTGTTCGGCGTAGTCGGGCTCGGGATGCTTGCCGGCGAGGTACTCGAAGTTGAGGTCGCGAAGGTTGTCGTAGATGACGTCCTTGCGCTCGCGGAGGTAATCGGCGCGGGTCTTGTCGCGCTGAACGAAGGGGTTCTTCTCCGGCCAAAACATGTAAGCGAAGATGCCCAGGGTCAGGACGATGATGGGGAGGATGCCGTTCAATAGAGTGTCTCCCGGCGAATGCGCTCGCGAAGCTCGTCGGTGCTGGATGTGGTCATGCCTTTGATCTTGAGGGGCACGCGCTGCTGGGTGCGGGACTTCCAGACTCGGATGATGACAGTCGTACCAATGATGGCCAGAAGGAAAAGAGCAATGGGGGTGATCCAGGCAACATTGTCGAAGCCGCCACGGAGGGGAGCTGCGAGGACCATCGCTCCGTACTTCGCGACAAACCACTCCAGGATCTGCTTGTCAGACCCGCCATAGCCCATGCCTCCGCTTGCGCTGCCTCCGGTTGGAGAACTACCACTGCCGGCTATTTGAGCCTGAAGTTCCTTGCGCATCCGGTCGGAGTCTGGGCAGCCGACATGGTTGCACTCAAGAAGGATCTGGCCGCAACTGCAGGCGCACATCATGTTGTGGCCTACGCGCTCGAAGCGTTTCTCGGCAGTGTCGCCTGCGCCGAGCATCATGATGGCGAGCGAGAAGACGAGGGCAAACTGTATCCAACGGGAGTGAATGAGTCTAGACATGATGCACCTCAGCTTCCATGAGCTGAGACGGATTCGGCTGCTCCGAAGTTACGGGTGTCTTGAAGGCATTGCGCGCGAGATTTGGGGCGAGACCAAGAAGCGTCCCCGCGATCACGATCAACACGCCGATCCAGATCCAGGCGATCAGGGGGTTCAGGAAAACTTTAATGATCGGTCGATCGGTATCAGGATTTTTGCCTTCATAGATGACATAGAGGTCGCTTTGCAGCGTGGAGTGCAAAGCGACGATCGTCGAGGGTTGCTGGCTGGCGATGTAGAAGCGGTGTTCAGGAGCTAGCTGGGTAATCTTCTTGCCGTACTTATAGACGTCGAGCAGGGCGAACTCGGTGTCGTAGTTCGGATTGCTGTCCTGGCTGAACGATTGGCAGACGAGGCGGTATGGCCCAAGCTGGATGGAGTCACCAAAGTTCATCTCCATCTCGTGCGACGTGTTGAAGGCACCGCCGGCGATCCCGATAAACATCACGACGATGCCGAAGTGAACGAGATAGCCGCCGTAGCGGCGGGTGTTCTTGCGAACCAGTTGTAATGTCGAGGCGAAGAGATTCTTGCCGGTCTGGGTGCGAACGACGTTTGCGCCACGCAGGAACTCGCTCGATATGGCGGTGACGACACCGGCAGCCAGCGAGAAGGTGAGCAAGGAGAAGATCGTCGCGTGCATGTCATCGCCATCCAGCCAGGGGCGGACGCCAACGATCATCAGGACAATCGCGGTGACGGCGAAGGCGACGCCGGGAAGGATGAAGTTGCGGCGGATGGAGCGCAGAGAGGTCGCTCGCCATGCGAGGAGCGGGCCTACTCCAGTCAGGAATAGGAGAAAGAGGCCAATTGGCACGTTGACGCGGTTATAGTACGGCGCGTTGACGGTGGCCTTGGAGCCGGTGACGTACTCAGACAAGACAGGGAAGAGCGTGCCCCAGAGAACGGTGAAGCAGGCGACCAGCAGGACGAGATTATTGAAGAGGAAGCTGGATTCGCGAGAGACGAGCGACTCGAGCTTGTTCTCGGACTTCAGGTGGTCGCGGTTCTTGAAGAATGCGAAGAGGCAGACTGCGAAGACGATCAGGATGAAGCCGTAGAACCAGTCCCCGATGTTCGATTGGGCGAAGGCATGGACAGAGCTTACTAGACCGGAGCGGGTGAGCAGCGTTCCCAGGATCGTCAGCATGAACGTCGAGAAGATCAGCCACACGTTCCAATTCTTCATCATGCCGCGCTTCTCCTGCATCATGACGGAGTGCAGGAAGGCGGTGCCGGTGAGCCAGGGCATCAGCGAAGCGTTCTCGACGGGGTCCCATCCCCAATAGCCGCCCCAGCCGAGAACCGAGTAGGCCCAGTGGGCTCCGAGGAAGATGCCGCAGGTGAGGAAGAGCCAGGTCACCATCGTCCAACGGCGAGTGATGTGGATCCACTTCTCGCCGGGGTAACGCATCATAAGCGCGCCTAACGCGAAGGCGAAGGGAACAGCGAATCCAACGTATCCGAGATAGAGCATCGGGGGATGGATGACCATCTCGGGATACTGCAGCAGGGGATTGAGACCGTTGCCATCGAGCGGAGTGGGCCCGGGCTGGATGGAAAACGGCGGCGCAGCAAAGTTCAACAATAGGAGAAAGAAGACCTGGATGCCCGCTAGGATGGTCGAGGCGAAGGCGAAGAGACGGACGTCGGTGCGGTGGCGCAGACGGAGAACGAACCCATACGTGGTCAGCAGCCATGCCCAGAGGACGAGCGAACCTTCCTGCCCGGACCAGATCGCTGAGAACTTGTACCAACTGGCGAGCGACCGGTTGGTGTGGTGCATGATGTAGGCGACGGAGTAGTCGTTGGTGTAGGACGCCCACACGAGCGCGAAGGCGGCGCAGGTCATCGCGATGAAGCTGCCAATGCCGGCGCGGCGGGCGGTCTCACCCAGGCGGCTGGCGGAGTCGATGCGCTGGGTCGCGGAGGAGCGGAGCAGCGCAATTGCCCCAAAGACCAGGGTGTAGGCACTGAGGACAAGCGCGAGGAGGAGCGAGAAGCTCCCGAACTCCGGCATAGGGTGCGACGGCATGTTTTGGCTCCAGCGTAATTCTCTCAACTGGAGAGCGAATCGGCAACGTGAATGCCGGTTATCGGCTGGCTGTCAATCGCATGATGTAGGCAGAACTCGATCAGAAGGAGGATATCCGCATGCGATCACGTATCGAACCGAGAAACTAAATCACGCTGGACTCAGGCTGTCGCCCTCTTCAGGGCTATGGAGCATGGAATGTACGGTGGCCAGCAGGCTATCCGGAAGCAGTGGCTTCAAGCGAAAGACGATGTTGAGATCGGCATACTCCGCTTCGGCTTCCATCAGACCACTGATCACCAATACCGGGAGATCTGGATGGGTCTCGCGCATAAAACGAACAAACGCTGCTCCGTTCATGCCCGGCATGATGTGATCGGTGATCACAAGGCTAATGTCACCGGCAAACTCGCCGGCGCGCATCTGCTCGAGGGCGCGTTGCGGGCTAAGTACCGCAATGACGAAGTATCCGACGCGCTTCAGGATCGTCTGTCGGGTCGCGGCCTGAATGGCGTTGTCATCGATGAGGAGGATGGTTGGTGAGTGCGTGTTCGTCAAATGGGGTAACTCGATAGGGCGTTATCTAAACCGTTTAGGATACTCAACCAAGGTCTGCAGACTTACAAGTCGGTAATACGTGGGATGCACGGAGTTTGTCTCAGGGTGCCTGGCAAATCGAGAAATCTCGCCCCGCACCGTAAAGCCCAATGGGATATCGCTGTTGCAGAAGTATCATGGAGTTAGTTGCAGTCATTGCATTCTTCCAGACTTCGTTCCCAGGTCCAGTGCAGGATGACCTCGGCCGCGATGAATCGACATTGAACCTCTAAGGGCAACCGTGAACCTCTCGTATATCGACTGGCTGATTATGCTGGTCTACTTTGTCTTCGTTCTCGGCATCGGCTTTGCGCTGAAGCGCTACATGAGAACGAGTAATGACTTTTTCCTGGCTGGAAGGTCGATTCCGGCGTGGGTCTGCGGTCTGGCCTTCATCTCCGCGAACCTGGGAGCCCAGGAAGTCATCGGCATGGGTGCCTCGGGGGCAAAGTACGGCATCGTGACCAGCCACTTCTACTGGATAGGAGCGATTCCGGCGATGGTCTTCGTCGGCGTCTTCATGATGCCGTTCTACTACGGGTCGAAGGCGCGAAGCGTTCCGGAGTACCTCCGGCTGCGGTTTGATGAGAAGACGCGTGCGGTAAACGCCATCACGTTCGCGATCATGACAGTCTTCAGTTCGGGCATCTCCATGTACGCCATGGCGCTGCTGATCCAGACCCTGGGACTCTTTCGCGGGATCATCCCGGACCAGTACATCTTTCATGTCTCGGTGATTCTCTCCGCTGCGATCGTGCTGGCCTACATCTTCCTGGGAGGGCTGACGAGCGCTATCTATAACGAAGTGCTGCAGTTTTTCCTGATCGTGGCAGCGTTTGCGCCGCTGGTCTGGATCGGGCTGAAGAACGTCGGCGGCTGGAACGGGATCAAGCACACGCTGCCAGCGACGATGACACACTCCTGGCGCGGCATGGGACATGCCTCGACGAACTCGCTCGGGGTGGAGTGGGTTGGGCTCGCGATGGGGCTCGGCTTCGTGCTGAGCTTTGGGTACTGGTGCACTGACTTCCTCGTGGTGCAGCGTGCCTTGGCAGCGGACTCCGAGGAATCGGCGCGAAAGGTGCCTTTGATCGCCGCGATTCCGAAGATGTTTTTTCCGTTCCTGGTTATTCTTCCGGGCCTGATCGCGGTTTCGGTGACCTCGCACATGGCGCAACCTGCGGCGTCGACCATGCAACATGCGCAGTCTTCGACCGTGACACATCAGGCGTTGCCGGAGGGGCCGGGGAGGCCGCATGGGCTGATCCCGGTGAAGACCGACCCGCGCAGCGGCCGGGAGCAGTTCGATAGCAACGGGAACGTGGTCTACGACTATGACCTTGCGATTCCAGTGATGTTGCTGCACTTTTTCCCCACTGGAATACTTGGTCTGGGACTGACCGCGTTGCTGGCCAGCTTCATGTCTGGCATGGCCGGGAACGTCACGGCGTTCAATACCGTCTGGACCTACGACATCTATCAGGCTTACATCAACAAGAAGGGAACCGATCAGCACTATCTCTGGATGGGGCGGATGGCCACGGTCGGAGGGATCGTCCTTTCGGTGGGCGCAGCCTATGCGGCGACCAGCTTCAACAACATTATGGATGCGCTGCAACTGATCTTCTCGCTGGTCAATGCTCCACTGTTTGCGACCTTCCTACTGGGAATGTTCTGGAAGCGAACGACCGGGCATGGAGCGTTTACGGGGTTGATCTTCGGTACCGGAGCGGCGCTGGCGCACCACGGTCTGACGCTGCCTGATGGAGCGATTCCTGGAATTCATGGCGGCTGGATCAACGTAATTCATCACTACCCAAGCGATATGGCGCAGAACTTCTGGACGGCGATCTTTGCCTTCAGCGTGAACTTTATCGTGACAGTGCTGGTGAGTCTGGTGACGAAACCGCGCAAGGAGTTTGAACTGGTCGGGTTGGTGTACTCGCTGACACCGAGGCCGGTCGAGGCTCATTTGAACTGGTGGCAGAAGCCGGCGACGCTGGGCATCGGCGTGCTGGTGCTCCTGGTGGCGCTCAACCTGATCTTTGCCTAGCGCTTTTGTTGAACGATTGGAGAGAATTCGATGGGGCTTGATATACGTGTTCCGCTGGGAGCAATCTTCCTGATTGTGGGTGGGATCATGTCGGTGTATGGCATCGTCACACGCAGCAGTTCGATCTACGAGAAGTCGATGGGTATCAACCTGAACCTGTGGTGGGGCGTTGCCATGCTTGTCTTTGGCGGGGTTATGTTCTTCTTCGGACGACAGCAGAAGTGGCAGGACGACCCGGTAACGCCGCGACCGTGGGAACGTGGCGAGGGCCCGCGGCACTAAGCTTTGCGGGATCCGTGATCGTTCAGACTGGAGAGGGAAACCTCGGCGGCGTGGGCCATGTCTTCTTTGTATTTAGGCAGATCGGCGGCCTGGACAGGTTTGCCGTAGTACCAGCCTTGGACTTGCATCACGCTTCCAGTGGCCGTGAGATAGCTCGCCTGCTCTTCGGTTTCAACGCCTTCAACGATGACCTCGACATGGAGCGATGTGGCGAGAGCGAGGATCTGGGGCAGGATGGAAGCGGTGACGGCATCGGTGCCGATGGTGCGGGTGAAGGCGCGATCGATCTTGATGACGTCGACGGCAAGTTCGTGCAGGTAGGCGAGGCTGGAGTAGCCCGTGCCGAAGTCGTCGATGTGGACCTGGTAGCCATCCATATGGAGACGGAGAACAGCTTCGCGGAGTTGGATGATGTCGGCGGTAGAACGTTCGGTGATCTCGAGGGCGACCTGCCGGGGATGGATGCCAGCTTGCCGGACGTGCAGGTCGAGAAGTTGGAAGAGAGCTTCGCCTTGAAGATCAGCTGGAGCGATATTCAGGCTCAGTGTGAGTTCAGGGTGGTTGCGGAGGATATCGCCAACGTCTTGGATGGATCGGCGAACGAGGAACTCGGTGATTTCGCCGATGAAGCCGCGGTCTTCGGCGATGCGGATGAAAAAGTCCGGGGCAATCGCGTTGCCGTCATCATCTGACCAACGGAGAAGAGCCTCTGCTCCGGCACAAGAGCCGGAGGGCAGTTCGATAATGGGTTGGTAGACGAGGCTCAGTCTGCCATGTCGAACGGCACGACGGAGTTGCCGCGCAAGGCCGATTCGCTGCAAATAGAACTGTGCCGCTGCAAGGCTAAGGCCAAAACCGGCCAACGCACCCATGACAATGTATTCAAACTGGAGCCAGGGGGTATCGCTTGCGGCTATCTGGGTTGACCCCTCGGCTACAACGCATAAGGCACTCTGTCTGGAGCAACGGGCGTAATAGGTTTTGCCGCCGATTTCCGCGTGACCCTCAGAGAGAATGAGGGCCGGATCGAGTTCCATAGCGTCGCCGGTGATGCGGACGATCTGCCTAGTCGTGAAGTTGACCATAACCACCATGTTGCGCATGCCGGGACGGTCCCAGCGCTCGAAGGCGTTAGGGCTGAGGACGACGTCTACGCCCTGTTGAGCGAGAACGACACCGCGTTGGTGGCCGGCGATTGCGAGTGGAATGTCCGCGTAGATCTGGGTGCCGCCCGGGAGGGTCATGGTGAGCTGCGGCATGGACCAGGGATCGGCGAGTTTGCCGAGCCATCCGGAGCAGACCAGCTTACCGTTTTGGAGACGGCCAATGTCCTTGACCTGGAGCGAATGAAAGGCGAGTTCACGCAGCTTCGATATCTCTTCGGTAGAACAAAACGGAAAGGCGGAGGGGTTGAAGGCCAGCTTGATCGCCCGGAGTTCCGCGCCATATTCGTTGGCGTGGTCAACGAGTTCGGAGGCGTAGGTAGAAAGGGCGACGTTGGCTGCGCGCAGTCGTGAAACATGGCAGAGCCAATAGCCACCGACGGCTCCAAGTGCTGCGCCAAAGAGTGCAAGGCCGATTATGGACAGACGCCTGTACTTCCCAAGGGACATTCAGCACCATTCATACACAACGTTGTTCGGAACGGTCCTTCAGATTCTGCTCATTGCATAACGCCGGTTTAGCAGAACCCTAGGAAGTGTCATTGCAACACGGAACATAGGCGCTGTCCAGCGATCAAGCAAGGGTGTAAACCCTGGATGCCAGCTTGCTAAGAGTCATGCAAAACAACACTCTGCCAAGATCCGATCCCTGATCGGTACTGCCCCTTACGCCGCTACATCTGAAGGTTCATCATTTCATCGCAACAACTTGCGATAATGGAAGAATGGCCCGACGCATCATCGAGCACTACGAGTTTGTCCGCAAGATCGGCGCTGGCGGTAGCGGAGTCGTGTACCTTGCGAACGACACGCTCCTTCAACGCCCGGTAGTTATGAAGCTGTTGAAACGAGGCGCGTTGACGTTGGAGCAGATGCGGACGACGCAGCTTCGCGAGGCGCGGCTGGCCTCGGCGATCGATCACCCGAACGTCTGCGCTATCTATGATGTAGGTGAGACTCCAAACGAGTCCGGTGACGCCGAAGAGGCGTACATCGTGATGCAGTACATCCCCGGAAAAAGTCTGGACAAGCTGATCCAGGCGGGGCCGTCGAGCTTGCAGCTCGTGCTCTCGGGCGGAATTCAGATTGCCGACGGACTCTCTGCCGCTCACCAGTTGGGCATCTTCCATCGTGACCTGAAGCCGGCGAACGTCATGCTGACCGAAGGCGGCTTGATCAAGATCCTGGACTTCGGTCTGGCGCGGCGTCTGAACGCGGATGAGGCAGAGTTCGATCCGGCAAGGCCTACGAACAAGCGCAGCGCGGCGCAGGGAGGAACCTATACGGCGCGTGGCGGGACCATCGCCTATATGGCACCGGAGCAGTTCGTCACCGGGCAGTCGAGCGTGCAGTCGGACATCTTCGCGCTGGGCCTCATCCTGTATGAGCTGGCAACCGGGCGGCATCCGTTCCATCGTCCCGATGCGCAGGAGTTTCAAAGCATCCGGGCGATTCAATTCGCCGATCCTACGCCGATTCGCGAGATCGTTCCCAGCCTGCCGGTGGAGTTGGAGTCAGTCATCCTACGCTGCCTGGAGAAGCAGCCCTCGGCGCGATTTGCCTCGGCTGCGGACGTTCGCGAGGGGTTGAAGACCATCATGATGAAGATGCAGCTCGACTCTGTTGGCATGCCGGGCGATTCACTCGCTCTGCTACCTTCGCAGAGCCGGCTGGCGTTGCAGACTCCCGAGGAAGAGAAGCGGACCACCGGCATTCTGTCCATGCTGGCCGAGCGGTTCCGCGAGCCCGGAGCGACCACTGCGGCAAAGCAGAACAGCATCGTGGTGCTGCCATTCGTGAACCTCGGCAACCTCAGCACATCGGAGACCGGTGCTACTGCGCCCCTCTACGGATATGCTTTGGCCGATGCCATCGGCGCGCGGCTGGCGCGGATGCCTTCGCTTGTCGTCCGGCCGTCAAGTACGTTGATGGCGGTATCAACGCAGCAACTGGATCCTTTGAGCGTTGGCAAGAAGCTGCTCGTGCAGTATGTTCTGGCCGGCAACTTCATGAGCTCCGACAAAGGCTTCGACCTGAACTGGCAACTGCTCGACGTTCCGGGACAGAGCGTACGCGCGGGGGGCTCGATCAATGTCGAATCCTTCGATCTGATCTCAGTGCAGTCGGAGATCACGAACGAGGTTTTCAGCACGTTGCATGGCTTCGGTGACCTGAAGACAAGCAGCGACAATGCGCGCGATGCGTCGCTGACACAGATCTTGTCGGAGGATTACCTGCAGGCTCGGGCCGTACTCTCGTCCTTCATATCGAGGACCGGGAGCCGCGACGATCTTGACCGGGCGCGCGATCTCTTCACCTCCGTTGTGAAGCAGGATACCGACTACGCCCCCGGCTGGTCCGGGCTGGGGATCACGCATCTGCAGTATGCGCGCCACGGTCTTGGCGGACAGATGCACGTCCTGGAGGCGCGGCGAGCGTTCGATAAGGCGCTGGCGCTTGATCCAAGCTCGGTCGAGGCGAATCTTTACCGTGTCTACATGCTGCTGTCGCGTGGCGAAAAAGAGTCTGCTCGCCACGGCATCGAGAATCTGCTTCAAACAGCAGGCAACGACTGGAACGTCCATCTAGTGGCCGGACAGACGTTGCGCATCGACGGCATGTACGAGGAGGCGCTGGAGCAGTTCAACATTTCGCTGCGTATGAATCCATCGAACGCAGCGATGATCTACAACCATCGCGCCCGCGTGTATCAGTATCAAAACCAGCTTGAGCTCGCGGGCGAGGAGATCGACAAGGGACTTACGCTGGAGCCACGACAGCCGCTGCTGCGAATCTCGCAGGGCTATCAGCAGATGCGACTCGGCGACTTGAACAAGGCGATTGAGACGCTCGAGGCGGTGGTCAGCGATGAGTCTTCGCTGCGGATCGTCTTTCCGACGATCGCTCTCTGCTACGTCCAACTTGGCGACCGCAAGAAGGCTGCTTCTTTTATTCTCGAGGAAACGCTTTCAGCGGCAGAGGCGGACAGCGAGATGGCTTATCGGCTAGCGACCTACTTTGCACTTGAAGGCGACGAGTCCGAGGCGCTCCACTGGCTCCGCCGCGCAATCTACCTTGGCAATGAAAACTATCCCTGGTTCTCGAAGAACCCAGCGTGGCGCAAGCTGCAAGGGCATGGAGACTTTGAGCGAATTCTGGAAGATTTAAAGAAGAGCTACAGCAGAAATAAGAAGAACTGGAAGCGACTGCTGGCGCAGGTGAGGGATTAGTTTCATTCATTAGTGTCAATTCCCTCGTTGCGGATATAGAAAGGCCCGGCATATGCCGGGCCTCATTCGTTCGACTACAAGTGAAGCAAACTTATTGGGTTCCCATCGTCAATGGCGTGATGGACATGGGCGTGCTCAGGCTGAAGACTAGCGTCGTGTTCTGCGGCACAACCTCCTGGCGATCCTGCTTCAACCACCATACTGTGCTTACACCTGCACCGATTCCTGCGCCGATGAAGGCTCCGGGAACTCCGCCGAAGACGGCACCCGTGGCCGCGGCACCGCCGGTGGTGAGCGACATTGCGGCAAGCGTTCCCTTGACGTGATCGCGGCGAAGGATCGTTCCTTCGTCATTGATGCGAGTTACATGATGTTCGCTGGTGTCGATCACTTGAGCATGCAGGATGTAATGCGTCCCATCTGGAAGTGTCACCGATTCCGGCAGAAGATGAATCGCAGCAGGGCCACCAATTCGGCGCCCACCACGGGCAACTGTAACGCGACCGTGAAGCACCGATCCGACGGGAATGACCACGCGGCCTTCGTGCTGCATCGGCTGCGTGACTTCGGCGGTGAAGCGGGTTCCTACCGGAGTGCTTGCCGTAGAAACAGTCTCGCGAATGCGTACCGTGAACAATGTTCCCTGAGGAACCTCGTTTGGGCGCGATGGAACGTACGTCACGATGCCCGCATCTTCGTTGGACTCATGCTGTGTAACGGGCGATGTGACGATGTCACCGTCGGGATCGTGTGGCGCAGCGACCATTGCGGCACCTGCGGGTCTATAAGGGACATACGCGCCGTAGGTCGTCGCCGATGCAGGAGGCAACTGGGATTGCGGCTGTGCTTGAACTGCGGTGGCCTCCGGCGATCCGGGAGCATAGGCGACAGAGGCAGAAGGCTTCTGGTGCAACACAGGAGTTTCATCGGGCGTCGCTTCGATGGTGACGGGCGGGGGATTTGATACGCCTGTTGACTGTGCCTTGGCGGAGTTCGCGGCAAAGGGAATGACGGCGGCGAACGAGCAGGCTGCGAGCCATAGTCCGGTGTACTTTCTTACGGGAGTCCTGTTCATGCGTTCAATACCTCGGGGAATGGATTCAATCCACATCCTGATAACCCTGTACGAAGGATAAAAGTAGCGGCGCTTAGGAGTAGTAAATATCCGAGACAGGAACCGCGTGTGCTACTAACTTCTGGCGGACATTCCGTCTCACCAATTTGGACGTGCGCCGCCGCGATTCGCTGGTCTTTGCAGCAAAACAGAACCAGGGAAGCAACTGTCTTCACGCAGCTTTGTTAGAATCCGGTTTGCGGGGAGTCCTTTGACTACAGGCAAACGTATTGAACTTGTCGAGACGATCGGCGGTGCGGGTGGCCGTGCTGTCGCGGTCGATCGCCGGCCCAAGCTAAATGACCGTCTGGCGCATCGCGTCGTCGCGAGATATCCATCTGAGAGATCTGAAACAACAACTGACAGGAGTGTTATGACTGAGATTGTATCCATCCGTGCACGCGAGATTCTGGACTCGCGCGGCAATCCGACCGTAGAAGCCGATGTGACCCTGGAAGGCGGTGCGATGGGGCGCGCTGCGGTGCCCAGCGGAGCTTCCACCGGCGAGCATGAAGCGGTAGAACTTCGTGATGGCGACAAGGACCACTATCTGGGTAAGGGCGTATTGAACGCGGTCGAGAATGTCGAATCGATCCTTGGGCCGGAGTTGACCGGCATGGATGCCAGTAACCAGCGGCTGATCGACGCGACCATGATCGCGATCGACGGCACGGAGAACAAGTCGAAGATGGGCGCGAACGCGATCCTCGCTGTCTCGATGGCATGCGCCCGCGCGTCGGCCAAGGCGCTGAAGCTGCCTCTCTATCGCTACCTGGGCGGCGTGAATGCCTGCCTGCTGCCGACTCCGATGATGAACATTCTTAATGGTGGATCGCACGCGGATTCAAACGTGGACTTCCAGGAGTTTATGGTGATGCCCGTTGGAGCGGAGACCTTCTCCGACGCGCTGCGCTGGGGCACGGAGGTCTTCCATACGCTGAAGGGCGTGCTAAAGAAGAAGGGCTACAACACCGCTGTCGGTGATGAGGGTGGCTTCGCTCCCTCGCTGAAGTCGAACGCAGAGGCGATTGAGCTGATCCTTGAAGCGATCGAGCTCGCCGGCTACAAGCCGGGCGAAGAGATCTCCCTGGCGCTCGATCCCGCGGCAAGCGAGTTCTATGACAAGGCGACCGGTCGCTACGTCTTCAAGAAGTCCGACAAGAGCGAGAAGACATCGGAAGAGATGGCAGAGTTCTGGGCGGAGTGGTCACGGCAGTATCCGATTGTGAGTATCGAAGATGGCCTTGCGGAAGATGACTGGGACGGCTGGAAGCTGCTTACGGACAAGATCGGCGACCGCGTGCAGTTGGTGGGCGACGATCTCTTCGTGACCAACACGCGGCGGCTGCAGCGCGGCATCGAGGAGAAGGTTGCGAACTCGATCCTGATCAAGGTGAACCAGATCGGCACGGTCTCGGAAACCCTGGAGGCGATCGAACTAGGCCGCCGCTTCGGCTATACCAGCATCATCTCGCACCGTTCGGGCGAGACCGAAGACACCTTCATTGCGGATCTCGCAGTGGGTACTGGCGCGGGGCAGATCAAGACGGGTTCGGCAAGCCGGACAGACCGCATTGCGAAGTACAACCAGCTACTGCGGATTGAAGAAGAGCTCGGCCAGTCGGCGGAGTTTCTTGGCATCGAGTCGATCAACTGCGGGCAGTAGTCACTCTGTAGTCAAAGGGAATCGCGAATGAACACTGCCGCTCTTATCAGCCATCCCCGGCGCGTCGTCGCAATCGGCGCGGCGGCAGTGGGCATCGCGATCTGCAAGGTCCAGAACCACGTTCATGTATTGCTCACGCATCCCTCCACTTACAGTAGCCCGCTGCACCATAAGTGCGGGCTGCTGATGCTGGGGTGCGTGTCGTGGGCTCTATGTGAGATATTTCTCGGAGCATAAAGCGCGACGCTTTGGCTTCGGGGAGTATCGATTGAAGATCAGCCGTTGGGTGATAGCAGGGGTGGCCGTGGCAATGTCGGCCCAGGCGGGGCGAGCAGTCGCACAGGTCGAAGGCGAGAGTTACACCGTCGCATCGGCCCATCCAGTGGCCTCGATTCAAGACACCGAGACGCCCGCACAGCGCGACGCGCGTATGGCATGGTGGCGCGAGGCGCGCTTCGGCATGTTCATCCACTGGGGGCTGTATTCGATTCCCGCAGGGACGTGGGATGGAAAGCCGGTGGGGTTCATCGGCGAGTGGATCATGAACTCCGCGTCGATTCCGGTGGCCGATTACAAGGCGCTCGCGCCGAAGTTCAATCCGACTGACTTCAATGCGCATACTATCGTCTCGCTGGCGAAAGCCGCGGGGATGAAGTACATCGTCATCACCGCGAAGCATCACGACGGCTTTGCGATGTTCGATTCAAAGGCCGATCCGTTCAATATCGTTCAGGCAACTCCGTTCCATCGCGATCCCATCCGCGAGCTTGCTGAAGAGTGCCGCAAACAGGGCCTCAAGCTCGGCTTCTACTACTCGCAGGACCAGGACTGGACTGCTCCAGGTGGTGCAGCCTACAAGAGGGAAAACCATGATCTCCCGACGCATCACTGGGATAAGGCGCAGGATGGCGACTTCGCGACTTATCTTCACACCAAGGCAATTCCGCAGCTGAAGGAGTTGCTGACGAACTATGGGGACTTCCCGGTCGTGATCTGGTTCGATACGCCGACTGACGACATGACTCCCGCGTTGGCCGGAGAGATCGTCGCTCTGCTGAACCAGCATCCCAACCTCATCTGGAACAATCGGCTAGGCGGCGGCTACAAGGGCGACACCGACACCCCGGAGCAGTACATCCCCCCGCAGGGTTATCCAGGTCGAGATTGGGAGGCCTGCATGACGATGAATGATACCTGGGGATACAAGTCCTACGACAAGAACTTCAAGTCGACGGAGACCCTGCTGCGGAACCTTATCGATATCGCCAGCAAAGGCGGCAACTATCTGCTGAACATCGGTCCGGACTCGAAGGGCGATGTGCCGCCGGCTGAGGTCGAACGGCTGCAACAGGTGGGTAAGTGGTTGGCGGTGAACGGAGAGGCGATCTACGGAACGCAGCCGACGCTGTTTGGCGCGGAGGCTGGAAGCTTCAGCACAACCGAGAAGGATGGCGACGGCAAGCCGAAGTTCATCCCGGAGTGGAAGTGGCGGTCTACTACCAAGGCAGACAAGATCTATGTTGAGCTATTCACGTGGCCGGGCGAGAAGTTCCACCTCGATGCCGTACCTCGCAACATAACCGGGGCTTATCTGCTGGCCGATCCATCGCACAAAAAGCTGACCGTCACGAAGTCTGGCAACGGCATCGATGTAAAGCTTCCCGCTAGAGTGCTCGATCCAATTGCGACAGTGATCGTCCTCGATACGAAGTAGGTTTGCGCTAAGAAAACCTATGGATGCGGCCGCGGAGCTTATTGATGTCGCGGCGGTCGCGCTTCGACGGCCGCCCCTCGGTCATGCCTCCGGCTTCGAGCATCTGCTTACGCTCTTCCGCCACCTTCGCGCGCGCGATCCGGCTCTCTGCGGATTCCCGATAGAGCCCCTGGGCGACCGATGCTGGTCCTCTTACTTCGGTGAGCTGCAGCACTTCTATTTCAAAGATGCCGGCTTCGTTGGTGATACGGAGCTTGTCACCGAGACGGACATCCCGAGCCGCCTTGGCTCGGTGGCCGTTCGATTCAATGCGCCCGATGTCGCAGGCGTCCGAGGCCAAAGCGCGGGTCTTGAAGAAGCGGGCGGCCCAGAGCCACTTGTCTATGCGAACGGTTTCCATCTGATTATTGTGACGCAAGCTGCTGCGGTAACCAAGCGGTTACGGACGAAGCACGTACGCCGCAAACTGCTTCATAAACGCAAGATGTCCCAGAGCGTTTGCCATCGGGAAGACCGATAGAACAATGAGGGAACCGATGACGGTGACCGCGTAGGGTTTGCGCCGGGTGATCAGATCAAAGACGATGAGGCTGAGCGTGAACGCGATGAGGACGGGCGTATTCAGCTCGGGCTTATGGAGGATGAAAAGAAAGAGCCGCGTAGTAGCCGGCGGAAGCAGATTCAGCGTCGCTAGCAGCATCAGGCGTTTGTGAACGGGACGGTTGTTGCGCTGAATGACCGCGATGGCCACGAAGGTGCCGAAGATAAGGACACCGTAGATGTTGAGCGCCAGAAACATAGGCGGGGTGAAGATGGACGGCGTGCGCCCCGCATGAACGGAGCTGATCGTCGCGGTGATGCCGAGGATAACCATGAGTCCGGCGAGAACCGCCCCGGCATAGCCCAGCTTCCGATGCAGCGGCAGGTTCCTCCGAGCGACTAAGAGAGTCTGGGCGACGAAGAGGAAGATCCACGCGGAGAATACCGCTCCGTGGAAGTGGATGAGGATACTCGGGAGCGGGGCCAGGAACATTCCCTTGAAGAAGTAGCTGCGCGAGAATCCGGCGACGATCGTGACGAGCATGACGATGGAGATGCCGACGAAGTAGATGTCGTCGGTACGGGTTTTGGTGGGACGTGCGACGAGCGTTGCCATGTAATAGGGTCTCCGTCTGAAGGGACTTAGGGGTGGTGCTGGGCCCAGAGTACGAGTTGGTGCGAGAAGGGCCTCGCAATGATCCAGTCCGAGACCGGGTCCGTGGCCCAGAAGAGGATCCCTCCGATTAGGGTGACTGCGAGAACTCGTCGTTGGGTCAAGAGATCAAAGATGAATAGAGCGACGATCATCGCGAGAGGGATGACGCCGATCAGGAACGGATGATGAGCCATGAAGGGAATCGTCGCGGCGAAGCCGTTCGAGGTCACGGGAAAGGCCATCCTGGCAAGCGCGGGAGACATGAGCATGGCGTTTGCCATGAGCATCATCCGTTTGTGCACGATGCGGTTGTTGCGCTTCCAGATGGCAAACGCGACGTATGCGCCAAATACGATGATGCCGAAGACGTTGCCGACAAGAAATGACTCCGGCGTGAAGAAAGAAGGCAGGTGCGCTGCGCGACGGATGGTGCCGAATGGCGCAAGGATGCCGAGGATAACCATCAGACCAGCGATGACAGCTCCGAGTACGCCGAGCTTGCGATGAAGGCGGATATTCCCGGCGGAGACGAGCGAGGACTGAATCACGAACAGGAAGATCCAGGAGGAGAAGACGGCTCCGTGCAGATGGACGACCAGGCTAGGCAGAGGGGCGAAGACGGCTCCGCGAAGGAAGTAGCTGGGAGCGAAGCCGACGACGACAATCGTCAGTTGAACGACGGACATCATGGTGAAGAAGATGTCATCGGCGCGTTTCTTTCTTACGATGGGAGCGACGAGCGTGGCCATAGTGTCTTGAAAAGTGAAATTCGCAGGATTTTCGTTTCACCGATCTTTGCCGGGAACGCTTCTGCTGTCAAGGAATATGTCGCGGCTTGCTATTCTGGAGCCTATGGCTAGACCGATTGTTCTGACGATTCTTGATGGGTGGGGGTATCGCGCGGATACCCATGGAAATGCGATCGCGCTGGCGCGCAAGCCCGTCTACGACAAGCTGCTGGCGGAGTATCCGAATACGCTGCTTCGTGCGAGTGAGCACTTCGTGGGTCTGCCAGATGGGCAGATGGGGAACTCCGAAGTGGGACACCTGAATCTCGGCGCGGGGCGGATTGTGCGTATGGATATGACGCGCATCGATACCGCCATCATGACGGGCGAGTTCTTTTCCGACCCCACCCTGGTGCGGGCGATGGAGCTTGCCGGGCAGAAGGGAAGGGCCCTGCATCTGCTCGGTCTGCTATCGGATGGCGGCGTTCACTCGCACCAAAGGCACCTATACGCCCTTCTGAAGATGGCTGCGCAGCATAAGCTGACGCGGGTCTTTGTCCATGCGTTTCTGGATGGGCGCGACACCCTGCCTACTGGCGGGGTTGGATATCTGCAGGAGTTGCAGCAGAAGTTTACGGAGATCGGCGTTGGCCGTCTCGCCAGTGTCAGCGGACGCTATTTCGCGATGGATCGCGACCTGCGGTGGGAGAAAGAGCTGCAGGCGTTCGATGCGATGGTGACAGGGGCTCCGGCGGGCGGTGTCTACACCGATGCAATCGCACGCGTAAAGGAGTGTTACTCGAACGGCGTAACGGATGAGTTTGTGCCGCCGTTTACCTGCGTGGATGCGGCTGGCAAGGCCGTTGGGGCGATTCGCGACGAGGATGTTTGCATCTGCTTTAACTATCGCGCAGATCGCGTCCGCCAGGTAACGCGTGTCCTGACGCGGAACTCCGGACTGACTGCCGATGCTGGTGCACAACTGCCTAAGGCAGCGGAACTGGATGCGGAGATTCCGCGAAGCCTTGTGCCACAGGGTCTGCACTATGTCTGCATGACGCAGTACGACAAGAACTTTAAGCTTCCGATTGTCGTTCCTGCCGAGTCGATGGACAACCTGCTGGCGAACCTGATGGCGCAGGCGAACCTGCGCAACCTGCGTGTGGCGGAGACGGAGAAGTATGCGCACGTGACGTATTTCTTCAATGGCGGAATCGAGAAGCCCTTCGGCGGCGAGGATCGCGAGCTGGTCGCATCGCAGAAGGTGGCGACTTATGATCTCGCGCCGGAGATGTCAGCGGCAGGCATCGCGGATGCCGTTGTGAAGGCAGTCAACGACACAGCCTTCGACGTGATCATCGTGAACTTCGCCAATGCTGACATGGTCGGGCACTCGGGCAAGATCGAGCCGACGATTCGCGCGGTGGAGACGGTCGATAGTGAGCTAGGGAGAATCTACCAGGCAGTGAAGCAGTATGGCGGCAGTCTGCTGGTGACGGCGGACCATGGCAACGCGGAGATGCTGATCGACCCCGCAACCGGCGGACCTCATACGGCGCACACGACGAACCCGGTACCGTTTCTGCTGGTCACCGACGAAAGGGGCGTCAGCGTGCGCGAAGGTGGAAGCTTGCGCGACATTTCGCCGACTATTCTTTCGCTACTGAAGATGGAGCAGCCAGGAGAGATGACGGGCGGCGATCTGCGGGTCGTCGCTGGTTAGGTCGAGATGATCTGAACGGAGTTATCCGGTCGCTTGGTGAAGGCGTGAACCTGCTGGCCCTGCTCGTTGAGATGGCGAAGGGTCAGCAGGTCGTGGGTCATCTCGATGTGCGAGAAGCCATAGACCTTTTGCGCGAAGGGTCCGCGCTCGCTGGGCTTGATCTTAAGATTGTAGAGGTCTGCTCCGCCACCGCCAGACAGGAAGAAGCTGGTGGGATGATTAGCGAACTCGAGATGCTGCAGGTCGTGGTCGTGACCGGCCATGTAGAGATGGACGTTGTGCTTTCGAAGCAACGGCTCCCAGTCTTTGATGAGCACGGAGTGGTCTCCGTGTGGACCATCGGAGTAGATGGGATGATGCCCCATGACAACGAGGAACGGCGTATTGAGCGGCTTTGAAAGCTCCGCTTCGAGCCACACCAACTGCTCGGCCTGCTGGGCTTCGGTAAGCGTGAAGTTGGGATGCTTTGGCTGATGACCGGGGATGTTGACGTTGCTGTCGAGCGCGATCACCGTCATGACGGGATTTTTTGCGGGCAGCTCGACGCGGTACCAGAGTGACGGCATCGTCCAGCGCGTTCCGGGGCGTTTGGCGTAAGCAAGTTCCGCTGCGAGCTTGCTCTCGGGCATCACCTGGTAGTCGTGATTGCCGGGGATGGCGTAGGTCGGGCCGGGAAAGAGGGAGACCGGATAGGCGTCTTCGAAGTTGCTCTTCCAGCGCGGGCAATCGACACCGCCGGGAAGATCGCCGTACCAGTTGTCGCCGAGCATCAGCAGAGCCTCAGCATGGAGCGAGTGCTGCCGCGCGTAGTCGCCCATAGCTCGTGCGACGGAAATCTGCGCCGTCGGATCTTCGTAACCCCAATCGCCGACCACCAGCAGATGGCGCGCATCTTTGCCCGGCTTTGGTGCCGCAAAGGCGTGTGTTCCGCTCATGGTGGCAAGCGCGCTGAAGGCAAGACTTTGACGGAGAAACTGGCGGCGACTGTTCATTGCTGGGGATGCTCCCGGAGAGAAATTCTGCTGAATCTTTCGGTTTATACCACGGTCCATAACGAGTTTTCGTTACAGCGCCCGACGGTGTTCCATGGCGCGCGACATCGTCACTTCATCGGCGTACTCGATGTCTGAACCCGCAGGAACTCCAGTCGCGATGCGGCTCACCGGAAGCGCTGGATTCACTCGGTGAAGTTCATGCGCGATGTAGTTCGCGGTCGCCTCGCCCTCGGTCGTCGGGGATGTCGCCAGAATGATCTCATCGACCTCGGTCAACCCATTCGCACGCGTCAGAAGATTCGCGATCCGAAGCTGTTCCGGCCCAACACCATTCACCGGCGAGAGTGTCCCATGCAGCACGTGGTAGACGCCGTTATAGTTGCGAGTCTTCTCGATGGTGGCAATGTTGGTTGGCTCTTCCAACACACAGATCAAGCGCTGGTTGCGCGTGGGGTTGGAGCAGTAGTTGCAGGGATCGACGTCGGTGATGTTGTTGCAGATAGAGCAGAGGCGCAGATGCTTCTTGAGTTGCTCGATCGCGTGGGCGAGGTCGCGGGCGTCTTCATCGCTGGAGCGAAGAACGTGGAAGGCCACGCGTTGTGCGGACTTTGTGCCGATCCCGGGGAGCTTGCGAAGCTCTTCGATGAGGCGCGACATGGGTTCGGCGAAGCGGGTGGTCATTAGTCGGTGAGTCCCGGAAGATTCAACCCGCCCATGAGGCCCTGCATGCTGGACTTCATGGCCTCCTCGGCGCGGCGGCCGCACTCGTTGACGGCGGAGGTGATCAAGTCTTCGAGTAGCTCGATGTCGGAGCTGGAGCTCCCGAGGACGGTGGGGTCGATCTTGAGCTTCAGCAGTTCCTTCTTGCCGTTCATGCGGGCGGTCACGATGCCGCCGCCGGTTGACACTTCGACGACAGTCTCCGAGAGCTTGCGCTCCATCTCGGCCTGCATCTGCTTAGCCTGGCCCATCATGTCTTTCATCTTTGCGAGATCGGAGAAGTTCATTTGGAGCTCCTGCTTATTCGTTGGGCGTTAAGTCGATGACGTTGCGAATCTCGGCGTTGAAGAGGCGCTGCGCCTCCTGGACAATTGGATGCTCCATGGCGCGCGCCTGCGCTGAGCCTGATGCTGCGGCACGGGGTTTCTTGGTGGCAGCGGCTTTGGCGGCGGTGGTGGTTGGGAGCAGGGTAACGGTCACGCCCGGCGAAACAGCCTGGATCGCCAGTCGAATGATCTTTTCAGCCTCGGCGTTGATGACCATGGGCAGCATGGTCTTCGAGAGCTGCGTCTGCACGGTGAGGGTCTTGCCGGTGAGGCTAAGGTCGGAGTCCACGATGGCATCGGCGGCAGTGGTCTGGCTGCGCGCGGCCATCAGGGCGTCCACGGCTGCCTGTTGGAGGTGGTCGGTGTCTACAGAAGAACTCGCCGCCGCTGGTTGCATTGCGGGGGCGAGTTCAGAGACTGGAACAACGACAGGTGGATCGGACTCGACGACCGTCGCCGCAGCGTAGATGTCGGGAAGGACCTCGCGGTTTGGAGTTGCAGCAGTTGGCTCTGGCGCAGCTTCTTGAACTGGAACAGCGGTCTTTGGAGATGTCTCCCGCATCTCAGAGTAGAAATGTGGGGCATCCGGCTCAGCCGGAGCGAGTGTCGCGGTGGTGACGGAGGCCTTGAGCGGCTCTGGTGCGGGCGCGGCGGCCTTGGGCGCAGTCGCAACGGGAGGCAAAGCTGGCGGCTGAGGAAGGATAGGCGGCGGTGGAGGAGGCGCAACAGGAGCGGCGGCGCGAGGGCTTGCTTGCATGGGCGCGAAGGCGGGAGAAGAGCGAACCGATGCGGATGGGCTGGATGTTGTGGAGGGCTTTGCGGCGCCAGAAGATGGCGGACGAGTAGATGTTGCGGCTGCAGCCGGGGTTGCGCTGAACTTGCTGAGGACTTCTTCAATGGGCAGCAGCCGACGCAGATGGACGAGCTTCAACAGGCCCAATTCAAAGTGGAAACGCTGCTCTTGGCGATAGCCAAGCTCGTCAAAGGTGCGGAGCATGGTCTGGAGGAAGCGCGTCAACTCTTCTTCCGAGAAGAGCGATGCCGAGCGGGCGGCGCGTCGCTGCTCGTCGGGCGATATCTGTAGCAATTCGGCTGCAGGGCCGTCGAGGTTCGAGCCGTCAGGGTTCAGGTTCGAGATCTTCGCGATGACGCAGTTGCGCAGGTAGCGGACGCACTGCCGGGCAAGCTGTGCGGGTGAGTTTCCAGCGTCGAGAAGCTGGTTGGCGACGGTGATGACTTCCGCCGATTGATTCGCGTCGACGGCTTCCAGAATACGCTCGAAGACCGCATTAGGAACGGTGCCCATGAGCTCGCGAATCTGCGAGGCATCGAGGCGGGCGACGCCGTCTTCCGTGGGCGCGCTGGCAATGGCCTGATCCATGATGGAGAGCGCATCGCGCATGGAGCCGTCGCCTGCCTCCGCAAGCAGGGCGAGGGCTGCATCGTCGGCGTGGATGCCCTCCTGCGTGGCGATGGAACGGAGCTGGCCGAGGATGTCGACGAGTTTAACGGCGTGAAAGCTGAAGTGCTGGCAGCGCGAGCGGACGGTCTGTGGGATGTCCTCAGGCTGCGTCGTCGCCATCATGAAGACGATGTGGTCTGGTGGCTCTTCGAGTGTCTTCAGGAGCGCGTTGAAGGCCGCGTCGGTGATCTGATGGGCCTCGTCGAGGATGTAGATCTTGTACTTGTCTCGCGATGGCCTATAGCGGGCGGCGTCGCGGAGTTCGCGGATCTCGTCGATGCCGCGGTTGGTGGCGGCGTCGATCTCGATCACGTCGACGGCGTTTCCCGCACGGATCTCGGTGCAGGACTCGCAGACTTCGCAGGGCTCGGCGTTGGGGCGAATCTCGCTGCCAATGGTGTTGCGGCAGTTGAGCGCCATGGCCAGGATGCGGGCGATGGTGGTCTTGCCGATGCCGCGATGACCCGAGAAGATGTAGCCGTGGGCGATGCGCTGCTGGGTCAGCGCATTCATGATGGTGACGGTAACGTGGTCCTGGCCGACTACATCGGCAAAGCGTTGGGGACGGTACTTGCGGGCGAGAACTTGGTAGGCCACAAATTTATTGTATTCGGTGGCGGTGTGGGAGACATTTGTGCCCCGCGCCTTACTTCTTGACGGCTTTCTCCGCCGTCTTCGCCAGCTTCCTCCTTCGCTTCAGCTCCAGATCCGAGAACATTGTCCCCCGGCAGTTCTTCGAGCCGCAGTAGCAGTCCTGGCTGTCGTCGTCCGAGTCATACAGGTTGTACTCGTAGAGGAGTTCCTCGCCGGCAGCGATGTCGCGGATCGCGTTGACGTAGATGTGACCGTCTTCCTCAATCGTCTCGCAATTTGGGCTACAGGAGTGGTTGACGAACATACCGGTACCGAAGCCGTCGATGACCATGTCCTTGTCGCCGTAGCCAAAGAGATAGGTGACCATCCGGTCCTGGTAGAGATCGTCGGCGGCCTCTTTCGTCAGGCGCGGGCCGTCATATTCACAGACGCGAGCACCGTTCTTGATAGCGCGCATGGTGTAACAGCCAGCAGCGTGAATGGACGAGGAACGAATGATGAGGCCTGGAAGCATGACGTTTCGGTGTCCGATCGAGTCAGATAGCGGTGCGGTGTAGCGATGAAGCAGAGGGCGTTTCTCGAACTATAGCAAAGGTCGTAAGAGACACTTTGGGGCGGCCGGAACGGTTCGTTCAGAAAGCATTGCAGGGGACGGAGCGGGTAAACTTATTTTGATGGAGATTCGGTTCGGAATTCGTCTTGCGCTAGCCTGCGGTCTCCTCGCGGGCGTGCCGTTGACGGCTCGAGCGCAGACCTACACCCCGCCCCCGCCGCCGCTCACGACGCTGCCACCATGTCCTCTGGGTAAGGATGGCAAGCCGGTAAAGCCGACGAAAAAGAACGATTGCGATCCGACCATCTACCCTCAGGAGAAGGTAAAGACCAGCAAGAAATCGGCGGATGAGGCCGTTCCAGCGGCGACTCCAGCCAACTCCACCCCGGCGGCTCAACAGTTTCCGTTCCCCGGCGAACAACAGCCGAAGCCCAGCGAGACGCCTGCAGCACAGGCCTTTCCGTTTCCCGGCTCCGACAGTGTCGAGCACAAGCCGGGAGACGCAGACGTTCAGCATGATCCCGCTGCGGAGAAGAAGGCTGCGGACACTCCTGCCGGTAAGGCTTTCCCCTTTCCTGGCGGCTCGACAGCCGACATGCCGACCGATCCCGACATGCCTGCGCCAGCGAAACAGCCCGAAGACCAGGCGCCATCATCAAGCTCCTCCTCTTCGTCCTCTGACGCCGACACCATTCCGGGCTCGACCGTGCCCGCAGACTCCGCTGACGCCCCCGGTCCCAAGGGCCAATACGATGACGATAAGAGCTCGGCACCGAAGCTAAAAGAGAAGCGTAAGAAAGCTCCTCCGCCCCAGACCGACACAGAACGCGTCGACGAAGACCTGAGCGTGGCAAAGTACTACGGACAGAGCGGCAACAAGATGGGAGCCTATCTCCGTGCCAAAGACGCTGTGAAGATCCAGCCGGAGTATCCGGAGGCGCATTTTGTTCTAGGCGACGCCGCGCAAAAGCTAGGCAAGAAGGACGAAGCTCTGGCCGAGTTCACCACGTACCTCAAGTTGGCTCCCGACGGAGAGCGGGCGAAGGCAGCGGAGAAGGCACTCGACGGCCTGCGCTAGCTCTGTTCAGGCAATCAACCCTGGGACGACCGTTCAAGGTATCTCCGGACGCTCGGGCTTTACCGCGCGGTTTCTCGATTCACCCTTCCGGAGTAGATTTAAACGACCATGAAGGATGAACTGGAGTTGCTGCGAGAAGAGTTGGAGCTTGCCCTGGGCGGACTCGACAGCAGCCAGACGCAACTTCGACCCGCAGCCACTCCGGATAAATGGAGCATCCAGCAGATCGTCGGCCACTTGCTGCGGACCTACGCTGCCACCGAGAAGGCGATGGAAGCGAGGATCTTGAAGGGGCTGCCGACCAAGGCGAAGGTGACCCCGATGCAATGGGCCGCACAGTGTCTCGTGCTCGGGGTCGGATACTTTCCAAGTGGCCGCATCGCTCCCGAGATAGTATGTGCTCCCCTCGGCGAAGAGGCTGCACCGGCTGGAATTCTCATCAACCAACTCGGACTGGCGCTCTCAGCGATGAACAGGAAGTTGGCAGCCGCTGAGGCTTTGTTCGGAAGCAGACACAGGGCGGTCAATCATATGGCCCTCGGTCCGCTGAACTTCGCCCAATGGTCGAAGTTTCACCTCACGCATGGTCGTCATCACATAAAACAGATCGTCGCCATCCGAAGGCAGCATGGAGTTTGAAGGCGTGCGGTGACGATACAGGGTTACTGGATGGGGTCGGTGTCTGACCCACTATCTGGTTCACGATCCAGATCTTCTTCCACTCGAAGATAGCGGCGCATATAACGCAGCGGCTCCTCGGCCACGGCAAGCTCCTGCAGGTGGTATCGCCAGACATCTTCGCGGGCGGATCGCCTGATGTAGGACTTGCGCTTCACCGTACCGATGCTGCCGTCGGGCATCTTACGCTGGAAGGTCTGTTTGGGTACCTGAAAGGTGATGGTCTCGCCGGCCTTCCAGAAGTTCGACGCGAACTCATGCGAGAAGAGCAGGACGTAGTAGCGCCGCTCCATCGCCAACTCCGTAATGGATGTGTCTGCGTCAACCCACGGGCGCCCCAGCTTGCTGGTGTACCACTTGCGGAACTCGAACCCGTTTGCCCGTGCCTGGCCGACCAACAACCGAATCAGTTCGATCTTCGTCATAGGGAGTAGAGGCTCCTGATGCGGGATGATCGTGAAGAACTTGAGGGGTCCAGGGGAACGGTATAGTCATTAGCGAGGTTGCTGCGACCCCGGGAGAGTAGAGTACGTCATTCGGACTATGAAGAATATAAAGATTATGGGCCACAGGTTGGGGAAGTTTACCGCGGGGGCCTTCGTACTTTTTCTGCTGGCAATGACCGTCCGAACCTCGGGCGCGGCTGATCTGCACACCGACCCGCTGAACCTGGACCCCATGGTCCGGGATGGGTTTCAACACTTCTACAATCTGGACTATGACGGCTCGCTGCAGCGTTTTGAGACGGTGTTGAAGGCGCATCCTCAGGACCCCATGGCGATGGGTTACGTCTTGACCGTAGTGATCTTCCGCGAGCTCTACCATCAGGACCTGTTGGACACGACCTACTACGCTCACGACAGCTTTCTGAGTTCCAAGCGGAATGTCGACGTGCCCGCGGCGACGCGGCAGCAGATCGAGGATCTGACCGATAGCGTGGATCGCATCTGCGACCAACGGATCAAGAACAACTCGCGCGACAAGGACGCCTACTTTGCACGGGGCTATGCGAAAGGGCTGCACGCGGCGTTCATCACGTTGGTCGATCACAGCTTTGCCGGCGCAGCGCGGCAGGGCTACGCGGCCAGAAGCGACAGCGAACAGGCACTGAAGATCGACCCGGAGTATGCCGACGCCAAGATGGCCGTCGGCATCCAGCAGTTCGCGGTAGCGAGCCTGCCGCGACTGGTGCGGCTGATGGTGGGTATCGTCGGTGTCGGCGGGAATAAGGAAAAGGGCCTGGATATGTTGCGCGACGCAGCAGCGCACGGGTACGTGACCAATGTCAGCTCGCGGACGGTGCTCTCGCTCTTCCTTCGGCACGACGCGAGGTATCAGGAAGCGATCGTGGTGCAGCACGGACTTGCCGAAGAGTTTCCGCATGACTACCTCTTCCGGCTTGAAGAGGCCAACCTGACCAAGGATGCGGGGAATGGCCCCGGAGCGATCGCCATCTATAAGCAGGTTCTTAGCGATGCGCAGAAGCCGGGGTACTTTGCCGATGCAAGGCTGCAGATGGTGTGGTTTGGGCTGGCAGATACCGAACGTGGGCAGAACGACATCTTCGACGCAGCGAACGACTATGTGAACGCCGCCCAGCAGCCAAAGTGCAGCGACTGGCTGAGGAAGCGCGCGCAGTTGAATGCCGGAGAGATGTTCGATCTGCTCCATAAGCGCGACCGTGCCATCCAGCTCTACCAGATGGCAGCGGCCGGAGGCGGCGATCAGTCCCAGGCCGACACCGCTCGCAAGTATCTGAAGGAGCCCTACGCGGGCAAGTAAAGCGGGAGCAGGGAACGGCGGCTGGCCGTTCCGCGTATCTTCCTGCGATGCCGACGATATGGCAGAATAGGGAATTCCGAGGTGACGTATGTTCTGTCCTAATTGCGGGAAGTCTGCGGAGGCGGGAGTCCGCTTCTGCCCATCTTGCGGTACTCAGATTAGCAGCGCCGGATACACCGGTTCCGGCTATCCTCCGCAGCCTGTATCGAAGCTGGTTCGCCCTCGCTATCCGCGGATGATCGCGGGCGTATGCTCGGGGATCGCTCTCCAGTACGGCTGGGACTTGAGCTTGGTGCGCATACTCACCGTGGTCTTTGCACTCGTGACCAGCGGCTTCGGGGGACTTTGCTACCTAGCCGCGTGGGGCATCATTCCCGAAGGGGCCTATGCTCTGCCACCGGCTTCGGGCTATCCATCAGCTACTAATCCACCCTCAGGTTCGACAGGAAATACTACGGTTTGAGTCCATTGAAGAAGAAAGCGCACGCCCCCGAAGCTCGTCCGTTTGCCTACAACAAGAAGTCCCTGTTCTGCGACGGCGTCGACCTGCGAAAGCTCGCGGGCGAGTTCGGAACTCCTCTGTACGTCTACTCGGCCGAGCAGATTGGTTATCGCTATGAACTCTTTGAGGCGGCCTTCCAAGAGCACACGCATACCGTCTGTTATTCGGTGAAGGCGAATAGCTCACTCGCGATTCTGAAGCTGCTGGGCGAGCGCGGGGCCGGATTCGATATTGTTTCGGGCGGGGAACTGGAACGGGTTCGGAAGGCGTTCAGGCCGGCGCTGAAGAAGGTCGTCTTCTCTGGTGTGGGCAAACAAGTTTGGGAGATCGATGCCGCTCTGAAGGCCGATATCCTGATCTTCAACGTTGAATCCGAGGCTGAGTTGGGCTTGCTGGCGGAGCGCGCCGCCGCGATGGGCAAGCGCGCGAGATTTGCGCTGCGGGTGAACCCGGATGTCTTCGCGGAGACGCATCCGTACATCTCGACCGGGCTGAGCGAACATAAGTTCGGAATTGCGATTGGCCTGGCGAGGGCGATCTATAAGAAGGCTGCGAAGAACAAGTCGCTGGACGCGGCGGGAGTGAGCGTCCATATTGGCTCGCAGATACGATCGGTCGATCCGTTTGCGGCGGCAATGGAGCGGGTAACTGGTCTGATCGCAGAGCTGCGGACGGACGGGCACCAGATCCGATACGTCGATGCGGGCGGTGGGCTCGGCATCGACTACTCCCAAGGCGACTTCGACCCGGCGGCGGAGGTGGCTCGGTATGCGGCGGCACTGGGCGGAGTGATCGAGGGCCTTGGAGTGCGTCTCCTGCTGGAGCCGGGGAGGTTCCTGGTTGGCCAGGCGGGCGGGCTGCTGACGCAGGTGCTGTATGTGAAGAAAAACGGGGCGAAGACGTTCGTGATCACGGACGCGGGAATGAACGACCTGATCCGGCCATCGCTTTATCGGGCGCACCACGAGATTCTGCCGGTGAAGCAAGGTAAAGATGCAGGGAAAGTTGATGTCGTGGGGCCTGTGTGCGAGTCGGGCGACTTCTTCGCGCACGACCGCGTGATGTCTGCGGTGAAGCCGGGTGAACTCGTTCTGATCGAGGATGCGGGGGCGTATGGGATGTCGCTGGCTTCGAACTATAACTCGCGGGTGAGACCGGCCGAGGTGCTGGTGGAGGGTAGGCGGGCTCGCCTGGTAAGGCGGCGGGAAAGCCTGCGCGATCTCATGGCTGCTGAGACAGTCTAGCGCGACTACGCCGTGACTCAGGCAAGGTGCAAGTGCTACTATCGAAAGTCGAACGCGGGTTGCGGACAGCAGCGACCGGTGCGAATTCCCGGAGTTTCGTAGAAGAGGTTGAACTATGTCAGGCCATTCAAAATGGGCGACAATCAAGCACAAGAAGGGCGCGCTCGATGCCAAGCGCGGCAAGATCTTTACCCGCCTGATCAAGGAAGTCACCATCGCAGCGAAGCAGGGCGGCGGAGATCCTGACGGCAATCCGCGACTGCGCGGAGCGATTGCTGCCGCCAAGGCGGAGAATATGCCGGCGGACAACATCAAGCGAGCGATCCAGCGCGGTACGGGCGAACTCGAAGGCGTGAACTACGAAGAGATCACGTATGAGGGCTATGGACCAGGCGGCGTTGCCGTCATCGTCGATGTGCTGACGGACAACAAGAATCGCGCGGTGAGCGAGATTCGTCATGCGTTCTCGAAGAACGGTGGCAACCTCGGCGAGTCGAACTCGGTCTCCTGGATGTTCACGAAGAAGGGTGTCATCGTCGTCGCCAAGGATGCCGTCTCTGAAGATAAGCTGACGGAGATTGTGCTCGATGCGGGTGCCGACGATCTTGCGGACGAGGGCGATAACTGGGAGATTCTTTGCGATCCCAAGGAGTTCGAGAACGTGACGAACGCCTTGAAGGCCGCCAAGCTTACGCCCGAACATGCCGAGGTCACGATGATTTCATCGACCTACACGAAGCTTGAGGGTGCGCCGGCGAATCAGATGATGCGTCTGCTGGAAACGCTCGAAGATCTGGATGACGCTCAAAACGTCTATTCGAACTTCGACCATGCAAGTGAGGAAGTTGCAGCAGGGTAAGCAGGACCGGAGACGGAGGAAAAAGCCGCCGGGGGTTTCGGCGGCTTTTTACTGCGCGCAGCTATGCTAGTGGAACGAGAGAGTTTGAAGAACGGGAGTTCACGGATGAAGTTTGGCTTGAGATCGATGTCGATAGGTGCGTTGGCGTTACTGGCAGTTGTGAGCGCGGGCCACGCACAGATGCAGCAGTTCTCGTCTTCCAGCCTGGATGAAGGTGGAGAGGCCGCAGGCACCGCGATTGCAGCCCCGGCGGGGAACACGCATGTGGCGAACCGATTCGAGATGCACTCCAACTCGCTGCCGTTCGAGTACGGCGCTATCGTGCAGGGCGGAGTCGGATTGACCGAGGAACGCAGCGGCTTCAAGTTCATCATGGCTGGCGTCCACGCGGGCAAGGTGCTCTATAGCCACGATAAGCCCGGACTTCTGCGCGGCAACTTCGAGTACGCCATGGAACTCTTCCCCTACTGGCAGTCCTACACGCCCAAGTTTCAGCGGGCAAATTGTGTCGCCGGTCCACTGCTGGGCGGAATCACGTGCTCCCCGTACTACACCGTGGGCGGCACATTTACAGGCGTGACCGCGACGCCGATCATCCTCCGGTGGAACTTCACCGGGCATGGACGGATTGTGCCCTGGGCGCAGGCGGCGGGCGGCGTTCTCTGGACAGACCACAAGTATCCGGCCTTCGGATCGCCGACTCTCAACCTGACGAATGACGGCCCGAACACCGATGCGAGCGTGTGGAACTTTACGCCGCAGGGCGGAGTCGGGATCCACTATTTCCTTTCGCCGACGCGTTCGATTGACTTCGGCGCGAACGCCGTTCATATCTCAAGCGCATCCCTTGGCGACAAGAACCCCGGCGTGAATGCCAGTGTGCAATTCAATATCGGATACACGTTCTGGAAGTAGTTGAGTCTGAAATGGTACTGCGCTGATGAACGCTGAATCGATCATCGAATGTGTTCCAAACTTCTCCGAAGGAATGGATGAGGAGAAGGTCCGCGCCATCGTCGCCTCGATGAAGGTCGACGGTGTGCGTCTGCTGGACTGGTCTCGGGATGCGACGCACAATCGTTCCGTGGTGACGATTGCGGGTAGTCCGGACGCGGTGGTGGAATCTGCGGTACGCGGGGTTGGGAAGGCGGCGCAGTTGATCGACCTTACCCAGCAGAGCGGAGTCCATCCTCGGATTGGCGCGGCCGATGTTGTGCCTTTTGTGCCGGTTAGTGGAATCTCGGTGGCGGAGTGCGCGATGCTGGCGCGTCAGGCGGGACTGCAGATCTGGCGAAGGTACGGGGTTCCGGTCTATTTCTACGGAGCGGCGGCGACACGACCGGACCGGGTTCAGTTAGAAGATGTTCGCAGGGGACAGTTTGAAGGGTTACGCGAGGCGGCGCTTCGCGATGCGATGCGTCGACCGGACGTCGGCGGCCCTGAGTTGCACTCGAAGGCCGGAGCGAGTGCTGTCGGAGCCCGAAGCTTTCTTATTGCTTATAACCTTTATATTCAGCACCCAGGCAGCAACGGCAGCGGACAGGCTCCGATTTTGCCGCAGCAGACCGAGATTGCCTCCGCCCGGGCGATTGCACGGGACATTCGCGATCTTCGGGTCTCAAACGGCGGGTTGCAGGGAGTGAAGGCTATCGGTGTGATGGCGAATGGCCGCGCGCAGATCAGCATGAACATCACCGACTACCAGTTGACCCCCATGGGCCAGGTCCACGCGGCGGTCAGCACCATCGCGCGACGCCATGGGGTCGAGGTCTCTGATGGCGAGTTGATCGGGTTAATTCCCGAGGCGGCGTTTGAGCCGGATTCTGATTGGGTGCGTCAAACCCTTGGATTCAATGCAGAAGAGAAGGTGCTGGAAAGAAAGCTGCATCGTCCGATGGAGTGGCCGGTTAGCTAGCCGATTCCCGACTTAACACTCTGTGTTGAACTGAACCGTTTCAGGACGTGCAAAACGGTCATCATCCATTGACTTGCATTCGACGTAACAGATAGAGACAATCAGGGTGTCGCCCCGTTGCGAACGAGATCAGGAGATTTACCAGTGAATTCCAAGTTGAAGAGTTTGATTCCCGATGTTGCCAAGGGTCTGGCCGTCGCCGCAATTGCAGCTGTTCTGGTGGTGTCACCCGTTGTCGCCCGGGCTGCGCAGTTGAGCAATGACGCGAAATCCGCGATTCCTAAAGACGTGCAGCAGTTGATCGTGGTGGACTACCGGGCGATGCAGAACTCGCCCGCCGCCATGAGCCTGAAGGACCGCGTACTTCCGCCGGAGTTGAAGCGGCTCGAGACGGCGCTGAAGTCATCCGGTCTGAAGGTCGACCAGGACGCCGACATTCTCTGCTTCGCCGCATTCCGTACAGGGACGACTGCTGATTCGGCTCGCATCCTGGGAATCGCTCAGGGACAGTTTCAGACTCGCGCGATCCTGGCGAAGTTCACGAAAGACAAGGTGAAGCCACGCGCGGTACGCAACAATCTCGTGTATCCGATGGGTTCGGCTGGTTTCGATGTCGTATTCCTGAACCAGACGACGATGATCTTTGGTGACAAGAAGTCGATCGATATCTCGCTCGATGCGCACGACGGCCTGCAGCAGAACTTCCTTGCCGACACCGACATGGTGAATGAGATGGGTGCCGTCGATTCGAAGGCTGTTTGGAGCCTTCTTGATGCGAAGGGCACGCAGACCATGATGCGCAGTGTGCTTGGCGATGCTGCCCAGTTGACGGACTACGACACGGTCCGCGACCGGATGAAGAGTTCGCGTTACACGATGGACTTTTCGAACGGTGTGAAGTTCGACATGGCCGTGGTGATGTCCGATACGTTGACCGGAGCGACAGCCGCAACCCTGATGAAGGGCGTCTCGCTGATGCGCAAGACACAGGGATCGCCGCTCGAGAAGCAGGCCTTGGACGAGACCACGATCGATTCGAACTCCGGCACGTTGATGGTTTCGTACTCTTCAACAGACAGCCAGTTCTCGAGCCTGCTCAGCTCTCCTTTGTTCCAGTCCGTTGTGAAATAGGCAAATCTGTTCGATTGAAATTGCCGGGCGGCCCTTTGGGCCGCCCGCGCTGTTTCAGCCAGAGTGTACTGCCACGCCCGCAATCCTGCGAGACGTCCGGCGGGTGCTCATGACGCGCTTCAAAATCTCCCTGGTCGGCTGGGGGTGCCGCACGGCTCCGGCTTGCTTCATCCGGAAGTAGAAACCAGAGTACGCGGAGACAGATGCCTCTGGATGAAGCGGGATATGCAGCCGAAGTTCGTTAGCCTTCCACTCGTCGACCAACTCGTACCCCGCCCTGTACATCGCCTCCAAGAGCACCTCATGAGAGAGAACACGGGCTGGAGAGATTGCGAAGTACTGCTCGTGGTCCTGGATGGTGAACGCCGAAGGACCATAGATCACCGGCGTACGGTTGATGAAGACATGGCGCGGTTGACGGCGGAGGCCCTCGATCAGGGCCGGGGGAAGTTGTTCGAAGTAATGCAGCGCCCCGGAGATGATCACGGCATCGACCGCATCGCAATCCTGGATCCGCTCGACGAATCGAAGGCGGTGTTCGTTTCGCTGTTGTGCCAAATGTGACCCGGCGATGATCGTGTCGGGCACTTCACAGACCGTCCAGGTCATTCCGGGGGGATAAGAAAGGTACTTTGAATAGCCATAAAAGAGATTGCCAATACTTCCGCCAATATCGAGGACAGAGTTGACCTCTCCCATGAGCCGCTGCATGTGGAACAGGACCGGGTAGTCGCTCTCCCGGACCTCTTCCGTCCGGTAGCTGTGGATGCTGATATTGTCGGGATGTTCGTGCGAGGGAACTCTATATTTGCCCGCATGAAGGCGCGCTTCTTCAAAGGATGAAAACGTCCGCCGGAAGCCGGATAGGCAGTGATCGAGCAAGGAGTTACTGCCAAGGGCTGCGAGGATTTTGCGGGATTGGCTATGGCAGGAGAGATGTTCAAGGGTCTTCGCGAGAAATCGAATCTGGCGAAACCGAAGCCGGGTGATTGAGCTGATATGGGACATAGTCGACTCCGGTGAGATAGATGGAGGTTCGAGGGCCCAGTTTGTAGTGTGGTGAGTTGACGCAACCTTAGCTTGTCCAGCTTCAGAGAAGGATCACAGATACGGAGCGATCCGCAACCGACGGTCACGCGGGTTTATTACATCGGTAACTCCTCTAGCACTGGAGCCGCTCCATACGATTGGGCCAAGTCAAGATGCAGCAGCGGTTAGCCTGAATCGCGGCTGGGTGACCCGCTGCTTAGTCCGCTCTAACGGGTTCGCCGGATAATTCGGCCACGCGCTTGCATTCTCTCTGTGCATGGACAGCGGCCTCTATGCGGCATATACGGCGTTACTCTCGCGCACCCAGGCGCTCGACACGGCAGCCAACAATCTCGCCAATGTGGGAACCGGCGGATTTCGGGCGGAGAAGGGACTCTTCCGCGGAGTTCTAGTGGATAACCTCGGCGGGCTCGAGGGCGATTCGCAGGTAGGCTCCTCGGTCAACGACTTTGGCGTGCTTGGCGGTAATGCGCTGGACTTCAGCCAGGGGCAGATGACCGAGACGGGAAACTCGCTCGACCTGGGATTGCAGGGGGACGGTTTCTTCGCGCTGCAGACGTCGCGTGGTGTGCTCTACACACGTGACGGCAGCTTCTCGCGATCCGCTACCGGGGTGCTGCAGGATGCGGAGGGCGAACCGGTCAACGATCCGCTGGGCCAGCCCATACAGATCCCTACGGGAACGGTAGCGGTCTCTCCGAACGGAACCGTCTCGGTCACGACGCCTGAGGGCAATACGATCGTCGGCCAGATCGGCATCTTCACATTTTCCGACAAAAAGATCTTGAAGGCAGAGGGGACCAACCGCCTCAAAGCTCCGTCAGGCGTGGTCCCGATTGCCGGAACCGCAACCATTCGCCAGGGTGCGGTGGAAGGGTCGAACCAGAACGCGATTCAAGGATCGATGCAGCTTGTGATGCTGCAGCGGCAGACCGAGATGATGCAACGCGCCCTGGGCGTCTTTTACACGGAGTTCGATAAGGCCGCGGCTGAGGAGTTGGGCAAGGTTTAGCCGGTTTGGGTTGATGCGGTTCGATACGAGGAGAAGCGATGATTCGAGCAATGTACACGGCGGCAAGCGGAATGGACGCCCAGCAGTTGAACCTGGACACGGTGGCGAACAACCTGGCCAACTCCGCGACAGCGGGCTTCCGCCAGCGCAGGCTGCAGTTCCAGGACATGGTCTACCAGAACCTGGTGGCGCCTGGGTCGGCTTCCAGCCAGCAGACGACCTCCGCAGGTCTGCAGATTGGGTTGGGAACAAGGGCGATCACCAGTGAGGTCATCATGACCCAGGGCGAGTTCAACCAGACGGGGAACCAGTACGATCTCGCGATCTCGGGAACCGGGTTCTTTCAGGTTCAACTGCCTAACGGGACGCTGGCTTACACCCGCGCGGGAAACTTCACCTTGACCAACGTCGGCAATGTTGTCGACCCCAACGGAAACCCGCTGATTCCATCGCTCACGATCCCGTCGAATGCGACATCGGTGACGATCTCTCCCTACGGGGTGGTGACGGCGACGCTGCCCGGCCAGACGACCTCCAGCCAGCTAGGCCAGATTCAGCTCGCAACGTTTCCTAATCCCGGCGGGTTGAACTCGCTGGGCAGCAACCTCTTTCAACCTTCGACCTCTTCGGGCAATGCGATCACCGACAACCCGGGCGGTAATACGGGCATGGGAACACTGCAGCAGGCTTACCTCGAGAACTCGAACGTGGATGTGGTGACGGAGTTCGTGCAGATGATCCTGGCGCAGCGGGCCTACGAGAGCAACTCGAAGGTGATTCGGACGGCGGACGATATGTACTCGCAGATCAACGGGTTGATCCGGTAATGAGAACTCTCGCCCAACTCGCCTTCCACGCCGCGCTCTTTTGCTCCTGCGCGCCGAGCTTTGCGGGAGAGTTGGGCGGGGCCGGGTTGCTTCCTGCACACGCGAAGCCTGCTCCACTCGCCGCGATTATGGCGCGTGCCCAGTTACGTGGCATGAGGCTGCGCGAGGTCCGCTGGGACGCGGTGCTGAAGCAGAACTGGGCGGTGCTCGAAGATGTGCAACATCCCGAGTATCCCCTATGGTCTGAGCGGATGGATACAGTCGGGCCGGTGGAGTTGGTCGATGGAACCTCCGTCGAGGCGAGACCCGCTGAAAGTGTAGCCCCACCCAAACCATATCTTGCGCTCGTTCACTACGGCGACCGGGTAAGGCTCTGGAAGATCGAGCGGAATGTCCGGATAGAGATGAGCGCAATTGCAGAGGGAAGCGCGGCGATTGGCGAAGAGGTGAAGCTCAGAATTCCGAGCTCTGGAGTGGACGGCGATACAGGCTGGCGGGTGGTCGGGGTAGTACATGGGCCCGGGGATGTGGAGATGACGCAGTGAAGATAATTTCCGATGAAGGCAGCAGCGGATGGATCGTTCGTACCTGCCTTGTGGCCTGGTGGCTGATGGCAGCAACGGCGCTATCGCAGACCGCACCTCCGGCCATCACGCCACCTGCAACGCCAGGCTCGGCCCCGGTAGCCGTACAGTCGATCACACCAGCTTCCGGACAGGCGGCGACTCCTGTTGTTATACAGGCACCGGGTGCGGCAGGGCGGACCTCTACCCGGCCGGCAGCGTCTTCAAGGATCTCTCCGCGAACCGTGAGCAGACCTTCGGCGCAGGCGAGCGCCGCCTCGGCTGCAGCGCAGGCTGCGCCGCAGCCGGCACCGTCTGTGCCTGCGACTCCATCAGATTCAGAACCTCCTCCACCGTATCCGGTGGCGGCCAAGGCACTTCCTTCATCGACCACTGATCCGGGCTTTGCCGGTGTGCCGTTAACGACCCCGATCATGGCTGCCGCGCCGCCCCCCGGTAAGCGGACCATGCTGAAGAAGCTGGTCCCGGCGAATCCGAATATCGCGGTGAACTCCCTGAATGCTTACGTGGAGCGGCTTCGCAGGGAGACCTCGAGCGCGCAGCCGGCGGCAGGCGCGATCTGGAGCGAGTCGGGCAGGCTGACGCGGCTCAATACAGACGTTCGCGCGATGCGACCCAACGATCTGATTCAGGTTGTGGTGCTCGAGAACCTTGCCGCATCGACCGATGGGACAGTCAAGAATCAGAGAGCGTCGGCGGCAAACTCGTCGATCTCGAGCCTTATTGGAGCTCTACATGCGAGTAACGCGCTCCAGAATCTGGTCAATCAGAGCTCATCGAATTCACTCAATGCGGCAGGTGCGAGCGCAACCAACTCCAGCTTGACGACAACGTTCGGCGGACAGGTGATTGAGGTGCTGCCCAACGGAATGCTGGTGATCGAAGCGGCCCGGCAGGTCGAGTTCTCGCAGCAGACGCAGACCATCATTCTTCGCGGACTGGTCAGGCCGGAAGACATCTCGCAGGAGAACCAGGTCAAGTCTACGGCGATCTCGAGCCTGGAGCTGGAAGTGAAGGGCAAGGGAATCGTGAACGACTATACGAGGCGGCAGAACCCGCTGGTGCGGTTGCTCCAGCAGATCCTGATCTTCTAATCGAGCGAATTTTCTAAGTTGCCGAAGCAGTTGTTTGTTGAGACCGAGGATGCAATGAGTCAGTCAGGGCTGGGAATCCATCAATCCGATCTACAGGACTCGCGAGGGACTATGTTCCCAGTGGGAAGTCTGGGGAAGCGCGCCCTCGCTGTCAGTTTTAGACTGGCGCGGCGGACGCTTCTACGCCTGAGTTGGGCGTTCTGGCTGCTGGCTTGTGGCCCGGCTGGGTGGGCCATAGAGCCGGTCGCTCCGCCTGAAGTGCAGCATCTGGCTCGGGTCAAAGATATCGCCTCAATTGAGGGCATTCGCGACAATCAACTCGTCGGCTACGGCATTGTGGTGGGTCTGCATAACACCGGCGACAGTCAGCAGACGACCTTCCCTCTCCAGACACTGGCCGCTACGTTGTTGCGCATGGGGGTAAGTGTGCCTGCGTCCGCGATCAAGGTGCAGAACCTTGCCGCGGTCTTCATCTCGGCAACGCTGCCTCCTTTTTCGCGACCGGGGACGAAGCTTGATGTCACCGTTGCATCTGCTGGCGACGCGCAGAGCCTCGAGGGCGGACTTCTGCTGCTGACACCGCTCTACGGCCCCGATGGAAAGATCTACGCCGAGGGCGAAGGATCCCTGGTCGTGGGAGGATATGCGCTCAGCGTCAATGGCAACGTGAAGTCTTACAATCACCCGACGACCGCGAGGATCCCTGCCGGTGCGATGGTAGAGCGCGGCCTCGCGTTCGAACTCGCCGGGCGGCATAACTTCACCCTGCTGCTGAACCAGGCGGACTTTCGCAGTGCGGGGGCGATGGCGACCTTTATCAACAAAGACCTCGGACGCGATGCAGCGCGTTCGATCGATAGCCGCGAGATAAACCTCGAGGTCACTCCGGGAGAAGATATTCCTTCGCTCCTCGCCCGCGTAGAGGCCGTCGAAGTGCCGTTTTATCCGACCGCCAAGGTTGTTGTGAATGAGCGAACGGGGACAGTCGTTATTGGGGGGACAGTAGTTCTTCAACCTGTGTCGATCCTGCATGGCGGTCTTGCGATCAATGTGGTCAGCGAGTTTCAGGTCTCACAGCCGAGTGCCTTCTCGAATACCGGGACAACTCAGGTAGTGCAGCAGACCCAGATCCAGGTGAAGGATAAGCCCGTCAACCGGATCGAGTTGAAAAAGGGGTCGACCGTGGATGACCTGGTACGCAGTCTGCAGAGCATCGGAGCTACGGCGCGGGATGTGATCTCGATCCTTCAGGCGATGAAGTCGGCTGGCGCCCTTGAGGCGGAGATAGAGGTGCTATGAACATTGCGAGTACACAGTGTGCAGATACGGCAGCAAGTCTAAGCGTGCTGAGTCCGACCGACCGAGCGCGCCAGGCCAAGTTGCAGGACGCCGCCGAGCAGTTCGAGGGAATGATGATGCAGGAGCTGCTGAAGCCGATGCAGGCCGGCAAGGATGGCGCCGAAGATGAGAGTGGCGGAGGCTTCGGAACGGGTGATCCGGACCGGGATACGTCGCTCGATACGATGAGCAGCTACGGCACCGAGGCAGTCGCGGCAGCGATTGCAAAGCATGGTGGCCTGGGGATCGCGAAGCAGGTCATGCGCCAGATTGGGATTGCAGACGGGCACCACAGGAAATAGTCATCAAGTACTAAAGTGTCAGAGAGGCTGGCCGATGAAGTGAGTGGACGGAGGAAGTCTTATGAGCATTTCGAACGGAATTGGAAACTTGCAGGGGCTGTCGAACCCGGTAACGCCCGCATCGGCGACGGTACAGACGGGCAAGGAAGAGCAGATCAAGTCGAGCGTGTCGCTCGCTCCTGGAGCAGTGAAGACCACTCCAGTGACGGACCAGACCGTCATCAGCTCGACCAGTGAGCTGTTGACCCGGGCGCTGAGTGGATCGGACGTTCGGTTGGACAAGATTCAGCCCTTGCAGGCGGCGATCGCCGCAGGGACGTACCAGGTGTCCTCATCGGACCTGGCGGACAAGCTGATTACCTCGCTTTTGAAGTGATCGGCGTATAGGGCCTTCTTTGCTCCCATCGGCAGATCTCCCGGCTCGCGATTGGCTGGGAGGACGCAAGGGATCCAGTCTTTCCAGCGTCAGAACCATAGCTACAACGGCGGCATGAGGGAATCATGGTTGAGTCAGTGCGTTTGAGCGATGCTTCAAGAGCTGTGGCCGATGCCCTTGCCAACTTTGACCATGCAGCTCTCGATAGACTCACCGATCTCATGCAGGGCGCGCTCAGCGGTGAGATTCCGGTCGAGCGCGAGCCGATGGAAGCGATCGAAAACAATCAGAGGATACTGGCTGGCGTACTGATGGTGACGGAGCAGAACCTTGCGCTGTTGCGGCGGCTGCGTGAGCGAAAGGCAGGCAACGAATGGGCACTCTAATCTCTGTCCTCAACATTGCACGGGAAGCAATTGCGGCCGAGCAATCTGCCGTAAACGTAACCGCAAACAATGTCGCCAACCAGAACACTCCTGGGTACACGCGCGAGGTGTCGAACTTCGTGGCCCAGGACACCTATCTGCTCAACGGGCATAACGTGGGGGATGGTGTGCTGGCCGGCCAGCCGACATCCGTGCGCGACCGCGTTCTGGAACAGCGTGTACAGCAGCAGACGCAGATCCAGTCGCAGAGCGCGGCAATTCAGTCGGCACTGAGTGACGTCGAGAGCATCTTCGGAGTGACGTCGACGACGACAAGCTCCAGTGTGACCCAGCTGGGTAGCGCGGTGAACGCGTTCTTTTCCGCGCTTACGGCACTTGCCGCAAATCCTTCGGACACGCCGACGCGACAACAGGTTCTGAGCGCGGCTTCCACGCTGTCCGCCACCTTCAACGCGGAGTCGTCACAGATCTCGCAGATCACAACGTCGCTGCAGGGGAGCGCGTTGAACATTGTGGGGCAGGTGAACACACTGCTCTCCACGGTTGCAACGCTGAATGCGAAGATCGCGGCGCAGAGCCCGAACACGGATGCGGGAGTGCTTGAAGACCAGCGCCAAGCTGCGATCAATCAGCTCTCGCAGTACATCGGCCTGGACGAGATCAACACGTCGAACAATGGGATCGAATTGACGACCGCCAATGGCGGCTTCCTGGTGTCGGGGCCGAACAGCTATCCGTTGAGCGCGACGGTTCTTGGCGGCACAGTGCAGGTGCTTGCCGGGCCGAACTTTACCAATGTGACCTCCGGGCTAACTGGAGGTTCGCTGGGCGGGACATTGCAGGCGCTGACTACCAGTATTCCTCCGCTGCTGGAACAGTTGGACACACTTGCGTATTCGATTGCCACGGCGGTGAACACGCAGAATGAAGCTGGGGTGGATGCCAACGGCAATCCGGGCGCGGCGCTCTTCACCATTGGAACGACGGCTCCGGGATCCGCCGCTACGATTGCAGCCGCGACCACGAATGGAAGCCTGGTCGCGACGGCTGGCCCGGGTGAAGGCAGCACGGGAAACACGAATGCCTCGGCGCTCGCCGCGCTGGGCACGGCGTTGATTGCGGGCGGCCAGACAGCATCGAGCTATCTTGCATCGGCGCTGGCGACGATTGGTGAAGCAGCGGCAACGGCGAACAACGACAGCACCCTACAGCAGGCGACGTTGACACAATTGACGACTCAGAGGAACTCGCTCTCCGGGGTGTCGCTCGACCAAGAAGCTGCCGATCTGTCCCAGTATCAGAGGTCCTATCAAGCGGCCTCTCAGCTCTTCTCCATCATCGACACCCTGTTTGCGACGGTCTTGAACTTGGGAGTCGTCACAACGGTTTCCTAAAGAAAGCACCGCAATCGTAAGAATCAGGAGCAGACAATGCGCGTTGATCCGTTTTACATCCAGGGCCTCTCCACGGCCCTGGACAACATCACCAGCAATGAGGCCGATCTGAGCGGGGAACTGGCAAGCGGGCTCCGCGTTTCGAGGTTGTCCACCGACGCGGTTGCGGTTGGCCAAAGTACGGTGCTGGCGGCGGCGATCAGCGCAGCCGACTCCTATGTCCAGGTCGCTACTTCTACGCAGAGCAAGCTGCAGGTGACCGACTCAACCTTGGGCGAGGTAGTGACGGCGCTGACGAAGGCGATCTCGCTGGCAATTTCGGGCGGCGACGGCACGCTGGGCGCGAGCGACAAGGCGATTATTGGACAGCAGATTGTGGCGATCCGCGACCAGATACTCGGACTGGCGAACGCTTCCTACCAGGGGCAATACATCTTCTCCGGAAGCCAAGGACAGCTTCAGCCCTTCACGTTGAGTTCGACGACCTCTCCGGCAAAGGTGACCTATGCCGGGGACAGCGCGCTGCAGTACACAACCACACCTAACGGACAAAAGATCCAGACAAATCTTGCGGGATCGAGCCTGTTTACCGCTCCCGGAACAAACGTCTTCTCGGCCTTGAATACCGTGATTGCGGACTTCGCTTCGAATGCTTCGAGCACGCAGATTGGGGCGGACTCTGCGCTACTGACCACCGCATTGAACACAGTCGACAGCCAAAGGAGCATCATCGGAACTTCGCTGGCGCAGATCCAGACCAGCAGCACCTACGCACAGACGACCTCAGCGCAATTTACGGCGTCGGAGACAACCTTGATCTCCGCAGACCCGGCCAAGGTGGCGACGCAGTTGAGCACCGCCGAGACCCAAGGACAGGCGTTGAGCAGCGTGATCGCGTCGCTTGCCAAGGGCAGTCTCTTCGACTACATCAAGTAAATCCGCAATAGGGAATTCGACCGCCTTCGGCAATCCGGTACTCTTGTTCTAGAAACAGGAGGCCGGATTGTTCGAGGCGGTCAGATTTTTGTGGAACGCGACGCGCGGGCACCGACTGTCGCCCTGGCGAAGCGAATACCTTCGCTGGCGGCTGGAGACCTACACCGGCAAGCCTGCGGGCGAGGTTCAGCCGCGCGACTTCTGGGATCTTTTCTGGAGCGATAAGCGGCAGTTTTTCCGATTCATGGCGTGGATAGGCGAGATTAAGAGCTATGCCGACGGGAAGAGCATCGACTGAGAAATTGAAGCTCGGCGCAGCGTCCATTCATCAGTTCAAAACAGAAGACTGCTAAACAAAGTATTGGGAGCTATATGGGACAGATCGTTGAACTGAAGGCGCAGGATGGACATGAATTGGACGCGTATGTAGCCACTCCGCAAGGCGAACCGATTGGCGCGGTAGTCGTGGTCCAGGAGATATTCGGCATCAACAAGAGCATTCGCGATGTAGCGGACGGCTTTGCCAAGGAGGGCTTCCTCGCCATCGCTCCGGCAATCTTCGACCGGTACGAGAAGAACGTCATCTTGGGCTATACCGGCGATGATTTGCAGAAGGCCTTCGCTCTCTACAGCAAGCTGGATGTCACGACAGCTCTGCTGGATGTGGCCGCGGCGTTCGCGAAGGTCTCTGAGAGTGTGAAGAAGGTCGCGGTGACGGGCTACTGCTACGGCGGTCTGATGAGCTGGCTGGCTGCCACGCGCGGTGAGGCGCTGGGCATGCTGCCGGCCTGCACCTTTGGCTACTATCCCGGCGGTGTGGGGAAGGTGGCGACCGAGAAACCGAGCTGCCCAGTGATGCTGCACTTCGGAGGCGCGGACTCGCATATCGGCGCGGACCAGCGTGACGCCGTCCGCGAAGCGCACCCCGACGTGACGGTGTATATCTATGAGGGCGCGGAGCATGGCTTCGCCAACCACTTCCGCGATGCTTACAATCCCGAGGCGGCGAAGCTCGCAATGGAGCGGTCGCTGGAGTTTCTGAAGAAGAACATCGGTTAAGACAGCAGGCGGCAGCGGAGCAATTATGGCAAAGATCGTTGTAACGTATGGAATTCCAGGTGATGTTGAAAGCTTCGATCGTCACTACAAGGAGATCCACATTCCGCTGGCGTTGAAGCTGCCGGGCTTGAAAAAGTTCGAGACGAGTGAAGGGCCGGTGGTCTCACCCGCCGGCCCTTCGCCCGTGCATCTTGTTGCGATTCTGCACTTTGAGGACATGGCGTCGCTTCAGGCGGGGCTCGCAAGCCCCGAAGGTCAGGCTGCGGCGGCGGATGCTCAGACGATTATGGCGCCGGGTTCCGGAATGCTGATCTTCGACAGCAGAGAGTTCTAACAGAAACTTGCTCCCAATGCCGGAACCGGGCGCATCCTCCTTGATTCTCTTCGCGTTGCCGCCTGCGGCAAGCGATGCTATCCTCTTAGAGACACTACGAAGAGTGGACATAAGAGAAGATCAGGAGTAACAACAGCTGTGTTGGCATCCGTAAAAAAGACAGACATTATCGAGAAGTTTCGTACGCACGACTCCGACACCGGGAGCCCAGAGGTTCAGATCGCGATCCTGACTGAGCGGATCACCGAGTTGACGGAACACTTCAAGACGCACAAGAAGGACCATGGCTCGCGTCGCGGACTTCTCATGCTCGTGAGCAAGCGCCGCCGTCTTCTGGACTACCTGAAGAAGGTGGACGCCGACCGCTACCGCGACGTCATCGGAAAGCTCGGAATCCGCAAGTAGCCTCTACCCCTCCCAGAGACAGTCCAGAGAGACAGTTGATTCATGGATATTTGCCTGGCTTGCCCAGTAACGGCTGCGGACATCGCACAGAGTCTTTCGGGATTCATCTGCGGGTGCAGCTAACCATGAATACAAACTCGGGCATTCCGGCTCTCTCAACAGGATCCATCCATAACAGGCGCAGCCAGCCGCAGACGCTTCCAGCGTCGCGGACGGGCTGCGCCTCTCGCGCTTTCCGCGCCGTTTTCACGGCTGACGGAGCGCGCCACAAGTTCCCAAAACGATAAAAAAGAAGAGGAAGACAACGATGAAACAGGACGTCGTAGTAGAGCTTGCCGGCGGCAAGCAGATCAAATTCGAAACCGGACGGGTGGCCAAGCAGGCCTCCGGCGCAGCCTTTACCTCAAGCGGCGACAACGTAATTCTCGCAACCGCAGTAGCTTCGCCCGACCCGAAGGAAGGCATCGACTTCTTCCCGCTGACCGTTGAGTATCGCGAGTTCACTTACGCCGGCGGACGCATCCCCGGTGGCTTCATCAAGCGCGAAGGCCGTCCGAGCGAGAAGGAGATTCTCACCAGCCGTCAGATCGACCGCCCCATCCGTCCTCTCTTCCCGGAAGCCTTCCGCAACGAGACGCAGGTTGTGGCGTTCGTCTACTCCGCGGACAAAGAGAACGATCCGGACGTCCTCGGCATCAACGGCGCAAGCTGCGCGCTCGCTCTCTCCGACATTCCTTTCCATGGCCCGGTCGGCGCGATTCGTGTTGGCCTCATCGATGGCAACTACCTGGTGAACCCCACCTACGCAGAGCGCAAGACCAGCACCTTGAACATCATGGTCGTCGGCACCAAGGACGGCATCGTGATGGTCGAGTCGGGTGCGAAGGAGTGCTCTGAGGAAGAGGTTGTCGGAGCCATCGAGTTCGCTCACGTCGAGATCAAGAAGATCTGCGCTGGTATCGAAGACCTGGTCAGCCGCGCTGGCAAGACCAAGCGTACGGTCAACCCGATCGAAGTCGATCATGACTATCTGAACGGCCTCTATGCGAAGGTCGGCGACCGGCTCAAGGACGCGCTCGACACGCAGAAGCACCCCAAGTTCGAGAGCTACGCCCTGGTCAAGGAGATCAAGGACGAGCTGAAGAAGGACCTTCCCGAAGGGGATTCCACTGCCCCCAAGAAGCTGAGCAAGTACTACGAGCTGCTCCGCGAAGACATCTTCCGCAAGCAGGTCCTCAACGACCGCATCCGTCCCGACCACCGCGCCTTCGACCAGATTCGTCACATCGAGATCGAGGTTGGCGTTCTTCCCCGCGTCCATGGTTCGGCTCTGTTTACGCGCGGTGAGACCCAGGCGCTTGTTTCGGCAACGCTTGGCACCACCGACGATGCGCAGCGCATCGAGACCTACGAGGGCGAGCAGAAGCGCCGCTTTATGCTGCACTACAACTTCCCGCCGTTCTCGGTGGGTGAGGTTGGACGTATGAGCGGTGTGGGCCGTCGCGAGATCGGCCACGGAGCGCTTGCGTATCGCGCGATCGAAGCCGTGCTCCCGGATGAGACCGAGTCGCCCTACACGCTGCGCGTCGTCTCGGACATTCTTGAGTCGAACGGATCGTCCTCCATGGCAACCGTCTGCGGAGCGTCTCTGGCGCTGATGCAGTCTGGCATCGCCATCAAGGGAGCGGTCGCCGGTGTGGCGATGGGTCTCGTGAAGGAAGGCGATAACTACGCTGTCCTCTCGGACATCGCAGGCGCTGAAGACCACTACGGCGACATGGACTTCAAGGTGGCCGGAACCCGCAAGGGCATCACCGCGCTGCAGATGGACATCAAGATCATGGGCATCACGCCGCAGATTATGCGTGAAGCGTTGGCGCAAGCCAACAAGGGACGTATGTTCCTGCTCGACACGATGGACGCTGTGATCTCGAGCGCCAAGGAAGAGAAGTCCGCGTTCGCTCCTCGCATCCACACCATCCAGATTCCTACCGACAAGATCCGGGATCTCATCGGACCCGGCGGCAAGGTGATCCGTGGCATCGTCGATGCTACGGGTGTGAAGATCGACGTAGACGATTCGGGCCGCGTGAATGTGGCTTCGAGCGACGCCGACGGTCTGGCACGCGCGATCCAGATGATCTCGGACATCACTGCGGTTCCGGAGATCGGCAAGACCTACCTGGGCAAGGTGGTTCGCATCGCTGAGTTCGGCGCATTCGTCGAGATCTTCCCCGGCACCGACGGTCTTCTGCATGTCTCCGAGATCGCTGAGCATCGCGTCAAGGACGTGAAGGACGAGCTTCGTGACGGCGACCAGATCCTGGTCAAGGTTCTCTCGATCGAAGGCAACCGCATCAAGCTGTCCCGCAAGGCTGTTCTGCGTGAACAGCGCGCCAAGCTCGGCCTGCCGGAAGGCAATCAGATCGGCATCGATGCTCCTGCTCCTGGAGCCACGGTCGGTGAGGCCGCTGACTTCGACGAGGACGAGGACGATGGCGAGGAGTTCGAGGGCGACGGTGAGGGCGAAGAAGCTACCGACGAGCCGAACTTCAACCGCGCTGACGGCGCTCCAGTTCCGGCAGGTGCCGGCGCAGGGCGCACTCCGGGAGCCCCTGGTGCTGGCGGAGATCGCCGTCCCGGTGGCGGTGGTCGTCGTCGCCGCAGCGGACGTCGTCCGGGTCAGGGTGGCGGTGGTGGAAACTCCGGCGGAGGCGCACCTCAGGGTGGCGGCAATCGCTAAGCTTCATTCAGTAAAAAGCTATGAGAGGGTCGCGCTTTGGCGCGGCCCTTTCGTTTTCGCTGAAGGCCAAACGGCATGAAGCAATCGCACATCCTTGGGCTGGTGTTACTCTGCGTGCTCTCCGGAAGCGGATGGATTCTGCTGCAGATCTATCCGCGCGAGATCGGCTTTCCGTTTGCTGGATGCATTCACTTCGCCGTGATCAGCGTTGTTGCGGCAGGCTACGGCATGGCCAAGCGGATGGCATTGCCAAGAGCTTCAATCGGTGGCTGGATCACGCTGTCCGGCATGGGCGTCTTCGCGGTTCCGGCGTTGGCGCGCGGTATCTCCACAGGCGCCGTATCGGAGTTCACCAGCTTGGCGCTGTTCTGCTCAATCCCGCTGCTGACGGTCCTGCTGCTTGGAGCCTTCGAGTGGACGGGCGTGCGCGCGGTCGCGCCACGCGCTCTGCTGACGAGCGTCTTCGGCGTGGGTGGTGCGTTGCTGGTCCTTCCAGCAACGCTTCCCGGCTCCACGAGAGGGTGGATCTTCTTCAGCTTCATGGCCGTGTGCTGCTTGCTGGTTGCCGTCGCTGGAATCGCGATGCACAGGCTGATACAGGGCGTTGCTGTCGCGATCACGTTAGCACTCACCGCCTTTGGATGTGCGGCGCTGCTGGGGGGATATGGTGTGGCTGCGGGCTGGCCACAACTCACGATGCGCTTAATAGGATTCGAGTGTGTCCGTTGCCTGCTCTTCGATCTTCCCGTGATGTGGCTCACCGTTTGGCTCATTCGCGAGGTCGATCCAGGCAGACTCTCCGCGCGATTCCTGCTGGTGCCGCTCGTCACCGCTGTCGAGGGCTATGCTGCAATGAGTGGCGGAGTGGAGTTGGAGGCCGGCGTTGGCATGATTCTCCTGACAGCCAGCGGCATCCTGTTGATCCGGGACAAGGCTCCGTCGGGCGACGAGGACGTCTCCAGCCTGCATCTGCGTTGACTTTTCGACAGGACCTTCGGGATAAGATGCGGAGATGGCTGCTTCTCTTTACATCGTCGTGGAAGGTGAAGACCCGGAGTACGACATCTTTGTGAATGGCAGGTCGCTGGCGCTGCATGAGGACTCGGTTGAACGATTGGCTCTGCAACTCGGTGTGAAGCCGCTACTCGATTTCTTCTCGGCCGACGAAAACTCCATGGCGCTTCTGATCGAAGAGGGAGCAGGGAATCCGAAGTTGCTGCCAAGCCTTCCTCCGCCGCAGTGGTACGCGGCTAAGGATGGTCTGGCGACGGTCTCAGCCCTGGCTGCAGCCTTGCGTGAAAACCCCTCGCAGATTGGTCCGGAGGGAGCGCTAGTGATGGCCGAGCTGGAGGAGTATGCGATTGTGCTGCGCAAGGCGTACGAGCGCGGGCTACGGTGGCATCTGGCGGTGAGTTGGCGTTAGGGATTAATGCGGAGGATGACGATGAATCGGCGAGAATTGCTTACCTCGATGTCTGCATTAGCGAGCGCGATCATGGTGCCCGAGGCTCTGGCGCAATCCGCACAACAAATCACTCATGTAGATGCGAAAACTGGCGGGCCTCCACTTCAAAGTGGCGTGGTGAAAAGGGAGAGCCTTCAGGCGGAGGGTGCTGCACCCGGAGCGAAGGCTTACGTCAATTTCAATGGGCCAACCAGGCAGCTTGCCGCGCTCGCTTCAGGGCTTGTAGAACTGGAACCTGGAGCGAAGCCTCATCCGCCGCATCGCCATCCCGAGGAAGAGATCATGATCGTGGGTGAAGGCAGCGGGGAGTTTTCTATCAATGGTGTTGCAACGCAAGTGAAGACGGGCGACATGCTATTCGCTGAAGCCAACGTGCTGCATGGCGTTCTGAATACTGGAACCACGCGTATGACGTTTTACTTCGTGAAGATGATGGCGAAGAGCGCTTAGCAACGCGACGGCAGAAAAAGCGGATCCTCCGCCTGCGGCGAACGATGACAAGTTTGGGCGGGATGACGAAGGGGATTGGTAGCGGACTCAGGGCTTCGGTCTTAGTTCGGCCATGAACTGATCGAAGGGCAGCGTGTTCAACACATCACCCGCCGAGAGCCATGCCCTTCGCAGTTGCGTGATGCCGAACCACATTCGGTCGAGCTCTTCAGTCGCGTGAGCGTCGGTGTCGACGACAATCTTGCAGCCGTGCTGTTTCGCAAGCCGAAGATGGAGGTCGTTCAGGTCGGCGCGTGCCGGGGCGGCGTTGTGTTCGACCGCCACTCCAAGTTCAGCAGCCCGTTGCAGGACCACATCCATGTTGATCGCATAGGCGTCCCGCTTCAGCAGCATCCGTCCGGTCGGATGGCCGAGGATGCGGACGTGGGGATTATCAATCGCTCGCAGCACACGTGCCGTCGTCTCTTCGATGGGCTGGTCGAACCGGCTGTGAATGCTGGCGACGACGATATCCATCTGGGACAGTGTCGAATCTTCAAGATCAAGCGCGCCATCGGCGAGGATATCGACCTCAATCCCCGGAAGCACCCGGATTCGCCCATCCATCTCTGCGTCCACCTCGCGAATGCGTTGGACGTGGGCCAGAGCACGAGCGTCGTCGAGACCGTTTGTCATCGCTAGATGCTTCGAGTGATCGGTGATCGCGATGTAGCTGAGGCCCCTCGCGAGCGCGGCTTCCGCCATCTGCCGGATGGTGTCGCGACCATCCGTCGCGTTGGTGTGCATGTGCAGATCGCCGCGGATGTCGGCCAGCGTGATCAGGTTCGGCAGCGAGTGATTGGCGGCGGCTTCGAGCTCGCCGGAGTTTTCGCGGAGTTCGGGAGCGATGTAGTCGAGGTCTAGCGCGCGATAGATCTCCTCTTCACTGGCTGCGGCAACGATGACGTTGTCTTCGAGGCGGAGGAGAGCGTACTCACTCAGCGTGAGGCCGCGTTTGATGGCCCTTTGGCGCAACGCAACGTTGTGCATCTTCGATCCGGTGAAGTACTGCAGCGCTGCGCCATAGCTGGCGCGCGGGAGCAGGCGGACATCCACCTGGAGGTTGTTGCGTAAGGTGAAGCTCACCTTGTTCTGGCCTTTAGCCAGGAGCTTGTCGATGAGCGGAAGGCTGGCGACGTGTTCGACGGCAGCGCTGACCACGCCGGGCTCGCATGCGGGGCCGGTCACGAGGAGGTCGAGATCGCCTACGGTCTCGCGGCCTCGACGAAGAGATCCTGCGGGCGTGATCTGATCGATTCCGGGGAACTCGCGGATGAGGGCAGAGATGCGCAAGGCATGCTCTTCGGCGTCGTCGATGCGGAAGCGACCGGAGTTCTTGCGATAGTCCTCGATGCCTTTGAGAAGCTTCAAGGTGAACTTCTCACCCATGCGCGGCAGGGTGCTCAGATGTCCGGCCTTCGCCGCTTCTTCCAGGGCATCAATGTCGCCGACCGCGAGTGCCGTCCAAATAAGAGCGACGGTCTTCGGCCCCATGCCGGGAAGGCGAAGCAACTCCAGCATGGTGGGCTTGTACTTCGCCAGCAACTCGTCGCGCAGCGGCATAGATCCGGTCGCAACGAGATCCCGAATGTTGGCAGCCATGCCTTTGCCAATACCAGCGATGGCGAGCAAGGCTTTGGGATCGGCATCGGGGCCGGTGAGGGTTGCAAGCTGCGTGGTCTGCTGTTCTACAGCTTCGGCGGCCCGCCGGTAGGACCTGATGCGGAAGGGATCCGCAGCATCGATTTCGAGAAGCGCCGCGGTCTCGTCCAGAAGCCGGGCAATCGTTATGTTATCCATATGACAAAAGGGGCAGACGCGTGAAAGCTCGTCTGCCCCTCGATTGTAAGTGATTGGGTTGGAAGTGATTTCGCCCGATCCCTCTAGAATTCCGTCAAGCCTCTTTGAGACGCGCTACCTGGTCTGCCTGGGGTCCTTTTGAACCCTGTATTATGTCGAACTCCACTAAATCGCCCTCCTTCAAACTCTTATAGCCCTCGAGTTGAATCGAGCTGTAGTGAACGAATACATCGGCACCATCATCCCGACCGAGGAATCCGTAACCCTTTGCGTTGTTAAACCACTTCACCGTTCCTTTGTACTGTGCCAAGTTACGCTCCTGGAGTAAATCGTGAGTTCCAGGCCTATTTCTGGGGAGGCCCTTGTCTGCCGTGCGGTCTGAGCCCGGTATTGAAGATTAAGACGCAGGGTTGCGCCCGGGGGTTTCCCGATAGCGGATGAGGACGGAATTGCAAATGGGCCAACCAGGCAATTGCCTGGTCGGCCCCATTCGCCGTCAGCGAGTCAAATTATGCGATGCCTAGCTGGATTGGCGAAGCTGCTCCTGAAGAAGTAGCAAGCCGATCAGGGTCTTACCATCGTGGATCTTCCCGGAAGCGATCAGCTTCAGCGCTTCTGAAAGAGGCATCTGAAGGATTTCGATCTGCTCATCGGCCTCGGGCTGGGCTTCGCCGGGCCGGATGTCCCGCGCAAGGTAGATGTGCATCGACTCGCCAAGGAATCCGGGGCTCGCGAAGTACTTTGTGAGCAGCTTCCAGCTCTTTGCGCGATAGCCGGTCTCTTCGATCATCTCGCGCTTGGCGGCCGCGAGCGGGGGCTCGTTGGGCTCGATGCGGCCTGCGGGTAACTCAAGCAGGAACTCGCCGACAGCGTGGCGGTACTGCCGCTCGAGGATGATGATGGGGTCTTTGGGGTTGGCGGACTCGTCGATCGCCAAGACAACCACGGAGCCGTTGTGACGAATCACATCGCGCTTGAAGATAAGGCCGTTCGCTTCCTCGACCGTGTCCTTGTAGACATTGATGACGCGGCCCTTGTAGGCGAGCTTCGACGATATCAGGCGGGATTTTCCGTGAACGGACTTAGGGGAGGATTTCTTGGGCGAGGTCGCTTTGAGCGCGGTCTTTACCTTGGCAGCCATGACCCTACGGTATCATCCAGCAGCGGGAGAATCTGCATCGGAGACTGGCAACGAGGCATCCAAACCTGCAACGGCCCAAAGCGATATGAGTACAGAGTGTTACCCCATCAGCGTTCTCCCCCACGTCACGCGGCTATACCGCGACTACGTTGCCATGGACGAGAACCCAACGGTTGCGTCCTGGTACGGTGCGAATCCGACCAACGATAGCTGGATGCGGCTAAAGGCTGTCGCTGCCTCGAAGGGCAATGAGTTGGCTGATGCGCTCCGCAGACAGAGCATCGAGTTTCAAGCCGCACCGCAGGCGCTTGCGAACATAGAAAAGCTTCGCAATGGGGCACGGGCTGTGGTGACGGGCCAGCAGGTCGGACTGTTCGGCGGCCCCTTGCTGACCCTGCTGAAGGCCGCTACTGCGGTTGCCCGGGCAGCCGAGGCAACGCGGTCGGCGGGCATCGATCATGTTCCCGTCTTCTGGCTGGCTACTGAAGACCACGACCTTGCCGAGGTGGATCAACTTTCGCTGCTGACGAAGACGTCGGTCGAATTGTTGAAGGCAAACCTGAAGACGGCTGTGCCCGTTCCAGTCGGTGGCGTTCTCCTGGGCCAGGGGATCACGGATGTCTTGGAACAGGTAAGTGAGTTGCTGTCCTGGGCTCCCATCACCGAGAAGCTCCGGGAGTTTTACACGCCGGAGAACACGCTGGGCGGAGCGTTCGCGAAGCTGCTCACTTACCTCTTCTCCGCCCATGGCTTGATCGTGATGGATGCTGCCAGCAGGGACTTCCATGCGCTCGGTTCGCCGGTGCTTCGAGCAGCGCTCAAGCGCGCTGAAGAGTTGGAGACAGCGCTGCTGGCGCGTACCGCAGAGCTTGAACGTGACGGATACCACGCCCAGGTATTGGTGAAGCCGGGAGCTTCGCTGCTGTTCTTGCTGGATGAAGTTTCCGGCGAGCGGTTCGCTCTGCGGCGAACGAGCAGCGATATATGGAAGGCTGGTGGTCGTACCTACTCCATGCCGGAGTTGCTGGCAATCCTCGATACCGCTCCGGAGCGGATCAGCCCAAACGCCCTGCTGCGACCGGTGTTTCAGGATGTCATTCTCCCGACTGCGGCTTACATCGGTGGTCCTGCGGAGATCGCTTACTTCGCTCAGAGCGCTGTCCTCTACGAGAAGATTCTCGGGCGAATCACTCCCGTGCTGCCGAGACTCAGTGCCACTTTGATCGAGCCGGCAATCGGTGAGGTGATGGCGCGGCATGAGGTCTCGCTTCCCGACACGATGACGACCGCCGACGCGTTAGCGCAGCGGCTTGGAGCGCGTGCCATGCCCATCGCGGGAAAGCGCAAGATAGCGGCTGTAGGAAATGCGTTAGACGTGGAGCTTTCGGCGTTGACCGAGTATTTGTCCGCGATGGATGAAAGCCTGGGACGTTCGGCGACCGTATCGGCTTCGAAGATGCGCTACCAGATGAACCGTCTGCGGCGGATGGCTTCGACCTTTGAGTTGCAGAAGGAAGCAAGTCTTCGCAAACATGCGGACGCCATGACGCTGAACCTCTATCCCGGCGGGCATCTACAGGAGCGCGTACTCGGTGGAGTCTGGTTCCTGGCTCGCTCCGGCGATGAACTGATTGAGCGGCTTATCGAAGAGGCAAAGAATCTTTGCCCGGGGCATGTCGTGGTTCGGCTCTAGAGAACGCCCTCGAGTTTTCCCCTTACAAAAACCGCGAAGACACAAAGCTAGTTGAGCTTGTACCGCGTCTCTGCGAGCCTGAATAACGGCCGCCAGACGAGGCGGTTCGTAGTGACGACCATCAACGCCATCACGATGGTGGAGAGCAGGAGAACGGGAAAGCGGCCCGCGCTGGTGGCTTCGCTGATGATCGCTCCGAGGCCGAGCGTTTGCAGGATCTGTCCCTTGATCGGGAAGTATTCGGCGATGATGCTGGCGTTCCAGGCTCCTCCCGACGCAGTAACAAGGCCGGTGACGAGGAAAGGGAAGATGCCGGGCAGGATGACCGTCTTCCAACGCTGCACGGTGCTGAATTTGAAGAGCGTAGCCACTTCCTTCAGGTCGTTCGGGATGGCGATGGCCCCCGCGATCACGTTGAAAAGGATGTACCACTGCGTTCCGAGAAGCATCAGCGCGATGGAGCCGATGCCCATGCCTCCGCCAATCTGGACCAGAGCAAGGAGAAGGACAGGGAAGAGCGCGGTTGCGGGAACGGAGGCGGCGATCTGCGCTAGCGGCTGAGCGATGCGGGCGAGGCGCGGGTTCGAGCCGATGGCGACGCCCACGGGGATCGTCCATGCGGATGCGAGGATCAGGGCCAGGTTGACGCGGAGGAACGTGATGATCGCACCCAGAAGTATGTGGAGGTACTCGCGGCCGGGAAGCGGGCGCAGCAGAGCGATGGCCTGTAAGGCGGCAAAGGCTACGGCGACGGCGGCAACGATACCAAGCAGCGTGGGAAGGCCATAGATACGAACAGTGTCGGCGAAGGACCGGTTTGGGCGGGTATCGGGATCAAAGGTCGCGAGCTTGTGGATGCGGTCCATGCGGCGCGAGGCGAGTTTGCCATAGATGCCTTCGGCCAGCGGGTCAAGGGTGTGGCGGCGGATCGAGGCGAGCGCGTCCGAGTGGGTGAAGAGATGCAGAATGGGGGAGCTGACGCGCTTGCTGCTCTCAACCTGCTCGAACTTGAACTTGTTGCTCCAGGAGATCAGCGGCCGCCAGAGAAGCTGGTCAGTGGCGACGATGATAGCGATCATGGTGAAAAGGCCCCAGAGGATGGCGGACCCGTCGCCTTTGTCGGCCGCCGTCTGGAGATAAGACCCGAGGCCCGGGAGGCGGAAGTCGCGCGAGCCCAGGTGAAACATCTCGCAGGCCATAAGGAAGAACCAGGCTCCTGCGACCGACATGATGGAGTTCCAGATGAGGCCAATGGCGGCATAGGGAAGCTCTAGCTGGAAGAGACGCTGCACGCCGGAGAAGCCGTAGATGGCGGTGGCCTCCTGGAGTTCGCGGGGCAGGCTCTTGAGCGAAGAGTAAAAGCTGAAGGCCATGTTCCAGACCGAGCCGGTGAAGATGAGGACGATTGCGCCCATCTCCACGCCGAGTTGGCGGGTGGGGAAGAGGGCGATCATCGCCAGCATGACGGGAGGGAGGAAGCTGAGGACCGGGATCGACTGGAGGATATCGAGGACCGCGATCATGACCTTTTCGGCGCGCTGGTTGTAGGCGGCGATGTAGCCGTAAGTGATCGCGAAAAGCAGGCTCAGGAGATAGGCGAGGCCGATGCGGACGACGGAATAGAAAGCGTAGAGCGGGAGCGAGCGTGGGCTGAGAGAGACCACCATCTCCGGCTCGGGGCGGCCCGCCCAGAACATCGCGATGCGGACGATGGCGTAGAAGCAGGCAAGACCGATGGCGGCGACGCCGAGATCGATGAAGAAGGGAGTGCCGCGCTCCAGCACCTGAGCGCGGGCGAGGGTCTCGCGAGGCTGGAAGGGGTTGGGGAGCTGGATCATGCGTCGATTGTATGCGACGCGTGTGTATGCAGGGCGAAGGCGCGGAGCCGGCGGATATCGACCCGTTGCAGGCTCTCTCTAACTTTACTTTTTGACAAGCGCACTTGCGCTAGACGCGAAGGTCGTCCGCGCGCCATGTCGTGATGCTTCCCTTGATCTGCTTCGAGGTCAGGTTTTCCCTGACTGCCCGGGGGATGAGAGTGGGAAGTTCCGCGTCCGCGGCGAAGCGGAGGGCGATCATCTGGCCGAGGGTGAGTTTTGCTGCGGTAGCCTGTTCCGTTGGTTGAAGAATAGCGGCGTAGCGGAGGCGCTCTTCGAGGCGAATGACGCGGTTTTGTACTCTCAGGTCTTTCACGCGCAGATTCATGGCCATTGCGGCCAGCGCAGCGGATACGATCACGAGCCAGATGTGCAGACCCAGCATCTTGTGCTCGGGGCTGATCGCGATTTTGACGGTCATGGTTAGAGTCGCTATGAGGTTCGCGAGAAGGACTAAAACGCTGAACAGATAGGGTAGGTCTCTGCGGGTGTGGTTCTTGAACGATTGCGGTTCGGGCATGAGGGGATGATACGCGACGCAGGCTCCTTCGTTTTTATGGTTCGCGATGAGACGGTCGACTTCGGTCGCGAGGACGGGACGGTGGTGGTTTTGGGTTAAGCTTTGGAGATGGCGACTGGAACAAAGAAGAGAATTGGTGTGCACCTGGGAACCGCGGGCGGGACTTGGACGGCGGTGAATCGAGCAGTTGAGGCAGGGGCGAATACGTTCCAGATCTTCACGGCGAGCCCACGAATGTGGAAGGCTGCTCCGGTGAAGCCGGAGGACGCGGCGAAGATGATCGAGCTTCGGGCGAAGCATGACATTGGACCGGTGGCTGTCCATGCGAGCTACCTGATCAACATGTGCAGCCAGACAGAGACAGTGCGGGAGAACTCCATCGGCGCGTTTCGCGGCGAGGTGGAGCGGGCGCTGGCGTTGGGCGCGGAGTACCTCGTCCTGCATCCCGGAAGTTGGAAAGGGCTGACGCGTGACGAGGGGCTGCGGCTGGCAGCGGAGTCGATTGAGCGAGCGCTTGATGGGGTGCCGTGGCAGGGGAAGAACTTCAGGGTGCTGATTGAGAACACGGCCGGGGCCGAGTTTTCTCTGGGCGGCAAGCTCGAGCAGGTCGCGGAGCTGGTGGAGCTGCTGAAGGCTTGTGCGCCGGTCGGCGTATGCCTCGATACCTGCCACACGCATGTCGCGGGATACGATCTCGTCTCCGAACCGGGTTATGCGGAAACGATGGCAATCGTCGCATCGACGGTCGGATTCGACGCAGTAAAGGTCTGGCACTGCAACGATGCCAAGGCGGCAATGGGGTCGAAGCTGGACCGGCATGAGCACATCGGCGAAGGCACGATGGGGGCCGAAGCGTTTCGGCGGTTGCTGCACGATTCTCGCTTTGATCATGCAGCGTTATCGCCGAGACTCCGGTGGATGCTCCGGGAGATGAGGCCAGGAATGTTGGGGTGTTGAGGACCCTGGCTGCGGGGTAAATCCACCGCCTTGATGCGAAGTTGCGAAAGTTTTACGGAAGAATTACACCCCACATGTCACACCCCTGAATGTTCCACGTGGAACATTAAGGGGTGGCGGCTGCGTGTTCGAGGCATGTCGCGCTTCACATTCTTCAAATTGCTACGGAAAACCATCTTCCTCCCCTTGATCCGCCGTGAACACCGCGCTTCTCGAGCGCCGAATCTCCCGAAAAAGAAGCAAAGTGAGCTATCCAGTTCTATCGCGCGGAAGCGAGATTCAAGTGACTGAGCGGCTTACAAAGTGTCGAGGTGGAAGGCGGTCTCGTAGGTTTCGACGGGGCAGCCGCTGGCCTTCCAGGCGGCAAGGCCACCGCGGAGGAACTTGACGCGCTGGTGATTCGTCGCCCGGGCCTTGTGGAGGGTCTCGCGGGCGGTCTCGTCGCTGGGACAGGTGCAGTAGAAGACGACGTCCCGGTCAAAGGGGACGAGTGCTGGATTGGCGAGTACATCTTTGGGCGGAATGCGAACGCTGCCGGGGATGATGTGCGGGTCGGCCAACAGGTCGAGCGGGTGGCGTACATCCAGGAGAAAGACCGGATCCGGCGATTCCAACTGGGACCGAAGCTGGTCAGCTGAGATGCTGAAGCGGGCGGTCTCTTCGGCGGCGCGCTTGCGCTTGAGATAGAAGAAGACAGCAATTACCGCGACGAGGACTGCGGTGATGGCGAGAGCAGTGGCCATGGACGTACCCCCTTGACGGGCTTTGATGTCGGAACCCGTCTGTTTGCTTCAAAAAGCTGAACCTAAACCGAATTGTAGGGCGTGATCTGCGACGAGCGATCCAGCTTGTTACATGTACACCCGACGCTGCTATGCTATCCCGTGGCTGCGGAGTGCTCCAAGCCTGGTTAATGCGTGTCCTCGGGCATGTTGCAACCTCTCTGGGGATACCCCAGGGGAGATGAAGGAACTGGCAGATCGTCGCGGAACCGGCGCTGCGCTCATGCGCAGACATGGTGCCGCAGAGTTGGACTGGTTGGAGCACTCCGCTGCCGTAACTCAGGGCGACGAATCGAGGCGAATGGCGAAGCCCAATCCGCAGGTCGTCAAAGCGCTGGCGCGGTGCGTGCTCGCAGGGGAGTGCAGCGCGGAGTCGATTGCGGGACGGCTGGCAGAGGTTCTGGGTAGACAACGAAGATGGATAGCACCGTTTGCTGCGCGATACATCAAGGCGTTCGGCGGAAAGACGCGGCCTCGGAACAGGGAAGTGGTCGCATTTTTCCTTGCCGACCGTAGATTTTGCAGAGTCTACGATCGCGATCTTGTAGCGATGATGTCTGTAAGCAGGTTTACCCCTGCTGCAGAGATGCAGCCGATTGCAGCGGCGAAGGGCTGGGGGATTCCCGCGATCCGCAATGTTGGTGGACTCGCAGAATGGCTCGGCATCAGCCTTGCGGATTTGGAGTGGTTTGCCGATCTCGGTCAGTATGAGTTTCGGCAGGACGAAGCGTCGAAGCTGCACCATTATGACTACCAGTTTCGGCTCAAAGCATTAGGCGCCTACCGGCTGATCGAGGCTCCGAAGCCGCGATTGAAGGATCTGCAGCGGCAGGTATTGACGTGGATGCTGGATCGGGTTCCGCCACATCCGGCGGCGCATGGATTTGTGCGCGGAAGGTCGATCCAGACGTTTGCCGAGCCGCACGTCGGGCAGGCCGTTGTGCTGCGGATCGACCTGAAGGAGTTCTTTCCGTCGATCCGCGCGGCGAGGGTGCAGGCGTTATTTCGGACGATGGGATATCCGGAGCCGGTTGCGGATTTGCTGGGAGGCATCTGCACCGCAAGCGTCCCGCGCTATGCGCTGCGCGAAATGCGTCAGGCGCTTCCGCTCGCGGAGTTTCAAGAGCTCAAGACGACGTACCGGCGGAGACATCTGCCGCAGGGAGGGCCTACTTCGCCGTCGCTGGCGAACCTATGCGCGGTACAGGATGGATTGCCGGTTGGCTGGGCTGGCGGAGGCCGCGGGAGCGAGATATACGCGCTATGCGGACGATCTTGCGTTCTCCGGGGGAGGCGAATTTGCACGGAGTGCGGAGCGGTTTGGACTTCATCTCGCAGCGATCGCGACGGAAGAAGGATTCGCGGTGAATCACCGCAAAACTCGAGTCATGCGCAAGGGCGTGCGGCAGGATCTCGCCGGGCTGGTGGTCAACGAGAAGGTCAACGTGGATCGGCGCTACGTCGACGAGTTGAAGGCGATTCTGCACAACTGCGCCCGGTTTGGGCCGGAGAGCCAGGTGCGAGGCTTTCGCGGATCGTTTCGTGAGCATCTGCTGGGCAGGATAGGATTTGTGGAGATGGTTCGACCGGAGAAGGGTGCTCGGCTGCAAAGGGTCTTCGATGAGATACGGTGGCCATAAGTGTGGATCGCACGGGCGCTTGACCGCTTCTTTACAATGAAGAGATGCAAGAGATGAAGCAGAGCGAGAGTGAGCCGCAGCAGCGATATTCGCCGGCGGAGATTGAGCCGAGGTGGCAGGCGAAGTGGGACGCGGACGCGACGTTGTATTCGGCCGAAGGGCATGACTCCGGCAAGCCGAAGTATTACGTGTTGGAGATGCTGCCTTATCCGAGCGGCGCCCTGCACATGGGGCATGTGCGGAACTATGCGATTGGCGATGCACTGGCGCGGTTCATGTGGATGCGCGGTTACAACGTGCTGCATCCGATGGGGTGGGACGCTTTCGGGTTGCCGGCGGAGAATGCGGCGCTGAAGAACAATACGCCTCCGCGAGAGTGGACGCTGAAGAATATTGCGGCGATGCGCAAACAGATGCAGCGCATGGGGCTGAGCTACGACTGGTCGACCGAAGTCACGACTTGTTTGCCGGACTACTACCGGTGGAACCAGTGGATCTTCCTGAAGATGTACGAGGCAGGACTTGCTTATCGGAAGAAGAGCAAGGTCAACTGGTGTCCGCAGTGCGCAACGGTGCTGGCGAACGAACAGGTGGTGAATGGCTGCTGCTGGCGGCATGAAGACCAGATCGTGGAGCAGCGCGATCTGACGCAGTGGTTCCTGCGGATCACGAAGTATGCCGATGAGTTGCTCGAAGGGTTGGACAAGCTGGATGGATGGCCGGATAAGGTCCGGACCATGCAGCGGAACTGGATCGGTCGCAGCGAAGGTAGCTTAGTCGACTTCGCTGTCGATGGAAACGCTGATACGAAGATCACGGTGTTTACTACGCGGGTAGATACGATCTTCGGTGCGACTTCGGTGCAGGTTGCTCCGGAACATGCTGTGGCGAAGGCTTTTGCGTCTGAGGACCCCTCGCTTGCAACGCAAGTCGAGGAGATGATCGAGCAGCAGAAAAAGGCGCGCGAGGCGGGCGATCTGGGCGCGATCGAGAAGCACGGTGTCCCGACAGGGCGATTTGCTGTGAATCCGTTCAATGGCGAACTTGTGCCGATCTGGGTTGCAAATTACATTCTTGCGGATTACGGAACGGGCGCGATCATGAGCGTTCCCGCGCACGATGAGCGGGACTTCGAGTTTGCGACGAAGTATGGATTGCCGGTGAAGCGCGTGATTGCGCCGAACGTGGATACAGCGGGTCTGGCGCTGCCTTATACGGCTGAAGACGATGCGGTACTGATCGACTCCGGTGAGTGGACGGGTGAAAACTGCCTCGAAGCGCAGGAGAAGATGGCAGCCTTTGCAAAGGTCAATGGATTTGGAACCGCCACGGTTACATATCGCTTGAAGGACTGGGGCGTTAGCCGGCAGCGGTATTGGGGCACGCCCATCCCGATGGTGTACTGCCAGAACGGTCACGAGGGCGTTGAGCCAGGCGGATTGGTCGCGTTGCGTGAGAGCGATCTTCCGGTGATTCTGCCGCCGCAGATTGAGATTACGCAGCAGGGCGGCTCTCCGCTGGGACGGGTGCCGGAGTTTGTGAATACGACGTGCCCGGTATGCAGCGGCCCGGCGACGCGCGAGACGGACACGATGGATACGTTCGTGGATTCGAGCTGGTACTTCTACCGGTATACGGATGCGAAGAACTCGACCGCGCCGTTTGCGAGCGAGAAGGCGAACTACTGGTTCCCGATCGATCAGTACATCGGCGGGGTGGAACACGCGATTCTGCACCTTATCTACTCGCGCTTCTGGACAAAGGTGATGCGGGACATCGGGCTGATCGTGAACGATGAGCCTGCGGCGCGTTTGTTTACGCAGGGCATGGTGGTGAAAGACGGCGCGAAGATGTCGAAGTCCAAGGGCAACGTGGTCTCGCCGGACTTGATGATCGAGCGCTATGGTGCCGATGCGACGCGGATGTATGCGCTGTTTGCAGCTCCGCCGGACCGCGATCTGGAGTGGCAGGAGGACGGTGTCGCGGGCATCAGCCGGTTCCTCGCAAAGGTCTATCGGCTGTCGATGAAGTACAAGGATGTTGCTTCCAGTGGCGATGGAGAGTTGACCGCTACGGATAAGACGTTGCTGCGCAAGCTGCATCAGACGATTGCCAAGATTACGCAGGACTTCGATGGACGCTGGCACTTCAATACGAGCATCTCGTCGATCATGATTCTGGTGAATGAGATCTCGGCGAACGAAGCTGCGATGGATTCGGGCGAAATCTCCGCGCCCGCTGTTGCGGCTGTGTTCCGCGCGCTTTCACAGATGCTTGCGCCGTTCGCTCCGTTCCTGGCCTCGGAGCTTTGGGAGGAGATGGGACAAGCTGCTCCGATCTTCCGTCAGAGCTGGCCCGTGGTCGATGAGGAGCTTGCGCGAGAGAGCGAGATCGAGATTCCGGTGCAGGCCAACGGGAAGCTGGTCACTGTCGTGAAAGTTGCTGCGGGCAGTGACGAGGCTGCTGTAAAGGCTGCTGCGCTCGCGGATGCAAAGGTCATTTCTCGTGTTGATGGCAAGACGATTGTGAAGATGATCGTGGTGCCGGGCAAGCTCGTCAACCTCGTGGTCAAGTAACGATGGCGGTTACAAATAAAACGGTTCCGTATTACAAAGCGAGCGGCCCGGTGCGAGGGACGCAGAGCTTCGTGCATACGCTGTCTTCGTGCTGGTCGCGGCCTTCGCTGACGGGGCTGGAGGTTTTGTGGCGCTGGGCTTATGGCATCCCGGCGTTGTGGCTTACGCTGCTTGTGGTGCGGCGGGCGTTGGCCTCGCATCTTGCTGGCGGGCTGGCTGGACTGGGGTTGGACAAGGCGCTTCTGAACGATCCGGTAGGAGCGCTGACGGCTGATCCGATGGGTGTGGTCGCGAAGGTGGAACAGGCGGCGGGAATCGTGATGCCTGACCTGTTGCGCGTCGCGGCGTGGCTAGCTCCTTTGCTGGTGGCGGTGTGGATTGTGGTGTCGTCGATTGGCAGGACGGTAGTTCTGCGGCGGGCGGATTCGGCGTTGAAGCCGAGGGTGTTCACGCTGATGCTCCTGCAGGTGGTTCGGCTGGCTGCGTTGGCGGGAAGTTTCTGGGTGTGGTTTAGCGGCATCCGATTCGCGGCTCGGGTTGCGGTGATTGGGCCGATGAGCGCGGGGCAGGAACCGAACCTGGTGCTGTACTGTGCTATCTCGATCGTGACGACGCTGGGGCTGTTTGTGCTTTGGGGCGCGGTAAGCTGGTTCTTTTCGATCGCTCCGCTGCTGGCGATGATTCAGGGTCTGGGCGTTGCGGGCAGCCTGAAGGCGGCGCTGCGGCTGGGTTCGCTGAAGTCGAAGCTGGTCGAGATCAACCTGGTGATGGGGATCGTGAAGATCGGTTTGATTGTGCTGGCGATGGTGTTTTCGGCGACTCCGCTTCCTTTTCAGACGGTGACGACTCCGGGATTTCTTGCCTGCTGGTGGGCGGGTGTGACGGTGCTGTATCTGGTCGGGTCGGATTTCTTTCATGTGGCGCGGCTGGTGGCTTACCTGAACCTGTGGCGCGGGCATGAGGAAGAAATTTCTTTGCCAGATAAGTGAAATCTGCATCCTACTGTGAATAGAAGTTATTTCGATTGGGCACGGGGGAAGCGATGTCATTTGCACTTTATGGCGTTGGGCTATTGGTTCTGATTGGCGGGCTGGTTTATGTGGCGGTGCTGACGCATGTAGCCTCGCACTGGATCGTGGCGATGGTGATTATTCTGATTGGCGCTGGGTTGATGGCTGCGGTGAATAATACGAAGCAGCGGGACCCTCGGTAAAGGCCTGCCACAGACGTTCGTGGCGAGACCCACGCATCGCGATACGGCTGCGATGCATGGGGCACAATTTTGTCGGACTTCGATCCGGCGATCCGGGGATTTACACTTGAGGGGTGGATACCTCAACGATCGTCATTCTTGATTTCGGTTCGCAATACACGCAGTTAATCGCCCGGCGGATACGTGAGTTCAATGTGTTCTCCGTGGTTCTGCCTTGCACGGCTTCACTCGACAAGATCAAGGCGCTTTCGCCCAAGGGAATTATTCTTTCGGGTGGGCCTTGCAGCGTCTATGACGCGGACGCCCCCGCTGCTGATCCGGCGGTGCTGGCGATGGGCGCACCAGTGCTAGGCATCTGCTATGGGCTGCAGTTTATTACGCATCATCTTGGGGGCAAGGTGGTGTCGGCGGCGGCTCGGGAGTATGGGCATGCCGAGGTGAACGTGGTGGCGGAGACGCCGCTGTTTACGGGGCTTCCGGCTACGTTAAATGTGTGGATGTCGCACGGCGACCATGCGCAGACGCTGCCTGAGGGCTTCCGGCTGACGGCGGAGACCTCGAATGCGGTAGCAGGCATTGAAGACGTTTCGCGGTCGATCTATGCTGTGCAGTTTCATCCTGAGGTTGCACATACCCGGGAAGGGATGGAACTGCTGAAGAATTTTGTGATCGGGATCTGCGGGGCGAAGGCGGATTGGACGCCGGAACACTTCATTCAGAGCACGGTGGAGCGGGTGCGGGCTCAGGTGGGTAACGGTCATGCGATCTGCGGGCTAAGTGGAGGCGTGGATTCTTCGGTTGCGGCTGTGCTGGTAGCAAAGGCGATTGGCGACCGGCTGACATGCATCTTTGTGAACAACGGCGTGCTGCGCAAGGACGAGTTTGCCAAGGTGCAGACCACGATGCGCGAGCAGCTTGGGTTGAACGTTGTTGCCGTGGATTCGAGCGAACGGTTTCTATCGAAGCTGGCCGGCGTGACCGATCCGGAGAAGAAGCGGAAGGTGATTGGGAACGAGTTCATCGCGGTGTTTGACGATGAGGCCAAGAAGATCTTCGATGCTGAAAAAAGTTCGGGCGAGGAGGTTGCGTGGCTGGTGCAGGGGACCCTGTATCCGGATGTGATCGAGTCTTCGAGCGTGCATGGGCCTTCGCATACGATCAAGAGCCATCACAATGTCGGCGGCCTGCCGGAGGACATGAAACTGAAGCTGATTGAGCCGCTGCGCGATCTGTTCAAGGATGAGGTGCGGCGGATTGGGCGGGATCTCGGGATGCCGGACGAGATCATCGAGCGGCAGCCGTTTCCGGGGCCTGGGCTGGCGGTAAGGATTCTGGGAGAGGTGACGGCGGAACGCGTCGCGATGCTGCAGGAGGCCGATCAGATTGTGGTCGATGAAATCAAGAAGGCGGGACTTTATCGCAAGGTCTGGCAGAGCTTCGCGGTGCTGCTGCCGGTGAAGTCGGTGGGCGTGATGGGCGATCAGCGGACGTATGCGAACACCTGCGCGGTGCGGGCGGTGGAGAGCGAGGATGGCATGACGGCAGACTGGGCTCCGCTGCCTTATGAGGTGTTAAGGACTATCTCCAGCCGGATCGTGAGCGAGGTGCGCGGTATCAATCGTGTGGTTTATGACATCACGAGCAAGCCGCCGGGCACGATCGAGTGGGAGTAATGGCTTCTTGTTTCGCTTAGCCTAAAGTCTCAAATGCGAGATACGGGTCTCTCCACTGCGCGGCGGACGATGGTGCTGTCCGCCGCTTCGATCGAGATGACGAATCGTTGGACGGGCTTAGTTCGGCGTTGTTCCTTGGCCTGCGAAGGTGAGGATAAGCTCGACGGTGTGGGCGTCGGGGTTGGCGACGGTCTTGAAGGAAGCGGTGAGAGGCTCGAGGCTCTTGACTGCGGAGTTGTTGTGGAGGAACTCGGCGACATAGCTCTCATCGTAGACGTCGCCGGGCTGCAGCTTCCAAGTCTTGTCGAAGTCGGCCTTCTGCGTGGGGTTAAGGTGGAGCGGGGTGACGGCGCTAAGCTTGTATTGGTCGCCGGGGATGGCGGCAACTGCGAAGGCTGCGGTGTGGGCGGTGGTGTCGAGCTGTGGGGTCGCGGTGACGACTACGTCCATGTAGCCCTTGCGGCGATATGCGGCTTCCAGTTTGCCGAGTGATTGCAGGAGCGTCTTCTGCGAGGCGACGTCGCCGGGGTGCAGGTTGGCTTCGGCGTTGAAGGCCTCAGTGGACATCATGGGGGAACCGGGCCAGTCGAGCTTCGAGAGGTGGTAGACCTCGCCCTCATCGATGGTGGCGGCTACATCGACATCGATGGCGGTGTCGGTTGAAGACGCTATAGTGCGAATGAGTGTGACCTTGGCGGCCTGGAAACCGGCGTTCCTGTAGACGCCGAGAAGGACGTTTTGCAGACTCTTGGGGAGGATGCCTTCGTTGAAGGCTTTGCCGGTGAGGGCCTGGATGAGTTGACCTTTTGCCTGGTCGAACTGGGGGCGCATGCCGTCGACGGTGAGGGCGTGGATGCGGACGGCGGGCTTGGTGAGGCGGAACTCGAGTACGCGCAGCGGCTGGATGGAGGAAGGCGCGACGGGGTCGACGGAGAGCGAGCCACCGGTGACTCCCTTGGCTGTGAGCAGCTGCTTAAGCTCAGCGGCAATGGCGTCCTGTTCGTTGCCGGCTTCGGGAACGGTGCCGTTGAAGAGAGGGATGGTCTTCTGGATCTCGGCGGTGAGCTCTTCGGGTTTGTACCAGATGATGTTGTCGAAGGTGGCGGTGAGGATGCGGTCGGGATCCTGAGGCTTCACCTTGAAGATGACGGTGATGGATTTGGCGGGCCCGTCGACGGTGGAGGACAGGTCGGCGAAGGCACCGGTGTCGATGAGGCGCTGGGATGCGGCCTGGAGATCGTCTTTGGTGATGGTGGTGCCGGGCTTGATGCCGGAGGCAGCTTCTAGAGCGGCTTGGGAGTAGGGCATCTGGCCGTCGAAGACGATGTTTTTTACGGTGTATTGCTGGGACAGAGCCGAGGTGGGGGCAAGGCAAAGGAGTGCAAAGGGGCTCAGAAGTCTCAGGATGCGCATGTGCGTCTACGGTAGAGCAACCATGATTTATGGGCAAGCGAAAACTGGTGCCTCTGCGTGTGGAGCCGATGACAGCCTCTAATCGAATGCGCGTCCGTCGAGTCTTTCCTGTGCTCCTTCTACTGCTATCTGCCTTGCATCTGATGGCGGCTACTTATGCGCCCTCCAAACTTGTTTTCACTGGAGCTGACCAGTACAAAGCGGCCGATCTAACGACGGTGACTGGATTGACTCCGGGCAAGCAGGTGACCACGGAAGAGATCGATGCGGCGATGCAGAAGCTGGTCGATACAGGGCTGTTCAGCGATATGCGCTATACCGTGAATGGACAGGCGCTAACATTCATGCTGACTCCGGTAGCAGCAGACCAGTTGCTGACGGCGCGCTATAAGAACTTCGTTTGGGGACCGACGGCGAGCTTACGGCGCTGGTGGAAAGGCGGGTTCCGCTGTTCACGGGCGCTGTGCCCGTTACCGGAACCATGAAAGATTCGGTAGCGACTGCGCTGACGGAGATTGTGGCTGGCAAGTCGGTGAAGGCGACGATCCGTTCGGTGAATTCTGGAGCCTTAGGAAAGGGAGTCAGCGGGCTGGTCTTCGCGATCGATGATCCCTTCGTTGAGGTGGGGGAGGTTCAGATCGATCAGGTGTCGGCGGCAACTTCGCCGAAAGTTGCGGAGGTGAAGAAGCGCTGCATCGGCGGGGACTATGCTTGCTGATCAGCGTTCAGTCCCGGTGTCTTCACGTTCGCGACTCGATACTGCTCACCCGGCACCACATCGAAGCAGAGTTCGACAAGGTATGGAAGCTTGCACCGGGACAGTTTTATAACGAGGAGCCCGTCAAAACCGCGCTACAGAAGCTCGCATCCAACAAGGCGTTTCAAGGGTATGTTCCAAGGCCTGGGTTGGCTCCGAATTCACAATCTCATTTAGTCATCGTCACGATTTCTTTTGTAAAAGGCGCGCGGCCCTAGCTACAAAAAGAAACACCGCAGGCGTCTCTCGGCGACTCCTGCGGTGTAGTTGAAAGCTGTCTTGGGGCGATGCTGTTAGCCAAGTTCGTCCATGCTCATTGCGCCGAACTTCAGGTACCAGGGGCTGGCGGCCTGAAGGGCCATGTTGACGTTCTGGATGTTTTCGACGCCGGTGGTTTCGAGCCACTCGCGGAAGGCTTCGGAGCCCTTCTTGGCGTAGATCTCGATGCCGTCGAACCAGGTGGCGCGGCCGCAGAGGACGCCGTTAAACTTGGTGCCAGATTCGCCGGCGAGTTCCAGGGTCTCGATGAAGATGGGGTTGGTGACGCCGGCCGAGAGATAGATGAAGGGCTTGTGGGTCGTGCTTTCGGCGTCGCGGAAGTGCTGGAGCGCTTCGGCGCGGGTGTAGGCCTGTTCGCCCTTGAAGGCGCGGGTGCCGGCGACGTGGGTCATCTCGATGGGGACTTCGACCTTGAGGACATCGACGTTGTAGCGGGCCTTGCCGAACTCCGACATGCAGCCGGAGACGACGGAGGGCTTGAGCTTGGCGTATGCGAGGGACTTTTCGCCGACGCCGGAGACGTCATAGCCGACGAACTCAAGGAAGAAGGGAATGTCGTGGGCGAGGCACTCGTCGCCGATGCGTTCGATCCATGCCTGCTTGAGATCGTTGACCGAGGACTTCTCAAACGGGGTGTAGTAGAGGAGAATTTTGATGCAGTCGGCACCGGCTTCCTTGAGGCGGCGAACGCTCCAGACGTCAAGGAGGTCAGGCAGGCGACCGGCGGTGTTCGCATCGTAGCCGGTCTTTTCGTAGGCGAGTAGCAGGCCCTTGCCGTTGCGCTTGTGGGAAGCGGGAAGGCCGAACTCGGGATCGAGCAGGATGGCGGAGGCGTAGCGGGTAAGGACCTCGGTGACCTGGAGCTTGAACTCTATAAGGTCTTCTCCGCTGGCTTCGCCGCCGCGGTCCTTGGCGATCGACTTCTGCAGCGAACCGCGCTGATCCATGGCTGCGGCTGCGATCACGCCGTGTCCGTTTGATACGGCTTTGAGTCCGGCAAGTTTTCCTGGGGTCAGCTTCGACATTGCTTCTCTCCTTCTTTCATGCAGCGCAAGTTAGACCTATAGAGTACACGCGAGATTGTACACAGGCATGGCCCGATCGAGGTTGAACAACGCGAATATCGGACGGTTGCTATGCCGTTGCCGGAAGCGCCTGTGAGGTTTCCTGGTCGCGATATTGCAATTGATAGAGCTTGTAGTAAAGGCCCCGTTCGGCAAGTAGCTGCTGGTGGGTTCCGCGCTCGCGGAGGGTGCCTTTGTGCATCACCAGGATGGTGTCGGCGGACTGGATGGTGGAGAGGCGGTGGGCGATCAGGATGCTGGTGCGGCCGGTGATCATGCGGCTGAGAGCGAGGCGGACGCGCATCTCGGTTTCGGTGTCGACGGAGCTGGTGGCTTCGTCGAGGATAAGTATCCCGGGGGCGTGGGCGAGAGCGCGGGCGAAGCTGATGAGCTGCTTTTGGCCGGTGGAGAGGGTGCTGCCGCGCTCGGTGACGGGCTCTTTGAATTTGAGGGGGAGGCTGCGGATGAAGTCGCCTACGTTGACTTCGTCGCAGGCTTTCTCGAGGGCTGCATCCGTTATCCACGAAGACCCGAGACGAATGTTGTCGGAGATGTTGCCGGTGAAGAGGAACGGGTCCTGCAGAACTACGCCGAAGCGTTGGCGGAGGAGCTTGAGGTCGTGACATCGGACGTCTAGGCCGTCGATGAGGACCGCGCCTCGCTGCACGTCGTAGAAGCGCATCATCAAGGCGGTGATAGTGGTTTTGCCCGCTCCGGTGTGGCCGACGATAGCGGCGGTCTCGCCGGGGTCGACTACGAAGCTGACGCCGGAGAGAATCCACTCGATGTCAGCGAAGGTGCGGAGTTCGGCTTCGGTTGCCGTCGCGATGCGGGACTTCTGAGCTTCGTCGAGCTGCTGGTAGGTGAACCAGACGTTCTTGAATTCGATGCGGCCGGATTTGTCGCCAGCGACGGGCATTGCGGGGGAGAGAATTTCGGGCTCGGAGTCGAGGAGCTGGAAGACCCGTTCGGCGGCGGCCATGGCGGCTTGCAGGATGTTGAACTTGTCGCTGAGGTCCTGGATGGGGCGGAAGAATCGTTGCGCGTACTGCATGAAAGCGATGAGGATGCCGACGGTGACGGCACCGTGGAGGACGCTGTATCCGCCGCGCCAGATGACCAGGGCGATGGCGGTGGAGCTGAGGAGTTCGACCGCCGGGTAGTACCAGGCGTAGGCGAAGATGGCGTCGGTCCAGGCGGCCATATGGTGGCGGTTCACGTCGACGAACTCGTCGTAGGCGCGGGGCTCGCGGTTGAAGAGCTGGACGATGCTCATGCCGCTGACGTGTTCCTGGGTGAAGGCGTTGATCTTGGCGATGTTCTTGCGGATGCGGCGGTAGCTGTCGCGGACGCTCTTGCGGAAGATGCTGGTGAGGAGAAGGATGCCGGGGATGACGGCGAGGGTGAGCAGCGCTAAGGGCCAGCTCATCCGCAGCATGATGATCACGATGAAGAGCAGGACGAAGACGTCTTCGAAGATGGCGAGGACGCCGGAGGTGAACATCTCGTTAAGGGCGTCGACGTCGGAGGTGACGCGGGTGACGAGCTTGCCGACGGGGTTGCGGTCGAAGAACGAAGGCGACATGCGCTGGATGTGGCGGAAGATCTGGCTGCGGAGATCGAACATGATCTTCTGGCCGGTCCACTGCATGAGGTAGGTCTGAAAGAACTCGAGGATGAAACTGACCGCGAGTGCGCCCAGGTAAAGACCGGCGATCTGGGTGATGCCGGTCATCGGCTTCGGGCTGAGGTGGCGGGCCAGCAAGGACAGCTTTTCGGGGGGCGTGCTCGACATGTAGGTGTCGACGGCAACCTTGGTGAGATACGGGCCGAGAACGTCGGTTGCGGCCTTGAGAAGAATGGCTAGCGCGGAGAGAGCGGTCTGGAGCTTGTAGGGTGCCAGATAGGTGAGAAGGCGGCGCATCAGCCGGCCATCGTAGACTTTGCCGACGATCTCGTCGTCACCTTCGCGCTTCGCTGGTTTTTCTTCTTTTTGCTTCTTGTCGGCCATGAGCTGTCACCATTCTAGATGCTCGAGAGATGGCGTATGGCTCAGAGTTATCGGAGTTGGCAGACCTTGACGGCTTCATTTGTGAATGGGCAGAGAAAAGACGTTCGGGCGTCGTGATTGAGAACGATCCAGGAGACGTGGAACGGGGATAAGCGGCGGAGTCTTTCGGCGTCGGTGATGAGATTTAGGTTTGTGGTGGCTGTTTGCTCGGTGAGCCAGCGGTCGGCGAGTTGCGGAAAGACTGCGGCAGCTCCACCATCCTTGGATCGGTCGGCGAGGGAGTCTCGCTCGGCAACGGCGCGGAAGCCGAGGGAGTCTTCGGCGGGAGCGTCGATGTAGTTGGCGTCGAGCGCAAAGATCGCGTCACGGGGAGTGCTTGAACGAACCCAGTTGAAGGCTTGATGCCATGGATTGTGCGTCGCGACGCCGGGGAGTTCGACCTGGGGAGAACCCGGGTAGACGGTGTGCTGGACATAGCCGAGGGAGGCTCCCAGGACGATCGTCAAGGCTAACCATCGCCAAACTGAGCTCTGAAGAAGGAATTCTCCAACAAGGCCGCCAAGGACCAGAAACAAGACCAGGTAGATGAAGAGAAAGGGGCGTAGAGGTTGAAGGGCTGCGATGCTTTGAGAGATCGCCTGCGGGTGACAGAACGCGACAGAGATCGATAGGGAGATGAGGCCCATGACGACGGAGGCAGTTACGAGAGCGGGCCCGGCGGATTGGCTTCGATTTTTCTGCCAAAGTGCGTACGAAGAGAGCAATGCGAGCGGCGCGACGATTCCCAGCAGTTCGTACCAGCGCCATTCGGAGAGGAAGAAGTAGGTGCGCGTGGCAACAGCGGCGAGGTGAGCGGGCGATTCTGAGTCGGAGTCACGGGAGAACTGGACGAACGCGGCTGCCAACAGGCTGACTGCGGCCACGGCACCGATTCTGAGCCACGACCGGCTCTCTACAGTCCAGAGCACGAGCAGGAAACCGATGGCATACGCGCCCATCAGAGGATGGAAGATCGCCGCGAGCAGAAGGAAGAGGCACATACGCCAGATGCTCTTATCGAGCGCGGCGCAGATGGCGAACAGGGTGAACGGCGTGGAAAAAGATCTGCCGGTCAGGTAGGGGTCGGCGATCGAGAGAGACGTTCCTGCGACAGGGACGCAGAGACACAGAGCGACCAGTAGCGTTCCGCCCCACGCCGCACGGTGACTCCGGAAGCATCGTCTCGCTATTTCGTAGCTTCCATAAAGGAGAAGGAAGACGGTAGCGATGTGAATCTGGAAGAGAACGGCCTCCAGCGGAAGGTGGAGCATTCGTAGTAGCCAGGCGCCAAAGTGCGAGAAGAGAGACAGGCGCACGTAGGGAGCGATGAACGCGCCGCTGACCGGATACATGCCGGCGGAGGCAAGTTGCTTGAGGCTGGCGACGTAGATCCCGGCGTCCTCGCTGTAGGGGTGGTAGCCATCGACCAGGATTGCGAGGAGGGTGAGGGCGAGGATGGTTCCCGCGCGCTGGACTCCTCTGCTTAGGGAGCGGAGCGGGGGAGGGCTAACCTCGTCGTGCGACTGGGTCGCAACTGCAATCTCTTTGATCTCCAGAGTGGAAGCAGCCTGAACGGTTACTGAAGGCAATCGCCTACCTCGGAATGATTCATGGAGGAGATGGCCGCTGGTCCGGGCGCGAGTTTGTGGAGGAAGCTGGAGGCTGCGGGCATAGGGTCTGGACGCGAGGTGCGGAACGATTCAGGAAGCCGGAATTGTACCGGCTTGAGCTATAGACGGAAAAGTGGTCGGCAAGTTGCGTTGGTCTACTGCCAAGATTTGTAACGTAAACTAAATCAGGCGCAAGTTGCTTCCCAAGGAGTCTCTTCGAGATGTTGAAATTGTTTCGTTCGCTTTACGGATGTGTGCTCGGTGTCACCGTGCTTGCCAGTTTTTCTACCGCATCTTCGCAGACCACAGCGCTTTCACGACAGCTTGACCGGGTAGATGTAGCCGTGAGCGGCATCGGAGCGATCACCAAAGGTGTTTCGGGCAACAATTACATCGCTCAGGCCGTCACTCTGAACGCCAGCACAACCGTCGGAGCGTTGGTGACGGTTCGGTATACGAAATCGCCGTTACTTGGGGCGGAGTTCAACTATAGCTACACACGTTTCACGGAAAACTTCTCAGGTTCTCCATTCTCACAGCCCTCCGGGATAAACACGCCGTTCGGTGTTCAGACGAATGCGTCGGAGTACACGATGGGTTATGTCGCTCATCTTCCCAGCCTGCTGGGGGTTCAACCTTTCGCTTCGGTCGGGGCAGGCGCAACCGCCTTCAAGCCGACTCCGCTGGGTGGTCAGGGTCTTCCTGAACAGGCGCGGGCAACGTATTACTACAGCGTGGGCGCGGAAGATCAGCTGACGCGGTTCTTCGGAGTTCGGGCGCAGCTGCGGCAGACTTTCTACAAGTCGCCTGACTTCGGCCAGAACTATCTCACGATCAACCAGCAGACGTTTACACTCGAGCCCGGGATCGGTTTCTACATCAAGTTTTAGGGAACAAGCTCCGGCGCAGATTGCGGCTTGCATCACCGAAGGCCCGCTACGAGATTCTTCTCGGAGCGGGCTTTTCTGCGTGGCCTGACATTTCCGAAGGATGTTGGGTAGAATTCGCCAAGCATCCGAAAGGCGAGATTGGCCTTCCAACCTGGTGGGCCTATATTCGTACCAAGGCACCTGCGGGCGACGACGTGTCGCCGGGCGGGAGCGGTGCGACTCAGCAGCGGCCCACAACCTAAATGCAGGGCTAAACAGCAGCGAATAAGAGGGGCATCAGGCATGGAATTTCACGTTTCGCGGGCCGTCAGGGTGAAGACCGGCGTCGAAGATGTCCTGTTCAACTTCGCGGGCAACGTCGTGTTTGGGAATCTTGCGGTGTGTCGAGAGTTCGCGAAGAGGTTCAATGACGCTCGAGCGGCCAGCGGCGAAGATGGGCCGGTGATGCACGCGGCGGCGCTGTTCGCGATGGGACTGATCGACGAGTTGAATCATGCGATGGTGGCGAAGTATCGCGAGTCGCTGGACCCGGAGGTGCTGCCGCAGGCGCTGAGCTGGCTGGAGTCGATGAAGGACGCCGAGCGGGTGAACAAGTTGCTGCTGGAGTTCAGCAACGAGTTTCCGAGTGTCTCTGTCTATCGCGGAGAACAGACTTCTTCGCAGTGGCTCGCGGATGCGACGCCTGCTGCGGTTGCGGGGACGGCGTCGGATTTTCCGAACCGTGAGGCTGCGGTGGAAGAGCTGTTGATGCTATGGCTGGCGAACCGGAATCCGGCGTTCACGCCGTTCAAGGAACTGTTCGACGACAGTGGCCTTGAGCAGAAGACGATCTATAAGGAGGCAACTGCGGCGCTGCCGGAGTACTTCGCGACCAGGCCGAAGTTGAATGGCAGGGAGACGCTGTTCGAAGCGCTGATTGCGCCGGTGCTGGCCTCCCCGGACTCGCTGAGCGGGCAGTTGGCGTACATGCGCGATAACTGGGCGGAGCAGCTGGGGCCGGAGTTTAGTGAGACGCTTCGTCGGACGCTGATGGCAGTAAGCGTTCTGAAGGAAGAAGAGATCGCGATCTGGACGATGTTTCACCCTGTGCGTGGCGGAAGGTATAGGGACAGCGATGGGAAGTGGGTTCAGGAAGGGTTTCTCGGCGACGAGTTCGTTGGATTTGGGGATGGCGCGGCAATTGGATCGGATGGGGCGCGATCCGGACCGAAAGAGCTGCCTCCACCGTTGAATGAGTACGAAGCGTTCAGCCCGGATCAGGCGTGGATGCCGACTGTGGTAATGATCGCGAAGAGCACCTACGTGTGGCTGGAGCAGCTCTCGAAGAAGTATCAGCGGCACATCCATCGGCTGGACCAGATTCCGGGGGAAGAGCTCGGGGTGCTGGCGGAGCGGGGGATCAATGCGCTGTGGCTGATCGGACTTTGGGAGCGGAGCACGGCGTCGCAGACAATCAAGCGGCTGATGGGACAGCATGATGCGGTGGCGTCGGCGTACTCGCTGAAGGACTACCGGATTGCGGAGGATCTTGGCGGGACGTATGCCTACGAGCGTCTGCGCGATCTTGCGGGGCGGTACGGGATCCGCTTGGCATCAGATATGGTGCCGAACCACATGGGCATCGATTCGACATGGGTGATGGAGCATCCGGACTGGTTTCTTTCGCGGCATGAGAGTCCGTTTCCGGTGTATCGATTTGAAGGGCCGGATCTTTCGACCGAAGCGCGGTTTGAGATCAAGATTGAGGACCATTACTTCGACCAGAGCGACGCGGCGGTTGTATTCAGGCTTCGGGAGCGATCGAACGGTGATACGCGGTTCGTCTATCACGGCAATGATGGAACGACCTTTGCATGGAACGATACGGCGCAACTAGACTACTCGAAGGCTTATGTTCGCGAGCAGGTGATCCAGACAATTTTGCAGGTGGCGCGGCTGTTTCCGATCATCCGGTTCGATGCCGCGATGACGCTGGCGAAGAAGCATGTGCAGCGACTGTGGTTTCCGCTGCCGGAGATCGGCGGGTCGATCCCGTCGCGGGCGGAATCCGCCATCTCTCAGGCTGAGTTCGATGCGATGATGCCGCATGAGTTCTGGCGCGAGGTGGTGGATCGCGTGGCGGTGGAGGTTCCGGGGACGCTGCTGCTGGCCGAGGCGTTCTGGCTGCTGGAAGGCTATTTCGTGCGGACGCTAGGCATGCACCGCGTCTACAACAGCGCCTTCATGAACATGCTGCGCGACGAGGAGAATGCGAAGTACCGGTCGTATCTGAAGAAGACGATCGAGTTCGATCCAGACATTCTGAAGCGATACGTGAACTTCATGAGCAATCCCGATGAGAAGACGGCGATTGCGCAGTTTGGCACCGGCGATAAATACTTTGGCACTTGCACGATGCTGGCTACAATTCCGGGACTGCCGATGATCGGGCATGGGCAGATCGAGGCGTTCACCGAGAAGTATGGCATGGAGTACAAGCAGGCGCGGTTCGACGAGTGGCCGAACGATGACCTGGTAGCGCGGCACATGCGCGAGATCGCTCCGCTGTTGAAGAATCGACAGCTCTTCGCGGAGAGCCATAACTTCGTGATGTACGACTTCTGGGCTGGGCCGGGGGACGTGAACGAGAACGTATTCGCTTACTCCAACATGGTGGAGCATGGCGGCACGGGGTACGGTGGCTCGGGTAAAGAGCGGGCGCTGGTGATCTATAACAACTCATTCAGCAGCACGAATGGAACGCTCCATATCTCGGTCTCGGACATGGATAAGTTCACCGGGAATCTGCGGCAGCGAAGTCTGGGGCAGGCGCTGCATCTGGCTTCCGAAGGGGACCTCTACTTTGGGTGGCGGGACTCTGCGAACCGGCTGGAGTATATTCGGCGGTCGACGGACTTTGACCAGAGCGGGTTCACGATTGGGCTGCGTGGGTACCAGTATGCGGTTTTGATCGACTGGCGGGAATTGAGGTCGACGGAAGATCAGCCGTGGGAGCAGTTGTGCTCGGTATTGGGCGGGGCCGGGGTGTATAGCCTTGACGTTGCGCTCGCGGAGCTGCGGCTGAGGCCGTTGCACCAGGCGCTGCGCCGTGCGCTCGAGCCTGAGGTGATCACATCCTTCCTTAAGGTTTTTGAGGCCGTAATTCCTAAGATCGATGTCGCGGCTCAGGATGTCGCGGTAGACCTACCAGTCGCGCCTTCGGCGGAAGAGACGAACGATGAGTTGATTGACGAACTTGTGGCTGAGGCGGATGCCCTTGCGGTCTATGGGAACTCGTTCGCCGAGGAGAGCGCACTGGTTGGGGCGGAACGGATCAGTCTGGCTGCTGAGGTGGCTGCGGAGGAGACACCTGCGGTACCACCAGAGGTCGATGTGGAATGCGAAGCGCGGTATATGGCGTTCTGCGAGCGGGCGGCGGCGTTCTTTGAACAGGCTCATCTGGCGGAGCCGGCGGCTATCGATGCGCAGGTTTCCACGAATGGGGAGTTTGCTGAACTGGTGAACGCGTGCGGCCGGCTTACGCAATTGGAGGCGGAGTTCATCGTGCCCTGGTCGGATGCCGCGAAGCGAGTCCTGCCGACGGCGCTCTCTGTGCCCGGGACGTGGTCATCGACGCAGAGGTTTGCGCCAGTGCTGGCGTGGATGCTGATCGATCGGCTCGCAGATCCGTCTGAGAAGGCTGCTGATTCAGTCAGTGCTGTCGAGCTGTTCGACAGACTGCACCTTAGGTCGGCACTGGCAGAGATCTTCAGTTCGCTGGGGATCGATCGTGAGAGTGCCTGGAGGGTGGCCGCGCGGGTTCGAATCCTGTTGGCGAACCCCGAGGTGACTACTTCCTCCAAGCTTGCGGAAGAGAAGCTTTGGGCTGATGGCGATCTTCGCTGGCTCGCATGTCTCAGCGAATCGGGTGGCGTGACCTACGTCAATAAGGAGTGCTTCGAGGAGCTTGCCTGGTGGCTGCAGGTTCCGGAGCTGATTGTGGCGGCGGGGCTGGAAGGAAGTGCGAGGGCGGATGCGATTGAGGATATTGAAGAGTTTATCGGAGCGGCGAATGCGGCTGCGGTAGAGGCTGGGTACGAGCTTGGGAAGATTCTGCCTATCTTGTCGGGAGCAGCAGTTGAGGAAGCTGACTTGGAGCCTGAGGCGATTGCTGCGGAGGCAGAGGCAGAGGCAGAGATCGATGTTGTAGCGGAGCCGGAACCTGAGCCCGCGGCTAAAGGTTAAGGGGAAGAAATAAGGCGAAATGCGGGGGTATCTCCACTGCCCCTTCGGCGGGCTCAGGGTCCGACCGAGATGACGTGCCTTTGAAGAGGTTAGATAGAGGCGACCGGCAGCATCATCAAGTCATCGACCAGGCCGATCTCTTTCTGGACGAAGGGTTCGGCGTATCGTACACCGGCTAGCAGGCCGCAGTGGCGGGCCATGGCAAAGGTGCGCTCGCGAATCTCTTCTTCGGGGACGAAGAGTCCGCCGCCTTCGGGACGGTTCGCGTACTGGGAGCGGTAGGCCATCAAGGACTGGAAGCGCTGTTCGATGTAGGGCGTGATGTCGACGGCGAAGGTGGGCCGGACATCCGCATAAAGACTGGCGTAGAGGATCTTGTAGGGACGATGCGGCTTCGCATCTCCGGGCATATCGAGCTTGGCGAGGCCGCTGACGAAACAGGCCTCGTAGCCGAGGGTTGCGGCGGTGTAGTGGTCGGGATGACGGCCCTCCCAGTAGGGAAGGATCACTACGCGGGGACGAAGGCGACGGAGGACTTCGGCGATCTTGATTCGGTTTTCCAGCGTGTTCTGGACGTTGCCATCAGGAAGGTCCAGAGCTTCGCGGTGAGCTACGTTCAGGATGCTGGCGGCTTCGTTGGCTTCGGCTTCACGTTCCGCAGCCGTGCCGCGAGTGCCGGACTCGCCGCGGGTTAGATCGAGGATGCCAGTCTTCCATCCCTTTGCCTGCATGGCGAGGAGGGTGCCACCGCAGGTCTGCTCCACATCGTCGCGGTGGGCGGCTATGGCGAGAATGTCCATAGAGACAGTGTAAGACAGCTAAAGGCAGCAAAGAGCAGCTGAAGGCAGCTTGAAGCAGCGAAGGACAGCGAAAGGGGAGAATGAGTTTACTCTCGCCGCCTTTAGCTGCCCTTCGCTGCTTCTTACTATTTTTGCTGTACTCAGTTTGCTTCGTTGGTGAGGGCGTCCATATAGGCGACACTCAGCACGGTACCCTGGACGGTAATGTTGGTGTTATTGATCTCCGACCCGTCTGCCGTGTTGAAGGCGTGAACCTGTCCACCGTAGGCGGTGTAGACCTTGTGGTAGTTCTGAATCCAGCAGATGCCAGTGAGGCTGCCGTAGTAGTAGAGATCGGCATTCGTGTTGGGATATCCGACCTGTACCGATCCATTTGTCACAGCCGGCACAATGGAGGGAGTGTGTGCAGTCAGGTCGAAGCGGGTCAGGCAGTTGTAGTTAGCGGCCTGGGTGGTGTTGCCCGCCGCGAATAGACTTTGCCGAACTCCGTTGGCGCACTGCTGGGAGCCGATCCACAGCGTGTTGTCATCCGCGAAGATGAACTGGTTGTGGTTGCCATCCGAGATCGAATAGGCGGCGGTGATCTGGTTGGTGGCGAGACTCATCGTGGAGAGATACCCAGCGAAGAGGCCATTCGGATTTGCTGCGCCGGTCAGTTGGCCGTTGGCGCCGATGACGTTTTGAGACTGTCCTGCGAGATAGAGCGTCGAGCCGTCTGAGATGACCTCGGTGACGCCTCCGGGAACGGGAACCGTGGCGGTGACGGGCGAGACAGTCGGCGGCGCGGTGGGAATGACCGTGTTGACGAGACCACTCTGCGGCATGATGCTGATGCTGGCGGCAGTACCACCTGCTTCGGGACCAGAGTTGAGCACGTAGACCTTCGATCCGTCGAGAGAGAAGTACGCTCCTGCGGGGCGATCGAAGTTTCCGGGGACCGCGACGGCGCAATACACCGGCAGAAGAAGCGGCTGGCAGTCAACAGACCCTGTGACCGCTATGGCATCCTGCGCGGTCGGATACTGATTCAGGTTGAGCTTGAAGATGCGGTAGAGGACGTCAGAGTTCCGAACCATGGCCAATGCGACCGTGTCACCCTGGTTGATCACAACCTGGAAAACGTTCGGAATATTTAGTGCATAGGCACCGCCGGTGCTGGCGTCGTTCAGTATGAGGAGGCCGGCCTGCTCTTCTGCCTGGAAGATGCGCGTGAAATCTGCCGAGACGGCGATTGCACTCGAGATACCTGCACCGGCTGCAGAGCCGGAGGCAGCCTCGGTACCGTAGTTGACATTGATGAGCGAGCCGTCGGAGCTGGAGTAGACCAGGCCCCTGCTCTGTTCGGGGAAGTTGTAAATCTGCGACGGGTATCCGCCACTGTAGCCGGAGACGGGGAAGGTGTGATTGATGTCCTGGATGGTGCCGCGGAGATCGCGCAGGCCGTCAAGGATCTGAAGAAAGCCCTGAGAACCGTTGACGGTGGCACCTACGAGAACACGCTCAAACAGCTTGCTCGGGGGAACGGGGCGTCCACCGAAGGTGTTGGCGGGAACCTTGTAATAGACCTTGCAGGCGGTAAGTCCGAACGTCGCCACAGCGAGGAGAACGGCGCAAAATGCAGTTGAGCGCGTGAGATGGAGAGACCGGAGAAACCGCGGGCGAAGCGAGATGCTTTGATTCTTCAACTTGGACAAACTCCAACCTTCCATTGCAGGACAAACGCAACTAACCGATTGCCCTGAGTATACCAAAGGACGGCCACCATTCCGGGACGCCTCGCGAGCGGATGGCATGGGGTGTACAGGGAGCCAATCTCAAAGTGGCTTAGGATGGATGTTCATGGAAAGAACGAAAGAACTTAGCCGTCTGCTTGCGTTTGTCGGAAGCGGCCACGGGCACCCGGGGCAAGACATAAATGGGACTGCCGAGGATCAACAGCCAGGCCCCGTGCTTTGCGACGGTGCGATGGGCACGATGTTTTATGGCGGCGGCGTGTTTATCAACCGCTGCTATGACGAGCTCAATGTCTCTCAGCCTGACCTCGTCCGGGGCATCCATGCGGAGTACCTTCAGGCTGGTGCGCGGATCATCGAGACGAATACCTTTGGCGCGAATGTCGTCCGGTTGGAGCGATACGGGCTGGGCGATAAGGTGCGCGAGATCAATCTCGCCGGAGTCCGGCTGGCACGCGAGAGCGTCAACCAGATTCGCGAGAAGCAGGCTTCCGAGGCTCTAGTTGCTGGAGCGCTGGGGCCGCTTGGGGTTCGTCTTGCACCAGAGGGAAAGCTCACCGCCGAAGAGGCGTTTGAAGCTTTCCGTGAGCAGGTCGCCGCGCTGACGGAGGAAGTCCCGGGCGTGGGGCCGGATCTATTGATCGTCGAGACGATGGTTTCGCTGGCAGAGACGGAGCAGGCTGTTAAGGCGGCGCGGGCGGTTGCACCGAATCTTCCTTTGGTTGTGATGGTGACCGTCGACGAAGCAGGGAACTGTCTTGATGGGACGACGGCTGAAGACGCGGCCACGAAGCTGACCGAGTGGGGCGTGGACGGGCTTGGATGCAATTGCAGCTCCGGGCCAGCCGTCGTGTTGAACGCGGTCGAGCGCATGCGGGCGGTGACGACCTTACCGCTTGCGGCGATGCCAAACGCCGGGATGCCGCGATCGGTGGAAGGCCGGAATATCTACCTGACCTCTCCGGAGTACCTGGCGAGTTTCGCGCGCAAGTTTGTGAAGGCGGGCGTGACGTTTATTGGCGGCTGCTGCGGGACTACGCCCGCGCACATCCGTGCTATGCGGGCGGCGCTGCGAGCGCTGGAGGCCCAGACTTCGGCGGTTCAGGTTGTCGCGGAGACATCTTCGGCTGAGGTTTTGGAGAATAAAGTCCAGCCTCCGGCGCTGGGTGAGAGGTCGAAGATTGGGTCGATGATCGCCGCTGGAGACTTCGTCACGCTGGTGGAGATCGTGCCTCCGAAGGGGATTGACTGCTCGAAGGAGCTGGAGGGCGCGGCCCTTCTCCATCGGCTGGGAGTGGACGCCATCAACGTGCCGGACTCGCCAAGGGCGAGCGCAAGGATGAGTGCGCAGAGTCTCTGCACGCAGATTCAACAGCATGTCGGGATTGAGACGGTGCTGCACTATACCTGCCGTGATCGCAACATTCTGAGCATTCAGAGCGACCTGATCGGAGCCTCTTCAATTGGTCTGAAGAACATTCTTTGCCTGACGGGGGATCCACCGAAGCTGGGGAATTATCCGGATGCGACAGCAGTATTCGATGTCGACGCGATCGGGCTGGTGAAGATTGTGAAGAAGCTGAACCATGGGCTGGACATTGGGCAGAATCCGATTGGTGGGTCGACCGGATTTACGATCTCGGTGGCGGCGAATCCGGGGGTGGCGGACATCGACAACGAGGTTCGCAGGTTCGCGTTCAAAGTGCAGGCGGGGGCGGAGTTCGCTATTACGCAGCCGGTCTTCGATCTGCGCTTGTTGGCGGAGTTTCTCAAGAAGATTGAAGGGTTCCGAATTCCAGTGATTGCGGGCATATGGCCGCTTACCAGCCTGAAGAACGCGGAGTTCATGAAGAACGACCTGAAAGTGAGCATGCCAGCAGAGATTATGGCGAGGATGGCGGCTATGACCTCCCCTGAAGCGGCGCGGGCAGAGGGAATTGCGATCGCTCGCGAGATGCTCGCCGAGGTTCGCGGCCAGGTGCAGGGAGTGCAGGTGAGTGCTCCGTTTGGGAAATACACGGCCGCGGCGCAGGTGCTTGGCTTCTCCGATGGCGAGACAGCGTAAGGATTCGAGGAGATTGGTATGGCAAAGTTTGAAGAGAATCTGACTTCACTGGAGACGGTGGTGGAGCGCCTGGAGCGCGGTGATCTGTCACTTGAAGATTCCGTGAAGCTCTTCGAGCAGGGTGTGGCACTGTCCGCTGCCTGCAAGGTAGAGCTGGACGCAGCGGAAGGAAAGATACAGATCCTGCTGGATCCGGCGCGGAGTTCCACGGCTGATCTTGAAGTTGAAGACGATGCCGACGAGGAAGAGTAGCCTACGATCTCGGGCTTATCTTCACGTATTCGAGAGTAAAATTCGCGGTTGAGAAACTACCGTTGCCCGAAGGACGATTTGTTCGGAGTACGAGGCTCTGCCGGAGAAGCTGCGGCAGTAAGTCGTCCAGCTAGTGAAGCCGAAGATCCCGGACCCGTAACGCACCAAAGATGAAAGCGAAATGCGGGGGCCTCGCCACTGCGCTGCGGACGATAAAGCTTTCCGCCGCTCCGGTCGAGGTGACGTGTTTTCGGATCGAATTCCCGCGCCCTACGACTCCGTTACTAATCGAGTAGAAATGGTCGCCATGAATTCAATGAAGAGCGTATTATTCTGCCCGTCTTGAGGGAACGCTCCTCCAGCCTCTCGTAAGTTCGCGTGGGGCGCGCGAAGGAGACAAAAGAAAGACCTGGAGAGTGAAATGAAGAATGTCGGATTGAAACTACTTATTGTGGCAGTCTCTATCGGGTCACTGGGATTCACCGGGTGCCAATATCATTCCAAGAAGAATGAGACTTATTATCTTGTTTCAAACAATCTGAAGCTGCCTTACTGGAAGGCACTCAATGAGGGTTTCCAGAAAGCTGCTTCTGAGTACGACGTTACCGCGCGTCTGGTGGGTCCGGACAACTTCGATCCCCAGGCAGAGCTGGACTCGTTTACCAGGGCGGTCAACTCACGACCAGCGGGGATTCTGATCTCAGTTGCGGACGCGAATCTTATGCGACCCGAGATCAACTCAGCGATCGAGTCCGGGGTACCGGTCATCACCGTGGACTCTGATGCTCCCACGAGCAACCGTTTGTACTTTATCGGGACGAATAATCTGTCTGCGGGTCATCTTGGCGGGGAGCGGCTGGTCCAGAAGCTGAATGGGAAGGGGAACGTGGTCTTCTACACGATCAAAGGCCAGCCCAACCTGGAGGAGCGGCTGAAAGGCTACAAGGACATGCTGGCCGACCATCCGGGAATCAAGATCGTGGACGTATTCGACACCAAGGGTGATCCAGCAGCGTCCTTCGACCAGACTGAACAGTATGCCGCGAAGAGCGGGGCAGACAAGATTGATGCGTTCGTCTGCCTGGAGTCGTCTTCGGGAAAGAGCATCGCCGAAGTATTGAAGCGCAAGGGCGTCACAGACCGTGCCGTCATCGCGATGGACGTGGACTCGGAGACGTTGAACCTGATCAAGGACGGGAACATCGATTCGACGATCTCGCAGAAGCCCTACACGATGGGATATGTGGGTTTGAAGTCCTTGGATGAGATCCACCACTATCTGCCAAAGCCGTTTCACAACAATTACAGCGTTGACTCTTTCTCACCGTACCCGGTGTTTGTCGATACGGGCACGGCGATCGTGGACAAGGTAAATGTCGATATCTACGCCGGATCGGCTGCGGCGGTGGAGAACAAATAAGGCAGAGTAGCTGCTCCTGCGAGGGCGGCCCGATCAGCCGCCTGGGTGGTTCGCACCGCCCAGGTCGCTGAGGGCCCCTTTCGGGAGTCCGGTAGTCTGCCTGACGATAAGCCGGGTCTGGATGACGGATTTCGAAGTGGCTTCTGTCCGCCCGTCCACAAGCTGGATGTGGGACAGGAGGGACTTGACCGCTGCCTCCGCCAACTCCCGGCAGGACATGCGCACCGTGGTGAGGGGCGGAATGGTGTACTCCGCGAGGTGGACATCGTCGAAGCCGATGACCGAAAAGTCATCGGGAACTTTCAGGTTCGCCTCGAAGAGAGCATGCAGCACTCCGATGGCGGTGAGGTCGTTCGAGCACATCACCGCGGTCGGCCTGTCGGGATTTGCGAGGATCTTCTTCATGGCGTCGCGGCCGCCGTCAAGCGAGTGGTCGCCTTCGATCATCCAGGCTGGATTCACTGCGATACCGACGCTCTTGAGCGAGTCAAGAAACGCCTGCCTCCGCAGCGCGGCCGAGTGAAGGCTGAGGGGTCCGCTGATAAAGCCGATCCTGCGATGGCCAAGGACAGCCAGGTGCTGGACGGCTTCGTGAATGCCGGCACGGTAGTCGACGGCGAGCGTATCGCTGTTCGGACGATGCGTCCCGGCTTCGATGAAGGTGATGGGAATATTCTCGGCAGTGAAGCGATCAAGGACGAACTCTTCGACGCCGAAGGTCATGATGGCGACGCCGTCCACTTTCCTCTCCAACATGCGCCGGGCGCAGAGTTCCATGGTCTTCGGCTCGTAGTTGGTGCTGCCGATGAGGATCTCGTATCCGCGGGCGATCGCGACCTGCTCGAACTCGTGAATCAGTTCGGGGAAGAAAGGATTGGTGATCTCAGAGACGATGAGGCCAAGCAGCTTGCTCTTTCCCGAGACAAGGGCGCGAGCCTGGGTGTTGGGGAAGTAGTTCAGTTCTTCGACGGCCTTCCAGACGCGGGCTGCAAGGGCTGGGTCCACCGTGGGAATGTAGTTGATCGTCCGCGAGACGGTGGCGATGGAGACGCGTGCCAGTGCCGCGACATCCCGTATGTCTACCTTTGGCGAGGCACCTGTCTTCTTTGCGGTCTTGTTTGCGGTTCTGGACGATGCCCTCATGGTCTCCGATCCTGAAACTGAATGATCCTGAAGGTTTGATTATTGCAGCAGTCGCCAATAGTTCGAAGTTCCGGGGATAAGACAGATACCAAGGGAGTGAGCGCCTCGAGACTCCAGGCGGAAGTCTCCGCCTGGAGTCTCGAGGGTTGAGGCTAGTGGAGAGGTACATCCACGATCTGAATCGTCAGAGGCGGGACGGTGTGTTTCCATGGAGCGGAGCCAACCGGCCGGGTGATGGTGTGAGGCACGATCTGCTTCGGGTCGGACATGGAGTTCGTCGCCTCGAACGATGCGGCGTGCAGAGAGATGACCGTGGCCTCACCTGAAGCCTTAATGCCTGCAACGTCCAGCGTGAGCGGCTGCTCGATCGTCGAGGCGTTGACAAACTTCAGGTGGAGAACGTGGTCGCTCGAGCCGACGGTTGCGGAGTAGAAGAAGCGCTCCTGGGCACCTGAGATAGACGACTCAGGCGTTCCGTCGCCAAGATGGGCGGCAAAGAGCGACTGGGCATAGAAGCTGGGTGAGCCGTAACTCTCCAGGCCGTCGTAGCCGATGAGGTCGGGCGACCATTGCATGCCGCCGGGATTGATGTTGACGAGAAGCGGCGCGTAGGCAGAGAGGATGATGAGGTCGCTGTTGCGCTCCATGGAGGTCATCCATGCGGCGTCGCCGAGGGCGGAGCCGAAGTTGGGCGTGGGCGAGCCGGACATGGATGCCCACTCGCCGACGAAGATCTTCGGGCCGTTTCTCGGGGCGTTGTCGTAGTGGTGGACGAAGTCCATCATCTCTGCGGGTGGCTTGTAGTAGTGATCGTCGATGACATCGGGCTGTTCCTCCGGGTGATCCGTCTTCACCGGCGTTGTGGCGATCAGCTTGTACTGCGGATAGGCCTTGCGGATGGCATGGGCGAACTGGGGATAGCGGGAGTCATAGCTTCCAGATTTGTCGAGCCAATCTTCATTGCCGATCTCAATGTAGTGCAGCGGGAATGGTGCCGGGTGGCCGTCTTTCGCGCGTTCAGCACCCCACTTGGTGGAGGAGTCGCCGGTGACATACTCGATCTCGTCGAGAGCAGCCTGAACGAAGGGCTCCATATTTTTGCCGGCTTCGATGTGCTTTCCGCCTAGAGCGTATCCGGCGTAGATCGCCAGGATCGGCTCGATCTTCAGGTCTTCGCACCACTCGAGAAACTCGAGCAGACCGAGGCCATCGCTGGAGTAGTAGCTCCACGGAGCCTGGTGCCCGGGGCGGTCGACGATTGGGCCGATGGTCTCTTTCCAGTTGTACCAATCTTCGAGGCGATCGCCTTCGAGGTAGTTGCCGCCGGGTAGACGGAGGAACTTGGGGTGGAGATCGGCCATCTTCTCCATAAGGTCGATGCGATTGCCGTTCGGCGTGTTGTGAAAGGTCGGGGGCATCAGGGACGCTGCCTGCAGCCAGATGGTTCCGGGACGAGCAACGGTCAGAACGAGGTGGTTCGCGGTCGAAGCAACGATCTGGCCGGTGGTGATGGTGTACTCGTAGCGGGCCCAGTCTCCGGACTTCAGATCGATCTTCGCCTCTCCGGCGGAGGCGCCGGACTTGTCGTTGATCAGCTTTGCGGTGATGGGGGCGTCGCTGTCGACCTTCGCGTAGAACGATCCCTTATAGGTGGTGTGGGGCTTCAGCGGGATTCCCCAGTAGCCAGCGGTGGTAACTCCCGCCTCGGCACCGTCGGACGCGGAGGTGACCTGGATTTTCATGCTGTAGGGCAGAGCTTTGCTGGGGCCGGAGTGCTCGTCCGATGAGAGTTCAGCGGCGGCATTGCCGTTGCGGACCAGGTCCCAGTGCTCGATACCCATCCAACTGCGCCGGAAGGTATGGTTCTGCAAGAGCTCGGCGTAGAGGCCGCCGTCAAAGGCATGATTGATCTCCTCGGTCATCATGCCGTAGAGCATCGGGCTGACGGGGCTGACGATCTTTGCGGAGTCGATCTTCAGTTGTGCCGGTTCGACCGGTGCAGGCTTGGTCTGCGAGTTGGAGAAAGGGCTGTACACAAGAAGAGCGACGGCCGCAAAGGCCGTTGCTCTGAGCAAGCTGGAGTGCCTGCGGGGCATGTTGTTTGAGGGGGCGAAGCCTGTTTGCATTGCAGAGATCTCCTGAAGTTGAAGAAGGCGGACAGATGGATTCGGGGTGTCGCGGAAACGTTTACCTTGGTCTGGAAGAGTCTACTCCAGAACAGTATGGGATGTGGAGAGCAAGAGGACGGACGGACTCCTAAAACACACAAAGAGGGGCGGGTTGGGAAGATCTTAGATCCAGCTTTGGGGCACGGTGAGATACGGTTGACGAGTGTCGGATCGCCGATGTATTTTCTTTGGAGTAAACGTTTGCCACTTATTGCCTGGCTCGCAACGAGCGATCCGAGGATTTGGCGCGATCCACTTACTTTGAAGAATTGAGCAATAGGGGCACACCATGGCAATTTTGAAAGACCTTGAAATCTGGTTCGTAACCGGCAGCCAACACCTTTACGGTGCCGAGGCCATTGCGCAGGTCCGCACTCATTCGGTGGAGATTGTCGAGTCGATCGACGCGCAGGCCGCGATACCGGTAAAAGTAGTTTTCAAGTCGGTGGCGACCACTCCGGATGAGATTCGTGCGCTCTGCCGCGAGGCCAGTAACGCTCCGCAGTGTATCGGGCTGATCTTCTGGATGCACACCTTCTCCCCGGCGAAGATGTGGATCGCCGGATTGAGCCTGCTGACCAAGCCTTTCCTGCATCTGCATACGCAGTACAACCAGGCGCTTCCATGGTCGACGATCGACATGGACTTTATGAACCTGAACCAGGCGGCTCATGGCGACCGCGAGTTCGGCTTCATTACGGCGCGGATGCGGCTGGCGAGGAAGGTTGTGGTCGGACACTGGCAGGATCCCGAGACGATCGCCGGTATTGCCGCGTGGTCGCGGGCTGCGATTGGCTGGCATGAGTCGCAGAACCTGAAGGTGGTGCGGTTTGGCGACAATATGCGCGACGTCGCGGTGACCGATGGTGACAAGGTCGAGGCGCAGGCGAAGCTTGGGTTCAGTGTGGATGGATATGGCGTTGGCGATCTTGTTGCTCGGATGAACCAGTTTTCGGATGCGGAAGTTGCGAAGCTGGTGGAGGAGTATCGCGAGGCTTATTCGATTGCGGCGGTGCATGATCGTCCGGAGTCTCTGAAGGTTGCGGCGAAGATCGAACTTGGTCTGCGGGCGTTTCTTGTGGAGGGCGGATTTGGAGCGTTTACCGATACCTTCCAGGACCTGTGGGGACTTGACCAGTTGCCGGGAATTGCGTCGCAGCGGTTGATGGCCGATGGCTATGGGTTCGCCGGTGAAGGGGACTGGAAGACGGCAGCGCTGGTACGGATCATGAAGGTGATGGCAGAAGGTATGCCGGGTGGGACTTCGTTTATGGAGGACTACACCTATGACTTCAGCGGGACGCCGAAGGTGCTGGGATCGCACATGCTGGAGATCTGCCCATCGATCGCGGCTGACAAGCCTTCGCTTGAGGTGCATCCGCTGGGTATCGGCGGAAAGGCTGACCCGGTCCGGCTGGTCTTCACTTCGCCGAGCGGGCCCGCAATTGTGGCTTCGCTGGTCGATATGGGGAACCGGTTCCGCATGATCGTCAATGAGATTGATGTGATTCAGCCGGAGCAGCCGCTGCCGAAGCTGCCGGTGGCGCGGTCCGTATGGCTGCCGAAACCCAACCTGAAGGTCGCGGCTGCTGCGTGGATCTATGCGGGTGGAGCGCACCATACTGGCTTCAGCCAGTCGCTGACGACGGAGCATATCCAGGACTTCGTGGAGATTGCGGGGATTGAGCTGGTGACGATCGATGCGGATACGAAGCTGACGCAGTTCCGGCGTGAGCTGAACTGGAACGAAGTCGCGTTCGGAAAATAACATGTGATTCAGATCGCCATGGGTTCGTTCGATGTTTGAGCCGATCCATGGCGATTTGTTTGTTTGCGGGCGACGATCGCTGAGAATATCCAGCAGACGGCTTCCTGTCGTGTACGATCTCGTGAAGCGGCTGCGGTTTCGCGCCCTTATCTGCCATGGCCCAACGGATTGTCTCCTCATCACGCGTCTCTCCACGATTGGCAGAACCGATTCTCCCTACAGTTTGCGTGGTTACGGCGGACGAAAACTTCCGCGCCGAGCTTGTTCCTGAGTTGTCGCCGTGGTTCGATGTTGCGGCCCGCGAGACGTATCGGGACGTAGCGCGTTGGACGCGGGAGATGGGGGCTTCGGCGCTGATCCTTGATATCGATACGGATGGGGAGGAACCGCATGGTGGGCTTGCTGTTCTGAACGAACTGCGGCGCTCGGATGAGGCGATGGTGCTGATCTCGATCAGCAGGTCGAGGACGCGAGCGGTCGAGAAGCTTGCGCACGAGTCGGGTGCGAACGCGCATTTTCGCAGCCCGGTTGATCTGGCTGAGCTTCGGCTGACAGTGATCGAGGCGGTGCGCGAGAGCACCGAAGAGTTGACCCGCAGGGAGCACCAGGCGCAGGCGATCGAGAGCAGTCGGTATCAGGACTTCATCGGTGCGAGCGATGCGATGCGGCTCGTCTATGACGCGATTCAGCAGGTCGCGGACAGCAACATCAACGTCCTCGTTCGCGGAGAGAGCGGCACGGGTAAGGAGTTGGTGGCGCGGGCGCTGGTGGCGCTGAGCAGCAGGGCTACGAAGCCGTACATCCGGCTGAACTGCGCGGCGCTTCCTGAAAACCTGATTGAGTCGGAGCTCTTCGGCAGCGAGAAGGGCGCGTACACGGGAGCTACGGAGTCGCGTCCGGGGCAGATCGAACTGGCCGATAAAGGCACGCTCTTCCTCGACGAGATTGCGACGCTGACGCTTCCGTTGCAGACCAAGCTGCTGCGTGTGCTGGAGGACCACCAGGTGCAGAGGCTTGGTGGACGGACGCAGAAGAAGATTGACTTCCGGTTGATCTGCGCGACGAATGAGCCGCTTGAAGAGATGGCGAGGACGGGAAGGTTTCGCGAGGACCTTTACTATCGGATTCACGTTGTGCCGATACAGCTTCCTCCGCTTCGCGAGCGGGATGGCGATATTGCGCTGCTCTGCGACCACTTTTTACAGATTCATTGCGGGGCGAATGGGCTGCCGTTGAAGCACCTAGCGGCCGAGGCGCTGCAGGTTCTTGAAGAGCATGTCTGGCCGGGCAACGTGAGGGAGTTGGAGAACCTGATTCAGCGACTGGTATTGACCGTGCGCGGGCAGGAGATCAAAGCAGAAAACCTTCCGCCGGGGCTGCTTGCCCACAGCGTTGCGGTGCAGGAGCAGATTCTGCTGCCTGAGGGCGGGACGGACTTCGATGAGGAGATCGTCCGGCTGGAGATGGCGTTGCTGTCTGCTGCACTGAATCGGGCGGGCGGCAGCAAAGCCGGCGCGGCGCGGCTGCTGGGGCTTGATGGGCAGAGGATCAAGTACCTTTGCCGCAAGTATTCCCTGTAGGCTCATGACAGCAGATGGTTGAATTTTTCACCTATGGGTGAATAAATTTTCACCCATGGCGGGATTTTCAGGCAAAGAGCCTATTTTTTGCAACCTCTTCAAGTTACTGATTTGAAGGGAGATGCAGGCATGTTGATGGATGCGCGTGAGTTTGGCATGCCGAATGCTTTATACAAAAGCGAAACGGTAAGTCAAATCAAGTTTAGAGGTTCTCTAAAATGGCAATCCTCAAGAAGTCCATCGTCAGCAAGTCCAGCGTAGCCGCCAAGCCTTCCACCCGCAGCATCAGCACGGTGACCCCTGATGCCACGACTTTGACCGCAGCGAAACATCTTAACGCGGCCCGCGCGATCCAGGCGTCTAAGACGACGCTGGCGAAGTCAACGCACCTGGCGAAGTCAACCAATCTTGCCAAGTCGACGAATCTGGCTAAGTCCACGAATCTTGCTAAGTCGACGAACCTTGCGAAATCGACCAATCTTGCCAAGTCAACGAATCTGGCCAAGTCGACAAACCTTGCCAAGCGGGTTCAATAAGTTTCTTACTCCGCAGTCTTCGGAGTCTCTCTGGGAGAGAGAGCGGCGATTGCTTCGGCAATCGCCGTTGTTTTTTTGTTGGGCGGTTACCAGAGGTGGGCGCGCAGGAGGTTCATGCCGACCGTCCATGCACGCGCCACAAGGCTTCGCCGTTGGCCTAGGACGAGCGCCCTGCCCGACAGACCAAGGGGAATGCTGCCGTACCTTTCAGGGACCGGCAGGCGGGCGACGTAGAAGGTCGGGAGCTTTATGCCCTTGTAGTTCTGAGAGGCGATGAGACCGGGCGGCAGAGTCAACGCTTCGCCTTCCAATGCTGGCAATTGAAGGTGGAACTTGGTGAATTGTCCCGGCAGATCGAGTGAGACCTCTGCATTTGCGACGATCCGATCCAGTGCAGCGGAAGGCACGAAGAGCCTCGCGATTCGGCTACTGCCGTCCGCAATCGTGAGCAACTCTTCGCCCGAGCCGATGTTGCGACTGACTAGTGATTTAGGGTCTTCGGTAATCACGATGCCATCGATGGGAGTGCGGACGGTCAGCGATGATTGCGCTTCTTCGGCGATCTTCTCAGAACGGAGCGCTGTCTCGCGAGCAGCGGACGGCGCGGAGCTATGTCGGGAGACCTGGGCATCGTAAGCGTCGAATCGTGCGGCATTGGCTTGTGCGGTTGCCTTTGAGCGTAGAGATTCCGTGTTGTTGCTTCGCAGGGTCAGCAGCGTCTCTCCGGCGTGGACCTGCTCTCCCTCGTGTACGGCGATCGTATCCACGACACCAGCAGCGGGGGCATGAAGCTTTGCGCTTCGCGATGGCTCAATGACGAAGTAGGCATCTTCGTGGTCCCTAAATATGGGAGCGAAGAGCATGCAGATCAGCAGAATCGCCATGGCCAGGGAGAGTACGGGTCTCTGCGATGCCGGGCCGTAATGCTGTTTCCAGAGGCGGGTCATCACTCCCCAGAGTGACTTGACGCGGGAACGAAAAACAGCGAAGGCGAGCGCTCCGGCGGGAATGATGGCGAACTCCGCGAACCAGTTGTAGCCGATGTTGTAGGTGAAGCGGATGACGGCGAAGAGCAGCAGATAACTGTAGAGGCCTGAGGCGAAGGCATAGATCATGAAAAAGGGAACACGTTTGCGCGCGACGACGGGAAGGTCTACTGGAAGTCCAAGAAGCCTGCTCTGCACCCATCCTGAGAGCAGGGCGGTGGACCGCTCTTTCAGGTCTGAGATCCCGATCAGTTCCGTAAGAAAGTAGTAGCCGTCGAGCTTGATCAAGGGATTGAGATTGACGACGATGACCGCGATTCCAGTGATCAGAATGATCTCGTAACTGAAGTCATGCAGCCATTGGCCGGGCTGGGTGTTGGTCCAGGCGATCATGGCGAAGCCGCAGAAGATCATCTCGACCCAGATGCCGGCGATGATGGTCGTAAGGCGCTGAATCCTGTTGGCAGAGATCCAGCTTTCTGTGACGTCGACATAGAAGGCTGGCGAAAGATAGATCAACATGAGCCCCATCTTGTGCACCTCTCCGCCGTAGTGTTTGCAGGTAAGGCCGTGGGCCGACTCGTGGAAGAAGCCGAGAATGAGGAACAGAACCCAGAACTGTACTAGATCCAGGAAGCTCTTCTTGGTGAAGTTGTAGAAGAGCGGGATATCAGGTCCGATCACGCTCCACTTGGCGGTGAATACTACGGCCTCAAAGAGGAATAGAGCGATGACGGAGTAGAAGCACCAGCGGCTGTAGACGAAGCCGCCTATTTTGTTGTCGAGCAGTGTGAGATAGCGATTCGGGTCCCACGCGCTGAAGCTGATGTGCGCGATGTTCACGTGCGATTTGCGTTTTGCGCGCCGGGTACGCTGCGCGCTCAGCTTTTCGTTCAGGGCAATATTTCGCTCCTGCGGGCTTTGATACCAGAACTCGGACTGGTCCATGTTCTGGGCGAGTTGCCGCACGTCGTCCGTAGAGAGGGGAGCGCCGGTCTGCTCTTCGAAGAGCGCGGCGATCTCTTCATAGCTGCGTTCGCCATCGAAGAGCTGGAAGAGCTGCCATTGGATCGGCGGAAACTGGAAGTAGTGCCCCTTGCTCCGCTGGAAGACGCCGACGACGGCTTCGCCATCGAGGAGGTCTTCTTTGACGATCAGGTCGGGATCGAGACGCGGGGGATGAACGCGGGTCAGGCGAGCGCGGGGGATCTCCGGAAGTGCCGCGTCGAGCGCCTCGCTGAGGTTCATTGCGCGGTGTGGCCTTCGGAACTGAGTGCGGGGTTGATCTGCATCGACATCCCGGGCTTCAGGAGTGGGGATGGGTGGATGAGGGCGCCGATGACTTGCACGCTGTCGCTAGCGGGATCGACGACCGGGCTTACGCGGAGCACTCGCGCGGGCTGATGGAGAGCGGGGTAGCCGGGGCTGGTGAGGTCAAGAGGCGCGCCGGTTGGGTAGGATGCCATCTCCGATTCGGGCACAGTGAAGAGGATGCGCAGAGGAGCTTCGGCGGTGATCCAGAAGAGGACGTCTCCCTGCTTTACCTCCTGCGCGAGACGCAGCGACTGCCGGCCGACGACGCCTGCGAAGGGAGCGAGAATATGGCACTGTTCGAGTTGCAATTTCGCTGTCTTCAGATCAGCGGCGGCGGCGGCTTCATCGGCGCGATAACGAGCGACTTCGGAGGTGACCTCGTCGAGCTTGTACTTCACGTGCTCCCAGCCTTCTTCGCTGAGGATCTTGGACGCACGCATCTGGTCGGCTCGGCGGAGGTCGGCAGAGTCCATCTTCTCTTCTGACTCCCACTCGCGGACCTGGGCGTGGAGGGAGTCTAACTTTGCAGTGTGGGATTCGACGGCAGTGCGAAGGGCGCGGTCATCGAGAGCGGCAAGTTCCTGGCCGCGACGTACGCGGTCGCCAATGCCGACGGAGATGCTGACGACTCTTCCGTCGCGCTGGGCGGCGACGTCGGATTGCTGTTCGGCGACGAGGGGGCCGGTGGTTCTATAGGGAACTTTCGCTGGTTCGATCGCGTGAATGGCCTGAGGCGCTGGCGCCGGTGCTTTCAGCGCGGGAGGGGATGACGCGACGGAGTCATGGGAGTCGCAACCGGTTGCGAGGATGGCGGGGATCGCTACGGCGGCTGCCAGCCAGAGTCGAAGATGTATCGATGAAGTCTTCAAGAGTGTCACCAGCCGAACCAGTTCCAAAGTGTCTGCCAAATCCACAAAGCGGGGCGGCGGAGCAGGACATATCCCGCGGGCCGATAGCCGATGGAGATCTTTGCGCGGCCGGTCATGCCGGCGCGCAGCGTTGCGTCTTCGTTGGCGAGGGAGACGCGCGCTGTGAAGGTGCGTTCGCCGTCGCCTGCGGTGGCCTGGGGGCTGACGATGGAGACGCTGCCGTGCCAGGAGCGCTGCGGATAGCTGTCGAGCTTGATCGCGACAGTTTGTCCCGGGCGCATGAGGGCGGCGTCGGCTTGTGGGATGGCTACGTTGACGACGGCCGAAGAGAGATCGAGGACTTGCGCGAAGGTCGCGCCCGCGTCGAGATGCTCGCCTGCAGTGTCCTGCAGAGACGGCGTGACGACGATGCCAGAGATGGGTGATCGAAGCTGGGCGTTGTCGATCTTGGCGCGGGCGCGATCGGCTTCGGCGCGAAGATATTCGGTCTGGGAGCGGTCCGCGCCGGCTTGCGCTGAGCCGTGGGACAGGTCGGACTGCATGCCCAGGAGGGCGGTGCGGTAGCGGCCTTCGGCGGAGGCGAGGTCGGTGCGCCATTGGAAGTCGTTCATCGCGCCGAGAATTTGCCCGGCTTCGACACGCTGACCTTCGCGGGCAAAGACTTCGGTGACGTTGCCTTCGATGGGTGTGGCGATTGAGACCAGGCGTTGGGGGGCGACGGTGGCTTCGCCGGTGAGGCGCATGGGAAGAGGGCAGAAGACGAGGAAGAGGACGGTGAGTGTGCCGCCTGCGATGAAGCCGATGCGGCGGCCCTTCGTGGTGCGAAGAAGAGCTTGCTTCCTCTGCATCAGCGGTTCGAGCAGGCTGATGAGTGGGACTTCACGATAGAGCAAAGCGTTGCGGATGGCGACTGTCGCCTGACCTGCGAGGATCTTGATCATCTCCGTGTGGGGGAGATCGAGGAACTCGGGGTCGAGTCCTTCATAGAGCAGAACGCCGACTCGGCCCTGGTCGTCGTTGAGCGGAAGAGCGTAGAGGGCACGGTAGCCGGTGGCTTCGAAGTGTTTGGCTACCGGCTCGGGGAGATCGGCTGCGGACTCTTCATTCGGCTGCTTCAGGTGGAGAGCTTCGGGCTGCGTGGAGAGCCAGCGCACAAGCTCAAGCAGGCCTTCGACCTGGACGTCACCCATCGGGATGCTGGTCATGCCGGAGATGGACTTCAGTTGGAGCTTGCCGCGGTTGTCCAGAGCGATGGAGCAGCGCTCGAAGGGAAGGACATTCTGTGGGCTGTTGACTATGATCTGAAGGAGACGTTCGAGGCGTAGGGTCGAGGTGATCTCGGAGCTGACGTGGACGAGGGCTTCGAGGATCTCGAGCTTGCGCTCGGCGTGCATGAGATTGGCGTTTTTGAGGGCGCTCCCAACGGTTTCGGCGACTGAGCCGAAGAAGAATTCGTCATCTTCGTCGAAGGGTTCGCCATCATCGCGGTTGATCGCCTCGAGGACGCCGACCTCGGCTTCGTCCTGCATCAGCGGCACAAGCAGCGCGGTCCAGACCGGATATTCGTTACCGGAGCTGCGGGCGAGCAGACGCTCATCGTTGGGGTCGGTGATGAGTGTGGCGACGCCTTCCTCAGCCATCTGGCCCACGTAGCCTTCGCTGGCGGATTGCGTCGCTCCTAGCTCGACTGTGGGGTCTTCGCCGGCGCTTGCCATCAGGGTGAGGTCGTCGCCGTTGAAGAGCCAGAGGTGGACGGCCTGGCAGTGAAGCATGGCGATGACCTTGCGCGGGATGAGGGGCATCAACGGGTCGAGATCGAGCGTGGCGTTGAGCGACTTTTCGAGATCGTACAGCTGCGTCATGCGGTGTACGGAGTCGAGGAGGTCGGCTTGCTGGCCTTCGACTAGAGAAGCTTCGCGCAGTGCTGGTGCGCCTATCTCTGCGAGCGGCTGCAATGCTTCGAGGTCTTCGAGGGTCAGTTCCTTGGAGAAGGAGATGATTTCGATCGCTCCCATGAGAGCTCCGCCGAAGATCATCGGAAGATGTGCAGTCGATGTGACTGGGCGGGCGATGTTGAGGTGCTGATAGTGTTCGTGGGTGAGGTCGGAACCGGCGAGGATGAAGGCGTTTTCGGGGTCCTCGAGAAGAGCGGCGAGCGGCGCGACAGTTGACCAGTCGAGATCCTGCGTGAGGGAGATATCGCTGGTGCCCGCGGCCATTCGCCAGTCGGCGGTATCGGCTTCGGAGCTGAAGAGGTAGATGGCCGCAGCGGCGTCTCCGATAAGATCAGCGGCAGCCGTCGTCAGCAATCTTGCACGAGAGGCTACCGACGTGGCCGCAAATAAACGTGCGGCGACATCTATACTTTCGGTGACTGGCGTGGTGGTGACATCAGGCATGGACTGGACTTGTACGTCTCCCTTGACGGCAGGTCCCAGCAAGATAGACTCTGAGCAGTCTTGTGGTTGTATCGAAGTTTCACAAATGTAGAACAATCTGTTGGAAAGGTAAACAACTCCTTGGATCTCGACGTTCTTCAAAGTGGCAAGACCTGCACGATCCGCATCAAGGGCGCGCTGAAGATGGGCGAGCAGTTGGATAAGTTCGATGCCGCGGTGCGCGAAGCGTTCGCTACGGACCACCCTTTTCTGGTCCTGAATCTTGAGGCGATGCCGGTGATCGACTCGTCCGGGATTGGGTCGATCGTGAACGCGCTGCAGCAGTCGAAGAAGCTAGGCGGGGACACGAAGCTGGTGAGCCTGTCGCCGTTTGCGTATAAGACGTTCAAGATGGTGCACATTCTGAATCTGTTCAGCGTCTTCGATGCTGAGGCGGACGCGCTCGCGGCTTGTGTGGCTTGAGCAATTGTTTGCCTGCTCCAGTCGGTTCCCAATCGAGGAGCGGTGTGCGTATGATTGTCGCGGCAATGATTGAACTGAGCGGCAGACCATACCAAGGGCGATTGGGAGCGGACACACATTTATGGATAAGCGGCAGTTTCTTAAGGGCAGCGCGGCCCTTGCAGCGATGACGGCGGTTCGGGGTGGGTTGGCGCAGTCAGGAAGCGGAGGCCCGCGCGAGAATTGGGCAGGGACGTTTCACTACTCGACCGATAACGTTCTGCAGCCAGCCTCCGTAGCAGATGTTCAGAAGGCAATTACGAGCGTTGATAGCGTCAGGGCGCTGGGAACGCGGCATAGCTTCAACGGCATCGCGGACTCAAAGGTCGCGCAGATCAGCACGTTGGGCTTGCATGACTTCAAGCTAGATGCGGCTGCGAAGACGGTCACGGTTGGGGCCGGTATCAAGTATGGCGATCTCGCGGTGCAGCTGGATAAGGCTGGGTTCGCGCTGGCGAATATGGCTTCGCTGCCGCATATCTCTGTCGGTGGCTCGATTGCTACCGGGACGCATGGATCGGGTCTGCGGAATGGCGGGCTTGCTACATCGGTGAGCGGGCTGGAGATCGTCGCTGCCGACGGAACGGTGCATACGCTGACGCGCGCGAAGGATGGCGATGCGTTCCATGGCGCGGTGGTGAGCATGGGTTCGCTGGGCGTGGTCACGCACGTCACGCTGGACGTCGAGCCGAGCTACGAGATGACGCAGATCGTTTACCAGGCCCTGGACTTCCATGAGCTGGAACACAACTTCGAAGCGATCATGAATACGGGCTACAGCCTCTCGCTGTTCACGAACTGGCAGCACCACAAGGCGTGGGAGGTCTGGATCAAACGGCGCGTCGACCAGGGTGGGGGAGCTGCGCCGCCGGAGATGTTCTACGGTGCTACGCTGGCGAAGGAGAAGCTGCACCCGGTGGTTGGACAAGGGCCAGAGAAGACTACCGATCAACTGAACAGCGTTGGCAAGTGGTATGAGCGACTGCCGCACTTCAAGATGGAGTTCACGCCTTCCACGGGTCGCGAGATTCAGACGGAGTACTTCGTTCCGTTTGAGCATGCGTATGAGGCGGTGCTGGCTGTTGAGAGTCTTCGTGATCAGATCACGCCGCATCTTTTTGTGACGGAACTGCGGTCGATTGCGGCTGACGATTTGTGGATGAGCATGGCTTACAAGCGGCGCTCGCTGGCGATCCACTTCACGTGGAAGCCTGAGTGGGATGCCGTGATGAAGGTGATTCCGCAGGTAGAGGCGAAGCTGAAGCCCTTCACGCCTCGGCCTCATTGGGGCAAGGTGAATACTCTGGCTGCGCCGCAGGTTCGGGCGGCTTATCCGAGAGCTGATGATTTCACGCAGCTACTGAAGTCGTATGACCCCAAAGGCAAATTCGTGAACGAGTACATGCGGCACGAACTGCTGGGCTGATCCAACAACAGTTTGAGAGGACGAGACGCTTCAGAGCGTCGCTCGCGCGGGACTGCGAGTGTGCATTCTCAGGAGAAAGAATGAAACCGGTTGCATTTGTTCGCTACGCTGCCACGATGTCTGCTGTCTTCGCGCTTGGCTCCGCCGTACTTGCACAGCCAGCCCCCGCATCGTCGAGAGATATCGATTTGCATAACGCTGCTGTTGCGATTCATTACCACCGCGATAGTGGCTTGATGGATATCGCGTGGAAGGATGGACACAAGATCACCGGTCTTACGAGTGGAGCAGTGCTTGAGGACGGTAGAACCGTGTCGTCTACCGCGTATGCCAGCCATGTGTTGGAGGTTGAGCAGAAGCCTTCCACGATGGCAGGTACTCATGTGTACGCAGTGAAGAGCACGGCGCCAGGACTTCCTGATCTGATTCAGAGGATATGGCTCTACGATAAGGTTCCGGCGATTGCGATGCAGGCAGAGTTGCAGGCGAAGACGGGAAGCCTGGGGACGCGGCACTTCGACTCGGTTGTGCTGAAGGGGAAGGACAGCATTCAGCTTGGAGCAAACGCTTCGTTGCGCGTTCTGCATGTGCCGTTCGATAACGATATGTGGTTCCGCTACAACAGCGTCGCCGTGGGAGAGATGAAGCCGGGGCAGCTATTCTCCGGCAATGAAGCGACCGCGATCTACGACAATACGACGCGGCAGGCGCTGATTCTTGGTTCCATTGTTCATGATCGATGGAAGACCGCGATTGAGGCTCACGCTGCGGGTGGGGAACTGACCGATCTGGACATCTATGGCGGCATTACTTCGCCTACGGGAGTTCGTACGGACACGCATGACACGGTGCCGCATGGGATCGTGCGTGGGGCGCATGTCACTTCGCCTCGCATCTTTATCGGATCGTTCGCCGACTGGCGCGATGGGCTTGAGGCGTATGGCGAAGCGAATGCGGCGATTCAGCCGCCGCTGAAGTGGGCAGCGGGCGCGCCGATCGGATGGAATAGCTGGGCGGCGTATGCGGACAAGATCAGTGATAAACGCTACCTGGATACGGCAGCGTTCATCAGGGACAAGCTGGTGCCTGAAGGGTTTGGAGACAACCGCATTGTCTATATCAACCTCGACGCTTTCTGGTGGAGACTCGACGCAGTGCAGCTTGCGGAGTCGGTGTCGATTATCCGGAGCATGAAGAACGCACAGGGGATGCACTTCGAGCCCGGAATCTACTGGGCTCCGTTTGTCTATCACCTGGATGATCTCGACGCGTATGTCGAAGGGACAGGGATGAAGTATCGCTATCGCGACATCATCCTGAAGGCCCCGGATGGTTCGATGATGCCGAAGGTAGATGGACTGTGGCCTATCGATCCCACGCATCCCGGAGCCAAGGCACGGATTACTTATTTCATGCAGCAGTTCAGGAAGATGGGATTTACGTATTTGAAGATCGACTTCCTGGCACATGGAGCGCTGGAGGGCGTTCATTATGATCCAGCGATTCAAACGGGGATTGAGGCCTATAACGCCGGAATGAAACAGGTTGTTGCAGAGGCCGGACCGAAGATGTTTCTGAGCCTGTCTATCGCGCCGCTGTTTCCTTCGGGCTATGGTCATGCGCGGCGGCTAGCTTGCGATACAAAGGGGCATATCAGCGGGCTTGAGCAGTCGACCGAGTATATGCTGAACTCGCTGACCTATGGATGGTGGTCGAGCAAGAATCTGTATATCACTGACCCCGACCATGTCGTACTTGGCAGCAAGGCGGACCTTGGAGCGCGAAGTGTGGATGAAGGGAAGAGCCGGCTGCTCTCGGCGGTGATCAGTGGCGGCATGATCCTCGACAGTACTCAATTGGCGGACGATTCCGAAGGGCAGGCGTTGGCGAAGGATGTTTACAACAATCGCGCGTGGATGAAGATCGCGGCGGAAGGGACGACATTTCTGCCGGTTGAAGGGGATAGCGGAGATCAGGGCGCGAATGTCTTCTATCGCCCTACGCTGCATGGGGCGTATGTAGCAATCTTCAATTTCGATGAGAAGAAGAAGCAGACGGTATCGGTGCCGCTGGTGAGGATTGAGGCTGAGCTGGCCGGTGCTGCGAGCGTGTCCGTGGTCGATGTCGCTTCGGGCATGACTCTCGAGCCCGCAAAGGCGGAACTGAGCGTAAGGCTCGCGCCGGCAGCGTCGACCTTGGTGGAGTTACAGTGGAAGTAATCGCGGTTCGCTGGCGCGGAGTGTGTCGGGATATAGGTGAAATGGACATGCTCACGGTTGCTCCAGAGTTGTGAATAGCTTCGTGAAGTGTTGCGCTACACCGCCCGCTCTTGGTGACTCTTAACTACAAACAAAGCACCTATCCAGTCGCAAACTTCGAGCTATTGGCTTCGTTTCGAGAACCAAACGTACAGCTTCGACTTCCTCAACCTGACGGATGATTTCGCAGATGATTTCAAGAAGTGCGGGCGCGTCGCGATGAACGGCAATATAGGCCTATAGTGCCGCATGGCACTAGGCGGCAAACTATCACCCGATGCACGGCTCGGAGTTCACGGAATACGGACTTTCAAAGGCTGCAATAAGGAGATCCGGAAACTCAGATCGCGGATGCAATAAGGAAATGTTGGGTGGAGCGATAAGCGCGTAGTCCGGTCTGATACGGCCCTGAACCTGTCGATTTAATTAAAGCCGGCATTTACCCGTCATTTTCTTGTGAATTGCTGGTGAAACTCCGTTACCTAGGTGTAGCCTTATTCCCGCACGCGGCTTACCTTCCCATCTGCACGGAGTCCATCATGCCCGTCATCCGCAGAACCATACCCGCCCTCATTGCCTTCTCGCTCTTCAGCATCTTTGCGCTCATCGCCTTTTTCCCAGCTGCAGCGCATGCCGCCACTCCCACCACAATCACCTTAACCGTCACATCCTCGTGTCTTACCCAGGGATGCGCGGTCACGCTCACTGCTAAGGTTACCGCCGGCACACTCGCGGTCCATCCAGGCCTCGTCTATTTCTGCGAAGGAACCTCCACCTGCGAGACCGGGGTGCCGGTCGGACAGTCGCAGCTTACATCCAATGGGACCGCTAGCATTGCCCACGCATTCTTTACCGGCAGCCACTCTATCTACGCGATCTTTGCAGGGACTTCGACCTATTCCAAGAGCACATCGTCTTCACAGAGCCTCACGATCGCGCCGCCGACAGTCTTTCCCACCCAAAGCACTATTCAATCTATGGGGAGCACACCGGTGCAGAGCTATGCTGGGCAATATACTCTTCAGTCGACCGTGACCGCCCTGCAGGGCGGTCCGGCCGCCACCGGGACCGTATCGTTCTTCGACACCAGCTATGGGAACGCCGCGCTCGGTTCGACGCGGCTTAGCGATAGCTCCCCCCAGCAACTCAATTATGTCTCAGGCCAACTCGACTTCTCTCAAATCCCGTCCATAGTCTTCGACAACATCATCCAGATCGCGACAGGAGACGTCAACAACGATGGCTTCAGCGATATAGCGATCATGGGACCATCAGGTTTCTTCGTACTGCTCGGCAGTGCGAGCGGAAAATTTGCCCTTGCGCGCCCCTCTTCACCGAACCTGGGAACGCCTGTGAACCAGTCCATGAATCCTATGCGGCTGGTTGATCTGAATAGCGACGGAAAGCTCGACCTCGTCGCCACGGACTTCACTACCCGGGCCATTCGCGTCAGCCTCGGGAATGGCGACGGAACCTTCACCGACAGGACCCCGAGCCTGCTCAAGACTTACCCAGGCCCAGTCTACGTTGGGGACTTAAACAACGACGGCATCCCCGATGTCGTCATCGATGTCCAGATCCCCAGCACGCAGAACCCAAGTTTGCTCGTTCACGCTCTTCAAATCGCTATCGGCAACGGCGACGGCAGCTTCAAGGCAATACCGGCGACGTATCTCGCCGGCCAGATCCAAGCAACTCCGGTTTTGATTGCCGACGAAGACAAAGATGGCAAACAGGATCTGATCGTCCAGGATAGTGGGACGTTCACGAACCAGTTCCAGACATTGCGTGGCAACGGGGACGGCACCTTCAAGCCCATTGCCGCAACCACCCAGAACCCCGGCGTTAAATTGATGGTGGGCGGCGACTTCAATGGCGACGGTCTTCTCGACATCGTCAGCTACGACGGAGACACCCTGAGTATCTGGGAAGGCGTAGGCGACGGCACCTTCGTTCAGCCGGACAACGGCAACGACAATATTTATTTAGACACCAGACCCGCCCTGACTTCGCTGCTTACCGACGACTTCAATCACGATGGTAAGCCGGATCTCGCCGTCGAGTTCTTAGATTCCAGCGTGGGGGGTGAACTCGAAACGCTTGAAGTCCTCAAGAGCGACGCCTCGACTCCCGGCGTCCCTTTCTTCGAAGGGATCGCGTCTTTCCTCCTGACCGATCCACTCGGGCGCATTTCATACTTCTCAAACATCGTTACTGGCGACTTCAATGGCGACGGCTTCACCGACATCGTCGAATTTACCCCGGCGCTCACGCCCCAGACGAATAGCTGGGCCCAGGAACTCGTCACCCCCGCCAGCGCGGCCAGCGCGCCAATTCCCGTCCTCTCTCCAGCTGGCCCCCACCAGATCGTCGCCAGGTATTCGGGCGATGCCACGCACACCCCAAGCGTCTCGCCTCCAGTGGCCCTGGTTGGTTACCAGGTGGTCAACGACAGCGGCGGCTTCACCAATGCGTCTTCGCTCTTCCTCAACGGCGGGGCGACCATTGAGGGCGGCGTTCTACAACTCACAGACGGCAAGAGCTTTGAAGCGCGTAGCGCCTTCTACCCAAAGCGACTGCCCGTCTACGACGTCAATACCAGCTTCGAGTTTCAGATCCCTGAACAGAACTCGGACGGCGTTGCCTTTGTCATTCAGTCCAATGGACCCAACGCTATCGGGTCGAACGGAGGCGGAATCGGTTATGGACAGTTACCCGGCGCGACCTCCGGTTCATCCATTATCAACAGTCTCGCCCTGGTCTTCGATACTCACAACAATCAGGGCGAAGGATCGAACTCGGTTCGCATCGAGCAGGGTGGCATCACGTCGCCGGCCTCCGCCATCGACCTTACCCCGAGTGGGATCGACCTCCACAGCGGCCACCATTTCCTGGCACAGATTGGGATCGCTCAGGAATTGAGCCTGAATCTGGTTCTCACCGACATGGACACGGGTAAAGTCTTCACGAACTCCTTTAGCGCCGATCTCTTCGGCGATATTGGAACCACCACCGCTTACGTTGGCTTTACCTCCGCTACCGGCGCGACCGCGTCAACCGTGAAGATTCTCAACTGGACTTTCACCAGCCAGGCCTGCTGCGACCTACAGCCGACAACAGACACACTTCCGGCGTTCCAGGACGGCTTCACCGGCGCAGCCTCGAAGCTCCAACTCAACAATGGCGCGGCGATTGTCGGCTCTACTCTCCAACTGACCAACAGCACGCCCTTTGAGGCCACCAGCGCCTACTTCAAATCCCCCACGGACTCATCTCCCTGGGTAACCGACTTTGACTTCTCGATAGAAGGAACCGGAGGCGACGGCTTCACCTTTCTCCTGCAGGATCAAGGTCTTACAGCGGTTGGAACCCCCGGTGGAGCACTCGGATACGGACCCTATCTGCCCGACGACACGACCGGTGGCATAGGCAACAGTCTCGCAATCAAGTTCGACCTTCACAATAACAGTGGCGAGGGGCCTAACTCGACTGGCCTCTATCTCAATGGGGCTTACCCCTCCGTTCCGGCCGTCAGTCTCAATTCGGGCCGCATCGACCTTCATAGCGGACATCGGTTCCACGCCCGCATTCTCTACTTCTACCAGACCGATAGGGTCGAAGTGTCGATAACCGATCTAGACCAATATGCCGTCTTCGACTCCTTTCTTAATAACGGAAGTCGCTTTATGCCGGCCTATGCGGGGTTCACCGCAGGCACCGGGGCGACCTCCAACACGATCAAGATCCTTAACTGGAACTTCTCGTACTATGACGTCGACATCCTTCGATAGCACTATCTCCGGCCCGTCCTGGGCGGGCCGGAGTTCTCTCTCAATCCCCTCTGCCCCCGTTGCTTGACTCTTATTGTGGGTTCTGGCGCACTTTTGGTGATGGGCCGTGTTCTTTGGTGGCGCTTGCCTCTTGCATGCGTCTGATTTTGCGGAGGCGCTGCCATCGAAACCGTGATCGATTTCAGGCGACTTTGCGAAGCGATCGCCGAAAGGGGATGGCGAAGATCAGCAACAGGCCGCCTATTCCAACATCCATCCAACGCGCCTGCATCGACACGGTCAGCAATCCAGAGATGATTAGTAGAGCGCCGACGGCCGCTGTGGAAAGCCGAATGATGCGTGACGACGAGCTTGCATGTTCCGCCGATACCGCACTTTCCGCAGCTGATACGGGTGTTGCAAGCTTGGTGAAGAAGGCGGCCGTTCTCTGCTTTTCATCCTGAGAGATTGCCAGTAAGTAGCTTCCCAATGCCATACCCATGCACGTCATCGCGATGTTCACGAAGATTGAAAGCGCTTCCAGCTTGTAGTCGAGTGCCTGCGTCGCCGTGACATCGCTTCTTTGGAGATAGAGGGTCTTCGCCGTCAGAGTTGCAGCACCGGAGATCATGCCACAGGTGAAGCCGGCGATTACGCCGTTCGAGGTGAGATGCCGGAACAGCAGCGTCGCCAACAAGGGCAGCAAAGTCGGAGCCAGCAGGACGCCAAATGCTGTGACCATGATATGGAAGAGGGAACCTCGGCTGGTGTAGCCAAGCCAGATGCTGATTGCGATGATGACCGTCCCCAGCAAGAGCGTAATGACGCGGCCGGCTGTGACGAGAGCGCGTTCTGTGGCCGCCGGTCGCAGAATGCGCTGATAGAAGTCCTTGGTGAGCACGCTGGCAATAGCGTTCAGGTCTGCGCTCACGGTTGCCATCGTAGCGGAGAACAACGCGGCCACGATGATCCCGATCATTCCCGCTGGCAGCAAACCGAAGATCAAATGCACGTAGACGTCTTGCGGCTTTTGCTGTGTTGCGAAGTCCGGCAGCAGACGGTTCGCCATGACCGCCGGGAGAAGCATGATCGGGGTACCGACGAAATTCAGTGCGGCGGCCAAGTAGCCCGCCTTCTTTGCCGACTTCTCATCAGGCACTGAGTAGAACTTCTGCGCGAACGACCAACTGCCGTTGTAGCTGATGCCGACGATCAGAAGATAGCTGACGATGTAAGGCCATCCATAGGGACCGCCGTGTGCTTGCCATAGCTGAGGCGGCGCGGCGTGGAGTGCCTGCGTGATGCCACCAAGTCTCCACGCTGCGAGCGGCAGCAGCAAAAGGATTGCCAGTGCCTTCATCAGGAACTGGAGGTAGTCGGTGACGACCAGGGCAAGCAGCCCGCCGAGGATCGTGTACACCACAACGATCACGCCACAGGTCAGCACAGAACTCTTCAGGCCGATGCCCATTCCCGCTGAGAGGAAGAGGGCAGTAGTAAAGATCTTTAGGGCATCCTCGAAGACCTTGGCGGGGATTGCGGACCAGGCAAATAACTGGCGTACCGTGAGGCTGCAGCGCTGCTCCAGAAACTCCACCGGTGTAATGATTCGCGCGCGACGCCATCGAGCCGCGAAGACTCGGCCACCCAGCAGGCAGGCGGGTACGCTGGTCCAGAAGAGCACAATCGCCACGCCACCGTAGCGGTAGGCGATCTCCGAGTACACCACGAAGGTGAACGCGCTGAATCCGGACATGTAGTGCGAGATTCCGGCCAGCCACCAGGGAACCTGATGGCCACCGGCGAAGTAATCGCCGGCGGTCTTCTGGCGTCGGCGAAAGTACAGCCCGATCCAGAGAACCAAAGCGAAGTAGCCGAAGATGACGACAAAGTCCGGCCGCGTGAGGTGCATGGTCATTCGCTGCTCGCCTCGCTATTCAGCGGAAACGACTCATCCACCGCTTCGCGTACGCGCCACACATGTCGCCGGTAAATCTCTTCCCAGTGCGCGGCCTGTTCCGGCGTATAAGCATAGAAACCTTCGCCATCCCGGACGCCGGTCAAGCCATTGTTCATCATGGTTACGAGAGGTTCGGGAATTTCAGTATCGCGAGAGAGAGTCGGCAGCACACCCTGCATTGCGCGCGCATATAACGCGGGGCCACCGGTCAGGTCGATCCAGCGAAAGGGGCCGCAGATGCTGGCCCACAGGCCGACGGAGTTTCGGAAGGACGTGTCAATCGTCTCCGCATCGGCCACGCCGGTTGCCAGAAGATGGCAGGCCTCGCGATACATGGCATAGCCGAGACGGTTCGCGATGAAGCCGGGGATGTCGCGTTCCACGACGCAAGGCTCCTTGCCTAGCTTCTCCGCCAGGGCGATGGCGGTCTGCATCGGAGCGCCGGCTGTCTGCTCTCCACGAATCAATTCAAGAAAGCGCGTGGCGTGAGCGGGTTCCGCCCAGTGCATGCCCACGAAACGTTCAGGGTGCCTACGGCCACTTTGGAGCAAGGAGATGGGCAGCGCAGACGTGTTGCTGGCGACGGTCACATCGGGCGCGATGATCGACTCCAACTGATCGAAGAGCGCGGCCTTTGCTTCAGCGGCTTCGATGATGCTCTCGATCACGAAGTCGCAGGCCGCGAAGGCCTCCAAAGATTGCGCCTCGCTATAGCGGGTCTGCCAGTCTTCGACGATCGACACTTCGCATAAGCCTCGCGAGCGCAGTTCTTCGAGCGCAGCTGCGATGTAGGAGCGCGCCTCTGCGGCGGCATCTGACGCGAGATCGAACGCCACCACGCGTAGCCCATGGGCCAACAAACATGCGGCAATTCCGCGTCCCAGAAGTCCAAGACCGGCCACACCAACACACTCAAACTCCATGCAGGACCTCACCGGCTTTCACTGCGTCACTGCACGCGACCGCGCGCAGCCACCTTCCACACGGTCTCCACCTGCTCGCCCCGGATGCCGTAGATCGTATCGTGCATGTTAATGGTTGCGCAGACATGGTTCGGCACCACGCGTAGGCGCTCACCGAGCTTGTACGCACGACTGCTGTTCGTGACATCGATGTGGCCATGCTCTTCGCTCAGGCCGTAGAGGACTGCATCAGCGTCGGCGAGGATGACACCGTGCCCTAGGTGGTCGCCCGTCAGCAGGCGGTCGGACGAGAAGGTCTTCGAGCCGCCATCGAGAATCACGCGATCGTTGACTGCGGTACTCACCACGGTGGTCATAACGGTCAACGCGCAGTTCTCCAGCGTAGCGAAGCCGCCGGCCACGAGGTTTCGATCGTTCAGCGGATACATGCCCGGGCGAATCTCCGTGAGGTGAGAAAACTCCGTCGAGCGCGGCGCCATCGGCGTCGATCCTCCGCTGACTACCGGCACATCCAGGCCCGCTTTGACCAGCGCGGCATACGCAGCTTCGACGGCGGCGTTCACCTTCGGCAACAAGAGATTCTGTTCTTCCAGCGGCACCATCATGTGACCCGGATAAAACATCAGGCCGCCGAAATGTGCGCCATTCAGCTTCTCAATTTTACGGGCGAGGTCGACGGCAAGCTCCGGCGTCGCCACCCCACAGCGACCGAAGCCGACATCGATCTCAACGAGGATCGGCAGATCATAACCAATCGCTGTGCTCGCTGAGGCTAGGCACTCCGCTGAATCGAACGAGTCTACAGAGACCGAAAGTTTTGCCAGATCTTTCAGCGCAAGCAGGGCGTCGGCCTTCTGCTTAGAGACGATGGGATACGCGATGAAGATGTCTTTTAGACCGCCAGCGGCCATCACCTGCGCTTCGCTGGGTTTCGCGGCTGTGATGCCTACCGCGCCCATCGACACCTGCTGCAGCGCAAGCTCGGGAATCTTGTGCGTCTTGACGTGCGGGCGCAGCTTCATGCCGGTCCGCGCGGAGTACTCCGCCATGCTCGCAAGGTTTCTCTCCATTACATCGAGATCCACCAGCACCGCCGGCGTATCAAGCTCGCTGATATGCATCCGTCTCCTCGTTCTTCAGATATCCCCACGAGTACGAGAGCGCAGTCGTACACGCCTTAAGAACTTCCGCAAGTTGCGGCAGATTGTCTGAACGAATCTGATTCACCGTACCCGCAATGCTGACGGCAGCGAGCGGCCTGCCATCATCCCCAAAGACAGGGGCACCCAGGCAGCGCCATCCAATCTCGTCTTCTTCGTCATCGACGGAGTAAGTGCGCTTCTGAATCTTCGCGAAGTCTTCCTGCACCTTGCGCAACGTTGAAAGGGTGTTCTCGTTATGCCGGGGAAACTTGCGCAGACGGTAGAGGGTGTTCAACTCGTCCTCCGGCATGTACGCGCCAAGCGCTTTGCCGATGCCGGTGCAGTGAATCTCCATGCGCTTGCCGCGCCACGTCGCCAGACCGTTCGAGCCCGGAGGATCGTACTTTGCCACCAACACCGCCTCGTACTTGTCGAGCACGCCCATATGCACTGTGAGGTTCGTCTGCTCCATCAACTGGCGGAGGAACGGTGCGGCCTGCTCGCGGATGGGCAGCCCGTTGAGCGAGGTGTTCGCAAGGCCAAAGAGCTTCAGGCCGAACATGTAGCGTCCCGTCTGCTTGCTGCGGTGGAGATATCCCAGACGTTCGAGCGTCAGCAGGAGGCAATGGATCGAACTCTTTGGCAGGTTCGAGCTTTCGACAAACTGCGAAAGCGACAAGCCATTTCGCGAGTGCGCCAGCGATTCCATCAGCATGAGGGCGCGTTCCACGGCAGGGACAGAAGGCGTTCGGTCAGCGGCCATAGTGGAGTTCTCCTATCGTATTCTGTGTCGATGGATGGGTCACTCTAGCATGCGCAAGTGCCCTTCCTGACGATAGAATACCGCGCTCATCCAATAGGCTGGACGATTTTGGGAGCAGGGTTTGCCCCCTCATGACCAGATGAATCCCTACAGGCGCGCCTGTGGGATGCTCGAAGGTTGCCGTGCTCGCGACAGTTTCTGGATGGAAGACAACGAGGTCCGCGCGTAGTCCCGGAGCAATCTTGCCTCGATCGTGAAGACCGAGACGCTGGGCTGGGGCGCCTGTAATCTTGCGTACACCTTCGGCGAGCGAGAGCCACTTTCTCTCGCGGATGAACTCGCCGAGCCACGCGGGAAAGGCACCCGAGAGGCGCGGGTGTGGACGTTCCGCTACGTAGAAACCATCGGTGATGATCGAACTCAGGGGATGCGTCAGCGTCTCGCGGAGATTTGCATCGCTCTGATTGAAGGCTACGATGTTCACCTTGCCGGCCTCCTCGCGGAGCAGATCCAGCACGGTCTGCGCGGGCGCAATGCTGCGCGCTTCGGCGATTTCTTCGATGTGCTTACCGATCAGTTCGCGATTCGCTTCGCTGCCGAGAGAGGAGACAAAGATGTCACTCCATGCCTGCGCGGTCTGCTGGTTGAGGGCGAGCTCCAACTCGGCGCTTGCCTCGACCGAATTGAGCTTCTGCAACAGCCCCGCCGATCCACCCGAGAGCGCGCTCTGGGGCAGCAACTGCGTCATGACCGTGCTGCCGGCAAGATAGGGATAGCAGTCGAACGCCACGTCGATACCCTCGGTGCGAGCGGCTTCAATGCGGTCCAGAGCTACGCGTTGCTTGTGCCAGTTGTCGCGGCCTACCGCCTGAAGGTGAGAGATCTGCAGACGGCAACCGGTGCGCCGGGCCAGTTCAATCTGCTCTTCGACTGACTCCACTAGCTCCCAGGAGTAGCTGCGCATGTGCGTGGTATAGAGCTTGTCGTGTTTCGCGACCACACGGCAAAGCGCCTCTAGCTCCGCGAAAGGTGCCTCCGATCCCGGAGCGTACATAAGCCCGGTGGAGAAGCCGATTGCGCCGTCGGCCAGCGCTTCATCGAGCACGCCCTCCAGATTATCGAGATGTCGAACCTCGCGGACTGCGGCATCCGCTCCCAGCACTGCTGTTCGTAGCGCACCATGTCCGATCAGGGATTCCACGCCGACCAGCCGCGACTGTTCGCGCACTGCCTGCAAATAGGCCGCAGCCGTGGTCCAGGTTCCGGCACCATTAAGGATGCCTTCATTTTGCTCCGCAAGCAGAGCCGCGTGGTGGCCGCATGGGTAAGGAGAGAAGCCGCAGTTACCAACGACCTCCGTCGTGATGCCCTGATCGCTCTTCTCGTGGCGATTCTCGAGCACCTTCAGGTCGCTGTGGCTGTGCATGTCGATGAAGCCCGGCGCGATAACCATGCCACGCAGATCGATCTCGTCCGCATCGGCCGGCCGGGGCACGTCGCCTACCGCGACGATGAGGCCTTCGCCCACAAGCACGTTGCCCTTGTAGGGCCCCGCTCCACTGCCATCCACGATGAGAGCATTGCTTAGGTACAGCATCCTAGCCACCTGAAATGATGTCTGTGAGGTTTCGAGTGTAGCAGTCAGTGCGCGGCGGCCTTACGTGTCCGCTTTTCTGCATGACCGCGTCGTCCAATATGCTGGACGCGCTTTCCGCGCCGTAGCTTACCGCACTTGACGGCGTTGCAACTGGAGTTAGGCTCATAAGGCAAGGAGACCGCGATGATCGTCGATTGCCACACCCACCTATGGAAGGCCGAAGACTGGAGCGAAGAGATGGAGCGCGAAGCCACCATTGCCCGTGGCGCTCCAGCGCAGATCGAGATCGCCGAGGATGATCACTGGGCTGCCATGGCACCGGTTGAGAAAGCGATTGTCTTCGGCTTCCACTCGAAGCATCTCGGCCTGGTTGTGCCCAACGACCGCGTGAAGGCTTATGTCGCACAGCATCCGGAGAAGTTGATCGGGTTCGCCTGCCTCGACCCGAACGAGCCCGATTATCTGGAAGATATGAAGAAGTGCTTCCTTCGCGATGGCTTTCGCGGCTTGAAGCTTGCGCCGATCTATCAAAATTTCCACCCGATGGACGATCGCATGCAACCGGTCTACGCTTTCTGCGAAGCGCACGGCATTCCGGTTCTGGTGCATCAGGGAACGACCTTCCCGCGCCGCGCACCGCTGAAGTACGCTCTGCCTATCCAGATCGAAGACGTCGCACTTGCATACCCGAAGTTGAAGATCATCGTCGCGCACATGGGGCATCCGTGGGTGGAGGACGCGGTGGTGCTGATCCGCAAACAGCCCAATGTGTTCTCCGATATCTCAGCCCTCTACTATCGCCCGTGGCAGTTCTACAACGCGCTGATGCTGGCGCAGGAGTATGGCTGCGGGCATAAACTGCTGATGGGGTCGGATTACCCGTTCACCACACCCGGCGAGACCATGGCTGCGCTACGCAATGTGAACCACATTACCGGAAACTCCGGCCTGCCGCGCATCTCCGAGAAACTCACCGAGGGCATCATCGAACGCGACACGCTAGCGCTATTGGGCATTGCATAGCGTCCATCCTGCTGAACGCGGCGTGAGCCGCGGATGCGGAAGACGGGCGGTATCCGTTACAGTGCGAGGATGGATTCCCTTAGCCGCCGCAGACTTTTGCAACTTCTTCCCGCCGCCGCTGCGGCAACTTCCTTGCCTCGCGTGGAGGCACAGGTGCCCGCGAACCAGCCGCTCGCCGCAGTGGCACGCGCTCCGCGTCCGGCGAAGGAGGTTCGCGCTATCTGGATCCATCCGGAGCAGCACACCGACGCGGATGAAAAGACCGGTAGGGCCCAAATCAAGGCGACGGTGGACCGCTATGCACGCGCTAACTTCAACCTCATTTTGCCGTGGACCGTCAGCGGCTATCTCGCCGCACTGGAGCACGAGGAGTATCGCGCCGATCATCCGACCGCGCGCTGGGACTGGCTCGGGTACCTGATCGAGGAGGCGTCGAAGAGTGGCCTCGAAGTCGACATGTGGTACAGCTTCACCGACTACCGCGACCCGAAGTCGCCTGAGTTCAACCCCGCGATTGGCGGCAGCCCCGCGTGGATGGCTAAGCGGATTGACGAGCTTCGACCAAACCAGACGGTGATGGAGCTGGACAAGCGCGTCGACAACGTCTGCCCGCAGCACTACCAGGCGCGTCAATGGATGCAGGCACAGCTTGAACGTACGATTGCGCGCTACCCGAAGCTGCACGGGCTGCACCTGGAAGAACCCGGTTATGGCACGCGCGGCTACTGTCTCTGCGAGCTTTGCAATACTGTGTTCGCGCAACTGCATGGGCGGCCGCTCATCGACTCGCTCGAGACGCCGCAGGCCGAAGACTTCCGCACGCTGGGCAACAGCGCCATGGTGGAAGAGCTTCGAAAGCAGCTATCGGACAAGCATCCCAACATGCTGCTCTCGGCCAATGGTGGCCACGACTGGCGTCACGACCGCATCCGTGGTCGCGACTGGGGCCGTTGGGGCGCGGCTGGCTGGCTGCGATACTACGTCCCGCAGGTGTATGTCTCCGATCTTGGTATCTTCCGCGAGCAGCTCGCGCTTACGCTCGACGACATTGGCCGCTCCTGCCCCGTGTATGCGGGCATGGCCCTCGACTCGACTTCTGGGAAGAACACGATTCAAAACATCGCTCAACAGATTGAAACTGCGCGCGATCTCGGAGCGCCGGGCGTGGCACTGTTCCACGGGGCGGCTTTCACGGACGAGCATCTCGAAGTGCTGCGCAATGGAGTCTTCAAGCGGCCAGCGTAGTCGCGGCGAAGGCCTACCGCACCGCCAACACCTGCGCCAACGTAGGTCGCGGATCGCCCTGTTTGAAGTCGGCAACGACGGTCCAAAGGCTTGCCTGTAGATGGCGCCAGTAGAGTTCCTCGGCTTCCCATCGCACCACGGCGGTCTGCAACCGATAAGGCTTGTACTGTTTCAGCCACTCTGCGCGATATTGCTGCTGCAGCTCTGCGGAGAGGTCGAGCAGGTCGCCGACGCGGCTGTGGTTGCGCGCCGTGGTCTCACGCTTCAGATAGTGCATGTCGTCCACGGAAGGATGGTCGTTCAAGCCGTCGAAGAGCTCTGCGATCTCCGCGGCGTATAGAAACTTCATGCCCGTGTAGTCGATCATACGGGCGGCGAGCAACAGGCTCTCTACATCCGACTTGTCATCTGCAGACGCCGATTGCGAGTCGGCAGGGACGAGCGCTTCGATGGCCTCTTCAGCAGCGAGCCGGGCGTCCCGTAGCGCCTTGCTGTTCTTCTTTGCTCGATCGAGAGTTTGTGAGTGAAAGGGATCGTCCCACATGCGGAAGCTGGTCTCGGAACCTAGCGCCTGAATCAAGAGGGACTGCGAGTTTTCGATCGCGGCGAGGGCCTTCGCTATGTCACTAGCAATCGGTACGGGATAACGCAGGTTCGCGTACTCCGCAAAGAAGCGCGGGCGATTTACCGCTTGCGGCTGCCATGCTGCAATCGCTCCGTAGGCCATCGCGGGTTCGGCTTCGCGATGCAGCGCCTGGGCGGAGTCTGACCAGACGGTGTTGAGCAGACCGATGACATTGGCCTTGCGTCCCGCTGCGAGAAAGCCATCGATGTTGGTGAAGGTGCTATCAAAGTCCGGCGCGATGTTGTCCCAGTCGGAGATACCGCTCGCAACGAGGATGGGAACGTGGCTGGCGGCGAAGAGGTCGAGAAGGTTGTCGTAGCTGGGCCGGGCATCGTAAAGCCACGGGACCGCGATCGCGTTCTTCGGTAGTCCTGCCGCGAGTCCCGGATACTTGTTGAAGATGTAAGCGCCTTCGTCGATGTCCGCCCAGAAGAGTGGCCGTTTGCCGAGATCGGATGCAAGTTTCGCCATGTGCTGTAGATGCCGCAGCCAGAGGACATCGGGCGCAACTCCGCCCGCAGCCTTGCTTCCCGCGCGCTCCAGCTCAAAGGGCTCATCGAAGCCAAGATGAATCCATGGGCTGGGGAAGATCGCGGCGTACTGGCGCAACCAGTCGTCGAGCAGTTTCTGCACCTCTTCGTGCGCGGGGTTGGCTTCGCCGCCGTGACGTAGCGCGGCTTCGTTGCTGTACTTCTCCTGGCGAAAGAGATCATGTAAGTGACCGTACAGCTCTACGCACGGCACGACGTCAATGTGTCGCTCGCGTGCGTAGGCTACGATTTCTGCGATGTCTTGCTTTGTCCAGTCCGAAGGCTGCTGCAGGAGCGGGTAGCCCTCTAGTTTAAGATTCGCTTCGACGTAGAAGAAGTATTGATTGGCCTTGAAGCGAGCGAGCAGATCGAGCTGTCGCTTCACCTCGGCGATTTTGGGCACCGCGCCGTGGCTGGTGTCCATCATCAGGCCGCGGTAGGGAAGGCTTGGCCAGTCTTCGATTTCGACTTGGGGCAGGGAAGTCGCTTCGACGAGTTGTTGCAACGTCTGTACCGCGTAGAACTCTCCGGCACGGGTGCGGGCACGGATGCGAACGCTAGAAGCATCAATGGAGAGGCTGTACCACTCGCGACCGTTCTGGCCGCCGTGATCGTCGACTCCGGGTAGATCTTCCCCGGTTTGGCTGTGCGAGAAGAGCACCGTGATTTTGCCTTGGTTTCTAGTGCCGCAGTGTTCGATCAGCATTGCACGAAGCGACGCAACGGCTTGCGGATCGGCATCGGAGTTATCGGACACGGCGAGATCGCATAGCCGCACGGCACCGGCTCCGTAGGCAATCTTCTGCACTGCGGGCAGCAACGACGTGTGTTGTGCGTGTGCCTGCATGGCACCGGGCAGCGCGGCTACGCCGACAGCGCACAGGAGTTTCATGAGCTTCATATGAGGAGGATAGCTTGCAACGGCGCGTCGACGGTCATCAATAGGGCATGAGTTTTTCCTGGTGAAGGCCTCTTGTCCAAGGCGCTGGACGATACCGCAAACAACGGCACTTTTCTGCTTGGCAAGCTGCTGCATCCGGCGCACAGTGAATCATCGATACACCGCACCTGCTTGTTTTGGCGCTCGATCTTCGAGTCAGGCCAGTGGTCTATCCGCATTTACAGAGCCTTTTCGACGTGTCTGTTCTCCGCTTCATCCGTTTCGCCGCTTCACCCACTTCGACCCGAGGACGCTTCCCATGAAACGCTTCGCCGCCCTGATCTCACCTTTGCTTCTCCTCTGCTTGATCTGTATTTCAGGCACCGCGTTGGGCCAGTCGATCTCCGGAACGTTGGTAGGTTTGGTGACTGACCCCAGCGGCGCCGCCGTCATCGGAGCCAAAGTCACGGTTCGCGATACAGCGACCAACCAGAGCTTCCAGCTCACCACCGGCAAGGACGGCGAATACCGCGCTCCAAACCTTGAGCCGTCGACCTACGAGATCACCATATCCGCGGCCGGGTTTTCGAACGCTACGGTCAACAGCGTGCGATTGCTTGTGAATGCTACTCAGCGTAACGACGTAAAACTAGTCATCGGAAGCGCGAATAATACGGTAGATATCTCCGCCGCTCCGGATGCGATCACCACGGATTCGGCCTCAATCGGCACAGTCATTGACGGACAACAGATCGCTCGCTATCCGCTCAACGGTCGAACCGTGGACAGTGCGCTTCTCTTTGTAGCGGGTAACACGTCGGACAGTGCTGCGGCTCCGAACATCGGCGGCGCTACGCGATGGGGCGGAACCTACTACACAGTGGATGGCGTTCCATTCAACGACCTTGGCAATGGCTCGGCGGCGTACTCCTATGATTCGGGACTTTCAACGCTACCTTCGACCGAGACGATCCAGGAGATCAAGGTGGAGAGCTCGCTCGCGAAGGCGGAGTTTGAAGGCGGCTCGGCGGTATCCATCATCACAAAGTCCGGCAGCAACAGGTTCCACGGCGAGATCTATGAGTTCAACCGGAACCGTGCGTATGCTGCCCGTGACTTCTTTACGAAGGACGGCGTTACAGCCAAGCCTGAGCTGAACCGCAACGAGTTTGGTGGCACGCTCGGCGGCCCCATCTGGAAGGACAAGACATTCTTCTTCGGCAGCGCGGAGTACTTCTTCTATCGTGCGGGCCATCCGCGGAGCTTCATCGTTCCCACGGACGCGGAACGTACAGGCGATTTCTCCGCGCTCGGCAAGACGCTTTATGACCCAGCGACCGGGTTGCCATTTGCGGGGAACCAACTTACAGCAATTGATCCACGCGCCGCGGCGATCGTTGCTTTCATGCCGCATGCGAATCTTCCGAACGCGGCACCTGGAACCAACAACCTTACCGAGTACTACCCAACGAAGTACGATCTACAGCGCTACACCTTGAAGTTCGACCACAATCTGGACAAGGTTCACACGCTGACGCTCGGTGGTACTTATTCCTTTCCCAACCAGTACTTCTCACCGAACGGTACACCGGCGGAGTACGGAAACTACGCAAACGCCGGCTATAAGACGCAGTCGGCATTCCTGCGCGACAACATGGTTTTCTCCGCGCACCTGCTGAACGAGATTCACTACGCCTATCTCAGCCACCGCAGCATCCGCCTGGGGCAGAACGCGAACTTCGACCCCACGTCGCTCTTTCCCGGTTTGTACGGTCCCTTTGCTATCGGCGGCCTGCCGACAGTCGGCTTCAATGGGCTCTATGACAGCGTGGGCGACACCGGCGGCAGTGGTTACTCGCCTGAGACCACGCAACAGATACTCGACAACTTCACCCTTGTACACGGCAAGCACACGTTCAAGTTTGGCGGTGCCATTAACTTCAATGCCATCGCCATCAAGGCAGGCACAAGCAACGCGAACGCCCTTGGCAACTTCGGCTTCACGGGTCGCTACACTTCAGATGCGCAGGATCCAGGGGCCTGTACTGCGAATGCGGCCGCGTGTAGCACCGGCGACCCCTTTGCCGACTTCCTCCTGGGCGATGCAAATAGCACGGCCCGCGCTATTCCGCAGATACCCAATTATGAAAAGTACAAGGACGTCGCGTTCTTCGGTCAGGACGACTGGAACCTCACGTCGCGCATCACGCTGAACTTCGGCATGCGCTGGGAGATGCAGACAACGCCTACCGAAGCGCATGGCGACTTCACTAATTTTGACTTCGCCACCGGCCAGTTTGTCATTCGCTCCGACCACGGCGCGCTGCCGAAAGACGTGAATCCCACTGTGCTCGCCGCTTACCCCGGGACATATACGACCTCAGAAGCGGTAGGCTGGGGAAGTTCCGTAATCAACACGGACAAGAAGGACTTCGGTCCGCGCTTCGGTTTCGCGGCCCGTCCCTTGAACACGGACAAGCTGGTTGTTCGCGGTGGCTATGGCATCTACTACAACCTCATTCCGCCATACATTGGTGAGCGTGAGGTGTCACAGTTGAACTTTCCGTTCACTCTGAACCAGACCTATACGGCGACTTCAGCTATCGCTCCGCAACTGACCTTGGCGAACCCCTTCCCCGGGACGGGAGCGATCGCCGCCAACCCAACCATCTATGCGGTCAATCGTGATCTAAAGAATGCCCGCGTACAACAGTGGAACCTCACGGTGGAACAGGTCCTGCCAAAGAACTTTGGCGTGCGGCTTTCCTACATCGGCAACCGCGCGACGCAGGCTCCTTGGTATGTCTACAACAAGAACCTGCCCTCACCGATGCGCCCGCTGGGTTCGCTGCAGTCAGGTCGTCCGTACCAGCCCTGGGGAAGTATCCTGACGCTGGTCTCGAAGGGATTCTCGAAGACCAACCAGCTTCAATTTGAAGCCACCAAGCGTACCGGCCACGGGCTCTACCTACAGACCAGCTACACCTATAACCAATCGCTGGATGACGTGCCGATCGTGGGGACCCCGCAAGACCCCTACAATCCCACTGCTGATGTAGGCAACACCGACGGCACGCGTCATCACAACTTCTTTCTCACCGGCACGTATGAGTTGCCAATCCAGTTCCATGGCTTCGGCGAGCGCGCTGTGAACGGATGGTCTATCTCGAGTCTGACCCAGGTTCGCTCTGGTTCACCCTTCACACCGACCTTCTCGATTCCGGGTACGGTCAATGGCCAGTCCACTGTGGGCTGGTATGCGACGCGGGCCAACGTGGTTCCGGGGGCAGGAGTCTATAGTGGAGCGCACTCTCGTGACCTGTGGTTCAATCCTGCGGCGTTTACTGCGCCAGCTCCGTTCACCTTTGGCACGGCACGGCGCAACTCGTTGATTGGACCGAATGAGACGGGCGTAGACCTCAGCCTGGAGAAGAAGACGAAGCTGTGGGAGAGCGCGAATCTCCTGCTTCGCTTCGACGCCTTCAACGTGCTCAATCACCCGAACTTCTCCAACCCTTCCGGCAACATCTCCTCCTCGGCAGTCGGCACCTTCGATTCGACGGGTAACGTCGCCAATCGCCAGGTGCAGATTGGCGGCAAGATCGTCTTCTAGCCGATCGTGGCGGACTCCGGGGTATCGTCCAGCAGCATGGACAGAACCCCGGAGGCGCTCGATTTTTACCGTAAAGAACATCTCCCTTGCCTACAGTAGGGAGCAGTCTCCCCAGAACGCATTGTCTGGACCCCGAACTTTCCAAGCAGGCCGATGCCAAATTATCCAAAATCCGAAGCGATTCTGAGCGCGAATACGCAGTACATTCCAGGTGGAGTGGTCTCCACTAACCGTGCCGTCGATCCTCCCATCGTCTTTGATCGTGCGCTCGGTGCCTACATGTGGGACGTTGAAGGCAACCGCTTCATCGACTTCCACGCCGCCTTCGGCCCCTACGTGCTGGGTCATAGCGACGAGTACGTAAACAACGCCGTCCGTCGCGTGCTGGATGAACAGCGCAGCCTGTATGGCTCCGGTACAACCACACTCGAGGGACAGCTGGCGCAGATGATCTGCGATGCCGTGCCCGCAGTCGAGAGCGTTCAGATTTTGAACACCGGAAGCGAAGCCACCTATCAGGCGCTTCGGCTTGCACGAGCATCGACCGGACGCTCGCACATCATCAAGCCGCAGGGTGGATATCACGGCTGGCACAATGACGTTGCCTGCAACCTGATGACGCCCCTGGGCGTGCTGGGGGAACGCCGCGTCGCGGACGAGTACCCGTTCCTGCCCATCAGCGCGGGCATCCCGGAAGAGCACAGCTCGCTGGTGCATCCGGTGAACTTCAACGACCTCGAGTCGGTCGAAGCGATGTGCCGCAAGTATCCCATCGCCGGGCTTATCTGCGAACCAATTCTGCAGAACGTCGGCATCATTCGGCCCCAGCCGGGGTACCTCGAAGGGCTCCGTGCGCTCGCGGACAAGTACGGCTTCATCCTCATCTTCGACGAGGTGAAGACGGGCTTCCGCCATGCTCTGGGCGGGTTCTCGACGCTCTCGGGCGTAAGGCCCGACCTCGTCGTCTACGGCAAGGCGATCGCGAACGGGTACCCCATCGCAGTCATCGGCGGAAGAAAGGACTTGATGGACCTCTTCGTCAGCCCCGACCCCAGACGGCGTGTGCTGCTTGCCGGCACATACAACGGGCATCCGGTGCCGACGGTCGCCGCCATCGCGACGATCGAGCGGCTCGCGGAGAATAACGGCGCTGTCTATCAGCACATGGAAGAGCTTGGCTGCGAGATGCAGCGCGGCCTGGAAGAGATCTTCAAGAAGGCTGGCACAGAGGCCGTAGTGGCGCGGCAGGGATCGGCATTCTGCGCCTACTTCATGGACCACCTGCCGGTGGACTGGCACGATCTCGCGGCGAACCACGATGCGGACCTCGACGGCCTTATCCGGCGCGAATTGCTGGGCCACGGCGTGTACTATTTCCAGCTGCCGATGAAGCAATGCTCGCTGTCAGCGGCGCATACGAGGGACGACGTGCGCTACACACTGCAGGCAGTGGCGGAGTCGCTGGCAGCGGTGACCTGCCGCCACTAGCGTGTGAGACGCTGGAGATATGAGTCAACTGCACGACGCGCGACCGCTGGTATTGTTGGGAGGTATGCTCGCCGATGGATCGGGCGAGGAGATTCGCCCAGGGAATGTGCTGATCCACGGCGACCGGATCGTTACGGTCGGGCACTTCGATCTGCCTGCTGATGCCAGCATCATCGACTGCACGAGTCTCGTCGTCGCTCCGGGATTCATCGATGTGCATTCCCACTCCGATCTGCAGGTGCTGGAGGGGCGGCGTGAAAAGCTTCTGCAGGGCGTCACCAGCGAGGTCGTCGGCAACTGCGGTTTCTCTGCTTACCCGCATGGCGCACACGCCGCGGAGCTGCGCTCCTTCGCAAACGGAATCTTCTGCGGCGGCGATCACTGGGAATGGGATACCGCCGGCGAGTACCTGGCAGACACAGGTACCGAGGAAACTGTTGCCAGTGTCTACTCGTTGATAGGTCACGGCAGTCTTCGCGTCGCGGTCGCGGGCAATCGCATGGATGCGCTGGAAGAGCCGCTTCTCGCATCGATGGAGCAGAAGCTCGCGGAGGCGTTCGAGCAGGGGGCCATCGGCTTCTCCACTGGCCTGATGTACGCTCCAGGCTCCGGTGCGCCCGCTTCTGAACTTGAAAGGCTCTGTTCCGTCGTCGCCGCGCACGACAAGATCTACTGCACGCATATGCGGGACTACGGCTTCTACCTGCTCGAGGCCGTAGACGAACAGATCCGGCTGGCCGAGCGCACCGGCTGCCGCCTGCAGATATCTCACCTACAAGCGGTGGGGCGGCCCAACCGGGAGTTGAATGATCGCGCACTGGAGTGTATCGAAGCGGCTCATGAGCGCGGGGTCGATGTCGCCTTCGACTGTTACCCCTACATCGCCGGCAGTACTGTGATGACACAACTGCTGCCGCAGTGGGCGCTCCAGGGCGGAACTGCTGGAATGCTGACGCTGCTTGCAGCACCGACGCAGCGCGCCCGCATGGAGGAGGAGATGCTTGGCTCGATCGCGAACACCTGGGATGAGCTCTTCGTCTCTGCGGTGGGATCGGAACGTAACGCTCACGCTGTCGGCAAGAGTCTCGAAGAACTCGGTGAGCTTCGCCAGCAGCGGCCCGCTGATGTGATCTTTGACCTGCTGCTTGAAGAGCGCGGTCAGGTGAATGTGCTCGAGTTCAATCAGAGCGAAGAGAATCTGCGCCGCAACCTGAACCACCCGTTAGCGATCATCATCAGCGACGGCTTCTACGTGAAAGGGCGACCGCATCCACGGTTGCATGGCACCTTCCCTGAGCTTCTAGGCAACCTGTGCCGCGACCGACAGTGGATGCCGCTTGCTACCGCCATCCACAAGATCACCGGCCTCCCCTCATCGCGCTTTGGCATTGCAGAGCGCGGTTTTCTGCGGGCTGGCTATCTCGCCGATGTTACGGTCTTCGATCCCGCTACCATTCGTAGCCGCGCTACATACACCAACCCCGAGCAGTCGCCCGAAGGTGTGCACTACGTCTTCAGGGAAGGACGGTCTCTACTGGAGCCGGCTTCTCCAGCATAGTGATCAGCACGGTACTGAGCAGCACCAGGATTCCGCCAATCGCCGCGTAAGCGCTGATGCGCTCATGCAGCCAGATCGCGGCGATGGGAAGGCCAAAGAACGCTATGAGGTAGTTCGAAAGCGCGGCCTGAATGGCGTCGATCGACTTGAGGGCCTTGAGGAAGAGGATCATCGACAAGGTCGTGTGGAAGAGCATCAGCATGACAAGACCCGACCACGTGGTGAGCGTGAAGTGCGGAAGATTGCGGAAGCTGTCGCGTTCGAGCGCAACGACGAACGGGGTCATCAATAAGGTGAGACCGACGTAGGTCCAGAAGAGCATCTCCATAGGCGAGTGCCACTCGAGCGCCGCCTTGCCGTAGGAGTTGTAGAACGAGCTACCGAGGATAGCGCCAAAGACCAGCAGATTTCCCGCAAGCTGCCCCTTGTTGAAGCTCACCGAATGCACGTCGATGCCGGAGCATAAGCCCACGCCCGCAACGGCAAGAGCGAAGCTAGCCCAGCGCAGGCCGGTCATCTTCTCTTTGAGAAAGATGACGGCGAAGATTGCCGTCGTCACCGGAAGCGTGAGTGTGAGCAACGCGGCATTGCTGGCCAGCGACAGGCGCGTGCCCCAGGTCATGAAGAGTTGTCCGGGGATGACGCCGAAGACGCACAACACCGCGTAAATCACGAAGAGACTCGGTTTCTTCCTGTCCGTAGGTGCCACGGGTGCGTTCCTGCTCTCGCGTCGCTCTGCGAGCACGAAGGGGTACAGCACAGCGAGCGAGATAGCGGTGGGGAACCAGACGGTGAAGAGCGGTCCGCATTGGTCCTGAACCAGCTTGATGCAGGTAAACTGCAGCGCCCACATCAGGTTGCAGGAAAACAACAGGACCCACGACATGACTCTCGTGTTTGACTGGGGCATCGGGTTCGACTCGCTCGCGCTCACTTCGTTCCTTTCGCCGGCGTGTACTTCTCCGCAAGCTGTCGCATCTCGTAGGTGAACTGGACCCAGTCGCGCTCCCACTGCGCTGCGCTTGGCTTTGTGTACTTGTAGAAGCCCTTCTGGTTCGCGACGCCGAGCGCACCACGCTTCACCATCTGCTGCATCATCTTCGGCGTCTCAGTCTGGTTCGATAGCTCGCCCAGGAGACCGTCCATCACTGCCGCGTAGGCGGGAATGCCTGTCAGATCCATCCAGCGAAACGGCCCCGCGAGCAGCGCCCACCAGCCGATATCGTTGCGGAAGGACTGGTCCACCGTTTCAACGTCGGCAATGCCGGATTCGACCAGATAGCAGGCCTCGCGCAGCATCGCGTACATCATCCGGTTCGATAAAAATCCTCGAATGTCCTGCTTCAGAACCGCGGGCTCTTTGCCACAGGCCAGCCCGAAGTTCAGGGCGGCCTTCGTGGTCTGGCGGCTAGTCTTGTCACCGGGAATGATCTCGAGGTAGCGCATGATCTGTGCGGGCTCTCCCCAGTGCATGCCGATGAAGCGTTCCGGCGCGATGCGATTCTGTTGCAGCAGCGAGATGGGCAGGCTCGATGTGTTGGACGCGATGATGGTCTTCCGCGGCACGATCATCTCAAGCTCCGCGAAGATGGTGCGCTTCAGTTCCAGATCTTCGCGCACGCACTCCACTACGAGTGAACACCCAGAGAGGCCCTGCATGGAATCGACGAACTCCAGACGTGGCTTCCAGCTCGCTGAATGAGTCGGTTCGATGAGCTTCTGTTTTTTCAGCTCCGCAATCGCAGTGCGGGCGTGAGCGAGCGTGTCTTTGTAGCGCTTCCGGTCACTGTCGAATCCCACGACAACGTTGCCATGCGTAAGCAGACAAGTTGCGATCCCTTGTCCCATCAGGCCGAGTCCAATTACGCCCACGCGCATGGGCTTCGTAGTTCGGATAGACTTCGCCTTGGACGTAACCGGTGTACGTGTCGTTTGCTTGCCTGTCATGGATGTTTTCATTCTTCGGTGCTCGTCGCGTTGCGTCAAGGCGCATACCTATGCTGTCCAGTCCCTTGGACGCTCCGCGCCGGCGTATTCGGCGTATCGGCTTGCGGCACAGTATGGTAATCCTATCTTCCCTATAGAGGAGCCTGCCATGGCTTTCACCGCAGTCACGAATCCGAACCGCGCCGCCAGCACCGGGGCTTACTCCGACGGCCTTATCGTCGATGGCTGGTTGTATGTCAGCGGCCAGGGGCCGATCGATGTCGCCACGGGCAAGGCCGTCGCCGGCAACATCGAAGAAGAAGTGCGGCTGACGCTGCGGAACATGGGCGACGTGCTGAAGGCGGGCGGATGCTCCTACTCCGATGTAGTCCGCTGCACCGTACACCTGATCCGGATAGAAGACTTCGACCGCTTCAACACGGTCTACCAGGAGTTCTTCACCGGGACCCTGCCCACGCGCACGACGGTGCAGTCCATGCTGGGGCTCGGCATCAAGGTGGAGATCGACTGCATCGCGCGCATCCTGACGGCCGAGGTAGAGAGTGCCGGATAGCTGGAAGATCGGCATCGCAAGCCGGTGCATCACTCCACCCGTTGGCGGACAGATGGCCGGCTTCGACGCGCGCAAGCTGCCCTCGAACGACGTGCATGATGAGCTGCATGCTCGGGCGCTGGTCTTTGATGCCGCCGATTGCACGGTCGCGCTGATCAGCGTGGAGGTGATCGCAGTTTCCGCGCAATTTTCGGCGCGAGTTCGCGAGCGCATTGCTTCCGCGACCGGCATACCTGCCGCGCATATCATCCTCTCCGCGACGCACACCCACTGCGGACCGGTCACGCTGAATCACTTCTTCAACCAGGGGCAGCCGCTCGATGAGGTCTATCTCGAAACGCTCGCCACTGGAATTGCCAACGCGACGATCGAAGCCTTCGAGCGGCGTCGCGAGCGCACGCTGAAGACTGGCATGGTGCCGGTGAGCGGCATCGCCGTCAACCGGCGTACGGCGGATGGGCTGCCCGTCGATCCTTATGCCGGGGTCCTGCTCATCGAAGAAGGGAACGGGCAGCCCGCGGCGATTGCGGTGCTCTACGCCTGCCATACGACGGTGTTGGGACCGAACACGCTCAGCATCACGCAGGACTTTCCGTTCTACACGCTGGAGAAATTGCGCGCCTCGCTCGGCGTGGGTGTGGATGCGCTCTACTTCAACGGAGCGGAGGGCGACCTAAGCATCGGCCACAAGAGCGACCTGAGCGCCGTCGGCATCATTGACAGCTTCCGCACCTTCGAGACAGCCCAGCTGCTGGGGAAGCGCCTAGCCGATGCCGTGCTCTCCGGGCTTCCTTCGCTCGTAACGGAGCCAGCAACACTCGATGTTCGGACCGCGCATCCGAACCTTGCATTGAAGCAGTACGCTCCGCTCGCGAAGATGACGCGGGCGAAGACTGAAGCACTGGCGCAGTTGGTCGATGGTGGCGATACCAGTCCGGAGATGCTGGCCAAGCGACAGCGTTCACTCTTCGCGCGCATCGAGGAGTTCTACGCGAAGCTCTACGAAGAGTCCGCTGAGCCGGAGCCGAAGCATCTTCGGGTCGAGTGCGTCGCGCTGCGACTGGGCGGCATGGCCGTGGTCACGTTGCCGGGTGAGATCTTCGTTCGCATCGCGCTCGGTATTCGCGAAGGCTCGCCATTTACGCGCACCTGCCTCCTTGGGCTCGCCAACGACTACATTGGCTATGTGCCCGACGAGCAGGCAACCGCAACCTCCGGGTACGAGGTCGTCGCCTCACGGGTACCGGCAGCGGCTGGTCTTGTGTTGCAGAGAGCGGCCATCGACCTGCTCGTCGAACTCCACGCAAACGGGAAGGTCTCAGCATGAGCGACAAGATTCGAATGGGCGTGATCGGCGCCGGTATCATGGGTCAGCAGTACGTCCGCATCTACCAGGACCACCCTTATGCACGGGTTACGGCGGTTGCGGCAAGCCGCATCGAAAGTGCCGAGAAGGTGGCGCTGCAATACGGCGTGCCCACGGCTACCGCCGATTGGCGCACGATCACGGAGTCGCCGGAGATTGATGCTGTTTGCGTCGCTCTGCCCGACGACATGCACTTCGAGGCTACGGCCAGCGCGCTGAGTCATGGCAAGCACGTGCTCATTGAAAAGCCCATGACAACCAGCCTTTCCGAGGCCGACGAACTGGTACGCCTTGCCGAAGCCTCGGGCCTCAAGGTACAAGTTGCCTTCAATCACCGCTGGCTCGCGCCGTATCACCAGGGCAAGCTCTCCATCGCTGCTGGCGAGATCGGCCAACCGCTTACGGCGTATGCCCGCAAGAATGACACCATCTTCGTACCGACGAAGTTGATTCCTTGGGCAGCGCAGACGACTCCCGCGTGGTTCCTGAGCTGCCACGACATCGATCTCGTCACATGGTTCTTCGCCAGCGAGCCTGTGGAAGCGCGCGCCTGGGGCATCAAGCAGGTCCTCGTCGCGCAGGGCATCGACACCTACGACATGATCCAGGCGCAGGTACGCTACGCATGTGGTGCCATCGCCACCTTTGAGTCGGGCTGGGTCCATCCGAACACCTTTCCCACGATGGTGGACTCCTTCATCGGCCTAGTCGCAGAGCGTGGCCACCTGCACTTCGACCGCAAGCGCGAGAGCCTGGAGATGAGCACCAACGATCGCTTTATCTTCCCCAAGACGTTCCTCTCCGCCGACGTCTTCGGCACGCTGCGAGGAGCGTTCCCTTCGTGCCTCGATGACTTCATCAATGCCATTCGCAAAGATGTCGCGCCGGCGGTTGGGGTCCGTGATGGTCGCCGCGTTACCGCTGTGCTCACCGCCATCCATGAGTCGCTCGCGAACGGCGGAGCGAACGTCTCTGTTCCATCATTCACAGAAAACTAGCCAGAGGAGAGATCGCGCATGAATACGCGTTACGCCAAATCGATTGCCGCCCTGGAGCGTTCGCGTAAGACGCTCGCTGGCGGTGTGAGCAGCAACGTGCGTGCCGGCGACAAGCCATTCCCACTCTTCTTCGATCACGGTGCGGGATCGCGTCTCTGGGACATCGACGGCAACGAATATATCGACTACGTGCTCGGGCGCGGCCCGCTATTTCTTGGCCACACTTACCAGGCCGTCATCGACGCAACGTGCAAGCAGCTTCAGCGCGGACAGATCTATGCGGCGCAACACGAGCTCGAGTACGAACTCTCTGAGCGCGTCTCACGCATCATCCCTTGCGCGGAGCTGGTGCGCTTCGGCATCTCGGGTTCCGAGGCCGTTCACGGGGCACTCCGGCTAGCCCGCGCGGCGACCGGTCGCCAGACCATCATCAAGTTCGAAGGCCAGTATCACGGATGGCTGGACAACATTCTCTACAGCCTTGCGCCTGACCCTGGCGTAGCTGGTGATGCGCTTTCGCCCGCCACGCTGGCGGAGTCGAACGGGCAGTTCTCAGGAGCGGACTCGCACCTGATTGTGCTGCCCTGGAACAACCTCGCCGTGCTCGAGGAGTATCTCTCGCGCCACGGCAACACGATCGCGGCCATCATCACTGAGCCCGTGATGTGCAACACCGCCGTCATCGCACCGCAGCCGGGCTTTCTCGAGGCTCTTCGCACTCTCTGCAATGGCTACGGCATCGTTCTGATCTTCGACGAAGTGATTACAGGCTTTCGTCTTTCGCTGGCCGGCGCGCAGGGTCGCTTCAATATCGTTCCGGATCTGACTATCTTCGGCAAGGCTATCGCCAACGGCATGCCCATCAGTTGCCTTGCAGGCAAAGAGAAGTATATGGGTCTCATCGCTGCCGGCAAGGTCGGACACGGCGGGACCTATAACAGCATCCCGCCTGCGTGTGCCGGCGCGATCGCCAATCTGGACGCGCTCGAAGCCAACAACGGCGAGGTTTATCGTACTGTCGAACACACGGGTACGCAGTTAATGAACGGCATTCGCGCCATCGGCGCACGGCTCGAAGTCCCCATCGTAGTGCAGGGCTACGGGGCGATCTTCTACGTCGGCTTCCCGTTGTCTGGCGAGCAGACTGTGTATGACTACCGCTCATCGCTCACGATGAACAATGAGCTCTACACCGCGTTCGTCTCAGCGATGGTGGACCGCGGAGTGCGCATTATCCCGCGCGGTAACTGGTTCCTGTCCGCTGCACACACAGAGGCCGATGTGGAGTCCTCGCTCGCCGCCGTTGAAGCTGCACTCACGGAAGCTGTCGTCCCGGCGCTTCCGTCCACGGTGCGCCGATGAAACTCGGAATCGCAAGATACGAAGGCCGCCATCTGCTGGCCGCGGAGCGCGACGGCGTCATCGTCGATCTCTCCGGCTGCGTCGAGGAGCAGGCTCTTCTGGGCGTCATAGAAGACTGGACGCGCCTCGCAGCAGTGCTCGAAGAAGCTTTGCCCCACGCGAAGCCATTGCCTCACGCGGTCTGGGCTGCGCCCATTCCTCGACCGCCAAAGTTCCTTCTGCTTGCAGGGAACTTCCGTGCACACATCGTGGAGTCCGGCTTCGAAGCAGCACCGGAAGAGAATCTTACGCCGCAGTTCTTTCTCAAGCCGTCGACGACGATCATCGGGCCGACGGACGACATCCCTTTGACTAGAGCCAACCATGCGCTGGACTACGAATCGGAACTCGCTGTGGTCATTGGAAGACATACGAAGAACGCGACGCTCGAAAACGCGATCTCTGCCGTCTTTGGATACACCATCGTCAACGACATCTCTGAGCGCAAGCTGAACGACGGCATGGTTGGCCGTAAGAAGCGCTCGAACGATGACTTCTACGACTGGCTCGTCGGCAAGTGGTTCGATGGCTCCGCGCCGATGGGTCCCTTTGTCGTGACTGCCGACGAACTGCGCGCGGAGACGCTGCTCGATTGCGTCGTGAGCGCGCGACTCAATGGTGACGAAGTACAAAGCGCTCCACTCTCAGCGATGATTCACTCTGTTGCGGAGGCGATCGTATACATCTCCGCGGTGCTCACACTCGAGCCGGGCGATGTGATCTCCATTGGCACACCCTCTGGCGTCGGTATGGCGCGCGGCAGGCTACTTACGGATGGCGATGTTATTGAGTGTTCCGTGGACGGCATTGGGACGCTTCGCAACCGTATTTACGATCAGGCGCAGCACGCATGAGACTTGTCGCAGCACTTTGCCTTGCCGTCCTGTGCGGCCTGATTGCAAATGCCCAGACGATCCGCTTCGCCTCGCCTGTCGACTTCCAGACACACTTTGAACCTCATCCCGGTGCAGCATCTACCTCTGGCTCGCGCGATGGGTGGGAGAGCTTTCCGCTCGCGCAGGAAGCAGGTTATGACCCCAGTATTCAGCCCGAGACCGCGAACGGCGAGAGCGTTCTTGTGCGCGAACTTGCGCCTACCCGCGATGGCTTTTTTCAACTCGGCTTCATTCGCCGCGTCTGCCTGCTCTCCGGTGATCATGCGTTGATCCGCTTCCGCGTCCGTGCGCCGTACATAGTTCATGAGACGGCGGTCCACCTGCACATCTTCCGTGGCGCAGCCGACGAACAGCACGACTTCACACTCACCGGTAATGACTGGCAGCAGATATCCACAGAACTCAACGTCTCGACGACGCAGATCACCGCCATTGCCCTCGCGGTCGACTTCCCCCACTCTATCCACGGTCGGCCCGAGCGCGTCATGTTCAGTAATCTCCATCTTGCGGCGCTTGCCGCGAAACACGTGCCCATCATCCAGCCAGCCACGCTTTGGGATGGCACGCGTGAGCTGTTCTATCTGCAGCGTTCACTTGCTCCGAGTGAGGAACTTACTCTGCGAGCTGCATCTGCAAATCGCTGGAGCATCACCGCACCCGACGACACAGAAGCCGCGCGGGGAACGGGCAATGAAGTCCGATATCGGATGCCGCAGGACGCGCGGCCCGGCATCTGGAAGATTCATCTTGAAACGAAAGATAGCGAAAGCACGGCGCTTGTACTAGTTCGCCCGGCGCGTTCGACTGGTCTCGTCTTTGATACGCCGCCGACCATCACACTGCAGCTCATCGCTTCTATCCGTGAGCGCAAAGCGCAGCTCGAGAAGCTCACTGTCGCGGATGCGGGACGGAACATCGCGTTGATGAGCAGGGAATGGCTTTTGCCGGGGCTGTCTTCGTACTTCACTGAGATTCTTCAACCTTCAGAACTCGCGTTGATGGATGCCATGCTCTTCCGCGCTACTGGCGACCAGGCGGCACTCGATCAGGCCCGGATGCTGCTCACCACCATGGCGGCGTGGCCGACGTGGACCCATCCGTGGTTTTCCCAGCATGGCTATCACAGCTACTATCCCGTGGGCCTGATGACTCGCAACATAGTCATGGCCGAGCAATTCCTTGGCGCGGATCTCCCTGCGGGGGATCGCAGTCTGCTTGATCGCGGCCTAATATCGCTCTCCGTCAAGCCGACCTACGAAGAGTATGTTGCCGAAGATCGGCTGCAGTTCAACCACAGCAACTGGATCGGTAATACTGTTGGCGGAGCGCTTCTGGCTGCGCTCGCCAGCGACGATCCCGAAGCTGCTGGGTACGCGCTCGGACTGTTTGCCAAGGAGCGCGATCACGTCCACGCGGCCTATACCGGTGACGGCAGCTATGGTGAAGGCATCACCTATCATCGCTTCGATCTTGAGACTACTGCGCTTGCCGCGGCTGCAGCCAAGCGCCTGCTCGGCACGTCCATCGATGGTGCACTGCTGAACCCGGAGCGCTACATGCGCTATGCCGCGTTCAATCCCACGGACCTGCTCGACTTTGGAGACAGCCACGTCGACCTTAAGCCTGCAAACGTCTTTGCGTATATCGCGGCGCTGAACCAGTCTGCTGCGACAACCGACTTCTACTTCCGCTATCGCGATGAAGGCACGACGCAGATTCTCCCGCGCGTACTCTGGGAATCGCAGATCAAACCCGTTGCACCGCCAAACCCTGGGGTCCCTTCGGCGCTCTTTCCGGAGCGGGGTGTCGCCGTCCTGCGCGATAGTTGGAAGCCAAATTCCGTTGTTCTTGCTATGCGGGCTGGTCGCAATTTCAATCACAATCACGCCGATCAAGGCAGTGTCTCCTACGCTGCACAGGGAATTCTCTGGCTTGGCGAGGCCGGCTATGCGGACTACTACAAAGATCCAAACTATGACACCTTCAATACTCAGGCCATTGGCCATAACACATTGCTGGTTGACGGGAATCCCGAAAGCCAAGTGCTGCCCGGGAACGAGGTCTTCGGGACGTCCCCGCGGTTCACGCAGACGCTCTTCGGAGACCGAGCCTCTATGGTCGAAGCCGATCTCACCAGCGTATACCCAATGCTTGCGAGCTATAGGCGCACGCTCATTCACCTCGCAGATGGCCCCACTGTTGTGATTGATGATGTCGTCTCGACGATGCCGCACACCTTCACCACCGTCTGGCATCCCGAACAAGAGGTCACAGAGTTCGTTCCGGAGGAGAATCGGTTGTTGCTTTCTCACGCAGGCAACAAGCTCGAGCTTCGCTCCCTCGCTGACACCGCTGTCAAATCCACCATGCGCCATTCACCATTTCCGCTCTCAGCATACGAACGCTCTGAGCACGGCCCAATCTCTGCGCCGATGCAGCTCGAGGTTACGACTAGAGATGCTTCCAATGGAACGCTGCTTGTTAGCGTCCTATCACCTCAAGCGGGTGAGGTCACATGGAAGGCGGAGGGGCGAAGACACGTGCTTATTGCCGACGGTTGGACGCTGGACATCACACGTGCACCGGGGAACCGGCTTGCTATCTCGGCGCGATCCGCTGATGGCGCGATTGTCGATCTGTCGCAGTGACTCTGCGTGGGCGGGTCTCTACGCGATATCCGGTTTCGCCATCTGTAAGTTCTGTGGAAGGTGGTCGACATCATCGTGACATAGCTTCGAAGCGATGTCGTCTGGGACCGGCTTAGGGAGCGAATGCTTCAGGCCTTCGGAAGTTATCGGTTTCGCTCGATGGGAATTCTCTCGGAATTTGAAAACCTACTGGCGTGCCCGGCCTGAAATGTTGCCAGTGTCTCTCTTACTCCCCTGGCACACTTCATGCCCTATTTGCCATAGAGTCCAATCCCTGAGAACCTAATCGCAAGCAAATGGCGAGGCCGGCAAAAAAGTTACTTATCTGCTGAGCGATTGAAGACTCATAAAGCCGTCTTGCGATTGCGATCGGGGGATATCCAACGGGCAACTTGTAGAGGGCTGCTAGCCATCACCGTTCGCCTGCGGTCTCTAAGAAGGTTCGTGCCACAGATGCGAATGAAGCATCTTTCACGCATTCGCATTTTGTCCTCGCGACATCCTGTTATAGGGACTGTGCTATGCCATCACGGTAGCAATCAAGCCCACCTGATGATCCCGGCGGAAGGCTTCTGCTTCTACCTTAAACTCGGAGTGATTTTATTTCGGTCGGCTAAAGACGATGGGTCGATGTTTCGCGGGACTGATCGTGGTTTGCTGTGGTCGGTTCGAGCCGAAGACTAATATCAAGATTGGTTCAGAATAAGGAGGCCGATCATCATCAAGAGATCGTGTCTGTTGGTGCGTTGATTCGGCGGCAAGCCTGATTTTCGTCCCTTACTTCGCACCCTTCGACTTCACGTCTCGACCACTGTCCCCGGCGATCCGATCCACTTCCGAGCCTGCGAGTAGGTACGCGCCAACGCCGTAGACGTAACTTGATGAAGCTGAGAAGTCGCCGGGAGCTGCACCGATTGGCTGGATGCAACCAAGGCGGCCATCGACGTAGATATGCTCGACCAATCCCTTCCAGCCCTTCTGAACGATTGGCAGATAGGTCCTTCGATCGAGGATGCTCTGGTTGATTCCCCAGGCCATGGCATATACGAAGAAGGCCGACCCAGAAACCTCGGGCAGTTTGTAGGCGTCCGCATCGAGTAGTCCGGGACGCCAGAGACCGTCCGCACCTTGCAGCGAAGCGATACGCGCAGCCATCTCGCGATATTGTGCGATGTATTTGGAGCGGGTCGGGTAGTCGGCCGGCATCTCGTCGAGCACTCGGGCTATCCCGGCCATAACCCAGCCGTTTCCGCGAGACCAGAAAAGCTTCTTGCCGTTGGCCTCGTGCTTTTGCAGGAAGGTTGCGTCGCGGAAGTACAGATGCTCTTGTGGATCATAGAGAAGGCTTGATGTGATCCACCACTCGTGATCCATGTAATCGAGGTAGGATCGCTCGCCCGTTGCCTTATAGAGGCGGCCCCAGACCGGTGGTGCCATGAAGAGCGCGTCGCACCACCACCAGACAGGCTTCGCGGGATCGTCGGCGGTCTTCATCAGGGCATCGAACTGCTCTTTGGTGGGGGTAATCCTGTTGGCTTCTCGCTCTTGTTCGTAAAGATCCAGATAGGTCTGTCCAATGGCTTGGTCGTCAGCGTGCGATAGACGCGGCCCCAGCTTCCAGTCGAACTTCGCTCCCATTGCGAGCATCGCCTCATAGTATCCAGCGTCGGGGAGCGTCTTCGCTGCTGCACTATATCCGGCGTAGAGAGCCGCAAACGTCCAGTCCTGATTGAAGTAGATAGTGGCGCGGTGGAGCTCCCAGTCGCCGACCTTGCGCATCGCTGCCCTGACAGCCCTTCGATTCAGTGCCGGAGACTGACCGGCAAGCGGAAGAGGGTCGTCCAGCGTGTCTCCTACTCCAGGGACATCCGCCCTGCTTCGCGAGGCCGGTGCCAAGGTCTGGCCGCTTGCATGAGGAATCGTAAGGAAGAAGATGCAGGCCGCAACTCCGGCGGTCAGGAGGCCTCTATACATTGCAGAATCTCCAACTGGGTCAAGATCAATCAAATCATCCTAATACTTTGGCCTTGTCGAAAGGCAGGCTGCATCCCATATAGCGGGACGGAGTTGTCAAACCTGGAGACGCTTCCACTATCCTTCCGGTACAAAGATGTGACAGGCGTTCGATGCTTCAACACAGGCAGTGCAACCACGACTCAATGACCTCTTACCTCGATCTCTCCGGACACTCGACTAGTTCCTTTGCGAAACGCGGGGCACTCTTTGTGATTGCGGTGCTCGTTTGTCTTGCATCCAGCGTGCGAGGGCAGGCGCAGGTCCTTCCCTGGTCGCAGCGCGTGGCGAATTCAGTTATGGAGCGTTGGCCAGATGGCTATCGCGGCTCGGCAAATGAGAAGCCGGCCCGGCCCATCGAAGTTGGCATTTTGCTGAGCGGTATGGATGCAGCATGGTATGAAAGCGCTGTTGGCGACTATTACCACTACGCAAAGCGCTTGGCAGATCAATATGTCGCTCTGGATCGATCGACTCCTGACGACGATCTCGCATTGGGTCGACAACTCCTTCTCCTGTATCGCGTCACGCAAGATCCTAAATACTACAAGGCTGCGAATCGTCTCCGTGGAGAACTCGCAACGCGACTTGAAGGAAGTCGGACTGGGATGGAGGAGTTCTATCTGGCAGAGCCGTTCTATGCCGAGTATTCCTCCGTATTTCAGGAGCCCACGAACTTTCGCGACATCACGGAACAGTTTGTGTCGACCGAGCAGCGAGCGCGTTCCTTCGCGGATGGGATGGGCTGGTACATGATGGCGCTCGTCGATTCGTTAGAGTTTTATCCATCCAAAGATCCCGGTCGTGGAACGCTCCTGACAATTCTTGACCGTACTGCCAAAGCTGCGATCCTCCATCGGAACGAATCTGAGGGACTCTGGCCTCAAGCCCATAGGGAGACAGCCGGTTCGCAGACCGCCTCCTGCATTTTGATTTACTCGCTCCAAAGGGGCGTTAGGATGGGATATCTTCGGCAGCGCTACTCGCAAGATGCCAGGCGCGCATGGCGAGGTGTGACGAGCAGTCTGTCACTGAGAGGCGTCAGCGACGATCCTAGTGAAGCTGGCGCTTGCCTGTTGGCTGCCACCGAGATCGAGATGGGCTCTCAAGCGAACCAGGTTCGTGGAGAGGTGGTGCTGATCGATTCATGGTTCAACAGCCAGCAAAGGCGCAGTGCGTCGGGACAGGAAGATTATTTCCACTACAAGTGGGACGACTACAGCGATAGCGGCTTCTCGTTGCTCGGTCACATCTTCGCAAGTCATGGGGCAACGCTGGCCGCGCTCGATCAGGCTCCGACCGTGGACTTGCTCAAACATGCCAGCTACTACATCATCGCTTCGCCTGATATCCCGATCAAGAACCCTCATCCAAACTATATGGAGAGGAAGGATGCTGCTGAGATTGCAAAGTGGGTCGAAGGCGGCGGGATTCTAGTATTGATGCCCAATGATCCCGCGAATGGTGACATCGATCACCTTGACCTGCTCGCGGACAAGTTCGGAATCCATTTCGACAAGACACTCGCACATCACGTGATCGGCGACCAGTTTTCGCCGGGCCTAATTCCTGTGACGGGCACCGGCGCTATCTTTAGTGGCCCGCACACGCTCTACATGAAAGATACTTGCACGATCTCACTTACAGGTTCCGCACGGTCGCTCTTGAGCGACGAGACAGGCGTGGTCATAGCAGAAGCAAAGTATGGCAAGGGGACGGTCGTCGCCGTCATCGATCCGTGGCTCTACAACGAATACACCGATCATCGAAAGGTGCTTCCAGTGCAGGACAACTTTGCGGCGGGCGAGGAGTTCGTCGACTGGCTACTGAAACAACCGCATCGCGCCACAACTCCACAACCCGGCAAACACGAAGCGGGTATCCAGTAGACGCAACCTGAGGAATCTATGAAGACCTATCTCATGGCCGACCCGGTCCGGTATCCGACGATGACGACTTCGCAGCTACGCGATACCTTTCTCATCGACGATCTCCATAAGCCGGGCCAGTTGCGTTGCCGCTATGTCGATCTGGATCGTGCTGTTATCGGTATGGCTGCTCCAGTAGACGACGCGATCCTCTTGCCGACCGACGACGCGTTGAAGGCGAGCTACTTTTTGGAGCGCCGTGAGTTAGGCGTGCTGAACATAGGTGACGGGGGCACTGTCGTGGTTGACGGGACTAGTTACTCGCTTGGAAACCTGGATTGCCTTTATGTGGGGCGTGGATCGAAGGCCGTCTCATTCCAGTCGGATGATCCAGGTGTGCCTTCGGTGTTTTATCTTCTTAGCTATCCCGCGCACGCAACCTATCCCACCACCCTGGTTCGCAAGGAAGACGCCAGCCCAGTGGAAGTGGGAAGCGCCGAGACCTGCAACCTCCGAACGATCTATAAGTACATTCATCTTGGCGGTGCGAAGAGCTGCCAGGTAGTGATGGGAGTGACCCATCTGCATAGCGGAAGCGCGTGGAATACGATGCCGGCGCATACGCACATGCGCCGCTCAGAGATCTACATGTACTTCAATCTTGCGGAAGACGCTCGTGTCTTCCACTTGATGGGACCGCCCGACGAAACACGGCATCTTGTCATCAAAGACCGAGAGATTGCGGTCTCGCCGGGGTGGTCAATCCATGCGGGTGCGGGCACGCGCGCCTACAGCTTTTGCTGGGGCATGGGCGGGGAGAACCAAGACTACGGGGACATGGATGCGGTTTCTATCAAAGACCTGAGATGAGTGGGGCCTGATCTTTCAATGAGGAGAGCCATGAGAGTAATTCCGATTTTTATAGCTGCAATGATGATTCCTTCCTGTCTCGCGCAGACCGTGAACAAGACGGAGGTCTTCCCGGACAAGGATGTGTCAGCCAGACTTATGGAGATGGTTAAAGAATCGAAGAAGGCTGGCAGCAGTGGCGCGACGCTTGGCGGCAATACTTCGCCCATCATCAAACTCTCGGTGCGGACAACGAATGGGGGAGCCGAAATACATGGACGATTCGACGATATCCTCGTCGTCACCGGAGGGAAGGCTACCCTGATTACGGGCGGCACGGTCGCCAATGCCCACACGGACAAGGATGACGAAACAAAGGGAACGAGTGTCGAGAACGGGAAGACGCAGACGATCTCCAAGGGCGACATCGTCCACATACCGGCGGGAACGCCGCACCAGTTGATCATCGCGCCGGGGGAAGTCTTTCAGACGATCGTGATCAAGGCAGAAGCAGCCCATTAGAGGGGGCAGTGCCTTTTAGGAAGCGGAGTGCAGGTAGGGCCTGCCGGTCAGCTTTGCCCCGAAGGACGCGGAGATCTCGCGACTGCAGCGTAACACTTGTTCGGCGATCGACGGTACGCTCTGGAGCGTGATGCGTGATGAGGGGCCGGAGACGCTCATCGCTGCAATCGGTCGGTGGTTGCTATCGAAGATGGGTGCGCCGACGCAGCGCACTCCCATTTCGATCTCCTGGTCGTCGATGGAATAGCCACATTCGCGGACCTTATCCAGAGACTTAAGCAATGCTTCGCGAGTACAGATCGTTTTCTCGGTGTAACGGACGAAGCGAATCTTCGCGATGATGCGGTCGATGACCTCCAATGGCTGGAAGGCGAGTAAAGCCTTACCCATCGACGTACAGTAGACCGGGTTTGAGTTTCCCGCGCGGGACTGGAGGCAGACTTTGTGCTTCAACTCCATCTTGTCGAGATAGACCACGGATGTCTTATTCAGGATACCGAGGTGGATGGTTTCGCCCAGACCTGCGGAGAGGCGTGAAAAATAGGGATTGGCGCGGGTGCGTAGATCCACTTGCTGGACAGCGCGATTTCCCAACTCATGAAGTCTCATGCCGAGGCGAAAGCGGTTGTCGCCGGTGCGCTCGATGAGAGAGCGATTTTCTAAAACCATCAGCGACCGATGGGCTGTGCTCTTATGTAAGGCCATTTGCTGGCATATATCCGCGAGGCTGAGCGGGGAAGAACTTTCGCCAAGCAAGTCGAGAATGGAGACCGCGCGGTCAAGGCTATGCAGCTGATAGGCAGCGCCTGAAGTGCGGGCCTTCGTCAGAGTGGTTGCCATGGAAGTCTCCGGTTCTGCCATTATCGTGCCATCCATCCGCCATCGACCACAAGCACTTCGCCTGAGACATAGTTGCTTGCCGCGGAGGCGAGGAATACGGCGGCACCCGCGATGTCTTCCGGCTCACCCCAGCGTGCGGCTGGGATTCTTTCGAGTATCTGGCGGTTGCGAGTCTCATCCTGCTGCAAGGCAGAGGTGTTGTCTGTGCGAAAGTAACCCGGAGCGATCGCGTTCACCTGCACATTGCGACCGGCCCATTCATTCGCGAGTGCCTTGGTGAGCTGGGCGACGCCGCCCTTGGATGCGGCGTAGGCGGGCACGCGAACTCCACCCTGAAACGACAACAGCGATGCGATATTGATGATCTTTCCCTGCCGTCGTTCCAGCATCGGTGCGCCGGCCAGCTGGCACAGCCGAAAGACGCTGTTCAGGTTCACCTGGAGCACGTCCATCCATGCCTGCAGGTCATAGGTCTCCGCTGGTTCGCGGTAGATCGTGCCCGCGTTGTTCACCAGAATGTCCGGCGCGCCCATCTCTGCGGAGATAGCTTCGTATAAGAGGTCTGCACCGTCAGGCTTTCCGAGATCGGCAGAGAAACTGCGCGACTTGCGTCCCAGCAATCCAATCGTCTCGGCCGTCGCATCGGCGGGGCGGCGGTTGCCGTGGCATGCGACGGAGGCTCCGGCCTCCGCCAATGCGATGGCGATGGCGGCTCCAAGGCCGCTGGCGGAGCCGGTAACCAGTGCAATCTTTCCATCGAGGCGAAACTGGTCGAGTACTCCCATGGTTTTCGAACTTTCCAAGATATGCTGAACGCTTCTCCACACTCGGACCTAAAACCGAAAGGCCCACCGCGTCATTCTTTTTGTTTAGGCAAAGGGTTGTCAACGACACGGCTCTTGATTCCATCGCGGCGTCCCGTTATGCGGGACGCCGCGATGTATGCCAGTACATCACAGAGGCGCGCGTTGGCGAACTACCAGGCGCGTGCAGCGAGCATGGCGGGTGCGCCGGTCTTGCCATCGATCACTTTGACCTGCATGAGAGCTTCGACGTTCCTGCTTCCGAAGTTGGAACCAAGCTGGTCGCGAAGCAACTGCATATAGCGGGGGCTGGTGGCAAACTGAGCAGCGGCTTCGGTGCCATTTCGTCCCAGGCCAGCGATGACGATGACCCAGCTGTCAGTAGTGGAGTCGCGGAAGCGCGCGACAAGAGCGTAGTCGTCGGCGCTGGAGTAGGGCTGGCTTTGATCGCGGGCCCAGCGGTGGGTTGGCTGCGCGACTTCAATGATGGCCGCGCCTTCGGGCTCCGGGTTGAAGCGAAAGGGAAGCGAGTCGAGCAGCCGGAGGGTCCAGAGATTGTTGTAGCCGCCCAGCAGGACGAGAGGCTGCTCGCGCAGAACGGTGATCGGTGTCGAGGCCGAAAACTGTAGATCGACGGTAGCGCCGTGGCGTTCGACAAGGCCACTGACGCGCGATATCGCCGTAGCGATCTGACTGGATATGAAGGGATACTCGATGTCCTTGCCAGCGGTGACGACACCGGAAAAATTGCCGCTCTTGAAGACGACACCTCCGCTACAGAGCGTGACGGCGCGATGATCCCGAAGAAGAGGTGCCCAGAACTCGTCTACCGGGGTGGTATCGGCCGGAAAGTGATATCTCCATCCGAGGCCGATCCCGAGGATAGCGATCAATGCGAGGCCGAGGGCAACGAGCGTCTTGTGGAAGAGCTTTGTACCGCGCGGTCCAACAGGAGGAATGAGGACGGGCACTGAGACGGTTGGCGAGAGCGGTTCGAACCCCGAAGCGTGAACGATCGCATCGATGTTTGGCGACGCCTCTATTGCATGGGGCCGCTCTTCATCAAGGCCGTCGAGGGCGTGTAGGAACTCCGGTACATACGAACCGACGGGAAGCATTATCTGGATGGTCGGCTTATGGTCGAGCTCGTGATAGTAGAGCGAAAGCCGCTTGCGGACCTCGCCAGCGGTGTAGCGCACGACGGTGTCGGAGTTGGTGTCGTAATGCGGCGGGCGGTCGAAGACTTCGACGCCGAGGGTGCGTTCCTTCAGAAGTTCGGATCTGCCTGCAAGGGTCGATTCGACGATGTATTGGAGCAGCGCCGGGTAGCGCTTGCTGTTGCAAAAGTGGGGGCTGACGGAGATGCGGTGGAGTTCCAGCAGCACATCGTCACGCTCCTGCTTCGTCTGAGGCAGCCAGGCTTCTCGAGTTGTTACGTTTCGACTCACTTTGGTTGACGACCGAATCCTACTCGCGCGAGATAGCACTCGCAAGGGACGTTTGTCACAATGCGGGACGGAAACGTAATTTGAAGATTCAAAAGCTATTGCGGCGAGAGGTTTGAACCAAACTGTGAGTCACTTGCCAGTGGCGATCTTGGAGGCAGAGCGTGGCCGTGCTTCTGCATACGAGGTTCCAATTGCTCGACTCAACTCGCCGGCAGTTCCTGATTTCGGCTTCCATGACGACTGCCGCTGCTGTGCTCGGCACGCCGGTTCGAGCAGATTCGGTCGAGGCCGTTGATGGTACGGACGAGCCCGTCGTGTCCCCGAAGAGATTGGACGGCGGCTGGCAGTTTCGGCAGGGGCCAACCTCTGGACAGTGGCAGGTGTGGAGGGCAGAGGAGAACGATGAATGGCACGCGACCGGCCTGCCGCATTGCTTCAATGCCATGGACGCGTGCGACCCGGATGTCCCCTATTTCCGCGGGCTGGGGAGTTATCGGACCCGGATTGAGATAGCAAACCCCTTTGCTCAGGGGCGGACGATGCTGCACTTCCAGGGTGCGGGGCAGACGACAACCGTCTGGGTCGGACAGACGCTGGTGGGAACTCACAAAGGTGGGTACGACGAATTCTCCTTCGACATTACCGATGCCATCAAGGGGGCGTCGCCGGCCGAAACGAAGGGAGGCATCCCTGTCTGTGTGGTGTGCGATAACGCCGCTGACCTCGAGCGAGTGCCCTCCGATCAGAGTGACTTTTGTCTCTATGGAGGTCTGTACCGGCATGTGAGTCTGGTCTATCTGCCGGGCCTCGCGTTGGAGACGGTTCATGTTTTAGCGACCCTCGGCACGGACGGAACAACCCGGGTGTCGGTGAAGGCACGCCTCTACAACCCAACGCGGCGGACTTCATCCTGCGAGGTTGCGACGCGCGTGTTGGACGGAGCGGGGCAGGTGGTGCATGAGTCCACGAAGACGCTCGCGCCCTGGGATGGGTTCGTGGAGCTTGATGATTTCTCCATAGCCGCAGCCCAGCTTTGGTCGCCGGAGACGCCACATCTCTATCGTTGCGCGGTGAACTTGACGAGCGCTGAGGGTACGACGCGCATTAAAGACAAGTTCGGCGTGCGCCGGTATGAGTTTCTTGAGAACGGCCCGTTTCACCTGAACGGAAAGCGGGTGTTGTTGCGCGGCACGCATCGTCATGCAGACCACGCAGGGGTCGCAGCGGCGATGAGCGACGAGCAGGTCCGGCAGGAGCTGCAACTGATCCACGAGATGGGAGCAAACTTCATTCGGCTTGCTCATTATCAGCAGGATCGGTTGGTGCTCGACCTATGCGACGAGCTGGGGCTGATGGTGTGGGAGGAGGTGCCGTGGTGTCGCGCTGGTGTTGGCGATGAGGCGTTCAAGCAGCAAGCCAAAGGGATGCTTACGCACATGATCGAGCAGCACTACAACCATCCCTCGATCATTCTATGGGGGCTTGGCAACGAAGACGATTGGCCCGATGAGTATCCGAGCATCGACAAGGAGGCCATTCGCGAGTTCATGACAGAGATGCGTGACCTTGCGCATCGGCTGGATGGATCGCGGCTGACTTCGTTTCGCCGATGCGACTTCGCCCGGGATATTCCAGACGTGTATTCGCCGTCGATCTGGGCAGGATGGTATGGAGGGAATTATCGCGACTACGAGGCGAGTCTGACGACACAGCGGGGCAGAGTGAAGCGCTTCTTCCACGCGGAGTGGGGTGCCGATAGCCACGCTGGAAGGCACTCCGAAGACCCAGAAGCGGTATTGCGCGGTGTCGCGAGAGACGCTTATACGGACGAGCGCGGGCTCGCATATATGAAGACGGGTGGTCCGGTTCGCGTTTCGAGGGATGGGGACTGGTCGGAGACCTATGCGTGCCGCCTCTTCGACTGGCACTTGAAGACGCAGGAGAAGCTCGATTGGCTTACGGGATCGGCCCAGTGGATCTTCAAAGACTTTGCATCGCCGTTGCGAGGCGATAGCTGCATTCCTCGGATCAACCAGAAGGGGGTTGTCGAGCGGGACCTGACGAAGAAGGAGTCCTACTTCGTCTTTCAATCCTATTGGACAGAGAAGCCGATGGCCCACATCTACGGGCATAGCTGGCCGGTTCGTTGGGGCAAGGAGGGCGAGCACCGAGAAGTGCTGGTGTACTCGAACTGCGAGCAGGCAGAGCTATTTCTCAATGAACAATCGCTTGGAAGTAAGAAGCGCGATAGCCAGAACTTTCCTGCAGCAGGCCTGCGATGGGATGTGACCTTCGCCAAGGGAGAAAACCGGCTTCGCGTTGTCGCGAGGCAAGGCGGTGTGACCGTGACCGATCAGATCGAACTTGTCTATGCGACCGAAGAGTGGGGTAAGCCCACAACGATGAAGCTGGCCGAGAAGCGACGTAATGCAGAGTCGATCACGGTCGGACTGACACTCTATGACGCCAGGGGGCTGCCGTGTCTCGATGCGCGGGACACGGTTCGTTTTTCGCTCGCGGGTGGCGGTCGATTGATCGACAATCTCGGCACGGTACATGGCTCGCGTGAGGCTCAGCTTGCAAATGGACGCGCCGAGATATCCATCGCCCGCAAAGGTGGATGCGTGCTTGGAGTGACAGCCCAAGGTCTGCCGCCCGCATTTTTAGAGATCCCATGAAGCAGCTTCGAATGACAGACGTTTCTCAACGGATTACTAAGATGCATTGTTTCGCACTGAGGAGAATGGCCATGACGTTCAAGGAAATGATCGAAAAGAAGAATTCAGTATCTCCATACGCACCCGCGGAGCGCACTTTGGTGAAGGCGTTTCCGGCGATCCTGGTTGCGATGTTCTTTCTGTTCGGATTGCAGGGAACGCTAAGCGCGCAGCTTAGTACGGCGACTATGTTCGGAATTGTAGCGGACGCAAGCGGAGCGCTCATCCCTAATGCAACCGTGGTCCTTACCCAGACAGCAACGAACTTTGTGCGCACGACGGTCAGTAAATCGGATGGATCGTATCGAGCGGAGTTCCTGCCTGTAGGGCCCTACAAAGTACAGGTAAAGGCAGCGGGATTCAAAGAGTTGGTGCAGACAGGCATTACTCTGAACGCAACCCAGGAGGCGGGAATCAACTTTGCTCTTGAGGCCGGTGGCGAATCGGTAGTGGTCACGGTCACATCGGAGGTCCCGCTGGTGAATACGGGTAACTCCGTGCTGGGCCGCACGATCGACAATCGCGAGGTGGACAACCTCCCTCTGGTGAATCGCGACGCCTACCAGCTGCTAAGTTTGACTGCGGGCGTGCAGAGTGTGTCGAATGAGAACTCCATCGGCGTTCCGATGGAGCACGTCATCATCAACGGCTCTTCAGACAACATGGTCGGTCAGGTCACTTACTACCTCGATGGTGGCTTGAACATGACCGGCCTGCGTAATACGGGCAACGTAATTCCGAATCCAGATGCGATCGATCAGTTCGCGGTGGAGACCAATAACTTCGGTGCGCAGTATGGGCGGACGGGCGCGGGCGTGGTTTCGGTGCTGACCAAGTCGGGATCGAACCAGGTACACGGGTCAGTGTTCGAGTTCCATCAGGAGACGAACTTTAACTCCGATGCCTGGCTACAGACAGCGAGAACACCGCAGCACATCAACCGCTTTGGCGCGACGCTGGGCGGGCCGGTGATGAAAGATAAGATCTTCTTCTTCGGCAGCTATGGCGGCCTAAGGCAGGTCAGTCCGCAGACGTTCAACACCGTAGTGCCTGACGCCCTGCAGCGTGTCGGAAACTTCTCCGAGAATCTCCCGACAACCACGCCGGCTGCAGGACTTGCAGGATGCGCAACGACGTTGAATGCAGCCGATAAGGCGAGGACGAACTATGGAGGAGCCTTCTTTGTCTGCGACCCTGTTACCCATCTTCCGGTGGCAGGGAATCGTCTGGATCTCGATCCAAATTATGTTCCAGATCCGGTAGCAGCCGCAGTCCTTTCGAAGAACGTACCGCTTCCGTCCGCGAACCGTCCCACCCCTGACAATCGGTTTCTCGGGGTGGAGGGACTTCCAAACTCAACCAATGAGTTTCTGATCAAGAGCGATCTTCAGTTCATTCCGCATCACCGCATGACGCTGGACTACTTTCAATCGAATGGATCGCAGATCAATCTTCCTTCAGGCAGCAACCTGCCCGGATGGGCGCTCTCGAACTATACCTACCGGCAGCAGAACGCAAACGTAAGCGATGTCTGGACACTCTCCGCGCGCAGCGTCAACCAGATCTGGGCAAGTTACACGCGCATGATCGCCGGACGCATCAGCAACCCTCCGGAGTCCTTGGCTGCATTCGGATCGGACATCAATGTGCAAGGGACGCAGTCGTTGCCGGACATCAGCGTGGCGAACTTCTTTCATCTCGCGAATGCAATTAGTGGACCCGTCGCGGGCGACAACGTCTACGGACTTCGCGATGTGTACAGCACGACGCGGGGGAAGCACACGATCAACGTGGGTGGCGAGGGTTATCTCGAGTACGACCACCTGGAGACCTTGCTGAACAACTACGGCACATTCAGTTTCGCTAACTCAACTGTGCCTAAGACGGCGGCGACCCAGGTAGGGTTTGTGAAGACCGGCGCGGCGATTGCCGATTTTCTCATTGGCCATCCGAACACGATGGGCCAGGACTCGCCCGATGATGCGAACGAGCGCTACTGGAACTACGGAGTCTTTCTGCAGGATGACTGGAGAGTGACGCCGACACTGACGCTGAATCTCGGGGTGCGCTATGACGTGCAGACCGCACCGATCGACAATCAAAGCCGCATTGCCGTATTTCAACCGGGGTCGCAATCGACGGTCTCTCCTTTGGCGATACCGGGGCAGTTGTTTCCTGGAGATCCTGGCGTGCCTGCTGGCGGCGTAGGCACGAACTACAACCACATGTCGCCGCGTGTAGGCTTCACGTATGACGCGTTCCACACTGGTCGTACGGTCTTCCATGGAGGCGCTGGGCTGTTCTTCGACAGCATCTCCGGGAACGAGTGGATGCTTTCACAAAACTTTCAACCCTTCGCAGTTCGCGAGACCGGCGCGTTCAGCCACGTTGTGAGCTTGCAGAATATCTACTCCACGGACTGCCAGGACTTTGCTGGCTGCGTCTCTCCATTCCCTTACATCTATAGCAAGACGAATCCGAAGTATGTTTCGCCAGCTTCGCTGGTATTTCTACAGAAGGGAATGCGCTGGCCTTACAACACTCAGGTGAACTTCGGTGTGCAGCAGCAGTTCAGCAAAGACCTCGCCGTAACGATCAACTATGTCGGGGCTTTCAGCAGAAAGATACCGCTCTACATCGATCACAACGCCCCGATCTTCAATACCGCGAATCCGGCATCGAACGTGACCGGCAATGTGAACTGCCGGCGCCCGTTTGACGCCGTTCCCGTGGCGACGGCGACAACCTGCGCGAATCCTGCTGTGGGTTCGAAGTACTACAGCAATGCGTATGTGATCGAGGACGGCCAGACGACGAACTACAACGGTCTGCAAGTCTCCGTGGTGAAGCGGTTGAGCAATCACGTAAGCGTGAATGGCTTCTATATCTGGAGCAAGGGCCTGGCGTCGGCATCGTTGCAGACGACCGGAAATATTGGAAACAGCGGTACCACGGAGCCTGAGGACTATTACAACCTCGGTCTGGAGCGCCAGCGTACGGATAACGATGTACGTCATCAGGCAGTCGTTTCCGCAGTGTGGAAGCCTGACTACTTTGGGAGCTTCAATGGCATAACGAGGGCGTTGCTGAACGGGTGGTCGATCTCCGCAATTACTACGCTGCGCAGCGGTAAGCCTTTCAACATTACAAGCGGCACGGATGACAATGTGGATGGTGATAACAACGACCGACCGAACCTCCTCGCTGGAAAGTTTGCGCACACGCTTAGCAACGGATCGCGAGCGGCGGAGCGTAAGCAGTGGTTCGACACCTCTGCGTATTGCCGGTCAGGATCCGCGGGCTGTCCGGCGGGCGGGGGAGTTTCAGGTCTCGACGGCATGGTCAGCCCGAACTCGCTTGATGGTCCCGGATACAAAGATGTTGATGCAGCGATCTTCCGGGACTTCAACATCTACGAGCGTGTGAAGTTCCAGTTCCGAGGAGAGGCTACAAATGTCTTCAACTTCGTAAACCTCAACGCGCCCGGAGGCACACTCAGCAGCACAAGCGCGTTTGGCGTGATCACAGGCGCGGGCAACATGCGCGTGCTTCAAGTAGGCGGCCGTCTGTTGTTCTAACCCGGTGCCATTGCAATAGAACGGCGCCGGTTCGAGGGAATCAATGATGTTGAAACTGGATAGGATAACTCGGCGGGAGTTTGGCTATAGCGCGCTTGCCTTCGCAGGGCACAGCGCGCTCGGCGAATCCCATGTCGATAAGGGTTATGCGCTTGTAGAACGTACTGATCGTCGCCGCATCCTTGAGGCGGCGACGCGGTACGTGGAACTTGCACCGCATACGATCACCAGCTATCCATCGTCAAAGAGTCCGGGCGGCCTTCACGATTTCTTCTCGCAGGCAGACTACTTCTGGCCGAACCCAAAGAATCCGAACGGGCCGTATATCAATCGAGATGGGCAAAGCAATCCTGACAACTTCAATGAACACCGTAAGGCGATGATTGCCTTGTCGATCCAGATGCCGGCCCTGACGGCCGCATGGGTGCTGACTCGCAATCAACGCTTCGGGCAGCACGCGGCCGATCATCTTCGAGCGTGGTTTATCGCGCCTGAGACACGCATGACCCCGAACCTTGAGTTCTCACAGGGAGTTCATGGTGTGTCGACCGGAAGGTCGTATGGAATTATCGACACATTGCATCTTGTAGAGGTCGCCAGAGCGGCGAGTATCGTTGGTCCAAAGCTGTTGAGCGCGGCGGAGTACTCGGCGATGCTCGACTGGTTCAAGAGATACCTGCAGTGGATGAAGACGAGTGAGAAAGGAATTAAGGAGAGAGACGCGTTGAACAACCATGCTGTCTGCTGGGCATTGCAGGCTTCGGAGTTTGCACGGTTGGTTGGCGATAACGAAACACGCACGGAGATTGCCGAGCAATACAGAGAGACATTCCTTAAGGATCAAATGGGCGTCGATGGCAGTTTCCCAAAAGAACTGGCGCGGACCAAACCCTATAGCTATTCGATCTTCAACTTTGATGTGATGGCTATGCTCTGTCAGTCGCTGCGAGATGCGCAGCGAGACCTCTTTGAGTTTGCCCTGCCCGATGGTCGCGGCATTTGTAAGGGAGCTGCTTTTCTTTATCCTTTTCTGAAAGACAGGGGAGCATGGCCTTACAAGAAAGACGTCGAACACTTTGAATCGTTTCCGGTGAGATCCCCAGGATTGCTCTTCGCGGGGTTGGCTTGTGATCAGGACGAGTACTTAACGCTCTGGGCGCGCCTCAATCCTGATCCGATTGATCCTGAGGTCATTCGTAACTATCCAGTTCGGCAGCCGGTCTTATGGTTTGGTAAAGATCTGACCAGGTGAACTTTAATGTTGGCCGATGGAGCGGTCGGTCGGAGGGCAGCGTTCGGCGCCTGGCCTGACCTTTTGCGATTCACCGGCCCGCGTAAGGGTGTTTCATGCGGAACGGGATCACTTATTCGTTGTATATGGAGTTTCAACGGCGGTATGTACTCTTGATGGAGTCTGGACGATAAGAGGACGCCCGAGGTGCTCAGAAGAGCCAGTCCTGGTCAAAACAGTCGGGAACTTGGAGAGGCCATGCTTTCAGGCTTAAGCGCGCGCGGCAAGGCAATCACGGATACCATCGTCGAGAGCCTGAACGCTTACGACATAGTGGGAACGCCCGAGAACTACGCGCTTTGGTGGGAGTACCACTCCGGGACCAATCCGCCGCTCGCGCGGACCATGAACGCTCTCATCAGTAATCAAGCGACCTTTGATGATGCGACCCTTCGGGATCTCTACGTGAGTTTCCTGTCTTCCAGCAAAGAAGAAGAGGCGATTCGAGAGGCCTCATCCCGGGTACTCGAAACTCTTCAGGACGTGATTGCTTTGGCGGACGGCGGCCGCGCCGACGCTCGGCAGTTTGGCTCGACGCTTGCAACCTTTGCCTCCGGCGCTCTATGCGATGAGATGGCTACCCTCCGAAGGTCTGTGGAGCATCTTGTTCAGGAAAGCAAGAAGATGGCGGGGCGAACGGAGTATCTAGGGGCAAGGATGCGCGAGTCATCCACGAAAATCCAGACTCTCGAGCGCAATCTTGAATACGCCTTGAAAGATGCAACCCTCGACAGCCTTACAGGTGTGGCAAACCGCAAATCGTTCGATCAGACGATCCGAAGGCTGGCTGGCGACGCGATGAATTCGGGCGAAGACCTAGGCCTTTTAATGGTCGATATCGATCATTTTAAAAAGGTCAACGATACCTGGGGTCACCAGGTAGGCGACCAGGTGTTGCGTCAGGTGGCCAAGACGCTGGAGTTGGCTGTGCGCGGCCAGGATTATGTCGCCCGCTACGGAGGAGAAGAGTTTGCAGTACTTCTGCCACGGGCAGACAACCAGGCATCCTACATTGTCGCGCAAAACATCCAACGCGCGCTGCTTCGTCAGGCGGGATCGTTTGGCACCGATCAGCCGGTCAAGGAGATAACTCTATCAATCGGTGTGTCCTGCTACGAACCGGGGGATGCCCTTAGCGAATGGATTGGACGAGGTGACGCAGCTCTCTATCGAGCAAAGGCGGCCGGAAGAAACAGGATAGAGGTTATCTAGTATGGCCGAGATGGCTGCGAAGACATGTTTAGTGGTCGATGACTCGCCTACCGTCCGAAAGGTTGCGCGTCGTTTCCTGCGACACACTGGGCTCGATATTCAAGAGGCGGAAAACGGCCAGATAGCTCTCGACCAATGCACGCTCAAGATGCCAGATGTCATTCTGCTCGACTGGAATATGCCCGTGATGAGTGGAATTCAATTTCTAAGACATCTCAGGGCCGCCAGCGGAGGGACGGAGCCGAAGGTGATCTTCTGCACCACAGAAAGCGACGTCGATCACATCAGGGAGGCATTCGAGGCCGGCACGGACGAATACCTCATGAAGCCATTCGACGCCAAGATGTTGAACGACAAACTGGGTAACTTCTTTGTCTTCGACCATGATCCTAGCGCTTAGAGCTTTCGACGACCGCCTCTTCCCAAGGCTCGCAGACCGCCGTCAGCCTTGATCCAGTCCCCATAGGACTTTCAACTTCATCCTGCCTAACGCTCAAAGCGCACCTTTGCGGGGAAGAGCAGGGGAGTACGCCGTCTAGCGACTCCCCTGCCTAGTTAGAAGGACGCCTTCAGAGCAAACTGGAACTCGCGAGGACTGTAGTTCGGGTCCACGCCAGTTACCTGTCCGAAGCTGGAACTGGCGATCTGAGTGGCGCCGTTGCCGCTGTTGTTGTTGATGTAGAAGTTAGGCGTGTTGGAGATGTTGAACGCCTCGGCGCGGAACTGTACTGCGACCCGCTCGGTGACCGGAAAAGACTTGAACACCGAGAGATCGACGTGACGGAACTGAGGTCCGAAGAGTGAGTTGCGCTGGAAGTTACCCACAGTCCCAAGAGGCTGCGGAGCGAAGGCGTTTACGTTGAAGTACTCCGCATTGGTCTTGTGAGCGAGGTGCGGATTGCCAATCTGGTTGGGACGATCCCCGCCGCCGTTGTTGAACGGCGTCGCACGATTACCGTAAGTACCGTCGACACCGGCGCGGCCGCTGCCTCCGTTGACGATCGAGAACGGCTTGCCGCTCTGCCAGACAGCGATGGTGTTCGCCTGCCAGCCAGAGAACGCGGCCTTCTTGATGCCCGTGAAGCTCTTGCCGTACTGGAGTTCGTAGTTGAGTGAGAGAGCGAAGCGGTTTGCGATTTCGTTCTCCGCTACGCCGTACTCGATCTGGCGGATCTTGTACGGATTTGCGTTGCTCCATCCCTGCTGCCCTTCTTCCGAGAAGCCGGTGATGTCGCTGAGCGCTTTGGCCCAAGTGTAGTTTGCATCGAAGGCGAGGCCGTTTACGAAACGCCGTTGCAAGGATGTCTGCAGAGCGCTGTAGTTGGAAATACCTTCGCTCTGCAGCCAGTTGGTGGTGCCGAGATTGGGCAGGACTGTGGAGAGCGGACGCGCTCCAGCAGTCGGAGTGCTTCCCGGAACGAAGGGTAGAGGTACGTTGATGTCGTTGATCTCTTCCGGCAGGTGCTGACCAATGTTGCCAACGTAGCCGATGGTGAGGACGTTCGGTCCGAACTGCTGTTCTACCTGCAGGTTGAACTGCTGGATGAGCGCTGACCGGAACTTCGGGTCTTCAGCTACGAAGGAGAGTGCGGGGCTGTTGATCGTCTGCGGTGTGGGAAGAGGAAGGCCCTGATCGAAGGCCGTACTCGCTCCCGTAATGGTTGCGCAATCAGGGTTCTGCGATGCCGGGTTGACGCCCACGCTTCCTTCGATGGTAACGGCCAGGTGAGACTGGCAGTTTGGAGAGTAGACGGAGACGAACGGAGCGTTCTTCAGATCGGCGTTCGAGGTGTAGTTGCCGGGGAAGAAGCTCAGACCGTAGCCGCCACGAAGAACGATCTTCGGGGTCAGCAACATCGAGAATCCGAGACGAGGGGCCACGTTTGAGTAGTCGGTTTTGATTCCAGCATTCCCGTTGACTCCTCCCACGTTCGCAACCTTCAATGCGGATGCAATCGTGCTGGGAGTCGCTCCAAGTGCCTCGAGATAGTCGAAGTTGGCGATGTGGTTGTGAGCTTCCGTGAACGGCGTGAATACGTCGTAGCGGATGCCGGCGAGTACAGTCAGCTTCTGAGTTGCCTTCCAGCTATCCTGCACGAAGCCGCTTGGCTCATAGCTGCGATAGTCTGGCGGGTTTAGATCGTAGTTGCGGCTGGCTGCCGAAAAGGCACCGACCAACGAAGAGGCAAGCTGGTTGTTCTGCTGCTGCGCGGCACCGAGCGACCCATTGGATGCGGCGCTGTTGCAGTTGTTACCGGCCGTGTTGTATCCGGTGCCCGGAGCGCAGGTGTCGCTGGGGAGACCGAAGGTGTACTGGCCAGCAGCGAATGCGCTTTGGACGTTGCGTGCCTGGCGGCGAATGAAGCTGCCACCCGCCTTGATGTTGTGGCGGCCCAGGGTGTAGCTGACGGTACCGGCATATTGGAAGGTGCCGTCGATGTCCTGCAGTGGAACGTAGGCACCATCACCGATGTCGCTGAAGGGGCCAAACTGGATGGGGGTAAGGAACGATGCAAGCCCAGTGTTATTCAAATTCGAGCCGAAAGTTGAACCCGGCGCATTCGCCGAGACAAGGACATCCGGGTTCTTGCCATAGTTAAGCGGCAATGAGAGATTGTTGATACGTGTATAGGCAGCCTTCAGATCGACCACAAGGTTCTGATTGATGATGTGGGTAAAGCTGAAGGCATACTGCTGGCCTGTATCCGCCGCTGGACCAGCGAAGATGTAACGGCCACCGCTGATGTCGAGCCCATTCGCAGTTCCAAGAGCCTGCGGCGTGACCGTGTTGACCTTGTTGTAGGTATAGCGACCGAAGAACAGGTTATTCGGGTTGAACTGGTGATCGATACGAACGTCAAAGAGATTGCTGTTCTGTGTCTTGCTCGGGCTTACAACATAATTGTTGGTGAGACCGCTGTTGGTAGGAGCAGGGAAAAGCGAGAGGTAAGCCAGTGCGATCGGATCGACCGGTAATCCCTGGGTACCGTTTCCAGTGGCGACGATTCCCGCGCCGCCATTCGTGTGGATATCGGTGTACTCATCGAGCGTCGGCACGGTGCTGGTATAGGTAACGCCGGAGACTTGGCGAAATCCCTCGTAGTCGCCATAGAAGAAGGTACGATCGTGGAAGATGGGCCCGCCGATGCTTGCGCCATATTGATTCTGACGAAGCTCAGGCTTGCTGCCCGTGGTCTGCAACACGTTGCGGCCGTCGAAGATGTCGTTGCGGAAGTATTCGTAGGCTGTGCCATGAAACTGGTTCGAGCCGGAACGGGTAACGAGATTGACCACGCCACCAGCGGTGCGCCCGGCTTCAGCCGCATAGCTGTTCGTCTGGACGGTGATCTCCTGAATGCCTTCGACGTTGGGCTTGACTCCAATGGTGCCGATGACTCGCTCGTTGTCATCGATACCGTCGATCACGTAGTTGTTCAGCGTGTCGTCCTGTCCATTCACAGAAAACCCGCTGGTGGAACGGCGATCGTCGGGACGTCCACCGCTGGTGAGACCGTTGCCGGGGCCTTCATTCGCTCCAGGTACAAGCTGAACCAGTTGAACGAAGTTACGTCCATTCAAAGGAAGGTCCTGCACAGCCTTCGCCGTAACTGTCGAACTCACCGTGGCATTTTCCGCCTGCAGCAAGGGAGTCGCTGCGGTGACCTCAACGGTCTCCGAGCCTGCGCCAAGTTCGAGATGAGCATCTGCGCGGGCGCGGTCGCCAGCTTCAACTGCCAGGTCCTTGGTGACCGATGCCTTGAAGCCGGGGGCGGTGACCGTGACGCTGTAGTGACCGGTGGGCAACAGGGTGAAGGTGAAGTCTCCGCTCTGGCTGGTGGTTGCCGTGCGCTGTTCGTGCGTGGCGAGATTGAGGAGGACGACATTGGCGTTTGGAATGACTGCTCCGCTGCCGTCGGTGGTTGTGCCGATGATGTCTGCTGTGGTCAGCTGCCCGAATGCGGAGGTGACTCCTGCAAGCAGCAGGGTGAAGATTGCAAACGAGTGTTTCAAGGTGCGGGGGAAGCCTTGCGCATTCGGGCCAAAGAAGGCGCGGGTCATCTGTGTTTTAAATGTCATGCGTAATCCTCTACGTGCATTGTTTGTCTTTGTAGTTATGTTTTGCGCCGTCGTACTTGATCGGCAGGGGAGTTTTATCTGGCGCACCAGATTGGCTTGCTTCAAAGCCGGCCCAAGTGTATCTGATTGAAGTAAAAGCTAGATAGAGCCGCGTGAGCGAGATAACCTTTACTTCAAAATATTTTTGCGAGGCATACGTCGATCGATTGAGACCGTGATCCATCCGGAGGTGTAGGGCATGCAAGAACAACCCTCCGGCGAGGACTTTTCTGATGGCTTGCCTACAGGCGTCGGCGTCATGTGCCTTATGCCAGAGGCAAATTACGTGGCGGAAATGGGGTGTAGGAGGTTGCCGGCTTGAGAGGATCGGATGGCTGGTCGGGCTCAGTAATTGCATCCTCGAAATGCTCTATGTTCCTTGGGAGACCCATGGAGCTGGCGTGTTACGGAGCGAGCACTACCGGGACGATTACTTCGTACACAATCTTTTGGGGGTAGAGCCGCGGGACTCGAACAAGGTGATGCTGCCGGAGATCAAGGGGACTAAGTAGTTGTTGCAAATGAAAAGACCGCCCGCGACAAATGGGCGGTATTTACCTGTGCAGAGTCTAGTTCGATGGCTACCAGCTACCGCGTTCGCCAAAGATATCGATGACGTGGCCGAGGCGCTCTGCGCCCTTGAGCCAGTTCTCCTGAAGCCCCTTTTCCACTTCGTCGGGATTGCCGGCAAGGACGCCAGCAATGATCCGCGTATGCTCCTGTACGGAGCAGTGGAGGTCATTGATGATCGAGCTGGCGTAGAGGCGCCAGTACCGTTCCGTTTGCGGAACAATGGCGGCATGAAGAGTGGATAGACGAGCGCCTGCGCCGGCTTCGACGACGAGATTGTGGAAGTCGCGGTCGAGCTCGAAGATCTCGCCAGGCGCTCCGCCGCGTCCATCGGCTATCGAGAGGAGCCGTTCGTTGAGTTTGGTGAGCTTCTTGGCGATGGCCACGCGCTCGGGCTCGGGTTGCAGCGCGAGCCCGCGTCCGGCGATGCCTTCTACGTGGCCGATTATGGTGTAGAGCTCATTGGCGTCTTCTTTGGTGAGCGGAGCAACGATCATGCGCGACTTGCTCACATTGCGATGCTCGATGACATAGCCTTCACGCTGCAGCCAGTGGATGGCGGCACGGACCGGCGTCCTGCTCATGTTCAAGCGCTCGGCCAAGTCGGCTTCGACGATCCAGGTTCCGGGAGATATTTTTCCGTGGACGATGAGCTCTCGAATATCGCGGAACGCTGTGACGAGGCTGGTTCCATGCTCGGCCTTCTCGCGTTTCTTAGACGAAGTTACGGGACCGATTTTGGAGGTTCGTAATTTCTTAGTAGTCAAATCTGGCATAGGTATATAAGGCTCACACGTTTGCTGGCCCTGCGAGGCTGAAAGCGGTAGTTTCCTTAGTTTACAGGGAGCGGCGACACGCTGGCCTGCATGAGTATTCCGGCATCCATCTGTTCATTGGTTGAGGACTTCGCTCGCTGCGCCAAACTTCTTCCATAAAAAATGGACTGGCATGCCGAGTACCACAATGATCAGGCCGGGCCATGTGTACTGGGGCTTGTAGATCAGGAGCACAAGGCATATCCAGCTCGCGGCGACGATGTAGAGCGCCGGCAGGATAGGGTATCCGATGGCCCTGTACGGACGAGATGCGTCCGGGCGTGTTCGCCGCAATACAAACAGGCCGCCGATGGTGAGGATGTAGAAGATGAGAACAGCGAAGATGACATAGTCGAGAAGGTCGCCATAGCTTCCGCTGAGGCAAAGTAGGCTGGTCCACGCCCATTGCAGCCAAAGTGAATTTACCGGGGCATTGCTCTTTGGGCTGAGCTTACCGATGGCTTTGAAGAAAAGGCCGTCCTGGCTCATCGCGTAGTAGACACGTGCGCCGGCGAGGAGCAATCCGTTGACGCAGCCAAAGGTTGAGACGAGGATGACGGCGGCCATCAGCTTCGCTCCGAGGGGACCGAACGACGATTGCATGACGGCGGTGGCGACACGATCTTCGGTGGCGAACTGAATGCCACGTCCGGCGAGCGTGGTCGCTTGTGAATCCCCTGCGAGTGGAAGAACTCCGAGATACACAAAGTTGCAGAGCATGTACAGCAGTAAGACGACGCCGGTGCCGATGACGAGCGACAAGGGAAGATTGCGTTTGGGATTTCTGATCTCTCCGGCTGTAAAGGTGACGTTGTGCCAGGAGTCGGATGAGAAGAGCGACCCGACCTGGACGACGGCAAGGACGGTGAGGAAGCCCACCATGGCGGTCGGCCCATGTTCGCCGATACGCACAGGATGCGCGGTTTGCAAGCCTGCGCCCGCCCAGAACTGGTGCCATCCGCTGCCGAAGTTTGCCGCGATAGCCGTCGCATTCCTGGCCACGAAGCCGACGGCGACTAGTCCAGCGAGGGCGAGGACCTTTGCCGAGGTGAAGACATTCTGAATGAGAGCTCCGAACTTTACGCCGAAGGTGTTGAGGAGTGTCAACAGGGTGATGACGACGATTGCGACAAGGTTCGCGGTATTCATGCCGACGTTGCCAGTGCCGTAGTGCCAGATCCAGTTGCTCTTACTTACACCCGGGATGAAGACGCCGAGAAATTTTCCAAAGGCTACCCCAACCGCTGCAACGGTTCCGGTCTGGATGACCATGAAGAGAGTCCAGCCGTAAAGAAATCCCCAGAGCGGACCGAGGGCCTCGCGTAGATAGACGTACTGGCCACCGGCACGGGGCATCATCGCCGCCAGTTCGCCATAGCTAAGAGCGCCGACGATCGTCATCGCAGCAGTGAGGAGCCACGCCCCGATCAGCAAAGCAGGCGAGCCAAGAGTTCGACTCATGTCTGCGGAGACGATGAAGATACCGGAGCCAATCATCGATCCCATGACGATAGCGGTGGCAGAGAAGAGCCCCATCCCTTTTACAAACTGCGGGGGCGAGCTAGTCTGCTGGGAAGATGGATGATCGGCAGTGTTCGGATCGGCGAGCGACAGCTTCATCTTTCTTGTTCTCCCATGGACTTCAACACTCTAAATGGATTGACTATGTCCGCTTAATTTCGTCGTTAGACCTTCCAACCCTTTATGGCTATGTCGCGATGGAAGTATCCACCACTGATCACGCTCACTTCGACGCGGTCTTCTGTGCCTGAATCCAACGCGTGATGCTTTCGTCCAGGACATCTAATGGCACCGGACCGAGGGACAGGACGCGCTCGTGGAACTTGCGGATGTCGTAGCGAGGGCCGAGTTCGATGCGTGCTCGCTCGCGGAGTTGAAGGATCTTCTGTTGTCCGAGGCGATAACTGAGCGCCTGCCCGGGCCAGGAGATGTAGCGGTCGATTTCGGTCTGGATGTTCTGGTCGTCCATGGCGGTATGTTGTTTGAAGAAGTCGACCATCTGCTGTCGTGTCCAATGTTTTTGATGAACGCCGGTGTCGACGACGAGGCGAATGGCACGCCACATCTCGTTCTGCAGGCGACCGTACTCGCTATAGGGATCTTGATAAAAGCCCATCTCTTTGCCGAGGAGTTCGGCGTAGAGCGCCCAGCCTTCGGAGTAGGCGTCGTACGAGGCATAGCGGCGGAAGTTGGGAAGCCCCTGCAGTGTGTCGGCGAAGGCGAACTGGAGGTGATGACCAGGAACGCCTTCGTGATAGGCGATGGCTTCGACGTTGAGCAGGAGTCGGCTGGTGGGGTTGTAAAGGTTGACGTTGACGCGGCCGGGACGTTGACTTGCGGTCGAGCCAGGAGAGTAGTCGGCGGGCACGGCGTTCGGTGCGCGGAAGGCATCCATGGGTACGACTTCAAGTCCGAGCGCTGGGACGACGGGAACGATCTGGTCTAGCTTGGCCCGTGATTGCGCTTCGTAACCCGCGTAGAGCTTCAGGAGCTGATCGCTGGAGATCGCATGTAGCTTTGGGTCGGCGTTGATGTGGGCGTGAAAGCTGGCAAGATCATTGAAGCCCTGGGTCTTTGCGAGCGCGAGCATTTGGGTGTTGATCTCCGCGACTTCGCGCATCCCCTCGTTGAAGATGGCATCGGCATCCATGGTGGTTTGGACGTGTTCCCGGATGGCCTGTTTGTAGAGTGCATCGCCATTTGGGAGGGCCCAGATGCCAGGTTCGGTGCGGCCTGCGGGCGCGTAGGTATCACGTACAAAGGCAGCGAAGGTTACATAGGCAGGAAGTACGTCCTTTTCAATGGTTGCTAGAAGATCGTGGGTGATTGTCTGCTGTTCGGCGAGAGTAATGGAAACGGGGAAGTGAGCGAGAGGAAGAGCGAAGGAACTCTTCATTCCGTGAGTGTCCGCGATATCCTGGGCTTCGACGGCAACTTTCTCAAGCAGGTAACGCGGCTGCATGAGGTGGTCTTTCATGCCGAGCTTCATGGTGGTGGTCACTTCGCCGAAGACGCGTGGTACCTGATGTAGACGGGCGATGTAGTTGCGATAATCCTTTGCGTTGTTGAAGGGCATCTGCGAGTACATTGCGGGAAGGTCAAGGTGAACGCCGTTAATCTGACTTACAGGCATCTCCCATTCCTTGAGGCGATAACTATCGATAGACATCTGAAGCTGGCGCAGCATGATCCCTCGGCTGATCGTCTGCTGCTCCGTGAGGCCGGCGGCAGGGATTGCCTGAAAGCGTGCGAGAGCCTCCACGTCGTGTGCTTCGCTACGTTGGATCTCCGCAGGGGAGTAGTCGCCGAGACGATCGTTGAAGCGCGTATCGCCGACGTAGGTGGCGAACTCGGGCGAGTGGGAGAGACCGTACTCCCACTCGCTGGCGTAGAAATCGTCTAGCTGTGCGGCACTCGATTGCGTTGATGCCTGAGGCGAAGCTTGCGAAGGCAAGGATGCTGGCGCACACAGGAGAGCTGCAATCAGGGCATAGTCGCGTACGGACATCTGTCTTCTCCGAGGTGTTACTTGGTCTGCCAGGCACCGTTCCAGAGACGCAGGATGCCGAGAGGGTTGGTGTCCTGAAGCGAGGGATGAAGAGCCGACTGAGGCAGTCCTTGATACGAGACGGGCCGGGTGAAGCGAAAGATTGCCTGGCTGCCCACGGAGGTGGAGCGTCCGTCGGAGGTGGCGGGATAGGGGCCACCGTGGACCATCGCATGGTTTACTTCGACGCCGGTCGGGAATGCGTTGAAGATGACCCGGCCTACTTTGGTCTCAAGGATGCGGAGGAGATCGGCATACTCGGCGAGGTCCTGTTCTGTGCCGAGAACGGTTGCCGTGAGATGACCTCCGAGGCCGCGAGCTGCATCGAGCATTTGGTCACGGCTGCTGCAGTGGATGAGGAGAGTGGTTGGGCCGAAGACCTCTTCGGCAAGCGAGTTATCGGCGAGGAAGATTGCGCCGTCGGTTTCCAGGAGCGAGACCTGAGCGGAGAATCCTTCACCGGTGGCGACGCCCTTTGCGGTTTGCAGCGAACTGCGTTCCTGCACCGATTTGCCGAAGGTTTTGGCGATGCCTTCTGTAAGAAGCGAGAACGCGGAACTGGATTCGACGCTGGCGCGCAGGGTATTGGTGAAGGATGGAGCTTCCGTAGCGAAGACTAATCCAGGCTTAGTGCAGAACTGTCCGCCGCCAAGTGTGAACGATCCATGCAGACCCTTGGCAAGCGCTTCTCCGCGTTCCGCGAGCGCACCGGGAAGAATGAAGACGGGGTTGGTGCTGCCCATCTCCGCGTAGACCGGGATCGGCACTACTCGCTTGGCGGCGAGATCCATGAGAGCACGGCCTCCGCGATAGGAGCCGGTGAAGCCAACGGCCTTTACATCGGGATGCTGCACGAGAGCGGTGCCGACCGCGTGGCCGGCGTCGAAGAGGAGCGAGAAGACGCCGCCTGGCAGGCCGCTTTGTTCAACGGCGTGTTTGATGATGTTGCCGACGAGCTCGCTGGTGCCTGGATGGGCGGGATGGGCTTTGACTATGACGGGATTACCGGCAGCGAAGGCGGATGCGGTGTCGCCACCTGCTACGGAGAAGGCCAGGGGAAAGTTACTGGCACCAAAGACCACGACTGGGCCGAGCGGACGCAGCATGGAGCGTAGGTCGGGTTTCGGCGGGGTGCGCGCGGGATCTGCGGTCTCGATGCGCGCTGTGACCCACGAACCTTCTTCGAGCACGCTCGCGAAGAGTCGAAGTTGTCCACTTGTGCGAGCCACCTCTCCGGTTAGGCGCGCCATGGGAAGCGCGGTCTCCAGATTCGCTCGATGGATCAGCTCAACGGAGGATGCATCGATGCCATCAGCGATCGCTCGTAGGAACAAGGCGCGTTCGGTACTTGAGATATTGGCGAAGCCCTCGAAGGCTTCGACTGCGGCGGATACGGCGCTGTTTACATCGGCGATGTTGGCCGAAGTGTAGGCGGGTTCCAGGGCGCCGCCATCGATGGGGTTGTAGCCATGGAAAGAAGCGCCCCCTGAAGAGGGGACGCTTTCAGCGACGAGGGAACGGCCTTGAAGCTGGCCAGCGAGTGGGGTGGTCATGCTACACCTCCTGCAATGCGGGGAATGCGGTGGACTTGATCGCTGGTGGATTCGCCAGCGCCGCGGCCAGCACAGATTTTGCCTCGGCAAGATCGGCTCCTGCAATTTCCAGTCGCGGAGCGCGGACTGTCGCAACACCGGTGCCGGTCTCTGCCTGAACCCATTTGATGAGTTGCACAAACTTCACTACAGTGTCGAGACGAAGCAGCGGAAGGAACCAGCGATAGAGCGCGAAGGCCTCTTCTGTCTTGCCCGCGCGGGCCAGGTTGAAGAGCTCAACGGACTCCGCAGGGAAAGCGTTCACAAGGCCGGCGATCCAACCTACAGCGCCTGCTGCAATTCCTTCGACGAGAAGATCGTCGACGCCTACTGTCAAGCTCAGGCGGTCACCCAGCAGAGAGCGAATCGCCGCGATGCGGCGCACGTCTCCGCTGGATTCCTTTACTGCTTCAAAGTTCGAGTGCTGCTGGGCTAGCTCCGCGATCTGCTCCGGAAGGAAGTCAGTCTTGTAGGCGAGGCCGTTGTTGTAGAGCATGCAAGGGAGTTTGGTTGAGCCCATCACCGTCAAGACGTGATGCTTCATCTCGCGCCAGTCGGAGCTGTACACATAGGGCGGAAGCACCATCAAACCGCTGCATCCAGCGTCTTCAGCTTCCTTCGCAAGCCGAACCGCATTCGCCGTGGAGAGCGCAGAGATGGCCGCGACTACCGGGCTTTGCGTAGGTTGGGCGGACTTCACGGTGGTCTTCAGGATCGCGATCTTCTCGTCGAGTTCAAGGGTTGCGCCCTCGCCGAGAGAGCCGAGCATTACGAGACCAGTGCATCCGTTTTCCAGCAGCCAGGCGGTGTGCTGTGCAAGTAAGGTGTGATCCACGGTGAGGTCGGTGTGGAAGGGGGTTGTCGTTGCGGGAAGAACGCCATGCCAGTTCATAATGTCTCCTGTAGTGGGGTGATTTCGTTTGAAGTTGGGGCCGAGATGAAGGCCGACAGAGGAATTGGGAAGATGGGCGGTCGGATAGAGGTGTTTCGCCAGCCAAAGAGCGTCTGCACTGCCGGGCCGCAGATGCGTCCCTGACATGGACCCATGCCGCAACGGGTTTGGAGCTTTGCGTCGGTCCAATCTGAGTAAGGCTGAAGCTGTGCGTAGCGAACGTCCTCGCAGCGGCAGACGATGGTGTCGGGTTGAGCAAGCGAACGCAGCTCTGGTCGAAGAGCGAAGGCGCGATCCAGGCGTTTACCAAAGGCCTGTTCGCGGTCGCGTTTTTTGAAGAGCGCCATGGCCTGGTCCGGTCTATTGGTAGCTGACAGACCAGCGATTTTCCCCTGTACCAGCGCAGCATCAAGACCAGCTATGCCAGTGGGTTCGCCGACGCAGTAGACGTTTTCGATTGAGGTCTTCTGGGTTGAGTCGACGGCGACGCAATCGTTCGTGAGCTTGCAGCCAAGAAGTACAGCGAACTCCGTGTTCGGAACGAGATGGAAGCCGCAGGCCAGCAGGTCGCACGGCTCCGTCCAGGTCTTACTTCCGTCAGTGAGACGAACGGCGGTGAGTCTGTCCGTGCCTTCGGCGGCTATGGGCCAGCAGTTGTTGCGGTATTGGGCGTCCCGCAGTACTGTCCGATAGCGGATGCCTTGCAGAAGTTTCGCTGGGTGCGACCAGAGCGTCGCTGCGACCGGCAAGAGAGAGCGCAGGCTTGCCTGTTCGGCGATGCTGAGCACCTGGGCACCATCTTCTTGCAGATGTGCGGCGACCGCGAGCAGTAACGGGCCGGTGCCGGCGACGACGATGCGCTTATCCTTGACGGAGTAGCCGCCCTTCATAAGGGCCTGCAGGCCGCCTGCACCAAAGACTCCGGGTAGTGTCCAGCCCGGGAATGGCAGGTAGCGTTCGCGAGCGCCCGTGGCAAGGATGAGGCGATCCCAGGTAAAGGTCTCGATGACGCCTGATTCTTCTACAAGTGCGCGTAGAATTTGTGGCTTTGCTGCGTCGATGACACGTCTTCCGGACAGAAGCGTCGCCTTCGATTCGCGGAAGGCGAGGATAGTGGCTTCACGGGCTGGATCTTTCGCGATGTTTGAAGAGGCGATGCCACCACGCCATATCTGGCCGCCCGGGCCGGGATTGTCATCGAGGACAGTCACCTGGGCCCCAGCGCTTGCTGCGGACGTTGCGGCGGCAACGCCGGCGGGGCCAGCGCCCACTATAAGAATCTCGGTGTGTCTCGTTGTGATGGAGGTCATGGCTGGGTCTCCAGGCGCATGCCTTCGCGGCAGGGAAGCTGGCAGGTGCGTCGGTGCGGAGCTCCGTCGACGGTGGCACGGCATTCAAAACAGATGCCCATGCCGCAAAGGGCGGTACGCTGCTCACCGGTTACGGAGGCGCGGCAGGGAACTCCGAAGACAAGAAATACGGCGCTCGCCATTGTCCCTTCCGGCACTTCGATGGAGGTGCCATTGAGCCATACAGTGACGCGCGCCGGCGATGAGATATTTCTAAGCATGGCTCGGTTCCAGGGTTCGCGCACGGCTGGGGAGGAAGGGTGATGAATCGATGTCGGATGCCCGGTCAAGCAGATGATCGGTCAGGAGACGAGCCGCTCCCGGCGCGTTGGTGATACCGAGGCCCTCGAAGCCGACCGCCAGAAAGATGCCCGGTTCGCTTGATGGACCGATGAGCGGAAGTTTATCTGGAGTCGCGGCGCGGAAGCCAGTCCAAACGCGAATGCTGAAAAGATCGGCGAGCCGGGGCATGTAGCTTTGGGCGCGTTCGATCATCGCGCTGAGGATGGAGGAGTCCACCGCGGGATCATCGTTGCCATACTGCCTTGATGAACCGATCAATAGCTGCCCGGTCTTGCGCGGCTGCACGTTGAAGGCGACAGAATCGGAGGTGAGTTTGTGCGCGCTTTTGAGGTAACCGAGTTCGACGAGCTGATGGCGCACGAAGCCGGGATAGCGATCGGTGATGACGAGATGGCCTTTGCGCTTCTGGATTGGCAGCGAAGGAAGGAGACGAAGATCGGAGCCGGTGGCGACGACGATCTGCTTTGCGGCAAGGGTTGTTCCGTCTTCAAGCTTGACGGATCCTGGATGCAGCGCGATGGCAGCCTTCCCACGGAGAAGTCTTGCTCCTTGCGACAAGGCGCTTGAGAGGAAGAAGTGTGAGGCGGCGGGCGGGTAGATGACGCCATCATCCGGGACCAGCAGGCCGCCCGCGAGGCCGGATCGGAGATTGGGTTCTTCCTGTGCGAGATCGGAGGAGTTGAGGATCTCTGAACGGATGCCGGCTTGAGCGTAGGTCTGTTGTTTGGCCTGGACCTCGTCCATCTCTTCGTCGTCTGCGGCTACCCAGAGGGTGCCGCATTGCTCGTACTCGACCGTGTTGGGCAGGGAAGACGAAAGCTCGCGCCATAGAGTACGGGAGAAGTTGGAAAGGGCCAGTTGTGCGGGTGAGTCATCCATCACGACGAGGTGGCCCATGCCTGCGGCGGTAGCGGCTCCGCCCGGGGTTGATGGTTCGATGACACAGACGCAAAGGCCAGCTTGAGCGCATTCCATCGCGCAGGCTGATCCCACGATGCCTGCACCGAGGATGATGACGTCGAAGCTGGTCATCAAAAAGCGATTCCTTGCGCAAAGGGATCGGCGGAGTCGAAGAGCAGGGTGATGTCTGCGGTGATCCAGGCTCGACCAGTGATGGTGGGGATGACGCGGTCTCCATCGGGTTGGATGGAGCCGGTGAAGTGTGTGCCGAGGATGCCTTCCTGCTGCCAGAGTTCGCCCGGGGCTAGTTTGCCGTCGGCGTAGAGGCACGCCATCTTGGCGCTGGTGCCAGTCCCGCAGGGGGACCGGTCGAAGGAGGCTCCGGGGCAGAGGACGAAGTTGCGGCTGGAGTTGTTTGCGGAAGATGCCGGACCGAAGAGTTCGATGTGGTCGATGTAGCTGCCGCCCTGACCTGTGATGCCCTGCTGTTGAAGGGCGGTCCTAATCGCTTTCGTTGCGGCCACGAGTTGATCGCGGTTTGCGACTACGAGACTAAAGGGGTGATCGCCGATAAGAAGGAACCAGTTGCCACCCCAGGCGATGTCGCCGTGCAGTATTCCTATACCCGGAACATCCACGGAAACTGATGCGCGGTAGCGATAGCTGGGGACGTTTTGCACCGAGACGCCGCCGTCGGCATGGAGTTCAGCATGGACAGTTCCTACCGGCGTTTCGATGAGATGCTTTCCTGGCTGGATACGGCCCAGATATGAGAGCGTCCGAACCAGCCCTATCGTTCCGTGGCCACACATGCCGAGGTAGCCAACGTCGTTGAAGAAGATGACTCCGGCCGCTGCCGCAGGGTCTAATGGCGTACACAGGAGCGCGCCGACCACGACATCGGAGCCGCGAGGTTCGCAGACCGTGGCGCTACGGAAGCTGTCGAATCGGTGCCTGAAGACTTCAAGGCGTTCTGCCAGGCTGCCACTGCCCAGGTTCGGTCCCCCCTCTACGATGACGCGAGTGGGCTCGCCCTCGGTGTGCGAGTCGATGGCGTGTATAGGCCCCGGACCCCAGGCCGTCTGCGAGGGAACATCTGTATTCATTTGGGTTATTGTAGACGATTTTGAATACAATCAGTAAGCCTTCCTGTACGCATCTTAGAAACGCCTAGTGGACATTCATGATCCCACGAATGATGATCGGCTCTAAGTCACCAGGATGGGCAACGTCTTCGAAGTCGTAATCAGGATATGGATGGGAAACAAGTGGCTCGGGCTTCCCGTTGAGTTGATGAATGCCCAGCAGCCCGATGACCTTCGGGGTCTGAGTGTTGGCGTGGAAGTTCTCCAACTCCACAATTCTGTTACGACAGAGATCGTGGAACTTAGGTCTGTTGATTGCAAGAGCTATTCGCTAACGGTGAAGACGCGCTGCGTTGCCGCTGCGGCGATTTCGATAGTCTCGGCGAGCGCGATCGCCACGCGAACCGCCCCAATCAACTGGGCATCCGTGCCGAGGCTGCTTCTTATGAGCTTAAGGCCCGTCCGAGGGTCTCGATCCTGGATCTTCCGCACCACTGCGTCGTAGAGCGCGATGTGCGTTCCGACACCGCCGCCCAATACAAACAGCGGGCAATTCAGGATCAGATAGATGTTGTAGATTGCGTAGGACAGTGTCTCCGCAGCCTGGTCCAGGACGGATTGAGCAAGGGAGTCACCCGCGAGTGCATGCTCGAAGATCTGTGTAGCGTTTAGCTCTTTTGGTAGAGAGGTCGCGGCAACGGCCCAACGTCGCTGCCACTGGCTCTTGATTCCTTCACCACCGACAAGGTGTTCTAGGCCGCCAGGCTCGCCCGATGGTACGGCAGCGACGGGGATGCCAGGAACCAGCATGTACCCAACCTCGCCTGCGGTCCAATTCATCCCGCGGAAGAGTCGCCCATCGAGGATAATTCCAGCGCCTACTCCCGTTCCGATGGCAAGAAACACGAAGTCACGAGTAGTGGACGCTGCTCCAACACGGCTCTCGGCGAAGGCGGCCATATTCACGTCGTTGTCGATTGCTGCCGGAACTCCGAGCGAGGATTCAAGCATGGCGCGGAGTGGCACGTCGCGCCAGCCCATCAAGTAAGAGGTGGCGATCACGATGCCGTCGTCGACGTTGGTCACACCAGGAGCACCCGCCGCGATTGCGCAAAGCTGGTTGCGTGGAAGTTGCGTCTGCCGGAACAACTCGTCGACGCCCTTGCAGATGAGCGATACAACCAGGTTCGCATCATGAATGCCAACGGTAGAGACGTTGTGCATACGAAGGATGGCTCCTGTGGTGTCCGCCAAGGCGATCCGGAGGTTGGTCCCTCCTATATCAACCCCGATGACGTACTGGTTGTGTCGTGACGCGGGCATGGTGGCTGTCGAATTGCCGGTGTCATTCAGTTTCTGGGGAGACATTACTCGATGACCTCTGATAGTGGTTGAATTTCAAAGCCTCGTCAGGAAGCCTGACGAGAGGATGCTGTGTTTGCGCTAATGCTCTCAAGGTCCCGTCCTTTGGTCTCAGGTATGACGAAGCGAACGAAGAACAGCGTGATGATGCAGAAGCCGCCATAAATTGCGAAGGTGAACGCATTTCCCGCAGCGTTTATGAGCGACAGGAAAGTGAGAGAGACGATGAAGTTCGATGTGCCTGAGCCTAGTGTCGCGGCAGCGACGCCACGGCCTCTTAGACGCAACGGAAAGACCTCTGAGACAAGGATCCAGGCGATGGGACCCATGCTGAAGGCGAAACAGGTGATGTAGGCCATCAAGCAGACGGTCGCTATGACCCCTAGAGAATGTCCAAGGGCATCCTGGTTATAGAAGCACGCCGCGAGCGTGAAAAGGGAAGCGGTCATGCCTCCGACCCCGACGTAGAGCAGAGGCTTTCTTCCAACGCGGTCAACGAGTACGAGAGCGATGATGGTCGCCAGCACGTTGGTAACGGCTACCAGGAGTGTCGCAAAGATGGCGCTCTTATTTGCTGTGATTCCGGCGAGCGCGAAGATCTTTGGGCCATAGTAAATGATCGTGTTGATGCCCGTGACTTGCTGTAGAACGGTGAAGCCGACCGCTATGAATAGCGAGTTTCGAACCGCTGGACTCCAGAGCGCGCTCCATCGGCGTTCCATCGGGGTGCGCAGGCTATTGCGGATGTCGTCGATGAAGAGCGAGACCCCGGCTTCATCGGTATAACTTCTAAGCACCTGCTCCGCCTCAGTTTGCCTGCCTTGCGCGAAGAGCCAGCGTGGGCTTTCGGGAACCGTGATGACCATAAGCAGAAAGAGGACCGCTGGGACCGCACCGATCCCGAACATCAACCGCCAACCTTGCTGCGCTGCGAGCCAGTAGCCGACGAGATCGGCGAGAGCAATTCCTATCGTGAGAGCGAACTGGTAGAGGCCGATCAACGTGCCCCGGGATTGGGGAGGTGCGAGTTCCGAGACATAGACCGGTGCCGTGACGGAGGTGAATCCGATAGCTACTCCCAGCAACGCCCTCGCGATAATAAGACATGCGACGTTGGGTGAGAGTGGCGCCAGCACGGAACCGGCGATAAAGATGATGCCGCCCCAGACAAGAGTAGCGCGACGTCCGATACGATCTGCGATCGAACCACCTACGAAAGCGCCGGTCATCGATCCCACCAGAACGATGCTGACAACCCACTCTTCCATCCTTGTGGAGAGTCCAAAGGTGCTGCGTACGAAGATCATCGCGGCCGCGATGATCCCCATATCGAAGCCGTACAGGATGCCACCTAGACCGGCGATGAAGGAGACCTTCCAGATAAAATGGCGGTTCACAAGGGGTTGCGGAACTGCCGGTGCGGTAGACAATTTTCACCTCGGTCGAATGATAACCTCTATCGACAGCACAGTAGGATGTCATTGTAGAACTTATTAATGAAACATTGGTAACGAAGTATTGGAAGGAACGAAGGAGGATTCTATGCAAGGCAACGCAGTCAATGCACCACGCTGGATATCAGGCATAGAACCAGCACCGGAACTGCTGAGTGCGAATGGCACGCAGATCCTTGAGCTGGAGTGTAGGCAACAGCCTGGGCTCCTTCGCGAGTTGATCGCTGCCTATGCGAGCGATCCAGCGATTCGCGCCGAACTCGGGAAGTTGTCCGAACTCACTGTAGGAAGACAGTCCGTTCTGTTTATCGGCATGGGAGCGTCTTTTTGTTCCGCGGTGAGCGGCAGCACACTCTTGCAGTCGCATGGCCGTGCGTCGTTTGCGATCGATGCCGGCGAATGGTTGAACTACGCATCGCCGGTTTGGGGCGACGCCGCATCGTCGATCTTGCTGACTACTTCCGGCGAGAGCGCGGAGTTGGTCGAACTGTTCAAGCGTAATGGCGACCGTGAGATGGGACTGATCTGCAATAACCCCGCTAGCACCTGCTGGAAACTGGCGAAGCACAAGCTGCCGATCATGGCGGGACCGGAGTACGGCAACGCAACGAAGACGTATACGAATTCGACCGCCACAACGATCATTCTTGCTTCTGAGATGGTTGGTCATTCGTGGCAGCAGGAAGCGGAGCACGCAGCAGAGGTCTTCTCGTCCTCGCTCGACCCGATCTTCGCGATGCGTAGCGAGCTGGAGATGTTTTGCCGGGGAGCAGCGAACATCGAGATCATTGGTCGTGGCGCTGCTTTTGGCGCGGCAATTATGAGTGCGCTTTGCATCCGCGAGATGAGCGGATTCCGCGCGGCACCCCATACCGGGGCGGGATTCAAACATGGGCCGAACCTCGATGTAGACGGATCGCACGTTGCCATCATCTTTGCAGTGGGGAGGGTGGCTCAACTGGGAGTCAAGCTGGCGGAGGAGTGCAATCGCAGGGGCGGCAAGGTGCTGCTGATCTCGAACGAGGAGCATCCCGCCACCGAGAAGCTCTTTCCCGTCAAGATCGATAGTGTTGCCGAACCATGGGAGAGCATTACCTCGCTCCTGGTGCCGCAGGCCCTGACTTTGGCAATGACCGAGCGAACCGGCTGCCGGCTGCCTCCACGGTTTCAGTACGGTGTGATGGAGCAGTAGCTGTAGAAAAATGCCCGAGTGGTAAGTATCATTCGGGCATCCTAGGCTTGCTAATGTGGCAGAGTGATCGTCGGCTACTTAGGTGCCTCTATTTGTAATGATTCGTTATAAAATCGACCACCCCGGCACTCTCGCCGATGTGCTACTGTGATCTCTCACGAGCCTTTCGAAGTCAGTGAACGAGGAAGAAAGTTAACATCTCAATAGGGTCTCCACGAAGGATGTGGGGACTCGAGTTCGAGAATGTTTTGTTAGAGATCTGGTGAAAAAAGAAGTAACTCGAGTAGGCCGTCCGCCGCTTCTTCGCCACACAAACGCGCTGCGCGTGTTGAATCTTTTGCGCGAATGCGGTTCCTGCTCCAAAGCCGATCTTGTTCGCGCCTCCGGCCTTAGTGCGCCGACGATCACCAATGTCGTCGCCGATCTACTTGCCTCGGACCTGATCAAGCCATTGGGAGAAGGCGAGTCGAATGGAGGACGTCCCCCTGACATGATCTCCTTCAAGGCGGAGCGCGGTTGCGTCCTCGCTGTTGAGATCTCTTCTAAAATGCTGTCGTTACTGCTCACGGACCTAAACGGCAAAGAACTCGCATACACCCAGATGCTGCTGGAGGACAAGAAGACCACACCAGATGCGATCTGCATCTATATCGGCGAAGAGATACGGCGGGTGCTTAGGCAGAGCAAGAAGAAGAAGGAGCAGCTTCTGGTGCTCGTGGTGGGCTTGCCGGCTATTACGAACGTGGATGATGGTGTCGTGATGTCGATCAGCACGCTGGAGAACTGGCGGTCCGTGCCGTTGCGGGAAAAACTTAGCCGGATCGTAGACTGCCTTGTCATTCTGGAGAACGACACAAATCTCGCCGCAGTGGGGGAGCGCTACAGCGGCGCTGCACAGGGGCAGGACACGTTCATCTTGATCCGAATCGGTCCCAATGTGAGCGCGGGTATTGTTCTTGACGGCCAGATCTTCCACGGATCGCAGTGGTCAGCCGGAGAGATTGCCTATCTTCGACTGCCGAACACTTCCCGCAGACATCCGACGCTGCATGAGTTTGGTGAGCTTGAGTCGGTACTCACGGGGGCAGGTATCGTCGAAAGCTGGCGCGACGCAAATAGCAAAGGTTCGCCTGGCGCCAGAAGGGCTGTTGAAGTGAACGCGCTCGATGTGCTCGACCTCGCACAGGCTGGGGATATAACCGCCGAGAAGATCGTTCAACAACGCGCCGGAATGGTGTCGGACATCATCATCAACTTGTCCCTGATTCTGAACCCTGGATTAATCCTGCTGGGCGGAGAAGTTGGTGAACATCCTGCTCTGGTCAGCGCTGTTCAGAGGCAGTTGCAGGAGAGTGAGTTCGCCGTTACTCAGATTGACTCCGCGAAGCTGGGTTCGACCTCCGTGCTCTGGGGAGCGATTGCGGTCGCGCTTGGAGTGATTCCTTCTGTGTTGCTTCCTGAACCTCGGGCTTAACAGGCATCGTCAAATCGAGTTCTTCTTTTGCACTTCGCGCCCCCAATTTTAGTTCGTCCATTGCTAGCAGTCTCCGGAGAAGATCTCTATTTCCACGCCAGCCGGAGAGAGGTCTGCGGTGATGCTGCCTTTGTGCTATTTCTAGTGCCGATTTCGCTCTGTAAGTTGAGCGGTGCAGTCCAGTGAGGACGCGCCGCGGGCTTTGCAAGATCGATTCCAAGCCTAGTCCGTGCAGAAGGGCTGAGCGTTCCCGAAATTCGGTGCGCACTGATGGGGAATTGGGTTGGCTAATACCTGGAGAATGTGGTTCGGAATAGCTGGCCAGAGGAAGGCGAGCCCCGGGATGTTGGCTCGATGCTTTTTGTCCGGCCTTTTCTCCATTGCTTCGTGTATAGCTCCTAGTGCTGCCCAAGTATTACCCTCCGTCCAATTGTCAACGATTACAAAGATTGGCCAGGCGCATGATCTCTCAGCAGATGAGGCGAAGCGCGGCTACCCCGTCCATTTTCGCGCGGTAGTGACCTACTACGATCCACGCAATGACGGAAAACATGCGTCTTTGTTTCTCCATGATTCGACGGGTTCTATCTTTGCTCTTTTTCCGGCGAACTGGCATTGGACGGGCGCGACACCGCACGCGGGTTCACTGGTGGATGTGGTTGGTGTGACCGCTCCTGGGGACTACGCCGCGCTCATCACGCAAACTCAGATGGAAGTGATTGGTGAATCTTCCCAGAAGCTAGTTGCGAAGCCTGTGAGTTTTACGCACCTGGCTACCGGAATAGAAGACGCTCAATATGTTGAAATTGAAGGTGTCGTCCATTCCATTACGCAGTCAGGGCATCGTATAACTCTCAACGTCGCGATGGCTGACGGAATGATCGGTGCGGTCTCAGTCAATGACCCAAATGCGGACTACCGCGACCTGGTCGACTCAACGGTCTTGATTCAAGGCAGCATCGGTACGCTCTTCAACGACAGTCGCCAAATGGTCGGCGCTCATTTGATGTTTCCAAACCTGTATTCCGTAAAGATTGAGGAACGGAGTCCTTCGAATCCCTTCTCGCTGCCGTTGAGATCAATTGTCAGCCTCTCCCGTTATACGCCGACGGGCACATTGCCACATCGCGTTCACGTACGTGGAAGAGTCACGCTGCAATGGCCGGGAACGATGATCTGTATCCAGGACGATACAAGTGGAGTCTGTGCCAAGACCATCGACCGTACCCGCATTGAGCTCGGAGAGATAGCTGATGTAACTGGTTTTGTGCTCTCGGGCGGCTACCGGCCCATGCTGGTCGACTCGGTCTTTCGAACGTTGGGAGGCAGTGAATCTCCGGAAGCGCAGCAGGTTACTCCGGCCGAGGCGCTGCAGGGGCACCATGACTCCGTACTCATTCAGATCGAAGGACAGTTGACTGGTCGAGACCTGACCGCGAGCCAGCCAACCCTCCTACTCTCTTCCCATGGCGAGATTTTTCCCGTGCTTCTCCCGAAGAATCAGAATAACGACAGTCTTTCAAATATCAGGATAGGCAGTACGCTTCGAATTATCGGGGTATGTTCGGTGGTCCTTGACGCTGAAGAGATGGTGACCGGCTCAGGGTCCGCTGTAACAAAGTCGTTCCACATCCTTACCAGATCGTCCAAAGACGTGATCGTATTGAAGAGTGCTTCCTGGTGGACGCCAGAACGGACACTCCTTGGCTTTGCGGGAGCGGTCGTCATTGCTGGAGCTGTTTTCGTTTGGGTTGTAGTTCTTCGAAGACGAGTCCGACAGCAGACAAAGGTAATCCGAGAGAGCGAAGAGAGATTTCGCCACATGGCTTTGCATGACGGCCTGACCGGTCTGCCGACGCGACATATCTTGCAAGAGAGGCTTTACCTGGCACCGCATAAGGTCCGCCGCTTCAACACGGGGATTGCACTCCTTATGTTGGATCTGGACGACTTCAAGGGAGTAAACGACACGTACGGCCACGACGCGGGTGACGAGACGCTCCGCGTTATGGCCCGTCGCATCAAGGAATCGATACGGTCGACGGACCTGGTAGCCAGGATGGGCGGCGACGAGTTTGTAGTGCTCCTTGATGATTTCGTTGAACCTGGACACGCTGAAGTTGTTGCCGAAAAAATTGTCTCAGCGCTCTCGTTGCCCATTCCGCTTGGCGAGCATAGCGTCTCACTCTCTGTCAGCGTAGGCGTCTGCGAGATCTTTGACCACAACCTCAATGTTGAGACGCTGCTGAAGCAAGTGGACATGGCGATGTACGAGGCGAAGGCCAATGGGAGGAACAGGTTCCATGTCTTCAACAGCGAGATGGCCGCCGCGACAATAGCCAGAAAGCGAATGAAGGAGGATCTTAGCCGTGCTCTCGAGGAGCATGAACTCGAACTCTACTATCAACCGCTATTCAGCGCGCAGGAGCCAACTCTAACGGGGTTTGAAGCTCTACTTCGGTGGAGAAGTAAGAGCGCGGGCTTCGTGATGCCGAGCGAGTTCATTCCACTTGCAGAAGAAACCGGATTGATTGTTGCTATTGGGGAATGGGTCATCCGGGAAGCCTGTCGCCAGGTCGGACACCTTGAGCGGCAGCTTGGACGAGAGTTTGAGATATCGATCAACCTCTCTCCTCGGCAATTGCTGCACGACAAGCTCCCTCAGGTGATTCAGGAGGCGCTGGAAGAAAACTGTCGCAGACCTTCTTCGTTGAAGATGGAGATCACCGAAAACATCCTGATGACTGATTCGAAGTTGAATCAAGCAGCCATTCTTCGAATTCGTGATCTGGGGGTTAGGATAGCGATCGATGATTTCGGAATTGGCTTCTCGAGCCTGTCCTACATTAGTCGGTTCCCCGTCGACTGGATCAAGATCGATAAATCCTTCATCTCCGATTGTGCGAATGACCCCGCCAGTCTGGCGGTGGTAAGAGCGATCATTGCGATGGCCCACAGCCTTGGCATTCACGTCACGGCGGAAGGTGTAGAAACATCAGACCAATTGTCCATTGTTACGAACGAGGACTGTGATGCCATTCAAGGTTATTACTACAGCCGACCCGTCCCTTTCAGCGATCTGCCTCGGTGGATCAAATCCTTAGCCGAACCTCTCGAAAATCGCTGTGTAGAGGTCGCAATCCCATTGTCGTCCCTGGTCCAGGAACACTGAGAATATCGAGCCTTGCATCGATTCTTGCCGCTCGTTCGCGCACTCCCTCAACGCCCAATGCCTCGCGCTGCCACGGTTGATGTTGGTATTGAGCTCCTGGCCGACTCCGTTGTCTCTGAAGCGAGGTGTAACTCTTCAGACGCATATGTCAACTCCGCCACTATCTTGGTAGCTCCCGAATGCTTCAGCGCGCTTGTCAATGACTCGCGAAAGATGACGGCTACCTCTTCGCCCACTGGCGCATAGTGGGGCGAAGCTGTCCGTGCGTATGGAATGTGAAGGCCACCTCTGAGTAGCCTAGTGGCGCAAAGGATTCTATGACGCCGCCATCAAACGACGACGGCGGCGCGTTACCATGTTATCGTTCACAGATTGACACTCCTCATCGAAAGGCAAGTTCCGCAGAAGAGGTTGATGGTCTCGACAGCAAGCGGGGGATTCGACGAGATTCACCATCGACACATTTGCGAGCATCGACAGTCATGCATATTCTCGACACAAGTCCTACAGAAGCAGCCTTGAGCTCCGTCGGTGTCGATCTTGGCGGTACAAGCATCCGGGTGGGATTGTTCGATCCCGCAATGAGACTTCTTGGCAGTCGTCAAATGAAAACCTTAGTTGCCGAAGGTCCCGATGCTGCCGTCAGACGAATTGCAGCGGCTATCGACGAGCTAGTTGCGACGCACGTTCTGGCTGGTTCAAAGGCTTCAATTCAAGGCATTGGCATCGGTAGTCCAGGGCCAATCGATCTACGCGAAGGCATCCTGGGTGAGTTACCCAATTTGCCCGGCTGGGGCGCTTTTCCTCTGCGAGCGGCGCTTGCTGCTGCTACGGGTCTCGAAGTCGTTCTTGAATCGGATGCCAACGCGGCTGCCATTGCGGAATGGAAACTCGGTGCCGGCTCAAAAGCCGACGTGGATTCAATGGGAATGATCACTCTTGGAACCGGAGTGGGTAGTGGTTTTATCCTAAATGGCGAAGTTTGGCACGGGATCCGAGGTATGGGTGGCGAAGTCGGCCACTCCAGCGTGGAACTTCATGGCGCTCTTTGTGGTTGCGGAACACGTGGTTGCCTGGAACTATATGCCTCAGCAGGTGGACTCAAACGGCTCGCTCGGGATGTATCGACTTCAAGCCAAGGAACAGAAGCGCTGCAGGCTCTGATCTCAGGGGCCAACGGGTTCAGTGCGGCCGATGTGGGTGCGCTTGCCCTATCCGGAGACCGCGCTGCACAACTGGCGTTTGAGCGCTTTGGCTTTTACCTCGGCTTGGGAGTAGCCAACGTGATCAACACCTTGGATCTCCCGATGATCCTCATTGGCGGCGGGGTCGCCGACTCCTGGAATCTTTTCGCGCCAGCGATGTTCGAAACCGTTCGAACATACAGCCAGATCTATAGATTGGTCGAGCCGTCACAAACTGTGGTTCTGGAATCTGATCGTACATTCATTGGTCCTGCGGCCTTAGGACCTGTCGCGGGCTTGCTTGGCGCGGGACTGCTTCCTCGTCTCGCCGGGAGAACTGGAATGTCGCGCCGAAACGAAGACATTAGTCGACTGGCAAATGGTTTCGACTGATTCTGCTCACTAGACGAAGAGGAAGACTCAACCCAGGCGTGGTTACAGCGGCTACATTACCATCGAGCATAATAGTCTCAGGTTCAACCTCTTGGGGCCAAGTTCTGATTTTCGGAGTGATCAAGCAATGTCGCAGTCCAGCCGTATGACTGACGTCGCAGAATTGGCTGGCGTCAGTGTCATGACAGTGTCCCGCGTTCTCAGCGATCATCCGAGCGTTTCCAATAGAGCGCGGGAGAAGGTCCTCGCGGCGGTAGCGCACCTCAGATATCAGCCCAATGAATTGGCGCGCTCTCTCAGAGAAAAGCGATCGAGGCAGGTCGGTATCTTGGTCCCCTATCTCTACGACCCCTTCTTTGCGGCCTGCGCCCATGCTGTTAGCACCGTTGCGCAACAGCATTCTTACTCCGTAGTGCTTTCTACGTCAAACGAAGACCCTAAAGCGGAGTTCGACGAGGCCAATCGTATGCTTCGACGTAACATCGAAGGGCTCGTCGTTATACCCGCACGTCTTGGGAAAAGCAGGTCGCTGTTGCTTAGTAGCGAGTTTCAGGATCTGCCAATCGTCGCTCTCGATCGTCCGATTGAGGGTAGCCGGTTTGACGCGCTTGTCGTCGAAAATGAGAGAGGAGCAAGAGCAGGAACCGAACACCTGCTGTGTCTAGGCCACAAGCGGATCTTATTCATTGGGCTCAGTAAGGATCTCTACACGATGCGGATGCGCGAACGAGGCTATCGCAAGGGAATGCAGGCTGCGGGTTTAACGCCGCAAACTGCTGAGATGTCGGAGGACATCGAAAACACCCGCTCGACCATAAGACAACTGCTGGCTGGCAAGAGCAAACCTACTGCGCTATTTTGCGCAAATAACCTGTTGACTCGCCATGTGCTGCATTCGCTCCAGAGCATGAACATATATCCTCCGGAGACGCTCGCGCTAGTTGGATTTGACGATTTCGATACCGCCGATCTACTTCGTCCGGGCGTTACAACAGTACGTCAGCCGGTCGAAGCTCTCGGTAGAACGGCCGCCGAGATGCTTTTCGAACGGCTTATTTCGGGACCGAGTGCGGTGGAGCGTCCGTCCAAGCAGATTGTTCTCCCGGTAGACCTGGTTATCCGCGGATCATGCGGAGCGAAGATCTAGTAGCGGCGACCGTGGTGTAAATAATCTCCATACGTTGAAGCTTGACAGGCGCAGTGCGACCTTTTATAAATCTCTGGTCTATGTTATCGATCACATCGCTTGCTGGAAGCAGACTTGCATCGCGCTAGCCCGTTCATGGCTAAGGCTCGCCAGACGAGCCCCCACGGTGCGCACTCTTTGACATTGGAGACTGGACTACCTGTGACCGCACGACATAAAGGTCATTGCATTCTCGAACTGTCTGTCTCGACCTAAACCATAGGGGCCCAATGAGCACATCTCGTCACGCAGCAATTGGTCTCATCGTTATCGCGCTCTTGCTCTCAAGTCGAGCGGCTCGATCGCAGACGGCTGTATTCAGCCAGACGGGATTTCCGACCGTAGAGAGCGAAGAAGTCTCCACAAGTGTCTTGAGAAATGCACTCGGAAGCGACGTTACACTTCTGAATGTGGATCAACTTCACTCGGGGGAATGGGTAAAGACGACGAGACTTCTCGTTCTTCCATATGGCTCAGCATTTCCCGTGGAGGCGGAACCGGCGTTCCAAACGTATCTGCAGAAGGGAGGCAATCTCCTTATTTTGGGAGGTCAGCCGCTTCGGGTCCCGGTACTTGGTCATGCAGAGGGAAGCTTCGTCGTTGAGGCTCCGCAAGACAGCTACAGCAAGACAATCGACTTCAGGCATAGCTATGAGGTCCCTCTCGGTGCATCGGAGACACATTTCCAATGGCACCCGGGTTTCGACACCTTTATGCCTAAGTTAGCCGTCAGAGCGAAGAAAATATTCGCCGAAGAAGGACGCCTGCAGGGACTTGGCTATCTGGACCTGGAGGATGGGACGCACGTGGCCGCGCCTGTCATCTATGCCGATCATGCCAGGGGCACGAGAATGGCGGGCTCTCGAATCGTCGCGCTGCCGTTCACCCCTGATCCCGGATACTGGGCCTCGAGCGATGGTATTGCTCTGATCCGCTCAGCAGCGCAGTATGCCAGGCAGGGAGCGACGAGCTTCCAGGTGGAGACGCAATACGCTTGCCTGCGTCCAGGAGAGCAGCCCGAGATAACAGTTCGCATTCGGCGTCCGCATGCGTCTGAAGATGGCGGCTCTGTGGATGTGAAGCTGTTGCGTGATGGGAAGGTTCTCGAGCAGGAGCATGTCGCCATGCCGGCACATCAAGGAGACGTTCCCGTTGCCTTTCGCAACCGTGCATCGATGCCGACGGGAACCTATACGATACAAGCGACTTGGACTGCATCCGGGGCAAACTCTCCGCAAGAGTATGCCGAAAACGGCTTTCAGGTCGAGGATCTATCGGAGCTTGAGAGAGGCGACGCGCTTGGCGTGAGTGGTGACTTTCTGAGTCTTGGAAAAAAGCCATTCTTTCCCGTGGGCACGAATTACTTCACAACTGAGGAGAACGGCTGGGACTTTTCCGGTCCACGCAATGCCGCTGTCTGGGAGACCGATTTTGCTGACATGCAACGCCATGGTGTCAACTTTGTCCGCACAGGCGTCTGGATGGGGGGCTCCAAATTTGTTGAGCCGATAACGGGCGCCGCAAATGAACGCTTCTTACGCAATCTTGAAGCATTTCTAGCCGCAGCCCACCGCCACAACATCGCCGTAAACTTCACTTTCTTCGCATTCACACCGAGAGTAAGTGAACCACGCCGGAGCGCGAACGATGCGGAATCAACGCCCGCCAATCCGTACCTCGATCCTGCGGCCATCGAAGCCGAAGAAGGCTACATCGCTTCTGTCGTAGAACGCTTCGGCAAGGTCCCTTGGCTGTCTTACGATCTGATCAACGAGCCTTCCTTCTCCAATCCTCGCAATATCTTTCATGGCAATATCCCAAACGGAGACCCGGTAGAACTATCGGCGTGGCATGACTGGCTACAGAAGCGGTATACAAAGCTGTCGGCCCTTGCCAATGCGTGGCGAACGACCGATGTTCAACTCGGATCGTGGCAGTCTATCCCGTTGCCGAAGCCTGCAGACCTCGTTTATGACCGCTACGGGAACGACCAGCAGGTCCGCGCACTTGATTACAACCTGTTCGCCCAGGATATGTTTTCGCACTGGGTGCGCACGATGGTTGACGTGATCCATGGCTCCGGCAGCAGCCAGCTCATCGATGTCGGACAAGACGAAGGCGGAGTGACAAAGCGCCTCCTCAACCAGTTCTACGCAACTTCCGGCGTGTCCTTTACGACGAACCACACCTACTGGCAGGACGATGCGTTGCTATGGGATTCTGTGGTTGCAAAACGGCCTGGCATGCCGAACATCACGGGGGAGACCGGGTACCAGCCGGCATGGAACCCTGATGGAACGTGGCGTTATGACGAACTGACCGGATCAGCCATCGAAGAACGCAAGTGGGTCTTAGGATTTGCCGCAGGCTCTTCGGGAGCGATGCAATGGGACTGGGCGCGTGAACCCGACTTCGGCGTCCAGCGCAGCGACGGGTCCGCTAAATCCTGGGAGTTCATGATGCGCGATCTGGGTGCATTCGCAACAGCGGCTGCACCTTATGCAACTGGCCTGATCTCGCCGGAAGTCGCCATCGTGTTGCCGCAGTCTTACCAGCTAAGTACGCGGAACAGTGAGGCCCTTCAGGCGCAACAGACAGCAGTTCGTGTGCTGTTCCAATACAACCGGGTCGAAGCGTATGCCGTCGGTGAGTACCAGATTGAGACGCTCGGCAAGCCCAAGCTCATCCTTCTTCCGTCGCCCTACGGGCTCTCGGAGAACGCCTGGAAAGTGATCGAAGCGCGGGTCCGCGAGGGTGCCACACTGCTCGTCTCCGGACCTTTCAGTGCAGATGAACATTTGCATCCGCTCGACCGCGCTTCCGGAGTAGGAATCCAGTCCACTGTCGTTCCCTTGCAGCAGCGGCACAATACCTTGCATACATCTTTCGGCGACCTGGCATTGGAGTATGACGGTCTTGCCACCACGCTGCTCGATCGCGCGACTCTGCCGGGAGGTAAGAATTTTCAGGAGTTCCCGTTAGACAAAGGGCGCATTATTTTCTCCGCGCTGCCCCTGGAGCTCAATAGTGATCTCGCTTCGATAGCTCCCGTCTACGATCGCGCATTGAAGGCAGCGGGAGTTCAAGAGACCTATACGACCGATGTGACGAATCCCGGAATACTTATCTGCCCAACACGTCTGCCGCATGCAACGCTCTATGCCTTGACCTCTGAAACGGAAGACTCCGCTGTCTCCTTCACCGACAAGCGGAGCGGCAAAGTCATCGCCGGAAGGCTGGGCGCGGGCAAAGCGGCGCTTCTTCTGGTTGGTGAACATGGAGAGTTGCTGGCGACTTACCACTGGGCGCAGGAAGTCGCAGCGCCAGGAACTGGCGCTAGAGCGCGCGTCTCAGATCTTGAGAAACCAGCCAAATAAACACCCGCGAACGAATGAGAAGGGAATTGAGATCCATGAATCGAGCTGGAAGGTCACACCTTGTCGCAGTTGCCTTAGGTTTCATCGTTGCATCACCCTTTTTGCAGCATCGTCTTCATGCCCAGGCACACGTGTTGACGGTAAAGCCCGAGACGACCGAGCGGATCGTCGGCCCCTATGATGTGAACGTTCTCAGGGGTGGCCCGGGGCTCACGAAAGCGATGCCCCCCGCCTCGGAAGTTCTGAGCGCAAACAGCGTGTCGACCCTCTCAGCGTGGGTGCTCCTCGATCAGAAGGTTCCTGAGACTACGCTCATCGCCGGTTTAGGGGATCCTTCACATGAGGACTCGCGTTTTATCGGCTTGCGGGACTTAAAGCTCGTGCTGCGACTTGGCAAGGGCCGCGAACTGACTGCAAGCAGGCCACTGAACAGGAATGGCTGGCATCTCCTTACTGCGACTTTCGCTCCGCAAGGGACACATCTCTATGCGGATAGTGTCGAGGTTGCATCAGGCTCGGAGGTGGTGGGCAGGGTCGATCCGCAGTTGATGATTGCTCCGGCCGAAGTTCTTCCCGGGGAGCCCTTCATACACTTTGGCGGCCTGGTCGCACAGGTAACGGTAGATGCAACAGAGCTGAGCCGCGAGGAGGTTCGTGCCCGGGCGGTGCTCCCGCCGAATCCTGCGTTGCTCCGTCCCGAAGAAGCGTCGCAGCCGTGGCCGGTTCAGACTCGTGAACAGGCAGGATACCTTGCCCCGCAGGATCCGGCCCTTATGCCGCACAGCCGTGAACCATTCAGCAAGCCGATTGCTCTTCCGCTGCCGCCATTATCGGCTACGGCTCTTACCCCGCGCGAAGGGAGTGCGTGGACTGTCAGTGACAATTGGATGCTCACCACAGCTCCCAACGAACCGATGGATGGAGCGGCGCTATCAGAGTCTGGCTACGACAGCCGCAAGTGGATGCGCGCTACGGTTCCTGGCACGGTGTTGACCACGATGGTCGACCGCGGTGTCTATCCAGATCCAGATTTCGGCTTGAACAATCTTGCGATTCCCGAGTCGCTGAATAAGCAGAGCTACTGGTATCGCGTTGAATTCGAAACTCCGCGACAGAGCGCGGGTCATCATCTTAGCCTCACCTTCAACGGAATCAATTATGCGGCGGAGGTCTGGCTGAATGGGCATGAACTGGGATCGATCAAGGGTGCCTTTATTCGGGGTTCGTTCGACGTCTCCTCGCTGCTGCGCAAGGACGGGCGTAACGCGCTTGCAGTGTTGATTCTTCCGCCTCCTCATCCCGGTATTCCGCAGGAGCAGTCGATGCTTGGCGGACCGGGTGAAAACGGGGGCGCGATGTGTCTGGATGGCCCAACGTTCGTGGCTACGGAAGGCTGGGACTGGATCCCGGCGATCCGCGATCGCAACATGGGGATATGGCAGGATGTCGTTCTCTCGGTCACCGATCAACTTCAGATTGGCGATCCGCAAGTCATTACACGTCTCCCGTTGCCGGAGACTTCGAGTGCGGATGTAGAGATAACCGTACCCGTACAGAATCATTCCGCCCAGTCTGTAACCGCCGAGGTTCATGCGGAGTTCGAGGGAGTGCAACTGAGCAAGGCAGTGACCTTGGCCTCAGGTGAGACGAAGGTCAAGCTCACGCGCGCGGAGTTCCCTCAACTTCACGTCGACCATCCGCGGCTCTGGTGGCCTAACGGTTATGGACGTCCCGACCTCTATCACCTGAAGCTGACAGTCGGCGAGGGTTCGCAGCAGTCAGACCTCAAGACGCTGACCTTCGGCATTCGCGAGATCACGTATGAGCTAAGTCTGTTTGACACCTCAGGCGCGATCCGGCGCGTTGAAGTGTCACCTGCCGAAGCGAAGGCGCGAAACGAACAAGTCGTCGATGTGCGTCACGAGGGGATGCGCAACCGCGAGGCCGATTTCTATTCGGCTTCGTTGACTGCTGCTGGAGAGCACTCCACAGCGGTCAAATCCGTTACGGATGAGCCGGGGTTGACCGATCTCGTTCTCAAAGTGAACGGCGTGCGGATCGCGGCGCGCGGCGGTAACTGGGGCATGGATGATTCCAGGAAGCGAGTAAGCCGCGAGCACCTGGAACCCTACTTCCGTCTGCATCGCGAAGCGAACATGAACATCATCCGAAACTGGGTAGGTCAGAACACCGAGGAGACCTTCTACCAACTCGCGGATGAGTACGGCATGATGGTCTGGAACGACTTCTGGGCCTCAACGCAGAACTATAACGTCGAGCCGGAAGACGTGCCGCTCTTCCTCAAAAATGCACGGGACGTTGTAGCTCGTTTCCGTAACCATCCCTCCATCGTAATGTGGTGCGGACGGAATGAAGGCGTTCCGCAGCCCACGCTTAACGAAGGTCTGATCGACGTCTTCCGCGAAGAGGATGGCACACGCTATTACACGCCGGGTTCGAATCGCATCAATCTCCGGAACAGCGGACCGTACTTCTATCAGCAACCCGATCTCTACTACACCAAGTGGGATAGAGGCTTTTCGGTGGAGCTGGGCATTCCATCCCCCTCGACGCTAGAGGCGCTCAAGTCTTCCATGGCACCGGCAGACCAGTGGCCGATCGGCGATGCCTGGGCGTATCACGATTGGCACCAGGAAGGGAATGGGCTGGTCGAGCCGTTCATGCACAAGCTTGAGCAGGAGTTCGGAGCGGCGACAAGTCTGGAAGACTTCGAACGCAAGGCGCAGATGCTGAGCTATGTAGAGCACCGCGCCATCTTTGAAGGATTCAATCAGCATCTATGGACACCGAACAGTGGCCGCATGCTTTGGATGACACAGCCGGCGTGGCCCAGCAACATGTGGCAGATCTTCAACTCCGATTACGACACGCCTGGCTCGTTTTATGGAGTGAAGAAGGCATGCGAATCCCTGCACGTGCAGCTCGATCTCTCCGACTTCACCGTGGCAGCGGTCAACACCAGCAACACCGATAGCGGCTCTGTAAGTGTGAAGGCTACCGTGTATTCGCTTGCGAACCAGGTACTGCTTACGCAGGAGAAGCTTGTGCCGCTCGGTGCGGACAGGACCGCGGTTGCATTCCCTCTGGATCTTGCGCCACTCTTCGCTGCACAGGGTGTCGTGCTGGTGAAGCTTGAGATGAAGGACGGGAGCGGGACAGTGGTCTCCGACAACACCTACTGGCTGGCGGGGGACGACGATGAATACCGGAAGCTTAACGATCTCGCTCGAGTGAAGTTGTCCGCGAACGCAACGTCGCACACTGATGGAGAAGAGACCGTCGTCGAACTGAAGCTGACGAACCCAAGCACGACGGCGGCGCTCGCCACGAAGGCGGTGCTGCTAAACGCAAAGTCGGGCTCGCAAATTCTGCCGGCTTACTTCAGTGATAACTACGTGAGTTTGCTTCCGAATGAGACTAAGTCGATCACGGTGCACTATCCATCGAAGCTTGCCGTAGGGAAGGCAAAGATTGACCTGCGAGGATGGAACGTTGAACAGGTGAGTGTCGACGTCACAAAGTGAGACGCATCGCGGGCAGATCAACCCGGCACAGCGCCTCTCCTTAGGACTTCGCCGAATGTGGGTCGAAGGGAGAAAGATGAAAGCCTTCTTTAGCGAGATCGTTCTGAGCACCTCAGTGCTGCTCTCGATACATTCGAATGCGCAATCGATCCGGCCAAATGCAGCGCCGGTCAACCCGGATGCGACTCCGGCAGCCCGCGCGTTGCTCCAGGAGATCGACTCGGTCTCTGGCCACGCCACGCTCAGCGGTCAGCACAACTTTCCCAACACCGTATCTCGCTATAGCGACCGTATCTATGAGTTGACGGGCCACTATCCAGCAGTCTTCGGGCAAGACTTCGGCTTCTCCGGAGGCGAAGACAAAGACTCTACATTAGGCCGGCCAGCCATGATCCAGGAGGTCATTCGCCAATATCGAAGCGGATCAGTGATCGCACTCACCTGGCATAGCGTGCGGCCCACGGAGGATGAGCCTGTGACCTTCCGCGATAGCGTGCAAGGCCATCTGACCGATTGGGAGTTCCGCCAGGTGCTTACGCCCGGCTCGGATATGTACAAGCGCTGGGCCCGGCAGGTCGACGTGATCGCGGGCTATCTTCAGGAGTTGCAGGCTGCCGGCGTGCCCGTACTGTTCCGTCCTTACCACGAGATGAACGGGAACTGGTTCTGGTGGGGCGGTCGGCCCGGGCCTGATGGTACGTCAGCCCTGTACCGGCAGATCTTCGATCGCTTCGTTCATCAGAAGCACCTGAATAACCTGATCTGGGTTTGGAACGTGAACGCCCCATCGGTAAACGCGGGTCCCGTAGATCAGTACTTTCCCGGTTCAGCTTATGCGGACATTGTGAGCATGGACATCTATGGGCCCTTCGAAAAGGCCTACTACGACAGCATGATCGCACTGGCAGGCGATACGAAACCGATAGCTCTAGCCGAAGTGGGCGCTATGCCTTCACTCGAGATTCTCGCCGCGCAACCACGCTGGAGCTACACGATGATGTGGAGCGGCATGGCGGAGGGCTCCAACACTCCCGCGCAACTGCAGGCCGTCTTTCACGCTCCGAACGTGGTTGATCGCGGCGATCCCCGGCTGTCCGCTCCGCTGCCATCAGCAGCTACACCGCAGCCTTCCGACCCGGAGGCGACGCCGGCCGCGAAGCAGCTTCTTGAAAAACTATCTATGGCAAGGAGCACTGGAGTGGAGATCGCAGAGTTCACAGCGGATGTGGCGTCGGCACCTGCTCTTGCTGATGAGATTCGCGTGGCGACGAAGGCGGGACGACTGCCGATTCTTAGGTGGACACCTCCTTCTCCTACGGGCGAGGGGATGGCGGTGCCTTTGAGTGACTTTGAATGGAATGAACTTGTTAGTTCTGGAACGGCGCTTCACGAGAAGTGGCTCGCCGAAATCGACGCGGTACTTCCTCTGTTGCAACAACTCGACAAGGAGCATGTTGCTGTCGCCTGGAGCCCTTTGCCCGAAGCGAATGCTCACAATTTCTGGTGGGGAGCGCGCCCTGGGCCGGAGGGCTCGCGCGCACTGCTTCGCGAGATCGGCGACAGGCTGACCTCGCACGGGCTGCATAACCTTGTCTGGATATGGGAAGCTGCGGTAAGCCCGGCTGCGCCTACAGGCCCTAACCGTGTCCCTATTCAGGATCTCTACCCGGGCCCGCTGGGAGTTGATGCCATCCTGCTGGACGTGGATGGAGACTCTGCCACCCATGGCTTTGCGGCGCGTGGAGTTGAGGCGCTTGCAGGGATAAAGCCGGTCGGGCTGCGCTCGTCCGCTCCGCTCGCAAAGGCTGCTCTGACTGACTCTTTCTCGTGGACCTATACGCCGCTGCCAAACGCTACGCAATAAACGCCGGAGACTACCAAGCATGTTGAAATTGAAGATCGCTCTTCTTGGACTTGCAATTCTAGCGAACTCGCTTAAGGCTTACGCGCAGATTCGCTACGAACCTGCAGCCACAGCGATCGTGAGCACGAGGGAAGGCCGGCTCCAGGGTGCGGAGCCCGCTCCTGGCATTCGCGCCTATCTGGGCATCCCTTACGCGAAGCCGCCGGTGGGTCTGCTTCGATGGCAGCCCCCGCAGTCATATCCGTCTTGGAAAGGTCTTCGTCCAGCGGTCGCCCACGGCAGCCCCTGCGCTCAGCAAAGATTTGGCTGGAACAATAACTCAGCTGATCACGGCACAGAGGACTGTCTTTTCCTGAATGTCTGGGCCCCGGCCGCAGGGTCAAAACATGCGGTGATGGTTTATATCCATGGCGGCTCGAACCTCGCGGGAAGTGCGGCAGAGGAGCTTTCAAATGGTCTAGCTCTTGTCCCGAAAGGCGTCGTCCTCGTGACGTTCGACTATCGTCTTGGCATCTTCGGGTTCTTCCGAAGTGCCGCGCTCGATGAGGAGTCTCCACGCCATACGTCGGGCGACTACGGTCTGCTGGACCAGATAGCCGCCCTCGAATGGGTGAAGAGGAACATCGCTCATTTCGGCGGAGACCCTGCAAATGTGACGATCTTCGGTCAGTCTGCTGGAGCGGTTGACACTGGCTTGCTGATGGTCTCGCCACTCGCCAGGGGACTGTTCGTCCGCGCGCTGGAGGAGAGCGGGCAGGTTGCCGGTCTGATGCGCACGGCAACGAAGGCGCAGTCGGAGGATGCGTGGGCATCGGTCGCACAATCTCTCGGCACTCGTCCGAGCACCATGCGCTCCGCCTCTACCGATGAGGTACTAGCTGCTGAGAAGAGTGCCCCAAAGCCGCCTCCAGAGAACTTCTGGGGCTATCGCAGCGCAAGCGTGGATGGCTGGGTCCTCCCGGATCTACCTGCTACTCTCTTCGCTCAAGGCAGGGAAGCTCCGGTGCCACTGCTCATCGGTTCCAACGTTCAGGAGATCGTGCCGCATGATCAGTCCCCCGATTGGACAAAGCACCTGATCGAGGCGGCTGTCGGGTCCGCCGCTGCCTCGCAACTCGAAGCTATCTACAGCCAGCCTCCCGGCAATCTTTTGGAGGGCGATGCAGGCGCTCGCTTTCAGACGGACCGCGACTTTCGCTGTGCTGTACGACAGGTCGCTGCCTGGCACTCGGCGCATGGCTTTCCAACCTACGTCTACCAATTCGACCGATCCGCCGCCTCCGAAAAGCCAGCGCAGCATTCCTCGGAGTTACGGTACGTCTTCGGCTTTCCTGCGTCGGTTCCACATTCCGAAGCGGACTCGGCCGTCTCAGAGACGATCCAGACCTATTGGACAAACTTCGCGAAGACCGGTGACCCGATGTCGGGCGAACTGCCACAATGGGGCAGGTTTCTGGCAGACAAGGGAAACTACCTTCACTTCGCGTCTGCGAAAGCGGAACCAGTCGCCGCATACGATCTAGGCGGCCCATCATGCACGATCCTCAGCAGCACCGCGCTTCCAGGAGCTCACTAAATCCATTGCCTTCTGGGCGGCAAGAGAATCCCTACTTCAATGCGTGAGAGAGGTTCGGCACGATTCCAGAGCCCTCCTTCACCGTGATCAAGCGGTCGACCGCAATCTTTCCGAGCTTCTCTTCTCGCCCGCCGGGCCACAACACATGGACGTCCGCCTCGCGCGCCGCACCCAACCCGAAGTGCAGGCGGGGATCGTTGCAGGAGAGATAGCTCGATTGGCTCAGCACCTGCTGCATCTGTGCCTTCCCCGCATAGTGCACGATGACGCGCGATCCTATGGCACTGCGATTCGAGGTTGTGCCGATCAGTTTGATCTTGATCCAGTGATTTCCCGGCGGAGCATCGTTGCGAAGCAGGGAAGGCGTCTCGTTTACGTTCATGATCAGTATGTCGAGATCGCCATCGTTGTCGAAATCCCCAATAGCCACGCCGCGACTTGCATGAAGCTGGCTAATCGCCGGACCACACTCGTTCGTCAGCTCTTCAAAGGTGCCGTCGCCGCGGTTCCGGAATAAGATGCGCGGCCCCTTGAAGGGATACTGCGGGTACTTCTTCTCAATCTCCGGATAGACATTCCCAGTGACCCAAAAAAGGTCGGGGAGACCGTCGTTATCGAAGTCGGCAACGGCAGCGCCCCAGCCTACGTAGGAAGTTTCAACGCCGAGGCGTGAGTCCATCGTGATATCGGCGAACTGGGCCTTGCCGTCGTTCAGATAGAGTCCGCTTGCTTCTTTTTGAAAATGTGTCACCAGCAGGCTTGTGCTGCCATTCAACCCTGGGTCGCCCACTCCCACGCCCATGCCAGCCTGCTCGAAGCCCTCTCCGCTAACGGCGACCCCGCGATCGAAGCCCTCCTCGCGAAAGGTGCCATCGCGGTTGTTCATCAGCAGGAGACTCGGCGTCGAGTCGCAAGCGAGAAAGATGTCGGGCCAGCCATCGTTGTCGAAGTCGGCGGTCACGGCGGTCATCCCGTACGAGCCTCGATGTTTGGCGATGCCGGATGCTTCGCTTACGTCGGTAAAGGTGCCGTTCCCATTGTTGCGATAGAGCGAGTGCCTTCCAGCCTTGAGACCTCGCGGCCCGCAGTAAACCTGCGTGCCTTCGTAAGTACAGGTGGGATTTTCCATCGTTGGTATGGGGGGATGTTGGAGATCAAACTCAACGTAGTTCGCCACGAAAAGGTCCAGATGTCCGTCGCGGTTGTAATCAAAGAAACTGCAACCTGTACCGAAGCGCGTAGTCGCATCAAACAACCCAGACGCCTTGGTCACATCGGTAAACGTTCCGTCTCCGTTGTTGCGATAGAGCTTATTGTGACCATAGTAGGTGCAGAAGATATCCTCAAAGCCATCGTTGTCGTAGTCGCCCACGCAGACACCGCACGCCCATCCCGAATCGAGCAGACCTGCGTGTGCGGTTACGTCGATGAAGGTCCCGTCCCGGTTGTTGCGGTATAGACGATTGCTCGCGCCCGCCGGGGAGCCTTCAAGACGGCTGCCGCCGAGCAGAAAAATGTCCATCCATCCATCGTTGTCATAATCGAGGAAGGCGCATCCTCCGCCCATCGATTCGATGATGAACTTTATCTGCTTCTCGCCGCCGTATACCATCACAGCGTTCAGTCCCGCTTGTGCTGCGATGTCGGTGAATTTGGAGTAGACGCCACCTGTTGGCGGGAGCCGCGATTGCGCCTTCGATCCTCCCGAAGACATGCCTGCGGCCTGTCCGAAGAGCCGCTCGCAAGACGCAGCAATGAGGCTGGCGAGAAAGTTGCGACGGCTAAACAGTGTGCGAAGCATTGGTTCTCCCGGAGAGTTCATCCTTTCTACATTTATTTGCGATTCGGTGCAGGCTGCGCCGAAGGGAGTAGCGCCAGAAGCTTGACTGCATCAGGATTAGTCGGTTCCACGCGCAATGCGTTATGTACCGCCTCCCGGGCCTCGGTAAACATGGACCTGGCGGCAAGCGAGGCCGCAAGATTGATCCACGCATCGGTGTATCTCGGATTAGCCGCGACTGCTGCGCGAAAATACTGCTCCGCCTCGGCGTCCTTGCCCTCGCGGGCAAGCAGCGACCCGAGATTGCTCTCCGCCTCGGCGTACTGTGGAGCAGATGCGATCGCCTTTTGGAAGTAGCCCGCTGCTGCTGTCTCATCGTTATCGCGAATCGCAAGATAGCCGAGCTGGTTATATGCCAGGGCAAAGTCTGGCCGGAGCTCTACCGCGCGCTTTAGCGCCACTTGCTCGGCGGCGAAGTCTTCCATGCGATCCTCCGCAAGAGAGAGGTCGTAGAAGTGGACCGCATCCTCGGGCAAGATCTTGAGGATTTCGTTTTCAGCTTCAACCGCTCCCGCCGCATCTCCCGCAGCGAGCTTTTGCGCCGCCTGTGCCGCGAGACTGATCGTTTGATCGTGCAGAGCACGGCTACGAAGCTTTTCCTGATAGATCTCCATCTGCTTCTTAGCGCCGGCTGTATCGTTGAGCGATCGAAGTACACCGGCAAGCTGGAAGTGAACGTCCGCTCCAGAGTCATCAATCCTTATCGCTTCTTCGATCTCCGCCTTCGCCTGCTCATTGCGATGTAACTTCGCCAGTGCCGACCCGACATTGAAGTGCACATCAAAGTGGTCCGGTCGCATAGCCTCTGCTGCCTTAAGGTGCAGAAGCGCGGCGTCGTACGCGCCATCTTGCCGCTCCAGCAAACCATTAAGGTACAGGCCATCGAAGTTACCCGGATGCCGCTTCAGGAAGTCCGCCGCATAAGGTTTGCTCTTTGATAGATCTCCCATCAGTACGAGGACCCGCAGGTAAAGAGTCTCGAGGTCGATTTGATCCGGCTGCGATTGAAGACCGATCTCCAGGAGAGCGATCGCCTCTTGAAAGCGGTTCCGCTGCACCAGAATGGTCGCCACGGCCATGCGAAGTCGCAACCAGTCTGCATGCTTCTCTATGGCTGTCATCCCGGTCGTGATGGCCTGCTCAAAGAAGGCGGCTTTGCTGCTTGCGACTACGCGATCAACTACCAAATCTTCGTTGTCTGGAGCATTGGAGAGGAGGTCTAGAGCGGCAGTATATTGATGGGCCTCGATGCGTGTCTTCGCGATCCAGTCCAGGGCCGTGATCGAATCAGGATCTAGGTGGATCACTTCCTGCCACTGGCGCAGCGCTTCGACTTGATTGCCCCGGTCATGTTCGAGAGCCCCCAAAGCAAGCCGTGCCGTCTTGGATGAAGGATCCAGGTCGACGGCACGATTCAACTCGAGGGCAGCTTCGTCGCCAACACTCAAAACCTGAAGCGCTCTCCCGAGCAGAAGATGCGCGTTGGCGGACCCCGGGGCGAGCAAGACCTGCTGGCGGTATGCCTCAGCAGCGCACTTTAGCTGGCCCTTTCCTTCAAACCATTGACCCAGATTTTGATAGGCGACGGCTGTGGCGGGCTTGGTCTTTGTGAGGAGAGCTGACGGAGCGTCGCAATGCCCGGCCGCCAATCCTACTGTGGAAGACAGCGACAGGAAAAGAGGAATGCAACTTCGCAAGACACATTTCCCTAATCCAGACGCGGTGAGGCTATTCATGGGTTTTGACTCCGTCCGTTCACCATTATGTACGCAGCCGGCATGTGATGCCGGGGCGTTCAGTGAAGGCTGCCTAGGATGCAATGCACCTGTAGAAAATGCTTACGTTTCTCTCCGGAGAAATGCCAGAAATGTTGCCGAAGCGCCACAGCTTTTTAATGTTGACAGCTTTGAGAAGTTTGGCATATAAACGTCTCCGTAAAAATGTTAACGATAACAAGCGGTGGCAAGTAAGTGACGCCTCCCGCGATCGACCACAATTGCAAGTCCTGAGGAGTGCCATGCGACTGACCAAGATTTCGTTCCTACTAGTGCTTTTGTTCCTTGTATTCCCCGTTTTTTCACAGACCCCAACCGGAACGATCCAGGGCGTAGTCACTGACCCGGGGGGCTCCACGATTGCAGCTGCCGTGGTAACGATCACGGACACTGCAACGAACGAGCGCCATACGGTGAAGACCGATACCTCTGGCAGATACCAGGTTCCGTTTCTCGCGCCGGGAAACTACGTGGTCACGGTTGTGGCTCCGGGCTTCCGGCCCGCAACTCAAACTGGACTTCACGTTGAAGTAGCAAGCAGCAATACCGCCGATTTCTCTATGTCGGTTGGTCAGACGACCGATCAGGTGCAGGTAAGCACCAACGTAGAGGAACTCGACACAACCACCTCGAATCTGTCGGACACGATCCCGGCACGGTTCATTCTGGATCTGCCTGACAACGGTCGCAATCCGTTTGACTTCGCGCTGCTGGCACCTACGGTCAGCAATTTGGGCGGTGCGTCTACACCGCATATCGGTGGATCCCGCAATGGAAACAATGAACAGCTGATAGACGGTATGACCAACATCCTGCCGGAGAACAACGTCGGCAACAATGTGAGCGCTTATAACCCGATCATCGACTCGGTGCAGGAGGTGAACGTCCAGACCAGTGTGCTTGCGGCTGAATACGGGCGCTTCTCCGGTGGCGTCGTCTCGCTCGTCACCAAAAGCGGTGGCAACGCTTACCACGGCTCCGGCTATGAGTTCCTGGAGACGACCGGGCTGAACGCCAACGCCTTTGGCTCAGCACCGGACAGCAAGAAGACAGATACGCATCGCTATCAGACTGGTGGCACCTTCAGCGGCCCCATCCGCCGCGACAAAACATTTTTCTTCTTGGACTTTGAAGATTCGCGCCAGTCTGCCGGCACGAGCATCACGTCCACCGTTCCGCAAAATCTCGCCGCCTACATCGGAGGGGACTTCTCTGGTCTAGGCGCGCCAATCTACGATCCACTCACCGTGCATCAGGGAACTTACATTGATCCGAGCAGCGGCACGACCGTGACTGGGTATGTTCGCGACCAATTTCCGGGAAACAAAATTCCAACAGATCGCTTGAGCCCGATTGCGCAGAAGATACTCAGCTACTATCCTGCACCGCAGACCAGCGCCGTAACGAACAACTACGTGAACAGCGGCGCAAATACAAATAATTATTATCACTTTGATACGAAGCTGGATCAGCAGTGGAACAGCAACTTCCATTCCTTTATTCGCTTCTCGCACTCAGCGGGAAATAACAGCTACCTTCAGGACTACGCAGGAACCTCGGCGATCGCATCGCCCGGTGGTTACAACGGTCCGACAAGCGGCAACGCATACAGCCTCTCTTTCGACAACACCGTTACCTTCTCCTCTACGCTCGTGGGCGAGTTCCGCTACGGCTTCTCGAAGTCGGTCTCGAATCGCACTGCCTACAGCGCGGGTTTCGATCCGACGACGCTAGGTTTCAATTCGGGTTTTGATGCCGACGCTGTAGAAGGTCTGCAATTTCCTCACTTCGGCTTCAATGGATTCTCTGACCTTGGCGGCCTCGGATACGTTCCCCTGCTCGAAGATCCGCTAGCGCATGACGTAAACGGAAGTCTCGTAAAGATACTTGGCAGCCACAGCGTCAAAGTCGGCGGAGAGTTCCGCTATCTCTACATCAATTTCTCGCAGTTCGCCTATCCGACCGGAACGTTCTCCGCGGACAACACCTGGACTCGCTTTACACCGGACTCGTCGACGGGCGCAGCCTCTGCGACCGCGTCCGCAGGCGGCGCCACCCTGGCTTCGTTTCTGCTTGGACTGCCGCAGTCCGGCACAATCTATGACGAGCCTCACCTCCATCAGAATTCCGAATACCTTGCCTTCTTTGTTCAGGACGACTGGAAGGTAAGACGCGACCTCACCCTGAACTACGGAATTCGCTGGGACCTCGAAATCCCTCGCGAAGAGCGGAACAACGCGCTCTCGTATTGGGATCCCAACGCAACCTCTGCGCTAGGGTCGGTGGCGGTTCCGGCGGGCGTGACCTGCCCCGCTTGCGGAAGCTTGAAGGGCGCAATGCATCTGGTGAACACCCCAGGAGCAGCGCACGGCCGCAAGCAGGTTCCGACAAACTATAACGACTTCGGACCTCGCATCGGCTTCTCTTACAACCCCTACCCGAAGATGGTTCTCCGCGGAGGTTTCGGTATTGTCTTTCAGCCCTCGGCCTTCCAGGCGGCCGGCACCTCGGGCGCACCCGGTATCGAGGGCTTCACCTCGCAGACGCAGTACAACCCAAGCTTCGACGGACAACACAGCGCCCCCGTGGCATCGCTGGCCAATGTATTCCCAGGCGGCATTCAAAAGCCTGCAGCGCTGGATTCCACATGCCTCGCAAGCCCATCCTGCATTCAGAACATCGATGTCGGCAATACGATAAGCGAGTCGTACTTCGATAAGACGCGGAATCCCTACACGATGCAGTGGAACCTCGCTGTTCAATACCAACTCCCATCCAAGATCAAAGCGGAGGTTGCCTACCTGGGCAATCGCGGACTCTTCCTGATCGCGGGCGATCCCGGTATCCCGCACGATCAGCTTCCGCTGTCGGACGCTTCGCTCGGCAACCAGTTGAAGGCTTCCGTCACGAACCCTTTCTACGGAATCATTACGACGCCTGGTTCGGCGTTGGCTCAACAGACCGTGCAGCAGAACCAACTGTTACGCCAATATCCCCAGTACACCGGGGTAAACACCTTTCGCAAACCTGAAGCTGATTCCATCTATCACGCATTTACGGTGCGAGTGGATCGCGAGTTTTCTAATGGGATAACGTTCACAACTGCCTTTACCGGAAGTAAGGCAATCGACGACTCCGCTTCGTCGGTCACCTATCTCGGACCTGCGGGCGCGACTTATGGGGACCAGTACAATCCGCGCGGAGAGCGTTCCGTATCTCCGTTCGACATCTCCAGGATCTTTGTCGCAAGCACGGTCTACGAGCTGCCTTACGGCCGTGGAAAGATGTTTGGAGCCAATATCCCGAAGACAGCAGATCTCTTCCTCGGCGGGTGGCAGGTGAACGGAATCCTGACGTACTCAGGCGGAACTCCCTTCTTGACTCCGTCTTACGATAATGGAAGCACGGCCTCCGGCTTGCTAACCTTCGCCCAACGTCCCAGCCTTTCAGGGAACCCTGTTGGACCGGGAAAATCGCTAAATGCGGCTGCGTTCGTTGCGCCGGCACCGTTCACTATCGGCAACGCTCCGCGCACAATTCCCGGCGTGCGTAATCCCAGCAGCAATAACCTGGACTTCTCTGCAGTAAAGAACACGCGGTGGGGCGATTCAAGCCGCTACAACGCCCAGTTCCGCTTCGAGATGTTCAACGCCCTCAACCATGAAAACATTGGAACGATCAGCACCTCGCAGAACTACTTCAACTCGGCGACAGGTGTTACCGAGATCGTCCATGTCAACCCCAACAATGGAAATTACGCGAATTCAGCCCGCGTAATTCAACTTGGTTTCAAGTTTTACTTCTAACAAGGAGAGAAGCTCAAGCGCCCTGGGCAGACGCGTACAACGCGCTGCTCAGGGCGTCTTCCATTGGTAAAGAGGCCGACGGTGCCCGGTTGCAAACGAGGGTCTGGCGGAATACACCTATGAGTGACAGACCTTCCGAATTCATGCAAGTGATGCGCGGTACCTGCAAGGATTTGATGTTTAGCTGCGTCGAACATTGAATGTCGCGCGTCTATTGCTTCTGTGCCGTTATCTTTCGCTGATTTTCTTCTGCGATCGGAGACTTCTTCATGCTTTGCTCTAAGAATGTCGCGCAGTCACTTTGCTGCTGTTCAGTGTTATCGATATTTTTCATGACCGGCGTGGCTGCCGCGCAGCTTGGCGTCTTTCAGGATCACCATGACATAGGCACTGTGCTCCATCCGGGCAGTGCAACCTTCGATTCGGCCAAAGGGGCCTATACCGTCTCAGGCAGCGGTGACAACATGTGGTTCGGTACAGATGACTTCCATTTCCTGTGGAAGAAAGCTACCGGCGACATGGCTATCACTGCCGATATCTCCTTCGTGGGAGCAAAAGGGAACAATCATCGCAAGGCGGCGCTATTGTTCCGCCAGTCACTCGATGCCAACTCTGTTTATGTCGACGTTGCGCTCCACGGGGATGGTCTCACGTCATTGCAATATCGGGATAGCACCGGTGCGGACACCCATGAAGTTGAGACTGCCGCCTCTGCTCCAAGAAGGGTCAGGATCGAGAAGCGCGGGAACTACGCGTATGTCTTTGTCAGTAATGAGAGAGGGACGCTTTCTTTCTCCGGCGCAGCGATGCGGCTCAAGTTAGCGGGAGAGTTCTACGCAGGACTAGGTGTGTGCTCCCACGACAAAGATGTCACCGAGACTGCCATCTTCACGAATGTTAAAGTTGAGCCACTCGCTCCGGCGACGATGAAAACTGTGCTGTGGAGCACTCTTGAGACCGTCAAAGTAGCTTCGACGGATCGCTTGGTCGCCTATACCGCTCCCGAGCACTTCGAGGCTCCGAACTGGTCGCGTGATGGCACCTCTCTCCTGATCAATCGCGAGGGCCGGATGTACCGGTTCACCCTCGGCGGAACCGCCGCACCTACGCTTATCCCGACATCCCCGCAGATTCATGTCAACAACGACCACGGACTTTCGCCCGATGGCAGCATGCTGGCGGTAGGCGACCAGGGCCTCGACGGCAAGTCGCGCATCTACGTGCTTCCTACGTCCGGCGGCGTGCCGCGGCAGATCACGCCAGACGCCCCCTCCTACTGGCATGGCTGGTCGCCCGACGGCAAGACTCTTGCCTTCACGGGACAGCGCGGTGGTGATTTTGATATCTATACCGTGCCGCTAAATGGCGGCAAGGAAGCTCGATTAACCATAGCGAAAGGCCTCGATGACGGCCCGGAGTATTCGCCTGATGGCAAGAGTATCTACTTCAACTCCGAGCGCACCGGCCGTATGCAGATTTGGAGCATGGCCACGGATGGCAGCGACCAGAAACAAGTGATTGACGAGTCAGGAAACGACTGGTTTCCACATATCTCGCCTGACGGCAAGTGGATGGTCTATCTCGCCTACAAGCCCGACGTGGAAGGGCACCCTGGCGGCCAAGACGTAGAGCTTCGCCTGATGTCCCTTGTAGACCACAAAATCAAGATTCTTGCCAAGCTGTATGGGGGGCAGGGCACCATGAATGTGCCGTCTTGGTCGCCGGATAGTACCCGCGTCGCCTTCGTCAGCTACGCCGAACTTCTCCAGTAGTGCATTCTATGGCTCTGTAAAGCGCGAACGTGGATCTTCTAGGGGCGGGGCGATATCGCCGTATGACGGTCTCCGAGCCAACGAACCGCGTTGGCAATCAGCTGGTTCTGCACAGGATTTGAAAAGATCTGGTCACCGTGACCCATGTTCATATAAATCATCTTGTATCGCCGGTTCGTCCAGACGACGGGAAGGTCGCCTTCAACGAGGACATCTTTTAGCCCGAGCGGGTAGTTTGATGGATCCAGGGTGAGGAGAACTTTGACGTCGGGATTGTCCCGCGGGTCCGGTCGCCAGATATACCACTCATTGGCGGGAGCCTGGTAAGTTGACGGAATGCCCTTTGCAACCGGGTGTGTACGATCGTCGATGCGAAGTTTTGCTGGAAGCGGCGGCCAACTATTGCCGTAGAAGACGGCGCCGCCCAGGAAGTCGACGAACCAGGGCCAGTGCGTGTCGCTATCGTTGTATCCGGACGCATGAAAGCCCAGCCACGCACCTCCGTGGCTCATGTACTTCTGAAAGGCTTCGCGCTGCTGTTCGGTGTTTGGAGAATCATTGAGCCAAATCACGACCTGATAATGTGCAAGCGTTTCCGGATTGAGATCGTCCCAGTTCTCAGTCGGCGTGCATTCGAAGCCTTCTTTCACAGCCAATGCGTTTAAGAAGTGGATCGCCTGCTCGGCAAAGAGCACGTGATCGGTCTCAACATTCTTCGAATAGAGCGCAAGGACGTGGAAGGATTTCTGTTGCGCGGGAGAGACCGTGACGCACACGTTAGAGATCATGATGGCGATGACGATCGCCCGGGCTTTACGGATCATCGACCTGCCGCCCAGAGAAGAGAATTGTGCACAAGCCTGGTGTACGCCTGGTTATTGAAGAGCTCCGGATGATGGCCCATGAAGATGTAGATATTTCTCGCCTTCACATGCGGATTGGTCCAGACGACGGGATGATCGCCCATGGTGATCTTCGAGCCGGGTGTGTAGCTCTTCTCATCGACGCTTGCAAGCACATGCACATTCGGGCGCGGAGACATGTCGTAGGTGTACCACTCTTCGTCTTCGATCCGGAGCGATGAACCAAGGCCTTTCATCGCGGGATGTGATGGATCTTCGACGATGACCTGTGCGGAAGAGAATGTGGCGATATAGCTCTTCCAGCGAATCCCGCCCATGAAGCTGGAGAACCAGGGCCACATCGGGTAGCCGTCGAACTCGCCCAGCAAGGTTGCGTGGTGGAAGCCGACCCAGCCGATGGTCCCCTGATCAATGGCCTTCTGGAAGGCTGCCATCGCCACCGGGGTCCAGGCATAAGGCGCGTAGTTGAGCTGCAGAAACACTTGGTAATGCGAGAGGAGTTCTTCGTTTATCGAGTCTGTTGTCTCGAGGTAGTCGACAGAAAATCCGTCGGCTGCTCCTTCATGGGCGAGCCAGATCTTTGCGGCATCGACGAATGGTTTGTGGATACCACCCTTCTCAGCGAGGGCCAAGACCTTGAAGCCCGACTGGGAGCTCTGAGCCATTGCGATTGCGGGGAGCACCCAACAGGCGATGAGTAGAGCGATCTTACGAACCCCGCAACGTATATGCGCTGGGAGTTGGCCTCGAAACTGCATAACGATCTCCCTACGACGGTGAAGACTTCTGGCCGCGTCTGGTTCTTTGGATGGATCTTGCGGCTCGATGATTATGGTGACATACTTTTGAAACATTGCGAAGTATCTCCACTATCGGGCATTCGTGTGATGGCGAGCTATCTCTCGCGAATGGCCTTCTCTGTCACTTTTTGAGCCCCTCGCTTCTTCTGTTGCTTCTCGGCACGATGACGCAAACCGCCGTCAGCCAACGGGCCGTGCCCCTCACGGGACTGCTCAGCGACGAGGCTGTGGTCTTCAACGCTACGAGCCAAAAGATCTATGCTGTCGACTCTCTACGCGGTGTTGTCTCGATCATCAACACAAAAACACAGGTTCGCACGCAGGTGAAGGTAGGGGTGAGTCCCGTTGCGATCGCTGTTGACTCCGCAACGAACAAAGTCTATGTCGCAAATAACGGAAGTGGAGCGATCAGCGTATTGGATGGGCAAACCGACGTCGTCACAGCCACGGTCGAGATTGGTAAGGCTCCCTATGTTCTTGCAGTAAACGAGGCTACGAACAGAGTCTACGTATCAAACACCTTCAGTGATCTTCTCAGCATCATCGATGGCGGGACGAATGCGGTTCATCGCATCAAGGCTGGGTCGGCGGACAAAATCCGGGTGGATTCAATACGCAACCTGGTCTACCTGATGGGCTATGAGTCCGATCACTTCACAATTCTTGATGGCGATACCGAGAAGCTTCGCCCTGTACCGGTTGGAGCCTTGCATCTATGGGATGTAGCACTCAATAAAATTACGGGCGAGGCCTTTGTCACCCGCCTGGAAAAGAATGATGTAGTCAGTTCCGGCACGGCCCTTCAGGGGGCATCAACGATTGCGGTGGGTAAGATGCCTTGTGCTGTTCGAGTCGATGAGAGCCGACATCGTATGTATGTTGCAAACTATGCCGGCAACAGCATTACTGTAGTGGACACTGCGAAGCGAGCGCCGATCAAGACGATACCGGTTGGGGATCGACCCCAGGCAATCGCCCTGGATGAAGAAGCAAATCTGATCTATGTTGCGAATACCCATGGTAACTCGATCAGCGTTATCGATGGAACTTCGCTCAAGGTGATTGCGACCTTGCCTACAGGGAAAAATCCTTACGCGCTTGCGTTCGACTCGCAAAACGGCGAGTTATATGCGGCAGATTTCAGCGAGCAAGCTGTGACGCACGTCGATGTGAGTAGGTTCCGAATTCATGCTTCAGAACGCACAGGAAACTAAAGCTGAAGGCGTATCCTGGCGCGAGTCAAGACCCAAGCGAAAAATAGCATCAGAGCGGTGAAGGCGAATGTCTTGATGACTCCGGGCAGTCCAGCATTCATGTGCGTGTCGAGGTATGTGATGTTGCAAGCGAGGAAGAAGAAGTACCAGAGATCCGGCAGCAGATAGGTAAGCAGCGTGTTGGAGCCGGCAGGTCTCACAAAGCTGGCCCATGCGGTCTTTCCCCGAACATCGCAGATCCAATAGAGCCCGGTGAACAGCAGCACGGCGGTACCTGAGCTATAGAGGCACCATGTCGGTGTGGCACGGATCTTCGAGATGCCAAGCGGAGTGAAAAGAAATCCAGCAAATACAAGCGTGACGCCAAAGCCGATTCCAAGGATGATGGCCCGTCGAACTTTGCCTGCGGATGCGGCACCGAGAAAGATGGAAGAGGTTACGACACCTGCCATGATGATGCCAGGCATAGCTCCGTTATCGAAGGGCCATACGTAGAGCGGCAGCTTGCCTGGGAATGGAACGATCTTCGCCGTAGAAAGAGCGCAAAGGGCTGTGAGGGCCACGAGCCACAGGACGGCCGACCCCGGCCATCTCCGCGTGGGGATGTAGAGGATCGAAGTCGCGAAGTAAGAGAATCCGATGAGCCCGAGGATCTCTGGATAAGACGGGTCGAGCCATGCCACCTGGCCATGTGTTGTACGACGGAAGAGAGCGAGTAGAACCAGAAGGCCGGCGAGACCGGCGTATTTCAGCACCGTAAACAGCGGCTTATAGCGCTCGGATGCTGGGTAGACATTGATGTATAGAGCAGCGCTCAAAAGAGCAAAGAGGCCCCATGCTCCGCCACCAATCGGCATGTGACTCCCATCAGCTTTGTCGGCGTTAGCGAGAATGTATCCGAGAACAATAAGACTGAAAGAGCGGATCGCGACGTGGGCCCAAAGCGACAGTTGTGAGGGATTTCGCTTCAAGCGTTGCGCTACGGCGATCGGCATCGACACGCCGAGAATAAAAAGAAAGAAGGGAAAGACCATGTCGACATAAGTCATCACGTCGACCTTCGCAGGTGCATGCTCGGTCCACCACGGCATGCCACGCACGCTACTCAAGGCGTTCACGAAGATCATCACGGCCATGGTAAGGCCACGGAAGATGTCGATCGATGCAATTCTTGTCCTGGTGGTCAGGCCGGCGATTCCGGTTGATAGCTTCGGCTCGGCTAGGCTCATTGAACAGCCTTCCCAGCAGCGGTGGCTCTTCCTAGTTGCTTGTTGATGGTACCGAGCAGAGTCCCCGACGGGTCGCCGGCATAGTCCCAGAACATGACCCCGCCTAGTCTCTGCTTCAGGACGAAAGAGCATTTCGCGGAGATGGACTCCGGATCGTCATAGGTAACGAAGATCTGCTTGCCGGCGTTATAGAGATAGGGCTCGGAGGCGGCCGGGTCCCAGAACCGCTCGAACTCGCCCGTTTTCATCTCGTCAACGATAACGCTGTAGGGCGAGTAGGCGTTTGGAATCGGCTGACCTGGCTGATAGAGTCCATGATTCTTGTCCGCGACACGGCCCCATACATGACCATAAAACGGTACGCCCAGAACGATCTTGGCTGCGGGCACTCCAGCAGCCTCAAAGGCGAGCACAGAGGCATCGGCGGAGATCTTCTTTGGGTCCGCGGGGTTGGTGAAGAGGGGCGCATGGTGGCCGGTGATCTTATCACCCTCAGGTTCGTAGTAGTCGTACGACATCAGGTTGACCGTGTCGAGATACTTTTGAACCTCGCGCATCTCGGTATGGGCGAGGAACTCATCGGAGGCACCCGCCGCGATAGAGAGGATCATGCGCCGTCCGCCGCGCTTCTGCTTCCGGCCGAAATCAGCTCGAAGCTCCTTGAGTAGCAGGGTGAAATTCGCTTTGTCCTCGCTGCGAAAGACATGGCCCGCGCCGGTCATGCCGGGGTACTCCCAGTCGATATCCAGTCCGTCGAGATCGTAGCGAGTAAGAAAATCGTCCACGCTCGCGATGAAGACAGCGCGGCTTTGCGGTGTGAGCGCTACATCCGAGAAGCCGCCAGACCATAGCCAGCCACCGACAGACACAAGTATCTTGAGTGACGGATTCGCTCCTCGGAGTGTGGTCAGCACAGCGAGATTCTCCGCATCATGCGAGAACCCGGCAACCATTCTGCCACCCTGAATGTTCGCGAACGCATAGTTGATGCGCGTGAGGCTGTGTCCGTCGATGTCCGTGGGTTTTAGAATTGTGTTTTGCGGAAAGACGTATCCAATTACCGCCGGCTTGCTCTCCACATGGGAACCCTGCGCAGGCACACTTACGGGGACAAACATCAGGCCAAGTATCGCTGCCAGCTTTGTAGACACGGGTAGACTTCCTAAATAAAGATAACAATAGATCGGAGCTCTGCCGAATATATCGCAGGTGCCGAAGGAATCCAAAGAGTTTGACTCTTTCAGGGAGAAATAGATGCAGAGGGTTGGAACGCTTTTACTTGCGGGGCTCTTGAGTGCTTTAGCCGTCCCTGCCGGATCCGCGCAAATGCGTGTTGTCGTCGATCAGGTGGGCTATGAACGGATAGCTTCGAAGCAGGCGCTCGTTGTAGGTGCGGCTGAGGATCACGGCGGGCAGTTCACTGTCGTCGATTTTGAGACGGGCAAGACCGTGCAGTCAGGATCGTTGGTTGCCGCAGGCGAGGTGGCCTCGTGGGGCGGTCGAAAGTTCTGGACGGCTGACTTCTCGGCCCTGCAGACAGCGGGGCACTACGAAGTTCGCGTTCACGCTCCCGATGGAGATGCGCACTCCTCGGAGTTCGAGATCAACGACGATGTGCTGGAGCGCAATACGCTCTCAAATGTTCTCTTCTACTTCAAAGGGCAGCGTTCCTCAGGGCTGATCGATGAAGCAGACCGGCATCTGGCGCTGCCTGGCGTGCAAGGGCAATTCGTCGATGTTCATGGCGGATGGTATGACGCGACGGGGGACTACGGCATCCACCTCTCGCATCAGAACCCAACCAACTATTTCAACCCGCAGCAGGTGCCGTTGGTGGCGTGGAGTCTGCTCAAAAGCTACCTGACACTGATCGATCGCCACGATGACAACTTTACTGAATACGAGCGGCGATTGCTGGACGAGGGACTATATGGCGCGGACTTCCTAGTGCGGATGCGACGACCCAATGGATCGTTCTTCGAGACCATCTCCGGCCAGGGAAGTGGCAAGCTACCCAAAGATCGTGAGATAGGGAATCCGAACTGGAAGACGCAGATCAAGCTGAAGGCGACGGATTCCACTATGAGCGTCGCGCAGGCGGTAGGGCCGCACGCGTACGAAGCGGGGTTTCGCTCAGGCGGCGGAATGGCCATCGCGGCCCTGGCCCTGGCGAGCACGATGCCGGCCGATGGTGAATACACGCGCGCCGTGTACCTGACGGCTGCCAAGGAGGCCTTCGAGTTTCTAAATCAACACAATCGCGAGTTGCTAGAGGACGGAACAGAAAACATCCTCGATGACTATTGCGCATTGATGGCTGCCACGGAGTTGTATCGCGCCACCCACCATGCAATGTATCGGAATGAAGCGTCAAAGAGAGCCTCCGCCCTGATGGGCCGCCTGACGACGGCAGCCAAATATCGGGACTACTGGCGAGCCGACGCCGCGACACGGCCTTACTTCCACCCTTCCGACGCCGGATTGCCTTTGATCAGCCTGCTCGAGTATGACTCGATCGCAACGCCGGCTGAACACACGCACGTACGTCAGGTTATCGAGCGCTCCCTGAAGTTCGAGCTTGCGACGACATCGGAGGTTAACAATCCCTTCGGATATGCGCGGCAGTTGGTGCGCATGGGCGACGGCACGGTGCGCACGGCCTTCTTCTTTCCGCATGACACGGAAGCATCGCCCTGGTGGCAGGGAGAGAATGCGCGAATCGCCTCCCTGGCTGCGGCAGCCCGCATGGCAATGCCGCTGTTTGCGAAGGATAAGGAGTTTCACGTGCAGTTGGAGGAGTATGCCTGGCACCAGATGCATTGGATCCTGGGACGAAATCCGTTCGACACGAGCATGCTGATGGGGAGCGGCCATGGGAACGCACCTTACATGTTCTTCAAGTCGTACAAGTACAACAGCCCGCCCGGCGGGATCGCGAACGGCATCACTGCGAGCCTGACGAGTGAAGATGGGATTGCGTGGAATGAAGGATTCGCAGTAACCGGGAAGGACGAAGACTGGAGATGGACGGAGACATGGTTGCCTCATGCGGCCTGGTACCTCTACGCAGTGTGCCTTCCGCACTCATAGTCGAAGGGGCTTTAGATCGTGTGTCTTTAGATCCCGAGAGCTTCGGTGGCTGGTGCTGCATGGCTGACGTCTGTCGTCTTACTGCGTACTCGCCGGAAGCGATGCAGGTAGAGATAGATCACCGGCGTTACATACAGGGTGACCGTCTGCGAGAGCAGAAGTCCACCGGTGACGGCGATGCCGAGAGGACGGCGCGCTTCACCGCCGACACCTTGTCCTAATGCGATGGGAGCTGCGCCGAGCAAAGCCGCCATAGTCGTCATCATGATGGGGCGGAAGCGCTTGAGACATCCTTGGTAGATAGCCTGTTCAGGCTTCATCCCCTCATTTCGCTCGGCGTCAATCGCGAAGTCGACGATCATGATGGCGTTCTTCTTGACGATGCCGATGAGCAGGATGATCCCGAGGAAAGAGTAGAGGTTGAGGTCTTGCCCGAAGATCAGGAGCGTGAGCAGCGCGCCAATGGCGGCGGCGGGAAGGCCGGAGAGGATTGTGATGGGGTGGATCAGGCTCTCGTAGAGAATGCCGAGAACGAGATAGATGACCATCACCGCGATGATAAGCAGGAGGCCGAGACCTTTGAGTGAACTCTGAAACTGTGCGGCGGTTCCCCGAAAAGTGAAGTTCATGCTGGCAGGGATGCCGATCTCGGAGGCGGCCCGGCGCACGGCTTGGGTTGCGTTATCAAGCGATATGCCGGGCTTGAGATCGAAGTGAAACGTGACGGCGGGAAACTGCCCGAGATGGTTGACGGCAAGGGGGGCGACTGTCTGGCTGAGCGTGGTGACGGCCGAAAGAGGAACAAGCCTGCCAGAACCAGATGCGAGATAGATGCTGCCGATCGCTTCCGGATCGCGCTGATATTGCGGAGCCACTTCGAGGATGACGTCGTACTGCTGCGACGCGACGGTGATGGTATTGGCGCGGCGGTTGCCAAAGGCGTCGTAAAGAGTATTCGCAATCTTTTCGGGATCGACGTTGAGGGACATGGCGAGGTCCCGGCGGATGTCGACGTTGACGCGAGGCGCGCTCATCTGGAGGTCAGTCGAGACGTTGGCGAGTTCAGGCAGCGAGTCTAGCTTGCTCTTGAGTCGAGGAGCCCAGCGGTAGAGCTGGTCGGCATCAGGGCCTTGGAGTGCGGCAGAGTACTGAGAGCGCGACTCACTCTGTCCGAGGTCGATGAAGTCCGGCTGACGGAGATAGACCTTGAGCCCGGGAATGCGATCAAGCTGTTTTTGAAGATCGGCGATGATGACTTTCACGTTCGGCCTATGACGGTCCTGGTGGAGATTGATCCATAGCCATCCTCCATTCTGAGAGAAGACCCCGGAGAGATTGCTCTGCATCCAGGGAACGGTGCTCATAACTTTATTTACTTGCTCTCCGGCGGAGATCATCTGGGCGAAGGAGCTGTCCTGCGATGCCTCCATGGAGCCGGAGATGCCGCCAACATCGACAGTGGGCATGAAGCTCTTGGGCACGATGGCGAAGAGCACGGCGGTCGCGATCGTCATTGCGATGGTCGCCACGATCACCGCGCGCGGATGACGCAGGACAAGATCAAGGGAACGCCGATAGCCGCCTTCAAGCGCTGCGTGGAAGCGCTCGGTGCGATGGTGAAACCAGCTGTCCGCGTGGGCGCGCTCGCTGAGAAAACGGCTGCAGAGCATTGGGGTGAGAGTGAGGGCAGAGACGCCGGACAACAGGATGGACACGGTAATGGTGACGGCGAACTCGCGCAGGACGCGACCAAGAACACCTTCAAGGAAGAGGATCGGAAGAAAGACGGCGACGAGCGAAAGCGTCATGGAGATGATGGTGAAGCCGACCTCCGCAGAGCCAGCGAGCGCAGCGTCAAGGCGGGACTTTCCCATCTCACGATGGCGAACGATGTTCTCGAGCATGACAATGGCGTCATCGACGACGAAGCCCACGGAGAGCGTGATGGCCATCATGGAAAACATGTTGATGGTGTAGCCGAGAAGACGCATCACGATGAAGGAGCCAAGGATCGAGACAGGGATGGTCGCGCTGGCGATTAGCGTCGAAGAGACTGTTCCGAGAAACGCGAAGATGACCAGCACGACAAGCACGATGGTGATGGCTAGGGTCCAGTTGACGTCGGCGATAGAGTCGCGAACGATGTCGGAGTTGTCGGCCACATTGCCGAAGCCTACGCCGGGTGGGAGAACTTCGCGCAGGGATTTGACTGCGGTCTTTACCCGATCAGCGACCTCGATGGTGTTCGCGCCGGGCTGCTTGCGAACGGCGAGGATGACACTCCGTTTCCCGTTGATCCAGAAGGTGCGTTTGTCGTTACTGGAGCTGTTCTGAACATTCGCGACCTGGCTAAGTCGTACCGGAAGCTGGTTGCGGTAGGCCACGACCAGATCAGAAAACTCACCAGCGGTGGTGAGCTGGCTGTTGGCCTGCAGGGAGTAGTCCCTTGCGCTCCCGTAGAGTGTGCCGGTGGGAAGGCTTGCGCTGTTCGTGGTGAGGGAAGTGCGTATCTGTTCGAGATCGAGGCTATAAGCGGCGAGCCGTGCGGGATCGACCTGGACTCGAATCGCCGGGCGCTCCGGACCATAGACTTCCACCTGCGAGACACCATTCACTATTGAAAGCTGCTTCGAGACGATCTGCGTCGCATAACGTGAAAAGTCCTCGAAGGACATGGTCTGCGAGTGCATCTCGAGCCAGATGATCGGATCGTCCGCGGGGTTCACCTTCGAGTACGAGGGCGGGTCCGGCATGCCGGGTGGCAGGCCGCCGGCCGAGCGGGAGATGGCGGCCTGTACATCCTGCGCCGCGGCATCGACGCTGCGGTTGAGAGCGAACTGAAGTGTCATCTCACTGTCTCCGACCGAGCTGCTGGAGGTCATGTTTTCGATGCCCGGGATGCGCGAGAATTCGCTCTCAAGCGGAGTGGCAACGGTGGCCGCCATTGCGTCGGGATTGGCGCCGGGCAGCGTGGCGGACACATGGATTGTGGGGTACTCCACCTCGGGAAGGTTGCTGACCGGAAGAGAGAGATAGCTGAGCAGGCCGAATCCCGCGATGGCGGAGATCAAGAGCGTGGTTGTGATCGCGCGACGTATGAAGAATTCAGTAAAGCGCAGGGAACACCTCTTCCGGACTTAGCGAAGAATCTGCGAGCTTGTATTGAGAGGCGTCACGCGGGCACCGGGAGTAAGGCGCAACTGGCCTTCGGTCACAACCGTGTCTCCGGGATCGAGGCCGCTGCCAAGAACGGCGATCTCAGTGACAACCTGCGGCGCTGACGTTGGCGGGCGATACGTCCTGAGCACGGTGACGGGCACCATCGTTGCAACATTCGATTTAATCCGCCACGCATAAGCACCTTCGAGGCCCTGTTGAACCGCAGACTGCGGGATGACGAGCTGATGCGTATCCACCCGCAGGCGGAGGCGAACGTTCACGAACTGGCCGGGCCAGAGTGTGCGATCGACGTTCGAGAACGTGGCCTTCAACCGGACGGTGCCCGTCGTGGGATCGACAGCGTTATCGATGAACTCGAGGCGGCCCGTCGCGGAAGGACGGTCGCCGTTGTCGGCCCCTACCTCCAGCGAGCCGGCTGCGTTGAGTCGTTGCACCTCTGCGAGCGCCTGTTCCGGCACACCGAACGTCACACGGATGGGCGCGAGTTGAAGCAGCGTGACGAGGGTCGTGTCGTTCTGAAGAACAACGTTGCCGGCCTTGACCGCGACGGCACCGGCACGCCCCGAGATGGGCGCGGTGACATCGGAGAAGTTGAGCTGAAGCTGTGTCTGCTCCAAGCGGGCACGATCGGCTTTGACGGCTCCTGCTGCCGCGGCAATGGCGGCCTGATCGGCGTGAAGACTGGAGCGGGCGCTGTCGCCAGCGGTGACGGCCTGATTGACCGCCTGGCCTGAGAGGACGCCAAGCTGCCCCAGCTTCACCGCAATATCGGAATCTGCCTGGTGCTGCTTTTGCGAGGCCTCATCGCGCGCTGCAACCGCGGTGGCTTGCTGTTCCATGGCGATGTCGCGGTCGAGCTCCGCCTGTTGCTGCGCCTGTTGGCGACTCATCGTGTCGCGATCGATAGTGAAGAGGAGCTGGCCCTTTATGACATCCTGACCTTCGGCGAAGTCGACGGCTCTGATCTGTCCGGCGATCCGCGGCTTGACGTCGACACGCTCAACGGCCTCAACATTGCCGACCGCCGCAATATCCAGGGGCACATCCTGCGATACCACCTGGGTAATGCGAACGGGGACAGCTTCCGATGAAGACGCATCGGCGTGGACCACCGAGCGGGAACACGATGCAAGTGGGATGCACATCAACATGCATGCAAGCGCCAAGGTCTTGTTTCCCTTCATACGTGCTCACCTCTCAGTTCAGATTGGCCCCATATGCTTCGCGTGAAAACCGATATGCAGCCAGAGACGCAAAGGGTGCAGGGAGCAACGCCGAATGCGCGGCGGAAATCTCTCGCTAGAGAGGTCAGCCCGCTCAGACAGGTTTACGAAAGTGCGTTGCGGCTAGTGATGCCTAAGGAGCGCAAAGCACGTTGCCTGCAATAAAACGGAGTTTCGCTGCAAATGTCTTGATGGCGCGGCGAGGGCAGGTGATCCTGACGCTTGAACGTTCTGCCGAACGAATCGCGGAACGCGGTAGATTTACTTAGGAAAGAAGCAGCCATGCAGGTTGACGGAATCGACGACATGAACGCTTCCACGACAGTTTCGCAGTATCAGAACACTTCGGCGATCTCTGAAGACACATCTTCTGAACGAGCGATCACGCCGCTCAGCAGAGACCTGAACGGGTACGCAGTGATTGTGCCCTTCGCGGCGATCCTGGCATTCGCAACGGCAGCCGAGTGCGGGTCCGTGACGCATCCAGCGTCGCTGGTCTACGGTGCGGTCCTGTGGGGATGGTGGGGCACACTTGCGTGTCTCCTGTGGAAGCTCGCGCCACGATTGCCGATCGTCTCCGGCCTTTCGGTTAAGATGATTCTGCTGCACGGCGTTGCCGGATCGGTGTTGGCTCTGCTTCATCTGCTCATGCTGTGGGGGATCGGCTTCCCCCTTGGTTGGGGACCCTTGGATCAACACATGATGTGGGGCATACTCTTCAACATCAACCGCTTTGGCATCGAGATACTGCTATACGGATTCATCATCGGGATCACCGGAATCGTTCAATACAAGCTGCGTGCGCAGCGCGATGCCATACGATCTCTCGAGCTTCAGAAGCAGCTCTCATCGGCTCAACTGCGGGCACTGCAAATGCAACTGCAACCTCACTTTCTCTTCAACACGCTGAACGCGATTACTACGTTGGTGGAGCTGGGGAGACAGAGCGAGGCGGTCGAGATGCTGTCCCATTTGAATCTGATACTGAAGAGCACCTTGAAGCGGACGACTCCCGAGAAGGTTCCTCTGTCCCAGGAGTTGGAGATGATCGACAACTATCTTGCAATCGAGCAGATTCGATTCGCGGACCGGCTGCAGGTGCAGATTAAGGTTGACCCCGGAGCGCTGGATGGCATGGTGCCGTGTTTCCTGTTGCAGCCGATCGTCGAGAACGCGATCCGCCACGGGATCGCGCATTGTGTGAGTGCAGGAAAGGTGGAGGCCTCTGCAAGGCGCGATGGCGCAAACCTGCTCCTGAAGGTTCGCGACACCGGAGCGGACGCCGGCACGCCCGCCCAGAACGGACACGGCATCGGGCTGAAGAATACGCGAGAACGGCTTATGCACTTCTATCGAGATGAATTCGCAATGAAAGCTCTGCCGCTTGCCGAGGGCGGCTTTGAGGTCGCGATCACCATTCCTTATGAGCCGCAGGCGAGATGAGAATGAGAGCCTTGATCGCCGATGACGAGCCGCTGGCCAGAGAGCGCTTGCGCTTTCTTCTCGCCGGAAATGACGAGGTAGAACTGGTCGGCGAATGCAGGAACGGAGCCGAGGTACTGGCATCTCTGAAGGGTCTGCAGATCGATCTTCTCTTCCTCGATATCGAGATGCCAGGCAAAGGTGGCTTTGAAGTGATCGAGCAGAGGGGTGCCGCCCAAATGCCGGTCACAGTCTTTGTAACAGCGCACAACCAGCATGCGCTCCATGCGTTTGAGGTGCATGCGTTCGACTACCTGACCAAGCCTGTCGAGAGGGAACGGCTGCAGGCCACCCTGACGCGCGCCAGGGAACGGATTGCCTCGAATGCCGCTCTGCTAAATCAGGAACGCCTGAAGCAGGTGCTGACTGAGGCAGGAATGCGCGGGGGCGGCGGGAAAGAGTATCCCAAGCGGCTGCTGGTACCGAACGGGGCCAGGGACGTGGTCGTCAATATCCAGGAGATCGAATGGATCGAGGCTGCGGACTATTACTCCTGTCTCCATGTTGGAACCAAGAGCTTCATGCTGCGTGAGACAGTAAAGCACTTGGTGAACACTCTTGATCCTGCTCGGTTTGTGCGGATCCATCGCTCAACGATTGTGAATATGGACTATGTCTGCGAGGTGGCGCGAGAGGGCCGTGGCGAGGCATCCGTGCTCCTGACACGCGGACAGCGGCTGAAGATGAGCAAGAACGGATGGCAGAATCTGGTCGCCGCGAGCAGGTCCGTCTGAATACGCATGAGTCCCTGCACGTATCCAGATCCAAACTCACACAGCCAGGAATTGTCCTTTAGGCGGGCAGCAATCCTGCTGTGCGATAACTCTCGATTAGGCTGTCGTAAAGTGCGATATCTGCCCTGCTCCTCGCCATCAATTGAGCATCGACGATCCCCGAGTAGATGGCGCGCGCTCGCTTCTCAGCCTCTCTAGGGCTTGCAACCTTAGCGGCAACCAACATCTTCTTCAGCCACGCAATGTTGACGTCAGCAAACGCTTGGACCTCCGTTCTCACTTCGTCAGGCAAATCGTCAAATTGAGCGGACATAAAGCTGCAGAGGCAGATGCGGTTCTCGTTCTCCAGTGCCCAGCGAAAGGTCTCCGCGGTAGCGGAGCAGAGCGTCCAGCGGCTTCGATGAATCTTCGAGCAGCGACTCAAGATAAGCCGCAGCATCCTCCCAGTAGCGCTTCGCCACCGCAGTGGCCATCCGCTTTGCCCGGAAAGTGGTAGTAGATGCTAGCGGCCTTAATCCCGACCTGTTCGGCCAGATTACGGAAGTTCAATACTGCATATCCGTGAGCTTGAGCCGTCAACTTAGCCGCAGCCAGGATCTCTTCGCGAGCGTTTGCACTCATCACGAACCTCCTACTCATCCGAGATCTTGATCCCCTAACCTGCCAAGTGGCAGGTAGAGAGAGGGACGCAATGAGCAATGAACTATCTATTCCGACGCAACCAGGCTGGCTGAACTGATCCGCACGCGCGAGGTCTCTCCAGTCGAAGTCATGAAAGCACATCTCGATCGCATCGAAGCTGTAAACCCGAAGGTGAATGCGATTGTTACGATCGTCGAGGATGCGTTGGAGTTCGCCAGGGTAAGGGAGTGAGCAGGCGAATCGATGTGACCTCACATGGATTGGCAGATACCAATTCATTCGATTCCGCATTTACCGGCCTCATAGACGAGCCTCACTGCGGGAGGGATCCTGTGATGGCGGTGGGATCTCAGAGAGGCAGTCCAGGTATCTCGTGGAGAGCTCGTTATCCCTCAGGAGCATGTGCACGGACTGCGCGTCGAGAGGTTTAGAAAGCAGGAATCCTTGCACCATGTCGCAGTTGAACTCCCGCAGGCGAGCAAGTTCGTGGACGGTTTCGACACCTTCGGCGACAATCTGCATGTCGAGGCTGCGACCGAGGTCGGTGATGGAGCGGACCATCTCAGCGCGAGCGTACTCGCTGTCGAGACCGGTGACGAAGCTCTTGTCTATCTTGACGATGTCGAACGGGAAGTTGAGCAGATAACTGAGCGAGGAGTAGCCGGTGCCAAAGTCATCGAGGCAGATGGCGATGCCGAGTGAGCGGGCGTTGGCCAGGACGTCGGCGACGCCTTCATATCCGCTGAGAAGAACAGACTCGGTGATCTCCAGTTTGAGCAGAGCCGGACTAAGGCCAGTTTCAGCCAGGGTCGTCACAATCATCTTGAGCAAATCGGAGTTGGCGAACTGGTGAGCGGAGACGTTCACGCTGACGGAGAGAGCAGTCTCGAATTGCAGGTTCCAGGCATGACACTGGGCGGTCGCTTTCTTCAGTATCTGCCGGCCAAGCTCGTTGATCAGCCCTGTCTCTTCCGCGAGCGGAATGAACTCGTCTGGGCTGACGGCGCCGCGGACGGGATGTTGCCAGCGGGCAAGCGCTTCGAAGCCAACGACTGAATCGTTCCGTAAGCCATAGATCGGTTGATAGTGGACGTCCAGGCTTTGCGAATCCAATGTCGATCGCAGGTCAGTCAAAAGCGTATTCCTGTTCTTTACTCCTGCAACGAGATCGGCTGTGAAGACCTGAATTCGATCCTTGCCTGACTGCTTCGCCTTGTACATGGCGGTGTCCGCATCCTGCAGGAGCGTGTCTGCCCGATCACTTGCGTTGCTGAGGGCGAGGCCGATGCTCGCGCTTACGTGGATGATGCGGCCATCAACTAGTATAGGCGTGCGCATCTTCTTCGCGATGCTGTCGGCGCAGATTCTGGCTTCCTCCAACTGGGTCTTTTCGAGAAGGATGACGAACTCGTCGCCGCCGTGGCGCGCAATGATGTCTCCCTTTCGCACTGACGATCGAAGTAGGTGCGCAACTTCCTTAAGCAACCCATCACCGAACGAATGGCCAAAGTCGTCGTTGACTGCCTTGAAGCGATCAAGATCGATGAAGAGCAGTGCTGTTCCGCAATGGTCTGACTCCGAGGGCTCATTGAGGCATCGGGCAAGCTCATGTTGCAGGAAGGCTCGATTGCCAAGGCCGGTGAGGGTATCGTGAGTCAGGGTGTATTCGATCCTGGTATGGAAGCGATGGGATTGCCATTCGCGCAGACTGATCCGTATGCCAAAGAGCAGAAATGCAAGCGCCACGACGACGATGCCGAGTGTCTGCTGATGGAGAGCAAGTGTAGCGGCAGCTCCCAGCGACATGGTGGCAAGCCCAAGAGCACTGATGCCGTGGAGATGAGTGGGGTCGGCGAGCCAGCTTGATTTCCGCAGCTCGACGCGAACGTCGTTGCCGCGGGCCACGAGAATGGAATAGACGGTGAACGCCGGTACCCAACAGAGGTCGACGAAGGTGCCAGAGGGAAGGCCATAGACTTCGGCAACGAAGCCAATGGAGGAAGACGCGGCATACAAAACGGAGAATACGGTGAGATAGCGGTAGAAGGTCCTCTCGGAGCCGCGCACCGTCATCGAGAGGCGAAGCGCAAAGGAGAGCGGGAGCGCAATGCTCTGAACTTCGTACGCAAGGTTGAAGCTGATGATCTCTGTTCTGGTGAAGACGAGTGCGAAGAGCGTACTGAAAAAGACGCACGCTTGCAGGAAATCCAACCGGCTTGGGATATCGCGTTGGGGGGACGGAGGCAGCCGGAAGGCGACGAGGATCAGGGGGAAGGGGAAGAGAAGCCAGAGGACTTCGTAGACCGGAACCCAGATAGGCGATTGAGTGATGACCCAGGCGAGGAATGCGACCTGCGCGGCGGTCCATAGAAGAAGACCCATGCAGACCAGGTTCCAGGGTTGCCGTGAGTGCAGTTTTTCTGAACGGCCTTCGAACCAGCAGATCCAGCATGTCAGAAGAACCATGAAGATCTGAATTGTGTTCGACGCAACTTTGGCGTCTTTCAGGACAATGAACGCCAGCAAGTGGATGCCCTGCAGCGCGACTGCACCGATGACGAGTTGCTTTCTCCTGCGGTCCACCTGTCTCCTCGGTGGTACAACTCTAACCCTGAAAGCCGGTTCCGTACGCTCGATTTTCAGTTATGACTCAGGCGCTGAACTTCTACATGCGGCTTCGTGATGCGCTGACGAGATAGTATGTTCCGTGTTTCACATACAGTGCGTGGAGAAGACTTGATACTACTATCGTAACCATCGGAAACAGGACTGGACTATGACACGGAAGTGCCATCTCCCCGCGCATCTTCGCGGACTGGCATTCCGTTCCAGGCGGAGGCAAGAACCGAACGTTTTGAAGCAGAATTCCTACTGTGGGGTTGGAACCACCGGCAGACTTACGTAGCTCGTTGTCCCCGGCTTGTGCCACACCCGCTGCGTTGCCTTCTGGTAGTCCCCGGACTTTGCATCGAAGATATTCGGTATAAACGTCTGCGGATTTCGGTCGTACAGCGGAAATAACGTCGACTGCACTTGCACCATGATCCGATGCCCAGCCTGAAAAGTATGGTTGATCATCGGTAGGCCAAACTTGAACTCCAGCGGCTCATTCGCAGTCAGCGCGGCTGGATGCTCGAAGCTTGTCCGGTACCGACCGCGGAAGATGTCCGTCGCCAGAGGCAGTTCGTATCCGCTCATCTCAAGCGGTGGGGCGATCCGGTCCGGATACACGTCTATCACCTTCACAACCCAATCCGAGTCCGTCCCGCTGGTCGACGCGAAGAGGTGAGCCACCGGCTCCCCCGAAAGCTTCATGGCTTCCTTCAGCGGCTCCGTCTCGTAGGTCAGAACATCCGGTCGTCCGTCTACAAACCGCTGGTCCATCAACAACCAGTTTCCCCATCCGGCACCGTCGTCCTGCGCCACAGGCCGTGGGCGATAGGGCACGGGCTTCGCTGGATCGGAGACATACTCATCGAACTCCGCACCTGCAACTGGCGCGTCAAACGAAAGCTTCCCACCCGTAGTCAGATAGAGCGGCTTCGACACCACTGGACATCCAGCCTCGCAACTTGCCGGCCACACCTTTGGGGTCTCCCAGTGATCCTCGCCCGTGTTGTAGATCCACGCCTTCGGCGTCTCAACTTTCGGCGACCCAGGCTTCAGGTACTCGTTGAAGAAGGGCAGCAACACATCCTTCCGCCACTGCGCAGCCGTATCGGTCGCCCAGGTAAAAGGTCCCAACATTCGGCCCTCCCGGTTGATCTGGCTATGCCGCCACGGACCCATCACAAGATGATTAAGGTGATTCTTATCCTTTGCCTCCAGCGCCCGAAAGGAATGGATTGCGCCCCACATATCTTCCTGGTCCCAGAGACCCTGTTCCCACATCGTCGGTACCGTCATGGGAGCCGCTGCGATCAGCTTGTCCAGAGCCTGGCTCTGCCAGAAGGCGTCGTACGCAGGGTGCTCCTCGACTGTCTTCCAATACGGCAATTGATCCTCGCCCAAAGCCCGGGCGAAGTCTCCCGCCGACCCGGCCGCCAGGAAGTTCGAGTAGTCATCCCGTCCCGCCCGGGCGACCTTCGCTCCCGCCCCACGCATGGAGGTCTGCCCGAGGAAGTAGTCGATATTGTTCTCCCGGAAAGCTCCATAATGAAACCAGTCATCGCCCATCCAGCCATCCACCATCGGGCTCTCGGGAGCAGCCACCTTTAAGGCCGGGTGCGGATGCAGCAAGGCCATCACCACCGTAAAGCCTTCGTAGGAAGAACCAATCATTCCCACCCGCCCATTCGACTCGGGAACATTCTTCACCAGCCAGTCGATCGTGTCGTAAGCGTCCGTGGTGTCATCCGCGCCCGTCGGGTTGAACTCCGAGTTCACCGGCGGAGGCGTCATCAGATACGGTCCTTCCGATCCATACTTTCCTCGTACATCCTGGTAGACACGGATGTATCCCGCCTCGACAAAACCCTCGTCGCTCAGCGGCAGAGCCTCGATCATCCGCGGTGACTCCGACCGCGCCGCCCGTCCCGCGGCGTTATAGCAAGTCCGCGTCAGCAGAATCGGAGCGCCCTTCGCGCCCTTCGCCACCACGATCACCGTGTAGAGCTTCGTGCCATCGCGCATCGGCACCATCACAACACGCTTGTCGTAGTCCCGATCTACCGACGGAACCTTGAAGTCCTTGGCCAGATCGTCCCCAACCGTCTTCTCTTGCGCCATAACCAGCTGTGCCGCCAAACAACAAGCCACAATCCCAAAGACACGAAAACGCATCATGCAAAATCTCCAATCCGCCCCGCAAGCAGGTTCAAATCGCCCCGCAAAAATTGACCTTTTTTTCAAGTGTACGTGACCCCGTCTGGGGTTGGTTTCCACAGAAGATCGTCGGCCCACCAGCGATGTGACGGATAGTGCCTTGACCGAGAAGCAGGCTCGACATGCCGGATACTCGCTCGAGTTTTTGCTTCTAGTGGTGGCGCAGTCCCTAATGTGGAGTGCGCAGGGATGCGGATCGAAGGTAGTCGAAGTCGCCCGCGCCAATAGGCTTTATGCCGTCCACGCGCTGGCTGTGAATGACCTCATTGTCCGGATACCACAGGGGTATCCCAGGAAGGTCTTCAGCAAGGATTTGCTGTATCTCCACGTAGTCTTTGCGCCGCTCAGATTGATCGGAGGATCCAGCAGCATCTTGCAGCAGAGCGTCCAGACGTGGATTTGAATATCGTCCCCGGTTTCCTCCCTTCGGAGGAAAGCTCGCCGAGCCGTAAGCGTAGCGAAAGATATCGGGATCTTCGTTGCTGCCGATCCAGCGCAGAGCGTAAATCTGGAACACTCCCTTGGTGACGTCGGAATAGAACGTTCCGAACTCCGCGGAACGTATTTGAAGATCAATTCCCGCCGATCTAACCTGTTGCTGGAGAATCGCAGCCATCAGACGCGTGGTCTCGTCTGTGCTGGTCTTGAGGGTAAGATGCAGGCGAATGCCATCTTTCCGGGCGGGGAACCCTGCATCGCCAAGCAACCTCTGCGCACGATCGATGTCATGCGGATAGCTCGCCATCTCGGAGTCAGCCGCACGCGCCCAGTGCTCAGGAGGGAGCAGCGAGTTTGCCAGTCGCGCCTTGCCGCGCCAGATGGCATCCACGATGGCCTGGCGGTCGATGGCACAGGCTATGGCCTGGCGAACGCGTCGATCGCGAAGGATGGGATCCTGGACGTTGAAGTTCATGTAGACCACAACTGAGCTTGGCCCCGTCTCGGTGGCGAGATTTCTCTCGTTGCGCAGAGCGTGGACCATGTCGAGCGTGATGGCATTGCTCTCAAGATCGCCTGAACCCTTCTGCAGTTCGAGTGCCGTGGTAATTGCGTCAGGCACTACGGCAAAGCGAACTCTCTCGATCTTCGGCTCTCCCGCCCAGTAGCCAGGATTGCGCTCAACCAGCACCTCCTTATCCTGCACGCCGGAGATGAAGCGGAAGGGCCCAGTGCCTATCGGATGCAGGCCAAAGTCGCGACCCGAGCCATTGGGTACGACCCCGAACAAGCCGTCGCTCATGTTGAAAAGAAGGCCCGCGTCCGCGTGCTTCAAGTGGACGACGACGGTGAGACGGTCTCTCGCTTCCGCACTCGTTACCGAGGCGAAGTTGCCACTCTTCGAGGTGATCAGGTTGCCGTGGGCAGGATCAATGAGACTCTCGATGGTCCACACGACGTCATCGGCTGAGAGAGCGCGGCCGTCGTGAAATTGCACGCCGTCGCGAAGATGAAAGATCCACGTAAGGGGATCGGGTTGCTCCCAGCTTGTGGCAAGCCAGGGTTGCAGATCGTAGTGCTCGTCCTTCTTGACGAGGGCATCGAAGACGAGGCCACCGATGCGCTCCGACTGCGCGTCTGTGCCAACGCGAAGATCGAGATTGTTGGGACTGCTCTCGATCATCATGACGAGCGTATCCTGCGCGGGGCGATGGCTGCGGCATCCCACGACGAACAACAGGCAGGCCAATATGCCGCAATGCAGGGAGCGCTTCAAGGATGTGTGACCTTGCCGAGAATCACTTCGCGAGTGGCTCCGGTCGCTGACGTCACATTGCCGGGCAGACGGTGCCAGGTGAGCCACCCGAGCAGAGCGAAAGCCACGGCCTCCTTTGCCTGCGCGGGAATGCCGAGGTCGTCCATTGGGCGCACCGGCACGCCAAGCGCCGCAAACTCCGCAGCGAGCATGCGCATCATGGTCTTGTTCTTCGCTCCCCCTCCCGCAACGATAAGCTCCGTCCTTGCAAGGGGCGCATTCTGTCCGAGGTGCGGCCAAACGAAGGTCCGATAAGCAGAGAAAATGGACTGTACTGTCAATGCGGTTGCCGTCGCGATGATATCGGAGTCCGAACCTGCCTCCGCATGGCAAACCTCGATCAATCGCGATGCGAAGCTGTTGCCGAACTCTTCACGTCCGCAGGACTTCGGTGGAGTCGCTAAAAAAAACGTCTCCTTCAGAATGGCATCGATGACGTCCTGCAGGACCACACCGCGATTCGCGGTCGCCCCATTCGCGTCGAATTTCTTTTGGAACAGTTGCAACATCGCTGCATCGATGATCATGTTTGCGGGCCCCGTATCGAAGGCCATGACGCGATCGATGGACGCGCCTGCGGGAATCGCCGTGAGGTTCGCGATCCCTCCGAGATTGAGCAGCACTCGGCTCTTTTTCGCATCACGGAACATCGTGTAGTCGAGCATCGGCACCAGCGGTGCCCCCTGGCCGCCCGCAGCTAAATCCGCGGGACGGAAGTCACTCACGACAGGAACACGCAAGCGCTCTGCGATGACGCTCGCTTCGCCGATCTGCCACGTTGTGCGAACTGCTTTGCCAAGATACTTCCGTGCAATGGACTGATGGTAGATCGTCTGACCGTGACAGGCTGCAAAGTCAAGCTTCACACCCGCTTGCAAAGCCGCTCTCTCGATCGCATCCGCATAGACCTCGCCCAGCCGCCAGTTCAAACGGCTCATCTCGGCGACAGATATCGACTCAGCATTCATTGCAGAGAGGACCGCAATGCGCACCGCCTTGGGATAAGGAAATCCTGCGTGATGAAGCAGCTTGATTCGCGGTGTGCCACCTGGCTTTGCAGAAGCAGTGATGCGGCAGATCGCGACGTCCACTCCGTCGGCTGAGGTTCCGCTCATCACGCCGGCAACGATCATGCCTTCAACTCCCGCTGCAGATCGGCGAGAAGATTCAGCGCCTCACGCGGTGTCATCTCGTCGACGTCGACCTCGCCGAGACGGTCCACGATGCGCTGCGAGAGAGGAGTGAACATCGTCATCTGCATCTGTTCCTTTGCTTGTGCAGGACGCAGCGCGGAGCTTTCGACACGTTCGTGCACCTTCAGGACATCACGAGCACGAGAGATGACTGCGGCTGGCAGGCCCGCGAGCTTCGCGACCTCAATGCCATAGCTCTTGCTCGCAGGTCCCGCTTCAACACTATGCAGAAACACGATCCCTGAGGGCGTCTCTTTGACGGTGACGCGAAGGTTCCGGAGCCGCACCAGTTGCTCGGAGAGCATGGTCAATTCGTGGTAGTGCGTGGCGAAGAGTGTTCGAGCGCCAATGCGATCATGCAGATGTTCCACGGTGGCCCAAGCGAGTGAGAGGCCATCATAGGTGGCCGTACCGCGGCCCATCTCGTCGAGCAGCACCAGCGAACGCGCGGTTGCAGTGTTCAGGATGGCAGCCGTTTCGGTCATCTCGACCATGAAGGTCGAACGGCCACGCGCAACGTTGTCGCTGGCCCCGATGCGAGTGTAGATGCGATCGACGAGGCCGAGCGTCATACGCTCCGCAGGCACAAAACATCCACACTGCGCCATGATGACGAGCAGAGCGGTCTGTCGCAGATACGTGCTCTTACCGCCCATGTTAGGGCCGGTGATCAACAGCACGGCGGGGCCGGCATCTGCATCGAGATGCACCGAGTTCGGAACGAACCGCCGACTGCCCGACTCCTCCATGCGTCGCTCGACAACGGGATGACGGGCTTGAACGAACTCCAACACTCCCGAGTCTTCGATCAACGGCCGTGTCCATCCCCGTAGAGCAGCGAGGTGTGCAAAACAGCCGAGCATATCGATCTCGGCGATGCGGCGGGCCGTCTCGCGAATGCGGCCCGCATTGGCCAGTAGCTCTGCTCGAAGCTCCGCGAAGATGCGGCGCTCAATCTCGCCTGAGCGCTCCTGCGCGGTGAGGATCTTGGTCTCGTAGTCTTTCAGCTCCGGTGTCGTGAAGCGCTCCGCGTTGACCAGTGTCTGCTTGCGCTCGTAATCAGCGGGCACAGACTTCGCATTGGCCTTGGTCACTTCAAGGTAGTAGCCGAAGACACTGTTGAACCGAACCTTGAGCGAACCGATCCCGGTACGCTGGCGTTCACGTTCTTCGATAGTAATAAGAGCTTGCCTTCCGCTGCGGCTCAACTCGCGAAGCTCATCAAGCTCCGCATCGACGCCCGCGCGAATCACGCCTCCGTCCGCGAAGGTAATCGGCGGCTCGTCGGCAAGCGTCTTCACGATGGCGTAGTGCAGGTCCTCCAGCGGATCCAGCGCAGCGGCGAGCTCTCGCCAGCGGGCTGACTCGAAGGCCTTATCCGCAAGCGCTACTCCAGGCAGGCAGCCGAGCGTAGCCGCCAGCGACATCACCTCGCGCGGGCCAGCGGAGTCAAGCGCAACGCGGCCAAGCAAGCGCTCCAGGTCTAGGACGCCATCCATCGAGCGCCTCAGACCTTCACGCTTGCGAAGGTCCGCTGTCGCCTCCGCAACAGCGTCGAGGCGAGCGTTGATCTCCGCCAGTTCATTCGATGGCCGAAGCAACGTCGCCCGCAGCAGGCGCTTTCCCATCGGCGTGCTGCAGGCCTCGAGTGTGTGGAACAACGTCGTCTGCACAGACTCGCCGGAGAAGAGCGGATCGACAAGTTCGAGGTTGCGCACGCTGACCGAGTCGAGCTCAAGGCACGTCGACCGCTCATAGTAGCGAATGCCGTCGATGTGTTCGAGCGCCCCCTGCTTGGTCGCTCTCATGTAGTGAATCAAAGCGCCGGAGGCGATGGCGGCGCTCTCATGGCCGCCCATGCCGATGCCATCGAGCGAGTGAACATGCAGGTGGCCGGTCAGCAGTGGAAGCGCGTAGTCGCCAGTGAAGACCCACTCTTCGACAGGCGTCCGGGTTCGGATGTACTCGAGTCCGGCGCTATCTTCCGATGATTCGGCGTTGCCATTCTTAGCAGTGAGAAGTCCGCCTGATGCCGGGCCAAACAAGCCCGACGCGTGAACTAGTTCGACAGGGCGGATGCGTCCAAGTTCATCGATAGCGGCTGCCCATGCGGATGCACCGCTGAACTCCGTCGCGCGGAACTCGCCGGTGGATAGATCGAGCAGGGCGAGTCCAGCTTTCGCGGTGTTGCCGGTACCTATCATTGCGATACTGGCCAGGTAGTTGCTCTGCTCCGGGCTGAGCGACGGATCGAGCGATGTGCCCGGTGTCAACACTCGCGTGACCTCGCGCCGGACGATGGTCTTGACCGTCTTGGGGTCTTCCATCTGCTCGCAGAGAGCGATGCGGTAGCCCTTGCGAAGCAGGCGCTGTAGATAAATTTCGGCAGCGTGATAAGGCACGCCGCACATGGGCTGCTTCTTCTCACGATCGCGCGCCGTCAGCGTGAGTTGCAGTTCGCGAGCGACAAGGATGGCATCGTCGTAAAAGAGCTCGTAGAAGTCACCGATCCTGCAGAACATCAGGCAGTCGGGATACTGCTGTTTGGCGGCGAAGTACTGCCGCATCACCGGCGTAAGGGAAGCCGCGTCCATACCCGCAATTTCGTTGATTGTCTCTGTCGCCAATTCTTATCCCAAAACCTATCCCAGAATTGCAGAATATCGCACGCGATAGACTGAGGTCACAGAAGTCCATTTCACGCCGAAGGAAGCCCCATGATCCAGATTCCCCTGACACCGGAACAGTTCGATTCGAAGGTTGCACAGATCGCCGCACAGCAGGGAATCAACCTGATTGGACACGAAGGCACGATTGAAAAGATGGGCGTGAAGGCGAACTACGTTTATCAGAACGGCGTTCTGAGCATCACGATCGTCGATAAGCCAATGTTTCTGTCGGAGTCGATGGTGGAAAATCAATTGAAAGCGTGGCTGTAACCACTATTCCTCTTCCGCCGCTGTGCTGGCGCGACGGATGGCCACGATCTGTGGATGCAGCAGCTTGGCCGTCAGAGACCGCGTTAGCGCATCCACTGCGACTTGCTGCTCGACAGTGAGCCCGGCGAGACGCTTGGCTGACTTTGCGAGCTCCGCGGCCCGCACTGCCTCGGCATTCTGTTGCAAGCTCAGGATCGCGGGCACCGCGTCCAGCGACTGAACTCGCTGTTGATAGCGATCGACTTCCTTCGCAACGATGGACTCGGCCGCCTCTGCCTCGCGGCCACGGTCAGCCAGGTTCGACTGCGCTACCTGCTGCAGGTCGTCGATATCGTAGACAAAGCAGCCCTCGACCTGATTCATTGCAGGATCGACGTCGCGAGGCACAGCGATGTCGATAAAGAACATCGGCCGATGTCGCCTGCGCTCGAGGAAGTGCTGGCCGTGCGAGCGGTTGAAGATCTTCTGATCGGAGCCGGTCGAGGTGATGACGATGTCCGCGCGATCCGCATGCGAGTACAACTGATCGAAGGGAAGCACAGCGGTCGAGGCGGATGTGCCGAGGAACTCGGCAGCAAGCGCCTCCGCGCGCTCCTTCGTGCGGTTGGTTACAAGAATGTTTGAAGCGCCCTGCTGAATCAGGTGTCGTGCTGCAAGTGAAGACATCTTGCCCGCGCCGACCAGAAGCACGGTCTTGCCCTCCAGCGTGCCGAAGATCTTCCTGGCCAGATCGACCGCAACCGAAGCGATCGAGACGCTCGACGACCCGATCTCGGTCTCGCTACGAACTTTCTTGGCAACCGTAAAGGCCCGCTGCAGCAAGCCTTCCAGCGAGGAGCTCACAGCACCCACCTGGCGGGCGACTCCGTAAGACTCTTTCACCTGGCCCAGGATCTGCGGCTCCCCAACCACCATCGAATCCAGCGAACTGGCGACGCGAAAGAGATGCCGGACCGCCTCGCGCTCACGGTACTCGTAAAGATGCGGCGCAAGCAAAACCGCTGGAACGGAGAAATATTCTTCGAGAAACCGCGGCAGATCGGGCGCGGACGGCAACGCTTCCTGGCTGGTGAGCAACTCGATTCGATTGCACGTGGAGAGGATCAATCCCTCTCGGATTCCAGGCTGATGAAGCAGGGATCGCGTGGCGTCGGCAAGCCGGGTCAGGGGAACTGACAGACGTTCGCGCACCTCAATCGGCGCGGTATTGTGATTGATGCCGAGCAGCACAAGCGAGCGCGCCGCTGGCCTCTCTGCGGCATCCACCGCCATCCCCTTCGGATTCATCTCGTTCAGTATCTGGCTCATGGGGCAGCGAACCTGTGGACGGCGGAGAACTGGTTCGCGGCCCAGACGGTGATAACTACGAGAAAGACGAAGCTCGACAGATAGACCGCCCGGCGGCCACGAAGGCCGGAGTGCCGACGAATGAAGATCATCGCGCAATAGGCGACCCACATGGCGAAGGCGAGCAGTATCTTCGGGTCAAGAAAGTAACTTGCTCCCACCGTCTGTTGGGCAACGAGTGAGCCGATGAGCAACCCACCGGTCATACACGGCAGGCCGAAGAGGAGACTCCTCAACGCAATCTGATCCGTCGTCTCGAGCGGAGGAAGCCACGGTATGGTCGGAGCCTTGGACTTCAAGCGCCGCTCCTGAATGAGATACAGCAGGGAAGCGAGCAGACTGACGAAGAGAGCCGCATAAGCAGCCAGCAGCAGGGCGATATGTAGGAAGATCCAGCCCGTGCGCAGTGGTAACAGCTCTTCTTGTCCAGGTCGAAAGGCGGCGAGGACGCTGAGCAGAAACGCGATGGGAAGAACGAAGATTCCCAATGCAACGGTGCGGTACCGGAGATAGACGATCAGAAATCCCGCGACCAGCAACAGCGCCAGCATCGACTGAAGTTCATGCGTCTCCACCGGACGGCTATGGTGGGCGGCGTAGAGCATCTCCGCGAGCGAGACGAAGTGGAACAAGGCGGCGGCGATCGTCAGCGGGATCGCCACATGGCGCCAGCGCGGTCGGTCATAGAGCGCGGCAGGCAGCACAGCAAGCGCTGCAACGCCATAAAGCAGGACCGCGACTTTGAGCCAGAGAAGAGACATTTGTCGATAAAAGCGATAGCACGTTTCAGAATCCGCTATCACTTTCGCAGCCTGCCGCATTATTGCTCGCAAACATCGCGAACCGGCAAAGCCACAAAAATCAAGTATATCGTGGCACCAGGAAACCGAACGTTGCAACTGGTCTGGTGCGGTTGCGTCGCCGATGTGAGAGGCTGTTCCGATGAGCCGCGCCACATTGATCGTCAATCCCCGGGCCGGTTCACGGCGCGACCTCGCAACGCTGATTCCTGCGATGATTCGAGTGCTCGAGGCTCAGGGCATCGTTGCTGGCTTCGTCGAGACGACCGGTCCGAATACGGCCGCATCTCTGGCCGCAAATGCTCTTAGCGAAGGCGCGGACACCGTCGTCGCGTGCGGCGGCGACGGCACCGTCCACGAAGTCCTGCAGGGAGTGGTTGGAACCAGTGCAGCCCTTGGGGTCGTTCCCATAGGAACAGCGAATGCGCTGGCCAGAAACCTTGGCCTATCTCCCGATCCACGACGGGCTATCTCGCAACTCGCCGGTGCTTCGATCGCACGGATCCCGGTCGGTCGAGTGGAGTACTCAGCAAGCAACGATGGATCCGAGCTTCAGAGCAGGTGCTTCGCCGTTCTCGCCGGCGCCGGACCCGACGGCGCGCTGGTCTACAGCCTTCTCGCCGGGAAGGCGGCTCTGGGCCGCACGGCATACTACGCGCATGCGGCGCGGCTGTTCATGACGCGCCCCTTTCCACCATTTCGTATCTCCTACCGCTCGACGGGCTCAGATTCCTGGCAGGAAGACCGCGCGGTCAACGCCATGTGCGCCCGCGTCGGAGACCTCGGCGGCCTCTTCAGCAAGCTCACACACGGAAGTTCGCTCTACTCGACAAGCCTGCGGCTCTCTTATCTGCGACCACCGGGGCGGCTCTCATTACCCTCATGGTTTGTGTCAGGCCAGCTGGGAATCCACAGCAGAAACCCGTGGCTACGAACGATCGAAGTCGACGAGTTCCGCTGCGAACCTATTGGTGAAGCTGCCAACGTTCATGCTCAGGTGGATGGAGAGTGGATCGGCCGGCTTCCCATCTCCGTTCGGTTGATCCCGGACGCCCTGTCGTTCCTGATTCCAACATCCGTGCCCTCAAGATGAATTGACAGAAATCGGACCTCGCTCTCAAGTATCCTAAGAGAACAGATGACGAAAGACTTTCATAGCAAACGGCCGATCCGAATCGGCTCTCGCGGTTCCCAGCTTGCTCTCTGGCAGGCGAACCATGTCCTCTACGCCCTGCGCGATGCCGGCTACGCCGTCGAGCTTGAGGTGATCCGCACGACGGGCGACCGGATGCAGCAGCCAGGCTTCGTTCTGCCCCCTGGCCTCGATGGCAAAGGCATCTTCATCAAGGAGATCGAAGAGGCGCTTGAGGAGGGCCGCATCGACCTTGCAGTGCACTCGTTGAAGGACCTCCCAACGACCCTCGCTCCGCAGTTCACGCTGGCAGCAATCCCAAAGCGCGCCGATGCCCGCGACGTCTGGGTGTGCGAACAGTTCTGGGGCCTGCATACTCTCCCCGAAGGCGGACGCATTGGAACGACAAGCCCGCGCCGCAGGGCTCAGCTTCTTGCCATGCGCCCGGACGTGACCTTTGTCGAAGTCCGTGGAAACGTAGACACCCGCTTGAAAAAGTTGGCTTCCGGGCAATGCGATGCTCTGGTCCTCGCGGCAGCCGGCCTCGACCGATTGAAACGCATAGAGTCGGTCCACTATCGTTTCTCACCCGACGAACTCTGTCCCGCCCCCGGACAGGGAGCGCTGGCGATCGAAACCAGGGCGGACGGCTTTCTCGCGTCGGACACTCCTGACGAGTGGTGGGACAACTTCGTGCGCGGGGCGGTCAAGTTCTTCAACAATCCTCAGACGCGCTTCTGTGTCGAGACCGAAAGGTTCGCGCTCGACGCCATGGGCGGCGGTTGCTCGCTCCCTGTGGGAATTCACGTCGCCCCAGTTTGTGACGCCGAGACCGGCGACTTCTATCGCATCTACGCCCAGGTAGTCGCGCCCGACGGCGAGACCATGGTGCAGCTCGACCAGATCGAACCGATGGTACGGCAGCCGAGCGCAGAGACCCTCGGCAGAAGAATCGCAGATGACCTGAAGGCAAGGGGAGCGCTCGATCTGCTGCTGGCCGAGACCGTGGCGTGACGGCAATCTTCCGGTGCTGAAACGGTTTACCGCTGACAACCGTTTCCCCGCGCTGTCATAATGTTCCACCATGCGAAGCTTCTCCGTTGCCTTGGTCTCCTGCGTCTTTCTCGCCTCATCCTTTTCATTCGCTCAGTCTTCATCCATGCCTCACCTTGAGAAGCGGGGTGCCACGACGCAGCTCGTCGTCGACGGCAAACCGTACTTCATGCTGGCCGGAGAGCTGCACAACTCCAGCTCTTCGAGCCTGGAGTACATGAAGCCCATCTGGTCGCAGATGGCGGCTATGCACCTCAATACGGTACTGACTCCCGTCTCATGGGAGCTGGTTGAACCGACGGAGGGGCACTATGACTTCGCGCTTGTCGACGGGCTCATCGCGCAAGCCCGCGAGCAGCATCAGCACATCGTCTTCCTCTGGCTGGCGGCGTGGAAGAACGGCATGTCCGGATACCCGCCGGCATGGGTGAAGCAGGACACGAAGCGCTTCCCACGAGTGGTGCTCAACGGAGCCGAGGTGAACATTCTTAGCACCTTCGCCCCCGCCACACGCGACGCCGACTCCCGCGCCTTCGCCGCCTTGATGCAGCACATCAAGGAGATCGACGCCGAGCAGCACACCGTCCTGATGGTCCAGGTGGAAAACGAAGTCGGAATCCTGGGCGCGTCACGAGACCACTCGGCAGTCGCCGACAAGGAGTTTGCAGCGGACGTCCCAGCCGGGCTGATGAAGTATCTTGTAGCGCATCGCGAGTCGCTCGATCCCGAGTTCCGTGCGCTCTGGGAGGAGAACGGCAGCAAGATCTCCGGGACATGGACGCAGATCTTCGATGACAACGAACGGGCCGATGAACTCTTCATGGCATGGCACTATGCGACTTACGTGCACGCGGTCGCAGCAAAGGGGAAAGAGGCGTACGCATTGCCTCTCTTCGTAAACACGTGGCTTGGAGGAGGCTCGAGCAAGCCAGGCAACTATCCGAGTGGCGGCCCGCAGCCGCGCGTCACGGATGTGTGGAAGGCCGCGCGAAGCCTGCAAAAGGGGCCGTCGCTCGACATGTATACGCCTGATCTCTATTCTTCAGACTTTGCAGGATGGACCGCGAAATATCATCGCGATGGCAATCCGCTGTTTCTACCTGAGACCAATGGCGGCGAACCTGGCGCGGAGAATATCTTTTACGCAGCGGGCGAACACGCGGCGCTCGGGTTCTCTCCCTTCGCTATCGACTCATTGATGGAGCACGACAAGGCGGGTGCTGAGGCCCTGACAGCGAGCTACGCGACCGTCGCCGAGATTGTTCCAACGATCCTCGAAGTGCAAGGCAGCGGCCTCGACCACCATGGCCACGCGAAGACCCACGGGTTCTTGCTGGATAAATCGAACTCTTCCGTTGATTTCAAGATGGGCGAGTACATCGTTCACGTAAGCCTGGACGAGATCTTCGGCAATCACACAGAGAAGGGCTTCGGGCTTCTGATTCAGACGGGGCCAGAGGAGTTTCTGGGAGCAGGCAAAGGCTTCAGGGTAGATTTCACGCCTCTGGCGAAGTCCGACAAGCAGGTTGGTATTGCGTCGATCGACGAGGGGCACTTCGTCGATGGCGTATGGGTCGCAGGACGACGCCTGAACGGCGACGAGAACGATCAGGGAAGCTACTTCCGGTTCGATCAGCGCGCGTTGCATATTGAGAAGGTGAAGCTCTATCGCTACGAATAGACCATCCAAAGTTCCCGCGATCAGATTTCCTGTAAATTGACTGCGTGAGCAATCCATCTCAGGCACAACTTCAGGCGGCGTTGTCCGCGAAGGATGAGGCGAGCCTTGATCGCATTTTCCAACGCTCCCGTGCCGATCTCGACCACCTCCTGGCGACGACTGGAGCGGGCTCTCCGAGCACGGTCAAGCGCGCCGAGGCCGTGCGCATGGCACTTGCGGGTAGCGACTTGGCAGCTATTGCCGGCAGCGTTGGACTCGCCGAGGTCCGGGTGGCTCAGGTGATCGGGAACGTACTCTCTGCAGGGCTACCGGCCCTGTACCCGGGATTCGTGGAAGTGGTTCCGCTGCTGGACGGCCTCTCGAAGGGAGGGCTCTGGGAGACGATCCTGCCGCTGATCAGCAAGCCTCCCTCTGAATCAGGTGTGAACGTCAGGGGATGGAATCCAGCGGTCGTGGCTGACTTCCTGATCCACTCAGGAAAGCTGCAGGACACCAGCGTAAGCGATATAACCAGCGTAATCAAGGAGTACATGGACCCGCAGAAGAAGCCCATGAGCTTTGACTTCACGGACAGCCATCATCCAGCTGGCAAGCCGGCAGGGCTGTCCTCTTCACTGCTGTTCTTTGCCGCTGCACTGGGATTTCTTGCGCTCGGACTCTGGAAGACGCAAGTAAGCGTCATCCTGTTTGCGACGGTCATGGTTTTGATCACGGGAACCGGACTCACCAAGGGGTTATTGGAGAAACGACTGCTGCGAAAGGTCATTGCGAGGCATCCGGCTGCAATTACCGCACCTGTACCGACAGAGACAGATAAACCCGAGACCTCCTGGCCAGCGCCGGACTTCCATATTCTTCACGCACTGTCGCTTCCCGCCGTCACGACGGATATTCCATCGATTACCGATGCAAGGAATGCCGTCGGCGAACCACCACTTCGCGTTCTCTACCTTTGGGTCTTCGCCTCGCAGTCCGACCAGGGCGGCTTCGAGACGGAAGGATGGCCGCAGCTAGGCCCGGTTCATCTCCTGCTGAACTCGAGCGCGCTCAGTGTGGGCCAACTGATGAAATCGCCAAAGGATCTTCTGGTTGCGGACCAGGAGGCCCTGGATCGAACGATAGCCGGATACACAGACGCCGCAGGAACGTACGACCGCCCGAAGTTCTTCATGATGGGCTCGATGGGACGGCGCGTGTATCGCGGCTATCCCATCCACACGCTCGTGTGCAACGACCTGGTGTGGAAGCCGGCGGTGCAACAGCTTGCGGCTCGATGCGATCTCGCCGTCGTGAATCTATCGGGATACAACCCCAGTCATCCAGGGCTGGAGTATGAGATACGGCATCTCTTCGCCGGGGGACCGCCGTCGCGTTTTGTCTTCGTCTACGAGCGCACCACCGATGCGGATGCTGTGATCTCCGGTGTGCTCGATCTATGGTCGCGGCTGGAGAGCGAACCGGCAAAAGTGACGCAGTTGTTCTTTCTACGAATCCCCGACTCGCAGGATGTCGGCTATCAGATGCAGTTTCAGAAGGCCATCAGAGGTACGGGATGGATGGCGAAGGCTTTCCTGGACAGCGAAGGGGAGTATGTTCCAATCGCGCCACGGATCGTAGCCTATATGAACAGCATTCCATCGAATGAGGCCCGCCCCTGAGCCGTCCACGGATATTGATCACACGCACCCGCCACCAGGCGTCGGAGTTGGCGCTGTCCCTGGATCGAGTGGGTGCCGACACGATCCTCGTGCCGATGATCGAGGTGGTTACGCCAAGATCGTTTGAGGAATTAGACGATGCGATTCGCTTGCTGAGCGGAAGCGAACATACCGTCGACTGGGTCGTCTTCACCAGCGCGAATGCGGTGCAGGCACTCTCCAGTCGAGCACTGGAACTCGGCGCAACGCTGCGATCGAGACGTATCGCAGTGATCGGGCCGGCAACGGCCAAGGCAGTCACGGCAGCAGAACTCGCGCCTGAGATTGAGCCTATGCTCGTGCCTTCTGAGTACGTCGCTGAGTCACTCGCGAAGGCTCTACTTGCGGTGTCTAAGACCTCACAGCGGTTCCTGCTGGTCCGAGCGGAGGAGGCGAGGGATGTCATCCCGGTGACGCTTGAAGCGGCGGGACACACAGTGAGGATTGCCGCAGCCTACCGCAACGTCACGCCGCCTGGCACGCTGCCCGCGCTACGGGAGATCTTTGCGGAGCCGGGGTCTTATCCTCATGTCATCACGTTCACAAGCTCATCGACAGCGCGAAATCTGGTGGCGCTACTCGCTTCGATCAATCGCAAAATTCCCGATGGCATCGCGCTCGCCTCGATTGGCCCCATCACCTCTGGGACTCTTCGGGAACTCGGATACGAACCGTCCTTCGAAGCCGACGAACCGACCATCGATTCGCTAGCGATCGCCATCGCGAGACACCTAAAGCGGAGCTAGTGCGAACTCCACGTCTTATCGGAAGCATTGCAAAGATGCTCGAGAGAGCACTCGGCGCAGCGCGGCTTGCGGGCAACGCAGACCTGCCTTCCGTGGTGGATCAACTCGTGCGAAAACTGTATCCACCGGTCCTGTGGAATGACCTTCATCAGGTTTTGCTCGACTTTTTCGGGAGTCGTGTTCTTCGTCAGCTCCAACCGCTTTGAGAGTCGCAGTACATGCGTATCCACGACGACGCCCACAGCAATTCCATAGAACGAGCCGAGCACGACATTGCCAGTCTTGCGCGCGACTCCGGGAAGACGGAGGATCTCTTCCATCGTCTGCGGAACCTGGCCTTTGAAGTCATTCACGACGACTTCGGAAGCGCCCTTGATCGACTTCGCCTTGTTGCGAAAGAAGCCTGTCGTGCGGATGAGTTCTTCAAGCTCCGGCAGGGAAGCGGCGGCCATCGCCTTCGGGGTCGGGAAGGTCTTAAAGAGCGCGGGTGTGACCAGATTCACGCGCACGTCGGTGCATTGCGCGGAAAGGATCGTGGCAATCGTAAGCTCCCACGCATTGCGATGATTCAACGCGCACACGACACCGGGATAGGTCTTCCGCAACGCATCGAGAATCGCCGCTATGCGTTCCGGCGCAAGCGGCTTCTTCGTCTTCCCGGGTTTTACCTTAGGGGCAACTGGTTCAGACTTGGCGATAGACTTCGCCTTCTTCGCGGGCACGCCTTCAATCGCAAGTCTTCGCGCCGCCGCGCTAAGCTTCTGGGGCGGAGTCAGCGCAGCGGCGGCTTTCTTCTTTGCCTTCGGAATCGTGGCCGGCATCAGCTATCCCAGCCGGTTCAGCATCTCTGAAGCAGGCAGCCGGACGCAGCTGAAGATCGGCGTGTCCTGCAGCGTGTAGAGGCTGATCTCCGTCTCGCGAAGCTGCTGTACCAGGTCAAGAAAATCTTCGGGAAAGTTGGTCTCGAAAGCCACAACAAACTCCTGATCATCGATGCCAAAGGAGTAGGTGGTGTTGAGCTTCACACGGGGATACATCAGACCAATGCGGATGTGTTCATCCATCAGGCGCTTGCGCTCCGCGGCCGTTAACAAGTACCACGGACGTGTCTTCCAGAACGGATAGATGAAGATGTACTTCTGGCCACCGGGGCGAATCGCGCCGCGGCCTTCGCCTTCGCTTTCATCCGGTCGATCGATCTGGTACTGCGAGCGCTTCGTCATGGCGAGGAAGTTGTGCGGCGACGTAAGGTATCCGCCAAGCTCCGTCCCCATCAACTCGCTTCGCATCTGATTCAACTCATCGACAGCGTAACCGATGGACCAGACACACATATCCACGTCGCCGCGCGTTCCAATGGTGGAGTAGGTGAGCGAGAGAAACTCGCCCGGCTTGTTCCACTTCGCGATCACAGCGGCGAACTCCGCCTTCTGTATTGCCTTGGTCTCCTTCGGCAAACGACGCCACTCAGGCATCACCTTGTAGAAGCTGAAGCATACGATCTGTCGCTTTACGGGCGGCTTCGATGGATCATGGGGTGCTGCACCATAGCTGCTCGCCGGACGGCCCGATGCTGCGGGCGTTGCCACCGCTGTTGCTGTTCCCACCGGTGCTTCTACGGTCCCGGATTCAACCGGAGAAATCACTGTCTCTGCCATCGCTATCCTCTGTAGCAATGATAAAGGCTTCGGACGATCACCGCATCTGTTTACGATCAACTAGCTTGAATAACAACAGCACTGGCTGGTTGAATTATGACGCTCTCGGCGGATAGAGGTATCGGCCAACCGGTCCATCGTCCCTGAGGATCGACCGCAGCGCCGCCGAAGGTAATACCCGTCGTGCTCTCAGGCGATGGGCCTCTGAGATAGAGCACTGTCAGCTTGCGAAGATTCAATTCCGAAAGAGAGAAGGGAAGGCTGGCGGTCGCGGATTTATTGATCAGGACCACACTGTGAAGTCGACCCGCGCGACCGAGCGTAAAGGAAGAGAGTTCGCGGTCGCTCGTTGCGTGGCTCATTGCGAGAACTTCGCGCGATTCAGCAACTGCGGTGGCAAATGCGAGCATGCCGTAGTATGGTGCACCTGCCGAGTTATGACCCGCGCCGTCATCCTGAATAGGCGAATAGGAGCTGACGAAGCCGAGTTGATTTACCCCAGTTTCAATATTCACCCCGGCACAGCCACAAGCAGCGAGCAGGAGCGTAAACTCAAGCGTCCATAAGGCCCCGGCGAGAGTGTCGCTGACGCCGGGCCGGCCTCCGCCGAAGAAAGAGTTGGTCTCGCACATTCGCCATGGAATGCCGCTCTTTTTTGACGCCTCACGTAGACGCTTGAGACGATCGATAAGCTCGAGATCGGTTTGGAGTAGTTGATCTTGTGTGCCGTGTCGCTGGTCTCCGCGATAGTAGTGTGTGGTGAGCAGTTGAACATCGCCGCGTGAGTCCGCTGCCATCTTCTCGACCCACTCGACCGAAGCGGCCGTATCCGGCGCGGCGAAGCAAAGCGTGGGGACCGCGGCAAGAATCGCTGCACGCCAACGGCTGTATTCGGCGCGGTAGTTATCGTAAAGGTAGGGTGGCGTCCGAAGCGGGTGCTCGCCGCGGCTGTAGTTTTCAACTTCGTTGCCGAGTTCAATCGCGTTCAGGCGCGACCCGAGAATCTGCTGCACAACTTTGGCCTCGGCGACTGCGTCGTTGAGGGTGCCGCTACCGAAGTTGAGGCTCCAGATAGCTGTCCATCCCGTTGCATCAAGGAGAGTCCGAAGCTGAATAAGACTATCGCGCGTGATGACGGTATCTCTGGGCTGGGCCGAGCCGGGGCCGTGTGGAGAATAGCTCGTGAAGTCGGCCACGATGCCGCCAATGCGCAAAACTCCCTTCGGGCCGAGATTGCTGAGAAGATGGACGTATGCCGCATTTTTACCGGTCAACAAGTCGGCGCGACCGACCGAAGACATCTCGTAGCCGAGGCCGATGAAGTCGGACGGAATGCGTGCGAGCGGTCGACCGGACGTTGCAGAGACTGGCTCCGCAATCGCCAGCCGATTGCACTTCAAAGCAATGAGCGCGGATGAAGCAAGGGCGGATCGAAGAAGGCTGCGACGGGTGGTCATGGGCTTCCTGATAGATCTGGCTGAGTTTATATCTTTGCGGCATGTGCCATAGGCCGGATATCCGAATTGATCTTGAGAAAACTCTGATCCGATATACTTCTGGGCAATGTCAGAGAAAATTCTTGCACTCCTTGTCGCCTTCATCTCCACGGGCGGCTACGCCAGCGTCGCTCTGCTTATGGCCATCCAGTCGGCCTGCATTCCGATCCCTTCGGAAGTGATCATGCCGTTCGCTGGCTTCGTCCTGGCACACAACCAGTTACAACTGGTGCTCCTGGCGACGGTGGCCTCTCTGGCCTCGAATATTGGCTCGATCCCCGCATACTGGGTTGGCGCGTGGGGTGGCCGACCGATGGTCGAGCGCTTCGGCGGCTATGTCCTGCTCAGCCGGCACGATCTCGATCGGGTGGACTACTTCTTCAACAAGTATGGCTCCATCACGGTGCTCATCGGTCGCATGCTGCCGATTGTCCGCACCTTCATCGCTCTGCCCGCCGGCGTAGCCAAGATGAACCAGGTTCGCTTTCACATCTACACCTTCATCGGATCGTGGCCCTGGTGCTACGCACTGGCCTACGTGGGCATGAAGCTGGGGGCGACGTGGAACTCGAACCCGGAGTTCAAGGCGTTCTTCCATAAATTTCATCTCGGCGTTGAGGCTGTCTTACTGGTTGGAATCGTATGGTTTGTGTGGACTCATTGGAAAAATCGCATCCGCTTCGAGGCTGCCTGAGAGTCGTTCGAAACTAGTCTGAGAGAGCCCCTGAAGCGCAAACGTAGTTTCGCGTTTCGGGGGCTCTTTGTCGTCGCCGCACGAAACATCCGGGCGTGGCCGTAAGGCGCACAAATCACTTGCTATGAACCCCTTACGTAAAGCCTTCAGCAGCGCTCGACGTGCTCTTAAGTCCTTCGTTAGCGATAACTTAGCCACTCTTTGCCATGTTTGCTGCACCCCTTCCAATGGGCAATACTGAGGTGTCCGGCAGTAACGGAACTATCGACCAAAAGAAGGGTATCGCCAAGCATGTCAACACCCGGCGCCGCAACGCAAGACGCGGCCAGCATCAAGCCCGCAACTGGAAAACTCGGCATCATGATCCCCGGCATGGGAGCCGTCGCTACAACTCTTATCGCCGGCGTGGAAGCTGTCCGCCGCGGCCTCGCCAAGCCGATCGGATCAACCACGCAAATGGGCACCATCCGGCTCGGCAAGCGCACCGATGGTCGCAGCCCGCTCATCAAGGACTTCGCCCCGATTGCCCAGCTCGACGACCTAGTCTTCACCGGGTGGGACATCTTTGGCGGCAACCTCTACGACGCCGCAAAGACCGCACAGGTCCTCGACCGCGATCAACTTGAGTCGATCCGCCCCTATCTCGAATCCATCGAGCCCATACCAGCCGTCTTCGACCAGCACTACGTCAAGCGCCTTACCGCGAAGAAGGCCAAAACCGGCAAGAACAAGTGCGACCTCGCCAACCAGATCCGCAACGACATTGCGGAGTTCAAGACCAAGACCGATCGCCAGGTGATGATCTGGTGCGGTTCCACCGAGATCTTCCTCGAGCAGGCGGCGGTCCATCAAACGCTTGAAGCGTTCGAGAAGGGCCTCGTCGACGACGACCCAGGCATCACGCCCTCGATGATGTACGCCTGGGCCGCGCTCAAGGAAGGCATTCCCTTCGCCAATGGCGCGCCAAACCTGACCGTCGATGTCCCGGCACTGGTTGAGCTCTCAAAGAAGATGAACGCGCCCATCTGCGGCAAGGACTTCAAGACCGGCCAGACCTTCATCAAGACTGTTCTCGCCCCGGCGTTCAAGACGCGTCTGCTGGGCATCTCTGGCTGGTATTCGACCAACATCCTCGGCAATCGCGACGGCGAGGTCCTCGACGACCCCGAGAGCTTCAAGACCAAGGAAGAGTCGAAGCTCGGCGTGCTGGACTACATCCTCCAGCCGGAGCTTCATCCCGACCTCTACAAGGACATTTACCATAAAGTTCGCATCAACTATTACCCACCACGCGGAGATAACAAAGAAGGTTGGGACAACATCGACATCTTCGGCTGGCTCGGCTACCCGATGCAGCTCAAGGTCGACTTCCTCTGCCGCGACTCCATCCTCGCAGCTCCGCTGGCTCTCGACCTCTGCCTCTTCCTCGACCTCGCCTCCCGCACACCTTCTCTGCGCGGCCTCGGCATCCAGGAGTGGCTGAGCTTCTACTTCAAGGCCCCGCAGACCGCCCCCGGCGTGTATCCGGAACACGATCTCTTCATCCAGCAGATGAAGCTGAAGAACACACTCCGCCACATCATGGGCGAGGACCTCATCACCCACCTCGGCCTTGAATACTATGGCGAGTAGTCATCGCTCTCGCAAAGCCGGAACGCCCACTCTTTCCCAAGGGTGGGCGTTCACTTTTTGTTGATGAGTTGGCCAAAGAGCACTACCATCTCTCGCAGGAGGACTCCATGTTTCCCTGCGCGACCAACAAGCTCGAACACACAAAGCGCGTGATCGAAGCGATTGACGCGGACCTCAGGCAGTCCAGCTTCCGGAACGTCAATCTATCCGACGCCCTGCTGGACGATGTGAATCTCACGCGAGTCTCTATCCACAACGCGAACATGTCGCACCTGACAATTCGTGACGCGTGCCTACAGGGCATGTCCATCGCCGACTGCAGCACCGCAGGCGCGACGATCAACGGCATCCTCGTCGACGATCTTCTCGCGGCCTACAACGCCGCGAAGAGCTGACCTACTTCGCAGCCTCCTGACGCAGTGCGGCGGGAACTAACTCGGTCGAAAATGCCTTCGAATCTTGGGTGAGATAGAACGTCTGGATTGCAGGAAACTGCTGCTCCACGAGAATCAGCGTCCTGAAGTCGAAGCTCTGTACGTCTGAGCGCGCCTCCATATGGTTCCGCGTGATCGCTCCGCACAGCGTGTCGACAAACTCCTGCGGGCTGACCGTGTGGTTCTGTAGCATCTCTGCGGGAATCTTCAGCTTTGGATCCATCTGCGGAACGTAGTCCGGCAAAATCTTAGTCTCAAGATTGAAGTGCACCCGTTCTCCGGCCTTCGCCCGTTCCGCAGCACGCGGAGTCGTCTTGCCCGTGCCGTTGCGGTAGTAATCCGTATAGAACGCCGTGAAGCGAAATAGCTGTTCCGCGTAGGTAGGCACGTAGGGACTGATGAGGTGCTCCTGTGCGGCGAAGGCGACCGCTACCGGAGACAGTGCGAGCTCATTCACCTGGTTCGGGAATTGGTTCGGACCGTGGTGCAGCTTATCGCAGATCAGCGTCGCCTGTGCATCGTGGCTCGAAATGTCGCGAAGATAGATCCGGTTCTCCATCGTGTAAGGTGAGCCGTCCGCCTTGCGGCACGACTGCGGATTGAAGAACTGGTCATGCCAGATCATCGAAACACGGTCAGTCGTAACTCCGGTATCGGTCTCAATCGTGTCGATCAGGTTATCCAAGCCAGACTCGAAAGCGGGCAGAGTGTTCTCGGGTCTCAAACCACGGCCGCCACGATGGCCCGATACGTTGAAGTCCTTGAGCTTCGCCGCCATCTGCGGCGAGGACGCGCGCTCCTCCGCAACCACCTTCTGCAGCAGGTCTGGGCGGTCAGAGATCAGGCCGTCGACTCCGGTACGAATCACGGCGCGCATCTTCTCTGGGTCGTTCGTAGTCCACGGGACAACCTTGATGCCGAGCTTCTGGAGCGCCGCAACTGGAACCGAACCGTCGATAACTGTGTAATCGAGCGGTGACAGCGCGGGGATAGTGGAAGCGTGGCTGGCCTTGGCGTGCGCCGCCGCACTCTTCATGAGTTGCTGATACGGATTCTCACCTTGCGCTGGCTGCTGGGCACCGGCCAGGCTGGGTGCAAGGGCAACAAACAAAGCGGCGGAGTTCCGCAGGGCGAACAAGGCTTTAGAGGACATCGCTCGATCGTCATGGATTCCGGTTACAAGACGATGAACGACCTCCGTCGGCCTCGTCCCATTCCGCGAGAAGAGCATAAACTTGAGAGAGTCGAAGAATGAGCGCTTCGACAGACGCAGGAGAGATGAATTTGCCGTTGCCGCAGAACGAGACCCGCACCGAATCCAGGCATCACCGATCCATTCAACTTGCCGTGGTCACCGCGTCTCTGATCTGGTTTGCCGCGGCTAACCAGATTGCCACCCAAGCCGCGAGGGGACTGGCCGTGCGTCTGAATCTGAGCGACGGGTATCAACTCCTTCAATCAATCTTCCTGCTCTTCCTACTCGTTGTCGGTACGATGTTTCTCCAGTCGATCTTCTCGGGCGGAACTCCCGTTCGCCGACTGATTGGACTGCCGCGCCGCCCCTCATCACGCAAGGAATTCGCGACCGGAGCCGCGATCGGTTGGGGCGTCGTCCTGCTGGCCGTGCTCCCACAGGCTTTCTTCGGAGCCTTGTACGTACGCTTCTGGATCGCGCCGCGTTCGCTCTATCTGCTGGTCCTGAACCTCATAACCGTCGCCATGCTTGCTCTTGCGTCAGAGATCGGATTCCGCGGCTTCGCCTTCCGCCGCTTGATCGAAGCCCTCGGCCCGGCATGGGCAACAGTTATGATTTCACTGCTCTTCGGGCTCATCGGTAGCTTCAGCCGTGATTCCACAATCCTGAGCGTTATCGCGTGGACGATCTTTGGAGTCTGCCTCTGCCTTGCATGGCTGCGAACCCACGGCCTCTGGCTCGGCTGGGGGCTTCACTTTGCGTGGATCGCCAGTCTTGGCATCCTGTTTGGCCTGCCGGTCAATGGCATCGATAATCTCGCATCGCTCGTGGAGTCACGTGCAATTGGTCGTGCCTGGCTGACCGGCGGAGCCTACGGCATCGAAGCCGCTCCGTGGACGCTCATTCCGCTGGCCGCAGCCATCGCCGCAGTGGTTCTCGTCAGCAGCGACTGGGCATGGGACTACACGCGCAAACCGCTGGTCCCTGCCGGGTACGCGATGGATGTTCCTCCACCTGCCGCTCACACCGAGATGGAGCGGGCTATTCCACCAGCACCTCCCGCGTTAGTACAGATTCTGCCCACAACCCCGCAGTCCAGATCGGTCGAGCCGGAACGCTAGTTCCACTACCGTTGAAAGCGCGGTGTCAAAATTGAACCCCCCGGCCGCTACGCCTGCGCAATTGACTTGTCAAACCTCCCGGATGAGCGGAGAATCACTTGCATCTGAGGTGCAACATGGTGAAGTCCGCGTCCAGATGGGCCCCCATATTTTTGATCGCCGCATCGTCAACCGCCTGCCTCTCGCAGAACGGTGAACCGGAGAAGCAGAAGCCGGATGTCTTCGTGGTCGGCGAGCATAGCGCCACCGCCGGAATCGCGACCGATTTCACCCCCACCCATATGCAACTGCCCGACGGTCGCCTCTCGGAGCGCGGACGCCGTGAGTTGATCCGGGACCTAGAGTCGGAGCAGGGATTCGCGCACCGCGTGCTCCCCATGGGCGCAGGCTTGATGCTCGAAGCCAATGGGGAGCTTACGCCCGGCGCAGCCGAATACAAGAAGATGATCTACGAAAAGGGTGCGTCCGTCTCCGTCGGCGACCGGGTCGTCGTGACGGCCCTGACCTTCAAGCCCGACCGTATTGTAATCGATGTCAACGGCGGCCCCTACGCCAAGCACCGCTACCTCAGCCACATTTCGTTCGGAGACGGCCCCGTTGCCCGCCGGGGCGACGATCCTACGGGTGCCCGCGTAACCCTCATCTTCAAGGGTGGTGTGCCCGAGATCTCGGCTCCGGAAGTAAAAGCCCTCCTGACGCCGGTGATCGACTTCGGCGCCAAGACCTCAACAGACGCCTACGCCGACACTCTCCCCGCACCTGTAAAGGAATCGATCTCCGCACACGAAGTTTTGGTCGGGATGGACCGCCGCATGGTTCTCGCATCCGTAGGCGCACCAGAAAGCAAAGTGCGTGAACACGCCGAGGACACTCCGGAAGGAGTTCACTACGAGGAATGGATCTACGGGCATGTTCCACAGACCGTTCGCTTCGTACGATTCAAAGGCGATCGCGTCGTCTTGGTCAAGGTCGCGGCGCTAGGCAAGCCGATTGAGGTTCACGATAAGAACGAGATGGGAGACTTCGCTCCAGAGCCCGACAAACGGGATATCGCTCTCGGAGATGGAGTCGACCCTAATCACACAGTAGCTCCGCCCACTCTTCGTCAGGCGGGTGAAAAAGACGATACAGTGCCGGTAAGTAACGCCCATCGCGTCCAGTATCCTCCGCCATCGAAGACCGGCTCTGCTCCCGACCCAACGCAGCAGCCCTCATCTCCTCAGGCACCGCCTACTCAGTGAGCGGAATCTACTGTTTCGAGCTTCTCTCGACGACCTATCACCCACTCCGTAAAACGGTCTTTGTGCTTCAGGATCGGAGACTCGTAGAACTTCCAAGAAGCGGCAGAGAAGGCTACGGAGAGAATGACGGTCGTGATGGAAACGATCCAGTAGCGGGCCTCCTGATTCAGGCCGCCTGCAATCCTCGTCACACCAGCCCGAACCAGGAAGTACATCGGGAGGTGGATCAGGTACAGCATGTAGCTGATCGAACCAAGATAGACCATCGGCTTCAGCCGTAGAAACCAGCTGACCGGATTAGAAGATCCCGCATGAAGGATCAGCCAGCCCACTGCTCCGGCGAATGCAAACTCAGCAAAAGTCATGCTCAGAAGTTCGCGGTGCAAGATCACGAGCAGCAGATAGATCACGCCCGACAGGGCTGACGCGATTCCGAAGAGAAGATCGTTTCTGCGCTGCGTTCTCGCGTCGAGGCCTCTACGGTGCTCAATCCAAAGGGCCAGCAGAGCACCCGCAATCAGAATATCGCTAGAGCGCAGGATCATCGAAGGCGGGCTGATGATCCAACGCAGCAGAAATCCCGCCACACACATCGCAAATCCCACCGCGACGATCCTAGTGCGGCTGAGCAATAAAACAACTGGCGCCCACAGGACGTAGAACCACTCTTCGACCGAGAGCGACCACGTCGGGCCCAAGGCGCCCGTAATCGGCAAGATCGGGTAGTCCGGTTCGACAAACTTATTGAAAGTGATGGCAAATGGATTCGGGATCAAGCCTGGATGTTGGATCACGTCGACAAGCCGATGCAGATCGCTCCCTATGTTTACGAAGCTCCGCAGAAAGAGGATCTGTCCTAGAAATTTTTCCGGCTCGATTGGATCATGAGCGAAAAGGGCGATTCCGTAGACAATCACGAGAAGCAGAATATACGGCGGCATGATCCGGATGAATCGTCTCGCGTAAAAGACCTTGTAGGGATGATCCGCGTGCTTGAGTTCCAGCAGGATAGTGGTGATCAGAAAGCCTGAGAGGACGAAGAAAATATCGACTCCCAAACCGCCATAATGCGCCGGAATCTGGCCGAACCAGTTTGAAAATGGAGCAAAATGGCAGGCGATTACACCCGCGACAGCAATTGTCCGCACACCGTCCAGTTCCACAATTCGCTTCATCGGCCATCTCCTGGAACGGGGTCTTTGAACTGGTGCGCGTTCTCAAAGGATACATGAGGCCCATAGCCGATCTTCTCCCTCCTGCTGGGAGAAGTCATCTTCCCGAGATAGCCTGCCCTAGAGCCCCGTTCCTTCATGTAGACTTATCGATGGGCGTCAGCCACTCGTCCGACTCTCCGATGCCTTGCCCGAACCGGCGGCCCCGGGTTAGAGTCGTGCTTCCCGTGGACAGCCTAGAGATCAGCATCAGGAGATTACCAAGATGTCGAAGATTGCCAAGACCGGCGACCGCAAGAAAGTCATGGACACCAACAAGAGCACCGATTGTCCCAAGTGCTCCAAGCCCACCCGTATCGTGAAGCGCGTTAAAGACCGCGAGCGCGGCATCCCCGGCGGAGTGTACATCTCCTGCTCGGCCTGCGAGTTCTTCGAAAAGCTCTAAGCAACAGATTGATTCACACGATCGTTTGACACGCAAAATAAGCTCCGGCAACGGGGCTTTTTGCATTGACTCTCATCATGGAACGCACCCTCTCACGTTTTCCGCAGGTCTTACAACGGTAAGTTACCTCTTCTGATTCAGTCCCATAGAGGTACCGTTAAATTCGAGCGCGGCACTTGACGAAGCTGTACCAACAGGGGGAGACTCAAGCACTGAAAGCAGGACCTCTTGTCATGAAAAGCAGTACCGGTTTGCAGTTGGATACAGTAAGCAGCACGACGCCTTCCCGAAACTCCCCACCTCCCCCACAGTTCGATACGCCTACCTTCCTGATGTGCGCCCCGCAGTGGTATGACGTTGATTACGTCATCAACCCATGGATGGCGGGCAACCTTCACCGCCTCAACCGTGACCTCGCCTTCGCCCAGTGGCGCGAGCTGCATCGCCAGCTCCAGCTGATTGCGGATGTCCGCCTGATTCCGGCCGTCCAGGGTTCGCCTGACATGGTATTCGTCGGCCACACAGCCGTCGTCCAGCACGGCGTCGCCGCCGTTTCGAGCTTCGCTCACCCCGAGCGGCGCGTCGAAGAGCAGCCCGTCCGGCGCTGGCTGAAGGATCATGGTTTTCTCCTCTGGGAGACGCCTCGCGAGACCGCCTTTGAGGGCGAGGGAGACGCTCTTTTCGATGCCAACGGCAAGCTCCTCTGGGCAGCGCACGGGGTCCGTACGTGCCTCCAGTGCCATCGTCACCTGGCGCAGGCGTGGCACCTCCCGGTCGTCTCACTGCATTTGGTCGACCCGCGCTTCTATCACCTGGATACGTGCTTCGCTCCGTTGTCCGGCGGCCACCTGATGTACTTCCCGGACGCCTTCGACGCAGCGTCGCGAGTTGCCATAGAGAACGCCTATCCGGAGGAGAAGCGAATCGCGGTTAACGAAGAGGAAGCCACCGCGTTCGCCTGCAACGTCATCAATATTGGCGAGACCGTTCTGATGCATAAGGTGTCCAGCGACCTCTCACGACGGTTGGGACGGCTTGGATTCGACGTGGTCCAGATCGACCTAAGCGAGTTCCTCAAGGGAGGCGGATCAGCCAAATCGCTCGTCCTCCGCCTAAGCGATATCCAGTTGCAGGCGGAGATCGCGAGCTAATTCTTCATTGCAGGCGAAAGGCAGCTCCCACGACCAGTCTTTTCCTAGGTTGTGGGAGCTTTTCTTGTTCGGTTTAGGAGATGGAACCAGCGGCTTCGATCTCAGCAAGGATCGCTGCCGCTGCCTGCGCCGGATCAGCCGCCTGCGTGATTGGCCTGCCAACAACCAGCATGGACGCGCCATCGCGAATCGCCGAGCCCGGCGTTGCGATCCTGCGCTGGTCGCCTATCGCAGCGCCAACGGGACGAATCCCCGGTACCACCAGCAGATTGCCAACGTCGAGCTTGCGACGCAGAATTTCTACCTCTTCCGGGGAGCACACCATCCCGGCAACTCCACACCTCTGGGCCAGCAACGCCAGACGGACGGCCTGGTCGCGGGGACTCGACGCAACTCCGGTTCCATTCAGATCTGCCCCATCCATACTTGTTAGAACCGTTACAGCTAGAAGTCTTGGTGAACCGGGTGCCTGGGCTGCCTCAACCGCGGCAAGCATCATCCTCTCGCCGCCAGACGCGTGGAGCGTAAGCAGGGAGGCTCCGGTTGAAGTGACCGATTGAACCGCGCCCGCGACCGTATTCGGGATATCGTGCAGCTTCAGATCGAGGAAGACTTCAAAACCCTTTTCGCGAAGGTCATGGATCAGCCCGCTCCCAGCCGCGTAGAAGAGTTCCATCCCCACCTTGAACCACCGGCAACGTCCTTCAAGCCGGTAGACAAAGGCAAGAGCGGACACCGCGGAAGGGAAGTCCAGCGCCACCGCGAGGCGATCTTTCGCATCTGTTCGAGCTTCGGCGACAGCCTGGTCCAGCCTCTGAGGCGCTGCGATTTCCATGCCTTCAAGTGTAACGAATACTATCGGAGAGGTGAAGACCGTCCTTACGATCGCTGGCTTCGATCCCTCGTCAGGTGCCGGCGTAACTGCCGACCTGATGGTCTTCGCAGCACATGGTCTATTCGGAACGTCCTGCATCACGGCGTTGACCGTCCAATCCACGATGGGTGTACGGGCCTTTTATCCCGTCGAGGCTAGCATCCTCTCCGACAGCCTGGCATGCCTCGACGACGATCTACCGCCAGCTGGAATCAAGATCGGCATGATGGGAACCAGAGCCGCCGTCGCAACGGTATGCGACTACCTCGAGCGCCTTCGCCGACGAGGCTCGGATATTCCGGTAGTGCTTGACCCCGTCATCCGATCTTCATCAGGCAGGGAGCTGCTAGAACCTGAAGGAGTCGACCTCCTGAAAAAGAGGCTGCTGCCTCTAGTGGATTGGGTGACACCCAATCATTCCGAGCTTGGCTGGCTGACAGGCAGATCAGACATCAAGTCTAAGGAAGAAACCGTTCGAGCGGCTGAAGACCTCCAGAGGGAAGTTATCGGACATGGCGGCAAGCCTTTAAACGTGCTGGCTACAGGAGGGGACATCATCCCTCCCGACGACCTTCTGGTCACCCTCGCATCCAGGCATCATTGGATGTCCGGCGAGCATGTTGAAACAAGCTCGACCCACGGAACGGGCTGCGCTCTCTCTAGCGCTCTACTGTGCCGGCTGGTCTTGGGGGACGATCTGATAACGGCAACACGGAATGCAAAAAGCTACGTAGCCGAAGCGCTGCGATCAGCAGTCCCTATCGGTCGCGGCCGAGGCCCTATGAACCATCTATGGCCCATTCGATGAATCTAACGCCGTTGGAACTCTGGCGACCCAAAGAGCAGCCCGGCTGCCAGTGCAGCCTGGGTATCGGCAGGTAACGGAGCGGCACCGCGCATACCGGGGGTTCCAAAGGCAAGCGGATCGCGCTTCCGGTCAACCACGGCGACCTGCTTCAGACTTGCCTGCTGCTGTGCAGGGTCAGAGGTGACCTGAGCGAGAATGGCCTCGCGCGTCCGCTCGCTTACCGACAAGTGGAGTAGCTTTGTCTCAAGCTCCGATTCTTTTTCTGCCGGATCGAGCTCCGCGGTATTGAGAAACTGATTCCAATCGACTCTGACACCGACAACCCGGTTCGACGATAGAGCCAGCGCGAAGTTCAACCGAGCTATCAGTGATGCGGAGCTGTTCCACGGATCGGCCTTCATCGAATAGCCGTTCGGCGTCTGCATCCCGTATACCGGCATTCCCAGATCCGAGATCACATTGGCGATCGCACCTGCGCTCTCAACCTCCGCCCCCGAAGCGCGAACCGTCGAGACTACGAAATCCTGCGGCGTTTTCACCTTGGCGCGATACGTTGCCGTGGTGAAGAACTCCGGTGAGTTGACCATGGAAAGAAGAACCTTGCGGATGTCGCCATGCGTCGACTGAAAAGTCTTTGTCATCTGATCTATCAGCGCCTTCGGAGGATCGTCCGCCACGAAACGGACGGCAATTTTGGTGGAGATGAAACGGGCTGTCTGCGGACTCGTCGCCAGCATGTGCAGCACCTCCAGGCCCTCCTTTTCGCCGTTCTCCTTGATCTTCACCCCGAGCACGGTCTTCGACCCGGGCTCATGTCTGGTCTCGTCGAACTCCACCCGTGTGGGAACTCCTCCTTTCTCGGGCGATCCGACTGTCCATCCGGTGAAAACCTTGGCGACCTCGGTCACATCCTTCTGGGTATATCCTCCGTTGACCCCAAGCGTATGCAACTCCATGAGCTCTCGGGCGTAGTTCTCATTGAGGCCAGTCTGTTTCTTCGGCTGCCCGTGCCGCCCGCCGGCGCGTTCCGCAAACATCGATTTTGGTCCAATGCTCTGTGCGTTGTCGAGATAGTTCAGCATCGCAGGACTTCCAGCAGTCGCTACGAGCAGGCTCTCAAAGCTCCCAAGAGCATGCGGACGTATGGTGTCACGTTCATAACTATCAATGTAATAAGGAGCATCCTGTGATTTCTTCATGTAAACATTGAAGTGGTTGAGCCAAAAGTCAACCATCACTTCATCTAATTGCCGCTCGCTGTAGATGTCACGAAGAAGCTTAGTCTGCGTGTCTTCCGCTCCTACTAAGCCGACGGGGGATTCGAATGCAGCGAGTGCCTCGAACTGCGGGGGGGTAAATCCGTCAACCAGACGAATGCGATCTGCAGGCTGCGTGGAGCGGCGAAGTTCAGTCAGCTGCTGCGGCGTGAACTTGCACAACACGCTGAAACGGCTTTCTGGGGTCATCGCGATCAAGGTCGCGACATCCTGGGGGAGCGGCGGTGGCGGATCTTCGGCCATCTGGCCCTGGTCGCCGTCACCGTCTTTGTTCTTCAACTTCTCCTTGTACCTTTCGATGGAGTCTTTGTAGATAGCGTTCGCTATCTGTCCACCAGGCCGGTCCATCCTTCCGTTCATCTCTTTCCGGACCGCCTGGCGATTGGGATAGAGCGCCATGAGCTGTGGAAGGGGAAGCTGCATCGCGGGAAACCTTGCCAGCCGTCGATCTAAATCGCCGTCGTCAATCGTCTGAGGGGCAAGCTGGCGGTTGAACCATGTCTGAAGTCCCATGGAGCGCAACTTCTCAAGATCGCCCGGTCTCGGCCCATAGGTGAACCGGTTCAGCACCAGGAGCAGTTTTTCGTCCGGGCTAAGCTGACCGACCTTGGCTTTCAAGGGTGGATGCGCAGCAGCGGGACTCTGACCAAAGACTTCTACAGGTCCCATCAAGAGTGGAATGAGCAGTGCTGCTACGAGTGACGATGCCTTCGATCTGAGTCTGTGATTGGTCATGAGGTCTCCGCAGCGGTCCACGGAAATTGGAACCCAAGCCGTCGAGAGAAGTTCCGAGCTGTGCATCTGCTCTGGCAGGTCGATGTCCCGCCGGCGGGACCAGCGACCTGATACTCTCAGAGTCGTATGGCACTAGAAATTATTCTCAACGGCCATGTCCGCGTCTTTGCGGAGATGGAGAATGGCTCAACCATCGCACAGCTTCTCGGCGCTCTTGAGCTGAAAGCCGATCGGGTTGCGATCGAGCTCAATGGCGCAATCACTCCCAGAGCAGCGTGGGCAGAGACAATGATTGTCTCCAAAGACCGCATCGAACTTGTTCATTTTGTTGGAGGTGGGGCTCAATAGTTCAATTTTCGAATGAACTATTGAGGCCGCGCAATACCGCGAAATTAGGTTGTGACTAGCGATCTTTTCGATAGAGCAGATCTTTCATCGCGGCACGCCGGGCTTCGTTAGCCTCCGCGTTGGCCTTGCGTTCGTCTGCATCCATGCTTTGTTTGCCGCCCGCATACTGCGACTCTGGCTCGCTGCAACTGGGGCACCGATTGGCGAAGCCAGGCTTATTAGGCTTCAGCTCAAACTCTTCTGAACAGACGACACAAACTTTTACAGGGAACGCCATACTGTTCGTATTTTACGCGAAAGTTCAAGGGGAGAAGGCAGGCTGAAGCGCGCTGGCGTAGCTTAATCAAGCGTTACGATTCTGTTGGAGCAAAGCTAAACCGTCGCTGGATCTGCAAAGCGGTTCTGTCATCATAAAGCGCCGTAGTCGTCGTGCGGTGCGTAATGTGGGAATCGACGTACTGTGTGGATTCCCAAGGACTGTGGGAAGAGTGGGACAGTTTCATCGTTCCACGCTTTCCATCAGGCCGTCATTTCCACCGCAGCCGGCGGCGCGTTTTTTGCTTTGTAATTCACCCCGTAAAGTTGACGCGGGTTCTTCTTGTAGCCGCCCTTCTCGCTGTTGGTTTGTATCCTTGGAACAAGCGTTGCATCCTGTCTCGCCTTGATGATGGATAGGGCATGGCTCAGTCGTTTGCGCTCGACGATGGCTGCTGGGTTGACGCGCTGGTCCTTGTCGAAGACGCGGTAGGGAAGTACGTGCCCGTGCGAGCGCACCTCCAGCCGGCCATCGGGGAATGTGTAGATTTCGACGTATTTGCCGCCCAACTCTTCGCTGATCTCATTACGTTCCAGGATGAGCTGCTTACGGTCGTAGCTCAAGGTGAGTTGCTCACTGACATGGCGTTGCTCGCGTTGGCTCAGCACGTCGTTGAGTCTGCCGGGGGTGTTTAGTCTGCGATGAAGATCGGCTGCCGCTGCAGGCTTGAGTGCGAACCGCTTGTTGAAGCGTTCCACGAAGCCGGGCAGGAAGGCGTTGCCAGTCTCCAGATCACATACGTTCTCCAGACGTAACTCCTTGACCAGCCGATCCTGCAGGGTACGGTTGGCTCGTTCGACGCGCCCCTTGGCCTGGCTCGAGTTAGCGCAGATCATCTCGATGTTAAGCTCGGCCAGCGCACGGCCGAACTGAGTCATTCCGCAGCCGTTCTTCGTGTCCGGTCTGTTCACTCGGAAGACGGAGTGCTTGTCCGAGTAGAAGGCCACCGGACAACCATGCGTTTCCAGATAGCTGCGAAGAACCTCGAAGTAACTCGACGTGCTCTCACTGAGGACGAAGCGCAACTGCATCAAGCTGCTTGTGGCATCGTCGATGAAGACCAGCAACGTGCAGGGCTCGCCACGGTCTTCGAACCATCGATGTTCGCTGCCGTCGATCTGGATCAGCTCGCCGTAACTCTCGCGACGGAGCCTTGGCTGATGGAAGCTCCTGCGCTGCTTGCGTGACAACCACAGACCGGCCTCGACCATCCACTTGCGCAAGGTCTCGCGTGAGACCTCGACACCGTGACGCTCCAGCAGGACCTCCGCTGCAAGTGTCGGCCCGAAGTCACGGTAACTCTGCTGTACGAGTTCGAGAACCAGCTCACGTGTGCCTGCGCTTAACTTGTTGCTCGCCGGGCGGCCGCGGCTCTTATGGATCAGGGCTCCGCCGCCGCCATCACGGTATCTAGCTACCAGCCGTTGTGCCTGCCTCAAGCTCACATCCAGCACGCCCGCCGCCGACTCCGTCGTGCGCCGACCCGCCAGCACCTCGGTCAAGACCTCAACCCGTCGTAACTCCTGCTTGCTCATCTGTAGCCACCCCATCTGCCGCCTCCAACCCTCAGCTCAGGATGGGGCAGCGACACTTTGGCTTTGCAGAGCTATGACATTATTGCTTTGCGCTTACAGATTCAGGTATACATAATATGTGTTATCGGACGTAACCGATCCACCTGATGGAGAGGTGTTCTTTGAGGTTTGGCTTGGTAGGAGTTATTTATGGCGGAGAGACAGGGATTCGAACCCTGGATACCTTGCGGTATACACGCTTTCCAAGCGTGCGCCTTCAGCCACTCGGCCATCTCTCCGCAAATTGCGAGCCAGACTCACTTTACCACATGGCGGCTATCGGCCGACCCGATCCAAAGTGGGCTTGCAATTCCCTGAATCTACACTAACGCTGTCTGCTCATCAGGATAGAGCGACGCGTACTTGTTGATGCCCACCATCGTGAAGACCTTCTGGAAGTGGGCGCTCAGGCCGAAGATGCCGACCTTTCGCGTTCCGGACTTGCTTGCCTCCAGCAGTAGCTGAATGATGATCGCAATGCCCGAGGAGTTGATGTAATCGACAGCAGTAAAGTCCAGCAACACATTAGTCGTCGCCGCGCTCAGGCCGTGATACGCCTCGAGGATGGCTTCCTTTGAAGCTGACGAGATATCGCCGGAAAATGCGAGGACAGCAATGGATGTTCCTGCAGCGGAGGTAGCGGTGCGCTGGGTGACTTTTGTAGTCGCCTGCATTTATTGACTCTCCTTGCCTTGATGGGCGTCGTGATGGGCGTCGAGACGGATAACGAGACGGACGAAGCTCTTGCCGGGAGGCCCCTGGTGCCACTCCGCTTCGTCGACTAATGCTTGGATAAGAAACATGCCCATGCCGCGCGGATCTTCTTCACCGTGCATCTTGCGGTCGATGTCGGGCGAGGCTGGGGCCTTCGCGATTCCCGCGCCGTCGTCGATGACCTTTACTTCCAACTCATCGTCGGTCGTCGATAAGACGACTCCAACGTTGAGCGTGCTGTCGAGCTGATTGCCATGCTCGATGGCGTTGATGCACGCCTCGGCCACGGCAGTCTTCAAATCTTCGATCCGGTCGTTAGAAAATCCCATCAGCGCTGCCATGCTGGAGGCAGTGCTCATCGCGACCTTTTCAAAGCCGAGCTCGGAAGGGATACGGACTTCGACGGAACTTCCGCTTTTCATGAGGCAGCATGCTCCTGCGAAGAGGAATCGAGATGATAGATGGCGAGAGCGGTCATGTCGTCGGTTTGCGGCGCGCCGTCTGAAAATGTAGCCAGCGTCTCCCAGAGTGTATCGAGAATGTCCTTCGCCTGCGAAGAAGAGTGGTCCCGGAAAGCGTCCATCAAGCGGTCTGTACCGAACTCGTCATCCCCCTGGAAGACCTCCGTAAGGCCATCCGTATAGAGCAGAATCCGTGCACCGGGTGGGAATGAAAACGTCTCCGCAGAGTAGACCATGCCCGGCAGCATACCGAGAGGCGTGCCCGAAGCATCCAGCGTTTGCAGCGTGCCGTCCGCCAGGACGAGTGCGCCGGGATTGTGGCCCGCGTTCACGACCTCCACCTCGCCGTTCTTCGAATCCAGGCGCACGAAGATCGCGGTGACATATCGCCGTTGCGCCTCGGTTCCCTCATCCCAATGCTGTTGACCGATGCGGCTTACGAGCTCCTTCAGCGGCATAGGCTGGCTCGCAAGCGAGCGAAACGCAGCCCGGAAGCTGGTGGCGACGATCGCCGATGCGAGTCCCTTGCCCGCGACGTCGGCTACCAGCATAAGTTCGCTGCCGTCCGGAAGCGTAAGCGTGTCCATGTAGTCGCCGCCTACCTCATAGCAGGTGCTCGACTGCCCGGCAATCGAGTAGCGCTCGATCTCGGGCATACTCCGTGGCAGAAGCGAACGCTGGATAGCACGAGCCGCATCGAGATCCTGCTGCACCCGCGCCCATTGCAGGTCGCGCTCATGCAGCGTGGCGTTCTCCAGGGCGACCGCAGCCTGCAGCACCAGGCCTTCGACGAAATCCTGCTCGTACAGTGAGAACGATCCATCGGAAGGTGTCGCCAGCACAAGCTCCGCGAGGACCTGATTCTCCTTTGAAAGAAGTGGAAACCGCCGGCAACCCTCGTAAGGCTCCGCGGGCATATGTCCCCACATCTTCGACATCACCCTGGATGAGGTCGAGAGAAAGAGCGCGCCTTCCATCTCGAGTTCGCGCACAAGGATCTGTGCCGTCCGGTCCATCACTTCATCAGGAAGAATGGTCGAGTGAATCTGCCGCGTGGCTTCCAGCAGCGCCTGGAGACGCGCCACCTGCTGCTCAAGAGGCAATGTATCTTGTGACAAATAAGGAGGCGGTAGATCCATAAGATTAAAGGGTCCTGACGACACGCCGAATCGTTGATCCGGCCCTTGCGAGTGAATCCTGGTGGAACATGGGGAAGAGCCTCATAGTATCCAATTGAGCGTCGCAGGGGCAAGACGAATCTGCCCAGACCGCCATACGGGCCGCCTGCGATGCTAACTTGCCCGCGATTACGCGACTCGCTCCACGGCGAGTGAGCCGGCGGCCTCTCCTTCTGCCACACTGGGCAGGTAGATCGTGAAGGTCGAGCCTTTACCGAGCTTGGTCTCAAACTCGATCCATCCCCCCATCATGCGGGTCAATCGTTGGCTGATCGCGAGACCAAGGCCTGTACCTCCGTGCCTACGCGTCGCGGAGGAGTCAACCTGCGAAAACGCCTGGAAGAGCTTCGCCTTATCGTCCTCGGCGATGCCAATCCCTGTGTCACTAACCTCCCAGCAACTCCATATCGCTCCGTCTCTCACACGTTCCTCGACCCGCAGCCGAACGATGCCACCCTCCGTAAACTTGCAAGCATTGCTGAGGAGGTTGAGCAAGCATTGGCGGAACTTCGTCACGTCCACGTAGATGGTGGCATTCGCATCCTCCGTGGATGCGAGAAAGACGTTCTTGTTCTTGCGGGCGATAGGGTCAATCGTCGCTACGATATCGTTCACCAGCGTCCCAACCTGCGCGGGCTCGGAGAATAGTTCAACCCGCCCAGCTTCGATCTTCGATAGGTCAAGCACATCATTGATCAGCATCAGGAGGTGTCGGCCAGCGGATTCGATCCGCTTCAGGTCGGCAACCTCCGACTGGTTCCCTGCCGCTTCCGCATCCTCTTCCAGCATCTCGCTGTAGCCAAGGATTGCGTTGAGCGGTGTCCGAAGCTCATGGCTCATATTCGCCAGAAAGGCACTCTTGGCACGATTCGACTCTTCGGCGACCAACTTGGCGTTCAACAGGTCCTGCTGAATCACCTCTCTCTCCGCGATCTCATTTTGAAGTTCTCTCGTGCGGTCGGCCACCCTTACCTCCAGATCGTCCTGGGCACGCTTCAACTCCAGATCGCGTTGGCTTACCTGCTCCATCATGGAGTTGAACTGATCGATCAGCACCCCCGTTTCGTCTTCCGATCTCGAAGCTGCGCGAATCGAGTAGTTCCCTCCCTTCGAAACTCGTTTTGCAACTTGGGTCAGGTGAATAATCGGGTCTGATATCAGACGCTGCAGACGCAACGACATCAGCATCGCCAGCAGAGTAGATGTAAGCAGCACGAGCGCACCGATGATCCCGAACCTTCGCAGGCGCGAATACATCTCCACTAGGCTCACACGCAGAAGCAGACTTCCACTGACTTCGTTGTCCGTCACAATCGGGTGAAGGACAGTGAAGTTACGAAAATTGAAGCGGAGCGGCACGACGATCTGATGCTGAGTACAGGCGCGATCAGCAGATGTTCTTATGTAGCTTGCAAACAGGTTCCCATGCCTGTCATAGAGACACGCGGACTCCATCCGCGAATCCGCTCGGAGCACCGCCAGCGACTCCGCCGCCGCCTTCTGATCGGCGAAGGTCAACGCAGGGGTGCTCGATTCCCCCAGCATCTGTGCCATTGTCGAGACCTCCTGCACCAGCGTCTGCCTGTACGCAAGTGTTAGATAGATCCAGAAGACAATGCAGGCGAGAGTCAACGCCACCACCGTGTTCGCCGTGAACAGCAGCATCAGCTTCCTTTTGATCGAGCCCGACCACAAGCTGCGCATCGAGAGTCTTTCTTCGCCCCATAAGAAGTTCATCGCGACACCGTCGCAATCTTCAGGAGTTTGGAGCTCAGTGTTAAACCGCTCTGCTGGGCGGCCTTGAGATCAACAACGATCTGAACCCGGCTATCCACCATGGGGAGAGAGATTACGATGCCCCCCGTCGTGGGATTATCGCTAATGGTAAGTACCGCGCACTTGGCGATGTCAGCTGGTGCCTCGAAGATTTTCTTCCGATCTAGCTTCGGGGCGTAGAGGACGTGGCAACTAGCCGCAGCGGACGCGGAAGAGATTCGCCGCACAGTCACCTTGCGGTCTTGTCCCGAGCTCTCGCGAGATTGACGGTCGCGGACTAGAGCCTCGGTGTCGTCGCCCACAGCATCACTCGCGAGAAAGCAGAGAACGAAAGGTGCGGACGGCTCGTTGAACTTCCAGGGAGGCCACTCGACGTACCGGGTGAGGTTGAAGATCATGGCGGCTCGAATTTGCGCCTCATCCACCACTGGCGCAGCCTGCCCCAAGGACGGAGTATCCGTCGCAGCGTTGAAAGACATGACGAGCAAGAGAAGGCGCAACACTCTCCACCCAGGTTTGATCGGAGTGGTCACGTCTCAGAAGCTCCATAAGAGTTTTACGAAGGCACTGCGCGGAATCTGCGAACCTACCGAGTAGCCGTCGTCCGCAGGGTTCAGCTCAACATGCCGGGATTCCTGCAAATTTTCGCCTCCCGCAGTGATCTGGAGATTCTCCTTCAGGCTGAACGAGAGGTGAGCGTCCGCTCGCAGATACGCACCTACATGGGAGTTAGGATCGACCGGATCGTCAGGCAATTGGGTTACTGTGTAGAGCGACGAATAGAAGGTCCACCGGCGAGCGAACTCCCACGTTCCTCGCAGGCTGAGAGTGTTCGTCGGGGTTGACCAGGAATCGCCAGTGGTCGAGGAACTGACATGGTCCAGCCAGCGACGTGCGTTGATCCACGAGTACGCCGCATCCATTCGAACTGAGCTAACCGGCCGAAATGAGACCGCTGCCTCCACCCCATCGCTGCGTGCTTCCAGCAGGTTGCCGTAGACGATCGGGATAACCACCTCAGGTGTTGGACTTGCTACAAGATAAGGCTGAAGCTGCGATTGACTCCTGAGCCTCTTGTATTGGTTGTAGAACCCTGCAATGTCAACGGACAGACTCTTGCCGAGTGCCTGCCTGTAACCAGCTTCATACGCGTGTACAACCTCTGACTTGAAATCGGCATTCCCTTCTGCCAGGATGTCCGTCAGGATGGGTCCGTCGTTTGGAATAGGTCGCAGATAGTGGAGGTCTCGTTCCTGGACCGAAGGTGTACGTACAGCCCGTGAAACCGCTGCCCAGACAGCATGCCGTTCATCGGGCGTCCAAATCCCCCGGAGACCCGGTTGAATCTCAACCCCAGTGTAAGAAGTGTTGAGCAGTTTGAATCCGCCCGTGACTTTCACTCTTCGAGGCACGACAACTAGATCATCCTCAAAAAGGAAACTGTACAGAATGTCGCGGTAGTGCTCCCGGTTGAACGTAACGGGGTCACTCTCGATCCGGTCCGTAACCAGCCGATACCCTACACCCAGAGTCGCCTCATTTTGCTTATACCGAGGCAGGTGTGCAAGCAAATCAAGATCGAGCGTGCGTTCGCGCCCATTGCCCGATAACTCAGCGTGATTCTCCTGGTTGTAATAAGTCTGCAGTCCCAGGTCCCATTGCGAAAAGGTATGGTCCCATCGGGCTAGGGCAAAGCCACCCTCGGTATTCACGTTGGATGAGGTCGGCTCATTGACTCCATCGACATGAACTCTCTCGTCACCATGACCTCGGTACAGATCTCCCTGAAAGGAGACCGAGTCTTGGGGATGCGCTTGCCAATCGGCGCGCGCTCCTACCCGCACGGAGCTACCAGCGTCCCCGGCGCCCTTGCCGGTCGCAGTGACCAGTTGATTGCGCTCCAGGAACTTTACATACGATCGATACTTCAATTGCTTCCCGATTCCTCCGCCAAATCGCGCCGCCCCCTCTTCGTCCAGGCGACCTCCTTCGCCGATCAACAGCGCACCTTTGGTATCCCCAGCCTTTAGGGTGATGATGTTGATGATCCCATTCACCGCGTTGGCGCCCCACAGCGTTCCGCCGGGACCTCGGATCACCTCGATGCGATCAATGTCCTCGAGCAGCAGGTCGTTCTGGTCCCAATAGACCCCGGAGTATATTTCGGAATAGATACCCCGGCCATCGATGAGGACCAGCATCTTGTCAGCAAATCTTCCGTTGAATCCACGGCTGCTCACCGCCCACTCGTTGGCATAGAGCTGCGCAACCTGCATCCCAGGCACCATGCGCATCAACTCCGGCAGACTCCTGATTCCGCTTCTGCGAATGTCGTCGTGAGTGATCACAAAGACCGCAGCCGGTGTCGCGAAGAGTTGCTGATCCTTGCGCGCGACTGAACTGACCTCAATCTTCGTTAGATCTTCCAGGCTTAGTTGGGACAGATCGGATGCCTGCTGCGCCCAGGCGGTCACCAGGCACGCAGAGACCACGCAGGCCGAGATTGCGAGTTGAAGAGCTGCACCAGCCACTTTTGCTCGGAATCTCCGTGACATCAGACCGGCTCCTCGCGCGGGGAGTGCAATGCCTCGATCGTCGGGCCGCCTATTCGATGTTTCTCCTGGCCCCGTTTCGGACCAAGCATGCGTTCCGCTGCCGCTGCGTTTACGGGACGAGAGAAGAGGAATCCCTGGCCATACTTGCAACCTAGCTCGCGCAGACGCGAGACATGGGCCGCATTCTCTACACCCTCCGCGACAACCTCCATCTTCAGATTGCCGGCCATCTGCACGATGGTCCGCACAATCTCTTCGATCTCCACACTGTCCTGATCCAGCTCCTTGGTGAAGGAGCGATCGATCTTGAGCGAATCGAAGGGAAACTGGCAAAGGTATTTCAGGCACGAATATCCGGTTCCAAAGTCATCGATCTTCAAGCCGATGCCAAGTCGCTTGAGAGCGTGCAGCACAGCCTTCGCCTGGTCGATGTCCTCCATTAGCAGGCTCTCAGTAAGCTCAAGGTTGAGGCTCGAAGCGGGCAGCCCGGTTCTCTGCAGGATCTCCGTCACGCTGCTGACCAGGTTCGGTTCCTTGCACTGCTGTGGCGACAGGTTGACCGAAACTTCAAAGTCTTCAGCAAGGTTGTACTGCTTGCGCCAGAGCTGCGTCTGTTCGCAAGCTCGTTCAAGAACCCACAGCCCGATATCGTGGATGATCCCGCTCTCCTCTGCGATAGGGATGAACTCGAGTGGCGACACCTGGCCGCGAGTAGGGTGGTTCCATCGCACCAGAGCCTCGAAACCGCAGATGGCTCCCGTATCCAGGTGCACGCGTGACTGGTAGAAGACCTCAAACTCCTCTCTCTTCACCGCAGTCCTAAGATCGATATCCAGCTGCAATCGCTGGTCGCGAAGTTTACTCATGGACTCTTCGAACAGCACCCACTTTCCGGCCCCGCGCAATTCGGCAGCGGACGTTGCCGTGTTCGCATCGCGAAGCACGTCCTCCGCGCTCTTGTGGTCAGGTCTCCCAATCACCAGTCCGAGGCTGATAGAGCAGAAGATTTCGCGCTCCTCGATAGAGAACGAAGGACGCATCTCGCGAGTCAGAAGATCGGCAAGCAACTCCGCCTGGGAAACGTGCCTCAGTGGATCAACCAGAATCGCGAACTCGTCTTCGGCAAGACGGGCAAAGATGGGCGGGTTTCCGGGGTTCTCCAATTCGGAGCTTCCGAATTCTGAAAGCACCTTCTGTACTCTTTCGGCGAAGCGTATCAATAGAAGCTGACATCCTGCTTGAGTAAGGCTCGGCTTCAGATGCTTGAAATGGTCGATGTCGAATAGGAGAACGCAGAATCTGCCCGAAGGCACTCGTGCCCGCCGCAGGATCGCTGTCTCGATCTCTTCTTCGAGCACACGCTTGTTTGCTAGCCCCGTAAGGGTGTCGATCGTCAGCCGTGCGGTCACGTCAGTGATCGAACCGACTCGGCGAATCGGTACACCGTCAGCATTCCGGAGAGTCACGCCGCGCAGCGAATACCAGCGATACCGCCCGCTCTCGTGCCGCAATCGAAACTGGCTCGCGCTCTCATCTGCTGGATCATCCGTAGAAGTGAAAGCAAGAGCGAAGGCGCGACGGTCACCGGGGTGGACACGGGCCACGCAGCTTCGCGGATGGTAAGCCTGCTCCCGCGCCGCGAGACCGACCAGGCTATGCAACTCTCGCGTACAGAAGACGGTATTGCTCGTAAGGTCCCAGTCCCATAGGCCTTCACCAGAGCCCCTGGCCGCGAGGACGTGGCGCTCTTCGTTCTTCCGAACCTTGTCCTCTTCCCTTCCCATCGCAAGCTGTGTACGAATTCGAGCCAGCGCAATCTGGAAGTCGAGAGGTTTGGTCACATAGTCGTTCGCGCCCAGGTCCAGGGCCAGTGCAATCGCAGAGCTATCGCTGACGGCCGTCACCATGATGACGGGCAATCGCTGCGCTGACTTGCTCGCTCGGATCTTGCGCAATACCTCGGTACCGGTCATCCCCGGCATCATCTGATCGAGCAACACCAGGTCCACTGGCGACTCCTCCAGCATACGAAGGGCTTGCTCGCCATTGCTTGCCGAAACGACGTTGTATCCGCATCGGCTCAAGCGCCGCGACAGCATGTCGACATTGCTATCTTCGTCATCGACGATCAGGACTTTGCTGGAAGATTCCATCTACAGATCCTTCCCGGCGACGAACTCCGTCATCTTCCCAAGGAGTCGCGAGTACTCTACCGGCTTGGTCTCAAACTCATCGCATCCCGCGAGCATCGCCTTCTCGCGGTCACCGTTCATCGCATGAGCAGTCAACGCAATAATAGGAATATCGCGAGTGTGCAGGTTCTCCTTCAGCAGCCGAGTCACACTCCAGCCGTCCATCTCCGGCAGGCTCATGTCCATCAGGATCAGATCGAACTCCCCGCCGCGCGCACGTTCCAGCCCTTGAACTCCATCGATCGCGACCTCCACCTCCCAGCCGCTCCGCCGCAGTCGTCGTGAAAGCATGTCCCGGTTGAACTCGTTGTCTTCAACCAGCAGAACCCTCCCCACGTACGCGTGATGGTGAGCAACCGCCGGTTGATAGTCTCTGGCCAGAGCCTGCATTACTTGCCTCTTTCTTCGCGTTGATTGTGAATGGAAATACTTCGAGACAGAGTGTCCTCTGGAGCGCCTATCGGCTCAGAGATGTCTGAAAGTGAGTTGGAAGATTTCGTGGAGATACATCTTTGGTGGAATTCACCGGGACACGTCTGTGCGCGTTCCCTGTTTCGAGCAGAAGCGAATGCTCCGCGGAATGGGTCAAAAGAAAAGGCCCCGGAAGTATCCGGGGCCTTTCTATCTTGCACATCGCTGAAGACGCTTCAACCTTACCTTTCAGACTGAAGTTTGATCGGCTTATCGGGATCAGGCAGATCGCCGGGAAGCGGCTTCTTCTTCCGCTTCACCGGAGGGGCCGAGCTCGGAGGACGCTGCTTCCCTCTTCCGTTCTTCTTGCCGTTTGGTTCGACAACTGCACGCATCCAGTACTCGCCGTTCCCATCCACTTCAATTCCGTGAGTCTCGCGTTCAAAGCCGGGAAACCGCTTGCCAAACTCTTCCATGGCAAGAATCAGCTTGATGACCGGGCTGTCTGAACCTCCAAGGCGTTCCCCAGGCATGCTCATAGGAATGCCCGGAGGATACGGCACCAGCATCACGGCAGCGATTCGTCCCGCCATCTCCGCAAAGCGAATCTTCTCTGTCTCATTTCGCAACAGCTTCTGATAGGTCTGCGACGGTGTCAGGATAGGGTCGAAGTCCTCATCGCAGGCAGCATTCACCAGCCCCGAAAGATTGAGCTGCTGCATGACGGCGTGCATCTCATCCGACAACTCTTTCAGCGTCACGTTCCGATAGCGATGCGGATACTTGGAGACGAGCTCTGGCAGAGCCTCCTCAAGCGACGCCTCAGAGTCGTAGAGCCGCTTGAACTCAAAGAGATTCTCAAGCAGCGCTCCCCACTTTCCTTTGCTGGTACCGACTGAAAAGAGCACAAGGACGGTGTAGTCACCGGTACGCGCGATCTCTACACGTCGCCCATCAAGGAACTCCGTAAGGATCGCCGCAGGAATTCCCCATTCTCCAATCACGCCCTGCGCGTTCACTCCTGGAGTAAGGATGGTGACCTTTGCAGGATCCAGCATGCAGTAGTCGTCGGCGATGTCTTCATCTTGGAAGCCATGCCAATCCTCGCCCGGCTTTAGCGTCCAGCAACTCGAACGGTTGGTAAGCGCACCATCAGGGCACTCCTCGAACAGATACTTCTTCCCATCAAGCGGGTCGGTTACAGAGTCGGGCTGGTAAAGGCTGAAGAACCATCCCTGCTCAGCGGCAAGTAGCCTGTGAGCGATCGAAGACATGGCCTTGCGGAACGCGATGGCGTCCTGCAGCGTCTCGGACATCAAGGTCGGCCCGGCAGGCTCGTCCATCATCGCTGCGGCCACATCCAGCGAAGCGATCAGCGGATAGAACGGCGACGTCGTCCCATGCATCATGAACGACTCGTTGAACTGGTCGTAGTCAAGCGGCGCCCGGGGGCTCAGCTTGACGTGCACCATCGATGCCATAGAGAACGCAGCGAGCATCTTGTGCGTCGACTGTACAGAGAAGATCGTAGGCCGGTCCGGCATGTCGTCCGGAACGTCCATCGCAAATCTTCCGCGATAGATCTGGTGGAACTTCGCATAGGCATACCAGGCCTCGTCGAAGTGAAGGCGAGGCACGCTCTTCGAAAGCACTTCGGCAACGCGGTTCACGTCATAGCAGAGCCCGTCGTAGGTCGAATTCGTCACGACCGCGTAAGTCGGCTTCTTTGACGGAGCTCCCGCACTAAAAGGACTCTTGTCGATCAGCGCCTGAATGTTCTCCGGACTGAACCGCTTGATGGGCACCAGGCCAATCATCCCGTAGCCATTGCGCGTCGGCTTGAAGTAAACAGGCCGCGCCCCGGTGACCGTTAGCGAATGGCAGATGGACTTATGGCAGTTCGCATCCGCAAGAACAATGTCATCCTGCGCGATCACACCATGACCCACGATCTGGTTCGAAGTCGACGAACCGCCCAGAACATAGAATGTCCAGTCCGCACCAAAGATGCGAGCGGCGTTCCGTTCCGACTCTCCCGGAGGCCCCAGGTGATCCAGCCACGAACCCAGCGGCGATGTCGAAATGCCGAGGTCCGAACGCATGATGTTCTCACCGAAAAACTTGTGAAACTCCATCCCAACGGGATGCTTCAGGAAGGCCACGCCACCCATGTGCCCCGGCGCGTCCCACGAGTAGGCTCCCTGGTCGTTGTACTTCTTCAGCTCGCGGAAATAAGGCGGAAGCAACTGCGCGTGATAACGTTCGACCGCGAAGTCCACGCGGTTCGCGATGAACGCTGGCGTGTCGCCGAAGAGGTGAATGTACTCATGCACCTGCTGGACGACCTCAAGTGGAAGTTCGCTGACCAGAGTTCGATCCGCGATCAGAAAGATCGGAATCTTCTTGTTGCGCCTTCTGACCGCACGCAAGATCTCTAACGCTACGCGCTCTTCAAACTGATTGTCCCCTTCAAGGTCCCAATCCAACAGGATCGCACTATGCGATGGATCGCTGGTAACCAGTGATAATCCATCCTCCGGCGTCGACGTCCGGACGACCTCGTAACCCTCTTCACCAATCGCGTTGATCAGACGCTCCATAGCGCGGTCGGACACCGAGTCCGTACCACCCACCTCACTCGCAATCAACAACACCCAACGGCCTTCGCTCATACACCTCTCACTTCAAATCTCATGGTACAGCCAGAGTTTGAATGGAGTATGCACAGGCCAGGCTGCGAGATCTTTCCTCCGTCTGAAAGCGCTCCGGCCTCGCAAATTTGAGGCCGGCCCACGCAGCACTTATTCAGCTGAAATACCTTCTAAATTGCCCGGACGGACAGATTGTGGCGCACTGAGTTTAACTTTATGCAGAGACGTCTCCGCCTGCACCCGCTGCAGTTTTTTGTCGGAACCTGAAATTACGAAGGAGGCGACATAGGTCTCCGAGATTGTCTTTCGAAACTCCGACAAGAGTGGAGCCAGGGATACCGGGTTCCCGGTGCCCTGATAGAGTGCGTGCCCACCGGTCCCATCTGCCACCTGCGTGAGATAGCTCTGGCCGCTGAAGCTCGCTCTTTCGCCGCGAAACCCCGCATTGCCAAAGTAGATCGATGAGACCGCCACGCCGGCCCTCTGCGCATCCCGGATTGCCGCCTCAACATAAGGACTATCCTGGTTCAAGATGCTTGTGCTCCCGTTATAGGGATCGACGCCATTGGTGACCATAAGCACAAAGCGTGCTCCCGGTCGCGAGCCATCCGCAGGCCAATGCTTCACAAACTCTGAAAGACAGAAGTATGGACTGCCGCTGATTCCCGGTGATCCCAGCGGAAGTCGAAAGCTCGCAGCCGCAGCACCATGATCGGTTGTGAAGCTTTGTGCGGTGAAGACAGTTCCATTCCGCATATACCCCACGTAGATCTGCGCTCCCTCAGGAAGCTCTTTGGTGAATGCCTGTAAAGAATTCAGCTCCGTTCCAATGGACTGGCGCAGACCTTCATCGATCAGAATCGCTACTTGAACTCCACTCGCCGGCACCTGCGACCAGCCTGTCAGCTTCTCTTCTTTCCCATTGACCTTGATCCTGATGTCCGAGATGGCCGGAATCTGATCGCCCTTTGCACTTACTCCCACCAATGCGTCTGTCTGCCGAGGGCCTTCCACCTGTGCAATCGCTACACCCGCACTCAGTGCAAGTGTCACAGCCAAAACCAATACTTTCATCATTGCGGTATTCCGCCTTCCCTGCTCCATCAGTTCGATGCGATTGCGGCCAGTCTCGGCTTACTTATTCCGAGACGGCCTCGCAATCGACACAGAGAGAAAGGCCTTTACTCTCCGCCGAACCTGTAAGTAAGACCGCCACGCGCGGTAAATGGAAGCGACGGATAGCCGATCGGCCCGATGTGCTGCTGACTCAACAGGTTATCGAGCTGCGTAAACAAAGTAAGCTTCCGCGTTGCCGCAACGCTGGCGTGAGCATCCAGCTTGGCGTAGGCGAAGTCGAGGTCGCGATTAGGCAGCAGTAGCGTGTTATCGCCGTTCACATCCGAAAAGCCCAGAAAAGTCGAATCATCGCTACGGCTAGCCAGAGTTCCCGTCATGCCGACCGAAAACTTACTCACCGAATACTGGACCGCGAAGTATCCCGTATGCGGCGCACGGCGAAACGGTCTCGCGCCTACCAGCGGAGAGAACGCCCCAATGGCGATGCCAGGGAGATTCGGATTCGTCGTCGGAATTCCATTCTGCGCCGCAGCGGCATCCGTTGCGAACGACTGAATTACCTTCGCGTTTAGGTAGGTATACCCGCCACGGACAAAGAGATGCTTCATTGCCTGCCACTCGATCTCGGTCTCGGCACCTTGCCCGCGGAATGCCAGCGAGTTCACATAACCCTCAAACAAGGTATTCGCCACAGTAGGAGACAAGCCGAAGTATTGCTGCAATCCATTCGAGTCGATGCCTTCAAGCTGCCTGTCAAAAACATTGTGAAAGTATCCAGCCTTGAAGATCAGCCTCTCGCCATGGATGTTCTGCTCCACGCCAGCGTCGTAGCTGCGCGAGCGTTGCGCCGTCGGCTGCCGGATGTTGTAGGCCGCAATATCCACTGCAGCATTCGGATCGTTCTCCTGCAACTGCGTATAGAGACTCGCGAACTCCAGTGACAGTGTCGGCTCCTGCACGCCAGTGGCCGCGCTCGCTCGCACCTTCGTGCCTCTAAACCAGCCATTTGAAATGCGCACAGGAACATACGCCAGGCCAATTCGCGGCGTGCCCGCGATTCCGTACAGATGGTTCTTCTCGATAGCTCCGCCAACTGAATAGAAGAGTCGATTCTTGATGTCACCCTGAAACTGCAGCGTGTACTCGTAGTTCGTACGCTTGATCCTTTCGTTCTCGACGAAATCAGGGAGAACGAAGGTCCCCCGCTCATTCTCGTAGCGGAAGCTGCCCAGCCCGCTCAAATGCCGACTGAAAGCGTAGTCTGACTGAAAAAACAACTCATCACGATTCGTCGAAGCGTTGCTGTTGCTACCGAAGAACGAGGTCTGTCCCGTAGCGCTATACCCATTTGCTCCGCGGATGGTTACAACATTGCCGAAGTTCTCCGGAAAACCAAATACCGGAATGACCGTCCCTTCGTAGGCGTACTGTGCAAACTGTTCACGCTTGCGCGTAACACCGTAGCGCACGAGATTGTGCCAGCGATCATTGTTCGTCCGGCTCTCCAGCGTCAATCCAGAATAGAGGTCCTGGTCTGACTGTTTCCCATTGTTCGAAATTCCAAAGAAGTCGTGCGCTCCCGGCAGGCCACTCGCTGACACTCCATTCCGCAGCGTGAACCGCGCCAAAACTCCCGGAAACAAAGCGTATCCAAGATTGGCCGCTTCAGTGATCGAGTGATACTCATCCAGCGGCAGCGCATTCGAAGTGTTCAACCTGCTGAAGGCAGCGTAGTAATCGAGCTTCTGGCGCGTTCCGCTAAACTCCGCCTGGTTGCGGTACGTGGAGAAGTTACCGCCCTCACCCTTGTAGACGAACACAGGCCGGACTGACTCGCCTCTCGGCGTGTTGAACGACACCACCGCGGCTCCTGCATCCGAACCATAAAGCACGCTGTTCGGGCCGCGATACAGTTCGGCCGAAGAGATCGCCGTAGACGACAGCGTGCCATAGTCGAAGACGCCACCCACATCTTCAGCCGTTATTCCGTCGATCAGCACCTTGTTCGCTGTGGAGCTTCCGCCTCGAACGAACAGCGAACTCACTCCGCCAAGCTGTCCCTGCTGCACAAACTGCACACCGGGAGCCTGCCGAAGTGCATCCACAACTCCGAGACGGGTCGCGAATTCCTCGTAACCAATCAGCGACAGCGCAGCGCTGGTCTGTTGAACCGGTGTCTCGATTCCCGTAGCCGTTACAGTAACCTGCTCAGTCACCGAGGCAATCTCGAGCACCACATTCTGCGAGACGACCTCCGTCACGCCGCCGTAGAAGTCCTTCCCAACACCCGGAGTAAAAGTGGCGGCACTGCCTAGCAGCCGGAACCTACCCTTTGCCGTACTACGAATTTCAAAGATGCCATCGACACCCGATACGCCCAGCGCGATCACCTGCTGGCCCTGGATCAACTGGATCCTCGCCCCGATCACCACAGCGCCGAGCGGATCCGTAACCGTTCCCTTCACGATCACCGCGTTCGCATTTGTAACCAAAAGCAACAGCGCGGCCAGCATATAGATCCCCGCGCGAACATTCGTTATAGAACGCAAAACAACCTCTTTCATCTTCGTACCCCGTTCGTGAAGCGTAGTTTGAATACGCAGATTTCAAGCCTCGTTCGAGAGACTACAGATCGTCCACCGGGCAAACTTCAGGGCAACAACAGAACCTTGCCGGTCGTCATCCGCGACTCGAGCGCGCGATGCGCCTGCTCGGCCTCGCTCAAGGCATAGGTATGTTCTATGCGCAGCTTCAGGCTGCCATCTGAGATCCAGCCAAGGACATCGCCGGCTCGCTGCTCCAGTTCGGCTCGGGTCACGATGTAATCCTTCAACGTGGGACGCGTGACGAACAGTGATCCCATCGTCGACAGACGGATAAGGTCAAAGGGAGGTACAGCACCACTCGATCCGCCAAACAGCACCAGGTTGCCCCGGCGACGAAGACAGCTAAGCGACTGTTCAAAGGTTGATCTACCCACGCTGTCGTAGACCACAGCAACGCCCTCGCCGTCGGTCAGGCGCTTCACCTCGGCGGCGAAATCGACCTTGGTATAGATCAGCACCTCATCCGCACCAGCTTCGCGTGAAAGCTCCGCCTTCTCTTCAGTCGAGACAGTGGCGAAGACCCTCGCACCAAGCTTCTTCGCCATCTGCGTTAGCAAAAGGCCCGTGCCTCCGGCCCCCGCCTGGATCAACACCCGGTCGCCCGCCTGAATCGGATAGGTGGAGTGGCAAAGGTAGTGGGCCGTCATCCCCTGCAACATCGCGGCTGCCGCCTGCTGAGATGTTACGTGATCGGGAACTCGGACCAACCGAGCCGCCGGCGCGACAGCGAACTCCGCATAGGTGCCCTGAACTCCGCACCAAGCCACTCGATCTCCCACCGCGACCTCGGTCACTCCATCCCCAAGACCGGCAACCGTTCCGGCGGCCTCCTGCCCGGGAATGAACGGGAGTTTCGCCGGATAACGCCCCTCGCGAAAGTAGACGTCGATGAAGTTGACTCCAACTGCCTCAATCGCGACCAGAACCTCTCCCGGCCCGAGAACAGGCTTGGCAACATCGGACACCACGAGGGCCTCCGGGCCGCCGGGATTCGAAATCAATATTGCTTGCATATAAGAGGATTGTAGCGAGGTCAAAACCTGATTGCCGAAGAACTTATGCGAGGTTCACCGAATGAAATCCGAAATAAATTCACCCACCATTCATCCTCGAAACCCTTGATTTCTCTAGGCTCAACTTCATGCGGGACAAGGAACTTGTTTACACCATCAATGAAGGCACCCGCGAGGGTACGGTAATCGTTCGGCTTGACGGCCCTCTGACACTCGGCAATATGTTCAAGATTCAGGACGAATTGCGTGCGATCCACCCGCCCGTCACGATCTTCGACCTCTCAAATTGCGACTACATGGACTCCGCAGGATTGGGCGTGCTCGTGAACTTCTACGTCTCTGCGGAGAAGAACGGCCGGAAGATCGGACTCGCAGGAGTCAACGAGCGCATTCAGGCGCTCCTAGATATGACCCGCGTGACGGCTCTTCTCGGCGTGTTCTCGACGGTCGATGAGGCATTGGCGAACCGGTAGGTCGCACCTCAGCGGTGGCTTGCAGTAAGGAACGTTACTGCAGCAGGCTCTCTTCGGACGACCGAAGCCGCAGGATGCGATCCACCGCATAGGGCGCACGGTGTGCCGAAGTGTGAAAGTGGCGAACCTGCAACTCTCCCAGCAGGCCGATCCCCATCATCTGGATACCCGCAAGGATCAAAACTCCAGCCACCACAAAGATCGGGCCATGGGCCTGCATCACGTGTTGTCCCGTGAAGATCTTCAGCAGAAGCAGCCAGGCGGAGAGTCCACCTCCAGCAAAAACTCCGAGCGCGCCAATCGTCCCGAAGAAATGCAGCGGACGCGTCATATACCGGAGCAGGAAGCGAATCGTCAGCAAATCGAAGAACACCCTGATCGTCCGCGAGATCCCGTAGTGACTCTTGCCGAACTCCCGCTTTGGGTTGCTGATCGGAATCTCGCAGATCGACGCTCCAAACCACGAAGCGAGTGCCGGAATGAACCGGTGCATCTCGCCGTATAGCGGGATGTTCTGGATCACTTCGCGGCGATAAGCCTTGAACGTCGTTCCGAAGTCATGGATGTCCACGCCAGACAGCTTCGCCATCAGCCAGTTCGCCGCGCGTGAAGGGATTCGGCGCAGAATAAAATTATCGCCGCGCTGGCTTCGCCACCCGCTCACGACGTCGTATCCCTCTTCCAGCTTGTTCAGAAAGTTGGGAATCTCGTTCGGATCATGCTGCAGATCGCCGTCCATCGCCAGAATAAAGTCACCCTGTGCGTGGTCGAACCCTGCAGCAAGCGCGCTGGTCTGACCAAAATTCCGGCGAAGCTTGATCACCAGGACACGGCTATCGACCGCTGCGATCTCTTCCAGCAGGCGGTACGTCCGGTCGCGTGAGCCATCGTCCACGAAGACCATCTCGAAGCTTTCGCCAACCTGCTCCATAACGTGTTTTACGCGGTCATAGAGGGTGGTTACGTTTTCTTCTTCGTTATGAAAGGGCACGACGATGGAGTACTTAGGCACTTTATGATCATACTCTGGGTGCTAATACAGGCCAAACCCTTTCTCAGAGAACCCGTCGCCGAAGTCCAAGAGTGAAGTTAGTATCTCCGTAGGGGCTTTTATAGATTTTCTTTCTAGGACAACGTTGTCTTTATCAACCCTATTTAAAACAAACACTTACGCCGCCAACCGCTCGCCGATAAACTGCCACAAGTACGGATAAATGTATATTTCTTCCATTTGCTATTGATTTCGGGAGATATTGTGCTACATTCTTCCTATGGCTGCTGCGGTCTGGCACCCAGAAATTTTGCCGGAAACGGGTTGTGATTTCCTTCCACCCACCGGCGCAAGTTGCGTCACTGGCCTCCCGGCACGGGCAAAAGACCGTTCGTGCCGTCCTTTTTTTGCCCTGACCTCCCCTACTTCCCTTCCTCCTCAAAAGCGGTACTATGGTGCGTATGAAGCGTTTCTTTGGCTGCCTCCTGCTCGGAGTTCTATCCCTCGCCGCGTCTGCTCAATACACGAACCCGTCTGCTGATGTGCCTGCCTACAACCTCGACGCGCCGAAGAAGCCGCTCCCACCGATCATGTCCGGCACCCAACTTACCGGCCCGTACTTTGAGCACTCCTATCAGGTTGTCGCCTACAAGATGGCGGCAAAGATTCCCAATGTCCTCAATCAGCAGCCCTGCTACTGCCGCTGCGATCGGGCCATGGGCCACAATAGCTTGCATAGCTGCTTTGAAGGCACTCACGGCGCGGCCTGTTCGACCTGTATGAAGGAAGGCGTCTACTCCTATCAGCAGACCAAGCTTGGCAAGACTCCCACTCAGATTCGCGCCGGCATCGAGCGCGGCGAGTGGCAGCAGGTAGATCTTGAGAAGGCTGCACTCTGAGCTGGCTGGGATGGGCGCTTCTCTCCGCCGTCTTCGCTGCGGCGACTGCCCTACTCGCCAAGGTCGGTGTATCCGGAATCGACTCCAACCTCGCGACCGCAATTCGCACGACGGTAGTCTTCGTCTTTGCCTGGGCAGTCGCCATCGCCCTTGAAAAGCACAACGCCATCGCCATGATCGGTCGCCGGAGCTGGGTCTTCCTCATCCTCTCCGGCCTCTGCACTGGTCTCTCGTGGATCTGCTACTTCCGCGCTCTCCAGCTTGGCCCTGCCTCCAGCGTTGCTCCTATCGATAAGCTCAGCGTCGTTCTGGTCATCGTCTGCGCGTGGCTCTTCCTCGGCGAACACCTGAATGCGATGAAGGTGATTGGCGGATCGCTCATCACCATTGGCGCGATCGTGATCGCCCTCGCCTAGCTAACGCCTCGCACGAACATCGAAGGTATACTGATAAAAGTTCTTTGTAACGCTTCAACGCAATGTTGAGCCAGCTCCACAATGGGGGCGTCACGGCTTCGACGGGATTGCTTGTGGCAGAGAGGCATGCCGGGGTGGGTACACCCGTAATCGCGCCCAAAACTATAAGTGCCGAACCTCAGTTCGCTCTTGCTGCTTAATAATAAGTAGCCGATTGCTTCCGCTTCGCCTACGGGCGGATACCAATCGTCGCACAGTAGGCTGGCTCAACGTGTTCCGTCTGGACGCCGCGAGTGAGATCAATCAGGCTGGTCGCCGTCGCATCTTCGTCCGTTCTAAGCGCCGGTGACGAGACAAAGATGAACCTGGAAAAAGCATGAAAGCTCTCTGTTATTGGTAGTTTCGGACGCGGGTTCGACTCCCGCCGCCTCCACCATCATTTTTTCCAAGGACGTCTCAGACGATGTCTAAAGCCATAGATAATGAGTGGCTTATCTTGGCGAGGCAATTCTAGTCCGTACGATGTGCCTTCAATCTCTCCACCGCTGTCCGAGAAAGTCCTTGAAGTTTACACGGGGGCGGTTGATGCGAATCAGCCATCAGACAATGTGGAGAAAGAGGATCTCTATTTTCACGCGCTAAGTAAATCGTTTCGGCTCCAAAGGCGCCACAGATTCTCCTCGACTCTGCGTCAGATACGGGGACTCAGTTCGCCGTTGAGACCTAGAAACGTTTACCAATCTAGACATTGACCGACCTGCACGTTGATCGACGATCTTGCGAGAAAGCACACATCGATCTCCATCATCATCCGGCCCCTCCAATCTGGACACGGACCGTGACGACTCCCCATCCCGGAACATGGATCGTCCCTCCATCCACGGCCCTTTCCTCAGCCTCGCTCGTATCGCTTACTGAACTCTTCCCGGTGATGTTCGATCTCCAGCGCAGTCGGGTCTCGCGGTTCTCGCCGGAAGCTCCAAACAACGTGACCATCATGGCCTTCCCATCTTCACTGGGCTTTAGTGAAAGAACGACGACATCCGGCGAGTCGAGACTGAGCAGCGGCTCCCGCAAAGTCCGTCCGGAAGCGCGCGTCGCAACAAGGGGCTGCGACATTCCCATCGCCAGTTTGGAGGTCGCGAGCGCGTCATACCCTCCATGTGGCCGCAGCGCGTATCGGAACTCCACTGGCCCTTCCTGATAGGCGCGGTAGTTCGTTCCCCAGTGATTGTTCATTACCCATGAGTAAAATTTCTGGGTCGGCTCTATGTAATCCCGCCAGACATTCGGATCTCGCTGTGACCCGAGCATCACCGCCGAAACCTCGCCTACCTCAATCAACGGAGCGTCGAGTGTCACCCACGTCACACCAGTCTTATCGTTTGAAACATCCACCCACCGTCCTACGGGCAGCCAGTTTTTACACGCTCCTGGCAGTTGATCGAACTCTGGACGCATCTCAGCCAGCGGAATATCCATCCGCATCTTTCCTTCCGGCACATGGAACGGGAAGGCAAACTGCACGCTCTCCTTGCTTCCCCGCTGCGCGAACTCGCCATCCTGCGCTGCGTTGCCGGGGCGCGGGTTCAAGGCTGCGCGCTCTTTATCCACTACATTGCTTAGCTCGACCCAGTCCGCGCCTGCCGTGAGCTGTACTCGTCGAACCAAACTCCTACTCCCTGGAGCGGAGCACTCGATCCGCAGCGTTGCCACAAGTGGACCTTTCTCTTCTTCGACGATCGTCACGACCCCAGATCGCTGCAGCTTGGACACATCGCCGCCGGCGAGAAACAGGTATGCATTTGCCTGCTCGCCGTCGCTCTCGACCAGATTCTCTGAGCATCCATGCAGCTTTAGCTCTGCGATGTTTCCAGTCGAACGATCTACCCGCACCTCGACGATGCCGTTGCTCAGCAGGCCATCCTTGACGGTAACTGCCCTTGCCGGAGCATGAGCCGCACCCTTCACGACGCGATACCGTGCGGTGCCAAAGGCTGGCACTCCTTCCACCCAGAAGGCAAGCTCTCCCGTTGAAAGCCGCTGCGAAGCCACGAGTTTTCCATGGCCATCCTTCACCTGATCTCCTACGGCGGAAATCTCCTTACTTAGAACTACGAGCTCACTCCGGGCCCAGGACGCAGAGTTATGGACATCAATCCCATCGCCCACACCAGCCGTACCCAGCATCTGTGCGAGCAGATCCATCGACTGCTTCTCGGCATCTACCGCGAACTTCCGCTTATAGTCCCACTGCTTCGTTGTGAACGGGTTTTCGGAGTCTGAGACGCTGCACCATGCGCCCCATGTGTGTTCCGAATAGAGCAGCACATTCCGCCACGCTTCATGGAACGCCTCAGCCTTGTAAGCTCCAGGTGCAAGCATCGCGGAGATCGCGGCTGCCTGCGTCAGCCTGTCAGCCGCGACTCGGCTCATCCGTGTCTCAAGGGCCGAAGATCCCGCACCATCCTCCCAGTAGGGCGTGAGGTCGCCCTTGAACGTGGGGATCTTCTCCCCATATGTCTTCTCAAAATCAGCGAACGCAGCGCTCGTCGAGGAGATCTCAAACTTCGGCCACTCAAACTCCGCATTCCAGCCCTTCACAAACTCGCTCAGCTCCGGGTCCGGTGCGGCATTGTCTCCGTGCCCGGACCAACGCACATGCGAGATCTCGTAAGGGAACGCAACGCTGTCCAGACGATCCTGGTACTTGCCCACCCACTGACGATCCAGCTTCATCACATGCGACAGGGCATAGCCGGTCCATGGGATCCACAACAGCACCTTTTCTTTGCCTGACCGCGACACCCACCAGAACGGCTTGTCCTGCCACTCCACCATCATCTTTCCAATACGGTCGAAGTAATTCGGCGCGGTAGAGAAATACTTGATGCCCGCCTGGGACATTGCCGTCACGGTGCCCCAGGTAAAGCCCGGAACGTCGCTCGCCATCGCTGAATTCACCTTCACGCCACACTTCGCGCCAAGCTCGCTCGAGTACCGGAACAGCTGCAATAGCTCCTCAGGGCGGCAAAGCCCGGTGAGCTCGTTCGCGTACATGCCGTTCAGGCTCACCCAGCCCTTCTTCACTGCTTCGATAAATCGCGCCTTCTCCGCCTCCGACTTGCGGCGCATGAACAGGTCAGCTCCCCACAGCACTTCCAGATTCCAAATGAAGCGTGAGCCCTCAGGATACGAAGAAGTCCTCTCAGCGAGGTCGATTCCCTGCAGGATGTTTTGCATCTGTTTCTCTTCAACATCTGCCTGGAGGTCCGTATATCCAAGGTCATGGTGCGAGTGTGGCAGCACGTACACCTTCACCTTGCGGACGGGCTGCAACTGCACCAGGCGGCTCGTCACATCGCCGGCAATCTTGACGTCAACCTTCACATTTTTCACTGCGTCTACGGGTTCCATCGTCACGTAAAACGTGTTCATCCCCGCCGTCAGTGCATGCCGCTCTACCTCGTGCCCATCGATCGAGACGATTGCTTCACCGGCCCCACCGGCGTGCGGTATCGACATCTCGATGGGCTGCACCAGCTTTCCATCCTTGCGCATCAACCCGCGCACTGGCGCGGCCAGCGGCAGATCGTCCATGGCGGGTTCGGCATCGGCCTTCATCGGCCATGCCGCCATCGGCAGCAAAGCCCCGCCGGCGGCGAGGGTCATCCCCTTCAACAGCTCACGTCGTTTCATAGCACCTCTTGGTCCGGGTCAGCACAACATCGCTTTAGGCGATTTGCAGTTTGCATGAACGATACATGCATAATGCGTCATAATCAACGATCTGTTTAGATGGAAAAAATCATAAACTAAGGCTGTGTCGCCGAGCTTCAAACTGTCTTGGCGGCCCGGTTTGGTATTCTCCGTGAATGTCCCGAAAGTCCGGCAATCTCGTCGTCCGGCAGGAGTTCATCCTCCATCGCCTCCAGGAAACCGGCACGCTCGCCATCGACGAGCTGTGTGTTGCTCTCGATGCTTCCATCGCCACCATCCGCCGCGATCTTGAAGACCTCGAAGAGCGCTCGCTGTTGAAGCGCGTTCGCGGCGGTGCTGTCCCGATCGGGCCGCTGTTCTACGAGCCATTCCGCCACGACGTCTCCTTCCAGGACAAGGTCTCCAGCTTTGCCGACGAGAAGCGCCGCATCGCCCGGACGGCGGCCGAACTCGTTCAGACCGGCAATACGGTTGCCCTCTCCGGAGGAACGACGACTACCGAGGTCGTTCGTAGTCTGAAGCGCCTCACCGGCATCACGATCGTGACCAACACCGTCAATGTCGCCATGGAGCTCAGCAACCGCAAGGACATAGACGTCATCGTCACAGGCGGCCACCTTCGCGGGAACTGGTTCACCCTGGTTGGCCCGCTTGCGAATGCTGCCGTGGACGCCATCTTTGCCGACATCATCTTCCTGGGTGTCGATGGTATCCATGCTGAACATGGCCTTACGTGCAGCAACCCGTCTGAGGCGGAGCTCCTGCGAAGACTGGCGAATCACAGTAAGAAGAAAGTCGTTGTAGCTGACCACAGCAAGCTTGGCGCGGTCAGCAATTTCCTCCTCTGTCCCACCTCCGAGATCGACATCCTCATCACTGATTCCGGTGCTGCCAGCGAGGCTGTCGAGCCGTTTGAAAAGCTTGGTATGACCGTCACGCTTGCTTAGTCTTCAATCCTGCCGCACATAGGCCTTGATTGTCGCCAGTGGGGATCTCACCTCGCCCAGCGGGCGCACAACATAAGGTCCGACAGCAGCCGGAATGATGAACGTCTCCGCGTAGTGGACTTCAAACGGTGCAAACGCTTCCGTCGGACTTTCGACCACCGCCGCATCGCCTTCCACCAGATTCAGAACGTGTAGAGCGCCTTCTGTATCGTGCGGAACCGCTTCGGTGAACCACGTCCGACGCGTTTCGAGGAATTCCTTCACGTGAAGTCCTGTGCGCTCCTCGCGCCACCCTCTTCCCTCGGCTACGGTTACCACCTGGTCCAGTAACTCCGCCTTCACCCAGGCAGTGTCTCGCTCCCACTGAAGGTTTGCAAGACCATGCTTTAGATGGATTGGGCGTGGCTTGCCGTCGAGTCCGACCCGTCCCCAGTCCCACAGCTTGAAGGTAAAGATGTAGGGAGTTGCGCTGATCTCCAGCACTAGGTTCCCACTGCCCGAACAATGGATCGTTCCCGCCGGAATCGAGAAGTGATCATGCTTCTGGGTCGGCCAGACATTCACATAGTCCGTCGCCTCGAATGACGACTGGCCTCGTTGCGCTGCTGCGAGGTTGCGCCGCATCTCGTCGCGATCCACGCCCTCCTTGAGTCCCAGATAGAGCTCTGAGTCTGGTTCGCAGTCGAGTATGTAATAGCTCTCGTCCTGCGTGTACTTCATGCCGAAGTGCTCGGCGATGTACTCCTTCAGCGGATGCACCTGTAGAGACAGACTCCCTCCGCCCACGGTATCGAGCAGGTCGAAGCGAATTGGGAACTCAGCGCCGAATTGCCGATAGACGGCTTCTCCAAGTAAGGCCTCCGGCTGTTCATGCACGAGCACTATCGCCGGCAAATGAAACCGCCGAGAACCGAATCCGAAGGTGACGCTGTTTTCTTCCGGGACGCAGTCGAAACACCAGGCGTAGTTTGGAGGGCCATCCGGTAAACCAAACTTCTCCTTCATCCACTGGCCGCCCCACGGCCCCGGATCGAAGAATGGCTCGACGCGGAACGGTCGCTTGACCGTCTCTGCAACTGCGGTTCGTAGCAGATCGCCACGCACCATGCGTGGCGTCTCCTGATCGTCCAGGTCGAGAAAGTAATCAATCTCCGCATACATGGCATGGCGAATCTCATCCCCAATTCGCCAGTCGACAAAGTAGGCCCTCTTATACAACTGCGATGCCGATTCGTCCGGTTTAATCAACCCGAGATTGCCGATGGTGTGAGTCCGCTGGCGGCGCTGCAACTCCCACCGGGTCACCCCCGCGTGCAGCAGCAGGTCAGGCGTTTGTGCGATCTCCCGCGTTCCCGAACCGATCAGAAACGTCAGTCCGTCCGCTGATCCGATCTCCGCCCGCAAGTCATCCAGCTTCCCGCCATCGAAGAGCTGGGTGATCTTCCACGGGTGCATCACGCCGAAGACCGGGTCGTTGGTCAGCGCCGCGTCGAACTCTCCGCGCAGCACCGAGGCAGACCGATATGCCAACTCCACATTCAAGATCTTCGCGGTCGGGAATGCCGCTTTCAACGCCAACTGTAGATTCGCAAGCATCACGCCGGGATAGCACTCTATCGCTACAACAAACCGAGCCGTAGACCCGATTCGATCATGAAGCTCTTCCGAGATCTCATCCCATCCTTCGAGACACGAAGCCTCATCTGCGTTCACTTCGTCCTGGTTCACTTGGATCACGGGTTTCAAGTCGTAGTTCCGAACTGCGCTCATACATACCCTTCTTCAAACAGAGCTTCCGCTCCGACATATGCCGCGTGCGTCCCAAGCGCCGCGCTCTCAATCTGACTCGCACCTCGACTCGACCGCCACGCGTGACGCTGCACGTACGCCCTGACCGGCCCAAGAATCTCCTCGCCCCGCGCCATCACGCCACCGCCGAACAAGATCACCTGTGGCCCATATGCGTGGACCAACGTCGCCGCCAGCGCCGACCAGACGGCGATACTGTGATCCACAATCTCCCGGGCCACCCGGTCACCCGCCTCCTTCGCTCGGAAGACCTCGGCGTAGTCCAAGCGCGTCGATGCGGCAAGTTCGCTCTCAGCGAACCCCGGCCATGCTGCCGCAATCGCTGGCAATACTGAAGTGGAAGCCTCGGCCTCCGCGCACCCGATGGCCCCGCAGGCGCATCGGCGCCCATCCATCTTTAGGGTGAAGTGCCCACCCAGTGATCCGGCATGACCCATGCGGCTCCTTATCAGCCGATGCTCCAGCATCGCGCTCACGCCGATGCCCGTCCCCAGCGTCACAAGTACGACATCGCCAAATCCACGCGCTGCTCCCGCGCGGTGCTCGCCCAGCAAGGCAAGCGCGGCATCGTTCTCGATCCGCAGCGGCAGACCGAAAACTACTTCGCTCCATCCCCTAAGCGCTCCAGCGTCCAGGTCTGCGAACTTGTTGAAAGCCGAAAGGACCTCACCTGTCCGGCCATCCACCAGGCTCGGTATTCCAAAACCGATACCCCGGCAGTTCCTCGGGCTTACCCCAGCCCGTTCGCAGCAATCGAGCAAACCCGCTTCGATCTTCGGGAGCACCTCGCTCATTGAACGCGCGTCTGTGGCAATCGTCATTTCTGCCAAAACGCGGCCTTCGGCTTCGACCGCAAGGCCCACATGTGAGCCTCCGAGATCCACTGCCAGAACGCTCACTCTTCGCACCTTCCCTTGAAGCAAAGTTTAGACAGGTTGACCACAGGGACTAGATATGATCTTTTCTCCATTCATTATGATCTAAACGCGAATTTCATACACGTATTGCGATCATAAGGAAGCTTTTCGCCAATAGCCTGTAGACTTGCTTGCGATGGAAAAGACCGTCAAGTTGAACTCGCTGGTCATTCTCAGCACTGCCGTCGCGGCGCTTGGGGGCCTGCTCCTCGGCTTCGATACAGCCGTCATCGCCGGCACTACGCACGGCCTGACGCAGGCATTTTCGCTTACGCCGATCACGCTTGGAGTCACCGTATCGTGTGCTCTCTGGGGAACCGTCTGCGGCGGCTTCTTTGCTTCGCCGCTGGCCCAGAGATACGGCGCACGCTTCGGACTTGCCATCATGGCCGTGTTGTACATCCTCTCCGCAGTCGGATGCGCCCTTGCGTGGAGCTGGTCGAGCTTCGTCATCTTTCGCGTCATCGGCGGGCTGGGCATCGGCGGATCGTCTGTGATCAGCCCGATGTATATCGCGGATATCGCGCCGAAGCAGTGGCGCGGCCGGCTTGTCGCCTGCTTCCAGTTCACGGTCGTTGCGGGCATCCTGATTGCCTATGCGTCGAACGCGGCAATTGCGTCGGTCGCCGCGTTCCACATCCACGGTGAATGGCGCTTCGAACTCGGAGCTGCTGCTCTTCCTGCGGTGGTCTTTCTAGTCACATTATTTGCTGTCCCGGAGAGCCCGCGCTGGCTGCTCTTTCGCGGAAGCATCGAAGAAGCCAGAACCGTCCTCGATCTCATGGGGGCCGCGGACCCCGCTTCTGAGATCGATCGCATGGTGGAAGCGATCAAATACAGCGAGACCGGTGGAAACCGCTCGCTGTTCAGCCGACCTCACCGCAAGCTTATCTTCATCGCCATTTCTATTGGCGTGCTGAACCAGTTCTCCGGCATCAACGCCATCCTCTACTACCTCAACGATATCTTCGCGCAGGCCGGTTTTACCGCCGCCAGTGCCAACGTCCAGGCCGTGGCAATCGGTACCGCAAACCTCCTCTTCACAGTCCTCGCAATGTTCCTGATCGACTTGGCGGGCCGACGGTTTCTATTGTTGCTCGGTGCTGCCGGAACCGCCGTCTGCCTGCTTGCCATCGCCATCGTCTTCGCAACTCAGCAGCACAAGTCTGCGCTGCTGTGGCTACTCATCGCTTATATCGCGTTCTTTGCGGTCTCGCAGGGGACAGTTGTGTGGGTGTACCTCAGCGAGATCTTCCCTCCTGGCATTCGCGAAAAAGGTCAGAGCCTCGGGACGCTCTCTCTTTGGCTTACGAACGGATTAATTGCGGGCGTCTATCCGAAGATCGCTTCGGTTGCCGGACAGTACCCGTTCTTTCTCTTCTCGGCGATGATGGTCGTACAGTTTTTCCTTACACTCTTCGTCTTCCCCGAGACCAAGGGACTCTCACTCGAGAGTTCCTCCGAGCGGTTCTCGGGTTCGTGAGACTCGAAGGCAGCCGAGTGACAGACGTTAGGTGAAGCGGAGTTTGCCGCCTGCTTTGATGTCACTGTGCTGAACCATCCCGCCAGCTAGCGGTTTGCCATCGAGCGAAGTGTGGACCGTGCTGCCGCCCTTGTAGGCGTTCTCTACGACGAGCGTCTTTCCGTCCGGAAGGTGTACGGTGGATCGGGAAAAGAGTGGGACTCCGAGAACGTACTCGGGCTTGGCCGGGCAGAGCGGGTAAAAGCCGAGAGAGCTGAGTATGAACCATGCAGCCATTGAGCCTGTGTCCTCATCACCTGCAAACAGGTCAGGGGTGTAAAGCTCATCCATTACGCGCCTGGTCCAGTAGGCAGTGCGGTCTTGCCGGCCAGCGACGGTAAAGATGTACAGGATATGGTGAGAAGGCTGGTTGCTATGTGCGTACTGGCCAAATTTGACGGCGGCCATCTCGGACATTTCGTGGATTTCGCTGCCGTATGCACCGACCTCGAAATCGGGGAACATCGTCAACATCTTCTCCAACTCTGCGACAACTTTCTCTTTGCCTCCCATAGCTTCAATCAACTCGGGCATGGCGTGCGGAGCGTCGAAGCGGTGCTGGTAGGCTGCACCCTCAACATAGGGATCGCCCCAGCGGATGGGGCTGAACGGTTCGAGAAAGCTGCCGTCTGACTTCTTGCCGCGGAAGAAACCGGTCTTAGAATCGAAGATGTTGCGCCAGTTTTCAGAGCGCTTCATGAACATGGCGTAGTCCTCTGTCTTGCCGAGCGCCTTCGCTACCTGGGCGATGCAGAAGTCGCCGTAGGCAGCGTCGACCGTCTCCGCAGCTGCCTGCTCGACCTTGTCTGCGGGGTCATAGCTGAACTTCAGATACTCCTCTATCCCCCGACGTCCATATCCCGCGTCGGGATTTCCCGGCTGGGTCGCGTGCTTCTTCAGGCCTTCATAGGCAGCAGCCATGTCGAAGCCCTTGATGCCCTTTGCTGCCGCTTCGCCGAATAGAGAATCGATAAGACTTCCTGTCATACAGGCACGGTATCCAGGGCATGGGAACTGTGGTAGCCAGCCGCCTTCCTGGTAGACATTTACCCAGGCCTGAAGGATCTCTCCAAGGCGCTCAGGGAATAGGAGCGACATCATGGGATACCAGGCGCGATAGACGTCCCAGTAACCGTGGTCCGCGTACATGACTCCCGGAACGACCTTTCCGTTATACGGGCTGCGGTGTTGCATCACGCCAGTTACGTCGGGCTCATGCCAGATGCGCGGGAAGAGGAGCGTGCGATAGAGGCAGGAGTAGAAAGTGCGTTGTTGCTCTGTGGTTGCGCCTTCAATTTCGATGCGCTTGAGATACGTGTTCCAGACCTGTTCTCCTTCGGTACGGAGAGCTTCAACGGATTTCGCGCCCATTTCGAGTTGCAGATTGCGCTCCGCTTGTTCAAAGCCTATGAAAGAACTCGCTATCCGCACATCGATCGAGCGCACGCTGTCCGCGAAGCGAAGATGCGTGGAGCGATGGCCCTTCAGATCCTTGTGGTCGAGAGTGGTCCAGTCCTCGGAAAATTGGAGGACATAAAAACACGCAAAGTCTGCGGGGACGCCGCCAGAGTTGGCCGTCGAGCGAAAGCGGACTATGCGCCGGGAAGCATCTTGCTCGGGCCTTGGAGGATTATCGCCCGGGACGTCGAAGACGAAGCCGGGTGTCTCCGCTTCGCCGTATTTCGCGTGGATGAGCGCGCCGCGCTCTGTCGGTACCAGCTCAGTATCGATGCCGTAACGCAATAACCGCATCGCCATCGTGTGGGGCGAAAGGATGGAGTCCTCGGGGCGGTATGACGCGGCGCGCGATCCGAAGTCCAGGTCTGGTGTACCGCAAATAGGAAGAAACGTAGCTTGGCCATAGTCACTGAGCCACGGGCTTAGCTGATGTGTGGAGCGGAAACCCTGGATGCGCCGCTGGCCGGGTTGAAACATCCATGGCGAGTTCGCTGACGTCTGTAGCGTCCAGTGCGCCATGCCAAATGGACGAGCGGCAATCGGTAAGGTGTTTCCCCGGGAGAACGAAGGGGTGGAGTCCGTTCCCTGCAGAATGTTCACCAGGGTGACTGGACTTGAAAGCCGCGCCCCATTACTTGATGCGTGTTGCGCGATTGTCGGCGCCTGTGCCTCCAGATTCGTTGCGACCGGAGTGATCGCTGCTACAGCGGCCAAGCCAGAAGATTTTAGAAAGGAACGACGGCTGGTTTCTGAGGGTTCTTTCTGTTGAATCACGATGCGGCTTCTCCCTGTCTTAGAACAAATTGTATCCGGCATGGTCGAGGCTCACGGTCACCGCGCACGAGACCTGAAGTGGATCCAGAGGTGCAGGTAGAAACCGGAACTGATCCAGTCGATGGCACATCGATCTTCACAGCGATACAGGAGCGTGTGGGGATGAAGTTGGAGCCTGCAAAGGGACCTGTGCAGGTCTGATGGTCGACCACGCCGAGCGACCCTCAGGAAACTAGTCCGAGAATCGGAGCACCTGGGCTTCGGTGACCGCGGTTGCCGTAGCGGCGAGTACGATTCCTGCCGCGCGAGCGCTCGTATCGATCTAAATTCGGTGCTTCCATGGGAGTCGATGGCAACAGCGTAGTGCTAAGGAAGCAGATTAGCGTTCCGAGAGAAGCCCCTTGATGTTCGTTTCAACATTATCTTTATCGACCACCACGCCGACATACGCGACCGCTACCCTGCCGGACTTATCGATCAAGTAAGTGGCCGGATACGCATTCAATGCGTATGTCTTGGAGATCGCATCGTCACCCATAGCTATGCGGTAGTTGATTCCCTTCGTCGCCATGAAGGGTCGCACCTTCGCCCATGCTTCATTTGCGTTCTTCAGACCATCGTAGGAGATGTCCATTGCGACACCGACAGCCACAAATCCCTTCTCTCTGTAATTCTTCTGAAACTCTATGAAGGACGGAATCTCAAGAACGCAACCACCGCAATCGGTAGCCCAGAAGTTCAACAAGACGACCTTGCCTCGGTAGTCTGCAAGGTGCATCTTCTTGCCGTCCTCAGAGATGAGTTCGAAAGCGGGAGCCGGTCTCCGGCTTTCAGGCGCGGTCAACGACGCGTGTTTATCCTGCTGTCCGTAGAGCGCCGGCGTAACGGACGCGATCACAACTGCTAAACCGCAAGCAGCAACCCATAGCCGTCCCGTGATGACAGGTTTCGTAAATTCACTTCGCATATTCGGTCGGCGCCTCAAATGATCGTCATTTATGCAGCGAAATAGACAGTGTCGCTTATAACCTCTACAATGTAACACTAATGATCGGTGAGTTCGAATACCTCTTGATCGCTGCAAGTCATCGTCTTGGCGAAGACGCTTATGGTGCGTCTATTCGTCGCGAGGTTGAGGCTGCGACTGAAAGACCATGCTCGATCGGTTCGCTCTACACGACCTTGGATCGGTTAGAAGCGAAGGGACTAGTGACGACGTGGATGGGAGAGGCAACTTCGCAGCGTGGAGGCCGCGCAAAGCGGATGGTTACTGTGACCGCTAAGGGAATTGAGGCGGCTTCTATCTTTTACCGTGCAATATCTAAAGTTAGTCGAGACATCTCCTGGGAGGCACAGTGCCCTTTGTCTCAGGAATAGACACCGCGATGAGCCGCCTCTTGAGCGGTTTGCTCAAAGCGCTGGACAGCGATGAGAGAGAGGCCGTCTCAGGCGACCTGCTAGAAGCGCGCGAATCACCGAGCGCATCGGCCTTGCAGGTCCTCGGACTCATCCTCAAGAGACAACTCGATCCCTGGGCCGGGTGGCGGCCTTGGCTTCTCCTAATTACGGTCGCACTTCCTTTGGCCGTGGCGCTTTCTCAAGCCACGAGGGAGTTCGCGGGGTGGAGTGCGATCTATAGCTGGATGTTGATCAACAACACGGATGCCGCTCTCTTGAGAAGCGCTGGATTTTGGTCGGGGGTCCGCGAAAACAGCTGGAAGATTGGGGAGTTTGCCCTCGTCCTCTTCTGCTGCTCCTGGGCGTGTGGACGATTGATCGCACAGCTCTCTCGCAAGGCGCATATGTCAATGGCATTCCTCTTCGTGTTGACATCCCTCTTCGTCCTCATCGCTGGGATACCTTCCCACGCGCGGGCAATTCTGGTCCATTCAAACGACAGGTACTTCCCAAATGGAGCCGTGTTCGCCAATGCGTTCTATCGCGACTGGTTTCCGTTGATCGTCTACGCGATCACTGTATTGGTTCCTTTGCTGCTGGGGTTCGCGCACGCCGAACCGGCCGTGCGAAGACCTAAGGCGCTTCGCGTCTTCTTCTATTGCTCTACAGCACTCGTCGCCGTTGGCCTAGTTGAACAGCCGTGGCTGCTGATGGAGATGTGGAGTTGGCAAATGATCCCTGTTCGTTTCCTGACTCTTCCGAGCCTCCTGCCGGTGGCATCCATAGGACCCGCTTGCCTTCTAGTCATCGATGTTGGGAGACGGTCTATCAGGCTACGTTCAAATCGATCCACTCGCTGGACTGACACCAACTGGTCTCAATCTCCGGAACGCTAAGTTGGCCGTGACCGTTCTTGCACATGAGTTCCATACCATTCCATTCGAGCAGGTTGTGAGATGGTCGACCTATTCGGGTTGGCTTGGTCAGTGATCGCAAACACTGCTTGCAGCGTTGTTCCTGGTCGCGAATGGCCCAGCGCAAGCTCATCAGAGCAAGACAAACAAAGCAGAGCATCTGCAGCAGATCGGAGATGTTCGGAAATGTTCTGTGGATGGGCAGGCAGAGGCTGGCGCTTAAGAGGAAGGCCAGGAGCAGCACCTCTGCGACCTGCGCGAAGAAGAAGAATCGCAGGCTGAGCCTGAGGCCTCGCCGGGTGCTCTGCTCGAGGTGGCGGTTCGAGTTGGTCATGAGGGCCACAAGAAGCACCAGAGGGGAGGCCACTAAGCAGTCCTGGAAATCGGCGGCCAAAGGAGCTGTACCAAAACGCCAACTCGATTCAAGAAGAAGGATTCCTAAGCCCGACAGAACATTAAGAGAGAAGAGTGTCGAGAGACAGAGGAACGCAGTGCCACTGAATTTGCGACGCCAACTCTCCACGCGGAGCCACCAGCCATCGAGAACTAAGCCTGCGGCGAGGTCAGCGATACCGCGGCGGCTCGGCCGGCCGCCCTTATGCCGTGGGTGACGCATGTGCCAGAGCTCAGCTTGCCATGCCCGGCCCCATTCTTCCCTGTCGCCAACCGGCACAAGCCTCGCTACAAGATGCAGGAGAGAGCTATCGAAGACCGGCAACTCCCGAGGAGGCCCTTGGGTCATGCATTCTTCTCCGTAACGAGATGAGCAAGAAGCGGATACCGTTCCGTCGCCGCAAGCGCTGCTGTCTTGCCCGCTGGCGTGACCTCATAGTATCTGCGGGCCGGCCTCTGCTTTGCGGTCGCCTCTTCTTCGGGCTCCCATCGCGATTCCACCAACGAATCCCGCTCCAATCGACGCAACGCAGGATAGACGGTGCCGCTGGGCAGGCCGGTGACTTCCATCACGTCGAGACCGAAGCAGTAGCCGAGGCTGAGCGCTTTGAGGATGAGGGCGGCGGAATGTGAGAGTCGAGGCATCGTTACCTATGTAGTATGCTAGCACGAAGTAGTACACTACATAGGGGTGAGAGATGCTTGAACTTCAACACGCTTCCAAAAGCTACCGCAGCATACCCGCCGTCGAGGACATCAACTTTGTGCTCAGAGAAGGCGAGGTGCTCGGCTACCTCGGCCCCAATGGCTCGGGTAAGTCGACCACGGTCAAGATGGTCATCGGAATGATTCAACCGACAAAGGGAAAGGTCCTTTTCGCCGGCCGAAACATCCATTACGATCTGGCGGCCTATAGGGCTCAGTTGGGTTATGTACCTGAAGAGGCGCATGTCTACACACATCTCTCCGGCCTAGAGTATCTGCAACTGGTGGGCCGGTTGCGCGGGCTGGAGGAACGGGTTCTTGAGTTGAAAGCCCGTTCCCTGCTGCAATTGCTCTCGCTCGAAAGCGCGCAGTACTCTTCGCTGTCGGACTATTCGAAGGGCATGAAGCAGCGGGTGCTTCTTGCTGCCGCGTTGCTGCATAATCCTCGATTGATCGTCTTTGATGAGCCGCTGTCCGGACTTGATGCGGTGTCTGCTCGCCTCTTTAAGGACCTGCTCGTCCTGTTGGCGCGGGAAGGCAAGGCCATCCTCTACATCTCGCATGTGCTGGAGGTGGTGGAGCAGGTCTGCGATCGAGTGATTGTGCTGGCTAAGGGCAAGATCGTCGCGGACGCACCGCCACGTGAGCTGACGAGGCTGATGGAGTTGCCGACACTCGAAAGCGTCTTTGCTCAACTTGTTCGACAGACGGATACGTTGCGGATCGCGAATCAGGTAGTTGAAGTCATGAAGGTGAGCCATGACTAACCCGGCCAATGTCCTTCGTGTGTTGACGGCGCATTTCTTTCGACGTTTCTTTGATAGCGATACCGTCCGGGTCGAAGGTGAGACTCTAACGACCGTTGTACGTGCTCTCGCAGCCACTGCCGCTCCGGGATTGATCACAGCCTTCTTCCTGGAAAACCACTATCCCCGAAGGCCGGCGTGGGGCGCGATCGAGGACCAATACTTCTTCGTCTTGTATTCGTTTGCGGTGATGGGTGTCGTCGCGATCTTTCAGTGGGAGATGCTGTTCCCTGACCGGTTGGATTTTCTGGTGCTTTCGTCACTTCCCATAAAATCCTGGCAGCTTCTCACATCGAAGGTCATTGCGTTAGTCGGCTTCTTTTGGCTCTTTCTCTTTGCCTGCAATATCCTTGGGGCGCTGGTGCTTCCTGTAGTGACAAGTGGTGACTTCGCCTTTCCAGATCGCTTTGTTGCTGGGGAGCTGGCTCTCCCCGCAGCGACGATTGGCGACGTCTTCCGGCAAGCCTACGCTCAAGTTATTGCCGCAGCACTGGCTGGAACCTTTGCCGCCGCGTTCTTTCTCGCACTCAGCGGCATCCTACTTTGCATTCTGAATACAGCCCTGTTCCGACTGATATCGCCCTTTGTTCAGATGTTCTCCGTGGCAATACTGATACTGTGTTTTCTGTTTTACGGAAAATTGGGCGATGCTCTGCCGTTGGTTCTGTCGACGCCGATTGGATGGGCGCGTTGGATGCCGCCCCTATGGTTTCTCGGCGTCTATGAAGACATCCTCCATGGCTCTAGCGGGCCTCCCTTCGCGCATCCGATGGCACAGTATGGCCTTCGTGCAACGGGAATGGCGCTGGTGGTAGCGACGCTGACCTATCCGATTGCGTGGGTGCGCATGCGCAGGCTCGCGGTCGAAGGAATTTCCAGCGGTCTGAGCCGGCATGCGTGGTGGTTGCGCTGCTTGATTCGCTTGGGTAGTCGCCGGACTGGAGAGATCGCGATCCTTGCGTTCATCTGGCAGACACTGACACGGAGTAACAGGTACCAGGTCTATCTGGCGATGTATGGCGGGGTGGGAGTTTCACTAGCGGCTGCCTGCGCCGTCGACTTCTCCACCGATGGTTCCAGGTTCCTGCCGATAGTCTCAGAACGCGGTCTGCACGCAACTCTTCCTCTTCTTCTCTTTTGGATGATCTCTGGGCTACGGATCGCGTTCGCATTGCCACTCAACCTTTCGGCAGGATGGATCTTCCGGATTACCGGAGTGAGCATTCGAGAGTGTGCTGATGCGGCGAGGCGCTGGGTCTTCTTGTGTGCCTGTGCCATCCTGCTTCTCGTGATGCTTGTACTCACGGCAGAAGAATGGGGATTCAAACTGCTCCTTGTGCAGGCGATTGTTGGGTTGAGTCTTTGCAGCTTGCTGACAGATGCCTTCTTCCTGGGCGAGCCCAGCGTTCCCTTCAATAGGGCGCGAATGCCGGGTAAGACGAATCTTCCCCTCCTGCTGACGCTGTACCTGGGCTTCTTTCCCTTGTTCGTCTATGGCGTGATAGCCCTCGAGATCCATATGGAGAAGCATGTGGGGAGACTCCTGCTCGTCTCAAGCGTTGCTCTCGGCTTCAACCGATTGGCACGTAAGATCGAGGACCGACCGGAGGAGATAGAAGAAGAGATGGAAGGGTATGAAGGAGAGTTCCAGTTGCTAGGGCTGAATTAGTGCGGTGCTCCACTGAGACTGTTATGAATCGAACCTCGACTTTGGCCGTCTAGCGTTCACTCCAGGAAATAGTTCGGACTTCACCATGGATCCGAATACGACGACATGCATCTTCACCACGCCACTTGCTTCGGGACGCAGTTGCAAGATCGGCTTCATCTTCACGCCTTCCGCAGGGGGCAACAGGTCCGCAGTGTTCTCAATCATTGATGACACGATCGCCGGGCTCAACACGATTCAACTGTCGGGATTGGGTACCACTTCGGCGACGCTGACGCGTGCGAGTATCTCTTTTGCAAGCACGAACGTCGGAGCTTCATCGACGGCGCAGGTAGCGACACTGAATAACACCGGCAAAGCAGTCATGATGATTCTAACAGACGTCCGGCGACGTAAATTGTCGCGCCGAGAGACGTTGAGTGCCTGTCCGGTTTGTCTACACTCGGATCCGTCGAGGCAAATCGACCGGGACTTCAGGGTTCTCCAGCAGTCAGTGGCGGCCGTTCGGCAGGCTTACAATCCGTGAACCTTTTCCGGGGTGAGACATCCCCGGGTCGTCGCCAGACATCGCATCGAGGAAGGAGCCACAAAAGCATGTCAGATCCAACTCGAGAGATGGGAATCAAACCGACCGACTTCGACACACTGCAGACACTGAACGATGAGGTTCCGAAGGCACCGCACGACGCAGAACACATAAACCCAAAACTGGCTTCGGATATACGTTACTGGGCTGCGGAGTTGGGCGTATCCGGCCACGCATTGCACGAGCTGGTGCGGGTGCATGGCACATCGGTTGCGAAGGTACAAGCGGCCATTGAGCAGAACGCGTAAAGATCAGCTGAAGCCATACGGCGTCATAGACATGAGATTTGACATTGTCAGCAAAGATGGCAGGCAGACTGCACGAAACATTCGAGCCTCGCATTCGAAGTTCCGGGGCAAGCATCCGCCAGCGTGCCTCCCGCAACACGACATTATGGGAACTGCGTCGCTCGTACAGTCCTGCTGGAAAGTTTCAGCGGTTGTAGTTCTGTGCGTACATGTCGTGGGGTAATCCCAGGGAACGGGATCGCCGGGCTAAAGCATAGGCCGCTTGCTGATCCATGACTCCGCCTATGGAGACGAGATACGGCGAATGACCGCTCGAAGTGAACACCACTGGCTTTAGCTCTGGATGGCTCTGAGCGATGCTTGACACCTTCTTCTCAGCATCCGGCTTGCGGTTATAGGTGTACGCGATCACCCGCCATCCGGCACTATGACCAGCCATTGCGTTGAGGCCCACTCCTTGAGCGCTAGGCTTTGGTGTTAAGACGTTCGAGATCTGCCCATTCGGCTGGGCAGCCGAACGGGCAGGCTCCTGGACCGCAGGCTTTGAAACGGCCTCAGCCTTCGACCCTTCGAGTCGCTTTGCCTCGCCCGCACGTCCATGTACCCATAGGAACCCGATCACAAGAAGACTTACCATGCCGACGATCCCTAACCACCTGGGACTAAGCGAGAAGCCCTTGCCTTCAGTTCGAGCAACCTCGCGCGGGTTCGCGCGAACAGATCTCATGTTCAGCTCCTCGTTAAGCAGAGGAAGCGGAAGCGAAGCCTCCGGCGGCATAGAAGTCTTTGCCGCAGCTGCAGGTGCCGGGGACAAGCCGTTCAAAGCCGGTTCTACGGGTTGCTTTGAAGCAGAATAGTCTTCGAGCGCAGCCCTGATGTTCTCAAGACCCCATGTGCCATCGAGTCCCTTGCGGATGATCTGGTTGAATGGCTTTGGCAGGAGAGAGTCGGGCAGGCCCTCAACCGATCCACGTTGCGTTATACCCCGGAGCAGCACGTTCGCTAGGTCGCTCACATCGCGTTGTTTTGCGGCGCGGCCTGCCTCGCCCTCAGGAGCTTCACGGATGCAATCGCTACGCAGTTTGACAGTGTCATTCAGGGCAAAGACGTTGCGTGGCTCTACATGCTCGTGAATGAAGCCGTGGGTGTGAAGCACATCAAGTGCTGCCACCAGGCTTAATCCGAGCTGAGCTACGTCGTCAGACGACAGCGTTCCGCGATCAAGCACCTCAGCAAGGTTCGCATCCACCTTTTCCAGCACTGCATAGACGACTGGACGGCCATCGATGTCGGTTTGCCCAAAGTGCTCAAACTTTAGAAAGTTCGGGTGGTTCAATGCCTCCACGCTACGCCAACGAGCGAGGATGTCTTCTTCATCGAAGTGGCACTCGATGAGGCGTACTACCTTCAACTCACCGTTAGGACCGGTGGTGGAGTAGAACGCGCTTCGACCTTCCGGCAATAGAAGCTTCTGCAAAGGATAAGCGCCGTCGATGGTGACGCCTTCGTACTCGGTCCATAGCTGCATCGGTCAAATCCTTCAATGGGAGTGAGTCAAGACAGGAGTGCCGAACGGCAAATGCTACAAGAAGACAAGCGCGCCGAGCATGCTAACGGAATTGCCTTTGCTCCAAGGCCATTATCGCAAACAATGGAGTGGATTACGCGTGCAGCGAGATGGAGGCCCGGGCCTACCGGATCTCACCGAGCCGAGACCTAGCAGGGCAGATCATTCGAATGATCTTCGTCGGGCAAGGGATTGATCGCCGGGATAGATTGGCTTGCACTCGCTGACATTGGAGTTTGCCTGATCGCGTACGAGCTTCATATCCGATGCTGGATAAGCGCCATGTCATGATAAAGTCCGTTTACACGAGGAAGTAGGGGATCACAAGAACTGGAGGACACCCGTTTGGCACTCACCATCACCGGTCTCTCAAAGACGTATCCGAACGGCGTGAAAGCGCTCAAAAACCTCTCTCTCACCATTGGCAACAACATGTTCGGCCTCCTTGGACCAAACGGAGCCGGCAAAAGCAGCCTCATGCGCACCGTCGCCACTCTTCAGGATCCCGACACTGGAACGATCTTCCTCGATGGTCTGGATGTGCTCAAAGAGAAAGACGCGGTCCGCAAAGTTCTCGGGTATCTGCCGCAGGAGTTCGGCGTATACCCCAAGATGTCGGCGCTCGACATGTTGCAACACCTTGCCATCATGAAGGGCATTACCAACAAGACTGAGCGGAACCAAATGGTGGACGCGCTGCTGAACCAGACCAATCTCTGGGCGGCACGTAAGAAGGCGCTCAGCACGTACTCCGGCGGCATGAAGCAGCGTTTCGGAATTGCGCAGGCGCTGCTCGCCAATCCAAAGCTCATCATCGTCGACGAACCCACCGCCGGTCTTGATCCTGCCGAGCGCAACCGCTTCCTTAATCTTCTCAGTTCGATCGGCTCGAACGTGACCGTGATCCTGTCCACGCACATCGTCGAAGACGTTCGCGAACTGTGCCCGCGCATGGCTATCATCGCCAACGGAGAACTGTTGCTCGAAGGCTCGCCTGCTGATTCGCTGCAGGAGCTCAAGGGTAAGATCTGGAGCAAGGTCGTCTCCACGGACGATGAGCTTCGCGCCCTGGAAGCGAGTCTGAACGTCATCTCGACGCATCTGGTGGGTGGTCTGCATGAGGTCCGCATCTACGCCGATGCAAGTCCCGGTGAAGGTTTCACGCCGGTCGATTCAGGGCTCGAAGACGTGTACTTCCTCAACCTCGCCAAACAGTCGAAGAACTAACCACGACGAGACAGGAGACCAGCATCATGACCCAGTTCTGGGAGTTCTTCACCTTTGAGCTCAAGTTTCGCGCCAAGAGCGTCTCGACGTACGTCTACTTTCTACTTTGGTTTGCCTTCGAGTTTCTCTGCATCGCAAGCGAGAGCTTCGGACCGATCGGCAATGCTAACGGCAAGATCCTGCTGAATGGTCCGTACGCGAATACCTACAACTACATCGGTGCCAGCTTCTTCGGCGTCATCGTCATCGCCGCCATCTTCGGCACGTCGATCCTGCGCGACTTTCAGCGCGACACCATCCAGATTCTCTTCACTAAGCCCATCTCGAAGTTCGCTTACCTCGGCGGCCGCTGGGCAGGCTCTTTCGTCGCAACTGTCTTCGCATTCTCGGGGATGCTGTTCGGCGGCTTCATCGGGACATTCGCTCCTTGGGCGGACCACGCGCGGATAGCGCCCAATCATCTCCTCTGGTACCTTCAGCCGTTCTTCTCCGTAGCTGTAGTCCAGATCTTTTTCCTGGGATCTCTGTTCTTCCTTGTCGCGGCGCTCTCGCGCAAGATATTCATCGTGTATCTGCAGGGTGCGGCGATCTTCATGCTCTACATCATTGGCGTCAACGCGTTCTCTGCTACGCGCTCGCTCGAACACTTCTGGTCGGCCATTCTCGACCCCATTGGCTTCCTCTATAACGACGCCATTACCCGCTATTGGACGGTGATCGAGAAGAACACGCTGCTTTACTCGTGGTCCGGGGTATTCCTCTATAACCGGTTGCTATGGAGCTCCATCGGCCTGCTCGCTCTGCTCGCTGTCTGGAAGTTCTTTCCCATGTCGGTCGAATCGCTCACCGCCAAATCCAGTAGCAAACGCGCGAATCTTCAGCGAGAGCAGGAAGAAACTGTTAAGCCTCGCCGCTCGCTGGTTGCGATCCCTTTGCCACGCGTCAACCAGATCTTCGGCCCCGGAACTTCCTTCGCCCAGTTCGTCTCGCTTACCCGCATCCGCATCTCGAACATCGTCCATGAAGTTCCCTTCTGGGGAATCCTCTTTCTCATGGCGGCTATCAGCCTCAACAATGGCCACTTCGCGGGTCGTCGGGGTGGAGAGAACGTCTGGCCCGTCACCTATCTCATGCTGCAGTCCGTCGAAGGTGGCGCAAGTCTCTTCTTCTACATCGTCGCCACGCTCTATGGTGCGGAGCTCATCTGGCGCGAACGCGACACACATTTCGCCGGCATTCACGACGCACTCCCCATGCGCGAGACTACGGACTGGCTCTCGAAGCTGACCGCCCTGTGCTTCGTAGAGCTCGTGCTGCTGACCGTCGCTGGTCTATGTGGTGTCATCATGCAGATCGTCGCCGGATACTACCACTACGAGCTGCTCCAGTACGCGAAAGAGCTCTACCTCGTAACCTTCCCGCAGGTGCTGATCTATGTCCTGCTGGCGCTCTTCATTCAGACCGTCGTCTCGAACAAGTTCATTGGTCACGGACTCGTCATCCTCGTCTTCGTCGTCACACCCATCCTGCAGAGCTTCGGATGGGAGAACACGCTCTATCTCATCGGCAACACGACTTCGGTCACCTACTCGGACATGAATGGCTACGGCCACTTTGTGCAGGCGTTGATCTGGTCTACCAGCTACTGGCTGGGCTTCATGTGTGTGCTGGGAGTCATCTCCATCGCGCTCGCCCGCCGTGGAGCGGAGGAGGGCTGGGCCTCGCGCTTCAAGCTGGCTCGCCAGCGTGCCCCTAGGCTTCTACCTGCCGGCATCTTCTTCCTGCTCGTCACCCTCGGCAGCGGAGGCTGGTTCTTCTACAACGCCCACATCCTGAACCAGTTCATCAGCGCCAAACAAGGCCGCGTCCTCCAGGCGGACTACGAGCGCGCTTATAAGAAGTATGAGCGCCAGCCGATGCCCAAGATCATCGCCGTCGACGCCAATATAGACATCTTCCCCGAGCGTCGATCTTTCACCGGCACGGGCCATTACCTGCTGCAGAATAAGACCTCCGCACAGATCTCGCAGATCCATATCTCAGACGCACACGCCGCCGCGTTCGGTTCTATCGATCTCCAGCCCTCGATCTCGAACGTCCATTTCGACCGCCCCTTCCACATCATCTCCACCAGTCCCGGTGGTCAATACACCATCTACCAGTTCGAAACTCCGCTCGCGCCGGGTGAGAAGCTCGACATGACCTTCTCGCTCGCCCACATCAGCCGCGGCTTCAAGGATGGCCACGAACGCGCTGAGTTCGCCTACTCCGGCACGTTCTTCGACAGCGGCTACTTTCCCACCATCGGCTATGACAGTGGCGTCGAACTCGACGACCCGCGCCGCCGCCACGAAGAGAAGCTCGGCGAGCTGGAGCTTCTTCCGCATCGCGACGATGCACTCGGCTCAGTGACCAATCTCTTTACCAAGCAATCCGATTGGATCACCTTCCACACCACAGTCAGCACCTCCGACTCCGACAACGAAGGCAAGCCGCAGATCGCGATCTCCCCCGGATATCTTCAGGCCGATTGGCATAAGGATGGCCGCCACTACTTCACCTACGACATGGGTGAAGTCAAGACCGCTGACTTCTTCAGCTTTATCTCCGCTCGATACGACGTCAAACGCGTCGCTTACGCGGGTGCAGCGGGCCCCATCAACATCGAGGTCTACCACATACCCGCGCACAACTTCGATGTGGACGACATGATCGAAGCCACGAAGGCGGGCCTCAACTATTACGAGAAGAACTATAGCTCCTTCCAGTTCAAGCAATACCGCATCCTCGAGTTTCCTCGTTACCGCACTTTTGCGCAGTCTTTCCCAAACACCGTTCCCTTTTCCGAGGCCATCGGTTTTATCGACCGCACCGAAAAGCCTGACGACATCGACTTCGCTTACTTCGTCACCTGCCATGAACTTGCCCATCAGTGGTGGGGCCATCAGATCATCGGCAGCCAGACCGAAGGCTCGAACATGATGTCCGAGTCGCTCGCGGAGTATTCTGCACTTCGCGTCATGGAGAAAAAGTACGGCACCGAGAACATGCGCAAGTTTCTCGCTCACGAGCTTGACGGCTATCTGCGCGGGCGCTCCGGCGAGATTCGCCATGAGAATCCGCTTGTGCTCGTCCAGAACGAGCAGTATGTCTGGTATCAGAAGGGCTCTGTTGCTCTTTATGCTTTGTCCGACTACATAGGCGAGGACAAGCTCAACGCGGCGTTGCGAAACTTCCTTATGCAGTACCGGTACGCCAATGCAACGGACGCGCAATCCGGCCCCTATCCGGACACGCGGCAATTCGTCGCCGCTCTCCGTGCTGCAACTCCACCGGAGCTGCAGTACTACATCACCGATGCCTTCGAGAACATCGTTCTCTACGACAACAAGGCGATAACGGCGAGTTACATAGAGACGGCCGATAAGAAATACAAGGTCACATTGACCGTGCAGGCGAAGAAGGTGAAGGCGGACGGCAACGGAGCGGAGACACCTATGTCTCTGAACGACTACATCGACATAGGTGTTTTCTCCGGCAAGAAGAACCACGAGAAGCAGCTTTATTTGAAGAAGGAAAAGCTTTCGCAGGAGAAGCAGACCTTCGAGATCGTCGTCGATGAACTTCCCACACGTGCTGGAATCGACCCGTACAACAAGCTCATCGACAGGGTCTCCGACGACAATGAGATTGATGTCAGCAAACCTTGAGATCACTTGGGTTTCCGATCGTCGCGAAGGCTGAGGTTTCTCAAAAACGAGGTTGCGCAAATATTTTTAGAGCGGGCTCGTCGGAAAGACGTTCGAGGGCATAGAGATCTCGGGAATTCAGCAGGTGCAGACGTGTCTGCCACTCAATCTGCGGGAACGGTGAACAATCTGCACACGGGCCGCGACAAACCGCCCGCAGTGGATCGGAGATACCTATCCTTAGGCCGGGGAATGATCGTGGCCAGGCAAGATCACTGGGCCATCAAAGGCGGTCTTCGCCAACGCTCCCTAAGGTGAAATTTATCCATTCATCGCAACACGTTCGATGGCCGGGATCCATAAACACGGATGTGAACACGAGCCTCTGAGGATCGACAACCGTTTGGTGTCCTATCTTCTTCCCGAAGGACAAGGCTTCGACGTATCGAACCTCAAAGCCCGCTGCCTAGGAAACGTTGTGCTTCTCGTCTAGTAAACGGACGATAGGTAGAACGTGTGAAATATCGGTCGTACGCTTTTTCCGCGACTCACCAATGGCGAATGGCTGCAGCGTCGCCGCTCGACGTGTGCTCGCGCAGGCCAGCATGTGTTGTATTGCGGTAGGCAGTGAGTGCCTGCTCATGCTTCTCGAAGTCTAGGCTAATCTCAGCCCGACCGTCCTGTAAGAAGACGTTGGGGCTTCTCGGGGTGGTGTAAACAACTGCTTGCGCTGCCATAGAAATAGCGTAGAACGCAGGTCGTGGATCTCAATACCTCGAAGGTGGAATACATGTATGGTCCGACTCCGCAGAATCCGTCGAAGTCCCGTCGTGCCATCAATCCTTGCCATACCTCATTGAACACGAGGTATGATCATGCCGCTAAGCCGAGCCGGGAACGCACGTATCTAGTGCGCGAAAAGGACGCTGATCAAGACCATGGATCCGGAGTCACAACGCGGGGATCTCTGTCGGTCTATGAGGCGCCAATAATCAAGACTGCGACAATAGCGGTGGGTATGTTCATGGCTTGTGCGAGTTCTCACTCCTTCGGCGCCCTGAAGGGTGATTGCCCCGAGCGCTTCTCTATTAGAAGACCGTCGTACGCGCAGTATCTCCATATTGACAAACTTTAGCTGTCCGTCTTACTGTGCTCCCGCTCCAATAAATCAATAGCGGATGTGACGATGAGAGTTCCCCAGAACAGCCCTGCTCGCAAACTCAGCCTTCTCCAGCTTGTTGGAGCCGTGGCGTTTGTATTTTGCATAACAGATGCCACAACCCTCGCTCAGTCGCGCGGAGGCTCAACCGCGCCGGACCTCGGGCCAAACGTTCTCATTTTTACCCCGAGTATGTCGACCAATCAGATCCAGACAGCAGTACAAACGGTCACGACTCAGCAGCTCAGCAACCAGTTTGGAAGCCAACGGTATGCTCTTCTCTTTGCCCCGGGCACCTACGGCACAGCCACTGCGCCCCTCCAATTCCAGGTCGGCTTCTATACAGACGTTCAGGGCCTTGGTGCTTCGCCGAATGACGTAGTCGTTAACGGTTCGATCGATGTCTACAACCAGTGCGACAGTACGGGATGCAACGCCCTGGATAACTTCTGGCGTTCACTGTCGAACCTTTCCATCAATGTCACGACGCCTAACGCTGGTTGCTACACCGGCGAGTTCTGGGCGGTCTCTCAGGCCTCCCCGCTGCGCCGAGTAAATGTCAACGGCAACATGACGCTGATGGATTACTGCACGGGACCGTCGTATGCCAGCGGCGGTTTCATCGCCGATTCGATAACCGGCCCGATCGTCAACGGTTCTCAGCAGCAGTTCTTTGTCCGTAACAGCAACATTGGCACATGGTCGAATGCTGTCTGGAACCAGGTCTTTTCGGGCGTGGTTGGAGCGCCTGCCCAGAGCTATCCCAATCCGACCTACACGACACTTCCAAGCACTCCTGTAAGTCGTGAAAAACCGTATCTGTACATCGATGGCAATGGTAAATACAACGTTTTCGTTCCTACGGCTGAGAGGGCCACGACCGGCAACGACTGGACCGGGGGCTCGGGACAGGGATACTCAAAGCCAATTGCTAGCTTCTTCATCGTCAGGCCTGGAGTCAGTGTCGACGAGATCAACCTTGCACTGTTATTCGGCAAAAGTCTCATCATCACCCCGGGCGTCTATAACCTTGACAAGTCCAGCAACGTGCTCTATCCGAACACGATCGTTCTGGGTCTTGGCTTGGCAACGATTGTTCCGCAGACAGGCCGCCCAGCGATGACGATCGCCGATGTCGGTGGAGTTCAGGTGGCAGGATTAATCTTCGACGCAGGTCCGGTTCGATCTGATGTCCTGTTGCAGGTCGGTCCGCGGCGTGCCAGCTTCTTCGGCAAGCTATTCGGTGAGGATGATCGCGATCACTCCGCCAATCCAACTTCGCTCAACGACGTTTACTTCCGGATCGGCGGTGCAACTCTTGGGACAGCGACCACGAGCCTCGAGGTGAACAGCAACAATGTCATTCTCGATAACATATGGGCGTGGCGGGCAGATCACGGCGCTGGTGCCGCTTGGACCGTCAACAAGGCTGATCATGGCCTCGTTGTGAACGCAGATAATGTAACCGCAACTGGACTCGCAGTCGAGCACTATCAGAAGGAGCAAGTGCTCTGGAGTGGCAACGGAGGCGAGACCATCTTCTACCAGAGCGAGCTGCCGTATGACCCACCAAGCCAGTCTTCATGGACGGATGGGGCTGCTAACGGCTATGCCTCTTACGTCGTCGCTAACAACGTCAAGACGCACCAGGCCTATGGGCTCGGCATCTACAGCTTCTTCAACCACGGAATCAACATCATCGAGGACAATGCCATGACAGTTCCGCAATCCAATGGGATCGCTATTCATGACGCAGGCACAGTCTTCCTCAATGGCAGTGGTCAAATCACACATGTCATCAACGGAACGGGTGGCACTGTAAGCGCCGCTAACTCCGGAACGGTAAGCCCCGTCGTCACATATCCATAAGATGTGCTGTCGCGGAACGATAAAGGCGGCGCCAAGGGTGCCGTCTTTATCGGCTGGGCGGGGCGAGCTTTCCTAGAATGACGTTCTGCTCGAACGACTCCGAACTCAAGGAGTCTTTCGGTTTGCCGTCGACATTTATAGAGTACTCGTCGATGATGTCGCCCGCTTTCCCAATCGGCATGGCCAGAGATCCTATTAGTTGTCACTTTTGCATGGGCTATAGAAGAGCAGTTGACTCATATCAATGAAGATTCCCTATGCATCGCGTTTCGCCCCGAGTCCGCTCACTTGGCATCTTGCCCGCTAGCTCTACGGGACTAGTCTCATACGCAACAAGAGCTCGCGAAAGCGAGGATCGCGTCGGATTACATCGTGCCGCGGATCTGCATTGAAGATGGCCATGTAGTAGCAGCGCTCATCAAGGGCCCGGCCGTACCAGTGGAAGGCCTCATTGAGTTTGCCAAGCGCCCGATAGTCCTCGGCGACATGATAGGAGTTGCAAGGTTGACCGACCTGGGAGAGCAAGAGATGGAGGTGGGCCTCGTGAAATCCTGACCACCCTTCCTTCTCGTAAGCGGAACGTAAGGGCTCGGCTTGTTTCGCTGACATAAGAGCCTCGACCTGTCTAAGTCCGGCATAGGTCGACTGATCGTACTTACCCTCCGCTTCATATAGGTTGGCCACCCAGCCTTGAACAAGGCCGAGTTGGTCCGGCGCGATTTCAGCGGCTCTGGCTAGCGCCGACAGTGCTTCGTCGTAGTGCCTGCCCAAATAGAGTGTCGCTCCCAGGTGTCGGTTTGCGAAAAATGATAGCGGATCCAGGTCCACCGCTCGTCGCATGTGGGCTATGGCGTCTTCCGTGCGAACTCTAGATGTTAAGTAGATCGCATAGCGGATCTCGGCAAGAGAGTTGCCGGGGCTGAGCTCGATCCCGCGGCGAAGGTTTGAATCTGCAGCCGTCCAGTCCCACAGGAAGATCGTATCGATTGTCCCTAATGCCGTATAACCCTCTCCGTAATTGGGGTTCAACTCGATTGCTCGTTTGGCCGCGACGATCGCATCCGGCATGACCTCGCCCACAGGAACTCCGTCCACCTCATTCATCGTAATAAGCGCTTCGGCTAGTCCCGCATGTGCGGCAGCATATTTAGGATCGTTGGCAATGGCATCCCGGAAATAAGCTGCTGCTCTTTTGCCCTCTCTCCTGTCTACGAAATAGCGGCCTCGTAGGTAGGCGTCATATGCTTTGGGATCGACCAGCTTCGGGCCCGTAAGTTGGTCCTGGCCCGGCGGAGCGAGAGCAGTCTTCGTCTGCGATGCGACTTGTCGCGCAACATCGTCCTGAAGCGACAACACATCGCTTAGTCGCCCCTCGAAGCTCTGTGCCCACAAGTGCGTATCATCCCGAGTGTCAATAAGTTGCGCTGTGATCCTCACTCGGTCGTTCGCTCTTACCACCGAACCTTCGATGATGGCGTCCACATGAAGTTCCTGGGCAATCTGTCGCAGCGGTTTATGACTTGCCTTGTCTTGCATGACTGACGTGCGCGAGACGACGCGAAGATCGTGGATCTTTGCCAGCTCTGTGATCAATTGGTCGGTCATCCCGTCCACGAAGTACTCCTGGTTGGGATCTCCCGAGAGGTTCTCTAAGGGGAGAACGGCGAGAGACCGGATCGGTTCGACTGCCCTGCCGTGCTCGTAGAGCAACCAGCCCGAGGCAGCAAGAACTAGAGTCAGCAAACACGCGAGAATCGATCCTCTCAAGGCTAAATGCCGACTTGCAGATCCCGCGATCGGCACTTGATCGGCTGTTGCCGTAGCTTCCGACCCGATTGCGGCACCTATTTCGCGGGGATCCGTTGCGACTAGATTAAGCGGTACGCCGGAGTCCTTCGCCACATCGCGCACCGTGAAGGTAGCAGCATAGCTGCCCTTAGGAATCTCGATATAAAGCCGATCGTCTTGACCCTCCTCTGCGTAGTACTCCCGCAGGCGAGTTCGCAATCGGCCTGCCTCTACTCTGACTGTGGCATCAACCGCCGAGTCATAGTCAGTTCCCCTTTCAAAGACATCAACTGCTATTGCGAACTCTTTGGGGGCGGAGTTGGCCAGCGAATTCTCGATTACATAGCGGAGAAAGGCCTGGCTGCGGCTGGCCGCCGAAAATACTTTAGACCTGACGATTCGTTCGACTTGTTCGTTGGCAAGGAGTGGATCGATTTGCGCGAGTTCCGTATTCATAGCGGTAGCTGCAAGTGACTGAAAGAGCGTGCAAGCACACGTAACTTACGTCAAGAAACTTCCGGACCGGGCTTAGAACTACGACATTGTTGCTTGGGTGCCGGGAAACGGCTTCCGTCAAGAGAGGATTCTCAAATGCAAAAACGTTCCGCACTCGTCCTAGCCATCACCTGTTTTACAGGCTTCGCAAGTATAGTACCGGCAACCTCCCGAGCGCAGCTCTCCTCGAACGTCCAGACTTATGCATCCGGCTTAAACGGACCGCGAGGTCTCAAGTTCGACCCCGATGGACAACTCTACGTCGCCGAAGCAGGAACCGGCGGCACAACCTCCACCAAGGGACAATGCGCCCAGGTCATTCCCCCTATTGGACCGTATACCGGGGGAATGACTTCGAGAATTTCAAAGATCACGCGAGAGGGAAAACGAGAGACCGTCGCCTCCGGATTTCCTTCCAGTGTGGACAGTAATACCCCGTCTGATATCAGCGGGGTCGGAGACCTGGCATTCCTGGACGGCAGGCTGTATGCCGTACTCTCCGGCGCCGGATGCTCACATGGCAGCTCAGTCCCCAACGCCATCGTCCGAGTCGACAACGAAACCGGCAAGTGGAAGGTTATTGCCGACCTTAGTTCTTTCCTGAAGGCTCACCAAGCAAAGTATGAAAACGCTGCGGACTTTGAGCCAGACGGAATCTTTTATAGCCTCGTCGCTCATCGGGACCGCCTTTACACGGTCGAGCCAAACCATGGACAGGTCTTTTCCATTACTCCTGAGGGTAAGATTCGAGAGGAGATCGATATATCAGAAGCCGAAGGGCATATTGTTCCGACTGCAATCGCAGAGCGAAATGGTGACTTTTTCGTTGGCAACCTCGGCCTCTTTCCGATCACTCCCAACTCGTCGAAAATTCTGACCCTTACGCGTAACTGGTTCCACGATCCGGCACCGGGTCTCGACCCGTCGCCCGAATTGCAGAAGCTGAAGGTCGCAGGGTCACGGGCGGGCTTCACGACGATTGTCGGCGTGGACTTCGGACCAGACGGCCTCCTCTACGTCCTTGAGTTCTCACCGGAGGCTGGCTATCCGACTCCCGGCACCGGGAAGGTGGTTCGCCTGAAGCGAGACGGTGAGATTGAAGAGGTCGCTACAGGTCTAACTGTGCCGACAGCCATGACGTTTGGCCCGGATGGTCACCTCTACGTGTCGAATCTCGGAGCTGCAGCTCCAGGAGCAGGTGAAATCGTCCGCATATCAATCTACTAACAGACAGCGCTGAGTGAAGTCGCGAATGCGGGCTCTACTTAGAGTGCTTCGTCAACCATCGTCCCGCTGATATGTTGCTCAAATTCGAGCGCGTGCCGCTTCCGTAAATCAGGAAAGGAACTCTGGGCTATTAGCGTTCCGATCTGTAGCGGTTGAGAGCCAATGCTAAAGGCGGCGGCATCATTGCTGTTGTCTGGTTGCTCCAGAATAATTTGTATCCCCGGAGCATATGTCCATGACCCACACTCGCTTATCACGTTGTGATGAGCGAGTGTGGGTCGGACTCCAGGGGCGTATTATCGCACCGGCTATTCGGCAGTAAAACAGGACCAACTCAGTGATTCCCCCAGTTATCTCACCGAATGGTCACAACAAGAGGCAGAGACAAAGAGGATGTATCGTTTTGATCCCCTGAGTATTGAGCAGTGAGGTGATAAGTTCCAGCCTTCGCTGCTGAGGAGAATACCGTAATAGTTGCCGTGCCTCCGGAGAGAGTGCCTGAGCCGACCACGGCTGTACCCAAAGCCAGAGTTATTTTTCCTGTCGCCGTGCCTGGCAGGTTCGGCCGGATTACCACAACCTTATATTCCCCGGATGACCCCGCATTGATGGCGGCAGGTCCGGTAAGTGTTGCGATGGTCTCTGCCCTGTTGAGTTGGATCGTCTGCGTTGCACTGACAGGCTCGTTATAGTTATCACCGCTATAAGTCGCTGTGATCTGGTATGTTCCAGCCGGTGCTGTGGCGAAGTTCGCCAGTAGACTTGCCACGCCCTTGGTTACGGTGGTGCTTCCAAAGTTGATCGTGGGGCTCTTGAACGTCACCGTACCAGTTGGGGCCGGCGCTCCCGTGTTAGTCAGGTGAACGGTGAAGGTAGAGTCAAGGCCTTGAATCGTCGTTGCCGGGGATGCCACGAAGGAAGCCTTCGGGAGTACCCTCAGATCGACCAGATCATTTGTGGAGGTAGAGCCGTAGAAAGTGTTTGTCCCTGCGTAACTTACGTATCCCTTATAAAGTCCTGGCGCAACACCACTCGTCGGTATAAAGAATGTCGCGGTTCCGTTCGAAAGGGCAGCTTTCGAAAGCGTTTGGCCATTGACGACCAGGCTTACACTTCCATTTGGCGCATTGGTGCCGACATGCGCCGTAACCTTCGCGCTGATCTTCGCTGTCTGGCCCTGTTCGACCGACGATGCTGTGACTACCGCTGTGGTCGTGGGCACCCTGCTTACATGGACCTTCGCCGTCGCCGACTCTACGCCGCCGCAGGTGAAGGAGTAGGTGACGTCGCCGCTGCCCACTGGCGTCACGTTTTGTTCGCCCGCGATGCTGCGAAGCCCAGCCGATCCGTTACCGCCAAATGTGCCGTCGGTGCTGCGAGCCATACAAACGGCGGCGTTATTGCTGAATGCATTGTTGACCGACCAGTCAATGGATAGCGGCACACCTACGTATGCTGACGTCGTGCTCGTTGTAAGCGAGATCGCAGGTGGAAGACCCGTATTCAGGGCGTAGAGAATGCCGGAAGCAAAGGGGCTGGTGTATGTAGCTCCGTACAGGTTGCCGTCCTGGCCCTCCATAACGCCGCCTAGTGGGCTAACGGCGAAGTCATCGTAGGGATTTTCAAAGCTGTAGATTCTGTTTGCATCTCCGAAGGTGTCCATTTGAAGAGTCGTTCCGCCCGGATTGGAGCCACCATAGGAGGGCGTGATGTACATATATCCATCGCCCGCAATCATGGGCCGTCCGAGATCGACATCGCCGCCTTCGACAAAAGGCGTCGGATATAAAGATTGTCCCAAAGCAGCGAGCGGTGTCAGCGTGGAGTCTGCTCCATTTGGCGTGATGCGGAAGAACGCACCCTGAACGCCGAGGGCGCCACCACAGCATGACGTCCCGTAGAGGTTTCCATCCTGGGCTTCTACAAGGTCCGCAGAAGGTGCAGACCCGTCAAGGCCAAGATAGAAGTCTGTAAAGCTATAGAAAGACTTGAATCCCGTGCCATCTGTGTTGATCACGAAGGCTGTTCCCCATCCGAGTGTGCCTCCATACGCCGCCGTTCCATAAAGACGCCCGTCGCTGGCAAGGACAAGGCCGCCCGTTGCTCCCGCGCCGTCAACTTCACCGGTGAAGGAATAGAGCGTGTTGAACTTATTTGTCGCGTAGCTCCAGCTCCAGATGCTGCCATCCCCGTGGGCGCCGTCGGCGAAGGTCGTTCCATACAGCGTTCCGTTTCCATCATCAATCAGATCACCATACGGTGTTCCACCATGCTGAAAGCGGTAGAGAGTGGTGAACGCCCCGGTCGCGATGTTGTACCGGAAGATGGAACCACCAAAGACCGGGCTGGCGACAGGGCCGGAAGCAATGGTTGTTCCATAGAGATAACCGTCTGTCGCCTGAATCAAGCCACTGAGCGGGAGCTCGCCATCCTTATTGCAGTCCAGGCTGTAGAGAGTGAGATAGGCCTGGGTCGCCGGATCATAGCTGAAGATAGTTCCGCAGCCGTTCTTGCCGCCTGCGGTCGTGGTGCTGTACAGCCTGCCGTCGCTCGCAAAAATTACGGGAGCATCAGGGCCCTGCCCGTCCGTCGCGGATGTCGGGACATCGAAGGTATGGAGCACCAACGGACCGACCCCGGACGAGATCTGTAGCGTTGGCTGACTCGATGCGGCAGCGGCTTGCGTCCTAACGGCGCTGGCAGCGCCCGAAGTCGATTGCTGGCGGTTCGCTCCAGGAACCAACGCCCTCGCACCCTGGGCAAGCTTTGCCTTCACGGAGTCCTGCGATGGGGCGTGCGACTGGGCGCGCAACGGCAGCGCAGCAGCAAGAAGGGCAATCATCAAGACCGGAACCTGCTTCATATCGTTCACAACTCCTTGAACCTTTGGAGGGTCATCGCGCGGGCGGCTTAAGTTTCAGTCGCCCGCGTGTGGCCCGCTTATTTTTTGGTTACGGTGATGGCCGATGCCAGGGAGGACGATGCGGCGTCTTGCGCGTCTCCGAGGTAGACAGCGTTCAGCGCGTAAGACCCGACAGGGATTCCGGCCGAGGAGGCGGTAATGATCGCCTTGCCGTTGGAGAGCACCGCACTGCCGAGCACCTCCCCGGCATAGAGCAGCTGAACAGTGCCGGTAGGCACGCCCGGCAGATTCGGCTTCGTCACCGCGACCGTCGCGGAGATCGGCGTTCCCGATACGATGGTGGTCGGGATGACGAGTGTCGTGGCTGTCGAGTCTTTCGCAATGGTCGCCGTCTGGGTCGCTGAAGCCGAGGCATCATTGGCGTCCCCACCGTACGTCGCTGTGACGGTGAAGTTGCCTGCCACATAAGGCGTCGTGTCCACCGTGAGCGATGCCGAGCCAGAAGAGAGCGGAACGCTGCCAATCGTCTTTCCGGCAACTGAGAAGGCGACGGTGCCACTAAGTGGTGCGCCGCCATTGCTCACCGAAACCGTAAATGTAGCGGGCAGACCATCAACAATCGTTGTCGGACTAATAGCAAACTTCACTGCGGGCGTGGCCTTCGTAATCGTGATCTTATCGACGCCTGATTCCGAGTCCCCATAGGTCTGGTTGCCTTCGTACTTCACCTGAAAGCTGTAAGCCGCCGCACTCAGTCCGGAGGTTGCGAAGGGGATGCGTGCCACACCGCCGGCGACCGCCGCCGAGCCGACGACCTTGCCGCCCACGAGCACTTCGGCCGTTCCCGAGACGCTTCCGGACGGAGAGGTGACCGAGGCCACGATGGTCCCCGTCCGGCCATAGAGAAGAGTGGACGGTGCGGAGGTAATCGTTGTCGTCGTCACGAAGACGGGCGCAACCTTGACAGAAGCGAGAGCCGTTTGCGAGCCGCCGCATGTGAGACTGTAGAGGATCGTGCCCGCTCTTGCCGGTGTCACCTTCGTCGATCCACTGATCGGCTTCAACCCTTTGAAGCTGCCATCGGAGCTCGAAGCAAAGCAGAGTTTGGCTGAAGTGCTGAACGCGTTGGTTACGGACCACGTGAGTTGTACCGCCTGGTCCTCGTCGAGATCGACGGTGCTTGCCCTCAAGGTCATTGCAGGTGCGATACCAGCTTTGATCTCGTAGATGTCGCCGTTCTGGTTCGCACCGCCAGCGGTCGTGCCGCCCCACAGGTTGCCGCCCTGATCTTCGAGGACCGCAGCCGCGGGAGACGCGGATGTATCGACTGCTCCCGGAACGCCAAAGTCATGCACGTCCGAATACGCGCCGGCGGTCGAGAACGACATCAACTGCCCGTAACCGGCCGGTCCGCCCGACTGAGCGACTACGTAGAGCTTCCCGTCACCACCAAGCGTCGGAGCGCTATGCTGTGGCTGAACGCCCTGACCGGCGTTCAGGTTGAAGGCGTAAACCTTTTCGTAGGTCGGCTCCGTAGCATTGGGCACGATCTTGTACAGGGTGCCGCAGCCACTCGTGCTGTTGATTGCTGAGCAGTCATTGCCGCCGTAGAGAGTCGTACTGTACAAGGAGCCGTCGGCTGCTTGTACGAAGCCCTGAACAGGAGAGTAGCCGTCGGTCTCACTTGATCCAAAATTGTGGATCGCCTTGAAGCCGGTGCCATCGATATTGATCGACCAGGCTATGCCGTCGCCAAAGCCGGTGCCGGTATGGTCTGTCGGTCCGCCAAAGCGCGAGGTGCCATAGATCCTCCCGTCGCTTGCGATAACTATTCCCGCCCATGGACGAGTCCCATCGGCACCGTTGTTAAAGTCGTAGATGTCGGTATAAGTATTCGTCTTGTAGTTCCAGGAGAAGATGTTGCCAAAGCTATTGATACCGTCGTACGACGTCGTGCCATAGAGATTTCCCTTGCCGTCATCAACCAGCTGACTATAAGAATCGCCACCGTTCGCAAAGCTATAGAGCGTCGTGAAGACACCGGACCTCAGGTTGTACTGAAAGATCGTCCCGTTGTAGTGCTCGCCTCCAGCGTCGGTTACCCCGTAGAGGTTGCCGTCCGAAGCCTCCATCAAGGACGTGACCACCGTCGCGCCATCTGGCGAGAAGCCGAAGCTATGAATATTTGTGTAGGTACCGGATGGCGCCTGCTTGAACAGGACGCCGTAGTAAGGGGGATAAAGCGACCCGCCGCTTACGGTAGCGCCGTAGTAGTTTCCATCGCTGGCGAGCATCAGGCTGTTGGAAGAGCCAGCGCCGTCCGGGGCACAGCTTCCGCCGCAGTGATAGGCACCCTCGAAGGAGTAAACATCTACGATGGGGGGCTGGGTGGACGCGGCGGTTGCGAGCTCCGGGTTGATCTGAGTCGCTGCCATCGGCAACGAAGAGGCGGCCAAAGTGGTAGCGAGAGTGGCTTGTAGCAGTCGGCGAATCATAATCATTCAAACTCCCAAATACTGCGGTACTTCGGATGTAGTGTGTGCCGGTTCCTGGGCGCGCCCCACCGCCTAGGAGGCGGCGGGGGCGGCAACGGTCAGGGAGAGGGTCCTGGTGGATGGCTGGTTCGTAGCATCGCCGCTATAGTTCACGACCACGCTGTACTTGCCGGGAGCTAAACCTGTTGTGCTGACAGAGAGCGCTGCGCTGCCCGAACCCAGGCTTACCGCACCCAGCGTCTTTGCGCCCAAGAGGAAGGTGACCGTGCCCGTGGGCGTGATCGTCGAACAGCAGGCATGGCTAACCGTTGCCGTGATCAGCGTGGACGTGCCCTCAGCGACTGGGTTGGCGCTCGCCTTCAAGGTAACCTCTGTCTCAGCCCTGGTCACAACAACGGTCAGCACCTGAGAAGTCGACTCGGAATCCGTGCTGTCCCCCGAATACTTCGCGATCACTTGATAAGTCCCGGCGATAACCCCGGTCAACTCTTGCTCGTAAACAGCCTTGCCCGTGGGGTCCAGGGTCACGGCACCTTGAGAGCTCAGCAGCAAGCCCGCCGAAGTGAACTGTACCTTTCCTGTAGGGATTCCGTTATATCCCGCTGGACGCTTCACCGTTGCCACCAGGGTCACCATGCCACCCGTGACGACGGAACTGGAGCCGCTGGCTACAGTTGTCGTCGCTGCTGGTGTAATCACCAAGTTTGTTGCCGCCGAAGTCGAGGAGGCATAGGTGGGCGAGCCGCTGTATACCGCAATCACCGGATGAGTGCCTGCGAGAAGCCTGGTCGGATAGATGGTGATTGAGCATGCACTCGACCCATTGAGTGTGCAGACTCCCTGCGAGACTCCGCTGATGGTAAAGGTCACCGTGCCGGAGGGCGTTCCCGAAGCGCTTGAGACCTTCGTCGCCAGCACAACATTCGACGAACCCGCCGCAAACGTCGAGGGCGACACCGTCAAAGCTGTCGTGTTTGCAACCGTTCCCGCCTTGACGACCCGGAGCGTGACCTGATTGTTCGAGGTGCCGTAATTCTCATTGTTCGCATTGTAGGTTGCGGTCACCGTATAGGCACCAACCCCAAGCGATGCTGTAGAAGCGGCATACGTCGCCACCTCTGTGCAAGATCCACCGGTTGAGCATCCGGCGGTAGGTTCAAGCGTCACCGTCGACAGCACAGTGCCTCCGATTGCGAAGGTCACTGTGCCCGTAGGATAGGTGCCCGTACCAGTGACGGTTGCCGTCAAGGTAATGCTCGTGGGGCCGTGAGAGTAAACATAGGAGGAAACGCTTTCGGTGAGACCGACCGTCGCCTTGAAAGGAGATGCAGCGCCGTATGCCTTTGCGAAGCCCTGGGCAAGATTCCACGCGTTGACCGAACCGATGCCCGTCGCGAAGTCCCAGCCGACGTTGGTGCCATAGGTCTTCTGATAGCTGGTTGCGGAGAGCGAACCTACACCAATCGGGAAACCACTAGGCGCATTGATATTGGTATCGTTCATGATTCCGAAGCAGTTGAACGATACGGTCGCGTTCGGATAATAGGTGCAGGGCGTATTGATATCGCCAAGCGTGATGTCATGGAAGATGCAGCCGCTGGTGCCGTTCGTTCCAGCGGACGAGTTGCAGGCTGCGCTTCCTGTCGAACCGTATTCCGTATTCGCCAGCGAATAGTAAAGGTAGTTCGGATTGCCGGCGACTTCCTTCGTGTAGTCGTTGATGAGCGTTTGAATGCCCGCCATCATCGGAGCAGACGCCGAGGTTCCGCCTTCACCAACCCAGGTATCAGGAGTTCCAGTGCAGGGTTGAGTGCCGTCCTGACCCTCTGCCGGATTCGAGGCACACAGCACGATGTAGTGCCCCCAGATGCCGTTCGAAGCGAAGAGCGAGACGTCCGGAATATCGCGCACAGAGTCGTTCGGATTGCCAAAGACTCTTTGCCAAGACGGCTTCGGCTGTCCCTTGCAGGTTCCGTTCGCTATGCCACTGTCGTCGGGCGTGCCGCTGTAGCAACTGCTCGGGCCACCGCTGGCCGCCACGACATCGATGAATTCGAGCGAACCGCTCGGCGTAAATGTCGCCGCCAGCGCGCTTTCGCAGAATCCGTTTGCCCCGTAGGTGCTCGGGTAACCCAGGTAGCCGGAGATCAGCTCACTTGCGCAGGTATCGTTCCAGGGAATCTCCGGGATGTAGCTCTTCGCCGATGAGAAGTCCGAAGCGTTGAACGAGTTCCAGTAGGTCGAGCGGGTGTGGCTGTAGGTGTCGGAGAAGTCCGTTCCACCGACAGCGACGTTGTAGGGCGTGGTAGCAAATCCACTTGTGCCAGTGCCGAAGTACGAGACATCATTCCCGTCATCGCAGGATCGCGCACCGTCATCTCCGCTTGAGACGAAGATCGATACTCCGCGGGCGGCGCCGTGCTGGTAGGCATAAGAGTAGGCAGCGTTGTTCGCTGCGCCATTACCGACTTCGCAGAAGCCGTAGCTGATGCTCAGCACGGGAGCCGCGATCTTTTCCGCGGAAACGAGGTTCTCGACCGCGATCAAACCTCCGAATGTGCTGTACCCGTCCTGACATGCTTCCACGACCACGTTTGCACCCGGAGCCATGGCAGAGGCGTACTCGATGTCCAGTGCCACCTCGATGTCCGTTCCGTCGCTGTAGTCGCCCGGCTGACCGCAGAAGATCGGCCCTGCTGGAAACGAAGTCGTCTGCTTGCCACCATACTTCGCCAGGTCGAATGTATTCATGAAGGTCGTCCAGTCCGCCGACGTACCTGTCCCGCTGGGATCGTAGGCGGTCTCGTCCTCGATCAGGCCGATGGTCTGGCCCTTCCCCGTGTGCCCAGCAGCCAGCAAAGGCGTCGTGTTGTAGATTGTCTGCGCGTCCCCAGGGGTGAACAGATAGGCTGTGCTGTCGCCTTCCGGGGCGGTGTAGTCCGCACTCATGCCGAGGCGCGACGCCGTTTTCTGGGCTTCTGTTGCGACAACTTTGCTGCGCTTCGTATGGGTCGGGCGTGGCTTGAAGTCGCTCAGCGACGTGGGTCCGACCACCACGCTCGCAAGCGAGGCGGGGATCTGCGGATCGGACATATTGGCGACATGCTTTTCGCCGTTGCGCAGCTCCAGCCGGTGGATGTCGGTGTGGAAGGCCTCCCGAACCATGGCGGCGGTACCGGAAAAATCCACAACCATGCCGTCGGGCGTTATCCCCCCCACAGTGAAGCCGTGCCCTGCCAGCCACGACGTGACCCTGACCAGATCGTCGTGATTCACGCCATACTGTTCATCGAACTCCTGCTCAGAGAGCCACGAATGATAAGTCGGGCTCCCGGGCTTGTTCATCGCTTCCATCGCCTTCTGAAGAGCCGTCTCCTGCTCTGGCGAGCGCTTCAGCTGCAACAGCATGTGGGGCATCGAAAAGTTCGCAGCCACCGCTCCGCGGTCGTTCGTCAGATCCCGGGTAGCGCGATGCGTATTGCCTGCCAGTGTCACCAAAACGCGGTCATCGACCGGGTTGGTCACGCGTGCGCGTGCGGAGAGAGAACCTGGCACAACGGCTGCCGGAAGGTAGCTGGATATTGCGAAAAGAGTGGCGATGACGACTTTCTTCATGACTCCCATTTCCTGAAAACCTTGTCCTACGGTATTAGTGCCGATTTTTAGCGCATGGAACGGCGCGACCATGGCGTGTCGAACGCCAGACATGGGGCGGATGAAGATGCCTTCGAATAAGCGGGATCAGAGGATTTAAGAACTCTGTAAAATGAATAAATCTTCCATGAAATTTAGGACAGCCCTCATTCGTAGTCGCCTGATCCCCTCTTTCGAGGGGATCTACGGGAGAGGTTGGCTCGGAATTCTTACCCTAGCAGCTCTTGTATCCGGCAATTCTGCGGGAATGGCACAAGTTGCGAGTCCAGCGGCGAGCTCCAGCGCAGGCGATATTCGCAACCTTTATCACTCCACCTGGACCGCGCGTGAGGGAACTCCCGTAGGCATCTGGAGAATTGCCCAGTCAGCGGACGGGTTCCTGTGGATCGCAACGAACTCTGGGCTCTATCGCTTCGACGGGGTGCAGTTCACCAAGTTCCGTTCGGCCGACGGAGTCAATCTCTTGTCGGAAAATCTCGTCACCCTTTACGGTCCACATTCGGGCGGTCTCTGGGTCGGCTATCAATTTGGAGGCGTCAGCTTCATCAAGGATGGGAAGGTTACGAACTACCCGGCTGAAGGGATCTTTGGTTCCACCCCGGCAGGGTTTCTCGAGCTCAAAGATGGATCACTCTGGACGGGCACCGGGCAAGGCATGGCTCGTTTCGTCGATGGCCATTGGCAGAAGATGGGGCCAGAGTGGGGGTTTCATGGGCGATCTGTCTTCCGCCCTTTTCTCGATGCTTCCGGGACAATTTGGGCCTACAACGGCAAGACCATGCAGTATCTGCCTGCAGGCGAACATAGGTTCCACGACACGCTGATCGAGGGCAAGCTGTGGGGTCTGTGGGCGGATCGCCCCGACCGGACATGGCTCGCCAGTGAAAATGACCTCGTCGAGCTTGTTCGAGGGCAGAGCGGAAACTGGTCGCTCTTTCCCACGCACGCAAACTTTTCTCCTGGATTGGCTGCCGAGGCACCCGATGGGAGCTTCTGGATGGGCTCCGACCAATCCGGGGTCTTCCGCCTTCCCACGTCACTTCCCTCCCCCGGCGTTCCGATCGATCGAAGACTATTCCAGAACTTCGCCGCGAAAGATGGACTTACCGCTGACCTGAGCATCCAGGTCATTCGCGACCGTGAAGGAAGCATGTGGGTCGCCACCGAAAAGGGGTTGGATCAGTTCCGGCCAGCAGCGTTGTCGTCAATTGCAATGCCCACCGCCACCAACGGGATCGCCCTGGCTCAGGATAAAGACGGTCTGCTGATCGGGGTAAAGAACATCCATGGCCCCTCTCTTTTTCGTCTGAAGGACGACGCGCTAGTGCCGATTCCGAACAGCCCCGAAGGCATCACCAGCCTCTATGCCGACGCCGCAAGTGGCGTCTGGATTGGAGTTACCGGCCAGTTATGGCATCTCGTGGACGGCCGGTTTGTGAAGATCCCCATGCCGGAGGATGGCAGTGGTCTGCCGCTCGAGATCCAGAGCATGACCACGGACGCGAAGCACATCCTATGGGCCAGCATTCTGGGTCATGGAACCTTCGAGCTAATCGATGGACAATGGATCAAATTCAAAGCCCCGGACCAAGACCATTTTGCCGTATTGAGCATGTTCTGCGACCATGAGGGCCGGATCTGGCAGGGCTTCATACGTAACAAGATCGCCGTCGTCGCGGGCAACACCACCAACACGCTCGGTCCAAACGACGGCGTGACCGCAGGAAATATTCTTGCGATCGTCGAACACGGAGACCATGTCTGGCTTGGCGGAACCGAGGGCCTTTCCTACTATCGGAACGGCAAGGTTCATTCCATCCTCAGCAGCGGTGAAAATTCGATCCAAGGGGTCAATGGAATCGTCGAGAACGCCGACGGTAGCCTATGGTTGAACCAGTCGACCGGCGTTATTTCTATTCCAGCAGACGAACTCGCACGTTCATTTTCCGACCCGCACCACCGGGTGTCCCTCAGGTTCTACAACTATCTCGACGGCCTGACGAGCGCTCCTGTGCAGCTTCGGCCACTACCTTCTGCGCTTGGAACAAACGATGGCCGTATCTTCTTCGCAGGCCGGCACCAGTTGACCTGGATCAACCCAGCGAAGATCGCAAGGAATGGAATCGCACCGGCGGTCTTCGTGGACGAGGTCGTTGCCGACGGCCGCGAATACCTTTCGCCTTCGAGCGTCAGGTTGGATAGAGGCGCCGAGAATCTCCGTTTCGACTATACCGCTCCAAGCCTCCTAATTCCGCAACGCGTTCGCTTCCGCTACAAGCTGGAAGGTTTTGACAAGGCCTGGCAGGATGCGGGGACGCGGCGGCAGGCGTTTTACGCAAAAATCCCCCCCGGCCACTACACGTTTCGTGTGATGGCAAGCAACAACGACGAAGTCTGGAGCCCGGCAGGTGCAGCGATCGCCTTCTACCTTCCTCCTACCTTCCTGCAAAGTTGGTACTTCACGGCCCTTGTGGTCCTGCTTACCGCCGGTGCGCTTAGCCTGCTCTACAAACTCCGGCTGCGCCACGCAACCAACCAGGTTCGCGCCCGCCTCGTAGAACGCCTCCGGGAGCGGGAGCGCATCGCTCAAGATCTTCACGACACCTTCTTCCAATCCATTCAGGTTTTGCTTCTGCGCTTTTCGACAATCACGAAGCAGCTGCCACAAGGCGAGCCTGCACGTCGTTCCTACGAGAATGCGCTCAAGCACTCCGAGCAAGTGATAACCGAAGGCAGAGAGTTGCTGGTCGAACTCCGTTCCGAACCTGTGGAAAGTACACCACTCCCTTTATTGCTCAAGGAGATGATCGAGGATCTCCGTCCAGCGACGGAGGCTCGCCTCACGATCGCCGTCGCGGGATCCTCACGTAATCTGAACTCTGCCGCCAGCGCCGAGGCTAGGAAGATTGCGCAGGAGGCACTAGCCAACGCGATCCGCCACGCGGGAGCTTCTCGCATCGACGTACTCCTTGAATTCAATGAATCTGACCTCCGTCTTGTGGTGCGTGATAACGGCTGCGGCATTCCATCAAAGGTGCTTTCCAGCGGCTATCGCGACGGCCATTTGGGAATGCCCGGCATGCGGGAACGCGCTAGACAGATCGGTGCTCGCCTGGAAGCGGGGCCCGGCGCAGTGAACGGAACCATTGTGGAGTTGCATGTTCCAGCGACCACGATCTACGCGACAGATAGTTTCCCTGATAAACAAACTTCAACTCTCTCTTTTTGGACCTTACTGAAGTTCTGAGTGCTGGCTTGGGGAGAACCGATGATTCGAGTACTAGTCGTTGATGATCATCCAATGATGCGCGCCGGAATTGCACTGGAGATCAACTCCGAGACAGACATGACCGTCGTGGGCGAGGCTATCGACGGACACCAGGCGCTTGTGCAATATCGCTTACACACGCCGGATGTGATGCTGGTTGACATGCGTATGCCTAACATGGGCGGCCTCGGTACGATACAAAACATCCGCGCGGAATTTCCGGGTGCGCGCATCGTGGTGCTCACCAGCGCGATGGAAGATTTTCACGCCATGCGCGCCTTTCGCGCAGGTGCCTCCGGCTACCTCTCGAAGGATATGCTGGGCTCCGAGCTTGTGAAGACCATTCGACTCGTCAGCAAGGGACAGCGCTGCATCCCCGAAGGCATCGCCGCGAAGCTTCTCTCCCCAGACGGCGGACCACAACTGTCTCCGAAGGAACTGGAGGTTCTTCGGCGGGCCGCCCGGGGCTTATCGAACAAACTGATAGCAGAAGAGATGAATATCTCTGAGCACACCGTAAAGGGCTACCTTAAGAGCATCATGGCGAAGCTCGACGCCAATGATCGGACCCACGCAGTAACGATCGCCCTTCAGCGGGGCTTCTTCGAGATTGGATAGCTGAATTTCTCCTTGGGAAGTGATTGAAACTCCACGGGATCTAGATTTTCTAGCCTAGTTCCCGCAAAGATGACCGTGTGAAGAGAACGTATTCATTCTGGATCTCCGGCAGCTCTGATTCGCGTCAATAAGTAATTCGGCCTGTTTCGCCATTTGAGCAATTTGGCACTCCGGTTGCTTCCGGGACAGCGGCTTGTGGTTACCAATCCAAGGTGCGGCCGAGACCTCTTCCGCGCCGTATTTTACGAAGCGACGCCCTTATGGCGTTGCTGGCAGCCAGCTAGATTCGAAAGCCTCTAGGAGCTGTTCAAAGACTTGGATGTACATCAGGTAGAAATTATCCACGCTACGCTCGCGTTTTGGAGGCATGATGTACTCCGCCCTCGTCAAGCAGTCATTCTAATCGTCTTCGCTCCGGTACTGCCGAGGCCGTTTAAGGACTAGTCCAGGCTCAATGAGCGCATCATTCTTTCTCACGAGTCGACATTCAGACCAACCGTTTCCGAGGTCATGAGCCGGGAATTCGCTTTCGCGCCGTGTTGCAGAGCGATCGAAAATACGAGTTGGCAACAGAGTGATGTAGCTTGCGTAGCCGGTTTAGTGGGCACCCGGGAGCGAATAGTTCGGTATGGTCAAGCCCACTTGATGAACTAATGCCACAAATCTCGCATCGTCGTGGAGATTGTCCAGCATAGGATTTGTGGCCAGAAGAATCGCCGCACCATCGTGCTCGGAAATGACGCGCTGAATAGCCGAGATAGCTTTGTCACGTTGACCTGTGAAGGCATACCACTCAGCGGGGTCAAAATCGTTCCCTCGACGAGTGGTTTCAGGAGAGTGCCGTTCCATGGCCTCGAGACGCGCAAGCGCGTAGGCTTGGATACCTCCGCGGTGGTACGCCGCCCGACCACGCTCTTCCAGAGCTATGCGAGCCGAGTCCTTGTCCATCTCGGCCATTCGACCCCATTCGGCCAACGCCTCGTCATAGCGGTTCGCTACGAAATAAGCCCAGCCGAGCTGGTTGTGGCTTTCGGGGGAGTCGGGCACAAGGGACTGATACCTTTGGGCAAAGGCAATCGCCTGGTTGTTGTCGTGAGACACGCCGGCAACATACGTCGCCATACTGTAGACCAGAGGCCAGAGCGGGTCGTCAGCAACAGCGCGGTCGATCTCCGCCATTGCTTCATCGAAACGCCCCTCGTACACCAGCAACGAGGCCAGCCATGCGTGATAGGTAGACTTGCGCGGATCAAGCTCGATCGCGCGCCGCAGTTCACGTTCGCTAAGAGCGAAGTTCCATTCAGAGCGTAAGGCAACATCGCCAAGAGCAGCATGAGCCTCTGCAAGTGCGGGGTCTAGTTGTAAGGCTTGCTGGGCGAGTTGCTTGGCTGCGTTCTGGTGTTCGATAGGATTTGAGAAGTAGCGCAGCGCGAGATGAGTGACCGCCATGCCGGCATAAGCCTCGGCAAACTTTGGATCACGCTGAATTGCTGTCTGGTAGTGCCCCAAAGCTTGGTTCAGGGCCATAACGTCACGGATTCGTGTCAACTCGCGCCCTTGCAAATACTCGCCATAGGCCTGAGGGTCATCCGTGCTGCCACGAAGCGCTTGCATGGACTTTCCCGTACCTTGAAGGGTCAGGAAGATGTCCCGTTGCAGCTTGTCGCGGACGCCGGCCAGTTCATCTTTGCTGCCTTCATACTGAAACGATGCCAAATGGAGCGAGTCGCGACTACGAACAAGTTCGAATTCGACCTTGCAACGATCGCCCGCTATTCGAAACTTGCCGAGTAAAACCATATCCAGATGAAGTTTTTCGGAGATGCTGCGAATGCCGCTGTTGTCGCGGTTAATGTTGTTCAAGGAATTCGTCGCTGTGATTCGAACGATTGGAATTTGCGCCAGCGCATCCGCTAAATCGAGACGGAAACTCTCTCCGATCTCTTCCGCCCCTGAACCCTCTGTCTGAAAAGGCGCGATTCCGAGTGACACGGTAATCGTTTCAACAACCGGGGGTTGCGGCCGATGTCGGTAAACTGCGATGGCGATTATGAGCAGCATGGGAACCACAGCCAGAAGAAGCCAGCGATACCGTTCTAAAGATCGCCTTGGTAGAGGATGAACCTCCCGGAGCGCGTCGTTCTGCTGCGGATAACCAGAGTCGGGGGCCACCAGAGACAGAGGTGATTCGGTTTGCGAACTCTCCACGCGCGATTCGACAACCGAAAGTTCCTGTTCCTCCTGGGTGTCGGCACCAGGACTCATAGCTTTACTTGTAGGCGGAATCACGGAGATCTTAGGAATAAAACGGTATCCGCGTTTGTGGACGGTTCTGATGTATTTCGGGTTCTTGGGATTGTCTCTAAAAACGGCTCGCAAGTCCGCTATCACGCGGTTGATGGCGTGCTCATGGTCCAGAAACTCGCCCTCAGGCCAGAGCAGCTCTTGGAGCTCGGCACGTGTAACGACTGTACCCGGCCGTTCCAGAAAGATTTCCAAGAGGCGCGAGGTCTGTTTCGGCATCCCGACCCGTTTGTCCCCACGCACGAGATCGCCCGAAGAGAGATCAAATTGGAAGTCCAAAAAGGACACCAGCTCTGTTTTGGCCATGAGAAAACTCTACATTAATCTGGAGGCGGAGCTGATGAGATCAGCCCCCGGCAACCAAATCTACCGTAAACCTCTCATTACAAAAGTTTTGCTGCCATATAAATTGCGAAGCTAATGATCGCCTTCTAAGCATTGCGTCATGCCTCGCCCGCACCTAGACTTCATCTGTCTCCATTCCAATTGCTGAGTTCTACCGCCTGTACTTCATTTCCGCAGCGCGACACATGTCGACTGCAGCTGATATCAGTTTGCCCACAAGCCGAACTCTAATCGAGGATCGATCCCATGAATCCCGCGCGCCCCTTTTCGCCCTTTTTCCGTAGCTGCATCGCAATGGCGCTCGTAGCGACTTGTGCCTTCGCTCTACCGTCGAACGCTTCCTCTCAGGTTCGAAATACGATCGACGGAACATCCCGCGCAAAGATCGGCCCAGTTGATCGTGTGCGCGGGGCCGTTACCGGGGAGCGTACGGCTTTGAAGGGGCAGACGCGTCCGTTGGCTCGCGAGGCAGTGGACCTTGGAGAGGCTCCGGCTTCCCTTGCCAGCGGGAGAATGGTGATATGGCTTCGCAGGAGCGTCGAGCAACAGGCTCAGCTCAGCCAGTTCCTCAGTCAGACACAGAAGGCCGGCTCCGCAAATTACAGGCACTGGATGACGCCGGCCACCTTTGGCGCGGCCTATGGAGTCTCGGACCACGACCTGGCAGCGGTGCAGAGCTGGCTGCAATCGAGCGGCCTGAAAGTAGAAGGGGTCGCGGCGGCTCGTAATGCCGTTATGTTCTCGGGCACGGTGGGATCGGTTGCTGGCGCCTTCCATACAAGCATCCATCGCTACACCGTGGGGCAGCAGACGCACTTCGCAAACGCCGCCGACCCGGAAGTCCCGACGGCGCTCGCTCCGGTCATTGCCGGGGTCTCGCCCATGAATGATTTTCACGCCGAGCCCCTGCTTGTTCATGGAAAACCGGCGCGCTACGATGCGGCCTCTCATCGTCTGAAGCCTGCAATCACCGGCGATAATCCCGATGGCAGCTTCGACCTCTTCGTCACCCCGGCCGACGCCTCGATCATCTACGACACGCCCAATCAGAACTTCAATCCCGCCGCAACGCAGACGTTGGACGGAACCGGGATCACGATTGGCATCCTTGGCTACTCCGCTCTGGCTATGGCCGACGTGCAGAACTACCGCACAGCCTTCCTGCCCGCCGCAGCAGCCAGCAACCTCCCAACCCAAATCCTCGACGGAGCGATCGATCCCGGCATTATCCCCGGTGGCGCTGCAGACGAAGCTCTGCTGGACGTTGAAATCGCAGGTGGCCTCGCCCCCGGTGCGGCAATCAACTACTACTACGCTGCTTCGACGGATCTATCCGACGGCTTGATTCTCGCCGGTCTCCATGCGCTCGAGGAGAACAAGGTCAACATTCTCAGTGTCAGCTATGGGAATTGCGAGGCAGGTCTCGGACTCGGCGGCAACCTTGAGTGGTCTGAGCTGTGGCAACAAGCCGCAGCACAGGGAATTACCGTCACCGTCTCGACTGGCGACACCGGCTCAGCCGGATGCAATCTTCAGTCAGACACCCAGGCCACAAACGGGCTTGCCGTAAGCGGGCTTGCGTCGACACCCTTCAACATTGCGGTCGGCGGTACAGACTTCTACTCTCTGGCAAACAACCTGAGCACGTACGTCAACACCACGACCACGGGTGCATATCCGTACTACGCAACCGCGCTCAGCTACATCCCCGAGAATCCCTGGAACGATTCCTCGCAGGTAATCGGGAATAGCTTCACCGACAACACTCCTGCCTATAACGGAATTGGAGAGACGGATATCATAGCGGGCGCCGGCGGTCTCAGCAGCGCGGCGACTTGCCAGGGGTACATCCAGCAAGATGGAACCTGCTCTCAGAGCCTCTCGGGCTACCCCCAGCCTGCATTCCAGACAGGTTTCCAGTCGATCAATCCCGTTCGCTCCCTTCCCGATGTGTCGCTCCTCTCCGCGAACGGATTCTTCGGCGCAGCATGGGTCTTCTGTTCCGATTCAGTCACGGATGCGGGTGGCGGCGTCTACACCGATTGCCAGCTGGACGCGAACGGCCACCTTATCAACGACCAGTATGTTGGGACGGTCGGCGGCACTTCAGCCGCAGCACCCGCCTTTGCCGGAATGCTGGCGATGATCTCGCAGTCACAGGGCGGTGCTCGCCTCGGACAGGCCGATGCGGTCCTCTATAACCTCGCGCAGGACTACAACCCGAATCCTAGTAGTCCAGGCAAATATCAACGGGCTTTTCACGACGTCACGATCGGCAATAATTCGGTCTACTGCGCAAGCGGCACTCTGAACTGCGGTTCAAACAACTTCCTTGAAGGCTATAACGCAACGCCGAGCTACGACATGGCTACCGGACTGGGCAGTGTCGATCTCTCTCAACTCGTCAGCCTGTGGGGCACGACGAACTTTGCGAGTACGAGCAACGTTCTCACCGCTGGAACCTCGAGCGATTCGCTCTCGACCGCTGCCATCACCATTCCCCACGGAACCCCGCTCTACTTCGAGACCAACGTGACACCGAGCGATGCGACGGGGCAGTTCAGCATCATCGCCAGCAACACCACCAAGCCGGCTAGCTATTCGGATTTTGCGCCTGTGACAGGCACAGGCGATCTAACGAAAAATGATCTTCCCGGCGGCACGTACACCGTCTCCGCCTACTATGCAGGCGACACGAGCCATATCGCCAGTCAGTCGTCGAACAGCATCAGCCTCACGGTCAGCCCCGAGGCCAGCACAACATCGCTCTTCTTCGGCGACTATGACCCGACCACCTTCGTGATCAAAGACGGGCTAAGCACTGTGCCGTACGGCGTCAACTCCTACGTCACCGCACAGCCTTTCGGCAACAGTTCGGTGGTTGATTACACCGGCAACCTGCTTGCGGACGGACTTCCTACAGGGAGTGTCACGTTCACTTCCAGTGGACAGACACAGACCACGCCGATCAACAGCCTAGGCTACGCGCAGATTTCTATCAGCTCACTCGCTCCGGGAACCTACACCTATCAGGCCAGCTACCCAGGCGATGCGAGCTTCCAGTCAAGCACCAGCTCAACGCAGTCGCTGACGGTCACCAAGGGCCTCACCTTGTTCTCTTTGCCACAAGGCGGAGGTGCAGTGACCCCGGTGAATGTATTCCAGTTCAACGCCCTCCTTCAGACGGACAGCGTCGCGCTCTACCCCACCGGAGGAATCACGGCGACCGCGAATGGTCACACCTACGCTCCGCTTGGCTCGGTGCAAGGGCAGTTGAATGGTGTGGATGCCACCGAACTCACCTTCTCGATCCCAGCTTCTGATCTGGCAACCGGCTCCAATGTCATCAGCATCAGCTACAGTGGCGATGGAAACTACCAGTCTGCGACTGCCACGACCAACGTGACCCTCGTAGGATCATCGGGCAGCTATAGTCTTAGCGGACCGACCCAGCCGCTGGTGGCGGAGGCGGGCCAACAGACTTCGACCACTATCTCGATCACTCCTTCGAATGGGTTCACAGGATTGGTCAGCATGGCCTGCACGGTCAGCGCAGCTGCGACAGGACACACACCGACCTGCGTCGCTGCATCCTCCACGGTCTACGGAAGCTTTGGAGCCACGTCAGCCGTCGCAATCAATACCTTTGCCGACACACCAGCCGCAAACTACACGATCACTGTCACCGGGACGAACGGTACGCAGAGCCAATCGGCACAAGTGCCCATGCAGGTGACGGCTGGTCCTGGCTTCACACTCGCCGCCGCGAGCAATTCGCTCTCGATCTCGGCAGCAGGACAAATGGCAAGCGATGTCCTTACGCTCTCGCCGACTCAAGGGTTCACAGGAAACTTGGCCCTCAGCTGCGTGATTGCGCCTATGCCGTCGACGGGTAAACCAGCCACATGTTCCTTGCCGGGTAACGTGGCCCTTAGCTCGAGCACGCCAGCGACAGCAACCCTCCAGGTGGCGACAGACAGCACAACACCGGCGGGTGCTTACACCGTTACAGTGACGGCCTTGTCCGGCCTGCTCCAGCAATCAGTGTCCGCGTCATTTACTCTCCCGCAGTTAGCGGCAACACCTGCATTCGATCTCTCAGCTGCCAGCAGCGCCCTATCGATTGCTGCCGCCGGTGAGTCAGTGGCCGACACACTAACCATCCGTCCTGCGGGCGGATTTACAGGCACGGTTCAGTTGAGCTGCACGGTCGTTGCATCCGCGACCGCAACGACGGCTGCTCCCACATGCACCGTACCCTCAACCGCCTCCGTCACCGGTGGTTCCGTCGTAACCGCGATCCTGACCGTAAACACGACATCGTCATCGGCGAAGCTTGCCCCTGCTGAAGGTGGGATGCTCGCAAAGCGGACCGGCGGCATAGCCCTCGGATGCGTGCTGATGTTCATGATCCCGCGCCGAAGGAAATGGATGGTTCTGGGTCTGTTCATTCTGACTCTTGGCAGCCTGGGCATCACCGGCTGCGCTGGCGGGGGCTCACAATCCGGAACAACTACAACGACTGGCGGATCTCCCGGCACACCGGCAGGCGGATACACCGTGACGGTCACCGCTACCAGCGGCTCGATCACTAACACCGCGCAGGTCCAAGTGACGGTGCAGTAAGAGACGGCGCTGTCTGAGTAGTAGCTCAGTCAGCGTCCATCTCTGGTACGTCGTCATGCTATCGAGAACGGAACAGCCATCGCGTCGGGAGCAACCATGCGAAACCTATTTGATTTGCGAAAGGTCGAAGAGATGAAAAGCGGAATGAAGTTTGGTGCCTCCACTCTGTTCGCCATGGCATGCGCATTTGCGGTCGGTTGCAGCGGCGGCGGGAGCAAGTCGACGGCTCCCGCGACGCCTGTCACGTACACCATAGGCGGCACCGTCTCGGGACTTACAGGCACCGGTCTTATCCTTGAAAACGCCGGCGGCAACAGCCTTACCGTGAGCGCGAACGCCACCACCTTCAGCTTCAGCACGCCGGTCCCCACCAGCGATGTGTACAGCGTGACGGTGTCCGCCCAGCCCGCCGGGGATAGCTGCGTGGTGGCCAACGGAAACGGCACAGCAACCGCCAACGTCACCAGCGTTACAGTCACCTGCACAGCTCTGGACACCATCGGCGGCACAATCTCCGGCCTTGTCAACCCGGGACTGATCCTTCAGGACAATGGCAGCGATCGCCTGACCGTAGCCGCCGACGCGACTAGCTTTAGCTTCCCTACCCCGCTAGCCAACGGTGGTAGTTACATGATCACGGTTCTCACTCAACCTCTCGGCGAAACCTGCCTGGTGAGCAACGGCAGCGGCACAGCTGCTGGTGCCGTCACCAATGTCGCCATAGCCTGTACGCCGCAATACGATATCAGCGGCACAATTACGGGTCTGGATGACGCAGGCCTGGTCCTGCAAGACAACGGCGGCGACAATCTGACGGTGAATGCCCACTCCGCCGATTTCACCTTCCCAACTCCAGTGGCCGCAGGCGGTACCTTCAGCATCACCGTCCTTACTCAGCCCGCGACTGAGAACTGCACCGTAATCAGCGGCAGTGGCACGGCAACCTCCAATGTCGCCAATGCAAGTGTTGTCTGCGTCGGCGATTGGACCTGGACAGCTGGCAGCGGCACTCTCGGCCTCAACGGCGGACAGCCCGGAATCTACGGCACTCTCGGAACCCCGGCTCCCGCGAACCTTCCTGGAGGACGTTCACAGGCATCCACCTGGACCGACGCCTCAGGCAATCTCTGGCTCTTCGGCGGCAACGGAAAAGACGTGAACGGAACCGGCGGGCAGCTCAACGACTTGTGGAAGTTCGATCCTGCCGCAGGCACGAACGGCCAGTGGACCTGGATCAATGGCAGCGCCATCAACATTCCATCCATATCTTCTTCCTTCCCGCCCGGAGCGCCAGGAGTCTATGGCACATTGGGAACTGCCTCTCCCACAAACGCTCCAGGAGGCCGTGAGCAATGCGCCAGTTGGAAGGATGCAGCGGGCAATCTCTGGCTCTTCGGCGGCATCGGAATCGACGTGAACGGAGTCTACGGATACCTTAACGATCTGTGGAAGTTCGACACGCAGGCCAGTCAATGGACATGGATGGGCGGCAGCAACACCGTCTTCTATTACGGTGGTCACCCCGGAATCTACGGCACACTCGGGACCGGAGCCTCCGCAAACATCCCGGGAGGCCGCTACGGCGCGGTCACCTGGATCGACGCCTCAGGAAACTTCTTCCTATTCGGCGGCAATGGTGTCGTTACTGATCCAACTAGCGGGAACACGGTAACTGCTGGGCTCAATGACCTATGGGAATACACCCCCGCAGGCAACAGCAACGCAGGCGAGTGGACCTGGATCGGTGGCAGCAGCACTGTGCCGCCCAGCAACAACCCATTCGGCGGCTCAAGCGGTCAACCCGGAGTTTATGGGACGCTGGGAACCGCAGCCTCGGCGAATATACCCGGAGGACGACAGTCCGGCACCAGTTGGACGGACGCGTCAGGAAATTTCTGGCTCTTCGGAGGTCTGGGTGTCGACTCGGCTGGCAACAACGGTTATCTCAACGACCTGTGGGAGTACACGCCCGGTACCGCTGGAAACGCCGGACAGTGGACATGGCAGAGCGGAGCGAACACCATTGGCAGCAACGGCGGCCAACCCGGAAACTACGGCATCCAGGGAACGACAGCCTCCTCCAATGTCCCCGGAGCGCGATTCAGTCCGTCAGCTTGGGTGGATCCGTCGGGTAACTTCTGGATCTTCGGTGGCCAGGGCTACGACTGGACCGACACAACTGGATTGCTGAATGATCTGTGGAAGTTCACACCCAGCACGGCGGGCGATCCGGGCAACTGGACATGGATGGGCGGCAGCGATGCAGTCCCCCCACCCGTAGGCTTTGTCTCGAACCTTGGTCAATCGGGAGTCTATGGCACGCTGGGTACCCCGGCCCCTGCAAACACTCCAGGGGGGCGACTGGGCGCAGCCACCTGGGTCGATGCATCCGGTAACCTTCGACTCATGGGCGGCCAAGGTGACGACTCGACCGGTACCCAGGGTTACCTCAATGACCTATGGCAGTATCAGCCATGAAAAGGAGAGTCAACGGAGCAGATAGTCTATTGGTTCCAATAGGGCGCTTCTTCTTCATCCAAAGCCTCCACCGTTTCAGGTCAGGTTTTGTTGGTCGAAGACTAACATTTCAATTAATCCACAAATACCGAGGCCGATCAGCTCAAGTTGGGCACTCCAGTCATATCGGGATGTGAAATAAGTGTGGGCGCTCACTGAAGTGAGCGCCCACACTCTTGTTGAGCAAACGTTCGGCTAGAAGTCGAAGCGAAGAGCGAGCTCCATAATGCGGCGCCCCTCGCGGAGCGGAGCACTTCCGAAACCGGTGTTCACGTTTCGGTCGTTGTTAAGACCTCCGTCGGCAGAGGTCTGCGGCGTGGTCTGGTTGAAGTTGAGGGTGTAGTCGTTGGTACGCACGGATGTGAAACTGTTGTTGCCATGGTTGATGAAGTTGAAAGCAGCGGCCTTCAACTGGACGCTGGTCTTCTCCGTGACCGCGAACCGCTTCGCGACGGTAAGGTCGGTGTTGAAGAAGCCAGGGCCCGGAAGGAAGCCATAGCGGTAGGCTCCGTTGGTCCCAATGCTGGGAACAGCGAATGCGTTGCCATTGACATACTGGTGTTGGCCACGTCCCGCAGCAGGATTGCCGACGAGCAGAGGCTGAAGGTTTACGTCCGGAGTTCCAAGGATGTTGGTGTTATTGATTGCCAGCGAGCAAGAAGGGTTGGGGTTTGCTTCTGAGGGTGCTGGCGTCTGGCAGCTACCGCGTCCATTGCCAAGATCCACGCCGTTCGCGATTGCAATGTTGCCGCCGAGTGAGAAATTGGGATTGTTGATGGACGGCAGGTTTGAACCGCTCTGATAGTTGGATATACCGGAGACCTCCCAGCCATTCGCTCCGAGACCAAGCAGCTTGCTCTTCACGAGATTGCCGAACTGATAGGAGTACGCAGCATTGAAGATGTGGCGATGGTCGTAGGTCTCTTCCAGGTAGTCATTGTGGAGATTGAAGGGATCAGCAGGGTAGCCATTGTTGTATCCCCCGAGAACCCCGAGCGCCTTTGAGAAGGTGTAGTTTATGCCGAAGGTAGACTTGCCCTGCTGCTTGGCAACAGCGACCTGGAGACCGTTGTAGTTTGCGTACAGGTTATGCTGCGCGATGTAGAGGTGGTTGTAGAGCGGGTACTTCTTGTAGCTGTCGATGTGCGCCTGGTCGAGGCCGCCGACGGTAGAGTTGCTGGAGGTGTCCCCGGGTGCAGCAAAGTTCGGATAGACCTGGCCGACGTTTGCAAATCCGCGAGTGTTCGGCTGCGGCTGGAAGAGCGAGCCAATGGGAAGCGAGTTCAGGTCGTCGAGGGTGGTGTTCTGCGACGAGCCATTGTTGAGGATATGGTTACTGTTGTTGCCGACATAGGCGACTTCAAGCAGCATGTTCCCGGGAAGGCGCTGGTCGACCGAAAGGTTGTAAGTCTTTACCTGGGGCTGCTCGTCGTCGTTGGCCATGAAGCCGTAGGCATTCACGTCTGGACTAAAGCCGCTCGGGTTGGTGAAGAGCGAAGCCTGCGAACTGATCGATGAAAGGTTAATCGGGCCGTTCAGATACGCGGTGCGCTGTCCCTGTACGGTTCCTACGCCGTTGGTTGCGTCGTTAGAGGAGTCGTGAGCTCTGTAAATGCCGAAGCCGCCACGAACGATTGTCTTGCCTCCGCCGTAGGCGTCCCATGCGAATCCGACCCGAGGTTCGACGTAAGCCCAGCGGGTCCCGAGCCCTGCAACGGGAACACTCTTATCGATCGAATGATAGGAGAAGCCAGGCAGAGCCGGGTTCGAATTGGCGGCGTACGCAGCGGGCGAGAAGACAGGGATGCCCTGACCGTGCGCGTCGCCCCAGGGAGTGAAGTGCTCAAACCGGATGCCGAGATCCAGCGTAAGACGCTGGGCGATACGCCAGTGGTCCTGCACATAGCCGTCGAGGTTGTAGAAGAAGACGTTCGGTGCTGGAGCGAAGTTTGTCTGGTTGTATTGAAAGACATGTCCTTCGGCGAAGTTGGCAAGGTAGTTACCGCCATTTCCGCTGCCGACCTGTCCGGTATTGTGAACGGTCCCTGCGACGGGATCGGTATAGGATTCGGGGAAGTAGTACAGGTTGATAGTCCCGTTGGTGTTTACGAATGGCAGAACCTGGTGGTTGCTGTCGAGCTGATAGAAGACGCCGGCACGAACGGTGTGCTTCCCGAGAACCTTGGTGAGATTGTCCCCGAAGGTCCGGATCACCTTTGTGGCGTAGATACCTCCAAAGGAGCCGTCGGGCAGGCGGGAGAGCGGAAGGCCATCGTTGCCATAGTCTTCGAGAGTGGGCTGGACCGTGCTCCCGTTGTTGAAGAGACCCTGGTAGGGATTGCCTTGGGTCGCCGCCAGGTTCTTGGGAGCAAAGTTCTGCTTGAAGTAGATCCCCGCGCCGTAGAACTCGTTGGTGAGGGTGGGCCCGAAGATTGTCGTGAGGTTGAGGCTGGCGATCTGCGAGTCGATCGTGCTGACAAGGCCACCCCCTGGGATGTTGACGCCGCCAAGGTTACCGCGAGGGGAGTAATACTCTGCTTGCGGAACGCCGTTCGTGCCACGCTCTACGCTATAGACGCCGAAGATCTTGTTTCTGTCGGAGATGGAGTCGTCGACCCGGATCTTCGCCTGGTAGAGGTTGTTGTCGACCAGATTCGTCGTGATCCAGTTATAGGTGCCGTTGCTTGTTGAGTTCGGCAGAGGCATCTCTTTCAAGATGACCGAGGAGAGAGGGTCGAGGAAGGCAGAGACGTTGCCGTTCACAAGAGCCTGACCTTGAGGTCCAGTGGTCGGGATGGTGCATAGGTTCGCATCGGTACCGCTGCAGCCGTTGACTGTTGGCGTATATCCGGAACCAAGATACTGCTGCAGTTGAGCGCCACTAAAGTCGCCGGCGCGCATGCCTGCAGTTGGGACAAGAGCGGTCAGGACGGCACCCGCAGCTCCACCATAGGCATAGGAGTTCCGTTGCGCGTACTGCTCTGCTCCGACGAAGAACGTCAGCTTCTTCGACTTGTTGAAGGGGATGCCGGGGATAGCGAGCGGGCCGCCGAAGGTAAAGCCTGGGTAGACTTGGCGATCTGGCGGCTTTTGCTGGCCGGTGTAGTTAGCGATCCAGTCGGTGGAGTTGAGTTGGGAGGTACGAGCGTACGTGTAGAGCGAGCCGTGGTATTTGTTGCCTCCCGACTTACCGACCGCGTTGACAACGATAGGGCCGCGGGCTCCGTCGGCAGTGAAGCTCGAGGTCTGAACTTTTACCTCCGCAACCTGCTCATAATTTATGTTTTGGACCGCTCCACCGAAGTTGCCTGGATCGGTGACATCGGCGCCGTCCGACAGCAGGGCAACTCCGTTTAGGGGGGTACCATTCGCTGCGTACGAGCCGAGAGCTCCGTTTACCGAGACCTGCGACGGATCGTACGCCTGGTTGTCAATGTTTCCGCCGCCGCCGCGGGAGATTGCGAAGCCGGGGAGGATCTTGAATAGTTCCGTGACATCGCGGCCTTCAACGGAAAGGTGCTCGATGTCCTGCGAGGAGATGAGCGAACTTTGCTCTCCAGAATCCAAGTTGATAGAGTCACTTCCGCTCGTGACTTCAACGACGTCATTGGCACCACCAGCGATCAAATGAATGTCGCGTACGGATCTTTGGTCACCCGGATCGAGGTGGATGGCGTTTTGCTGGAAGCCCTTGAAACCTGACGCGCTGATCAGAACGTCGTAGTTGCCGGTCGGGACGCCAGAAAAAGAGAAGATTCCCGAGCCATTGCTGGTGGTGGTGCGCTTGTCGTCGCTGGTCTCACTCTTAAGCGTTACCTGAGCGTTGGGGATGACGGCTCCGGTCGAGTCTGTGATCGTTCCGCCGAGTGTCGCGGTCGTTCCCTGGGCGAAGGTCAGCGTAGAAGTGAAGAGCGCAAAGAACGCCAATGCCAAAAAGTGGAACGGCTTCATTAGGTTTGTGACGTGCGAGGTATTGCCGCTTGCTCTGGGACCTGTGTGCATGATTGGGGAAACTCCTGGTGTTGGGTGATTGCTAGATCGTCTTACTAAATCGATTTCGCAAGCGCCGACGAGCGTACAGGAGTAGACCTACGTCTGCCTAGTGAGGGGTGCAATTTTGGCATCCCATCAAATTTTCCGAGGCTCTAAGTTCAACGGAGTCCAAACGCACTGCCGGGGGGTGGGGAGGTCCTACCAATTTAGCTGGTCGCGCAACGTCTTAAACGCGGCACGAAGTTCATTCGGAGTATTTTCCGCTCAAGATGGAGAGGCTTAGCAAACTGTGACGTTTTCGTGTCCAGGAGTACCGACGTTCCTGAAACAGGACTCTTGAGGAGTTATTTAAACAACGCCAAATCGATTGCGTCGCCCATTGCTCGGTATCCTGCCGGGCCGGGGTGAAGGTGGTCTCCGGAGTCGTAGGCAGGCAAAAGCTGTCGCGGGTTGTCGGGGTCGGCCATTACCCTGTCAAAGTCGATAACCGCATCGAAGCTGCCAGGCTGGCGAATCCAGGCATTGACGCGCTGTCGATCCTCCTCGCTGGCTAATCCCGGATGATAGTAGTCCGAGCCGCCGTCGGGCATGACAGTCGCGCCGTATACCCGAACACCGCGGGCGTGGGCGCGGGTGACGATCTGCTGGTAGGCCCCGATCATCCGATGGACGAGATCATCATGGGATGTCTTCGGCGGGCTGGCCTCGCGTTCCAGTCCACCAAGGTCGTTGATTCCTTCCAAAACAATGACGTATTGCACGCCAGGCTGGGCCAGGACGTCGCGATCAAGGCGCGCAAGTGCATTGGGGCCAAGACCATCGGTGAGGAGATGGTTGCCTCCGATGCCCTGGTTGAGCACGCCGGTGTTGCGACGGCGTGGGTCGGCCTGTAGGCGCCGAGCGAGTACGTCGGTCCAGCGATTATTACGATTTGTGGTTGCCCCATGACCATCCGTTATCGAGTCGCCAAGAACAACGATGGAATACGCGGACGGTGGGCCTTGCACATCAACGCCGGAGAGCAGATACCAGTGATCGACCTTGATCGCCGAGAGCATGTCCGCTGCGGTGGTAAGGTCTCCGGGAGCGTAGAAAGACGTCTGGCGCGAACCTGGGTGGCCGGTCTGCTGGCCAGGTTCGGCTTCGACATGGATCGAGACCGTGAAGTCCGATAGAGCAACGAGCGGGAAGGAGATTGGATCTGAGATGTATTCGGCGGCAGGCGGTATTAGAACGTCGGAAACTCCGTTGAAGAGCAAGGCACGGTCCGTCGAAGGGTCGATCGCGCTCGAGCCAGATGCGACAGGACGAGCGATATGTACGGACGTGAGGTGCAGCGCTCGGGTGCCGAATGCGTTCGATAGGTGAACGCGAATCATGCTGCCACCGCAGGAAACATGGACTGTCTGACGAAGTGTGGCGTCTTTCAAAGCTTCCTGCGAAAGAGAGTTCTGCGACTCGGGAATCTGTTGCGACGCCGCCCAAGTCCCGACCCACGTCGGCGGCGGACTGGCTAGAGCATTCAGTGATGACGCCAAAATCAACGGAAGGATGGAATATCGTAAACGCTTCATTCGTCCTCTATCGCCCTGATGGAGTGCGCTACATGAACTTGTCTGCCCACTGAATGAAGTATCTAACGTTCGGTACGTCGGTGTGCCCCCGTCATGCTGCCGCCATGCGAGTTGCCCATCAAGTAGGCCGGAGTTCACTGGAGGCATCTTTGCGGCCTGATAGTCGCTGGGCACGCCGAGAGTCTCATCTCCGAGGAGTTCGAAGACCGGCTGGGCAGCCACTGTCGCCATGAAGCTGCCCTGCTGGTCGAGCCACTTCGCGTCTCCGTTCTCCGGGATGCCGTAGCTGACGAAGACAAGGCGCGGAGCGTAAAGGGCGATCAATTCAGGTGAGTCGACGGGAAGATCTTCAGCGTTCTTTGATCCGAAGCTCGCGTCGTCAGCAGCATCCCTCATGAAGTTACCGGCCATCCAGTATTGAGCTCCCTTCAGTCGGCTCGATTGTCTCCCACGCCACGGGTAGAAGAGCGGTGTTGAGATGCGTGGAGGTCAGCCGAGGCCAGATGAGGTCATGCAGGGGATGCTTGATGAACTGGAGTTATGCGGTTTGCCGCCGAGAAGAAGAAAGGACTTACCGTCGACGATCAACTGGGTTGCCGCACCACGTTGCTCAAGGTGCGGAATAAATGCCTCGCTTGCAGCGGGAGCATGATCCGTCTTTACAGTCGGCTGGTCACTTATGAGCGGACAGACTGCAAGGAAAAAAATAAAGAGCGAACTCCAAAATGCCACGATCAATAGCGATTCCTTGTAACGGGATAGATCAAGTGGTGGCCGATTCACTTTGAAGCGAACCGTGTCTTCGTTTCAGGCGGCCCAAGGTAGCTTGCCGGTATAGGTCCGTTACTGACCACGACCTTCTCCAGCACTTCGTTGTCATCGATGCGCCAGACCTTGATCACATGTGGGCCTGCCTGAATGTCTGTGAATTGTGCTTCTAATACACGGCAGTTGTCCTCTACGGCTTTATTCCAGTCGAACTGCGCGCGCGTGGTCGCATCGCTCGGCGCAGGGACCAAGTGGTCGCTGAGGACCTGGACGGGGCCGTCATCGACCGATAGGCCGATTTGAAGAGTGCCCTTCCCTGTTGTGTCGAGCGTGGGTGCCATCATCAACTGAACAGCCAGCGTGCCTGAGTTCCTCAGAGCAACATCGTACTCGAGATGGACGCCGTCGCCTGGTGTCGTCGACGCACGGCCCTGGGGTAACGCAATGACGGCTCCCAGCGTGCGACCCAGGTTAGGAATCGTCTGCCAAGTAAGTCCCTTGCCCCCAATTGCTCTCGCGTAATGCTGCGGCTCGATGGCGATGACATCAGCCTGCGAGGCATTGGCAGCCTCTTCTTCCGGTTCCGGCGAAGTAAAAACAATAGCCTTGTCAGCAACGGCCCCTGCAACTCTCTTCATCGGCGGCATCTCCTGCGTATCGGGCTGCTGCCAGCCGGTGTAGCCGATGTGCGTCTGAAGCATCATTCCGTCCCACTTGCCGCCCTGCACAGCGTGATACTCGTTCGTAATCTCTTTGTCGCGCCGGAACGCAGCTTCTGCCCGGTCGGCAAAGAAGTTTGCGCGCGCATCGCCCAATGGAGCCAGCCGATGATTCCAGGCCACAGCGTAGTAAAGATGGTAGAGGTTGGATAGCGCGAGGATGGGATGCTCTATGAGCTCAAAGAAGGCGTCGCGCTGGTCTTCGCGCAGCGCAGGTTTAACGTCGCGCACTTCACGTTCGAGGTGTTCCCACTCACCGATCATCATGCCGAACTCTCCTCCATCCAGAGCGCTGCCGTTCTTGCCCCCCAACACGAAGCTGTCGGCGTCGATCAGCTCCGGCTTCCTTCGAGCCGCAAGTTGGCTGTAGCGCGTCACGAGATGGGCGATGGCAGCAGCTTGGGCGGAACCGAAGGCTTCCCTTGCCCACTCTTCGGGATAGCGGTTGAGCGCCTCCAAATTCATAGCTTCTGGGTTCCATGCCTGCTTCATGAAGAATGAGAGGGGGAACTCCATCGGCTTGATATCTCCCACGTTGACGATCCACAATTGCTTCGCCCCGCTTGCGTAGGCCAGGTCCATCTGCTGCCACGTCTTCTCAATCTGGTTGGTATTGATCCACTTGTAGTTGCGCGGAAGCCCAACGTAGTCGAAGTGATAGTAGATGCCATAGCCACCTGCTCGCTCTGCGCCAGCCTCCGGTAGACGTCTGAGCTGGCCCCAGTTGTCGTCCGAGAAGAGCAACGTCACGTCGTCCGGAACCTTCATGCCGTGGTCGTAGTAGTCCTGCACCTCCTTGTACAGCGCCCAAACTTGCGGCGTCTGGCTCGCAGGCTTTCGGGTCACGTCCGCTATGATCTTCCTCTGGTCGGCAACGATCGTCTCCAGTTGTCGTGTCGCCGTACCTTCGGCCATGGGCTCGTCGCCATCGCCGCGCATGCCGATCGTGACCAGGCTCTCATGGGGTGTTCCGTCGCCCTTGGACATCATCCTTTCAATGCCACCCCGCCAGAACTCTTGCAGATTCGCGGCATTCGTCGAGTAGTCCCACTTGCCGCCGGTGACACCACCATCCGTGTGCCTGTGCCACTCATCCTGAGCCCGCATCATCGCCTCGTGGTGCGATGTGCCCATCACAAGACCCATCGCGTCCGCCAGTACCATGTTCTGTGGATCGTCGTCAGCAAAAGCCTTCGGAGCCCACATCGCAGGCCAAAGGAAGTTTCCCTTCAGTCGCAGGTCCAGCTCGAAGACATGCTCGTACATGCGGGCATTGATGCCTCCAAAGTGTTTTAGCGCCCAGGTATTGAACCCCGGATTCTCGTCGTTGATGAAGAATCCGCGGTACTTCACCTTCGGCTGATCGCGTCGCGATCCGGAACTGAGAAAGAGATTCGAACGGCGCTCGACCGGAACATCGGCAAACCAATACCAAGGCGACACCCCTATCCGTTCCGAGATGTCGTACGCTCCGTACACGACGCCCCTTCGGTCTGAGCCGACGATCACAAGCGCTTGTGGAACATTGGGAAACGGATGCTCCACAATGATCTGGCGAAAGGCCTCCCACCGCCCGTCGAGGTCGGCTACCTGGATCATTCCCTTTTGGGCGAGCTCATCGATGATGACGCTGTGATGGAGAACTCCCATGACGACCAGCGGGCCGCGCACCCGATCAACACTATGCACTACCAGCGGTGCATGTCCGCTGACACGCCGTAAATCGTCAGCAAAGCTGCTGGCCACATGTTGCACCGCCGAGTCGGAGTTCACGTCAATCAGAATTGCAGCCGGGCGGTTGTTGTGTATCAAGCCGAAAGTGCCCTGCTGGTTCTTATGGCAAACAGCTACCGGGACATCGGTCGCATGGGCAACGGAGCTCAAGGCTGTAACTCCAGTCAGCGTCGCGGCGCGAAGGGCAATCGCTAAAAGACGATGTTCGCTGCGGGCCCTCAGCGAGACTGGACGGTAAGCCGAAATCTCCATGACCGAGAGAATACATGCAATACTCAGCCCGAGATGATCACCGCGTGGATATGTCCTGCCTTCTAGATTGACGAGAAATCGCCGATGCACTCTACCCGAGGTCAACGAGTGCATCGGCCCGAATGCGACATTCGAGATTTCCCCAGGCCAGAGGACAATCAAATGCAACTTGAATCAAGCCTTGGGCAAAGACCAGCACCGCCCGTGGACGGGATTAGGTCGCCAACATCTGAGGCGATAGCTCGGCTTCGTGTACTTGCGAATTCCGCCGCTTTCAGCCCAGACAGACATTGATGGATTTCAGCAACAACGACAGAACCCTCGCCCACGGCCGAAGCCACTCGCTTAATGGAACCGGACCGCACGTCACCAACGTCCGGAGTGCTATGTTCGGCGCAGCGGCGATCTGTTGAATGAGATAGTCAGACATCGTGACACAGAGGTCGTCGGCGCGAACGATCAGATGCACTTGGAGAACGCGAGAGGACAGGAACAAAGGAGCTTGCCCGGCTGAGCTTCCACCACCCACGACTGCCACAGCTTCATGACCGCAGAGCGAAGCCTCAAACTCAGTAGCTGCATAGTGAATGCCTTCGCCCTCAAAGCGGTGGGAGTTTTCGGCAGAGATGCTCCGATAACGCGCTCCCGTCGTAGTCACCACGCAGCGTGAAGACAGGCGTCTTGATAGTTCTCAGGCGCTCTGGCTCGCAACAGGTCGAGCCCTCTATCGTATCCCTCCATGCTTAATCAAATCTCTGCCCAAGCAGACAGATTGAGCGGCCGAAGCGTTACGCAAATCAAGATAGGCATACTCCCACAATCCTTATCGCCGGACCTCACTCCGAGGTGTGGGCCAGTCCCTTCGGAGCCTCGCCCTTCTTGATCCCCTTGCACGATTGCAAGCCGTATCGCGTAAGCCGCGGGTGGACCACTAGTTTCTACATGGACCGATCAACACACTATGGACAGGGATGCAGTCCCATTCGGGGTGGAGAAGAACCGCGCATTCTGGAAGGACCAAAACGGACGATTGGCTAAGGTGCCGTCTCCCCGCGATATGAGTCAGCCTGAGATCAAGCAAATCGTTGGCGATCTCGACGGCCGCTTATGGATGATCATAACCGGCTATGGTGAGTTCACCCTGCAGGATGGCAAGTGGGAGAGGATTCCCGTGTTCGAAGGAGAAGATCGTGATATCACTCCGAATGCCCAGTTTACCGACGCGCTTGGACACGTGTGGCTTGTGTACTGTGCGTGCAACGCCATTGTCATGATCGATGGTGCCAAAACGCACATTCTTTACGCCGGACCATGGGCTCGTAGTGATCGCGCACCAGGTCGATATGCGGCAGGCAGAATTGGGGTTGACGACTAATAAATCGCTTTAGTAGGGGCATTTCGCTTGCGTTGCGTTGCATGTTCTCACTATATTGGTGCTCGAAATTTATGAGCCTGATATTGACAGCCGTTCCCCGGACGCGAGCTCTCCTCTTTCGCAGGATGCTTCTTCTCAACTTCTGCTTTCCATTCACCGGAGCCCTGTCCCAAGCGCCGGCCATTACGGCCACTGTCGACATTGCGAAGACGGGTGCCGTGGAGGTAAGCGGCAACTCGCCGCAGCCCAAGCCCGCCTTTCCCGCTGGCGGCGACCAGCCTGCGGTCAACCCTGGTAGCCCGACTTATCCGCTGGACGTAAGCGCCGCTTTGAGCGACGACCGCAAGACCCTGACCATCGCAGTGCTCAATCCGTCTGACGCCGAGCAGAGCATTCATCTGGATATCCACGGTGCAGCGGTGGCCTCCACCGGCAAGCTGTGGCGCATGGCGCCCAACTCCATTGATGCGGTGGTCAAGGCCGGTTCGCCTGCCGAGGTGCAAGTGGAAGAACAGTCACTCGATGCTATGCCCGCCACAGTCACGCTTCTCCCTTATAGCGTCAACATCTACTCCTACTCCCTTCAGTAAAGGTTTGTTGCAGCCATGATCGAAATTCGCAAGCTCTGCCTCGACGTCACCATGCTCGCCGCAGTTTTGGCGTGTGGCGCATCTCTCTCAGCGCAGGTGCAAAGCATCGTGCCGCTTCCGGTTCCGGGTGCGAAACAGGCCACAGTGGAACGCATCAAGGTCCACAGCGCGGCCATCGAGGGCAACCTTGAGGGCGAACCGGCCGACCGCGACGTGATCGTCTTTCTACCGCCCAGCTACGGGCACGATAAGGGACGCCACTACCCGGTGGTGTACGCGCTCCATGGCTACTTTATCGGTGCCGAGCAGTGGTCGGGCGAGATCCACGTGCCGCAGACCATCGAGGGCGCCTTTGCGCAGGGCGCAACTGAGATGATCGTCGTTCTTCCCGACTCCAAGACCGTCTATCTCGGATCGTTCTATTCCAGTTCGACCACCACGGGCGACTTCGAGCGCTTTATATCCCACGACCTGGTGTCCTACATCGATGCACACTACCGCACCCTGCCGGCGCGCGAAAGCCGTGGCCTGGTGGGCCACTCCATGGGTGGGTACGGCGCCTCGCGTATCGGCATGAAGCATCCCGACGTGTTTGGCGCCCTGTACATCATGAGCCCTTGCTGCCTGTCACCCATGGCGGGCGGCGGGCCGGGACCGGCCGACGACATGAAGCAGCGCGCGATCGATAGCGAAAAGAGAGCAGCCGCGGCGAAGTCACCCGCCGAACTCGCTGCCGTGTCGCCCGGCTTCGCGGCAGCGCCATATGCTACTGCGGCCGCGTGGGCACCTGACCCGAAGAACCCGCCTCTCTACTTCGACCTGCCCACCAAAGACGGGATTCCGCAACCGGAGATCGTCGCCAAGCTCGCAGCCAACGCGCCGCTTGCCATTGTGGACCAGTACATCGGCAATCTAAAGCAGTACCGCGCCATCTCGATGGACGTGGGCGACCAGGATGGTCTGCGCGTCGATGCGACCAAAATGCACAAGCTGCTTGACCGCTACGGCATCGTCAACGGCTTCACGATCTACCCCGGCACGCACACCAGCGCGGTGGCGGACCGCTTCCAGAACTTCGTCATGCCGTTCTTCAGCAAGAACCTTTGCTTCACAGCTAACTGTCACTAGAATCCAGCAACACCTTGGAGTGTGTCATGAAGCCTCGTCTGAAACTGTCTCTCTCGTTCGCCATCTTGTGTGGGGCAATAATCGTGCCGGTTGGCGCGCAAGATACAGCGCATATGCCGTTTATGAATCCGCAGCTTACCCCGGAGGAGCGCGCCACGGACCTGGTGCATCGCATGACGCTCGCCGAAAAGGCGTCGGAGATGCAGAACAACTCCGCCGCCGTGCCACGCCTCAACATCCCGGCCTACCAGTGGTGGAGCGAGGCTCTCCACGGCGTGATCAACGAAGGCGTCACCGAGTACCCGGAGCCGGTAGGTCTGGCCGCGACCTTTGACCCTGCTGGCATCCACACCATGGCCGCACAGATCGGCGTGGAAGGCCGCATCAAGCATGTGCAGAACCTGCGCGAGGGACACACCGGCATCATGGGTGGGCTCGATTTTTGGTCGCCCAACCTGAACATCTTTCGCGATCCACGCTGGGGCCGCGGGCAGGAGACCTATGGCGAAGACCCCTTCCTGACGGGTCGCATGGGCGTGGCCTATGTAACGGGTCTGCAAGGCGACAACCCCAAGTACTACCTTGCCATTGCCACTCCGAAGCACTTCGCCGTGCATAGCGGCCCTGAGCCGACCCGCCACTTTGCCGACGTCGACGTGAGCAAGCATGACGAGGTGGATACCTACGAGCCAGCCTTTCGCGCAGCCATCGTCGAGGGCAAGGCTGGCTCCGTGATGTGCGCCTACAACGCCATCAACGGCGAGCCGGCCTGCGCGAACCAGTACCTGCTGCAGGACCAGCTGCGGGGCAAGTGGGGCTTCCAGGGCTATGTCGTCTCTGACTGCGATGCGGTGCGCGACGTCGCGGCCAATCATCGTTACCGACCCACGCAAGCACAGGGCGCGGCCATCTCGGTCATCCGAGGCATGGACAACGAGTGCGTGACCTTCACCACGCGCTTTGGCGAGCCTGTCGAGAAGGCTTACATTGATGCCGTGCAGCAGGGATACCTCCCCGAAAGCACCCTCGATACGGCGCTGATCCGCCTGTTCAGCGCGCGCATGAAGCTCGGCATGTTTGATCCGCCCGCCATGGTGCCGTACGCCAGCATCGACGAGAAGGAGTTGGACAGCGTTGAGCATCGCGCCCACGCGCGCAAAATGGCCGAAGAGTCGATGGTGCTGCTCAAGAACGATGGCCTGCTGCCGCTCAAACCGGAGATCCGCAAGATCACCGTCGTGGGCCCACTAGCAGAGCAGACCCAGCCACTGATCGGCAACTATGCGGGCCACCCCACGCATATCGTCTCCATCCTTGACGGACTCCACGCACAGTTTCCAGGTGTCACCATCACCTACGTCGCGGGCACACAGTTTCTGCATTTCGATGGAACCCCCGTTCCCAACGATCTCCTGACCACCCCGGAGGGAAAGCCTGGCCTGCATGCCGAATACAACGAAGGCCGGCAGGGTTTCGATGACAAGCCCAAGAAGCTGGTGGAACGCATTGAACCGAACGTCAATCTTTCCAAATCAACCATGCCGAAAGAAGTCACGGGCCGCAAGCGCTTCGGTGTCGAGTGGACGGGCTTTCTCACGCCCTCGGAGACAGGCGAGTATCTGCTTGGTGTGCGCAGCCAGGGCTTCGTTCGCGTGAGCGTCGACGGCAAACAGGTGGCTTCGTCCTACGGCGGTGGTCACGAACCTATGCCCGTCATGGGCCGTTTGAAGCTAGAAAAAGGGCACAAAGTCGCGCTTGAAGTATCCGGCGGGACGCAGGACGGCAATGCACATGCAGAATTGATCTGGAACAAGTACGATCCCGCTGTCACTCCCGAAGCGGTTGCCGCCGCACGCGACGCCGACGCGATCATCGCGGTGGTCGGTATCACAAGCCAGCTCGAAGGCGAAGAGATGCCCGTCACCGAACCTGGCTTCCTGGGCGGTGATCGCACCAGCATTGACCTGCCAAAGCCTGAAGAAGACCTGGTGGAAGCCGTCGCAGCAACAGGCAAACCACTTGCCGTGGTGCTGATGAACGGCAGCGCGCTGGCCGTGAACTGGATCAACGACCACGCCAACGCTGTACTTGAGGCCTGGTACCCCGGTGAAGAAGGCGGCGCGGCTGTGGCGGAGACGTTGAGCGGGAAGAACAACCCCGCCGGTCGGCTGCCAGTCACCTTCTACAAAGGCTTAGAAGGCCTGCCCCACTTTGAAGATTACGCGATGGCGAACCGCACTTACCGCTACTTCACCGGCAAGCCGCTCTACCCCTTCGGCTACGGACTCAGTTACACGACGTTCGGCTACAGCAACTTGGCGATTTCCGCACCGACTGTCGCCGCCGGGCAGCCCGTAGAGGCCGACGTGACCGTGACCAACTCAGGCAAGCTTTCAGGCGATGAGGTGGTGCAGCTTTACCTCAAGTTCCCAGACGTCAAGGGAGCGCCGACCCTAGCTCTTCGCAGCTTCGAGCGCATCCACCTCGATCCGGGTGCGGGCCAGAAGGTGCACTTCCACCTCAACCCGCGCGACCTCGGCATGGTCACCGAGCTTGGCTCGCCCATCATCGCCGAGGGCGACTACAGCCTCACCGTGGGCGGCGGGCAACCGGGAACCGGGAGCCCGGGGATAAGCGGCAAGTTCCACGTCGACGGCACCTATGCGCTGCCCGAGTAGCTCAGCTAACTCCAGAAAGGAACACAACCTGTGACCCGTAAACCTGTTTTTACGCGGAGAGAAGCAGGGCACCGGCAACACACCCGAGGCGCAGGCGCTGGCCCGGAAGATGGCTGCGTCCTGGGCCATGTTTGCCTCCACCGGCAAGCCCAGCGTCGCCGGAGTCGCATGGCAGCCGACCGACCCCAACACTAACCGCACCATGATCTTCGATAACGAATGCCGCATGGTGAACGATCCGGACGGCAATGCGCGCAAGATCGGCTTGGTTTGAGAGCCTTTGCGTTGCGGTGTCTGGCATAGACTTGCCGTTCTCATCAGCAGACCGTACCAACAGCAAAAATAAAACGCTAGATAGTCACTCTGACGGAGTTGCGGGTTTGAGGCCGGCGATGACTTCCTGTCGGCCACTGCTCCGTCGATCGATCGAAAAGGAAACGTTTATGACGAAAGCCATCAAGCTCATCGCCGCAGCCACGTTGTTCCTTGGTGCTTCATAACTCTTCGACTTTGCCGCATCTGCCGCCGCCGCAACGAAACAGGATCCAGCCGAAACCTCCGTTGCTGCTAGGGCGCTGAAGATCGTTGCTGGTATCCATGGTATGTGGCGGCAGAAAATTGCACATCGAGCATGGCCGGAGGCGCCCTGCCCGGCATTGGCAGCGTAGGCGTGGCCATCGGTGGCTCTCCGCCGAGTCCGGCCTTCGCCTTTTCGTCTCGCAAGGCAAGCTTTCTGCCAACCTCAATGGAACAATCCTCACTGCGACTGCGCCACTCCCGATAGGCCGGTAGGCCGGTAGACCAACGTCGAGGTTGCCTACGATGGCAGCAAGATGGTTCTCACCGTCAACGGTGCGCAGTTGAGCGAGACCAGAGCTTTCCCCACTGCGGCAGAGGTTATGGGGCCTCAGTTTCGCTGGATGTCCTCACATCCAGGGGACACCCATATCCCCTTCAACGGCGTGGCTCCCGAAGGTGTTCTCGCGATGCGCATCTTTGGTTCTGCCGTCAGTCAAACTGACGGAGAATCCCATTTCTCGATCCCCGCTGGTGGACACGTCATCGTTGCGATCACCGCATCCGACAATCGCGACAACAAGGATTATTACAACGCGGCGATCTCCGGCTTGCAGCACATGAGCGAACTAACCGTCGCTGTGATCCAAGCAGATCATGTTGCATCGCGGCGCCAATTCTGGTCGAAGTCGTTCGTAGAGATTCGCATAAGACGGTCGAGTCCCGGTACTACGGTTCGCTCTACGTTCTGACCTCCTGCAGCAGGCATGGCAACGTTGCACCAGGCCTCTGGGGCAAACTGGATCACGTCCACGTATGTAGGCTGGCAGGGCGATTACACCCTCGACTATAACTACTAGGCACCATTCTGGGCTGCCTTTCCTACCAATCACGTCGACCTCGCTGACCCCTACGACGACCCACTTCTCGCCCGGATGCCGCGAGGCCGTGGCCTCGCACAACAACTGCGATCGCAGGGTCTCGTCTACTACACTCATCTCGCTCCATCTCCAGGCTGGAGCGGCGATAACTTCCGCGCGCTCGACCAGAAGAGCGATGCCCTCTTTGCTGCTGTCAACTGCATCCAACGCTGGCGCTACACGCGCGATGCCGATTACGCACGCAAGGTCTGGCCCTTTCTCGTCGGCGTCGCCGACTTCTGGGATCATGATCTGAAACTGGTGGACTGCCGCTACGTCGACGTCAACGATGCCCAGGATGAGCATCTGCGGGGACCATCCGACGACGTCAACCCGGCCACGGTCATCGGTTTCCTCAGCATGCTTTACCCCGCTTTGCTCGACATCAGCAATCAACTCCAAATCAGCCAGGAATTGCGCGCAACTTCGATCGACAGGCTCTCGCAGCTTAGTCCCCTCCCGCTCGCCCGGGCAGCCAGCATCAAGGCGATAGCCGATGCGGTCGGCAAGCCCATTCCGGGGGGCGATGAGGCGATCCTCGAGAGCGAACATGGCATGCAATGGGTCGATATCTCTAAAAGCGACCGTTTCCCCGACAACCCGCCCGCCAAAATCGAAGGCTCATTAGCCGGCATGAACTCCCTGCAGGTAGTATTTCCCGGATGGAATATCGGTCTAGAGAGCAGTTCGCAGATGCAAAAGGCCGCCGCCAACACCGTCAACTACACCCGCCTCTGGTACGACTCGAACAATACATCCAATTTCTATCCCGCGGCGGCAGATGCAGGATACGATCCTGACTCGATCCTCGACCACCTGCACCGGCTCGTGACAAGCATCGGCTTGCCAAGCTTTGCCTATAAGTTTGAAGCCGGAGGGGTAGAGAACCAAGCGACTGTACCCACTACCCTCGCCGCCATATTCCTGCAGAGCTACCAAGCGAACATTCATGTCTTTCCGAATTGGCCGAAAAACCGGGATGCATCCTTCGGCAACCTGCTGGCAGTGGGAAACTTCCTGATTTCAAGCAGCATGAAGGATGGAAATGTCGTAAAGGTCGCCATTACCAGCCAGAATGGCGGTGTTTACAATCTGGCGAATCCCAGGGGACCTTACCAGGCTGTTCAGCAAACCGGCGCAGGCAAACCCGCCAAGTTACTGCACCGATCAGTTCTATCTATCCCCACAACCCCAGGACTGCAACTCGTGTTCAAAAGCGCTCTAGAAAAGGGGGTTAGACCGGCACACGTCGCGCCCGCTCCCTAATCTCTTTTTAAGGTCTGTGATCCTACCTGGAGCTGTCAGTGCTCCGAACAAATAGGGCTCCAATCGTGAAAGCGGCTTCCAGCTGCCTTGAGGGAGCTGCATGACGGGTCTTGATGGAAGAGTCGGTAAAGAGAAACGCTCCTCTAGGCAGTTGTGATTCTCGACAAGTGCCAAATCGCCTGTGCGCTCATCCAGCCCACTGACGTGAACTCTTTTCGGTTGGCGCATAGAGTGTTGGGCATGTCTGCGGCAGAGGAGGCCGCCAGTATGCCCAAGAGGACCAGAAAGCATGTCGCCCGGAAGACCGTCCTTCGCCTGCCAGACCTCGATCATTCGAAGACCTCAGTATTGAACAGCTTGAGTCCGCCGCGGTCGCGGCGCAACTACAAGTTCGCGATGGAGCAGTTCATCGATTGGTACTGTTCGGAGCCGAGACTCGCGCTGAATCGGACCGTCGTTCTCCGCTTTCGCCTACACCTAGAATCGCTCGGATTGGCTGCGGGTACGATCAATCAGCGGCTCGCGGCGGTCAGGAGGCTAGCCTACGAAGCGGCGGACTCGGGTCTGCTGAGTCCGGAACTTGCTGCTGGCATACGGCGAGTCAAGGGCGTGAAGCAACTCGGCTGCCGTGCGGGTAACTGGCTCAACAAGGATCAGGCTCGGTTGCTACTTGAGAAAGCGAATGGGAGTGGCCTACGCCCTGTCCGAGACGTCGCTATGATCTCGATTCTGCTCGGTTGCGGTCTGCGCAGAGCGGAGCTGTCGGCCTTGCGAAGGGAAAATATTCAGATCCGCCAAGGCCACTGGGCCATCGTTGACCTTGTCGGCAAGGGCAATCACGTCCGGACCGTTCCCATGCCGATCTGGGTGAAGGGAGCCGTGGATAGGTGGCTGACAGCTGCATCAGTGACGACGGGTCGAGTGTTCAGGGCAGTGAGTCGTCATGGAACCGCCTGGGGAAACGGCATCTCCGAAAACGTCGTTTGGTATGTGGTCAGAAGCTGTGCCCAGCGTCTGGAGTTCGACCACCTCGCACCTCATGATCTTCGGCGCACCTGCGCAAAGCTCTGCCATGTGAACGGCGGCGAACTGGAGCAGATACAGTTCCTTCTAGGGCACGCGTCAGTCCTGACGACTGAGCGTTGCCTTCGGTTGCAAGCAGAACTTGGAAGAGCCCGTGAACGACCGCTTTGGGTGCCTGTTCCTTGGAGGGGTCGATTTGCGATAAGGCCTGTTCTCATCAACTGAGAATTCGCAGAGGTCATGGGGTCAGGGGCTCCCATGCCGAGTAGGAGGTTATTAGAAGCGTGCCCTGATTCCCCCCTGTGTCGGGGACAGTCTGATAGACTCACGAAGTTCTCGCCTACATCCAATTCCACTTAGCAAACTTCGTCATTGCTAAAAATAGCCTTCCAACTCGGTCTACCTATTTTTTGCCGCCCTTGAGTGATTTTTAGTAACTTACTGCCGACTGTTTAACCAAGCCTTTCGGATCCTGCCGGGACGAAGGTGGAGCAATGACCGCATGCTATCGAGCTTTTTCCGTATTGCCGGGCCGCCTTCACGCAATTCTTTTACTTACATCTTTCTTCGGAAAGCGGCAGTGGCTGCCTCCGTACTGACCGGCGTTTTTTCTTTGATGACCGGCCATGGTCAAGCGATCGCTCAGACAGCCACGACCTTAGCCGTGACTTCCGGCGGATCAAGTGTCACGACTGTTGCCTCAGGTACGGCCGTGAGCCTGACAGCATCCGTGCATCTGGGGAGTGCCGCAGTCAAAGCTGGCCAGGTAAATTTCTGCGACGCCACGGCGAAGTTCTGCACGGACGTTCACATTGTCGGAACGGGTCATCTAACCAGCGGCGGAACCGCGACGGTTACCCTTCGACCGTCCATTGGAAACCATAGTTACAAGGCAGTGTTTACGGGAACCAATGGCTACGCTGGAAGCTCCTCCAGCACATCGGCCTTGAAAGTCACCGGAGCTACCAGCCAGGGGGCAAGTGCGACGACGATCGCCGAGAGCGGCAGCTTCGGAAACTACTCGTTGACAGCCACGGTAACCGGGACGGGCAGCACCACGCCACTTGCTGGGAATGTCTCGTTGCTGGATACATCCAAGGCGAATGCGGTACTTGCGGCACCATCGCTAGGTGCAAGCGTAGCAGGCATAGCGTGGCCAGCGTCGGTTGCAATTACCGCCGACAGGACAAGTCGTGCTGTGTCTTTGGCTGACTTCAACGGCGACGGAATTCCCGACATCGCCTCTGTCATAGGCGGACCCGAAGCGCCTCTTCTCATCTACCTGGGCAAAGCCGATGGTACCTATACGCAGGTCGCGTCTTATCCGGCAATTACGGGGTACAGCATTGGGCCGATCGTGCTGGGAGACTTCAACGGCGACGGCAAGCTGGACATGGCTGTCCCGGATGGCGATTACAACGCCACCCAGATATTCGTCCTGCTCGGGAACGGCGATGGGACGTTCGTGAAGGCAGCAACGAGCCCGCAGTTAAGCTCTGCGCCGACTCAGCTCGCGGTGGGAGACTTTAATGGAGACGGCGTCGATGATCTTGCGGTGGTGGCCTATGGTTCGAACACGATAAACGTGTTCCTGGGGAATGGCGATGGAACGTTTACGGCGGCAGCAAGCAGCCCCAGCACGACCAGCCAGCCGAACGTCGTTGTGGCGGCCGATTTCAACGGCGACGGCAAAGTCGATCTCGCTTATACAGACTCGTATGACGATTTCATCACGGTGCTGTCAGGCAACGGGGACGGAAGCTTCACCGGAACATCTCCGTTTCATTGCGGAAGCAGCGGTTCACCGCTCGTGACTGCGGATTTCAACGGCGATGGGAAGCTGGATCTTGCAGTCGCCATCGCGGCGACCAACACCACCGGCCAATCGCTGACCGTTCTTACCGGCAACGGCGACGCAACATTCACCGCGCCACAGCTAGGGCAAGCCGCAGGTGCGAACTCAGTACTCCAGCTCCTAGTCGGCGACTTCAACGCGGATGGGCTTGCGGATGTAACGTCGATCGGCACAACTCCGAGTTCTGTGACTGTGTACTTAGGGGATGGTAAGGGCGGATTTTCGTCAACATCACTGCAAGTTCCCTCGAACAATACCTACGTCGCATTGCCGATCGCTGTGGCAGACGTGAACGGAGATGGAAGGACCGACATCCTGGCAGGAAACGCGGGCCCGGATTCCATGGCGGTGTACGCCACCCAGCCTACTGAGACAGCAACTGCGAGCAGCACCGTCATCCTGCCAACAGCGGGGATGCATCTGGTAGACGCATCTTATGCGGGCGACACGGACTATGGAGCGAGCGTATCGGCGACGACCGTGCTGCTTGGAGTTCCTCCCGTAACCAAGACGGCGCTAACAATCATTGCCGGCGGATCGGCGGTTTCGTCTGTGGCGAACGGCACGGCGGTGACCCTGACCGCGACCGTGACGGCGGGAGGCAGTCCCGTGACCTCGGGCCAGGTGAAGTTTTGCGATGCCTCCGCGAGCGAGTGCACGGACATTCACCTACTAGCTACTTCTCTTCTCTCAAGTGGAGGAAGCGCTTCGTATAAATTCGTGCCCGGATCCGGGACACATAGCTACAAGGCGATCCTGGTTGAGGCAGCGTTTGGCATAAGCAGCACCTCCGGAACGGCGACGTTAACGGTCGGCGCTGGGAAGAGCCCGGTCTATTCGGACCTGGTGACAGTCTCCGTCGGAGGGACTTCGGTCGGAACGTACACCCTGACCGGGACGGTGGTAGGATTCGGCGGCCCTGCGGCGCCTACGGGCGATGTTTCGTTTATCGACACAAGCTTTTCAAACGCAGTTCTCGGAACGGCAGCGCTGGGGTCAGCAACTGCCGGCACAGGATGGCAGGTCTCTGCGGCCGGGCCAGCTACGCAGAGCTTTCTGCGACACGAGGTCACGGGCGACTTCAACAGCGACGGTATTCCGGACCTGGCTGTGTTGTCCGTAGACCAGTACGGAGAGAATGCCACGATCTCTATCTATCGGGGACTCGGAGACGGAACGTTCGCAATCGGTACACCGGTCAGTCTGCCGTATGCCTCAGGCGGATACTCGACGATGCTTGCGGGAGACTTCAATGCCGATGGCAACGTGGATCTGGCGGTTCTAAGTTTCGACTTCAACACCACCAGCAGTGAAGTCACCACATTTCTGGGGAATGGCCACGGTATCTTCACTACTCCTCAGACGAGTGTCGTCTTCAACGAAGGAAATGTTGGAGGCGATTTCATTCAGCCAGCCATGGTCGCGGAAGACTTCAACGGAGACGGCAAACTGGATCTCGCCGTGGTGGGGAACGATGTCGTAGGCGGCCTCTCCGTAATACTGGGCAATGGCGACGGCACATTCACTACAACCGGGGTTTTGAACCTAGCCGATCGGACCCTGGGTTCGATCGCTACCGGAGACTTTAATGGCGACGGTATTCCCGATCTTGTAGCGGGCGACTACTTTGGCTCTGGGCAGGGCACAGTCCTGCTCGGCAAGGGGGACGGAAAATTTGTCGCGGCGCCAGGTTCATTGCCCTTTCCAAGCTTTTCGCAATCGATTGTCGTTGGCGATTTCAACGGGGACGGAGTACTCGACCTTGCCTCTGGATTCACCGGCGCGGTTGAGATCTATCTCGGAAAAGGGGATGGGACGTTCACCGCAGCCCCGGGCAGTCCAGCATCCGTCAGCGGGTCTGGCCTAGTCGTTGGCGACTTCAATCAAGACGGCAAGCTGGATCTCGCTTCGGCTGACCAGTATGAAAACCGGGTACAGCTACTGGTAGGCGTAGGTGACGGGACATTCTCGGTCACGACTCCGGCTTTGAGTGATCAAACTATAGCCCCCACCGCCCTGGTCGTCACCGACTTCAACGGAGACGGAGTGCCGGACCTGGCGGCGCTGAATGGCGGCCCGGCAATCACATCGATCCTGCTCACAGAAAAGACCGAGACCGCCTCTGCCCAATTCACGGGACAGGGACCGGTCGGTGCGGGAGTCCACGCGGTTGAAGCAAAGTATGCCGGCGACAGTAACTATCCGACCGGAACCTCTGCCCCTACCCAGGTGTATCCGGGATTGGTTCCGCTCGTGATCACACCGGCGGGAGGAACGTACACTTCGGCCCAGACGTTGACGATCAGTGAAGCGATCCCGGGAGCGACGATCATGTACTACCTCTCGGGAGCGATATCGACCAATGGCTATGTCCCCTACACCGGTCCCATCGCGCTGAACCAGGGAGGGACCGAGTACCTTACGGCATACGCGGAGGAGAGTGGCTACAACGGAACTAACGGCGTATCGGCGATCTATGCGCTGAGTCTTCCGGTTGCGCCGGCTCCCACCTTGTCGCCTGCGCCGGGCAGCTACTCCGGAACACAGATGGTGACGATCTCGGACACGGTGGCAGGCGCGACTCTGTACTACACGACCAACGGAACTGTGCCGACGATAGCCTCCCCGGTCTACTCCGGCCCGATTGCAGTCTCATCTTCTGAGACCCTCACGGTCTACGCCGCCGCGGCAGGTTATACACCTAGCGCAACAACCAGCGGTGAATACCTGATCAGTTCAACGGCATCCTCGTATGTCTACAGGGCGGCAGGCACTCTATTTACCGGCTACTCCGGTGATGAAGGGCCAGCGCCCCTGGCGCAGTTGAACTTCAGTCTGTCTACGACTCTCGATGCTGCAGGCAATCTTTATATCGCGGACAGCCAAAATAACGTGATCCGCAAGGTTACAACTGACACGAAGGTCATTACGACCATTGCAGGTACCGGGATTGCAGGTTTCTCAGGAGACGGAGGTGCGGCAACATCAGCGCAACTGAGCTTCCCTTATGGCCTCGCCACGGACATCTCCGGGAACTTGTACTTTGCCGATAACGGCAACAATGTAGTTCGCCGGATCGACGCCAGGAGCGGAGTCATCACAACGATCGCCGGCAACGGCGCTCAGCAGGCCAGCGGTGACGGTGGACCGGCAACCAGCGCGGGAGTCCCTTTCCCGACAGCAGTCGCGCTCGACGGCTTAGGCAATATCTTTATCGCCACGCCATCATCAGACACGATCCGCAAGATCGACGCGAAAACGGGAACGATCTCCACCTACGCTGGAGGAGGTGCGGGTATCTCGGGCGACGGTGGTCCCGCAACGGCAACAACCTTGTCCGACCCAGAGGGTATTGCTTTGGACGGCGCCGGTAATCTTTACATCGCAGAGATGTACAACAACGACATCCGAAAGGTCACAGTCGCAACAGGCGTTATTTCAACTGTCGCGGGCCAGCCAGTAGTAAACGGACAAAACCACGCCGGGTTTAGCGGCGACAACGGGCCTGCGAGCAGCGCATTGCTCAATGAGCCGGAAGGAATGACGGTTGATAGCTCCGGCAACCTTTATTTCGCAGACAGCTACAACCTGAGAGTGCGCAAGATCGCGTCCGCTACGGGCATCATCACGACCGTGGCCGGAAACGGCGATCAGAACTGCAACCCGCAGAGTGGTGACGGCGGACCCGCGCTGAGTTCTTCCTTCTGCTATCCGCGTTCCGTGACGGTCGACACTGCAGGCAACCTGTATGTGACGGACTACTCCCGGGTATCCTTCGTGACTGCACCAGGCGCTCCGCCAACGGCTGCGACCTCCGCACCGGCCTTTACCCTGGCCGCGGGAAGTTACGCCGGGCCGCAGACGCTGACCATCTCGGATACGGCAGTTGGCGCCGAGATCTACGTCACACTTGACGGCACCGAGCCTACCGCCTTGTCTGCCGCCTACCAGGGACCGGTCACCATTACTGGCAGTGTCACGGTAAAGGCGATTGCGCTGGCACCAGGCATGTTGCCAAGCAGCTCGACCTCGGCAGGCTACACGATCCTGTCGCCCCCCACCGCCGTGCTCAAGACCATTGCCGGCAACGGCAAGTATGGATTCTCCGGGCAAGACGGTCCGGCGGCATCCGCCACGCTGGGCGATCTTGAGGCGTTGGCCCTGGATTCAGCCGGGAATATCTATTTCTCAGACATTGGCAACGAGGTTGTCTGGCGCATTTCAGCGAGTACCGGAACCATCTCAGTGGTTGCCGGAAGCGGAACTCCTGGAAGGAACGGGGACGGCGGTGCGGCGACGAGCGCGCAACTGTATTACCCTCAGGGGCTTGCGATCAATGCTGCCGGAGACCTTTTCATCGCGGACTCCTTCAACAATGTCGTTCGCAAAGTCTCGGCGACGACAGGCATCATCACGACGGTGGCCGGGAGCGGCACCTTCAGCTACCCGCCCTTAATTGGGGACGGCGGTCCGGCGACCATGGCACAGTTGAGCGAGCCGCTCTCCCTGGCGCTCGATGGCGCGGGAAACCTCTACATCACGGATTTTAGCGCCAACCGGGTGCGCATGGTGGCGGCAGCGACGGGCATTATCACCACCGTCGCGGGTACCGGCGACAACATCGATAAAGGCGACGGCGGGCTGGCCACAAACGCATCGATCCAATATCCGACTGCATTGACGATCGACAAGACGGGCAATCTTTTCTTTGCATCGGCACAAGGCGGATCGATCCGCCGCGTGGATGCGGTGACAAAGAAGATCTCCACCCTCGGAGGCAACAAAAATCTTGGAAACAGCGGAGACGGTGGAGTTGCCCTGGCTGCCGAGGTCCGCGCCGAAGCTCTTGCCGTGGACGCTGCGGGCAATATTTACTTTTCAAATGTGCCGGGTTCGATCCGCAAGATCGATCCAACGACTGGAATCATCAGCAGAGTCGCCGGCAGCGGATATCCCGGAGTCGTAGCCGATGGCACTTCGGCAACTCTGGCCAGCCTGTCACAGCCGTACGGCATTGCCTTCGATAGCTCCGGCAACCTCTACATTGCCGAATACAACGGCTTCCGTGTTCGCGAATTGACCTTCCCGGGAGCGGCAGCGGCACCGGTGTTCAGTCCGGGAGCAGGTACGTATACAGGCACTCAGAACGTGACGCTGACGGATTCGACTCCTGGTGCCGCCATCTACTACACCTTGGATGGCTCGACGCCTTCGCCGGCCTCGACCGCATATACCGGAGCGATTTCGTTGACTTCGAGCGCTACGATCCGTGCGATCGCGGTGGCAGCGGGCTTTTCGGAGAGCCCGGTAGCGTCGGCAACTTTCACCATCAACCAGCCCGTCATCGACCCCCCTGTGCTCGGGACGCTTTCGCCGGCCTTCGTAAGTGCTGGAAGCTCAGCCTTCGTGTTGACGGTCAGCGGCTCGGCCTTCACCTCAAGCAGCGTTGTCTTGTGGGGCTCGACGAGCCTGCCAACGCAGTTCATCAGCGCGACTCAACTCACGGCATCTGTTCCGGCATCGGACGTAGCGATAGCAGGAACTGCGAATGTAACGGTACAGACGCCAGGAGCCGGCGGAGGCACGTCGAACGCTCTTGCCTTCGAGATCGACTCCGCAGGTTCGGGTGGCGCAGCCACCTTCTCTCCAACCACCGCAACCGTGACGGCCGGGGCGACCGCAACCTATCCTGTGACGCTGCCCGCGTCGGCTACAAATGTCACGGCGACATGCCTTAACCTGCCCTCGGGGGGCATATGCAGCTACTCGGCCTCCACAAAGTCGCTTACGATTTCAACAGCATCGACGACTCCAAAGGGGACCTACCAGATCACGGTGGTCTTCACGGAGACGCTTCCTGGCGCGGCTGCAGGATCTCTTCTGCCGCTGCTTCTCCTGCTGCCAGTTCGCAGGGGAAAGCGTAGAGTTAGCCGTGGCTCGCTCGTTGTCATCACAATCGTGCTCGCGTCCGCCGCCTTCTTCACGATCGGCTGCTCAAGTGGTGGAGGCGGCGGTACGACGACGCCACCGCCCCAGACCCATCAGGCTACAAGTTCGGCAATAGTGACCTTGACCGTACAGTGATGTTGCCGGCGACTTTGCCCGCTCTCAGCAAATGGGGAGGAGCAAGCAAAGTCGCCGGAGTCCGCGTCGACGTACTAAGCTGGTCGGTGAGCGCATTGGGCTTTGTCACTTATTGACATGGCTACGTCGGAAGTCTGTTCGCACCTAAGCACAAATGCACCTTGGGTAGTCGAATCTCTGGACGAAGTGGCGGGCATGCCTAGATCCGCACTCGCAGCGCACTCCAAAAGATCTGCTCGGATGGAGGAGCTGGCGATTGCTGTGCGCATGAGGATTGCAAGGTCAGTGCCGATAACAGTAGGCCTAGCATTACGGTTTTCATGGCTCTCCTTGATGTGTGGTTGCCGGTTATGAAACGTGAAGAGCCTAACTGGTCGTTCACGCTACGTAGATAAAGGAGGATTCGACACTCAGGATTTCGGGGGCGCTTCGACGCCCGACAGTGCGAGTACCCCGTCCGGCAGACGCTTCCCTTGAACCTCAATGCTCGATACCGAGGCGTTCAGCTCCTTGAGTTCATCCGGACCGAATTTGATAGAGCTGCCGCCGAGATTTTCCATCATGTGTGCCATCTGGGTAGTGCCAGGGATCGGCACGATCCAAGGCTTTTGCGCCAGCAGCCAGGCGAGCGCAATCTGAACCGGAGCGGCCTGCTTTCGCTCAGCCCATGTCTTCACGAGTTTTACAAGCTCAAGGTTGTGCTTCAAGTTGTCCGGAGCAAATCGAGGTTCCGCCCCGCGAATGTCACCCGCTGCGAAACGAGTGTTCTCGTCAATTGCTCCAGTGAGGAACTCCACACCTAAGGGACTCCACGGCACAAACCCGATGCCCAGCTCCTGGCATGTCGCGATGACGACCTCTTCCGGGCCGCCCCAGAGCATTGAGTATTCGCTTTGCACAGCGGTGACAGGCAACGCTGCGTGCGCTCGGCGAAGAGGGTTGAGTCCCATTTCGCAAAGGCCCCAGTGCAGGACTTTGCCTTGTGACATGAGATCCTTGACCGCCACTGCGACATCTTCGATAGGAACCTGCGGATCGACTCGGTGCTGATAGAGAAGCTCGATTCGGTCGGTCCGGAGCCGCTCGAGCATCCCTTCGACAGCCTTCCGACTGTGATCGGGCTTGCTGTTAAGCCCCGCTTAGCGCTGGCCCGCTTCGGGGTCGATATTCCATCCGAACTTCGATGTAATCACGACCTTGTCGCGAAAGGGCGCTATGCTCTCACCGAGAATTCGTTCGCATTCCAAGGGCCCGTAAGCCTCAGCCGTGTCGAAGAACGTGACGCCATGATCGTAGGCTGCCCGGATAATCTCGATCATCTCGGGGCGGTAAGGTACGGTCGTCTCGTATTTGCGGCTCATGTTCTGGACGCCGAGACCCACACTTGGAACGTCGAGCGAACCCAGCTTGCGCCGCCCACTCACATGATGTGGGGCGACCGGCTCAGCGATTGCGGAAACCGAGAGGCCGCTAGCTACCACCGCAGCGGCGGCAACTCTAGTGACGCCTAGGAAAGAGCGACGGTCGATGTTGCGCGTTGTGCCGCTATCGTCGATTTTGCTCATGTTTGATCCCTCTAATCGTGATGTCGGTATCGGGCCTGCTATTCCCAATTCGCCGCAACCACCTCTTAAAATTAGCTTCGGCACAATGACTCTGCACTGCCGCCTACGACAATCACACTGCGAATCACGACAATTTCGCTAGCAACCGACTTGACGCTTTTCGCAGGCTCTTTGACGTCTTTCGCATGGCCGGGCGTTGCTCACCCCCGGTATGCTTAGCGGAGAAGTCTGTCATGCTCAAACACTTCCGGGTGCCAGGACGTCTTGCTGTAAAGCTTGAGGAACTGGGCGTTTCCGTTTCTGCGGTACTCCGCAGAGCTGGTCTCCCACGGGATCTCTTCGAGCAGACTCGCGTGCTTGTTTCTACAGGTGAGCTTTTTGCCCTCTGGCGAGCGATTGATCAGGTCTGCTCCGACCCACTGATTGGAGTAACGCTTCGAGTCGAAACGAAGACTGAGCGCTTTCACCCAATTGCGATCGCCGCGCTGTCTACCGAAAATCTTGTCGCTGCTTCACAGCACATGGCTCGATTCAAGAAGCTCACAGCGCCCGAAGAGATCCTTGTGGAGCTGGATGAAGAGGAGTTCACCGTCGGCTTCCGCTGGCTGCTTGCCGTCGATGACGAGCCACGGACTCTAACCGACTACTGCTTCTCGTGGATGCGTTCTCTGGCCCGACACGGGAGTGGAACGGCGCTCAACCCAGTGAGAGTCGAGTACGTTCAGCAGCGTTCCAACGTCCGGCAGATCGAACGTCGTCTCGGGTGCGAGGTCATTACCGGTGCACCGCGTAATGTCGTTGTCTTCTCTGCCTCAGACGCGACGAAGCCTTTCGTCACTCGCAATGCCGAATTACTCGACATGCTAGCTCCTCAATTCGAGGAGCAGTTGCGCCAGTACAAAGAGGAGGACAGCTTCCTGGAGCTGGTTCGCCGGACCATCCAGGACAATCTGAACGGGCACCCTCCGTCAATCAACGCGATCTCGCAAGCCCTGTATATGGGGCCGCGAACACTACAGCGCCGCCTGCAGGATTCGGGGTCGAGCTTCCAGCGCGTACTGGATGAAGCCCGTCATCAGATGGCTCGGTACTGTCTCACCAACTCTGCGCTGGAGCTGAACGAAGCAGCTTACTTGCTTGGTTTTGAAGACCCTAACTCGTTCGGGCGAGCATTCCATAACTGGGAAGGTATGCCGCCAAGCGACTGGCGGGAAACAAATCGATCAACAAAGGTGATGTGATCACCACTCGCGTTTTTGCAGCAGATATTACTTTTCCTTAGGCGCACTCCCGTCATCTATTCTGTCGGGTGCCAAGAAGGAACACGTGTTACCTGCCATCTCGGATGAGTGATAAATCGCCAATGCGCGTTTCGATGAGATCGCTTGGAAATGGGCATTAGCCTGAAGTCAACAGCTGGGTCTAAAGACCACTTGTCCGAAAAGCTGACTACACAGACAAGTGGAGCGAAGCGTGTTGGTGTATTCCGGTCGGTGAACTTCACGTTGCATCGAAGACTCTCTGCTTCAGTCGAACCGACGAGCTATTGCGAGGTCTGGAACAGGAGCGTGGCGAACCGAGTCAGGCTTGGATGCCACACGGTCCAGGTATGGCCTCCAGGCATCGTGACGCTGGTGACGGGCAGATTATTCTGTTTCATCCAGGCCGCGAGCTCGAGGTTTGGATGAAGATCCGGGTCACTCTCGCCGCAGCTAATCCAGATGAGGTTCAGGTCCGCATTCTTGTAACTTGTGGGTAGGTGATCGCGAATATTCCCATGCGTGCCGGAACTGAAGCCTCCGATCCAGGCGAACTGGTCGGGGTGATTGAGTCCGATCATGATGCTTTCCGCTCCGCCCATGGACATGCCGGCAATGGCGCGCATTTTGCGATCTTTGGAGACGTGGTACTCGGCATTGATCCTGGGCATGATTTCCTCCAGGAGGACCGGAGAGAACAGAACGTCGCTGTTGTCCCAGGTAGCGTAGAAAGAATCATCTCCGGTGGGCGGAGACCCCACCACGCCATACGAGAGCGGCATGACGACGACCATCGGCTGTGCCTTACCCTGCGCAATGAGGTGGTCGAGAATGAAGTTTGCGCCGCCGGGATAAGTCCAGTCGGAAGCCATCATGCTGAAGCCGTGAAGCAAATAGAGCGTTGGATATTGTTTTCCCGCCGGATCGTAACCGGGCGGCGTGTACACGTAGTATTCGCTTTGCCCATTGGGCAGCCCCTTCATCAGCTTTGAGGTATAGAAATGATGAGCCACCGCCCCATGCGGGATGTTATCGACTTCCCATAACTGGGGCTTTGGCCCAGGAACGGTGATTACGCTGTCAAGGTAGAAGTAGTTGGGGAGCGAGACCTTGTTGTAAGGGTCGAGTTGGTCGTGGCCGTCGACATTGAAGGAATACCAATAGATTTCAGGCGAAAGCCGAGGAGTGGTCGCCGACCAGATGCCGTTGGTGTTGGACATGGGGATTGGCTTCGGCAGGGTATCGACCCTTACGAGTACGGACGTGGCTCCCGAGTCTTTGTAATGGAAAGTGACCCTTCCGTCGGTCAGTATTTCAAAGGACCGAAAAGGCGCGTCCTGCCCGAGGCAGTAACAGGAGACTGCCTGGAGAGCCACCAGAACTCCGATACACAGGTACCGACCACGATCTTTCAGCATGGCAGATCAGCTTAGCACGCACACCGCTAAGTGTGGTCTATAGTAAACCGAGGGCAACGTGATCTCCGCTTTCCGGACATGGCTACATTCGTGGATCGGCCGACATGGTCTAGTTCAAGTGAACGTGTAACCGGCTGCTCAGACAAGTGATCTTCGCCAATAGAATCGTCCGGGCTTTCACGATGCGCGCATTATCGCCTATCCACTTATCGAGGAGCCGTCGAACTCGAAACGTGCATTGGCCTGTTGTCGTCAGTCGAGAAGACTACCTGTTGCCTCCCGTAAGCCGACTTGTCAGTACCGGCCCGAGGCCGAATCGAACAACCTTTCGCAAACCCTCTGCACATCCTGTACCACCGACTGCCAGCGGCAGATAAGACCACCCGAACCGCGCGTGGTAATGGCATGAGCAAGGCAAAGGGGCCGGAAGCCCGCCAACAAAATACCTCAGTCCACCGAACCCTTTTGCCCGGTGCGGGTCTCTTGTGATTGACCAAAGGAGGTCACCATGCTCTATCGCAAGAACCTTCCAACCTGGGAACGATTTGCCCGCATCTTTGGCGCGATCGTCCTGACGACCTGCGCGTTTCATTACGGCAGGAATGCTGTCGGAATCACCTTTGGTGTGGCCGCGATCGGCACGGTCCTCACCGGCCTGGTTGGATATTGCCCCTTCTGCCGGATCGGCGGCAGGAAAGGAATAGCCTGAGTCAGGGTCACTTGTGGAACGAGACCAACTTATTGCCGCGGCACGGGCCGGCGATACCGACGCGCTGAGTGCTTTGTTGAAAGAGTGCCAGCCTGATCTGCGCCGGTACGCTCAGAGCAAGTGTGCGTCCAAAGACGTCGATGATGCAGTGCAGGACGCACTCTGGATCCTGCATGAACAGTACAAAGCCCTGAAGCATGCCGCCGCTCTATCTGGATGGCTATTCAAGATCATAAAAGGCATCTGCTTTCGTATGGGATACCGTGAGAGGAATCTTACGACTCTCGAGGAGGACGTTGCTGAAGGGCAGACCTCTCACCCTGAAGACTTGCGTCTCGACCTGGAGCGCGCACTGGCGGCGCTCGAGCCGCAGCACCTGGAAGTTCTTCTGTTACGGGATATGTACGGGTACTCTGCGGAGGAGGCGGCCACACGGCTACAAATTTCCGCAGAAGCAGTAAAGAGTCGTCTACATAGAGCGCGCACCAACGTGAGGCAAGCGTTGGGCAGAGGAGAATAACGATGTTGATGTTTGGAAACAGATCGCTGTCGATTCATATACTCCGTGGCATCGGCGGTCTAAGCCTCGTAGCCATGTCAGTGCACCTCATCGGTAAACCGCATGGCTGGCTCGCAATCCTCTTCATGCCGGCAGCCCTCTACCTGTTGAAGGGGTGTCCGGTTTGCTGGACCATCGGCCTCTTCGAGACCCTTGCACATCGGGTCCGCGAGTGGTCTGAAAAAAAAGCGTTTGTCGGCCAATAGCGGAGCAGACGGACAGCCTGCAAGTCCTTACCAGGTTGCGCGCACTCGTCCCGAGCTAAGCTCGACAACAGCCTGCCTCGCCTAAGCAGCAGTTCCCACCAACTGTCTGTTGCGATTCTGCGCAGGCTAGTCCTCATAAACGCTCTTCTCGGAAGCAGTCCATCTCGCCCTAGAGGGATGTGGTCTCAATGAGTGCCTTGGCCTGATATCGCCAACCGAAGACCGTGCGCACACAGATCTGCGGGCAGCGATCGGTCTGAGAGGCCAATCTGCAGATTGCTCCGGACTTCGGTAAAGGTCTGTAATGCTCGATGAGCAAGCCTCGTGGACTTGCCTTGAACCAATGAGAGGACGCATGCCATCTAACGATTCGGGAGCCGCAAATGAGGAAGTCCAAAACCGAAACTGCTGAGACACGAGCGCGAATCGTTCACACAGCCGCGAAAATGTTCTTAGAGAACGGACTAGGTGCAGTTGGAATGAGGGACATCATGGCCGCGGCCGGCCTCACCCGCGGGGCTTTTTACCGGCACTTCGCCTCGAAGGACGAACTGATAGCCGAAGCCAATGGGTCATCAAGTGAGCGGCTGTACTCCAGGCTTCAAAACGGCATAATTGGCAAGTCGCAAGCGAAGGCGCTCGAGAACATTGTGTCCATCTATCTCAGCCAGGCTGAACAACAGGATGAGCAATCACCCTGCACGCTCGCAATGATAGGGGCAGAACTCAGTCACTATGACCGTGGTGTTCGCGACGTCGCGGTTAGTGCGTATGACCACATCGTCCAGCTCATCGCAAGTCAGTTGCCACAACAGAACAAGAAAAAGCGCCTGAGGATTGCGAGCGGAATAGTGAGCACGATGGTTGGTGCAGTGACCCTCGCGCGGATTGCCCCTGATGCGGCAGTCGCGAAGACAATCCTCGCCAACGCGAAAGCTGCGGTATTGGCGGCACAGTGAACAGCTCCGTTAAGTAGGTGGTCCTGACCATGTGCAATCCTCCAGCCTGTACCAACGTGGCGCGAGACTGGAGGAATGAACGACTCTTCACCTAATCTGCGCATGCTCAGGGAAGCCGGGTCAACATTTTCGCCTGAAACCCTTTGGGATCGGCTGAGAAGGCCTGGTAAGCATTCTTTGTCAGAGTTCCGGCGAACACTTCATCATTGGTGCCCCCCTCCACTGCATCAAGAGCATCCGCGACTACCTCCTCGGGTGTTAGCCGAGGCGAAGGTAGCTTTGCTCCCATGGATGTTTCGGCCTGTACTGCCAGAACGCCGACCACTAGCGTACCCTGGGCCGCCAACTCAGCACGAATACTTCGGGTGACAGAAAGGCCCGCTGCTTTGGAAGCCGAATAGGTCGCAGCCGCAGGGAGACTGATCAGAGAGAGCATGGACAGCATGTTGACGATCGCACCTCCGCCCGACGCTGCGAGAGTAGATTTGAATGCTCGCGAAAGGGCGAGGGGCCCAAAGTAATTAACTTCCATCTCCTCACGTGCATTCGAAAGGTCAGGAGACGAGATTGCACCTTCGAATGCAGCAAAACCGGCATTGTTGATGAGAAGAGTGACATCCGAAGCGACCTCGGTTGCATCCGCGATCTGAGCTTGATCCGTGACATCGAGAACCATCGGAATGACACGAGGATCTTCCGAGCTGATGATGGATGCAGCGTCGCGAGAGGCCACGTATACCTTCGCCGCACCCCGCTTCAGGACCTCTGCTACGAATGCTTTGCCGATGCCTCGATTTCCTCCGGTGACGAGAACTACTGATTCGCTGATCTTCATGGTGTTGCTCCTCTGGTGTTGCATTTCCGCTGTTAGGTACCGATAGTCTAAAAAGCAGGCGCGGAGTCGGCCGTCGCGTGAGTCACTTGGTGGGCTAAGAAGCACGCTTGGGATTGAGCTGATCGATGTGTGCGAGCGCAAACTCGCCGACGGTCATGGAACGCTGCCCGGTCAGCTTTTCGATATTGTTATCCGCACCAGACATCACACCGTTTTGGTAGTCAGCCATCGCTCCGCCGAGATGCTGCACGACGTAGGGAGGAACTCCCATTGCGGCGATCGATGCACAGTATTCATCGATGGGCAGATCTTGGAAGGTAATCTTACGCCCCAGGGCTGCCGTGAGTTCAGCCGCCATCTGCTCATGATCCATCTCAACGGGACCCGAGAGATCGAGCGTCTGGCCGAATAATTCGTCCGGATTCTTCAGGATGGCGGCGATGGCCCGCCCTTGATCCTCCGCCGCAATCGGAGAGTGACGGCCCCTCCCGACTGGCATACGGAGTTTGCCCTCGTTTACAAAGAACGGCAACTGCCAGGGATACAAGAGCCATTGAAGAAAGTAAGTTGGTCTCAGATTGATAAACGGAATACCAGACCACTTGATCACTTCTTCCGCGATGAATGTGTCACGGCACGACCAGCTCGTGGATGTGCGGCTTGCTGAACGTTGCGACAGGTTCACGATAAAGGAAACACCAGCTTCCTTGGCCGCTTGAAGAAAATTGACTGTTGCGTTGACGAGGCCTGGGGCGACCGGGTAGACGAAGTAAGCTGCTTCGACACCTTCCATGGCCTTGCTGAGTGTATTGATCTCTTGGAGGTCCCCAATCACGACCTCAGCGCCCAGCGCTTCAAGCGCTTTGGAGCGCTCGTCGACCTTTCTTACCATGGCCCGGACCGTTAGCCCCGCTTTGATGGACTCCGCGACGGCGGCCCTGCCTGTATCTCCGGTTGCTCCTGTGATGAGAACTTTACGGCTCATAGAGTGCCCTTCCTCGTGGCGCTTCGCGCCGATAGTGCATGCAGCGATCAATTGTGATTGCCAGCGGTGGAGCGGAGTTCCAGCGTCGGCGGTGGGCGATTACTGAGTGAGTAGAAGCCTGAGCGGAAAGAGTGGGCCCAATTCGATGAGTTCGAAGTTCATCAAGTGTTCTTTCGCCAGGGGTAACGCGCTGAGGTACGTGTGCGCCTGATCAAGTGAGGTCAAATTCAGAATGAAGACAACGCCCTTTCCGTCTGGTCGACCGAACCATTGGTCGATCACGCCGTCGAGGTAAAGCCGAACCGTGTCCGGCACTTCCTGTGGCATAATGGCTGCTCGCTGCTGTGGCGTAATGGGCTCGTCGACCTTGCCGATCGCCAGGATCTTTGTTGTACGGCGTGTCAATTTCTCATCGGTAGCAGTTGCCATGTATCCCTCCAGGATGGTGTTGCCGTCAAGTGCGCCGAGGAAAGGCCCCGGCGCACTTCGCTTCTTCTCTGGGTTGCCGGTATCTAAACGAAGGCGGCATGATTCGCCATGACGAAGTCCTCAACGGTCATCAAGGGTTGGCCGATAATTGCCGTTCCTGTCTCGTCGGTTCCACTCAAGAGGCCCTCTTGTTGATCCACCAGAACAGAGGTGAAATGGTTTCGCTTAGCGGTGTCCTCGGACAAGCCAAACATATCCAGGAATTCGGAGACGCTAACTTGCTCAAACTTGATCTCCTTGCCCAAGACGCGACCTACCTCTGCAGCCAGCTCTTTGTGACTAAATTCAACGGGTCCGTGGAGTTGATAGGCCTTTCCTTTGTGAAGAGACGGGTTCTCTAAAATGCCAACCACCACTCGAGCGATATCGCTCGCAGGCATCGGAGCGAAACGGCTCTCAGCGTCGAACGGCACAACATACCGCCCTTTCCGAATGAGTGGCGCAATGTAGAGCAACCATTCTGCGAAGAATGTGACTCTGAGATGCGCTGTCGGAACCCCGGACCAATTGAACACTTGCTCTGAGAGCCAGTGGCCCCGGGTTGCGGGGCTTCGAGCATAGGGGCGCGATTGCTTGTGTGACATGTTGGCGATCATCTCCACTCCCTGCTCCTTCGCCGCCTGAGCGAAGATGACGGAAGCCTCGACGATTCCAGCTGCGAGTGGGTAAACGAAGTAGGCGGTTGACACGCCCTTTATCGCCGCCCTGATTTCGTTGAGATCCAAGAAGTTTCCGACGACCACCTCGGCGCCGAGCTTTCTTAGAGCGTCAGCACGCTCGTCCTCTTTTCTGACCATCGCCCTGACGCGGTGACCCTTTTCCAGCAGAAGCTTGACTGTTGGGCGTCCCGTGTCACCTGTGGCCCCCGTCACGAGAATCAGCTTCGCGTCGGGAGCGCATGAAGCGCCCTCTTTGATCGTTTTCTCTGTCGTCATGTGATTTCTGCTTTCTTCCCGCCTAGTGGCTTCCGCCCTAAGGGGGTCTCGATGTAAGTGTTTTCTTTTCTGATTACCTAGCTGTGAACAGGTGTGTGCTGCCTAAAACAAGAGCCAACGGGTCAGCTCCGGCTTGGTACTGGTTCAGTGTTGGCTTGCATGAGGAAGCGAAAGCGCCAGCGGGCTGAGCGGACCGATTGGAATCAATTCGAAGGTCATGATGTTCTTCTGGACAAACGGGAGATTGCCCAGGAAGGCTTGAGCATCACTGACCGAAGAGGCGTTGATCACGAAAACAACCCCGTCTCGATCTGTGAGGCTGTACCACTGATCGATCTTCCCGGAGAGATACATCTTGACTGTGTCGGGAAGCTCGTCAGAAGCCAGGAGTTTTATGATCTCCGGCGTGCGCGGACCGGTAAGGTGCCCAATCGCCAGAACTTTTGTGGTTGGAACGGCTGGAAGCCGAGCTGGTTCCGTGTTCTGAGCGCGTAACGAAGCTGGGCAAGTTGCTGCGAAAAGAAGTACTGCAAGGACAAGATTCTTCATAAAGCTCTCCAGTAGACGTTCTGGTGATGCCGTGGCGACCGCGGTTCGGCGTGACGGTGATCTCTCATGCAGGTGCATGCAACCTACAGCTATCGGTCCATTTGCTTCTTTGCTGATTCAATCAAAAAGGTAGAAAAAACCTCGTTAGTTGCTACCTAGATGACTTCCTTCCGCTGTGACGGTGTCCCTCATGCAAATTTAGAGCGCAACTGTCAGCTAAAAGATGCAGAAAGTTTCAATCGGGACTGGCTGGCTGATGCGATGGATCCCTGCGCTTTGATTAGAGCAACGCCGCCCCGCAGGGGTCACGGTCTGTGAGAGCGGTCATGCATTGATCAGTCAGGTCTATTTAGAAAGTGCTCTTCGAGCGGAGTCAGACAGTGTGACAAGGGAAGCCGCGAGCATGATCGCATCTTTGATCACCAGTCGCCCGACCCCGGATAGGTATGGAAAGCCATGGGCCGTGTCCCCGAGTGCCGGCACCCATGCTTCTGGCGTCGTGATAAGAAAGCTGAGCGTTGTAAGGGACATGAAGAAGAGCAAAGCACTTCCTATAGCAGACACTCGCGGTGCGATTGGGGCACATGCGACGAGCAGTCCGATCCCTACGATGACGGCACCTAAGAGATGAGAGAAGGTGTAGGTTCCATTGTTTTCGTGCCATCGCCGATTAGCTGGCTTGAGTTCACCTTCCTTGTTCATATGTGAGCGATAAGAGGCGGGGTCCCGATATAAGAACTTCATCAACGGGCTATTGGCAACCAGAGGAACGATGCTGTCGGCTTCATAGTTTGCGAACTTCAAGCCACCGATCCAGAGGAGCACGAGAACCAAAGCGCACCGCAACAGGTTGAGTCCGAAGCGCTCGAGATTTGCAGCGCGGCCTAATAATGTCGTTGCCATCTTCATCTCTTAGGAACCTCTTGCCTCAGACAACTTTTGAACTTGCGACCGCCGTGGCGTTGGACGCCGACCGCTTCGAGTTGCGGGACATCACTCGTTACCGCGAAGCTGGGTGGGTGCCACGATGACTTCTATCTTTCCCGATGAGACATCGTAGACGAGACCCGAGATCATGAATCCGCCTGGGATATCTTTCTGTCTCCTATACGCTACGACATCCATCGCGACCGCTTTCCTCGGATCGGTGATCTCCATAGTGTCCAGCTCAGATCGGCTAACGCCGAGATGGGTTGCGAGCAGATCCGGCGCGTGTTTGTAGCACCCAGTGATCCCACACTCGGTGTGGTGAAGCACGACCAGGTTCCAGCCCGATCCCATCTCTTGACCGGCCGCCCTAGTAACGATTGGAAGAAGAATCATAGCTTCAACCAAGGCCGGATTGATCCTCCCACCAATGTTCCGATAGATGGCCGCTTCTCCTGGCTTAAGCCCAAGAACATCCAGCGGGTCAACTCTGGGGTCGAGGCACCCGATGATGATAGTCTTCGTCGATGGAATGATCTTCAGATCCGCCGAATGACCGTGATTCGCAAATTCCGAGTTGCGCTGAATAACTGTTTCGATGAATGTCACAACATCCTCCGCTTATTGACCAGGATTCCTTTTCGTGGGACCAACAGTGTTGTTGCTCTCTGACTTGCAGCGAGCTAGGTGGTTTCGTAGGCCATTACAGCTTTCAGACGTTAACCGTCAGATGAAGGTCAATCCAGGACTTGATGTCGGAGATCACCACCGACTTGTCGATGTCGTTGAGCAGATCGTGGAAGCCGCCCTCGTAGAGCTTCAAAGTCTTATCCACAGAACCGACCACGTCGTAGAAATGCTGGCTTCCGCTCGGCTTGGTATTCTCGTCAGCGGTGCCATGAAGAATGAGCACCGGCAGCGTAATCAAAGGAAATTCCTTCTTGAGACGCTCGTCCGCGCGAACCAAAGCAGCCATTGTTCGGGTCGGCTGAGTCTCTTTCCCGATCAGCGGGTCATTGTCCATGACCTCCACCGCCCGCGCGTCGCGCGAGAATTTCTCGTTTGGAAGGTGGAGCAGATGAGTGTGAGGTGCGATCAAGCTCAGCCCTTTGAAAACGGCGAGAACGAAATCCGGCGCCGGCAGTTCGTGAGCAAAGCTTTCGCAAATCAGTCCAGCCAGTTCATTCGGATGATCAATCGTATAGAGACAGGCGACAACGCCCCCGGCGCTGTGGCCAAGCATCAGGATCGGAAGCCCGGCTTCTCTTGCTTTCACGATGTCCATGAGGGCTTCAACGTCGTCGACATAATCTTCGAATGTCTCAACATAGAAGCGCTCTCCATCCGATTTACCGCGTCCACGTAGATCGATCGCGTATACGGCAAGATCGCCGGCAACGAACTGTTCGGCCACCCAGCCGTAATAACCACTGTGCGCGTTGAATCCGGGGATGATGACGATCACCGCTCGAGCCTTTGATGCAGGCTGCCATGATTGAACGAAGATATTCTGCCCCTTCGCGTTTTGAATCATTTCCTGTTTAGGTTCGCTCACAAAGAATTCCTTCTAGACTAGGTGATTTCCCCATTGCGTTACATGAGGTAGACACGTACGACGCTACATGGGGGTTTGTGATCCTTCTTTGCGAAACAGACCAATCGTTGTCGAAAAAGGTGACGATCATCGCGGGATACCTCCCTAACCTCGGAGTACTACCAAAAGCTTGCTCACTTTCGGTAAAGGCGGAATAGGACAGGCGGAATGACGACCCCTTGATGCTGTCGGGCCCGGCGTCGCGGGTGTGCTCTAGCTTTGCGTTCTTGTGCTAATACGCCGTCACTTCGATCATGTCTACAGCAAGGAGTGGCGCCGCCGGGACGATCCGATAGTCGCCGTCGGACGCGTACACTCGTCTCTTAGTAGGTACAACGATCCCTTGAACTTGGCGATATCGTGACGCGAAGTTAAGCCAAGTGGCTCCCTTGAGCAGATCGACTGAGTAGTCCTGTCGGCGGAGCAGACCGTCGGGGCCGAAGCAGGACACCTGGTCGCGAGTGTGACTGGTTACACCTTCCGGAAATGTCACCCACAGCCTTCGCCAGGTCTCCCCCTCCTCCTCGACCGAGGCAATCTCCCGGGTGACGAAACCATCGTAGCTGTACAGAAATGGGACAGTGAGATCGGTCCAAAGAGCTTCACTGCTAAAGCAAGCGACATCGAAGTCATCCCAGGGTGTCACGCGGTTGTGATTCGCCAAGCTGCCTCTTGGGTCATCGCGAGTCTCAAGAATCTTACCGTCGAAAGTTTCAAACACGATCCGATTCGGTTCGAAGATAGATCGCTTGCCTTGGGTGGGGAAGTCCGTAATGAGCCGCTCCCGCTTGGTTTCCGCCGTCATCACAACTTCTTTGAGAACATCCTCCTGGCCCTTATCAGACCAAAGAGTGCCGGTTATCGAAGCGACAATTCGAATGGAATGGAGCTTGTTCCAAGCTTTCAGCCCTCCATGCGCCTCGATAGCAAGATTTAGTAGATCGCTCATCTGGATCTCTCAATAGTCAGAGCGTGTCGGCGCAAACGTGGCTGTTCATACCTAGGCTGTTATGTCGTGCAGAGTTGCGAGGCTCTTCGAAAGAAGGCGGTAGCGCTTTAGTAAAAAGCCGCCGAGCGACCTGGGTACGTGGTCTGTCACCAACATCCCAGGGGTTGGCCTGGAGCTTCGCTTAGACTAGGACATTGAGAAGGATTACATCTTGTTCAAAAGGATCCTCTCCTTGTCTATTTCGGGCATAATGATGCCAGTCTGTTCCAGTTTCTAGGCAAGCTCTTGTTGAGTTGATTCGAGCATGTTTGCACTAAGCCTTGGCATGCAGGTGAGCGTACTCGATCTTGGCCTGCTGGAATATAGGGAGACTTGCGTCTGCGCTCTTCCAGAGCGCGAAGAAGGTCTCATAGGACTTCTGCGCGGCAGCCGGGTTCCCTTCCATGGTTTCAGCTCTTGCCACCTGTAGGTGCGCTAGGGCGGCGGTTACGTCTCGACCGGTTAAGCCGGGGTTATCGATAAGCTTTTGAAACTCGAGGGACGCGAGGTGACCTTGACCTGTTTGCAAATACGCCAGCCCGCGTATGTACGCGGGGTAGATACCATTGAAGGATTCGGGGGCGGCTAATTCATACGGGGAGGTCGATCGCAGGGCATCGATCGCCCCTTTAGGGTCATGATTGCAAATCATAATCGATGCTCGGATGGTGGGTAAGTAATAGTGTTGGACGATCGTATCTAGCGGGGTTTCTAGATCAAGCTCATCCATGATCTTCTGAGCTTTTGCCGGCTCGCCGGCTCTCGCGAAAGCCAATGCAAGGATTGGCAAAGTATTCGCGTTCTGGACCATAATCGAGTACTTTGCTGCAAGCTTTCGTGCGACGGCCTCGTCACCAATTTCGGCTCTATCGAGAGCAAGGAGATCACCATATTTAGCAGTGGTGGCTGAGTCTCCGCCCTTGTCAGCCATTTCGATGGAGCTATTTGTCAGGCGAGTCTCATCCGCAAACCGCCCGTAATACCCCTGCACCATCGCCTCTGCGAATAGAAACCTGTGATCGATGTGAGGCTTGCCAACTGCCCAACTCGACTGTTCCTGCATGCCCGGTTCATTCTTCGTCAAAAAGGCAAGAATGAATTTCTGATTGCGGAGATCGGGGTTGTCGAAGTTCAGCCTTTCTGCCTCTGCGATCGTCGCTGCAGCTTCTTCAAATCGATTGGTCACAATATAGACATAAGCAAGGGAGTCATAGCTCCATGGACTGGGGAATACGCGGACAGATTCCCTGGCCTCAGATAACGCCTGATCTAGCCTCCCGACCGTAAGCAAACTGATGCCGTAATTGGTATGAGCTATAAAATCGTCGGGATATAGTTGGACCCACTTCGCGAGGACGGAAAGATTCTTTTCCTGGTCCCCGGTCGCGGCTTGGTAATAGACATTATCGATTTGGAACTGAACTGGCTGCGTGACCCTGTCTCGGAGAGTGAAGGCCTTTTTAGCAGCCTCGACAGCTAAACTGTGGAGTCCGATCTTGTCCTCCATTCCGGCCAACGCGGTGTAAGCCATCGCGAGATTTGGGTCGACAGCTATGGCTCTATTGAGGTCTGAGAGAGCCGCCGGAATGTCGAGAGCGAGGATGCCTCTGTAACCCTCCATCAGGAGTTGCAATGCTTCGGGCGAGGCGCTCAGTGCTATGTCTAAGGGCTTGTTATAGGCGTTGACTGAATCTGGGGGTTCCCCTAGTTTGCCTCGCAGTTCGGCAAGCAGCTGCCCCGCCTCATGGGTTATCTGGGTCCTGCTTGGAACTCCCTCCTCAACGGCCGCGAGAATAGCCCCGGACTTGCAATCAAGCCCCTTCATCTCGATGCGAAAGTTGTTCCCTTCGTTGGCGATGGATGCCTCGATGACCATTCTGCTGTTGGTACGAACGCAGACCTGACGCCCTATCTCCGGAGTGATCTTGGCGTCGTTCGCTATGTGCATCTCAGCCATTGCTTCCTGAAGCTTCACGGTCTGCATCACATGCACGTAGGGCGTTTGCTGAAGGCCGAAATAGAGCGTCGAGTACAGCGCATCATCGAAGACTGGATCTCTTGTCTCATTCGCGGTTGCAAGTACGACCGTATCGTTTGGGGAGAGGACGATCCGCGGGTGGGCACGGCGATAGAGTGCTGTCCCTGTTCCGACAAGCGCGAGAACAGAAGCAGCCAAGATGCTAAGCTGCCTGCGGCTTGGCTTCAAGGTCGAGTCTGCTCGAACTTGCTCAAGAGCGCGACGCATCTCCAACGCGGAGGAGTATCTTCGTTTACGGTCTTTTTCCAGGGCCTTTGCTATGACTGCATCAAGCTGTCGCGGCACCGATGGGTTGACTCGTCTGGGAGCGAGGGGGGTCTGACTGAGAATCGCATTGTGAACGAGTGTTGCATCCTCACCCTCGAAGGCACGCCGACCGGCTGCCGCCTCGTACAGAACAAGCCCCAAAGAGAAGATGTCCGTTGCGGGATCAAGTGGTGCTCCGCGGATCTGCTCCGGTGACATATAGCTTGCCGTCCCGATCTTCGAACCCGCGACTGTGATCGAGGTGTGGATCGCCTTGGACGCAGAGCCGCTGAGTCGACCGCCCTCCGTGTTCTCGATCGATGCTGGAAGCGCGGGGACGCCCACAACATCCTCCTGATCAATCAGTTTCGCCAAGCCGAAGTCGAGTATCTTTATCGGTCCCGATGTGGTCAGAAAAATGTTCGCTGGCTTGATGTCACGATGAATGATGCCTTTAGTGTGAGCTGCCTGAAGGCCGTCGCAAACCTGAAGTGCGATCTCGATGATCCTCGTTGCCGAAAGAGAGTGGGAGACAGACTGATCAAGTTCGTGGCTCAGCGAAACTCCGTCGAGCAACTCCATCACAATGAAAGGTTGGGCATCCTGCTCCTCAACTTCATAGACCGTACAGATATTCGGATGGTTCAGAGTAGAGGCGGTCTGTGCCTCGCGCTCAAATCTTAAGAGCGTAGTTTCATCATTGGCCACCGCCGGAGGAAGAAATTTCAGTGCAACGCGACGGCCGAGCCTTAGATCCTCGGCGCTGTAGACGACCCCCATTCCTCCTACTCCGATGGCCTCGAGTACCCGGTAGTGCGATACCTTCTTTCCGATGATTTCGTCGCGCGGAGGAAGATCCTGTGCGATCTGCAAGCGTGGCAGCTGAGGCAGAGCGGCCGACTGAAGGACTTCTACTTCGACCAGCAGCCGATAGCCGCGTCTCGCCAGGGTTTCAATGTACCGGGGTTTGTCAGCAGAATCGGATAGCGCGCGGCGAAGGATACCTATGGCTACATTGATGCTGTGATCAAAGTTCACGATGGTGTCGTTTGGCCAGAGGGTCTTGCGCATTTCGTCGCGGCTGACCATTTTGCCGGGACGCTCAAGGAGCAATTTGAGAACACGGAAAGGCTGCTCTCTGAGGATCAGCCCATTGCCGCCATCGCCGTGCTGGGAACGCAATTCACCCGTCTGCAGATTGAGCTCAAATCCGCCAAATCGGACCCGTGATGGAGCGATCTTTTCCATTTCCTTCTTACAGGTCAAGCCACCACAGTTCCGCGTTGCCTCAGACCAGCGCGGGTTCGCGTGAGTATCCAGGCCGACGCGTCCAAGGCATTCACTGTCGTCGGACTTGCCTAAAGTCTATCGCGAAGGGGGCCCAGGAAGACCAACACTCGACGTGATGCACAAGGGGAAACGGTCGGCATGTGTCCTCATCAGCTGCGAAACGCGTGGTCAAGTGTAGATGTTGCCTCAAATGACCGCTAGATGATCGGTGGTGTACCTGATGTTTGGTCGAAAAGAGATACGGTTTTTCTGTGATGCAGCATCCGGTTGTCGCTCACGAGCTCCACTCCACGATTCATTCAGTCTAACGCGCTCAGATTCCGATCACAGGCACTGGAATGCAGACAAGCTCTTCGCATAAGCTCGACGGCCCGCGCCTCCCAATCTCCTTCACTGGCGATCCGGAGATGCCAACTTTCGATTTGCGCCTCAGCCACAGGAGCCCGGGTTCCGAGGTTGCCGAAGGCTCTGAACCGTTCTTGATCGTGATCGTGAACCTGTACCCAGCGTCGGTGAAGCAGCAGTGGTCAACAGGCCTGTCTGCTCCTGCAGACCGCCCGCTCCTTGCAGATTCTTCGATTGGGAAGAACCACAAATACAGAGGAGTTCGCTACCATGTCCCGTCCGACACTCTTGACCACTGCGCGAAGCTTCATGGACTGAACTTGGCGGCCATCGAAATCAAGACAAAGATGTTCCGCTGCCCGATCTTCAACCGGCTCACCCATCTTTTTCTGGCGTCGATCGAATCTCCAATCGCTGTAGCCCCAGCATTCATGGACCATTTCGCCACCTTGTTTAGTGCCCAGCTACTCCATGCCCAACTTCCGGCCTCGAATCAATTTCCGGCGAGGGGTGGACTAACGGCTCGCCAGAAACGCCAGATTGGGGAAGTGTTTGACGAAAATGGGCGTGAAAATGCGAGCCTCCCGCAGCTCGCCGGAAGGTGCGGCCTCTCGGTAAGCCATTTCGCGCGATCATTCAAGATCAGCTTCGGCACGTCAGTTCACCAGTGGATCATCGCCCAAAGAATCGAGCGATCCAAGGAACTCCTGCTGAACTCGGATATACCGCTCATAGAGATCGCGTTTCTCGCAGGCTTCTGTGATCAGGCTTCGTTCAATCGGGCCTTTGCAAAAATCACGGGCGAAACTCCGGGCCGCTGGCGTAGTGCGGGCAGATGTCCTCGCGGCTAATGCTTCGCTGTCGAGCGTTGATCTCGGAACGACACCGACTCCCGCGCGACCAAGAAATAAAGGGAGTGAGCACACTCCTTTTGGGGAGAATCGCCTGAAATTTGGGTGAGCCCTCCAACGCCCTCAATTCCACTCGAGCGGTAGACGCGCGACGGTTCGCCGTACACTGGAATGGTGCCAAATCGCCAATGCACTCGTCGAACGGTCGGATTGCTTCCGACATGCCGACTTATCGGTACCGATTAGCCGCGTGCAGGAAGGAATTCGGCGGAAGTGATGGTGCGGCGGCTGGCATGCCGTGCTGCACCGCCGGACACCGCCGTCTTCGACGAGGAACTTCGGGTGACGCTAGCTACGGCTCGCACCGTTCCGTCCCTCGCACAAAACAGGTCAGCGTCTCTTTGAACCTCAGCATGGAAGGCGGCAGCTTGGTCGCCGGCAGCGCGATAGGATTTACGAAGACAGCAAAGCGATATTCGAGCCCGTCCCGTGAACCGGTCGAGACTGCATAGAAGACGCCAAAGCCATCGATATTCTCGTACTGATTGTTTTACTTTAGACCGGGCTGGAGTCGTCCAGGATCTATTCTCAAAAGGTGTAGGAGTCGATAGATGGACAGTCCTGTTGTTTGGTTTCCCAAGATATGTGAGGCTACCCGTGAGATGCCTCGCCTCGCCGCCCTGGACGTTCTTGATTCTCTAAGTGACGAGGCGTTTTCGAAAGAGTATGCAGCGCGCTCCAAGCCTTTTCTACTGCGGCTGGGTGCGTTAAAGTTCTCTGAAGCGGAGATCTTAGGTCTGCTGCAAGGAGCCTACGGCGATCAGCCCGTGAACGTCCGTTTCGGCAATATGGCAGATCCAGGAAGCTACCTGAATCGCCGCGAAGAAGCGATGCCCCTGAGAAATTTTATTGGGGAACACTTCATGCAAGTAAACGATGCCGGGACGGCCTATGCCGCCGGCACCGTGATACCCGTCGAGATGGCGCGCGATCTAGGGGTCCCTTTTCCGATGTTCTACCCTGAGTATTTTCTCAATGAGCCACGTATGTGGATGGGTAAGAAGGGAACGGTGACTGCCCTGCACAAAGACATCCCGGACAACTTCTCGTTCGCATACTTCGGTGCCAAAGAATGGCTTCTCTATCCGCCAGCCGATTTTCCTTATCTATACATGATTCACCCGAACCCGAATGCACTTCCAGACTTCGGGGTCAGCATGGTCAACGCAAAGTCTCCGGATGCGACTCGCTTCCCGGAGTTCTCGAAGGCTACACCGATCTCCATCACGCAGCGTGCGGGTGATCTGCTCTATGTGCCTGCGGGGTGGAGTCATTTCGTGGAGAACCACGAAGACTCTCTGATGATCAATTTCTGGCTAAGGCGCGGAAGATCCCCTGCGGTGTTAGGCAGGGACCGATGACAGGCGTACTCACCTTGTCTAACAATTGCGCCTTGAGAAGGATCAGTGGCAGCGCTTCAGACAATGCATCGTCTTTTGGTCGGACATGGAGAAATTGTACGGTGCGAGCCTACTACGACGGCCAGGAGGCCGTCCGTATGGCGAAAAGAGCAAAGAGACCCAGGAGCGTTCTCAAACTTCCCAACCTCGATTATTCCAAGTCGGCGGTTCTCAACAGTCTTCCATCCTTGAACTCGCGACGGTCGTACGAACACGCCATCCGAGACTTCATCGAGTGGTGTTACTCCGAGCCACGGCTCGCGTTCAACAAAACGGTTGTGACCCGCTATCGTATCGCTTTGGAGCAACGTAGCGATGTAAAGCCTCAACTGTTTCCATATCGTCACTTCTACAGCACACAGGTGACAAAAGCGAGATTGGTCCTGATAAACGCTCTTCTCGGAAGCAGTCCATCTCGCCCTAGAGGGATGTGGTCTCAATGAGTGCCTTGGCCTGATTCTCGTTAACCGAGAATCGAAGCTCCATATCAGAATTCGAGAGGCAGAATGTAGCGCAAGTAGTATTCGATTACCAGCGCCGCGCTTGCCCCGTCCGATTTGCTACAACTTCTACGGCCTGCCGGCCGGTTTAGCGACCAAAGAGAGGCCGCATCGTCGCGAACTCCAGCCCTAAATCAATACTTCGTTTCGCCCTACGGTGTCGCAGGAAATCCTGCTACTGCGTCTGAAGCAACACTGATACCCCCACCGAATTCGTTAAGGTCACCGCTACTCCTGCGATGGACGTCGCATCCGAGTCCAGCGTAAACGGCTGCGTATAAGTAAACGCCGACCCATACGCATCCGACGGCGCTGATCCATACCAACGCGCAAACACCGCACTTACATCGATTGTCACATCGGGGTCCTTGATCAACGAGCCAGCCACCGGCGTAAAGTGAAACACCGCCTGTGTCACCTCGCGCGTGTTCGAGAAGCCGACCACCGCGACCGTCACCGTCTCTCCGCTCTTCGTCATCCTGGCAGAGTTCAGAGTGGGCACCGCCGCTGGAATGGTGATGACCACCGGGGCCACATCCGCTGGAGTCACATCCGCCCCATTGGAAGTCACCGCAAGCGTCACGGTAGCCGTTCCCGCGATCGTTCCCGTTTGCAACTGCACAGCCGGGGTTGCCGTCGAGTTCGCCGGAATGCTGAAGTCGATCACCTGTCCGCCCGTTGCAAACTGCACGGCCGGATCACCCGTCACCTTCGCTGAGGCGACCGGCGCGAACGTCAGCGTCAGAGCTCCGGCCAGCGGAAACGGATAGGGATTGGTCAGCGTGAAGTTAAGCGCAGGCTGTTCGCCCGAGCTCGCAGTGGATGGTCCCGACAATACGAACTGCGGCGCTGGCGCGACAGTAAACGTCGCCGCCGCTGTCACCGTCTTGCTCACGGAATCGGCGACCGTAATCAGGCCCGTCCCTGCCCCGGCAAAAAAGGTGGCAGGCAGTGTCGCCGTCAAACTTGTCGCGCTAACCAGAGTCGAAGGAACCGCCGTCCCATTCAACTGCACCGTGTCCGTGCTCGCGAAGTTTGTCCCCGTCAGCGTCACCACCGTCGCGCCGCTTCCCACGATCCCAATCGTTGGCGAGATACTCGCCAACGTCGGCCCCGGTGCACTTACGAGGAAGCTCCGCGAGACAGGCGTCGCTGCGGCGTAAGTCGTGTTGCCCGCCTGCGCCGCCTGGATCGTCACAGTGCCGACTCCGGTCACCGTCACCGTACTGCCGACTACAGTAGCCGGGCCGCTGACTACGCTGTAGCTTATGTCGAGACCGGAGGATGCCGTCGCCGTCAGCACAAATGGCGCATCCCCATAGACATGGTTCGGAATGGCAGGGAATGTGATGGTCTGCGCAGTCCCCGTTACGGTGACGATCTGCGCGCCGCTGCTGCTGGCGATGTAGTTCGTGTCGCCACCATAGCGCGCCGTAATGCTATGCGATCCCACGCCAAGCGATCGGACGGTCAGGCTCGCGATACCCGTGGCACCGGACACCGTCAGCGTTCCATTGCCCAGCGACGTCGTGCCATCGAAGAACGTGACACTGCCCGTGATCGCAGGAGAAGTGAGGTCGGTGACCGTAGCTGTCAGCGTCTCTGCTTGCCCGGCGGTGATATTCGCCGCCGAGACTCCGAGCGTCGTTGCCGAAGTCGCCTGCCCCACCGACACCGTCTGCGCCGCACTTGTGCTCGCCTCAACATTCCCACCGCTATAGCTCGCCGTAATGCTGTGGGTCCCTACCGCCAGCGCCGTCGTCTGGAACTGCGCCATCGCCGTCCCGCTCTCCTGCGATGCGCTCAAAGCCTGCGTCCCGATCACCGTCGTCCCATCAAGGAAGTTCACCGTTCCGGTCGGCGTCGGTCCGGGCACCGTCGGTGCGAGAGGCGCTGCGGTAACAACTGCCTGGAAGCTCGCCGCCTGTCCTGCAGAAAGCTGTAGCGACGAAGCACTCAGCGCTGTCGTACTCGTCACCGGACCCGGGATGTAGACCGTTCCCACGGCACCCGCGTTGCCGCCGTCAGAGCTTCCGCCCGTAGCGGTGGCCAGCGTCAGATTGAAGCCATTGGTGTTGAAGTAGAGCGCGACTCTTCCGCCGCCACCGCCCGCCTCACCGCCCCCGCCACCGTTCGCCGCGATGCTTCCGGAGCCCGCGAGGGCCGCTGTATGGATGGATACCGATCCACCCGATCCGCCCCCGACCTGGAGACCGCTTCCGTCTCCGCCGTTCGCCGATATGACGCCATCGTCGGTCAGCGTTCCTGAAACCGTGAGCAGAAGCGCACCGCCACCCGGTCCAGGAATCGTTCCGCAGCAGCGCGAGCCACCCCCGGAGCCGAGATCGACGGGCAGCATCAAGGATCCATAGATCGGGGATGGAGCAGCTCCGTCGCCCACTCCACCCAGCCCGCCATAAGACCCACCCGCGCTTGTACCAGCCGGAGAGCCGCCCGGCCCCGCGTTCGCGACGTACCCTTGCGTGTCGGCGTTCAGCGAACCCGCTGCATTGACGTTGATCGAGCCAGCACTGATGGCTACGCCGGATCCCACCCACACGTCGTTCACCTGTGCCGTATTATTCGCGGATTGCGCGACCACGGTCCCGCTCACGGTAAGCGCCTTGGTCACCGTCACGGTGGCGCCGCCTCCGATCGTCAACAGCGCCCCACTTTGCACCGTCACGTTGTTGTACGTCGGAGAGGCTCCCGCAGGAACCGTGAAGTTCTGGTAGACAGCAAGGTTGTTGTTCGTCGCCGAAGTATCGAAGAACGCCGATGTACCGTTGCTCCCCGGAGAAGCTGTAGCGCTGGTGCACTGGGTGCCGCAACCTCCACCCGAGGCGGTCGATGCGGAGAAGCCGGTGAAGTTGCTGGACGGTGCGTCGTAATAAATGGCCACACGACCGCCGCCTCCACCCGCCTCCCCGCCCAGCCCACCGTTGGCAGTAAAGGCTCCCGCCCCTGACAGCCCCGCGGTCTTGACGTAGACGGTTCCGCCGGAGCCGCCCCCAGCCTGGTAGCCGACGATAGCCGCGCCGTTAGCGGAGATCGTTCCATTATTAGTGAGAGTTCCCGACACATTGAAGAAGAGCGCACCCCCGCCCGCTCCCGCAGAGGTGGAGCAACAACGCAGGCCGCCGCCCGAACCGAGGTCGACGGGAAGACTCGCCGAACCATACGTAGCTGCCGAGGCGCTTCCGTCTCCCGTTCCTCCCGCTCCTCCATAGGAGCCACCCGCACTGGTGCCGACCGCGGCCCCGCCAGGGCCAGCACTCGGGACATATCCCTGGCCATCGGCGTTGATCGAGCCATTCGCGTTGACGACCACCTCTGCCACGTTTAGGGTGACTCCGCTACCTTGCCAGGTTCCGTTCACCAGGGCTGTGTTGTTGATCGATTGCGCGACCACTGTTCCACTCACCGTCAAAGAGCCGGCAACCGTAACCGTCGATCCGCCGCCAATCGTCAGGACCGCATTCGGCTGCACCGTGATCGAGTTATAGGCGACAGTCGTACCTGCGGGGATCGTAAGGTCCTGGTCCACCATCAGGTTGCTGTTAGTCGCCGAGGTATCAAAAAAGCCTACGGTCCCAACTGCGCCTGCCGAAGCTGCTCCGTTCGAGCATTGCGTGCCGCAACTGGCCCCGTTCGACGTGGACGTCGAGAAACCGGTAAAGCTGCTGGTCGGTGCGTTGTAGTAAACCGCGATCCGTCCACCGCCACCGGCTGCCTCGCCGCCCGTACCGCCATTGGCCGTAAATACACCCAAGCCCGCCAGCCCCGCCGTCGTGACCCAGACCGATCCGCCGGAGCCTCCCCCACCCTGATATCCGACCAAGTTCGCGCCGTTCGCGGAGATAGCACCGTTGTCAGTCAAAGTCCCACTTACGATCAGGCGAATCGCTCCGCCGCCATTCCCAGCCACCGCTCCGCAGCAGCGAGATCCACCGCCCGAGCCAAGATCGGTGGGTGTTGTATCGGAACCATAGATCGGACCCGCCGGAGTAGGCCCTGACCCCGATCCCCCCATTCCACCATAGGACCCGCCAGCGCTCGAGCCAGCCAGAGCTCCACCCGGACCCGCACTTGCCAGATACCCCTGACCATCGGCATTGATCGAACTGCCTGCATCCACCTGTACAGAGCCCGCATTGATCGTTACGCCCGCCCCCCTCCATGCACCGTTCACCTGCGCTGCGTTGTTGATCGACTGCAGCACCATCTTCGAATCGCCCGTGACCAGGACCTCGCCGCTGATATTCAGCGTGGAGCCGCCGCCAACAGTAAAGTTGCCGCCGCCTGTCACCGTGACACTATGGGAAGCCAGGGTCGTACCGCTACCCACCGTCAGCGTCGCCGCGTTGTTCACCGTGACGCTATTGAAGCTGAGGTTCGCATTCGGCGGCAAGGTCGTATTGTCCGAGACGGTCAGGTTCGAACCCGCACCGAGTGTGTAAACCGTTCCCACCGCTCCCGGATTGCCGCCGCTCGATGCACCTCCGTTGGACGTGACCATCGCTGTGTCGAAGCCGTTGTTCGTGTTGTAGTAAAGCGCGACCCTGCCCCCTCCGCCGCCCGCCTCTCCGCCCGACCCCGCATTCGCCGCGACGCTGCCCGAACCCGTCAGGGTCGCGGTCTGAATCGATACGGTTCCCCCCGAACCTCCACCCACCTGCAGCCCGACCCCATCTCCACCATTCGCCGAGATGACGCCGTTATCGGTCAAAGTGCCCGAGACGGTGATCGTCAACGCTCCGCCGCCCGCACCCGGAATCGTTCCGCAGCAGCGCGTGTTGCCCCCCGAGCCGAGATCGGTGGGCGCAGTCGTCGAGCCATAAATCGGCCCCGGAGAGACGCCGTCACCTACGCCGCCAAGCCCGCCATACGATCCACCCGCGCTCGAGCCGCTTGGCGCGCCGCCCGGCCCCGCCCCCGCAACATATCCCTGGCCATCCGCATTGATTGAACCGCCCGCATTGACCACAACGGACGCCGCATGAAGAGTAACGCCGCTCCCTTGCCAGCTGCCGCTCACCTGCGCCGAATTGTTGATCGCCTGCCCGACCAGCGTACCGCTGACCGTCACCGCACCCGCCACATTAATAGTCGAGCCGCCGCCGATCGACAGCGTCGCCCCTGCCTGCACCGTAATCGCATTCAGGCTATGCGTCGCTCCCGCAGGAATAGTGAAGCTCTGATAGACACTCAGATTGTTATTCGTCGCCGAAGTATCGAAGAACGCCGACGTACCCGTGCCGCCCGCCGAAGCCGTGCCGTTGGAGCACTGCGTCTGGCAGCTTCCTCCCACCGCAGTGGACGCTGAAAATCCGGTAAAGCTGCTGCCTGCCGCGTTGTAATAGACGGCAATCCTTCCGCCACCGCCCGCCGCTTCGCCGCCCGTACCTCCCGTGGCCGAAAAGACGCCCGCACCCGCCAGTCCCGCCGTCGTCACATACACCGATCCGCCGCCGCCCCCGCCGCCTTGGTACCCTACCAAATTCCCACCATTCGCTGAGATCACCCCGTTGTCGGTCAGAGTTCCGCTCACGATCAGCCGAATCGCTCCGCCGCCGGTCCCGGCAATCGCTCCACAGCATCGAGAGCCACCGCCCGAACCCAGGTCGGTCGGAGTAGCGGCCATACCGTAAATAGCGCCCGCAGCGGTTCCGGCACCCGTTCCGCCCAGGCCACCATACGATCCACCCGCGCTCGATCCCGCGGCCGCTCCAGCCGGACCGGCATTCGCAACATATCCCTGGCCGTCCGCATTGATCGAGCTACCGGCATCGACCTGAACCGAACCCGCGTTCACCGTCACGCCCGTGCCCTGCCAGGTTCCGTTCACCTGCGAAGCGTTGTTGACCGATTGCAGCACGACGTTGGAGTTCGCCGTCACAAGAATCGCTCCGCTGACCGTCACCGTCGAGCCGCCGCCAACCGTCAGCGTGGCGCCATTCTCAACCGACAGGCTCGTCAGGTTATAAGTGCCTGTCGGATAGGTTGTGTTCGTGGAGATCACCACGTTGCCCGTCTGCGCAAGGAGAACGGGCTGAAACGCCGAAATCGATGCAACCAGAACGCAGAGACCGAGAAGGGCAGACTGCCAGGACTTTGGGATCAGGGCACCAATCACCAACTCCTGAAACGAGAGCAGCTTAACGAGGTGAATCGAGTTATGTCGACCGTTGAAGGTTGATTGAGGGCTCGCTTTCGCGCTTGCGTCAGCCTGCATTGGGACTCCATGGTCGAGTGCGTGTACGGCGTGCAACCGTGAAACGAGCCCAATCGCGGCGATGCGCTACGACGGGCACAGAACGCAAGGGACACCCGGAATCTTGACCGTTTACCTATTGACCTGGGGGCCGACTCGGAAAGCCTAACACGACAGGGATTTACTGGAGGCCGATTTGACGGCATATCCGACATTCCCGAAGTGCATTTAAGTAACTAGGCGCCCGGAGCTCAGGCGTGCCGTCTGCCTCGTTGATTTGGGGCCGGTATAGACGAAAGGCTACAAGCGGATGAGGAGACCGACCTGGTTTCAAGTTTCTCTCTCATTGACATCCATTCATATGTCCGCTTACAAGGTGCGTCGATTTGTCACGGCCCATGTGCACCTCGTAAGGGATGCTTCTGGATTCACTCGAAATCGCCAATGCACTCGTTGAGGCAGACGGGGCTGGTAACGTGCATTGGCCTGATATCGCCAATCGAGCGTATGCGGGTGTCAGGGGCGGAGCAAGAGTGAGTCATCTGCGCCGGTAGGAGCTTTGAGATTGGTACGGCACGAGGCAAGCCGTATCAACCGGAAGAAACAGGCCGCCCCGATCATCACAGTGAATTGAAGAGCTCTTCAATTTCCTCGAGCGACCTACCTTTGGTCTCCGGGACGAAGCGATAGACAAAGACCGCTCCAAAAAGACAGATGGCAGCGTAGGCCGAGAAGGTGCCCCCGGTGCCGAGTGCACGATTCAGAAAAGGGAAAGAGTACGTAAGCGCAAAAGATGAGGCCCACAGTGCGGCGACAGCGATCGAAACTGCGAGCCCGCGGACACGATTCGGAAAGATCTCTGCGATGAGAACCCAGGTGATTGGCGCTAGCGAGACGGCATAGCACGCGATCGCACTGAGCGTGAGGATGAGAACAGCCGGGCCGCGCATGCCGCGTGAGTAAGCAAACGCAGAGAGAAGGTGGGAGACACCTACTCCCAGAGTGCCGAAGAGCATGATGGAGCGCCGGCCAAAGCGATCGACGCAAGCCATGGCGACGATGGTGAAGACGAAGTTGATGGCACCGGTGATGACGATGTTGAAGAGTATCTCGTTAACGCCATAGCCGGCGCTCCGGAAGACTTCCTCCGCATAGTTGAAGAGGATGTTGATGCCGCTCCATTGCTGGATGACAGCGAGTGTGATGCCGATCAGCAGGACTCGGCGCAGGCTGGGGGCGAATAATTCGCGCCAGGCGACGCGGGACTTCGTTTCATGATTCAGACCCTCATGGATAGTAGCGACCGAGTGATCGGCATAGCCTGGTCCGCCGATCCGATTGAGGGTGAGGCGGGCCGCAGATTCGAACCCATGCACCATCTGCCAGCGTGGGCTCTCGGGAATCAACAGCGTGGCGAAGAAGAAAATCACACCAGGAAGCGCGACTGCGGTAAACATCCAGCGCCATCCATACTGCACGTTCCAAGATTGTTCGAGCGCGAGAGCGCTGGCACCTTCTACAACTTTGCGTGCGATGGCGAAGTTAGCAACCTGGGCCATCAGGATTCCGCTCACGAGAGCAAGCTGATTGAGGCTGATAAGCTTGCCACGCCATTGCGAAGGACTGATCTCCGCAATGTAGGTTGGACACACATTGGACGCGAGTCCAATCGCTACGCCACCAGCGATCCTCCAAAAGATAAACGCGACGAAGCTATAAGACCATCCGGTAAGCAACGATGAAAGAGTAAAAAGTAAGGCAGAGCAAAGAAGGGTCTTCTTTCGCCCCGCCGAATCGCTTAATTTGCCTGCGGCGAGCGAGCCAAGCAGGCAGCCTATAAGAGCACAGCCATTGGCCCAACCGACCTGAAACTCCGAGGTGAGATGGAAGAAAGACTCGTAGAAGGGCTTGGCTCCGCCGATCACTACCCAGTCGTATCCGAAGAGAAGTCCCCCAAGCGCAGCGACGGATGCGATACCCCAGATGTAGCCGGCGTTCAGCTGCGTATTGACGTCTCCTGTATCCGTAGCTGGCGAGTGTACGGTCTGCATGCTACCGGCCTCTCGTACTCGCAGCGGATTGCTGCACCAGTCTGCTGAGATTCTGTGCGGCCACATGGTTGATGTCGAGCGATTGGACGATCTGCAGCAGGCGGCCGGCCTCAGCAAAGTTGCGCATACCGAAGCGTGCCTGCGCTTCGAGGAACGTGGCTTCGATCTTATTGCGTTGCCCGAGATCTTCCTCAAAGAGCAGCATCGTTGGCAGCGATGTAGCGAAGTAATCAATGGCGGGCAAAGTGGAGTGAAGCTCCTCGGCGAAGTCGAAGATGTTGCGCATTAGATCTTGCGCTGCCGCCTCCTCACCAAGCATGGCGAGCGATAGCCCAGTCCACAGGGTCGCAGTTGAGACGGAGCGCACGCTCATCTGCTGGAAATCGCCGGTCTGTCGTGCAGCGCGCTGCCACCAGTCGCGGGCTTGGCCATTCTCACCGGCCATGTGGAAGGCCATACCGAGCCAGTAGTAGATCTCACTCTGATTGACGAGTAGATGTCTAGCTTCGCCTAGATTCTCCGGGGTGTGCAGCGCGGCGGAGAAGCGCTCGACCGCGATACGTGGATCTGATTGCACGAGCGCATCCTGTCCAAGCACCAGATTGGCGCGAATGTATTGGTCAAGAACGAGACCTTCGCCTCCCTCCCACGCCTGGAAGGGACGCGATGTTAGAAGGTCGAGGGCTTCGCTCGAACGGCCTGCCTGATTGAACAGGGTTGCGAGCTCGACAGAGAGATCGTTGCGGCGAGCGGTCAGGTCTGGGCGATTGAGTAACTCTTTGAGCCTGAGAACGGGATCAACCCCGATACGCTTCCAGAGCTGGTCACGCTCGTAGAAGATGCGGGCGTCTGCCGGATTTGCGGCCAGGGCGCGTTCATAAGCTTCACGCGATCTCTTCCCATCGCCCTGCACGTTGAAGTAGGCGACGCCGAGGTTTCTCCATACCGTCGCAAAGGAGACTCCGAGCTTGAGTGCTTGTTCCCATGCGGCAATCGCCTCCTGGTGACGGCGCCGGTCGTAGAGAAGGTTGCCAAGATAGTAGGAGGCCATTCCATCTCCAGCCGTTGCAGCCTGCTCGAGAATCAGCATCTCCTGAAGCGTGCTGGGAAAACAGTATCGTGGATCAGCGCTCTGTGCTTTCGCACTGCAGGAAGCGGCCAGGCTAACATCACCCACCGTCCTGTAACAGTGGGCAAGCGTGTAAAGAGCGATCGGATTCGAACCATCCAGGGCTTCACTCGAAGAAGCGGTTAGAACAATAATTGCCTCGGCGAAGAGTGCACAGCGCATCAGATCGGAGGCAAGCGCGAGACGCTTGTATCCGTCAGCGGGGACGATGCCTTCAGCAAGAAAGAGCGACCAACTGTCGAGCCGATCAAGTGTGCGTGTTTCTCCGAGTACTTGTTCAGCTTCGACCGAGTTACCTGTGCGTTCAAGCGCAACAGCAAGAAGGTTCCTTAGATTGAGATCGTCGGCGTTCATGCGCAGCGAAACGCGTGCGTGCTCGACGGCAAGAGTCCAGTCTCCGCGTGAGGCATCAATCTGCGAGAGTGCATGATAGCCAGGTCCGCGCCATGCTGCATTCCATGTTGCTTTGTAGAAGGCCTTATACGCTGCGTCCTCTTCCCCGAGATAGCGGCATACGAGGCCAAGCGTGTAATAAGGCTCCCCGTCATACGGGTTGGGGTTGAGTTCCGTAAGTCTGGCAATCGATCGCTCCAGATGCACTTTGGCTTGGACTAACTCACCGCGCTGCAGATGCCAGCGCCCCATCGCATGGCTAGCGCGAGCATCGTTGGCATCCCTGCGCAGGCACTCCCGCCAGTAGTCTTCAGGACGGCGCGTTGCGTGACGATATTGCTCGAGGTGCATGCCGATCAGGAAGAGTTGATCGGCGCTGGAAACATCTGCAGGCAGCGGGGGCTCAACTGCCGGTGCAGGCTCTACCGCCTCGACATAGCCAGCAGGTTGATGGGCGTAATGCAGGAGACGCTGCGCCCCCTGATAGATGGATACGTCCAGGTCTTCCATTGAGACGCTTCGAGGTAGTCTTTCTACGAAGAAAAAGGGGTGACCGACTGTCAGGTCTTGCTCCGCAGAATAGAGCGTCTGGCCACCCGCTTTAACTTTTACCGAAGCGGCCGGTCGATCGCTGGTCACGGAGATGCCGAAACGGGCTACGCCGTCTTTGACGGCAATGCTTAGCGCGGCATCGCAGCTTGCCTGAACCGGAGGGCCGATCTCACGGATCGGATACCAGAATTGGCTGAAGGTCTTCGTCTCTCCCGAAGCAAGAAAGGAGAAGTCCGGCTGATTATCGGTATACACACCAGCCATCAGCTCGATGTAGGGGCCGTCGTTATCGGTGAGATTTCGGTCCCAGAGATATCCAAAGTCATGATTGCCCCACGTCCACTGCTTCTTGCCCGGAGCAATGTGGTGGTTCGCGTAGTGCACGAGGCCGGCACGCGCTGCGTGGTCATATCCTCCGACAAAGTCGCCTTCGCTTCCAAGGACCATGTAGCTCGTTGGCACAGGGATATTGGCGTACCAACTGAGATCATTCGCTGCGTAGCTACCGTCCGGGATGTGGTGGCGCGGCATCTCTTCAGCCGGAACGCCATCCTTTGCGCGTCCCGCATAGTCGATACCGTAGTAAGTCCCTTCGCAAAGGGGAAACTTACTGATGGCACGCTTGGCATGGTCCGCGACGTACTTCGCGTCGGGCGGGAAAAAAGATTGATAGTGCTCGTGGACGCGCGTGGCGACGTTGGCCCACCACAAGAAGGTCTGCGTGAGAGGAGTGGGATTGTAGAGGCGAGCCTTCAGTTCGAGATAGGACTTGCCGGGATGAAGGCATACTCCGTGCATCCCCTTCAAGCCGCTCATACGATCCACATCGCTGCACCAAACGGTCACGCTTCCATCGCTGTGCCGTTCGATGTCGATATCGACAGGCATGAACGTGGCCGGACGATGATGCTGCGGCCAGTTGAACTCAACGCCCCCTGATGCCCAAGGGCCAGCGAGACCCACCAGGGCAGGTTTGATCACGTTCTGACGGTAGAAGAAATCGTAGCCGTTCCTCTTGTCGAGACCGATGTGAATGCGGCCGCCGATCTCCGGAAGAATCATCACACGGATTGATTCGTTTTCGATATGCACCGCCTGCCACTGATGCTGCACAGGCTCAACGGCAACATGGTCGATCACGGGCAAAGGGTAGACACGTCCGCTGCTGCCCTGGTAGACACGCTTCTCCAGAAAGAGCGGATTTACATCCGGAAGGTCCGGCATATAACTGCGCATGACAACTGGCTCCTGCCAGGCGCGCACAGCGTAACGATGTTGCTCCGCCGGAGCATCGGGCAGATGAAGCAGCCCCTCTGACTTACCCTCTGTGCCGGTTTTTTCTTGCATGCAATTTTCACCCTTCTCAGCTTTACTGCAGTTATGCAGTCGTTTGGTTCCGAGACGTTCAAGATGTCAATTCGGAGTGACTTTGAGATTGTCGAACTCTGCCCTGGTCCAGCCAGTGCCGATGGCAAACATACCACGCGTGTGGTCTTCGTCGTCCGCGGAGAAAAGTTGTTTACCGTTCACGGTCGCACTGACGGTCTTGCCTGAGAAGTGCAGTTCCAGATGCTGCCATTGCTTCGACGGAAAGCCGATCTTGCCAGCCGCAAGGGCGTGAGTGGGCTTTTTGTAGATAGAGGAGTTCAATTGCCAGCGGCCATTCTCAAAGAGGCTGAGAATGTAACCACTTGGCCAGAGCGCCTTGCCATCCTGAAAGACGTCCGCAGAATCGACACGACCCATCAGGGTGATCGGACCATCATCGACGAAGCGGGCATCCACGGAGACGGTGTAGTCGCGCCAGACGACATCGCCTGCCAGCGTGAAGGGGTCCGGAAGAGGCGACCAGGGAATGGGCTTCTCGGTGATGACCTGCTCAAGGCACTTCCCTGCCCTGCCTGTGCATGGATGCACTTCGAAGGCTCCATCCTGATCTGAAAGATACTTCGGTGCACGCGCAAGCGGCGTGCCCTCAAAGTCATCACCGTAAGGCATGGGAAAGGCTGCGGGCGCGGGCGGCTGTGCTGTTCCCTTATGTTGCCCGGTGGTGGTGGTCAGCGAATAGAGAGAGTCCGGATCGAACTTATATTCGTAGACACCATTCGTCACTGGCACATCTGCAACATGCTCGAACGACTTAGAGCGATTGGTCTGCCAGATGTGTACAACTCCAGTCGAAAGACCATTCTTGAGTTCGAAGCGCACCTGCTGTGGTTTTGTCGCGGCAATTGTTTCGAGCACGGTGCTCCAGTTTTTTCCATCAGTTGACCTCAGCGTAACGAAGCTCCCCTTGCCAGAGAGCGTTCCGGAACCCGTGTCGAGATATTGCCAGCCTGGCTGCGCAAACTGGGTCGTATGCGCGGTCACCCAGATTGTCGATTGCACATCATAGTGGCCCGACCATGGAGTATTCGCATACATGAGGCCCGAGTTTGGCGCGGCAAGAATGTCGTAGTAAGAGGTGATTGGACTCCAGATTTCAGTCTTGGTCAGGGCACCCTCCAGGTAGTTTCGGTTGTAGACCGTAGCAAGAATCCGGCCGCCTGGGTTCCAAGTACGCTGCAGGATCGGTCCGCTCCCAGGGTTGGGCTGATCTTCGCTAGACCACAGAGGTTTCCCGGAGTTTCGCGCGGCTTCCGTCGTGTTGAGCTTGCCGTTGTCCTGGGGATAATGGGATCCGATCGCGGCAACCGCTTCTCGCAGTTCAGGATCGCTCTGCATCGCTTTCGCGACCTCCCATTGTTCTCCATCTTTCGTCTCGTCCTGGTCGCAGCAGACGATCTTGGTCTCGAGGTGTGCAGCATCGAGGGCTCGGCGCAGCTCCTTCACGTAGGCGGCATCGTACTTGCGCTCATTCCAACTGCCCGTGTACGCGATGTCGAGCCCATATTTCGTCTTGGCGCCGGCGATGAAGTCGGCCATGTACTGCGCCATATCCGGCGAGTAGAGTTTCCCGTTCCCGATCCACCCTGGAGCACCCCACGGCAGTGTGTCAAGGATGATCTTGGGATTGCGCTTTCTCGCTTCGAGCATCAACCACCACTCATAGCCGCGAGTGTAGTCTCGATCCGTACGAGAACGCATATGACTCGGCTCAGATCCATCGGTCGAGTTCACATCTCCGCCGACCTCGACCTTGAGATGCTGTAGCGAGGCGCCGTAGCCAAGCTTGAAGAGATAGTCGAGTATCTGGCTTCTCTGCGGTTCCGGGTAGTCGACAAGCAGACGTGAAGAAGCCCCTGCGCTGAGGGCTCCGATACCTTCGAAGACGCGGCCTTTGCTGGTTCCATCGACGATGACAGATTGCTGCGACCACACCGGTGCGACTGAACAGGGGGATACCGCAATGCAAATCAAAGCCACAAGGCCGAACAGATTCTGACGTACTCGCATGGCACACCTTACCTTTTGGATGCTCGCTGAATTTTCAAAAAAGAATGGCGGGAAGACAGGATGCTTCCCGCCATTGGAGATCAAAAGATAAACTTCATTGCAAACTGAACGAAGCGCGCGTCAGGACTGTTGCTTTGCAGCGATCGAGACGAGGTGATCTGGCCGCCATTGTCTCCAACACCGCCGTTCCGCGTGCCATAGGCCGGCGTATTCAATACGTTGAATACGTCAGTACGGAACTGGATGGTCGTTTCGCGATACACAGGGAAGACCTTGAAGATAGACATATCGATTCGCTCATAGCCAGGACCATACGCCTGATTTCTTTTACCTCCTAGATAAGCGAGCGCGGCAAAGCCGGTGATCTGCTGATTACCGGTGATGAGGTTTCCGTTGGGCGGGTTGGCGAAGGCGCAAGGGTTATACCAGTTAGCGACAGTGCGCACCTTGGTCGGGCAGGTGATCTCCGGATTGGTCGGATCAGGACTACCACCGGCCTTGAAGGGGTCGCGCACCTGGATGGCGTGGGAGCTGGCTCCATTGACGGCGGAGTTGTTGCCGTTGACGGTGTACGGTTGGCCCGTCTGCGCACGGAAGACGAGTGTGCTCGACCAGCCACCAGCGATGTAGTTCAACGTTGAGCCTTTATTCAGATAAGGTTTGCCATGTCCGAAAGGAAGCTCATACGTGCCGTTGAAAGTGATGCGATGCCTAGTGTCCCAGGGAGAATTGCTGTAGTCGGCCCCGATGCCGACCAGGTTCGGATTCCGGAAACCGCCATCTCCGTTGCTACCTAACTGAGTGGGGGCGTCGTCGAGAGAGTGCGAATAGGTGTAGGTTGCCAGCAGGTTCAGGCCGTGGGAGTAGCGTTTGTCGAGCTTGCCTTGGAAGGAGTTGTAGTTACTTGAGCCTTCGTAGACGGTGTACTCGACACCGTTGAGCAGGGGGAAGGCACGTACCGTGTTTGAGTTGAGGTTAGGAGCGATGAGCGCTTCTGGGCCGTTCCGATCATAGGCCGTTGCCAGGTGACGCGACAGCGATCCAACATAACCGGCAGTCGCAACCAGATCGTGAGACAGGGCGTACTCCATCGTAAGGTTGAACTGCTCACTGTAAGCGGTCTTCTGGTTCTGCTGCGTACCAACGAGAGACGGACTTTGCACCGCGTTGACCAGGCCCGCCGCGATCTGACTACTGAAGCCGGTCTCGAGGTTGAGCCCATTCGTAGGACAATCGTTGGGATCGCAGTTCCCGCTGTTGAAGTTTGATGAAAACTGGAATGGATAGTTGAAGCCAAGATTCGGTGATCCACCCTGACTTTCGAGACCTCCAAAGAAGATACCGAATCCGGCACGCGCAACAAGGCTGTCTCGCACTTTGTAGGCTAACCCGACACGTGGAGCGAAGTTGAGGTGCTGCGCGTCTACCAGCGAATTGTTGTTCGTATATTGCAAGGTGACGTTGCTACTGGACAGTAGATTGAGGAAGGTGTCCGGAAACTGGATGCTTCGGTTCACGCTGGGGAGTATGAAGTCTCCAGTTCCTATACCGGGTCCAGTCTGTCCAGTCACATCGAAGCGAGCCTGGCGCTGATGACGCTCGAAGATGGGCTGTTGGTACTCATACCGGACACCCATGTTCAAAGTAAGGGACGGAGTGACCTTCCAATCGTCCTGGAAGTACGCGGAACGAGCCCAGCGAACCTGATCAACGCCGGCAAAATTGGAGATGCCGGCCGAATCGATCTGATCGGTAAGGAAGTCGGCGACACCGCTACCCGTAAAGCTCGTTCCTGGCTTTCCTGTGAACTTGCCACTGAAGGCATAGGAGCCGCGCGCATTGATGGGTGCCAGCGTATAGAAACGGATGTGCTGGAAGTTTACGCCGCCCTTCAAGGTGTGGTTTCCAGCGACCTTCGTGAGATTGTCGAGGATTTGAAAGACGTTCTCGTACTCGTTTGCAGCATAGAACTCCGGACCTCCGAAGTTTGCAATGCCCGTGATACTCGTGAAGGGCAAACCGCCGTTGAGCGGCGCATAGGGAATGCCGCCGAGACCAACCGCGGCGGCGGTATCTGTATTCGCGCCTTCTTGCAGATCAGAAAAATGGCCGTAGTTGTAACCGAAGCGGAACTCATTGATGAGCGTATCGGAGAAGCTGTGGGTCTCGCTCATAGCAAAGTTCTCACCGAGATTCTTGGTCGTACCTGTGCTGCCATAGCTGCCGCCATCGAGGACCGGCCCGAGTGGAGCAGGGTAATTCACCGGCTCATTCAAATAACTGAATCGAGCGAATGTCTGGTCACGCTGACGAATGTTCCAATCGGCACGTACATCGAATTGAAAGGTGTTATCGGCGACATTGCGCAGCACATTGAGATTGTTATAGGTGTTCGCGCCGTTCGTATTGGGCAACGGATAAAGATTAAGCAGCTTTTGCGCCACAGCACTGATTTGGTCTGCGCAGAGCACGTTCTGCTGTCCGTCGCAGTTCTGGAGCGTTGCCCCTCCAGAACCAGGGCGGTAGAGCGTAACTGGCGCTTGCCCGGTCAGAGAGGTATTCAGAAGCTCTGTGAAATTGCCCTGGCGCATCAGAGGCGTGGGTACCGTGTAGATGTTTTGTTGACCAAATATGATGCGGTTTGCCTCCACATCCCCGAAAAGAAAGAGCTTGTCTTTAAGGACTGGAAAACCAAGCGTAGCGCCGAACTGGTTCTGCCGGTACTTGGGGACTGCTGGCGCAAAGTAGTCGCGCGCGTCCAGCACATCATTCCGGAAATACTCCCACAGATCACCGTGGATCTTGTTGGTGCCGGACTTGATGCTGGCATTAACCACAGCCCCCGCAGAGTGACCGAACTCTGCGCTGTAGGCGCCCGTCTGGACCTTGAACTCCGCAAGTGCATCAGGTGGAGGCCGCACCACGAAGCTGGCCCCGTTGAGGAAGTCGACGACGTTGGTGTTATTGTCCACTCCGTCGAGGATGAAATTATTCTGTTCGGCTCGTTGTCCGTTGGCGTTGAAATCGCCTTTGCCCTGCCCGCGTGCCCCGTTTGATCCGTCGACTCCAGCGGTCAGCTGTGCGATGAAGACCCAATTGCGTCCATTCAAAGGAGTGGCATCGATCGTTTTAGCCTCGATGACCTGGCCGGTCGAGCTATCTTCGGTCTGCATCAACGGAGGTGGGTCCGTAACCTGCACCGTCTGACTGACTGAACCCACCGATAGCTTGACGTTGACTTCAAGACGCTGCTGAATGTCTACGCGGATGTTTTCCTGGTTGGTCGTCTGGAAGCCCGGGGCCGTAACGCTTAGCGAATAGCGGCCGATTTTGATCGGCGAGAAGACATAGACACCAGATTCGTCGGTGTGTCGCGTCAACAGCAGGCCAGTGTCAGTGCTCGTCAAGGTGACTGCGGCATTAGGAATACTGGCCCCAGCCTGGTCCTGCACCGTGCCAGTGATGGCTCCCTGATCGGTTTGTGCGGAGAGAGAGCATCCTGGGCCGATCAACAGGAACAAGCTCACGGTCCAGAAGACGGAAGCAATTCTCCGCCAAGCCCAGGACATGAGCTTACCCATCTTGCGCTCGGTAGAAGTTCGGTTGAACTGAAAGCCCTTTTCGATGGGCCGGCCTGCATCAATCGCCATTTTCTTCTCCCCTAAATCGCCACTCTCAACCCAATTCCCCGGACGCTCGTTGTTCAATCTGAAACACCGTGTACGTACACGTTTTTTGACGAAACGAAATGTAGCGATTCGCAGCCGGATTTGTCAATAAGAATTCTGAACAAATTTTCGCAGTGACATTGGCTAGGTTTCGGGAACGCATCCCACAAGTGATAACTTCGTGTTCGTTACCGCTTTTTCGCGCTCTTTCGCACTACCGACCCTGCGACAGGGACTTCGGAGCAACCTCGGCCTTCGTCCTCCGCCTACCCTTGTATCCTTGCCAGATGCAGGACTCGATTAAGCTCGCCGGAATCCGAGAGATCGCCGAGGCGCTCTCGATCTCGAATGGCACGGTGGACCGCGCTCTTCATGGACGCGGAGGCGTTAGCGCGAAGACCGCGGCGCGCGTGCTGAAAATGGCCGAAGAGCTTGGCTATCGCCCAAACCTTGCGGCAAGAGCGCTGAAGCTGAACCGGCGCATCCGCATCGGCGTGCAATTGCCGAAGCAGATTGCTTCGTTCTTCGATCCTCTTAGATCGGCAATACGCAGTGCTGCGACGGCTTCGCGGGGGTTCCAGATAGCGTTGGACTTCGAAGAGTATCCGCGCTTGGGTCACGGCGACGTCGAACTGCTCACGAGAGTACTGGGGAGGCCCAGCGACCAGCGCTACGATGCGCTGATCGTCACCCCCGGCAACCCAGCACGCGTCGATGCGTTGCTGACGAGTATCGCGCGATCTGGGACAGCGATTATTTGTGTCGCCAGCGATGCCCCACGCAGTGAGCGACTGGCATCCGTCGCGGTCGATGCCTATACGAGTGGTTCGATCGCGGCAGAATTGCTTGCAAGAACACTGCCAAACGGTTCGGTTGCGACGATTACAGGCGACCTGACAACCCTCGACCACGCAGACAAGCTGCGAGGATTTGCTGCGACACTCGCAACGCTAGCACCGCATTTGACTCTGCTCACTGCGGTCGAATCGCACGATCGAGCAGAGGAAGCGTACCGTCAGACCGTCGCTCTCTTGAAACGGAGGCCTCGTCCTGTCGGCCTCTATCTCAGCACGGCCAACAGTATTCCTGTCCTCGAGGCAGTGCGCGAACATAGAATGGCTGGCAAGATCCAGATCGTAACAACCGATCTCTTCAATGCCCTGCTGCCCTATATCGAGTCCGGAGATGTACTCGCTACGCTGTATCAGCGGCCCCAGACGCAGGCCAAGATCGCCCTGGAAACGATCACTAGCTACCTGCTTGAAGGTACGTTGCTCAATCCAGTCACGCGACTTGCTCCGCACATCATTCTGCGAAGCAATCTCCCGCTTTTTCTAGATCACGTCACGGAACGCCAAATATCCCGCGGAGTAAGCTTCTAGCACTCACCATCCTCTGAACAAATAGGGCGATCATTACTCTGTCGATGGCCTTGTGTCATCTGGATCATCTAGCGCTCTCGGCCGAGGATTACAACATCGCGCCGTCAACCGATCAAGCTGTCATTCGGCAAAGCCGCCAGACCGGAGAGTGCGAGTTGATTTGGCCCGCTGGGACCTGGTGCCGCTCTTCACGAAGAGCCTTACTGACATAAAGCGTTGCACCATCCACCTGGGCAGACAGGTCTAGTGAGGCATCTGGGGCCACATCCATTGCCCACATTCTCTTCGACCGTTCCCTACACTATTCCCCACAGTTAGCATTAGCTAGGGGTCTTGCAGCGGCTATCCTGCACTTCTACCTAATGTGCAAACGGTTGAAAAGATTAAGCGAAAATCGATAAAACACTGGCATTTTGCAGAATCTGGGACCATAAACGTCTCAACGAGAATGCCCGCTTGGGTTTTATGTTCTTGATTATAAGAGATTTATATGCGCTGGTTGCCCCCCAGGGAACCACTGGCTTTGATAGTACAGGGGTTACGGTCTTTTCCACATTTTTCCCCAAACCTTTCCCCAAACGCAAATTAAGGATGTGTATCCCGGTCTACTGCTCTTCGTGGGGCCTCGTCAGAATAGCCGTGTGCAATCCGCCGAAGCGAGCGTGGACGGAATCACTCCTATGCTTTCGCCAGCAAGTCTACGAAGACACTGAACCGTGACTCAATCTCAGTGGCCGAAGTTGTCGAATAGCCCAGCTCCTTCGCCAGCACTTCGAGCTCCGGCTTCCACTCCGCTGCGAGCTGAACAGTCGGCGGAAAGCCATGGGTAGCGCGTTCCTTGAACACCTGTTCCGCCGCCGCTTGTACTTTCTTCGCATCCAACTTGCCGAGCATGTCGATCAACAGAATGTCGAGAACGTCGCGGGCGCGGCCCGCAGAGTACGGCCCCGTGCAGGCGTGAAGTTTTTGAGCGATTTGTTCGCTCAGATTGAGGCAGCGGATCGGAGATGGGACGCGCAATCCCATCGCGGCAAGTCCTTGAATTGTTGGCACGACAAATTCCACCGCGCCCCGTCCAGATGGTCCCAAATCAACGTCGATGGTTTGCCACGCGCGGGTTCGGTATCGGATGGCGAGTTCCAGTCGAACCGCGTCCACCTTGTCGATGTTCAAGGGCTTCCCTTTCAAACGAAAGGTGAAGTCATCGAAGCTGAGCGCGACGGCATCCTGAAATGCCCGTAGCCGCTTAGTCCGTTCGGCCGGTACACCGATGTCGATGTCCTTTGTCGCTCGTGCTCCCTCGGCGAATCTGAGTTCAAGAGCGACGCCGCCTTTCAGGTCGTAGCTGTCGAGAATACCTTCGCTCACCGCTCGTTCAAGAACGCCGCAAAGCGCCAGGAACGTAACCCAGCGGCGAAGACGCTCCTGCGCGACTCCCTGTTCCTTGGCGACCCGAGCTAGTGTCTTTTCGAGGCGTTCAACTGGCTGCGGCATGATGCACCTTCACCGACTTTCCGTTCGTCGATGGTGAGGGGATAGATGAAGTACGAGTAATGGATCTCCGAAGGCTGCTTGCCTCCGCGTTGTTGAGTAGCCCCTCGCGGAGCGCGGCGCTAACGGACTGCCGGGCAACATCGGTTCGGTGTGTGGCCGAGAGTACGTCCAAGATGCTGCGGCTCAGCGTGGTAACGGGGAGACCTTCATGTTCCCCGATGTCCTGGGGAGAAAGATTGGCTCTATGGATCGCTACCCACTCCGGGCACTTCCGACGCAATCTTGCTGAGGTGGGAACGGTAAGATTTACGCGCGGTGGGTTTGCATCGGAGATACCGTAGAGTAGCAATGCCGTCTCATGCGAGAGGGCGATGTCCTCTGGCCCTTGGCTGGCCTTAGCCCACAGGACGGCCTCGCGGTATTGAGCGAGACGGTCTGACGGGTAATGAGCAATCCGATAGACCCCCCTAGTCATGCGCTCCAATCGGCCACGCTGCGCCAGACGAACCAAAACGGAATCTTGTATGCCGGCGGCGCGCGCCTCTTTCGACGTGAGCAGCCCATCATGCTCTTCGGCAAGTGCAAACAGTTCATCCATGCGGGTGCGCGGCATTAATTGATTTTGCTCCCAGCGCGCTAGCTCTGTCAATATCGTTCCATTGTTGAATGATACTGACATGCTCAGATTGCTCAGTGAGTAACTCGGCGATTTCGAGTCAATGGAGAAACGCTACGGCCGAGATCACCGGCTTTAGTGATTTCTTTGCGAGGCCTATCGGCCGCCAGGTATCGCCTGCACTTAAGCTCGGCGCTCACTTCCCGGCGTTCCTCCTCCGAAAGATACACCTTTCAGGGATTGGCGCCCTCTGCAGGGTAATTGGCGTGCTTTGCTTGGCAGCCATCATCTCCGAAACCTAGCTTAAAACATATTGATTGCGAACGGAGCTCGACCCCTGAAAGGTTTGGAAGCGAGTCGGCGATCCATAGGAGAAAGTCTATGAACACTGAAGTGGTTGTAGTCATCGGTGCTGGTGGCATTGGGATGGCAATCGCCCGTCGTCAGGGCTTTGGCAGACACATTCTTTTAGCGGACTTCAACGAGCCGTTGTTAGCGGTCGCTGTAAAAGAACTTGAGGTGGCGAGTTACAAGGTTTCCCCGCTGAAGGTCGATGTTTCGTCCCGCAAGTCCGTGCGTGCTCTTGCCGATATGGCGGTCTCCCTCGGAAGCGTAATCAATGTCGTCAATACGGCCGGGGTTTCGCCGAACATGGCACCTCCCGACCGCGTGCTGGCCGTGGACTTATACGGGAGCGCAGTTGTCTTCGAAGAGTTCGAACATGTGATCGCTCCCGGCGGGTCGGCGCTGCTTGTTTCCAGCATGGCAGGCTATATGTCCCCGGCGCTGCCGAAGGAGCAGGACCACGCCCTGGCGTTTACACCGGCAGATGAATTGCTAACGCTGCCGTTCCTCAGCGCGGAAGCGGTTCCGAATTCGATGGTTGCGTACATCCTCTCCAAACGGGCAAACCACCTGCGTGTACAGGCATCCAGCATTAGCTGGGGAAAGCGTGGCGCTCGCGTGAACTCCATCAGCCCAGGAATCGTCTCGACTCCTCTTGCACAGCATGAGTTGAACTCGCCGATCGGCGATATGTACCGCGCCATGATTGAGGCGTCGCCCGCGAAGCGGATGGCTTCGCCCGATGAGATCGCCGTTGCAGCAAACTATCTCCTTGGCCCAGATGCAGGCTTCATCACTGGGACCGACCTGCTGATTGACGGCGGTGTCATTGCTGCAATGCTCGCCGGTCTCCTGCCAACACCGTAACAGGCCATCACAACATATCTCTCTTGAAAGCTGAGACGACAATGGTCAAACACTTTCGCGTACCAGGTAGTCTTCGGTTGAGGTTGGAAGAGGCGGGCATCCTTGTTCCTGCAGTGCTGCGCAGGGCGGGGCTGTCGCAGAACCTCTTCGATCAAACCCGTATCCTCGTTTCCACGGAAGAACTCTTCGCGCTTTGGACTGCCATTGGCGAGGTCAGCAAGGACGCGTCTATCGGCGTGCGCCTTGGGACAGAGAGCAGCATCGCACGCTTCCACCCCATGGGGCTGGCAGCTCTCTCGACGGAGAGCTTTGGCACGGCAATCAAACACATGGCCAGATACAAGCGGCTCGCTGCCCCGGAAGAGATCCTGCATGAGGCGGTCGAGGACGAGTGGGCCATCCAGTTCCGGTGGACGCTTGCTGTTGATATCGAACCTGCGGTGCTTGTCGAGCATTGCTTCGCATGGGTGCTCACCATCGCGCGGGAAGGCACAGGAACCCGGATCAAACCGCTTCGCGTTGAGTTGGTACAGCCACGAAGCCACACGAAGGCGTTGGAAAAGCACTTCGGCTGCCCCGTGATCTGTGGCGCGTCGCGCAACGCAATTATCTTCCGCGCCGAGGATGCAGCCATCCCGTTTGTGACACGGAATGCAGAGCTCCTGGAGATGCTCGCGCCTCAATTCGATCAGGAGCTGAAGACACGAACTGCGGACGAAGACCACTTCATCGACCTGGTGCGCGGCACGATTCAGCAGAGGCTTACCGGGCACCGTCCAGTGGTGGACGACGTTGCAAAGGACCTGCACATGAGCTCCCGCACACTTCAGCGGCGTCTTCAGGATTCAGGCTCCAGCTATCAACGGGTTCTTGACGATGCCAGGCACCAGATGGCCCGGTACTACCTCAGCAATTCGGTACTCGAACTTGCAGAAGCTGCATATCTTCTGGGCTATGAAGATGCTAACTCTTTCGCACGGGCCTTCCGCGCCTGGGAGGGAATGCCGCCGAAGAATTGGCGCGAGGCCCAGCGAGCCACCCCGTCCAGCAGCTCTCGGCCCAACTGACCTTAAAAGACTTCGAGATGCTCAGCCAGCGATACGAACGCGGATCGACTCTGATCACTTCGAACCTGCCGTTTCAAGAGTGGACCGAGATCCTCGGCTCGGAACGGCTGACCGGAGCCTTGCTCGACCGCCTTACCCACCACGTCCACATCCTGGAGATGAACGGCGACAGCTATCGCCTCAAGCAGAGCCGCCGCAAGCGTCCCCCATCTTCCGAACGCTGACTCTACCCCCGAACGCGCCTCGGGGGAGAAGGGCCGCTTCCGCTACGCTCCAGCGGCCCTTCTCCCCCGATACTCAACAACCTGACTGCCAAATACTGGCCTACTTTTACTCCGCAACGTTGGTCTGGTTTTACTCCGCCCTTGACACCGGTCGTCTTGAACCTCACGCCAGATCAATACCACCGGCTAAAGTTCGGCTGCTAGATCACGATCGCAAACGTTGTCACCAAAGCCGCGCTTCTTCGATGGTTCGCCGGTACTCGAAACTTGATCCGACAGATACCTCTCGCCAGTTACGACGGATTCCACTAAACCTTGTTTTTGGTCGTGGGTGCTTATTTGAGGATGCTAGGGTTTCCCAATGACAAGGGCTCATGCAATCTTTCTTGCAACACAACGAAAGCAACTTATTGCCTTACTCGCATCCGAAGGTGGCGCGGATACTTCATCCGACAGTGGAGGCAGGTATTCGCATCTTGCCGAACTCTATGATGAACTCTCACTAGTCGAAAGTGCCTTGGACGGAATTCCCTACGAACAACTTACGCTGCTACTGTCCGGGCTCGCAGTTTTGGGCGAAACCGGCCAAAGAGTTGCTGTGCCTCAAACGGTTTTGCGCAACACCTGAAGTACCTCTCCGTGCCATCTCTCCCCAACTGACGCTGCCAAGTTCGACTTGCGCTCCGAGACTCCTACCTCTAGGACTAGAATCGGCGGATGCACCGTGAAGCCCTCCTCAAGCTTTGGAACATGGACGAGATACCAGCTTGCGACAAAGGTATGGAACTCGCCCAGGCTTTCCTCATATCCGCTGGAGAGGCCGTCTACCGCCTCGGCACCGAAGAGCCTGGCGACCGGCTCACGGAGCTAACGGCGGCGTACATGGCAATGGCGGAACATTACGGCGGTTGCGACAACTGCAACGAAAACGCTCAGGCTGGCTAAAGTTTGCAGAAAAGTGGCCACCCCGAAGAGTGGCCGATGAGAAGCCATTGTGTGAGAGGTGAAGGTCTTCGCCTTCTGCTCTAGCTTATCGAAATTTCGCTGATAGGCGACATAATCCATGCGGTCAAACCACCTAGACGAGAGTGCAATTTCTAGATTGCATCCAAGGAAGCACGGCTTGCCGGTCTCGAACCTGCACGGATAGGATGATGGCGATGAATTGCTCATGCAAAGGCGGCGCGCTCATACGACAGCAACGGAGAGGCTGGATAGACGCAATTATGCGAGCGCTCAACCTCTTCCCTTGGCGTTGCACTAGCTGCGACCGAAAAGCCTATCGGTCTGCGCGGCACTAATGGTAGGAGGTCGCCCGTCTCGATGGCACATCTAGCAGACTCTGAGATAGAAGGTTGCAGAGAGTCGCCCCGAAGTGGGATGGGTTATCTTCGCCGACGGCATTAGTCTCTTCTCACTGATTCATTGCGCAACATTCTGCGATTCCGAGCTTGACACGCAGCCTCCTTTGAACAGTTGCCCTGAGTGTCAAGCTCTCTTTCTCATTCGCGGACAGCGTGCTGGATGTCGACTCGTGGAGAAACGACGGCTACATGACAAGCGCCGAAGAACAAGTGTCGAGGCCGGCGGCCATTTTGGGGTAAATGTATTGAAGTCTCCTGCACTTTTTGATGGTGAGGCTGGAGTTTCCACTCGGGTGAATAGTTCTTTGGCGTTGTGTACTATGCCGGACGCACCAATTCGTTTGTTCACCCATAGAATCGGGCGATGCCTAGCGGCCAATCGAGGGACCATATGTCTAAACGAGTTCTGATTCACGGAGCCGACCCGACCCTCTTAGAAACGCGCCGTCGGATACTTTCGTTGGACGGTATCGCTGCGGAGACAGTCTTGAACGGATCAATCATGGTCGATTTGATCCGGGCAAAACGGCCCGACTTGCTTATCGTCTGTTCGAGCCTACCGCTCGACTTGCAGCAGCGCGATGTTCGGGCCGCCAGCGCAGTTCGTCCGAAGGTGAGGTGTCTGGTACTGGCACCACACCGACATACCGGCTCCGAGATCAGCGATGCGGATACAGTCGTCCACCCATTCGATGGCCCTGAACGGTTCGTATCTGAAGTTCGGAAGTTGCTCTCATCGTAAGCGGTGTCATCCGTGGCAGCCCCTGGCGTCACGATGCTCGGCCCCGCCCCAACCGACCCTTCACCACCTAGAACCGAAGGCAAGGCAGACGCAACGCGGTCGATTTTGCACGCATCTTCAAAGGGGGATGGAAAACAAGAACATCGTCGACGAGGTTCGCCGAATCTTGCTATAAGAAATCGACCCGAATATAGATGTCGTTGAAGTCGAAACCGCCTCGAATGTCTACGTCATCAAGCCCGCCGAATCCTCTCAAAGAGAATCCCGAAACCGATTAGCACCGTGCGGAACAACGGGCCGGAAATGCCGGACAGGCGCATACCTTTTCGGCATTGAGTCAGGATCTAAATCACTTCACGGTCAACCCTCGGATAACGCACTCGTACACCGACCCTGGAATCCTTATAACTCGGTAGCGCCGTTTTCGATTAGCGGTGGGCCGATTTACGATGATGACCTCCGCGACGGTGAAGGCTTGCTTATCGGTGGTGGATCTGTTGGTGAGCATGTGACCTCCTGCTATGTGAATTGGGCGTCGTGGCCGACAGTACTGCTTCGTGGCTCCGCGGTCAAATGATTGAATCTAAACGGTATACAGGTCAAATAGTAGGTACACGTAAGAAGTACAATTAGCACATAAAACTGTGGATGATATTCGCCTTGTATTCGCCTATTGTCCAGGCATGAGCCGGGAGCCGGCACACACCCCGGACGTGGTCGAGACGCATATGTTGCTCCTAGATGCCGCTGGAATCCCCGCCCGCCAGAGGTCCGAATGTTTGATCCCGATGCGAACTTGCCCCGCCTCAACCGCAATATGGTCTATCTCGGCGCTTGCCTCATCGCGGGGATTCGGCTTGCCCGTGAGAAGCAAGTCAACATCCGGGTGATGCCGACGAGCGCGGCGATAGATGAGTCCGTCGAGATGGCGCACGAGATTTACAATCGGGTGTTTCGCCGGGTGCACACGCGGATCGGGGAGAAGGTCTAAAGCTCTCTTAGAGAGTTGGGCGGGATCACCAAGCTATGTGTGGACGTTATCTTCGGAAATCCGACAAACAGCGCATCGCCGAAGCGTTCCACACGCGAACATCAGCACCCTTGCCATGTCGCCGGACGATTACAACATCGCCCCTTCGACCTTTCAGCCCGTCATCCGAGAGAACAAAGACGAAGCGGGTCGCGAATTGGTGATGATGCGATGGGGCTTGATCCCGTTCTTTACAAAGCAACTATCCGACGTGAAGGGGATATCCACCATCAACGCGAGGGCCGGAACGATCCTTCGCAGCCCGATGTGGCGCGAGCCGTTCAAGAAGCGCCGCTGTCTTGTCCCTGTCTCCGGCTTCTATGAGTGGCACAAGATCGACGCGAAGACTCGGAAGCCGTACATCTTCACAGTCGCAGACTCATCACTGTTCGCATTTGCGGGGCTTTGGAACTCCTAGAAAGACCCCGATGGGGGATGGCTTCAATCCTTCTCCATCGTAACCACCGAGGCGAACGAACTCATGTCCTCGATACACACTCGAATGCCGGTGATCCTCCATAGCCGCGACTACGACCGCTGGCTATCACGCGATGTCACCGAACAACCGCCGATTGATCTTCTACGACCGTTCGAATCAGACGAGATGGGATGGAACCGGCTAATCAGGCTGTCGGCAATGTTCGAAACAACGGGCCGGAGATGTTGATTGGCGAGCCGCTGGTCAATACGGTTTCGCGGCCCTAAGATCGGGAGGCAGATATGACCGAACAAGAACAAGAAACGATGCGAGTCTGGATTTGCGACAATTGCAACGAGGCTTAGAGGAAGGAATTGAGCAAATGATCGAGGAGCATAAGCGGAGCATCACTTGCTTAGTATTTCTAGGAAGCGAGTTTGATGGCGATGTCTTCAAGCCGAAGCACTACTGGTTGCAGTCCGCAAATAAAGCTTGGAAACGTCCGGCACCATTCCGCTCTTTTGACCGCGAGGAGGCGCTTGCTGCCCTCCCTACGAGCGTTCGACTGTTCTTTGAGCCGCTCGAACCGGCAATGATTCGCGGGAATGGTTTCTGGACGCTCCGTCTCGGCGTGACAGAAATGGACGAGGACGAACTGGATCGCGAATGGATATCGACCCCACATCCCGCCGTGGTCTTTCGTGAACCGGTGAACGAAGGAGACGACTGCGTTCCCGGGCTCGACGTGCCGGATGTCCTCATCCACTGAGATGCTGTCGGCGATGTGCGGAACAACGGTTCGGGAATGCTGGATAATGCGTGAACTTACTCCTACGTCGCACCCACCCATCAAAGCCACAGCGCATCTAGGGACGGCGGGGATCGTCTAGCCTGCCGGCGCGGACCGAAGCTTGGAGCGCCGACAGTCTTTCGGCTTGCGCTGCTGTGCGCGGCTTGTCCTGGACATGCCTAGGGGAGTTTTTCGCTAGGCGCTAACTGCCGACAAGGGTGACTGTTCAATGAAAACGGCGTTTGCGGAAGTTTCGGCTCCGCCGAATCGTCCGGACCGGCGAAGTTTCCGCAAACCTCGACTTTCCTGAAACCCATCTTTTTCGTTCTGCGCCCACCAAGTAAGTAGGGACTGCCCGAAAGGAACCTGTTCAGACGACCAACTTCATTGCGAACCCACTCACCGGCCTACATTCCAAAACCTCACGAATACTCCGTCGTCCATAGGCCGCGTTCTCAAGCGAGCAGCTCCCCCGCCCCGTTCATTGCCGGACACAGATTCCATTTTTGGACAGTCACTACTATCCCCCTTCCAAGAAACCAGCAGTTCCAGTGTTGCGAATTGGCCACAAACCTGCAATGTCCCGGTCACTCTCTTCCGCCGGAGGCACCTTTGGAAATCCTCTTCCGTGAACAGCGCCACACCATCCGCCAGCTCCGTAAAGCACCCGGCTTCACCCTCGCCGCCGTGCTTACGCTCGCCTTCGGCATCGGTGCCACCACGACCATCTTCTCCATCGTCGAAGGGGTTCTCTTGCGCCCGCTTCCCTTCGCCGACCCCTCCCGGCTTGTCACCCTCGACGATCGCCTCTCCGGTGCCGGCGATGGCGTCGCGGGCATCTCCGCGCCAGAGATCGCGCCCTACACCCACGACACTCACAGCTTCACTTCAGTCGCCGCTTACCGCAGGGAAGCGGACGCACTCACAGGCGTCGGGGAACCCGCTCAGATCAGCGTCACCCGCCTCAGCGCGAGCGGCTTCCCCACGCTTGGGGTCTCACCTCTCTTCGGTCGGGTATACACCCTCGAAGAAGACGTACAGCGGCAGCAGGTAGCCATCCTCAGCTATCAGACCTGGCGCACCCGCTTCCACGGCGACACCAACATCCTCGGTAGGAAAATCCAGCTCGACCGCCGCGAATACCAGGTCATCGGGGTCATGCCCGCTACCTTCGAGTTCCCATTGCTCCCCGGCCAGATCATGCGCAGCGAGCTCTGGGTTCCTCTCAGCCTCACCGACGCGGAGCAACTCCCACCTGCCATTAGCTGGAATTACAGCTTGTTCGGCCGCCTCAAGCCCGGCGTCTCTGCCTCCCAGGCCCAGTTCGATGCCCAGCAGGTCGCGCAACAGGTCATGCGCGGCTTTCCCGCGGCCATGTCCACCCTCCACATCAGCTCCGTCGTCCAGCCGCTCGACGAAGCCACCGTCGCCCAGGCCCGCCCGCTCGTCCGCACCCTCTTCCTCGCCGTCGCCTTCGTCCTCTTCATCGCCTGCACCAACCTCGCCGGTTTGCTCCTAGTCCGCGTCATCCGCCGCCGCCGCGAGATCGCCGTCCGCATCGCCCTCGGCGCCACAGCCGCCTCCGTCCTTCGTCAGACGCTGCTCGAAACCCTCACCCTCAGCGCAGGCGGCGCCGCTCTCGGCCTCGCCGCCGCCTCCGTCACACTTCGCGCCGGCGTTCGCTTCCTTCCCGAGAACCTGCCCCGCATCGCCTCCATCACCCTTGACTGGCAAGTCTCCACCTTCGCCTTCGTCCTTGCCATCCTCACCGGTCTCCTCTGCGGAGTCGTTCCAGCACTTGCCGCCTCACGAACCACCGTGAATGATGCCCTCAAGGAAGGCGGACGCACCGGCACCAGCGGCGGTTCACAGTCCCGCCTTCGCTCCGGTCTGGTCATCGCCGAGCTTGCCGTTGCTCTCGTCCTGCTCACTGCTTCCGGCCTCTTCCTGCGCAGCTTCGAAAAACTCCGCTCCGTCGACCTCGGCTTCAGACCCTCCCACAGCCTCACCGCCTCCTATAGCTTGCCCGACGAGCACTACCGCACCCAGGCCCAGATCGATGCCTTCAACGACCAGCTCCTCCTCCGCCTCCAGCAACTGCCCGGAATCGAGCACGTCGGCGTCACCTCCCAGCTCCCCATCAGCGGCGGCCCAGCCGGCAATTCCTTCCTTCCCGAAGGCACTCCACCCGCCAAAGACGGCGGCCTCATCCTCGGCTGGACCGCCCAGGCCTTCGGTGACTACTTCGCCGCCGCCGGAATCCCCATCCTCCGTGGCCGCGACTTCACCGAAGCCGACCGCCCCGACGCGCCCCTCGTCGCCATCGTCAACCGCACCCTCGCCCAGCGCTTCTGGCCCAACCAGGACCCCATTGGCAAGCGCCTCCACTTCGGGCTCCGCGACACCCCGCTGCCCTGGCTCACCGTCATCGGCGAGATCGGCGACGTCAAACAAACCAACGCCACCGCGCCCGTCGAGCCCCAGATCTTTCAGCCCGCCGCCCAGGCCAAGGCCTCCTACGGCATGCTCGCCCCTGCCGCCATGTTGAATGCCGACACAGGCTCCATCATGATGCGCGGCAGCATTCCTCCCGAGCAGATGGAGAACGCTCTCCGCTCCATCGTCCACTCCCTCGACCCCCAGCTCCCGCTCATCCAGGTCGAATCCATGCAGCAGGTCGTTGAAGAGGGCCAGTCCCCGCAACGCTTCAACGTCTCCGTCATCTCCTTCTTCGCCATCGCCGCCGCCCTGCTCGCCGTCCTAGGCATCTACAGCGTCATCGCCTTCTCCGCCGCCCTCCGCACCCAGGAGATGGCTATCCGCCTCGCCCTCGGGGCTCAGCGCCAGGGCATCATGAAGATCATCCTCCTCTCCGGAGCAAGGCTCGGCCTAATCGGCTGCACCATCGGCGCGGTCCTCGCCATCTTCGCTACCCGCCTCGTCCGCACCCTGCTCTTCGAAGTTGACCCCCTCGACCCCACAGTCATTGCCCTCGCCGCAATCGCCATCTTCCTTATAGCCATCGCCGCCTCGGCCATCCCCGCCCGTCGCGCCGCCTCGATCGAACCCATCGAAGCCCTACGCTCGGAGTAGAGAACGTTCGCCAATCGTGGATATCAGTGGCTGCACAGATGTGAGTACCGCAGTGCTCCCGTTATGGCTGATAGCCATCGCCATTAACATGGCTGCCTTCTGAAAGCCATGTGGGGGCATCCTCACGAAAAACGAGGTTTGCGGCAACTTCGAGCCGTTGTGCCACCCGCGTTGCCTATCGACCACATTGGGCGGACTTGCCCCAAACACCGACTTTGCGGACGTCTCACGACAGTCCTACCGCGATAGCTCGCGAGATGGACGAGAAGGTCTGGTTGCTTTGGTTTGAGCAAGCGAGCGAAGAGGGTGAGGACACGGAGCTGCTCATCGGCGTTTACCGAACCGAGGAGACGGCAAAAGGGGCGATCATGCGCTTACAGGATCAGCCCGGTTTTAGAGAGTATCCCGATGGGTTCCACATCTACGCACGGATCCTGGACCAGGATTCGTGGACGGAAGGATTCGCGAGGGTATAGCTCCTCTCTGCAGCCGCAAGCGATGAAGTGTCCCATAACGTCGACTTCGTGGGAATTAGGACGTCAAACCAGCTCGATGGGAAGGAGCTGAGAACTTCTTCTTCATGTCCGTCCAATGCATCTGTGCTGAAATCAGCCCCGGCAGCACGGCATCGACGAAGCCGTCTTCCATCGTTGTGGACCCGGGCGAAGACAACCAGCCAAAGTGGAAACAAGCAACATGCGCGGCTCGCACAGCAGCATAGCAAGCGATGGAAATGACGATCCACAGAGTGAGATATTGGACATGACCTCCACGGCGCATTCTCTCCCACTGTGCTGACGACCGACGGCTTTGGAGCCACTTCCACGCCATGGGGAAAGGATACACATCAACGCCAATCCCGGAAAACGGCATTGTCGGAAACTTCCACCCGTCCGGTGGCCCGAGGCCCGTCCTTGCTGGAAAAGCCGACGTTGCGGGAACTCCGCGTGCTCTCATTTCCAAGCAACCACACACTGCTTCAGAATGCACGGCGCAGTCCAGGCGGTCATGAACTCTTCTCTGGGTATCGATTTCCCCTCTGCAAGCCTTAGCTTTCCACGAGTGGCTCCAACGATGATGGAGAAGTGACCGGTGTCGGACGGGGTATCGTACAGAACGATAGGGATACGTCCCCGTTTCCTTTGCGCCAGTACTTCGGGCAGATGAATCGCGCATTGCACGGGGACACCTAAGCGTTTCAGGCGATGGTAGCCACGCATCTCGAAACCGCCAACGTCCGCGTCAGGATCTGAGTGGAATGAAACTTGAAGGCCCAGTTGTTTGAGGCCAGCTGCTATGTGTACGGCGAACGCTCCATAGCGTTTCGTGTGTCGGCAAGCAGAGATGATCTCGGCCGGTTCGGGACTCTTCCCAAAATGATGAAGTGCACACCACGCAGCGAGGGGGCCACAATGCCCATCCAAGTTCAAGATTTCTTCTGGAGCCGTCCACCAATCGGGAAGATTCATCGTATGCACGCTTCGGACTAGCTGAATGCGCTAACGCAGAGCATACAGCGTTCCCATCCCGGGAAATGGGGTTATGACCAACTTCGACCTAGCGAGCCCACTTCATACATCTGATCGGCCGTCCTGCTTGTCCGAGCTTGCCACGAAGACGCCTCTTGGGCCAGTTCGATGATGGCTTCGGCGGAACGCTTAGCTAAAATCGAGCTCCGCTAGAAACATCCAGTGTCTACAATTTAGCCAACACGTAGTCTCGGGCAAGAGCACGAAAATGCTGACTCACGTTGAATTTAGATCCGACCGATTTGGTGCAGTGGCAGGGGAAGGCAAGCTCGTGAATCCTGATCTTTGGGGAAGAAGGCTTGCGGATTTCCTAAGAGCAGGCCTGATCAACGAGGGATTTGAGGTGACGGAGCCGATTGCAGAAGACTGGGGCTGGGCCATGAAGATCAAGAGCGAAACCCCGTACCTCTGGGTCGGATGTGGTCATTACCAGGAACATGCCGACGGCTATCTTTGTTTCATTGAGCCGAACGCTCCTCCTGCTTGGCGGCTATTTGGCAAGATGAAAATGACGAGGCGGATCGCGGAGCTTCAGAGGTCAGTGGACAGAATTCTTGCCGAGGAAGCTGGCATCCGCGCAAAGTAATGGTGGAGCTACGAGGATTTCAACCTGCATCGACGTGAACTTCCCGGTATTTGAAATTGAACTGCCTTGATGGGATGACGACGTTGCCGAAGTCGTCAACTTTCGTGGAGCAGCCTACATCTGGTTGCTCCGATTGGACCTCGAAGCTCTCCACCAATCAACCGCTAAACCTAAAGCGCCACCGACCGCTAAGCCATAAAGCGCGTAATGAGGAGCATATTCGAATTCCATCCACATAGGGCGAGCATGTCCAAGGAGCAAGGTCCCGAAGAACATGGATCCACCGAGCAAGAATGCCCCTGTCCCAGCGAGGCAAACTGTGTATTTTGGCTTTTCAGGCGAAACCATAAAACCAAGCGTACTCGCGACAAGCAGGTACGTCATTAGGCCTGGTTGAATCTACTGCAACCTGCTCCCGAGTGTGACCTCCCGCGAAACGGTGTTTGCGGAAGTTTCGGATCCGCCAAATCGTCCGAACCGCCAAATTTTCCGCAAACAACGACTTTCCGGAAGTCTTCAGCGGACACTACAAGCCGTAGTAAGGTGTGAAGTCTATGGAACGATTCCACCTTGATGCTGCGCTTCTTTATTCGGAATGGGCATTTGAGTTTCTTCTGCTCCCCCCGATATCGGCCCTATTCGTCGGAGCCGCGATCAGCTCAGTTTGGGCAGGACTCTATCAGCGACCGTTCCGAAAGCATCTCTGGAAGCGGCACTACGCGCTTGTGCTGACTCACTTCTCATTCTTTGCGGCAGCTATCGTAGTCGGCTTACTTTGGGTGAACGATCCGAGGAATCACCACCCTGCCAGTCGGGTCGCGACGTTCTGGTTAGACGCTGTGATTTGCGGATCGCTCGCTTCTTGCATCATTTGGACTTGGCAGATGAAAGGATTTCGGTGGTTTGCGGCCAGCTTGATGGTATTGGCTGAAGTGATCACGTTCGGCGCTATCTTCGTGGCTGGCATGTCGATATCGGGCGACTGGTTGTAGGCTGCTGTCACGCCCTAAGTCCCGAGAAACGGGGTTTGCGGAAGTTTCGGCTCTGCCAAATCCTCCGGACCGGCGAAGTTTCCGCAAACACCGACTTTGCGGCAGGCTGGTCCGCGCCAAGTCGGCGTTGCACAATCACGCGACAGCCGAGCGTTTCAATCTGCGCATAGCCACTGCGACGAGGAAACCGATGATGCTGATAGGGATGCCGATCATCCCGATGCACCCTACCAATCCGAAACCCACTGCGAGCGGGCCGCCGTCGCCGTGGGCGCTCCCGCCAGCTAGAGCGAAAAGGATGAGTCCCGCGAGGAAGGAAGCAAATGAAGTGCATACTCCTGCCAGCCAGCGGCCTAGACCGACCCTATCCGTCATCAGCCTGAATGCTTGGATCTCCAGAAGGCAAAGCAAACCGATAAATGAGACGAACTCCGCTATGTGAATGTAGAACCTGTGCGCGTCGCCGTTGTGTTGCCCATGAATCACATCAGCAACGGCCAAGATGAGTGTGGACATACCGAAAACAGCGGTCGCTTTCTTCATTGACGAAAGTTTATCGCACGGTATCGTCAGCTGAAGCTAATCGTTCCCCCGAAACGGGGTTATCGGAAACCTCGGGCCGGTCCAGCGTCTCAGGCGACCCCAAGGTCTTCAACGAAACGAGCATCGTATCGAACCTTCTCCGGTTTCAGACTCTGCTGATCGACAATAACCGCAACGAGGCAATCCCAGACGCTCTGGGGGGACCAGGGGAGGACCTCCGCCGGTGCCGGAAGCGGCGTGTGCTTGTACATGAATAGGAACGTCTTCTCCTTCATCGTTATCTCAGGCAGTTGTGCAGAGCTGACGGGTGCCTGTAGTGGGACCAGGTTCAGTTTGCCGCAGACCAGATCGTAGAAGTTCCCGACGGTTCGAACGGTCGCAGCCTCGCCGTCCTCTACTGTGATTACGAATAGCTCTTCCGTGCGAAGAACGATCTCTACGGCATCGAGTCCCATAGATTGAGGTTAGCGCGAACAAACCTGTGGCCGCGCCCAGATGTGATGCACTTAAAACGGCGTTTTCGGAAACCGCTCCCGCTCGATGTCTGTCGCCGACACGGTTCCCGCAACCCGACCCATCGCAGCGCCGTTTGTGCGCATCGGACGCAAATCAAAACAGCTACGCGGAGAGCAACCGACAATGGCAGAGAACGCCGCACACCTAGCAGTCTTGGAGGTCAGTCTACCCGCGCCCACGCTCCATATTGCACAGTTGCCAGTAACTGGCTTCCCGTCTCCACTGCTTCTTTTTCCAAAAGCCCCGCCAGATTCGCATCAAGTGCTATCCCCTCTGGAGGGGTTAATCCGAGTCGATGCAGAAGCGGCGCAATGCTGATCATCGAGTTTGCTAACCAGCCATATACATACGAAGCACGGCCGCCGCCGACGATGCCGTTGGACTCTATTGTAGGAAACGGCAATCCGGCTTGAAGGAAGGTGCCGCCAAGCCGTCGTCCAAAGTCCGGCTTCGCTCCGGATTTCAGGAATGCTTGCGTGACCAAAGAATATAACTGGTCGAAAAGGGGACACGGAGGGTAACTGGGCTGCTCGATCGGGATGTCCACATCATGAAACGCAACGATGGCTCCCCGATTCAGAAACCTTATTAAATGCCGCAGAGTGGCGGCAGGATCCGGCAGGTAAAGCAGAATGTATCTGCCGATCAACGCGTCGTACTTTTCTTCCGAAGCAAACTCATCCAGCGTAGACGTCTGAAACTCCACCCAGGAAGAGCATCCCTGCTGGGAGGCCCGCTCTTGTGCTCGCTTAATCGACATGGAATCGCGATCGATGCAGGTCACACGACCACCCGGACCGACGATGTCAGCAGCCAAAAAGGCCACGTCTCCGACGCCACACCCCACATCGAGCACGCGCATGCCGACCGAGAGCCCTGCTGCTCGAAAGTAGTGTTCTGTGTACGGACGGAGAAATCGGCCCTGAAAGAGCAACCGCTCCTGCTCAAAAATGGATTGCCCAAAGACGTAATTCTCACGCGATGAGTCACTCATCGGCGAAGTATACCGCCGCGTCATTACTATGTCGCTCATTTTTAGCAGTGCTAGACGTTGTTCGATGAATCGCCTGTGCGGAATCATCGCTTGGCCCAAGAGGATCCCACAAGCTCCCTCAAAACGGGATTTTGGGAAACCTCGAACCGTTTCGGCCGCCCGGGAGACCCGATGTTGCCGCAAACACCGACTTTCAAGGAACAATGTTTCTGGGCTGAGTTAGCGAATTCTTCTCGGTTGATTCGATGGCACAAGCGTTCTGTACAAAACCCTCCCGCCACCTATTGCGATTGCAGCGGTCGTGAATATGCCGATCCATGCGCCTCGCTGGTAAGCGATCACTGCGGCTCCGATTCCACCGAGAAGAAGAGTTCCGCCCACCACCATCGCGCCTGCCCGCTGTATGCGAGATTTGTCTCGTGTGCCGTTCCAGAACACGTCATTGACATGGCGGTCATTGGCAATGACGTCAGAAGGCAGCGTGTTGCGTTGTCTCTTCCTCAGATCATCGTTGATTGTCGGCATCGGCGAGGTCTCTCAAACGTATCCACAGCATAGCTGGTTCCCTGGAAACGGGGTTTGCGGAAGTTTCGACTCCGTCGGACCGCCCGGCGGACTACCTTGCCGCAAACGTCGACTTTACGGGAGGTTCTCTCGTTCTGTTCAACCTGAGCTAGAATTCCGGAGCGGCAGGACTCAGTGCCAAAGGAGCTTGGCTGTGGCAGACCCGTTGACGATTGATCCCTCTCGCACAGCCTTGTTGAGCATGGATTGCCAGGTCGGCATCCTCTCCATCTACACCCGCGATGCCAAGGACGCTTTCCTTGGTCGAGCCGCAAAGGTCCTCAGTCATGCTCGTGCCGTTGGGATGACGATCATCCATGTTCAGGTAGGCTTTCGCCCAGGGCTGCCCGAAGTCAGTGCTCGCAATGCGCTGTTTGGTGCCGTCAAGACTTCGGAACAGCATCAACAACTCTTCCGGGCACCACTCGGGTCCATCCCCGACATCATTGCGCCGAGGGGTGACGAGATCGTCATCACCAAGCATCGAGTCAGTGCGTTCGCGGGAACCGATCTTTCCATGATCCTCCGCGCCAACGATATCGATACCCTGATCCTTTATGGCATTGCCACCAGCGGTGTGGTTCTGTCTACCCTCGTCGAGGCCGCCGACGCCGATTATCGCCTTGCCATCATAGGCGACTGCTGCGCTGACCTTGACCTTGAGCTTCACAATCAACTCCTCCAGCGATTCTTCCCCACGCGAGGCTTGGTTTTGTTATCCGACAGCTTCATCGATGTCCCTTTGAAAAAGAACGAGGAAGGCTAGGACTTGTGGCCATGAACGGACTCATCGGCCTGTGCCCTCAGTGGAGATCACTGGCGGAGGTTGTTCTCCGATCACTGAGCTTCCAGGAAACGGGGCGGTCTCAACCGGTCGATGCAACACTGGCATGGAGTTTACTAGCTGGAGTTTCAAAATCCAACGTCGCCAAATCTCGGACTTCTGCTCCGCAGAAAGACCATGACGTCTCCCTTGTCTCATACACACCACCTCTCAAGAAATGATCTAAATCAGATGGTGTTGCATCGACCGGTTGAGACCGCCCCATTTTGAAGGGCTAGAACAAATCCATGAAAGCGAAAGCAGATCAGAATACTCCTCAGTGCCCCAGTCTGAGGCAGCATTGCTTTTCGCCTGCGTTTCTGGTGTTCCAAAGAGATAACGATAAAACTATTGAAAGCGGCTTAGCGCTTTGCCGATAGCAACGGAAGGAAAGTGAGTGAGAACTATATGAGCGCCTCTGAGCTGCTAGTCATTCAAATGGAATTTGTTGTCAAAAACGGGGAGCAACCACTTTCGGTAATACTTAGGCGCCCAATGACCTCTGAACCTCATAAGGTGGTCCAGCTATGCTTGCATGAGGCACGGGTACTGGGTGGCATTTGGGACCTGTCAGGCAAAGTGTTTTATCCCTGGCATGAAGTGAACCAGATGACCTGGCGGCCAGATGCTGCCACTGCAGAGGACTGGGGGCATCTCGGCTTCCGTGCGGCGATGAAACACTTAGAACTGACTGGAGGGGCGATCTCCGAAGATCCTTATAGAATCCCCGAGGACGAGCGGATCAAAAGCTGACTTTATGGGCGATGACGAACGAAACGAAGGGGCGCGTTGCTCCACCATGGCGGGCGACCGTCGTCGCTGGAGCGGCGCAGCTTCAGACACCCGGAGACCAGTCCCCGAGACCGGTCCGGGATCAGTTTACTGGCCACGATCAGGCGCAGCTTCCTCTGATTGGCAGCCCTTCGCTCGCTCGGTGCGTTGGCGCGTATCGACACACGAGTGCTATTTTGCCTGTAAAGCGCGTACCTCCGATCTAGAGCGTTCTTATCGCTGCGTTCGGTACAGAACGAATCAAAAGCCAGCCGCCGGTCGAGAGTTCTGCAAGCAGCATCGGGATCCACAGAACCGCGCTCAAAGCTGGAAAATTGGGCCGAACGAGATGTGTAGCGCACGCGGCGAAAGCGAGGATCGATGCAACTAGACCCAACCAGCCTAGAACCCTTGGAATGGATACCGATCGGACAAAGACAAAGAAAAAGAGCGTTGAACCAATCGTGAAGATCAGGGCATCAAAGCTGGTCGCAGTATTCCAGTCCACGAACTCAAGAATGAAGCTGCCGAAGTGCGCACCGGCGAACGCTGATCGGACTGTATCGAAACGGACCACCGCTACAATAAGCCCGATAAGAACTTCCACAAGTCGGCATGCCAGCGCAATGGCCGACGTGACAGGCTTAAACATCTTCAGTGTGAAGTAAAGGCCTAGCGCCAGCGGCACAACAAATACCGAACCAGCCAGCATTAACCACTTCCCAAGCAACTGATGGGATAACTGCAAGCCGGTAAGATCGACCCCCAGGACCAGCAGGTAAGCCAATCCTGAGACCCGTGCCCATAAACGTCGTGACTGGAGATCACGATTCGATGTCATCCTCGCACCTCGCTTTTGTCACAGAGGCATACGCCTGCTGCTATCTCCTGGTTCCCCTCTAATCTAGTTGGTTGCCTCGCTTCCCCAAAAAAATTCCTATCTTTATTCAATTGTGGTGCGATGGCATCTCGACTGGACCATTCAGAGCGATACGCTGATTTACTTTGAACTGTCTCAAATGGCGACTCTGAAGCTCGGCTACGGATGACGATCTTGCGCGGATCTGGCCAGTCGGTCTCGAACCTGCCGCGAAGTCGGTGTTTGCGGAAACCTCGTCGGTCCGGACGGTTTGGCGGAGCCGAAACTTCCGCAAATCCCGTTTGCGGGATCAAGGCAACAAATTGTTCAGGATGCTTCCTACCTTCTACGACCGGCCATTACTTGCGTCCTGCCTGATCGCCCTGAGAGGATGGCTTGCATGGAAACAGCAGGTATGTGGCCGCGCATTATCTGCACATGCTTCGGGATGTTGCTACTCTACTTCGTGGCACATGGAACGATAACAGGGCGAGCATTCGGAAAATTCGGTGAGTTGGATCGCATACGCCAGCCCTTCGGGTATTGGTTAGTCCTGGTTTCGCAGGCTGCGGCTGGCATCCTGTTATTCGTTGCAGCCATCCTCCTGTAGTCACGACGCTGATTTCCGCAAACGCCGTTTCTGGGGAATTAATGTCTCTCTGCCGCGTCGCTCCGACGCAACTGGTCCCGACAGCGGCTGTCTCGCGGTTCACATCTCCTTTCATCGATTCGAGTGCTCATTGCTTCCGTGTTCGAGTACCCACAGTCCCAAGCCCGTGCCATTCGCGCCCTTCGTCGTTTCCTGCATGATCTCCGCATTGACCGAATCCATCAGCACCCAATCCGCTTCCGCCATCGCAGAGGCCGCCTGCGCCTTCGGCATCGGAGCACCCCAGGCAGATGACATCACCGTCCTTACCATCACTCGCGAGTAGCCGGTCGAAGCGCGATCCTGATCTAATGGTTTTGCCGATTCCCTTGAAACGGCGTTTTCGGAAACTGAGCCGAGCCTAGATCCCGATGAACGCTTTCCCATCAGAAGTGTTTCTGGCTTGATGATCAAGTCGGCGATACAGTCGCCATCATGCTGGAGCGACTACCAGAGGGTTCTTAGCGAATGTGCCGTCTCGTCTCGCTTTATCGAAGTGCTTCTGCGTTTTCAGCAAAGCGATGAGGACTCCAAGCAGTCTGTCGGCTAAACCGCGCAATGCCCGTGCATGCTGGTGGCCTGCTCCCCTCAGTGCGTCGTAGTGTTTTCGGCTCCTGATGTCACAGCAGAGGCTACTTGTCGCCCAATAGAACACTGCGTTTCGCAAGCGCGGACTGCAAGCCTGACGCATGCCGACGGTTTTTCTCTTGCCGCTTTGCCTAGTAACCGGAGCCGTGCCGGCATAACAGCGCAATGCCTCGTAATCCCGGTCCCGGATCGGCTTGGAGGCCTCCGTCAGAATAGCTGCGGCGACAGCAGGGCCGATACCAGGAATAGATAGGAGCAGGCCGGCATCGCACGGTGGCTGATTCGTCCCTGCGTTCGCCTCAGTCATGACGGTTAGGAGGCACTTGATGCGATTGCCCACTTCCCGAAGTTGCTCCTCCAGTAGCCTCACCTGGGGAAGCGGCAGTTGAACATGCTCACAGGCCGCCTCGGCTGCGCCTGGAGCTAGTACCAGTGGCGCAGTCCTTAAAGCCGCGTGTACCTCGTCCACTGAAACCTTCCGTATCCGGTTCGCCCTGAGGATGCGCAGAATGCGAAGGGAAGTGATCTTCGCCCCTGCGGCAGGCGTAGGTGCCGCCTCCAGCAGATCCCACATGAGCCGATCATCAGCAGCCGGACTGATTGCAAGCATCTGTGGATAGTACCGGTGAAGTTGCTGCCATAAGCGGTTGGTAACGCGCCTGAGTTCAACCTTCAGCTGGTCCTGGAACCGGGATAGCTCTCGCAGTCGAATCAACTCGGGGGAGTCGATCTCCACCCTCCTATAACTCTGCCTGTCTGTATACAGCGAGCTGGCCAGTACCAGGGCATCCCGAGCATCGTCCTTTGCTCCGGCAACGGTAAAGCGGTCGCGGAAGCGGTCTACCTGCTTGGGATTAATCGAGAACACGGCAAAGCCAGCTTCGACCAGGGTTTCCACGAGGGCGCCCCAGGCGACCTCAATGCCGATTGCGACCAAAGCTGGCTCACACGCCGTTCGTTGTTTAAGTTTGTTGACCAGGGTGACGAGGCCCTCGCCGCTGTGGTCTGCGTTGTATTGCTCTACGGGTCGCCCAGTACCATCCAGTGCGGCAACCCGGTGAGTCTGCGTGCCCCAGTCGATCCCGACAAAGTATTGAAATGATTGCTCCACGATTCCTCCTGAATTGCTTTGCGATGCCTGCGTCACGCCTGTACCGGCACTCACCCCTGCTGCGTTGGTGCTACTCCCCACTGGACGTTTGCATCACTGCTCAACCGTCAAGGCGCAAGTCCCCGATTGGTGATCCGATCACTGCGTTGCGGAGGCACTCTTGACGCCAGCTACGTGGGACTTCCCGCTTACGAGAAGTCTTGAACAGCGTATAGGCGTTGCGGGGAGGGCGGACCTCCCTGCTGAGGTGGGTGGCGGAGAACCGGATGGGTCGCAGACAGGGAGGAAGTCCTCCCTTTAGGACAGCAGCCACGAATACGCCTATTCTGGATACACATCATGACGACACTCAAGACACTGCTTGACAGCTATCGGAAAGCCGCCGCAAGTGAGAGAGAAAAGGGCACTTATTTTGAGGAGCTTATTCTCTGCTATCTCCGCAATGAGGCCACGTACCGCGACCTTTACAGCGATGTTTGGACCTACGCTCAATGGGCAGCGCTACAGGGCATCGACAAGAGGGACACGGGTATCGACCTTGTTGCCAAGACAAACGGAACCGGGCAGTACCATGCCATCCAATGCAAACTCTATGCGGAAGACTACAGGCTGCAAAAAGCAGATTTAGACAGCTTTTTTACGGCGTCTGGCAAGAAGGCATTCAGTCACCGTTTAATTGTCAGCACTACGAACCTCTGGAGCGAGCATGCCGAGGACGCGATGCAGGATCAGCAGTAGCCTCCGATCATCTCCTCGAGCATGAGAGAGGTCGTCACACCCCGCAAATCTGAGCTTCGCGCAGCCATTGCGAGAGAAAGGCCCAGCCGAAGCAGGTCGTGAGCCGGATTCCCGATCACGGTTTGGTCCAGGTCGCGAATCTGAATGTCTATGTTTCCTTCGAGGTCAGAAACCGGTCCGAGGTTCCCAGTGTGACAATCCCCGCATATCCAAACAGACGGCCCCTGTGGGAGAGCTGCTTGCACCGATTTGCTCGCTAGCCAGTCGTAGAAACGGGCGGTGTTGCCCCGGACGTAAGCGTGCGCAGACTCAGCCATTTTCTGATGCTGTCTCTGTTTGATGATCGGCTTGCGTTTGTCAGGCCTTACGTTGATGGACAATCCTCTCTCATTCCTTGTTTTAGGTCGTGCATTTTGCGGTGCTCAAATTAAAGAATGGACGTGAAATCATGCGCGGGATCGATCGGCGCAGTCTCTTCTGGTTTCAGGTAGAAAGTTGCGCACTCGTCCGACAATACGCCACCCTTCACTTCCAGGTCATCGCGGAACGCTTGATTGATAAAGTCAGCAGTGTCGAAGTGTCGAGACTCAAAGTAGACAGAGTTCACATCGTTTCGGGAGGCTCCATAGACGATACGGCTCACTCCTGCCCAAAGACACGCCATAGTACACATGCCGCAAGGTTGCAAAGTGCAATAGACCGTAACGCCCTTCAGACTCGTCGATCTCCGTTCCTTACAGAGCCGCCTAATTCCCACCATCTCGGCGTGGGCCGTAGGATCAGATTGGAGATCGCCCTCGTGGAAGCTGGAGCAAACAATGTGTCCGTTCTCGACCAAGACAGCGCCGACTTGGGCTCCTCCAGGCGTAGCCTCTCCTGCCCTCGCCTGTTCTAAAGCCGCAGCCATGAATGTTAGGTCACTAGCGTCTTTCAATGATCTTCCGCCCACTGATTACTTCATACGTGTCTCATCTTGTGGCTTGCTCCGGCTTTGGAGGTAGCGCTCGCATTGGGTTCGTCTCCAATGCGAGCGTTTCTGCTACGCCCAAGGATCGATCACGATCTTGGTGACGTTCTCTTTCTTGTCCCGCCAGATTTTGTACATCTCCGGCGCCTGATCCAGCGTGATCCGGTGCGAAATGATGTAACTCGGATCGATTTGACCCTTCTCTACGCGCTCCAACAGCGGTTTCATATAGTTGTGCATGTTGGTCTGGCCCATCTTCATCGTGATGCCTTTGCCAAAGGCGGCTCCGAACGGTACCTTGTCCAACAATCCACCGTAAACACCCGGAATCGACAGCGTGCCGCCCTTCCTTACCGCCTGAATCGCTTGCCGAAGCACGCTAGGGCGGTCAGTCTCCATGAAGAGAGCCGTCTTAACCACATCGTAGATACCTTGCAGTTCGTTTGAATGCGCCTCAAGCCCAACCGCATCGATACAGCTATCGGGGCCAACTCCGCTGGTGAGATCCTTCAGCGCGGTAAGTACGCTGACATCCTCTTCCGAGTAGTCGACCGTGATCGCGCCGAGCGAGCGAGCCAAATCTAAACGCTCTTGGAAACGATCGATTGCGATGACGCGGGCAGCCCCGAGCATGAATGCACTGGCAATGGCGAATTGACCAACGGGTCCGCATCCCCAGACGGCTACGGTGTCACCGGGCTGAATCTGGGCATTTTCGGCCGCCATATACCCGGTCGGGAAGATGTCAGAGAGGAAGAGGACTTTTTCGTCGGGTAGATCGTTCTCAATTTTCAGAGGTCCAACATTCGCGAACGGAACCCGCACGTACTGCGCCTGGCCACCGGAATAGCCGCCCATCATATGCGAGTACCCGAAGAGGCCTGCGCCCGAATAGCCATAAGCCTTCTCCATCAAGTGAGCATTGGGATTCGTATTGTCACAGGCAGCCCAGTATTTCTTTTTGCAGAAGATACAGTTTCCGCAAGCGATTGTGAACGGCACGACCACGCGATCTCCGCGCTTGAGGTTTGTGACTTCGGGGCCAACCTCTTCCACTAGGCCCATGAATTCGTGTCCCATGATGTCGCCGGACTCCATCGTGGGGATGAAGCCGTCGTAAAGGTGGAGATCTGAACCGCAAATCGCCGTCCGGGTGACCTTGATGATGGCGTCGTGCGGATTGATGAGTTCAGGATCCGGAACCGTGCGCGTTTCCATGCTGCTCTTTCCCATCCAACAAACTGCTTTCATGGTTCTCTCCTGCGGCTAGTTGCCGCCCGTTGGGGTTGGGACGGTCTCACCGTAGCTCGACCGCTTGAAATTGCCAATGACGCCGCGATCGCCGTGTGGATCGAGCTGGGACCGAGGGATCTCTCCCGTTTCGGCCAGCGCCTTGAAGTGGCGGAGATTCTCGATTACAGCCTGCTTAGGATTGCGTCCTACAAGAGTTTCCCAAGCGCTTGCCAGCTTGCCCATCCGGAACTCCTGGAGGACGGTTACGACTGTGCCTACGCCGTTGGGTGCCGCGTCAAAGATCACTTCGCCAGCTTGGTCGACATCCCCGCCGATTGATCGCCAGGCAATACGCACTCCCGGCTCGTCCGCGAGCACTTCCGATTCCCAGGTGATGACTTTGCTGTCATCGTCATTTGAGGTTCTCATTGACCAGCGCGAAGTTCCCGGACCTGTCTCAACAACTTCAACCAGGTGTTCTTGCCACTGCGGGGCAGCTTCAACATCGCGCCACATCGCATAAAGAACCTGAGCATCTTTCAAGACGAGAGCGGATGTGCGCACCCAAAGCTTCCCGTCTTTGTCTTCAGGGGGAGGAAGGTAACGACCGCTAACGACCACGGATGCGCCCGTGGACCGTGGGAGGTCTTCTACGTACGGCTTTTCAGTCAATGGTGAGCTGGACATGATGTTTCTGCTCCTCGGATTGTCTAGTTAAGGCTTGCCAAGTCGGCATTGAACGACTTATGCAGACCGCCAGTGATCGGGCTTCTTCTTGTCGTTCAGGTGACGCACGCGTGCCACGACGGGAGAATGTCCCTTCCCTTTCGCCCAAGCGACAGCTTCCTCTTGGGTATTGAAAGTTCCAAGGACGTCGTTGGCGTGATCTTCAACCACATAGCCCTCGATAGCCGCGCCTTCAGGACGCCCTTTGGGGCGCGCTTCCACGAATACATTGGCCATTTCAAATCCTCCAATCTGCGAATTCCTCGCAGTTCGATGCAGCGAACCTTCGCAGAGGTGTCCCCTTGCGTCCCGCCCGCCGCGCGCCGTGAACCGATTGTTCGCCGGACGAATGAGTGCAGCGTGGAGCAACGAAAGCCGGAGATTGCTACTCGAATAAGGGGAACAAAGTTGACAGAAACACGCCCTATCCGGCAGGAACCCTTATGAACATGAAATCTGTCCCGGCCTCCTCCGCCCTTCTCGGTCTCACGCTAGCGCTCTCGCCTGCTTTCGCCCATGCAGCAACCGATGACGATAAGAAGTTTTTAGCGATGGCAGCGCAATCTGATCAGAATGAGATTGCCCTGAGTCAGCTCGCCGATCAGAAAGCCACCAATCCTGCAGTAAAGCGGTTCGCGGAGAAGATGATCTCTGAGCACACCAAGATGACGGCGAGCATGAAGCCCTTTGCAGAATCATGGGGACTGACGCCCCCGACGGGTCCAGATGCTGATCACCAGAAAGCGATCGACAAACTAAATGGACTTTCGGGAGCCGATTTCGACAAGGAGTACATCAGCGACATGGTGTCCGACCACGCGAAGGCGCTGAGCGCGTTCACGACAGAAGCGAAGGATACCAAGGACGTGAAGTTTAAGGCCGCCGTGATCAAAGGCAAGACTGCGGTTGCAGCACACAAGAATATGGCATACGACCTCAAGAAGAAGCTCTAAACGGGAACTACGCAGCGACAAACGAAGGCCCCGCCAAAAGCGGGGCCTTTTCTGCGATCTGGGGCCTATACCGCCGATGGTTCAGGTTCACCAGCGAGATCGGGTGCCGCTTTCGCTTCGTCTTCCTTGCTCTTCTTGGCGGAGTACTTCTCTTTACCGGACTTCGGTTCCTTTGGAGTCTCAGGCTCCTTCGCACTGAGCTTCATGATGGGGGCCGCAGCAGCCGTAATCTTCTTGGCTGCGGCCAGCTCTTCTTTCGTAAGCGTTTGGCGTTGGCCGTCCTTATGAGGGGTGTCAGAGTTATGTATCCACATAGCGTTATGTGGGTACATAACTAAGCGGGTGAGGTCTGGCTTGGGAGCGCGACGTTCCATGGCAGGAGGTCGTTGATCCTGCTGATGGGATGGTCGGCGATGCGATCGAGGACGTGGTGGAGATAGAGTTCGGGGTCGAGGCCGTTGAGCTTGGCCGACCCGAGGAGCGAGTAGATGGCTGCGGCGCGTTCTCCGCCCGCGTTCGATCCCGCGAAGAGATAGTTCTTCCGTCCGAGCGCGACGACCCGCAACGCGCGTTCGGCGGCGTTGTTGTCGATCTCCAGTTGTCCGTCGTCGGTGAAGCGGGTGAGCGCGGGCCATCGTGAGAGGGCGTAGCGGATCGCAGCCGCTGTATCGGACTTGCGTGAGAGCTTCGCGAGTGTCGCTTCGAGCCAGGTCTTCATGCCGTCGAGCAGAGGTCTCGCGCGGGCCTGACGGATGGCCTTCCTGATCTCCGGCGTGCTGCCTCGTATCTCGGCTTCGATGGCGTAGAGCGCGGCGATGCGCTCGATCGCTTCCGATGTAATGGGCGAAGCGTGCGCGATGTGGATCTCGTGGAACTCGCGCCGTGTATGGGCCCAACACGCGACTTCGACGATGGTTCCGGACTCGTAGAGCTGTTGGAAGCCTGCGTAAGCGTCGGCCTGCAGGGCACCCTTGTAGAGCTTCAGGTGCTGGCGCGGGTTCTCGCCCTTGCGGTCGGGCGAATAGGCGAACCACACGGCGGGTGCAGTCTGATCGCCTGAGGGCCGGTCATCGCGGACGTAGGTCCAGAGCCTTCCAGCCTTGGTCCTTCCGTTACCTGGGGCGAGCACCGGCACGGGCGTGTCGTCGGCGTGCAGCTTGCTTGCCGCCATGACGTGAACGCGCACCGCTTCGACCAGCGGCGCAAGCAGCTCGCTGGTTGCGCCGACCCATCCAGCCAACGTCGAGCGGTCGAGATCTACGCCTTCGCGGGCATAGATCTCCGACTGTCGGTACACGGGGCAGTGGTCGGCATACTTGGACACCAGCACATGCGCGAGCAGACCCGGCCCTGCGAGTCCGCGATCGATAGGCCGGGACGGTGCCGGTGCCTGCACGATCCGGTCGCAGGCGTCGCAGCTCAGCTTGGGACGCACATGACGAAGAACCTTTAAGCTGGCGCGAACGTACTCCAACATCTCGGCGACGTCTTCGCCGAGTTCACGAAGTCTGCCGCCGCAGTCGGGACACGCCTCATGACCGGGCATATGGGTATGGACTTCGCGCGGAAGATGTTCGGGCAGAGGGCGCCGAAAGGGCTTGGCCGGTGCGGGCCGTTCAGCTGGAGCGACGGCCTTCGACTCTTCGATGGCGCTGGCCGCCTGCAACTCTTCCAACTGCAACTCAAGCTGGTCGATCTGACGGAGCACCTTCTCGCTCTTCGCGCCGAAGAGCATCCGCTGCAGCTTCTCGACCAGCAGCACGAGGCGCTCGATCTCGCTCGTGCGCGAGTTGAGAGTCGCGGTATAACTCTCATGCCGGTCGATCAGCAACGCCTTCACTGCTTCAAGATCGAGCGCGTTGAGATCGGGAAGCGAGGCGGAGAACATGAACGCAGTATGCCACAAGGGTAGAGGCGATTAGCAGAAGAAAACCCGCATGAAAACTGGATAAAACCTCAAACACTCATCACCTGTTCCGCTGTCCTGACAGGCGCTCTCCAATCGATCCCTTCGAGCAGCATCGACAACTGAGCACGGCTCAGAGATACGGTGCCGCTGCTTGCCTGCGGCCATACGAAGCGCCCCCGCTCAAGGCGCTTGGCCAGCAGACATAGACCGTCGCCATCGAACCAGAGCACCTTCAAAATGTCTCCACGCCGGCCGCGAAAGACGAAGAC